>NZ_DS996879.1 GCF_000156655.1 Holdemanella biformis DSM 3989
GTACTTGCACTAGTTGAAGCAGAAGTACTTGCTGATGTGCTTGCACTAGTTGAAGCACTTGTTGATGCTGAAGTACTAGCTGATGTAGAAGCACTTGTTGATGCCAAAGTACTTGCCGAAGTACTTGCGCTTGTTGATGCCGATGTACTTGCGCTTGTAGAAGCACTAGTTGAAGCAGATGTACTTGCACTAGTTGAAGCACTTGTTGAAGCTGAAGTACTTGCGCTAGTTGAAGCACTTGTACTTGCTGAAGTTGAAGCACTTGTTGAAGCCGAAGTACTAGCTGAAGTTGAAGCGCTTGTTGATGCCGATGTACTTGCACTAGTTGAAGCACTTGTTGATCCAGATGTGCTTGCACTTGTTGAAGCCGATGTACTTGCACTAGTTGAAGCAGAAGTACTTGCTGATGTGCTGGCGCTTGTAGATGCCGATGTACTTGCACTAGTTGAAGCAGAAGTACTTGCCGATGTACTTGCTGAAGTAGAAGCACTTGTTGATGCCGATGTACTAGCTGATGTAGAAGCACTTGTTGATGCCGATGTACTTGCACTAGTTGAAGCACTTGTAGATGCGCTTGTTGATGCTGAAGTACTAGCTGATGTAGATGCACTAGTTGAAGCACTTGTACTTGCTGATGTCGAAGCA
>NZ_DS996878.1 GCF_000156655.1 Holdemanella biformis DSM 3989
TTTACAAGTCCAAAGCTGTTACTCTTTCCTTCATAAATAGACTGATCATAAATACTTCGACATATGTAAAATAGATTATGCACGTCTTCTTCATTAAAATTATATGAAGTATTTCCTGTGATTTCAATCAGATTCATTTTGTAGTCATGGAAATAGGATTTGAATCTTTCATCCACCTCAACTAGCTGTGATAGCTGTCTAGCTGCATTCCAAGGCTTTTCTCCTGTATAAAATACAAGAATATGCACCATTGGCAGTTTTTCTTTAATCCTATTCTTCTTTGACTTTTTTAACAATCTGTCATAAGCTACAAACTCATAGACAGCCGCTCTTACAACCATGGACATATCCACACAACTTTGATTTTCAATAATGAATGCACTATAAAGATTTCCATCATTGTACTTACGAATCACATCCACATGTTTTTCAAGATCCATATTCGCATCATTCATCTCAGAATCGAGTTCTTCACAATTCATAGCTTCAAGAACTTTTTCTCCATCAAAGAAGTATGCATTAAAGAAATCGACAAAATAGGCATTGTTTTCTAGAAATT
>NZ_DS996877.1 GCF_000156655.1 Holdemanella biformis DSM 3989
ATCCACTCCATCTTTCTGAATCATTCGGTATCCCGATCCATTCAGTCTTTATCGATGGAGTTTTTATTGTATGCTTTTATTTATAAATACTTCAGAATTTCATCCATAATCTATGTATCTATCATCCAGTAAGATATCATAAACTTCTGGTTCTGATTATTTATCTTATTTAATCCACAAATCCCATACCTCTAGGATTGATGACATAGGCTGCACAATAATGTACACTCAATCCTTTGATCTTTGTATACTTTTCTTTTCCAATCTTACTCGTATTCTTTGGATCTACTTTGATTACATCCACTTCATTCATCAAACATTTTCTTTCTACTTTTTCTAATATCTTCTTTATACGCAAAACTCGATAATGTTTTATTTTGTTTTTTAGGGCGATAGAGCATCCTTATTTTCAACTGTTTGAAATTCAAGTCTTCAACGACCAGACTTTTCTTCTTGGATTTACAAAATTCCATGATTTCAATGGCCAGCTGATACAGTTCTTCATTTCGTTTGTTCTTGGTATTCTCCTTATGGATTGGATACTTCTTGATCAATACGATATTTCCATCCATATTGGTTTCACATAGTGCTATATGGTCCACATTGATATCGATTCCTATTGCTCCATACAATGTATCTGTCTTTGGAAGATTCATATGTTTTTCAAATATAGCTTTCACAAT
>NZ_DS996876.1 GCF_000156655.1 Holdemanella biformis DSM 3989
CTTATCTGCTGTTCCAATTCTATCTGTTCCTTTTGATATTTCCCCGACAGCATAATGAAGTTTCGTTCTGTTATCTTCTCACAGGCTCTATCTTCATACATTTTCGCAAACAAACGGTCAATCTCATTTTGTCGGTTCTCGGCTTTCCTCAAGGCATTTGACTTTTTCTTCTTTTCTCGTATTCTCTCTGCATTGCCGACTTTCTGTATTTTGTTCAACACCTTTTCTTCGTCCTGCTGTACTGCCTTAGCCCAATACTGCAATCGCTCCAATACAGCTTGATACAGCACATCATAACGGATATAGTGCATAGAACAATAGCCTTTGCCAAATTGTCCGTAGAAACTGCAAGCATAATAACTGTATGGTGTCTTATTTGCCGTATTTGTCGCAAATCTCATAGACCAGCCACAATCCGCACACTTGACAAGCCCTGCAAATATCGGCGTTGCCTTTTCCTTTGTCTGTCTACGCCTTGATTTTATCTGCTCCTGCACACGATAGAACACTTCCTTGTCAATAATCGGTTCGTGCGTGTTTTCTACTCGAAACCATTCACTTTCGGGCTTACGCACTTTCTTCTTGCTCTTGAACGATACCGTAGACTGCATATTGTGAACGCTGTTTCCAATATAAACTTCACTCTTTAAGATTGCCTTGACATGAGCGATTGTCCACTCATAACGCTTGCTTTCGGGCTTTCCCTCAAAGATATGAGCAAAAGTACCGTACCTTGTAAAATTCAGCCAAGACGCTGTCGGGACTTTTTCTTCTCGCAGTATCTTTGTGATTTTTGCACTTCCATAGCCTTGATAAGCTAGGGAAAAGATTTTTTCAACAATCCACTTTGTTTCCTCATCAACCAACAGTTTTCCTTTGATGTCAGGGTGTTTCTTATATCCTAACGGAGCATAAGCCCCATAATGAGCACCCTCTGCAAATTTTGTCTTAAAGGCTGATTTCACTTTACGGCTCGTATCTCTTGCCACCCATTCATTGATAATGTTCTTAAATGGTGCAATCTCACTTTCGCCCTTTTCGCTGTCTACACCGTCATCAATCGCTATGTAACGGACATTATGGCTGGGAAAATACAATTCTGTATATTGCCCTGTCATAATATAGTTTCTGCCAAGTCGTGATAAGTCTTTTGTTACAACACAGTTGATTTTTCCTGCCTCTATATCCTCAATCATTCTTTGAAAACTCGGTCTGTCAAAATTTGTTCCCGACCAGCCGTCATCAATATATTCATCAATG
>NZ_DS996875.1 GCF_000156655.1 Holdemanella biformis DSM 3989
ATGGTGCGCCAGTTCGGTGCAGTTGATTTAGTTGGGTGAAACTCCTAACCTGGTAACTCTTGGAGCAAAGAGGCCAGTATCTAGTCCTTGGGCATTGTATCGTGAGGTACAGTGTTAAGCGTAGGAAGGAAAGACTTAGAGCCCTAAAGCGAAAGCCTGAAGCAATCTAGCGTCGTTAGTTCCAACAAAGTGGTGGGTGATGCTCTCATATAAGCCGCAACCAACATAGGTTGAATCGTTATGCCAGATTCAATCGGACACCACCGGCGTTGTAATGCAGGGCGAGAAGTCAAGGTATCAACTGCATACCTGGGAGGTCTTGCAGTTTCCGATAAACAAGGTACTGTTGTTACAAGTGCCAATACCACAAGAACAACGGGAAGAACTGCAAGAAGTCCGAAGAGGTCATAGTAGTGATGAAGTGTATGAAAGTACATGGAGCGAAGGACCGAAACACAGTTACGTTTCTTGAAGGGCAACATGTTGAAAACACTGGAGGTTACAAAGACATGGGAACAAAACGACAAGATATAAGAACATTGTCAAAAAGATATCCTAAACTGGAAACGTTGATGTATCGAGTAGACAAGGAGTCTTTGATAAGACAACATCGTCTACAAAAGAAAGACAAAGCTCCAGGAATAGACATGGTAACCAAAGAAGTGTATCAGGAAAATCTAAATGAAAATATAGATGACTTGATGCATAGACTAAAGAGTTTTAGCTATAAGCCACAACCCGTAAGACGAGTTGAAATCGACAAGGGAAATGGCAAGAAAAGACCTTTAGGGATACCGGTCTATGAAGACAGGCTCTTTCAAGGAGCCATGGCAGATATACTTAGTGATGTATATGAACCTAGATTTCTAGATTGTTCATATGGATTCAGACCAAATCGAAAGGCTCATGATGCGATTAAAGTAATCAATGATACCGTAATGCACAAGAAGATAAACTATATATTGGACTGTGACATTAAAGGCTTCTTTGATAATGTGAATCATGAGTGGCTCATGAAATTTCTTCGAAATGATATCGCAGACCCGAACTACCTGAAATATATAGCGAGAATGCTTAAATCAGGTGTCATGATAGAAGGAAAATATGAGGATACAAGTGTAGGAACACCCCAAGGCGGACTGATTAGTCCAATACTGGCCAATGTGTATCTACATTACGTACTGGATTTATGGTTTGAAAAGTGTATCAAGAAACAGTTATGTGGAGAAGCATACCTGGTAAGGTTTGCCGACGATTTCTTAATAATGTTTCAATATGAAAGAGATGCACAAAGAGTATATGAAGCCGTTATTAATAGAATGGAACTTTTTGGATTGGAACTATCCAAGGAAAAGACACGAATACTTCCATTTGGAAGATACAGTGATTCAAGAGAAACATTTGATTTTCTAGGCTTTACACATTTCAACAGTAAGACAAGAAAAGGCTACTATTCTGTAGGACATAAGATAAGTCGTAAAAAGAAGAAGCAATTTAAGTCAAACTTAAAGAAATGGGTCAAAGAAAATAGAAACACTCAATTTGACGAATTCATGAAGGCGTTGAACAAGAAACTTACTGGTAGTTTTAACTACTACAGTTTGAGTGGAATGATAAAAGAGGTCAGAAACCTTTGGCAACATTCACTATATGTAACGTTCAAATGGTTAAACCGAAGGAGTCAAAGAAGAAGTTTTAAATTGGAAAGGTTCTATGATATATGGAATGACCGAATCATTCACCCTTATATCCATGTTGATATTTGGAGCGGTGACAAAGTCATATATAACAAGAATGTTTAAAAGTAACAGTGGGGAGCCGTATGCGGGAAAACTGCACGTACGGTTCTTAGAGGAGTTTATCTCCAACTGTTTAATTATTAGAGAAGGAGAAAATTTACTTATGC
>NZ_DS996874.1 GCF_000156655.1 Holdemanella biformis DSM 3989
AAAAAATGTGCTCCCCTTTTTTTGTAGAAAATTTGAATTTTTTTGTTGACATACAGATTGAAATGTGTGGCCTATTATCATTTCTGATAATAGGCCAATTGTTTATAGGTATATGTTTTTGGAGGTACTTATGAACAATTATAAATCGTTAAAAAAGCAGTTAAAATTCTGCATCAAAACCATGAATGATTCTTCTTCTCTATTTGTTGTTGATTCAAATAAGGATTTTACCCGAAAAAGAAAACATCTTTTTGGAAGCACTCTTTTCAATGTGCTTTTATTAGAGTCCGGATCTTTAAAAGATGAAATGTTTAAATTGTTTGGATATAAACTTGATACACCTACAGCTTCTTCATTTGTACAAGCACGTAGTAAAATTCGCCCTGATGCATTTCATACATTATTCAATATGTTCAATGAACGAACACAGAAAATCAAGCTTCACAAAGGCTATCGCCTTCTCGCTGTTGATGGTTCTGTTCTGCCTATCAGCAGTGCTATCAAAGATACTAAAACCACTTTTTATAAGGCTAATAATTCGAATAAGCCTTTCTCCGCCTATCACCTGAATACAAGCTACGATCTATTGGAATGTACTTATGATGATATTGTTCTTCAAGGAAATGCCGTAATGAATGAAAATGGTGCATTCAATGAAATAGTGGATAGATATGATGGCCCTAAAGCTATTTTCATCGCGGACAGAGGCTATGAATCTATCAATTCTTTTGTGAAAGTAGGTATGAAGAACCATAAGTATTTGATCAGGGTAAAGGATATTCATTCTAGAACAAGCGTACTGCGTAGTTTTGGTCCTTTTCCAGATGCAGAATTTGATATGCATGTCCGTCGTACCTTGACCACAAAACAAACGAATGAAATAAAAGCTCATCCTGAAATATATAAGTTTGTCCCTAAGAATCAGAGATTTGATTTTTTTGACGGAAGCCCATATTTTGATTTTGAATGTCGTGTTGCACGTTTTAAAATAAGTGATGATACCTACGAAAGTGTTATTACAAATTTAGATGAATCCGAATTCAATATACAAGATATCAAAGAACTGTACCACCTTCGTTGGGAGATTGAAACGAGTTATCGTGAATTGAAATATCACCTAGATTTAAATGCGTTGCATTCAAAGAAAAGAATGTTTATAGAGCAGGAAATCTATGCAAAGCTAGTGTTATATAATTTCTGCAGCAGAGTAAGTAACAATATAAAAATTAAAGAAAAAGACAGAAAATACGAGTATCAATTAAATTATGTACGTGCCTTTCATATAATACGTAACTACCTAAAAGAAAAAGGTGGAAAGAATCCACCTGATATTGAATCACTGATAGCTAAAGAAATACTGCCAATCCGTCCTAATCGCCAGAATGAACGGAAAGTGAAAGCCAAATCACCGGTATCTTTTAACTATCGATATGATTAACAACTAATATTATATATTTTTTAAAATGTAGTAGCAATACTACAATTTTCGTCGTGCCTTCAAATAAAAATACCATCCAGACAATAATATCTGGATGGTTCGTCATCTCTTAACTTAATGACATT
>NZ_DS996873.1 GCF_000156655.1 Holdemanella biformis DSM 3989
TACACTGCTCTTCACAAGTCCAAAGCCATTACTCTTTTCTTCATAAATAGACTGATCATAAATACTTCGACATATGTAGAATAGATTATGTACGTCTTCTTCATTAAAATTATATGAAGTATTTCCTGTGATTTCAATCAGATTCATCTGGTAGTCATGGAAATAGGATTCAAACCTTTCATCCACCTCGACTAGCTGAGAAAGCTGTCTAGCTGCATTCCAAGGCCTTTCTCCTGTATAAAATACAAGAATATGCACCATGGGTAGTTTTTCTTTAGCCTTATTCTTCTTTAACTTCTTTAACATTCGATCATACGCCACATACTCATATGCTGCCGCTCTTACAACCATCGAAGCATCCACATAGCTTTGATTTTCAATAATGAATGCACTATAAAAATTTCCATCATTGTACTTACGAATCACATCCACATGCTTTTCTAGATCCATATTTGAATCATTCATCTCTGAATCAAGTTCCAAACAGTTTTCAGGTTTAAGAACTCTTTCTCCATCAAAGAAGTATGCATTAAAGAAATCGACAAAATAGGCATTGTTTTCTAGAAACTCTTTCATTGTTTTATCTTTCAATTTGTTCATATATTTAATCACCCTATCTCTTATACGAAATAAATTGAAGTTTTTCGAGAAAAGATACAT
>NZ_DS996872.1 GCF_000156655.1 Holdemanella biformis DSM 3989
TTTTCGACAGTTATATAACGCAACAATGAGCGTAAACCTTTAGTTCAAAGGCTTTACGCTCATTTTTTACTTTTATGAAATGTTGTATGGGAATTTTATTTTTCAAATTTTTTTAAATTTATTTAATGTTTTTGGTTGATAGTATTTTCGGTTCAGTTTTAAATCGAACAGTTGTTCAAGTGAATCCAGTACATCTGAGCCTGTGTAACAGGCCTGGTAGTACATATCGGAGCAGTTAACCACATTCATGTTCTGCAATGTTTCGATGATCTGTTCTGTTGTGAAATGAGTTTTATTTCTGTCTAATTTGACTTCGAGTAAGCGATAAATCAATAAGGCTGTGTAACAGATAAGGAAATGAGCTTTTATTCTGTTTTCTTTGTGATGATATACGGGTCTTGAGCTGAAATTTGTTTTCAAGACACGGAAACAATCTTCGATTTTATATCTTCTTGACTGGATATCCAAAACTTCTGTTTCCTTCATATCAAATATATTTGTGGCAACAGCGTAGAATCCATCATATTTAGCTTCTTCTTCAATACGAGCCTCATCTAAATAGTAATTCTTCTTTTCTTTATCACTCTTAATAAATCTGGTCACATCGTTTGGTCCTTTTTTGAAGTTGTCAGGATCCATGTTGGCCAGTATTTTTTTAGCACGCTCGATCTGTCTGTTTCGTACTGTTTTCTGGTATTCGGCCATCTTTCTTGAATAGGTTACGATAATTCTTTGTTTTAGGTTTCCTTTTGATTTTACCTTCTTTGTTTTTCCGTTCTTGTATTGTTTGACTTCGAATAGACCTAAGTCCACAAGCTTATCAACTGGTATAGATTTATAGATGTATCCATCGTAATAATTTCTGTTTTCTTTTAATGTGCGATCAAATGTCTTCATTGTTTCTAAAGATGCAGGCTTTCCGTCTTGAGAAAAACGGTAATCGTAATCATTGAACACGGCCTGTTTTAGAATACTGTTCAATTTCTTGATGGATTGTGTTACTACAAACTTTCTTCCGCCAAAGTCGTTAAATAATCTTGTGTCATTATAGCCTAGTCCGGCATCTGAACAGTAGATGATATCCTTATTCTCAAACATTTTAAGCATCTTCTTTTCAGCTGGAACAGCACAAAGGGACTCATTGTCACTTCCTGGATTGATACACATACTTAAAGGAATTCCATCGGCATCCATGAAAAGTCCCATCTGAACGATTGGATTTGGACGATGTTCTTTAGATACACCATATTTTAGAAGTCCTTTGATCAGTTCACCTGTGATTTCATCATATACATCCTCGTCTTCGGATTCTTTTTCAAAATAGAAGTTTGTACAGTCAAAATAACACACATTCATATTTCTTTTGATTACTTTGTTGCTTGATTCAAATAAATGAGAAAGATACTCATCATAATTTTCTTCCAGTATATCCATGAAGCGAAGGATATCCTGGTGTGAGAAATCAAAATCACCATAGAAACCAGTAAGATTATTTAAAGTATGCATCTTGCTTCCTGGATCAAGAATCCGAGAAAAAGTAAGAACCATATTTATCATATTTGGATTGAAAGCTATTTTACGTCCGCTGCATACTTTATCAAAGAAATCAGAGATTCCAAGAGATGAATAAAGTTCTTTCAAATAGAAATAGCCAGTATTCTTACAAGTGGATTTAGAAACAGTATTTCCTTGATTGATGACTTTGTCATCAAAATTAACAGTGATATTATATTCGACTTTACTGTTCTTTATATTTTCGTTATATTCCTTAACTCTTTGTTTGGCATATTTTAAAGGATCATCTGTAATCTTTAATAATTCTGAATGTTTACCAATACGTTCAACATTCTTTGTGGTAACCTTTTTACCATTGCGAATCCCAACCTGAATGAAGTAGGTAGGATCTTTAGATTTTCTGTCGTAGTTAAGTTTCATTGGGAAGACTCCTTATATAGAACTATTATACCACATATTACAACGCCGTACAACATCCA
>NZ_DS996871.1 GCF_000156655.1 Holdemanella biformis DSM 3989
AAGCCAAACCGTTTCGTTATCAGGTGATACTGTAACATCTAGTTGTAAATCGCCATTTACAAATCTAATAATTTCATTGTTCATGTTTTCTCCAATCTTTTTATATTTGAATGATTTTAATAAAGAGTTTCTTTAAAGAAACTATAGCATAGTAAGCTTTATTCATCAAAATTGTAATAATTTTCTTTCCATAACCCATGTTTTAGACTACAGAAGAGCGTATTTGGGGCAAAGTAGGCATCCAAAAGAGCATCCGAACGGTTCGGATGCTGTCGGGGGCTCCAAATTTTTTCGGGCTCCGTGCCGTAGGGTTCGAATGCACGTCAAACGCACCCAAAAATGGGGGAAAAGTGTTCGGATGACCTACGCGTATCCGAACTTTTTTGCTAATATTTTGCTAATTAGAGGGGTTCGGATGACGTCATCCGAACCATCATTCGAACCCATTTATTAGCACAAAACGGACAAAAATGAACAATTGAAAAAGTGCTAAAAATGCCGTATTTACGGCACAATTAACACTTCACGATATCAAGCGGACAAAACATGGGTTCAACTCCTAAGCGAAAGGTCGTAGGTTCGACTCCTATCTGGGACGCCATAAGCCTATAAACAAAGGGTTTTAGACACTTTGAGACGATAGAAATTAGCGATAGAATCGGTTGATTTTATTGCTTTTTTTTAAATGAGTTTGAATAAAATTTGGCGAAAATGCCAGCTAATATTCATTTTTGCGAACCTCCAATGAGTGCCTATACATGATGATATTAGAAGCACAAAATACGATGATTTGATGCCCCTCCTACATATCCAGTGTTTGACTGGTATGTAAAAAGGATTAGGTTTAGAGAGAATAACATTTGTTGTTGTGAAAAATCCTAAGCATTTAAGAAGTTCATTACTAGTTTGACCATTGTTTCTTTTTCTTCAGGTCTGGATTCTGCAATCATTAAAGTAATGGCAACAAGTGCACTGTCTGAAATAATTTGTTTTCCGTCGATAATGAGATGTTTATTCTTATTTAAAAATTCAAGGAATATAGAAGCTCCTATGCGTTTACAACCATCTACAAATGGATGGTCTTTTATTAAGAAGTAAAGAAGATTTGCAGCCTTTTCTTCGATACTTGGATATAATTCAGTTCCAAAAACGTTTTGATAGATAGCTGCTAAGATTCCGTTGAGTTTTCCTTCCTCTTTTTCAACGCCAAATACATTTGAAAAGTTGCCATATTTCATGGAATCAATCAATTCACGACATTCTTCATAACTTAAACGATAAATAGAAGCAATGCCATCAGGTTTAGGGATGGTTCCATGGTCATAATCATCAAGTAATGATAGTGCATTTGAATAAGCTTCAATCACATTCAATACTTCTTTTTCTTCAATACCTAAAGTAGAAGCAAGCATCCTAGATTGAATGGATACAGTCTTGTTTAATACTTCAATTCTTTTCTCATTTATTGCA
>NZ_DS996870.1 GCF_000156655.1 Holdemanella biformis DSM 3989
AGTTTCTAGAAAACAATACCTATTTTGTCGACTTCTTTAATGCGTACTTCTTTAATGGAGAAAAAGTTCTTAAACCAGAGAATTGTGAAGAACTCGATTCTGAGATGAATGATACGAATATGGATCTAGAAAAGCATGTGGATGTGATTCGTAAGTACAATGATGGAAATCTTTATAGTGCATTCATTATTGAGAATCAAAGTTATGTGGATGCTTCGATGGTTGTAAGAGCGGCAGTATATGAATTTGTAGCGTATGATCGAATGTTAAAGAAGTTAAAGAAGAATAAGGCTAAAGAAAAACTACCCATGGTGCATATTCTTGTATTTTATACAGGAGAAAGGCCTTGGAATGCAGCTAGACAGCTTTCTGAGCTAGTCGAGGTGGATGAAAGGTTTGAATCCTATTTCCATGACTACCAAATGAATCTGATTGAAATCACGGGGAATACTTCATATAATTTTAATGAAGAAGACGTACATAATCTATTCTACATATGTCGAAGTATTTATGATCAATCTATTTATGAAGGAAAGAGTAATAGCTTTGGACTTGTGAA
>NZ_DS996869.1 GCF_000156655.1 Holdemanella biformis DSM 3989
CTCAATTGTAAAACTAAATCCCATTGAGAAATAGTAAATACTACGAGGTTGAATTTAGTAATTCCAAATTCACTAAATTTGACCTCATTTTTTTGTGTTTTTTTTTGTGAATTAAGTATAAAATATCATTGAATATGGATTTTTACACGAAAAAAGAGTATAGGAAAGGTTGGGGTGAAATACTGATTTTTTTTGAATTGGTAAATCCCATCCCTGTTGTGTTATCCAAACAGTTTATCCGTAATGGGAAAAATCTACATGATTTACTTCCTTACTTTATATGGTTTTTCATTCGATAAAGCTGATCGCCTTTTTCAAAAAGTGTAGGGCGCTGATTCTTTTTATAAACTTTGAACCACATGGAAACTCCGTCCAGGCAATCAGGGCTGAAAGACTGGAGCAGAAGATAATTCCGGTCTTCATAAGCGTCAACTAGGCAGTATAGGCTGCCGTCAGGATTTTGACGAATGATGTACAGATCAAAGTTTTGTTTCGTCCGATAATCGAATGCCTGTATAAAAATAAAAATCTTTACATTGAATGGATCATCGTAATTGTCGTTCTGGTGTAAAAAGTGGAGAAGGGCTTCTGATCTTCTAGTGTACATCATCATGGCACTCACCTTCATTCTTGAAAAATTGGTTTACCAGAAACGGCTTTAAAATGACATCGTTAGGTTTGATATAGCGAATATGCCATAAATCAAGGATGTCCTGTCCATACAGAAATCTAAAAGATTCATAAGGAGTATGTCCGTTTAAAGAAGTTCGACTGAATGAGTTGACATGGCTAAAAATCAGATCAATCAGCTCTTGTGTATATGGATCCATATTCGTACCTTTAGGTACAATTCTACGAAAGTTTGAATGGTCGTTTTCACAAGATCCTTTCTGATCTGAGCGGTTTGGCTCGCAATAGAATACATGAGGATGGATACCATTGTCGTCTAGTGATTCAATAGCGGTTGGATTACTGAATTCAGTTCCGTTATCAGTCAGAATGACATCAAACAGAAGATGGAATAAATTATGATCCATGATCGAATAAAGGTATTGGAAAGCTTGTGTAACACTGCGGGAATCGTTGTGTTCTCTAAGAATTCCAAACTGGAATTTAAGCGTTACGAAGCACAAAGTAAGAATGCATTTTCCACCTTTTTTACCTTCAACTGTATCAATCTGACAAACTATAGAATCAGGGTGTTCTTTCATATATGCGTGATAATCATCGAAATTACGACCTTGCCTACATTTTGAATCTACTTTATGATTAATAGATTTATTCTTTTTAGGCTTTCTACGAACAGCTCTAGGCATATCAATTGGTTTGGCCTGTAACAATCCTTTATTGATGTACGTATAGAGTGTTTTGGAGGACCAGTTGATTTGATCAGAATTATTGATAGTAATGTGATAAATGGACTGACCATTTTTGATTAAAGGACTGATTAGGTTGTCCAGTTCAGCAAGCTCATCGTCAGTGATCATTACACCTGAACGGGAATCGCTAAGAGTACGTTCATAATCAAGCTGTGCTTCCTTGGCATCATAGAACTTTTTTTGAAGAGGACATCTACGTGTTGAATCACAACCATTACATACATAAGGAGCTTTCGAAAGTCTATCGCACACTTTTTCCTTGTAGTCAGGGCAACTTTTAGAACAAGTCACCTGATCACAGTATTTACACAGATTGTTTTTTATAGACTGGCAAAAGTTACAAACATGGCGTTTCTTACAGTCAACATAATGGACACAGCGATTGTGCTTACGATTTGTAGGCCACATATCATCAACGACAGTAAGATGATTACGAATTTCACTAGAAACTGTAGTGCAATCATGATTTATATGAGAAGCAATCTTTTTGAAAGACAAGCCATCATGTAAATCAGACTGAATAGTAATACGGTCCTCAAGAACCAAATGTTTAAAATGAGACATAAATAACACCTTCCTAAAAAAAGAAGGAATTACGGAAGTATCAAACTGTTTGGTACTAGTAAATGCTACACCTAAAATAAAATTTAATGTAAAGGTTATTCCAACTTAAAGGTGGGAATAAATTTTTCTTTTGACC
>NZ_DS996868.1 GCF_000156655.1 Holdemanella biformis DSM 3989
TATTGATGAGAAGATTCCAAACTTTTCTACATGGTCTCAGAACTATATTCGTAGATATAAAGACTCAACTATATTTGAAGAGATCTTTATGGAAATATTAGAACAGGCCGTTGATTATGGTTTTGTCGATTTCACAACGGTATTTGGAGACAGTACGCATCAGAAGGCAAATGCCAATAAAAGAAAAAGTGTCAAAAAAGAAGTAGAGATCCTCAAAAAGAAATACGAAGATGATCTGTTGGTTGAAATCAACGAGGATAGAGAATGTATAGGTAAAGAGCCTTTGATTCAATGGTGCATACAGAATATGTACATGATGAAGAAACGGGTGAAGAAGTAAAAAAAACTTCAACTAAAACAATTACAGAAAGCACTATAGATCCAGAAAGTGGCTGCTTCCATAAAGGTGAGAAAGAGAAATGTTTTGCGTACTCGCATCAAACTTTCTGCGATAAGAATTCGTTCGTACTGGCAGTTACAACAGTTCCTGGAAATGTACATGATAGTGTTAGTTTTTTTGATGCCTATGAAGAATTGATCAATGGAAAATATGGATACCTGATTAAGAATATTTCGTTAGATGCCGGATATATGACACCCGCAATATGCAGAGCCATTGTACAAAATGATCAGATTCCTTATATGCCATATAAAAGACCAATGACCAAAAAAGGCTTCTTTAAAAAATACGAATATGTCTATGATGAAGAATACGACTGTTATCTATGTCCAAATGATAAG
>NZ_DS996867.1 GCF_000156655.1 Holdemanella biformis DSM 3989
CAAAAAGTGTAAAAAGTACTTGACAAGCAAAAAACCGGAATTTTAAACATAATCCGAAGGAATTATAGAGGAGGATTTTTACCTATGATTCCAGATAAGATTTTAGATGTTTTTAACCGTTCTATTAAAACGGTTTGTAACAACATCGCTTGTTACTGCAATGACCCTATTAGTGATTTTACTCGTAAGAGAAAACTTCCAGTTGAAACACTGATTCACTTTATTATCCAGATGCAGTCTAAAAGTTTAAACTCTGAACTGTGTGAGTACTTTAATGATATTGATTTTTTACCTACTGCTTCGGCTCTTTGCCAACAAAGAGATAAGCTTGATATCAGTGCTTTTCAAAGAATCATGCATCTGTTTGTCAATGCATTTGATGACTATAAGACTTGGAAAGGATATCATGTTCTAGCTTGTGATGGTTCAGATGTAAATATTGCCTATGATGAAAAGGATGAAGATACTAAAAGACAGAACGGCAATAATAAACCATTTAGTCAGTTTCATATCAACGGATTGTATGACTGTATCAATCATGTTTTTTGGGATACAAGTATTGATACAGCAAACAAGACTAGAGAATGTGCAGCATTAATGGAAATGATTATGAAACATGATTATCCAGAAAACTCGATTATTACTGCTGATAGAGGCTATGAGAAATACAATTTGATTGCATGTTGTATAGAAAATAATCAGAAGTTTGTATTTCGTATTAAAGATATAGATGTATTTGGTTCAATTCTTTCAAATCTAAATTTACCAGATGAAGAATTCGATTTAGATGTTACTAAAATACTGACTCGTAAGCAAACAAATGAAACTAAAGCCAATAAGCACAAATATACATTCATTTCTAACAAGTCTGAGTTTAATTATTTTGGAACAAAAGAGTTTTATAAAATGAATCTAAGAGTTGTTCGCTTTAAGATTACGGATGACACCTATGAATGTCTGGTAACAAATCTGACAAGAGATGAATTTGATTTGAATGAACTAAAGAAAATGTATCACATGAGATGGGATATAGAAACAGCGTTTAAAGTATTGAAATACATTATTGGAATGATGGCATTTCATTCAAAAAAGCGTAATTTCATACAACAGGAAATCTATGCAGCAATTCTATTACATTGCTTAACAAATATCATTACCGAAAGAATCGAAGTAGAACAATCTGACAAAAGGAAACATACTTACAAAGTGAATCTATCTACTGCCGTAACAAATATGAGGCTTTGGTTAAGGAAATTAATTGGAACAGAAGAATTGGTAAAAAGAATAAAAAAATATCTGGCCCCAGTAAGACCAGATAGAAAATATCCGCGCAATATGAAACCTCAATCAGTTGTTCCGTTCAATACAAAAGCCTCATAGCGCTACACTGATTATATTTCATATTCGAGTCATAGGCAAATTTTTTTAAGGTGTAAAAATTTGTCTTTTCGTCATGCCTAAAACATCACATTTTTAACTACAGTATGATTAAAAGCCTGGATATAAAATTGTATCCAGGCTTAACTTAATAAGAATATATCGCTGTCACTGTTATTTTAGCTTAACTTAATGACATT
>NZ_DS996866.1 GCF_000156655.1 Holdemanella biformis DSM 3989
ACTATCCACGAGGTCGTTTTGGTGGACGACATCCGTTGTGTGGAATTGGTGTTACATCATTGATCATTGTAATTTCTAAACCTGCAACTTGTAATGCTCTTACGGCTGCTTCACGTCCAGGTCCAGGTCCTTTTACATCTACGGATACTGTCTTCATTCCGTGATCCATTGCTGCTTTTCCAGCTGCTTCTCCTGCTAACTGTGCTGCATATGGTGTTGATTTACGACTTCCTTTGAATCCTAATGCTCCTGCACTACTCCATGCTACTGCATTTCCGTTTTCATCTGTAATCGTTACGATTGTATTATTGAAAGTCGAGTGAATGTGTGCACATCCTCGCGCAATATTCTTTTTAACACGTCTTTTACGTGTCTTTTGTACTTTTGCCATTCTTTACTCTCCTTCCCTATTACTTCTTCTTGTTAGCCACTGTCTTGGCTTTTCCTTTACGTGTTCTTGCATTTGTCTTTGTTCTTTGTCCACGTACTGGCAATCCTTTTCTGTGACGCATTCCTCTGTAGCATCCAATTTCCATCAATCTCTTGATGTTTAATTGTACTTCTCTTCTTAAGTCTCCTTCGACTTTGATTGCATCGATTGTTTTACGAATTGCATTTAATTGTTCTTCAGTTAAATCTTTTACTCGAACATCTTCACTGATGCCTGTTTCTTCCAATACCTTCTTTGATGTTGTCAATCCAATACCATAGATGTATGTCAATGAAATGACAACTCGCTTGTCGTTTGGAATATCTACTCCTGCTATACGAGCCATTTAGTTTCCTCCTACTTTAGTTTCCTTGTCTCTGTTTGTGTTTTGGGTTTTCACAAATTACCATCACACGTCCTTTGCGTCGAATTACTCGACACTTGTCGCAGATTGGTTTAACAGATGGTCTTACTTTCATCTTT
>NZ_DS996865.1 GCF_000156655.1 Holdemanella biformis DSM 3989
CATTTCGGCATATAATATATGGGAACGAAAAGAGGATATTATGAAAAATTTAGGTTTTTACAATGGAAAAATAGATGAATTAGAAAATATGCAAGTACCCATGCTAGATCGTGCTTGTTATTTTGGTGATGGAGTATACGATGCTTCTTATGCGAATAATCACACAATTTTTGCGCTACAAGATCATTTGAATCGTTTCTATAATAGTGCTAGACTTTTAAATATAAAAATTCCTTATGAAAAGGAAGAACTACAAGATTTATTAATTTCATTAGTAAAAAAAGTAGATTCACCAACGCAATTTGTATATTGGCAAGTTTCTAGAGGGACGGGTATACGTAATCACATATATTCGGATGATATGGTTGGAAACTTATGGGTAATGATTACTCCAAAAGCTTTAACGGATCCAAATAAAGAAATGTCTGTAGTAACAATGGAAGATACACGTTTTTTTCACAATAACATTAAGACAATAAATTTAATTCCTGCAGTAATGTATTCAACCAATGCTCACAATCATGGATATGATGAATGTATTTTACATAGGGGCAAAGATAGAGTAACAGAATGTGCACATAGTAATGTTTCTATTTTAAAAGATGGAGTATTCATTACAGCGCCTTGCGACGAATATATTTTACCGGGTATTGCACGTAAACATTTATTAGAGGCTTGTAGAGCACTAAATATTCATTATGAAGAAAAGGTATATTCTTTACAAGAATTATTAGATGCGGATGAAATTATAGTATCTAGCAGTACACATATTTGTAAAAGAGTAAATAAAATCGACAATAAACCTTGTGGTGGAAAAGATTTAAATACATTTAAAAAGTTACAAGACTATGTGTTTAATGAATTTTATGATTATACGAGCGCAAATCGAATTGATTAACTAACTGGCACCTGCCAGTTTTTCTTTTAAAAATGGC
>NZ_DS996864.1 GCF_000156655.1 Holdemanella biformis DSM 3989
TGAATGAGGAACTAATAATGGAACGGCCTGACGCTGCATGTTGGCACCCATTAAGGCACGAGAGGCATCATCGTTTTCCAAGAATGGAACACAAGCAGTCGCTACAGATACAATCTGTTTTGGACTGACGTCGGCAAGTTCTACTTCTTCACGATCGGCAATAATTGTTTCACCAGCCTTACGAGCTACGACACGTTCATTTACTAAATGACCATCACGAACCTCATTGGCCTGAGCAATTACATAATCTGCTTCTTCGTCCGCACTTAAGTAAACAGTATCTTCACTAACAGTACCATCTGCATTTACTTTACGATAAGGTGTCTGGATAAATCCATATTCATTGATACGAGCATAAGTTGTTAAGTTGTTGATCAAACCGATGTTTGGTCCTTCAGGTGTTTCGATTGGACAAATACGACCATAGTGAGAGTTGTGAACGTCACGAACTTCAAAACTTGCACGATCACGACTGATACCACCTGGACCTAAAGCTGAAATACGACGTTTATTTGTCAACTCAGCAAGAGGGTTTTGTTGATCCATGAACTGTGATAACTGTGAACTAGAGAAGAATTC
>NZ_DS996863.1 GCF_000156655.1 Holdemanella biformis DSM 3989
ATTTGGATATAATGAAGATGATGCGATTTGTGCATCAAAAGTATTATTCGATGGCTATGGCCAATGTAATACAAAAGGGACCTTATTTATGGCTCTTTTACGAGCTTGTCAGATTCCATGTAGAATTCATGGCTTCACAATTGATAAAAGACTTCAAAAAGGAGCCATGACTGGCTTAGTGTATTGGAGTGCACCGCAAAACATATTTCATAGTTGGGTGGAAATATATTTTGAGAATCAGTGGATTGAACTTGAAGGATTTATTTTAGATCGTACATATCTCAAAAAATTGCAAAATCAATTTCCAAATTGTAAAGGTGCATTTTGTGGATATGGTGTAGCAGTAAAAGATTTTAGAAATCCTACTATTGATTTTAATCGTAACTCTACATATATCCAAAGTGAAGGAATTACACAAGATTTTGGTGTATATGATTGTCCGGAAGATTTACTAAAAGAACACCATCAACAAATGTCAAGGCTAAAAGGATTTGCCTATAGATATATAGGAAGACATTTCATGAATCGTAATGTTAGAAGGGTGCGCCAAAGATGAAGTCAAAGAGAATGATTGTTGTAGTTGTTAGTAGTATTGTTTTATGTTTATCCTTATTCTTTATATTTCAAAATGAAACAGATACAAGTACTTCTAATAAAGATTTAACATTGATTTATGAAGAGAAAGTATCTCCAAATAAGGAATATGTTTCTAATAAAAATGATATTGTGCATTATACAATTAAAATTTATCAAGAGGATAAGAATAAGGTTTATGTTTATGCTGAATCGAATTCTCCTGTTTTTGAAAATACAAATTATTCAGTTGATTATAATCAAAAATTATCTAAAG
>NZ_DS996862.1 GCF_000156655.1 Holdemanella biformis DSM 3989
TGAGTATTCCGCTATCTGAAGTCCATGCAATATGCTACAGAAGTCCACATAATCCGTTAAAGAAGTCCATCTTTTTTAAATCTTAATACGTAATACAAGTCCACTAAAAAACACGGTCAAATTAAATCAACCGTGTTTTTTGGTTATTTCTTATCTTTTAATTTAGAGTATGTTTCTCTTAATGATTTTCCATGTAATGTAATCAAATAAGATGAATTAATTATCCTATCTAATATCGCATCCGCTATAGGTCCTCCATTTAATAATTGATGCCAACCATCAAATGAATATTGACTACAGAATATTGTTGATTTCTTATTACACCTTATTTCCATCAATTCAAGTAGATCACTTCTTTCTGATTCACTTGTCGATTTTAATAAGAATTCATCTAGTATCATTAAATCATACTTTCCTAGTTTTTTTAGATATTCATTATATTTTCCTTGAATCCTCATTTCTTCAAATTTTGAGAATAGTTCTGGTAATCGAATATATAAAACTGTTTTTCTATCTCTACAGGCATGGATCCCCAAAGCGTTTGATAACCATGTTTTACCACAGCCGGATGCTCCTACAAAAATTACATTCAACCCGTTGTTTATATAATTGTTTGTAGACAATTCATCCATTTGCGAGCGATCGAGTTTTCTGTCTGGATTATAATTAATTGATTCCATACTTGCTGTAGAATCATAAAAATGTGCATTCTTGATAAATCTTTCTATTGTATGATTTACTCGACTATCATATTCCATATCAATTAATTCGCTGAACCGTTCATCGAATGATAATTGACTGTATTCTGGGCTTGCACTTTGTAATTCATATTGTTCTGCAATAACTGGTAATCTCATTTTCTTCAATTTTTCTATCAATTCACTCTTATCCATTGTTCTTGCCTCCGTAATAGTCTTTTCCTCGCACAAAGGCATGCATATCACATTCACTTTGTACATTATCATTTTTATCTTTCAAATCTTGATTTGACTGTAATATCATCTTAATATTTTTATAGCCAGGCTGACTGATGTGATCCAACGCCAATTGACACGCATTTTCCAGTCTGGTTTTTCCATATTTATCTGATAGTTTCAACAATGACATACAACCTTTATAAGCTTGTTCTTCAACTTTATAACGATCAAACAGTTTGGAAACTAAAATCGAAGTATTGTCTCCAATAGAGGCAGCCCACTTCATAAAACGGTCTTTGTTCCATTGAAATTTTTGGTGATTCTCCGGCATATGACTTTCATTTGTTGAGTATTGATTGATACGACCATATAATCGATCATGGGTACAAATTTGATTCATTTTATAATATACAGTTACAGTTCTTTTTGTGACTTTTACATCTACATAATTTCCAACGTATTCATATGGCACAGAATAATTCATTTTTTCTATCGAAATATGATAATTTAATTGAACTTTAGCTCGTTTCCATACACTCAACTCAAATGGCTGTTCAGGCAGAGCTTTCATAAACGGAAGTTCTTCGTCTAAATATACGCTTTTTCTGGAACCTTCCTTTTTCTGAAAAGGTCTGTTATTGAAATTGTCCAATTCTTTGATAATTGCTTTGTTTAGGTCCTCAAACGAAAAGAATTTCCTGTTTCTAAGTTTACCGACAATGGCTACTGTACAATCTCCAACCGCGCCTTCAACAGCTGCCTTATCTTTAGGCTTACGCACTCTTGTTGGAATAATAGTTGTATCATAATAGTCTGCCATTTCCTGATATGATTTGTTTAATATTGGATCCTCATATTTCTTGTTTTGGATAATTCCTACTTTTAGATTGTCTGGAATCAGAATCCTTGTAACTCCGCCAAAATAACGGTAAGCCTGGATATGGCAATCGACCCAATCATTGATTTTCATGCTTGGACATGCTTGAACATAACTGTACATACTAAATGGTAATGTTGCCTCGAATAAATATGCAGGGATTGCTTCTCCTGTGTAACGATCATACACATACATACGGGTGCCATTCCAATCAACCATCATTTTATCACCCGGTTTATGATTGATATGCATCGTAAGATTATGCTTTTTAACGTAATCACGATATCGTTCGCAAAAGTAGCTATACTGGTAAAAAGGACTCTTGATTGACCGACAATCATCAACATATTCTTCCCATAGCAGTTTGATTGTGGTTCCTGGCTTTAACAGTTCCTTATGAATGTAATCAAAATCAGGTTGCTTAATGGATAAATTGATTTTCGTCTCCTGTTCAAATAATAAATTTTGGACATCTGATTCACTGAGATCTTTAACAGATGACCAACACACTTTCTTGTCATCAGCTACATTAAAAATTTTTCTTATTGTATCTCTTGAAATTTTAAGAGATACAGAAATCTGTCGCTGACTATAGTTTTGTGATCTCATTTCCAAAACTTTTTTAACATCTCGCATAAAAAAACACCTCCTAATCGCAAGACTAGATAAGTATACTTACTTACCTGTTTTTATCTTACAACAGGAGGATGATAGTTTATATCTACAATATAGGTGTGGACTTATACAACGGATTCAATGGACTTCGTCACCGTATCAACTGGACTTATTTTACCGTATTGGATGGGCTTGCCCATCCGTTATATTCA
>NZ_DS996861.1 GCF_000156655.1 Holdemanella biformis DSM 3989
TATAATACATTAGAAAATTAATACATCAATGTTGATAAAAAACACCAATCGAAGCACATTATTGTACAACATTGGTGTTTTAATTTTATTGAACTAACACATCTCTGTATGGATAAAAGTATAATTGCTTATCCTCTAAAAATTTTAGTTTCTATCGAAATATTTGATTTAAAGGTTCCATTTTTCACGATTTTTCTGTATATTGGGTATGGTCCCCTTACCCAATGATTTCATTGGGCTGGTGACTTTGGAATTTGTGGGATTATTCCAATTGATAGTGGCGTTTTTGTCCGCATTTGATGCAGATGGAAACGTCTCTTTTTAATATATCCGAAATAATCTGTTCATAGTCAATTAGTAATGGTCCTGGATTTTTCGTGTTTGTAGCAGTTCGTACAGCTTTTATTCTTTCTTCTTTATTACGGTTTCCTAGAAATCCATAATGGCGGATCTTCATAAAATTTGGTGGAAGTACATGCATCATATATCTACGAAAAAATTCTGTGTCGTCTAAAGTCATTTCCTTTATTTGATTATGATCTGAATAATCTTTGTACGAAAATGTCACTTTATTATCTTCATACTTTTTGATACGTGCATTACTTATCGCAATTCTATGTGTATATCTTCCAAGATATTTGACAACATGTTTTGCACTTTTCATTGGCTTTTTAGTATATACAACCCAGTCTTTGGAATAACAGGTATTTATAATATTTTGAAACTGTTCTTCATCTTTGATTTTTCTTTGATCAAAATTCTTTTTAGTATAGCTTAGGAATTTTCCTTTAAATAATTTAGATACTACTTTTACTGGAAGAAAGAATTTCTTTTTTGAATTTTTCCATTTTCCATTTGAATCAATTCCACCACCAGGAACGATCATATGGATATGCGGATGTAAAGAAAGGTTCTGTCCCCAAGTATGAAGTACGGAAGTAAATCCAATTTTAGCTCCTAGATACTTTTTGTCTTTTGACAGTTCTTTGATGGTTTCTGCAGAAACATCAAACAAAGCCTTGTACATGAATTTTGGATCCATTAGACAAAGTATGTTTAATTCATTGGGAATCGTAAATACAACATGAAAATAATTCACATTCAAAGTAAAACGTTCCTGCTTATGTATCCATATCTCTTTGTCTACAGCTCCACATTCAGGGCAGTTTGGATTTTTACATGAATTGTAGTGAATCTCAGTATGACCGCAGCATTCACAAGTATCTGTATTGAATCCCATTACTTCTGTTTTACATTCAATGATATTGCGAAGAGCTTTTTTCTGTTTGTGGTTCAATTTTGAATAATCGATTTTACCTTCGATATCCATGTATTTGAATATGTCTTGAATATGTACCATTACTCAATTTCCATCAAAGAAGAAAGAACTGGAGCCTGTGCTAAATCAGAAATATCGTACTTGATATAACGTGATGTAGAAGAAAAGCTTGAATGTCCCAACAGTTTCTTTAAAGTGAATATATTACATCCGTTTTTGAGCATAAGTGTAGCGTACGTGTCTCGAAGATTATGGAAACGCATGGTTGGAACATAAAAGGAAAAATTTTTAATGTACTCTTTGAAAAGAATATTGATGTAACTCTGATTGATATATGGAG
>NZ_DS996860.1 GCF_000156655.1 Holdemanella biformis DSM 3989
CTTTTCGTATTATAGAACTAGAAGTTATTCAGGTAATAATTCTAGTTTTTTATTTTATTTAGAAGTGATATCATATCACTGAAGAGAAGTTAATCATTATAACTTGAGACATCCATAAGGTAAGCTCGTAAACAACGATTGATAGCTATGACTATTAATGTATCGTTCTTCTCTTCACTAAATAAACATACTGACTAGAGGATACTTAAATTTAACTTCTAGTCTTTTATTTTGTAGGCATACACTATAATAGACTTAAGAAAGCAGAGAGAGCGGTTCTTGGAAACACTGTTGTGATTTCGTCAAAAAAAGTTCTCTGCTTCCTTTTATGACATGAGTCAGTTTATATCCAAATAGGCCTTTTGATTTATTGATAGAGCCTGCATGTAAGACGAAAATAGATAGTCATAAATCGGGAAGTTATGCTTTCGAATATTCAAGGAAAGAAGGTATGATCTATGAAAGGTCCAATAGTATCCATTGATGTCTCTAAGGGTAAATCAGATTACCAGGCATTCAAGGATTTGAATGTGAAGTATACAGGTTCACGTTCAATAAAGCACAACAAAGAAGGATTTGATGAGATAGTGAATCTTGTCAGGGAGATGGAAAAGAAGCTAGAAACAGAAGTATGTGTTGTTTATGAGGCAACAGGAGTTTACCATCGTGTCCTTAAGAAAGTGCTTGAAGACAACAATATTAAGCAGTTTATTATCAATCCACTATTATCAGCTAAAACAAGAAAGAATGATTCACTAAGAAGTCCAAAAACAGATAAGCTTGATCCCAAATCAATCGCTAAAACATATTACAGCCATAGTCTTCATAACAGCCATAAACAAGAAACGATATATCACGAACTAAGGGAATTATCACGCTATTATGAGGATATATTAGTTCATATAAGAAAAGATAAGGTTGCATTCAGAGCACAGCTGGATATCGTATTTCCAGGCTATGATACGCTGTATGATGATCTGTATGGTCCTGTCGCTTTAGCTATCATTGAAAAATATCCACATCCAGAAATACTTCAGAAAAAGAAGATTAACACAGTATCTAAAGTGATTCAAAACAAAACATGTCATCGTCAGGCAGTGAGTGATACAATGGCTGACAAGGCCATAGAGTACTCTAAAACCATCTATTCAGGATGTGATAAGGATGATATTGAAGTATTAATCCTTCAGAGATTCATCAAGAAATTAAATGAAGATATGGCAGAGGCTGAAAGAACAATTGGTGAAATGATCAAGCTTGCACAGGAACTACCTGACTTTAATATAATCAAATCCATACCAGGTATTGGAGATAACCTAGCTGCACGCATTATTGCAGAACTAGGTGATATGACAAGATTTAAAAAGAAGAATGAGTTAGTAGCTTTTGCCGGACTGGATCCAAGAATTAGCGAAAGTGGACAAAATGATGGGGATCATATGCACATTACTAAAAAAGGCAATAAACGATTAAGGTGTTTATTATATCTGGCTGTAACGTGTTCTATAAGGCTTAAAAGAGATGATAATAGTATTAAAGATTTCTATATAAAGAAAAAGCAGCAATCAAACCCGATGTGTTCGAAAGCTGCAAAGACTGCATGTGCCAGTAAATTAGTCCGAATAATTTATAGCATGTGCAAAACTGGTGAGTTATACCAGTACAACAAATAACAACAAGATTATACGCCTAAACCACCCTGAAAAAAAGCGCTTTTTCTTCAGGGATTTTCAGCGTGCAATAAAAACCATGAAAAATCATTGATATTTTTTTAATTTTTACTTGATTTCTATTATCCAA
>NZ_DS996859.1 GCF_000156655.1 Holdemanella biformis DSM 3989
GAAAGCTAACTATATAAAATTCAAGTATTTTTTATGAAAAAGTTTGAAAATACAAAAATAACTAGATTTTTTAGTTAGTTTTAAATAGATCTTTGAAAATGTGAATATTGGATTAAATTTAGGCATGACGAAAAGAACTTTTAAAATGTATTTTTTTAAAAGTTCAGATGTATTTAGATGCATTGGTCTTATCTTAATAATGCAGGATCAAATGATTGTCCTGTTTCTAGTAAATGATAAATGATTCTAAGCAACTTTCTAATGCAGTGGCCTTGAGCACAACGGTGTCCTTTACCTTGAGAAATCTTTAATAGATAGTATTTCTTGAATACAGGATTATTGTTAATTACAGTCAGTATGATTTGATACAAAGTCTTTCTAAGATACTTAGATCCCTTCTTGGTTATGCCAGTATGTTGGGCGTTGTATTGACTCGATTCATAGTGATATGGTGCTACTCCTGCAAATTTAATGATCTGAGATGGCTTGGAATAATTGCCAATATCTCCTAATTCGGCTAAAATAGAAGTACCAGAGAAATGAGAAATCCCTGGAATGCTTAGGATAGGAGAGTTGTTTTTGATCGAGAACTCTTCTATTTTTTTATCTATTTCAGCGATTTGCTCTTTAATAAGCGTGATTTGGTTTACCAAGTGTTTGATTTGTATAGTTTCAACTTCAGAAGAGATTCCGATGGAATTCTTTGCACATTCTTTTAATTTTTCCGGAGTCAATGAAATGCGACCGCCTCTTCCTTTGACTTCAAAACATTTACGAATTGTACGAATATCTGTAGAAGCAATAGCTTCAGCACTGCCAAACGTTTTAAGAAGGTTCATGTAAACAATGCTATATTTCGAACTGAATAAAGTGTTGAATTCAGGAAAAACAAGATCAATCGATTTCTGTAGTCGATTACAGTAGACATTGAGTTCTTCCTTTAGATTATGGTGATGACGAGTCAATTGTCTCTGTTCGTATAAATCAAAACGGTCAACTTTAGTAATACGATACTGTTTCTTACGCTCAGGAGTATCTAGAACATCACAAATAGTGATTGTATCCAGTTTATCATTCTTAGTAATGCCGCCTTCCATCTTGCGGGTAAGATCTGTAGTTTTAGGGTTGATCAAGGCAACGGTATATCCATTGCTAAGAAGAAATTTTAGAAGAGCAACATGGTAATGCCCAGTGTCTTCCATACCAATTAGAATTGATTTTTTAGAATACGGTTTAAGAGAGTTGATCAGAGAGTCAAATCCTTCTTTGTTGTTAGAAAAAGAAGAAGGTGCAACATTGAATTCACCGGTTTCTTTGTCCATAACACAAAAGTGATGACTGTTCTTTCCAACATCAATACCAACTAATTTCATAAATAAACATCCTTTCTTGATTAAAATTTGTGAAAGTGGTTATCCACAACACTTAGACCACAAAACCTGGTTCAAAATACGAATTCAAAGACTCATCTAACTAATCACTGTTTTGGAATAAGGTGTGGTAAGAACCTTTCAGAAGTAGTCAAGCTACAGGAAGTGAACATACAAATCCACATTCACATATTCAATTTTACAAATTAACAACACCGCCTTCAACCACGGTTATTAAAGGTTGAAAGAAAGGAGAAGTATATTGTAGTCGACCAGTTAGATGGGTCAATTACAATATACCAGGAA
>NZ_DS996858.1 GCF_000156655.1 Holdemanella biformis DSM 3989
AACACCATTTTCATCATACCAACCCTTAAATCCATATCCCTCTGGAGCAATAACATGATACATATATGAAATACCACTATCTCCTTTATAAGTAAAAGTCGACGTACCATCTTCAAAATGTCCTTCACCTGCATTTAATGTGATATTTACTAAATTCGTACCCTTAAAAGTAAATGATGTACTCACGTAATAGCCATCCATACTTATATCAACATTAAAAAAAGCTTCACCCCTTGATGTTTTTTTTACACTTAGTACGTTATCACTTCCAGAATATAAGACATTATCCTGAATCTTTCCTTTAGAATTCGATACAAAAATATTGGAACCTGTATTATTTATTTTATATTGATAATCTGTAGTTTCTTCTTCTGTACCATCCTCATAACATTTAGTAACAATTAATTTAATAGTTTTAGTCTCATTTTCATCCAATGTATATTCCGTATTACTATCTTCACTTCTAACGGAAATATTTCTAATCTTTTTTTCATCTGTTTGTGATTCTACATTCGATTCATCATTCACAGTAGTTTCTTCTTGATTTACGGCCTCTACTTCATTTGTTTCATCCGTGCTATCAATTTCATTGGCATGAATTGGTGAGACAGCCAATCCCATAGAAATCAATATGCTCAACCCTACATTAATAACCTTCATAATTCCTCCTTGTTAACGTTTACATTTATGATTTTATCACGGTTTACCAACCAAAATTATAATCAAATGTTAACAAACAGTTAATTTATTAAGAATTTCTTATCTTTCCAACATAATCAA
>NZ_DS996857.1 GCF_000156655.1 Holdemanella biformis DSM 3989
GAATATCTAAATCTGGATAGGGATAAATCAACCTTTAAAAGTCATAGGGATTTTTGCTTTTAGAAAGTGACAACCTTTAAATACTTCTAGGGTTTAATTTCTCTATCCTTTTTGTTACAGTATTTTTGAAAGGATTGGACGTAAATAAAAAAAGATAGAAATCCTCACCGACCAAAGTTTGTGATTTCTATCCGTCCTCTAAGACAATATTATGATACTGAAAATTATCAACGACTTCAACATGATTTTGAATGAAAATGATTATCAGGCTTTTGTTGCTTCGATTGATCTGCTTTCTTTACATTGTCCTGTTTGTGGTGTCGTTGGTCTTTTTATATTGTATGGACACTACAAAAGATTTGTGATCATTGATGATATTTCCAGTGGCGATTGTAAGATTGAAATACCTGTTCAACGTATCCAATGTGCTCAATGTAAATCCACTCATGCCTTGCTTCCAACTAATTTTGTTCCTTACACTCAGTTCACTTATCTTTTCATCTATTATATTGTCACACTTGATGAGAATGATGATTTGATCACTTCTTTTGAAGTTGCGCTACAAACGATTCGTAAAGTTAAAGCTCGTGTAATCGAATTTTGGGATTCATTATTTCCAGATTGGAGAAATTTCAGGCAAAACGACTTGAAGATAGAATCTTTAAAGTGTCACAAGATTCTTTTTGGATCCACTCACGGGTATCGTTCACTTGGTATACTACCAACAGAGCTATAACTCTGATTCTGATTTCTTTTGATATTATGTCATTGAAATCAGAAAGGAGATGATCTTATGATCGAAAATGATGCTTTCAAACTGCTATTAATCAATCTTTTTCACCTGAATCCTGATGATATTACCAATATTGTCTGTACTACATTCAATAAGATGATGGTTCTTCTTGTTACACTTGCAGACAAACATCAGGCTTGTCCTTACTGTGGGTTTACTGCGTCTAAAATCAAGGAGTATGTAACCAAGGAGATCACTCATTCGGCTCTTACCACACAGAAATGTATAATTAAATACAGGGCAAGACGCTACAAATGTCCATGTTGTGGAAAGACCTACTATGAATTCAATCCCTTTGTCTTTAAATCCCAGAAAATATCGATCCTTACTGTGCATAATATTCTAAAGGATCTGAAAGACTTCAACGAGACATTTACTTCTGTTGCCAGACGATATCATGTTTCTCCAACTTCTGTTTCTACTATTTTTGATAATCATGTGGATATTGGCAGAAACCCGCTTCCGGAAATCATTAATTTTGATGAAGTATATGCCTTCAAATCCGAAAAGAGTAAGTACGTCTGTGTTCTTCTTGATTTTAAAAAGCAGATTCCCGTTGATGTTCTGCCTAACCGTAAAAAGGAGTTTCTTTTAAACTATTTTCAAAAGATCCCTTTAGAAGAACGGAAAAAGGTAAAATACGCCTGTTCAGACATGTATGAAGTGTATCGGGATGTTGTACATAAGGTGTTTCCATGTTCTTGTATGCTTTTGGATTATTTTCATCTTTCACAAGATTTCCACAAAAAAATGAACGAAGTACGTATTAAAGTCATGAAAGGGTACAAAGATAATAAGGCTTCAGATGAATACTATCTTCTAAAGAAATTCAACTGGTTGTTATTCAAAAATCCAGAGGATGAAGATAAACATGGAAGACTGTTTGATGTAGAACGTGAGCGCAAATACAACTCTCACTTTAAAAGCTATATGAACTACTACGATTTAAGAAAAAAACTACTCGAAATCAATAATGATCTAACTATTTGTTACTCATTAAAACTAGAACTTGTAGACTTCTATTCAAAATCTACAATCGACAATGCGAAAGTGAATCTAGAAATTCTGATTCGCAGCTTCATTGATACAAACATTGAAGAAATGATCAAATTCTCCAATAATCTTATTAACTGGAAACAGGAGATCATCAATTCATTTACGATTGTAGGTGCTGAGTATAAAGTTGAAGCAGACAAAGGCCAGGTGGTGGTCTGCAATAAAAAAGTAAATAATGCAATCATTGAGAATCGAAACAAGATCATCAAATGTATCAAGAACAATGCCAACGGCTACACCAACTGGCTTCGCTTCCGCAACCGCGTAATGTATGTACTCGATCCAAACGCAACATTCAGCCTGGAGCCAAAGGAGAAATAATCATGGATGCACTAGACATTATCGAACTGATTGAATACTTCAGAAATCTTCAAAACAATGAAATAAAATTTGAAATTGAAGAGCTACGAGGATACATTGACATAAGATTCGAAGAATTATATGACAAGTTAACTGAATACATTGATTCAAATCACCCCTTATAAAAGGAGCAGAGATTCAAACATCTCTGCTCCCTAGTTAATAATCCTTTAAACACTCATAGGGTTTTCAACCCTACAATTTTTGAAGCCAACTTTTAGTCGACCCTATCTAATTGCGGATTACC
>NZ_DS996856.1 GCF_000156655.1 Holdemanella biformis DSM 3989
CCCGTGTTCATTTCTTTACGCGAAATGCGAATTGGGATCGTGTGGATTCTATTTTGAATTTTACTTGTGAAGTACTAAAAGTAAATGGGCTAGATGAAAGATTGGCTCGTAAAGAGACGAATGATAAAGCTGAGTTTGATTTGGACGAAGAAAAGAAAGTTCCAATCAAATTCTTTGTAGATCAATGTGTGGATGAATTGAGTATTTCTAAATGTATGCGTGAACAGCGTATTATGGTGGATTTAACGTCAAGACCGGATTTATATTTACAGATATCATGTATTAGTAGTGCCATTCCGCAAATTGTTTCTTTTAATACACAATATGTGCATGATGGAAAGAATGGTTTTATTGTCAAAGAAGTGTCTGAAGTGTTGAATGGTTTGAAATATTATTTGGATAATATTACGAATTGGAATAAGTGTATGATTTATTCTTATGAATTAGGTAAGGAATATAATACGGCAAGTTTAATTCGTAAATGGAAGGGAGTTATGAAGCAAGTTGAACAAGATTAGTGTTTTACAAGTTGGAAATGAAGATTTAAGTTTAACACTTCATATTCCTGACTTTGTGGATTGGAATTATGTAGACGATTTAAAAGAAGCTACTGAAAGAAGTTATGATGTATGCGTTTTAAATCGTTGCGTCAATAAAGAAGAGGCATATATCTTATTAAAGAAGATTCGTGCTTATACAATGTTTGTGCTAGATTCGGTTGAATTGAAGGGTTGGACAAAATGGATTTATGCTTCTAGAATGGCAAAATACGTAGATGTG
>NZ_DS996855.1 GCF_000156655.1 Holdemanella biformis DSM 3989
TATTTGTGTTTCAACATACAGACCTTGTTATGTGAGTCTTGTATGTAAAAAGATTCGTGGTAAGTTAAGAGTCTATGTACATATCACAATCGAAGGTGTAACTAAACCGAAACAGGATCGTTTTGGCAATTTTAAACACAGTAGAGGAAATGGTGTTGTTGGATGTGATATTGGAACTCAGACAATTGCGTATACAACAGAAACGAAAGCTGGTTTAAAGAATCTTGCGGAAAGAGGAAGTTGTATTGAAGTCAATGAACGAAAAGAAAGACGGATCTATCGTGCAATGGATAGAAGCCGTAGAGCAATGAATCCAGACAACTACAATGAGGATGGAACTATCAAAAAAGGAAAGAAGAAGTGGACATACTCAAATCGCTATAAGAAATTGAGAACGAAACATACAGAGCTATGCAGAATCAATGCAATCAATCGACATTTAGCCATCAATGAAGAAGTGAATGAATTAAGAAGCTTAGGGGATATCTTTGTGACAGAGCCAAAGAATGCCAAGAAACTGCAGAAGCGTGCAAAAACTGGAAAGCGTAAGAAAAGATTTGGAAGATCTATAAAAAATAGATGTCCAGGCTGTTTTCAGAGTCAGGCAAAAAGAAAGTTCAGAATCTATGTTGAAGTGCCAAATGATTATAAGGCAAGTCAATATGATCATACGAGTGAT
>NZ_DS996854.1 GCF_000156655.1 Holdemanella biformis DSM 3989
TATTGAACTAACACACTCTGGCGAGTGTGGGCTTTTTTTAATATAGCCTAGTTCTTCTCCTGTTTCTTATTCTATCATAGTTTTGTCTTTATTTTTTGAAAGGATGTGTTGTTATGAATAAAGATGAAGCTTTAAACAAATTTACTTTTATGATGGAATATAGAAATCTTTCATCAAATACCATTCACATGTATAGATGGTATCTTTCAAGAATGTTTGATTTTTATCAATTGGAAGATGTATCTATTCTTGATGTTTCAATGGCACAAAATTATGTTGTCCATATGAAACAGACGTATGCTCCTGCTTCTTTAAACGCAGTCATCAGTGCTATCCGTTACTTCTTTGATGTTGTTTTAGAAAGCCCATTATCTAGAAGACAGTTTCCCAACATTTTATATCATCCTGTAGAAATCACTGTTTTTACAGATGAACAGATTCATTTGTTGCTCGATACAAAAGATATACGACTTCGTGCTTTTCTACTTCTTGGCTTGGATGCCGGACTTAGAGTTGGTGAAGTGGCTCGTTTAAAAGTTAGCGACATTGATTCTAAAAATATGTTGCTTTCTATTCAAAATTCAAAACGTGGTAAATCTCGCAAAGTACCTTTATCTAACACATTGTTAAAGGCTCTTCGTGAATATTGGATCGTCTATAAGCCTGATAAGAATGAATACTTATTCCCAGCTGTTCAATCGAATTCCAAAA
>NZ_DS996853.1 GCF_000156655.1 Holdemanella biformis DSM 3989
CTGCTGCTGGTGCTGTTGTTGGTGGCGGAACTATTTTTGCGGGCAACAATGCCGTTTATGCTGCTGAATTAGGAAGTGAATCTGGTTCAACAGAAAATCTAGATGGAATTGGATCACAATCTGTTTCTGAATCTGTATCTGAATCTGTGCGTCCAACAAATTCACAAGTTTCTAATCAAGCACAAGGCAGAAATTTGGCTAGAGCTGAAAATAGTTTTGCACAAAATACACTAGGTAATAATGTTGCTACAGTTAGTGAGGATGAAAATACAAATGATGATGGCACAGTGAATGCTGAAGTAACAAACAAAGCAGAAAGTGAATCTATTTCTAAAAGTGCTTCAACAAGTGCATCAACTAGTGCAAGCATATCAGCAAGTACTTCGGCTTCAACAAGCGTAAGTACTTCAGCATCTACAAGTGCTTCAACTATGTATAGCGATGTAGATAGTAAAGAATCATTAAATGTTGCTGTTTCAGAGTCTTTATCATTGTCTGAAGCAGGGGCAGAAAATACTAGTGGGAATCCATTAGATAGTGCAAGTACTAGCACTTATGAAGGTTCTTTATCTGATGCGATTAATTCATTTGATTTAAAATACTCTCAAATTCAGTCAAACTATGATTCTCAAATTGCGATAAGTAAAGAAAATAATGAATATTTGACAAAGCTTTATGGTGAAATCACTGAGCAGATGGCAAAAGTAAAGGAAGCTTATGAATATGCGTATAATAATAAAACAGATAAATTAAATAGTGATAAATATGATTACTACAAACTAGTTGATGATTTGGCTGTTATGTATGCAAAATATTTCTTATTCCAACAAGAAAACAGGAAGATAGATATTATTGATAAAACTGATTGGGAAAAAGATGAAGGTAAGAATAATTATATAAAAATTGATTATTACGATGCGAACAAAAATAAACAATCTGCATACTTTGACTATATTATTACTGATAAGAACAATAACAAAATTGATGGTGAAGATAAATGGTATCATAATTATAAATATGACAAAGTCTCAATTATGGTGTTAAAGAAATCTCCTAAGTATGTAAATGGAAACAATGAATTCTATTTCTATGATGATTATTCTACAAGTATAAAAGGAAATAGAGTTTTCTACATTAACAATCAAAAATTAACAATGGATTCTAACCAGTCAAGTTATATTAAAGAATATACATATATTGGAAATGATCAATACAAGGTTAGTTATGTTTTAAATGGTAAATCTTATGAACATGAATTTACCATGAGTACAAAAACAAAGTATATTTGGAAAGATCATCATATTGTCGAAAAAACAATTCCAAATTTTGCAGATATTAGTAATCCACAGTCTCCAGGTTATAATGGTGTAAAAGGGCAAATCTTCTTTTCACAGGATAAGTTTGAAAGGAAATTGGATCCTTACCAGGAATTAGAGAAACAAAAATCTGAAAGTCTTAGTACAATGAAAAGCGAGTCAGCTTCACTAAGTACAAGCATTTCGGATAGTTTAGCTGCTATTAGAAGTGAAAGTGCTTCTACAAGTGCTTCTACAAGTGCTTCTACAAGTGCAAGTACATCAGCTAGT
>NZ_DS996852.1 GCF_000156655.1 Holdemanella biformis DSM 3989
CCTTGAAGAAGATTCTTTCTGAAGTTTGTGATGCGTATGGATATATTATAAAAGCTTTAGAGGTCATGCCTGACCATATACATATTTTTGTAGACTGTCCTGCAACAGTTGCACCTTGTGATGTTGTTCGAACGTTGAAATCTATGAGTGCAATCCAATTGTTCAAGGCCTATCCGGAATTGAAGAGATTCTATGCAAGATGTGGAAAATTATGGTCAAATGGATATTTTATATCTTCTGTAGGGCATATCAGTGAAGCTGCAATCAAGAAATATATCGAGGAGCAGAAAGATGATACAACCCGAATTGAAAGCCTATCGTAGATGTTCAGATAGACATGTATTAGTATTGGAAACGAATCTGACTTATGTAGAAAAGTGTCAGATTTTTCATTATGCCGATTTGGTTCGTAAAGCTGGTAATGAATTAACTGGTATTATGAAAAAAAGATATGATCAGCTTGTTCGTACGAAAAGGTATCGCAAGCTAAAAAGGCTTTATAAGAAATATAAGGATGCCGATAATAAGAAGGCATTAAAAGATGTATGTAATCAGATGAAGGAAATGCAGAAACAGTATGATGTGACATGGGATTACTGCAGAACTTCAATGATTGTCATTAAAAAGAAATATGGAATCGATGCCGTATTTGCATTAACGAAAGCGGAGGATGTATTTCGTGGAA
>NZ_DS996851.1:0-3671 GCF_000156655.1 Holdemanella biformis DSM 3989
GCTCCGGTACAAGGAATTAGCTATATCATTTTAATTGTTAATAACTATTTATCAATCATATTAATCGTTATGATGGCGTTTATACTTTCATCTCTCTATTGTTCGAATTATTTTAATGGTATAGATATTAGTATAATTGTACCAATGAAACAGGTTAATAGAATTATGACAAAACTAATGGTTGGTTGTTTTGTCGGTATTTCTGCAACTCTTCTTGTTTTGATAATTTCTGGAACGTTGGGAAGTATTGGAACTGAATTTGGCAGTCTAAAATCACCTATATTAACTTATTGCGCATCCGGAATTTGTGAATATGAACCGATTATAAATTTTATGATGAGTTGGATAATAATGAGTATATTGTCTATGTTGTTTATCAGTAATGTGATTTTTGTATTGTCTGGCTTATTAAAAAAGAGAACTTCTTGTTTTTTTTCATCGTTATTGTTTTTGTTTGCTTGTACATGGGGATGCACTAAAATAGCTCCTATATTTTCGATAGTACACTTAATTCCAACAACATATTTAAACTGTTTACAAGTGCTAAGTGGAGAAATAGGGTATTTAACGCAGAATAATAATATAAATGCTTTAACAGGCATTATCGTCCTTTTGGTTTGTAATATAGTTTTAACTATTATTAATTTTAGTTTAATGAAAATGAGAGAAGTGAAATGAATGTTTATATATATTGATTTTTTAATAAAGAAAATTTTAAAGAGGAAGCAAAATGTTATAATGGTTTTTATTTGCTTTTTCGTAATAGTTTTTATTTATGTGATGAACATCAATTCTCAAAAAATACTAAGAGATTCACTTGCTTCTCAAATAAAAATGTCTGAAAAGGCAATTAATGATAAAACAAAAATAATGGAATCTAACGATGTTGATGATTCAAGTATTCAATCTTTGCAAAAAGAAATTGATGAAATAAATACAACTAAAAAAAGATATAGAGATTTAATAAAATATTACGAAAATAAGGAATGGGATAAGTTTTATGATAGCTATTTGAATGAACTAAATAGCCAAAAAAAAGTAATCCATCAAACGCAGAAAATTTCAGAAAAAGATACTAATAAGAATGAGTATTTGGAAATGATTGAAGCTACAGACAAACAGATGAACATAATAAATCATTATAGAAAAAATCATTTAAACTATGAAAACTCTGATTATCCGATATATGGAATTACTTTTACGTTATACCTGTTTGGAACAGTTTTTCCGATTTTATTAACGGCAGTTAGTGTATATCTGTTATCACAGGTTTTTACATTTGATTATGTAGAAAATATGGATAGAAGTAAATTGTTAAGTCTAAAGCCTATAGAAAAAACAGTTTCTAAAATTATTGCGGGATGCATTATTGTGCTAGGAATATTTACCATTTGTACTTTGATTTCTGTTCTTATTGCTACATTTGTTACAAAAAATATTGGGAACGATTATCCAATCATGGTATTAGTTGACAATCATTTGACATGCATAAAAGCAATAACAGTTTTTGTTAAAGTAATATGTATGAATATTTTTTATATGATATTTATTATATTGTTATCGTATATCATGTCTTTACTAATACGAGATAGTTTGACATTATTGCTTATATTATTGTGTATGACAATAGGATGTGCATATTTACCAAACATTCTACCTGTTATAAAGCCATTTTCACATTTATTTCCATTTATTTATGTTAATGCATTGCTGGTAATTGATGGAAGTTTGACAAAGACTTTTATGAACCCAAATATACATTTTAATTTTGGAATGATGGTTTTAATTACGGGAATGATTGTATTGATAGTTCTAATTATCGTGCTTTTAGCGTTGGAAACAAAAAATGATAAAGAGAAGTTGTGCCAATGAATACACAGTACATACAAGATTGTAAGATCGCAAAGAAGATAGAGGAGATGATTAAAAATGTGTGTGAAATTTCATGATGAAGAAAATAGATTAGAAGTAAATGGTGGAGCGAGTTGTTTATATAATGATATTCAAAAGCTTTCCATTCAAAATGAAGATGCAAATTTCAAAGGTAAAACAAAACCTTTTACACATACAATTTTAGGTGGAGCTACATTTATGGCTGGTGCAGTAGAACCAATGATGTATGTTGGTATTAAAGTTGTTTTAAAAGATAATAGTGTATTACCAATATATGTTTCCAAGGAAAAAGTGTTATTTAATAGTGATAAGTATTTAAATGATGTCAAAGAAGCCAATGCAATATTGAAGGAATTAGAAAAGAGATTGCATGTCTAAAGAAAGTTGAGTGAAAAAATATGTGGAACAGGCAACAAGTTAAAGAACAAGCTAAACAAATCATGAAAAGAAATTATTGGAAGATGTTTGTGGTTACGTTGATCGCATCAATATTGACAGGTGAAAAAACAACCATTATTGAAAGAGTACAAGACTTTACTTCAAACAATCTTTCTTATGATTCTCAGCCTATATTTTATTCATCTAATTTTGAACTTATATTTTATTCATTCATTTCTGTTGCCAGTATTCTTGGAATCCTCTATACAATCTTTATTGGTAATATCATCGTAGTTGGAAAAAATGGATATTTTATTAAGAATCATGATGAGAATCCTGAACTTGGTGAAATCTTTAAAGGGTTCAAGGGTAATTATTTAAATGTTGTAAAAATCATGTTTTTAATGGATTTAAAAACCCTACTATGGTTGTTACTATTCATAATTCCTGGATTTGTTAAGGCTTACGAATATTCTATGATTCCATATCTATTGGCAGAAAATCCAAATCTTTCGGCTGATGAAGCCTTCTCTTTGTCCAAACAAATGACAACTGGACAAAAGATGGATCTATTTGTCTTAGATTTATCATTTATCGGATGGATCATTCTAGGTTTAATTTGTTGTGGAATTGGAATTCTATTTGTACTACCTTATCCAGAAGCAACAAGAGCTGAAGTTTATTTGAATTTAAAAGAATCTGTAGAGATATAAAAACTGATACTATGGAAATGAAATCTAATAGTTGGATGAAGTGGGTAGTGAATGGTTATTGGTTGTTTCAACTTTTAAGAAGATTGTTAGGATTTCATAAGCAACCGATCGAACAATATGTACTTGCAGGTATTATCAGTGTTTGTATATTGATTATTTATCCATGGTTAAAAAGAAAGTACGGGGATGCTCATGAATGATAAGAAGAAGATTTTTGGAATCGGTATTGTAGTTGGAGTTGTTCTACATAGTCTTATAACGCTTTTATGTGGGTAATCCTATAAAAAAGAAAGTGATGATTATTGGTTGTGTTTTACTGGCTTTGATCCTATCGACTGCAATCTATAGAAAACACGTGGAAAGTAATATAATCTTCCATTCATTTAATGAACCAGCAAATATTAAGGTTGGAACAAAACTAGAGGAAACACCTATTGAATTTTATCATGCTGAGAATATAGATGGTAACAAGGTAACTCATGAGTATATATATATGATCAGAATATTGTTAATGAGGTTCAACCGGTAACTGTAAAGGTGCATTATCAATTATTTACTTTTACAAATACATATGAGCTATTGATAGTGGATTAATGAAAATCCGATAAATTTTAAACTAGAAAGGAAAAAGTATGTGTAGATTACTTTGTTTGATTAACTAATTTATACATATTTTGAGGAATGAAT
>NZ_DS996851.1:4418-5183 GCF_000156655.1 Holdemanella biformis DSM 3989
TACGATATACAAGAAATAAATATAGAAAAGAATCGATATCTGCAAAATTAATTGAAAAAAAAGAAGGTGAGTATTTTGCTGTTCCTGGAAAAGTTCCAAGTCCAGAAGCTTTTTTTGAATTGATTTTTATGACTGAAGAGGGAATGAAAACTTTTGAAGTTAGTGTATTTGAATATAATGTTGTAGACGTTGGTATGGAAGGTACTCTAGTTTTTCAGGGATATCAATTGTTATCTTTCGGTGATTGGATAAAGGAATTTAGTTTATAATGCAATCTAAGAACACTCGTGGCTTTAGTCATGAGATGAATAAGATGTGCAGATGTTATATAAATAATTTAATAATAAATGATGAATATAGTGTTTTAAATATATACATATGTTATAATATAGATAATGAAAAAACATATGGAAGTTGTTAAAGGAAGAGGCTATGTCTATTCAATACAGTATCATATCGTATGGTGTGTAAAGTATCGTCGTAATGTCTTGAATGGACATGTTTCAACAAGATTAAAAGAGTTGCTGGTTCAGATTTCAAAGGATAATGATTTTCAAATTCTGGAAATGAATATGGATGAGGATCATATCCATATGTTGATCAATTGTAAGCCGCAGCATTACATTCCAAATATTATAAAAGCTATGAAGGGTGTATCGGCCAGACTCTTAATGAAAGAGTTTGGGGATGATCTAAGATCCAAGTTATGGGGTGGACATCTATGGAATCCTTCTTATTTTGTAGCTACAGTTTCTGAAAATACAG
>NZ_DS996851.1:6015-44563 GCF_000156655.1 Holdemanella biformis DSM 3989
CCAGTGGTATGGAAAGGTGATCAAGAAAGTAGATACATTCTATGCGAGCAGTCAGACCTGTCATTGTTGCGGATATAAGAATGAAGGAACAAAAGATTTAAATGTAAGGGAATGGACATGCCCAAAATGCCATTCAAATCATGATAGAGATATAAATGCATCCATTAATATATTGATGCAAGGCATATTAGCAAATTAAAAACAAAAACAACCGCAGGAACTGCGGGGATAGCTTGGTAAGAAAGGTTTCGATAGAAATCTGTTCCCAAGAATCTCGTCACTTTAGTGATGAGAGGTTCAAGAATTGATTTTTATGACTGAAGAGGGAATGAAAACTTTTGAAGTTAGTGTATTTGAATGTAATGTTGTAGACGTTGGTATGGAAGGTACTTTAGTTTTTCAGGGATATCAATTGTTATCTTTCGGTGATTGGATAAAGGAATTTAGTTTATGATTGACGTTTAACATTTAATTGATTTTTTAATATGCGATATGTTATATAGCTAAAATCTCTATGACTTTAAAAGGTTGATTTATCCTTATCTATTTTTATATATTCTAATTATATGAGCGGTTCTATTATTCATAATGGTTTGATAATGGCATCGGGACAAAATAGTAAATTTAGTACAGGATTCATCGTTAATTGGAATCCAAAAACAGCTTATTCGCACTCGCATACTGCATCTTCAGGATTAAGAACTAGATAATCAAAAGAGTTCCCTTATCAATAAGAGACTCTTTTTAGAAAGTTGAGATTTGAATTATGAAAAAATTATCATACCTGCTTGTTGCTATTCTAAGTGTATATATTTTTTATTCCGGATTCTCTTCCTTTTCTTCTGATCAGATAAACAGAATGAATTCTTTTGCCACTTCAATTGGACAAACAACTAATAAAAAAGTAACAGGATTAAACCTGCAATTTAATGAAGCTTTAGTTTCAACAATTCATGAATATTGTGAAGAGACAAACAATACAGGAATTATAGAAGTTCATGAAAATACTGAAGGGTTTATAACAAAGAATTTAATCTATATTTATTCTGCTGATCCACAGGATTTGAAATCCCTATATATACGGAATGATCAAAAACGAATTAATTTTAAAAAGGATTCAAAGAATTATTATTCTACAAATCTAAATGATAAGGATGCATATAATTATATTGATTATTTAAATCGAGGCTATTACGGAGATTATAATGACATATATGAATTTCACACTTTAAATGATTTGTTGAATCACACTCCAGGTTCTGAAATTATTACACTTTACTCTATTTCAAATTCAAATAAAACTTCTACAAGTCAAATGAAAGATTATTTTAAAGAATTTATCCCTGAAAATAGCCAAGGACAAGGTATCTCAGATGTTGAAATTGTTCCTTACTCTATGCAAAAAGAAAAATTTTTGAATATGGTTTTTTTGAATGCAATATTAGGAACTGCATTGATTTTCGCTTTTATTTTTCTGAAAGATAGAAAAGAAATAGTAATACGTAAAATGCTAGGTAATTCAACCAAGAAAATTTTTATATCACTATATACAAAACATATCGCAATCTTATATGGTCTATTTCTTTTCTTAGAAATTATTTTATTCGCATTATTTGTTGGCCCTTATAGACCATGTGCCTCTTTATTCTTATACTATCTAATCAATGAGGGAATTAAGCTACTTATCAGTTTAATTATGATAGGAATTATTTTGTTAATTTCAACGATAGCCGTCAAATCAGTGAAGTATATAAAACAAAATGGTACTCAAGAAAATAAAACAGTTCTATCATTGGTCTTGAAAGGAATTCTGATTTTTGTTTTATTTCCTGTATTCTTAACAAACTGCGCGGATTGGATAGAATCAGTACACTATCTCTACATTTTGAATTTGAATGAAAGTCAAATGTCGAATAAAATTATAACAAACGGCATATCTGTGTCTTTAAATGAGGACTTATTTTATTCATCTGAACTTGTTAATAAACTGTATTATTATATGCAGGAACATAATGGAATATATGAGGATTTCGATATAAACAAACGAATTGACTTCTTAAAAAATCATACGGACAGTGATTTAGAAATACCTGTTTCAAATGAAATACCATATATAGTTGTAAATAATAATTATTTAAAAGATTATACGATTCGCGATGAATTCGGAAATCCTTTAGATTTTAATCAGATAGAAGAATCTATTTTACTGATACCTGAAAATTATTCATTCAATCAAGATCAGATAAGCTATTATTCAAATTATGAAGATTGTAAGGTAATTCGAATCGAACCAAATCTTAGGTTTGTAAGACATATGCCTTATGTAGAAAATACGAAAGATTTAGAAAAAATAAATCCAGTAATTTTTATAGACCATAATTGGATGGAAAATGCAAGGGTTTCAACTGATAATTATTTTATCCCAATCGATACAAAAAAAAGTGTTTCAAATTTTAAAAGATTTTTAATTCAGAACAATATGGACAAAAAAGTAAAATTTTATTTAAGTGATTCTTATTTTGCACAGGTCAAGAACAAAAAAACATATGAATTGATTTCATTAACTATACTAATCGTTTTAATAAGCATAATTTTATTTGTTTACCAACTTCAAGCGATTGTCATTTTCTTGTTTGAAAAAAGATACTATTTGTCTATTCAATATCTTTTAGGGAAATCTTTCTACGAAAGATATTCATTATATTTAAGTATAAATATATCTCTTTATCTATCGGTGATTATTTTCTATGCATTATATTCTAAAAGAATATTAGAATCTTTTGAAATTGGTTTTTTAATACTTGGAATAGATTTGATATTTACCATTTTCACGTTAAAGAAAAAAGAATATGCTGAATGTGTAGATTCATTGAAAGGAGCCAGATAGTTATGAAGAAAATTGTAGAATTAGATTCGATTCAAAAGAAATTTAAAGAGAAAGTAATCTTTGATTCATTTTCTTGTACCATATATGAAAATGAGTTTGTTGCAATAATTGGAAAATCCGGGTGTGGTAAATCAACATTGTTAAATATGATTGGCTTATTAGATAGTCCAGATTCAGGAGAAATCATTTTGTTTGGAGAAAAAGGAATTAAGCCATTTTCAAAGAAAGCCACTTTACTCTTAAAATCAAAAATAGGATATTTGTTCCAGAATTTTGCATTAATCGAAAATAAAACTGTATACGAAAATCTGCAGATGGCGATAAATGAAAAAAATAATAAGACCGTAAATAAGTACATTGAAGACGCGTTAAAAAAAGTTGGCTTAAATGGATATTCAAAAAAATACATATATGAATGTTCTGGGGGAGAACAACAACGTATAGCCCTTGCTAGATTATTAGTTAAGCCATGTGAATTGATTTTAGCTGATGAACCAACCGGATCACTAGATGAAGAAAATAAACAAATTGTTATAAAACTACTCAAAGAATTTAAAAAAGAAGGATGTACAATTATAATGGTTACACATGATATACAATTAGCTGAAGAATGTGATCGCGTGATAGATTTGAATGGTCATAGTTAAAAATGGTAATTCGCAATTAGATACCAGCTGGATTAAAAGTTGTAGGGTTTAAAATACTATGAGTGTTTTAAGGTTATTGCTTTCTAAAAGCAAAATCCCTATGACTTTTTTTATATATTCATAATAAAAGAGTATCACTTGTTTATGGTGATACTTTTTTGATTGTCTGATATGCATTTGTATGGTGTGAAAATGATGAAAAGTGATTGAAAAAGAAGTGAAAATGTTTACAATATTAGATATATAGAAAGATTCACTGAGAATATAAAAGAGATTCAATTATGATTAGATATATAAAAAAGAATAAAATATTATTTTGCTTCACGCTGATTATCAATTTATTAACATGTTTAACACCCCTATTTTTAGCCTATATTATTGAAAATGTTTCTGGCATTTTTTTAAATCAAGATGAGTCTAAAATAATTGTAAGCTTATGGCTGATCATAGCTTTTATGATTTATCAAGCTTTGTTTTCATATTTGAATTCTAGATATAAAGCAAAATATAGACAGAAATTAAGGGCAGACTTATCCAAAGATATTTATCGTAGTATATTTAATCAAAATCATAATGAATTTTATGAGAACTCAATCGGATCATATTTATCTTTATTTACAAATGATGTAAAAATGGTTGATGATAATTATTTCTTTCCTTTTCTATCAATGATTACTCAATGTGTTGTGTTTTTGTGTATTTGTTTTTATTTAATACATGTAAACTGGATTGTCTTTTTTATGATGGATTTGATTGCTATATTTACGATAGCCGTTCCACGTCTGTTTGCGAAGATATTAAAGAAATCATCTAATCAATTATCTGAACAAAGCCAAGAATATAATTCAAAATTAAGAGAGTTATTTCAATGTTTCGATATTATTCAAGATTATCGTGTTCTACCACATTATATTCATAAAGGTGAAGAGAATATTGATAATTATGAGAATAAATATTTCCACTTTAATTTCTTTACTCAGTTAAATACAACATATGCCAATTCCGTAGCGGCAATTGGACAAATGTGTTTTATTTTAGCATTAGCAATATTGAGTTCAAAGGGATATTTTAGTGCTATATATTTCATGTCTGTGGTGACACTTTCAAATAATTTTATTGATTGTTTGTATAATATGGCCTCATATTATGGAAATTTTGTGGCCATCAAAGGAATTAATGATAGATTGATTAGAATGATTGATAAGAAAGAAACCGAGAAAACACTTCTTATTTCAGAAAATCAAAATAAAGTTTGTTTTGAACATGTGAGTTTCGGATTTCCAAACAAAGAATCTATATTCAAGGATTTTTCTTTCCAATTTGATAAAGGAAAAAAATATGCGATTGTTGGAGACAGTGGATCAGGAAAGTCGACTTTATTAAAATTGATTTTGGGTTATTATTCAATTCAAAAAGGAAGAATCATTTCATTTGACAAAGAACCGGTAATCATCCGGCAAGAAGAACATTTATTTTCAGGAACTATTCGAGAAAATTTGTGCTTAGGAGAGAATTTTTCTGAAGAAGATTTGACAAGTGCAATGGAATTTGCGAATATTTCAGATTTAGATTTGAATCAATTTGTTTCTGAAGATGCAGGCAATTTATCAGGAGGACAAATCCAAAGAATATCTATCGCAAGGGCAAAACTACATTGTCACAATTTATTATTGTGTGATGAGATTACATCAAGTCTTGACAGTATTAATACTGAAAAAATTGAACGTAATATTATAGAATTGACTGATAAAACCATTATTTATGTAACGCATAAGATTCATAAGAAAATGCTACAGGAATTTGATGATATATTGGTTTTATCACATGGAAAACTTGTAGAACATGGATCATTTGAAGATTTGCTTAGCAAGAAGAATTATTTTTACCATTTATTTATGAATCAGTAATAGATTGAATTATTAATGAATATTCCATGGTGACAGAGACATCCAATCCACGAAGGGAGCCACTTTCAATTTATGAAATGACTCTCTTTTTTATTATTCGATTTTTGAATGATCATCTTGAAAAAAATTTACCTTTTGGAATTGTATAAGATGATTTTTTAATATGATCAAGAATAGTGTCGGTGAGCGGTCTGAGTTTATTTTCATGTAAGATTATTTTGGATATGTTAAATCATAAAAAAGTTATTGAATAAATAAACTACAGGTGATATATAATATGTAAAAGGTTACAGTAAAATATCACACGCTTACATTGCTATGTAAAATAGTTACAGTTAATCTATAAATATACATAGTTACTAGTTACTTTGTCGTGTATGATGTGCTGTTACTAAAAAAGAAAGTTGGATGAGAAAGATGAAAAATGTAGTTGAGGTGAAGAATGTAGTTAAGAGTTTCAAAGATAAAATTGTATTAAATCATGTTTCTTTTAGTATGAAACCTGGTGAAATAGTTGGCTTTGTTGGACAAAACGGTGCAGGGAAAAGCACACTAATGAAATGTATGTGTAATTTGATAAATATGGATGAAGGAACTATTTCTATTTGCGAAGAAGATGTAGTTAAACAAAGGGAAAAAGCATTATCATATGTATCATGCATGATTGAAGGTCCTGGATTATTTGAAAATATGACAGGTAAAGAAAATCTGGAATTAATGGCCACTTTAAATCATGCTTCAAAAGAAAAACTGCATGAAATGATGGAGTTTACTCAGATTGGTTCTCAGCTGAAAACTAAGGCAGTATCCCAATATTCCATGGGCATGAAACAAAGAACAGGTTTAGCTGTGGCTTTAATGAAAGAACCCAAAGTATTGTTACTAGATGAACCAATGAATGGACTGGATGCTACAGGGATTCAAGGCTTACGCGAAGAATTGATACGTTTGGCCAAGGAAAAGAATGTAGCTTTACTAATTTCAAGTCATCAGTTAGGTGAAATTGAAAAGATGGCAGATCGAATCATAGGTATCCATTTTGGGAAAATCAAAGAGATTTCCATGGAAGAAAAAGAAAATGTATATGTATTAGAAACGGATAGAAAAATACCAGATCAATCAGACTTGCAAATCATAGAACAAACAGGAAACACCTATAAATTAGAAGTGAATTCTGTTATGGAAGTACTTTCAAATTTAGAAAAGCAAGGGGTTCAAGTGAAGAATATTACTCAAATACACAAAACATTAGAAGATGTATACAATGAGTTTATTCAAGAGGCATCATTATGATGTACGAACTTAAAAAGTTTATCTTTAATAAACGAAATGTCGGTGTATTTGGATTTCTAGTATTCTTTCTCGTTTGTTTTATTGGTTATAACGTTTATATGGATAAACACTATAATGAATCTCAAATCAAAATCTACCAAAAGGCCTATCGAATTTCTGAAAACAGAATGGATGAAGCAGGAAGTGAAGAAGAGTCTGAATTTTGGAAAAAGGTGTATCGCAATGCGAGTGGTCTGATCCACTTTTACTACAACAGTGAAAATAAGACAGATGAATTTATTGAGTCAAAATTGAGCTGGAATCATTTGATGTTACAGGCAAATAATGAGGGGTATATCATCAATGATTTTGAGAAAAGAGATGTTCAAACTTTGCAGAATGAAACAAAGCAGTTGAAATATCTAAAGAAGAATCATATTGAAATGTTGAATAGTCCATATGAACCTAATACTTTTAATATATTCAATGAAATGTTTAATCAAAAATTGTATTTGGTTGTCATGTTGATCCTATGCATATTATTATGCGATATATTCGGTTTGGAAATGGAAAGCGGATTTTATAAAAACTTATATGTTTCAAGAATTTCAAAGCAAAAAATACTGTTGAATAAGATAAAGTTTTCATTGTTTGCAGCGGCTTTTTTGATAATAGTGATGCTTTTGATTATCGTTCTTTCTGGATTGATTTTTGGAATTGGAAATTGTGATTATCCATACTTTTACTTTAATCAGATGTATACAGTGAAAGAAATTGTTGCGAAAAGTATTATTCTATTAGGTATAGAAAATATATTTCTGGTAGGTATATCTGCATTGTTATTTACATTCAGTTTAAATAATGGATTTATTGTAGCTGTAAATCTAATTCTATATGCACTTTTCTTTGTCTTAGGAAATGTAACAGGCTATTCTAGATTCTTTGTGTATATTCCATTTTTACATATTGATTTTGTGAACCTGATTATTCATAAGCAGGTTGTCCTGGCTGCTATTATAAGCTTGATGTATTTTCTGTCTTGTAGTTTGATTTCATTACAATGTTTCAAAAAAAGAGAGTTGGTGAGATAAATGTGGACTTATGTGCTTTTCAATATCAAATCTAATTTAAAGAGGAAAGAAAATCTGATTCTAATCATACTATTCATCGTTTGTGAGATTGCTTTGTTGTTTATTTTGAATACAAAATCATTTACGGAAAGTCCATATCAAACATCACTAGGCATTAGTATAGCAAGTGTTTCACAAAAGAATGATCCCAAACTTTACCAAGAATTTATGGATGAAGTAAATTTGATACGTCAGACCATTGATAAGGGTGAGCAGGATGGAAAAGAAAAAAATTGGAAGTCATATTGTGAATATAAAGTAAAGGTGAGTGTGTTGGAAGCACAGTGGTATATGGTGACTTCAAACATGTCTAATGATTCCTATTTTGAACATGCAGATGTTCTAGAAGAATTAAGGAAGGAATATGGATTACCTGATTTGTCGCAATATGAAAAATTAATTGTACAAAAATCAAATGATATCAATTTATATTTTTGTTCAATGCAGCAGGCTCGTTACTTTGACTACTTGCTAAAACATGATCTTACTCCAATAACATATTCATATGTGGATGCATCCAGTGTTTCACTACAAATAGCTCGATATATATTGCCTGTAGTTTTACCTTTGCTGGTTGGACTTCTATTGTTTCAACAAAGAGAAAGACGAGCAAAGACAGAAAAAACAATTCTAACTATTTCTGGAGTAAAGAAAAAATATGTGAGATGGAATTTGATTTCTGACGTACTTTTTGTTCTATTGGTTGTTTTCTTGCCTATTTTAGTTTATATGATAGTTCTTGTACCTTTTAAAGGTGTATCGAATCTGATCTATCCGGTTTTATATTATAAGCCAGGATTTACTGGTTTTCATTATTGGGATACACAAGGATTGGATCATATTGAGCTTGTGGCAAGTGGACTAACGAATATGAGTGTCAATCAGTTTACAACGCCAGGAATGGAATTGATGCCATTGTGGCAATGTACACTATTTGTAGCATTTGGACTTGTGCTGTCTACAATATTTTATGTCCTACTCATAACTGTATTATCTAAACTTATGAAAAACAAATACTTATCTTTGCTTGTATTTTTAGTTGTCTTGGGTCTTTGTTCTTTTGCATCGCCATTAGGAAACATGCAGAAGATCAATACATTCAATCCAATGTCATACAGAGATTTTGGAATGAACCTATTAGGTACTAGTTATTTTGGATATTTTGCAGGAATTGTAATCATTGGACTATATAGTGTAATTTTGTACTTAGTTTTGAAGTGGTGTGCTAAGAAAGTACGCGTTTAATATATCATGATGAAACAATTGAATTATAAAAGTTAGAATAGTTGTCATAATATATTTTTTGGAAGTTCTAATGATGTTAATGATAAAACAACTTTTTTGTAAAATGATATATTATAAATAAAATGAAATAATATGAAATTACAAATAATTAAATGAAAATAACATACATTTATTATTGAAAAAAATTACATTTATGCTAGAATCTTTTAAAAAGAAGGTGATACGTATGTTTAAAAGCTTAACATTTCTTTGGAAGTATGCGTGGAATGTACAAAAAAGCTATTTGGTTTGTTTGATTTTGTATCAAATAACGAATACGATCCCACCTTTATTGATTATGTTTTTTCCAAAGGTTTTGTTGGATGAACTAATGGGACAAAATCGAATTTCATATTTACTTACATATATCATTATCTTTTCAATTGTGATTTTCTTAATGAAGTTTTTAAGCGATTTTTTGAAGAATACGGCTTTCTATAAGCGATGTATTATTTTAGAAAAGTTTCAGGTGGAGTTAAATACAAAACTTTCTAAAGTGGATTATGCGTGTTTGGAAGATCCAGAGTTTTTAAATTTGAAACAGAATGCGGAAAAATTTTTATATGCGAATGGGCAAGGATTTAGTTTTGTATTAGATCGAGCGATGGAAATCATTAGTAAAGTGATGATTTTCGGAACAGTGATTTGGATCATAGCTTCATTAAATAAAGCAGTGTTGCTTGTGTTTTTATGTCTTGCATTTCTAAATAGCAAAGCGCAGATGCGATTTAAGAAGGCCTATGCAAGATTGGAAATGGAGAAAAATCCGAAGGAAAGAGAATTGTCTTATTTTATGAATGTGTTTTCGGATGTAAAGTATGGCAAGGAAATTCGAATGAATCAAGGTCAATATGTATTGATGGATTTTTTAAAAGGTTGTTTACATAAGCTTTGGAAGTTTTATAAAAATCAGATGTATATTATGGACAAATCCGATTTCTTTATGCATCTTATGGATTTTTTTCAAAGAATGGTTTCTTATGTATATATGGTTTTTATGGTATCAAAAGGATTTATATCCATCGCTAATTTTACACTGTATATCAATGCGATTGCGACATTTACAACTTCTATGGATGAAGTGATTGATAGTGTGAATGATATAAATCAGTATAGTTATTATTTTGAAGCTGTTGAGAAATTTATGAATTTGCCTATGGATATATATGATGGAAAGGTCAATCGTAATATGCCTTCTCGATTTGAATCGTTAGAATTTAGAAATGTTGGATTTAAATATGGCGGTAGCGATAAATGGGCTTTAAAAGATATCAATTGTTTTATGAAGGCTGGAGATAAAATTGCAGTGGTTGGAGAAAATGGTGCGGGTAAGACTACGTTTATTAAATTAATTTGTCGATTGTATGATCCAACTGAGGGAATGATTTTATTAAATGGGGTGGATATTAAAGAGTATGATTATGTTCAATATGTTAAATTCATTTCAACTGTATTCCAGGATTTCCAATTGTTTTCAATGTCACTTAAGGAAAACGTGAGTTTATCGCGAAAAAGTGATGAAAATCGAATTCATGGTATATTTGATTCTTTGGGGATTTCTGCATTTGTAAAGAAATACAAGAAAGGCTTGAATGTACGTGTACATAAGGATTTTGATTCAGATGGTTTTGAACCTTCAGGCGGAGTTGCTCAAAAAATTGCGATTAGCCGAGCTATCTATAAAGATACACCAATAATCATATTGGATGAGCCAACGGCTGCATTGGATCCAAAATCAGAATCGGAGATTTATGAACAATTTAATGAATTATCAAAAAATAAGTTGGCTATTTTTATTTCACATAGAATGGCATCGACAAGGTTTTGTGATAACATTATTGTTTTTAAGAATGGAAGCATTGAAGAAATGGGTAGTCATTATGAATTAATGAAGGCACATTCTGTATATTGGAATTTATTCAATATGCAGTCAAAATATTATATGAATGCAGAAAGTGGGAAGCTATGATGGAAACTTGGAAATTAGTAGAATGATTGGAATAAGCAATAGATAATTCAATTGGATGATGTAAAAGAACAAAACTCAGTGTTACAGACAAAAGTGGATGATCATAATCATAGTATGTTGACAATGAGTAAGAAGCTGAATAGGTCTGAAGTGAAAAAATATGTAGATGCATTTTTAGTGATCATAGGATTATTAATTATTGTTGGAACAGTAATCTATTACTTATTCTATAATTTTAATTCAACTACAATGTATGCCATCTGTGGTATTGTTCTAGTAGTAATGATTTTATTACTATATATTAGAAACTATAAAAACAATCGTTATGGTGGCACAAATTCAAAAATGATTTTCTTGATGCACATTAGCTTTGATCCAATAATTATTGATTGTATAAATTTAAATTCTCTCAATAAAAGAGTATCACTTGTTGCGGTGATACTCTTTTGCAACTCTGGTTTAAGTGGGCGATTGGATTGCTGTTTATATATAAGACTTTGATATAGGAATATGCTTTATATAAAAATTTAAAAATATCTGTTGTGATAGAACAATGGGAAATATATTTCTTTTCATTGATTTAATGAGTCATTGTATATATCATTGATATTAGAGGTGACACTATAAAATGACTAAGTATATTGAAGATGAACGTACAGAATTAAAACGAGAGTTGATTGATGAAGTCAAAAGCGAAATAATTGCTTTTCTTAATAGTGATGGTGGAACCATTTATGTAGGTGTGGACGATGACGGTAGCATTGTTGGGATTAAAGATGATGCTTCTAAAGATAAAGTAGATCTGAAATTAGGAAACTGGATTCAAGAAGCATTCTTTCCCAAACCTTCAGGATTAATTCAATATTATTTTAATAGTGATGATGTTTTGGTCATTAATATTTCTAAAGGAATAAACAAACCAGGAAAGAGAAAAAGGACCAAAACCCTCAGGCGTATATATTCGTGTTGGTAGAAGTAAGCGTAAGGCTAATGACGATGAGATATTACGTATGATAATGGAGTCACATAGCTACAGTTATGAAGATGACATTTCCGAGGAACAGGATCTTACATTCAAGAGTTTTGAACGAACACTTGAAGAGAATGATATAAACTTAACGCCTCGATTAATGAATACAATGGGTTTGAAAGCTAAATCAGGTAAATATACAAACCTTGCATATTTATTATCTGATCAATCTGAGATTGTTGTCAAAGTTGCAGAATACGATTCTGAAATGAATTTCAAAATCAAAAAGAGTTTTAAAGGTTCGTTAGTGAATGTTTTAAAAAATGTAGAAGAACAGGTAGAAAGATTAAATGATTTACGAGTTGTGATTGATGGAAGTTCGTTTAAGCGAATTGAAACAAAATCTTATCCCGGTGCATCTATTCGTGAAATGGTTTTAAATGCAATATGCCATGCCAATTACTTTATACGTTCGAATATTAAAATCGAATTCTTCCCTGATAAGGCAAAAATTACTAGTCCAGGTGGAATATTTAATGCATCTATGGATGATATTATGAATGGCGTGCAAACATATCGTAATCCAAGGTTAGTACATGTGTTTGATAAACTAGGTATGATTGAAAACTTTGGTACAGGAATTCCTAGAACGATGGAAAGCTATAAAAATTATGGCGTGAAACCTGAGTTTAAAGCAACGGAAAATTTCTTTTTTGTCACATTACCGAACGTTAACTATCTAAAGAATGACTCAATAACTGACCCAATAACTGACCCAATAACTGACCCAATAACTGACCCAATAAGCGATTTGGGATTAGAAATAATGAAAGCTTTAAAACTGAATCCTGGAATAAACACAATAAAACTATCTGAAATAATCCAAACAAATTTGCCATCAGTTAGCAGGAATATGATAAAAAATGAGTTAAAAAGAAACTTGACTGTTTATGTAGAGCATCGTGGCTCGAATAGAAATGGCGGATATTACTTAAAAAGTAAAGATGATAAATAAAATATAGGTAAGAAGAAATTCTTTTGTTGTGAATTCAGTTAGAAGCAATGGATTTAGAGGAAAATAAAAACAATCGAAATCGATGAAAAAAAGCGGATAATTTACTATCCGTTTTTAATATGCTTTGAAAATTTTTTGATAAAATTTTGCAATAAAGTTAGTGTGGATTATCTCGCGTTTTATTGTATCAGCCGATGCTCAGTTGACTTATAGAATTGTTATTTTTGTCCATTTGATTTTATGGTAAAATGGACATACTATTCTGCAACTCCTCTCTCGGTAACGGGAAGGAGGTGAATCTCGTGGAGGAGATATTGTTATCCGTTATTGTCTCTGTCATAGCAGGTGTGGTAACCCATATTATATGCAAATGGCTCGATGGGGATAAGTAGAATAGTGAGCCTTTAGCGGTAGAATTAGTCCTTCTACTGCTTTTTTTTCGTTGAAAAAAGGATGGTTTAGTCCGAACCATCCTTTTACTCGTGTAGGCTTGTTATCCGTTTGCCTACTTGAATTATAGCATACTTTTTAGGTAATGCAATGCTCATGATTAGGTGAAATATTATTGGTTTCATGTATATTCGATTCGTGCTTTAAATATAGTTTTTTTCCTTGTCATATTCTTTAATTGAAACTCTAAAATTATAGATTGTTTCAGTGATCACGATATTGATTTATAGTTTGAAAAAAGTACGGTTGAAAATATACAAACTTAGTATATTTGATAGAATTATTTACTTACTAAGTTATTTTACACGCGAAAAATAACATATGAAACGTTTGGATGAAAACAATTACATATATGCTACCATGAAAAAAGAGTGCTATTTATAATGATAAAATAAAACTTATATCATTTTTATTAATAATCACAACAGTTATCACGTAAAAAAATAGATTATTCGATTAACAATAGTGTTGAAGTTAATGATGTCTATGCACCATTTCCAATTATTACAGTTAAACTGGCAACGATGCTAAATGGTTTTAACATAGGAAAGAATGTAGTTGAATATGTTATTTGTTAAGAATGTGTGGTAAAGTAATCTAAAACAGAAAGATAAGGATATTTAATGATTAATATTTTAATTTGTGACGATGAAATAAATGATGCCAATATTGCTAAAGCATGTATAGAGAACTTATTGAATCCAAAAAACATTGCTTATAATGTAGATGTATGTACGAATGCAACAGAGCTAATAGAGAAAAGTAAAAATGTTAATTTTCTCTTTTTGGATATGGAAATTAATGGAATTAGTGGAATAGATATGGGATTGAAGCTTAGAACGTTAAAAAATCAATGTCACATTATTATTACTTCGAATTATCAAAAATATTTATTGGATGGATATTCCATAAAGCCAGATCGGTATATACTAAAGCCTTATACGCAGGATCAATTTAATATGATTATGGAACCTGTATTCAATGAATATTTAAATGAAAATAGATATATTATGGATGAGAAGATTCCTGGAACAAAGATTTATATTAATGATATCTATTATTTGGAATACAGTAGAAAATACACCTACTTATATCTGCATAACAGGACGATTAAAACTCCTTATTCGTTAAGCTATTGGAAAAGCACTCTTTGCAACGAGACATTTGCACAATGCTATAAATCTATATTAGTAAATTTGAAAAAAATTAATTATGTAGATAAGCAAGATGTTATCTTACAAAATAATGTTAAACTTCCTGTTTCCAGATTCTACAAAAAGACTTTTGAAGAAGCTTGGATCAATGAAATGAGTAAATCTATATGACGTATTTTTTTCACACATGTTTATTGATGATCTTATTTACAATTTTTTCTATACAAGATAAAATCAAGCCAAACATAAAATCAATCGGCAAATTTATAATATTCACAATCATCATAGTGCTCTTTAATTATTTTATTTCAAACAGTCATTTATTATGGATATTTGCTTTAATAAATGTTGTTTTATACGGATCGTTTATTCAGTTTATTTTTCATAAGAACATAACCGATTCACTTTACTTGTCCATTTCATATTGGATATGCATTGAAATGGTAGATTTAATATTTCAATTTTGTAGAATCGATTATTTGAATTTGACAAGCAACTACTTGTTTATGTTTGTCCTAATTATAATTATGTATGTTCCCTATCTATATTTAGAGAAAGTTGAAAAAAAGATATGGATCTTTATATTGCCCATAACACTATGTTTCTTTATGATCTATATTTTGGAGAATGAAGATCTTTTTGAACGTATTTCAATGATTATATTAATTGGTTTGTTTATTTCGAACTTATTGTATTTATATTTTTTCTCATTTACTATCAAAAATATAGAGCTTCAAAACGAAAAAAACGAATTATATCGAAAATTGAAAATTGCTCAAAACAATTACAATAACACCTTTGATTTTCTACATGCATTGATACATGATAGTCATTCTATAGATATGTATTTCAAGAACAAAGAATATGAAAAAGCAGAGAATGTTTTTTGTGTAATGAAGAAAGAAATCATTGAAAAGTTCAATATCATCTATACTGGAAATACAGCTTTGAGCACGGCAATATGCAATATCAATCTTGGCAATACAACTATTCAGCATTTCGTTCAATGTAATACAGAAGAGTTTAATGACGCTGATTTGACTATATTTTTCATAAATATATTAAATAATCTGATAGAAGATAATGAACCGATAATATATGTATCCATAGTAGACATAGGTTTAAATAAAGCAATTTCAATTAAAACAAACCTAGCACATGACTTTTCAACTGTTGAAAGAGATAACCATAGATTCATAAAAAAATACAATTTAAAAGTAGACAAAGAAGAAAAAAAGATTACTTTCTTGCATCTTAATCCCAAATAACAACCACATGATACCGTGTGGTTGTTTTACTTTATTTTCTAGGTTAAAGTGAAAACAAAAATAAGAAGGAAGAGGTAAAGTTTGAATATGTTTTGTTTCAAACATGTATTATTATGAAAGCACTTAGTATTAAACACTTAAATAAGAATAAGATCTTGAACGATATAAATCTAGACATAGAAGCAGGAGAAATAGTGGCTTTGGTAGGTCCAAATGGTTCTGGAAAATCAACATTAATGAAATGTATAATGGGATTTTCAAATATAGATAATGGCGAAATCTGGATTTTTGATTCTCTTAATAATAAGAATGCATTAAAAGATGTAGCTTGCAGCATTGAATATCCACCATTATATCCTGATTTAAATGGATTGGATCATTTTAAATTGATCTCTCAATTAAATAATATCAATGAGCAGCAGATGAACAACTATATAGAGTTTTCTGGCTTAAAAGAAAGACTTAAGAAAAAAACAAAGTATTATTCTGTAGGAATGAAACAGATGTTGATTTTATCCTTAGTTATTATGCAAAAGCCGAGGTTGTTGGTCTTAGATGAACCCTTTAATGGGTTAGACTTACAAACTAAGAAAAGAGTCATAGATGAACTGGAAAACTTGAACAAACAAGGGACAACAATATTATGGTCATCCCATGAAATCAATCAATTAAGAGAAATGAGTGATAGATATATCTTTATTAATTGTGGAAAAATCGTTGGGCATATGCAGAATGAAAGAAAGTATAAAGCGGTGAATCACGAGGATCCTTTGGAACAATACTACTTTGAGGTATGTAAAAATGTTTAATTTTCTAAAATTTGAAATTAGAGGTTTCATGTCAAAAAAAGTACTCTGTAATATTGCACTATGTGCTTTGTTGCTGTTTTGTGGCTGTGTCAAAACAAACAAAGAATATTTGAAGTTAAAAAACGGAAGAATAGAAAATTTACAGATAATGAAAGTTGATGAACAGAATCATATCAACATATTGAAATACGATTTGAGTCAACAATATGATAAGGAAAAAGAAAAAGAATTGCAGTATTGGTATATTCAAATTGATTATACAGATGCATTGGAAAATGTCTATGTAAAGAATGATGATCTAGAAATATTGAAAAAAAGAATTCAAAGAAACAAACATATCTTATATGGGTTGAACAAAAATTATTTGAGTCCATTTACAGATTCTTTTGTACCTAATAAAAAAAGCTTAAAATCTGATATTGCGATGGATGAATTTAATTTGAAAAACAACCAATTGGATGTGGTTGATCAACAAAAACCAACATTTTGTTTTTACTTGAAAAATATACAATGTAAATCAATATTTACTGCTGTTATTTTTCTGCTAATTCTTCTTATTAACGCAGACATATGGAGTAAGGAATTTTCAAGTACAAAACCATATCAATACATATTTTCATATCCATTAAAACGAAAATGTATTTTACTAATACGAAATATGTTTTATTGCATAATCTCTTTGTTGTTGGTTGTATCTTTTACTGCTGTTCTTTGTTTTGTTGGATATATTCAATATGGTTATGGAGGACATTTATTTATCCTAACAAATGGTTCATTTCTAGAAATCATACAAGTCCTATTAAAAAGCTTTTTAATTTTTATGTTGAGTCTACTAATGTATGTTCAATTTATACAGCTAGTATCTCTGGTTTTAAAAGATGAGATTATTACCTGGTTTGCCGTGATTGTAATATTATTGGTTTCTTGCTTTGTGATAACAGGTTGGAATCCTTTCTCATATATTCTTTCTTTCGACATTAATTTTTATTACGAAAAGACGCTTGTTTTATTTTTCATAAATCTACTTATACCTTTTATAAGTTGTGTCTTTATAGAAAATATGGATTTTGAATAGGAGATTCAATATGATTAAACATCAAGTAATCGCAATCTTAAAAATGAGAATTACTAAGATATTCTTACTGTTATTGATTACGTTAAATCTGATATCTTTTATCAGTTTAAATAATCAGAATACAGATTTTGAGAATGATGTAAATAACAAAGTTCAAGAAACGATTGCGTTAAAACAGAAATTTAAAAGTCTTAGAATTGTATACCAATATGAAGCAGATGAAGATTGGAATAATTTCTTTTCTTATTTGGATTGGAAAATAAATCGCTTAGAAAACTTAGCTGGCCAAGATTCTATCGACGCATATTTTAAATGCTTATTAGAAATATCCAGTGTCGACATCGATTGTTATGCAAACGATAGAGTTGGGGATTTTCATTTTAAAAGTATTAAGCCAAAAAAATATAATCAAAAAAAGTATGAGTTTGATAGAAATACATTAAATACTGTTTTTGCCAAAGCAAACACATCTAATTTTATACATCAACTCTATGTTAATGAAGTTTCTCATATGAAATTAATGTATCAAAGAGTATACGAAAATTCTTTTCTAGATAAATCCTCGTTATTAGGTTATTTGCTGAATAATCTGAAAGCAGATTCTATCCTATCTTTTTTGATGCCAGTTTTGATTATTATATTCACTATAACTGTTTTAAACGTATATCAAGACAATAATTTACATCAACTCCTCATGCTCCAATCTAGAAAAAGATATTTGTTTAATATAGTCTTATCTGTATTTATTTGTCTAGGAATTATTTATTGCCTTTCATTTTTTGCGATTGGTATTGCTCTTCTGAAAAATCATCAATTTACTAAGATAGATACAAAAATATTGGTTGACCAGGTCAATATTTTCAAGTTTAACAGTTATGTTCATGGTGTAGAAAAAATGTATTATATGGGAAACGAATACTTTGCTTCTGCTGATACGCTGTTTACTATACCTGAATGCTTAAGTTTAATGCCAATATGGAAAGTCTTATCTCTTTTAGGAATCATGAATATAATAAAAACACTGTTTTATACTTCGACTACAACATTAATATTCTTATGCACACGAAAAAAGAAGAATTTTAAAACTGTGTGTATAGCATCCTTTATTATTACTTATTGCATTTCGCAATTTGGATTGTTGTTTCCATGTGTAAATCCATTGGCAATTGTTTCTTCATTTAGCCTTATTTGCGGAGGATATGAAATAACATGGTTGTATGGAATGATAGAGCTAACTCTTTATACACTGTTGTTGTATTTGTTTATACGCAAAAGAATAAGAAAGGTTGATTTTTAAAATGATTAATATTTTTTTGTGATTTTTATTTAAAAGAGTGAATGAATTCGCTTCTATTAATAACACTGAATATAACTTTAATGTAGGAATATGCTTTAGATAAGGCATAAAAAAAGCACCTGGCAAATGCTAGGTGCATTCTTTGACAAATGGTGGTCTTAGTCGGAATTGAAAAGCGAATTTGTTTAGAGTGGATTATATTGGTATTTCTGCTTTATATAAAGGTGCAATAATTCAAGAAAATGCATAAAATCCTATAGTTTTTATCTTTTTTTGGAAATTTTTTATAAAATTTTGCAGTTAATTTAGTATGAAATGGATTGTGATTATCTGATGGATTTACCTTTCAAAGAAAGTTATAAATTGAATGCATATGATTAAAAAATAAAAAGGTATCCAAGACTCCGTTGTTTAAAGACGGAGAGGGATACCAATTTGAATATATACATAAGCAGTAAACTTATGTCAATTCCCACCTATACAAAGATATTAAAAGACTATTTTAAATTTACTAATAAGGAATCCAATGGTATTCAACCCATTTATTCAATGTTTGATTCCATAATCTTTTATACAATCTTCCGTTTATATCTTTGAATTAACAGACCAGTTTCTCTTTGTATGGAAATATCTGTAGTGACTTCAGTTTCATTTGCTAAAACAGGTGTTATTATGTTCATTGATATAATCAATACTAACATAATCATTATTTTTTTTCATAAATTATTTACTCCTCTATAATCGGAACATCCTTAAAACATTCAATTTTTGGATTTGATATTTCAACACGCATTTTGCCAAATACTAATTCATATGTTCCATCTTTATGTTTAATAATATATCCCTTATCTATATCTGATTGATCATACATATCTTCATTGTTTGGAGGTTCAAATGCAGACTCCAAAATAATGCTGTTTGTAAGTAATGGAAGAGCTAATACGGCGATCATTAGAATTTTGCTCGTTTTTTTTCGATACATTCCATCCATTAAATAATTTATACGATATTCTAATACATGTGCATTATCTTGAATCATAAAATGTGTAGATTGTCCCTTGAATTCATTTTTACTTTGAATGTTTTTTTTGATTTCTATAAGTGTATACATATATTTCATTACTTCCTCTTTAGAAAATGGATTTGTTGTTTGATAGTCTACACGCATTTCCAAAAATAAATCAATTTTGTCTCTTAATCTATATACTGGAATAAACCACCAATACATGATAACTAATAGATTGATAATTTGTTTAGTGTACACATCATGATTTTTAATGTGCCATGTTTCATGAAGTAATATATTTTTTAAATTTTCTTGTGAAAGATATACGTCTGGTATCAATATAGTTTTATTAAAGCCCATGACCATAGGGGAAGAAACATAGTTTGTTTTTAACACCACATAATTTTCTTCTTGATAGTTATTAATAAAATCTTTTATATGATAATGTTCTGAATGGTTTTCAATACGTTTGTACATGTCTTTAGTAATTTGAATTGCGCGAATCCATTTAATCAGATTCCATATAATACCTAATGCCCAAACCAATAATAAGGATTGATATACTTGCACATTTGCATAAATTTTATATTGTAACAGCACAATGATTGGATTCATGATCGTGGGCACTATAATGGTTTTAGTAAATTTGAATTCAAGTGGCACAAACATTCTTAATACGACAACAACAATTAACACTGTTATAAAATCTGTCCGAAATAATTTATAACTTTTCTTGTATGAAAGTAATATGTCTAACATAAGAATCAATAAAAAACTGATGCACAAAGTAATGAAAAGAGATGATGCAGAAAATCGCATCATTTTAACTCTTTCTCTTTTTCTTGAATCAAATTCTTTAATTGTTCAATCATCTCTAAATCATTTGTGTGTTCAACAAAATAAGCTGAAATTTTTGCGCGTGTATCTTCACCAATAAATGAATTCACATATTGAGCTTCGGATATAACTGGTCTATATAATCTTGTGATTGCCTTCTTGTTCTGTCCAATTCCTGCTACTTTGATATATTTTATCTCCAATAATTTTTGTAGCGTTTGCTGAATCGTATTGATACTCAAATCTTTGGAAGCTAATTTAATATCATTTGCAGACATTGCAATATCATGCTTCCATAAAATATCCATGATCTCATTTTCCTTCTTAGTAAATTGAATGTATTTCATGTAAGTTCCTCCGTCTAAATTCATTATAGCAACTCGTATGTATTTACACAAAAACTTTCATAAATAATATCATTTATTGATTTTAACACTCTTTATAAAAATAACGATTGTGTTTTTCTAAATTTTATATTATATTTGAATTAGAGATAGCGCTATCTATAAAAGAACAAAATATATGAAAATAGTAATTAGTTATTTTGCTTACTTGTTACTGTACATGCATGTTATTCCAAAATATGCAAAAGAATCCATATTTAAAATGAAATACTAAATCAGATTATAGGAGGATGTTCTAAAGATGAGATGCGAAAATTTATCGAAAAGACTAAATAGATATACAATATTATTTTTAATAATGGATTTGATTATACTTTTAATTGATTTATTCAGTTGTCATAATCACACTAAATTTTTGTTTCTCATATTGACAATATTCATTATTAATTGTTTATTTTTCGATTTCTGTAAAAAACACGTTGCTTATACCAAAATATCAATATTTTATATTTGGCAATTTACGGATGAAAATGCGATTTTTGGATATATAAAGTTATTGCTCTTGATTCTGATTAGTATTTGTTACTTTGCTTTTTATGATTATAGTGTTGTACCGATGATAATCTTAGCACTTAGTGGTATTGGTATTATGTTAATTGTGATGAAGAGTAGATTAAAATTTAGAAAATTATGACTTCAATAAATAATTCGAGCAGTCATATTTACAAAATCGTAATTAGTTTGTTTTGGCTGATGTTATTACGATAATGAATGGAGGTATGGTATATGACAGACGAGCAGAAAAAGATGATTGAAAAATTGAATGAAGACAATCGAAAGTTAAATGATGTGAACAAAGGAATGAAAGACTATGCTAAATACAAATTAGTTGTTGGTATTCTCGTAGTTACTATAATAATTGTCTTATTTTTTGTTCAGCGTAATACCTGATTTAATGATGGGGAAAACAGTAGAAATAGGTGGAGAAGCGAATAATTTGGAGGTTGTAGTATGGCAATGTAACCATTCAAGCGAGATAATATTATTTAAAATAAGAAAGAGGGTGTAAAAAATGAAAAAATATTTGGATACATTTTTAGTGATCATAGGATTATTGATTATTGTTGGGACAGTAATCTGTTATTTATTCTATAATTTAAATCCAACTACAATGTATGCCATCTGTGGAATTGTTTTAGTGATAATGGTTTTATTACTATATATTAGAAACTATAAGAACAATCATTATGGTGGCAAATTCAAAAATGATTTTCCTGATGCACATTAATCCGATTATTATGATTCTTTTGTATAATTTTAGATTTCTCAATAAAAGAGTATCACTTGTTGCGGTGATACTCTTTCGTAACTTTGGTTTAAGTAGAAAATAAGGCATAAAAAAAGCACCTGGCAAATGCTAGGTGCAATCTTTGACAAATGGTGGTCTCAGTCGGAATCGAACCAACGACACAAGGATTTTCAGTCCTTTGCTCTACCAACTGAGCTATGAGACCACATGGTTGCGGGAGAAGGATTTGAACCAACGACCTCCGGGTTATGAGCCCGACGAGCTACCAGACTGCTCTATCCCGCGATGTGAATTAATTAAGATGGCGCAGAAGCTGGGATTCGAACCCAGGCGCCGCTCGCACGACCTACCGGTTTTCAAGACCGGACCCTTCAGCCACTTGGGTACTTCTGCATATGTATAATTGGTGGACCCTGTAGGACTCGAACCTACGACCCGCCGGTTATGAGCCGGATGCTCTGACCAACTGAGCTAAGGGTCCAAGTTAAACTCGTTGGTGGCTGGAGTGAGACTCGAACTCACGACCTTCCGGGTATGAACCGGATGCTCTAGCCAACTAAGCTACCCAGCCGAATTAAATAAAATAATGGTCGGGATGACAGGATTTGAACCTGCGACCCCTTGATCCCAAATCAAGTGCACTACCAAGCTGTGCTACATCCCGATATTTTTAGAAAAAAAATAAATGGCGCGCCCAGCAGGAATCGAACCCACAACCTTTTGATCCGTAGTCAAACGCTCTATCCAGTTGAGCTATGGGCGCATTTATTTCAACTGAGCTTTTGTGTCTCGCTCAGTGCCCATTAAATATACCATCACTTTAAAATGATTGCAAGCACTTTTTTAAAATTTTTTTAATTTTTTTTAATTTCGTGTTTTTACACCTATATACGTAGTATAATTACCTATATATATAAGTAAGAAGAAGGAGATTTAAATCATGAGTAACATTGAATCAGTAAAAGGACACTTAATCGTATCATGTCAGGCACTTCCAGATGAACCTTTACATTCATCTTTTATTATGGGACGTATGGCTAGAGCGGCTAAATGGGGTGGCGCTAAAGGTATTCGTGCTAATACTGTAGAGGATATTAATGAAATTCAAAAAGAAGTTGATTTACCAGTTATTGGAATTATTAAACGAGTATATGGGGACTGTCCAGTATTTATTACACCTACAATGAAAGAAATCGATGAATTGATTGAAGGTGCACATCCAGAAATCGTTGCCTTAGATGCAACTTGTCGTGTTCGTCCAGATGGAAGAACTTTAGATGAATTGTATGCTGATATTCGTGCTAAGTATCCAGAACAAAAATTAATGGCAGACTGCTCTACATTAGAAGAGTGCCTTCATGCAGCCCAATTAGGCTTTGATTTTGTAGGAACAACATTAGTTGGATATACAGAAGAAAGTAAGGGCGATAAAGTTGAAACGAATGATTTTGAGTTAATGCGTAAATATTTAGAACAATCAAACGTACCAATGATTGCTGAAGGAAATATTGATACACCAGAAAAAGCACGCCGTGTATTAGAACTTGGATGCTTTAGTGTTGTAGTAGGATCTATAATTACTCGTCCTCAATTAATCACAAAACGATTTGTAGATTGCATTGAGGGATAAGTATGTTAAAGAAGGAACAATTAGAAAAATTATTAGAACGTTGTATGGCTTCTTCTTGTGATTTTGCCGAAATCTTTGAAGAAGAAGGTACAACCGAATCTTTATCCATGTTAAATGGAAAATTAGAAGATACGAACGTATTGATTCGTGCTGGTATTGGAATTCGTCTATATAAAGGTGTGCAATCTGTATATGGATACACAAATGAAACAAGTGAAGAATCATTAAATGCCTTAGTGGATGATTTGCGTGGTGGATTTGGCATAGAATCTAAATCTGTATCGATCTCTTTGGTTGAAGAAACTCATGAAAATCTTCATCCAATCAAAGAAAATCCTGTCAAAGCTTCATTAGAAACGAAAGTTGCCTTAATGGTACGTGCAAGTGATGCGGCTAAGGCATATTCAGATAAAATTCAAAAAGTATCTGTAGGGTTGGCAAGTGTATGCCAAAATGTACAAATTTCAAATAGTGAAGGAAGACTTGTACACGATACAAGAATTCGTTGTCGTATGTCTGTATCCTCTTTTGCACAGGATGGTCAAAACTTACAATCTGGCTATGAAGCACCAGGTGCAAGTAAAGGCTTAGAATTCTTTGAAGAAAGAACTCCAGAATCTATTGGACAAGAAGCAAGTCGCATTGCCTTAGTATTATTAGAAGCGAAAGATTGTCCATCGGGAAAAATGCCAGTTATTATTGATAATGGCTTTGGCGGTGTTATTTTCCATGAAGCTTGTGGACATGCCCTAGAAGCAAGTTCAGTCAGTAAACATCAGAGTGTATTCTGTAATAAATTAGGTCAAAAAGTCGCAAGTGATAAAGTTACAGCTATTGATGATGGCACAATTCCAAATGCGTGGGGCTCACAAAATGTAGACGATGAGGGAAATCCCCAACAAAAACGTGTATTAATTGAGAATGGTATTTTAAAGAGTTATATGATAGACCGCTTGAATGGTCGAAGAATGGGACTGGAATCGACTTCAAGTTCACGTCGTCAATCTTATAAATTTGAAACAACTTCGCGTATGACAAATACATATATTGCGGCTGGAAATGATGATTTTGATGAAATGTTTGAAGGAATCAAGCGAGGACTATACGCAAAGAAAATGGGTGGTGGAAGTGTAAATCCACAAACCGGAGAATTTAACTTTGCCGTATTAGAAGGTTATTTAATTGAAGATGGCAAGATTTCTTATCCAGTAAAAGGGGCTTCTTTAATTGGTAATGGTGCAGATATCCTATTTAATATTGATCGCGTGGGTAAAAATTTAGAGCGCGGACAAGGTATGTGTGGCTCTAGTTCGGGTTCGATTCCTACAGATGTAGGTCAACCGGCCATTCGTGTTTCACAAATTACAGTAGGAGGTACGGCCAATGAATAAACAATTATGGATTGAGAAAGCACTTGGCCTAGGTATTCAGGAATTTGAAATCTATCAATCTACAACGGTTGAAAAAGAAATGACTTGGTTTCAAGGACAAATGGACACTTTAGTATCCAGCAAAGTGACAGGTACAAGTATTCGTGGAATTGTAGATGGAAAAATAGCCAATATGGCATTGGAAGAAATAGACGATTCTATGTGTGAAACTGTTTTAAAATCATTGATTGAACAAGCACATATTATTTCAAATGAAGAAACCGATTCATTAAGAAAACCAGAGGCAATTGAGTACGTAAAAAAAGATGTGACTTGGAATATGGCGAGTACAGAATATGTGAAGGATATTCTTAAAGGCTTAGAAACTAAGATTTTAGCCTATGATCCACGTGTCATTCAAGTTGGATATTTAGGCTATAGCCAAGGCAGCGGAAGTCGCAGTATTGTGAATAGCTTAGGCATGGACGTGCAAGATGCTGATGAAATGCAGTACATTGTTGCCAGTGTTGTCGTTAAAGAAGAGGAAGAAATCAAAGATGCTAGTTTAGTTGAAGTTGTATATGACTTTGAAAAGTATGATTTGGATTCATTTGTATGCCGTGTTTGCGATAAGGCTTTAAATAAATTAAAGGCTACACCAATTCCAAGCTGTACATGTCCAGTCATCTTTGAAAAGGATGCGATGACATCTTTATTTGCCGCCTTTACTGGTTTATTTAATGGGGAATTAATGTATAAGGGAATTTCACCTTTAAAAGATAAGTTTAACGAACAAATTTTCTCTGAACAAATCACAATTATTGATGATCCAAAGAATACGGATTGTCTAAGTATTGCCAATTTTGATGATGAGGGATGTCCAACTTCTTCAAAAACGTTGGTGGATCACGGAAAATATGTTATGATGCTTCATGACACAAGAAGTGCCAATCGAATGCATACAAAGAGTACAGGAAATGGTTTTAAATCGGGCTATGCATCTAGCGTAAGTGTACAGCCAATGAATTGTTACATTGTACCTGGAAATGATAGTTTTGAGGATTTATGTACAAAAATCAAAGACGGCTTTGTCGTACAGAATTTAGCTGGACTTCATGCTGGACTTGATTTTGTTTCTACAAACTTCTCACTACAATGCTCAGGCTTCTGGGTAAAGGATGGTAAAAGAGATAAGAATGTTACCTTGGTTACCGTCGCAAATAATTTCTTAAATATGATGAAACACGTAATTAGTGTGGGTAACGATTTAGATTGGAGTTATCACCAGGTTGTAAGTCCAAGTATCGCTTTTGCTGAGTGCACGATTTCAGGGGAATAATTATGGTAAAAGAATTTAAAAATGAAAAACTACAAGAAACATTAATTGTATTTAATAGAGAAAAAACAGATTCAGCATTTAGAAACTTGTTGGATGCGTTTGTTTCGACTAATTTTCTAATTCCAGCACAATGGGATAAAGATCCTTCTCGCAATGAAAAGGGAGTCTTAGTCTTTGAACCAAATACACAATTCCAATTGTCTTTGATTCAAAATGATAAGGGAGATAGTTTCTTTCCGGTCTTCTCAAGTATGGATCAATTGAAAAAATGGGATCAAGATAGTGAAATCCATTCCTTGGTTATGACTTATAATCAATATATGCCATTTGTGAAGATGGCATTGAATCAGATTCATGGCATTGTGATCGATCCATTTGGAGCGAATGTTTTATTAGACTGTAACTTATTGGTTGAACTTGATAAAAGTCGTGGTTCACAAGTGAGTGAAAATCCAATTCATAAAGGAGATAGTTTAAAGCTTCGTGATCCTATTTCAAGTGTAACAGAACTTCAAAGAGCTATCTGTGAATTTGGGGACTCTCATCCAGACATTCTTTCTATTTATTTGAAAGAAAGAATTGTCAAAGATCAGCCTAGCCACTGGTTCTTAGTTGTGGATATGATCAATGATGATAAACAAACAATTCAGGATTTAGGAAACTTCTGTACGCCTGTAAGTTATGGAAAAGGTTTTGAATTTATGTTTGGAAGTATGGAACTTGCCAAAAAAATCATGGCGGATACAATTCCAACATATGTAAAGGTTACAAAGTAATTAGGTGCAATTCAGCACCTTTTTCTTATATAATAGAAGTATGAAATTACCTGAATATATATTAGAAATCATTCAAAAAATAAATGATATTGGATATGAAGCATATGTGGTAGGTGGATGTGTACGTGATTATTTACTAGATCGCCCAATTCATGATTATGATATTTGTACAAGCGCTAAACCCGAAGTGATATTAAATCTATTTGATCGAAGTGTGGGAACAGGACTCAAACATGGAACGGTAACGGTTTTATCGAATTCACCCGTTGAAATCACAACCTTTCGTTTAGAGAGTGAATACAAGGATCATCGTCATCCAGATAGTGTGAAATATGTTTCTACAATTGAAGAAGATTTATCAAGACGTGATTTTACTGTGAATGCGATGGCTTATCATCCAAATCGTGGCTTGATTGATCCGTATAAAGGACAATTTGATCTTAAAGCGAAAGTCATTCGATGTGTGGGTAATCCAGATCGAAGATTTAATGAAGATGCTCTAAGAATGTTGCGTGCTTATCGTTTTTGTGCAAAACTTGGCTTTTCTATGGATGAAACAGTAAAAAAATCCATCGATACAAATGCAACTTTGATTCAATATGTATCGATAGAAAGAATCGTACATGAATTAAAAGAAATCATGGAAACAAATCCACAAGTATTGGCGAGTATGACACTTCTTTTAAAGCCCGTATTTAATGAGTTAGATTTGGCATTGAGGTGTAGTCAAAACTCAATCTATCACTATACCGATGTTTTGCATCATACTTTAGATGCGATGTGTTATTTAAAACCATATGATGAAACTTTGGCTTTTGTGTTATTATTCCACGATTTAGGCAAAATACAAGTAAAGACAACCGATTCGAATGGAAAGGATCATTTTAAGCATCATGCGAAGGTAGGAAGTGAATTATCTAAAGAGCTTTGTCGACGTTTTAAACTTACAAATGAACAAAGAAAGTGGATTCCATTCTATGTCTTACATCATGATGATAAATTTACTTGTGATTTAGATTGTATTTATAAGTATCGCGTTACATATCATTTGGATGAAGAACACTTATTGAACTTACTTCAAATACGCTATTGTGATGCGATGGCCCATTCTGAATTAGGGCAAAAATCAGCTAAAGATGTAGAATTGTTCTATGATTATTACATCCAAAATAGAAATCGCTGTATGAGTATATCTCAACTTGCATTGAATGGAAAAGATATTATAGAAGCGACAAATTTAAGAGGAAAACAGATTCAAGAAGCTTTGAATATGTGTTTAAAATACGCTTTTTATCATCCTGAAAAAAATCATAAAATAGACTTGATTGAGTATATAAGAAAAGAGTTATCGCTTTGATAACTCTTCTTTTTGCTTAGTTCATTTGGGCTAGTGTCTTTTTAAAGTTTTTAATAAATAACGTTACTGTTGTGCTTACCGCAATAAAGTCTGCGATAGGTTCTGCAACAAATACCGCAAAGATATGATTGGATAAGATGTTTGGTAAGATAAAAATCAATGGAATCAATACGATGATTTTTCTAAAGATAGCTAAGAAAACGGAAATCTTGGCATTTCCAAACGCAATGAATGTTTGTTGGCAAGAAATCTGAAGTCCCATCAATAAGACGCATGCCATATAGATACGAATGGCCCAGCTTGCCATTGCCATTAAGTCTGGATCGTTTGTGAAAATAGAAATAAATACTTGAGGAAATAATTCCACTAAAAGCCAGATAATACTTGCGTATGTGAAACAACATAGTGTTTGAAGTAAAAAGCCTTTTTTTACACGATCTGCATTTTTGGCACCAAAGTTATAACTGATGATGGGTTGTCCACCTTGCGTTAAACCTTGAAGTGGCATCATCGCAAACTGCATAACACTTGTAAGAATGGTCATACTTCCAATCGCAACGTCCCCTCCAAATTTAGATAATTGCATATTAAAACATAAAGAAATCAAGCTTTCTGTTGACTGCATCACAAAAGGTGCGATACCTAAAGCTAAACTTGGGAATAATAAACTTGGAACAATTTTAAAATTCTCTTTCTTTAATTTAAGAACCGTCTGTTTACCACTCAAGAAATGAATAACCCAGATTGCACTGATGGCTTGCGAAATAATGGTAGCTAGTGCAGCACCTTTTACGCCCATATTGAATCCAAAGATAAAGATAGGGTCTAAAATAATGTTTAAGATAGCTCCAATTAAAACGGTCATCATACTTGTTTTTGAGAAACCTTGACAAGAAATAAAGGCATTCATTCCGAGTGTCATTTGGACAAAAATGGTTCCTAAGGCATAAATACTCATATATTGTTTGGCATATACAATTGTTTGTGAACTTGCCTGGAATAATTGTAGTAATGGGGTTTGAAAAGCTAATAAACATACAGTTAGAGTTAATGAAATCACAATCAATGCGATAAAACAGTTTCCCATGATTTTTTCAGCCGTTGGATTATCTTGTTTACCCATATATATACTAGCTCTTGGAGCACCTCCCATACCAACTAAACACGCAAAGGCGGATACAATCATTATAATTGGAAGACAAACGCCTACGCCTGTTAGGGCAGTAGCCCCTACATCTTGAATGTGACCAATATACATGCGGTCAACCACGTTATAGAGTAAGTTAACAATTTGACTTAAGATGGCTGGTACTGCCAACATAAAGAGTAACTTACCAACTTTTTCATGCCCTAAATCCACTTCGGACGCTGTTGTAAACTTCATTTTAATTCGCTCCTTCTATTTTTTCATTCATTTTATTCATTGTCTCAATCATACATTGAATATCTTTTGTGGGAATATCCTTGAATAAAACTTGATTGATTTTATCAATCTCAATAGAGATTTTTTCTAATACAGGAATCGCTTCTTTTGTTAATTCAATATAAGAAATCCTTCTATTTTCTGAAACTTTCTTCATTGTGATCAATCCCTTTTGTTGCAAACTCGTTACGCTTCGAGAAACCAAAGCTTTTGAAACACCGAGTACAACACGAAGCTGTGTGCTTGTCGTAATGGATGTGTTGTTTTGTAGTAAAATCAGAATCGAAATTTCATTTGGGGAAAAAGTGTATTCTGAAAATCGATCTTTGATTTGTTTGCCGTAATATTCACGCAAGCGATTGGATAAACGTAAAAATTCTTCTATAGTCAACATAGGCCCTCCTAATGTTCACTTGTGAACAGTTCAATTGTAAACAAATGAGTGAAGCTTGTCAATAAATTATAAAAAAACAAGTGGTTAGAATTGACTTACTTGATAATAATGCATATATAATAATGACTGATTAGGGAGGGATATGCATGACGTTAAAAGAACTAAAAATAGGACAGAGTGCATTGATTAAGGCCGTTGGAGGAACGGGTGCATTAAGACAACACTTTCTAGATATGGGAGTCATACCTGGAGCTGAGGTTACAGTAGTAAAGTTTGCGCCTATGGGCGATCCAGTGGAACTGCAAATTCATGGTTATGAATTGTCGCTTCGTTTAGATGAAGCTGAAAAAATATTGGTTGAATTAATTGATGAGAGAACACGAAAGCATGAGAGTGCAGAAAATATAAATAACACCGTTCACCCTGGTTTAGGTGAAGATGGTAAATATCATGTAAAGGCAGATGAACATCCTTTGCCAGAAGGAACATGTTTGACATATGCCTTGGTAGGAAATCAAAACTGTGGAAAAACCACTTTGTTTAACCAACTCACGGGATCGAATCAGCATGTAGGAAATTTTCCGGGTGTAACCGTCGATCGAAAGGATGGTCCAATCAAAGGGTATCCAAATACAATGGTGACAGATTTACCGGGTATTTATTCGATGTCACCTTATACGAGTGAAGAAATTGTATCGCGTAATTTTGTGTTAAATGATAAGCCTAAAGCTATCATTAATATTGTAGATGCTACAAATATTGAGCGAAACCTGTATTTGACTATGCAACTTTTAGAAATGAATATTCCGATGGTTGTTGCACTTAATATGATGGATGAAGTGGCCAACAATCAAGGTTCGATTGATATCAATGGTATGGAGGCTATGCTTGGTGTACCAGTTATACCTATTTCTGCAGCTAAAAACCAAGGTGTTGATGAATTGATTGAACATGCGATTCATATTGCGAAATATCAGGAAAGACCAGGTCGTTTAGATTTTTGTGGGGAAGATGATTTCGGTGGAGCCGTTCACCGTTGTATACATTCCATCTGTCATTTGATTGAAGATCATGCCAAAAAGACAGATATTCCTTTGCGTTTTGCGGCTAGTAAAATTATTGAAGGCGATAATTTGATTCTTGATCGTTTGGATTTAGATGATAACGAAAAAGAAATGATTGAACACATTGTGCTTCAAATGGAAAAAGAGCGTGGACTCGATCATAGTGCGGCCATTGCCGATATGCGTTTTTCTTTTATTGAAAAAGTTTGTGAACAAACCGTTGTTAAGCCTAAAGAAAGTAAAGAGCGTGTTCGAAGTGAAAAAATTGACCGCGTTTTAACGGGTAAATATACTGCAATTCCTATGTTTATTGGAATTATGTTACTTGTATTTTATCTAACATTTAATGTAGTTGGAGCATGGCTTCAAGGATTATTAGAACTAGGTATTGATTGGATCACACAAGTAGTGGATGCATGGATGACAAGTGCTCACGTAAGCTATGCTGTACACAGTTTAGTGATTGATGGTATCTTTGCGGGTGTAGGTTCTGTCTTATCTTTCTTACCAATCATTGTGACACTATTCTTCTTTTTATCTATGATGGAAGATAGTGGATATATTGCACGTGTAGCCTTCTTTATGGATAAAATATTAAGAAAAATTGGATTATCAGGAAGAAGTATCGTTCCTTTATTGATTGGATTTGGATGTACAGTACCAGCCGTTATGTCAACACGTACTTTGCCTAGTGAAAGAGATCGTAAGATGACGATTTTGTTGACGCCATTTATGTCTTGTACTGCAAAATTACCTATTTATGCCTTTTTTGTGAATGCATTCTTTCCAAAGCAAGGTGGTCTAGTAATGACAGGACTTTATGTTTTGGGCATTGTTACAGGTGTTTTAATCGCATTCTTATTTAAAAACACTTTATTTAAAGGGGAAGCTGTTCCATTTGTGATGGAACTTCCAAACTATCGTTTGCCTGGATTAAAGAATGTGAGTCAATTGTTGTGGGAAAAGGCGAAGGATTTCTTACAAAAAGCCTTTACGGTTATTTTTGTGGCAACCGTACTTGTGTGGTTCCTACAAAGCTTTAATTTACAATTCGATATGGTCAAAGATTCAAGCCAAAGTATTTTGGCAATGATTGCCGGATGGATTGCTCCTGTATTTGCGCCATTAGGACTTCAAGATTGGCGTATTGTGACATCGTTGATTAGTGGGTTAATGGCTAAGGAAAGTGTTGTTTCTACACTACAAGTATTATTTGTAGGTGGTGTACATAGTGCATTAACTACACTATCAGCTGCATCGTTACTTGTATTCTGCTTGATTTATTCACCATGTGTTGCGGCTATCGCATCTATTAAACGAGAACTCGGTGCAAGATGGGCAATTGGTGTAGTGGCATGGCAATGTGTACTTGCATGGATTTTAGCCTTTATTGTTCATGTGATTGGTTCTGTATTATAAGTAGCTTTAATGCTACTTTTTTTTTGAAAGAAGATGTTTTATAATTTTTTCATATCTAAGGGAGGATGTTTACTTATGTATAAGTTAATTGCGTGTGATTTAGATGAAACTTTGATCAAACCTGATCGAACAATTGATTCTAGAGATATTGAGGCCATTAAAAAATTGAAAGACTTAGGGGTTAAATTTGTATTGGCTACAGGAAGAGGCTATAACACAGTGCAGGGTACATTAAAGGAATTGGATCTTTTTGATGAAGCCAATCAATATGTGATTTCATATAATGGTGGGGCTATTACGGAAAATAAAGACAATCGACTTTTACATTTTGAAGGTATTTCTTTTGAGAAAGCTGAAGAATTATATAAGCGTGGATTAAAGTATGATGTAGTCATTCATGTATATACGCGTGATGCGGTATATGCATATAACTTAACGGAAGATGAAAAAAGATATGTGCAGAATCGTCAGGAAATGATTGAGATATTTGATCAGAATCTTGATTTTTTAAAGGGGCAAGAAATTGTAAAAGTATTATATACAAATACAGATTTTGAGTATCTTCAAAGTATTGATCGTGATCTAAAGGATATTACGTATGATATGGATGTTTCTTATTCAAGTAATCGTTATATTGAATTTAATCATAAGGGTGTAAATAAGGGGGCTGGACTAAAAAAACTAGCCGATCTATTACATATTGATATTCAGGATACGATTGCGATTGGGGATAACTATAACGATTTATCTATGATCAAGGATGCTGGTTTAGGTGTGGGAGTACAAAATGCTGCACCTGGTATTAAACCAGATTGTGACTATATCACAACGGCTACTTGTGAAGAAGGTGCTGTTTGTGAAGTTATTGAAAAATTTGTATTAAAAGGAGAGTAAGATGAAGAAACTCATTCAATTATATGTTTCTTGGTTTAAGATGGGTCTATTTACTTTTGGTGGTGGATATGCCATGTTGCCAATGATTCAAAAGGAAGTGATTGAAAAGTATCATTGGGCTACAGAAGATGAAGTCATGGATTATTATGCGATTGGTCAATGTACACCCGGCGTTATTGCGGTCAATACATCGACTTTCATTGGATACTATCAAGCTGGTATTCCAGGAGCGATTGCAGCTACTCTAGGTGTAGTTACTCCATCTATTATCATTATTAGTATAATTGCAGGTTTGATCACAAACTTTTCAAGTTTAGCCATTGTACAACATGCACTAAATGGAATTCGTGTAGCTGTATGTATGTTGATGATCAATGCGGTATTGAAACTAGGTAAGGGTAATATTAAAAATAAGATTGGTTTCTTGATTTTTGCGGTGGCTCTTATTTTTGCGATGTTTACTAAAGTTTCTACGGTGTTACTTGTGATTGGTGCTGGTATAGCTGGAGTTATCTTCTCTAGAATAGGATGGTTAAAGAAAAATGACTAAATTGTTACTCATGTTTTTAGAATTTTTCAAGACTGGACTATTTGCGGTAGGAGGAGGTCTTGCGACCATTCCTTTCTTAAGAGAGATTGGGGTTCGTTATGGCTGGTATACTATGAGTGATCTATCTACAATGATTGCGGTTAGTGAATCTACACCAGGCCCTATGGGTGTAAACATGGCTAGTTATGTAGGTTTTAGTCAATATGGTGTATTAGGTTCGATTATAGTAACACTTGGTTTGATTTTACCAAGTTTGATTATTATTTGTATCATTGCGAATTTCTTAGAGAAATTTAAAGAGGCAGAGCTTGTTCAACAAATCTTTGCCGGATTAAAACCTGCTGTAGTTGCCTTTATTGCCGTGGCTACCATTGATATTTTGGTGACAACTTTATTTGGTGATTATACTTTCTCCACATTTCATTGGAAGCAATTTATTTGTCTATTCATATTGTTGGCATTGAGTAAGTATAAACCTAAATTACATCCAATCTGGTTTATTGTAGCTAGTGCAGTGATAGGAATTGTATTTGCGTTTTAAGTCATAGGGAAACTTATGACTTTTTTCTTTTAGGTAAAATAAAAAGCAATGTCCGGGCTTGACATTGCTTTAGGGAGAGGAAAATTATTAAGATAAAAGTGTATCTTGAGTTTATAGGGTTGAATAATTTTCCAAAGGGTTAATCATAAGATAAGGCATTTCTTATGATACTTAAAATATATATTTTTTTGGTACTTAACGCAATGAACACATATTTTGATTTGTACATTATTATGTGTGTAATCTTTTTGTAGTTTGTGTTAAGCTACTAAGTAGAAGGAGATGATTTTAATGTGTACCGCATTAAGCTTTAATCAGTTTTTTGGAAGGAATTTAGATTATGAATTTTCATATGGAGAACAAGTAGCTGTTACGCCACGCAATTATGATTTTCATTTTAGACATTTAGATAAACATGAAAGTCACTATGCTTTGATTGGTATGGCCCATGTATTTGAAGAGTATCCATTATATTATGATGCCATGAATGAGAAAGGCTTGGGAATGGCTGGATTAAACTTTGTTGGGAATGCTAAGTTTTATGAAGTCAAGGAAGGCAAGAACAATGTGGCTGCCTTTGAATTTATTCCTTGGATCCTATCGCAATGTGCAAGTGTTAAAGAGGCAAGAGTCGTATTAGAAAATACAAATGTTTGTGCCACACCATTTAATGAACGCTTTCCAGTAGCTGAATTACACTATATGATCAGTGATGAAAATGAAAGTATTGTCGTTGAGTGTATGGAAGATGGTATGCATGTATATGATAATCCTACGCATGTTTTGACAAATAATCCGTCATTACCTATGCAGTTATTTCGTTTGAATGATTATATGTATTTATCAAATAAACAACCTGAAAATAATTTTGGCTTGGATTTAACTGCCTATTCACGTGGATTTGGAGCTATGGGACTTCCTGGAGACTTATCGAGTGGATCTAGATTTGTGCGTGTAGCTTATACAAGAGCAAATGCGACAAGTGACAAGAATGATTTAAATCAATATTTCCACATTATTGGTAGTGTCGAGCAACAAAAAGGTCTTTGTGAAGTAGAACCAGGAAAGTATGAATATACGATTTATACTTCTTGTTGCGACTTAAGAAATGGAATTTACTATTATACGACATACAATAATCATCAAATTAGTGGTGTAAATATGTTTAATGAAAATTTGGATAGTGAAGTACTTATTTCGTATCCAATACTTGAAGAAGAAATGATTCATATGCAGAATTAATTTTTTGATGACATGAACTTTTATAGGTTATGTTTTGTTTAAAAGAGAAGAAAGAAAGCCTACTGGAAATGGTTCCATGTAGGCTTTTCTAATAGTTCATAAGCTGCTTTTGCATTTCTAACGTTTGTGTTTGAAAATTTATCAAATAATTTATAATTGTTTAATCTGACCATTAATTTTTTATCCATTCTTGGAAAGTGAAAAGGAAATAATTTATCGAATCTTTCACTTTCACTGATTAGAATGGATGTTACTTCATTGTTTATGGATATATAGCTTAAAAGATCTTGAATGGCTTGTGAGTCAAAATAAATTAAAGTTTCGACATGGGCTTGTTTATCTTTTGTGGAATATATCGCAAATCCTTTTGGCTGTTTATCTTCATTTGTGATTGTGACAATGGATTTTCCTAAATTTTGATGGTATTGAATAAGTTGATCGAATTCATCTTCGCTTAATAGAATGCTGCCATCAAAATACTGCATAAATTGGAAATATAATGGGTATAAATTCTCTGCTTTTTGCTTGATGTGGAATGGGTTTCCACTTCTGCATAGTGGAGCTCCAATCCAATATTCTTTTGTGTTTGAAATATGCTGAAAGCTTTTGGCTTCAAATAATTTTGGCATATTTGTATATGTGATGGTTAATAAATCGTTATAGGTAGCTTGTGAGATGGCGGCATCTAATAAGTAAGAAAATTGTTTTCTTTGTCTATAATCAGGTAAAGTTGCAGCCATACCAATCACAGATACACGTATTTGTCGATCCAAAAACATCATCGTTCTTTTTGTGACTTGAAGACAGGAAGTAATCTTATCATCCTGCCAGAAGCAGAACATGTGTTGTGGATTATATTGATATTTCATCCAGACATCAACTTCATTTTCATTCATATTGAAGGCAGATTTAATCAATAAGTCTTTGATTTGTGCATCATAACCAACACTGTTGTGACAAATCATTGTTCATCTCCATCATCTTCATGTTCCGTATATTCAACATCAATAGCTCCATGTTTTGGTGCTGATTTTGGTTGTTCGTTTTGGTTTTGCGTACTATTGTAAGTGTGAACATGTACATGTCTTCTTTGTGTGAATAGGGAAATGATCCAGAAGACAATGATGATTGGTAAAATAATTGGAAGTAGCCAACTTGCTAACGTCCAAAAAATAAAGATGACTACGAAAAATGCTATAAGGGTAAGAATACTATCCATAAATGTACCTCGCTTTTCTAAAGTATATCATATTCATTGTGCGTAAATTAAATTACGCATTCGGTTTCAATGTCTTGTATATATTGAATTTTTATTTTTCCATTTGTAAGTTCCATTAAATCTTTAGAAATATCGTCTTGAACAAGAAAATGATAGACAACATCTTCTTCATATTGTTGTTCAATGACTTCAATATTTTGTGTTCTAAAGTAATGGTCAACCTTTCCAATCAAATCATAAGAAAAATGAATTTGATATTCTTGAAGGGTTGTAACCGTTGTTAGGGTTGCCGCTTTTAAAGCTTCAGAAACACTTGAACTATAGGCTCTTACAAGTCCTCCAGTTCCAAGCTTGATTCCTCCGAAATAGCGTACTACAACGGCTAGAATATCTTGCATATCATTATGCATTAAAACATCTAACATGGGATGACCTGCGGTTTGGCTTGGTTCACCATCGTCGTTAGATCGCATAATGTTTCCAATGATCATAGCTGTACAATGATGATTGGCATTGGGATGTTCTTTTTTTATAGCTTTTAAAAAATCCTTGGCCTCTTGTTCATCTTGCGTTCTATGAAGATAGGTAATAAATTTACTTTTTTTAATTTCTATTGTATTTATTACAGTCATTTTGTAATTCTTGGCATAGTTGTATTGTAACAAAAAATTGCTGTATTCTACAAGTTTAGTAACAAAGG
>NZ_DS996851.1:45174-91524 GCF_000156655.1 Holdemanella biformis DSM 3989
AATCGAACAAGGCAGCGAGAATAATCGTAAAGAAATGTATCAAACAATGGTAGACAAAGGATTCAGTATTTCAAGTATCGCATCCATCTTCTCAGTAAGTGAAGAGTCGATTGAAAGGCTGTTGATGAAAGCTTAGGTGAAGTTAAATGTGTGAAGCTGAAAAGAGATGGCTTGAAGTAAAGTCAAAAGAATGGGAAGCTGAAGGGATAAGAAAAGGAATCGAACAAGGTATTGAACAGGGTGTAGAACTAGGACAGGTTCTTTTGTACAAGACGATGTTAATGAATGGAATGAGTGTCAATGAGATTTCTAAGGTTTGTTCGATATCTGTTGAAAATCTAAAACGAGTATTAAGTAATTGATAGGAGGAGATGAAAAATCTCTTCTTTTCTTTTATACAGGGGAAAGGCCTTGAAATGCGGCTTGTTGGCTTTTTGAAATTGTAGAAGTAGATGAAAAGTACATGGATGTGTCTACACTTTTATAGTTGACAAAGTGAACAAATAAATATAAAGTATACAAAGTTAACTAAAAGGAGGTGCTTTATGAATACATTCAAGAAAATATATTGTCGAATTTTTCAGAATTGTTTTAAACTCGTGATACCGGTTTTGCCCTATCGAACTCCAGAAATATTAAAGAGTACATCTTTAATTTCTCATGTTTGTAAGGATAATCATATTTCTAAAGTCATGGTTATCACAGATTTTACTGTACATCAATTAGGAATACTAAATCGTATGTGTGAACACTTAGATCATCATTCTATTGAATATGTGATATATGATAAAACGGTCGCAAATCCAACAAGTGATAATGTAGAAGATGCCAGAAACTTATATTTATCTTCGAATTGTCAGGCTTTGATTGGTTTTGGTGGAGGATCTAGCATGGATTGTGCTAAGGCCGTTGGTGCTAGACTTGCTCGTTGTAAAAAACCACTATCAAAGATGGAAGGAATTTTAAAGATTTGGAAGAAATTACCATTACTTATTTGTGTACCTACCACTGCTGGAACAGGAAGTGAAACAACTCTTGCAGCTGTCATTGTAGATTCAAAAACACGCCATAAGTATGCGATCAATGATTTTTATTTGATTCCTGATTATGCCGTTTTAGATCCTAAGCCTACATTATCTCTGCCTCCATTTATTACGGCATGCACAGGGATGGATGCTTTAACTCATGCGATTGAGGCTTATATTGGTAATTCGACCACAAAGAAGACGCGTGAATATGCGTTAAAGGCTACAAAACTAATTTTTGAGAATATATATAAGGTGTATGAAGATGGAAATGATTTAGAAGCTAGAAGCAATATGCTCGATGCTGCCTACTATGCAGGACATGCCTTTACAGTATCCTATGTAGGATATGTGCATGCAATTGCTCATTCATTAGGTGGTAAATATAATATTGCGCATGGACTAGCCAATGCGACATTACTTGATGTTGTGTTGAAACAATATGGAGATAGTGTGTATAAGAAACTCTATGAAATGGCTTTGTATTGTGGCATCTGTAATGCGAAGGATTCTTATAAGGTTGGTGCTGAGCGTTTTATAGAACAAATCACTTTAATGAAAAAGTATTTTGGTATCTCATCTACATTTAGTGAATTAAAGAAATCGGATATACACGAATTAGCTCTTTATGCAGATCATGAAGCCAATCCATTATATCCAGTTCCAGTTTTGTGGGATGTAAAAGAGTTAGAAAAAGTGTATGATTTAGTAGTGGAGGATTAAGTATGGATCCAATCGTTTTAAAACAAAGAGAATTTTATAATCAACATAAAACACTGGATATTCATTTTAGAATAAACGCCTTAAAAACTTTAAAAAAGGCAATTTTAGCTTATGAAGACAGAATTAACGAAGCTATTAAAATGGATGTCGGAAAATCAAATTTTGAGTCTTATATGTGTGAAGTTGGGTTAGCTTTAAGCGAATTAACTTACATGGAAAAACATGTTCATAAATTTTCAAAAGAAAAAACAGTTTATACGCCATTATCTCAATTTTTATCACGTAGCTTTGAAAAGCCAAGTCCTTATGGTGTGGTGTTAGTCATTAGTCCTTGGAATTATCCTTTTTTACTTTCTATTGACCCATTAATTGATGCACTTGCAGCTGGAAATACGGTGGTATTAAAACCTAGTGAATTTAGTCCATACACATCACAAGTCATCAAAGATATGATTGAAGAATATTTTGATTCTGAATATGTAGCTTGTGTACTTGGAGATAGTGAAGTGAGTTCTAAATTACTAGATTCAAAGTTTGACTACATTTTCTATACAGGATCAAAACGTGTAGGAAAAATTGTGATGAATAAAGCTAGCCAACATTTAACACCAGTCACTCTAGAATTGGGAGGAAAAAGCCCTTGTATCGTTGATAGGGATGTTGATGTTAAATTAGCGGCACGACGAATCGTTTTTGGAAAATATTTGAATTGCGGACAAACTTGCGTGGCACCAGACTACATGTTAGTACATGAATCGATAAAGGATAGATTTATCGAATGTGTGATATCCGAAATTAAGCGTCAATATGCGAGCTTAGATGATTATGGTCATATTATTAATGAAAAGCACTATAAGAGGATTTTAGAGTTGATTGATATGGATAAGGTTGTTTATGGTGGAAAACATCATAATCTACAAATTGAACCAACGGTAGTGGATCGTGTGGATTTTTCAGATCCAATTATGCAGGAAGAAATATTTGGCCCCGTTATGCCAATATTGACATATTCAAATTTAGATGTAGTTATAGATAAAATCAATTCCATGCCTTCTCCTTTAGCTTTATATATTTTCACAAATAATAAACAAGTATCAAAGAAAGTAACGAGTGAAGTTTCATTTGGTGGAGGTTGCATCAATGATGTGGTGATTCACTTAGCTACAAGCAATATGGGCTTTGGTGGTGTTGGTGAAAGTGGTATGGGTTCATACCACGGAAAGCGTGGTTTTGATACGTTTAGTCATACAAAGAGTATTGTGGATAAAAAAAGAATCATTGATTTACCTATGCGTTATCAGCCTTATACAAAATTGAATGAGAAATTGATTCGCTTTTTCTTAAGATAATCTTTATAATGAATATATGGAAAAAAAAGAAAAATTTGAGTATGACATCGATTTAGGTGCCATCATGGACTATGTAGAAAACCGTTTTATGTTAGTAATAAAAGATGAGGATTGGACACAGGAGGAAATTGAAATGTTGAATAGTGGTATTGATCTTCATTTTTGTTACACAAATGATATTGCGATATTTGTGCTTGAGGGTGGAGATATTGACAATAGTGATTTTTATTTCAATATTCAAGAATGTGATTGGAAAGATCATTTGTTTGCGAGTGACTGCTTAGATGTCGATATTATTTTACTAAATAAGGCAAATGAGATTTGTTTTAAAAAGTCAAAAACTTTGACAAAAGAACAAAGTCAAATTATTAAGGATTGTCTAAAACAACAAAATGAGGTATCCTTTATGCCAAGTGAATATGATGTGAATGTGCAAGGAATCCAGAGTGCATATGAACCATATGAGCTAGTACGTTTTGAAAAATGTGCAATAAAACTATAAGGAGAATGATGATGAAGGCTGTTATTAGTGTAATTGGAAAAGACAAAGTAGGAATTTTGGCTATGATTGCCAATGAATGTGCAAACTACAATTTAAATGTATTGGATGTAACACAAACAATTGTAGATTCAATGTTTACCATGACTATGATTGTGGCAATTGATGAAATGAGTATTCCATTAAATGAATTTGCAGAAAGAATGGAGAACTTAGGAAAAGAAAAGAACTTAGTAATTCGTTGTATGCATCAGGATATTTTCAATTCTATGCACAAAATTTAATGAGGTGTTCCTATGCAGACAAATGAAATTTTAGAAACAATAAAGATGATTGACGAAGAATATTTGGATATTCGTACAATCACAATGGGTATTAGTTTATTGGATTGTATGGATCCAGACATTCATGTTTCATGTCAAAAGGTTGAAGAAAAGATTTGCCGCTTAGCTAAAGACTTAGTAAAAGTAGGAAATGATTTCAGTAAGACTTATGGTATTCCAGTTGTTAATAAGAGAATTAGTGTAACACCAATTGCAATGTTAGTGGCTTGTTCTGGCGGAAATCCAGTTGAATATGCATTAACTTTAGAGCGCTGCGCTCAAAAATTAGGTGTAGATTTTATTGGTGGATATTCTGCACTTGTACAAAAAGGATATGCGGCAGGAGACAATGCGTTGATTGAATCCATTCCTGAAGCCTTGGCGAAAACACAACATGTTTGTGCAAGTGTTAATGTAGGTAGTACAAAAGCTGGAATCAATATGGATGCCGTTGCACAAATGGGTCGTATTGTGAAGTGTTGCGCGGAATATACAAAGGATGATAATTGCTTGGGTGCTGCAAAATTAGTTGTATTCTGTAATGCACCTGAAGATAATCCATTTATGGCAGGAGCTTTCCATGGAGTAGGAGAAGCTGATTGTGTAATCAATGTTGGTGTATCCGGACCTGGTGTTGTGCGTGCTGTATTAAGTAAAGCCGATAAATCATTGCGTATGGATCAGATTGCAGATTTAATCAAACGTACAGCTTTTAAGATTACTCGTATGGGACAATTAGTTGGAACTGTTGCGAGTGAAAAATTGGGTGTTCCATTTGGAATTGTGGACTTGTCTTTGGCACCAACACCAGCAATTGGTGATAGTGTTGCCTACATTTTAGAAGAAATGGGATTGGAAACATGTGGCGCTTATGGAACAACTGCATGTCTTGCGATGTTGAATGATGCCGTTAAAAAAGGGGGCGTTATGGCAACAAGTAATGTTGGTGGATTATCTGGTGCTTTTATTCCTGTAAGTGAAGATGCAGGAATGATCAATGCGGCAAGAACAGGTGCATTAAAATTAGAAAAATTAGAAGCAATGACTGCTGTATGTAGTGTTGGATTGGATATGATCGTAATTCCAGGAGAAACAAGTGCAAGTGTTATTTCAGGAATTATTGCGGATGAAGCAGCAATCGGTATGGTTAACACAAAAACGACAGCCGTACGTGTGATTCCAGCTATTGGAAAAGATGTTGGGGATGAATTAGATTTTGGTGGTTTATTAGGTGCAGGTCCTGTTATGCCAATTTCTCAAATTTCAAATGACGTTATGATCAATCGTGGCGGAAGAATTCCAGCTCCTTTACAAGCGTTAAAGAACTAATCATTTAGGAAGCTTTTGCTTCCTTTTTTTATATTGCTTTTTCTTTGGTTAGATTATAGAATATATGTGTTTTAAAAAAGCTTTAATTAAAAATGTTAATTTAATATTCAGTTATATTATAGAGAGGAAAATAGAATGACAATTGAAGAATGTTATATAAAAATGGGTGCTAATTATCAAGATGTTATTAAACGTTTACCAAGTGTTAGTATGATTGAGAAATTTGCACTAAAATTTAGAGAAGATACGAGTTTTCAAGAACTTGAAAAAGCTTTAAATGATAAACAAGTGGAAATAGCTTTTCGTGCAGCTCATACATTGAAAGGGGTATGCATGAATTTAGGCTTTGATCATTTGTATAAACCAAGTTTTGAAATCACAGAAAGTTTACGTGCAGGAAACTTGGAATTGGCTTTGCAACAATTTGATGCAGTGAAAGAGCAATATACGAAAACAATTGATGCTTTAAATGAATTTGCAGCATAGATCTCGAAAGAGGTCTTTTTTCTTGTTGAATGAGCACCTCGATATTCACGCTTTAAAAATTTAAAGGCACATTCTATTACCGAAAAATGATTTTTTTTCAAAAAATGGGAATAGGAAATGCGTTATGCAATTTATTGTTAGAAAGAAATATTTAGATGAGTAGATGGTAACAAGAAGAATGATAATTTATTATTTGTAAATAAATGTAAAATAATTTCATTTTTATCTTGCAAGTTTTCAGAAAATGAATATAATAATTTACATAAACAAAGAAGAGAAGAAGTACAAAAGTAATTTCTCTAAAGAGAGATAACGGAAGGTGTAAGTTATTGTGAAATCTTTTGGAACGTGTCTTGGAGTTATTTGGTCGAAGATTTGAGGCTAAATCGTGAATTCGCGTTAAGAATGAGGTGTCATCTGTATAGGCAGATGGAATTTTGGTGGTACCGCGTATATTACGTCCAATGTATATTTGGGCGTTTTTTTATTGGAAAGGGTGTGTGTGAATGGAAAGTGATCGACGATATGAAATAATTTTTGATTTACACACGAAGAAAGGTAGGAATAAAACATGAAAAAAATTATTAAATTAGGTATGGCGGCATTAACCGCATTAACAATGGCAGGATGTTCAAGTGAATCAGAGGATGTAAAAACAATTACTGTGGGGATTTCTCCAGATTATGCTCCTTATGAATCTGAAAATAAAAAGGGAGATATCGTAGGATTTGATCCAGATATGATGAAGTGTTTTGAAGAATATTTAAGTGACGAAGAAGGTGTTACTTACAAGTTAGAAATGAAGAAGATGGATTTTGATAATATCATTACTCAGCTTCAAGGAGACCAAATTGATGTAGGTATTTCTGGATTTACATATGATTCAAAACGTAAAGTAGAATGGTCAGATCCATATTTAGGATCAAGTCAAGTTGCGGTAGTTCCTAATGATTCAGAAATTGCATCGGTTTCAGATTTAGAAGGTAAATCTTTAGTTGCTCAAACAGGAGCTACTGGTGAGACGGCTGCAAAAGAAGTTAAGGATGCTAAAGTGACTGGATTAAAGAATGTGCAAGACATTATGAATGCATTAAGTGCAAATCAATATGATGCAGCAATCGTTGACTTGGGTGTAGCTAAAAACTATGTGAAGAGTGGCGAATTTAAAATGTTAGATGAATCTTTAATGGATGAACAAAACTATATTATTGCGAAAAAAGGAAATACAGATGTGATTGACAAGATGAATACATGTATTAAAAAATTCTTGGCTAGCGATGATTATGTTAAGTTGTGCAAAAAATATGGTTTATCTCCATTAGAAACAAAGTAAAGGAAAAGTGAGGAAAGTGTATGTTTGTTGCGATTGATCAGGTATTTACATTAGAGAATATACTCTATTTGGCAAAGGGTGCGCTGTTGTCGGTTGCGATTGCAGCGCTTTCCCTTTTAATTGGTTTAGTGCTTGGCATTTTAGGAGCAAGTGGAAGAAGAAGCAAACATAAGGTGCCTAGAGCTATAGCGTTTGTGTATGTCACAATCATTCGTGGAACCCCATTGCTTCTACAGATTTTGATTATTTTCTCTGTTATTCCATCGATTTATACGGCATTTACAGGCAATGTATTAAGAATCAATCCCATCGTAATTGGTATGATAGCTTTAAGTATTAATTCCGGTGCTTATCAAACTGAACTTTTGCGTTCAGGCATTAATGGAGTAGATAAAGGTCAATGGGAAGCTTGTGAAACATTAGGATTATCGAATTGGAAAACAATGAAGTTAGTAATTTTACCCCAAGCTTTCAAACGTGTTGTACCACCATTGATCAGTGAATTTATTACTTTGATTAAAGATAGTTCTTTGATTAGTTGTATTGGAGCGGTTGAACTATTAAAAGGAGCTCAAGTTATTGGGGCTGAATATTATGATGTAATGTCGCCATATATGCTTGCGGCAATATTCTATTTGATTATGACATGTATTGTCTCTTGTATTGGAAATAAAGTGGAAAAGAGGTTGGCTGTAAGTGATTAGAGTAGAGAATGTTTCAAAACAATTTAATAAAACACGTGCCCTAAAAAATGTAAGCTTAGAAGTCAATAAGGGGGATATTATCTCGTTGATTGGTCCTAGTGGATCGGGTAAAAGTACATTATTACGTTGTATTCATGGTTTGGAGCATGTGGATTCAGGAAAGATTTATATGGATGATGAATGGATGAGTCTGGATGATGAAAAGAAATTTCGTGCACAAAGAAATCGTATGGGATTTGTGTTTCAACACTTCAATTTATTTCCGAATATGTCGGTTTTACAAAATTGTAAGTTAGCACAAGTTGAGGTGTTGAATAAAACGGATGAAGAAGCTGAAAAAACAGCTTTAGAGTATTTAGATAAAGTTGGATTATTAGAAAAGAAAGATGCGTATCCAAATAATTTATCTGGTGGGCAAAAACAGCGTGTTGCGATTGCAAGAGCACTATGTATGAATCCGGATATTATGTTGTTTGATGAACCAACAAGTGCTTTGGATCCTGAAATGATCAAGGAAGTACTTGAAGTAATGAAAGATCTTGGTAAGCAAGGTATGACGATGGTTGTTGTTACACATGAAATGGGTTTTGCCAGAAAGGTAGGGACTCGAGTTGTTTTCTTGGATCAAGGAGAAATTATAGAGGAAAACGCAAGCGAAGAGTTTTTTGCGAATCCTCAGTCGGATCGTGCAAAAGATTTTTTGAGCAAGGTATTCTACGAATGAGATTGCCGGATTTTAAAGTCGAACAATGGATGAATGATTATGAAAATGATGCCATCTATAATATGACGGATACGTGTGTAAAAGCGTTAACTTTAAAGGAACTATTAGATTGTGAGGATTTTGATTTTAATGAATTGACTTTGGATTATGGTCAAATCACAGGGGATGTTGAATTAAAAAAAGAAATCTTATCTTTATATGCGAGTGGAACGATTGATAATATCACAACGGCACAAGGTTGCTTGCAGGCCAATGAATTAGTGATGAATACTTTATTGGAAAAAGGGGATGAAGTGATTTGTGTTGTTCCTGGGTACCAGCAATTTGTGGATGTTCCAAAATCAATTGGATGCATGGTGCGTTTAATTGAGTTTGATGAATATGATTGGCAGGTTGGTGTAAAAAAGTTTAGAGATGTTTTTAATTCATCAACGAAAATGATTATTTTAAATAATCCATCGAATCCAACGGGGACAGAATATTCTAACGATTTTCTAAATGCATTGATTGAAGTATGCAAACCATATGGTACTTATATTCTTTGTGATGAGGTATATCGTGGTTTAAATCAGGAAGTCTCAATAAGTGATATATATGAAAATGGAATTTCGACATCGAGCTTAAGTAAAGTGTTTTCGCTTGCTGGATTACGTCTTGGCTGGATCAAAGCCAATGAGTATGTGATTCATCAAATTAATGTGAGAAGAGATTATTCTATGATTTCTACAGGTCCTTTAGTGGACAAATTGGGATGGATTGCCCTTAAGCATAAGGATGAATTGATTTTAAGGGCTAAGAATATTATTTCAACAAATAAAAATATCGTTCATGAATGGCTTAAAGAGAATCCTCGTTTTGAATGCGTATTGCCGGATGGTGGTACAGTGTGTTTTTTGAAGTATTATTTTGATTTAAAAAGTGAGACATTTGCGAAATTATTATTGGCAGAAAAAGGCGTTTTCTTTGTACCGGGATCTTGTTTTGATAAAGAATATTATTTCCGTTTAGGCTTAGCGCAAGATAGTAAGTTGTTTAAGGCTGGCTTGAATGAACTTTCGAACTTTGTGGATGAACATTTGATTTCATGATAAAATAATTTGCGTAAGGGGGAATACTTATGCGAATTCAATATTTGTTGTGTATAAGCCTATTACTTTGTGGGTGCACAAAAGTGAGTGATCTTACGCATCAAAAAAGTAAGTCAACAGAAAAGGCGCCTGTAACAGTAAAAAAGACAAATAAAGTAAAGGTGATTGATTGTAAAAATGATTCTTCACAGCAGGTTACTTTTGAAGCAAAAGGGGATAAAATTCAAAAGATGACACAAAAATTTACAATGGGTTTTTCGGATTTGGGGATTACGGAAGATATGAATTCTGAACAGATTCAATCTAAAATCAACTCTTCATTGGATGATAAATACAATTCGATTGAAGGGGTACATGTTTCGACGCAATTAAAGGACAAACAGGTTGAAGTGACGTTGGAAATGGATTTTAAAACGGCAAATATAGATATGTTGATTGAAAATAATTTGTTGGATAAAGGGGAAGCCCAATCGGATTATGTAAGTTTAAAGAAAACGCAAAATGCTTTTAAAAAAGAAGGGTTTGCGTGTATAACAAAATAGCGGAATTTCCGCTATTTTCTAGTTTGAAAGGATGCGTAAAAAGATGCGTTATTATATTGCGGACACACATTTTTTTCATCGTTCATTAAATGAAAAAATGGATCAAAGAGGTTTTGATGATATTGATCAAATGAATGAATATATGATTGATCAGTGGAATAGTAAAGTGCGTAAAAATGATGAGGTTGTTGTGCTTGGCGATTTTTCATGGGGAAATGCAAAGGAAACAACAGAAATTTTGGATGAATTAAAGGGTAAAATTTATTTGATTCGCGGAAATCATGATCGTTTTCTAGATGACAAAAATTTTGATACTTCAAGATTTGTTTGGATCAAAGATTATGCGGAATTAAATGAGAATAAACGAAAAGTCGTATTATCTCATTATCCAATTGCTTGTTATGATGGGCAATATAGAAGGGATGAGTTTGGGAATCCTAAAACTTTTATGTTGCATGGACATATTCATGCGACGCAAGATCAGCAGTTTTTGGATGCTTATCAAGATTATGTACAGCAACAAAAACATCCAAGAATTTCAGATGGCCAATTAGAAAATGTGCCTTGCCAACTTATTAATTGTTTTTGTATGTATAGCGATTATGTGCCAATGACATTAGATGAGTGGATTGAAATTGACAAGCGAAGAAGAAATATCCTATAATTGTTATAACAAATATATAAGGAGATCATGTTATGCATAAATTGGATACAACGCCTGGTCATCTTCCTTACTATAAACAAATTAAGGAATTCTACAAAAAAGATATTCAAGAAGGAGTATTGGCTGTAGGAGATCGCGTTGATAGTGAAATGGAAATTCAAGAGATGTACGATGTTTCAAGAATTACAGCAAGACAAGCTATTCTTGAATTAGAACAGGAAGGTATGGTAAAGCGTGGCCGTGGCAAGGGTACGTTTGTGACATACAGACCTAAAATCAAAGAAGAATTGTCGCATATTCGTAGTTTTACAGATGAAATGACAGCTTTAGGAAGAAAACCTGGAACGAAGTCTTTTCACATCACAAAAGAAATCCCGGATCAAGCCACAAGAGAATTGTTTGGCTTGGACGAAGAAGTGATGTATTGTGTTCGAAGAGTTCGTACGGCGGATGATGTTTTATTGGTATATTTTGTGTCTTATTTTCCTTTAAGTTTAAATATACCTATGAATATGGAAGAACATACACAGTCTATTTATGAAGTGATTGGCGCACCGACAAGAATAGATGAAGAGTTTTCGGCAATTAATCCGAGTGAAGAAATATGCTTGGCATTAAAAATACGTAAAGATCAGCCGGTTTTAGCTCGTAAACGTGTTTCTTATGATAAAAAGAAAAAAAAGATGGAGTATACAATGTGTTACTATCGTGGTGATTTGTATAGTTACACAATTTCAACGTCGCAAAAATTATGATTTTAACGATCGACATTGGTGGTACCAATATTAAATATGGATTATGCGATGAATTAGGGAATATTCAACAAAAAGGGGAATATCCTACTTTGGATACGGCTGATAAAATTGTGCAATCCATTTGTGATTTACCATTTGAATATACTGGAATTGCGATTAGTATGCCTGGAATTGTGAATGAAGATCATTCTAGTGCATTTATTACGGGTAAGCTTGCTTTTCTGTCAAACTACCCTTTAAAAAAGCAATTGGAAGAAATCAAAGGTTGTAAAGTGACAATTGAAAATGATGGACGTTGTGCGACGTGGGCTGAACTTGGATTTGGAAATTTGATAAATTCAAAAAATGCACTTGTTGTGGTTCTAGGTACATATATTGGAATGGGGATTGTCATTGATCATAAGGTATATGAAGGTTCACATTTATTGGCAGGTGAATATTCGGATGCGCATATGGATACAGAAAAGACTTTTAAGAATACGATGGCGGCCTACTTTGGAAAAGATGGTCTTGAAAGAGCAACGGGTTTAACGGGCAAAGAACTTTTTGATCATTTAGATGATGAAAAAGTGTATGAAGGATTGAATCAGTATTGCCAAAATTTAGCTTGGATGCTAAGTAATATCCAGCTACTTCTAGATGTAGATACCATTCTGATTGGCGGAGGTATATCGGCACAACCAAGATTAATTGAGTGTATCAAAGAAAGTATGAAGGGCTTGACACAATGGTTTCCAACATTAGAGGAACCTGTTATCAAAGCTTGTAAATTTAACAATGATGCAAATTTATTAGGCGCATTGTGTTACTACAAAAATAATACCGAGAATCATTAAGTGTTCTCGGTATTTCTTACATTGAGGGGGAAGGACATGAAATCGTTAATTGGTGATAAGAAGTTTTATCGAATGGTTTTGATTGTATGTATACCGATTGTGATACAGAATGGTTTTACCAATCTTGCCAGTTTATTAGATAACATTATGATTGGACAATTAGGAACACTATCTATGAGTGGTGTATCTATTTCAAATCAGTTGTTTCAAGTGTTTAATGTGAGTGTTTTTGGCGCAATGTCAGGAGCTGGAATATTCTTGGCACAATTTTATGGACGTGGAAATAGGGATGGTGTACATCATTGTTTCCGAATTAAAATGTTGCTTGGTCTTTTGATTTCAATATTGGCCATATGCATTTTTAAATTGTTGGGGCCTTCCTTAATTTCTTTATATTTAAATGATGATCCGACAGATAGTATGACAACATTGAGCTTTGGCAAGCAATATATGGATGTGATGTTGATTGGATTGATTCCTTTTGCGATTACACAAGTGTTTTCTTCATCGCTTAGAGAAACAGGCAACACGGTTTTGCCGATGAAAGCTAGTGTTATTGCGGTTATCGTTAACTTTTGCATCAACTATATTTTGATTTTTGGTCACTTTGGCTTTCCTAAACTTGGCGTTATTGGTGCGGCCATTGGTACGGTTGTTTCAAGAATTGTAGAGATGGGGATAAATATAGCAGCAGGCTTAAATAACAATTATTTAAGGGATGCGATGCATTTAGATAAGATATCGGGTGATATATTTAAGAATGTTGTTAAAAGAGGAATGCCTCTATTATGTAATGAAATATTGTGGTCGATATCCATTGCGCTTATTTCTCAATGTTATTCAACAAGAGGACTTTCGGCAGTTGCAGCCATTAATGTTACAACAACAGTAACCAATTTTTTTATGATCATTTGCTATGCAATGGGTAATTCCATTTCGATTATTGTTGGGCAAAGACTGGGTGCTGGTGAAATAGAGTATGCTAAAGATTGTGATTTAAAGATGGTATTTATGAATTTTATGATGTGTTTATGCATTGGTGTGGCATTGTTTTTATGTTCGTCTTTTATTCCTCAAATCTACAATACGTCTATTGAAGTAAAATCGTTAGCGACATCTTTGTTAAGGGTTTCTGCTTGTATGCTTCCCATTATTTCTTTGTACTATAGCAGTTACTTTACAATGCGTGCAGGAGGAAAAACATTGCTTACCTTCTTTTTCGATAGTGGATATACATTTATATTTACATTTATGGTTGCGCTATGTTTAACTCGTTTTACGAATTTACCTATATTCAATGTGTACTTATTGGTGCAATGTGTGGATATTCCTAAGGCAGTATTAGGAATCACATTGGTTAAAAAAGGAATATGGGTACATAATATTGTCAATGAACTTTAGCCTTCTTTTTGGAAGGCTTTTTCTTTTGAAAAGCAAAAAAAAAGAAGTCCTTTCGGACTTTGTTTGAAAAATGGTGACGCGTACGGGATTCGAACCCGTGAATGCATGCGTGAAAGGCATGTGAGTTAACCGTTTCTCCAACGCGCCATGTATATTAAACTTGTCTTCCTTGACAAGTGCTAGTAAATGATACTATAAGTTTATATTAATTGCAAGTAAAAAAATAAAAAAATCAAAAATATTTTTTGCATTTCTTAAATGAGTCAAAATAATAAGATGAAATTATTTGTTAACATAGTGATTATAAAGCTTTTAAATAGGCGATGATAATAACGATTTGTATATATGATGGGCAGATATTATTAAAGTTACAGAGCGATTTTGTAGACAATAATACATACGAATTTGATAGGAATATAGTTATATTTTATACATGATAATAATATTTGAATCTGAATAAAAATAGTGATTATACAAATAATAGTTATAAATAAAAAAATTAAAAAAATAGTTGAAAGCGCTTGCAAACATGTGTTAGAATGCAGTAGTAAAAAGACGCATCTCATTGAGGAGGGTACATAGCTGACTTTACAAGTATAGAATAGATTATATAAATTGATTTCATGACAAATGGCTTTGTTTCAAATACAACAAGCAAATAACAAATAACTAATTACTTTTGGAACACCCGGCTGCCAATCATATTATAATCAAGTGAAGTATCTATATGGGAAAGTGTCTTAATGTAAAAATCTACATTAGGAGGATAATATGAACAAAAGATTTTTAACAATTGCTGCAGCTTTATCTATGGGTGTTGCATTAACTGCTTGTAGCAGTGGAGGAGATGAAGGAAAAACTGGTGGTTCTAGTGTTGCAAATGCTGACAAACCATTAGTATGGTATAACCGTCAACCTTCTAACAGTTCTACTGGTGAATTAGACATGGATGCATTAAACTTCAACAAAGATACTTATTATGTTGGTTTCGATGCAAATCAAGGTGCTGAACTTCAAGGACAAATGATTAAAGAATATATCGAAAAGAATATCGATACATTAGATCGTAACGGAGATGGCGTTATCGGTTACGTATTAGCTATTGGTGATGTTGGTCACAATGACTCTATTGCTCGTACAAGAGGTGTTCGTAAGGCATTAGGTACTGGTGTTGAAAAAGATGGTGAAATCGTAAGTGATCCAGCTGGAATCAACAATGATGGTTCTTCTAAGAACGTTAAAGATGGCTCATTAGAAATTAATGGAAAAACTTATACAGTTAGAGAACTTGCTTCTCAAGAAATGAAGAACTCTTCAGGTGCAACTTGGGATGCTGCTACTGCTGGTAACACAATCGGTACATGGACTGCATCATTTGGTGATGAAGTTGACGTTGTAGCTTCTAACAACGATGGTATGGGTATGTCAATGTTCAATGCTTGGTCAAAAGAAAACAAAGTTCCTACATTCGGATACGATGCTAACTCAGATGCAGTTGCTGCAATCGCTGAAGGATATGGTGGAACAATTTCTCAACATGCTGACGTTCAAGCTTATTTAGCATTAAGAGTATTACGTAATGCTTTAGATGGTGTTGATATCGATACAGGTATCGGTACAAAAGATGATGCTGGAAATGTTTTAACTGATGATGTTTATACATACAATAAGGATCAACGTTCTTACTATGCATTAAACGTTGCTGTTACTGCTGACAACTATAAAGATTTCTTAGATTCAACAGTTACTTATGCTCCAGTTTCTAACCAATTAGGTGAAAAAGATCACGCTAAGAAGAGCGTTTGGTTAAATATCTACAATGCTTCTGATAACTTCTTAAGCTCAACTTACCAACCATTATTAGAAAAATATGATGACTTATTGAATTTAGATGTTGAATATATCGGTGGAGATGGACAAACAGAATCTAACATTACAAACCGTTTAGGAAACCCAGACAAATATGATGCATTCGCAATTAACATGGTTAAGACTGACAATGCAGCTTCTTACACAGGAATCCTTAAATAAATAATTCAATAAAACTTAGGATTAAGCTTATTAGGGAGAAATTATTTCTCCCTAATGTTATTTAGATAGTAGTAAAAAAATAGGAGAGATTTTATGGCAGATAAGAATGAAGAATTGGTCTTATCTATACGTGGAATGAGTAAGTCTTTTGGACGTAACCGTGTTTTGGATCACATTAATTTGGATTTAAAACCAGGTACAGTTATGGGACTTATGGGAGAAAATGGTGCTGGTAAATCAACAATGATGAAATGTCTATTCGGGACATATCAAAAAGATGAAGGTACGATTTTTTTAGAAGGAAAAGAAATTAATTTTTCCGGACCTAAAGAAGCACTAGAAAATGGTATTGCCATGGTGCACCAGGAGTTAAATCAATGTCTTGAAAGAAATGTTAAAGACAATTTATTCTTGGGACGTTATCCCACAAATTCATTAGGCATGGTAGATGAAGATCGAATGAAAAAGAAATCATCTGAGCTTTTTAGAAAGCTTGGCATGACGGTAAACTTAGATACACCAATGCGAAATATGTCAGTTTCACAAAGACAGATGTGTGAAATTGCCAGAGCAATTTCATATAACTCAAAAGTTATTGTATTAGATGAACCAACATCTTCTTTAATGACACAAGAGGTTGACAAATTATTTGAAATGATGCGTATGCTTAAAAAACAAGGCATTTCGCTGATCTATATTTCGCATAAAATGGATGAAATTTTTGAAATTTGCGATGAAGTATCGGTTCTAAGAGATGGAAAAATGGTTATGACAAAACCTACTTCAGAAACCAACATGAATGAGTTGATTGCAGCCATGGTAGGTCGTTCATTGGATAACCGATTCCCACCTGTTGATAATGTTCCTGGAGAACCAATGTTATCTATTCAACATGTATCAACAAAATATGAGCCATACTTAAAAGATATTACATTTGACGTTAAAAAAGGTGAGATTTTCGGTCTATACGGTTTAGTAGGAGCTGGACGTACAGAGTTGTTAGAAACGATTTTCGGTATCCGTACAAGAGCCTCAGGTCGTGTTTATTTTGACAATAAGTTAATGAACTTTAATAGTGCTAAAGAAGCAATTGAACATGGTTTTGCCCTGATTACTGAAGAGCGTAAAGCAAATGGATTGTTCTTAAAGTGTGATTTAACATTCAATACAACGATTGCAAATTTACCTTCTTATATGAGCAAGGTAGCACTTTCTGATAATAAAATGGTTCAAGCTACGAATAAAGAAATCAAAACCATGAGAACTAAGTGTATGGGACCAAATGATGCGATTACAAGTCTATCTGGTGGTAACCAACAAAAAGTTATCTTCGGTAAATGGTTAGAGAGATCACCAAACGTATTTATGATGGATGAACCTACACGTGGTATTGACGTAGGTGCTAAATATGAAATTTACGAATTGATCATCAAAATGGCTAAACAAGGAAAAACTATTATTGTAGTTTCAAGTGAAATGCCAGAAATCTTAGGTATCACAAACCGTATTGGCGTTATGTCAAATGGACGCTTAGCCGGTATTGTAAATACAAAAGATACTAACCAGGAAGAGTTGTTAAGACTCAGTGCAAAATACCTATAAAGGAGATAATTATGACAAATACAGTTACAAATATTCTTAGTCGTGATGAAGAGCTTGCACTACGTAAACCGATTGAAGATTATGTAGGGAAGATTCAAGCTGAAATTGATGAACTAAGAGAAGAAGGAACAAATAAAGTATTGGAATATTCTGAAGAAATCGAGGTTCTAAAGAGAGATAAAATTTATACTAAAAGCGAAAAAGAAGCTCGTATTTCAGAATTGAATACAAAATTACAAAAAGCTAAAGAAATCGAAGTTCAAAATAAACAGCCAATTAATGAAAAAATTGCAGTAGCTGAAAAATATTTAAAGGATCACTATCAAACAGATTACTACAACAAAGTTGTTGAAAGTAATAAGTATGAGGTTCAAAAAGCTAAGGCAGACTATGATAAAAAATTAAAAGAATTAGAAAAAGAACACAAAGATATTTTATCAGGTCTTAGTGATAAAGAAGAAATTAAAGAAGAGAACTTTATTTATAAGAACCGTTTGTTCGATGCAAAACTTGAATATACTAAAAATATGCAAGAGGCAAAAGATCGTAAACATGATGCGTTTACATTTGAATATCACTTAATCGATTTATTGAAGATGTCAAACTTCTCATTTGCAGAAAAACAAGCTCAAAAAATCGAGAACTACAAATATTCATTTAATACTCGCGATTTCTTGTTGAAAAATGGTTTATATATTGCGATTATTTTAGTATTCATTTTCTTATGTATCATTACACCAATTAAGAAGAATGGTTTACAACTTTTTACTGTTAATAACATTTTAAGTATTATGCAACAAGCATCTCCAAGAATGTTCTTGGCATTAGGTGTATCTGGTTTAATTATGTTAGCTGGTACTGACTTGTCCGTTGGACGTATGGTTGGTATGGGTATGACAGCCGCTACAATTATTATGCACAATGGACCTAACACGGGTTCAGTATTCGGACATGTATTTGATTTCTCAACTATGCCAGTTGGAGGAAGAATTCTTTTAGCATTAGTTGTTTGTGTTGTGTTATGTACAATGTTTACAACGATTGCCGGTTTCTTTGCAGCTAAATTTAAGATGCACCCATTCATTTCTACAATGGCTAACATGTTAGTTATCTTTGGTTTAGTAACTTATTCAACTAAGGGTGTTTCTTTTGGTGGTATTGATCAATCAATTCCAGGGAAAATTATTCCTAAAGTTGGTGGCATTCCTACAATTATTTTGTGGGCTGTTGCTGCAGTTGTGATTGTTTGGTTCATTTGGAATAAAACAAAATTTGGTAAAAACTTATATGCCGTAGGTGGAAACCCAGAAGCTGCTTCTGTATCTGGTATTTCAGTGTTTAAAGTAACTCTTGGAGCCTTCATCATGGCAGGTATCTTATACGGATTTGGTTCATGGTTAGAATGTATTCGTATGATTGGTTCTGGTTCAGCTGCGTATGGACAAGGATGGGAAATGGATGCGATTGCTGCCTGTGTAGTAGGTGGTGTATCATTTACTGGTGGTATCGGTAAAATTTCTGGTGTAGTAGTTGGTGTATTGATCTTTACTGCATTAACTTATTCATTGACAATTTTAGGTATCGATACTAACTTACAGTTCGTATTCTCAGGAATTATCATTCTTATTGCCGTAACTCTTGACTGCTTGAAATACGTACGTAAAAACTAATTAATTAAAAAAACTCTTAGTTTTCGCTAAGAGTTTTCTTTACGTTTTCTACATCTTCTTTAGTCGCAAGACCTACTTGGAAGGCACTTGCACTACCACAACACAAACCGTTGATAAAGGCTTTTTCGTAGTTACCTGTTTCTAAATATCCTGCAAGAAAACCTGCAACCATCGAATCACCAGCACCAACTGAATTTACTACGATTCCTTTTGGTGCTTTACTTTGAATCACTTCATTATTATCACTTACAAGCACTGCACCTTGTCCTGCCATAGAAATCAATACGTTTTGAGCACCCATTTCCTGTAGCTTTTTGGCGTAAGGAATGACTTCATCTCGAGTGTTTAATTCGACATTGAAGATTTCACCTAATTCATGATTGTTTGGCTTAATTAAAAAAGGTTTATATTTTAATACTTTTAATAATAGGTTGTTTGTCGCATCGACAACAACTTTTATTTTCTTTTCCTGAACTCGTTCTATAATCTGTTCGTACATTGTATCAGGCAAAGTGCTTGGAATACTTCCTGAAATAACGAGAACATCTTTTTCTGTTAATGTATCTAATTGATTGAATAATTCTTGAATATCTTCCGGTTGAATGTCAGGACCCATACCATTGATTTCTGTTTCTTCATCCGATTTCATCTTAACATTGATTCTAGATAATCCTTTTTTCACATGAATGAAATCGGTTTTAGCTCCATAGCTTTCTAATTTATGCTCAATTTCTTTTCCTGTAAAACCTGCCATAAAACCAAGGGCTGTACTTTCGTGTCCGAGATTGGATAGGACAATTGAAACATTAATGCCTTTTCCTCCCGGAAGGATTTCTTCGAATTTTGTTTTATTAATGATACCAGGCTTAAAATGATCGACTTGAATAACGTAGTCTAAAGAGGGGTTAAAAGTAATTGTATAAATCATATTGATCTCCTTTTCTTTATCTGATTATAGGATACTCCTTTTATTGTTGTTTCGCAAGTGAAATATTTTTGAAATAACAGTTGACAATTAAAATAATTCGGTTATTATGTAGATGTAGCTTTTGAAACAACAATTTACAGAGAGAGGAGACTTTTGAAATGAAAGCAAAGGCAGTGCGATTACATGGAGCTAATGATTTAAGATTAGACGAATTTGAATTACCAGAAATTAAGGAAGATGAGATTTTAGTAAAGGTTGTCTCAGACAGTGTCTGTATGTCAACTTACAAATGTGCCATCTTAGGAGTGAATCATAAACGTGTTCATGAAGATGTTGCGGATCATCCAGCTATTATGGGACATGAAATGGCGGGTGATATTGTTAAGGTTGGTGCTAAGCATCAAGACAAATTTAAACCGGGAATGAAGTTTACTTTACAACCAGCATTAAACTATAAAGGAACAATGTGGTCACCTGGTTATTCTTATGAATTTTTTGGTGGAGATACAACTTACTGCATTATTCCAGCTGAAGTAATGGAGCTAGGATGCTTACTGGAATATAAAGGTAAAGCTTATTATGAAGCAAGTTTAGCTGAACCAATGTCATGTTCGATTGGAGCGTTTAATGCAGCTTATCATACACATATGGGTGTGTATAAACATGAAATGGGAATTAAGAAAGATGGAAAACTTGCGATTCTTGCAGGAGCAGGCCCTATGGGACTTGGCGCATTAACATATGCGTTGCATAGAGATATTCGCCCTAAAATGGTAGTAGTTGCGGACGTAAATCAAGAAAGATTAGATCGAGCAGCTCACTTATTCCCAGTTGAAGAAGCGGCAGCAGATGGAATTGAATTGCATTTCGTGAACACAGGAAAGATGGAAGATCCTGCAGCCGGCTTAAGAGAAATTACAGGTGGAATTGGTTTTGATGATGTATTCTGTTATGCACCGGTTGAAGCGGTTGTGGAATTGTCAAGCGCTGTATTAGGTCGTGATGGATGTTTAAATTTCTTTGCGGGACCTACGGACAAACAGTTTAGTGCAAGAATGAATTTCTATGATGTTCACTATAATTCGACACATGTAATGGGAACTACAGGTGGAAATACAGATGATATGATTGAATCTTTACGCTTAACAGCAGAAAACCGTATTGATCCAGCTGTTATGGTTACGCATATTGGTGGTTTGAATGCAGCGGCCGAAACAACATTAAATTTGCCTAAGATTCCAGGCGGAAAGAAGTTGATTTATACGCATTTAAATATGCCATTGGTTGCATTGGCAGATTTAAGAGAAATGGGAGAAAAAGATGATCGATATACTGCGTTGGCAGATATCGTAGATGCTCATAAGGGATTGTGGTGTCCTGAAGCCGAAGAATATTTATTGGCTCATTTTGAACAAGAATAGATTTTATTAAACCGAGAATCTTGTGTATACTAAATACAGTAAATACAGGAGGTATTGTATGGAAGTAATGGATCAAAGAAGAAACGAAATTGTAGAGTTTGTGAATGAAAATCAAACGGTAACTTTTACACAATTAAAAGAAAAATTTCCTTCTGTGTCTGAAATGACATTGCGTACAGATTTAAAATATTTAGATCAAGCTAAAAGAATTGTTCGAATTCATGGGGGAGCCAAATCTATGGATGTGGTTTCTGGAAATGATGATGTATTAAAACTTCGTTACGGACGGAATGTAAACGAAAAGAAAGAGATAGCGCAAAAGGCATTATCCTTTGTAGAACCAGCTAAGACAATTTTTGTGGATTCAGGCAGTACGACTACAATGTTGGCACATGTTTTAAATAATCAAAATAATATTTTTTATACAAGTGGCTTAACGTGTGCTATAGAGATGGCAAAACTTTCTAAATCGAAAGTGTTTGTGACAGGTGGAAATCTAAATATGCAAAGTTTTAGTGTGAATGGAATGGATGGACTTCGCTGTTTAGAGAAGGTCAACTTTGATGTTGCGTTTATTGGTGTAACTCGTTATGCGAAAGATACGGGGTTTACATGCGAATCTTTAGAGGATTGTGAGTTAAAGCGAAAGGCAATTGAAAGATCTAAAAAAGTAATTGTGTTAATGGATTCTAGTAAAGTGGAAAGAAAGGGTACATATACAATTTGTGATTTAGATCAAGTGGACGTGTTGATCAGTGATTCGTTACTTTCAGATAGTTTTAAACAAGAATGTGAAAAACGAGGACTATCTGTATATTAAAGAAGTCCTAAGAAAGGACAATTATGAAAACAACTCTTCAAAAGCTTGGTAAAAGCTTATCTGCGATGGTTATGCCTAATATTGGTGCTTTTATCGCTTGGGGATTTATAACAGCTTTATTTATTGCGGACGGATGGTTACCAAATGAACAATTGGCATCGATTCAACCATATATGTTGACTTATTTATTACCAGTATTAATTGCGGCAACCGGAGGAAGAATGGTTGGCGGTGATCGTGGACTTGTGATGGGCTCGATTGCGATTATTGGATGTATTGCCGGCGTTGGTGGAACCCAAGGACAACCTATGTTGATGGCAGCCATGGTTATGGGACCATTTTCTGGCTGGGTAATTAAAAAATTTGATCAAATGATGGATGGACATATGCCTGCTGGCTTTGAAATGTTGATCAATAATTTCTCTGTCGGTATTTTAGGTATGTTGATTGCGATATTAGGATACTATATTATTGGCCCTTTTATGACAGGTGTTTTGACTGTGTTAACATATGGAGTTGATGTACTTGTAAATAAGGGATTAATTCCTTTGGTAGCAATCTTTATTGAACCGGCTAAGGTTTTATTCTTAAACAATGCGATCAACCATGGAATATTTACACCAATTGGAGCTGAACAAGCTGCACAAACAGGCAAATCCATAATGTATATGTTGGAGGCTAATCCAGGTCCTGGTTTAGGTGTACTATTAGCTTATTGGTTATTTGCGAAAGATAAAGCAACGAAAGATTCTGCGCCTGGAGCTATTATTATCCATTTCTTAGGTGGAATTCATGAAATTTATTTTCCATATATTTTAATGAATCCAGTTGTGATCGTTGCTCCAATTTTAGGGAATATTTGTGCAATTGCATTTTACTCTATTTTCAATATCGGATTGAAAGGTCCATCAAGTCCAGGTTCAATTATTGCTTTCTTGTCTATGGCAGAAAAAGGCTCTGTGTTCATGACAGCATTAGGTGTTTTGATTGCGGCTGGCGTTTCATTCTTGGTGGCAAGCCCAATTGTTAAGCTTGCTGGGGAAAAGAATTTAGATGAAGCTAGTAAAAAGATGCAGTCTATGAAAGCTGAAAGTAAAGGAAGAAGTGAAGCTTTATTAGATGTTTCTTTGGTGCGTAAGATTGTATTCGCGTGTGATGCAGGCATGGGATCTAGTGCAATGGGAGCTACTAAATTTAGAAACCGTTTAAAAGGTGTGCGACCAGATTTAACTGTAATGAATACTTCTGTGGATAATATTCCAGTGGATTGTGATGTTGCGGTCGTACAAGAAACTTTGGTAGAGCGTGCAAAAAAATCTGCACCTTTTGCGAAAGTAGTCACAATTTCAAACTTCTTAGCCGATCCGGCTTTAGATAATTTGTTCTTCCAGTTGTCGACAGGAGATTCGATTATGACAGAAGCTGTTAAGGAAGAGGTTGAAGAATCAAAACCGGTTCATGAAGATGTGATTCAATTGGATGGAATTAAATTAAACCTTCCTTCTGTATCAAAAGAAGAAGCGATTACAGAGGCTGGTAAGTTGTTAAGAGAATTAGGCTATGTGGATGGCGCTTATATACCGGCTATGTTAGAACGTGAAGAATTAGTAACTACATATATTGGTATGGGATTGGCTATTCCTCATGGCACTACACATGGTGATGATGTGATTCATAAAACAGGTATCGTATTGCTTCAATATCCAGATGGAATTCAGTTTGGAGATGAAAAAGCACAGCTTGTGATTGGTATTGCAGGTAAGGGTGGAGAACATATGGAAGTGTTATCTAAAATATGTTTGGCCCTTGAAGATGAGACCGTACTTAATAAAATGAAGACAACGAATGATAAAGAGTGGATATTAAAACAATTATCATGATAAAGAAGGACGAGAATTTACTCGTCCTTTAATACATTTGCGATTTCATCGATTGAATCTAAGAAATAGATGTTTTGTTGCTGCTTTGGTGTGGATAATTCACAATCAATCATGTGTTGTAAGAATGCTTTTAAATGATCATAATATCCATTTACATTATAGAAAATGCATGGGCATTCAAGTTGGTACAGTGAAAGTTTTGATAAGATTTCACTGATCTCTTCTAATGTTCCAGTTGCACCAGGAAAGGCAATGAAAGCATCTCCAAGTTCAATCATTCTTGTTCTTCGATCGGCAATATCTTTTTCAATATATAGCTTGGTAAGATTATCCATGTGGACACCTTCATCCACAAACATTTGAGCTTCTACACCAATCACTTTGCCACCTGCATTCAAGGTGCTGTTGGCAAGTTCTCCCATCAATCCGGTTTTTGATCCACCAAATACTAATGTATGATTATTTTTGGCAATCCATGTACCTAATTCTATTATTTTTGTTTTAAAGTCAGGATCATTTCCATAGGTTGATCCTAAATATACTGTAATGTTCATAAACTACCTCCTGCATTTAGTTTACATTAAAATTGTGCACAAAAAAAGCTTAGCACAGGCTAAGCTTACATAGAAATGAATCCAAATGCATTCGCAATCGAACTTAATAAAATGATGAATGCGAAAATTGGACATAAGTATTGAATCATGAAATTGAATATTTTCTTACGTTTGAATGAATTTCCATCTTGTGTGATTTCTGCTTCGACTTTTTCTAATCCAACAACTCTTGAAACAAAGATACAAATCGCAATGGCAGCGATAGGCATCATGACAGAGTTTGTCAAGAAATCAAAGAAGTCTAAAAATTGCATTCCGATGATTGTTACGTTTGACAATGGTCCATATCCTAAACAAGAAAGTGTTCCAAGTCCAATCATAATAATTCCTAAAATGATTGTAGATTTCTTTCTGGACCAATGTAATTCATCTTGAAATGTAGATACAGCACTCTCTGTTAATGCGATTGAACTTGTGATAGCTGCGAATAACACCAACAAGAAGAAAATGATACCGATACCTGTGCCTAGTCCCATACTTGCGAATACTTTAGGAATTGTGATGAACATCAAGGATGGTCCAGCTTTTAATGTTTCCATATCTCCTCCAGAAAAAGAAAATACAGCTGGAATAATCATCAATCCTGCCATGATCGCAATGGCTGTATCGAAAATTTCTACGTTTTCTGTTGAACCTTCAATGGAAACGTCTTTTTTCATATAAGAACCAAATGTGATCAAGATACCCATCGCAATAGATAATGAATAGAACATTTGTCCCATAGCGCTAACAACGGTCATCCAAGAGAAGTTATCAAAGTTAGGAATTAAGAAATATTTAACACCTTCAATTGCACCAGGTCGACTGATTGAGTATCCTGCAATAATTACAGATAATACGACAAGAACTGGCATCATAAATTTGGATACTCTTTCAATTCCGTTTTGAACACCTGCATAGATAATAGCTAGTGTAAAAAAAGTGAAAAGTATAAAACATATTTCTGTAGATACTCCATTTGAAATGAAAGTTGAAAAATATGTGTCAGTAGCCAGTAATTTTGCGTCACCTTTTAAATACTCAAATAAATACTTGATGACCCATCCTCCGATTACAGAATAATAAGGAACAATCAAAATAGGTATAATGGCATTGATCCATCCGGAAAATGATGCGAACTTCGTTTTTGCGAAAGTATGAAAAGCTCCAACTGGACTTTTCTTTGTCATTCTTCCAAGTGTTGTTTCGGCTATGATCATTGTATAACCGAAAGTTAAGGCAAGAACAATGTAAATAAGTAAGAAGATTCCTCCTCCGTATTTAGCGGCTAAATAGGGAAATCTCCATATATTGCCTAGACCAACACTGGCTCCTGCGGCAGACAAGACAAATCCTAATTTGCCAGAAAATGTACTACGTTTATTGTGCATAATAAAAACACCCTTCCTCAGTGATTATGATTATATCATCTATGAAAGGGTTTACGCAAATTTGTAAAAAAATAATGTTAAATTTTCTGAAAAATGTGTTTTGGATAAAAAAAGAAGTCCTTTCGGACTTTGTTTGAAATATGGTGACGCGTACGGGATTCGAACCCGTGAGTGCATGCGTGAAAGGCATGTGAGTTAACCGTTTCTCCAACGCGCCATGTATATTAAACTTGCCTTTCTTGACAAGTGCTCACTAATATTACTACAACATTTTAATTAATGCAAGTATTTTTTTAAAAAATTTGACAGATTGCTTTAATAGTATATAATGTGAACAGTTAACATGGTTAACTGTGGAGGAAATTATGATTCGATTATTAGTAGATTCAGCAAGTGATTATACGCAAGAAGAGATAGAAAATAAAAATTTATATTTTGTGCCTTTACAAATTCAAATTGAAGGAAAGAACTATTTGGATGGTGTTGATATTGATAAGGAAACGTTTTATGAGAAGATGATGAATTCAAAAGAATTTTTTAAAACATCACAACCATCACCACAAGAATTTTTAGATATTTTTGAAAAAGTGAAGAAGAAACAAGAGACATTAATATGTTTATCCTTATCTAGTAAATTGAGTGGAACCTATCAGAGTGCTTGTCTGGCAAAAGACATGGTGGATTATGAGAATATCTTTATTATTGATACATTAACAGCAGCTGCTGGAATTCGTTTACTATGTGAAGTGGCAATAAACTGGATTGGTGAAAATAGAAGTGTTGAGAGTATTGTATCTGGTTTAGAAGAATTAAAAGAACGAGTGCATATTTATGCTGGTTTAGATACATTGGAATATTTGGCTAAGGGTGGAAGAATTTCTAAGACAGCAGCAGCCATTGGAACTTTGGCAAGTATTAAACCAATTATTTGTGTAAACCATGGAGAAGTTGTGGTTGCCGGTAAGACACGTGGTGTGAATAAGGCAACAAGTGTTGTATGTGAAAAGATGCAGTCAGATATTGTTGATACATTGTATCCAGTTTATACATTGTATTCATATGGTTTAGAGAATGTTGAAAAACTAGAATCAAAATTGGATTTAGATGTGAATCGTGCTCGTATTGGTTCAACAATTGGAGTTCATATTGGACCAAATGCATTTGGTGTTTGTTTCGTATCTAAACTATAGTTAACTTGTGAAGGTGTATACATTTTAGTATAATGGATATACGGATTTACAAGGAGAGTTTTTGATAATATGAAAACAACATTAATTATTATGGCAGCTGGAATTGGTTCTCGTTTTGGTGGCGGAATCAAACAGTTAGCTAAAATGGGTCCAAATGGTGAAATCATTATGGATTATTCAATCTATGATGCCAAAGAGGCTGGCTTCGATAAAGTCGTATTTATTATTCGTAAGGATATTGAAGAGGAATTTAAAGAAGTGATTGGAAATCGTATCCAAAATTATATGGATGTAGAATATGTATTCCAAGATATCAATGATTTACCAGAAGGATTTACTTGTCCTGAAGGTCGTACTAAGCCTTGGGGAACAGGCCAGGCTGTATTATGTGCGAAAAGTGTTGTGGATACACCATATGTGATTATCAATGCGGATGATTATTATGGTAAAGAAGCATTTGTGAAATTACATGATTTCTTGATTAACCATGAAAAAATGGGAAAAGAATTTGATATGGGTATGGCCGGATTCATTTTAAAGAATACATTAAGTGAGAATGGAACTGTAACTCGTGGTGTATGTAAAGTGGATGATAATAATTTATTAAAAGAAGTTTATGAAACAACTGGAATCAAGGCTGAAGCAGAAAAAATTGTATGTGATGATCCTGAAGTAGAGGCTTGGGCAAAACCCGAAAGTAATGTTTCTATGAATATGTGGGCTGGATATCCGGATTTCTTAGACTATTTAGAAAAGGATTTTAGTACTTTCTTATCAAATATTTCAGATAATCCAATGAAGAAAGAATATTTGCTTCCAAATATTGTAGCTGAATTATTGAGGGAAGATCGTATCAATGTGAAGGTACTTGAAACACATGATAAATGGTTTGGTGTAACATATGCCGAAGATAAGGAATATGTGCAAAATGCCTTTAAACAATTGATTGAAAACGGTGTATATCCTGAAAAATTATGGAAATAGGACGATTTGTCCTATTTTTTTTGTTCGATTAATGATATAATCCAAACGTGTTTCGTATATGTCGACTAATACGGAGTCGACGTTTCTACCCCTAAACCGTAAATTCAGGGACTATGAATCAACCTACTATTTTTATTGTGTCGTGTTGATTCTCGTTTTTGTGCGAGACTTTTTTATTTTCGGAGGAAAACATGAGAAAAGAAGATGTGAAAAAGGGTTCTATATATGAACTTGATGGTGTTGTACCTTTAAAAGAGGCATTGCCTTTAGGAATTCAACACGTATTGGCTATGTTTCTAGGAAACATCAGTCCATTATTAATTATTGCAGGAATGCTTGGATTATCACCGGATTTAAAATCTGCATTGATTCAAAATGCGATGTTTATTGCTGGAGCTGTTACTTTAGTTCAGTTATATCCAGTGTGGAAAGTGGGAGCTAAACTTCCAATCGTTATGGGTACTAGTTCTGGATTTATTGGAACTGCCAAAGCCATGGGTACTTTATATGGTTATGGTGCATTGATGGGAGCAAGTTTAATTGGTGGTTTATTTGAGATGGTTTTAGGTTTCTTTATTAAACCATTAAGAAAATTATTCCCACCTGTTGTTACAAGTTTAGTTATCATTTCGATTGGGTTATCATTACTTCCTGTTGGTATCAATTATTTTGGTGGCGGTAGTGGTGCTGCTGATTTTGGAGATCCTAAACATTTATTGGTTGGTACATTTGTTATTTTGGTGATCATTATCGCAAAACAAATCAAAGGATTTGTGAATAATGCATCCATCTTGATTGGTATTATCGCAGGATATATCTTGGCTATCGTACTTGGAATGGTTGATTTTACACAAGTTCAAACCGCTTCTTGGATTGCACTTCCAACTTTTATGCCAGTTAAAATGGAGTTCAATTTAGAAGCTATTATTGCGATGGGAATTATGTTTATTGCGACAACAGTTGAAACAGTCGGAGATGTTTCTGGTATCACAAATGGTGGTTTAAATCGTGAAGCAACTTCTGAAGAATTACAAGGTGGCGTATTGGCAGATGGTTTAGGTTCTGTTGTAGCCTCATTGTTTGGCGTTTTACCAAATACTTCATTCTCTCAAAATGTTGGTTTGGTTTCAGTGACTAAAGTTGTTAACCGTTTTACAATTATGACAGGAGCTATCTTCTTGATTCTTTGCGGTTTCTGTCCAAAATTAAGTGCTTTATTTGCGGTTATGCCTCAGTCTGTACTTGGTGGAGCAGCTGTTATTATGTTTGCGAGTATTTTAGTGAGTGGTATTCAATCATTGATGCGTGTTGAATTCAATGAAAGAAACACTTTGATTATTGCCTTGGCAATCGGCCTTGGAATTGGTATTGGACAAGTTCCTACAGTTCTAGCACAATTACCAAGTTGGGTTGGAAATATTTTTGCACAAAACGGAATTATTATGACGTTTGTGATCGCAACCGTATTAAATTTAATTTTGCCTGGCAAAAAAGACTAATAAATAAGTGTTAAACATTGTGTTTAACACTTTCTTTTTGTGTTAAAATTTTAGTAAAGAAAGAGAGCGTATCCATTATGTTAAGAATAATGAATTATGCGACGCCAGAATCTTTGGATGAGGCGTATGCGCTATTAACAAAAAATAAGAAGAATATGATTTTGGGCGGTATGATTTGGTTAAAGATGGAAGATATTCAAATTCCAACCGCTATCGATTTGAGTAAACTAGGTTTGGACCAAATCGAAGAAGAAGATGCGGAATTTAAAATTGGAGCCATGGTAACTTTACGCCAATTAGAAACGCATGAATCATTTAATAAAGCAACTTGTCATGTGTTTAGAGATGCTGTAAAGGATATTGTCGGTGTGCAATTAAGAAATTTGGCGACAGTTGGAGGAAGTGTATATTCACGCTTTAGTTTTAGTGATGTCATCTGTAGCTTGTTATGTTTAGAGTGTGATGTACAAACACATGCACATGGTCGTATTTCACTTGAAGAATTCATAAGTCTTCCATATGAAAAGGATATAGTAGAATACATTTATGTAAAGAAGACGAATTTGCCAAGTGCCTTTGTTTCAGTAAGAAAAAGTGCTACGGATTTAAGTGTTTTAAATGCATCTTGTACTAAATATGCTGATCATTATCGTTTCTGTTTTGGGGCAAGACCTGCCATTGCGAAAGTGTATAATTGTGATTTAGATCATATTGATCTAGATGTATATTGTGCAGATAATATGCGTGGAAGTAAGGAATATAGAGAAAAACTTGTTGAGGGATTAACTCAGAAGTTATTGAGAAAGGTAGAGTCTTATGTTGGTTAAAATTAAAGTGAATGGAAAATTGATTCAGGATGATGTACAGCCACAAACTTTATTGTTAGACTGGCTAAGAGATCATGGGTGTTACAGCGTGAAAAGAGGGTGTGATACCGCAAACTGTGGGTTGTGTACAGTGTGGAAAGATGGAACACCAATTCTTTCTTGTAGTACATTAGCTGTTCGATGTGATGGTCATGAAATTACAACGCTTGAAGGCCTTCAAAAAGAAGCCAGTGAATTCGGTATGTTTATGGCTAAACAAGGGGCTGAACAATGTGGCTTTTGTTCGCCAGGATTTATTATGAATGTTTTGGCAATGGAAAAAGAATTAGTGAATCCAAGTGATGACGAGATTCGTGCTTATTTAGCCGGTAATTTATGTCGTTGTTCTGGATATATGTCGCAAATGCGTGCTATTAAGGCATACTTAAGTCGAGGTGAAAATCATGAATAGTGTAGGAAAAGGTGTCATCAAAAAAGATGCGATGGCTTTAGTTACAGGGCAGCCTGTATATTGTGATGATTTAGCGCCTAAGGATTGTTTGATTGTCAAACTTTTAAGAAGTCCACATGCATATGCGAAAATTAAAAGTATTGACACTTCCATTGCGAAAAGAATTCCCGGAATTGAAGCTATATATACATATGAGGATGTTCCAACTTCTCGTTTTACATTGGCAGGGCAATCTTATCCTGAACCAAGTCCTTATGATCGAAGAATCTTAGAAAATGTAGTTCGCTATGTAGGCGATGAAGTGGCGATTGTTGCAGGAGCTAATGAAGATTGTGTGGAGCGTGCTTTAAAAGCAATCAAAGTGGATTATGAAGTATTAGAGCCATTGTTGGATTTTGAAAAATCGATCGATAATACAATTGTGATTCATGAAGAAGAAGATTATAAGTGTCTTTGTGAGATTGGTAATGACGTAAAGCGTAATATTGTCAGCAGTGGAGAAAGTGTTGTTGGTGATGTGGATGCCGTATTAAAAGAGTGTGATGTAGTCTTAGAAAGAGATTATCATACAAAAGCGAATGCACAGGCAATGATGGAAACAATGCGTTCATATTGTTATATTGATACATACGGTCGTTTGAACTGTGTAAGTTCTACACAGATTCCTTTCCATGTTCGTCGAATTTTAAGTAATGCTTTAGAAATTCCAAAATCAAAAATCAATGTGATCAAGCCAAGAATTGGTGGTGGTTTTGGGGCTAAACAAACGGCTTGTTGTGAAATTTTTACTGCATTTGTTACGTGGAAACTTAAAAAGCCAAGTAAAATCGTTTATACTCGTGAAGAAACTTTTGCGGCTAGTAACTCAAGACATGAAATGAAAATGCATGTTCGTATTGGCGCTACAAAAGATGGAACGATTGAAGCGATTGATTTATATACATTATCAAATCAAGGTGCTTATGGTGAACATGGTCCAACTACAATTGGTTTGGCAGGACATAAATCTTTGCCTTTATATAACCATGTAAAGGCAAGCCGCTTTACATATGATGTAGTTTATACAAATACAATGCGTGCAGGTGCTTATAGAGGATATGGGGCTACGCAAGGTCAGTTTGCGGTTGAATCTATTATTAATGAATTGGCTGATGAATTGAATATGGATCCTTGTGAAATTCGTTTTAAGAATATGACGCGTGAAAATGAAGTGTTATCACAATATTATAATGAAGAATTGAATGCATGTGCATTGGATCGTTGTTTAGAAAAAGCTATGGAAATGATTGGCTACAAGAATAAACCTTTAAGACGTGATATGGGGGATTTTGTTCGTGGTTTAGGTGTTTCTTTATCTATGCAAGGTAGTGGTATTTCAGGTCTTGATGTAGGTTCTGTTGAAATTAAACTACAAGATGATGGCTTTTATACATTAAGTATTGGTGCTACAGATATGGGTACAGGATGTGATACGATTCTTGCCCAAATGGTTGCGGAATGCATGGATTGTGATGTAGATCAAGTTGTCACTAGTTCATTGGATACAGACCATGCACCATATGATACGGGTTCTTATGCATCAAGTACAACGTATGTAACGGGTATGGCTGTAGTAAAGGCTTGTGAAAAATTAAGAAATTCTATTTTAGAAGCGGCAGCCGGATTCTTTAATGTGGATAAAGAAGATATTGAATTTGATGGTAAGAAAATTAATACATTAGATCATGCGCATGAAATGAGTTTGGCTGAGTTTGCGGATACATGTTTCAACGGTGGTATCGCAAAAGCATTGATTGCCAGTGACTCTCACATGTCGCCTACGAGTCCGCCTCCATTTATGGTTGGTATTGCGGAAGTGGATGTAGATAAGTTAACTGGAGAAATCAAGGTTCATGATTATGTTTCTGTAGTTGATTGTGGTACAGTTATCAATCCAAATCTTGCCAGAGTACAAGCTGAAGGTGGTATTGTACAAGGTATTGGTATGGCTTTAAGTGAGGATATCACATACTCAAATGAGGGCAAGATGCGTAATCGTAATTTCTTACAGTATAAGTTACCAACAAGAGTAGATGTTCCAAGTGTTCGTGTTGAGTTTGAAAGTAGCTATGAAGACAATGGTCCTTTTGGTGCAAAATCTATTGGTGAAGTTGTTATTAATACGCCGACAAGTGCAATTGCAAGTGCTATAAAACATGCGACAGGAGTGCAGGTTCGTACTTTGCCTATTACTGCTGAAAAAGTGTTATTAGGAAAAGAAGATGAATAATATTTCTTTGATTATCTTAGCGTCTGGTTTTTCCAGACGCTTTGTTTCAAATAAACTTTTGTACGAATTTCATGGTAAGAAACTTATTGAATATGCTTTTGATAAGGCAAGTGCTTTTTTGGATGTGATAGTTGTCACACAATATGAAAAGATAAAAGAAATGGCTGAAACTTTAGGTTATCGTGTCGTTATGAATGATCATCCTGAATATGGTCAAGGTCATTCTATCGCTTTAGGTGTGGGTGCTTGTCAAAATAATGCATGCATACTGATGGTTGCAGATATGCCATATTTAAAATTGGATACGTTAAAGGAAATGGCTTCCATTCAAGATGGAAAGCATATTGTGATTTGTGAATATAATGGTATTTTATGTAATCCTATGTTGTTGCCAGAATGTTATTATGAAAAGGCAAAACGGTTATGTAATGATAAAGGGGCCAAACAAATCATTGGTAATGACATGTATTTAACGGTTTCTTTATCAGAAGAAGAATTTATGGATATAGATGAAAAAACAGAGGCTATTTAGCCTCTGTAATGTTTTTCTTTGTCTTTGGCAATGTCAAAATAGATTTGTTCGCCTCTTTGTTCATAAAGCATATTTGCCCAATATCCCCAAAGAATATCTTCCATTCTTTCAAATGCCTGCACTTGTACATCAATCATGGGGTCGATTTCTCCATCAAAATAGGTTTGGTAGAATTGATCTCTTTGGTCAATGTAGTGAATATTGTTCTCTGAAAAGAAACTGGCGATATCAAAGCGATAATCGTTTTTAGCTGCATATTCATAGTCGATCAAATAGTCTTTTGTATCGCTGTAAAGAATATTTCCTTGTACAAAGTCGTTGTGACATAGTGTATTTGGCTTATATTCTTTTTTTAATGCTTCTAAAAAGTTTTCTTCATTTGGAAAAGATACGATACATTCTTTGATTTGGGATTTATAGAATTCAATTTTTCCAAAAGGGTTAAAAATAAATAAAGGTGCTTTTTTAGTATGAAGAGATTTCATTAAATTTGCACATCTAGCGAATTTGTCTTTGTCTTTACATTCATTAAATGTTTTTACATCTTCAATATAATGAGTGACTTTAATGCCTTCTTTTTCGTCGAATAAAACAGTAGGCACATCTAAATCGGAAACAAGTGTCAAAATTTTCTTTTCGTGTTCATGTTGTAAGCCAAGTGATTCATGATTCTTTTTAGGCACACGTATCATGTATTTGGTGTCGTTGATTGTCAATATATAGTTATGGTTACTGATACCTTTATCTGTTTTTTCAAGTGTATATTTTGTTGTGTTAAATTTTTCTTCGATCCATTTTTCTAAGTTCATGTGGATATATTAACATTATTATTCTTTAAACTCAATGCGGTCGTTATGCCGCTTTTTTTGTTCGCGAAATCTGCAAGGGCTCTTATGGCAAAAAAGTGTGGAAGGAGGGTAGAAGAAATAACTTTTTGCTTGCGTTGTTCTTGGAACAAGGCTGTAGATTGGAAAAGGAGTCATGCACTATGAAATATAAGGTGAAATGGATTGAAGATCATATGTCAATCACAAGGAATATGATTCGTAGATATGAAAAGAAAGGAGTGATTTTAAGAAATGAAAAGGGAAAAGATCGAGAGTTTGATGAAGATGACTTGATTCAATTATGGAATATAAGGGTAATGGTAAGTTTAGGCTTTAGTTTGGATGATGTCAAAGAAGTTTTGTGTGGATCAAATTTAAGAGAGGTGAGTGAGAAAAGATTAAGGGCTTTGAATGAGAAGTGTAGAGATTTACAAGGGAAAATCAATTTTTTAAATGTAGTTAAGACTACAGGGGAAATGCCTTCATGTTTTAAAGTGAGTGCAAATAATTTTGAAGAAATCTATAATTTAGGGCTTATACAATATGTAAGTCCGTTTGAAAGAGCAAAAGATATTTGGGTGTTGATGGATATGTTGCAGCTTTTGGAAAAGTTATGTAATACAAGTGATAAAAAAATAATGGATGAATTGTATGAATGGTTTGGAATAGGCAATGATAGAGAGATATTTGTACAGGTGTTTGAAACGTATTTATTGTGTGATGAAAGGTTTGAAGAAATATTTGGAAAGGAAAAATGTTGTGAGTTATCGGCTTTAATAGCTACTTATGGAAAGTGAGTGAATAATAATGAAAAAGTTGATGTGTTTAAGTTTGTGCTTCGTTCTTTGCGGATGTGGGGCTATGCCTACTGCACAGAATGTTGAAGTAAAGAAAGTAAATGTAAATGTAATTGAGGTATCTGCTTCTTCGCTTGATGAAATAGAGGAGATGGCATCAAAGGATGTTGAGGATACAAAGGAAAAGTTAGAGAGTGAAAGGAATGCATTGGGTGAGAAAATTACAGATTTTGATACATATACGAAAAATGTAGATAAGGTAAAAGCATTTTATGACCAGGCTTTAAAACAAACGGAATTGTTGTCAATACGACTTAGAGAATATGCATATAAGTATGCTGAACTAGTTATGAATGAAGATGCATCGTATAAGGTGAAATACAAAGATTTGAGTGGTATATATGAGTATATTTATGATGATGCGGCTAAGACTATGTATGATATATATGATAAGACACTAAAAGATATGTATGATATATATTATGATGGAGTCATTAAGGCTGCGTATGATGTTGTTGATTACGAGCAGTGGTATGACGCACGTTCAGACGCGTACGATGATTGGTATGATGCAAGAAGTGATGCTTATGATATATGGTATGATACTCGTTCTGATATTTATGATTTTCAATATGATTTGAGAAGTGAAGTATATGATCATGATGACAAAAGAGCTCAAAAGAAGATGGATAAGTTTAAAAAGTCAATTCTTCGTATGAAGGAGGATGTGAATGATTAGAGAGAATCAATGATTTTCTCTATTTTTTTTAAAATGCGCTTGCATCACTGGATGTAGTGGTGTATAGTAGTTAGGCATGCGTGGGAGAATGCGTAACTGTTCGTATTACCACAGCATAGGACAAAATATAGGAGGAACGTCTTATGAGCAAGAAAAAAGTTACAAAAGTTTGTAAGTTGCAGTTCCAAGCTGGTGGAGCTAAACCAGGTCCAGCATTAGCAAGTGCTGGTATCAACATGCCTCAGTTCTGTACAGCTTTCAATGATGCAACAAAAGATCGTAAAGGTGATATTGTTCCAGTTGTCATTACTGCTTATGAAGATAAGAGTTTTGATTTCGTATTGAAAACAACACCTGCTGCTAACTTATTGAAAAAAGCAGCAAACGTACAAAAAGCAAGTGGAGATCAAAAAGTAGTTGCTGGTACAATTACAGTTGATCAATTAAAAGAAATTGCTGAGTACAAAATGCCAGACTTGAATGCCAACGATGTAGAAGCTGCAATGCGTATTGTTGCTGGTACTGCACGTAACATGGGTATCAAGGTTGAAGGATTTGAATAGGAGGAACATCAATAATGGCAAAAGTAAGTAAGAGATATGCTGAAGCAGCTAAATTAGTTGATCGTTCAAAAACTTATTCAATTGAAGAAGCTGTTAAATTAGCTAAAGAAACTAGTAAAACAAAATTCGACGCAAGTGTTGAAGTAAGTTTCCGTTTAAACGTAGACCCTCGTCACGCTGATCAACAAATCCGTGGGGCAATGGTATTACCTAATGGAACTGGTAAAACACAACGCGTTTGTGTAGTTGCACAAGGCGAAAAAGAAAAAGAAGCTCAGGCTGCTGGTGCTGATTTCGTTGGTGGTGCAGATATTATCGAAAAAATCTCTAAAGGTTGGTTCGATTTTGATGTATTGGTAGCTACTCCAGATATGATGGGTCAATTAGGACGTTTAGGACGTGTTTTAGGTCCTAAAGGATTAATGCCAAACCCTAAGACTGGTACAGTAACAATGGATGTTGCTAAGGCTATTGATGAAATCAAAAAAGGTAAAGTTACTTACCGTGTAGATAAAGAAGGAAATATCAACTTAGCTATCGGTAAAACAAGCTTTACAGATGAAGCATTAGTTGAAAACTTCAATGCAATCTTCAATACAATTGCTAAGGCTCGTCCTACAACTGTTAAAGGTGCATACATGAAGAACTTAGTTGTTTCAACAACAATGGGTCCTGGAATCCACGTTGAAATCGTTAAGTAATTGACAAATCTAGTAAAATAAATTAAACTACAGATTGTTATCAATATTCCAAAGACAGTAACGGCGTATGCTTAATAATGTTACCGAGGGTATGATGCATTGACTTTGCACAATTAGCCCGTCTTTGATGCGGGCTTTTCTTTTGAATATTGTTACAATAGATGAAAGAAGAGGTGGATCGAATGAACAAAGACATCCTTGCACAAAAGGAAGCTGACGTTATCGCCTTATCTGAAAAAATGGAATCTGCTAGTAGTATTGTATTAGTAGAATACCGTGGATTATCAGTAAAGGAAGTAACAGAACTTCGTCGTGCTTTGCGTGAAGAAGACGTTGAATTCAAAGTTTACCGTAACGCAATCGCTCGTCGTGCAGCTGAAAAATTAGGTCACGAAGATTTCGCAAAAACTTTAGTTGGACCTAACGCATTGGCATTTGGTAAAGATCCAGTTGCTCCTGCTCGTGTATTAGCTAAATTTGCTAAAAAACATGAAGCATTGGTATTAAAAACTGGTATCGTGGATGGAGCTATGGTAGACGAAGCTACTATCCAAAAATTGTCTGCATTACCTAACAAAGAAGGTATGTTGGCTAAATTCGCATCTTGCTTAAATGCTCCAGTTATCAAATTTGCTATGACTGTTAAAGCATTGGCAGAAGCTAAAGAAAACGGATCTGTAAAAACAGAAGAAGCACCAGCTACTGAAGAAGCTGCTGCGTAATTAATTATAGGAGGAAAATAAAATGGCTAAATTAACTCAAGAAGAAATTCTTTCTTATTTAGAAGAAGCAACAATTTTAGAATTAAACGACTTAGTAAGTGCAATCGAAGAAAAATTTGGTGTAGTAGCTGCTGCTGCTGTTGCTGCTCCAGCTGCTGCTGCTGAAGAAGCTGCAGGACCTAGCGAAGTAACTGTTACATTAACAGATGTTGGTGGAACAAAAGTTGCTGTAATCAAAGCCGTACGTGAAATCACTGGTTTAGGATTAGTTGACGCTAAGAAATTAGTAGATGGTGTTCCAGCTGCTATTAAAGAAAACGTATCTCCAGAAGAAGCAGAATCAATTAAAGAAAAATTAGTTGCTGCTGGAGCTACTGTAGAAATTAAGTAATTTAAGCTTAATTTGTTATTGAAGCCTTTGTCCTTGGATAAGGGCTTTTTTTCTGTTCATTTAATGAATATGGATTTAAATGATACTATTATGATATTAAAAAAGACATCATTCTAAGTTAGGGTGATGTCTTTTATAGATGTTTATTCGTCTTTTAATATTTTTGTGACTGCATTATAGATTCCGTTATCGTATGTAGATGTTGTGGCAAAATTGGCATAGCTCTTTACAAAATCACTTGCATTTCCCATTGCGACGCCAATATCGGCTTTCTTTAACATGTGGATATCATTTGTACTGTCTCCAAAACAGATGGCATCTTTCCATGTGAATCCTGTTTTTTCTAGAATCATTTCAATACCTTTTGATTTATCATTATCAGCATTGAAGATATCAAAGCAGAATCCATCGGTTTTAACATTAATTAAATCGTTTCTTAGATTTGGATGAGTCTCCATGAATTGGTCAACTAATTTTTTATCTTTAGTAAGAACTACGGCGTTAAAGGCTTTGTGTCTTAAATGATAAGATTGACTAGGGTCATAGAACAGTGAATCTAGCACGTTACAGTATTTACAGAAGTCATACATTGGGTAAAAGTTATTGTAAATGTATGTAGCATCGCCAAAGTGAAACATTAGACCGGTTTCGTGTTTTTTGCTGAAATTGACTAAGTCATTCACGTTGCCTTGTAAGATTGGGTAGCTTCCGATTTCTTGAAAGTCTTTGTCTAGAATGTAACTTCCGTTAATCAATACATAATAATCAAATTGAACACGTTGTAATATAAGTTTCATTTGATTTAAGGGACGGCCAGTAGCCGCACAGACAATATATCCTTTATCTTTTAGTGTCTGTATAGCGTCTAATGCGCTTTCTTGAATAACGTCATTTTCGGTTTGATAAAGTGTTCCGTCCATGTCGAAAAATACAATTTTGTGTTTCATAAACTTACCTCTATTCATGTCTATATTATACTTTAATGAATGGGGAATGCGTATAAAAATTTATTATAAAAAAATCAATAAAAAAGATTTGACAAATCATCTCGAATACTGTATCTTAATATTGCATGCGAAAATAGGTTCTGAAAAGAGCCTATATTTAATGGATGGGCAAGACCCACCCGGCTTCGTTTGCTTGGAAATTGAAAATTTTGAAAGGAGGATCTTATGCCTACAATCAACCAGTTGATTCGTAAAGGTCGTAAGGCCAGTCAAAACGTTTCAAAGTCTCCAGCTTTGAACCGTGGTTACAACTCATTGCAGTCTAAACCAACAAACCTATCAAGTCCACAAAAACGTGGAGTTTGTACACGTGTTGGTACTATGACACCTAAGAAACCAAACTCAGCACTTCGTAAATATGCGCGTGTTCGTTTAAGTAATGGTATGGAAGTTACAGCTTACATTCCAGGTATCGGACACAACTTACAGGAACACAGTGTTGTATTGATTCGTGGTGGACGTGTTAAAGACTTACCAGGTGTTCGTTACCACATCGTTCGTGGAACTTTGGACTGTGCTGGTGTAAATGACCGTAAACAATCTCGTTCATTATACGGAACTAAAAGACCTAAGAAATAGATCAATCGTGAAAGGAGGAAATTAGATGCCTAGAAAAGGACACATTGCGAAACGTGACGTACTAGTCGACCCAATTTATAACTCTAAGTTGGTTACTCGTTTGATCAACAAAATCATGATTGATGGTAAAAAAGGGGTTGCACAAACTATTTTGTACAACGCGTTTGAAATCGTAGAAGTAAAAACAGGAAAAGCACCAATGGAGGTTTTCGAACAAGCTTTAGAAAACGTTATGCCTCAATTGGAATTGAAAGTTAGACGTGTAGGTGGAGCCAACTACCAAGTACCAGTTGAAGTAAGCGACGAACGTCGTTTGACTTTAGGACTTCGTTGGATCGTAAACTACGCACGTTTACGTAACGAAAAAACAATGGAACAGAGATTAGCAGCTGAAATTATTGATGCTTCTAATGGAACTGGTGCCAGTGTTAAAAAACGTGAAGACACTCACAAAATGGCAGAAGCTAACAAGGCTTATGCTCACTACCGTTGGTAAGAGAAGGAGTAAAGAAATATGGCTAGAGAATATGCTTTACACGAAACTCGTAACATCGGTATCATGGCTCACATCGATGCCGGAAAAACAACAACAACAGAACGTATTCTTTACTACTCTGGTGTAAACCACAAGATTGGTGAAACACATGATGGAGCTAGTACAATGGACTGGATGGAGCAAGAACAAGAACGTGGTATCACAATCACTTCTGCTGCTACAACGGCTCACTGGAAAAAGACAGATGGAACTGGTAAAGAATGCCGTATCAATATCATCGATACACCAGGCCACGTAGACTTCACTGTAGAAGTTGAACGTAGTTTACGTGTATTAGATGGTGCCGTAACAGTATTAGATGCTAAAGCAGGTGTTGAACCTCAAACTGAAACAGTTTGGCGTCAAGCTACTGAATATAACGTTCCACGTATTGTATTCTGTAACAAAATGGATGCTACAGGTGCTGACTTCTTAATGTCATGCAATACAATCATCGATCGTTTAGGAGCTAAATCTTGTCCAATTCAGTTACCAATTGGTGCTGAATCAGACTTCGAAGCTATCATTGATATTATCAAGAGAAAAGCTTACGAATTTAGTGGAGATTATGGTCGTGTAATCACTGAAATCCCAGTTCCAGAAGATATGGTAGATCTTATGGAAGAATACCGTGCTAAATTACTAGATTATTTAGCAGATTATGATGAAGATTTCATGATGCAAGTATTAGAAGGTGAAGAACCTTCAATCGAAGAAATCAAACGTGTATTACGTATTGCTGTATGTAATGGTGACTTCTTCCCAGTATTATGTGGATCTGCATATAAGAACAAAGGTGTTCAATTAGTATTGGATGCAGTAGTAGATTACTTACCAAGTCCATTAGATGTACCTTCAATTAAGGGTACTACATTAGATGGTGAAGATGATGTTCGTCACCCTGGTGATGATCAACCATTCTCAGCATTAGCATTTAAAATCGCTACAGACCCATTCGTTGGAAAATTATCTTTCTTCCGTGTTTATTCAGGTACTGCAAAAGCAGGAAGCTATGTATTAAACTCAACTAAAGATAAAAAAGAACGTTTCGGACGTATCGTTCAGATGCACGCCAACGCACGTAAAGAAATCACTGAAGTTTATTCAGGTGATATCGCTGCTGCAGTTGGTTTAAAGGTTACTACAACAGGTGATACATTGTGTGATGAAGATCACCCAATCATTCTTGAATCTATGGAATTCCCTGAACCAGTAATCGAATTGTCTTTGGAACCAAAAACTAAAGCTGACCAAGACAAAATGGGATTGGCTCTTGCAAAACTTGCAGAAGAAGACCCTACTTTCAAAACATATACAAACGAAGAAACAGGACAAACAATCATTGCCGGTGTAGGTGAACTTCACTTGGATATTATTGTTGACCGTTTACGTCGTGAATTTAAAGTTGAAGCAAATGTTGGACAACCACAAGTTGCTTACCGTGAAACAATTCGTCAGGCTGCTGATTGTGAAGGAAAATACATCCGTCAGTCAGGTGGTCGTGGACAATATGGTCACGTATGGATTAAATTCGAACCAAACGAAGGAAAAGGATTTGAATTCGTTGATGCTATCGTTGGTGGTAGCGTACCTAGAGAATATATCAAACCAACTCAAGAAGGTTTGGAAGCAGCATTGGAAAATGGTATGGTTGCAGGTTACCCAGTAATCGATGTCAAAGCTACATTATTTGATGGATCATACCACGATGTCGACTCTAGTGAAATGGCTTATAAGATTGCCGCTAGTATGGCATTAAAAGAAGCTGGAAAGAAATGTAAACCTGCTATTCTAGAACCAATTATGTTCGTAGAAGTAACTGCACCAAGTGAATACTTAGGTAGCGTTATGGGTGACATTTCAAGTCGTCGTGGACAAATCACTGAACAGGAAGAACGTGGAAATGCCATTATCGTTCGTGCACATGTTCCATTGTCAGAAATGTTCGGATATGTTACAGACTTACGTAGCTTTACTCAGGGACGTGGAAACTACTCTATGAAGTTCGACCACTATTCAGAAGTTCCAAAGAGTATTGCAGAAAAAATTATTAAAGAGAATTCAAGCGAAAACTAGTTGATTTTCGCTTGGTTCTGAAATACAATATTTATTGTATGAAATATGTTAGCATTTAGGAGGAAATTATAAATGGCTAAGGAAAAATTTGACAGAAGTAAAACTCACGTTAATATTGGTACTATCGGTCACGTTGACCACGGTAAAACAACATTAACAGCAGCTATTACAACAGTATTAGCTAAAAAAGGTATGGCTAAAGCTGAAGCTTATGACCAAATCGATGGTGCTCCAGAAGAAAAAGAACGTGGAATCACTATCAACACTGCACACGTTGAATACCAAACAGAAAAACGTCACTATGCACACGTTGACTGTCCAGGCCACGCCGATTATGTAAAAAACATGATCACTGGTGCTGCTCAGATGGACGGAGCAATCTTAGTAGTTGCTGCATCTGATGGACCTATGCCTCAAACACGTGAACACATCTTGTTAGCACGTCAGGTAGGTGTTAAATATATCGTTGTTTACTTAAACAAATGCGATATGGTTGATGATGAAGAATTAATCGACTTAGTAGAAATGGAAGTTCGTGAATTATTAAACGAATACGGATTCGACGGAGACGAAACTCCAGTTATCCGTGGTTCTGCATTACAAGCTCTTCAAGGAGATGCTAAATACGAAGAATCAATCTACGAATTGATGGATGCTGTTGATACTTGGATTCCAGATCCAGCTCGTGAAATGGATAAACCATTCTTGATGGCAATCGAAGACGTTATGACAATTTCTGGTCGTGGTACAGTAGCTACTGGACGTGTTGAACGTGGTCAAGCTCACTTAAACGACGAAGTTGAAATCGTTGGTATCAAAGACACTCAAAAAACAGTATTAACTGGTTTGGAAATGTTCCACAAACAATTAGACGTTGCTGAAGCAGGTGACAACATTGGTGCATTGTTACGTGGTATTGCACGTGACCAAATCCAACGTGGACAAGTATTAGCTAAACCTGGAAGTGTACACCCTCACACTAAATTTAAAGCACAAGTTTATGTTTTAACTAAAGAAGAAGGTGGACGTCACACTCCATTCGTTTCTAACTACCGTCCTCAATTCTACTTCCGTACAACTGATGTTACAGGTGTAATTACATTGCCAGAAGGAACTGACATGGTAATGCCTGGTGACAACGTTGTTATGAACGTTGAATTGATTGCTCCAATCGCTATCGAAACTGGTACTAAGTTCTCTATCCGTGAAGGTGGACACACTGTAGGTGCTGGTAACGTTACTGAAATTGACGCTTAATTAAACTTATAAAAACTAAGGACTGATACATTTGTATCGGTCTTTTTTTTGCTGAAAATGTAATAAATGTAAACGAAATGTAAAAATGTAATATTTCTTTATTGACATTATAAACATTTTGCATTAACATACAAAACATATAAGAATAGTATGTAATAAAGGAGTATGATTATGACAAAAATAACCAGAGATCAACGAAATTTCAAATTCGAAACTTTACAACTTCATGTAGGACAAGAACAAGCAGATCCAACGACTGATGCACGTGCAGTTCCAATTTATCAAACTTCATCTTATGTGTTTAGAAATTGTGATCATGCTGCAGCACGTTTTGGATTGAGTGATGCAGGAAATATTTATGGTCGTTTAACCAATCCAACTGAGGATGTATTTGAAAAGCGTATAGCAGCTCTTGAAGGTGGTGTTGCCGCATTAGCCGTAGCATCTGGTGCAGCAGCAGTTACTTATACGGTTTTAAATTTAGCTCAAAATGGAGACAATATTGTTTCGGCAAAGAATATTTACGGTGGTTCATTTAACTTATTTGAACACACATTACCTCAATATGGTATTCAAACAACCTTTGTAGATATTTTTAATGAAAAAGAAGTAGAAAATGCTATTAATGAAAAGACAAAGGCTTTGTATATTGAAACATTAGGAAATCCAAATTCGGATGTAGTGGATATTGAATCTGTCGCAAGGATTGCTCATAGACATAAAATTCCATTAGTAGTGGATAATACTTTCGCAACACCATATTTAGTAAGACCAATTGAATATGGAGCTGATATTGTCGTTCATTCAGCAACAAAATTCATTGGAGGACATGGAACAAGCATTGGTGGTGTCATTGTTGATGGGGGAAAATTTGACTGGGAAGCTAGTGGAAAATTTGATTCATTAACAAAACCAAATCCAAGCTATCGTGGCATTAGTTTTACAAAAGCATGTGGACCGGCGACTTTCGTTACTAAAGTACGTGCTATTCTTTTAAGAGATACTGGAGCTACGGTTTCTCCTTTCAATGCATTCTTATTCTTACAAGGATTAGAAACATTGTCCTTACGTGTAGAACGTCATACTTATAATGCTTTAAAAGTTGTTGAATATTTGAATAATCATCCTCAAGTAGAAAGTGTGTCTCATCCAAGTGTTTCTACAGATCCTAAACAACAAGAATTGTATAAAAAGTATTTTCCTAATGGAGGAGGTTCTATCTTTACATTTGATATTAAGGGCGATGCACAAAAGGCTAAAGATTTTATTGATAATCTAGAATTATTCTCTTTATTAGCTAATGTTGCCGATGTAAAATCTTTAGTCATTCATCCAGCAACTACAACGCATTCTCAATGTACAGAAGAAGAGTTGCTAGATCAGGGTATTCGTTCAAATACAATTCGTTTAAGTATTGGATGTGAAAACATCGATGATATTATTCAAGATTTGGATGAAGCATTTAAAGCTGTCGCATAGTGAATGAAAGTCAGGAATATATTTCTGACTTTTTATTAATGGGATGATTTTAGGATATTTGAATATCAAAATATACTTGTTCAGAATATAATAGTTTTGATAGAATAACATTGCTTTTTTGAAAGGATGGTTTGATTGGATAAAAAAAGATTGCGAATTTTAGTGTATGTGGTTGGGATGTTTATATTAGCTTTAGGTCTAACTTTAAATACAAAGGCGAATCTAGGAGTCACTCCCAATAATATCGTTGCCTTATAGTATATCGCAAATTACAGGATTAAATTTTGGAGATTTAACTTTTGTGGTATACACCATATTTGTCCTCGTTCAGATTATAATTCATATTCGATTAAAAAATCATAAGAGAATTGCATCAGACATATTACAGTTACCGCTAAGTTTAATATTTACGCGTTTATTGAACATATTTACTGTATATATTCCAACTTCACAAAATTTAGGAATTCGTTTTATAATACTTACTTTTGCGATAATTTGTACTGGAATAGGTGCAGCAATGTCATTAAGTATGCAAATTGTTCCGAATCCTGGAGATGGGATTGTACAAGCTTTAGCGGAAAGATTTGATAAAAGCGTAGGCATAACTAAAAATTTGTTTGATTGTATGAATTTAAGTATCACGTTATGTATTAGTTTATTTATTACTCATCAAATTATTGGTGTTGGAATAGGGACAGTGATTGCAGTGGTAGGAGTAGGTAGAGTGATAGCTTTATTCCATCATATATTCGAATCTAAGATTGAATATTTAATTTTTGATTAACTAACTGGCATGTGCCAGTTTTTC
>NZ_DS996850.1:0-6573 GCF_000156655.1 Holdemanella biformis DSM 3989
CGAGTATTTCTTAATAGGCAACTTGACATACTCTTCCATGCTCCAGTATTCAACAATTGAATCTATTCTTTTATCCGATGGCCACATCGAACTTACAAAACGTAAATAATCCATTCCAGATAAATTTTTATCCAGCCATTCTTGAGACTCATAATAAAATACGTTCTTTCTTAATTCATCAACACTTTTCATATCAAATTTTATTTGACCTGAAGATTGATGTAACAGTTTTACCAATGTTCTAAAGAATGTTGTTTTACCTGATCCATTAATAGCTACAATTCCATATATTTTTCCATCATCAAATATATAATTTGCATCTTTTAAAATATTATGTCTTGTTTCAATGCTTACATTTCTTATTTCAATCATAGACTATCCTCATTTCTCAAACATTACACCAAATATTCAGAATATTTACTCTATTAAAATGTAATCCGTTGTTATTTCAACATAGATTTATATTATTCAATTAATCAATAGAGATTGTCGTTTTTAATCACTTTGAGAATCAGTTACACACTCATCCTTCTTTACAGATTCTTTTAAAATCAAATAAACTTGAGCTCTTGTTGCTTGTGGATAAGGTAGTACAAATATAATTCCAATTCTGCAACAAAGTGCACCCAGGCAATACCATCCAATAAAAGATAAGTCTAAAACGAAAAGATCTGCCTTTTGTCCTGTCATCATTTGTTTTGATACAGTATCTTTTAGAAACCAGGATTGGATGTAAATAAATCCATAAGACACTTCTATTCGCTCAATAATATTTGTTCTTGGAAATTATACCCGTTACAAATTATTCCGTTTATTTTAGTTACTCTCATTATTGTCTGTTGTCACAATCTCTTCCTGCCATTTTTTGTAGTTATAGAAAGCTTGGATAAACAAAATAATACTTAATATAACTGCTATTATACAAGTCCAACGAAGTGAATGAAATTCATAATAAAACCCAAACATGATAGCTATATCTATTGGAATTATCCATAATGTTCTAATAAACTTTCTTCTATAACTTAGTTTCCCGTACCACATCATTATCCCCTTATCAACTTTTTCACTCATTCCCCATTTTCTCAACACCAGTAAATGAACGAAATTAATCGTAAAAAGAGTAGCTATTACAAATACAAATCTCATTTTCATCCAGTCGTATACTCCCTAATCACTTTGAATATCCGCACACTCATCCTTCTTTACAGATTCTTTTAGAATCAAATAAACCTCTGTAAACGCAGCTACATCATATGGCTGCACAAACAATGCTCCAATTCCAAAGCAAAGAAAGCCTAGAAAATACCATCCTAGAAAAGATAAATCTAAGACAAACAGATCCATCTTTTGTCCAGTCGTCATTTGTTTGGACAAAGAGAATGCTTCTGAAGCAGAAAGACTTGGATTTTCTGCCAATAGATATGGAATCATAGAATATTCATAAGCTTTAATAATTCCAGGCACTATGAATAGGAATATCCATAGTAATATTTTTAAATTCATCAAAAACATGATTTTTACTACATTTAAATAGTTGCCTTTAAAACCACTAAAGATTTCACCAAGCTCAGGATTTACATCATGGTTCTTTATAAAATATCTACTTTTTCCAACTACAATGACATTACCAATAAAGATAGAAAATAATAATCCTACAATAGATCCCATTGATAAAAATGAAAGGATTGAAGAAAACATACTTGGCATTACAACATCAGGTACAAAATCTTGTACTGTTTGAATAACAGTCACATAATCACCACTCAATATTCCTGCAATCAACGCAACCACAAACATCTTCCAATAGTTGCGTTTCATGATTTGTTTAGCTTGTTCTTTAACTTGTTGCCTGTTCCACATATTTTTTCACCCAACTTTCTTTAGACATGCAATCTCTTTTCTAATTTCTTCAATATTGCATTGGCTTCTTTAACATCATTTAAATACTTATTACTATTAAATAACACTTTTTCCTTGGAAACATATATTGGTAATACACTATTATCTTTTAAAACAACTTTAATACCAACATACATCATTGGTTCTACTGCACCAGCCATAAATGTAGCTCCACCTAAAATTGTATGTGTAAATGGTTTCGTTTTACCTTTAAAATTAGCATCTTCATTTTGAATAGAACACTTTTGAATATCATTATATAAACAACTCGCTCCACCATTTACTTCTAATCTTTTTTCTTCATCATGAAATTTCACACACATTTTTAATCATCTCCTCTATCTTCTTTGCGATCTTACGATCTTGTATGTACTGATCTGTATTGACCATTGTTTTTTCTTTTGACACATAAATAGCTAATACAGTTTCGTCCTTTAAAACAATCTTCACTCCAACATACAAATATGGATTCTGAAATAAGCCAGATGGTAATGGTCCACCTGGAAGTACAGCTGTAAATGGAATTCCTTTTCCCTTATACTTTGCCTTTTCATTTAAAACAGATACTCTTATCACATCATCATAAGAGTATTTTCCTTGTGTTCCAGTAATAATCTCAAATTGTTTACGAGAATCATCAAATTTAACATAATTATTTAAATTCATAAGTTTGGCCTCCTTACCATTTTCAATTCTTCAAATACGCACTTATGCTTCTTCCATATATTTTGCCTTAAACGCAATACAACTTCTCTCTTTTCCAAACAATCCTTTGGATTCCACACGCCCAAGACCATATGCCCAGAACGTAACGGTTTGACCTTCTTTAAAATCAAATTCTTTATTGAAATCAAGCACACAAACATAAGACTTATCATCAAAAATACTGATCATGTATCCTCTAAAATCTTTATCATCCACTCGAGCAATGATTTTGCCCGTATATGTCAATTTCTTTCCATACCACTTAGAATGTGTAACCTCTAAATCCGATTGATCCGGTGATTGTGACTCCGCCTTAAAGGATGCTTCATCCACTTCACTGCATTCAACCATAATCGTACTTTCTAAGCCCTGATATTCAACAGTAACTTCTGAAGTCTTTCCTGCCTCCAATGTAACAGGTTCTTTGACTGTCCAGCCTTCCGTAATGAATTCTTTTGTACCATCCTCATAATAGGCCCATACACCAATCTTCGACTTATTATCAATTGTTTCATTCGCTTCTGCAAAACCCGTATATAAGGCTGTCATATTCTCTAGTTTTTCCTGACTAACCTCTACTTTTTCATTATTTGGTGTTATATTCGAACATCCACAAACCAAGAATACACTTAGCAATGCCGCTGCATACTTCTTCATAGGTCCACCTCCTTTTTTATATGAATATTTTTGTTATTCAACATTTTTAATTTGCTTGATTGTTTTAGCATCTATGCTATAAATTACATCTGCAAATTCTTTGTGTTCATTCGAATGACTGGTATATATTAAATAATGATTCTCTTTTTTGATAAAATCATTCAGGTAATTTTGCATGATTTGTTTAGCTTGTTTATCTAAAGCATCAAAAGGCTCATCTAATATTAGAATATTTGGACTTTCCATTATTGCTTGAATAATCCTAAGCTTTTGCTTCATACCTAAAGAATAATACTTATATTTTTTATTAATATCTTCCTCTAATCCGAATAATTTACAAAATTGATAGATTTCATTTTTTGTCACTATCTTTTTTATTTTAGCGATTTCCAATAAATTATCCATTCCAGATAAATTGTTAAAAAAATCTGGTGAATTTATACAGATTCCTGCATTTTGTATAAAGTCACAGTCTTGTCCGATAACATAATCATCTACCGTAACTATACCCGTATCTGGTTTACTAAATCCGCATATAAGCTTTAATAAAACGCTTTTTCCTGATCCGTTCACTCCTTCAATGAAGTTCCACTTATTGGGCATAAAAGTAATATTTACATCTTCAAAAATTGTTATGCCTTTATAAGATTTTGAAACACCTTTTAAACTAATCATAAATAATCCTCACTTTGATTTATGTAAAATTTTCTGATGAGACAATAGGATAAAACTGACATCACAATTATTATGCAAAAATATATTCCTTCAAAAACGCTATTTGAACTCATTGTCACTAAATTTGTTTTAGAATAGTTATCAAGAAATGTCATCAATATCAGAAAAAGAAATTGTAGATATACAAAAAACTCTTTCTTGTATAATATCTGAAAAATCGTTCGCAAAAAGATAATCTCAAACAACAGCGAAAAGAAACGAATAAGATACATATAAATCATAAATAAGTTTGAAACATCACAATGTTCAACGACACAAATGAAACCTATAAAAATACAAATCGAAAACCAAGTAAAGAAACATTTTTTACCCAAGTCAATTGTGATACTATTTAAAAATGAAACTTTTGACATTCGATATTGCCAAAAATTATATTCGCTATAGTGAAAATTTTTATTATCTTCTATAATCCATAGTATTACTATTACAAAAAGTATAAAACCAATCATAGAAATCATATTTGGATATATAAACCCATAATCAGAACTATAATTCTTGTCCATTAGTACAATTCGAATGGCACTAAATAAAGAATCAGTTTTCTTTATCGGTGCATACTCTATCATTACCATTTTAAGATTTCTTAAAAACACAGACACTGAAATAAGTGTTAACACAAAAATCAAAAGTAAATACCTACTTAATAGCTTACTAATTCTTTTTAGTTTATTTAGCATAACAATCACACTTCTTACTCTTTAATGTAACAACAATTATGCATATAACATAAATCACAATTGTAAATAACATTAGAAGCAAACTACTGTATCCACTAATTGCACCATTGACCATAATAGCTATAGGATCAACATAAATAAATGCCATATTCCAGGTAATCAAAAATTGAGCAACAAAACTAACACCGTAATAAAAAACTAAAGGCAATATAACAATATCAACCTTTCTCTTGAACGTATATGCAATCGTAGTCCCTAAAAACGCATATACATAAGGAACAAAGAAAAAACGAATTGTTCCTTCCATCAAGTAATACCACCTTTGATGATCTATATATAGATTCTTTCCAAAAACATCAGATAAAAAATATTTTGTTAATTCGCCTGAATCGGCTGGATTAATAACAATTCCAACAAATAACCATAAAATTAAATAGGATAAATAAATTGAAAGAGCACATCTTAAACATTCCTTATTCATTTCACTCAATGTAAAGCGAACATAATCTTTCTTTCTATATGCATTTAAAGAAAATATCGTATCTAAATATGTACGAAAGTTTAATCCCGAAAACAAACATAACAGTGGAACAAGATAGCCATACGCCATTGTTCCATGATCTATGAAATACGCAAAATTTCCTTTTACAGAATCAAAATAATGTATTGTTAATGACACTAATCCATTAACTTCTTCACAACTTCCACCATAAGCAACGCACGCTTCTCTATAAGCCTGCAAATATTGTTCTTTACCTGAAAAATATTTTGACAACACCATAAAATATGTAGTCCCTTGATAAATCAAGAAAAACAAAGAGATAATCACACAAACACCACATAAAATAAAATATCTTTTTTTCATGAAATATATCCATATTTACTTTTATAGCCGTAAACAATTATCCTTTCTTTTGAAACTAAAATTATTATTTATCATCTGCACCTATAATGTTGTGTATAATCATACAATTCTATTTTCATAGAACATTTAAACAACTTGAACTCATATTATCTTGTAGTCTTGGAAGCTTATTATCTATGATCTTACTTTGCATCTGGATATGTGTCTTCAAATTTATCAGCATATCGATTGTGCTTTTTATACTTGAAGAACATAACGACTAAGAAAACAACTGCTACTACACCTAATACGTAAACTAACCAATCTAATGTCATATTACTATGTCCTCCTTTTCTAATTTCATATTATCATAGTTGCAACCGTTTTCATACTACTTTTATTTCATTTTCAATCAAACGTATCCTTTGTTATTTTTCATGTGTAATATAACTTAGTTAGTAAATAATTCTATCTAATATACTAAGTTTGTATGTTTTAAACAATACTTTCTCAAGGTATAAATCAGTATCATATTCCCTGAAACAATCTATAATTTTAGAGTTTCAATTAAAGAATATGACAGGGAAAAGCAACTATATTGAAAGCACGAATCGAATATACATGGACCCAATAGTATTTCACCTAATCATGAGCATTGCATTCGCTAAAAAGTATGATATAATTTAGGCAGTACATAACGATGTTCAATAACTGAACATGAGAAAAGAGAGGACGGGAATCCTCTCTTTTTATTTTTTTATTGGTTATTGTATTAATTGCTTCTATGAATTTTATCATTTAACCTTTTTTCTTTATATCTAAAATTTTAAATATTACATATATGTAATATCCAATTATAAATAAATAAATTAATATGTATATAATGTTATTTGTTAATGTAAAAAGTTTCTGTCCATATCCTAATAAATATAAAAGAATATATATTGAAGAAATAAAAATTAAAACATTGGAGCTTTTTTTTACTCTAGATAATGTTGTCGATAACAGAATCACACAAATCCAAGAGTGTATAATAAAGTGTATGACAAAATGTTG
>NZ_DS996850.1:6775-9138 GCF_000156655.1 Holdemanella biformis DSM 3989
AGGCAAAAGTTGAAGATGAATCTGCCACGTGAGAAGAACTGAACTCGTCACTCAGTTCTTCTTTTTTTACAAAAAAAACAAAATATTTTGTTTTTAGCCAATTCATTAAATTTTTCTATAAACTTAGGACAAGAAGGACAATCATCTTTTTCAAAAATTACATAGAAATCATCTTGATTATTTACTTTTTCTTAATGTTGCTTTTAATCTGTACTTTTGTCTACTTGAGTTATAGTATACTTCTTTTCACTATTCTCTTTGATTATTGTTGGGATAATCAATTCCTCTATTATTTTATAATTTGTTGATCTTTCATCTGCAAAATAATACTTCCTAAATTTATCCAACGAAACATGTACATTATTTACAAAAGTTAAATTATTGCCATCTTTTTTCCAAATTTCATATTGATATAAATCAATGTCTGTTGTATCTAATAATACACAATATTCATTTCCACCAACTTGGAACCGAAAACCATCTAAATAATGTAGACAAAGGCTTGAATCATTCACTTTTATAATCATATATTCCACCTACTTTCGATATTTATCTTTTTATTTTTTTTCATTATAAAAGATTATTCACTTTTATTTAAGTATGATATTTTTAATTATTTTTTGATACAATTAAATAATTTGCATTTTTATATTTTAAAAAATCTATTTATTCCTGATATAGTTCAAGTATTGTTTAAATTATACCATGCCTTTTTTTACTTTGTTCATATAAACATAATGGATCAATTATATTACTCTAATTTGCTAGAGCAATATTTTTATTTTCCAAATAAACGTGCAAAGAAACCTTTATTTTTTTCTTTTTCTAATTCATTTTTTAACTTTTCTATCTCATTTAACTGCTCTTTTCTCAATCTAGTTGTTCTTTTAATTGATTTATTTCTTCTGTCTGGTCTTTTTTCTGTTCCAATAAAAATGTTTTTTCTTTATTTTCTAGCATTAATAAAGTCATTTATTCTATTTTATTTTTTAAATCTTCATTCAATTGAGATATTTTATCTGCCTGTTGTGCAACTTTAATTAACAGATTTTTGTTCTCATCTTCTAATTGTTTCAACCTAGAATCAGTGTCTTTATTGATAATTACAACAGGATTTTCTTTCCTGTGTTGATCTAAAATATCTACTGCTACATCATCTAAATAAGTAGTTCCATCCTGTTTCCATACATGATTTTCAATAGATGAATCTACTGAGTTGCTAGATACAAAAACATTTGATGACTACGATACAAATGAATTGCTACTATTATCCGATACTATTAAACAATCATGCTTTGAAATTTCTATTCAATTCTCATATTGAGTGCAGATTCACCTATATTTAACAACTTGATTGCTAATATTTACTTTTCAAAAGTTCATGATATAATTCGTGTAGGCAAAAATCACAAAATTGTGCCACGTTAAGGAAAACTGACCTAGTCACTCGGTTTTCCTTTTTTTTGCAAAAAAAGAGGACTTAATATCCTCTGATTTTTTATATATTCCACCACTTATAGACTGTCTTTTTATCCAGTCCAGTATCACGAATACAATCTGCTTTTTTTCTATATTTTATATTAAGTACGACTCATCCTATTCAATATAAATTTTTAATAAATACTATAAAAATATATTATATTTCTATGTGCTTTATTCATGGTTGAATTTTCCTATACATATTATACTTAAACACTGCATAATAACACATTGTTACTCCTATAGCAGATGATGCTAATAAAATAAATAGATAATTTTCATTGTTTAAACAAGCAGATAATAATGAAGATATTAATGCTCCTAATCCCATGATCATTAGTCCTCTACCAATCATTCTACAATAAGAATCTTTATCTTCATTTAAAATCATTATTCTATTATGCAAATGCAATAATCCTATATTTCCTTTTTTTATACAATATCCATTCATAAATACTATTATACCTATTAAAGATATCATAAAATATTTAATCATATATTTTCTTACTCCTCTATATCAGAAGGCATAGATCTTGGTGTAAAATCAACTTGATTTACTGTATTTTATGCAAAGATATCAATATATAAGCTAAAAGAATCGGGATCGTGTACAAATATATATTTAGCAATATTGGGAGTTTTTTTTGTATATCATCTTTAAATGCAGGGACAATCATAGAAATAACTAAAAATATAATTAATATGACTTTCATACAATTTCTCACCGCTTTCTGAATTAAAAAATATATTTCTTACAATTATAATTTTAAAATAAAAATAAAATATTAATAGTATTATACCTATTAAGGATATCATAAAATATTTAATCATATATTTTCTTATTCCTCTCCATCATTATCACTACGTAAAAATCACTGATATGT
>NZ_DS996850.1:9563-11025 GCF_000156655.1 Holdemanella biformis DSM 3989
CATATTATCATAGTTGTAATCGTTTTCATACAGTTTTTTATTCATTTTCATCCAAGCATATCATTTGTTATTTTTCATGCGTAATATAACTTAGTTAGTAAATAATTCTATCTAATATACTAAGTTTATATGTTTTCAACAATACTTCCTCAAAGCACAGATCAGTATCATATTCCCTGAAACAATCTGCGATTGGATTGTATCAATTAACAATAGCAATTTATTTTAAAATACTTTATAGTTAAAGTAACGAATAGATATATATATCATAAGTCATTAAGCGATTGGAGAAGTGATACCCATGGTACAAACTCAAGCATAAAACACCTATTAAAAAATAACTTCATTTACTAATTCAAATGTTTAATTTTAATTAATAAAAAAACAGGGGGGAGGAATTTACTATGAAAGAAGTGAAAATAAAATCATTGGGATTTACAAAAGATACGTTGGGTTCATACAATAAAACTATAATAAACAGCATTACAGAAAACATATCCGTTAAAACCAGAGCAAAATCAAATAATTTAGAGCCACATGATCACTTAACTGTGATTGTTGATAAAAATGAATGTTAATAAAAAACAAGCTAGCACAAAGCTATTCAGCTTGTTGGCTTTATGCCTAATTTCTATATTATTTATTTTGCTCAAACAAAAAGATTATCAGGTTTTAGCTGATGGTAATTTCAGTGGTCTTTCATTCTTTTTCGAAATATATGCTGGTAGAGAGTTTATAGTTTTTGAATTTATACTTTTATTTATCATCCCAATAATCACTAATTTAAATTCTTGTATATATAGAAACAATCGTTTTGATGTGATGATTGTTTCTAGAATTGGATATACAAATTATTTTAAACAATGTCTAAAGCAGTCTATTAAAGATATTTGGTATTATCCTGTTGTAATCAATGCAATAACAGTTCTAATTATTCACTTTATGTGTCTTCCAATAATTGGTAAAGACATACAATATGTAGCAAATTACTTTACTAATATAGGTATGTTAGACTTATGCTTATTTACACTGTTTCAAATAATCGGCTGGAGTTTCTTAAATTACTTTTGTTTCTTGCTATCTCAGTTGATTTTAAATAAATATGCATATATTTTGTCACTTAGCATTTATAGTGTTGTATCTACAATATTATTCTCCATAATCGGATCTATAATTCCTTTTGAAATAAAATGGATCTTTTATATTTTTTCTTCATTCACATTATTATGTCCTGGAATAATTGGAATATGGTCTATAGACACAGGTATTTTTTCTATTATAATCGTTATTCTTTGCTTTATATTTTATTCTATTTTACTGTTTATCTTATCAAAATTTATTTTAAAGGATCGTGAGCAAAATGGTTAAAGAATATTTCAAAAATTTTATGTTATCTAGATTTCACATATTTCTATTCACGATATCTAGTATCGTAATGGGAGTGGAACTATATCAATACATA
>NZ_DS996850.1:12701-14719 GCF_000156655.1 Holdemanella biformis DSM 3989
AGGAGAAAACAATGGAGTTAGCTTTTTATTTAATTCAAATATGTCATTTCTTGTTTTCACCAATATTCTATATGTATTCTTAATATATAGATATTACACTTATCAAAGATTAAGGAAATTTTCAGTAATCCGAATAAGCAAATCAAAATACTGCAAATTTATTTTAAAAATCGAATTGCTGATCTGGTTCATATTTTTTGTGGTGGTATACCTATTATTTGCCTATTTAATAGGTATTCCTCAAGAGCATATGCACTTATATTTAGCGCAATTATCATTTTACGTTATCTTGAATTTATCGTTGATTTCATTTCAGGTTTATTGGTTCTATAAGGAATCGCCTATTCATATTTGTATTTTAATATCCTATTTGATTATGGCCATATACAACTATTACATCTGCAATTTAATCTTTCAATTGTTTTAGAAAGTGAGTTATTTATGAAAAAAGAAATAATAAAAATTAACAAAATAAACAAAGCATTTCGTGAGAATCCTGTTTTAATTGATTTAGATTTTTCCGTTTACGATAATGATGTTATCTATATTAAAGGCGAGAATGGTTGTGGAAAGTCTACATTGTTGAAAGTGATCTGCGGTCTATTAGATATCGATTCTGGATCTGTAGAAATCGACTCTAATTACTATATTGGTGCACTCATTGAAAATCCGGAATTCTCAGATTTTTCAAACATAAAAGAAAATCTATTATTCTTAGGCAATCTACGTTCAAAACTTAACATTAAGGAACTAGAGAATTTATGTAGAGATTTCCATCTCAATTTAAACGATAAAAAGCTATTAAGAAACTATTCTATTGGTATGAAACAGAAAATGGGAATTATACAAGCAATAATGGAAAATCAAGATATATTAATATTTGATGAGCCTACCAGGGGATTAGATGATTATTCAATCGAAGTATTTATCAAGAAGATGAAAGATCTTATAGAAAAGGGGAAAACTGTAATAATCGCATCACATGATTTTGTTGATATAGGATATTCACGATTTATTACAATGAAAAACGGTAGATTATATGAAGAAACAGCTAAGTAAATATTTTCTTCTATATGGATCTATACTATTGATACTAAAACTATACTTAACGGGTATATTTCCTGCCGCTCTTTTTATGGATTGGAAGACATATTCACAATCATTATTATTAGTATTCATATTTTTTGATGTGAAGTTGTTTAAATTCTTTCTAGTATTTAAATTTTTAAATTTCTTAATCTGTTTAAGACAAATGATTTTTTTCAGAACGAAACATTATAAGTTACTGATATGGTTAGGTGGAGTCATTTTCTCATTTTTATTAATATGTATTGACTTCTTATTCCTATTTCCAGAATTCAAATATTTAGTATACTTATTCTTTGATTTACTATTTATGTGTATGTTTATTGGATATCAAATTCTAACATTAAGCAAAAACAATATACATCATTTTTACATTGGATTCGCATTATATATCATTGCCAATCTAACTTTAAACAGTTTCTATTCTGTTTTTTAAATAGATATTTAGACATATTTCAAAATCACTTAGTGAGTGAAAGAATCTTTATGAACTATTTAGTATTATTTGTTTGCTCCATGATTATACCTATAGTAAACACATCTTCTGTTTCTCAAGCTCTTATAAGTTATGAAATTGATTTTATATATTATATATTATATGGTATCCTCAGGCATATTTGGTATTGCCATTAAGTATTTAAAAAAGAATGAACATCCAATAGTAGTTATTTTACTGGCAACTATTGCAGAAGATCTAATCATAAATCTATTATGTGATATCAAGTTTATTACGTATATTATTCAGATTGCACTTATTATCATATTTGCTCTGTACACAAAGTATAAAAGCAAATATGTAGCATACTAAAAAGGAGATGAATTATGAAAAATTTAAATTGGAGTAAAATGCGTTTCATATGTATTTTTCTTGCCTTTTCACTTGTAATCTTAGGATATTTTTTTCGTAATCACTATTATTATCAATTTTTGGG
>NZ_DS996850.1:17340-38411 GCF_000156655.1 Holdemanella biformis DSM 3989
TTTGGGTTTAGCATATATATGTATAGCAATCAGTAATATCTGTCTTTACTTGTTTGAATTAAAAGAAAAAGGTCATTCATCTAAATCTTATATTCTTGGTGCAATCATGCTAGTTATTTTAGCTATATTTTTTTCAAGGTTGTTTAGACAATAATAAAAGACACGCAATTGTGTGTCTTTTATTTAGTAGCTTACTTTTATATTATATCAAAAATATAACATTTATATAATCTTATATTCCATCTATTTAAAAGTTAAAATATTAATATAGAAACAATAATTCAGGAGATGTGATAACCATGGGAAAATATAAATTTAATCAAAAAGAATAATATTCAAATAGAAAGAAGGTGTTTTTATGAAAAAAATATCATTAATTCTATTAATTCCATTTGGAAGCTTAATAGGAATAAGTATTCTATTTAATGTTTATAACGATTATTTAAAGATGGCTGCCTCTCAATATAACTATGATTATTTATATATTTGCTTATTTAGACTGTTAGAGGCATTGATATTATTTATATCGATATTAGTTTATATGAAAGATATTCAGAAAGAAGATAATAAATTAATTTATTTAATAGAAGGGGTTCAAATAATATCATTTATAATGATTATAATCATATCATCTTTCATGGTAAATATTTATATACTGACATTTCCATTACTGAATTATCTGTTTTTATGGATATTAGTTATTGCATATCGAATTTATAAACAAACTTCTAATAAATTAAAAAAAAAGATACTTTAGGATAAAAATCTTGAAGTATTTTTTGTTATAAGTCACATTTAATAAAATGGGATATAGATATCATTAATGTCCAATAGGCTTGTACAATTTACCTGTAAGTGAGGTAATGAAACATGTGTACAGAATTTAATTTAAAAATAGATGAATCTACTGAGTTGCTAGATACAAAAACATTTGATGACTACGATACAAATGAATTGCTACTATTATCCGATACTATTAAACAATCATACTTTGAAATTCTATTCAATTCTCATATTGAGTGCTGATTCACCTATATTTAACAACTTTCTGGATATTCCTTTGTTGTTTTTAGAATTTCTAATCCAAGATCATTTATAGAGTCATTTGAAATATAGTTAACATTTGGAAGTGTTTCGAAAAGATATTTTCTGTCGCCTTAAGCTCAGGTTTAACATCAGATACATTAAATATTCCTACTGGACTAGTGATAGTGATTAGCATTATATTCGCTAAAAAGCATGCTACAATTAAATTAGGCAAAAGCAAAGAATAACTTGCCACGTAAAAGGAATTTGAATTGACCATCAAATTCCTTCTATATTAAAACATACAAAACAAGTACCACCTGTAAAGAGCGATACTTGTTTTTCACACTGTGCAGAACATTTTTGTGTTAGCGTAAATGCAAGAACATCATAAGGATTTTTCCCTTTAATCTTTATATTTTCTGACATATATACCTCCAACTCTCTTACCACACAAAAATACTAAAATTATAATAATAATTATGATAGAATAAACGATTGACGGAGTTATAGTATAAACCCATTTAAATGTTTCAAAGTCCAGTTTGATACTTTCTAAAGACTTGTGTGCTATTGGAATTCCAGAAATATATCTAACAGTTACTGTTGCCAAACTATTGGCATCACATGGATTTGTTAATCCAAATGTAAAAATATTTAGCACATCAAATATAATAAAAAACACTAATTGAAAAGTTGTTGCATCTAAAGCCTTTTTGAAGATTATGCTCATTAAGCATGCGAACGTTATCGTAAACAATAATGCTGCTGCAATTGAACACACTATCAGTATTAAATAATCTAAATCTGTAAAATGAATAGAAATTGCATATCCGATAATAAATGCTGTCGTAATTATTAATGTATATGCATATAAAATTAGCGATTTAAACAAAATCTGTACAGCCAATGAATATCCTAATTGTGAAATATACTTATCCGTTCCTTTTATAGAATCCTCTGTAAATAAATAAATATAGACAAAGCCTAAGAAAATAAAACTAAATTGAGTGTAAGCTTGGAATATATTTAACATTTTTACCTTGCTCGTTAAATTTTCATTAAACGCATTTCCTGTAATAATACCAACCAAACCAATTGAAATAATAATTAATGGTAAAATGATATGAATTTTTTTATACTTCATTCTTTTTATCTCAAATTTAAATAATCTACTCATAAGAATCAGCTCCAAACATAATTAAATCTTTAAACCTATTATCGATTAATTCTTCATTTTGAATTTTTTTTATGGTTTTGAATTTTGGTATAAAACAATAAACTTCCCCATTTAATTTAATTATTTCATTAAGATTATGCGAGACATAAAAAACAACGATATCTTTTTGCGAAACAGAGATTAAAGCATCTAATAAAAATTGTCTATTTGTAATATCTAAAGCATTAGAAGCTTCATCTAACAATAAATATTTTTTATGTAGTGCCAAGCTTGAAAAAATTTCAACTACTTTCTTTTCTCCACTACTAAGTTTCTTTACAGTTTGTCTTTCAAGTTTCTCTACAAACTGATAAATATTACCATATTTATTCTTAACATAGTTACAATTTTCATTTCCAAGTAATAACATTATGTCTTTCACTTTTACTTCTTCAGGTATTGAAATGTAATTTGAAACCATAAAGTTCATATTTAGTAATTCACTTGGAACAACACCTCTCATTGGATTAATTATTCCAGCTAGTGTTTTAAGTAACGTAGATTTTCCACAACCATTATCTCCGACAAAAGATATTATCCCATGATCAGGCACACTAATCGAAACGTCTGAATAAAGTAAATTTGAAGGATAACCAATATCTAAAGTAATTTCCATTTAACGTCACCTCTTTTTCCTATCTATAAATTAACACAAAAAAACAAGGACTGTTTAATCCTTGTATAAAGTGGCGTATTTTATGGATGAAATGGAATAATTATTAACACAGAAAACATATTATCCGTTATGTCCATTCTTATTTCTCCTTGATATTTACTTACCACAGATTTCACACTTTTAATTCCTAAGCCGCTATGACCTTCCTTAGTAGACATAAGTTCTTCTTTATTGTATCTAATTTCATTATTAAAGGTGTTTTTGATTTTTATCACAAGATTATTTTTAACTTCTTTTATTCGAAGAATTATTTGCCTTTCTTCAGAAATATTAGTATTCACTGCATCAATAGAGTTATCAATAAGATTAGATAGTATAGTAACTAAGTCATAATCAGAAAGAATTTCTATATTTGTGTCATCACATTTCACACTCAATTCAATACCATTTTTCTTTGCTTGATCAAGCTTATCGTTTATTAAAGCTTCTAAGATTTTATTATCTGAATAAAACCGTATATTATCTTTATCAATATGAGACATAATATCATTCACATATACACTCATGCATTCTGGCAAACTATCTTTAATTACAGATAAATGATTTTTTAAATCATGACGAAAAATACTATTTTCTTGATCTTGATTTTTAACATTTTCATAATATTTCATCAATAAATCAGATTTTTGATTCACAATTCTCATTTCTTTTTCTAAAAGATTATTATTTACTTTTGTTTGTGCACTATAGACCAAAAATAAATCCAAAAGTAAAATAAATAAAATGACAAAACACACAAAAAATTGAAATAATAAATCTTTAAAATATAATAAAAAGGATATTAAAATAAGACATAAAAGCCAAGAAAAGACTAATGAACCTACGTAAATAATCAATTCTTTTTTGGCAAGATTTTTATAGGAAATTCCAATCAACTTTGCGTTTAAAAAACTATACAAAATAATAATAATTAATGTAGTTAACAAAATAGAGAAATAACTCAATTCTAATACAGAATTTCTTTGCATGTCAAAAAAGCGAATAATAAGATTGGTGAATATTGATGCAAATAAATCAGAAAACATAAGTATAAAGAAAAATACGACTTGGGTAATATATTCGCTTTTCTCTTCAAAATGATAGAAAATACGAATAAATAAAAAGCCAAGCAAACTTGTAAAGATATAACTGCAGTATCCAAAATCAGAATAAACAAAAACAAACATCAAGGCGAGTAAACAAACTGTCAACATTTTCTGAAACTGAGACAATCGCAAAATGTATCGAGAATCATAGAAATGAAAATATAGATAATTCAAAATCATTCCATTAAACAGTAGCAGTATATCAACAAAAATTTTTTGATATATCATAAATCTATTGATCCATTTCTTTTGATATCGCATTTAAATATGCGTCTTTGATTTGTTTCTTTTTCAATTTAGAAATGGGTATAATAATATCTTTTTCTAAAATTAAATCGTTCAAATGGATGTTTTGAATATAGTCTATATTGACTAAAAAAGCTTTATGTGGACTAATAAAATGGTACTGTTTAAATCTTTCTTCCAATTTATAGATGGTATCATAAAATTGATAAATACTATCGTTATTTGTGTACAGATTTATTTTACGTTCACTATATTCAAAATACATGATATCATTTACCTTTAATTTTACTAAACCATGGTTTGTTTGAAAATATTCATAGATATCTATCTGACTATTTTGTAATAGTATAGTCATATCATCTAAAGTTTTAAATAACATTGTTTTATCCAGTGGTTTATCAAGATAATCAAATACATGCAATCTATAGGCTACATTTTTATATTTAGGAAATCCAGAAACTATTATTATATATGTGTCTAAGTCGTAGTTACGAATCATAGTCGCAATCTCTATACCATTCAAGTTGATCATTTCAATATCTAAAAAAATACAGTCATATTTAACTTTTGATTTAATAAAATCCTCTCCGGAATTAAAAATAGATATTTCCACCTTGTTTTCTCCATAATATTCAATAATATATGATTTAATCTTATTGCAAAATTGAATATCATCATCACAAATTGCGAATCTATACTGCTTTATCATTTATAACACCTACTTTACATCATTATATCAGATTTGAAATCAACCTTTTACAAAATTGTGTATAACACTTTTCAAAAAGATAAATAGCAAGAAAAAGTATCCAAGATTCCGTTGTTTTAAGATAGAAGCGGACACCATTATATATATAAGCAGTACACATATGTAAATTTCTACTATAATGTTATGTAAACCTATAGACGTATAATTCTATCGCATGAATTTGCAAAGGTCATGTCGAGAGCCACTATAATTAATGCTTTTCCAAATTCATTTAATTCTCTTAATATTTTAAAAACTATATCTCTATTTCTATCTTTTTTTATTTACATCCAATCCCTTCAAAAAATACTGCAACAAAAAGATAGGAAATGTTCACCCTAAAAGTGTTTAAAGGATATCTCTTTCTCAGAGCTAAAATCCCTATGACTTTTAAAGGTTGATTTATCCCTATCCAGTTTCATATATTCCCCACATTTACCAAAGATTGCACCTAGCATTTGCAAGGTGCTTTTTTTATATCCTTTAAAAAGAACAAACGATCCATCTTTTATATTGGATTCCCTCCAATATGATTATATCCACAATTCCAAAAGAATATAGATTACAACTCCAACTATAATACCAATTCCAACCTTCTTCTTATCATTCTTTGCGTAGATCGAATTAAAGATTTCAAATAATAAGAATCCAAATAGAAATGAATTTTTCGTAAAATAGTAGATCAAGAAACACACCACAAACAAGCCTATATAAATCATTCCTTTAGAATATTCCACCATGGATTTATGTCCTTGATTTAATGCTTCATTATCCTTATTCAATTTATCAATAATGTTTTTCTGTTTATCATTCATAATCATTACCTATACTTTCTTCGCAGCCAAATATAGAAAGCGAGTGCACAAATCACGATTATACCCGCAAGTCCATATTGCACTATTGCCTGTTTATCACCTAATACTCTTCCTAGAAATTGTGCAATTCCATAACTACACAATAAACATAAAGCTACACACTTCATCCAAAAGCTAGATTCCTTCTTTTCTTTTGGAGTAGTATCCAACAAGTCTTCATCTAAATATTTTTGAAGATCTTCATTCATATCTTCCTGTAATCTTTGAATCCGATTTTTTTTCATATCATCACCTACGGAACAATGTGGTTTCTAAATAATGTGCATGAAACGCAAATATCAATAGAATTATCAACAATATGATTTCTCCATAATGGATATATTTTTCTTTGTATCTAAAGTCATACAATGGTTTATCCAAATATACACGACCATCTACTTGTACTAATAATTGAGAATGTACTAAAGCTTCTATTGTATTATGATCAAACTTAGAAATCTCAATTGCACTTTCTTCATTGAATATTCCATTCTTAATGAAATATCGAATGACTTTGAATTTATTTATTAAAATGCTCATACGCATACACAAAAAATCCAATATCTGCAACACACATCACTACTTGAAAATAATCGTGAATATAAAAGCCATAGATAGTTCCACCTACAAGTAAAACAACCATAGAAATGAGTCCCCATTTAGGAAAGCTCATCTGAAACACGAACTCCATCACAAGTACTATGACGCATATAACGCTTATCCTCGGATTTATCCTCCCCTCTAGTTTTAAGAATTTGTTTTACCTCTTCTTCCGTCATTTCAACAGGAATCAACGGAATAAAAACATTCTTATTATTCTTTTTTCTCTGTCTCTTTTTCATAATCTTACTTTGCATCTGGATATGTGTCTTCAAATTTATCGGCATATCGATTGTGCTTTTTATACTTGAAGAACATACCAACTAAGAAAACAACAGCTACTACACCTAATGCGTAAACTAACCAATCTAATGTCATCTTACTATGTCCTCCTTTTCTAATTTCATATTATCATAGTTGTAATCGTTTTCATACTACTTTTATTTCATTATCAATCAAACTTGTTTATATCACATTACTTAAACAAGTTTGATTCACTTTTTAAAACAATATATGTTTTAGACATCGATAATGTCAATTAAAATGATATGGTTGGCTTGAATGAGGGCTTGAACATAAATTAGAATATCCAGTAGGAACCATTCTAGAAAGTCGTTTTGATGAAATTAAATATGTCTATCTATATACCTACAATAAGAAAAAGTTTGGTTTAAAAATCAATTCTAAGAATCATAAAAATAAAGTTGTACCAATCAACGCCAAAGAATTAGATGTTGTTGATCAATTAAGGTTTGAATGCATGAAAGAAGAATTAAAAATCAATCAAAACAACGCTATGGATTTTGTACGAAACATTTTAAGGGACATCGATCAAAATTTAATCAATCATGATTTGGAACATTCTATTTCATTTAGTCAAAAATATCCAGTCGGCACTGTACTATCTTGCACATACAATGAATCTGAAGAATATATGTATCTATATACAATTGGCGATACGCATTATGCGATTTATTTAGAGGATGCATGCGAAGGTGTTTATATTGTTGAGCCAATCATCATATATGACTATAAACCAAATGGTGAATTGGTCGATGAAGATACGAAAGAGATATTAACAGGCATCTTAGAAACAACGCAAAGACTAAATCCCTATAATTGTACAAAAGCATTATTAGAACAACTTTAAACAAAAGAAAAAGCAGTTTAACGACTGCTTTCTTTCATATATTCAAAATATTCTCTACCTACTTTATTCTTCTGCCAGTTTTGTAGAATCTTGAAACCAGGATATGAGAAGATGACCTCACATAGTGTTTCTACAATCATACCTGTAAAGGCACACACAACACATTGTACCAATGTCCAACCAAAGAATTGATGTGACACGATCAATGCGAACGTTAGATTGTCGCAAAACTGCCCAATACCAGTAGATACATAAGAGCGGAATGCATACGATTTAAAGTTACTGTTGTTGTTGGAAATCTTTCCTAACATGGAATTCGTATAGTTATTCACAATGGCAGAAACAATAAACGCAATTGTACTTCCAAATAGTACATACCAAGTACCACCAATTGTTCCGTCTAATGCCCCATTAATAATGGCTTCTGATCCTTCTACATAGGATTCACCCCATACGCCAGGAATCTTTGATGCCAAAAAGAAAACTAGGCACATACCTAAATTCACCAACACCGCTACAAGTGATGCTTGTGTTGCAGCTTTAGGACCAAAATGTTTTGTGATGACATCCATACATAAGAAGGAAAGCCAGCTTACCACAATTCCACAATCCAGTGCCATAAAGCTAAATGGCAAGTTAATACTTTTGTTTGCCAAAAGATTCATAGTGATGACCGAAACAATAAAAAGTGTCATCGTAAGTGAAGGTATACTTCTTAGTAATACACCCACTTCTTTAACTTCCGTTTTAATTCTATTCATTTTTTACCCTCCTGTTTTTTTAAAGATGGTTGGGAAGCAAAACATCTTTGTTCAAACCATATAAGTCTAATATGTTTTTAATTATTTGTCAAAGTTTGTATCACTTATGCTATGATTAATTCCGGTGATATATATGACTTTAAAACTATACGAACAAGAAGGCTACCAAACAACATTTCATGCCCATGTTGTTTCATGTATTAAAAAAAATGAATTATATGACATAATCTTGGATCAAACCCTTTTCTTTCCAGAAGAAGGTGGACAAACATGTGACAAAGGAACGTTGAATGCTATTGAAGTAGTGGATGTACAAATCATAAATGATGAAATTCATCATTATACGCACTCTGCATTAAATGGTGATGTACAAGGTATTATTGACTGGACTCATCGCTACACCAATATGCAACATCATACAGGAGAACATATTCTTTCTGGTTTAATGCACAAAGAATTTCATGTGGATAATGTCGGATTTCATTTAGGATACAATGAAATTACAGCTGATTATGCAATGGATTTAAATAATGATCAAATTAAAAGAATTGAAGCTTTAGTGAATTCTGTCATCTTTTCAAATAAACCTGTTAAAACCTATTACTTAGAGGATTATTCCAACATGGAATATCGAGCTAAACTTGACTTAGCCAAGCCACGCCTTGTCGAAATTGAAGATGTAGATTTATGCGCATGTTGCGCACCCCATGTAAAAAGTACGATTGAAGTGGGATTGTTTAAAATCGTGAAATCCATGAAAATCAAAAAAGGCACACGCCTATTCTTCTTATGTGGAAAACTTGCCTATGAAGACTATGTCTTAAAACATGATCAATCTATTCAAATCTCCAATCAATTGTCTTCAAGCATTGAAACTCTATCTTCTAATGTACAACGCGTATTAGATGAAAATTATGCTTTGAAACAAAGAATCAAACAATTAAATAAAGAGATGGTTGATCACTTAATCATTGAACATAAAGAAAATCAAATCGTTCTATGTGATGAATTCGATCGAGATACACAATTGTATTACTACAATAAGCTTGTATCTTTTAGCAACAACTATGTTTTACTTGTTTCTAAACAAAAAGATAATTATCGGTTCATGACAAATTCTAAAGACATATTCTTACAACTCAAAGAAAAACATCAAGTTCGTGGTGGAGGAAAAAATGATTTCTTTCAAGGAACGCTAGATACAGTTAATGAGCAGCTATTTGATTAGCTGCTCATATTTTTTGTATAGCGAGTGTATTTAAAGCCTCTGAAATCTCTTCTTTCGATAAACATACCATTCTATGATTGGCATCATAATAATCAAACTTTTTAATAAAACTCATTAGATCACGATACTTCACAAGGCTGTCATTCATAAATACATACCACTCTTCTATTCCCTCAAATTGATTCAATACCACATATGGCTCTACCGGAAGAATCGTTAGTATATTCGCTCCTAATGCATACATACCAATTCTTCTACCATGTGCATTATAGATTCTTGGTGTGGCATAATATGCATCCAAAGCTTGTTGATTATGTAGATATTGCCCAAACAAATCTAAATCTGTGCCAAAATCATTCAATTCCTTTTCCCCAATTGAAATTGGATGAAGAATGCCAAAGATTTCAAAATACTTATGATCCGATAATTTACTCTTTAAATCCATAAGTGCATCAGCACTCGTTCTTTTATCATACACCATCTGTAAATCGATATCCTTTATGTCCATTAGCCAATCGTCTTTCACGAATTCATCAGTATCCATATATTCACAATATACTTTCACTAAATAATAAAACAATTGAATTTCATCCATGCTTGTAGGAAGACTTAAATTCAAACAAATATCATGATTTTGAATATAGATTTCAATCCCTCTTTGAAGATATTTACGATCAAATAAGATTGTATGATCCCCTATCTGATTCGGAATTAATTGACAATTTTCATCCATAACCCCAAAAGATAAGTGAGACATTTTAACTAAATCATCGATTATAAACTTTTTTCTACGAAAGAAACCCTTCTGCATAATACGAATATTCACAGACATACTAACACCTGCTCTCTACCAAAATCATACACTGAAACAAGCGTTTTTTATAGCTAAAACCATTTTTTCTTTTTAAAGTAAATCACTTCTAAAATAATGATCAATATACAAACTCCAATCACAATGAAATATCCATAGGAAGTATCTAATTCTGGCATAGCCTTAAAATTCATGCCATACCATCCAGTAATTAAAGTTAGTGGCATGAATATCGTTGTTACAATCGTTAAAAACTGCATGATTTGATTCTGACGCATCTCCACTTGTGTTTGATGCATTTCGCGAAGTTGCATAGAATACTCTGCCAAACGATCCGTGACATTCGACAAACGCATGAGCCTTTTTTCTAACATTTCAAAATGCACATCTTCATAATACGCCTGCAAATTTTGTACAACTTCAATCATCTGATCATAATATGAATCAAAAGTACTTATCGTTTTCCTCATTTCAAAGATTTGCGACTCATAATGAGATCCCGTATGAGACATTAACTGATCTTCTATTCTTTCAAGTTTCATTTCTAATTTTTGAAGAAACTCCATATCTTCTTGAATCAATATATTCATCAAATTTAGAATACATTCACTAGGTTTATTCCCTGAAATCTTTTGTTTAAAAATATGTTCTGGATCACAAACCAAAAAATCACTATCATTCAATTCAAAACTAAACATCTTCTTATTCTTAGATTTTGATTTTGAAGGAACCCAAAAAGAACCCGATAGCCGCTGATTCTCTTTATGCACTCTACAATAATGAATATGATTTAAGCGCTTTTCATTTATTACCTCTATCTTCATAATTTTCCCCCTTAAAAAAAGAATACACCATATAGGTGCATTCTTGTAGTTATTCAATTGGAATAAATTTATTTTCTTCGACTTGTTTAGGTGCTTCCTTAGGAACAACGATCTTCAATTCACCATTGTCAAAGGATGCCTTAACATCTTCCTGATGAATACCTTCACCAACATAGAAACTTCTTGAATAAGATCCACTAACACGTTCTTTACGAACAACACGACCTTTTTCATCCTTGTCTTCTGTGTTCGAACCATGAGTAGCACTAACCTTCAAATATCCATCCTTCAATTCCATCTGGATATCTTCCTTTTTAACTCCAGGAAGTTCCATGCTCATTTCATAGTTTCCATCTTTTTCCACAATATCTGTCTTCATGACATCACTGGTAGTGTTTCCTGTAAAGAAATCATCAAATAAATCAAACATTGGATAGTACTTCATAAATATCGCCTCCTGATACCTTATTCAATAGGGATAAATTTGTTTTCTTCAATCTGTTTAGGTGCTTCCTTAGGAACAACGATCTTCAATTCACCGTTGTCAAATGAAGCTTTGACATCTTCCTGATGAATACCTTCACCAACATAGAAACTTCTTGAATAAGATCCACTAACACGTTCTTTACGAACAACACGACCCTTTTCATCCTTGTCTTCTGTGTTCGAACCATGCGTAGCAGTTACTTTCAAATATCCATCTTTCAATTCCATCTGGATATCTTCCTTTTTAACTCCAGGAAGTTCCATGCTCATTTCATAGTTTCCATCTTTTTCCACAATATCTGTCTTCATGACATCACTGGTTGTGTTTCCTGTAAAGAAATCATCAAATAAATCAAACATTGGATAGTACTTCATAAATATCGCCTCCTGATTACTAGATTATGAAATCTATCTTCAAGTTACGGGATATCTTTTGACTTATCTCTAACTTCAATTCTTATTATAGTCATCTTTTTAGCACTGTCAATACTTAAGTGCTAATTTTTTTAATTTTACTTTTTCAGGCTTCACAGGTATTTTTCATGAGGTTTAGCATTTAATTTTCTTGATTTGACCATGCAAAAATCCAAGCCAGTCGACAATTTCCGCCTAGCCTACCTGCCTACTGTTGTGTCTTTTAGAGTTGCTTCATTAGATTGACCATTTCAATCGCAGATAATGCACAGTCATAACCTTTATTTCCTGCTTTGCTTCCGGCACGCGCAATAGCTTGCTCAATATTCTCAGTTGTGATCACTCCAAATAAAACCGGGATTCCTGTCGCAAGTTCAACCTGTGCAATTCCCTTGGCAGATTCATTGCACACCAAATCATAATGTGAAGTATCTCCACGGATGACAGCTCCCACACAGATAACAGCATCATATTTTCCTGACTGTGCCATTTTCTGTGCTACAATCGGGATTTCAAAAGCTCCCGGCACCCATGCTGCAGTAATATTCTCTTCTTCTACTCCATGTCTTACTAATCCGTCGACTGCCCCTCCCAGTAATTTATTCACAATGATTTCATTGAATCTCGCTGCCACGATACCAACCTTCATTCCTTCCGGTGCTACTACTTTTCCTTCTACTAAATTAATCTGTTTCATTTCTTCTTCCTCCTGATATTTGTTACTTTTATAAATCTATTTCTTTAAAAATATGACCCATCTTTTCCTGCTTCGTTTTCATATACTTTCGGTCATACTTTTGTACCGGAATCTCCAAAGGTACTCTCTCATTGATCTTTAGCCCAAACTCACCAAGTCCATAGACTTTATCCGGGTTATTTGTCAGTAATCTTAATGATTTTACACCAAGATCTGACAGTATCTGTGCCCCAACCCAATATTCTCTAAGATCTGGTGCAAACCCTAACTTCACATTTGCCTCCACGGTATCATATCCTTGTTCCTGAAGTGCATAAGCTTTGATCTTATTGATCAGTCCGATTCCTCTGCCTTCTTGTCTCATATATAAAATGATTCCTCTGCCTTCTGCCTCTACCTGGCGCATTGCTGACTGCAACTGTAAACCGCAATCACATCTGAGTGATCCAAACGCATCTCCTGTAAGGCACTCCGAATGTACCCGGCAAAGCACATTCTCGCCATCTCCTAGATCACCTTTTACCAATGCCACATGATGCTCTTTTGTAATGTCATTGATATAACCATACATTTTAAAATCGCCGTACTGCGTTGGTAGGTTAGCAGCTGCTTCCTGCATTACATGCTTTTCATGTATTCTTATATAATCCTGCAGATCACGGATTGTAATAAATGTAAGATTATGCTCTTTTGCCATTTCCCATAGCTGTGGTGTACGCATCATAGTTCCATCTTCTTTCATAACTTCACAGCACACGCCGCATTCTTTCAGTCCAGCAAGTCTCATAAGATCTGTTGTCGCCTCCGTATGACCATTTCGTACTAGAACCCCGCCTTTTCTGGAAACAAGCGGAAATACATGTCCCGGTCTTCTGAAATCATCTGGTTTTGACTGATCATCCACGCACTTCATAATAGTATAGGAACGGTCTGCCGCAGAGATACCTGTGGTTGTGTCTACGTGATCCACTGCCACAGTAAATGCTGTATTGTGATTGTCCGTGTTCTCAGTAACCATCGGCGGAAAGTTCAATCTTGCTGCAATTTCTGCACTCATCGGTGTACAGATAAGCCCCTTTGCATAGGTCGCCATGAAATTAATATTTTCTTGGGTTGCAAACTCTGCTGCACATATCAGATCCCCTTCATTTTCTCTGTCCGGATCATCTGTGACCAGAACCATTTTTCCTTCCTTAAGATCCCTAAGTGCCTCTTCAATTGTATTGTACTGATAATTTTGTGACATTGTGTATATCCTCCTGTTCTAAAATCCGAATTCTTCAAGAAACTTCATTGTAATTCCGGATTCTTTTTTCTCTTCTTCATTTTTTTTGATGCCAAGTAATTTTTCTACATATTTTCCAATTACATCATTTTCTAGATTAACCAAATCCCCTGGTACCTTTTCCAAAAGGGTGGTTTCTTCTCCTGTATGCGGAATAACCGACACCTGAAAACCAGCCTCACCAACCCTTGCAACTGTCAGGCTGATTCCATCAATACAGACGGATCCTTTTTCCACGATCAGATGCAAAATCTGCGGCGATGTCTCAATGGATACCCAGATGGCATTTTCTTCCCGAAGCATAGAACGTATTACACCAGTCCCATCAATATGGCCACTTACTATGTGTCCACCAAATCTGCCATCTGCTGCCATTGCACGTTCCAAGTTTACCTGGCTTCCGGCTTTACAACTACCAAGACTGCTTCTTCTGATTGTCTCTGCCATCACATCGGCACAAAATCCGTCTTGCTGGATCGCCGTAACTGTCAGGCACACACCATTCACCGCAATACTGTCACCAATCCTTGTCCCTTCCAGGACTTTTTGAGCCTTCACCGCCAGGATTCCTGATTCTCCTGTTAGCTGTATATAACGGACTTTTCCTTTCTCTTCTACGATTCCTGTAAACATGATTCCTCCTGTTTTTTCTCACACACCTGACATCTTATCCGGATGTCTTGACCAATCTGACAGATGTCTGTATATTTCAATTCCACTGCTTCAGAAGGGAATTTCACTCCGACACCTTCTACCGGTGTCTTCCCGGCCACACCGCCAAATAGCTTTGGCGCCACAAAAGCCTGTACTTCCTTTACAATCCCAGCTCGCAAGGCGCTATCATTTAACGTACCGCCTCCCTCAAGGAGGATGCTGTCAATACCTCTGTTTCCAAGATCAATCATCAACCTCTTAAGATCTATCTGATTCTTTTCATCCGGACAGTAAATGGTCTCAACTCCCCTGGTATGTAATATTTTTATTTTTTCTCCTGTATTTTTCTGATCTGCATAAGCCACAATCGTCCGATATTTTTTTGCACTTTTTACAATCTGACTATCCAGTTGAATCCTGAGTTTACTATCGCACACAATCCTGACAGGACTTTTCCAGCCTTCTACCCGAACATTTAACATCGGATCATCTTCAAGCACAGTTCCTATGCCTACCATGATTCCCATGTACTGATGCCGCATATGCTGTACTTCTTTTCTTGACGCTAATGAGGTAATCCATTTTGATGCTCCTGTCTTCGTTGCGATTTTCCCATCCAGTGTCATGGCATACTTCATCACTACATAAGGAGTTTTCATAGTAATATAATGGAAAAACACTGGATTCAGCCGATCACATTCTTCTCCCATAAAATCTTCAACAACTGTTACACCCGCTTTTCTTAGCATCTGCACACCTTTTCCTGCCACTTTCGGATTCGGATCTCGGGAACCAATCACCACTTTTTTAATCTTCTGTTCAATGATTGCTTCCGTACACGGAGGTGTTTTTCCATGATGACAGCAAGGCTCCAGCGTAACATAAATCACCGCACCTTCTGCTGATTCTGTAAGGGAAGCAATTGCATTACGTTCCGCATGAAGTTCTCCATACTTTTTATGATAGCCTTCTCCGATGATTCTTCCGTCTTTTACAATCACTGCCCCTACCATCGGATTGGGATTCGTCCAGCCTTCTCCTTTTTTTGCCAGCTGAATCGCCCGAAGCATATATTCCTGATCTGTCATTTTTATTCCTTCTTTCTGATTCCTGTTCTTTGCCTGGTACACCAAAGCTTCTAGTCCTTGGCAATCGGATTTGCAGATAAGTGAGTGGTATAATTATTTTGAAAACGATGTACCAAACACAAAAAAACTGCAGAAGTATCTGCAGGGTGAAATTGATTTATTACATCTGATTGATAAACGAATGTCTGATTTCGAATATAAAAAGCTCCAAAATGTATAAAGAGCTCTGAAATGGATTACCATCTCAGAGCTCTGATACTACATTCATTCGTTCAAAAAATCAACTGTACTATCATCTTCTTCCATCCAGACTATACTGTCGGCTCCGGAATCTCACCGGATCATGCCTTTCGGCTCGCGGGCTCTACCGCCGGTAGGGAATCTCACCCTGCCCTGAAGATATCTTTTTGTTTATTTTAATACTTTATCTGTAATTTGTAAAGCAGTTTTTTTACTTTTACTGTATGATCATATCATCTTGCTTTACTATACTAGGCAAAATGATGGATGCCTTGAAAAGCCTGTAAAGCAAGCACTTCCGGGATATACAAGGCAGGACAAAAATCGACTTCTATAATCAAAAAGTAAGTGCTAATTCTTTTTACAAAAATTAGAGTGTGATTTCTCACACTCTATTTACCCATTTCATTCATAGAAATCATTGAGAAACTCAAAGATTCCAATACTTTAATTAAGGCATGTGCCGTATCTAAACTTGTCATACAAGAAATGTTATTTTCTGCAGACACACGACGAATTAAGAATCCATCCATACTTGTAGAATTATCTTTATTTGACATTGTGTTGATGACAAAGTTTACATGACCATGACGAATAATATCCAATACAGTTTCATTTCCATTATCCTCATTGACTTTGGCCGCTACATGTACAAATAAGCCATTATCTTCTAAGAATTTAGCTGTACCCTTCGTCGCATAAATACCATATCCAATGTTATAGAAACGTTTTGCGATTTCTAAAGCATCCTGTTTATTATCATCATCAATTGTTAGTAATACACTTCCATGTAAAGGAATATTGATTCCAGAAGCTACTAAAGCTTTGTACAATGCTTTTTCTAAGTTGACATCACTACCCAAAGCCTCACCTGTAGATTTCATTTCAGGTCCTAAAACTGTATCTACACTACGTAATTTCGCAAATGAGAATACTGGCGCTTTGACAAAGACTCTTTCTTTATCTTCAGGATGATATCCAGGTGTTAAGCCTTGATCTTCAATACTTTCACCTAATACACACTTAGTCGCAATTTGAGACATAGCTACACCTGTAATCTTAGATAAGAATGGTACGGTACGAGAGGAACGTGGGTTTACCTCTAATACATATACGTTGTTTTCTTTATCTACAATGAACTGAATGTTGTATAAACCAACAAATTCAAAACCTTTACCAATTCTTGTTCCATAATCAATGATTGTTTCTTTCACCTTCTCATTGATAATCTGTGTAGGATATACACTAATTGAGTCACCAGAGTGAATACCAGCACGTTCGATATGTTCCATTACACCAGGAATATATACGTTCTTTCCATCTGCAATCGCATCAATTTCAAGTTCTTTACCAACAATATATTTATCGACTAAGATTGGAGCATCATGACTGATTTCCTTTACGGCTGTTGCCATATAGACTCTTAATTCATCATCATTATGTACGATTTCCATTGCACGACCACCCAATACATAACTTGGACGAACAAGTACTGGATAGCCAATCTTATTGGCAATAACGAGTGATTCTTCAACAGTGACTGCAGTTTCACCTTGTGGTTGAGGAATATTCAATTTATGTAACATCGCTTCAAATTCATGACGGTCTTCCGCTAAATCAATAGAGTGTAGTGAAGTACCTAGAATCTTAACACCATGTTCTACTAATGAATCAGCCAAGTTGATTGCTGTTTGTCCACCAAATTGAACAATAACACCCAATGGTTTTTCCAAATCAATTACGTGCATTACATCTTCTGTAGTTAGTGGTTCAAAATACAATTTGTCACTAATTGAGAAATCGGTTGATACAGTTTCAGGGTTGTTGTTAATGACGATAGCTTCATAACCTTCTTCACGCAAAGTCTGTACACAATGTACTGTCGCATAGTCAAACTCAACACCTTGTCCAATACGAATTGGTCCTGAACCTAATACAACGATTTTTTTACGGTCTGTTACCTCAGATTCGTTCTTATGTTCATAACTTGAATAGAAGTATGGAGTTGCACTCTTAAACTCACCCGCACAAGTATCTACCATCTTATATACTGGCATGATTCCATTTTCTTTACGCAAGTTATATAAGTCGAATTCTTTCATATCCCAATTACGTGCAATGTAGCTATCCGCAAAGCCGTATTTCTTTAATTTACGTAAAACTTCAACATCTTTGGGATTTTCCATCATTAGCTTTTCTAAGCTGATAATTCTTGACAAGTGACACAAGAAGAAATCATCCATTTTCGTCACATTATGAATGGTTTCCATATCATATCCATCGCGAAGCCATTGTGTAACCGCAAAGATTCTTTCATCATCACACTTTTTGATTTTTTCAAGTAATTCTTCTTTAGTGAATCCAGCCAATTCTTTTTTGTATATATGATCCACTTTCATCTCTAAAGAACGAACTGCTTTTAAGAAAGATTCTTCAAAGTTACGTCCAATCGACATAATTTCACCCGTCGCCTTCATCTGTGTTCCTAAATGACGATCTGCATTAGGGAATTTATCAAATGGGAAACGTGCAAATTTCGTTACAATATAGTCTAATGCAGGTTCAAAACATGCATAACTTGTTTTAGTAATTGGGTTGATAATCTCATCCAAACCTAAGCCAACCGCTAATTTAGCACTAATCTTCGCAATTGGATAACCTGTTGCCTTACTTGCCAAGGCTGATGAACGAGATACACGAGGATTAACTTCGATAACATAATATTTGAAACTATCTGGATTCAATGCCAACTGAACGTTACATCCACCACAGATCTTCAATGCACGAATGATTTTTAAAGATGCATTACGAAGCATTTGATTTTCACGATCTGTCAAAGTTTGAACTGGCGCAACAACCGTACTGTCTCCAGTATGCACACCTACTGGATCAATATTTTCCATATTACATACGACGATCGCATTGTCTTTGGCATCACGCATTACTTCATATTCAATTTCTTTATATCCGGCAATACTTTGTTCAATCAAACATTGATGTACAGGACTAGCCTTTAATCCAGAATCACAAATTTCACGAAGTTCAGCTTCATCATCAGCGAAACCTCCACCCGTTCCACCAAGTGTATAAGCTGGACGAACAACTAATGGATATCCTTCGCGTTTTGCGAATTCAACAGCTTCTTCTACTGTATGAACAATCATACTTTCTGGTACTGGCTCATTGATTTCCTGCATTAAAGAACGGAACAATTCACGATCTTCCGCACGATTGATCGCATGCAAGTCTGTACCTAAAATTTCTACACCAAACTCATCTAAGATTCCATCTTCATGTAATTCTACAACTAAGTTTAATCCGGTTTGACCACCTAATGATCCTAAAATGGCATCGGGTCTTTCTTTATAAATAACTCGTTTTGCGAAATCAACAGTCAAAGGCTCAATATAAACACGGTCTGCGATGGCTGTATCTGTCATGATTGTGGCAGGATTTGAGTTAATTAAGATGACTTCATATCCTTCTTCACGAAGGGATTGACATGCCTGACTTCCGGCATAATCAAATTCAGCTGCCTGACCAATGATAATTGGACCAGAACCGATCACTAAGATTTTTTTGATATCTGTACGTTTAGGCATTTTTATTCTCCTCCATTAATTCAATAAATTGATCAAACAAGTAACGAGAATCTTCAGGTCCTGCACTTGCTTCTGGATGATATTGCACCGCAAAGCAAGGATAGTCTTTATGGCGAACACCTTCACAACTCTTATCATTTAATGCTTGGTGTGTCATTTCCAAGCGCGTATCCTTTAAGCTATCAATATCTACCGCAAAGCCATGGTTTTGAGAAGTAATTTCCACTTTGCCTGTTGAAAGATTAACCACTGGATGGTTAGCTCCACGGTGTCCAAACTTTAATTTATATGTTTTTGCACCACAAGCCAAAGAAATCAACTGGTGACCTAAACAAATTCCAAATACAACCGTTTGAGGAATCAATTCTTTAATCGTTTCAATAGCGACTTTTACATCCGTAGGATCTCCAGGACCATTCGACAACATAACGCCATCTGGACGATAAGATAAGATTGTGCTTGCTGGTGTATCATATGGAACAATGACTAAATCACATCCACGTTTTGATAGTTCACGAACAATACCTAATTTTGCCCCAAAATCCATCAATACAACTTTCTTGCCACGATTTGGGATTGGGAATACTTTATTTGTCGAAACACGAGCCACTTGATCATGTAAGAAATCAGCGGCTTTTAAACCAGCAACCACCACATCTACATCGGCATCCACATTAGCCATAACTGCCTTCATTGTACCTACATTACGAATCTTCATTGTGATTTCACGTGTATCAATATCATAAATTCCTGGAATATTTTCGCGTTTTAAGAAATCATCTAATGTTTCTGAACATCTGAAATTGCTTGGATATTCACAATAATCTTTAACTACAAATCCAAATACACATGGAATCATACTTTCATTATCATCACGATTGATTCCATAGTTACCAATCAATGGATATGTCATCATTACAATTTGTCCACAATATGAATTATCTGTCAAAATTTCTTGATAACCCGTCATTGACGTATTAAATACTAATTCACCAATTTGGAAGTTGTCACTACCAAACGCTGTTCCGCGATATACACTTCCATCTTCTAAAATCAAAAGTCTTTCCATAATTTGTCCTTTCTGTTATTTACTCAAAAAAAAGATTAGCAAACAAACGCATTGCCAATCTTTAAATGGAACTATTAAAAAGTATAGCACTACGAAGAATACTATTCATATCGATCACTGACGTTTTTTTCACAAACAAAGCTGGATTCTTGATCATACGTATCCTCCTTTTGAAAAAAATACTATATTTTTCTGCTTAGTATACTACCACAAATCATGAAAATTTCAATAATAAAGTCAAGAAAATACTTTTTCTGCGAAAAAGTCACACGTCTAAATGACGTGCCCGGTTCGTTTCCAGTCGTCCA
>NZ_DS996850.1:40211-50507 GCF_000156655.1 Holdemanella biformis DSM 3989
TAAAAAAAGATGTGATTTCTCACACCTTATTTTGACATAGTTGCTTCAATTTCCTTATATGTTTCAACAGGGTTAGCACTCTTCGTAATTGAACGACCAACTACGATATAATCACAGCCTTGTTCTTTCGCAAATGCAGGAGTCGCAACACGCTTTTGATCATCTTTAGAATCACTTGCCAAACGAATACCTGGAGTTACTGTTAAGAAGTCTTCTCCACAAGCTTCGTGAATCGCCTTAGCTTCATGTACGGAACATACAACACCGTCTAAGCCTGCTTCTTTCGCATTCTTCGCATATTTAATAACACAATCAATAACTTCACCAGGAATTCCCAATTCGTTATTCATAGCTTCTTTAGAAGTGCTTGTAAGCTGAGTTACACCAATACACATAGGACGTTTTCCATCTTTAGCCCCTTCATTCAAACCATCAATGGCAGCCTTCATCATCGCAATACCACCAGCACAGTGTACATTGACAATATCTACACCTAAGTTCGCTAAGTTTTTCATTCCACCCTTAACTGTGTTAGGAATGTCATGCAATTTCAAATCTAAGAAAATGTGGTGACCCATTTCCTTCACTGTTTTTACCATTTCTAAACCACACGCATATGTTAATTCCATACCAATCTTTACATATACGGGTTCATCAAATTGTTTTAAGAAATCTACAACTTCTTCTTTACTCGAAAAATCTAATGCTACAATTGTTTTACTCATTATTTAAAACTCCTTCCAACTGCTTCTTCAATATTTTTATATCCATATTTCTCCAATACTTTTGGAAGATCCTCAATGATTTTTGGACATACATAAGGATCCACAAAGTTTTGGGCACCCACTTCAACAGCACTTGCCCCCGCATTTAAGAATTCCAATACATCTTCTGCACAAGTAATTCCACCAACACCAATGATTGGAATATTTACAGCTTGTGCTACTTGATATACCATTCTTAAGGCAACCGGCTTAATGGCAGGACCAGAAAGACCACCTGTTACATTGGCAAGCAATGGTTTTCCCGTCTTCAAATTGATACGCATACCCATTAAAGTATTGATCAATACAATACCATCTGCACCAGCTTCTTCAACGGCTTTGGCAATTTCTACAATATCCGTTACATTAGGTGATAACTTCACATATACAGGTTTTGTAGCGGCTTCCTTACAAATCTTAGTCACATGTGCTGCAAGTTCAGGTTTCGTTCCCAAACCAATACCACCATGTTTTACATTAGGACAAGAAATATTTAATTCATAAGCCTTAATTACTGGCTGATCATTTAATTTCTTGATAACCTCTACATAATCTTCTTCACATGCACCCGCCACATTGGCCATGATTTCTGTATCATACTGTGCAAGGAATGGAAGTTCATTTTCAATAATAGAATCTACACCTTTATTTTGTAGACCAATCGCATTCAACATTCCCATTGGAGTTTCGGCAATTCTTGGTGTAGGATTTCCAAAACGCTCTTGTGGTGTAGCCGATTTGATGGCAATACCACCTAATACGCTCAAATCATATAGTTCGGCATATTCTTTACCAAATCCAAAACATCCACTAGCTGGAATAATTGGATTCTTCAAATTCAATCCGGGTAGTTTTACTGAAATATCCATTATAAAGCCACCTTTCCCATTTCAAATACAGGACCATCTTTACATACACGCAATGAATGTCCTTCTACATCTTTCACAACACATCCCATACAAGCACCAAGGCCACAAGCCATACGAGCTTCTAATGAAATATAGCCTTCACTATATTGTTCGTTGATTGCCTTCAACATAGGTAAAGGTCCACAACTAAGTACAAAGTTACATGTCACATTGTTTTCTTTGATCGCATCCAATGCTGTACCCTTTGTTCCAAGTGTTCCATCCATTGTTGCGACATATACATCACACCCAAGTGCTTTGAATTCATCCACATAGAATACGCTATCTGCATCATTTGCACCTAGAACAGCTGTTACACGTGCATTTTTACTTAAATATTGTTTTGCGGTTTCATATAGTGGTGGTACACCAACACCTCCACCAATCAACAACACTTCTTCTTTATCTTCAATTGGAAAACCATTTCCAAGTGGACCAAAGATATCTAATTTTCCTTCAAGTTCAGTCATTTTTAAAGTACCTTCACCAAGCACTTTATAGATAATAACTAAAACATCTTCTCTAATTTCACTAATCGAGATAGGTCTTCGCAAATAGAAACCTGGAACTGTGATTTCAATGAATTGACCAGGCTTAGCTGTTTTAGCTAAGTCTGTTTTCAATTCCATTTTCCAAATATCTTTTGCGATTTTGACATTCGATAGAATCTTCGCAAATTCCTGCATACTATTTCCCCATTTCATTCATAGAAACCATTGAGAAGCTCAATGACTCTAAAACTTTCGCTAATGCATTCGCTGTATCTAAACTTGTCATACAAGAAATGTTATTTTCTGCAGACACACGACGAATCAAGAATCCATCAGCACTTGTGTTCTTCTTATTAGACATTGTGTTAATGACAAAGTTTACACGTCCATTACGAATAATGTCTAGAACGTTTTTACCATCTTCTGTTTCAATCTTACTAGCACGATGAACATACAATCCTTCAGCTTCAAACATATCTGCAGTACCCTTTGTTGCATAGATTCCATATCCAATATTTGCGAAGCGTTTCGCCAATTCTAGTGCTTCTTGTTTATTCTCATCATCAATTGTCATTAATACATTTCCATGAGTTGGAACACTTACACCACTGGCAACCAATGCCTTATAGAAGGCTTTTTCTAAGTTGACATCACTACCTAAAGCCTCACCTGTAGATTTCATTTCAGGTCCTAAAACTGTATCTACACTACGTAATTTTGCAAATGAGAATACTGGTGCTTTGACAAATACACGGCCTTCTTCTTCCGGATGATATCCTGGAGTATATCCTTGTTCTTCAATTGATTTTCCTAAGATAGCCTGCGTTGCGATATAACTCATAGCTACACCTGTAATCTTAGATAAGAATGGTACAGTACGAGAGGAACGTGGGTTTACTTCTAATACATATACGTTATCTTCTTTGTCTACAATAAACTGAATGTTGTATAAACCAACAAATTCAAAGCCTTTACCAATTCTTGTTCCATAATCAATAATAGTATCTTTCACTTGTTGAGAAATTGTCTGCGTTGGATATACACTAATTGAGTCACCAGAGTGAACTCCAGCACGTTCAATATGTTCCATAACACCTGGAATATATACGTTCTTTCCATCCGCAATCGCATCAATTTCAAGTTCTTTACCAACAATATATTTATCAACTAAAATTGGAGCATCATGACTGATTTCTTTTACGGCTGTTGCCATATAGACTCTTAATTCATCATCATTATGTACGATTTCCATTGCACGACCACCCAATACATAACTTGGACGAACAAGTACTGGATAACCAATCTTATTGGCGATAACGAGTGATTCTTCAACAGTTACTGCAGTTTCACCTTGTGGTTGAGGAATATTCAATTTATGTAACATCGCTTCAAATTCATGACGGTCTTCCGCTAAATCAATAGAGTGTAGTGAAGTTCCTAGAATCTTAACACCATGTTCTACTAATGAATCAGCCAAGTTGATTGCTGTTTGTCCACCAAATTGAACAATAACACCCAATGGTTTTTCTAAATCAATAACGTGCATTACATCTTCTGTAGTTAATGGTTCAAAATATAATTTATCACTAATTGAGAAATCGGTTGATACAGTTTCTGGGTTGTTGTTGATGATGATAGCTTCATATCCTGCATCTCTTAATGTTTCAACGCAATGTACTGTCGCATAGTCGAACTCAACACCTTGTCCAATACGAATTGGGCCTGAACCTAAAACGATGATTTTTTTGCGATCACTGACTTCAGATTCATTTTCTTGATCATAACTTGAATATAAGTATGGTGTTGCACTGACAAATTCACCCGCACACGTATCTACTTTTTTATAAACTGGAATGATTCCATTTTCTTTACGTAAATTATATAAATCGAATTCTTTCATATCCCAGTTACGGGCAATGTAGCTATCTGAGAATCCGTTTTCTTTCAATGTTCTTAAAACCGCAATATCTTTTGGATTTTCATTCATCAATGTTTCTAAATCAAGAATTCTTTGGATATGCCATAAGAAGAAACGGTCAATCTTGGTTACATCGATGACTGTTTCTAAATCATATCCATTGCGTAACCATTGCGTAATCGCAAAGATTCTTTCATCATCGCACTTCTTGATTTTTTCAAGTAATTCTTCCTTAGATAATTCAGTCAATTCCTTTTTATACAAGTGATCTACTTTCATCTCTAAAGAACGAATCGCCTTTAAGAAAGATTCTTCAAAAGTACGTCCAATCGACATAACTTCACCAGTTGCCTTCATCTGTGTTCCTAAATGACGATCTGCATTAGGGAATTTGTCGAATGGAAAACGTGCAAATTTACTTACTACATAGTCAACGGTTGGTTCAAAACATGCATAGCTGTTTTTAGTAACTGGATTTAAGATTTCGTCTAATGTTAATCCTACAGCCAATTTTGCAGAGATTTTTGCGATTGGATATCCTGTAGCCTTACTAGCTAATGCAGATGAACGAGATACACGAGGGTTAACTTCGATGACATAATATTTGAAACTATCTGGATTCAATGCCAACTGTACGTTACATCCTCCACAAATTTTTAATGCACGAATAATTTTTAAGGATGCACTACTCAACATTGCGTTTTCACGATCTGTCAAAGTTTGTACGGGAGCCACTACAAAACTATCTCCTGTGTGCACACCAACGGGGTCAACGTTTTCCATGCTGCAGACTACGATTGCGTTGTCATTTGCATCACGGATTACTTCATATTCGATTTCTTTATATCCGGCAATACTTTGTTCAATCAAACATTGGTGAACTGGACTTGCTTTTAATCCTGCTTCACAAATGTCTCTTAACTCTGCTTCATCATCGGCAAAACCACCACCCGTTCCACCAAGTGTATAAGCTGGACGAACTACAACTGGATATCCTAATGTTTCACAGAATGCAACAGCTTCTTCAACTGTATGAACGATTGTACTTTCTGGTACTGGTTCATTGATGTCTTGCATTAAAGAACGGAACAATTCACGGTCTTCTGCACGATTGATTGCGAGTAAATCAGTTCCTAAAATTTCTACGCCATATTCATCTAAAATTCCATCTTCATGTAATTCTACAACTAAGTTTAATCCGGTTTGACCACCTAATGATCCTAAGATGGCATCTGGTCTTTCTTTATAGATTACACGTTTTGCGAAATCCAAGTTAATTGGCTCAATATATACACGGTCTGCGATAGTTGAATCGGTCATAATTGTGGCTGGGTTTGAGTTAATTAAGATAACTTCATATCCTTCTTCACGAAGTGATTGACATGCCTGAGATCCTGCATAATCAAATTCTGCGGCCTGTCCAATTACGATAGGTCCAGATCCGATTACTAAAATTTTTTTAATGTCTGTGCGTTTAGGCATTATTGCGATCCCCCTTTTCAATCATTTCTACAAATTTACCATATAATGCATCCCCAGTTTGTGGATAGAATTGAATACCAAATGCAGGATATTCCTTATGTTCGATACCTTCACAACTTTTATCATTTAATGCTTGATACGTCATTTCTAATGAAGTATTTTCTAAGCTATCTACATCAACGGCATATCCATGATTTTGGTGAGTAATTTTAACTTTGTTTGTTGCAACTTCCGTAACCGGGATATTTGATCCGTGGTGTCCAAATCCCATTTTAGATACAGTTGCGCCTGAAGCTAATGCGATCAATTGATATCCTAGTCCAATACCAAATACAACGGTTTGTTTCATTAATTCTTTAACAACTTCAATTTGGCTTGTTAAATCACAAGGGTTACCTGGCCCGCTTGATAAACAAACTCCATCTGGGTGGAATGACATAATTGTCTCAACACTTGCATCGTGTCCAACTACGATCATATCCAAGCCACATTTTGAAAGATCTCTCAATGTGCTCATAGTTACACCAAAATCCACGACAACAACTTTCTTTCCGCGGTTTGGCATAGGATAAACTTTCTTTGCAGAAACCAAAGAAACCTGGTTTTTCATCAATTCTGTATTTTTTAATTCTTCGACTACTTTTTCAATATCTGCATCCGCATTACATAATGTAGCTTTCATATTTCCTTTGTCTCTTAATTTACGAGTAATAGCACGAGTATCTACACCATAGATACCTGGAATATCCTCTCGTTTTAAGAAATCACCTAAGCTTTCTTGACTTCTCCAGTTGCTTGGTTGTTCGCAATAATCTTTTACAACAAGACCAAATGTAGCTGGATCAATACTTTCATAGTCATCACGATTGATTCCATAATTTCCAATTAATGGATATGTCATCATAACAATTTGTCCGCAGTATGCATTATCCGTTAAAATTTCCTGATAGCCAGTCATTGAAGTATTAAATACTAATTCTCCAATACGGAAGTTATCACCACCAAAGCTACGCCCTCGATATACACTTCCATCTTCTAACACTAATAGTCTTTCCATGTTTTATCCTTTCCATACTGTTTTTCCATCTACAATGGTTTCCTTTATTTGTGCATTTACGCTCCAACCATTAAATGGTGTATTTTTACCCATAGATTCAAATGTATCTATGTCGATCAAAGATTCATGTTCTAAATCTACTAAGACTAAATCGGCATTATATCCTTCTTTAATTTGTCCTACATTTTCTAAGCCAAAACGCTTAGCAGGTGCAGCCGACATCCAATTCACTAATTGAGCTAATGTCCAACGTTTTTGTCTATGCACAAATTCAGTGTATAGTAACGCAAACGCACTTTCTAATGAAACAATACCAAATGGCGCTTTATCCATCGAACGTTTCTTTTCTTCATAAGTATGTGGTGCATGATCATTGGCAATGCAATCCAATGTTCCATTTTCTAAGCCTTCAATTAAAGACATACGATCTTCATGACTTCTTAATGGTGGATTCATTTTCCAGTTTGGTCCAACCACATCTTTATCTTCCAATAATAAATGATGTACTGTAACTTCTGCACTTACATTCAAGCCTGAAGTTTTCGCTTCTTTTAATGCTTCTACACTCTCTTTAGCTGAAATATGGCAAGCATGATACGCATTTCCTACTTCTTTTGTGATTTCTAAATCACGAATCAATTGTGCACTTTCACAAGCACTTGGAATTCCAAGCCATCCCTTTGATGTCACGACTTCACTATCATGTACACAAGCCCCTGGTCTACGATAGCTCATATCTTCTGTGTGGGCTACAATCATACAGTCGTTTTCTTTCGCCTTTTCCATAGCTTCCTTCATGATTTCGGATGTGGCTACCCCTACACCATCATCACTAAACCAGCGAATTCCTAAATCTTTAATAGCTTTCATATCCACAACTTCTTTACTTGCTTCTTCTAAAGTGATGCAAGCATATGGATATGTATGTACAACAGATTCTTTTTCAATCAATTGTTGATAGTCTTTTATTGTATCCACATCATCTGGAAAAGGAATAACGTTTGGCATCGCAAACACAGAAGTAAATCCTCCATGTGCTGCTGCTAAACTGCCTGTATGAATAGTTTCTTTTTCTGTGTGTCCTGGTTCTCTAAAATGTACGTGTACATCCACTAACCCTGGAATGACTGTAAGACCTGCAGCATCAATAACTTCACAGTCTTTCACTATAGAATCATCAATCTGAATGATCTTTCCTTCATCAATTAAAATATCTTTCTTTTCTACTTGATTGTCAATTAAAACTTGACCATTTTTTATTAAACGCATACTTATTTTTCCTCTTTGAATGGAGCAAAGCCAAATCCACGTTTAATAACGGCCTTTCTAACTAACATACCATTGTGCATTTGTTCAAAAATTCTTGATTTTTCTGCTTCCACTAAATCTGTGTCAATTTCAACTCCACGATTAACAGGAGCTGGATGCATTACGATAGCTTTGTCTTTCATTCTTGCATAACGCTCTTTTGTAAGACCATATTTTTCTAGATATTCACTATCTGTCATACCTGCCATTCCAGAACCTCTTTCTTTCTGAATACGAAGCATCATGACAACATCTGCCCATTCGATGGCTTCATCAAAATCAATTGTTGGATAGCCTGGTCTTTCCCATTCTTTAGGTCCGGCAAAACGAACAGTTGACCCTAGCTTTTCTAAAGCTTCTTTATCACTAGCAGCCACTCTTGAATGTAATATATCTCCACAGATTACTACATTTAAGCCTTCTAATGTACCAAATTCATTTTGCATAGTTAGTAAGTCTAACAAGCATTGTGTTGGATGGTTTCCTGCACCATCTCCAGCGTTTAAAATTGGAATATTGATATTTTCCAATTCTTTGAAGTATTCATCTTGAGAATGACGGATCACCACCATGTCATACCCAATGGATTCAAATGTTTTTACTGTATCATAAAGAGTTTCTCCCTTTGTGACACTAGATGCTCCTGCCGCAAAATCGGCTACTTGGCATCCTAATTGGTGCTGTGCACTTTCGAATGAGAAGTGTGTTCGAGTTGAAGCCTCAAAAAAAAGATTAGCAACCAATGCTTTCTGCATTGGTAATTGCCAATCTTTAAAGGAACTATTAAAAAGTCTAGCATCATCAAGAATGCTATAGATGTCTTCAACTGACAGATCTCTCATGGATAATAACGAATTTTTGTTCATATAATCCTCCTTTTGACTTTAAAAAAATGGATTTAAAAAGTCACTTTTCAAATCCAATTTCTCTTTCATATATACTACCATAAATCATGGATTTTTCAACAGTAAAATTCTTCAATACATCAAAGAACGAACTCTATTTACGACATATGTTTTTAAACTATTTTTTGATTGCGATACACTCTATTTCAACCTTAGCATTCTTAGGTAATTTAGCCACTTCAAAACAACTTCTTGCAGGGAATGGTTCTGTAAAATATTTCGCATATTCTTCGTTTACTTTCGCAAAATCGTTCATATCATCCAATAATACAGTTGTCTTGACAATATCATCATAAATTAAGCCTGAAGTTTCGAGTAATACCCCAATATTTTCAAAGACCTTTTTGGTTTGTTCTACGACATCTTCACTGACTAAATCCCCATTGGTATCTACGCCTAATTGTCCAGATAAGAATACTAATCCTTCTGTTAAAACGCCTGCTGAATAAGGCCCTAATGCCTTTGGTGCTTTTGTACTACTAATTGGTTGTTTCATTTTGTATCTCCTAATCTAATAATTCTTTATCAATGATTTGAAAATTTGCTCTATGAATATACAAAGCCTTACCATCAATCATAAGCTTCGTCATTTTTGGTAAATTATCTGGAATCTTCCAATACACCTTATCTCCAGAGTAGGCGGCAATTGGTTGTCCCAATTGTGATTTAATGACTACAATTCTTCCTTTACCAAACATATTTTTATACTTGTTGATAAAACGAGCAACAGATGTATTGTCCGATATTTGTCCATGTGTATTTGAATCAATATCTGCTTGTGCAAAATCCACATCTGGTGTTAAGCCCTTTTGTTCAAAAATACAAGTATCTCCACATGATTCTATTTCTTTTCCATCTACTGTAATCGTAATTACACTTGATAATTCATATCCACGAACAACACTACCATTTTCATCATAAGAAGTAGACTCTACCGCATTACCTGTAATACTAATTTTATCTCCACTTGTCTCCATGACTTCACTACCATAATTATCATACGTATAGATTGTATATCCATTACCTACTAAATTGCCCTTGATATCATTAAGAGCTGATTGAAACATACTACAGCCACTCAACAACAAACATAAACACACTACACTGATTCGTTTAATATTCTTATTCATACAACCTCCGTTTTTTTATAATGAAGCCATTCGTTATGAATGGCTCGATATTTTATTTTGCCTAATGTTTCGTTTGCCTCTACAAATTCAGAAAACAGTCTAGCTGCATTCCAAGGCCTGTATAAAATACAAGAATGTGCGCTATTGGTAGTTTTTATTTAACATTACACATATCAGAAAAGAAGAATTTTTTCTTCATATCAATTACTTAATACTCGTTTTAAATTTTCAACAGATATCGAACAAACCTTAGAAATTTCATTGACACTCATTCCATTTCTTAACATCGTCTTGTACAAAAGAACCTGTCCTAGTTCGATTCCTTGTTCAATG
>NZ_DS996850.1:51553-68521 GCF_000156655.1 Holdemanella biformis DSM 3989
CTTTATTATTCTTGCCAATTGATTTTTCGATAATACAAGAAAAATACAATACTTGATAAAGACCAAGTAAAAGGATAAATCAAATATACAAATAAAATGTTATGAAATAGCATGTTCAGCATTGTTAATAAAGTAACTCGCACAAGACACCAACACACAAGCATGACAACCATTGGAACAACAGACTTTCCAACTCCACGAAGTACAGCCGACACACCATGACTGTATGCTAACATAAAGAATAGTATCGTCGCATAATGTGCACGCTCTACACCATATTGTATTACTTGTGGATCATCCACAAATAAACGCATCAATGGAGTGACAAACAGTGCAATCAATAACCCTATGGTTTCAGCTAAGCTGACGGAACAAACAAGTCCAAAACGAGCTCCTTTTCTAGCCCTTTCATATTCTTTGGCCCCTCTATTTTGAGAAACAAACGTAGTTAAAGCCATCATAAAACTTGTGATTGGTAAAAACGCAAAACCCTCAATTTTTGAATAGGTACCCATACCTGCCATCGCCAAGGATCCAAAAGTATTAATATTGGATTGCACAACTACATTTGATATTGAAATTAAACTATTCTGAATTCCCGTTGGAATCCCCATTTCCAATATTTCCTTACCTACATCAGCATGTATACGAATCTTAGAAAGATGTACCTGATGACTTTCATTTGTCCGAATCAATAGATACAAACAAAGAATGGCACTTAAAAACTGCGACAGAATCGTAGCTAAGGCAGCTCCTTCTACATTCATATGAAGTCCTGCTACAAATACAATGTCCAATACAACATTTACACAACTTGATACAATCAAGAAATATAATGGATGTTTACTATCTCCTACCGACTGCATAATACCAACACAAGAATTGTATAGAATCATTCCTAGAGAACCTAGAAAATAGATTTGAAGATATGTAGCGGATAAATGAATCACATTTTTTGGTGTTGACATCCACCCTAACAATACAGGTGCCAACAAGTATCCAAAAACGGTTAAACCAATCCCAAAAATAATTCCAAACGCCATAAGTGTATGAATTGCATTCTGCATTCTTTCTTTATCATTCGCACCAAAGTAGCGTGCAATGACCACTCCTGCACCTACGGATATTCCTTGAAACAAACTAGTCAATAGAAAGATCAATTCACCACAAGAAGTAACGGCTGCAAGGCTTGAACTGCCCAAATAGTTTCCTACAATCAAGGAATCCGCTGTATTATATAGTTGTTGAAATAAGTTGCCCAAAAACACAGGAAAGGCAAATAAAAGCATTTGTTTCCAAATGGTTCCAGATGTCATTAACATTTGATTCTTTTTCATGTACATATCATACACTATTAACGAAAGAAAAAAAGCCCATTTCTGGACTTACTGAGAAATACTCTTGGCATAATCTGTTGGAGATATACCATATTGCAGCTTAAACTTCCTAGAAAAATAGTGAATCGAAGTAAAACCTAAAATATCGGATATTTCTGAAATCGTTTGATTATGTTCATGAATCATAATTTTTGCCTGATTTAATTTCACATTCGAAATATATTGTTTTGGCGTAATATGGATATTTGATTTAAATAAATTCTGTAAACTTGATCTTGAAATCGAGAACTTCATACATAAATCTTCTACCGTAAACTGTTTATACACATTATTGTTTATAAATACCAAGATTTCATTCAACAATGTACTCTCATAGTGTTCTTGCATCGGATTTGCGGTTATAGATTGTTGTTCTTGGGATTCATCATCAAATTGATATAAAAGTATCAAAATTTGTTTTAAATATAACAACACCATTTCTGAATTTAAATGCCCATCAGACTGAATGAATTTCATAAATTCAGACAAAACTTGATAAATATCTTTATGTGTATGGAATACACGATTTTTTAAATCCCCAGGCAATTTATTATCCATATCAAACGTAATCGTCAGATATGAACAAGTACTTTGATCATCTGTGCTTTGCGTATGAAACTGTCCAGGATAATATAAAATCAAATCATATTTTTGAAGTCTATATTTCTGTCCGTCAACTGTTGTATCTAATGTACCATGATCAATATATGTCAATTCATAATAATCATGTGTTTCTCCAGGGAAAATATAATTTGATTTGCGCACTTGATAAAAACATGTGAAAATCTCTTTTAAATTCATTCTTGAAACCAAAGCTTGATAAGTATATGGATTTTGCATCATCTTTTGATTCATTCCATGACTTGAATAATGAATTTGAAGAACACTCTCTCTTGAAATTGAAACATAATTAAAATAAATATCTGGCTTTAATCGAACAACACGGTGAATTACATATTCTTCGAACCTTTTACCATCTTTACTCACCACAAGCATTATAATTCCACTTTTAGTATCCAAATATACCGGATCACTGGAATAATAAAAAGAATCGAATGATTTGTTTGTGATTTTAAAGTCATTTTCAACATAATCAATCAAATGCCCTGCATTATGATTTACAGAATAGAATACATCTCCAAATTTTTGGAAAGAATAATTCGTAGTTCTCTTTTGCATATAAGTAAATCTCCTTAGTTTTATGCTTATTATTTTTGTTCTTTTTAGTTATGAAAGTTATTTATCTACTAAAAAGTATAAACCTAAATAATTTATTCGTAAAGTATTTTTCTGTAAACAAAAGTGCTCTATTTACCATTTAGCACGATAAATAAAGCACTTTTTATCATCTCATTTTTTTGATTGTCGGAACAATTACTTTATTGATTATCCTATAATTTGTAGCTTCTTCATCCACATAATAATATTCTTTAAATTCATCTAGTGACAATCTCACTATTGTGACAAAAGACATTTTCCTATTAGCCCGCTTCCATATTTCATATTCATATGTATCCACATCCGGCTTATTCAGGATAATATCATATTCTATATCATTCATACAAAAGCGAAAACAATCCAAGAAAAACACACTCATTTGCGATTCATCTACTGATATATACATATTGTCACCCTCTCACATTATATAAGAATAATCTGTATATCTCAATAATTTATTTGATTTTTAATGAGACATAAGATATTATAACAAAAACGCCCATTAATTTAGGAGGATTTTTATATGGAATATGAATTACTTTCAAAAATATTTTATAAAAAGCCAACAGAATACGAATCAATTTATGATGCTAGATTTAATAGTGAAGCCTCCATTAAACTTCCTATTAAAATCCACGAAAACGTTGGATTCATTTTCAATACGAATGAAATTACAAAGTTATTGGTTAAAATATATAAAACAATCAACAAAATCAATTTGTTAAGAACACATTTACCTAATATCGCTATCAACTCTTATATAATTAAATCATTAAAAGATGAGATTGCCCTTACTAACGAAATCGAAGGTGTAAGAAGTACAAGAAAAGAAATTGAAGATGCGATTGACTCAATCAAAAATGATAAAAGCGCTAGATTTAAAGGACTTGTGGATAAATATTTTAAATTAATCAGTAATGAAATAATCCCATTAAACAACTGCGAGGATATTCGGACCATTTACGATGCCCTAGTATTACCTGAAATTGAAAAAGAAAATCTACCCGACGGTATACTCTTTAGAAAAGAGCCTGTTCAAGTAGTGTCTGCCACACAAAAAGAAAAGCACAGAGGAATCATGCCAGAGTCAAAAATCATTGAATCTCTAGATTTATGCCTTGATTTTTTAAAAAACGATGATATCGATAGCCTAACCAAAATATCTGCCTTTCACTATCTATTTGGATATATCCACCCTTTTTATGATGGAAATGGCAGGACCAGTCGATTTATCAGTAGTTACCTGATTAAAAATGAACTTGACGTTCTTTTAGCTTTAAAATTATCTTACACAGTCAAAAATAATATCAACAAGTACTATAAAGCTTTTGATGTTTGTAACGACAGAAAAAACAAAGGTGATATTACATTTTTTGTCGTCACATTTTTAGAATTGTTGTCACAAGCCTCAGATGACTTATACACAAAAATCGCAGATTTAAACGATCAACTAAATTACTACAACAATATAATCAATATGTTAGTTAATGAAAAAGTTCTAAACGATAAACAGGCAAAATGCATCTTCATACTGTGCCAAAACAGATTATTTGATGATACTTATATGAACATGAATACATTAACTGAATTACTTGAAAAAAGCGATACAACGACTCGCAAAATATTAAAGTCTTTAGAATCTAAAAACCTGCTAGTAAAAAGCAGAAACAAAAATCAATATTTGTATTCTGCAAACCTAGATTCTCTTTCTTCCCAAAATTTCACAAAATGTTTTGATTAAATTAACAAATGATATTACTATAGTGTAAGTGTGCTTACAAGAAGCACATCTACAATATTCAAAGGGCCCTATTACAGCTAGGGCAAGAAAAAATTCTGTTTGTTACAGCCACTCAGAATTTAATGTTCATGGTCTCCTAAGAATTGACGGGAGACCCATTTTTTTATAATATTTAAGTATGTCAAACTTAACGAAACTTGCCTTAGAGCAATCCCTAAAAAGATTCTTATTAAAAAAACCATTAGATAAGATTACCATTAAAGATTTAACAGATGATATTGGCATTTCAAGAATGTCTTTCTACTATCATTTTAAAGATATTTACGACCTAGTCGAATGGTCTTGTATTTATGATGCCACAAATGCACTAAAAGGAAATAAAACATATGACACTTGGCAAGAAGGCCTTACATCCATATTTGAAGCCGTCCTTCAAAACAAGCCATTTATTTTAAATGTATACCATACAACAACACAAGATAGTATTGAACGCTTTTTATTTACTACAGTACATGACCTTATTTTAGGAGTCGTCCGCGAAAAAGCACAAGGAACCAATATTACAGAAGAACAAATTCAATTCATCGCTAATTTCTACAAATATAGTTTTGTAGGTATCATGCTTGATTGGATTCAAAAAGGTATGTATGAAGACTACCATGAAATCATCTATAATATGGCTAATACTTTGCATGGTTCTATCGCAAATTCAATTTCAAACTTTACAAATGAAGCAAAATGATAAAAAAATTATCATCTTGCTTTTTTTGTTCATGGTTTTTATTTTTGTCCTCCACTATTATGTAGTCATAAGAACAAAGGAGGACATGTATATGTCAAAGAATAATATAAAATTAGGCATTGCAGGCCTTACTGCTGCAGCTACAGGTGCTGCTTTATTTACTGCAAAAAAAGTGAGCGACAAAAAGAAAGAAGAAGAAAAGAAAGTTACAAGTGACTACCGTAATACTGAAAGAGGAAAATACGAAAAGAACTCTAAAGGTATTTACTACACAAATGGAAACTACGAAGCGTTTGCTCGCCCTGAAAAACCAGCTGGTGTCGACAACAAAAATGCTTATATCGTAGGTAGTGGACTTGCTGCATTAGCAGCCGCCTGTTTTTTAGTTCGTGATGGACAAATGCCAGGCAAAAACATCCATATCTTAGAAGCCATGGACATTGCCGGAGGCGCATGCGATGGAATCTATGATCCTACTCGTGGATATGTCATGAGAGGTGGTCGTGAAATGGAAAACCACTTCGAATGTTTATGGGATCTATTCAGAAGTATCCCTTCATTAGAAATCGAGGGTGCTAGTGTTTTAGATGAATATTACTGGTTAAATAAACATGATCCTAACTACTCATTGTGTCGTGCAACAATCAACCAAGGAAAAGATGCACATACAGATGGAAAGTTTGATTTAAGTACTAAAGGTGCTATGGAAATCGCAAAATTATTCATGACACCAGATGAAGATTTATATGATAAGACCATTGAAGATGTATTTGATGAAGAAGTATTTGATTCAACATTCTGGATGTATTGGAGAAGTATGTTTGCATTTGAAAACTGGCACTCAGCATTAGAAATGAAATTATACTTCCAAAGATTCATTCACCATATTTCAGGACTTCCTGATTTCAGTGCCTTAAAATTCACTCGTTACAATCAATATGAATCTTTAATTCTTCCTATGCAAAAATATCTAGAAGCTCATGGCGTAGACTTCCAATTCAACACAGAAGTTACAAATGTTGAATTTGAGGTTGTACAAGATAAGAAAATTGCCAAGACGATCGAATGCAAAGTAAATGGAACAGAAACTGGCATTGTATTAACTGAAAACGATTTAGTATTTGTGACAAACGGAAGCTGTACAGAAGGAACAATTTATGGTGATCAAGACCATGCACCTAATGGAGATGCTGAAGTAAGAACTAGTGGATGCTGGAGCTTATGGAAAAACATCGCAAAACAAGATCCAAGTTTTGGCCACCCAGAAAAATTTTGTTCAGACATTTCAAAGACAAATTGGGAATCTGCAACTGTGACAACATTAGATGATAAAATCATCCCTTATATCACAAACATTTGTAAGCGTGATCCTCGTAGTGGAAAAACCGTTACTGGAGGTATTGTCACTTGTAGAGATTCGAGCTGGTTAATGAGTTGGACTATTAATCGTCAAGGACAATTCAAAAACCAAGATCCAAACAAAGTATGCGTTTGGGTATATGGACTATTTACAGATGTAGATGGTGACTACATTAAAAAACCAATGAGAGAATGTACTGGTAAAGAAATCACAGAAGAATGGCTATATCACTTGGGTGTTCCAACAGATCAAATTGAAGAATTAGCTACAAATTCTGCAAGATGCGTGCCTACAATGATGCCATACATCACTGCCTTCTTCATGCCAAGAACGAAAGGTGATCGTCCAGATGTAATTCCTGATGGATGTGTAAACTTCGCCTTCTTAGGACAATTTGCCGACACACCAAGAGATACAGTCTTCACAACAGAATATTCAGTACGTACCGCAATGGAAGCTGTATATGGACTATTAGGTGTAGATCGTGGTGTTCCAGAAGTTTGGGGCAGCGTATATGATGTACGTGAATTATTAGATTCAAGCGTAAAATTAATGGATGGAAAATCTCCATTAGAAATCGATTTTGGACCTTTAAATGTATTCAAAAAACCAATTCTTAAGACAATCAAAGGTACTGTAATTGAAAAACTATTAAAAGATCACGATATAATTAAAAGTGATATGAAATACTAAAGTATAAAGGAAGAAAGCACTAAACTTTCTTCCTTTTACATATCTAGCCAAATTTTAAGTCCCGTTGTATCCGCTCTACCCGATACGAAGGTTACCTCTACATTATGATATTTTTCACACTCTTTACGAATGTCATTTACTTGGCCTTCTAATACAACCTCATTTTTTCGATTATATAATATTATTTTTGTTTCTGGATAAAACAGCTTCATACATTCATGAAAATTCATATAATAAACCCCAAGAAAAAGAGAGTAGATCAACTACTCTGCTAATTTCTTTTCAATGTCTTCAATTTCTTGTTCAAGTTGTTTAATAAAGTCTTCTTTATCTTCTACTTGATCTTGTAAGTCAGCTACTGTAGCTTCACTTACTAAACCAGTCATATCATCTTGAAGACGTTTGATTTGACGCTTTTGGTTTGCGATTTGTTCTTCTTTACGAGAAATGATTTCTGCCATGTGATCACGCCAGTTAGCACGACGCTTTTCGCTAGCCGATTTTAGCCCAGCAAAATATTCATCCATGACACCTCTGAATTCATTCCAGATTTCATCTTCTTTATCTTTTCCACAGAAACCAATTGATTTCCATTTATTAGACAATTCTTTCATCATTGCAGTTTGTTCACGAGTATATTCTTGTAAGCCTGCAATGGATTTTGCTTCCTTGACTAAAGCTTGTTTTTCTGCATATTTTTCGTCATGTTCTGCATGTAATTTTTCATAGAATTCATTACGTTTCGCATAGAATTTTTGACGAGCTTCATTAAATGCATTCCATAAATCATCATCAAATTCACGACCTGCATTTCCTGCAGCTTTCCAAGCATCCATTAATTCTTTATATTTAGCACTTGTTTTCTGCCATTCTTCAGAATCTTGTAATGACTTAGCTTTTTCAATTAAATCTTCTTTTACCTTTTTAGCATTTTCAAACTGAACTGTTCTATTTTCCCAGTTAGCATGTTTACGATCATAGAACTTCTGACGAGCTGCATTGAAACGTTCCCATAATTCATCATCTGTTTTCTTTCCGGCATTTCCAGAAACTTTCCATTGATCCATTAAAGAAGTCATCTTTTCAGTAGCCTTTTTAAAGTCATCTGATAAAGAAGTTTTTTCAGCTTCTTTAATCAAAGCTTCCTTTACATCAACCACTTTTTGAGCCAATGCCTTTTGTTTTTCATATACTTTTTCAATATTCGCATCAAATTCTTCTCTTAACTTTTCTTCTGCCAAAGACTCACCAAAACCAGTCTTTCTCCATCTTTTTTTCAAATCATTCACAAAGCGAACTGCTTCACTGAAATCTTCAATTTCATCAACCTTTTTTGATTCTTCGACAAGAGCCTGTTTTTGATCAATACCGGCTTCCATATCTTCATATTCTTCGTAAAATTCTTTTTCCATACATCTACTCAGCTTTCTAATCATCCGATTACTTATGATTATAACATATAATAAAAAAAGAATAAAAAAAAACTGCATATGCAGTTTAAATTTTATAATTGGTGGAGCGTATCGGGATCGAACCGATGACCCCCTGCGTGCAAGGCAGGTGCTCTCCCAGCTGAGCTAACACCCCATTATATAAGCGTCTAAAGAAATCATGGTGGGCCTGAATGGACTTGAACCAACGACCTCACCCTTATCAGGGGTGCGCTCTAACCACCTGAGCTACAGGCCCATATCCCCAAGACGCTCATATATAATATCATAAATTTTAACGATTGCAAGTACTTTTTTACTTTTTTGATAAATATTTTCTTTTTTCCTGATAATACACACGCATGATTGTGGAAACCAATAGAATTCCAAGTGCTAAAACACCCGCAATACTCAATGTTTGAAGACCCATATTTAATGTGTTCTGTGCATCCCCACGAATAGCCGCAAGCATTGTACGATACATCCCACCACCAGGAACCAAAGGAATTAATGCACAAACTAAAAATGTTGTAACTGGAGTCTTGCATTTACGTGCTAAAATTTCTGAAGCTAATGCCAAACCTAAGGCTCCATAAAAATTCGATAGAATTTCAGAACATCCTAAATATAATGATACCTTATAACAAGCACCTCCAATAGCCCCTACAACACCGGCTATCCATAAATTTCTTCCTTTGATATTGAAAAGGAAACCAAATCCCAAACTTGCAAGGAATGAAGATATACCTGATTTTAAAATTACATACACCATATTTCTATTCCCCTATATCCAAAAATACATCACAAAACCAGCACCTACCGCAATAGCAACTGCGCATAAAAATGCATCTGCTGCTCTTGCAACACCAGATACATAATCTCCTGCAATCGTATCACGAATCGCGTTCGTAATCGCAAGTCCTGGAACTAAAAGCATAAAACTCGAAATCACCATAATATCCACATTGGTCTGAGGCAATACTTGATGAATTAATTGAGCACTCAATGCTGCGGATCCCGCAGATATCGCATTATTTAAGAAAGAATTTAGTTTATGCTTGGATAAAAAACAGCTTATACAACGAATCAAGATTCCAATAAAAAAGGACATCACAATTTCCAATAAAGTCCCATTAAAGAAAATCCCAAATCCAGCTGCACCAACCGCACCAAAAAGCATTGTCTCTTTAAAAGTATAGCGAGACATGCCTTTAATTCGATCCAATTCACCAGCCAATTCATCCACTGACATTGGATTTGAACAAATTCTTCTAGAAAGCGTATTGATTTGATCAATACGATTTAAATCAACCTCTCCCGTATGCACCCTGCAAATACGTGTTATCGTTTTATTTTCATATGTTAACGAAAACATGATGCCAGTTAAAGTCACATAGCTATCTGCATATTCGATTCCCTCAAAGCAACGACACATTCTGACCATTGTCTCTTCAACACGATTGACTTCTGCACCACTCTCTACTAACATCTTCCCTGCTTCAATAATTGTATTTAATAACTTCTCAATATTCATAACAAGATTATAACAAAATCCACGAAAAAAATAAGCAGAAAAACTGCTTATTAATCAGGAATCTCAAAAGTTATTTTATCAAGTTCTTGAGACACATTTAACGCATGGTCATTAATACGCTCAAAATCTGTAAAAATACGCGATAACATCATGCTCACTTCACTAGAACACTTTTGTTGTTTTAGTGCTTGAATCTGTGCTTCACGCCAACTTGACACAAGTGAGTCAATCACATCATCCTTACGCTCTGCCTCTTCCACATCACTCAAATCATTTTTCATATCGACACATAACTTTTTCATGTGCTCCACAATTTCAATTTCAGATATCGTCATATCCCCTTGAAGACGCTTTGTAGCCTGATGATTCATATTCACCGCATAATCACTAATACGTTCAATATCCACTAACATTAGATAATAACTAGACAAAGCTTGAGAAATATTCACATTCAAATTTGGTGTAGCCAAAGCCGTACTAATATATTCACTAATAACTTTATCCAGATAGTTTACAGTGTCCTCTCTTTTATAGATTTGTTCATCTATCTTATCACTAAACTGTAATAACTGTCCAAAAGCCTGACTTACATTTTCGTAGGCCAATTCTAACATATGCATTGTCTCATCATTGATTTGTTTTACAGAAATTGCGGCACCACCAATCATCTTTTTAGACTTAGGTAGTGGCTGTAAATACAATAAACGATCATCTTCTGTTTCTTTGTTTTCTACTGGTAAGATGTGTTGTGCAAATTCAGCCAAATATTTTCCAAATGGAAGCAATAATAACGTTGTACAAATATTAAACAATGTGTGCATGTTCGCAATCTGAGCTGTCGCATTATATGGAGTCCAATGAATCACCAAAGATACCAATGGTGTGAACATACATACTAATGTAAATATTACTGTACCAATAATATTGAAACTCAAGTGAATAGCTGTCGCTTGTTTAGCCTCACGGCTCGTTCCAATTGATGCAAGAACAGCTGTAATACAAGTACCAATGTTTTGTCCAAACAATACATATACAGCTCCATCTAATCCAATAACGCCACTGGCTGCTAAGGCTTGTAAAATACCTACAGAGGCTGAACTTGATTGAATCAAAGCCGTAAATCCTGCACCCACCAAAATACCTACTAATGGATTTGAGAAATGAGTGACTAATTCAACGAATTCTTTTGATTCTCTTAGCGGCATCATAGCCGTACTCATCATATTCATACCAATAAAAAGAATACCCAAACCTGCAATGATCTGTCCAATATCCGTTGCCTTTGCGCTTTTCGTAAACATAATCAATGCAACACCCATAAAGGCAACTAATGGGGCAATAGCACTTACATCCAACGCAATCAATTGCCCTGTAATAGTTGTACCAACGTTAGCACCCATAATAATCCATACAGCTTGTTGTAAAGTCATCATCTGTGCGTTGACAAACCCAACAACCATAACTGTTGTTGCACTCGAACTTTGAATAACTGCCGTAACAAGTGCACCTACAATTACACCTAAAAATCGATTTGAAGTTAATTTCTCTAAAATTTGTTTTAAGCGATCTCCAGCCGCAGCTTCAAGACCATTTCCCATCATCTGCATTCCATATAGGAATAAAGCTAATCCACCCAATAAAGACAATATATTTGTTGTTGTCATATTTTCCACCTTTTCATAATTACGCACTTAATATAAATTTAAATGGATTTTCATACTATCTTTACAATGTTAAATCTATGTTAAATTTATTTAACAAATCAAAATAGGTAGTATAATAAACCAAAAAAGGAGAATTTTATGCCAACAATCATCGAAAACAGAAGAAATTTGCACCAAATCCCTGAAATTGAACTCACAACACAAAAGACAGCACAATATATCGAAAACATATTGGACTTATATGACTGCAAAATTGATCATCCAATCCCTAATAGTGTTACTGCTTATTTTGACAATAAGAAAGAAAACACAATTGTTTTTCGTTCCGATATGGACGCTCTTCCTATGGAAGAAAATACAGATTTAGAATTTAAAAGCACCAATGGATGTATGCACGCCTGCGGACATGATGGACATATGGCGATGGTTTTAGAAATAGCTAAATATACCAAAGAAAGTAACTACAACGTATTACTCTTATTTCAGCCAGGAGAAGAAAAACCAGGTGGTGCCAAGCCAATCATAGACACACAATTCTTCAAACAATTTAATATTGCCGCCATCTACGGAACACACATCTATCCAGAACTTGAAAAAGGCAAAGTATATACACGGCCTAATGAAATGATGGCTGGTGGATGTGAGTTTGAAATTCTGGTAAAGGGAAAGGCAAGTCATGCAGCCCAGCCTCAAAATGGAATCAACGCATTAACGGCTTGTGTAGAAATTCTACAAAAGTCTTTAGACCAAGAAGAAAAAGCCTTTGACAACAATACATTCCACCTATTACACTTTGGTACTTTCCATTCTGGCCAAGCCTTCAATATTATTGCAGATCAAGCTCATGTACGAGGATCTATTCGCTATTATGATCCAAAGGTATTTGATCAAATTGTTAATATCATTGAACAAAACATGAATAATGCAATCAAAAAATACAAGGTGCAAGTTAATTTCAAAGTCAATCATCACTATCCACCTGTACTAAATAATGAAGAATTATTTCATACCCTATACAAAAATAACCTAGTCAATAAACTAGATAGCCCTGTGCTTATTAGTGAAGACTTTGGTTACTACAGAAACGTAGCCCCATCTATCTTCTTCTTTTTAGGTACTGGTGACACCATTCCATTACATTCAAATAAATTCACCTTTGATGAAGACATTTTAAAAAAGGGTGTAGAATTATACAGGAAACTATTAACGACAAAGATCCCATTCTAGTAAGCACTAGGATGGGTTTTTAGGTAGAATGATAATGTGGATGTGTGAAAGGAGGAATACTATGTTGATAAATAAATTAAATAAATATGGCAAAAATAACAATATCGAAGTAAAAAAAGAAGTTCCTGCTGAACATAAAAAATATTTAAAATCTGTCGTAGCTTTTGCGAATGGTTTTGGTGGAAAAATTATTTTTGGAATTGAAGAAAAGAAAGATTCATTTGAAATATGCGGACTATCGGGTGATGTTTTTAAAATCAAGGATTCCATCACAAATTCAATATTTTCAAGTATTGAACCTCATATTATTCCTAGCATTGATTTAGATACAATCGAAGATAAAACCATTTTAATTGTGAATGTTCCATCTGGATGGGATCGTCCATATCATTTAAAAGCAGAGGGTGAATTTGATGGTGTTTATGTACACGTTAGTGGAACAACAAGAAAAGCTGATCGTAATATGATCAAAGAATTGATGTTTGAAGGTAGCAACCGCTATTTTGATAAGATGATTTGTCCCGAATTAGAAATCAGTGAAAATAGTATCCAAAACTTATGTGATACCCTTTATCATAAAGCATTAGAAAACTCTAAATCACAATTTGAAAAAGACGCAGTTACGCCCATTACGAAACAAGATTTATTATCATGGGGAATACTTACACAATCAAACAATCATATTGTACCTACTAATGCCTATGCCTTATTAACAGGACATCCCGCATTGCCAAACCGTATTCAATGCGCACTTTTTAAAGGCACGGATACAACAGAAGTAATTGATATGAAAGATTATTCAGGACCCATCTATGAACAAATTGATTTTGCGTATAAATTTGTATTACGAAACATACGTTTACATGCTTCATTTGAATCTCTAGAAAGAAAAGAAACATACGAAATTCCCGTATATGCCATACGAGAATTAATTGTGAATTCCATTGCACACAGATCCTATATTGATAGAAACAGTATTAAAATTGCGATATTCGATGATCGTTTAGAAGTAACTTCTCCAGGAAAACTAGTTATGGGACAAACAATCGAGAAAATGAAACTAGGAAATTCTAATATTAGGAATGAAGCAACCGCGTATGCATTACGCTATCTAAAATACATTGAAAACTGGGGTCGCGGCATCCCTAGAATCATTAAGTCAATCGAAGAATGTGGTTTAAAACCTCCTGTATTTATTGGTGGAGAAACCGAGTTAAAAGTCATCATATATAGAAACAATGTATTCTATAAGCCCAACAAAAAAATCGGGTTCAAAGTAAATGAACCCAATGGCCCCAATGAACCCGATATCATACAACTCATTAAAATCAACCCAAAAATCACTCAAATAGAGCTCGCAAATCAATTAAACTTATCACGCTCAACTATTAAGCGCATATTAAATAGGTTGCAGCAACAAGAAATTGTAATCCGCAAAGGCTCTAATCGAAATGGGTATTGGGCAGTAAAGGAGTAGCACGAGGCTACTCCTTTTGTGTTATTAACTTTTATTAAGCTTGTTGTGCTTCTTCGTCATCATCATCGTTATCAACGTTTTTCCATTTACGTCCTACGAAGAATACTACGATTTGTACCAATCCAATAACAACCATCCAAATTGTCCATTGATCTGTCCAAGTCCATGCTAGACTCATGTCTTCAGTTACTAGGAAGAATACAACAGATACGATTGCGATTAGAACTGCAAGTACGCGAGTGAATACGCCACGTTTCTTTTCTTGTTCTTTTTCTTCATCTTCATTTGTAGTTGTTTGTTGTTGTTTTGTTTCATCATCCTCTTCTTCGTCATCTTCATCTTTATGACGTTTAGAGATCAACAATAATAATCCGAATAATACTGTTACGATTGCACAAATCAAGTTGATTAATGCCCAGTAGTACTGAGGTGATGCCTTAGGAGTATACTCTTCTTCAACCTTTTCAGTCTTTGGTTCTTCAGCCTTAGGAGTTTCTTCTTTTTCAACTGTTTCTACCGGAGTGATTACCTGAGGAACACTTGGAGTACGTGGCGTTGGTGCTGGAATCACAGGAGCAGGAGCTGCTGTAATTGTTAATGTACCAACAACCTTAGTAATGTCGTAGTTAGAAGCTAATGTATTTTCATTTAATTTGTATTCAAATGAGTTTGCACTATTTCCAACCTCTGTTTGAGTTCCAGTTACATTATATGTAGCACCTTCACCCTTGACAAATCCATCACCACTTACTGTGATTGATGTACTTGTTAATGCTTGACCATCATAAGTCTTGCTTGCAGTAGCACTTGTTAATGTTACTGAACGTTTTGTGATTTCATAAGTCTTTGTGAATGATCCCGTGTAATTTCCAATACCTTCAACAGTAATTGTTACTGTTCCAGCATTTACTAAATCATCACTATAAGTTACAGAGTAATCTTTTTCAGCTACTAATTCATCATTTTTCTTAGTATCCTGAACTGTTAATACTTCTCTATGCTCTTTACCATCATACTTAGAATCACTAGGATCACTTACTGTAATACCCGTCTTCTTTTCATCTGGAGTATCTGGTCCATCTGGAACGATTGACTTAGCTTTTACTGTTAATGTTCCAATTGAATCTTTACCATGAGTATAGTTCGATTCTTTTGCAGTTCCTGTCCAATTCAATTCATAAGTGTTATCTGAAGTACCAACGCTAGTTTGACTACCAGTAATTGTAAAGTCTACTGTTTCACCCTTAACGATTCCACTTACTTTACCACCAGCTGTTAATGCAGTTCCATCATAAACCTTAGAATCAGATTCAGTTGTTACTGTATAAGTCTTTGGTGTAATTGAATAAGTTCGAGTTGCTTTTCCAGTGTAGTTTCCAATACCTGTAATTGTCACTGTAATTGTTCCAGTTACATTTGTGAAATCTGTAGTTGAATAAGTCACTTTGTAATCTGTCTTGGCAACTAATTCATTTCCTTCTTTATCTGTAACTGTAGGAATCCACTTGTGTTCGTTACCATCATATACTTCATCACTTGGACTCGTAATTGTAACTTCTTTATAAGTTTCAGGATGTTCAGGATCTGGTGCGATTGACTGTTTAGTTACTGTCAATGTTCCAATTGAATCTTTACCATGAGTATAGTTCGATTCTTTTGCACTTCCTGTCCAATTCAATTCATAAGTGTTATCTGAAGTACCAACATCTGTTTGGCTACCAGTCATTGTTAAGTTGACTGTTTCACCATCTACCAAGTTATTAACCGTTCCACCAGCTGTTAATGCAGTTCCATCATAAACTTTAGAATCTGTATTTGTTGTTACTGTGTATTCTCTTGGTAGAATCTGATATGTCTTAGTAAATTCACCAGTATAGTTTCCAATACCTTTAACAGTGATTGTTACTGTTCCAACATTGATTAGATCTCCACTGTAAGTTAATGTGTAATCTGTACCTTCAACTAATGTTGTATTTAACTTAGAATCTGTTACTGTTAATCCATTGATATGTTCATTTCCATCATAGATTGAATTTTCTGGATCTGTTACTGTAATACCAGTCTTTTCTTCTTTTGGAGTATCTGGTCCATCTGGAGTAATTGACTTAGGATTGATTGTTAATGTTCCATCATTTACGATAAATGTTACTTGAGTATAGTTATCATTTGTGTTCGTAAATTGATCTGCATTTAATCCCATTGAATATGTACCAGCTTCAGTACCTTTAGCCTCTGCAGTTCCATTGAATGTGAAATCAGATGTTGTATACTTACTTCCTTCAGTGATCGATACATCATATCCACTTACTGACTTTTCATTTCCATCATATTCAACAGTATCTGAACGTCCAGTAATTGTTACGACTACTTCACCATCTTGAGCTGTGACTTTTAATTCACCAAACTTAACTTCGATGTTGTAGTTAGTAGCTGTTGTATTTGACTTCAATTCATATGTGAATGTGTTCTTGCTTGTACCAACTTTTGTTCTAGAGCCAGTTACTTT
>NZ_DS996850.1:68930-70793 GCF_000156655.1 Holdemanella biformis DSM 3989
AATTACATCTTCACTATAAGATAATTCGTAATCTGTACCTTCTACTAATGTTCTATCTGTCTTAGTATCTGTAACTGTTGGTTTATTCTTGTGTTCTTCCCCATCATATTTAGAATCTGAAGGTTTTGTTACTGTAATACCTGTCTTCTTTTCATCTGGAGTATCTGGTCCATCTGGAGTAATTGACTTAGGATTGATTGTTAATGCACCATCTTCAACCTTGAATGTTACTTTATCAAAGCTTGCACTTGTATTACTGAATTGTTGTGCCGTAAGGTTCATCTTATATGTACCAGCTGCAGTTCCTTCAGCTCTAGCATAACCTTTAACTCCAATATATTCAGCTTTATACAATTTATTAGAAATATCAGTAATCACATAGCCTTCTACTGAATGTGGATTGCCATCATAAGTTACAGTATCTTCGTGACCTTTAATTGTTACTGTTACCTTATCTGTAAATGGAGTAACTTTTAATTCGCCAAATTTAACTTCGATGTTGTAGTTAGAAGCTGTTGTATTTGACTTCAATTCATATGTGAATGTGTTTTCACTTGAACCAACCTCTGTCTGATTTCCAGTTACGTTGTATGTTGCGCCTTCCTTCTTAGCGAATTTGTCGCCTCCAACTGTTACTGTATCATTTGTCAAAGCACTACCATCATAAACCTTTTCATCATCCGCACTTGTCAATGTTACATGACGTTTTGTGATTTCGTAAGTTACTTCAAAGCTTCCTTCATAGTTTCCAATACCAGTTACTGTTACTGTTACTGTTCCAGCATTTGTTACATCTTCGCTATAAGATAATTCGTAATCTTTGCTTTCTTTTAATGTAGCTTTTGTCTTAGTATCTTCTACTTTTGGTTTGTTTCTATGTTCTTCACCATCATATTTAGAATCTTTTGGATCTGTTACTGTAATACCAGTCTTCTTTTCATCTGGAGTATTTGGTCCATCTGGAACGATAGATTTCTTAGTTACTGTCAATGTTCCAATTGAATCTTTACCATGAGTATAGTTCTTAGCTTTTGCAGTTCCTTCAAACTTCAATTCATATGTGTTATCTGAAGTACCAACATTTGTTTGACTACCAGTAATTGTAAATACTACGGTTTCATCTTTTACCAAATTGTTGACTGTTCCACCAGCTGTTAATGGATTTCCATCATAAACCTTAAAATCTGTATTTGTTGTTACTGTATATTCTCTTGGTAGGATCTGATATGTCTTAGTAAATTCACCAGTATAGTTTCCAATACCTTTAATAGTGATCGTTACTGTTCCAACATTGATTAGATCTCCACTGTAAGTTAATGTGTAATCTGTATTTTCAACTAATGTTGTATTTAACTTAGAATCTGTTACTGTTAATCCATTGATGTGTTCATTTCCATCATAGATTGAATTTTCTGGATCTGTTACTGTAATACCATTCTTTTCATCATCTGGATTAATTGACTTAGGAGTGATTGTTAATGTTCCATCATTTACTACAAATCTTACTTTTTCATAGTTTGTATTTGTGTTCGCAAATTGATCAGCCGCAAGATTCATAGGATATGTACCAGCTTCAGTACCTTTAGCTTCTGCAGTTCCATTGAATGTGAAATCATCTGTTGTATACTTACTTCCTTCAGTGATTGCTACATCATATCCACTTACTGTCTTTTCATTTCCATCATATTCAACTGAATCTGAATGGCCAGTAATTGTTACGACTACTTCACCATCTTCAGCAGTGACTTTTAAGTCACCTTCTACTTTTGTAATGTTGTAGTTAGAAGCTTTCGTATTTGACTTCAATTCATATTTGAATGTGTTCTTACTTTCACCAACCTCTGTCTGACTTCCAGTTACATC
>NZ_DS996850.1:71186-75997 GCF_000156655.1 Holdemanella biformis DSM 3989
GATTACATCATCACTATAAGATAATTCGTAATCTGTACCTTCTACTAATGTTCTATCCGTCTTAGTATCTGTAACTGTTGGTTTGTTCTTGTGTTCTTCACCATCATACTTAGAATCTGAAGGTTTTGTTACTGTAATACGATTTTGATCATCAATAGACTTACGATTGATTGTCAATGATCCATCTTCGACTACAAATGTTACCTTCTTAAAGTTACTATTTTTGTTACTAAATTGAGTTTCAGAAAGATTCATCTGATATGTACCAGCTTCAGTACCTTCAGCCTTAGCTTCACCTGTAAACTTAACATCATCTTTAGTATACAATTTGTTAGAAATATCAGTAATTTCATAACCTTCTACTGAATGTGGATTGCCATCATAAGTTACAGTATCTTTTTTACCTTTGATTGTTACTGTTACTTCAGCATTAACTTCAGTAATACTCAATTTACCTTCATGCTTAGTAATTGAATAATTACTTTCTTTAAAATTTTCACCTTCAGTAATAACGATTGTATTTGTGACTTCACCATCACTTACATAAGTAACTGATCCAGTTGCCTCAACTTTTGTTACTTCACCATCAACGAAGTTTCCTTCAACTTTAACATCTGGTCTAGTTAGTGGAGTTCCATCATAAGGTTTAGAAGCTTTTTCACTCGTTAATGTTACTGCACGTGGATTAATAACAAGCTGTCCATCTTCTGCAATTTCAAATTTAACATTTGAGAAGTTTGTATTGTTGTTAACAAACTGAGTTGCATCCAAATTCATTGGATATGTATTAGCATCTTTACCAGTAGCCGTTGCTTGACCATTTAATGTAAAATCTGTTGATGTATAAAGTGTATTGCTAATAGATTCTACTGTATATCCACTTACACTTTGTTCTTCTCCATTATAAGTTGCAGAATCTTTATTACCATTAATTCTAACTGTTACTTCATCCGTAACTGGAGTAATACTCAATTTACCTTCATTCTTAGTAATTGAATAGTTATTTGGATTGAACTTATTTGATGTTTTATAAGTAATTGTATTTGTTACTTCACCTTCACTAACATTTGTGACAGATCCAGTTGCCTTAACTTCTTTTACTTCATCTTTAACAAATCCACCAGTAATAGTTACATCAGGTCTAGTTAATGGAGTTCCATCATAATCCTTAGAATCTGTTTGACTCGTTAATGTTACTTCACGCTTAGAAATTGTTAATGTTCCATTAATCTTATTTACGATCACTTTATCTGTTACATCAACACCATCTTTAGTAACTTTTGCTGTACCAGTAATCACAGTGTCATAAGTACCAAAATCTTTACCCTCAGCTACTGCAGTTAAACCAGTTACTTCATATCCAGCAGTAACGTTTTTAAAGCCTTCAACCTTCTGTACTTCACCATTATATGGAAGTGTATTACTATTTGCGGTAACTTCAATCACAGTTTTCTTTACCCAAGTCGCATATAAATCATTACTTGAATCTGCATTCACTCTGACTTTTTCACCCACTGCATATTTAGCATTACCTTTTTGAGCATCTTCCATTGATGTTGCCCAACCAGCAAAGTAATAATCTTTACCTGGAGCTGTATAGCTTAAATCAGATGTATTTTCTAAAGTAACTTCCTTGTTATTCAAAATCGCAACACTCTGATCTTCACCATTACCATTACCAGGATGATAAGTTAAGATTGCTGAAGTTTCTGAATCACCAAATACAGCTGTTAAAGTAATCACATTCTTGTCATCTGCCAAATCTTTATTTACTTCAAAGTTTTGACCAGGCTGATATACATTACCATCTACTAATTGCCAACCTAAGAATTTCTTACCATCTTTTGTCACACCATTAGCAACTGTAGCTTTAGCACCACCTGCATAAACATTGTTATCTTTTGGAGCCTCTAAACCATCTGCTACATACTTAACTGTAAGCTTACCATTGTATAACCACTTACCAATAACGTTAGTATCTTTCAAGATTGCATCATTCGCATTGAATGCTACATTTGTCATATGACCATTTTCATCTGCTACATACCAACCTGCAAATGAATAACCTTCAATTGCAGAAGCACTTGGCAATACTGTACTTGCGATTGTACCAGCTGCAACTTTTTTAGTACCCTTATCTACTGTACCTTCAGGATTATTCAAGTTATAAATTAAGCTGATCTTCTTAGCTGTCCATTTTGCGTATAGCGTAATATTTTGTGCTGGCATTGTCTTTCCATTAAAGACATATTTTTCACCTTCACAAAGTTCATTATCATACCAACCATCAAATTCATAATAATCTGGTAGTGAACTAGGTCTTGCAGGAGTATAGTTTTCATTTGAAATACTTTGCTCATATTTCTTAGAAACTGTCTTATCTTGTTTACCATTATTGATAAATTTGATTTTGTAAGAATTACGAGTGTAATAGAACTCAGAATTATTGTAACTACCACCTACGCCAGGATCTCCATGATCATAAGTAAATCCGGCAATCGCATAACAGTCCTCTTGACCAATAGTTAGATAATTACTGCTAGACTTAATCACATCCTTATGATGTAATTCATAACCCGTATCTTCTATATTTCTAACGTAATAATATGCTGTATAAGTTTTTCTACCACTTGTACTCCATAACGTTGAATCATTCATTGGCATTGTACTTGTATAAGCTAAATACTTACTATCTGAAATCTGCCAGTTTCCATTTCCATTATATGCAGGCCATTCTTTTTTCGAAATACTTTGACCCCATTTTTTAGTGATTGTTGATAAATCTGTACGTGAGTACTGTCTTTCTTTAAAATGCATTGTATACGTTTTTCTCTTGTAGTATACATTTACAATTGTTGAACCATCGCCCTTAATTGTCTTTTGTTCAATTGTAGTTGCAGTAAAGACTTTATCACTCGTCTCTTTACCATGAATGTTCTTACCCTTTATCGTATAAGACTTCGCTGCAGCTGTTGTTGTTGCACCAGTCAAGCCCTGTAATTCTTGAGATTCATGGAATGAATATTCATTATCATCTGCATTTTCCCACCAGTGAATAACTGTATAGCTAACTTCTGCAGCTTTCCAATGTGCTGTTAAAGTCATTGGAGAAGTGACTGTTGCACCATTCTCAACCTTAGTTAAACCATTGTACCAACCATCAAATGTGTAACCAGGTTTTGTAGGTGTAGTATCTTTACCCAAAGTTAACTTGTCACCGTGTAATACGAATTGAGAATCAACAATAGATCCACCATCTGAATTAAATGAAACCCAATAACCTTCTTTAATAATTGCGTATACATTTACAGAAGTACTTCCGTCTGGAACTGAAATCTTATCTGCAATATTTTCAGTTCCATTCTTTTCAGCTGCCCAACCAATTAATTTATGAGTTGAGTCAACATCATAAGATACAGTTGTAAAATCATGTGCTTCATGATCTCCAACTTTTTCTGTACGCATGATTTGTGATCCATCTGGATTTAAGAAGTATACATATAATGCTGCTTCATATCTAGCTGTAATTCTACGTGTTGTAGTTTCAGTAATTTCGGATTGTTTACCAAAACCAGTAAATGGATTACCAGCTTCATCAACCCAACCCACAAATGCTTGTCCAATCATATCTGGAGCTGTAGGAGCAATCAATGTATCCCCAGACTTAACAATCTGTGTACTTACTGTTGTACCATTCGCAACAAAGTTGAATGTTGTTAATGGAACTTGATTTTCACCAGTAATAACATAAATTGAGAAATGGTTTGTATCAAAGCTTTGTGTATTTGTAGCAACTTCAGTTACTGTATTTGCATCATTCGTAACATGATATACATTGACTTCTTCACCAGTTACAGCTACATTTTCAAAACTGATATTAACCAATCCATTTGGTTGAATTTCAACACCATCTTTATTTTGAATTGTGATATCCAAAGCTACAGCCGATTCAACTTCTTTATTCTTTTCAGAAACAGTTTCCTCAACTGCATTTAAGATAGATTTACGAGTGATACGTTTTACAACAAGTTTAGAATCTCTTGGTAAAACACCCTCAGCTGCTGTCGCATGAACAACAACATTACCAGCTGTTTCACTTTGAATAAATGCAGGATACTCCGGCAATTCCTCTTTTACTTCCGTTTCCGAATCCGGGTCTGCCTCAGCATCGTCATCATTTTTTCTTCAGTCTTAGGTTGTTCTGTTGTTTGATGATCTGTTTCAGTAGTCACCTTTTTATAAACAAACTGAACACTTGCCAATTCTGAAGTCACATTTAGACTTACTTGATCAGCACTTGCTGCATGAGAATTATTGACGATTACATCTTTTAATGTATAACCATCAAAATTCAACATAACACTACTATCTGCATTTAAGCTATAGTTTAAATCGAAATCACGATATGTAGCTGCCTGTAAAATTGTTCCATCTTCAGCCACATAACTTAGCTCTACAGATTTCGTTTCTGGCGCTGCAGTCTCATTTGTTTCCTCTTCTTGTAATTCATTATTATTCTCTACAGTAGTCGTTTGCTCCTGTTGTGGTTCAACAGGCTCTTCTTCTGCATTTACATAGTAAGAGTTTGCTAGTCCAAACTGGATTGCCATCGCAAATGATAATACAATTGCTGCCGCTCTCTTCAAGTTTTTCAACATACAAAGCCCTCCTTCTTGATATCGTTGTAATCCCTTTCATTATCTGATTTTAGTATAGGCTTTGTATGGTTATAGACCGGTTATATAATTTAAAAATCATCTTTTTTCTAAAAAAAGATCTATTGCCCTTATGACAATAGATCCATTTCACTA
>NZ_DS996850.1:78458-100935 GCF_000156655.1 Holdemanella biformis DSM 3989
TATTTTCCTGAACTTCCAAGTTTTCCAGCCATTCTTTCAGATTCCATAGACTGAAGTTTTTCAAAAGAAATTTCTTCACTTTCTAATTGAGGCATACGCAATAATACACCTTGACAAATTGCTTTTTCATAAGGATAAATAATCGCATCTTCCTTATACTCTACATCTTGCTTTTTAATAACTACACGCTTTGTATTCAAATTTGTAACTGGAGCCATATATTCTCCACGATAACCCGAATCAATCACGCCACTTCTTTGTGCAATCCCCTTTGTTCCTGTTGAACCACGCTCTTTTAGAATCATCACAAACTCTGGATCAAATGCACTCGCTACACCTAATGGAACTAACTTTGTTTCATGAGGCTCAATTACCATGTAATCCTCTTCAAAACATGGGTATAAATCATACCCTGCATCTTCATAACGTTTTTGCGGAACCTTCGCATCCGGCTTAACCTTTGCCCAATATAATTTATTCATAAATCTCCTTCTTATATATTTCAATCAATTGTTCTAATGAAAACTGTGCATTGGCACTTGAAGTCGAAGGACAATACACCGTTTCAATATTCGGAAAATATTTCTGCATCGTATTCTGACTTGTCCTTCCATTACAAATGACCTTTTCAATATTCTTATATCTATTCAACAATTCCTGTATATCATTTGGCTCAATATCTTTGATTTCACTATCCGCACTCGTCTTTCTTATACACGAATGACAAATATCCCAAAGTGCAATATGCGATATTTTTAATAACTTTATCTTATCGTTCTCTTGATAAATTGCTTCTAAGACTTTCCAAAATCGGTTTGTCTTATTCGCATAATACATCTGTTCTTTTAAACTAATGACACTTGGCATAGAACCCAAAATCAACACTCTAGAATCTTTAAATACAATGGGATCCAATCCAACTATTCGCTTACACATGTTCCATAAACATCATAAGACTTGGCATCTGTGATCTTTACCTTCACAAAAGTACCCAACTCTAAAGGTTCTTCACTTGTAAAGATGACTTGACCATCCACTTCATCCGGTGCATCCGCAGCACTTCTTCCACGATAACGATCCACCAAACCTTCTTTTTCCTCAACTAGAACTTCTATGACCTTACCAATCTTTTCTTGATTCTTTTCTTTTGAAATTTCTTCCTGCACAGCCATCAATCTAGCCAAACGATCATTTTGAACTTCTTCATCAATCTGACCATCCATATCATAAGCAGGTGTATCTTCTTCCTTCGAATATGTGAAAGCACCCATACGATCCCATTTTATTTCCTTGATGAAATCTACAAGTTCCTCAAATTCTTCTTCCGTTTCTGTAGGGAAACCAACAATCATAGTTGTACGCAAAGTCGCATTTGGAAACATCGTATGAATCTTATCCACAACCTTTAATACATCCTCTTTTGGACCTCTACGATTCATTAATTTCAATAAACGATTATTCGCATGTTGCATTGGAATATCGAAATAAGGAACGATTTTTTCACTTTCGCTCATAGCCTGCAATACATCATCCACAATTTCATCGGGATACATATATAGAACACGAATCCAATGAAGTTCTTCTACTTTAGATACTTGACGCAACAATTCAGGAAGCATCAATTCACCATAATTATCCAAGCCATATTTTGTCGTATCCTGCGCAATCAATGTTAATTCCTTAACACCAATACTTGACAAATGATTGACTTCTTCCATAATATCCTCAATTGTACGTGACTTTTGATCTCCACGAATCAAAGGAATCGCACAATAGGCACAACGATTGGAACAACCATCACTAATCTTCACATACGCCTGCCAAGGATTCCCCGAAATCACTCGTTCAGCCTTATCCAATAATGTATCTGAACCCAAAATTTTTTGTAGTTGACTTGCCAAAGTATCATATTCACGAATCGGGATAACCGCATCAATTTCAGGAATTTCTTCCCTTAATGTATCTGTATATCTTTGTGCTAAACAACCACACACAATCAACTTCTCTAAGTTACGCTCTTTATATTGCGCCATCTTAAAAATTGTATTAATACTTTCTTCTTTGGCACTTTCAATAAAACCACAAGTATTCACAATAATAGCCTGTGCATCTTTTGGATTAGCCACAATCTCATGGCCACCCCTTTTGATCATACCCATGATTTGTTCTGAATCCACCAAGTTTTTACAACATCCCAATGATACAAAACCTATTTTCATTCTTCAGCTTCTCCTTTTCGATGATAAATCATACGACCTTCTAACGCAAAAACACGAGGCCCAAAATGACCTGGCTGCGTTGTATCTAAACTTTGCTTCATCATATACATACGAGCATCTAGATTATCTAACAAAGTCAATACTTCTGCTTCTGGAATCATAGGAAGAACAGGAGATCCAAACTCCATCTTTCCATGATGTGCCAAAACCATATGCTTCAACAATAAAACACACTCTTTATCGTTTACACCCAGCTTTTCAGCCACACGATCCAAACGATTATTCATAATACTAATGTGCCCCAACAAATTCCCCTCATTTGTATATTCAGGAAGAACCGGGCCACTCAACTCATCAATCTTTCCAACATCATGCATCAAGATACCCGCAATCAATAATCCCTTATCCAAGAATGTATATTGTCTACAAATGTCTAAAGCAACACGCGCCATACTAATAGAATGATAGGCAAGTCCTCCCACAAAATTATGGTGGTTTCTTGTAGCTGCTGGATATGTATAAAATAAATCTTTCGTTTCTTCTAACACTTCTTCAACCACACAATACAAATTTGTATTTGTGATTTCATTCATTAAAATCTTTACTTCCTCTTCCATTTCCGTACGAGTCATAGGAGCAAGGCGTACATAATTAGAAATATCCTCATCTTCTAAGACTGTCATCTTTCTTACGCGCAACTGAACTGCATTTCTATGAATGATAGAATCTCCAATCACTTCTACAACTTGTCCAGCTTTATATTGTTCAATCTGCTCATTCGTTAAATTCCAAAATTTTGCATCCAATACACCCGTTGCATCCTCTAAAATCAAAGACAAATAAGGCGTATCCTTCACGGTTTTTCCCTTGTCACATTTTGAAATCAAACACTTAACATTTACTTTTTGTTCCTGTGTAATCTCATTAATTCTCATTCATTTTCCCCTTCCAAAACTTCTTTTATAGCCGATATATTAAACCCTTTGCGAACGCAATACGTTTGAATTTTTTGATTTCTCTTTGGCTGATCAAACGTTGCATATAAACGCTTCGCTTTCGCAATCGTTCTTTGTAGTGCCTCATCATCATTTTCATCCAATTCAATCGACTCTGAGACTTGTTTGGCAATCTCAAACGAATATCCCTTCGTAACCAATTTATTGACTAAAGTCTGTCTTTGCATACGACTCGACTGTTCCTTGATAGAATGCGTTAAACGACGAGCTAACTTAGTTGCATTGCTACGCTCTGTTTCTTCATCAAGACAAGCTAGTGCTGCATCAATCATATCATCTTGAACCCCTGCTTTTTTTAATTTTGAATAAATCTGCATTTTGGGCTGTCCATACGAATGCCAGGCTTGTGCCTTATCAAACGCATAGTCTTTATCATCAATCCAATGCCGTTCAATAAATTCATTCACAATCTCTTTAGCTTGATCTTCATCCAAACTTAAATATTGCTTACCATACTGTATCATCTGATACGATGTATAATCATTTGAAAGCACACGCTTCTTCATCAGTTCAAACGCTTTATAGAATAACTGCATATCCAAATAATTGTCAACCAAATAGGCATCTAACATTGTATCCTTAGTGATTTTTAAATCAAAGAAATCCTCTGTAGGAATCATTACTTTGACTGGTTCATTATCGCAATCTCGAATCACAGTTAAACGCACAAAATCATCCACCATACGTATGCGTTCCACATGATATGCACGCTTATAATCATCAATTGCCTGATTATAAACACTCAAAGCCTTATGTGCAAACATACTCTCTGTATAAGGAGCTGTTTTTGATACACAGTATTCTCTTAATGCATCTCTTTCTGCTTTGGATTTACTAAAGAAAACATCCCACTTTTGACTTAGTTCATTGGCATCATCAAAATAATATCCAGATTTGCCTTCATCCACCAAATCTTTCAACACTTCATCACGACGGCCAAAAACTAAAAGGCCACTAGCCAAAGCCTCAATATATGTCATCCCCTGTGTTTCTGATAAACTAGCTGACACAAAACAATCAAAAGCTGCATAATAATATGCAATATCTTCCTTAGGTATTTTGCCAGTAAAATGCACACGATTCTCTACATTATATTTCTTAGCGAGATCCTGATAATACTCCATATCCGTACCTCCACCTACAATAACCAAATGTAAGTGCGGATCCTTATTTTTACAAATCGCTTCGATGGGAATTTCAATCGCCTTTTCCTTAGCAATACGTCCTACAAAGACAACAATATGATCTTCTTGACTAAAACCTAACTCCTCACGAATCCTTTTAACTCTTGTTTCATCCAAATTTTTACGATCATATTCCGATAAATCTAAACCCGTTGGAACAATATAGATAGGTGCCATCACACCATATTGAATCAATGCTTGTTTCGTTTTTTCACTAGGTGCAATAACAGCTTGAGAGCCATTGGCCATGACACGTGAAAATGCACGAATAAAACTTTTGCCTAATTTTTCTACAGAATCAAATTCAAGCGGATTAAAATAATGCGTATAATCCTCATACATTGTATGATACGTATATACAATTGGAATATGTAATACCTTAGCCATTTGACGACCAAACATACCCACACCCGCCTCAGTTTGAATATGAATCACATCTAGATCCATCTTTTCTATATAGGCATCTGCCGTAAATTGTACTGGGCTTGACATTTTATATCCATAAAATTTTTTTATTTCAAGACCCGGCAAACGAAGAATATGTCCATCTTCATCTTCTGCAATTTTTACTCCCTTATGATTTGTGATAATAAACACAGTGTGTCCTAACTCTTCTAAAGCGTGTTTAAGGGTTGCCACACTCGAAACAACCCCATTAATATCTGGTAAATATGCATCTGTAAACAATCCAATTCGCATACCCTACATCCCTTCTAAATTGATTTTACTTTCTTTTCTTTCATAATAATTCTTAACAAATACAAATAATATTCCACCAATAATCAGCACTATGTGATACGTAGAAAAACGCCATAATACAAGTACAGCACCCGTTAGATCTTTCATTAAGCTATTAAATAATAATGAAAAGACAACTTCCGTACCACCACTTGCTCCAGGAATTGGAATAAAGCTATTGGCCATTGTCACAAAACTTGATAAGGCCATAACATCAATAAATTCATTCATTTTAAGTGGAATATGCAAGGCTAGTGCAATCACAAAAGGTAAAGAATAATAGAGTGATAAACGTACAACATTTATACATACACAAAGAAAAATACTTTTTTTATCTTTTGCGAGCACCTTAATTTCACGAGTAAAACTAGTCACTTGTAAAGTCCAAGAATCCAACGTTTTTTCTGGATTCTTTAATATATGTAGCTTTGTTAATAGCTGAACTAAAATACGCGAAAGCTTGATATATAAGTTTGGAAATAACGCAATCGTATATAATGCTACAACAACCACCGCATTTATAACATATCCCAACAAGATAATATTGAACCACGCAGATTGAGCACTATAATATGCAAAACGCAAAAGAAACAGAATCGATACATAAACCATCATTGTGGTCTGATAAATAATAAAATCAGCCCACAACAAGCTTGCCCCATCACTCACTTTAATTCCCTGCTTTTTCATAATATAGGCTTGAACAAACTGTCCACCCGTACTACTTGGTGTAATACCTGAAAAGAAAGAACCAATAAAAGCTACAAGCATTCCTTTACCAGGTGTATAATTCTCTGTATATTTTCTTCCTAATACATAATATACAAATCCCCATACCGCAGTAAAAAGAACTCCCCATAATAATACAATGACAAGGCTTAACAGATTCATTTGTGAAATGCACTTTACAACTTGTTGATAATTATCCTTTAGAGCAAACCATAGGGCAAATCCCGTTAAAGCAAGAATAAGCAACAGATTTAGTGCGTACTTCTGTTTTTTCATAAAAACCCCTATTTTTTCTTATTTAATAATTCCTCTTGTTTATCCTTATATGCACTCAAATAAAATTCTCTCCACATATTCAATACGTGTTCTTTCGAATAGAATTCACTCAATAAACGACTTTCATTTTGATACTTCGCGTATACATCTGAATCATTTTTCAACTTTAACAGACAATTTTTAAAACCATCATTATCATTCGCATGCATATAACGATCAAATAAAATATCTTTATATAAATCCAAATCACGAAGCACCAATGGAACATGTAAATTCACCGCTTCTAAAATAGTCATTGGGAACAATTCATTATAGCTTGGCACAAAAAGCACATCCGCCATATTATATAGATCCACCATTTCTTCTCTAGGAACAATGCCTAAGAATTTACAATTTTCCGGTGGATTTTCCTGTAACTTCTTTAATTCTTCATACCCATCTGTAATGCGACCAAACGAAAAGCCTCCAGCCCATACAAATTGTACGTCTGGCATTTCTTTGGCAACATTCACAAAATCAAGCACACCCTTACGCGTTTGTACCTGTCCTGCACCCAATACTACAAAAGCATCTTTAGCTACACCATACTTTTTTCGAATGGTAGCACACTCATCATCGGATTTGCGATAGAATTTTTCCTTAGATACATAGTTAGGAATATAATAAATTTTTTCTCGATCAATACCATATTCTACTAATGCATCAATAAAGCTTGGATTTACAACAACCAAGCGATCTGCACTCTTATAAAATTGAATCAAATAAGAACGGAATACATTCAATAATGGTGCTGGAATCTTTAAGCTACCTTCTAAAGTATCTGGCAAAAAATGACAATAAGCTATGTTAGCGGCCTTATGATTTTGCATCTTTACATAGAAAGTAGGATCCACTGTATGGAAATGCTGAATATCCGGTGTTTTTATCCAATTGTTGATACCCACTTCAAAAATATCACTAGCCCCTTCTTTAATGAGATTGACCTGTTCTTCATAGGCACTGCCTACACCTTGACCATCCACTTTATCTGCACTTGAATACATTATAATTCGTATTTTATCTTCCATAAAAATTACACTTCTTTCATCCTTATTATTATATCTCATCTACTATTTGTATGTCCAACTTTCAAAAAAGCAAATGAAAAGCCCCTTTAGCGGGGCTTCTCAAGAAAGTTTTAAGAAAGGGAATTTGATTATGAAGTGAGCCACTATCTTTGGCTCAACAGTATATTACTAAACAATAAAGTGATAGATGTAGTTATATTATGTGAAATTATGTTAACATATGACACAATTATTGTTATTTTTAGTTAATACCACAATAAATTTAATCAAAATATACAAATTTATTTTTCTTCGTATAAATCAATCTTCTTTAATACACTTTTCTTCCCATTTCTATGAGAAATGAATCCTAAAACAGTAAATAAACCCGATAAAATCAAACCAATCAAAGCAATCCATTTAGCTACATTACGTACGCTCATAGGAATATTTCGAAACATTGGATCTGTCATTCCAGACCATCCCCAATATGTAACGGCACCAAATATCAAAGTAAGAATAAAGGCATTTCTGACCATTCTTCCCACTTTTAATACCATTTCATTTTCTCTTTGGATGACTTCTGCAAGCTGATCTCTTTCTTTGCGGCTCAAACTCATAATTAACGCTCCTTTTTAAAATTGTAAATATATTATAAGAAAAAAAGACAGGCTCTACAAGTTAAGCCCGCCTTTAATTGTCTTAAGTGATTATCCTAAGAATCCTACAACAGATCCTACGAATCCGATAACTACGAACAATAACAATACTTTAATTGGAGTAATGTTTTTCTTAGCCATTAACCACCAAGCAAATAACACGAATAACATCGTTAAGATCTTAGGGAATGCTCCATCTAATTTAGATCCTAATGTTACGTCTGATAATTTACCAGTTTCTGCATCATAAGATTGTGCAATTACATAATTAGTTGAAATTGATACCCAAGAAGCAGCCATCGCACCAACGATAACTTGTCCCATAACTAGTACAGATTCACGGAACGCAGTCGCTTTTTGTCCTACTAACAATTCAACAGCACTACCACCTAATTCATAACCTTTGAAGTATACGAATTTCTGGAACCAAATTGAAGTTAAATTCCATACAATGATATAGAATAAAGGTCCTAAAACAGATCCACCTTCTGCAAAACCTAATGCGATACCTAATAAGATAGGAATATATGTACCAACGATCAATGAGTCACCAATACCTGCCAAAGGTCCCATTAGACCTGCACGGATACCGTTGATCATTTCATCATCAATTCCTTCAGCTCCGTTTGCACGAGCTTCTTCCAAACCAGCTGTGATACCAACTACGATAGATCCAATCTGAGGTTCAGTATTGAAGAATGGATAGTAAGTCGTCATTTTTTCACATTGTTCTTCGTGAGAAGGATATAATTCCTTAATGATTGGAAGCATTGACCACATGTAACCAAATGTCTGCATGTGTTCATGTGAGAAACATGTTAAGTTTCCATACCACCAACGCCAGAAAGAACTATTTAATGTTTTCTTAGAAATCTTTTTCATAATTAAATGTCCTCCTCGTCATCATAATCCACAGAAGCACCACCAACAGCACCTGTAGCTTTCATCATTGTCATTTGGTAGTTAATCAATGCGAATACACCACCAACAACTGTAGCAGCAATTAATGTTAATCCCATAGAAGCAGCTAAAGCGAAACCAAACATGAAGTAAATCAAGTCAGAAGTCTTAGATACTACTGATTTTAACAAGATACCAATACCTACTGCAGGAAGTACTGATCCTACGGATAAGATAGCTTTTACATACCATACATTAACATTTAAGCTCTGGAACAATTCAGCTACGGCTCCAGATCCATAGTAGCAAAGTAAAGTAACTGGCAAGAATGATAATACAAAGTGTGAAATTAGTGGGAGAACAACATCAACTTTTCCTAAACAATCTAAGTTTCCTTTATCCAATTGAGCCCAGCCCCAGTGTTGCCAAATAAGGTTCATCATAGCTGTTCCGTAGAATAAAGTAATACCGATTACACCAGTCATGGCTGAGATACTAGATGCTAAACCTTGAGCATCACTTCCTCCAAAATCCATACCAGCGGCTTTTGCTCCAACATAAGCCAATGGAATACCAATGTAACTTACGGCACGTAAGTCAGATGCGACTGTTCCACCAGGTGTAACCAATGCGATCCACATTACCTGCATTGGAATACCAATTTGAATACATCCAGATACATCACCTAGGATCAAACCTACGAATAATGATGCAACTAAAGGACGGTTCAAAGTGTAGTTACCTACTGTTGTACCTAAGCAAGCGATAGTACTAGCTGCTGTACAACTCATAAGTCCGATTAAAATTGCTTGTAACCAACTCATTATAAATCTCTCCTTTTTCTTTTATTTATCTCAATCTGTTTACTATTCCCACTATTAGTAACCAAATTTAGATCTAAATTTGTCCCAAGTACCGATTGCAGTTTCTTTTAATAACGCAAACAATACTGTGTAACCAGCGTTTGTCAAAGCTTCACATGCTTCAGCTTCTTCTTGAGTAATTGACTGGTTTTGACCTAATTTTGTAGCTCCTGGACGATCATTACATGGTCCGATAACTACTGTTTTAACATCGTTAGGTACGAATCCATCGTCTACTAACAATTCTTTCATATCCACTGGGTTTTTAGTAATTAAGAAATATTTTTTATTAGAATTCTTAACTGTTTCTGCTTTTTCTCTCCAGTGTTCCTTTGTCCAAACAAATACTTTCTTGTCTGTACTAGCCTTGAATGACTGTGTCAATACAGGTGTAGTTGCAGCTTTGTCGTTAACTGCGATAATTCCATCACAAGGGTATTCTTTAGACCATCTTGTAACAATCTGACCGTGGATAATACGATCATCAACACGAATAAAACTAATCATTATATGTCCTCCTTTATTCTGTTTATGCCTTCGCTATATGCGTTATAGCCAAATCCTATAGATCTTCGTCGTCATCATCAGAAGCAACTGTAAAATCAGTTAATCCTGTACGACCTTCGCTTAACAATGTATCTTTTAAATCTTGTACATTATCAAAGTTATCTTTCATTAATACAGCAGTGATTGCAAGAGGCATATTCATACCAGCAATTACTAAAGTATTTTGAAGCAATCCTTTTTGATCCAATACATTCAATGCATTTGTGAATGGAGATCCACTCAAAATATCAGCTAATAAAATGACTTGGTCATCTGCTTTGAAATCTTTAACCAATTCAGCAAAGTTAGATGCAAATTCGTCTGCGCTCATTCCGTCCTTTAAGCTTGTAGACAATACATCTTCACGATCTCCCGTCATCATTTTAACGGCACTGTGTAATCCTGGTGCAAATTCGCCATGGCTTACCATAACTACATATTTCATTATTTTTACCTCCGCGTTTCTTATTTACTCATATTTTATAATAAATATGTCAGCGTTTTCAAGTGTTATTACACATAATTTCACACATTTATGCGACTTTTGAACATGAGCATCACATAGAATACACATTCATTATAACCCGTATGAAAACCTTTTCAATTTCCATATGTCACTACTTTTAGATGACAAATGTCATTTTTTAGAAGTAAACAAAAAACAGCAGAAATTTAACTTTCTACTGTTTCTCCAATAATATATTTAATTCATCATTCAAATTTTGCATTGCCAACTCAATATCCTCATTTGTACCAATAACTCTTCGAATTTCACTATCTGCCATCGAATACAATTGATCATAGCCATCCAGCTTTTTTATCGTGATTGCTTGTTCCATCATATCATCAAAAAAATCTAAGTTATAATTTGAATCCAATGGCGCATCCTCTTGAATATACTTAGTCACATTTTTGGATGTCGACACATTCTTTAACACAGAAACACCCTGCGAATATTTAAACAAACTCTCTTGCGTTGTCTCATCATAACAAAGTAACTTCAAAAATTCCCAAGCCATTTTTTTCTTAGAGGACATTTTACTGATTCCACAAAGTAAACTATCCATTTGCGACACATTATTGCCACTAGGCCCTGCAGGCATTGGAAGACAATCCCATTCAAAACTTGAATATTTTTTAACGCTCCAAGGATACGGTTTATATGTTCTATATTCACTAAACATCATTGGACAAAAGGCAACCTTCCCTTTATCAAATAATCCACTTTTCACATTCTGATTTCGATTTAAACGATTTAATTGACGCACAAATTCAATAGCTGAATACACATCTTGTTTCTGTAAAGTACACTTCATACTTTCTTCATCATACAACGCCTGTCCATTCGAACTTAGGGCATTTTGCCAAGTATAGCCATACTCTCCAAATTGATCGATTTCTCCATCACCATCCGTATCCACAGTCAACTTTTCGCAAATTGAATAAAAATCATCCCAAGTCCAATTCACATTTGGAATCGCAACCCCATTTTCTTCTAATAACGTTTTATTCACAAACATCAAAGTTGGTGAACTTTCATATGGAAGTGCATATTGATGATCATATATATTTCCTGCATTTAATGTTGTTGAAAAATAGCGATTTTTATTAAAGTCTGCATCCGTCTGCATATATGTATCTAGTGGTTCTAACATTCCCACCTTAGCATATGTAGAAAGATCATCACTCAACACCATAAACACATCGGGAAGTTTTCCATCTAAAGCTTCCTTTGAAACCCAATCTGAATAATCCTCTTTTAAGATTCCACTCACATATTCCACTTGCACATTGGGATGTGCTTTCTCAAATCGTTCAATCACATCATCAATAATTTTGCCACCGTATGGACTTGGCACATTCCAGTTACTACCCGCAAATACACCTATCGTTAAAACAATGGGTTTTTGTGTATAATAAAATGTAGCTGCCAAACAGCACACCAATATGGCTATCAAAAAAGTTCTTAATCTTTTTCTCACCATTATTTATTTCCCCTAGACAAATACCAAATAGCCAATTGTGTGCGATCTCTTAAATCCAATTTGTCCAAAATCACACTTAAATAGTTGCGAATCGTACCCTCACTAAATCCAAGCTTTTGAGCAATTTCTTTATTCGAATAGCCATGCCCAATTTGTGCAATGATTTTACATTCTGTATCACTCAAGTCAAAATCTTCCTCATGCTCAAAACTAAATTCCGAATTCGAGTTTGCCATTTGCGAAAAGAACTGTGCAACTTTTCCTGCCACATTCGGATTAAAACAAGCTCCCCCAGATAATACACTATGAATAGCTGAACTCAATTCTTCTAAGGAACAACCCTTTAAAAGATAACCGCTTGCGCCATATTTTAAAGCATCATAAATATATTCGTCATCATCAAATGTTGTTAATATTATAACTTTTATATTTGGATATTCTTTCTTCACAATTCGCGTACAATCCACGCCACTCATATTTGGCATACGCACATCCATCAAGATAATATCTACACTTTCTGTTTTTAATGAATCTAATACTTCTTGCCCACTACCAACCACTTTTACAACTTCAAAACTTGGATCCGAATCTAAAATAATCTTTAAGCTTTCTCGAATGAGCTGCTGATCATCCGCAATCATAATTTTAACCATTATTCTCTCCTCTTCTCATTGGTATTTCTACAATTAACTCAAATCCATTATCGCCATAATAACGAATTCGTCCCTGTAATAAATTAATACGTTCCGTCAAATGATGAATACCAAAGCCTGGATTTACATCCTTACATCCTTGACCATTATCTTCAATAATTATAATCAAATTATTATCGGCTTGCGCAATCGAAACATAAATTTTTGTGGCATGACCATGCCTTACAGAATTGGTCATTCCTTCTTGAACTACACGATACACGATTTCTTCTTCATCTGCATTTAAATTCACCAAAGGCAAATGACACAAATAAAGAATCGTTACATCCGTCAATTTTTGAAAATCCATGATCATCATATCTAAAGCTTCTTTTAATGAATAGCGTTCTAACGCATCTGGCTTCAATTTATCCACTGAACGCCTGACATCTGTTAAGCCTCGTTTTGCGCTCTCTTGCAAAATACCCAATTGTGCTTTTGTGACATTGACATCCCTATCAATCATCACCTGACAAGCCTCAAGACCAACACTTAATCCCGTTAAAGTATGCCCTAATGTATCATGAATTTCACGGGCAAGACGGTTTCTTTCTTTGGTTTCACCCATTTTTTCACGCAAATTCGCATAACCCTTTAGTTGAATATTCAAGCGTTTCAATTCAGCATTTAATGAAGCGAACTTTTGTGTTTCATTCATCTGCTTTTGTAAATACAAGAATATATAGGCAATAAATAATACAATATTTAAATTGGTTAAAGTAACCTCAATACCCATCAATAAGCCTTGTGTTCTTGAATTATATACAGACAAATATTCCTGGAATGAAATCATAGGAATATAATTGGATAAATATCCATAATTTGAAAACATATATGCCAAAAAGACAAGTATGATGCAAATTGAACGATCAAAAGGTTTATCTACATACATCAAACAATCGGCAATGACGATAAATAAGATACATGTTGCACTAAAGGAGATATTCTTCATCAAAATCAAACTGAATCCTAACTCAATAAAGATAGGAATCATTTGGTGATGATAAAAAAATTTGAGTTTTGGACGAATGGACACAAAACAAAATAACGCAATAAACATAAATATAGAGATATAAAAAGAACGCATTGGAACATTGGAAAGTGTAGATATATTTTTTATAAAATCGGATGCATAGCCACTTTTTGTCACATGTACCAACGTATAATACATCACAATTGCGGTGTACCACACAGTAAAAAAACTAAAAACCCACATACAGACATAGACAAGCCATACATTATATTTTTTAATATCTTGTATCATTGCCAGCCCTCCGTAGAATAATCTTGAACATTCTCTTTTGTGATGATTTGCACAGGACTCATTTCATTTTTATTCTTAATTGTTTCTTGCGAAAACAACTTATAAATTACCTCCCCAGCCTTTTTTCCAAACGTCTTTGGCGATTGTGCCACAGTTGCAGCCATTTTACCTTCTACAACCATTTCTTTTGCTTCCGGCGTTCCATCAATGCCATAAACATATTTATCTTTCAATATATTATTTGATGAAAGTGCAGCCATTGCCCCCATTGCGCTTGGATCATTCAAACACATTACAACATCAAATTCGATTCCTTCCTCAATAAAAGATTCCATTTTGGGCATGGCCACCTCTAATTGTCCATCACACTCCATACGCTTGACCACTTTATAGTTCTCATTGGATTGAATGGTATCCTCAAATCCTTTAATACGTAAGTAGCCTGAGCGAGTCGTGGAATGTTGTAAAAGAACAATATTAGCATGATCAAGCTTGCGCATCATATCCTTTGCACATTGAACACCCGCATCATAGTTATCACTGACAATACTATAAGTAATGTTCTTATTATGTTTTACTTCCGTATCCACTACAATCACAGGAATACGATTTCTGTATGCTTCTTTTAATGAATCTTCTAACCCCTCATAATCAACAGGCGCGATTACTATGGCATCGACTTGTTGTTCAATCAAATAGTGAATTTGTTCCTTTTGTTTCTTTAAACTCATAGCTGAATCCAAAGCGATGAGCTGATCCCCATGTTCCTTTAAGATTCTAGAAATTTCCTCATTGATTACGGAATAAAACGTATTGTTGTAGGTCATATAAGTAGCTCCTATCTTACGTGGCTCCGTCGAATTATATATCATATTCGATTGCGTAGTCGTATTAATCAAGTAATTACTGCCAATCGCAAAGGCTAGACAAATCGTTAAACAGAAGATAATATACGCAAATGATTTTGGCTTCTCCATTCAAATCTCCCTTCCTTACAGAAAATGTCGCATTACTGCGACACTTTTTTATAACACTTTTTGTAGAACATATACAAGGATTGCGATAACAATAGGTACAATAAAAATCATTGAATATCCACGTACAAATTTTGTTTCTAAAGCTTTAAATCCTAAATCATCATAATAGAATCTTTCATCATTTGTTTTACCAACAACACCTTCTTCTATTAGATTCGAAATTGTATAACTAATTGTTGAAGTAGCATAAGGCAAATTTTTAAACGCACTTACATCTACCGCACTTTTTTCATCTACTGCCCCTCTTTTTTTCAAAGTATCCATTACCATTGAAGCAGCTGTTGCCTTTGCTCCTTTTTTTCTTTTTCTAGACATTTTCTTTCCTACTTTCTATATCTATAGCTTGAGCTACACTCTTTACACACACGCCATATACCTTCAAACTCTCAGGTGCATGATCCATGACATATGTATTCTTTAAGTTTTTTAATATGCATAAGTCATTTTCTCCGTCTCCAATAAAAATCGCATCTTCGACAGGTAAATGACAAAAGGCTTCCCATTTGTTTGTACCTTTTTTTGTGATCTCAATATAATCTTTTGAAGTAGCCATTACTTCATAGTTTTTAAACAAGTCTCTAAATTGATTCAATAACAAATCTAAGTCATTTTCAACATACATACTTAACTTAGCTAACCCTAAATCTCGTGAATTTAAATATTCCAATATATCTATATTTGAAAATCGTCCTAAGCTCGGTTGTTTCTTTTCAAAACTATGAAGTCTTTCTTTTCCATAAGATGAAACAGGATAATAGCGATTCCCTACTTCGTCTGTATAAAATAAATCCAAATTATATTTTAGGATCTCTTTACACATTTGTATTCCATCATCTAAATCAATTAAAGAAGAATACACATTCTGATCTTTATAATAGGCGTTTGCCCCATTATCTGTAATCATATATTCACATGACAATTGATATTTAGAAGCAAGTTCCATACAAAAAGCATGATCTCTTCCTGTCACAAATCCAAATGAATGTTTTTGTGTCCATTGATATATTGAATTCACGTCTTCTTCTGTAATAGTTCCATTTGAATCCATTAAAGTTCCATCTAAATCGGATAAAAACAACATTATTTATGACGCTCTTTCTTTGCTTTTTTAAATGCTTTTTGTTTTTCCTGTAGCTTTTCACCAATTTTCTTAGTAACAACAATTTTATCACGATTGCTCATTAACACTGTGCAATTATGTGTAATGACACCATTTTTAAATTCAAAATTTGCAAGCATGCGATAACGATAATATGTATCTTCAAAAAAGAAGCCATCTTCTGTAAAATAAACACGACGATGTGTATATGAATCAATAGACAATCCTAAGAATACCAATCCAATACATCCATACGCTAAATAGTAATAATAGGTTTGTCCATTGGAAGCTAATTTTGGTGCCATAAACATTAAAACAAATGCCACAACAGCCATCGCAACCATGACCCATACCCAATATCCACCATCTACCATTGTTTCGTAATGTTTATGTGAATTTTTAAAGTTTTCAAATTCTTTTTTGTAGGCAATTCCACCTTTTAAGCTTTGATAAAAAATGAATGCCATATATCCAACTAATACTACACCCACAATAACTTTAAAAAATATATTATTTGAATCCATAAATCATTCTCCTTCTTAACCACAATAAGCATTATATCATCATTTCATGCTATAATAAAAGCATTGTTGGAGGTAGTTTATGGAAGAAAATATGCACGCGTTAATGGATCGTTTAAATAGTTCGAGTCAATTTCTTCAAAGCAATGACATGCGTGTTACAGAAGTACGACATGGTTTTGCGAAAGTAGAAATGATTATTGATGAACAAATTCTAAATATACATGGCTTTGTCCATGGTGGAGCCCTATTCTCTTTGGCAGATACAGTCGCTGGAGCAGCAAGCTTTGCGACAGGAAGAGATAGCGTTACACTTACAGGTACAATCAATTATATTAAGCCTGGTCGTGGTGGCAAATTGATTGGGATTGCACAAGAAATTTCAAGTGGAAGAACAACCGGAGTTTATGAAGTATTTATCTTTAATGATGAAAATGTACTTCTTTCAAGAGCTACATTCACAATGTTTTTCTTAGATTCAGACAAGATGAAAAAAAAGAAAGAGCTCTTTTCATTTACTTAAACGCTCTTTTGAATCTTTCAAAAGGAGATTCAGCTTGCCCAGATTTTAATTCTTCGTATAACTCTCTTTCTCTTCGAGATACTTTACGTGGAATTTCAACCTGAACTTCTACAAATTCATCCCCTTCTCCTGAACGCGATTTTACACCTTTTCCTTTTAGACGGAATTTAGTGTTTGGTTGTGTTCCTTCAGGGATCTTTAATTCTACATCTCCATATACAGTTGGCACTTGAATTGTACAACCAATCGTTGCATCAATTGAACTGATTGGAACTTTGATGAAGATATTATTGTCTTCGCGTTTGAAAGTTGGATGTGGTGTAACCATAATTTCGATATATAAATCTCCATTAGGTCCTCCGTTTGATCCTCTTTCGCCTTTTTGTGGAATACGAATCTGTTGACCAGATTGAATTCCTGCTGGAATTTTAATATCCAATTTTACACGACGATGCTCATATCCTTTGCCATGACAATGTGAGCATGCACGTGTAACTTTTTTACCTGTACCATGACAATCCGGACATACACTTTGTTGCTGAATCACACCAAAAGGTGTTCTTTGTTGAGACATAACATATCCAGAACCATGGCATGTAGGACATGTCTGCACATCTCTTGGGCTTTCAGCTCCAGATCCATTACAGTGTTTACATGTTTCATCGACATCCAATGAAATTGTTTCTGTTTTGCCAAAAATTGAATCCATGAAATCAATACGCATCTGCATGTAACGGTCTTGTCCTTGTCGAGGTTGATTGCTTGAACGGCGAGATCCTCCACCGCCAAATCCTCCACCAAAGAACGAACCGAAGATGTCTCCTAAATCTGAAAAGTCTGTGAATCCACCAGAGAATCCACCACCTTGTCCAAAGGCTCCATCCATGCCCGCATGACCAAATTGATCATAGGTAGCACGCTTTTTCTCATCACTTAATACTTCATAAGCTTCATTGATTTCCTTGAACTTATCTTCAGCTCCAGGTTCATGATTTCGATCGGGGTGATATTTCATGGCCAATTTTCGATAGGCCTTTTTAATTTCATCTGGTGTCGCACTTTTACTGACACCAAGCACTTCATAATAGTCACGTTTTTCTGCCATGTGAATCCCTCCATACGATACGAAGAAGTTCTAGCGTGGCTAGAACTTCAAATGTTGCTTATTTATTTTACTTCTCAGTGAATTCACCGTCAACTACATCATCACCTGAATGAGTTTGTGTTGATTGTGAAGCTGCATCACCATTTGGTTGGTTGTACATTGCTTGTCCTGCTTGCATTGCAGCTTTTTCAAGCATGTCTAATTTTGTTTTAACTTCTTCCATGTTATTTTCATCTAAAGATTTTTGTAGATCATCACGCAATTTCTTAGTTTCTTCAGCTTGTTTTGGATCAATCTTATCTTTATTGTCTTCTAACATTCCGTCGATTTGTGCAATGAAACCTTCAGCTTTGTTACGTAAATCAATTTCCTCTTTACGTTTTTCATCTTCAGCCTTGTTATCTTCAGCTTCACGAACCATACGATCGATTTCTTCATCACTCAATCCACTAGAGTTTTGAATTGTGATGTGTTGTTCTTTACCAGTACCCTTATCTGTAGCACTTACGTGTACGATACCGTTGGCATCAATATCAAACTTAACTTCGATTTGAGGAACTCCACGACGAGCTGGTGCGATTCCATTTAATTGGAAGTTTCCTAATTCTTTGTTGTCGTTAGCCATTGGACGTTCACCTTGTAATACACGGATATCTACAGCAGGTTGGTTATCAGCAGCTGTTGAGAAAATCTGTGATTTGCTTGTTGGAATTGTAGTGTTACGAGGAATTAATACGGTCATAACTCCACCCATAGTTTCAATACCTAATGATAATGGTGTAACATCTAGTAATAATACGTCATTTACATCACCAGAGATAACTCCACCTTGGATTGCAGCACCCATAGCTACAGCTTCATCTGGGTTTACTGAGTGGTTAGGATCTTTTCCTAATGCTTTACGTACTGCTTCTTGAACAGCTGGAATACGAGTAGATCCACCAACTAATAATACTTCGTCAATATCAGATTTAGACAATTTAGCATCTCTTAATGCGTTTTCAATTGGAATCAATGTACGTTCTACTAAATGTTTAGTCATATCATCAAATTTTGCACGTGTTAATGTTGCATCAAAGTGCAATGGACCAGCAGGACCGGCTGAGATAAATGGTAAGCTAATTTGTGTCTGCATTACACCACTTAAATCTTTTTTCGCTTTTTCAGCAGCTTCTTTTAGACGTTGCATTGCCATTGGGTCTTGTGACAAGTCAATTGCGTTATCTTTCTTGAATGTATCAACCATCCAGTTTACTAATACGTTATCAAAGTCATCTCCACCTAAGTGAGTGTCTCCATTTGTTGACAATACTTCGAATGTTCCATCTGCTAAATCAAGGATACTAACATCAAAAGTACCTCCACCTAAGTCATAGATCAATACTTTTTCTTCTTTATCTGTTTTATCAATACCATAAGCCAATGCTGCAGCTGTTGGTTCGTTGATAATACGTTCTACTTCTAATCCAGCAATTTTACCAGCATCTTTAGTTGCTTGACGTTGTGCATCATTGAAGTATGCAGGAACTGTGATAACAGCCTTTGTTACTTTTTCTCCTAAGTAATCTTCTGCATATGATTTCAAGTATTGAAGGATCATTGCACTAATTTCTTGTGGTGTATATGATTTTCCTTCTGCTTCTACTTTTTCATTTGTTCCCATCAAACGCTTAATTGAACTAATTGTGTTTTTATTTGTGACTGCCTGACGTTTTGCAGCATCACCAATAATACGTTCTCCATCTTTGAACGCAACAACACTTGGTGTTGTACGATTTCCTTCTGGGTTAGGAATTACTTTACAATCTTTACCTTCCATAACCGCAACACAGCTATTTGTTGTACCTAAGTCAATACCAATAATTTTACTCATGATAATTACCTCCCTATTCGCTTACTTTTACTAATGCAGGTCGTAAAATACGATCCTTCAACATATATCCTTTTTGTAATACTTCAATAACCATTCCACTTTCAACGCCTTCTTTTTTCTCTTGCATTAAAGCCTGCATTGTATTGTGGTCAAATGGTTTATCGGCTACATCTATTTCCTGTACGCCTTCTTTTTCCAGCACACCTTTCAATTGTTTATGAATCATCTCAAAGCCTTTGACATAATTCTTAATCACTTCATCCTCGGTTTGTACTTTCAAAGCCATTTCCATTGAATCAAGAATTGGCAAGATTTCCGTTGCTGGCTGTTGGAAGCGATATTTTCGAGCTGTATCTGCATCTTTCTGTAGACGTTTCTTCATGTTTTCTGTATCTGCATAAGCACGTGCTACATCATTTTTTGCCTTGTCAAGTTCTGCCTTCAAACCTTCAATGATTTCGTCTGAATCAGGTTCTTTCTTTTCTTCAACTACATCTTCAGCTGTTTCTTCAGCTACTTCTTCAACAACTTCTTCTTTTACTTCTTTATTTTCTTCTTTGCTCATCGTTGGCACCTCCTTTATTTTTGTCTGTCCCAAAGACGTCTTCGATGACATTTGACATATAATCCATCAAGGCTACGACCTTGGAATACTGCATTCGATTTGGACCAACAACCATTAATTGTCCTTCCTCATCGCTGTTATAATGGAATTTTGTTGTTAATACCGAACAATCTCCAATTTGTAACAACTCGTTTCTTTCACCAATCTGGATTGCTACATTTCCCTCTTGATCCGTCCATTGGTGGAATAAATTTCCATTTTCCAATATACGCATCATTTGTTTCAACTTGTTAATGTCACTAAATTCTGGCTGATACAACATATTGCTTCGTCCAGAAACCGCAACTTTTTCAGTCGCAAATCGCATAAAGGCTGAAACGAACGCTTCAAACAAAACTTCATGTCGAACAAGTTTTGCCGCCATCATCGGTTCAATTTCTTTCATTTTATCAACAACATTTTCAATTGGCGTTCCCACTAATTGATCATTTAATAAATCTGTACAATTTTGAATATCCTGCATAGATACATCTGTACCAAATTGGAACACTTTATTTTCTGTATGTCCTTGATCTGTGACAATGATCGCAACAGCACTTTGATTGTTGATTGGAATCAACTGTACATGTTGTAAAGTCTGATGCCTGCTATCAGGTCCTAGAACAACACTCGTTAAATTTGTCATATGTGACAAAATGTCACAGCTTTTTTGAACAACTTCTTCTAACGAATAATGTCTTTCACTAAAGACTTGCTGTAAAGCATTCTTTGTAGAAACATCCAAATCCGCTTCCATAAGATGTTCAACATAGTACCTGTAGCCTTTTTGACTCGGAATTCGGCCGCTCGAAGTATGTGTCTTCTCTAACAACCCTAACTTCTCAAGTGTCGCCATCTCATTACGGATGGTTGCAGATGAAACCGGGAAATCTAAAAGTTCCATCAATGTCTTCGAACCAACTGGTTCTGCACAACGAGTGAACTCTTCAACTATTGTTTTAAAGATTATCTTTTGACGTTGTGTGATTTCCATTGTGAAGGCCTCCTTCTAGCACTCATTTTCCTTGTCTGCTATTAGTATATCACAATTTTTAGCACCGTCAACATTTGAGTGCTAAATTTCAATCAAAAATTAAGGATACGAATATTCGTACCCCTATCACTAAACATGAATCAAAATCTTTTTAATCAATTCTTCACTCACTGAGAAGATGGATGCGATAACTTTAACGCTGAAACCTTTGTCTAGTATAACTTAATATACTTCAAATCGATTTAGTGCAATGCCTTTGTCACTTTTCTTGTAAAGAATGGATGTGATTGCACATCCATTCAATCAAATATTTTTTTTTAGTTCTCTTAATGCATCTAAATCTAATCCAACAATCTCAGATATTTCTTCAAGCGTTTGATTATTTCTTACAAGCATTTTAATCGCTATTTTGATTTGTGTGTTTTTTACACCACGTTCAATACCTTGTTCAATACCTTGCTCAATTCCTTGTTCAATTCCTTGTTCAATGCCTTGTTTAATACCTTGCTTGATACCCATCTGGATTCCTTTGTTTGTCGATTCTTCAAACATTTCATCTAATGCTCTACACACTTTTACATCACCCTTTTCATTTTTCTGGTAA
>NZ_DS996850.1:101566-142304 GCF_000156655.1 Holdemanella biformis DSM 3989
CTTTGTATTTAGGCATATACATTACAAACTTTAATCACAAAACGCATCAATGCATATAAATCTTTATACGTTTCCTTATTTATACGAACTGTACAATCATATATCTTTTTCCACATTATTCATTTTCTTATATGATAAAATAAAATATAAGGAAGAAGGTGCTCCCTATGTGGAATCGACAACAAGTTAAAGAACAAGCTAAACTCATTATGAAACGAAACTATTGGAAGATGTTTGTGGTAACTCTGCTTACAGGAATATTAACTGGTGGAAAAACAACGATTATTGAAAGAGTACAAGATTTTGCTTCAAACAATCTTTCTTATGATGCCCAACCTATATTCTATTCATCTAATTTCCAATATATATTTTATTCCTTTATTTCTGTTGCTAGTATTTTAGGAATCCTCTATACAATCTTTATTGGTAATGTTATTGTAGTTGGAAAAAATGGATACTTTATAAAGAATAATAACGAGAATCCTGAACTAAGTGAAATATTCAAAGGGTTTAAAGGCAATTATTTAAATGTGGTAAAAATCCTGTTTTTAATGGATTTAAAAACCCTGCTATGGCTATTCTTATTCATAGTACCTGGAGTTATTAAAGCTTACGAATATTCTATGATTCCATATCTATTGGCAGAAAATCCAAATCTTTCGGCTGATGAAGCCTTCTCTTTGTCCAAACAAATGACGACTGGACAAAAGATGGATCTATTTGTCTTAGATTTATCTTTTTTAGGATGGATAATTCTAGGCGCAATTTGTTGCGGAATTGGACTTCTATTTGTACAACCATATCCAGAAGCAACAAAAGCCGAAGTTTATTTAATTTTAAAACACAGAATATAGGAGGAATTATATATGTTTGAAAAAGTTGATATTCATAGTCTAAACTTCAATCCTTTTGATAAGATTGGAAAAGACTGGCTACTTATCAGTGCTACAAAAAGCGGTAAAACCAACACTATGACCGCTTCTTGGGGGACACTTGGTCACTTATGGAATAAGGATGTTGCGATAATCTTTATTCGACCACAAAGATACACAAAAGAATTCGTTGATGAAAGTGAGACGTTTACCCTATCTTTCTTTGATGATAAGCATAAAGAACTATCTTACTTAGGCACAAAATCAGGTAAGGATGAAGATAAGATTTCAAAAGTGAATTTCCATATTGAAATGGTAGATGGAAATCCTACATTTGAAGAAGCTAAAGAAGTCTTTATTTGTAAGAAGCTCTATGTTGGAAAACTCGAAAAAGAATATTTCTTATTGCCTGAAATTTACGAAAAAAATTATCCACTCGATGATTTGCACTATGTATATATTGGAGAAATTACAGATGTCTATTCAAACAAATAAAATTATTCATGTCAATAACGAACACATATTTGGTGCTACTACACTAAAAAATATTGCTCTTCCTGAAAAGAACAATACCGCACTCCATGTATGTATCGATCCAGAAGCTGTTATGATCAACCGCAAAAGATTAGCTGAAGAACTAAATATGCCTCTAGATAACTGGGCACTTCCTTGGCAAAAGCACACAAACAACATGGCCCACGTTACTTCTAGTGATAAAGGTAAGGGTGCCTATGACAAAAATACAAGCATTATGAATGTAGATGCCGTATATACGACAGAGCCAAACATTCTAATTGGTGTATTTACGGCTGACTGCTTAGGTATTCTTGTCATTGATGAAACAACACCATGCATATGTGCCATTCATTCTGGATGGAAAGGAACTACTTTAGAAATCACAAAAAAATGCTTGAGCGAATTAATCGAAAAAGATTTGATTCACCCCAAATCTTGTCACGTATATTTTTCTCCAAGTATTCAATTTGATTCTTTAGAAGTTGGCATGGAAGTTGTTGAACAAATGAAACAAATCAGCATTGATACAACACCTTTCATTCGTTATATGCCAAATGAAAAAGCCTATATTGATAATCAAGGTATCAATATTGAAATGTGTAAAGAATTAGGGGTTCCGGCACAAAACATTCATCCAAGTGTATATGATACAAAAAAAGAGCTCAATACATGTTTTAGCTATCGTAATGATAAACAAACAGGCGAACACTTTACCTTTGGATATATTAAATAAGCCCAAGCAATCTAGCTTGGGTTGTTTTGTCTTTCGCGAAGGCGATTATCTAAATTGACCTTACGATAGATTTCGGCATGCAGTTCATAAAAATCCATCGATTTCAGCATGTCCTTTTTTTCTTTCGAACAATCCGGTCTGTCTAAGTAGTATAGGAAATGCGAATCTTGACACATATAGATAATTACGGCAAGCCCACAATCGAGGACATACGTTCTGGCATAAACATTTTTTTGATTATGAACTAATTCTCTTGCGAAATCTTCTGGTTCAAGATGGACGACAGTACACATTTCTTATACCCCCTTTGACACCTGCATTATGTATGAATTATGGATTCTTCTCAAGAATCTAATTTCATTTTTTCGTTTTCCAAGTTTTTATTTAAGATTCAAAAAATTTTATCTCAATTTGAGTTGGCTACAAAAATTTTAATCTTTAACGCTATTTCTTGCCTCAATTCCATTACATTCATTTCTCTTAATTCTTCTTTTTTAGAAACATCGACATCAAGACAATTCAAATAATAAAAATCATCCCCATCATAATATCCATACACAATACCGGCAATTCCATTATCTAAAACAATCGGTGTGGGAATCAATTGTTTCTTCTTTTTCATCATTGCCTTCGCAAATTCAACCGGATTCAATCGAACTACCATATCTATCACACACTTTCTTTAGACAGTCTCATTATGCACAGAAACAATATTGAATTCATTACTCACTTTCAAATTATTTGTATTCCCACTTTTTATTCTGTTTTCAAAATATTTCGTTTATAATTTAATTGGATTCAAAAGAAAATAGGTGAAAACATGTCAAAGAAGAAAGAAGAAAGACAACTTCAAATTCGTCAAATTCTTGAAGGAAAAGAGAAAATAAAAGTCGCAGAACTTGCCAAATTACTTTCTGTTACTCCAGAAACACTACGTAAAGATTTAGATGAACTACAAGAAAGAAAAATATTAATTCGAGAACATGGATACGCCAAGATTCAAAGTTCTTCTGTCGAAACATTTGTCGAATTAAAAGCACAAAAAAATAAAGAAATGAAAAAAATTGTGGCCCTAGAAGCATTTAGCCGAATTGAAAATGGCATGATCGTATATTTGGATTCTGGAAGCACAATTTTAACGGCTATAAGTGCTTTACGAAACAAAAGTGACATCACCATTGTCACCAACTCTATTCTTGTAGCTTATGAATGTGCCAACATGAATTTAAACATCATCATGGCTGGTGGTTTATTATTTAATATAGGGAAAAGAACCTATGGACATTTCGCAACCGAAATCATCGACCATTTAAGCATTGATTTAGCCATCATGGGAACAGATGCTTTCACTGAAAAGAGTCATGGATTTACCACCATTTCAGCCGATGAACTTGGTTTTAAACGTCATGTTATGAATCAATCCGCAAAAAAAATCATGATCAGTGATGCAAGTAAAGTTAATAATAAGGCAGATATTGCGCCTTATGCCTTTTGTAAATTTAATGAGTTTGACGAATTCATCACAAACCATTTAACAGCAGAACAATATGATGTTGTAAAAACAGTCAAGAAAGTCACACAGGTGTAGCTTATGTCAAAAAAGAAAGATGAAAGACAATTCAAGATTCGTCAACTTCTGCAGGAACATCCAAAAATCAAGATATCCGATTTAGCTGATTACTTTCAAACTTCAAGCGAAACCATTCGTAAAGATATTATTGAACTTGAAAATTCTAAAATCATAAAAAAAGAGCATGGCTATGCGCTACTTTTAGAAGAACCTGATGAAATGCCCATTTCATTAAGAAATCAAGAATATATTGAGGAAAAGAAACAAATCATGAAGAAAGCCTGCACCTTTATCAAAGAAGGAATGGTTGTCTATTTAGATGCCGGTAGTACATGTCTTGCAGGTATTCCTTTTCTTCAATCCATTCATAATATTACGATTGTGACAAACTCCATCTTTGTAGCCTACAAATGCGCTAAACTAAACATGCACGTTATTTTAATTGGCGGAAACATTTCCAACAATGCCTATCGCTCTTATGGAAACTTTGCCAGTGAAACTATCGATTATATTCATATTGATGTTGCGATTTTAGGAACCAAAGGATTTAAAGACAACAATGGATTTACTACTTATGAAAATGAATATGAATTAAAGCGACATATTCTTCAACAAAGTGAAAAAATCATTGTGGTAACTGACAAAAATAAATTTAATGCACAACCAGAATACACATACTGTAAATTCAAAGAAGTGGATGTATTTATTTCAAATACATTAACTAAAGAGAATAAATCTCAAATCCAAGTAATCCCAGAAATAATAGAGGCAGAAGTTTAAACCCTTCTGCCTTATGCGTATGGATGATCAATTGTGAGTACGAAATAAATCTTTTTATCCGATTGAATATGCTTTAGAAGCATATCTTCTATTTCTTCTTGTGAATACTTTTCTTCAAACGGAATTACCAAATCAAACACCAAATTTACATGTGTTGGTCCTGACACAATTCTAAAATCATGAAATCCCCATTTTGGATCAATTTGATGAATAGCTTTGACTACTTTTGCACGGTACAACTCTGTTTCTGGATCATTTACCTTTACTGGATCCATATGTAAAACTAAATCAATATTCATATTTTCTTTAACTTCACGCTCTATATTATCAATATGATCATGCGTTTCAAAAATATCTTTTGAGGAATCCACTTCTACATGGGCACTCGCAAAAATCTTATTTGGACCATAATTATGTAGCATCATATCATGTACACCTAAAATTGCAGGATGTGCCATAATCCTATCTACAATATTGTGTACAAGTTCAGGATCTGGTGCTTCTCCAATTAAAGAATTAATCATATCTCTTAATAAGCCATAAGCTCCATAAAGGATAATTCCTGAAACTACAATACCCATATATCCATCTAGATTAAAGTGAAGAACTGGAGACAATAATGTAGATACAAGAACTGCCGTTGTTCCACATACATCACTAATTGAATCTAATGCCGTTGCTTCTAATAGACTTGAATCATATGTTTTAGAAAGTTTCTTATTGTATGCATACATCCAAAATTTAACTATGATAGAAATTAAAAGAATAATGACGGATGCAATTCTAAAATCAATACTTCCCGGATGAATCACTTTAGAAATACTTTCTTTTGCGGTTTCAAAACCAAGAACTAAAATCAATATACCTACAAATAAAGACGCAATTGTTTCCGTTCTTTCATGACCAAATGGATGATCCTTATCTGCTGGCTTATTTGCGAGATGAAAAGATAAAATCGAAATAATATTCGAACCCGCATCTGTTAAGTTATTTACTCCGTCAGCTTGAATAGATACCGAATGTACAATGGTACCAATCATAAACTTAATCACAAATAAAAATAAGTTACTAAATATACCCACAATCCCCGATAATTTACCAACATTTGTTCTTACATTGGCATCTTTTGTATCTTGATAATTCTTTATAAATCTACGCACTAAAAAATTCATTATTTACCACCTTCACGTCTCTAAAGTATAGCTTACCTAAAGACAAAATACAAAACGAAACAGGTAGTACAATATAACTTTCAAGTTGCAACTTCATATGAAATCGTATACATTTTATGTAATGGAGGTACATTTTATGATTAATAAAATTAAGGTCTTGGCTGCAGACGTCGATATGACTTTAAGTTCGAAAAGCAGTCCTTTACCTAAAATCACAATACAGGCTTTACAAGAATTGCATAATAGAGGCGTTAAGCTTGGCTTGGCAACCGGAAGAGAAATCACCGAAATGGAAAAAACAAAAGGAATATTTTGGAAATTAGGGTTTGAATTTGATTTCATAATCGGAATGAATGGTGGCATGATCTATGATCGAAACCTGGATAAGACATTTACAATGGACATGATGAGTATTGAAGAAATGAAAGAAGTCTTAACTTTCTTGATGCCAATCATTGAAGAAAATAAAGTGTCTATAAACGTTGAAGGAAATCAACTACACAACGTTATGAATATCAACGAGGATTTGTTAGATATGTCAAAACGAAGAAACATTCCACTTATTGATAAAACAGGTGATATTGATGGTTTTTGTGAAAAACCTGTTTATAAGTTCTTATTTAGAACAGACCCAGAAACAACGCAACTTATCCGTGATCAAGTAGAAGTACAATATAAAGGGAAATACCAAACTATTGAAACATTCCCAGGAACTATCGAATTAATGTATAGTGGTTTCTCTAAAGGTAGAGGTTTAGAAATGTATTGCGAATGGAATCAAATCCACTTAGAAAATACAATTGCGTTTGGTGATAATGAAAACGATAATTCTTTACTACTCACAAGTGGATGGGGAGTCTGCCTAAAAGATGGCAATCCAAACACAAAGGCATTAGCCGACAATATTACTGACTACGATTGTCTTGATGGTGGTGTAGGACATTACATATTTGATCATATATTAAACAACAAGGATGTGGAATTCTAGAAATCCACACCCTTTTCATTAAAATAACTCGCTTTTTTTATTCTCCATATATTATCTTTTATCCTGTATTCTTGCTATTAGTGTACACCAATTTAAAAGAAAGAAAACCCAATCAGCATAATGCGGATTGGGTTAACAATACTTAGTTATTAGAATGCAGTAATTTATTTGGAATATACATTAAACCTCGTTTAAACACATCCCAAAAACTCAATGATCGAAGCATTCGATCTGCAGGTACATATTCTCTTATAGCACGAAGTGTTTTTTTGTTGTCTTTTGTAGAGAAAGTAAAGTATGTTTTCTCATTTATGAAAATCACAAATCGAGAAATACTTTTGTTAAATAAGACACTCGCTTCTACTCGATCAATTGTATCCCATGGAATTTGAATACAATCTTCAACATTTCTTTCATTGTAGAATTCAAATGCTTTATTTCCAACCATGACATTTCCATTGGAACTCAATCCTGCAAAAGATGTTGCCTTGATTGTTAAATCAACTTTTGAATTTAATGATTGTGCCATATGTACCTCCTCAAGCTATTACATAATTCCGATTACACGACCAATAATACCAACTACGAATAATGCGATAATAATTGTGATTGGAGAAACTTTCTTCTTCAATAATTTACAGCATAATAAAGTTAATAATAAAGCTGCAAGACCTGGAATCAAAGAATCTAAGTTTTGTTGTAAAGTTGTAACTTTGATTTGATTTAAACCAGTAGCTCCTAATGAAGAATATTGTTCTAATGCACTCTTAATTCCGTCAGCATTTCCTTTAATTTGTGACCAATCAATGTATGCACCTTCAGATTGAGTAACACTTGAAACAACTGGAGTAAATGAAATACTTACCCAGCGTTGAACCAATGCACCAATGATAAACATACCTAAAATACTTGCACCTTGAGTAATTTTACCAAGAAGTCCACCAGACATATCTTCAGCAATTTTAGTACCTACATTGTAACCAAATTCTTGTGTATACCACATGAACGCTAAACGAATTACGTTCCATAATACGAAGAATAAGATTGGTCCTAAAATGTTTCCACTTAATGCTAAAGAAGCACCTAAAGCACCTAAGATTGGACGCATTGTAAACCAGAATACTGGGTCACCAACACCAGCTAAAGGACCCATCATACCAACTTTAACACCTTGGATTGCTGTATCATCTACATTTTCACCATTTGCTTTTTCTTCTTCCAAAGCAAGTGTAACACCCATTACTGGACTTGATACATAAGGGTGAGTATTATAGAACTCCATGTGACGTTTTAAAGCGGCAATTTGATCTTCCTTGTTAGGATATAATTTTTTGATTGCAGGAATGATTGAATAGCACCATCCACCATTTTGCATACGTTCATAGTTCCAAGAACCTTGAAGGAATTGATGACGCCACCAAACTTTTTTACGATCTTGTTTAGTTAATGTAATTTTTTCAGCCATTTTCATTTACCTCCTTCAAAATCCTAGTAATCATTCAAGATGTCGCCTAATGGATCACCAGAACCAGTATTTGATCCTCCACCATTATTTTTAGCAGCATCTTTCAAACCTAAATAAACGATTGCGATAACAACACCAATTACACCTAATGCAATTAATGTAAATTCACTTACACAAGCAAATACGAAACCTAAAGCGAAGAATGGCCAAGTTTCCTTTGTAGCCATCATGTTGATTACCATTGCATAACCAACAGCAGCAACCATTCCTCCACCAACTGTCATACCACCAGATAACCAAGCTGGCATTGCATTTAATACACTTGTTACAACTGAACTAGGCACGAAGCATAATGCAGCAGCAGGAATCGCAATACGAATACCTTGTAAGCAAATACCTACGATTTGCCAACGTTCAATGGCTCCAAAATCACCTTTTTCAGCAGCACCATCCATGAAGTGAACAACTGGAATTGCAAGTGTACGGCAAAGCATAGTTAAGAATAAACCAGCAACTGATAATGGAATAGCTACGGCAATTGCTGTAGAAATAGCAGTTGTAGTATCTGTTGTTCCACCATTTAAACCTAAAACCATGATAATTGCAGAAGCAACTGAAGCTAGTGCAGCATCTGGTGCAACCGCTGCACCAATGTTTGCCCAACCTAAAGCCATCAACTGCAAAGAACCACCTAACATAACGCCTTCTTTTAAGTGACCAGTAACCAAACCAATTAATGTACATGCTACTAATGGTTGGTGGAATTCATATTGGTCAAGAACCCCTTCCATACCGGCTAAGAAGGCAACAATTACAACTAAAATAACGCTAATCGCTGACATAATAATCTCCCTCTAAATTTACTTTAATTCTGTTTTTGCTTTTTTAAGAATTTCATCGAAGTTTTCAGGTGAATCCGTTGGAACCTTACGAACATCGATTTTAATTCCCATTGCTAATAATTCATCAAATGTTTTTACATCATCACTACCCATAGAAACGGCCTTTGTACATACAACCTTTCCTTGTGAGTGTGCCATTGAACCTAAGTTCAATTCTTTAATATCAACTCCACCTTTGATAGCCCTTAATGCATCTTGTGGTGTTTCAAACAACAACATTGCTTTTGTAGCTCCAAAACGAGGATCTTTTGCGACTTGGATCATCTTGTCAATTGGAACGACATTCGCTTTTACTCCTGGAGGAGCTGCCTGTTCGATCATGCTCTTTCTTAAATTGTCATGAGCTACATTGTCACTAACAACAATGATACGGTTTGGACCAACTGTCTTTGTCCAAGCTGTTGCTACCTGACCATGAAGTAAACGTGTATCAATACGTGCTAAGCCATATTTGATATGTCCATCTCCAAGTACTGTTCCTTCTGGAATAGCTCCTTGAGGTGCTGCACTTACTTCCGCTTTCTTTTCTTCTTTTGGTTCTAATTCTTTTGGATTGATCTGTACACCCTCTTGTGCAGTCTGCATTACGTGTGCTGCAATTTCGTGTGCCTTCTCCATTGAGAATCTAGAAGCATACGTTTCAATCAACATAGGCAAATTCAATCCTGTGACAATTGCCCATTTGTCTTCGTGACCATCTAACAAGGCACTTGCCTGATTGAATGGAGTTCCTCCCCATAGGTCAACTAAGAACAATACTTCTTCTTGATTTTCAAAAGAAGCGATCGCATCTTCCATCTTCTTTCGAATGTCTTCAGGTCCTTCACTAGGCATCAAAGTACAAGGCTTTACATTGGCTTGTTCACCAAAAATCATAGCTCCTGACTGGAAGATACCATTCGCAAATTCACCATGACTTGCAAGAATAATTCCTACCATATATTTTCATCCTTTCTTAGAAATTCAATACGCAAAAAAAAGACAGACATATACATTTAAACTGAAGATATACAATAAACCAATAAAGATTATATCTTCAATTAAAATAGTAAATGCCTGCCTAACCAGTTACACGCTATTGAATATTCACTTTTTACATCAAAAATGTACCACCATCTGAAAGCGTTGTCAACAATAAAATCAAGAAGTTATCGTACTCGATAAGATTCTCTCCAAGTGTAAAGCCAAATAACCCAACTCTGAATCCGGCAAATCTTTATGTAAGACATGGCTCAATTGTTCACATAAAACACGAGCCTGCTCATATGCGAATGGAAACTTTTCTTTTGTGAATTCTGTAATATCCATCTGCAATTCCTCATCATTATTCAGTCTCAACAACAAAAACTTAATATGATTCATTAAACGAATATATGACAATGAATTCGCATCAATACGAATATTTAAATCGGCCTGTAATTTCATGAAGAATTCACGAATCACACGCATAACTTCCATCGAATCTCCTACTTTATTTACCGATATAGCTGAGTGAATGTGTAAAGTAATAAAAGCAATTTCCTCTGCATTAATTTCTTCATGCGTATATTTTTCAATAACATCTTTTGCCTTTAATGCCACTGAATATTCATCAGGAAACATAAGTTGAATATCCATATTAAATGGATTGGATGGAAAATCTTTCTCTTTAATTCTTTTTACCGCAAAATAAATATGATCTGCTAAAGATAATAAGATATCATGTTCTACTTTACCAAATTTCTCTTTTGTTAAAGTAATAATCTCAGATGAAATTTCAATATACATTGGATCAATGTAATCAAAAATATTATTCGACTTCTGTTTCGCCTGATATGACTTTTGCATCTTATATTGCTTTGCATTTCGCGGAATTTCCACATTTTCCCCTTGCTTTTTACCAAATCCAATTCCTTTAGACATCACAATTATTTCTTCATTTTCTTTTAAAACCAAGATTGTATTATGATTCAAAATCTTTAAAATTTCACACATATATCCATTATCCCTTTACCCTTAACATCATATCATGACATTGCATTTTTCCATATTTCTTTTCTAATTCAGCACCATCTTTTATTTTTGTGAATACAACTATGATATTTTCATCCAACGCATTTTCTTTGATATACGTTAGATCTGCATTCCACAATACATCTCCAGCTTTTACTTTCTGGTTTGGTTTTACCAACAATTCAAATCCCCTGCCATTAAGTTTTGCCGAATCCGTACCAAAATGAATTAAAATCTGCGTATTATCATCAATTGTAATACCAATCGCATGTTTTGTTGGATAAACCATTGAAATAACACCATCACAAGGTGCTACAACCACACCATCACTTGGACGAATCATAATTCCATCACCCATTAGTTTATGGGCAAACATAGAATCCGATGCTTCCTCTATAGGCATTACTTCCCCATTTACTAAACATTCAAGTTCAAACTGTGTTTTTGTTTCCAAAACAACTTCTTTATCATCAAAATCATAACTTTCCGGCACATTCAACATATACTCATCCAATTTTGTTTTTATATTTGAAGCTTGTGGACCATAAATAATTTGAATCGCATTTGGCTGGCACATAATAGCTGCAGCCCCCGATTTTTTTAAAACCCCCTCATTAATTAAAGAATCATCTTTGATAGTCGCTCTTAATCTTGTGATACAACAATCTAAATCGGTAAAGTTACTACGTCCTCCTAAGCCTTGAACAATCATCTGGCTTCTTGGATCAATCAAAGATTTATCAAAACTAAAATCATACTTTTTCTTATCAAACACCTTAATACTCTCATCTCTTCCCGGCGTTTTTAAATCGCATTTAACAATCAGAAACTTAAATACCCCATAATACACAAAGAAGTATACTAAGCCAAGCAAAACCACAGTTATCCAATTTGTCTTCGCATTTCCTTGTAATATTCCAAACAACGTAAAATCAAGTAAACCTGCTGAAAAAGTAAATCCAATCGCAACCTGTAAAGCTTGTGCAATTACAAAACATGTGGCAGCTAAAAACACATGAACAACATATAACAATGGTGCCACAAACAAGAAAGAGAATTCAATCGGCTCTGTAATTCCTGTTAATGCACTTGTTAAAGCCGCCGAAAGCAATAAACTCGCCGTCTTTTTCTTTGCTTCTGGATTTGCACATTGATACATAGCTAAAGCCGCACCAGGCAAGCCAAAAATCATAAATATAAATTCTCCCGAGAAAAATTTAGTTGCGTTCACACTAAAATGAGTCACACTTGGATCGGATAATTGCGCAAAGAAAATATTCTGTGCACCAGATATCATTGAACCATTTACCATTTGTACACCGCCCAATGCACTCTGATAAAATGGCATGTACCAAACGTGATGCAAGCCAAAAGGAACTAAACTACGCTTAATAACTCCATAAATAAAAGTTCCAAAATAGCCAGAATCCGATATCAATCGGCCTAAATTATAAACGCCATGTTGTAATGGTGGCCAAACAAAATACATAAGCACACCTACAAATACATATGTAACAGCGCAAACAATTGGAACAAAGCGTTCTCCTTCATAAAAAGAAATCACACTTGGTAGTTGAATCTGATAAAACCGATTATGTAAATAACTCACACCAAGTCCAACTATAATTCCGCCAAACACACCCATTTCAAGCGACAACATACCGCATACCCAAGTAATGGATCCATCTAAAGCCTGGCCTGAAACTACACCATTCACTATACTTCCATCTAAACAAAGTAACGCATTAATCGTGGCATGCATCACAAAAAAAGCAATAATAGCTGCAAGTGCCGCGACTTCCTTTCTTCGCTTAGACATTCCTAAGGCAATAGAAACCGCAAAAATTAATGGTAGATTATCAAATAAAATTTTGCCCACTTGTTTTAATAAAATTAAAACACTATATAAAAAGGTTCCTTGCCCTAATACCGATTCTAAATGCAATGCAGCTATCGTTGTTTCATTGGTTAAAGAACTTCCTACACCCAAAAAAATACCTGCTACAGGAAGTACTGCAATAGGCAACATAAAGGATTTTCCCATTCTTTGCAAAAAGCTAAATACATGATGTTGTTTCATTTATTAACACCTCTACTGTATTTATGATGATAAATGACATTTGTCAAAAAGTCCATAAAAAAAGGTAATGCAGAATCATTATCTTGAAATCTTCATTACCCAATAGCCCTTATCACGAGCTACTTTCTCTACTTCATAGCCTTTTTCTTGTAAATAATTGATTGCACTTTGTGCACCATGCTGCTTGCGCATTACGATCCAGAAATGACCATCTGTAGCTAAATGTTCCATACATTGATCAAACAATGAATAAATCATTGCCTTTCCCGTACGAATCGGCGGATTTAAAAGAATGCAAGCATACTGGCCTTCATTTATACCAGACTGACATATTATCTTTGCCTTACGACGATACTTTTTCATGTTTGAATCAGCAAGCTGACAAGCTCTTTGATTCACATCAATCATTGTCATTTCGGTATACTTCCAATATTCCATTAAAATAAGCGCAATAGGACCAATTCCACAACCTAGATCTAAACATGAAACTGGTTCTGACTGATTGTCTAATACAGTTTCTAATAGGATGCGTGTTCCTTCATCTAGCTTATCTTTACTGAAAACTCCAGCATTCGAATTTAACTTATATGTAAAATCACGAAAATGTATCGTAATTTCTTCTGGTGCATCTTTTACAATATCATTTGTGAAATAGTGTGCCATACTACTTTGTACAAGCTTCTACAATCGCATCTGCATCAATTTTGTATTTTGCGAATAATTGAGCTGGTTTTCCACTTTCACCAAATACATCTTGAACACCGACACGAACAAGTTTGCATGCCGTTCCTGCTTCAGCTAATACTTCGGCAACAGCACTACCTAAACCACCAATAATTGAATGTTCTTCGCAAGTTACGATTTTATCGTGAGTTTTTGCAAGTTCAACAATCAATTCTTTATCGATTGGTTTAATTGTATGAATATTTACTACAGTTGGAGCTGTTTCCATTTTCTTAGCAGCCTCTAATGCTTCTTGAACCATCAATCCAGTCGCAACTAGAGCCACTTTTTCACCTTTTTGAAGGACAACACCTTTTCCTAGTTCAAATTTATAGTCATCGCCATTTACACTTTCAACGCCACTACGACCTAAACGAACGTAGCAAGGACCATCAATTTCAGCTACAGCCTTGCATGCTTGTTTAGCTTCATTGTAGTCACATGGAACGATAACTTTCATACCTGGAATGCCACGCATTAAGCTAACATCTTCAATACATTGGTGACTAGCGCCATCTTCTCCAACACTAATTCCAGCGTGAGAAGCACAGATTTTAACATTTAATTGAGGATATCCAATACTGTTACGGATTTGTTCAAATCCACGTCCAGTCGCAAACATTGCAAAAGTTGATGCATATGCAATTTTTCCACTAGCCGCAAGACCAGCTGCAACACTCATCATATTTCCTTCAGCAATTCCCATGTCAAAGTGGCGAGCAGGATCTACTTTTTTAGCTTCTCCACTCTTTGTACTACCAGCTAAGTCCGCGTCTAATACAACGACATTTTTATTTTCAACCATTAATTCTTTTAAAGCATCACCATAAGCGACACGTGTAGCTACTTTTGCCATTATTCTGCCTCCAATTCTTTCATTGCAGCATGGTATTGTTCTTCATTTGGTGCTACTCCATGCCATCCTTGTTGATCTTCCATAAATGAAACACCTTTACCCTTAATTGTTTTGGCAACAATTACAGTTGGCATTCCTTTTGTTTCACGAGCCTCTTTTAGTGCAGCACGCAATTGATCAAAATCATGACCATCTATATTGATTACGTGACAGTTGAAAGCTTCGAATTTTTTATCCAAAGGATAAACACTCATACCTTCATCTACATGACCATCAATTTGAAGGTTGTTGTTGTCAACAATAATACATAAGTTATCTAACTTATAGTGAGCTGCTGACATTGTAGCTTCCCATACTTGTCCTTCTTGGCATTCGCCATCTCCAAGTACAGTATAAATACGATGATCATTTTTATCTAATTTATTTGCCAACGCCATACCTACAGCACAAGAAATACCTTGTCCTAAAGAACCTGTAGACATATCTACGCCTTCTACATAATTCATATTAGGATGTCCTTGTAAACGTGAATTGATAGCTCTGAAAGTAGTCAATTCTTCTTCTGGAAGGAATCCTTTTTCAGCAAGTACTGCATATAAAGCCGGACTTGCATGTCCCTTACTCAATACAAAACGATCACGATTTAATGTATTTAAGTTTTCCTCATTAATATCCATTTCTTCAAAGTATAACTCTGTCAAAATGTCAGTTGCACCTAAACTTCCACCCGGGTGTCCACTTTGGGCACTATACACTTCTTTCACAATATTTCTACGAATATTTTTTGCGTGCAATGCAAGTTCCTTGTTTTCCATAATATTTAAGTTATCTCCTTTTTGCGCATACATTATAACAAACTTTTCATCACAATACACCCTTTTCAAAAATCAATTATTTCACAAATGCGTATCTTGCCAAACATAAGCTGCTTCATTGATCATTTCTATATCATTTTGTGAAATTCCAAGCAATTCTAAAACCTCAATCACATCCATCCCCTTTTCATACAACCTTTTAAAACAATCCATTCTCGCATTTGTCTGTTCTTGTTTGATTACTCTTTCTAACACTTCTTGAATCATATTTGATTGTGCATAATAGAACATACCATCCAATTTCATAGATAGTTTTTCATCTACATCCAAAAATAATTTCCTTAGTGTATCAATATCACATCCTCGATTCATTAAAAGTAAATAAAAATCACGGACCTGTAAGTTGTACACTCTTTTGCGAAACATTTCAAATTCTACATCTAATTTTTCCATTTTATATTCTCCTTTTTTTCTACACTCTCTTATACGTAAAAAAAAGGAGAAATTCACAAAAAAAGTGAGAAATTAATCTCACTTTTCAACTTCATAAATCATAGCACCAAAACTAGGTACGTTGACTTCAATCATATATGGCTGATTATGTCTTGCTAGACGCATAGCTTGTACTTCTTGAGGCGTATGGTCTTTTAAATTTCCATTATATTTATCCCACTCTGTATTTAAGATTTCCTTATATTTACCTTTACAAGGAACACCAAATTGTTGGTGATCATATGGATTTGTAGAGAAATTCATAATAATGACAAAGTCTTTCTTTGACCCTCTACGAATAAATGAGAACGTATTTTGTCCAACATTATCTGCATCAATCCAACAGAAACGACTCGGATCATAATCCTGATTGAAGAATGCATCATTTTCTGTGTAGATCTTACCTAAATCTTCACACAGATGTTTAAACGCATCATGCATTGGATAATCCAATAAGAACCAGTCACAACTCTTTTGTTCATCCCACTCACGCAATTGACCAATTTCATTACCCATAAAATTCAATTTTTTACCAGGGTGTGCAAACATATATACATATAAAGCTCTTGCCTGGGCAAATTTATCTTCATAGCTTCCCCACATCTTATCTACAATGGTTGCCTTACCATGTACAACTTCATCATGACTAAATGGCAAGATAAATCTTTCAGAATAGAAATAAGCCATTGAGAATGTAATATCGTGGTGATGCCACTTGCGATAAATTGGATCTCTTTTCAAATAAGACAATGTATCGTTCATCCATCCAAGATCCCACTTGTAGTCAAATCCTAAGCCTCCTGCATAACTAGGTTTCGTCACATTAGGGAAATCACTAGAGTCTTCTGCAATCAACATGATTTTTCCTTGATGTTCTTCATTCAACAAGTGATTCATACGCTTCATAAAATCACATGCACCTTCATTTACTCCATTATTTTTATTTCCATGCCAGAAAATCGCATTACTGATCGCATCCATTCTCAATCCATCTACATGATAAACGTCTATCCAGAAATTAGCTGCAGACATTAAGAATGAACGAACCTCTTCTTTCCATAAGTCAAAGTTAGCTGTTCCCCATTCACTGTTGGCATCTTCTGGTTTTGCATATTCATATAAAGGCGTACCATCAAACATGCCTAATGCATAATTATCCTTCACAAAGTGCACTGGAACAAAGTCCATGATAACACCGATACCCGCTTCATGAAGTGCATTCACAAAGTGCATCAATTCATGATTTGTTCCATAACGAGATGTACTTGAAAAATAACCCGTACATTGATATCCCCAAGAACCATCAAATGGATATTCACATAACGGCATAACTTCTACATGTGTAAAGTGATGTTTTTTACAGTGTTCAATTAGATCCTTTTCAATTTCATGATATTGTACAAATTCTTCGTTCTCATCCTCTTTTTTCCACGAACCAACATGCATTTCATAAATATTCACAGGAGAATCAAAACCCTTATTTCTTTGATTCAACCACTCTTTGTCAGTCCATCCATCATAACTTAAATCCGATATGATACTTGCCGTGTTCGGTCTTAATTCACTATAAAAAGCATATGGATCCATTTTATCTACCAATTCACCATTTGCCTGCCATACACGATATTTATAAGAATCCTGATTCTTTGCACCTTGCACAAAGCATTCCCAAATACCACGTTTATCTTTTTTCATTTTACTAGCTTGATCATCCCAATTATTGAATGTCCCAATTACTGATATATTTTTTGCGTTTGGAGCATATACTCGAAAGCGAACGCCATCCCCTTCTAAATGTGCACCAAAAATATTATATGCATGTATATCACGCCCTTCAAAAAAGGCTTTTGTCTTTCTTTGATCCATAATGATATAACCTCCGTACATATATTTTATACCGGAACGCAAGAAACTTAAAGCAGATTTTTTAGATTTTGAAAACGCTTACCAATACACAAAAAGATGCAACTATCGTTGCACCTCCATGAATTGATGTAATATATTCTCTAAATCTTCCAATGTATTCATTTGTGACATCTCATTCTTAAAGATTCTTGAACTTGGAAGCCCCTTTAAATACCAGCTAGCCAAACCTCGCATTTCACGAATAGCTACCTTTTCACCTTTTGTATCCGCTAATCCTTTGGCATGGTCCATACAAATCTCAATGCGATCTTCCATTGAAAATTCATGTTTCTGACCTGTAATCGAATCCACGCATTCTTGAATCAAAAATGGATTTCCAACAATTCCACGACCTAACATAACGGCATCACACCCTGTTTCATTCATCATACGATGAAAGTCTTCTACACTGCGAACATCCCCATTTCCGATAACCGGAATCGACACAGCATCTTTTACTTGTTTAATATAAGACCAGTCGGCTTTTCCTTCATACATTTGATTACGTGTACGTCCATGCACAGCTACAGCACTAACACCTACACTCTCCATAGCCTTCGCCATTTCAACACAATTGATATGATACGTATCAAAACCTAAACGCATCTTAACTGTTACTGGCTTACTTACATTTTGGACAATATTGGATACAAGCTCTTTGGCATAGTCAATATCCTTCATCAAAAAACTTCCTGCCTGAGCTTTGATTACCTTATTTACCGGACATCCCATATTAAAGTCAATAATGTCACAATCTGTTTGTGTATCCAAATATTTAGCTGCATACACAACCGTATCAATGTCATGACCAAACAACTGAAAAGATACTGGATGCTCATTTTCATCAATGGCACACATTTGTTTCGTCTTTAATGAATCATAGTACAATGCCTTGTCACTTACCATTTCATTACAAACTAAACCGGCACCAAAACGTTTCGCAATTCTTCGAAATGCGATATTACTAATACCTGCCATCGGCGCAATGACTACAGGATTTTCAATTTCTACATTTCCAATCTTAATCATGCATCTTACTCGCAATCGCTCTTAATTCTTCTTCTGTAAAATGATACGATTCATTACAGAAATTACATGTGATATCACAACCATGTTCTTTATCGGCCATTTCTAACACATCTGATTTTTTAATAGTACCCAAAGCTCTAGCCATACGTACCTTTGAACAAGGACAATCATATGCCACTGGTTGTGTTGTTAAAATCTTGGCATCTTCAAACATATCATTTGCCAAAGCTTCTAAACTTGAATCATCATATTCCTGAATCAAAGTACTCATTGGTTTCAACCCTTCAAGCACGTGTTCACAAATAGAAATATCTGTTTCTGTTGCATCTGGAAGCATTTGTAGAATCATAGCTCCTGCACTAGCAACACGACCATCTGTACCAATTAAGACTCCACAAGATACCGCTGTTGGCGTTTGTTCAGATAAAGTAAAGTAGTAGGCAAAATCATCCCCAATTTCACCGCTTTGTAACTCAACCGAACCAGAAAAGTTTTCTTCCATGCTCAAATCTTTCGTAACTGTTAAAGTTCCATCTGTACCTACAACAGCCCCTACATTTAATTTGCCTGGACGAATCAAAACATCCTCTACATGTGGATTTGAAACAAACCCACGAACATTTCCATTCGCATATGCATCTACCACAATCGAACCAATTGGACCATGTCCATTAATTGTGATTGATAACATTTCCTCTTCAGATTTCAACATAGCACCCATCATACTCGCTACGGACAACGTTCTTCCTAAAGCTGCACAAGCACATGGATGTAAATCAAAACGATCTTGCGCTTCCTGTACTAAATCAGTTGTGCGCACAATATATAAACGAACATGCTCATTTAAAACAAGAGCTTTTAAAAGTTGATCTTTCATAATATCCTCCACAATAAAATTCACTAGCACCATTCTACTGAATTCTTGTATCCATTTCAAGCCAAACTAAAAGCCATCAATCGATGGCTTAAGTATGTAATTAATCTTTTTTCTTAGTTAATTCATTGAACGCATCATCCAAATCCTTTTGATCTACACCAGTTGAAGTTTCTGGAATCTCTGGAACTTGAACTACTTCTTGTTCTGGTTTTTCCTCTTCTTCACTTGTTTCAACATTAGGATCTGTTAACTGTCCATAATTCATTAAGTTCGTGATTTCTTCATTTGTTAATGTTTCATGTTCATATAAATTATTCGCAATCAAATCCAACAAATCTTTATTTTCTGTTAAGATCTTACGACAATTTTCATGACACTCATCCACAATTGCACGAACCTCTTTATCAATTTCAGCTGCTACACCTGCAGAATAATCACTACCCTTTGTATAATCTCTTCCTAAGAAGACATTTCCTTGAGGATCCGCATATTGAATAGGGCCCAAACTAGACATACCATATACACGAACCATGTTCTTAGCGATTTCTGTTAATTTTTCAATATCATTTACGGCACCCGCACTAATTTCTCCAAATTGAATTTCCTCAGCTGTACGACCACCAAGTAAACCAGTAATCTGTGCAATAAACTCAGATTTTCTGTGGAAATACTTCTCTTCACGAGGTGTCATCAAGTTATATCCACCCGCATCTCCACGAGGAATAATTGTAACTTTCTGAACCATATCTGCATCTTCAAGCTTCAAACCAATAACGGCATGTCCTGCCTCATGGTAAGCCACAAGAATTTTATCTTTTTCAGTATACTTCTTACTCTTTTTCGCAGGTCCCATCATAACACGGTCAATCGCTTCGTCTAAATCTGTCATAGTGACCTTAGCTTCATTTTTACGAACCGCTAAAATTGCACCTTCATTCAAGACGTTAGCTAAATCAGCCCCAGAAAATCCTGGAGTACGTTTTGCCAAGTTTGCAAGTGAAACATCACTCGCCAATTTTTTATTACGGGCATGCACATGTAAAATAGCTTCACGACCCTTAATATCTGGCAAGCTAACCGTAACACGACGATCAAAGCGACCACTACGTAACAATGCTGGATCTAATACATCAGGACGGTTTGTAGCTGCAATTACCACAATACCCGCATTATCTGTCATACCATCCATTTCAACCAACAATTGGTTCAATGTCTGTTCACGCTCATCATTTCCACCGCCCATACCAGCTCCACGCTGACGTCCTACGGCATCAATTTCATCAATAAAAATAATACATGGTGCACTCTTTTGTGCTGTTTTAAACATATCACGAACACGACTCGCACCTGTTCCGACAAACATTTCAACGAAGTCCGAACCTGAAATCGAGAAGAATGGAACATTGGCTTCTCCAGCTACGGCTTTGGCAAGCAATGTCTTACCAGTTCCTGGAGGACCTACCATTAAAATTCCCTTAGGAATATGTGCTCCCATATCCGTAAATTTCTTTGGTGAACGCAAATAATCAATAATTTCTTTTACTTCTTCTTTTTCTTCTTCACAACCCGCAACATCTTTAAAACGAACTTTTACATTTGATTCAACACGAGCTTTTGATTTTGCAAATTCGAAGGCTTTATTGTTGCCTCCACCACCCATTTTTGCGAACATGAAATAGAAGAATACCGCTATAATTAAGAATGGAATAATTTGAGAAAGAATCGAAATCCATACACTGCCTTGATTAGGATCTTCTACAGTTAATTTTCCACCATTTCTCTGTAAAGACTTTTCTAACTTTTCAATATTCTTTTCTGTTCTTGGAACAATAACCTTGTATCCAACTGTCTTTGAATTCTGCTCATAAGTTCCTTCCAAATGGATTACAGTGGAACTAATTGTCATAGAACTCTTTTTAAAATCAACTTCATCTACAATTTTCTCAAATTGTGTATAATTCATTTGTACAGTACTGCCCTGTGAACTATAAAAAACTAATGATAATACAATTGATAAAATGAAGATGGTTGGTAAATAATTTAACCACTTCTTCATAATCTTCCTCCTACTGATAAATTTCCGGCTTTAAAACACCAATAAATGGTAGGTTACGATACTTTTGGTTGTAATCCAATCCGTATCCAACTACAAATTCATTTGGCACTTCAAAGCCAACATAATCCGCCTCAATTTCACAAACACGACGGCTTGGTTTATCTAATAATGTTACACAACGAACATCTAGACAACCTTTATTTTTAAACATCTTTTTTACTTCAACCAAAGTTCTACCTGTATCAATAATATCTTCTACAACCAAAATAGAACGGTTTTTACAAGATAAGTCCATATCCTTTAAAATACGAACATCGCCAATAGATTCTGTTCCATCGTATGAACTAACTGACATAAAATCAATTTCACATGGAAATTCAAAACGCTTGATCAATTCAGCCATGAAAGGAACACTACCCTTTAATAATCCAACTATGATTGGAGTATCTCCAGATTCTTTATAATCTGCTTCTATTTGATGTGCTAGTTCTACACAACGATTTTCAATTTCTTCTTCACTTAATAAAACTTTTTCAATATCTTGAGCTATCATATGGTGTTTTTTCTCCTTAAGTTACCTACACATTGTAACATAAACATTTAATCAAGACCATTTATTTTAAAATAGAACTGTTGATTTTGTGAATAATGCCCTACATCACAACCAAGTCCTGGTACAAAAATCACATTGCCCACATTATTTTCCACAACCAACCAATATTTTCTATATATCTTACTGATTTTTCGATCCACAAAAAACCGGTGTACATTCTTATTTCCAAATCGCATTTGAATTGTGTCATTTGCTCTAACGCGACGTATAACCAAAGGAAAGTCAGATGCATCTACACTAAACATTTCAATCGTCTTGCCCTCGTTTTTAACCACAAAATCCGCATAATCCTTAAATTCTAATTCATCCAATTTATAATACACATCTTTAGGACTAGGCATAAAATACAACTTACCACCATGTCTTTCCAATAAATAATTCTCTATTTCAATTAACACATTCCTTTTTAATTGAACACATAATTCTTCCATATATTTTTTTGAGAAATGATGATGCAAAGAATGAAATAAGAAAGTATCTAAATAAAGCCAAGCATCTTCTTGATCCAACAAGGAATCTACATCCTTGTTCCAATCCTTAAAAAATTCTTCTATGGCTTTTCTTTTTATTTGCCATACTTCATTCTCATTTTGAATTTTTAATATCCACGCTTCCTTTTCGTCTCGACTCATCTTTTCAATTTGTGTATGACGAATTACATTACGCGTATAATGATTGGTTAAATTTGACTCATCAATCCCAAAAGATACGCCATTCTCATTACAATATTGTTGCAATTCACTCTTCGTGAAATTAAGTAAAGGACGAATAATTTGATACCCCTGTCGTATACTCTTTTCTTTTAATCCATACCAGTCACAAATCATATTTCTATTCTTTTGAAACAAATATGTTTCAATCACATCATCCATCTGATGAGCTACATATAATATTTTTGCATCAAACGCATCCGCCACTTCTTCAAAAAAAGCATAACGAACATCTCTTGCCCATGCCTGAAAATTTCCTTTCTCATGTACCGGATAACAAACACGAACAGGAATATCATACTTTTCACAATAATCTTTGACTATATTCTCATCCCTGTCTGCTGTATCTCGATGTTTATAATTCACATGCGCAACAACAATGTCTTTGCCTTGTTTATTCAATTGATCTAATAAAGCCATACTGTCAGGTCCACCTGAACAAGCCACTACACATTTTGACATACGCCTATTATAGCATCATTTGTAAAACGCATTTCTTTATTTTATCAAACAAATATGAATTTGGATCAATATGCGCCTTAACATCGATCACACGAGCTGAATTGATCCATTTTGCATCATTCAAAAACAATACGCTCGATTTATTCAACCCCTCAATTTCTGGTAAACGCATTAAATGACGTTTCCCTACACGCAAGACAGGATCGTATGCCTTATGATATGCACTACTATTCCCACTCATAGGTACCACAAAAATTTTTCCATGCTTCATTGCCAGAACTAAGCCAAAATGTTGATAACCAACCTCACTTAAATAAGCTAAACCAAAATCTGTAAAACAAATATCTCCTACCTTTACATATACTTTTGCCTCTAGACTCGAATACATTTGTTTCCTCTGACAAAAGTTCAGTTTAGAAAGCATATAATCATAAACCTCACTTTCATTTAACCCTGATAAAAGTTTTTCCTCCGCAATTCTAGCTTGTGATGTGATCCTTTGCGTATATTCTGTTGTTTTATTATTTTTCTTTTTTTGCCATTCATTCGGTTCCATAAACCCTATTCTAACAACCCAATGTGAAAATAATATTAAAAGTAGGCATTTTAGCCTACTTTTTTAAAAATTTTTCTAGATTTTCTTTGAATACGATGCCACAACCCAATCAAAGGATGGAATTTTTCACTAATCATAGCCGATTTTTCAATAAATATTTCCACCGCTAACAAAATAGCTACCATGACAAAGAACCCAATATTTCGATTGATCATATACGCAAATGCACTCAGACCAAACAGTGACGTTAAACCACACATAATGATCACCGTATTTCGATGGCCAAATTGACGCATCAACAAATGATGAATATGACTCTTATCCGCTTCCATAAATTTCATACCCTTTAAAGTACGTCTTAAAATTGCAGAAAGCGTATCAATAATTGGTAACATCAACAATAAAATTGGCAATGCCAAAGTTAAAATGGTACTTGATTTAAACCCAAGCAAGGATATGGCTGAAATCATAAATCCCAAAAATAAAGATCCACAATCTCCCATAAAAATACTAGCAGGATGGGCATTATAGGCTAAAAAGCCAAACGTTCCCGACGCAAGAATAAAAGCTATACTCAACAAATCTAAACGTCTTTCAATAATTGCGATAGAACCAATGACAACAAGTACAATAACACTCATGCCACCAGCCAAGCCATCCAATCCATCAATTAAATTGACTGCATTGGTAATACCTGCCACCCAAATAATTGTAAAAACAAATGAAATAATGCCCGTATCAATTTGTATACCCAAAGGTAAACGAATAATATCTACAGAAATCCCAAAATAAATTAATACTAAAGCCGCAATGACTTCTAAAGTCAATTTTACCAGTGGCTTTATATCAATCAAATCATCAATCAGCCCTGTAAAAAACATAATACTGCTTCCAATTACCAATCCCTTAATTTGTAAATCTGCCTTCACAAATATAGCCATTGTGATAATAAAAGATAAATAAATGGCAACACCACCAATACGTGAAATTTTTCCATGATGAACTGTACGTTTATTTTCCTTCGCATAAGCACCACAATATATCGAATATTGTTTCACAATAGGTGTTAAAATCAAAGAAATTAAAAATGGTAATAAAATCATTCTATAATCAATCACGCTGACTTTACCCCCTTTAATGCATCTATCATATCGTATTGTCCACGTTTTGTACAAAGAACTGGACACGAAATATTCTGAGAAATAAATTGCGAAGGGCCAAAACAATCTGCCATGCCCCCACTCAATTCAATTCCATGCATTAAAAAATATTCCTGTAAAGAAGCTGGAAGAGTATCAAAACAATGCTTAACCCACAAAGAAATTTGCGATGAAACCATTTCAATGGCAGGCCATACTATACTTGATTCAATCTGAATTGGATGTAGGTTTTGCCTTGAATCAAAACCATAGCACATCAACAAAGTATTTTTCTGCTGCCAAAATGCATCACTTGCCATTTCCTTTAAATGTGCCGCATCCACTTTTGTGATAAAATAACCCGTCTTCATATAAACGATCCTTTGAATTTGTTCGTCTACTTGTGCTCCAGCATAATAAATCGTTTTAGATACAAGCACCTTATCATAAGCACATATATGAATTTCCGTATACGAATGCCCACTATGAACTAAAAAACAAGGATTTTCTTCTTGTAAAACTTCTAAATTTGAAATAAATTCAACCTTACGTACTCCACAATTTAAAAATGCCTGCTGCCAAAGCTCACGTTGTCTTTGTGACAATTCACTTGGAACACTGACAAGTACGCTAGGTCTTAATAAACCATCAAAAGCATGAAGCTTATCAAGTCCTTCATGAATCAAAGGCTCAATCGAATGAAGAATTTGACCATGAGAAATTGGATACTGAATTTGAATCGTATCTAGATCCTTATATAAATAAGCAATTGCCTGATCGGATACGCCAAGAACTTCAGATCCCTTTTGTGCGATTATCGTTTTCAAAACTATTTCTTTCTGTGTAGAAAAATCATAAAATCGTGCAAGATACGCCCCAATATCCAGGGCAATCCACTTATCAAGCAAAGCCATTATAGATTGTTAATTGTAGAATTGCCTGGCTTGATACATACGCAAGACAAAGCGATAATAGAAACATTAATATCTGCACTTTCTTAGGATTTTTTACACTACATATTTTTTCAAACTGAATACTTGAAATCGCATAAAAGCTTAAACCAAAACACGCAAAGAAAACGAAATAAGAAATTACTGAAGCCGCCATATTAGCCACCTACATGTATGATTTTGACAAAATCATACTTTTCTTTTAACTGTTCATATGCATTTAAAATCACATCTTCATCCACACTAAAGCCTAACATACTCGAACCTGATCCTGACATCAATATACGAACCAAACCAGCATCTTCCATATCCATTTTTACCTGATTCAATTCAGGCTCAATTTCAAAAGCGATAGGCTCTAATGCATTAGCCATAGTCTGATACAAAAGATCCATATTCTCTTCTCGAATACTCGACTCTACTAAATCCACATCCGGATGAAAAGGACGAGACTCTTTCCATTTAGAGAACGCATTCGCAGTAGAAATTCCAAAATCCGGTTTTACAACCACAACATCAAATTTCCAATCACTCTCAATTGGCGTAATCTTTTCGCCAATCCCTTTTACCCTTGCCCACTTATCATGAATACAGAAAGGAACATCTGCCCCTACCTGTTTTGTGATTTCATATAAATTTTCTTCTGTTTCTTCAATACCTTCCATTTTTAAAATAGCTTTACACACAGCCGCTGCATCAGCACTTCCGCCACCAAGACCTGCCTGAGCCGGAATATGCTTCTTGATTGATACTTTAAAACTAGAATCTAAATGATATGTATCCTTTAATACCTGAATCATCTTTGAAACTGTATTATTCTCAGGTAATTTCATACCTTCACATTCAACCATGTCACAATCGCTTTTCTCAATCTCAATCTCATCATAAATTGAAATAGGTGCCATGATCATATCTAAAGAATGATATCCATTGTCCATTCTTTCTACGACATCTAATGCTAAATTAATTTTTGCCCTTGCCTGTACCTGCATAAGTCACCCCATATAATCGAATAAAATCCTCCAATGTACATTGTTGCGCACGCGTACTTGGATCTATATTTACTTGTTCTAACAATTGTTTTGCCAAAGTCTTATCTTTCACAAAATTTTGAAAATTATTATAAATTGTTTTTCTTCTTTGCGTAAAACAAGCCTTCACTAAATCAAAGAAGTAATTTTCATCTTCTAAATGATACTTATGATGAAAAGAGAATTGAATAACCATTGAATCCACATTTGGACTTGGCCAAAATACTCTACGAGATACATCCATGACTTTTTTTACATCACAACGATATTGCGTAATTACACTTAACGCATTGTATTCTTTATCATTTTCATGTGCCAAGAAACGCTCTCCCACTTCTTTTTGCATCATAACCGTAATTCTTTCAATTTCTTCATTTGCCTCAAACAGCTTAAATAAAATTGGTGTTGTGATGTAGTAAGGAAGATTGGACGCAAACACAACCTTTTGCCCAGGCTTTCTAAATTCACGAATCTTTTCATCAATATCCACCTTTAGAATATCTTCCAACACAATCTGAAGATGATCAAAACCAATCTCATTCTCTAATACAACCGGTAATCTTTCATCAATTTCAAAAGCCACAACCTGATCACTTTTTTCACATAAAAATTGAGTTAATGCCCCAATTCCAGGACCAATCTCAAAAACCAATTCATCTCTTGATTGAATCGCTGCATTCGCAATTTTTTCAACAACCCCAGGTTCAATAATAAAGTTTTGTCCAAAACTTTTCTTTGTGAAAACCTTATATTTTTCTTGAATTTCTTTTGTCTTTTTTACTGTCGCAATCGCCTGTTTCATGAAAAAATCCTTTCTTCTATCTTTTTTCTTGTCATCTTCATCTGGTTTAAACGCTTAAAACATGTTTTTGCATTACAAGGACCAATATGAAAAGACTCACACACTTGAAAACGTAAAGCTTTGTTTCCAACTAAACCTAAATCAATAAAGTCTTGCCAACTTAATACTTCTTCTTTATTCTCAAACGTTACATAATTACATAAGGCATCCCATAAATCTTCTCTGTTCGCATGCTCTACGCCTACTTTTTTTGGTGTCTTTGCCTTTTCCTTATTAATAAACGCATGTTTACATCCTGGCACACTACCACCAATCAATCTACGAATATGTTCTCCTGGCGTATCAGGATCCGTAAAGATAATGACTCCTCTAGTCTTTTGAGCTTGTCTTACACGCTCAATCGTTTTTTCATTGACCTGATCCCCACCTGTTTCTATCGTGTCACAATCAAAAAAAGACTGCAACGTATTTGTGTCATTTTTTCCTTCAACGACAATAATTTCCTTAATATGTTGTTTCATTTGTCTCCACCACATGTTTCGATGTAAAACCAGCACCATGTACCTGATGTACATCATTCACAATAATAAAAGCTTTTGGATCAATTTCTAAGACGCTTGATTCCAATAATGGATATTGTTTTTGTTTAATAACACACATCAACACAGGTTTAGGTGCTTGTGTATATCCGCCGCTTCCATCTAGAATCGTTACACCACGATCCACTGTTTCCAATAGAATGCGACGAATCTGTTTCCATTCTGTTGATATAATCATAACATTTTTTGCGGATTGCATGCCAAGCATGACCGTTTTATCAATGGCCACACCACAAACAAATACAGACATAATACCAATCAAAGCTGGTGTTAAACCGTGTGTTACAACACCTAATAATACAGTTAAACCATCAACAATCATTACACTTGTTCCTTCAGGAATCTTAAAATATTTATGTAAGATCAATGCTAATATATCCATACCACCCGTACTTGAATTGACTCTAAACACCAATCCTAAGCCAATACCTACAATCACTCCGGCATAGATTGTAGCTACATAAGGTGGCATCACAAATGTATCTTTAGGAAACATAGTAGCAACCTTAGATAAGCCTGTTACGAAAACTGGATATACAATTGTGGAAATCACAGATTTCATCGCAAACTGCTTTCCTAATAAAATAGCTCCCAATATAAATAGACCAATTGTCAAAGCATCAATCATTAAAACTATATCAACTGGAAGAATTGGATGTAATGCGACAGCCACACCAGCAACGCCTCCCGTTAATATATTATTAGGAAGTATAAAAAAGGAAACCGAACATGCGACCACAAAGTTTCCAAGTATAATCATTATTAAATCATGTATTCTATTCTTACTCATATGCACACCTCTACTAGCCTACATGATTATAGCATTTTTTTATGTATCATTTTAAAATTATTTACTTGCATAAAATAAACTTTATCCGTATAATAGTCCGGGTTATATAAGTTCATGATATGGTTGAACGTTCTTACCTACTACCGAAAATAGTAGACTATAGCCTTCAAGCAGGAGGAAAATAAAATGCAATACGATATCATTATTATTGGTGCTGGGCCTGGAGGTATTTTCTCAGCATATGAGTTATTAAAAAACAAACCTGAATTAAAAATTGGTGTATTTGAAGCAGGTGCTCCATTAGAAAAAAGAAAATGTCCAATCGATGGAAAGAAAATCAAATCATGTATCCACTGTAAATCATGTGCTATCATGAATGGTTTTGGTGGAGCCGGAGCATTCAGTGATGGAAAATATAATATCACAAATGAATTTGGTGGAAACCTATATGAATATGTAGGTGAACAAGAAGCTATCGATTTAATGGAATATGTGGATGAAATCAACTGCAAGATGGGTGGAGAAAAAACGCGTTTATACGCAAACTCAGATGCAGCTATCGCTAAAAAATGTCTTCAAAATGATCTTCACTTATTAAAGGCAAAAGTTCGTCACTTAGGAACAGATATTAATTATGTTGTACTTGAAAACTTATACAATGATTTAAAAGACAAAGCCGATTTTCATTTCTTTAAACACATTGATATAGTCAATAAAATTGAAGATGGATATGAAGTTGTTTGTGGAGATGAAACATATACATCTACACAATGTATCATTTCTACAGGTCGTTCTGGAAGTAAATGGATGGAATCTGTATGTTCAAATCTAGGTATTGAAACAAAAAGTGATCGTGTAGACATTGGTGTTCGTGTTGAATTAAATGCCGATACATTCTCAGAATTAACAGACTCATTATATGAATCTAAAATTGTATATCGTTCAAAGAAATACCAAGATCGCGTTCGTACATTCTGTATGAATCCTAGAGGTGTTGTCGTAAACGAAAACACAAACGGAATCATCACTGTAAATGGTCACAGTTATGAAGATCCAGCTCGTTTCACAAATAACACAAACTTTGCCCTATTAGTATCAAACCACTTTACAGAACCATTCTCACAAAGTAACCAATATGGTGAAAGTATTGCCCGCCTATCCAATATGCTTGGTGGTGGTGTTATCGTACAACGCTTTGGTGATTTGATTCGTGGACAACGCTCAACTCCAAGTCGTATTGCACAAGGATTCGTAACTCCTACATTGAAAGCTACACCAGGAGACTTATCTCTAGTTATTCCTAAACGTCAACTAGATGACATTATCGAAATGATTTATGCCCTTGATAAAGTATGTCCATCAACAGCAAGTGATGATACATTATTATATGGTGTTGAAGTTAAATTCTATAACATGCAAGTAAAAGTAGACAAAAACTTAGAAACAAAACACAAAGGACTATTTGTTATCGGAGACTGTTCAGGTGTAACACACTCATTAAGTCATGCCAGTGCATCTGGTGTATATGTCGCTAGACACATTACAGAAAATCTATAATACAACACAAAGTGGATCGCTTGATCCACTTTTTTTATTAACTCCAAAGTTATTAACTCTCGAGTTAATAATAATGATGATATAATAATCTAGGTGATAATTTTATGATACAAATTCCAGACAACAGTACAATATTAGCTCCGGCTACCCTACATTTATCTTTATACAAAGAGATTTTAAAACAAAAAAGAGATTGCCTTGGCATACAAGTTTTAACTTTATCAAGCTGGCTATCTTCTTTTTATCATGGACAAACAAAATCCGATATTGAAATTCTTTATTTATACAAAGAAGCTTTAAAGAACACATCCCTTTCAAATGCCTTCTACTCCAGTAAAGAAGACTATGATTTTTTAAATGCCTGCCTAGACTTTATTAAAATGGCCAAAACCTATCAAATCCATAAATTTCCTTGTTCAACCCAAAAAGAAAAGGATTTAAATGAAATTTTAAATCTTCTATATCCCATTCAGCTTAAAGAAGACCAAACTAAAGATGTTCTTTCAAGTTTACCAAATTTAGAAAATGTTTATATTCTTAAAAAAGAATATTCACAATTAGACAACTATTGGATTCAAGTATTAATGGATCATGGGGCAAAATGGCTTGGTGAAAACCAATTATGTCAAACCCATTATTATAGTGTTGCCAATGCCAGAAAACAAATGGAAGTACTTGCCAATCTTATTATCGAAAACGATTATTTGGCGGATGATATTTTCGTTGCCTTAAATAATGCGAGTGATGAAAGTGTTCTAACACAAATTCTTACAGCTCATAAGATTCCATTCACAACTATACAAGAAACACATATTACATCGATTTATAATGAATGGATCAGTTACTTAACATGGATAAAAGATATGGATCTTAAAAGTTTTATAAACCTCATTCAAACTTTATATCCACATGACAACTATCTAATACAATACTACACGTTATTCCCGGAAAAATTTTTTAAGTTTGAACCGCACCTAAGTATTATTTCTTACGAAGAAAATGAAATCATTAATTCTTATCAATTTGAATCCTACCAAAGATTAGAGCAACAAGCATTGGAATGGATACATAATCATGCATTTTTATTTCATGCGTTAGACTTTATTGAAATCGCAAAACACATCCAAAATCTACATGAACATGTTTCAAAAGAAGATTTGAACGCCTTTAACGATGTAATGTCACTCATTCAAGATGTACATACACACATACATAATGCGGATGATTTAGATATTTTGATTCATCAAATCCAAAACCTTTCTGCCAATCAAAAGGCCAATACAATTGAAGGTGTATTAATTGGATCAAGACAAGACATCACATCATTAAGGCCCATTGTCTTTTTAACTGGAACAAATGCCAATGCATTTCCTAGTTTAAAACTACATTCAGGCATATTTGATGAAGCTTATGTAAAAAGCACAAATTTACCTAACCTTGAAACACGTATTCAGAATCAACAAACGCAAATATTTGATTGTTTATCCTTATGTGAAACACTATACATTCTATATCCACAAAGTGATTATCAAGGAAAGAATTATGAATCTAGTTCAGAAATCGAAAACTGGATACAAACAAAACCAAAGTTTATCACAACCCCAGATTCTTTTAATTGGACTACCCCAAGCATTGATTTAAATGAAACAAGCGCAAAAGCTATATTCTTTAAAGACAATCACTTTAAAGGTTCTATTTCAAGACTCGAATCCTATGCAAGATGTCCTTTTTCTCATGCCTTAAAATACGGCTTGTTCTTAAAAGAGAAGGAAGATATTACCGATATTCGTATTCGTGGAAGCATTTTACATCACGTTTTAGAAATGATTTCTAAAGATAAACAAGATTATACTTCTTTATCCAAAGAAGAGATCTATCAATATGTAAGAAAAGAATTTGCGTTCGCAAAAAAAGTACTTTTGCAGCAAGTCACTTGGTTTAATTCACAAATTGAAGAAATCACAGACAAACTTGTTTTAATTTTTGAACAGCTTCATAGTTTTGAAACCAATTGGCACATGAATATTGATAAACAAGAACATAAGTTTTCCTATTCATATCCATGGAATGAATATACTATCGATTTATATGGATATATTGACCGTATTGATAGTTCAAATACATCCTTTTGTATCTTTGACTATAAATCAAGTGACAAAGATATTAACCTAAATGAATTTGAATCTGGTCTTGCCCTACAGTTAGCTACATATACTTTGGCTTATGAAAAAGAATCGAATTTAATTCCAGTTGGATGTTTTTACATTGCCCTAAGAACTTCACCAGAAACTCTTACCTATGGTAAATTAAATTATCGTAAAAAGGTTCCTGAATTAAATGTCATAAATGAACCCGACATGTTAGAGACATTCACAAAAAATCGCAAACTCAAAGGCTGGCATTTTAATGATGCAAGTATTTATTGTGATGACATTAAACAATATATGCCTGTAAAAAAGACAAATCCAGCTTTAGAAACGATCAAATCCGAATGGAGCCAAGTTATTGATAGTCTTTTAGAAGATATTTCTAGTGGCCAAGCCCTTCCAAATCATGTAAAAGATGCATGTAAATATTGTGCATATAGATCCATTTGTAGAAATTCAGCGAATGAAGTTGAACCAAAACTTCGTGTAGAAAAGGAGGAAGAATAATATGGATTTTTCAATTCCCCAAAAAAAGGCTATAGACATTCGAAATACGAACGTTGTTGTTTCTGCAAGTGCAGGAAGTGGTAAAACTGCCGTTTTAGTTGAACGCCTATGTCAATTGGTATTAAAAGACCATATTTCGATTGATTCCATATTAGCCATGACCTTCACAAAGGATGCTGCGGCTGAAATGAAAGCTCGTTTACTTTCGAAATTAAAAGAACAACCAAAAACGGACTATATTCTGCAACAAATGGCACTCCTTGAAACGGCTAGCATTTCAACAATTGATAGTTTCTGTTTATCTATTGTACAAAATTATTACTATAAGATTCCCATCTCTTACACAATGTCTAAACAAACGGCATCCTCAGCTCAAACACGCATTGCCTTTGAAAATGCCTATAAGCATGCGATTCAAGATTTAGACTTAAATGCCTATACACAACTAAAAATGTATTTCCATTCTTTTGGCAAAACCGAAGAAGATATTCAAAAATACATTGAAGATATTTTGGCAATCATTAACTCTAAATCCGAAGAAGATGCAAAGGCTTGGATAGAAAATATTCAAGAATCTTATACATATTTAAATCCTAAAATAATGGAATATGCCTTAAAGTATTTCCATAATCATTGTCTAGCCATGACTGAAATTTTAGATGAAGTAATCGACCAGATTTCAAAGCCTGAGGATTATGAAATTAAAAAGGAATATTTATCCAAGTGTTTAGATACAACATCCTATTCGGATTTTAAATCACAATTCGAATTGTATTTAAAGAATACTATTGGCTTTAAAAAGACCATTGATAAGGTCGATTATTCTAAATATCAAACTTCTTTTAAAGAACATGAAACACGTATTGTAGAAAACTTATTTGATGAAGCATTCTACCTAAAGGATATTCAAAGTCATAAAAATTTAGTTGATACATTATTTGATCTCACAAATAAAGTAAAATTGTATTTTCAATTAGAGAAGAAAAAAATGGAAGTAATCGACTTTAATGATATGGAACACTTTGCGTATCAATTACTTCAAGATCCTATGATCAAAGAGGAGATGTACAATAAGTACCAAATGATTCTAGTCGACGAATTTCAGGATACCAATGAGTTACAGGAAAAAATCATTGCGTCTTTCTGTCATGAAAATAATGTGTTTAGAGTGGGGGACATTAAACAATCTATCTATGGATTTAGACAAGCCAATCCAAAAATCATGCAAGCTTGGATGGAAAAAGAAGATGACAATAACACTCCTTTGTTACTGCAAGAAAACTATCGTTCCAATGCGAGCGTTATTCAATTCAACAATGATTTTTATAGTAAGATCATGAACAATGAATTGTTAGGAGAACAATTTGAAGAGATTGATATTGCCAATGTAGGTACAAAAGGGCAAATGGAAAGTCCTCAATATCCAGTTCGTTTCTTATATACAGAATATAAAGATGAGGAAGGCAATAAAGCTACAATCAAGAAAAATCACAACGAAAATCGTTTTGATTTAATTGCACAAGACATCATAGAAAAGCATAATGCGGGAATGCCCTATAAATCGATGTGTGTATTGACCCGTAATCATGCTCCACAAGAAAAACTGAAAGCTGTCTTTGAAGCCTATAACATTCCGGCTATGATTACCATTGATCATGGATTCTTTACAAATCCTGCCATTCAAATCGTCATTTCTACTTTAAAAGCTTTAGAAGATTTAACGGATGACATTTCTTTATGTGCCTCTTTAATGTCTCCATTATTTAATGTATCTTTTTCCCAAATTGCGAAGTGCTGTATTGATAAAGAAAAAGGCACATCTTTATATATGAGTATTAAAAACGAAGATTTTATGAAGCCATTCTTTGAGTTATACACAAATAAAAATAAAACAATCACACAACTGCTACAATATATTTATGCATATAATAATTTCTATTACGCTTCTACAACAATTCAAGATAAGAATAACTTAGATTATTTATTAGAACTTGCAGGGCAATTTGAAAATCAAAATGATATTCATAGTTTTGTCTTACAATTATCTAAAGATGCAATGCAAGATCAAACACAAGAAGCAAGCTTGTATGGCAAAGAAGATGATGTTGTTCAAGTAAAGACAATGCATCAATCTAAAGGTCTGCAGTTCCCGGTTGTATATATTCTTTCGCAACACGAGCAAAGAGATAAACATGGCAGTTCTTGTATCTTGCTTGATTCAACATTAGGATTATCTTTAAAAGGATTAAGTTTAGATTATAAATTAAAATACAATTCGATCTATCATTTAGCTCTACAAACGAAAAAAGAACTCAATGATCTTGCAGAAGAAATGCGTGTATTCTATGTGGCGACAACCCGCCCTCAAAAAGAACTTGTCATTGTAGATACGATTGAAAGCATAGAAGATTTTTATAGTCCATTAAACGCCTATACTTTATTAGAAGATGAAAGCTATACAGGATGGCTTTTACATACATATGCCAATACGAGTGATTCTCTAGTGGTTTTTGATAAAAAATCAGAATTATATGAAAGACCATTAAAGGTGCGTCAAAATAACACGCCTTATACACTACCTACATATTCAAAAGCATCTAAGGCTTTTTCAAGTCAAACTGCAAGTGGTGCAAAAATTAAATTAGATTGGAAAGAGGTTTCTCTTTCTAAAAACATGGGAACCATTCGTGGAACTTTATTTCATGAAATTGTGGCACAATGCGCATATCCTTATCAAGAAAAGGAAATTATTTCTTATGCGACTTCTTATGGATATACTTTAAAAGATCATGATATCAAGCAGATTCTAGCTTTAAACGAAGATTCTCTTTACTCTTCTTGGATGAAAGAAAAGCATGTATTTGAACAAAGTTATATTATCGAAGAAAAAAATCAAGTTGTTCATGGCTTTATGGACTTAGTTATCTATAAAAAAGATGAAGTGATCATTGTCGATTTTAAGACAGATGCAACAGATAACGAGAAAAAATTAATTGATTTATATGCGATTCAGCTTCAAACCTATAAAAAAGCCATGAAAAAACTAACGAATTTGCCAATAAACACGTATATTTATGCTTTTCCTTTATCAAAGTGCATCTATTTAGAATAACTTATGTTACAATGGTAAAGTCTTTTTAAAAAAGAGAGAAGGAGAGCAAATCGTGGAAAAATTTTTTAAATTGAACGAGAAAGGTTCAAACGTTAAGACGGAGCTTATCGCTGGTCTTACAACATTCTTGGCTATGGCCTACATTCTTGGGGTTAACCCTTCAGTTTTAGCAGATGCTGGTATGGACAAGGCCTCTGTATTCCTTGCGACTGCAATTAGTGCGGGTGTCGCAAGTATTATTATGGGTCTTGTTGCCAACTATCCAGTCGCATTAGCTTCAGGTATGGGTGTAAACGCATTGTTTGCCTATACAATCTGTGGACAGATGGGCTTTAGCTGGGCAGCTGCATTAAGTGCTGTATTCATTTCAGGTGTTATCTTTATTCTTATTTCTGTTACTGGTGTTCGTAAAGCTATTATCAATGCGATTCCAGTACAATTAAAGTTGGCAATTGGAGCTGGAATTGGTTTCTTCATTGCGTTTGTTGGTTTAAAAAATGCGGGTATTATTGTTGCTAGTCCTGCAACATTTGTGACAATCGGAAACTTAACAGATCCAAAAGTATTACTAGCTATTGTTGGTTTATTAATTACGATTGCATTAGTTATTAAAAATGTTCCTGCTGCCGTTTTTGTAGGTATGGTTATCACAGCTATTATTGGTATCATCCTTGGATTCATGGGAATAGCTGAAATGCCTACTTTACCTGAACGTTTTATTTCGTTCGATTTTGAATTACAAGCCTTTGGAGCTTGCTTCTCAGGAATCTCTGAATTGTTCGCAAATCCATTCCAGGCTTTCGTTGTGATTTTCTCATTCTTGTTCGTTGACTTCTTTGATACAGCAGGAACACTTGTTGCGATTGGTAACCGTATTGGTTTAATCAATGATAAAGGTGAACTTGAAAATGCTGAACAAGCATTGGTTGCAGATGCATTTGGTACAGTATTTGGTGCTGTTTTAGGTACGAGTACAGTAACTAGCTTTGTTGAATCTAGCTCTGGTGTTGGTGTCGGAGGACGTACAGGTTTAACTGCATGTACATCAGGTGTTTGTTTCTTACTAGCCGTATTCTTATCACCACTTATCTTAAGTACAGTTACGAATGCAGTTACTGCACCAGCATTGATCGTTGTTGGTATTATGATGGCTCAACAATTAAAAGGTATTGATTGGGATGATATGATTTTTGCAGCAGCTGGATTTGTCACTGTTATTATGATGATCTTAATGTATTCTATTTCAAATGGTATCGCATGTGGATTTATCGTTTATACAGTTGCCATGATTGCTGCAGGTAAAGCAAAAGAAGTTCACCCAACGGTTTGGGCATTAATGGTTATCTTCGTATTATACTTTGCAACACCTTATATTATGTAAAAGAAAAAGTCGGTTCTCCGACTTTTTTAATACGTATTATTCTTTTCATATTGATTTTCAAAGGCATTCTTAAAAGTTGGGATGCCTTTTTTTACATCATAAAATGATGCTAGTAATTGTACAGCTTCATCTGTGCTCATCTTTGATGTATTGATCATCAATGTATAATTACGTGCATTTCCCCATTTTTGATTGGTATAGAATTCATAAAATCTTGCCCTTTGCGTATCTTTTTCCTGCACAATTTTCTTGGCTTGTTTGGCAGGCACTTGATATTCGTCTATCGACCATTGAATACGTTCTTCTACATCACTGTAACAGAATACAGAAATAACATCCGGATTATCTTTTAAAATATAATCCGCACATCTTCCTACGATAACAGCGTCTTCTCTTTGGGAAATCTTTTGAATAAAATCACTCGCCATATCATAAATTTGTGAATTTACACTTAATTCCGTAATATTTCTAAGTCCTAAAAGACCTTTAGATTCTATTGTAAATAATCCATTCGCATCTTGATTCTGGTCTTTAAAGAAATCTGCACAAACCCCCATATTCACTGCAATTCTTTCCAAAATTTCTTTATTATAATAACTAATATCCAAATATTCAGCTAACTTACGTGCAATTTCTCTTCCATTTGAACCAAATTGTCTAGATATCGTTATAATCACATTCTTTTCCATGCCAATTCCCTCTTTTTTCTTATATCATACAATAATATGTTAAAATATTGTAGTGGAGGAAGGTTATGAAAAAAATTATTTTTTTAGATTTAGACGGAACTCTATGGACATTTGAAAAGATTCCTAGTTCTGCATTAGAAGCGATTGAACTAGCAAGAAAAAATGGGCATAAAATTTATATAAACACAGGAAGAACACGTTGTGAAATCCCTCAATTTTTATTCGATATGAATTTAGATGGCTATTGTTTGGGATCTGGAAGTGAAATTATTATAAATAATAAACAAGTTCTTTTTAAACCATTAGAAAAAAGAGATACAAAATTTATTCAGCACATTGCTAAAGACACAGGCTATTCTTTAGAAGGAAGTCAAACAACATTCACTAGTGAAAAAAATAGAGAACGTATGCGCCAATTTAACACAGACAATCGCATGGGAAATCGTTTCTTGTCTTTTCCAGATATTTCAACAATTACAGATTCCGATTATGGTCAAGTCATGAAGGTCAGTATCCATTTTGATTCCCTTTCACAACGAGAAGAAATTTTAAATCAAATCCCTGAACATTTAACTTTCACAAATTTCTTGCATCTAGGCGGAGAAATCACACATTCAGAATACAATAAAGCTACGGCTATTCAGTTTGTCAAAAACTATTATAAAGAAAAATATGATACAGTTGCGATGGGTGATTCTGAAAATGATTTGCCGATGTTAGAATATGCTGATATTTCTATTGCGATGGGAAACGGTGTCAAAGAGGTAAAAGAAAAAGCCGATTATGTCACAGATAAAATTGACAATGACGGCTTATACAAAGCTTTTAAACATTTAAAGCTATTTTAGAATCAGAAATGATTCTTTTTTTTACTGTTGTTGTTCCTTCATTACATCTGCGTATTTTCTACGACCTGGGTGTAAGTTATCAACATAGTAACGAACTGTTAAAGTTCCAGCAACCTTAGTACGAATCTTAGGCTCTACAATAAAGCCGTCTCCTTCTAACATTGCATCTAACATAGCTTTGCAGCATGTAGCTAAATTTTTTACGCCTGGTTCACATTCATTCATAAACTCTTTGGCATTCACTTCGATGTATAACCACATTTTATCATGAGCTTCTTGTTTCATTTCCTGTAAACGAGCAGCGTATTGTTCTTGAGTCCATTTTTCCATAATCACAACATCCTTTCTTATATCCTAATCATACAACATTCTACCTAATAACTCAAACTTTGGCCTTTATTTACAGTTACATTGGTCACATTTTTCACAAAGTGTGTAAAATAAACACAATTGGAATCGTTACCACACACGCAACACTTGTTAAAAATATAGCTTTACTTGCTAGCGTTGCATCTTCACCATACATAAGTGCATATACACTAGAATTACTTGCCACCGGCATACACATAATGAGTATAAGTGTATTTTCAATCAATGGATCAATGTGAAATAAAGAAAGAGAAAACATATAAAACAAAGGTAATAAAATCATTTTAAATATAGTAAATGCCCATACTTTTACATCCAACAACTCTTTGATATCCATATTCACTAAGCCAGCACCAATAACCATCATAGATAATGGTGTAGTCACATTACCTATATATGTGCATGTCTGAGCTAAAACATATGGAAGTTTAATATTAAAAATACAAAGTATTAGAGCAACAATGGATGCGATCATAGGTCCATTCATAAATTTCTTAAAAGAAAAGCCTCCCTTACGAAATAAACTCTCTCCATATCCATACATCAAACAGTTGAGCGGTATTGAACCTCTCATCACTGAAGTGACGAGATTCTTGGGAACAGGTTTCTATCGAAACCTTTCTTACCAAGCTATCCCCGCAGTTCCTGCGGTT
>NZ_DS996850.1:144161-156923 GCF_000156655.1 Holdemanella biformis DSM 3989
TAATTCATCTCATGACTAAAGTCACGAGTGTTCTTAGATTGCTTTATAAATTGCCATAGGGCTTTATTCTCTTGAATGTGTAAAACTTCTACAATAATTTTAGAGACAATCCCTGTAAAGATCACAAATATTGAAAAAATAATAAGCACATTGAATAATTCGTTTCCTGTAAATGGAGATCCATTTTTAACTGAACTAATAATCAAGCCTGGAATACCGATTTTTAACAAAATATTTGATGCATATACATTTACTTCATCATTAAAAACATTCTTTTTAGCTCCCACAAAACCAACAATCATAATCAACAATAAAATCATCATTTGCGTAACAATCGTAGTAATATTCATAAAACCTCTTCCTTAAAACAAAAGGACAACAAAAAGTTGTCCTACTTTAGTAACGATAATAAACCTCTATTTATTGATTGTCAATTTGGATTGACCATTGTTAGTTGTACCTTTTGTTTCTCTTGATCAATATTATATACCCACACCGTAACAATATCTCCTACAGAAACAACATCACTAGGATGTTTTACTCGTTTTGTACTCATCTTTGAAACGTGAACTAAACCATCTTCATGTAGTCCAATATCTACAAAGGCTCCAAAGTCAACCACATTACGTACTGTACCTTCTAGCTTATCATTAATATGTAAGTCTTCGATTTCCAATACATCTTTTCTTAATAAAGGTGCATCATATTTATCACGATAATCTCTTAGTGGCATACAAATCGCATCTAAAATATCCTTCAATGTATAACTATCTAATCCTGTGTCTTGCATCAATTGTTTTGTATCACAATTAGAAATCACGTCTTTCGCCTTTTGTGTTCCCAAATCCGAAGTATCCAAACCTAATTCCTTCAACAATACTTTTGTTGCCTTATACGATTCAGGGTGAATGCTTGTACGATCCAATGGTTCTTTTCCATCTTCAATACGCAAGAATCCAGCTGCTTGTTCGAAAGCTTTTGGACCAATCTTAGGAATCTTTTTAATTTGTGTACGCGATTCAATTTTTCCATTTTCTTCACGATATGACACAATGCTTGTAGCACTCGCATTATTTAATCCCGCAACATTTTTAAGTAAAGAAACACTGGCTGTATTGATATTTACACCCACGCGGTTAACCGCTTTTTCAACTACGAAATCCAAACGTTCTTTTAATCTTGCAGTTGGCAAATCATGTTGATATTGACCAACACCAATCGATTGAGGGTCAATCTTGATTAATTCTGAAAGTGGATCCATCAATCTTCGCGCAATCGAAATGGCACTTCTTTGTTCAACATGTAAGTCTGGAAATTCTTCAATAGCTAATTTAGAAGCACTGTATACACTAGCACCTGCTTCAGAAACAATGGTATAGGATACTGGTAAATTAAATTTCTTGATTGTATTCGCAACGAAAGCTTCACTTTCTCGACTTGCTGTACCATTGCCAATCGCAATTAAATTCACATGATATTCATTGCATAATTGAACTAATTTTTGTTCAGACTCTTTTACTTTTGCGTTTGGCTGATGTGGATAGATCACATCGACTGTTAATTTTTTACCAGATGCATCAATTACAGCCAATTTACATCCGGTTCTAAAGGCCGGGTCAAATCCTAGAATTACTTTATCTTTCATAGGTGGTTGAAGTAGCAACTTCTCTAAGTTCATAGAAAATACGTCAATACTTGATTCATGTGCCTTTTCACTTAGAGCAGAACGAACCATTCTTTCAATTGAAGGATAGGCAAGTCTTTTTAAACCATCTAAAATAGCAGCACGAACATATTCACTTGTACCACTGTTAGTAAAGCGAATAAATCTTCGGCATACCCAGTTTTCAATATATTCTTCATTAAAAGAAATCGAAACATTTAATACTTTTTCTTTTTCCCCTCGATCAATGGCCATAACTCGATGCGGTGCTAAAGTATTGACTCTTTCTGAATAATCATAATACATCTTATAGACTTTATGAGCATCTTCATGACCTTTCTTTTCACTTGTAACAATACGACCAAAGTTTGTCATTGAATCTAATATTTTATTACGTACATCTACATCATCACTCACTTTTTCGGCAACGATATCACAAGCACCTTGAATAGCAGTTTCACGATCTTTTACATTTTCATTGATGTAAGCATCCAATTCTGTTTCTTTAAAATAACGAGGAAAAGACATAAATGTATCAGCTAATGGCTGTAGACCATTGGCAATCGCAACACTTGCACGCGTCTTTTTCTTTTGTTTGTAAGGACGATAAATATCTTCTACTTGTGATAGTTTTGTACATGCGTTGACATTCTTAATAATTTCATCATCCAATTTTCCTAATGTTTCAATACGTGCCAAAACTTCTTCCTTACGCTTAGCTAAATTCACTTGATACGCATAATTTTCTTGAATGACACGAATTTGTTCTTCATCCAAACCTTTTGTACGCTCTTTACGATAACGTGCAATAAAAGGAACTGTAGCTCCTTCTTCTAATAATTCCAATGTATTCTTAACTTGTGAAATTGAAATATTCAATTCTTTCGCAATTAAGGAAATTATATTTTCATCCATAGTAAAACCTCATTTCAACTCTATTATTATACCAAAGATTAGAATACATTATTTAAAGATTTTCCAACAAAAATGGAACTGCGTAAATAGGCGTTAATTCCAACATCCCATCTTTCGAAAAATCTTTCTGTGAAAACAAGAATCTTCGTCCTACTTCATGCGAATATTTCTTGCAAAATTCATCCATTGAAATATGACTCTTTGTTGCAGATGATTTAACTTCAATTGGAATGATTTTATTTCTTGAACGTATTAAAAAATCAATTTCATTACTATGAGTACTATTCTCTTTTCTCCATGAATGATAGTATAAATTATTGCCACTATTTACAATGATTTGTGCGATTGCATTCTCATACATATAGCCTAAATCGGCTGATAACTTATCACTCAACAATTTTTTATAAATATCTGAAGATAATCCTTTCCCGCCATCAAATATCATTGTTGTAAACAATCCAATATCAGAAATATACAATTTAAAAGTTTCTGGATCTCTTGTTTGTGCTAAAGCAATACCAGGTTGTGCAACATTGTAACATGGCAAAACTATTTTGGAATCAATTAAATCAAATAAACGTTCCTCATCTTTAATTTGTCTTCGGCTTTTAGTTGCTTCTGTTATTTTAAATCTATTTCTCTTCAATGCTAATTGACTAGGTATTGATGCATAAATATCAGATAATCTACCAGAAGGATCTATTTTTTTTAAATCATCTTCATATAAAGAAATAATATCTCTTTTTTCTTTATCTACTGCATCAAGATTATTCGTTTGTAGATAAGTGGAAACGACTTGAGGCATCCCCCCAATAGCCATATAAATACGAAAATCGCGCATTAACTTACGGTTTGTCATATCACCTATAGCAGCATTCTTTTCAACTAAAGTTCTTATACTATCCGTACTTTTTTTCAATGCCCAATTAAATTCCTCATAATCCATCGGAAACACATTAATTTTATGTTCTTCAGAAGGAATTAATATCTCTCGTACATTTTTCTTAATTGATATCAGTGACCCCGTCTCAATATAATGATACCTTCCATCTTTTACTAGATGTTTAATAGCTTGTCTAGCCTTTGGAAAAAATTGTACTTCGTCAAAAATAATGGCAGATTTAGATACTATTAAATTAATACCTGTCACTGTTTGTAATCGCAAGAAGAATATATCCAAATCCGAAATATCATTGAATACTTCTAACAATTCTGTAGATATATTAGAAAAATCTATAAATATAAAACTTTCATACTCATTTTTTGCAAATTCCAAAGCAATTGTGCTCTTACCTACACGCCTAGCTCCCTCTAATAAACAAGCTGACCGATCTGCATATTTTTCTTTCCATTCCAGCAATTCATTATATACTTTCCGCTTAAACATATATCCTCCAGTCATGAAACTACATTATTTCAATATCACATTAGCAGAAAAACGTTATTATTTCAATATTTTATTCCGCTTAAAACGTCATTATTTCAATGTTTTACTTCATATAAAACGTCGTTATTTCAATATTTTAACAATAAATATAGTAATGATGTTTGAAGTCTCATCGTTTGATTGGAAGTTTTAAAGGATTTTGGAGTCGTAGAATTAATGATAAAGATCGTTTAATATATAAGATTGATGAAGGAGCTATATTATATATAATTAGTTGCAGGCAACATTATACTGACCACTAAAGAAGTGAATTTTCACTACTTTTTTTTGACCACTTAGTCTTCTATTTTAACAACTTACTTTTCAAGACTATACTTTTAATATTCCTTGTGGAATAATAAAGCCATGAAAGTAAGAATTGAGATTGATGATTCATTAAACGAAGATGAAATCGTCATACGTACAAAAGAATATACTGAGGAATTGCAACAATTAATTTCTAATTTTAAATCAAAGCCGAGTATACAATTCTTTAAACAAGATACAGAGTATTATCTAGATTTAGATGCAATTCTATTCTTTGAAAGTGACAACGGAAGGGTATATGCGCATACAGCCAATGATATGTTTTCTACAACACAGAAATTGTATGAATTAGAAAATATATTGCCAAACTCCTTTTTGAGAATTTCTAAATCTACAATAGTGAATATTCAAAAAATATATTCTTTATCTCATTCTGTATCGAGTCATCTCATTACTTTTCAAAATAGTCATAAACAAGTCTATGTATCAAGAATGTACTACAAAGTATTAAAAGAAAGAAGGAATCATTTATGAAAAGAAATTGGTTTTGGGGCATAGTTTGTATTCTAGGTGCCATTTTAATTTTTGGAAACTTATTCGGAATTATTCAATTTAATCTTAGTCTATGGAAAATTGCTGGAACTCTTATCTGTCTATCCGTTATTATTGATGGAATCAAAGAAAGAAGCTTCTACAGCCCCTTATTTGGAATTGCGATTATTTTCTATTTATTCAAAGAAGATTTAGGTTTTGAAGATATTTCTCTATGGCTTCTATTATTAGCTACTTGGCTATTAGCTTGGGGACTTACAAGCATTATTCATCCCAAAAAAAGACACATTGAAATAGAAGATGTTGAATATTCTACGAATTCTATCATCAATGTTTCTGCTAGTTTCGGTGAAAAAGTTCAATATATTCAAACCAATGATCTACAATATGTGACCATTGATTCAAAGTTTTCAGGATTGAAACTCTATTTTGATCAGGCTACCATTCAAAATCAAGCTACGATTGAAATTGATGGAAACTTTACAGGCATTCAACTCTATGTACCTAAAGAATGGAATGTACAAAGTCATGTTCGTGCCTTCTTTGGTGGAGTTGATGAAAAAGGACAGCCATCATCAAGTGGCTATCCTACATTAAATATCACAGGTCGTGTTCATTTTGGTGGAGTTGAAATTCATTATATCTAAGAAAGACAATCAACGTCTTTCTTTTTTATATTCCGCATCATTTTTTGCCAGAAGATACAAACAATATTGGTTCATACTAATGCCTTCTTCTTTGGCATGCATGGATAAGGATCTATGAAGGCTTTTAGGTATTCTTAATTTAAATTGTCCTGAATACGATTGTAGATCACTAGGAAGCGGAATCTCTTTTTCATCTTCTAACATACCTAAAATCCATGTTTCTTTTGCGTCTTTGGCTAGTTCTAACAAGTCATCTAATGAATCTGAACATGTCATACATCCAGGAAGATCCGGATAAGATAAGACATATCCTCCTTCATCTTTATCTTCAACAATTTCCATACGATACGACAGATTCATGTAGTATTTGAGTTCTTGATTCATATTCCTTCATCTCCTCTTCTATCACTTTTTTAATCATTTTTACATACACCTTTTTTATAGGTTTATGTCTTGGAATCACAATACGACTACATCCAGGTTTTACAAACGAGTAATGACTCGATCCACCTTTAGGTTGTTTGATCTCATACCCATATTCTTTCATCACTTTAACTATTTCTTCGAAACGAATATCATGATCCAATTCTAAAAATCTTTTTAACAGCTTATCCCAAGAAGACATCTTTTCACCTCCATTATATTTGGTGTCATATTTGGTGTCAATCATCTTTTGTTGATGATTTCTTTCCTTAATTAAATCAGATGCATGTGAAAAAGATATTAAAAGTCAAAAAAAGAAGTCGTTAGACTTCTAATTCAACACATTTTCTTTTGAACCATACGCATTGTACTGATCCATAATGGAATCAATACCAGTGTAGCTGCAACCCATGCAGTTTGATCGGCCCATGTGATCGCATTATATTTGAAAATAGGTACAAAACATAAGGCTACGATGCAACGTGCAATCATTTCTACAAAGCCTGCAAGCATAGCTCTTGCAGAATATCCAAGTCCTTGAACGGACATTCTTGTTGTGATTAAAATTCCTAAAATCGGATAGAAGTAGCCCATTCTTCTTAAATATAAAGCACTCGCATTTAACACTTGTGATTCATTTGCACTCACAAACATCTTACTAAGAATTCTTCCAAAGAAAACCATTACGACACATGCGAATACACCATATAAAATACTCACCATTACGCCTTTACGATATCCATCATGGATTCGTTCTAATTTGCAAGCTCCATAGTTTTGGGAAAGGAATGTAGAAACAGCTGCACCTAATGCATCAAACGGACACATCATCAATGATTTAATACGCATACCTGCCGTGAAGCCCGAAACATAAATGGTTCCTAACGCATTATTTGCTGATTGCATGACCATTGAACCAATGGCTGTAATCGAAAATTGTAAGCCCATAAGAACGCCCATTGCCAACAATTTAACCGAATGTTTCTTATCAACATAGCGACTTGATTTAGGAACATGTAAAACATTGACTTTAAACGCAATCAATAGTAAGCACAAAATACCACTTACAGCTTGGGCAAAAATGGTTGCGATGGCAGCTCCTGCACATCCCCATTTCAAAACAAGAATACAGAAAAAATCTAAACCAATATTTAAAACAGCGGAAAAAGCTAGAAAGAAAAATGGCGTTTTTGAATCTCCAATAGCTCTTAAGATAGCCGATAAATAATTATAGAGTAATGTGAATGGTATTCCTGCAAATATGACAACTAAATAGGCATAGGCATCATTAAAGATTTCGTCATTCACTTGTAATATATGAAGAATGTCTGCACAAAACACAACGACTAAGATGGATATCACAAACGCTGTAATGGCCGTCCATACAGCCCCTGCATAGATATAAGTTTGCATTTCATCGAGTCTTTTTGCACCATAACTTTGTGAAACCATGATTGCAAAGCCTTGGCATATTCCCATACAAAAACCTAGAATCAAAAATTGTACACTACTACTTGCCCCTACGGCTGCCAATGCTTTCGAACCTAGTGTTTGCCCAACAATAGCCGCATCGACAACGTTGTAAAATTGTTGAAATAAATTTCCTAATAATAATGGAATACTAAAATTCAAAATGAGTTTTAAAGTATTTCCTTCAATCATACTCTTTTGCATATTCCCTTTTTTAAACCCCATCAAAAAAGAAGTCATTTTATTGACTTCTTACCAAGCTAATACTTCAATTCCTTTTTCTGTAACTAGAATTGTGTTTTCCCATTGCGCCGATAACTTTCCATCTTTTGTATAAGATGTCCAGCCATTATCTTTATCAATATATAAATCACGCGTTCCTTGATTGATCATAGGCTCAATAGTGAAGACCATACCTGGTGCAATAACCATACCTGTATTACGAATTCCTACATGATGTACATATGGATCTTCATGGAAAGCATTACCAACACCGTGTCCACAAAAATCAACAACAACACTGTAGCCATTTTTATGTGCATATTCTTGAATAGCAGCACCAATATCTCCGATGTATCCCCAAGGACGTACGGCTTCTTTACCTATTTCTAGACATTCTTTAGTCACTTCAACTAAGCGTTTTGCCTCATCACTTACATGACCAATACAGAACATTCTAGATGCATCCGCAAAGTGTTTATGTACAATAGTAGTGCAGTCTACATTTATAATATCGCCATCTTTTAATACGACTTTTTCACTTGGAATACCATGACAAATTTCATTATTAATAGATGTACAAACACTCTTAGGGAATCCTTCATAACCTAAACAGGCAGGGATTCCACCATGACTTGTTGTATAATCATATACTAATTTATCGATATCTTCTGTAGTCATACCCGCACAGATTTTTTCTCCAACTAAATCAAGTACGGCATTATTGATTTTAGCCGCTTTTTTGATCCATTTTATATCTTCTTCAGACTTAATTAAATTATGACTAGGAACTATTTTACCTTGTAGTTTTAATACATTAATTGTATTGTCCCATTCTTCATGACAATGTTTATATTTTTTACCAGAACCACACCAACATGGACTATTCTTACCAATCATCTTGATCCTTCTTTCTATATATTCGTTAAACACAACTTATTATACACGAAAACAAGAAAAAAAGCTTCCGATTGATTCAGAAGCTTCTAAATGCATTATTCACCAAAATAACGTTTTAATAATCCAGCAAATGCCTTACCATGACGAGCTTCATCACGAGCCATTTCGTGTACTGTATCATGAATTGCATCTAAGTTTGCCTTTTTAGCACGAGTAGCTAAATCAACTTTACCTGCAGTCGCACCATTTTCAGCTTCTACACGCATTTCAAGATTTCTCTTAGTTGAATCTGTAACAACTTCGCCTAATAATTCAGCAAATTTTGCAGCATGTTCTGCTTCTTCCCAAGCTGCTTTTTCATAATACAATCCAACTTCTGGATATCCTTCTCTATGAGCAACTCTTGCCATTGCCAAGTACATACCTACTTCTGAGCATTCACCTTCGAAGTTAGCGCGTAAATCATTTTTAATGTCTTCATCAACATCTTTTGCGACTCCTACTACGTGTTCAGCAGCCCAAGTCATTTCGTCTTCTACTGGAACAAATTTTTCTTTTGGTTGTTTACAAGTTGGACATTTCCAATCTGCAGGAAGATCAGCGAATTTTACGCCTTCTTTTTCCTCATCATAAATGTGTCCACAAATTAAGCATCTATATTTCATAAATAATCCTCCTCTTGAAATATACTATTTCCTCTTATGCATATACTATCGCATATTCATTTCAATATTTCAAAAGTTTTGCTCAACAATTTTTAAATTATAATTCAATCGTCAACATACGATCTTTTCCTGACATATCTTTATGTACAGTGATCGTTGCAGATTCAAAATATTCACGAGCTAAATTTGATAAAGCTTCACCTTGATCCCAACCCATTTCAAAGGCAAGGAAGGCTTTTTCATTCAATACAAGATGTGCTTTTTCAAATACGTCACGATAGAATTTCAATCCATCATTTCCACCAAATAAAGCTACATGCGGTTCATAATCCACAACACTTTGTTCCATCTTTTCTTCGCTAGGAATATATGGCGGATTACAAACTAAAATATCACAATGCAAATCACGATCCACAAATGGATCTAACATACTTCCACAAATGAAATTCACATTTGCGCCTAGTTTTTCATTGTTCTTTTGTGCAACCACTAAAGCTTCTTTTGAAATATCTGAAGCGATCACATCCATCTTAGGTTCTTCAAGATTTAACGTAATTCCAATTGCACCAGATCCTGTTGCTACATCAAATACATTGACATGATCCTTATCGGCAAAGTAATCGTCAAACTTAGATAAAACAAGTCCTACAAGTTCTTCTGTTTCGGGTCTAGGAATCAAAACGTCTTCATTCACGATAAAATCATATCCATAAAAACATTCATATCCCAATACATATCCTAATGGTTCTCCATTTTCCATCAAATGAATTCCTTCTAGATAGTCTGTTTGAATTTGTTCATTCGCTTCTTCATCCATAGAAATATATAAATTGATATCTTTTTGACGACACAATTCCACCATGAAAAGTTGAGCTGCCTGTTCGCCTTGACCAGCTTTGTAAAGACGTTCTTTACCTTCATTGATCAACGAATGATATGTACTCATTATTCTTTTTCTCCAGCAATTTTTGCTTGTTGATCAGCCAACTGTAAAGCAGCCATCAAATCATCTAAACGACCATCCATAATACGATCCAACTGATTGACTGTATATCCAATACGGTGATCTGTTACACGGTTTTGAGGATAGTTGTATGTACGGATCTTTTCTGCACGATCTCCAGTACCAATCTTTGTACGACGTTCTTTTTCGTTCTTTTGATCCAATTCACGTTGTCTTTCTTCATATACACGAGCACGAATTGTCATTAAGGCAGTTGCACGGTTTTCATGCTGACTACGACCATCCTGACACTTAACTACAATACCAGTAGGTTTGTGGACGATACGTACAGCTGAATCGGTTTTATTGATATGCTGTCCTCCCGCTCCACTTGAACGCATTGTTTCAATTTCCAAGTCGTTCATATCGATATCAAAATCTTCAGCTTCTACTTCTGGCATACACAATACTGTAGCGGTAGAAGTATGGATACGGCCTTGTGATTCTGTCTTTGGCACACGTTGTACACGGTGAGAACCAGATTCAAATTTTAAAGTTCCATAAGCCCCTTCTCCATTGACTTTAAATGAAACTAATGAGAATCCTCCAGCTTCACTATCTTCCATTTCAATGACTTCTGTTCTCCAACCTTTTGCCTCTGCATATTTTGAATACATTCTAAATAAGTCTCCGGCAAAGATATTTCCTTCATCTCCACCAGCTGCTCCACGAATTTCTAAGATCGCATTATGAGAATCGTTAGGATCTTTTGGTACTAGAAGCAATTCTAAACGGTCTAAATAATTTTGGATTTTTGGTTCTAATTCTTCCAATTCCATTTGTGCCATTTCACGAATTTCTTTATCTTCCTCTTTTGAAAGAACTTTAGCCTCTTCTAATTCCTCAACTGCCTTTTTATATTCTTCGTATGTTTCTACAATAGGTGTCAACTCATTTTGTTCACGCCCCAATTTTGCCATTGTCTTACGATCTGATACAACATCACTTTGCATCATTAAATCATTGATTTCACGATAACGTTCAACCATTTTTTCTAAACGCTCATCCATTTTTGCCATAAATATACATCCTTTCTCTATAATTTTTATATCTTGAGTGTTTTACCACTTAAAAAACGCTTTATTTTAGCGATATACCCCATCTATTTTAATATAAAGAACACTTATTGTCGATGAAAATTGTCCTATTACGCAATTTTTAAAGATAAGAGTATAATATGAGATATGAAAAGAAAAAGAAAAGTTAAAAAGACATCATTTAAGCTTATTATTATTCTATTGATTCTAGTATTTGTCGTTATCCCATTTACCATTTTAAAAATGACAGAAGACGGACAATACTATGTCGAAGATTTAAGCACAAGTGAAGTGCAAGCTTCTTATAAACATTATATTTTCGCATCCTTAAAAATGGATGCAACAGACTCTAAATATACATGTATAAAAAATGAAGATGGTAAAGTATTACGACTTAAATCAGGAATCGTGAATTTAAAGACGAAGGATGTAACCCAAAACACAGAATACACTACAGATACTAAAAAAACAGGGTATGTGAACGGAAATTATGGTGCAGATGCTCAATATCTAGGAACAAGCTTTAATGGAAAGAAGGTTCACTTTAAAATCAGCGGGGTTCAAGCTTGGACGGATATTAATAATGTTGAATTATACTTATATAACGACTCCTATATTTTATCCACATATTATGTTTATAACCATTCCCTTATTCATACAATTTCTACAGATCTTTTTCAAGGAAATGTGAATTCTATTGCGATTGGTCCTGCTCCTAAATTCATGAAGGAAGATACAATCTATTATTCATATGATGGTCACTATTTTTATACGAACTATGAAAACCTAGTTAATGATAATAAAGTTAATAAAGATCCTTACTATAATTATTATCAATATATTCCTCATAGAACTACTTCCTATTTAAATAATTCTATATATAATGCATATCTAGATCAATATGGTGTTAGTGATGAGTCTATTCTATATAATCAGGCAGATCTATTCTTTAAAATTCAAAACAAATATTCAATCAATGCGACTATGATGTACGCCCTAGCGCTAAACGAGAGTGGTCTTGGACTTAGTCAGTATGCGCTTGAATATCATAATTTATTTGGGCATGCAGCAATTGATGAAAATCCAGATAATGCGAATCAATATAGTTCATTAGCCGAATGTGTAAAACAACATGCCTATAATTTTTTACAACAAGGATACTTAAATCCAAATGATTCAAGATATCATGGTTCGTGGTTTGGTGATAAGGCAAGTGGTATAAATGTCAACTATGCATCCGATCCATATTGGGGTGAAAAAGCTGCAAGTTTTTACTATCACTTAGATGAAGGTGGTATTGACCAAGAAAAGAATCCTATTAAGACAATACAACTATCTAAGGATTTAAATGTATATGCACCAAATAAAAAAGATGTTCTTTACACATATAAAAAGGGAGATATCGTATCGGTTCATATATTAAAGAATGAGATTGGATACTATAAAATATCAAGTGAAGCTCCTGTCAAAGATAATAATTTGAATGTAAATTCTAAATATAAAAATAGTTATGTATATATCAAGAAATCGGATTTCAAATAAAAGAAAACCATTTTAAGTGTTGGCGTCTTAAAA
>NZ_DS996850.1:157267-159825 GCF_000156655.1 Holdemanella biformis DSM 3989
GTAAGCGCCAAATAAAATGATGTAGTTAAATAAATGAAAAAGAATCAGTTTATCATTGCTAAAATGGTATGCTGATTCTTTTATTTACAATTCTTTTGTATGAACTCACTCCATGGTAGAAACTCGTCTATTATTTCTGGATTTTTGATTAGATCTTGGCTTGGAAGATATGTAAATATTGTTGTCAAATATTTATATGGATCCAATCCATTTGCTTTTGCTGTTTCAATTATACTGTATGCATTAGCACTTGATTCTGCTCCTGATACGCTTGCCGAGAATAACCAGTTCTTTCTTCCTGTCGTAAAAGGACGAATTACTCTTTCATCTAATGAGTTTGTCATTGGAATATATCCATCATATAAGTATTGTCTCAATCCTTCTTCATGATTTAGAGCATATTTAAATGCTCTGCTCAGCTTTGCACTAGCTGTGGCATTTTGATTGGATTTGCACCATGAAAAGAAGTCATCTATTAATGGCTTTGACTTTAGCTGACGTATTTTGACCTTTTTATCAGGTGACAACGCTTCTATTTCTTTTTCTATTGCGAAGAGTTTCTTGATCTTATTCATCGCAATAATCGGAAGCGTATTTTCTGCATTTTCGAGATCATTTGGAAGGCTGTCTCTGAACTTTCTTCTTGCATGTGCCCAGCAGTATGCATTGACACAGCCTTCTATATTGTTATATCCGGAATATGCATCTGATATAACAGTTCCGTGAAAACCGTTGAAGAATATCTGTGGATTATATCCGCATCTGTTTGGTGCGTATACAAATAGTCGGATTGGATATGCACTCTCTTTGATGCTTGAATATACCCACATATAGGATTTAGTTGTTGCCTTTTTACCAGGTTCATTTAGAACTTGAACAGGTGTTTCATCGGCATGGGCATGTTTTGATTCAAGCAGGATTTCATGCATTCTGTCTGTCAGTGGTTTTAACCAGTGCTCACTTGAGTATATGATCCAGTTAGCCATTGTCGTTCTTGAAAGATCTAGACCCATTTGTTTCCATTCGGATTCCTGTCTATAGAGTGGAACGCCATTTACGAACTTTTGTTTCATAACGAAAGCTACACTTTCAGCAGAGGCATAAGAATGTGGAATGACAGGTTCTGGAATTCCAGGACTTTTCATTACACTCTTTCCATTTGCACGACATTTTCTGCACTCATATGTCGTTGTATATATATCTCTTACTTTTAACTTGGCCGGTACAAATTCAATTTCGTGTCGAACAAATTTCTTTCCGATAGAGACAAGTTTACTGTTACAGACTGGACATACAAGTTCAGATTCAGGAAGTGTCATAATAACTTCGATATGTGGCAATTTAGATAGTTTATCATCCAACTGTCCTTTATACTTTTTCTTTTTATTGAATTTGACTTCTTCAAGAATAAATTGTTCCTCGTCTGGATCTGCTTCTACTTCAGCCTCATCAAAAAGAGAAAGCTGCTCAAAACCAAGTGACTTTGATGTTTCACTTTTTGTTCCAAACAGCTTGCGCTTTAAATATTCATTTTCTTCCTTTAGATTCTTGTTTTCTTTTTGGATTTCTTCCAATGTCTTTGATAGTGCTACAACTGCTGACTGCATCTGTAGATATAATTCTTTGTAGTCGATACCTGCATTTTCAATCATTCGAAGCACTCCTTAACTGTCTATATTATACCATATTTAATGCAAAATATCCTTAATATAAAGCTAAATAGCACATCTTTTATTACTCTTTTTTATTGTTCGTGACTGCTCTATTTTAAGTCCTTCTAAAAGCCATCTGAACTGCTGATCTGTTATTTTCATTACTTCATCTTTATTTCTTGGCCATATGAATTTTCCATTTTCAAGACGCTTATACAAAAGAACAAATCCGTCACCTTCCCAGTACAAGACTTTCATTTTTGTACTGCTCCTTCCACAAAAGAGAAACAGTGAATTCGAAAAAGGATCCAGTTTGAAATTCTGTTGTACAATAGCTGCAAGTCCATCAATTGATTTTCTCATATCTGTATATCCACAGGCAATATAGATATGTTCTGCTTTAGAAATATCACCTAACATATTTATTCAACAGCTCCCGGATCATCCATTCAGGACAATTAGAATTGATTTCTATTTTTGTGTTTCCTTGACAAATCGTCATTACTGAAGAAGATATGCATACAGGAGTAGATTGAGGAGCCTGTATTTCTACAATGTCGTTTGATTCAGGAACCAGAGGAAGTACATTATTTCTTTTTTTGTATGGAATCTGTTCAATTGCCATCTTTCTTAGTTTTGCCAGGTAATAGTAATAACTTTTAATACTAACGTTATTCTGTTCGCACCATTCTTCGTTTGATAGATCACTATTTATACATTCACGAATGATTGCCAGCCACTTTTCCGCCTTCAGTCTCTGCTTGGGCGTTAAATCCTCTAATTTCATCTAATCATCTCCAATCATTTTATAGAGTTTTTAGACTGTACTCTAGAAACTCTAATTTTCTATATAATTGTCGATTTTTTTGAAATGATTTTCAATCCAGCATATTACTTGGCGCTTAC
>NZ_DS996849.1:0-728 GCF_000156655.1 Holdemanella biformis DSM 3989
AAACCTATCATCAAAACCAAGTTTATTTTCATATTGGTATAAAGAATATTCTTCATTTAATTTTATTGTTTGCAAAAATTCATCATCATAATCTGATTCATATTTATTAGTTGCTTCTAGATCAATCTTTTTTAACCGAATATCATTCTGATAAAATTGATGCCAATCTCTATTTTTGTAAGCTTTTAGTTTGTTTTCTAAACATTCTTTTCTTTCTTTAGCTAAATCCAAGTCATTCTTTATATTTATATATTCTTCACTATCTAAAGAAATAGATTTTAAATTATCTTCAAATAAACCAATTTGTTCAGAAGTAGAATTAATATCCTCTTTTATAGAAACCGGACTATCTAAATCAAATTCTATAGTTGCACTTTTAAGATTTCCAACATATAAAAATGCAAGAAAAAGTATAATAATGAAAACAGGAATGCTGTTTAGTTTATTTTTATAAATTTTTTTTACATTAATCAAGAAATACTTCATACTGACTCCTCAATTAATTTATGATTATCAATCTTTACTATAACATCACAATATTTTCGTATTTCTTCTCCGTAATGAGAAGATAAAAGAATCAATTTTCCATATTTCTTAGCATCTAAAAGAAATCTAAATAATTTTTTTCTATTATCTTCGTCTAACCCATTAGTCAATTCATCCATAATCATAAATTTTGCATCACTTAACTGATACATAGAAATTATTAATCTTTGTTTCATTCCCAG
>NZ_DS996849.1:748-10335 GCF_000156655.1 Holdemanella biformis DSM 3989
ACTCCGGTACAAGGAATTAGTTATATCATTTTAATTGTTAATAACTATTTATCAATCATATTAATCGTTATGATGGCATTTATACTTTCGTATCTCTATTGTTCGAATTATTTTAATGGCATAGATATTAGTATAATTGTACCAATGAAACAGGTTAATAGAATTATGACAAAACTAATGGTGGGTTGTTTTGTCGGTATTTCTGTAACTCTTTTTGTTTTGATAATTTCTGGAACGTTGGGAAGTGTTGGAACTGAATTTGGCAGCCTAAAATCACCTATATTAACTTATTCTACATCCGGAATTTGTGAATATGAACCGATTAGAAATTTTATAATGAGTTGGATAATAATGAGTATATTGTCTATGTTGTTTATCAGTAATGTGATTTTTGTATTGTCTGTCTTATTAAAAAAGAGAACTTCTTGTTTCTTTTCGTCGTTATTGTTTTTGTTTGCCTGTACATGGGGATGCACTAAAATAGCTCCTATATTTTCGATAGTACACTTAATTCCAACAACATATTTAAACTGTTTACAAGTGCTAAGTGGAGAAATAGGGTATTTAACGCAGAATAATAATATAAATGCTTTAACAGGCATTATAGTCCTTTTGGTTTGTAATATAGTTTTAACTATTATTAATTTTAGTTTAATGAAAATGAGAGAAGTGAAATGAATGTTTATATATATTGATTTTTTAATAAAGAAAATTTTAAAGAGGAAGCAAAATGTTATAATGATTTTTATTTGCTTTTTCGTAATAGTTTTTATTTATGTGATGAATATCAATTCTCAAAATATACTAAGAGATTCACTTGCTTCTCAAATAAAAATGTCTGAAAAGGCAATTAATGATAAAACAAAAATAATGGAATCTAACGATGTTGATGATTCAAGTATTCAATCTTTGCAAAAAGAAATTGATGAAATAAATACAACTAAAAAAAAATATAGCGATTTAATAGAATATTACGAAAATAAACAATGGGATAAGTTTTATGATAGCTATTTGAATGAACTAAATAGCCAAAAAAAAGTAATTCAGCAAACGCAGAAAATTTCAGAAAAAGATACTAATAAGAATGAGTATTTAGAAATGATTGAAGCTACAGACAAACAGATGAACATAATAAATCATTATAGAAAAAATCATTTAAACTATGAAAATTCTGATTATCCGATCTATGGAATTACTTTTACTTTATACCTGTTTAGAACTGTTTTTCCGATTTTATTAACGGCAATTGGTGTATATATGTTATCGCAGGTTTTTACATTTGATTATGTAGAAAACATGGATAGAAGTAAATTGTTGAGTCTAACGCCTATAGAAAAAACAGTTTCTAAAATTATTGCGGGATGCATTATTGTGCTAGGAATATTTGCCATCTGTACTTTGATTTCTGTTCTAATCGCAACATTTGTTACAAAAAATATAGGGAACGATTATCCAATCATGGTATTAGTTGACAATCATTTGACATGTATAAAAGCAATAACAGTTTTTGTTAAAGTAATGTGTATGAATATTTTTTATATGATATTTATTATATTGTTATCGTATATCATGTCTTTACTTGTGCAAGATAGTTTGACATTACTGCTTATTTTGCTGTGTATGACAATAGGATGTGCATACTTACCGAACATTCTATCTGTTATAAAGCCATTTTCACATTTTTTTCCATTTATTTATGTTAATGCATTGCTAGTAATTGATGGAAGTCTGACAAAGACTTTTATGAACCCAAATATACATTTTAATTTTGGAATGATGGTTTTAATTACGGGAATTATATTAATAGTTTTAAGTATTGTATTTAACCAAAAAGTCAAAAAAAAATATATTTATAAAAAATAAAAAAGAGCTAATAATGGCTCTTTTCTATTTTTTATAAATATCCCTTCTATGACCGATTTCAAAAATGCTGATAGTTATTATCTCTTCTTCAATTGATGCAAATAATCTATAATCTCCTACCCTGTATCTCCAAATCCCTTTTAGATTTCCTTTCAAAGCTTTTCCGTGCAGTCTAGGATCAGGAGTATTGACTAGGTTTTTGATAACCCAGTTTTTTATAACACGAACAGTTTGCTTATCTAATTTTTTTAACTGTTTAACTGCAGATTCAGTAAATTCTACTTTATACATTTAGACACCAAGCATTTCCCAAACTTCAGTATGATCATATGTCTTTTCTTGTTTAGCTTTTTCAAACGCATATAAGATACGATCTTCATCAAGATCGAGATCATTCTCTATTTTATCCAGAACAGCATCACGAATAAACTGGCTCATATTTAATTGGTTAACAGAAACATAGTCATGAATTAATTTAGATTCATCGTCATTAACTCTTAAAGAAATTGTAGTCATAATAAGACCTCCTCTTTTATGTATTACTTGTAATACAATTATATAATTGAAGTTCATTTTTGTCAAAGACCTAGATACAAGAAAATATATATTTTTTCACTAGAAAAACATGTGCTACAATAAGAATATAAGGCCTCGCCGATTGAGAGCGCAAACTCAACCTTAAGGCTATCGCCGTAAGGGTTTGCGGTCTTGCAGACGGCTAGAAAGGAGAGAAATTTATGGCAACAGTTTATGGTAGAATAGCCAAAATTTCTAATGTGGTTGGGCGTTCTAATTACTTGAATGATGAGAAGCGACAAGAAAAAATCGTATTGCAAAAAATAGAAATGCAATACTCATGGCAGGAACATTCTTCTTTTGAAAAGGAACATCAAAAATCGAATGTTGCCAATAATGAGGCACTTGAAGTTCATATTGCTTTACCGAATGAACTGGCCGAAGATAAACGAAGATTAGAGCAAGTCTGCGATGACTTGGCTCATGAGATAGTTGGTAAAAATAAGGACTATGAATATGCAGTTCATTGGAATCACAATCGCACGAATCTTCATGTCCACATTCTTTTTAGTGAGCGAGAAAACCAAATAGATCTTGAGCCTAAAGTCTACAAGAAAGATATTTGGCATGACAAAGATACGCATAAATTAGCGAAAGCAAATAGTGAAAATGCTGTATTGGTTCATAAAAAGGGCGAAGTCCAACGAGATAAAGAGGGTAATATCAAATACCAAACGGACATATTCAAAGTAAAGGATAAGAAATTTACTGAACGTTGGTGGTTACATCACAAAAACAAGATAGTCAAAGACACTTTAAATAAGTACGGTTACAAATTAGATTTACACGATGGTATAAAAAATAACCCCTATCTATCACAGAAGAAGTTGTACAAAGGAGCAAGTAAAGATTATTTAGATAATGCAAAAGCGTGGAATACAGAAGTTAAACGATATAACGAAAATGTAAAACAACATATCGAATTAGAACCGATACAATTAAAAAATTACATTTCTATTAAACAAGAAGTCCTGGAAAATGTAAAAGAGGCAAATGCTGAAGAAAAGAAAATAACGCCAAAAGCAATTGAGTTAGTGCATGAAATGGCAGACTGGGTCATGGACACACTCCGAAATCTTAAAGTATATATCAAACGCAAAAGCAGAGAATATGAGGCTGCAAAGGCCTGGAATGGAATAAAAGATAAATTCAATGACATGTTTAAAGAAAATAAAAGACTTGATAATGAAATTAAAAGTCTAAGCAATCAGATTGAAGATCTAAATCATCTTGATCATGAATTTACAGAAGTGATAGACAGCAAGTTAAGTCTGATACATGACATAGAAGAACAAGATATGCGCCAAAAAGAGATGTTAAGTCAGCTAAAGGTATTAGAACCGGAAGCATATAAAGACCTCACACAGGAGGAATATCGAAAGGAAATCAAAGGATTGAGCTTTGAAGAACGTATAGATAAAGCTACATCTCTGATTGAAGAACATCAAAGAATGATAGAAAGGAGCAGAGGATATGAGATCGATATCTAAGAAAAGCAATCTGGATAGGCTGAAGCAGCAGGTACAACAAACAAGCAATCAGCAGTACCAGATACAGACGCAGAAGGATGAATTAGAACAAACAGTTGCTTGTAAAAAACAAGAATTAGATTCTAATCAAGATGCAATGAGACAACTGATTCGTTCTGTATTCGCACAAAATGAAGTGGCTGCAGCAAAAGAGAAGGAACAATTGAATGACAGATTAGATAGGTTTGCCCATAACCAACAGGTAATGAATCAGCAAATCATTGAATTAAACGACAATATCACGGATACAACCTCATTAAATGCGCTGTACGAGGCAAAAAGAAAAGAACTTGATTTAAACTACAGAAACCAGGAAACTGTTCTTAAGGAACAAATCAAACGGCTTTCAGAGCGCATAGAATATCAAGAAAACAAATTAAACAGCATAAATAGATCGATTGAATCCAAAAAGGAAGAGTTTGATAGAATCAGTGAAGATTTGAAAAAGAAAGAATTTTGGATCAACTTTAAAAATGTATGGATCAATAAGTGGATAGCATTTGTTTCGGCTGGATTTTTGCTTGTATTTATTGGAGGCTTTTTAGGATGGCCAACATATAAAGTGATGAACAGTGTTTTTAAAATTATTAGGAGCGTTTTTTAATTATGATATAATCTTTCTGTTGCCTAGGCTCACCAACGCGAAGGAGGTGAGAACGTGGTTGAATTAATCTGTACTTTTTTAGTTTCTGTCGGAGCAAGTGTGGTTGCCTACTACATTTGCAAGTGGCTTGACAAAAATGACTAGGTAATAAAGCACAAACAGAGTGGATTGACTACCCACTCTTTTTTTTCAAAAAAAAGAAGAACTGAGTGACTGGGTCAGTTCTTCTTACGTGGCTTTTAATCTGTACTTTTGCCTACTTGAATTATATCATGAATTTTTGAAAAGTAAACGTCCGAGACTTAGCAGAAGCTAAGTACGAGGACACGTACTTATTAACAACAAGATTTCCATGTTTTACTCTAGCACTGTACGGAGAAACATTTACATTTTGCTAGAGTAAAAATTTGCTTGAACACGAATTTGATTCGTGTTATTTTTTAGTAAATTATAGGGTCAAAAACTCATTGATAATATAACGTGACCTAGAGGTAGATTTTCAGATACCAGATTATGCTATAATTTTTATTGGAGGTATTTGTATGTTTTTAGATACGTCCATGTACTTGTGCTGCCAAATTTACCTATATGAATTTAGATACAATCATTCAACTTTTGTTGATTTACTTGATTGTTGTAGAGATAAAGAAAAAGGACTAGTTACATAGTCCTCGGTAGCACAGTACAAAATAAAAAGAGAGGACTGCAATCCTCTCTTTTCTTTTAGTGTTGCCACCAAATTTACCTACTTGAATTATATCATGAACTTTTTAAAAGTAAACTTAAGAAAACAGGTTGTATATGGACGTTATATTGTCAATATATTTTTGACCCTATTTTACTGTGAACCCATATAAGCTAAAGACTTATGAGTTTTCTGCTTGGATTAATATAAAATTAAGAATTTTTTTTTGCTAAAATATATAAACTTAATAAAATTAATAAACCTATAATAACCTGGAGAAAACGATTATCGGAAAATAAAGCAATATCAAAAATATAAAGTATTGCTATGATACTTAGAAAGATAATTGCAATTTTTTTTTTCATAATGTTTAATAAACTCTATATTCCCAATACCCTGAGTTGCATGGTAACGAATTGCTAGGTTCACACCCTGGAATCTTTCCTGGATGGTAGAGTCCATCAACAGAATATTCTGTTTTTGTTGGTTTAGGGATATAACTCAAAACAGTTCTACAAATATCATGACCGGTTATATAATCATATGAAGAACAAGCAGAAATGACTCCTGCTACAAATTTTAGTATAGCCTTACCAATTGCAACCCAACCCATTCTCATATTTTCATTTTCAGGCTTTGGTCCGAATGGAGAATACACTGTTATTGTTCCGTCTTTATGATAAACAACTTGTGTGTTATCTTCAAAATGTTGAACTGTTTCTCCATTTTCATTAACATATTCTTTATTTAGTATTGGTTCTTCCGATGTTAAAACTCCACATGCATTATTTGAATTTTTTCCATTTTCTTCCATTTTTGCAAGAACGTTATAATTACCAGCCAATACAATGAATAAAGATAAAGATAAAATAGTCAATAGTTTCTTTTTTAAAGATCGCATACATAATACGTGAATGAATACTAGTTCATTCTACTCCTTCAAAAAAATTATAGCAAAACGAAAGCGCTAACACAAAGATTTATGATAATTTTATATGAGAAAGAGTGGGAACTCAACACTAAGACAATTGCTTTAAGGGTTCTGTTGTCAGGCTGTCGACGGCTAGTAAGGAGTAAGTATGTCTGGCACTATAAAGCAAATACATTGCACTTGTTTGCTAGAGTAAAATAATTTTTTGGTGAAATAGGGTCAAAAAACTATTGATAATATAACGTGTCTTAGAGGGCTTTCAGATACCAGATCATGTTATAATTTTATTCGGAGGTTAGCTTTATGAATTCAAACCTTCAAAGAGAACGTTTCTGCAATGTCCTAAGTAACATCTTAAGTGATGAATTATCAAGAATTTCTTTGTTTAGTAGCAGTGCTATTAATCATCAGAGAATTGAAAGGATAACTTAGGAACAAACATTGCAGAATACGAAAAAAAAGAGAGGACTGCAATCCTCTCTTTTCTCATGTCCTAAGACACATCTTAAGTACTTTCATTATATCATGAACTTTTCAAAAGTAAACGTCCGAGACTTAGCAGAAGCTAAGTACGAGGACACGTACTTATTAACAACAACAAGATTTCCATGTGTTACTCTAGCACTGTACAGAGGAACATTTACGCCATCTTGCTAGAGTAAAAATAAGCTTGAACACGGAGCTAAATCTGTGTTATATTTTTGGTGTAAAAATGTGCAAAAACTGTATTGATAATATAACGTGACCTAGGAGGGTGGTCTTTTATGGGTTATCATATTTTAGATTATGATATTGAGTTAGTGTCTGAATTTGGATTATGTTATAAGAATAAATTGCCTAAAGAATTGCAAAGAAGATTATTTACAAGAAAACAATGGTTAGAGAAAGGATTTATTTTAAAAGATGGTGCAAGAGAATATCCAATGCATTCTCAAAAGAATTATAGAAATAGGGTTATTTATTATTTAGACACAGATGTGGTGAAAATGGATGGTAATGATATTCCTAAGAATTGTTTGACTTGTAACTATAGAAGTGAACAAAGTTTTTGTGTAATTGCAGGTGATTATGTAGGTGAAATAAATAGATGTTCTGAGTGGGAGAGTAAGTATGCTAAATGATGTTATTGAGAGTTATGGTGGAAAGAAGATAGATCCACTGGATGTATATAAAGATATTTTTAGAATTGGAGAAGGATTCATTCAGAAGGAGTATGAAGAAAGTGGAAGTTTCAAAGCAAATCCAATCGCCTATTATAAGAATGAGAATGAAGATCATGGCCATTTCAGAATTATGTTTGAAGATAAGTTTGAAGAAATCTATCGAAATGAGCTTGTGAATGCAGATTTCTGTGTAATGAATGGCATAACGTACTTTGGTGCAAAATATACATCTGATAGAGCTTCTAAAATGTGTGCAATGATATTTGATATTGATGGTGTTACAGATAAGAGTTTGAATAATTTCTTTTATGCTGCATTTAATAAGGAATTTGATTATTATCCATTACCAAATTATGTGGCTTTAAGTGGTCATGGGATACATTTATATTATGTTTTTGAAGAACCAGTACCATTGTTCCCTAATTTGAAGCTTCAATTAAAGGAATTTAAATACTCTTTAACTGAAAAAATGTGGAATAAAAACACTTCTGTTGATGAAAAAGTACAAAAACAAGGAATCAATCAGCCTTTTAGAATATTGGGTGGCAAATGTAAAAAGAATGCTCCATTGGATAGAGTGGAAGTGTATAGAGTAAACCAGCATCCAGTCAATATAGAGTATTTGAATCGTTTTGTTCCAACTAAAATTGAGATAGATGAAAAAAAATTATTTAAGGAAAGTAAATTAACACTGGATCAGGCAAAGGAAAAATACCCGGAATGGTACGAAAATAAGGTTTTAAAGGGTAAAAGAAGCTATTGGACAGTAAAACGTGATCTATACGACTGGTGGATTCAGCAAATAAAGAAAGAAGAAAATGGAGCCAGTTATGGCCACAGATATTTTTGTATTATGACATTGGTGATTTATGGCATAAAATGCGGTTTATCTAAAGATGAGATAAAGCAGGATGCAATAGATTTGATTCCTTTTTTAAATGGTTTAAATAAAGAAGAACCATTTACAGAGGAAGATATTAAATCGGCTTTAGAGTGTTATGATGAACGATATAATACTTTTCCGTTAAAAGACATAGAGAAATTAACTAACATACGAATCGAACGCAACAAACGAAATGGACGAAAGCAGGGTGTACATTTAGAACGTGCAAGAGCAGTTCAGATGATTGATTATCCAAATAGAGAGTGGATCAACAAAGAAGGAGCTCCAACAAAGCAAACAATCGTTCAAAAATGGAGATTAGAACATCCAAATGGTAAAAAAATTGATTGCGAAAAAGATACTGGATTAAGCCGACACACAGTCATTAAGTGGTGGAACAATTAATAAAAAATGGTGGAATATAAAAAAAAATAGGTTGTAATGAAATTTGATACAACCTATTTTTCCTACCATTAAATTGTATCATGAATTTTAATGCATTAGTAGACTGTGTTTTTTTATTTATACTTGTTAAAATCGTTATATAAAGAACATGAGAATAATAGGAGATGTGATAACCATGGTAAATGTAGGAAGTGAAGCTAATACAATAAAATAGAAAGAGGTGATTATATGAATTATGCAATTAAAAAGTATTTATTAGCTGGTTTAACGATGTGTCTTATGTTATTCACACTTATCCCAAATGTGCATGCTATGAGTGTAGTAAAGTCTTTTAAATATGATTATAATACAGTTCTTGGATATAATACGAATTATCATGATTATTATTATGCAAATATTCCAGATTATGCCGTTTATATGAAACAAAGTAAAGCTAAAATAGGAGGAGGATGGAACTATACTAGATATCAGGTAATCAAATATTATGGTTCAAATGGATCAATTCTATGGTAGTTCAATAATAAAAAGACTATATTGAATGTTCAATATAGTCTTTTTAGAAACGGAGATAAATCTATGATTGAAATAAAAAATGTTAGTATTGAAACAAGACATAATATTTTAAAAGATGTGAATTATATATTTGAGGATGGAAAAATATATGGCATTGTAGCTATTAATGGATCGGGTAAAACAACATTCTTTAGAACATTGGTAAAACTGTTACATCAATCTTCAGGTCAAATAAAATTTGATATGAAAAGTGTTGATGAATTAAGAAAGAACGTATTTTATTATGAGTCTCAAGAATGGCTGGATAAAAATTTATCTGGAATGGATTATTTACATTTTGTAAGTTCGATGTGGCCATCGGATAAAAGAATAGATTCAATTGTTGAATACTGGAGCATGGAAGAGTATGTAAAGTTGCCTATTAAGAAATATTCA
>NZ_DS996848.1:0-23108 GCF_000156655.1 Holdemanella biformis DSM 3989
ATTGTACAATAATGCGTTGTATGGAGAGTAAAAAAATATGAACAAAATTGGATTTAATAATCAAAAATATTTAGAAATGCAATCTAAGCATATTATGGAGCGTATTGCTCAATTCGGAGATAAATTATATTTGGAATTTGGTGGTAAATTATTTGATGATTATCACGCATCTCGTGTTTTACCTGGGTTTTCACCAGATTCAAAACTACAGATGTTGATGCAGTTAAAGGACGATGCAGAAATTGTCATTGTTATTAACGCAAATGATATCGAACAAAATAAAACGCGTTCAGATCTTCAAATTACATATCAAGAAGATGTTTTACGTTTGATCAATGAATTTACTAAACGTGGATTATATGTTGGTAGTGTTGTTGTTACACAATACAATCGTCAAAAAGCGGTTGATTTGTTTAAGGCTCGTTTAAAACGTAGAAAAATTGATGTGTATTTCCATTATTATATTGAAGGATATCCTACAGATACGAAAAAAATTATTTCTGATTCTGGATTTGGAAAAAATGATTATGTTAAAACGACTCGTCCATTAGTTGTTGTAACAGCTCCTGGTCCTGGTAGTGGAAAAATGGCTACATGTTTATCACAGTTATATCACGAACATAAACATGGTATTAAAGCAGGATATGCAAAATATGAAACATTCCCAATTTGGAATCTTCCTTTGAATCATCCTGTGAATCTTGCTTATGAAGCAGCTACTGCAGATCTTGCGGATGTAAATATGATTGACCCATTTCATTTACAGGCTTACAATGAAGTTACGGTAAACTACAATCGTGACATTGAAATTTTCCCAGTATTAAAAAACATTTTTGAAGAAATTTATGGTTCAAGTCCTTATCAAAGTCCAACCGATATGGGTGTTAATATGGCTGGACTTTGTATTAGTGATGATGATGCTTGTTGTAATGCTAGTAATCAAGAAATTATTCGTCGTTATTTTGTAAGTAAGACTCGTTATGCACATGAACTTTGTTCGCATGAAGAAGTTCAAAAACAAGAAGTCGTAATGAATAAAGCTGGAATTACAGAACTAGATCGTCCGTGTGTTATGGCTGCACGTAAAAAAGAAGAAGATTCTCGTTCTTTTTCAGGTGCAATTGAATTAGATGATGGAACAATTATTACAGGTAAAACGACAAACTTAATGGGTGCATGTTCGTCTGTATTAATGAATGTATTAAAATATCTAGCGGGTATTGATAAAAATAAAGTGTTGATTTCTCCTGAAGCTATTGTGCCTATTCAAAATCTAAAAACAGAATATTTAGGTTCAGTCAACCCTAGATTACATTCAAATGAAATTTTAATCGCATTATCCGTTTCAGCTTTACATAGTGAAGATGCAAAGAAAGCATTAGCTATGTTGCCTAAATTGAAAGGTATGCAGGCTCATGTGACTTGTGATGTTGCGGATGTAGATTTAAGCATTTATTCGAATTTAGGCATTATGCTTACTTATGATGCTAATAAAAAGTAGGAGGCTTTTATGACAAAATCAATCCCTAGCTCTGGAGCTGGAGCTGTTCGTATTATTTTAAAGAATAAGGATGCTTTTCATTTTGATTTAAGAGAAAAGAAAGAAGATAACGGAAAACAAAGTTATTTGTTTGATGTATATTATGAAAATGCCACAGGTACATTAAATGTCTTGATGGATAAGGATGAACCCGTTATTGCGGCATTGAATTTAAGTTTGGGTAAAGTTATTACTTTATCTAACGATACAAACTTAAAGAAATTATGTAAATATGTTATAGATCAGGTGAATGCTTAATGAAGATAAGATTACATGTTGTTGTAGATAAAGAAGATGATGCGATTGTTGAACTTGTTCAAAATGCATTGAATGAAATTTGTTCAAAAATGTCTTATTCTCCAAGTCGTTTACAGCCAAGTTTAGCAGGTTGTATGGAATTTTATGCGACAAGTGAATTAGAAGAAAATGAAATTGATGATCTTTTATCTAAACTTAACAATGATTGGGATGGAGAAAAAGATGATTGTCAAGCTTATAGCTTTAATACGACAATGTTTCATCCAAATGTCTACTACATACAATTCCAATCTTTCTAGGATATATTATGATTGATTACACAGAAGGTTCAAATAAACAATATCATATTCAACTATCTGAAAATGATGTTGGTGATTATGTCATTTTGACGGGTGATCCAAAAAGAGTAAAAGATATCGCATCATATTTAGATGATTCTTATTTTGTTGCGGATAACCGTGAATATGTTACATATTCAGGATATATGAATGGGATATTATGCAGTGTAGTTTCAACTGGTATTGGTGGAGCTAGTACTGCAATCGCAATTGAAGAACTTGTACGACTTGGATGTCATACATTCTTACGGGTAGGTACTTGTGGTGGTATGCGACTTGATGTTCAAGGTGGCGATATCGTGATTGCTAGTGGTGCTATTCGCCAAGAAGGTACTACACGTGAATATGCGCCCATTGAATTTCCAGCTGTGCCTCATTTTGATGTATTAAGTGCACAAGTTGAAAGTGCAAAAAAACTTTGTCTTCCTTATCATGTAGGTGTTGTTCAAAGTAAGGATTCTTTCTTTGGTCAGCATGCGCCTGAAACGATGCCAGTTTATCAAGAGTTGCAAAACAAATGGAGTGCTTATTGTAAGCTAGATTGTTTAGCATCCGAAATGGAATCGAGTACTGTGTTTATTGTTAGTCAAACTCGACATGTTCGTAGTGGAGCTATGTTTTTATGTTTGGCTAATCAGGAAAGAGAAAAAGCGGGATTATCAAACATTCAAAATCATGATTTAAAACCATTGATGGAATGTGCAGTTCAAACTATAAAAATTTTAATAGAAAAAGATGAGGCTGAGAATCACTAGGATCTCAGCCTTTTTAATGTGTTTGGAATGTTGTTGATAATATCTTCTGGCATGAAACTTGCTAAGTCTATATCGAGTTTAGCACTTTGCGAATGAATGTAGGTAGCACATAGAGCCGCTTGCATTGGATCTTTGCATTGACCTAGCATTGCTACAACTATACCGCACAATATATCTCCGCTGCCACCTTTGGCAAGGCCAGCGTTTTGTGCATCTAAAACATATACATTGCCTTGATGGGCAATATAGGTTTGACTTGATTTTAGTATCAGTACACAGCTTGGATATTCTTTAGAAAAGTCACGTGCAATTTCAAATGGGTTTGATAAGATTGTTGTTATGTTGATACCCGTTAAATCCGACATCTCTTTAATGTGCGGAGTTAAGATTGTTGTTTCATTTCGTTTTAACAAATCAATATTTTTTTGCGCAGCCCATAAGGCATCCGCATCAAGAACAACTTTTTTATCACTCTTTAATACTTGTTCCACTAAAGATATTGTAACATTATTTTTTTGCATACCATTGCCGATTGAAAGGATGGAATAGTTATTCATATTTTGTTTCAAAACTTCGATGGCTTTCGAACTAAAGGTTCCATTACGATCACTACATTGTAGAAGCATATAAAAATCAGATTTGATTGCAAGAATATTTGAAATACATTCTGGAACCATTAATGTAAGTGTTCCAATACCACTTTTATAAGCACTCAAGCTTGCCATATGTATGGCTCCATGCATGTTTTGGCTTCCTCCAATCATCAAGGCTTTGCCAAAAGTTGACTTATGAGCTGATAATGGACGATCTGGGATATGGATATCCTCTTCGTTTAAGACTTTTATTATGTCCATACATTTTTGATGTAGAATTTGAGGGATGCCAATATCTACAAGATATAATTTTCCACAATGACTTTTACCATTGTTTAACCATTGTCCTTGTTTATAACAATCTAAACTGATTGTGTAATCTGCATGAATAGCACAACCTAGAATATTGCCCATCGTGGCATCGATGCCACTAGGCATATCAATACTGATGATAGTTGAAAGTGTTGCGTTTACATTTTGAATCATCGTTTTATAAAAACCTGTGATGTCTCTTGATAATCCAGTGCCAAAGATGCAGTCAATGTAAACATCATATGTTTCGTTTGGTAGGTTATAGTCATATTCAATATTGAGATTTTGAATCATTTGAAATTGAATTTTTTCTTCCTCAGACATATTTTTGACTTCTGGAACAACTACAAATAATTTCGAATATTTAGTTTGTAAAAGTCTTGCGATAGCTAATCCATCCGCACCATTGTTTCCAGGTCCACAAAGAATACAAATTGATTTATCAATAGTTATGTGTTTTTCAATGATTTTAGTCGATTCTATAGCTGCATGTTCCATAAGAATCAGACTTGGGATTCGATATGTTTCAATAGCGGCATGATCGATGTTTCGAGCCGTAGCTTGTGTATGGATATAGGCAGGATACATAATTTCACCTTCTTCATATTTACTATACTCTTAATGATTAAAAAATGATAATACTTTTATAGATGTATGTTATAATTATGAAATTGGAGGTATTTTATTTTATGTCAAAATCTTCAGCGGCTAAAAAGTCGATTATTGTTGGCGGCCTGATTGGTACGGGTGGTCTGTTTGTTTCAAAATTAATTGGATTGGCATATACAATTCCATTTTCATATATACTGCAATCAGAAGCATATCAATCTGTATATGCACAATCTTATAATATATATGCTTATTTATTGACTATATTTCAATCGGGTGTTCCTTTTGCGGTTGCAACTTTAGTAGCACGTTATATCGCATTGGAAGATGCCAAAAGTGTTATTTTAGTTAAAAAAATTGCGTTTGCGATACTTGGATTAACAGGATTTGTAGGAATGATTCTATTATTTACTTTATCCAATGTCATTGCGCCAGCTATGGTAGCCAAGAATGCGGATATTATGGCAAATTGCTTAAAAATATTATCTTTAGCTATTTTTCTTGTTCCAGTTTTATCCGCCTTTAGAGGATATTATCAAGGATTGAAAGAAATGGAGGAATATGCATTTTCTCAAGCTTTTGAACAAGTATTCCGTGTAGCTTTTTTATTAAGTGCGGCTTGTTTAGTTGTATATGCGTTTGGATGGGATAAAAAATATGCATTATATGCAGCTGTAATGTCAACTTCTGTGGCAACAATTGCGGCAATTGCACAATTTGCGTATTTTGATCGTAAACATCAATATGTGGTTGATGAAATGGCAAGTAAACAGACAAAGGCTTGTCATTCAGCTAAAAAGATCTTTAGAGAAATTCTTATTTTAGCCATTCCATATTTGGTTGTTGCGATTCTAGGAAATATTGACCAGGTATTTAATGGATTTTTACTACCAACAGGGTTAAAGATGCATTACAATGCGAAAGATACCACAACTGTTATTTCTGCATCGAACTATGTTGCTGGAAAATTAAATGCGATTCCAATGATTTTGGGTCCTGGTTTTGCGACAGCTATTATTCCACATATTTCAGAAGCTTTATCTAAGAAAAATTATAAACTTGTTAAGAAGAATGTATTGGATAGTATTAATGTCGTACTTTATGTCGCAATTCCAGTATCTTTCTGTATCTTTGCGTATGCAGGACCATTGAATTATACATTGTATTATTCTGAGAATTTAGAACTTTGTACATTTGTTGTGCAATGGATGGCTTTAGAAGGATTCTTATCTACATTTGCTCCTTTGGTGACAAATTTAATGGTGTCACTGGAATTAAGAAAAAATGTCTTAAAGAATCTAGCCATTGGTGTATTGATCAAAGGTGTATTATTGATTCCATTTGTATGGATCATGGGTATTGCGGGTGCTGTTATTTCAAGCTTATTAGGTACGGGCTATATTCTTTATAAAAATTTAAAAGAAATTCATGATGTGTATCATATTTCTTATCGTAAAACAATGATTATTTCAGTACGTATTTTAGTCGGCTTACTCGCATTGTGGATTACTTCTATACTATTATCCAAATTAGGATTGTATGGAGTTGATGGTTCAAAACTAGTATGTTTATTCAAGATGTGTTTAAATGGTTTATTAAGTGTAATTGTATATGTAGTTGTAACTTTATATTTAAAAGTTCCTCAAAGTATTTTTCACTTTCAACTAAGAAAGAAATCGGGTGTATAAAATGTATGATGTTATAGTAATTGGAGCTGGACATGCTGGAATTGAGGCATGTTTAGCATCGAGTCGAATGAATAAAAAAACGGCCATTGTGACATTAAGTAAGGATATGATTGGTTCTATGCCATGTAATCCAAGTGTTGGTGGACCGGCAAAAGGAATTGTTGTACGTGAAATCGATGCGTTGGGTGGTATGATGCCTATTGCAGCGGATAAAACCGCTTTACAATTTAAAATGTTGAATACGACAAAAGGCCCAGGAGTATGGAGTTTGCGTGTTCAAAGTGATAAGATCGCGTATAAGCGTTTTATGAAAGAGGCTTTAGAAAAACAAGATCATTTAGATATTATTGAGGCTGCATGTAAAAGTGTGGTTATTAAAGATGGTAAAGCCATTGGTGTTGAATTAGAAGATGGAACTTTTATAGAAAGTAAAACGGTTGTTTTGACGGCAGGTACATATATGACAAGTAATGTCTTAAGAGGACATACGTCAACTGTTTCTGGTCCAGAAGAACAAAGAACAGTGAATACTTTATCAAAGTCTTTGCGTGATGCAGGAATTCGTACATTCCGTTTAAAAACGGGGACACCAGCACGTGTAAAAATGGATACAATTGATTTTTCAAAGGCCGAACCTCAGCCGGGGACAAATCAGTTTTTACGTTTTAGTGAGACAACAAACCCAGAAGACGTATTGCCTTTTGAAAAACAAGAGATTTGTCATTTGATTTATACACAACCAAAAACGCATGAAATTATTCATACACATTTACATGATTCTGCCATGTATTCAGGATTGGTTAAAGGTGTAGGGCCTCGTTATTGTCCGAGTATTGAGGATAAATTAGTTCGTTTTGCGGATAAGGAAAGACACCAGCTTTTCTTAGAACCGGAATCAAAAGAATTGGATACGATTTATATTCAAGGTTTTTCAACATCTATGCCAATTGATGTACAAGAAGAAATGGTTCATTCATTACCTGGCTTAGAGCATTGTGTGATTGAAAAATATGCATATGCGATTGAATATGATGCGATTGATCCACTTCAAATGAAGCCGAACATGGAAAGTAAAATTGTTGAAAACTTATTTACGGCAGGACAAGTCAATGGTACAAGTGGTTATGAAGAAGCAGCTGGTCAAGGTTTAATGGCTGGTGCAAATGCAGCTTTGAAAGTGGATGGAAAAGAACCATTTGTCCTTCGTCGTGATGAAGCGTATATTGGTGTTATGTTAGATGATTTATGTACAAAAGGTACGAAAGAACCATATCGTTTATTGACTTCACGTGCTGAATATCGATTGTTGTTGCGCCATGATAATGCGGATCAAAGATTACTAGAAAAAGGTTATGAAATCGGTTTGGTTTCACAAGAAAGATATGATGCGTTTAAAAATAAAATGGAAGCTATTGAAGTGGCTAGAGAAGAACTTTCAAATGCGCATATTAAACCAAATAGTGATGTGGATGAATATCTAAAGAGTTTAGGATTTGAACCATTAGCACATGGATGTAGTGCATTGGATTTGATTAAACGTCCAAAAATCACGGTAAAGGGATTGGCTAAATATACAGGATTAGACTATGAAGATCAAATCAATGAACAAATTGAGATTCAAACAAAGTATGCTGGATATATCGCAAAGGCAAAGCGTGATGCAAAGCATCTTCAACAAATGGAAAAAATGAAGCTTGCTCATGATTTGGATTATGAGAATATGGATAATCTTTCTTTAGAGGCAAGACAGAAATTAACGGAAATTCGACCTTTGACATTGGGACAGGCTAGTCGTATTTCGGGTATTAATCCGAGTGATATAGCGATTTTAGCTATGCGCGTGAAATAATTTTCATTGAATTCGCTTTCAAAAGTGTGCTATATTAAAAAGGGGATTTATTTATGAAAGGAAGACGGAAAAAGATTCAACATGTATTTGTATATTTCGTAATGCTTGGGATGTCTGCTTTTTTAATCATGGGTGGAATGCGTCAATTGGCCATGACTCATGAGTTAAGGACTAGTATAAATCAAAAGCAGAAAGAGAAAAAAGCTTTGTCTTCAAAAAAGAAGGAATTGGAGAAGGCAAAACAAAATTTGACAAATCCAGATTATGTTGAATATATTGCGCGCGGAAAATACTTAGTGACAAAAGAGGGGGAGCAAGTATTTAAATTTCCAAGTAAAGACAACTAGGCCATTGTGGTCTAGTTTTTTTGTGCAAAATAAAAAAGTGCCGAAGCACTTTTCATATCTATATGGTGAGGCCGATGCGATTTGAACGCACACGAGCATTACTCACTACCCCCTCAAAGTAGCGTGTCTACCAATTCCACCACGGCCTCATAGTGTTAAAATATTACACTATTTTTGTCAGCTTGGCAACACATTCAAGTCCAATAGTTTGACAAAACATGTCAACGGGTTGTACGTATTCGCATTGATATCCATATTCTTTAAATATTTTTAAATCTCTTGATAATGTTTTAGGATTACAAGAAACATATACGATTTTATCAGGTTGCATTGTTATTGTGTCTTTAATACCATTTTCAGTCATGCCTTTTCTTGGTGGATCAATAAAAATAACATCAATTTTATCCTCTTTATGATCATGCGCAAAATCTGTGGCATCCTGGCAAACGTAGTGACAATGATCGAGATGATTCATTTTGGTATTGTCATTGGCATTATCTACGGCTTCTTTAACGATTTCAACGCCAATCACACTTTTGGCATGTTGACTTACAGCCATTCCAATAGTTCCAGTACCTGCATACATGTCAATGCATGTTTCATTTCCAGTAAGATTAGCGGCTTTAATGGCTTGGCTATATAGAACTTCCATTTGTTTAGGGTTGACTTGGAAGAATGCTTTAAAATGTAATTTTACTTTATTACCCAAACATTCTTCGATGATATAGTCATTGCCATATAACACTTTATATGTATCGCCTAAGATCACATTGTCATTTCGTGTGTTGTAGTTAAATACAATACTTGTGATATTTGCGAATGTGTTTTTTAATTGGTCAGATAAAGATATAATATTTTTTTCGTTTTTACCAATAAATACCACTTGAATTTCATCTGTACTTGAGTGTCGGATAAATACGTGTCTTAAATCTTGAGCCATTTTAAGTGTGATCTTTTTTTGAATAAAGCTAAATACTTCATTGATCACATGGTCTTGAATCTTACATTCTTTGCATGTAACGACATCATTTGAATGTTGACGATAAAATCCCATTTGTACTTTTCCATCCTTAATTTTAACAGGAAATTGTGCTTTGTTACGATAGTACCAAGGATTATCCATTCCTAGAATTGGCTTTACTTCTATGCCTTCAAAAAGCTTTTTAACATGTTTATATTTATAGTCTAATTGATAGGCATAACTCATATGTTGTAGTTGGCATCCACCACATGTTTTGGCAACTTCACAAGTTAGTTCTTGACGGTTTATACTTGGCTTTAAAAGTTCAATAATAATGCCAAAAGCGTATTTTTTGTTGACCTTAACAATTTTAATTTTTGCCTTTTCACCAATTAATAAGTTAGGAACAAAGACGACCATATCGTCAATTTTAACAACACCACTATTTAAATCTGTATCATCGATACATGTTACTATATATTCTTCATTTTTTTTCATACATAAGTATGATAACTAAAAATTTAAAAATTGACAAATGGAATTGTTTGAGTAAAATATATAGCGTACTATGTATAAAATATAGCACGCTATGAAAATGAGGTGAATACAGTGCGTGATAATGATGAAATTGGTTTTTATTTTGGTTTGATCAAGAAAAAAATGGACAAACATATGAATGAAGGATTAAAGAAGTATGATTTAACAAAGTCACAGCGTGATGTTTTGGGATATCTTCATTTTACGGATAAAGAAGTAGTCATTCAGAAAGACATTGAGGAGCATTTTCATATTTCAAATCCAACAGTTACTGGAATTCTAAATCGTTTAGAACAAAAGGGGTTTATTGAAAGAAAACTTAATCCTAAAGATAAACGGGTACGTACAATCGTATTAACACAAAAAGAGCAGGATCTTCATGAGGATATTGAAAATCAGATTCGAATCATGGAATCAAAATTTAGTGATGCCTTAGGAGAAGAAAAGCGAAAGCAGTTGTTGGAAATTTTGAAAGAACTTGCTCAAAATTTAGAATAAGGGGGTTTATTATGATTAAAACTTTATTGAATGAAGTGAAAGAATATAAAAAGGATTCAATTTTAAGTCCGGTTTATGTTTCAATTGAAGCTATCCTTGAAGTGATTATTCCTTTTTTAATGGCTATTCTAGTCGATAATGGTATTGAAAAAGGAGATATGTCTTCAATTTGGTTTTATGGCTTTTTAATGTTGGTGGCAGCCTTTGTATCTTTGTGGGCTGGTGCAAAAAGTGGAAAGCATGCGGCAATCGCATCGAGTGGATTTGCGAAGAATCTTAGAAAAGCAGAGTATCGTAATATTCAAAACTTTTCTTTTTCAAATATTGATGCCTATTCAACAAGTGGATTAATTACACGTATGATGACAGATGTTACAAATATTCAAAATGCGTATCAGATGATTATTCGTATTTGTGTTCGTGCACCACTTATGTTGATAGCTTCATTGATTATGGCTTTTATCATTAATAAAGAAATGGCTTTGATTTTTGTGGCTGCCGTACTTGTTTTAGGTGTTGTTTTATTTGGAATTATTTTTATTGTAAGTCCCATCTTTAGTCGACTTTTCTCTCGTTATGATTTTTTAAATGCGAGTATTCAAGAAAATATTTTAGGAATTCGTGTAGTGAAATCTTTTGTTCGTAAGGATCATGAAATTGAAAAGTTCCGTAAAGAAAGTGAGACTATTTTTAGTATTCAAGGTAAAGCGGAAAAAATATTAGTGTTTAATTCTCCTGTGATGCAGCTTTGTATGTATGGCACAATTCTTTTGATTTCATGGTTAGGGGCTCATCAAATTGTGGCTTCAAATATGACGACTGGTGAGTTGATGTCTCTATTTACTTATACAACAAGTATTTTGATGTCATTAATGATGATGAGTATGGTTTTTGTCATGGTGACAATGTCAATTGCGAGTGGAAGACGTATTGCTGAAGTATTAAATCAAGAATCAGATCTTACAAGTCCTGAAAATGGTATTCAAACAGTAGAAAACGGAACCATTGATTTTGAGGATGTTTCATTCCATTATGGAAATGATGAAGATATTTTAAGTCATATTGATTTGCACATTCCTTCAGGCTCGACTCTAGGAATTCTTGGTTCAACAGGATCTAGTAAATCGAGTTTAGTACAATTGATTCCACGCTTATATGATGTAACACAAGGGAGTGTGAAAGTAGCGGGTATTGATGTTCGTGATTATGATTTAAAAGTGCTTCGTGATAATGTCGCAATGGTTCTTCAAAAGAATGTTTTATTTTCAGGAACGATCAAGGAGAATATGCGTTGGGGAAATCCAAATGCGAGTGATGAAGAAATTATGGAGGCTTGTAAATTGGCTCAAGCAGATGAATTCATTCAATTGATGCCAAATAAATATGATACGTATATTGAACAGGGTGGATCAAATGTTTCAGGTGGACAAAGACAACGTCTATGTATCGCAAGAGCTTTATTGAAGAGTCCTAAGATTTTGATTTTAGATGATTCTACAAGTGCTGTAGATACTAAAACAGATGCTTTGATTCGACAAGCATTCTTAGAGAAGATTCCACATACGACAAGAATCATTATTTCTCAGCGTGTTTCAAGTATTCAAGATGCTGATCAAATTCTAGTTCTTGATGATGGAAAAATTTCAGGCTTAGGAAGTCATGAAGAGTTATTGAAATCAAATGTGATGTATAAAGAAACTTATGAAGCACAAAACAATGGAGGTGATTTTGATGAACAATAGGGATACGAATAGTTTAAAGCGTGTTATTAAAGAAACAATCACTTCTTATAAAATTGAAAGTTTTATTGTGCTTGTATTAATTATAGTGTCAAGTATTGCCAATGTATATGGAAGTATGTTTTTAAAGAGCTTGATTGATGATTATATTGTTCCGTTATTATCACAAACAGTTCCAAATTATGCGCCTTTATTAAATGCATTAATAGAATTGGCAATGATTTATATTGTGGGAATTTTAGCTACATATGGATATAATCGTATAATGGTCACAATTTCGTTAGGTACTTTGAAGCATATTCGTGATGAATTATTTGAACATATGCAGACGTTGCCATTGCGTTTCTTTGATACACATGCACATGGTGATATCATGTCCGTTTATACAAATGATACGGATACATTAAGACAGTTGATTTCTCAAAGTATTCCTCAGGTCATTGTATCTTTAATGACAATTGTCTCAGTTACGATTTCTATGTTTATCTTAAATGTTCCATTGGCTGTTTTAACAATCGCATGTGGTTTATTGATGGTTTATACTTCAAAAAAGATTTCGGCAAAATCAGGTAAATACTTTATTGCCCAACAAAAACAATTGGGTGTAGAAAATGGTTTTATTGAAGAAATGATGGAAGGTAGTAAAGTCATTAAAGTTTTTACGCATGAAGAACAAAGCATCAAAGATTTTGATCAAGTAAATGATGCGTTGTTTGAAGCAAGTGCCAATGCGAATACGTTTGCGAATGTTTTAATGCCAATTGTTATGAATATTGGATATATTTCATATGTGCTTGTAGCGGTTGTGGGTTCTATTTTTGCGCTAAATCATATTGCTGGCTTAACATTAGGTGGTATTGCGGCATTCTTGCAGTTGAATCGTAGTTTTACAAATCCAATTGGACAAATTAGTATGCAGTTAAATGCGGTAATCATGGCGGATGCTGGTGCTAAGCGTATTTATGAAATCATCGATACAGAAAGTGAAGTGGATGATGGTGTGGTTACTTTAGAACAAATTGATCATGATCATTGGGCTTGGCATCATCCAAGAAAAAATGGACAAGATGAATTGGTTCCACTTCGTGGAGATGTCCGTTTTGAAAATGTGAACTTCTCTTATAATCCAAATAAACAGATTTTGTTTGATGTTTCTCTATTTGCGAAACCAGGTCAAAAAATTGCCTTTGTAGGAGCTACAGGTGCTGGTAAAACAACCATTACGAATCTAATAAATCGTTTTTATGATATTCAATCTGGATCTATTACATATGATGGTATTGATGTAAAATTAATCAAGAAAGCAGATCTTAGAAAATCATTAGGTATTGTATTGCAGGATACAAACTTATTTACCGGTACCATTATGGATAATATTCGTTATGGTCGTTTAGATGCAAGTGATGAAGAGTGTATTGCGGCTAGTAAACTTTCGAATGCGCATGAATTTATTAAACACTTAGAGCATGGATATGACACAATGATTCATGCAGGTGGAGAATCTTTGTCGCAAGGACAAAGACAACTTTTATCCATTGCACGTGCAGCGGTTGCCAATCCTCCTGTATTGATTTTGGATGAGGCAACAAGTTCCATTGATACACATACGGAGCGGATTGTTCAGGAAGGTATGGATAAGTTAATGGAAGGAAGAACGGTATTTGTGATTGCACATAGACTTTCAACGATTCAAAATAGTGATGCGATCATGGTATTAGAACAAGGTCATATTATTGAGCGTGGAAATCACGAGGACTTGCTGAAACAAAAGGGTAAATACTATCAATTGTACACGGGTGCTTTTGAGTTAGACTAAATTTTAAATTTAAGCTTGCATATATTTTGATTATGTTATAAAATATATGCGTTGTCGACGTAGCTCAGCCGGATAGAGCATGCGCCTTCTAAGCGCACGGTCGGGGGTTCGAATCCCTCCGTCGACGCCATATAGTGAATAAAGCCTTTATATAAAGGCTTTTTTGCTGTTTATAGATAGTTTTGAAAACCTTTTTGAAAACCTTTATAAAATTACCTTTATAAAATTATACGATATGTGATATGTGACTAGTGCTTAATGACTTATAAATAACTCCTGATTTTAATATCACAAATCACACAATATACTACTAGTCTCTTTCAAAATCGCTTTGGTGCTTTATAAATTTAGAAATATCCTTATTAGTTTTTTTCTTCATTTGTGGTTTAAAAGGTTTCTGTTTTGTTATCTGTTTATAGTTCTTCATACTGATATTAGATGTAGTTGATTGTTTTGAAGCATTCAATTTAAAACGTTCTACAAGCGCATTTAAGGCTTCTTTGACTCGTTCTATCATATACTTCAAGTATTCCTTATGATGTTTGCGTTGTTCCTTATGGGCAGTTACTGCAGGCTTCATTACTACATCAATAAACTGTGTGTATTCATGTTTTTTGGTTGGTGGTAGGTTCATTTTAGATTTATTAACGACAGTGTTGTGGTCAGATGGATGTAATACGCAATATTCAGGCGACCGCTCTAATACGTCATCTACCATATTGTTCCAAGTACGCACATTTTTGTTATATTCGACAATTTTATCGTGTAACTCAATATATTCAATGCTAGATGTTGGATTGATTTTATATTCCTTCTGCTCCTTCAAATGCAAACCATCATCCTTATACATTTCTAATTTGAATTTAGAAGCATAATACGGCTTGATGACATCTTGTATGTAGGATTTCTGTTTAAATCTAGTGTCCTTATCGCTCCATTTTGAGATGACATCGCCTTTATGAACAACATTGACCGCATCAGCCTTTTTGCATTTTTTCCATTCTGCATCATAATACATATTACGAGATGTCACTTTATTTTCTCGCACACGTTCACTGTAGATTAGGTGGATGTGGTAATTTGTTTTTGATTTATTCCAATGGATAGCTAAACAGCAATCAGTTCCAAATTTCCTTTTAAAATCGTCGCCAACGAGCTTAGCAAGCTCGTTGGGGTCACGATTTGCGTATTCATGGGGAATATGCAGTATGAGTTCACGAGCTTCGATTGCACTGCATTTTTTATTTTTGTTAAATCCTTTTTTGTTTGATTTGAAGCGCTCCTGGTTGTAGTGTGCCAAGTCTTTCCACTCTTCATCTGTCATCGTTGAATAGTATGCCATCATATATTCCTGTTTACCTGTGTCACCACGAATATATTCTATTCTGCCTACTACATTATGCAGATTATTTTGCTGCAGAAATTGTCTTGCCATTTTGAATCACCTTTCTTTCTTTCTGATGATTCTATTATCCTGTTGTTTTGTCCTATTTTTGTGGTCATAAAAACTAACTGATCTCCATTAATTTTTTTAATAATTAATGGAGCGAAATACACCCCGTGTACAAAACTGCGTTTTGTCCATCTGGGGTTCCTTTCGGCAGGGCACAGCCCTACAACCCAAAAAAAAGACGAAAAGTAATTTTACTTCTCGTCTTTAGTAAAAACATCAAATCTCTCTAATGCAATTTACTAAGTCTAGTCATATAATGTTAATCCTTTTGCTTGTCAACAATCAAACTTATATTGGCTCATTTTAGTCGCAGCATTCTTTTTGGTTTCGTTGAATAATTCAGCGTAAACACTCATTGTTACTTTAACAGTATCCCCTAATCGATCAGCAACTTCATAGACATTTAAACCTACTACACTTATTAAATAGCTAGCACAAGAATGTCTTAAACCATGAAATTTAATGTGTGGAAGGTGATTATATTCGGCTAAGGCTTTCATATATTTATTTCCAGTTGATGTCGTTAATGGATAATTTAGTCCTCTTGTTGCAGAATGAAATACATAACATTTGTTGTTAAACTCTTTTTTAGTTTCGTATCTGGCCTTTATTTCTGTTAATACGTCCATAGTATTATCATCAATATAAAGGGTATGATAATCTCCATTTTTACGACCATCCAATATCACATTTTTTTTATTAATATGACGATCTATGTAAATTAAGCGTTTTTCAAAATTTATATCACACCATTTTAATCCTCGTATTTCGCCGTAACGCATTCCGGTAAAAAAAGCAAATAGAATCAGATGACGTATTTGAATGATATCAGTTTTTGTTGAATCAAAGCATTTAGGGATAGATTGTATTGCAGTTTGTATTTCAGAATCTGTCCAATATTGAAGAAATTTATCATTTTTAGATGTCTTAACTTCTTTAATCTTTTCATAGCCGTTGAAAGGATTAACTGGAATGTAACCTTCTTTTACAGCAAAATTCATAATAGATTTAAAGTAAGTTGTCATGTAATTGATGTAGCTAATAGAACAACCATTTTCCTTCATAGAAAGTGCAACCTTTTCAATATCCTTTTTGGTGAAATTAATCAATTTTTTATTTTCAAATTGCTTAAAATATGTGTTGTACCGACTTTGAATATCGTAGTCAGAAACATTTCTTCGCTTATAGTCATTTCTATAAATTTCGAAAAATTGTCCAAAACGAATATTATGATCTATTTTGTTGTGAATAAAATAGAATTCATATTCTTTGGCTTCAGTTTTAGTTTGAAAGTTTGTATGTTTTAATGGATTTTTCCTTATAGTAGTTTTTTTATGAGTAATGGGACTGGTACAAACAATGTACCAGTGCCCGTTTTTATCTTTGTATTGCGCCATGATTAATCACCTAAGGATTCCTCAATTTTTTCGATAATAAATGTTCCATCTTCAAAGAAAGAAACGTTATCATTCATATTGGCAGGTATAATCATAGTTAAATGCATTCCATTTCGAAGATGTTTTGTGTTGAAATATATATGCTGTTCGTTTAATCTTTGCTCATATTTCTTTAATAATTTACCCAATCCACGTGAATCTATATCTAAGTCTAAAGTTTGTATAAAGTCTTGGTATTCTCCTTGATACGTAAAGCATTCTGAATTGTCAATAATTGTATTTCTTTGTTTTGTGAAATATTTTAATATTTTTAAATAGCTTTTATCAGGAAAATCTTCAACTAAATCAGCTTCATTGATACTAGCAAGTTCATATTTTAGATCATCGTTTCTATGGATAAGAAGTTTTTTATCTTCAAAAGCATTTCCTCTTGCATATAAATACTGATAATCAGAATCACCACTATCTTGAAGTGTAATTAATACATCAACTTCAGCTCCTAGACCATTTGATCCATAAAAAGATTCGAATAAATTGCCATCTTTGAATTTTGTAGCATGATGAATCAATAAAAGATTGTATCTATAATATTGAGCGTTTTGTTTTAAAATACTAACTTCTTCAACTTCAGAATTATATGTTCTATCTTTATTGAATCTGATTTTTTCAAATGTATCAGCAATTACAAGTGATACAGATCCATGTTGGCTAATAAAATCATTGACTATGGTATTAAACTTATTTCCATTAGACATACCATTAAGAGTAGAACAATATTCTCTATAAGTTTTTGAATTAACGACGTAAAAGTTTGGCAAATTGTCACAATATTTATTTAAACGTTCATTTAGTACTTTATCTGAATCATCGAGCCCAAAATATAAGACATTACCATTTTTTATTTTCAAATCAAGCCAAGTATCTTCATTTGTGTTGGCAACACTTAGAGCTTCAGAAAGTCCAAGTAGTGATTTTCCTTGCTTCATTGTTGCATAAAGCATAGTAGTTCCTATAGGCGCGATATCTTGTACGATATCTTCAGTGTCCTTCTCATGAATGTAAGAAGAACCAAATTCTTTGATGTTTGTAAATTTAAAATTTGGCATTTTTTTCTCCTTTAGTTTAGGTAAAAAGTGCCATAGCAAATGCATATTTGATTTGAAATTTATGCCTATATTGCCTATAATTAGATTGCGGTATAATTATAAGTGCTATGGCACTGTAATTGAATTCAATACTAGTTTCATTATGAATTGGTATTGAATTTTTTTTGTGCTTCTTCAGCTAATAATAAGTCTTCAATACTTATGTGTGCTTTAGATAAGAAATATGATGTTGGTATTCCATAACTAGGTACTGGACCATACTCTTGTTCATATTCTTCGCATACCTTGTTCCATAATACATTGATGGCTTTATGGTTGCATCCAATGACTTCTCTAGCATTTGTTTTTTTTATAAATGGTTGAGAAGCAATAAGTACTCGCTTGTTAATTGAACACATAGATTATATCCTCCTTTTCTAACTGTGGATTACATATACGATGTAATCCATGGTTTACATATATAATATAACCCGTGGTTTACATAAATACAACGATCAATTTTAATTTTTTTTAATTTCTATAAATTTACAACATTTTTGCGGTATAATTATGACATGGAAAATAAAACAAATTTAGTGATTATCTCAGAGGATAAAGTGCAATATATCAATAGACATTTTGGAGCTCGATTGAGAAATGTATTGAACCATTTTTCAGTATCAATTGCTGATTTAATAAAAAAAGTGAATGTTTCAAGAAACTCTGTTTACAAATATTTTGATGCTAGAATGTATCCTACGCCACAAATGGTTCTACAAATCTCTGAAGCAATTGGCGTACCTTTTGAGTGTTTTTCAGAAGATGAATTTGAAATGGGTGATTTTGTTTATATGTGGGATGATCATAATCAATTAAGTAGAAAAAAAATAGAATTGAAAGAAATAACTAGTTCTTGCTATGATTCGACAGGAAATAGAATTACAAATAAAGATTATAGCCCTTTTGAATTGATTTCAGCTAAAGCATCGAATAGAAAGGCATTAAATACTATAATTAATTTCATAAAAGATAGTGTTTCTTCTGTGGATGAGCCTACTAAGCAAGTTATATTAGACATGTTATTTGATGATATGAAGGATGTAAATAAGGTTGTCGAGGAATATAACAATTTTAAAAACAATGAATGATTAGAAAAAGCGATACGGTAGCACATGTTTGTGTTCTGTATCGCTTTATTTATTTTTGTTCTACTAAATTGGATAGTAAAGTTTGTTATTTACTATAAATATAATGTTTCATGAATCGATCTAATACAATCCATTCTTCTTCGTCTAGTGAGACTAAAGTGGATATGAATTTTCTTTGAATTTTCGCAATATCAGAATCAGAAGAAATAGCGTTCTCAAAGAAATTTCGAATTTCATCTTCTTTTGATTTAGGGGTAAACATCTCACCGTTTCCATTGATTAACCATTCTTTATTTACATTGAATTGGCGACAAATGGCTAATAGATTTCCTTTTGATAGACTGTTTTCACCATTTTCAATTTTAGATACAGCAGCTTTTTTAATCCCTATTATTTCTCCGAATTGTTCTTGACTGATTCCTTTACGTAATCTAACTTTCTTAACACGTGTTCCTATTTCATCACTCATTGTAATAAACCTTTCTATTTCATAATTATATGTAAGAAAAGTATCTTTAATCAACGTAATCGTTTGACCAAGTTTATGAAAGATACTATAATGTTTCTTGTAGATACTTAGGGAGTATATTATGGAAAATATAACTTTGGAAGAGCTAGAGATTTTGAAAAGTATTAAAGAATCTTTAAAAAATCTTGATGAGAAAGAGTTGAATGAAACATTGGATTTCATGAATAAACTTAAAGCTGAAAAGAACACTTCTAATTGTTAATGAATCTGTATTTTTGATATCTCAAACTCAAAGGAAAGGTAAGGATAGTTTAATGAAAAAGGAAAAATTATTAACAAGTTTGGCAGCAGCCAGCATGGTTTTAACACAGGCAGGGCAAATGAGTGTATTTGCAAAAGGTGCAACAGCCGATGGAACAGATATTAACTCTACGCCTGCCAACAAAGAAGAGTCAAAAATTGAAAAGACAGAAAAAGAATTGTTACAAGAAAAAATCAATGAGGCTCAGAAGAAAGCTGATGAAGCAAAAGAAGCAGAAGAAAAAGCTCAAAAAGTTTATGATACATACAATGAAGGCACTTATGTACCTACAAAGGCAAATGTCAATACATTAAAGAGCAATTATGATGCATCTTCTTTAGAAGCACAGAAAGCTATTGTAAGCGAGTTAGAAAAACAAGTGGCCAATCTAGAAGAAAATCAAAAGAAATTAGGACAAGCCAACGAACAGAAAAAGGCATTGCAGACACAATTGGATAAAACAACAAATGCACTTGCTGATGCTAACTCTAAATTACAGGAAGCACAGAAAAAATATGATGCTTTACTAAACGGAACATCTGAAGAAGAGATTTCAAAAGATGTTGAAGAAAAAGAAAAAGCTTTAGCAGAAGCTCAAAAAGCTTTAGAAGAGGCACAAAACACTGTTTCAACTTTGACACAACAAAAGACAGAAACTGAAGCAAAAGCAACAGAAGCTACACAGAATGTAGAAAATGCACAAAAAGCCTATGCAGAAGCACAGACAAGTGTGAACGAGGCACAAAAAGCATTAGATACTGCCGTAGCTAACTACAACGAAAAAAAGGCAATCTATGATGGAGCAAGTGATCCTACGATCAAAGCTCAGTATGAGGCAGATATCAAAAATGCAGAAAATGAATTAGTCACTGCACAGACAAATCTACAGGTTGCACTTGAAAATCAAACAGCAAAAGCAAATGCTGTAACAAGTGCAGAAAAAAGTCTTTCAGATGTCAACCAGGAAATTCTTAATCTAGATGCACAAATTGCAGAGAAGCAAAAGGCTTTAGATGAGCTAAATCAAACTATCAACGATGCAGAAACTGCATTAAACGAGGCAAAGGCACAATTAGAAACTGCAAAAGCAAATCAAGCATCTAAAGAAAAAGAATTAGAGACTGCGAAAGCTAATCTAGAAAAAGCAAAACAGGATGTTACAACACAACAGAGCAAGGTAAATGAAGCTCAAGAAGCAGTCATTGCACAAGAAAAGGTAGTCACACAACTACGTACAGATAAAGAACAAGCTCAGGCAAAAATCGAACAAGGATCAAAAGGGTTCTTTGAGGCTTATGGATACACAGATGCTTTAAAAATCTTAGAAGAACAAAGCACTGCGAATGGTGGAAGTACGAATATTGGTGCAGAAAATGATGCGACAAGTTTAGAAAACTTCAAGCGTGCCTTAAGTATGGTGCGATATGGAAATGCTTTAAGAACTGGCGATACAAACTTCACAAACTTAGAGGATTTAAAAGTGAATCCAACATTGTTTGCCATTTCACAAGTGCAGATTAATGCTACTGCTAATGGAAAAGTATTTGGACATTCGAAGCTTTATAATGTAGGTGAAAACATTGCTGCATCTCCATGGTCTGAAAACGATAAAGGTCTTTATGAAGGATGGTATGATTCAGAAAAGCAGGTCTATGACTATATCACTGCCAAAGGATGGACAATTACTGAAGTACGAAACGATCAAAATAAGTACAATGAAGTCATGGAAGCCGTTGGACATGGAAATATTCAAGTAGGACACTATTTAGCTTTGGTAAATCCTGATTATACTGTATCTGGGGCAGGATATATCTATTCAAAGACACCTGCACCAGATGGATACAGATGCAATGCGGGACAGGTATTTGCTAATCCTAAATATTCATCTAATATTACAGATGCCAATACGATGACAATCGATGAATTTGAAGCTCAGTTCAATGCATACTATAACAAGCTTATGAATGCAGATAGTATCTTGAAGGATGGAGAGTTAAAATTAGAAGCCTTGAAGGCAGAGTTGGAAAATCAAAGACAAGTTTTAGGCACTAAGACTGCGGCTCAGACAAATGCACAAACAAATGTAGCAACTGTACAAACACAGGTTACACAAGCAACCAATGCGACTGCACGTGCTAAGGCAAATGTAGCCACTAAGCAGGCGGCATTCGACAAGTTGTGCGATGATGATACTGCATTCAATATGGCAAATGAAATCACAGGTTTAAGAACACAAAAAGCACAGTTGGAAACTGTTGATCGTGTGAATGCACAAAAAGCTCTTGAAAATGCTCAACAAGAGAAGAAGGATGCAGATCAGAATGTTGAAAACAAAAAAGGCATCGTAAATGATGCACAGGCAACTTTGAAGAAGAGAAAAGATGTCTTAGATGAGGCAAATAAGGGTATCGAAACTGCCAAAGCAAATCTTGATGTGGCAGAAAAAGATGTTGACGTTAAATCGAAGGCTTTAGGTGAAGCTCTAAAGGATGAAAACACTAAGAAGTCTTTATATACAGCAAGTCAGAAAACATTAGAAACTGCTAAAAAAGATGCTCAACAAAAAGCAGATGAGTTAGAAACTGCAAAAGCAGAAGAAACTAAAAAAGCAAGTGTGGTGCAGACTGCAAAAGCTAGTCTTGAAACAGCTACTTTAAAACAAAAGAGTTTAAAAGATTTGAAAGCAGAGATTGCAAGTACTCAGGAACAAATTGGTGCACATCAAAAAGCAATTAAAGACTTCAACGAAGCTATTGCAAAATTAGATGAAACTATTGGTCAATTAGAAAATGAGCAAGCTTCTATCAAAGATGTCAAAGGACAAGTCGAAAAAGCATATGAAGCTTATAAGAAGTTATGTGCAGATCCAGTAGGATTCATGGATGTTGTTGACAGTGACAATGATGTTGTACTTGGATTGTATTCAAAAATGGGTTCTATGCGAACTGCATACGAGGAATATGCAACTGCTTTAAATGTGTTCTTAGGTGTAGAAGCTCAATGGAATGCAAATAAAGAACAATTGGAAAATGCAAGTCGTGACTATGAGACTGCAAAAGCTGAGCTTGATAAAGCAAATAAAGCTTTGACTTCTTATCTAGATAAGATCAAAAAAGAAGAAGAGGCTAAGAAAGCTGAAGAAGAAGCTAAAAAGGCAGAAGAAGAGGCTAAGAAAAAAGCCGAAGCCGAAGCTAAAAAAGCAGCAGAGGAAGCTAAGAAAACTCAGTCTGAATCTCAGAAAAAGACAGGTACAGTCAACACGGGTGCAGAAACTGCTTTAGGATTCTATGCATTAAGTGGTGTTCTAGGATTAGCTGGTGTTGCATTTACTGGAAAACATGCTCGAAAAGAAGATTAGTTCTTCTTTCGACTGTAGAAAATAGAACTAATGAAGGAGAGAATATTTCTCTCCTTA
>NZ_DS996848.1:23408-69817 GCF_000156655.1 Holdemanella biformis DSM 3989
AAAAGCCCTTATATAAGGGCTTTATTCACAAGATGGCGTCGACGGAGGGATATAACTCTATGTCTTTTTATATCTCAGCAATTCTGAATTTCCCTTTACATAAAGCAGGGAATTATAATAATTAGCAGCATTTTATTTAAGTTTTATGTATAAAGGTTTTCAAAATGTTTTCAAATAAACATTGTTTATTCATTTACGCCTTTTATTAGAATTGTCTCATGCTCTCTTAATTTAAATGTTAAAATATCAGATCTGATTATAGAACCTTCCAGAAATTTTATAAAATTAAAACTAGTAAATAAAAACCAATGTGTAGCATTTTTCTCAATAATTCTCCATGTCGGCTCTATGTCATATCCCGTATTCTTTTTTCGAGTTGATGGTACAAAGTCATTTGTTAAATCAAATAAACTATTAGGAACCACCTTATAAATGCCCTGATCCATTTCTAATTGTCTTATTTGAATTCTTGTACGCAATGCACGAGGCGAATTAAATTCTTTTTGTTTATCTTTAATATATTCTTCAATAGAATCAATTACGGGTTGTATTTCATAAATTTCACAAGTAAAACTTCCGTCCTCTTGAAAAATAGCACCTTGTTCCTTCATTACTTTCAAAAAAGATTTTAGCATTTCATCTTCAGGAAAAATTTGATACCAATCCCCCATTTTATTCTGTACCTTTATTTGATATGGCATAAGTCATCCTCTTTTCTATAAAATAAGGAGAGAAATATTCTCTCCTTCCAAAAAGTTGATAAAGTAGGTGCTTCATACACTGAGAATCATCACTAAGATCCATACAATCCATTGCTCAGAGCCACTGAATCCATGAAGAGAGCCACTTCAAATTATGAAATGGCTCTTTTTATCGTTCGACTTTTGAATAATCCCCTTCTTTTTAAAAGAATTGTGTAGGATGAGTCACTAAAACTGTAATTGATGGCTAATTCGGTGTGACTCTAGCGGTTATACCAGTTACTGATGACGGTTTGAATCGGTGTAACATAACGGATGATCGGTGTAATAAGGCCTTAATACCATAGTTTGACTGCGGTGAAACGAGGCATTTTTGTGTTCGAACATTTGGATGTGAGATTAGGTGAATTAGTTTATTAAGAAAATTATATCTACAATCTTTAAATTATAATCAAATGATATGTCTGATTGAGTATTAAACTCTTTATCAATATTTGAAGTTGATTCTTTTATATCATTCTCGAATGTAGAAGGAAAATTAAAAATAATTTGAAGAGTACAAGAATATATATCTTTTCGCGATTTAATGATAATAAATCTTTGCTCATCAGATAAACTACAATATTTTATAGCAAGATCTAAGATTTTAGTAAAAAAAATCATTTGATTGATGGAATCTAAGCTTGATAAATCATCACTATAAAGGGTTGATGTAACTGAAATATGTAAACTTGATAATTGATTTTTTTTATGGTTTAAAACTGTTGAAAAGATTGGGGAATTGGTATATATTTCATTAAATTCTTTGATTGTCTTGTTTGACAATGATTGAATTAATAAGTCTAGCTCATCATATTTTTTCTGATCTATTAACTGATTAAGTTCAGCACAAGTATGAAGTAAATTGTGTAAAAATTTAAAATTGGATTCATATTCCTTATTTAAGGAATTAAATTTTGAAATCATCATTTCATTACTTAATTCTGATATTTCTAAACTTTTTCGAAGGTTTTCGTTTTTGATGATTTGTAGTTGAAACAGTATTGTAATGGAATTAGAAATTAGCAAGAGAAATAAAATAATAACAAGAATCTTGTTTCCTGAAAAGAGTGTTTGATAGTTTCCATATACAATGAGAAACAATATCGTTATTAATGCAGGAAAAAACAAAATATAAAAGGATTTGGGTAAGTTTGTGATTTTAATAGTATGACATATTTTTTGTATGATATATGAAAAAAAATAAGCAAAAAACTGCGTTAAAATTATAATCACCAAATAAGTATTTGATGTGTAGATATTATTTAAAGAGAAACTAGGATTAAATAATTGAAAAAAAACAATTGATAATGACTCTGAAATCCCTATCGTCAAGTAACATACCAAAAACAATATAAATTTATTAATTAGCGAACCCTTAAATAAAAATGATATATATATGTATAGTGTAATAAAAGAGAGAATTTTTCCTATCTGATTGATTCCGTTATAATTTCCTAAATAAGTGCACATAATAGCAAGAAGAAATAATAAAAAAAACATATAATAGGATATTTTTCTTTTGGCAATAAATTGGTTAAAGAAATGTGTAATAAAAATAACTGTGAGTATATCGGATAGAAAAATCATCATAGTATGTTATGCAAATTAGCAAAATATTGATTTGTGAATGACTTTTTAAAATTCTTAGACAACGGGATTTTTTCACCATTGTTCATGATGATATCTTTACCATCTGAAGAAAAACCACTAACATAATCAAGATTAACTAAAAAAGACTTATAGGGTTGTCCAAACCCTTTATTAGATAGTTTTTCAATCCAATGTTTAAGAGGATATGTAGTTTTTTTCTCAATATTATTAACAAAATGAATAATCGTATGTCGATTAAGAAATTCTATGTATAACATATCCTTATAGTGAATCTTATATTGAGATATCTTTTTATCGAAAAAACCGTATTGTTGTTTAAATGAAGTTGATAAGACACTCTGCATCTCTATGTTAAATACTTTTTCATCAATTGGTTTAATAAGATATCTTTTTGCTTCTATTTTATATCCATCTATTAAATATTTTTTAAAGCTAGAAGTAATTATAATAATAGAACTACGATTATAGGTTCTTATTTTTGATGCGATTTCTATGCCGTTGTAGTCTCCTAGTTCAATATCCAAAAAAATCAAATCATATTCTAAGAATAAGTTGGTCCCTACATCGAAGTTCTCAAGATAATCAATCTTATATGATATTTTGTTCGCTAACAAAAAAGAATCTAGTAATTGATGCAAGTGTAGCTTATCTCTTTCTATATCTTCACAAATTAATATTTTTATCATTATGCCTCCCATTTATTATTTTACACCATTTGTTTACTTATTTATACTTTTGTATGAAATTATAAAACAGCTATAAAAGAATTAAAGTTTTTAACTTTTAACTAATGGACTCATGTAAATAAATAATCAAATATTTGACTTTTTGGGAATCATTCAAAAAAGCTAATGTGGCAATATTGCCACCATTCATAAAGCATTACATAAAATATAAAAGAGAAAATGCATGTATATTTTAGTGTGTGTAGATTCATTTTCCGCTTTTTTATTTTAGAATCCGTCGGAGGCATGGGGTCTTAGGGGTGCAACCCTAAAAAGTTTGGTCGTTTGGCGTCAGACAAATGACATGCTTGCTACTTTTTTTAAGGCGATGAGATGTAGGGGGCAAAGGTATGTATGTTAAAATATAAAAATGGGACATAATAAGTATAAAATATGAATGCGTCAATTTAATGCTAAAAAAGATAAGGAGTATATAGAATGTTAGAAGTAGATTTTAAAAAATTTATTCAAAGCACTAAAGTTAATAAACTCATAATTAAATAAAAAAGTATCAAAGTTTCAAACACTACATAGTACAAAAAAGAACAATTTGAAAAATGAAAATAGAAACAAATTTAGTGAAAACAAATTTCTTCAAACATATGTAGATACAACCGTTGAAAGAAAAAATATCATTATTAGAGGAGCAGATAGCAACAAAAATGGAAATTAAAAAGTATATTGAATGGTAATTCTTGACTATTATTTAGTGTCTTTTCTTGTAAAACCAATAGAAACCAATGAAAACTATGTCTAAAATACACATGATGATTTGCGCTGTATCATGTGTATAGATACTATAGAGAATCAATACTGCAGTAATGGTGAAAAATGAAATCAGTTTCCATTTTGAATAATCTGTAAGTGCAATGAAAAATAAGATGAATTGTACAGTGAATAATAAGTAATACATACGCATTTGACCCTCCATGAACCTTTCTAATATTATCGTACTTAAAATTTTGATATAGCACAATTTCGTTAATTGGTATTTTATCATTATTTGTTAACACAGAAGGAAAGGAAAAGGAGTATTATATGAATAGAACTACTACAAGACTACTACTTGCAGATGTGTTCTGAAAACACTCCTCTCCGTCTAACTAACGGAGTCTTGGGTGTTTTTTTTATTAACTAATTCAATTAAAATAGTATTGAAAAGAGTAGGTGGTTTTGTGAAACAGACGAATGACAATTTGACTATCATAGATGACTTAAAAAAAGAGATTCAATGCTTGAAGAACATTTTGAATCGAGAAGGAATTTCTTATCAGGAAGAATTGGATCAATTAAAGAATTCTGCGAATGCAGAAACTATTGAAACGAACCAAGAAAGTCGTATTGTTTTTCCAAATGAAATCACAAAAGATATGGCAAATCGATTTTTTGCACGTTTTTGGGGTCGTACAGACGTATACGCAAAAAGAGTAGAAAACAAGAAAACAAATAAAGCGGGATACTATCCACAATGTATTAATTTTTGGTCAGATGGTTGTGGTAAGAAATGGAATGCAGGATTTCGTTGCCAAGATTGTCATTACCAAAAGTATAAAGCTTTGACAATTGATAGTATTATGTCACATTTAAAAGGAAATGAAGTGATTGGTGTTTATCCATTGTATAAAGATAATACGTGTCGATTTTTAGTTTTTGATTTTGATAATCATGATAAAGATGCAGGAAATGATTTTGCGAATAAAGATGAGAGGTGGAAAGAAGAAGTTAATGCGATGCGTGAGATTTGTCAATTAAATGGAATTGATCCATTGATTGAACGTTCTAGATCAGGTAAAGGAGCACATATTTGGATTTTCTTTGATAAACCGATTTCAGCTATTTTGGCAAGAAATTTTGGAAATGCTTTGTTGGATAAAGGTGCAGAACAAGTGAATTTAAAATCATTTAAATACTATGATCGTATGATACCAGCACAAGATAGTATGCCAAAGGGTGGTCTGGGAAATTTAATCGCATTGCCATTACAAGGACGAGCATTGAAAGATGGCAACAGTGCATTTATTGATGAAAATTGGAATGCCTATTCAAATCAATGGAATATATTGTGGTCTAAGCCTAAGCTTTCACAGTCGTTTATTGAAGAAAAGATAAAAGAATGGCATGGAAATTCAGATGATAAACCTTGGGAGTCTGTTAAAGAATTTGAAAAGAATGAAGTGGATGGAAAAATGCATATCATTTTATCAAATGGTATTTATGTGGATACTTCAAATTTAAGCGTATCTATTCAAAATAAAATTCGCAAATTGGCTAGAATTAGTAATCCTATTTATTATAAAAATCAAGGTATGGGAATTTCTACTTTTGGCATGTATAAATATATATATCTTGGTGAAGATCACGATAGTGGATATATACAAATTCCTAGAGGTTGTTATGATACTTTAATTTCGTATAATAAGAACGCTCGGATTCAAATGATGATTGATGATAAAAGGCAACAAGGAAGAAGTATTGATGTTACTTTTAAGGGAGAGTTAAAACCTGAACAAAACGTAGCTCTAAATAAAATGATTGAGCATGATAATGGTATTTTATTAGCAACTACAGCTTTTGGTAAGACCGTTCTTTGTGCAGATTTAATTGCGACAAAGAAAGTGAATACATTAATTTTGTTGGAAAGTTCATCTTTATTAGAACAATGGAAAGATAAGCTGCAGACATTTTTGGATATAAATGAAGAGTTACCTGAATATACGACACCTAAAGGTTTGATCAAAAAGAGAAAATCATTGATAGGTACTTTACAAGGATCTCATGATTCTATGACAGGTATAATTGATATCGCAATGGCTGGCTCTATATGTAAAAAGGGGAAATTTCATAAACTGTTGAATGAGTATGGCATGATCATTGTGGATGAATGTCATCATGCGGCTTCAAATACAGAAAGTGCTGTTTTAAAGGAAATTAAAGCTAAGTATGTGTATGGTGTTACAGCTGTTGATCGAACGGATCAATTGGATAAGATGAATTTTATGCTTATTGGTCCAATACGACATAAATATTCCGCAAAAGAACAAGCAAAACAACAAGGGATTCCTCGTTTATTATATCCTCGGTTTACGCATGTAGTTGCACCAAGAGGAATGATGAAAGATGAAAAGAATCCAAATGAAGCATACTCAATATTACGAGATAATGATTTGCGAGATCAAATGATTATTCAGGATATAAAAGAATGTATAAAGAAAAAACGTACGCCTGTTGTATTATCAAAATATGTAAATCATTGTAAGAAGCTATATAAACAATTAGAAGGTGTGGCAGATTCAGTTTTCTTATTGATAGGTAGTCAATCAAAAAAAGAAAATAATCATATTGTTGAATTAATGAAAAGTGTGCCAGAAGACAAAACTATGATATTGGTTGCGACAGGATCACTTGTTGGAGAAGGCTTTGACCTTGATAGGTTAGATACTTTGTTTCTAGCAATGCCTGTAGCTAGTAGTAGCGTTATAGAACAATTTACAGGAAGAATTCATCGACTATATGATAAAAAAGATACAATACTTGTATATGATTATGTAGATGTCCATATTCCGATGTTTGATCGAATGTACGGAAAAAGATTAAAGGCCTATAAAAAATCAGGTTATGAATTAATTTCGGATACTAACGGCATAAAAAGTGAATTGAAAATTTCTCAATCTATATATGATGCAAGTAATTATTACGATATGTATAGTCATGACTTAATGCGTGCAAAGAAGAATATTATTGTATCCAGTCCTTCATTATCTGGCGATAGAGTTCTAGAATTTACTAAATTGATCAAAGAAAAGATGGAAAGTGGAGTTGAAGTAACCATAGTTTCTTGGATGCCTGATAAAATTAGGTTTGGAAGTTCAAATTATAGAATGCAGTTGTTAGAAGAAATGAGACAATCTGGTTTTTATCTAAAATCTGCAGAAGATAATTGTGAACATTTTGCGATTATTGATCAGGAAATTGTATGGTATGGAAATATAAATTTATTAGGTAAACAAGATGTAGAAGATCATATGATGCGGATTCAAAGTAAAGAAATCGCAAGTGAACTTATGGAAATGACTTTTGGGAATAGTTTATATAATTATTTGAATAACTTCTAGAAATTTTCCTAGAAGTTTTTCTATTTGTGATAAAATAATGGGCAGGTGATATTTGATGAGTGAAAAAAGAGAAGGTTACCAGTTTGTTGGTTGGTATATAGATAAAGAGTGTACAAAAAGATTAAATCCAGGTGGGGTGCTTCCTCATTCTGTGACTTTATATGATAAATGGATTCCTATTTGGTATCCCATTGAATATGATGTGGATGGCGGAGTTATGTCGCGTCGTAATCCAAGATATACATGCATTGAATCGGAAGAATTATTGTTGTATCCGGCATTTAAGAAGGGCGTTATGTTTGTAGGGTGGCAGTTTAATGGTGAAATTATAACAAGTTTACCAGCAGGCATTCATGAACCAGTCATATTAACAGCTATTTATAAAGAATGTCCAGTTATCCACTTTGAAACGTGTGGTGGAGCCAATTATATGGATGTATGTACGGATGAACATGGCTTATTGGGGGATTTAAAGCCGCCAGTTCGAGTTGGATATACCTTTGATGGATGGTTCTGGGATTGTGATTATCGTTGGCGTTATAACTTGGATGAACCCATTCATGAGTCTTGTACTTTATATGCCCATTGGCAAGTAAGTCAATATAAGATTACGTATGATTTAAATGGGGGACTAAGTAGTCGAAGAAACCCAAAGTCATATACGTATTTTTCGGATACAATTCATTTGTTGCCGGCAACAAAGCCAGGTTATGAATTTGTGGGATGGTTTGACGAAAGAGGAAATGAGTTAAATGTCATTCGTGAGCATTCAATGGGGAATAAGCATTTAATTGCACAGTTTAGAAAGAGGGAATTGAATTAGTATGCAAAATCCATTAGGGCATGAAAAAGAGTCATCATTATTAAAAAAGTTTGCGATACCAAGTATTATCTCAATGCTTGTATCGTCACTGTATAACATTGTAGATCAAATCTTTATCGGTCAAGGTGTTGGATTTTTAGGAAATGCTGCAACCAATGTGGCTTTTCCATTGACAACCATTGCGCTTGCGATTGCACTGTTGATTGGGATTGGTTCAGCAAGTTTATTTAGTTTATATCTAGGTGAAAAAAGGCCAGAACGATCAAGTAGTATTGCTGGGAATGGTATTAGTATGTCTGTTCTTTGCTCAGTAATCTATGTTGTTTTAGTACTTGTATTTCTTGAACCTCTACTAAAATCATTTGGTGCAACAAGCACAATTATGCCTTTGGCACTTGAATATACACGAATAACAACTTTGGGTGTTCCGTTTTTGATTACGACAAATGTGATTAGTAACTTGATTCGTGCAGATGGGTCACCAAAATATTCAATGACATGTATGGTTGCGGGTGCTATTGTGAATACTATGTTAGATCCACTATTTATCTTTGTATTTCATATGGGTGTCGCTGGGGCTGCCATCGCTACAGTAGCTGGTCAAGTAATTTCATTTTTTATTGCCGCTTGGTATATTAAGAGTTTTCAACATATTGAATTTAATAAAAAGAGTTTACGTATTTCTTTAAATGATACAAAGGAAATGGCAACCATTGGAATGAGTGCTTCATTAAATCAGATTGCGATTTTGTTTGTGCAAATCGTATTAAACAATTCATTGACGTATTATGGACAGTTTACTAAGTTTGGTAGTGATATTCCTTTAGCTGCCTGTGGCATTGTGATGAAAACCACTGCGATATTATTAGCTATTATTATTGGTATTTCGCAAGGAATGCAGCCAATTATTGGATTTAATTATGGAGCCCAAAAATATGAGCGTGTCAAAAAGACGTTCAAGCTTGCGATCAGTGTAAATTTGGTTGTTTCATTTATTGGCTGGGCTTTATTTCAATTCTGCACAAGTACTGTATTATCAATATTTGGATCAGGGGATGCGAACTATTTTGAATTTGCGACAATGTTTATGCGAATCTATCTAATGCTAGTATGTGTTGATGGAGTACAGATGTTATCGTCTAGCTTCTTTTCGTCAATTAAAAAAGCATATTTAGGAATGTTTTTATCTATGACTAGACAAGTATTATTTTTGATTCCATTAGTTTTGATCTTACCTAAATTTTTTGGGTTGAATGGAATCTTATATGCGGCTCCAATTGCGGATTTTGTTGCTTTTGTAGTTTCTGTTATTTGTATATTAGATGAATTTAAGAAGTTAAATGAATTAGAAAAAAATATGAAAGTAGACTCTCTATAAAAGGAGAGTTTTTTTCTTTCAATGACATTCTACGTATTCTGTATTTTAAAAATGCGTAGAATTGATTATTGTCGATATTTATGGTAGAATACTAATGTTTCGCATGGAGGTATAAGTGAACGCATATTATCATTCTTTAATCAAAGAAATAAAAAAAGAGATAGATGAAAAAAGTTATGCCCAGGCGTACGAATTGATTTGTCAGGAGCTGAACATGCCTTATGTCCCACAAGATGCATTGGAGTTATTAGAATCTTATAAGTCTGAATGTAAACCTTATTTGGAACAGAAGAATAAGAGTATGGATTTCAACAAGTTACATGATTATATTCATGGAAGTCTAGAACAAAAAATCTATGCGATTTCTATGCTAGAGAACATGAATTTAAGAATGTGTCATGATGAAGTTCAGGTATTATTGGATTCAGATTTACCTGATGAATATAAGGGTACATTGATTGAGGCTTTAATGGAGCAGAAAATCGATGATCCATTTGATTTGATAAAATCCGGATTGAACATTACATTTATTCCAAGTGCCATCTTACCTATGGAGCAAGACTTGTCAATCTGTGAAGCAAGTTCGTTATTTGAAAGTTGGTTTACAAATGAAGATCCAACTATGGTTCAATTTTGTATGTCACTTTTGATGCAGCTTGTTTTATATGAAAGACCATTTGATCAAGAAGATAAAGATCCTTACCAACTTGCGAAAAGTGTAACAAGACTTGTGTATGATGCAATGCAGAAATCCGATGAATGGCCTAGTTTTGTGAAAAAACAAGGTCTTGAAAAAATTGAGGATATTGAGTTATCCATTGAAAAGCGAGGAGAAAACAATGACTAGTACTTGGACTTTGAAAGAAAATTCTACTGGTGAATTAGAAGTAACAGTAGAAGGTGAAGCTTGGAAAAAAGCACAGAAAAAAGCATTAAACTATGCTAAATCTCACATGAATTTGAAAGGATTCCGTCAAGGACAAATTCCGGATGCTTTAGTAAAAAAACAACTTTCTTCAAAAGCATTATATGATATGGCTAGTGAAGAAGTTGCTAATGAAGCATTATCAGAAGGAATCAAAGAACACAATATCGAATTAGTGGCTCGTCCTACTTTAGATGTTAAAGAAGCTGATGATGAAAAAGCTGTATTAGTATTTACATGTACAGTGCTTCCTGAAGTAACTTTAGGTGAATATAAAGGATTAGATATCAAAAAAGCGGATGTAGAAGTTACAGAAGAAGATGTTGAAAACGAAGTTAAACGTGTTCAAGATCGTTATGCAGACTGGGTTGTTCGTGAAGATGACGATGCTGCTCAATTAGGTGATCAAGTAGTTATCGACTTTGTAGGAACAAAAGATGGTGTAGCATTCGAAGGTGGATCTGGAGAAAACTATCCATTAGAACTTGGTTCAGGATCATTCATTCCAGGTTTCGAAGAACAATTAGTTGGAGTTAAGAAAGGTGAAGAAAAAGACGTTGAAGTAACTTTCCCTGAAAACTACCAAGCAGCTGAACTTGCTGGTCAACCTGCAACATTCCACTGCACAGTTCACGAAGTAAAATATAAAGATCTTCCTGAATTAAATGATGAATTAATTAAAAAGTTAAAAATCGAAAACGTTGAAACAGTTGATGCTTATAAAGAAAAAGTAAAAACAGATTTAACGGCTCAAAAAGAAAGAGAAGCTGAAGAAAACTTCACTAATGAATTGTTAGGAAAAGTTTGTGATAACGCAAACGTTGAAATTCCAGCAGCTATGATCGATGCAGAAGTTGATCGTATGTATAGAGAATTCGAAGGTCGTATGCAACAATCTGGATTTACTGCTAAACAATTCTTAGAAGCAACTCATCAGACTGAAGAAGCAATTCGTGCTCAAATGAGCCCAGAAGCTGCTGCTCGTGTTAAGACTCAATTAGTATTAGAAGCTATCGTAAAAGCTGAAAGCATCGAAGCTAGTGACGAAGATGTAGAAAAAGAATTTACTACAATGTCTGAAATGTACAATATGGAAGTTGAAAAAATCAAATCATTGATTTCTCCAGAAAGTATTAAAGCAGATTTAGCTAATCAAAAAGCATTAGACTTCATTAAAACTTCTGTAAAGTAGTATAATGTAAACGAAAAAAGACGCTTAGCGTCTTTTTCCATATTTAATATAAGGAGGTTTTTGTATGGAATTAAATACCTATCCTTTAGTTTGTACAAGAGGAGTCGTACTGTACCCAAATCAAGAAATTGTCATTGATGTAGGTAGAGATACTTCTGTACATGCTGTTGAAAATGCGCAGGATAATTATGATAAAAAGATTTGTTTGTTTTCTCAAAAAGAACTTGAACAAGAAAATCCTGCAACCGAAGACATATATTCTGTAGGGACTTTGTGTGAAGTTCGCCATATTCGTCGTTTTGATAACTTTTTACGCGTTAAATTCCGTGGAATTAAGCGTGTTAAATTAAATAAATGGATCAATGGAAGCTTGAGTGATCTTGTGGAAGTTGAAATTCTTGAAAGCGAAAAACAAGATACGGTTGAAGAGGAAGCCTTAATTCGCATGATCGCAGATGAGCTTGATCGCATGCAAGGTCAGGATCGTTTTGTGACAAAAGAAATTGTTATGGAAATTTCTAAAGGTATGGGCGGTGAATTCTTAAGTGATAAAGCTGTTCAGGGGTTACCTTTAGACCTTGAAAGAAAACAAAAATATCTTGAAACACTTGGAGTGAATGATCGTTTGATGATGTTGCTTCAAGATATGGCAAAAGAAAAAAAGATGAGTGAAGTTGAAAAACAAATCAACGAAACTGTAAAAGAAAGAATCGATCAAGGGCAAAAGGACTACTATCTTCGTGAAAAGATGAATGTCATTCGTGAAGAATTAGGGGATACAGTTGCTCAAGATGAAGATGCAGCTAAAATTCGTAAGCGTTTAGCTGAAAATCCATATCCTGACTATATTAAGAAAAAGGTATCAGATGAAGTAAGTCGTTATGAAATGCTTCCTATGGCTAGTGGAGAAACTGGCGTAATCAAAGCGTATATTGATTGGCTAATGGATCTTCCTTGGTGGCAACAAACAAAAGATAACGAGGATTTAAATGCGGCAGAAGCCACTTTAAATGCGGATCATTATGGTCTAGAAAAAGTGAAAGAACGTATTCTAGAATATTTAGCTGTTAAACAAATGACTAATTCATTAAATGCACCAATCATTTGTTTGGTAGGGCCTCCTGGAGTTGGTAAAACATCTTTGGCAAAAAGTGTAGCACGTGCTTTGGACCGTAAATTTGTGAAGATGTCTCTTGGTGGTGTTCGTGATGAAGCGGAAATTCGAGGACATAGAAGAACGTATTTAGGTGCTTTGCCTGGACGTATCATTCAAGGCATGAAAAAGGCAGGCGTGACAAATCCTGTATTCTTAATTGATGAAATTGATAAAATGGCAAGTGATTATAAGGGAGATCCATCAAGTGCAATGCTTGAAGTATTGGATCCTGAACAAAACTCAGTTTTCTCAGATCACTATATTGAAGAGCCTTATGATTTATCAAAAGTATTATTCATCGCAACGGCTAACTATTTAGAAAATATTCCACCTGCATTAAGAGATCGTTTGGAAATCATTGAATTATCAAGCTATACAGATGCAGAAAAGGTTCATATTGCTAAGGATCACTTAGTGCCTAAACAATTAAAACTAAATGGATTAAAACCATCTCAATTAAAAATTGATGATGATATGTTACTATATTTAATTCGTTACTATACTCGTGAAGCGGGAGTTCGTTCATTAGAGCGTACAATTGCGACAATTTGCCGTAAAACTGTATTGGCTATCTTAAAAAACAACAAACGCAGCATTAAGTTAACTAAGAAATTAGTTCATGAGTGGTTGGGTAATGAAAAAGTTGACTATGGTAAAAAAGAAAAGAAAGATCAAGTTGGAACGGTAACAGGACTTGCCTATACAAGTTTTGGTGGTGACATCCTTCAAATTGAAGCAACTCGCTTTACAGGTAAAGGTAGACTTGTTCTTACTGGACAATTAGGTGATGTCATGAAAGAAAGTGCTAGTATTGCGTTAGACTATGTTCGTACGCATGCAACTGAATTCAAAATCGATCCAAAATTGTTTGAAGAAAATGATGTACATATTCACGTACCAGAAGGTGCTGTACCAAAAGATGGACCAAGTGCTGGTGTTACAATGACAACGGCATTGGTATCTTGTTTCTCTAATATTCCAGTTAAAGCGAATTTAGCTATGACTGGTGAAGTTACGCTAAGAGGAAATGTTCTTCCTATTGGTGGATTGAAAGAGAAATCATTGGCAGCACATCGTTCTGGAATTGATACAATCTTGATTCCAAAAGAAAATGTAAAAGACTTAGATGATGTACCTCAAGAAGTAAAAGATGCAGTTACTTTTATTCCTTGTTCAAATGTATCTCAAGTGTTACATAACGCATTGGTAAAATAGTATGATCAGTGAATTTGTGATTAGTGCTGTTGAAAAAGAACAATGGCCAGAATCTGATTTACCAGAAGTTGTCGTCGTTGGACGTAGTAATGTTGGAAAATCAAGCTTTATTAATGCATTGACTAATAAGAAGAAACTTGCCTATGTAGGAAATACACCAGGTAAAACACGTTTGATCAATTTCTTTAAGATTGATAATACATGGATGTTGGTGGATGTTCCAGGATATGGCTATGCGAAAATGTCTAAACAAATGCTGATTAAGATGGGTAAAATGATGGATACTTATTTTAATCAAAGAGAGCAGATTTGTTGTGTTGTACAACTTGTCGATGCAAGACATGGCGCTACACATGATGATTTAGATATGATTGAAATGATTCAAAGTCTTGGAATTCAAATCGTCATTGTAGCTACAAAAGTTGACAAGATTCCTAAGACAAAACGTGTTCGTGCATTAAAAGATATTTCTCAACAGCTTCATTTGCCAATGAAAAACATCTTTGGGATTAGTAGTACAGAAAAAACAGGTTTTGAACCTGTCTTAGAAAAAATCAATGAAATTGTAGAACAGGCTAAAAAATAGTCTGTTCTTTTATTATAACGTCTGATAATCGATTGCGTATGTAAGTACATTGACTTATAATAAAGAAAAAAAGGAGCTTATTTTATGTCAAAAACATCAAATGTATACGCAAGAATTGAACCAGAAACAAAAGAACAAGCAGAAGCCATTTTATCAAAATTAGGTATACCATCTTCTGTCGCAATTAACATGTTTTATAATCAAATTATTTTAAATAATGGATTGCCTTTTGATGTGAAAATTCCATCAAATAAAATTTTAAATGAAGATGAACTTACAAAAGAGGAATTAGCTAAAGAGATATTTGCTGCTCATGATGAAGTTTTAAAAGGGAATACAATTCCTTTTGATCAGTTTTATGAATCATTGAAAAAGGATCTAAAATTATGAATTTTGAAGTAGAAATATCATATAAGGCAAATTTGGATATTCGACACATTTACGAGTACTATGTCATGAATAATTTTGATTTGAATTATGTGAAACACTTAATAAACGGAATTGTTTCACTCATTAAATCTTTAGAATATTTGCCAGAAAGATATCCAAGATTTGAATTATTAAAAAAAGAAACTAATGTTAGATATGCAGTATACAAAAAATCTAAAATAATCTATGAAATAATGGGTGATAAAGTTTATATATTAAGAGTGATTCATCATTCGCAAAATATTACTACTAATTTTCTTCTTGCAGAAAATGAAATCCCTTATGTGGTAGAATCTGATTAATTTTAAATTGTTTAAAAGATTTGAGAATGAAATGATTTTGGTGTGTGAGAATGTTAAAATGAAGCCCTAAAAAGGAGTGCTGAGCTTATAAAACAAAACCCAACACCTTGTATTACGAATCTTTAATGTTGACAATTGCTGGAATTGTGAATGCTTTTGGAATCACATTGTTTATGATACCTGTAAAATTGTATGATAGTGGAATTTCTGGAACTTCTATGCTACTTGAACAGATTACACCATCTTATTTATCTTTATCACTATTCTTATTAATATTAAACATTCCTTTGTTTTTGATTGGACTTAAAAAACAAGGAAAGAAATTTACTTTTTATGCTATATATACTGTTTTTATATATTCCTTATTCGCATGGCTGATAACGGATGTTTTTCCAATTGATGTAAGTATTGCTTCACCTTTAGCAGGTACAGATTTACTCCTTTGTGCCTTGTTTGGTTGTATGATTTGTGGCTTAGCCATTCGCTTTGGAGGAGCTATGGATGGTATTGAAGTTATGACTGTGATATTTTCAAAACAGTTAGGTAAAATGGTTGGTACCTTTGTGATGATCTATAATGTGATTTTATATATGTTTGTGGCATTGTATTAAATAGTTGGGTATTACCACTTTATTCGGTAGTTGCTTATTCAGCTGCATTAAAAACAATTGACTTTGTCGTTGAAGGTGTTGATCGAGCTAAATGTGCCATGATTGTATCTGAGTATCCAAACGAAATATGTGAAGCATTAAGTGATACTTTGGAAAGTGGCGTTACCAGAGTGGATGCCACGGGTGGTTATTCAAAAAGGCTTAAATCCATTGTCTATTTTGTATAGTCAACCGATACCAAGTGAATCGAATGAAAGAACAAGTTCATGAAATTGATTCTAAAGCTTATATTATCATGAGTGAAGTGGCTGATATTTTTTCAAATAATATGGATAAAGCATAAAGAAAAGTGGGGGAACTAAATTTCCTCCACTTGCTTTGTCCATAGATTTCTTGATGCATCGCTAGGCATTCTCCAATCACCTCTAGGTGAGAAACAAATGGATCCAACCTTAACACCATCAGGCATACAATTTCTTTTGAATTGTTGGGTAAAGAAACGATTGTAGAATGTTATGATGGCCTTTTTTATTGTTTCCTTTTCTACATCTTTAAATGCAACACAAGCTAAATCATAGATTTTCTTTGGTTCATCGTGATGTCTTAACATTTGATATAAGAAGAAATCATGTAGATCATAAGAACCTAATACTTCTTCTGTTTTTTGAGCAATCTTACCATTTTTATCTGGTGGTAAAAGCTCTGGAGATACTGGTGTATCACAAATATCCATCAATACATCATGTAATACTTCATCTTTTAAGGCAACACTTTCAACAATATAACGAACAAGTGTCTTAGGAACACTGGCATTGACTGCATACATACTCATGTGATCTCCATTATATGTACACCATCCTAGAGCAAGTTCACTTAAATCTCCAGTACCTACAACAATCGCATTGTAAGCATTGCTTAAATCCATAAGAATTTGTGTTCTTTCACGAGCTTGTGAGTTTTCATACGTAATATTATGAACTTCTGGATCGTGGTGAATATCTTTAAAGTGTTGGTTTACACCATCCACAATAGAAATTTCTTCACTAGATACATGAAGTAGGTCCATTAAGATTTGCGCATTGGATTTAGTACGTTTTGTTGTTCCAAAACCAGGCATTGTGATCGCATGAATTCCTTTTGAATCATAATTATTGATTTTAAAGGCTTCATGACATACAAGTAAAGCTAAAGTAGAATCCAAACCACCACTAATTCCAATCACAACATCTTTACAATGAATCTTAGAAAGACGTGTTGCTAAGCCTTGTGCTTGAATATGTAAGATTTCTAAACAACGCGTAATTCTTTCATCTTGATTATTTGGAACAAAAGGATAAGCATCAATATAACGATTGAATTCAATTTCATGGATTGGTTTTGATGCGAAATCTACGGTTGTATAATTTACATGAAATAAATCTTGCATGCTTGTCTTATAGTGTAGACGATCATGATTTAAGTGGTCTAAATCAATTTGACCATAAATGATCTTATCTGTTTTTGTCTCATTTAAGATAGCCCCGTTTTCACAAATTAAATTGTGTCCAGAGAAAACCAAATCACTTGAACTTTCTGTTGGGCCGGCACTGGCATATATATAGCCTGCATAACATTTAGCACTCTGATATTTGACTAAATTTCTTCTGTAATTCGCTTTTGAGATGATTTCATTGGAAGCACTTAGATTACATAATATATTTGCTCCAGCTAGTGCATGGGTTGAACTTACTGGAATAGTCACCCATAGATCTTCACATATTTCAATACCTAAACAAGCAGATGTTGTAGTATCTTTAAATACGATATGATTTGAAACAGGTACTTTTTTATTTTTATAAGTAAATGTTGTGTTTTCTTTCAATTCACTAGCACTTGAGAACCATCTTGTTTCATAGAATTCGTTGTAGCTTGGAATATATGTTTTTACTTGAATACCTAGAATATCATGGTTGAAACAAATGGCAGCGCAGTTATAAAGCTTATTATCAATTTCTAAAGGTAAGCCTAAGACTGCAACAAGGTTTTCTGGTAGTTCTTCGACAATTTCAAATAGAACTTGTTTTGCTTTATTTAATAATGTGTGTTCATAGAATAAATCTTGACATGTATATCCAGTAATACATAGTTCTGGAAATACAACAAGTTGTGTATCTGAATCCAATTCTTGAATACATTTTAAAATTTCTTCTTTGTTTGCCTGTGGATCTCCAATGAAGACTTCAGGAGTACAGGCAGCCGTTTTATAATATGAATAACGATGCATGTTGATACCTCATTTCCATTAAAAATTATATCAAAAAAAGACGTCCATTTTAAGGACGTCTTTGATTAATGTTCACTTAGTTCGTGAAGACGATCTCCATATGCAGATTCATCTGCATCTTTTTTATCGTTTTCAGTAGCATATTTTTTAACTAATGCACTTGATTTGTTGATTGGTTGTAAAGTACCAGCACCTGCAACACATCCACCAGGACATGCCATACCTTCTAGTAGGTATCCGTTTAGTCTTCCGGCTTTTGCCATCATCAACATTGTTTTACAGTTCTTTAATCCTTCAGCAGCTTGAACTTTAACTTCAGTTCCAGGATGTTCTTTTAGGATTAAATCTTTAACAGCTTTGGCAACACCACCACTCACGGCAAATCCACGACCTGCATTAGTTCCTTCTGTTAATGGATCTGAAGTAGTGATTTGGTCTAATTCAATACCTTTCGCATTGAACATACCCATAACTTCCTCAAAAGTTAATACGAAGTCAATATCACTGCGGATTGATTTACGGCTTGCTTCCAATTTCTTAGCAGCACAAGGACCGATGAATACAACTTTAGCGTTTGGTTTTTCTTTTTTGATCAAACGACCTGTTAATACCATTGGAGTTAATGCCATTGAAATATATGGTGCAAAGTCAGGGAAGTTTTTCTTCGCCATAACTGACCATGCAGGACAGCAACTTGTAGCCATAAATGGTTGTTTTTCAGGAACTTTCTCTAAGAAGTCTTCCGCTTCTTCAATTGTACATAAGTCAGCACCAATCGCAACTTCTACAACATCCGCAAAACCTACAGCTTTTAATGCAGCTTTTACTTTATCTGGAGTTACAGCTGGACCAAATTGACCAACGAAAGCAGGGGCAACAGCTGCAATGACTTCATAACCCTCTTTCATGGCATAAATTGTTTGGAAAATCTGTCCTTTATCAACGATAGCTCCAAATGGGCAGTTAACTAGACACATTCCACAACTAACGCATTTATCATAATCAATTTCTGCTTTTCCATCTGCATCGGATTTAATTGCATCCATACCGCAGCTAGCAGCACATGGACGTTCTAATTTAGTGATTGCGTGATAAGGACATGCATCCATACAACGTCCACATTTAATACATTTTTCTTGATCAATACAGCTTTTACCATTTACGATATGAATCGCGTCTTTTGGACAAACTTCTGTACATTGGTGTGATAAACATCCTTGACAAGCGTTTGTTACAAATACTTTCTTTTCTGGACATGCATTACATGCAAATTTAATAATGTTGATAAGTGGATCATCATAGTATTTTTTAGCAATCGTACTTTCTTCAATTCCATCAGAAACATTCGTATATTCAGTAATGTCACGAACAGGTAAACCCATACCTAAACGTAATCTTTCGCCAATGATTGCACGTTCTAGAAAGATGCTGTCACGATATTTTGCTTTTGTACCAGGTAAAATTTCATATGGAATCTCTTCCATACGTTTCGAATAATCTGTATTGTCATCGTACGCCATTGAAGCGATGGCAGTAAAGACCTGACGACGAAGGTCAGTTACCGAGTTATAAATTCCTCTCATATTTCCTCCTATTTTTATTCCTCATATAGACTCATACAATATTATATAGTAAAAAGTCTATTTGTGAAAGTTTTAATTAGTATAAAATATTATTATTTTTTTCTAATAGTGATATAATACCGTGCGGGGTGAATTGTTTGGTAAAAATTGTATGGGATTGGAACGGAACTTTGTTAGATGATGTTGATTTATGCTTTTCATGTATCAACCGACTTTTAGTGAATCATGAACTACAGCCGTTAAGCACTTTAAATCAATATCGAGAAGTATTTACATTTCCAATAGAGGATTATTATAAAAGGGTTGGCTTTAATTTTGATAAAATACCTTTTTCCATATTGGCTCACGAATATATGGAAGATTATCAAGAAAAAAGTTATGATTGTAATTTACATGCGGATGTATTGAATGTTGTAGAAAAGGCTAAGCGTTTAGGTTTTTCACAAACTGTACTTTCTGCAAGCAAGATGGATTATCTTCTAAAACAAATGCAAAATTTAAATGTAGATACTTTATTTGATTCCATTTATGGAATCAATGATATCTATGCGAAAAGTAAAGTGGAATTAGCCCATGCGTTTAAACAAACATGCAGCCAAGATGATGAAATTTATTTTGTAGGAGATAGCGTTCATGATTATGAAGTCGCAAAAAGTATTGATGCCAAATGTATCTTGGTGACAACAGGGCATCAAAATCGTAAGACTTTAGAAAGTGTGAATGTACCGGTTATGGACAGTTTAATGGAAAGTTTGGATTTTATTTATGAAAGAGATTAAGATCAATCAAAATGATGCGAATCAAAGATTAGATAAGTTTTTAATGAAAACTTTTCCTAAGCTAGGCAAGTCAATGATGTATAAGGCGATTCGAAATAAAAAAATCAAAGTAAATCGCAAGCGTTGTACTTTTGATCAGAAAATCCAGGAAAATGATAGTATTCTATTGTTTTTACCTCCGGATGTTTTAGAAGAGAAAAAAGTGGAAACAAATTATATATCATCGAAATTAGATGTCATTTATGAAGATGAAAATATCTTAATTGTGAATAAGCCATATGGCTTATTATCACAGAGTGATCAAAGTCAAAATCAAGATTGTCTAGTGAATCGTGTGCAGGCATATTTAATGGAGAAAAACGAATATGATCCTAATAAGGAACATTCTTTTGCGCCTAGTATTTGTCATAGATTAGATCGAAATACAACGGGTCTAGTGATTGCTGCAAAAAATGCGAATGCTTTAAGAAAAGTAAATGAGGCAATCGCAAATCGTACGATTCAAAAGATGTATCGAGCCCATGTTGTGGGTACTTTTGAACAAAAAGATTTTACTATGTGTTATTACATTCGCAAAGAAAATACAATTGCGAAGGTAAGTGATAAAAAATTAGAAGGCTATCAAAAAGCATTAATGGATGTACATGTTGAAAGAGATGATGGCGAGAATTCAATATGTACAATTACTCTTCATACAGGAAGATTTCATCAGATTCGTGCTTTAATGGGGCACATACAACATCCTTTGTTGGGTGACGTCAAATATGGATATCATGGAAAGAAAAGGCCGATAGAATTGATGGCATATCGGTTGGAATTTCATGAAGTAGATTTGCCACTTCAACAAACGGTGTTTGAAATTCCAAGAGCATAGTAGGAGGGTATGAATATGCAAGAATATCGATATCTATTAGATATTGCCTTAATTTTATTAATGACAAAAGCCTTTGGACTTTTTTCTCGTCGATTACGTATGCCATCTGTAGTAGGTGCATTGATCGCAGGAATCGTTTTAGGGCCTGCGGTATTAAATATAGTTGAGCCAAGTAAGTTAATTGAATCTTTATCGGAAATTGGTGTTATCGTCTTAATGTTTGCGGCTGGTCTTGAAACAAGCATAACAGATTTAAAGAAAGCAGGACTAAAAGCATTTATTATTGCGACACTTGGTGTGTTGGTTCCATTAGCTATTGGATACGTGGTTGGTGGATTCTATAATGTTGGACCAGATGCATGGTTACACAACTTATTCTTAGGTGTTATTTTAACAGCTACAAGTGTTGGTATTACGGTAGAAACATTAAAAGAAATGGGATGTATGTCTACAGAAAGTGGAAATGCGATTCTAGCAGCCGCTGTCATTGATGATGTTTTAGGTATTATTTGTTTAACATTAGTAACAGGTATGGCTGATAGTTCAGTTAATATTGGTGTTGTTATGTTTAAAATCTTATTATTCTTTGTGTTTGCCGTTGTTGTAGGTGTGATTTTACACAAAGTATTCTCATGGTGGTTTGAACATGATTCATGTGGTGGACTACAAAGATATTCAATCGTATCTTTTGCGTTCGCATTGATTATGGCCTTCTGTTCAGAAGCCTTCTTTGGTGTTGCAGATATCACTGGTAGTTTTGTGGCCGGATTGATTCTTTCTGGTACAAGACAATGTGATTATGTCACAAAACGTATTTCAACATTATCTTATATGTTGATTACACCTGTATTCTTTGCGAGTATTGGATTAAAACTTTCTCCAATCACATGGAATGCCAAACTTATTGAGTTAGTTATTGTATTATGTGTGGTTGCCGTTTTGACAAAAATTGTTGGATGTGGTTTAGGTGCTATTGCATGTAAATATACACCTACACAAGCTATTCGTATTGGATGTGGTATGATTAGTCGTGGAGAAGTTGCCTTGATTGTCGCAAATAAAGGTATGGCATTAGGTATTTTACCTGAGGTCTTTGTGACTCCGGTATTATTGTGTGTCGTATTCACAACGGTTATTACACCAATCTTATTAAAAATCGTATACAAAAAGAAACCAAATGATGCAGATTTTGTACAAACTGCAAATTGTTAATAATAAATTCACATTGAGTCTTTATACTGAAAGTATGAAGACTCTTTTATTTATGTTTATAATTACATTTTTAATAAAACCAATTCAACTATCGACTGTTTATTTCATTTTATTCTTGTATTTTCTTGCCAAAAAAGACTATGAAACGATGTATATTGAAAAGTATTGGATTTTTCCATCGTTACTTTTTTTATTCTTTTGTTCAAGTTATGTGCCATTATTAAATCGAGTCTGTACAAGTCTAGCTTTTCTTTTTGTCAGTGGAACCATTAAATTGATTAAATCCGATTGGATTGGCAGTGCGGATGTGTGTTATTTGGCTTTTTTTGGATTTTATTTGGGCATAGAAAGAATGCTTGTAGCTTTATATATTAGTGTTTTACTTGGAATACTTTGGATTTTATATAAAAAAAAGCATATCCTTCCCTATATATCGTGTTTGGCAATTGGTGTATGGATTGCCGTTTTGAAAGGATATACGATTTTCTATTTTCTAATGAATCTTTTTTCTTGAGGACAAGTAATATCTACATCATTAAATTGAATATGATGACTTTGAAGTAAAAGTCCTGTATTATCAATTTTTTTACCTCCATATAGAGAATCGTTTAAAATGGGATGGTTCAAAGAAGCACATTGAACACGGATTTGATGTTTTCTTCCGGTAAGAATCGTTACTTGAATTAATGAACAATCTTTATAATTTTTAAGTGTATTAAATATTGAAACACTTTCTTTTCCATTTGGATGAATGATCATTTTCTTGGCATTATGACGATCTCTTGCGATATTTGAAATGATCTTTTTATTTTTATAATTTGTATGACCTTGTACTAAGGCAATATATTCTTTTTTTATATGGTGCTCTTCCATGTTTTTATCGCAATATGCCTGAAAGAATGGATGCTTACAAAATAAGACTAAACCACTTGTTTCATAATCGATTCGATGGATCGCTTGAGCGGGATATTTGTTTTGGTTTAATTGTAAATATCCATTGACTCGAGCTTGTAGAGTGTCTTGGTTGTTTCCGTCATCGTGAACCAATAAAAATGGAGGTTTAAAGGCTACAATCAAAAAGGTATTTTCGTATAAAATGTCAACCGGTTCATAATTTATTTCAACATCTTTTTCTGGGTAATTAAAATAAATCGTCTTTTTCTCTTCATCTATTTTAAGATGCTTTTTATGTGTTTTTGAAATACAAAAAGTCTCAAAGATTTCTTGAGAAGTTGTTGTATAGCGCATGTAGTTTTCATTTATATCTTTTATGAGCATATCAATAGAATATTTTAATGATGTGTGGCATAATGTCAATAGAAGAACAGGAGGAATACTTATGAAAATCTTTAAAAATTTAGAAAACGGTAGTGTTGTTGAAGGATTGTTGATGGATGTTGTTCCTAATGGGTATCGTGAATTAAAAGCTGGTGAAGTGGATGCGGCACAAGAAAAACATGTTCCACAAGTAAGTGTAGAAGATAATAAACTTAAAGTTGTAGTTGGAAGTGTCGAACATCCAATGTTAGAAGCACACTATATCACAAATATCTGGGTTGAATATAGTGATGGAACTGTGGATCGTGCAGGACTAGTACCAGGAATGAAACCAGAATATGTTTTCGATCCAAAAGGAAGAACAGGCAAAGTAACTGTGTATGAGTATTGTAACTTGCATGGTTTGTGGAAAAATGAAATAGAATTGTAACGGAAATGTAAAAATGATAACAGATTGTTGAAATAAACAATCTGTTTTCTTATAATAAATGTATGTATAAAGAGAAATTAAGAGAATCATTTAAAGTATATGATGAAATCGTATTAAAGTGTTTTTGCGGAATTTTTATTGGCGCAATTGTTGCGATTTGTGAAGTTGTTTTTGGCAAAGGTCTAGAATGGATCTTAAATTTTAGAGAACATATGGGATGTGTTATGTTAGTAGGACTTCCGTTTGCTGGTTTAGCAATTGTGTTCTTGTTTGATCATTGGGGAAGAATCTCAAGAAAAGGTATGGGGCTTGTCTTTGAAGTTGATCAAGGAAAGAGTGATTGGATTCCTCTTCGTATGGCACCGTTTATGGTTGTATCGACATGGATCACGCATTTCTTTGGTGGTAGTGCTGGTCGAGAAGGAGTTGCAATGCAGATTGGAGCGACTGTATCCCATTATTTTGGTAAGTATTTTCGTTTTAAAAATAGTGGTGTCATCTTCATGGTTGCAGGTATGGCAGCTGGTTTTGCCGGTTTATTTGGGACTCCAATTACGGCTATTTTCTTTGCCTTAGAAGTACTTGTTGCGGGAACCTTAAAATATCGAGCTATGTCATGTGCAATTCCGGCTAGTTTTACGGCAGCTTATGTTTCTGGTTTGTTTGGATTACACAAAAGTACTTTCAAGATAGGAAATGTTGCCGAACTAAATATGGAATTATCTATAAAATTATTAGTGTTAGGTATTTTGTTTGGTATGGTTGGTGGTTTATTTGCGTATTTCTTAAAACATACCAAGGCTTTTGTCACAAATAAAATTACGAATCCCTATAAACGCATTTTTATGATGGGTATTATTGTTGCGATTTTATTGTTTGTATTTGGCAAGTGTCGTTATTCTGGGGTTGGTGAAAACTTGATTGTGGGATCTTTTACATCTGAAAAGATATATAGTTATGATTGGATCTTAAAATTTATTTTAACAATTTTAACTTTATCAGCTGGTTTTCAAGGTGGAGAAGTTACACCATTATTTGCGATTGGGTCAAGTCTAGGAGTTATAATTGCGCCTGTTTTTGGATTAAACCCTTTATTTGTCGCATCTTTGGGATATTGTAGTGTTTTTGGTGCTGCGACGAATACCTTTTTAGCGCCGATTGCGATAGGTATGGAAGTATTTGGATATCAATATTTTCCGTTCTTCTTTGTAGTATGTGCTATCTCCTATATAGTAAACCAAAATGAGTCAATTTATGCTTTACAAAGACAAGTCAGAGAATGATTTGTCTTTTTTTATAGTGATTTGAAAACGCATACAAATTTCCTTAAATAAGTAGATTTTATTTGAAAAAGTGCTATACTTTAGTTATATAAAGAGTATTATTAGGAGGATGATTATGAAACAGAATAATATGCTCGCCATGATTTTAGCGGGTGGCCGCGGTACACGTCTTTTAGAACTAACTAAAAAGAATGCGAAGCCGGCTGTTTATTTCGGAGGAAAATATCGTATTATCGATTTCCCACTAAGTAACTGTGCGAATTCAGATATCAACGTTGTAGGTGTTTTAACGCAGTATGAGTCTGTAGAATTAAATGCTTACGCTGGCGCTGGACAAAGATGGGGACTTGATGCACGTGGAAGCGGAGTTTATGTTCTACCACCACGTGAAAAAGATGGAACAAAATTTGACGTTTATCAAGGAACGGCAGATGCCATTACTCAAAACATTGACTTTATTGACAAGTTTGATCCTGAATATGTATTGATCCTTTCAGGTGACCACATCTATAAAATGGATTATGCGGATATGTTATCTTGTCATAAGGCAAACAATGCTGATTGTACAATTGCAGTACTTCCAGTTCCAATGAAAGAAGCAAGCCGTTTTGGTATTATGAATACGGATGATGAAGGAAGAATTGTTGAATTTGAAGAAAAGCCAGAACATCCAAAAAGTAATTTAGCAAGTATGGGTATTTATATCTTTAACTGGAAACAATTGCGTAAAGCATTGATTTTGGACATGACTGCAGAAGGCTCTCACCATGACTTTGGTAAAGATATTATTCCTAACTTCTTAAATGCAGATAAGCGTTTATATGCTTACAAATTTGAAGGATATTGGAAAGATGTTGGTACAATTGATTCATTGTGGGAAGCTAACATGGATTTGTTAAACAAAAATAATGAATTGAATTTGGATGATCCAAATTGGAAAATTTATACAGAAGATATTCCAACTTTACCTCACTATGTAGGTCCAACTGGAAAAGTAGAACATTGTTATATTAACCAAGGTGCTGTCATTAGAGGACATGCAGTGGATTCCGTATTATTTAATAATGTTGATATTGATGAAGATGCATTTGTATCTCAAGCTGTATTAATGCCGAATGTTAAAGTTGGTAAAGGCGCAAAAATCTATCGTGCAATTGTTGCGGATGGTGTAAAAATTGATGATGGTGCTGTTGTTGGTAGTCCAGACAGTGAAGAAATCGTATTGATTTCAAAAAGAGTAAAGAAGGGTGAATAATTATGTGTAACGCTTTAGGAATAATTACTTACAATGATTCTTCTGTATATGTAGAAGGTATGCAAAAATATCGTCCAATCGCTGGATTTAGCTTTTTAGGGCGTTATCGTTTAGTTGACTTTGCGATTTCAAATATGTCAAATTCAGGAATTGATGATATCCAAATTTATGTAAATGGAAATCCTCGTTCTTTAATTGATCATGTTGGAACAGGTCGTCACTATAATATAAACTCAAAACATGGACACTTATCGTTAGTGCCTGTATATACAGATGGTGGAACTTCACGTTTTACTACAGATATTTCATGTTATGCAGAAAATATTCATGCAGTTATGGAAAACCACAATGATTATGTTGTGATTGCTCCTGCTAACATGCTTTATAAAGGAAATTATGAAGAACTATTAAAACAACATATTGAAAGTGGTGCAGAAGTTTCTGTTTTATATCAACATGTTGATAACGCAAAAGAAAACTACATTGGATGTGATGTTCTTCAAATGAATAAACAACGTGGTGTATTGAGTATTGAACAAAATTTAGGTAACTATAAATCTAGATATTTATCTTTACAAACATACATTATGTCAAAGGAAATCTTCAAAACATTAGTTGAAGAAGCTCAAGAAACAAGTTCAATGTATTGGTTTAAAGATATTTTGAATGACAAATGTGTAGATATGGATATTCGTGGATTGAATTATCGTGGACACGTTTATGTTATTAATGATTTGAAATCATATTATGAAAGTAATATGCAATTCTTAACAGAAGAAAAAATGAAAGATATTAATGATCCTGAATGGCCTGTATATACTCGTACAAGTGATTCAGCTCCAGCTATTTATTTAAATGGTGGTACTGCAACAGGTTCATTAATTTCGAACGGTTGTGAAATTAGTGGTGTAGTTAAGAATTCGATTGTGGGTCGTTCTTGTAAAATTGGAAAAGATGCATTAATTGAAAATTGTATCATTATGCCAGATGTAGAAATTGCAGATGGTGCACATTTGAAAAATGTGATTGTTGACAAACATTCTAAAATCGCAAAGAAAAAAGATTTAGCAGGTTTGGAAGAACAACCTTTGTATATTGGTAGAAGGGAGAACGTTTAATGGCATCAATTTTGATGGTTGCTGGGGAAGGATTACCATTCATTAAGACAGGTGGACTTGCTGATGTTATTGGTTCTTTACCACAAGCACTTACTGAAAGAGGACATGAAGTAAAGGTTGTAATGCCTTTATATAAGAAAATTAGTGATAAATACTATAATGAACTTCACTTTGATTGTGAATACTCAGTTTCAATCAATTATCATGAAGTACCGGTGCGTGTATTCTCAAAAGTGGTAGATAATGTTTGTTTCTTCTTCATTCAACATCAAGGTTATTTTGAAAGAGATTCATTATACGGTTATCAAGATGATGGTGAACGTTTTGGATATTTCCAAAAAGCTGTTATCGAAATGTTGAATCAGTTGAACTATTGGCCTAACATTATCCATTGCCATGATTGGCATACAGGTATGATTCCATGTATGGTAAAAGAAACACATGATGCAGATCCTAGATATCGTGCTATTCGTTTCGTATATACTATTCACAACATGGCATATCAAGGAAACTTTGGTCCTGAAATGTTAGATAGTTGTTTAGGCTTACCATACTATTTGTTAGACAATGGTAATGTGCGTTTTGATGGTGGAATTTCATTCATGAAATCTGGTATTTTATATGCAGATAAAGTTACAACTGTATCACCAACTTATGCTCAAGAAATTTTATCACCTCAATATGGTGAACACTTAGAAGCTGTATTGAATATGCGTAAATATGATTTGTGGGGAATTGTAAATGGAATTGATATCCAGTTATGGAATCCGAGTACAGATCCAGAAATTCCTTATCACTTTGATAAGGTAAATATTACGGCTCAAAAGAAAAAGGCAAAAATGGCTCTTCAAGAAGAATTAGGATTGGAAAAAAATCCAGATGTTATGATGGTTGGAGTCGTTTCTCGTCTAACTTGGCAAAAAGGATTCTATCTATTGATGGAACAATTAGATGCATTATGTGCTGCTCCTATTCAATTGGTTATTTTGGGTAGCGGAGAAAGTCAAATTGAAAATAAATTCCGCGAATTGGAAGATGGAAACAAAGGCAAAATTTGTTTCTATTACGGATATAATGAAAGTTTGGCACACCGTATTTATGCGGCAAGTGATCTATTCTTGATGCCTAGTTTATTTGAACCATGTGGTATTTCGCAATTGTGTTCTATGCGTTATGGTACTTTACCTCTTGTTCGTGAAACAGGTGGTTTAAAAGATACAGTCGATGCATATAATGAATATGAAAAATCAGGAAATGGATTTAGTTTTGAGAACTACGATTCAAATGAATTGATCCACACATTGTATTATGCTTGTGATGTTTACTATAATCGCAAAGAAGATTGGGAAATGTTACAACGCAATGCGTTAAACACAGATGTATCATGGCAACAAAGTGCTAAAACATATTCTTTGTTGTATGATGAATTAGTAGACTAATGAGAATTCTTGTTAGTGCATGTTTATTAGGATATAACTGTAAGTATAATGGGAAGAACAATTATAATTCGAAAATTGTTGAACTTTTAAAAGAACATGAAGTGGTTCCTGTTTGTCCAGAAATGCTTGGTGGACTTTCTTGTCCGCGCATTCCTTGTGAAAAAGTTGGGGATAAAATTATGGATAAAGAGGGGAACGATTGTACAAAACAGTTTATCAAAGGAGCAGAAATTGCTCTAAATATAGCGAAAGAAAAACAAGTGGATTTTGCGATTTTACAAAGAAGATCACCTAGTTGTGGATATTCCCTAATTTATGATGGGACTTTTAATGGGAATCTTATAGTTGGTAGTGGTATCTTTGCCCAAAAGTTGCAAAGTTTAGATATTCCAATTATGGAAGCGGAATCAGAAAAATTCGTTTAGGTATTGTTTTCTTTAGCAAAATGTCATAAAATACATTTAGATTTGATTTAGGAGGATAATTATGAAACAAGTAACTGTAACTGTAGTAGATCCAGTAGGTCTTCACGCACGTCCAGCAACTGTAGCTGTTAACGCTGCTAGTAAATTCAAAAGTGAAATCAATGTAGCTTTCAAAGGACGCGAAGTAAACATGAAATCTATCATGGGAGTTATGTCTTTAGGAATTCCTACACAGTCAGAAATCACAATTAGCTGCTCAGGCGAAGATGAAGATGCTGCTGTAGCTGCAATCGAAGAAGTATTGCGCGCTCAAAAGATCATTGCTTAATTAAGAAAAGTCTCATAGTTTATGAGACTTTTTTATTTCAAAGTTAGAAAAGAAGGAGAATGAATAATGTCTATTGTTGAAGAAAGATATTCAAAATGGTTGAACCATGAAAATTTAGCCCCTCAATATAAACCTGTTTTAGAAGCTATGGATGCTGAAGAAAAAAATGATGCATTCTATACTACAATTGAATTTGGAACTGCAGGTATGCGTGGTCTTTTAGGTCCAGGAACAAATCGTATTAATATTCATACAATTCGTAAAGCTACTCAAGGATATGCGAACTACATTAACGAAAATAATGGTGGAAAAGCTGGTATTGCGATTGGGTATGATAATCGTCATATGTCAAAAGAATTTGCGTTTGACTGCGCTGATTTATTAGCAAAAAATAATATTAAATCTTATGTGTTTGAATCATTAAGACCAACACCAGAATTAAGTTTTGCGGTACGTCACTTAAATTGCTTTGGTGGTATTATGATCACAGCGAGTCATAATCCAAAAGAATATAATGGTTATAAATTGTATGATGATAAAGGATGTCAATTGATTCCATGTTTAGCGAGTCAGGTTATTGATAAAGTAAACGCAATTGAAGACGAATTGGCTATTGATGCAAATTGTACAGAGGAACAAAAGAAATTGATTACAGTCATTGGTAAAGATGTCGATGAAGAATACTACAAGAATGTATTGAGTATTCAATTAAATCCTGAAGTTAAAAAAGATATCAAAATCGTATTCTCACCAGAACATGGTACGGCAAATATTCCAGTACAAGAAGTTTATAAACGTGCAGGATATACTTGCATTCCAGTTGTTGAACAATGTAGTCCAGATCCTGATTTTTCAAACACACCAACACCAAACCCAGAACAAGCCGGTGCTTATGAATTATCATTGAAATACGCAAAAGAAAATAAAGCTGATTTGATCTTAGTTTGTGATCCTGATGCTGATCGTATGGGTGTTGGAGTATTGCATAATGGAGAATATGTTGTTTTAACTGGTAACCAATCTGGTTCTGTTGAAATTGAATATATTTGTTCACAGCTTCAAAAACAAGGTAAAATGCCTGAAAACCCTGTAATGTTCAATACAGTTGTAACTAGTGATCTAGGTGAAAAGGTAGCTTCTGATTATGGTGTATCAACAGAAAAAACATTGACAGGATTTAAATTCATTGGTGAAAAAGTCGCTAAATATGAAAAAACGCACGAAAAGAATTATGTATTCGGATATGAAGAGAGTTATGGTTCATTAATCAAACCTTTCGTTCGTGACAAAGATGCGCCTCAAGCTTGTTTGATGCTTGCAGAAGCTTGTGCATTCTACAAAGAACAAGGAAAAGATTTAGTCGATGTATTAGATAGCTTGTATGATCGTCATGGAACATATGAAGAAAGTCAAGTGGCTTTATCATTAGCGGGCGAAGCAGGTGCTAAGCGTATAAAAGAAATTCTAGCTACATTAAGAAAAGATGCTCCAACCCAAATTGGTGGTACGAAAGTTGTTCGTAGTGAAGACTATAAAGAATGTACAATCAAAGAAGGAGATACAGTCACTGAACTTACAGGATTCACTAAATCCGATGTATTAAAATACTATCTAGAAGATGGAAGTTGGATTGCGGTACGTCCTAGTGGAACAGAACCAAAATGTAAATTCTACTATTGTATCAAGGGAGCTTCAAAAGAGGATGCTCACAACAAAACAGTTCATTTCCAAAAGGCAATGGATGATTTGATTGCTAAGTAAAATTAAAGGATGTCAAAATGGCATCCTTTTTTTGTGCTTAATTGAAAAAAAGGATTTAGACTAATTTTCTAAATCCTTTAAGAATTGTTCTAGGCGAACAATGGCTTCTTTAATATGGTCAATACTATACGCATAGGAGATACGGACATATCCTTCTCCGCTATCTCCGAAAGCGTTTCCTGGAACACAGGCTACTTTCTGTTCTTGTAGTAGTCTTTCACAGAATGTTTCTGAATCAAGCCCAGTTGATTGAATATTACAGAAAACATAGAATGTACCATGTGGCATATTTGTTTTTAGACCCATACGATTCAATCGGTTGACTAAGAAATTTCTTCGTTTTAGATAATCTTCTTTCATCATCAATACATCGTCATATCCATTTTTGATGGCTTCAATACCAGCATATTGGGACATAACAGGAGCTGACATAATCACATACTGGTGAATCTTATTCATTACAGAAGATAGTTCTTTATTGGCCATACAATAGCCAAGTCGCCATCCTGTCATCGCATAGGCTTTTGAAAATCCGTTAACGACAATAATTTGAGATTTGATTTCATCAAATTGAGCTAATGAAGCAAATGGCTGATCAAAACTAAGTTCTGCATAGATTTCATCACTAATGACGTAAATGCCAGATTCTTTAATGATATCAATGATCTTTGCGTAATCTTCTTTAGTCATGACACCACCAGTAGGATTGCTAGGGTAGTTAATGATCATAGCTTTTGTCTTTGGTGTGATCACTTTCTTTAAATCTTCTGGAAGAATTTTAAAATCATTTTCTTCTTTTAATTTTAAAGGAACAACGACACCATCACTTAATATAACACTAGGTGCATAGGCAACATAATTTGGGTCCAATACAATGACTTCATCTCCAGGATTTAAAAGGGCACGCATACATAGGTCAATGGCTTCACTTCCACCAATTGTAACAATGACTTCATTTTCAGGATCATATACTTGATTGTAGTGTTCTTTATGAAATTTACAGATTTCTTCACGAAGTTCTAATAACCCACGATTAGCAGTATAGTGTGTGTGACCTGTGCTCATATAATGAATTGCATTTTCACAGATGTGCCATGGTGTCGCAAAATCAGGCTCACCAACACCTAAAGAGATAACCCCTTCCATGGTGCTTGCTAAATCAAAAAATTTTCGGATCCCACTCGGTTTAATGGATGTTGCTTTTGTAGATAAACATTTCATTATGGAGTCACAACCAATCTTGATTCTTTGTCTTCAGGCTTGTCAATCATAACAATACCACTTTGTTTATATTGTTTTAAGACAAATAAAGTCTTGGTAGATCGTACATCTTCTACACAAGCAATTTTATCTGATACAAAGCGAGCCACTTCAAACATTGTTTTTCCTTGTACTAAACACAAGAAATCACAATCTCCACTTAAAAGATACATAGTATCGACTTCTGGATAATTGGCGATCAATGCTGCCGTTTTGTCATACCCTCTATTTCTAGTTGGTGTACAACTTACTTCTATATAAGCTAAGACTTTTTGGTCTTTTAATGCTTTGTTGTAGTTGATAATCGTGTGATAACCACAAATGATCTTATTTTTTTCTAAAGATTGAATCTCGGATTTTATACTCGCTTCATCGTCGTTTAGAATATCTGCTAAATCTTGTGATGATAAGCGAGCGTTATTTTCTAGTAAATCTAGGATTAAACTTTGGTTCATTTTGAATTCCTCCTTTTGAATATAATAGCACAATTAAGGTTATGTAAAAAGTGTGAAAGCACTTGAGAATGGACTGTAAATAGTCTAAAATATAAGTGGTTGTTAGTTGTTAAAAGTTTTACTTGTTAGAGAATTGACAAATTAACGGTAGGCTTTTATAATAACAATGGTATTTAAAGGAGGATTTACTGACATGACAGTAAAAGTTGCGATTAACGGTTTTGGACGTATCGGACGTTTGGCATTCCGTCAAATGTTTGGTGCTGAAGGCTACGAAGTAGTAGCTATCAATGACTTGACTAGCCCTAAGATGTTAGCTCACTTGTTGAAATATGATTCAACTCAAGGAACTTACGCTAAGGCTGACACAGTTGTTGCTGGTGAAAACTCAATTACAGTAGATGGAAAAGAAATCACTATCTACGCAGAAGCTGATGCTTCTAAATTACCTTGGGGTGAATTAGGAGTTGACGTAGTATTAGAATGTACAGGATTCTATACTTCAAAAGCTAAAGCAGAAGCACACATTAAAGCAGGTGCTCGTAAAGTTGTTATCTCTGCTCCAGCAGGAAATGACTTACCAACAATCGTTTACAATGTAAACCACGAAACATTAAAACCAGAAGATACAGTAATTTCTGCAGCTTCTTGTACAACAAACTGTTTAGCTCCAATGGCTAACGCTTTGAACAAATTAGCTCCAATTAAATCAGGTATCATGACTACAGTTCACGCTTACACTGGTGACCAAATGACATTAGACGGACCTCAACGTAAAGGTGATTTACGTCGTAGCCGTGCTGCTGCAGTTAACATTGTTCCTAACTCAACAGGTGCTGCAAAAGCTATCGGATTGGTTATTCCTGAATTAAACGGAAAATTAATCGGATCTGCTCAACGTGTTCCAACTCCTACAGGATCAACTACTATTTTAGTAGCTGTTGTTGACGGAGAAGTTACAGTTGACCAAATCAACGCTGCTATGAAAGCTGCTACAACTGAATCATTCGGATATACTGAAGAACAATTAGTATCTAGTGATATCGTTGGTATGCGTTACGGATCATTGTTCGATGCTACTCAAACAATGGCTCACTCATTAGGTGACGGAACTACTCACGTACAAGTTGTTTCTTGGTACGACAACGAAAACTCTTACACTAGCCAAATGGTTCGTACAATTAAGTATTTCTCAGAATTAGCTTAATTATCGTAAGACTTTTTAAAGGAATCCAATTGGATTCCTTTTTTTTCATCTTAACTAAAAAGTGCAAACCAAAACTTGAAATAAATAGGTAAATACTGTATTCTAACCTTTAGAGATTGTGAGGTGCTAGCGATGGGAATTCGACATCGTTTGACAGATTCTGAGCGCGATGATTTGACAAAAGATGTAGATGATTTGGATGCTGTCTACATGGAAAAATTAAGAAAAGACGGAATTAGTGAAGATCTATTGGCTCAGTTTCGTGATTTAACTTTAGAATTAGAAAAGGATAAGGATAAAGATGAGTAAGAATTTAAATTTAATAATTATCGTCATAATGACATTGGTTTTTATTTTTGTGCCAATCATTATGAAGAAAGTGGTATGGAAAAAATTGTTATCTCAATTGGATAATGAACAATATGATGAATTCTATAAAACATTGGATTCAAATGCTTGTAAATTTTCATATCAAGCATTTAATCGTGAGTATATGCGTTTAAGTGGATACTTAGCGCAAAGAAATGATGCTAAAATTGAAGAACAATTTGATTTATTGAAAAACATGCGTATTTCAAATAAACAAAAAGCAAGTGTTGCTTCTCGTGGATTCTATTATTATTTAGAAAAAGGTAAAATTAAAAAAGCAGAGGGTATGCTTTCTTATGGAAAAAGCTATATTGATGAAAAATCATTTAAGAATATGCAAATTCAATTTAGCATTCTAATGAAGAAAGAAGCCAAATATATTGAGGATTGCAAAGATATCTTAAATGGTATGTGGGATGGAAAATCTGAGCTTGACAACAATAAGAAATTTCCAGTTGGAACCATTCAATATTTAATTGGACTTCAATATTCATATTTGAAAGATGTAGATCATATGATGGAATATTTTACACCGGCATTAGAAAATTTAGCAGGTACACCATATGAAGAAGATATTCGTCGTATTATGAATAATTTACATGTAAGCTAACCTTTTGGTTAGCTTTTTTTTTTCGAGCTTTGTATTGTATAATAAACTGTATGAATTGGAGGACATTTTATTATGAAATTATATAATAGTTATTCTCAAACAATTGAAGAATTAAAACCCATCGAAGAAGGTAAGATTTCTATGTATGTATGTGGACCTACAGTATACAATTATCCACATATTGGAAATGCACGTCCTATCGTTGTATTTGATACATTAAAAAAAGCATTGTCTGCACAAGGCTATGAAGTGACTTTTGCTTCAAACTATACAGATGTAGATGATAAGATCATCAAAACGGCAATTGAACAAAACGTGTCTGAAAAAGAAATTACAGATAAATTCATTGCTGCCTACAATGATGTACGAAGAGGACTTCATGCAGATCTTCCCGATTATGCACCACGTGTAACAGAAACTATGGATCGAATTATTGAGTTCATTGATAAGATGGTTAAAAATGGTTCAGCTTATCAAGTTGGAGGCGATGTTTATTTCCGAGTTAATAGTGATAAAAAATATGGAGAACTATCTCATCAAAGTATTGATGATTTAATGGTAGGAGCTCGTATTGATGAAAATGAAAAGAAAGAAAATCCATTAGATTTTACTTTATGGAAAGAGACAACAGAAGGTATTAAATGGGATTCACCTTGGTCAAAAGGACGTCCAGGATGGCATACAGAATGTGTTGTAATGATTCAGGATGTATTCAAGAAAACATTGATTGATATTCATGGTGGTGGATTGGATTTAAAATTCCCACATCACGAAAATGAAATTGCCCAATGTGAAGTATGCAACGATACACACTTGGCAAATATCTGGGTACACAATGGTATGATCAATATCAATGGTATTAAAATGTCTAAATCTTTAGGAAATGTATGGTGGGCTAAAGATTTGATTGCCAACCACGGAGGTAATTTAACTCGTTGGTTAATGATTTCTACACACTATCGTGCACCATTAAATTTAAATGAAGAAGCTTTCGCAACTTCAAAGAAGGAACTAGACAAGATTGCGGCAGCTTATAAACAAGCATGCGTAAAATTGGTATTATCAAGTGCTCAAGAAGCTACTACATTTGATGAAACATATACTGCATTTATTGATGCATTAAATGATGATTTAAATACGCCAAATGCGATAAGTGTTGTATATGAATTGGTTAAGAAAATCAATCAGGCCGTACGTCAAAGAGAAATCGATGTTGAAAATTTAGCTGTTTTAGTACATACATTAGAAAAGATGCTTTATATTCTAGGTATTGAATTCGATAAAGTTTCAATGACTAACGAAGACAAAGAGATGTATCAAAACTGGAGAAGTGCTGTAAAAGAAAAAGATTTCAAAACAGCGGATACACTTCGTCAAACATTGATTGAAAAAGGAATTCTGTAATGGAAATAGTAACAGAAAATGCGACTAGTCTTGCATGGATTGGTGATGCCGTTATGTCTTTGGCAGTACGTGAACACCTTTTGAGTTTAGGCTTTCGTAAGGCCCATGTTCTTCAAAAGAAAAATGCTGTTATTTGTAGCGCAAAAGGACAAGCCATCATGCTAAATAAAATGATGGAAGAAGATTTTTTTACAGAAGATGAAAAGACAATTTTAGCGCGTGGAAGAAATGCCACTATTCATTCAAAAGCTAAAAATGCGACACACAAAACATACTTAGAAGCAACCGCATTGGAATCAATGCTTGGCTATTTGTACTTATATGGCCATCAAGAAAGACTGAAGGTTTGTCTTGATAAAATTATTGAAATAGGGGATAGTCTATGATCGTATATGGAAAAAACGTATATTCTACACTTCAAAATGATATGGATTCAATCGAAAAGGTATATGTACTTCAAGGATTGAAAGATGCAAAACTTTTGAAGTCAATCCAAAAATCAAATTTAAAAGTAGAATATTGTAATCGTGCAAAATTAGATAAGATTGCCAATACTACACATCATAATGGTGTGGCAGTTAAGGTCAGTGAAATTGAAACGTATAGTATTGAGCAGATTGTATCTCGCGCAAAAAAAACCAGGTCTTCTTGTTGCCTTGGATGGAATACAAGATCCACATAATGTAGGTGCAATTTTAAGAACTTGTGATTGTGCAGGTGTAGATGGTGTAATTTTAACAAAACACAACAGTTGTGGCTTAACACCAACGGTTGTGAAGGCAAGTACAGGAGCAGCGTATACAGTGCCTGTTTCCATTGTTACAAATTTATCACAAACACTTAGAAACCTAAAACAAGAAGGATATTGGGTTGTCGGAACCGATATGAAAGATGCCAGGGAATATCGTGAAGGTATGTATGATTCACCGACTGTATTAGTAATTGGTTCAGAAGGGCAAGGCATTTCAAATCTTGTAAAAAAACAATGCGATTATATGGTTTACTTACCGATGGTAGGAAGTATCACTTCATTAAATGCGAGTGTGGCAGCTGCTATCTTGATGTATGAAGTATATAATCAAAGAAATCCAAAAAAATAAGTCAATTTTTAAAAATTGGCTTTTTTAATGTCTTTTTCACATTGCCTTATTATAATGAATTTAGGTGATAGTTATGAACATATATGAAAGTATATACTTGATTCAAATGAATGATTTTTATGAGATGAATCATTTAATCCAATATTACAGACCTATGGTTACAGAAATATGGGCGGATATATTTGTGCGTAAGACGAATACAATATTATGTGAAAGAGATGAGTTTTACAGACATGCAGACTTATTGTTGTATCGATGTATTTTTGAATATCGTATGGATCGTGTATTAACATTTACAAGTTTTTATAGGCGTTGCACCAAAAATAAAGGGTATGATCTTTTACGTCAAGCCATACGCAAACAATGTTATCTAAATCAGGTTTGTATAAGTTTTGATCAAAAAGTGAAAGAAGATACGAACTTGTATTATAGTACAATCAGCACGGATGATTCTTTAGAAGTACATGAAATTGTGATGGATAAGTTGATGTGGGAGCACATTAAGACAAGAATTATGAATTTATTTGGCGAAGAATATGTTCAAATTGTCGATTTACGTATGGAGGGATATACCTTTAAATATATAGCGCAAAAACTTGGATTAAGCTGTGCAAAGGTTAACTTTATGTTTGAAAAGGTAAAAAAATGGTATACGACAATTGACAGTTGAATGGTTTAAATGGTACATTTAATGAGTTAAGGAGCGTGAAGGAATTGGCAGATAAAGTTGTTTTGACGTGTACAGAGTGTCTATCAAGAAATTATACGACCGAAAAGAATAAGAAGACCAACACGCAACGTCTTGAAATTAAAAAGTATTGTCCAAAGTGTGGCAAACATACTTTGCATAAGGAAACAAAGTGAGGAATCCATATGAGTAAAGAAAAAAAGGAAAGAACATATTCACCTTCAAAGGTGTTCAAAGAATTAAAGACTGTAAAATGGCCAACATTTAAAGAATTGATGTCATCAAGTGCTTTAGTTATTGTATTTACAGTATTATTTGGTTTGTATTTCTTTGTTTGTGAGGTTTTATCAAGTGGTCTAGTTAAAATGATCGTTGGCGCATAGGGAGGAAATTATGTCAGAGTTAAAAAAAGAATGGTATGTAGTAAATACATATGTAGGTCAAGAAAATCGTGTAAAAGAAAACTTAGAACGTCGTATTAAAACTATGGGTCTTGAAGACTTCTTGTTTCAGATCGTCGTTGCGGAAGAAAAAGAAATTGAATATAAAAATGGTAAACCAGTTGAAAAAACACATAACTTATTTTCTGGTTATTTGTTAGTGCAAATGATTATGACAGATGAAGCATGGTATATTGTACGTAATACACCAGGTGTAACTGGATTTATCGGATCAAGTGGAAAGGGTGCAAAACCATTCCCAGTAGCTCAAGAAGAAGTAGATGCGGTATTGCGTCGTTTAGGTCGTCAAGATGTAAATGTTCAGGTTGATTTTGAAGTGGGAGATCGCGTAGAAATCACAAATGGTGCATTCAAAAATTCAGAAGGTACTATTGAATCTATGGATGAAGAAAAGAAAGAAGCTACAGTATTATTGATTTTATTTGGTCGTGAAACACCAACAGAAATTCCATATATGGATTTAAAGAAAGTCGACTAAGACTTTCTTTTTTTAGGTATGTTTATGAAGACTTTAGTATTTGATTTAGATGGCACAATGTATCGTGGTACCCAAATTATTGAAAGTGCTCATCAATTTTTAGATTATTGTATCCAAAATAAGATTCCGTTTATTTTTTTGACAAATAATTCTATGCGTACGCCACAAGAAAATGTAAAACATATGCAAGATATGGGATATACAAACATAGAGCCGTCCATGTTTTATAATAGTGCTATGGCAGCTTGTCAATATGTTAAGAAACACTACAAGGGAAATAGGGCATATTATATCGGAAAACAAGGTATGAAAGATGCGTTGGATCAAGAAGGTTTTATTGTTGATGATGAAAATCCGGATTTTGTGTTTATTGGATTGGATAAAGATGCAACATATAAATCTTATTCAAAAGCGTTATCTTTGATTTTAAATGGAGCTAAGATCATTGGTACAAATAATGATCGTATTTTGGCAAAACCTGGCGGATTTGAAGTAGGCAATGGAAGTGTAGTCGATATGTTTGAGTATGCAGCCAATCAAAAATCGCCTCGTATTGGTAAGCCCAATCGAGCTATTCTTGATTTATGTTTGGAGTATTTTGGCTTAAAAGAAGATGAAATCATATTGATCGGTGACAATTTAGAAACGGATATTAAACTTGGATTTGAACAAAATATTGAAACAGTACTTGTACAGACGGGTGTTCATAAAAAGGAAGATATTGAACAACTAAAGATTTATCCGACGCACGTAGTGGATACGTTAATGGATTTAGTGGGCTATAATTTTGACTAGTATTTTTTTTGAATTATTGGTATAATCGAAATATCGTAGAAGGTGTGATGAAAAAATGAAAGATATATTAAACGTGGTTTTAATGACATTATCTGGTGTTATTATTATATTAACATTATTACAAAGTGGTAAATCAGACGGATTATCGGCTGCCTTTACAGGAAGTGGAGATTTGAACTTGTTTGCGGTACAAAAAGAAAGAGGACCAGAAAAAGTTATCTCTCGCTTAACTTTGTTTTGTGGGATTTTGTTCTTTGCGATTGTGATCGCATTGCAGATTGTGTAATTAAAAGACCGTTAAGGTCTTTTTTCTGTTTTAAAGGAGGAAAGAAATGAAAGAAAAAATCATTCAATATTTAGAAGAAAAAAAAGAATGTAAAATACGAGATTTAGAAAAAATAGTAAGACCTAAATCAAGTAAAGAATTTACAGAAATGGTGAAGTCTTTAAATGAGTTAGAAGATGAAAAGTTGATTTATAACGATCATACAAGTTTGTATTTGATTGATGATATACATTTTATGGCTGGAAGCGCAAAAGATATTTCGAGATATGAAATAGCTGTCTTTAATGAAAACAATAAAGTATATGTTCCGAAAAATAAAAAGATGAAGATCTTTGATAAAGATGAAGTGTTAGTTCGCTTAAAGCCTGAACCATCTTTAATTAAAGTGTTTAATCATGGATTGACAAATATTACAGGAGTTATGATTGTTAAAAAGAAGAAGACATTCTTTTATAGTGATCTAGACTTACATTGTTCGATTCGTGTAGTCAATGAAAAAGAATTTAGTTTTAAAAAACGTACAAAAGTTGTATGTCAAATCGTGAAATATGCAGATCCACTAGAAGTAAGAATTATTCAGGTTCTAGGACATCCAGATGATGCAGGTGTTGATATTAGTGCGATGCTTACAAGTAATCAAGTGCGCCAGGTGTTTAATGGAAAAATTGTGAAGGAGTGCAAAAGAATTCCTGCTAAAGTACAAAAGGATGAACTTGAAAATCGTAAAGATATAAGAGGCTTATTAACGGTTACCATTGATGGGGATGATGCCAAGGATTTTGATGATGCGATTTCTATTGTGAAAAATGAAAAAGGATATGTATTGTATGTACATATTGCGGATGTTTCTCATTATGTAAAAGAAAATAGTGCCCTTGATCAAGAAGCCTATTTACGAGGAAATTCTATATATGTTTGTGATCGAGTTGTTCCTATGCTTCCATTTGATTTAAGCAATGGTATTTGTTCATTAAATCCAAATGTAGATCGACTCACAATTACTTGTGCTATGCAAGTGGATGAAAAGGGAAATCTATTGACATACAATATTTTTCCAAGTGTGATTCATTCTGACAAGCGTTGTACATATAAAAAAGTGAATGCGTGTTTAGATGGTGATAAAGCAATTTTACAAGAGTATTCTGAAGTAAAAGAATTGTTGTTTACTTTAGAGTCTTTGGCTAAACTATTAAAGAAACAATCGCATAATCGTGGATGTATTGATTTTAATACAAAAGAAGCAAAGATCATTATGGATAAAAATGGATATCCAGTGGATGTTAATGTGTTAGAACGTGGTTTTGCCGAACAAATGATCGAAGAATGTATGATTTTAGCCAATGTTTGCGTAGCTCACCATATGCATGTCAATAAGATACCAAGTATGTATCGTGTGCATGAAAATCCAGATCCTAAAAAGGTGGCAACAATTTGTACGGTTGCGAATTCTTTGCGTATTCCATTTGATTTTTATCCAGATGAAGTCAATGCGAGTCAAATTCAAAAATTTTTAGAATCCATTCAAGATGAAAATGCATATGAAGTCCTGTCTATGGTTTCTTTGCGTTCTATGCAAAAAGCGCGTTATGATGCACATTGTCTTGGACACTTTGGACTTGCTTTAGAAGAATATTGTCATTTCACAAGTCCAATTCGTCGTTATTCAGATTTAGTCGTACACCGTATGTTGCATGCATATTGTTTTAAAGAACAAAAGCGTACACCATCAAATGATGAAAAGAAAATCGAAAAACAAGCCTTCCATATTTCTGAAAAAGAAAGAGATGCGATCATGATGGAAAGAATGGTCAATGATTATAAAAAGGCACAATATATGGAAAAACGTGTAGGTCAAGTTTTTGAAGGTACAATTGTTGGTGTAATGAGTTTTGGATTCTTTGTGGAAATGGATAATACGGTTGAAGGTCTTGTTCCTGTTCATACTCTTTCAAACGACTTCTACGATTATGATGAAGATACAATGACTTTAAAGGGACAGACACATGGTAAAGTGTTCCAAATGGGCATGCGTGTACGTGTGGTTTGTACGGATGTTCAAAGGGAAAAAGGACAAGTTACATTTAGCTTGTTAGAAAGGAGAAATTATGATTAAAGGTATTCATCATGTCGCATTTAAATGTGAGACACAAGAACAATATGATGAAATGATTTATTTTTATCACGAATTACTTGGATTTCCTATTTTAAGAAAGTGGGATTCAGGAATTCATTTGGATTGTTTTAATAGTTGTATTGAAATCTTTTTGGATGGCACAAAATCCGTCGGTGAAGGATGTATTCGTCATTTTGCGTTTGCGACAGATCATGTGGATGAAATTGTTGAAAGAGTTCATAATGCTGGCTATAAAGTGAGTGTTGAACCTATAGATGTAGTTATGAAAACAGATCCTGTATTTCCTATTCGAGTAGCTTTTATTGAAGGTCCGCTTCATGAATCTATCGAATTGTTCTGGGAAAAGGCATAATCGGTAGGTTTTCTGTCCAAGTTGGTACTTGATTTGCACAAAATAATTTCTTTGTTAGAATGAAATCAGGTTAGACAAAGGAGTGATTGAGATGAATCAAGTTCAAGGTGTAAAATTAAATAAAATTTCAATCTTTTCTTTGTACATATGTAAACTGGGGTGAACTATCATTCCAGTTTTTCTGTGATTTCATGAACAATAAAGGATGAGGAGGATGATTGAAATGGATCAGAATTTTAATAAGGTATTTTGGGATGCATGCGCAAATGGTGATTTCCCAATGGTTTGTTCTCAAATCAAAGCAGGGGCAGATGTAAATTATCAGAATGGTGATGGACGTACAGCTTTGATGCGTGCAAGTAAACGTGATCGAAAAGATGTTGTACAGGTTTTACTTGATAATGGGGCAGATGTGAATATTACAGATAATAAAGGGAAAACAGCTTTGATGACAGCTGCAAAAAAAGGCAATAAAACAATCTTAAAGGCTTTGATTGATGCAGGGGCAGATGTAAATGCCAAAGATGATAGAGGTCGTACAGCTTTAATGCGTGCTTGTTTATTAGGACAAGATCGTTGTGTTGAAGTGTTATTAGATGCTGGGGCAAGAATCAATGATCAAGATGAAGTAGGTCGTAGTGCTTTAATGGAAGCTTGTATCGCATTTAAACGTGACACAATTCACTTATTGCTTGAAAGAAACGCCGATGTGAATTTATTTGATAATAATGGTGTAACTGCATTGATGCGTGCTGCTTATGGTGGATATCCAAGTTTAGTTGAAAAATTATTGGCGTATGGAGCTGATAAAGATATGACAGATAAACAAGGTCGTGTTGCATTGGATTATGTTCGTGAACATTGTAGAGCTCAATTAGAGCCTATCTTAAGATGAGGTTAAGCGTATGAGAGATTATCAAAGTTTTGAAGTACGTAACGTAAGCGTAATCGGACATAGTGGAGCAGGAAAAACAAGTGTATTAGAAGCTATGTTGTATTATACAAAGGCAACAGATCGTTTTGGAAAAACAACAGAAGGAAGTTCAATGATTGATTTTGACACTGAAGAAATTCGTCGTGGCCTATCTGTTTATACAACTATTGTTCCAATTGAATGGGAAGATAGTAAGATTAATTTTATTGATACACCAGGTTATTTAGACTTCGTTGGTGAAAAACAAGGTGGTTTTTCAGTTGGTGATTCAAGTTTAATTGTAGTCAATGCCAAAGATCCTTTACAATCAGGAACAAAACTTGCGTATAAACAAGCCGTTGCTGAAAAGAAACCTACTATTTTCTTTATTAATAAATTAGATGAAGAACACACAAGCTTTGATGCTAGTTATCAAGCGTTGCGTGAAGAATTTGGTAAAAGTGTTATTCCGTTTGAAGTTCCTATCGTTGAAGATGGAAAAATCGTTGGATCTGTAAATATCATTAAAAATAAAGCTTGGTATTACAGTCCAGAATTAGCGGATAAACCATGTCCAGTTCCAGAATCTATGCAAGAAGAAGTGGCTCTATATAAAGATCAGATTGCAGAAGCTGTAGCTATGGGGGATGATGAATTAATGGAAAAATTCTTCTCTGGTGAAGAATTTAGTGATGCAGAATTAAAACGTGGTGTTCGAATTGGTGTGCGTAATGGAGAAATTTGTCCAGTATATTCTGGTAGTGCAGTTAATTCAATTGGTATTCAACGTTTGATGGATTTAATCGTTAGTTATTTCCCAACATATTCAGAAAGAGGTATGTATACAGCTACAACTCCAAATGGTGTTAAAGTGGAATTGTTGACAAGTGAAACGGAAGTTTTAACAGCGCAAGTATTTAAAACAATCGTAGACCCATTTGTTGGAAGAATTAGCTATGTCAAAGTATTGAGTGGTGTGCTTGCAGCTGATAGTACAGTAGTGAATGCCAATAATGGTAAACCAGAAAAGATCAGTCAAATCTATATTGTTAAGGGTAAACATCAGACAGCGGCTGGTAAATTATTTACAGGTGATATTGGAGCTTTAGTTAAGTTACAAAACACAAAGACAAATGACACTTTGTGCGATAAAGGTAAATTGTTGATGGCTGATCCAATCACATTCGATACGCCAATGTATGGTCAGGCTGTTTTACCTAAGACTAAAAATGATGAGGATCGTTTATCAAATGGTCTTGCTCGTTTACAAGAAGAAGATCCAACATTTAAAGTTGTGAATAATCCGGAAACAAAAGAAACAGTGATTTATGGTATTGGTGATCAGCATTTAGACGTGATTGTGAATAAATTAAATTCTAAATTTAAAGCTGAAGTTGTCTTAAGTAATCCAAAGGTTACTTATCGTGAAACCATCACAAAGACAGCTATTGGTGAAGGTCGTCATAAAAAACAATCGGGTGGACATGGACAATTTGGACATGTATTTGTAGAATTTAGTCCTAATCCTGATGAAGAAGAAATGGTATTTGCAGAAAAGGTATTTGGTGGAGCTGTTCCTAAACAATATTTTCCAGCTGTTGAAACGGGTCTTCGTGAATGTTGCCAAAAGGGTCCTTTAGCAGGATATAAGATGGTAAATGTAAAAACTACATTGTTAGATGGTAAATATCATGATGTTGACTCAAGTGAAATGGCATTTAAGATGGCTGCTCACTTAGCTTATAAAGATGCGATGACAAAAGTTCGTCCAATCTTATTAGAACCAATCATGAATGTCAAGATTCGTGTTCCAGATGAATTTACAGGTGCTGTCATTGGTGATTTGAACAAGCGTAGAGGTTCAATCATGGGTATGACTCCAGTGGATTCAGATCAAGAAATTGATGCACAAGTTCCTATGGCAAACATGTCTAGATATTGTGTTGAACTTAGAAGTATGACAACTGGTTTAGGAACATATACAATGGAAATGGACCGTTATGATCCAGTACCAGAACCTTATGCTTCAAGAGTGATTGAAGAGAGCAAGAAAGAAAAAGA
>NZ_DS996847.1:0-2303 GCF_000156655.1 Holdemanella biformis DSM 3989
CTTGCATATTATTTCACAAATAATGAACAAATGTTTATGGTATAATAGTGTGCATAGGAGGTTTATTATGAACCAAAAGTATATAACAATACAAGGTGCTCGTGAAAACAACCTTAAAAATATAAGTTTAAAAATACCAAAAGATAAATTAATCATCATGACTGGTGTTTCAGGAAGTGGAAAAACTTCTTTAGCTTTTGACACAATATATGCAGAAGGACAACGTCGATATATGGAATCCTTATCTGCTTATGCAAGGCAGTTTTTAGGAAATAGTGAAAAACCAGATGTTGACCAAATTGATGGATTATCACCAGCCATCGCGATTGATCAAAAAACAACATCTAACAACCCACGATCTACTGTAGGAACTGTTACAGAGATTTATGATTATTTACGTCTATTATATGCACGTATAGGAGTCCCTTATTGTCCTGACCACCACATTCCAATCACTGGAAATACAATTAAGGAAATGATTGATAAAATCATGGAATTGCCTGATAAAACTAGATGTACTATTTTAAGCCCTGTTATACAAGGGAAAAAAGGCACTCATAAGGATTTAATAGAAAAGTTAATGAAAGAAGGATATATCCGTGTCCGTATTGATGGCGAAATCAAATATCTTGAAGAACTTGAGCCTTTAGATAAAAACAAAAAACATACGATCGATGTTGTTGTAGATCGAATTGTAAAAAATGACGATCGTTCACGTTTTCATGATTCGTTAGAAACCGCATTAAAATTAAGTGATGGTTTGGCTATTTTATTAACAAATGAATCAGAAACCTTATTTTCTAGCAATTATGCATGTAAAATTTGTGGCTTTTCCGTACCTAAATTAGAACCAAAATTATTTTCATTCAATGCACCATTTGGAGCATGTCCAGAATGTAAAGGTTTAGGTATTACCCAAAAGGTGGATTTGTCTTTATTAATTCCAGATGATACAAAATCAATTGCGCAAGGCGGTATTCATTATTACAAAAATATTGTGAATACAGAAAATCTTGAGTGGCAACGAATTCATGCTTTAATTAAATATTATGAGATTGATATGGACACACCCATCAAGGATTTACCTAAAAAGAAATTAAATTATTTATTATATGGTTCAGATGTGCCAATCGCATATCAATTGAATTCTCGTTCTGGTACGGTTTCAACAAAGTTTGAATATATTGAAGGTGTTTGTCCTATGATCGAAAGAAGATATATGGAAACAACTTCAACTATGTCTCGTGAATGGTATGGATCATTTTTGGCAGATGCTCAATGTCCAAAATGTCATGGGGCACGTTTAAATAAACAAGCTCTATCTGTACTTGTTGGTGGAAAAAATATTTATGAATGGACACAAATGAGTATTCAAGAAGCCATTCAGTTTATGAATGAATTAGAATTAACGCCAACACAAGCTAAGATTGCAGAATTGGTCATTAAAGAAATAAAAAATCGCCTTTCATTCTTAAATCATGTCGGGCTAAGTTATTTAACACTGGATCGTTTAGCATCTACTCTATCTGGAGGGGAAGCGCAACGTATTCGCTTGGCAACACAGATTGGATCACGTTTAACTGGGGTTATGTATGTTTTAGATGAACCTAGTATTGGATTACATCAAAGAGATAATGATCGTTTGATTGGTGCTTTAAAAGATATGCGAGATTTAGGAAACACTTTGATTGTCGTAGAACACGACGAAGATACAATGCGTGCAAGTGATTATATTGTAGATGTTGGTCCTGGTGCCGGTGTTCATGGTGGTCAAATTGTTGCGGCTGGAACACCAGAAGAAATTATGCAGAATGAAAATTCGATTACGGGAGCTTATTTAAGTGGACGTAAAAGAATTGAAGTACCTATGACACGTCGTAAGGGGAATGGAAAGAAATTAAAAGTAGTAAGAGCTAGCCAGAACAACTTAAAAAATGTAAATGTAACGATTAAGTTAGGAACATTTACGGTTGTCACAGGGGTTTCTGGAAGTGGAAAATCTTCATTAGTTACAGAAGTTTTAACACATGGGTTACAACATGCCCTAGGTCGTTTAAGAATCAAACCGGGTGCATGTAAAGAAATTCAAGGTATTGAAAATATTGATAAAATTGTAGAAATTGGACAAGATCCAATTGGTAGAACACCACGTTCAAATCCAGCTACTTATACAGGCGTTTTTGATGATATTCGTGACTTATTTGCGCAGACAAAAGAGGCGAAAATGCTTGGATATGACAAGGGTCGTTTTTCATTCAATGTGAAAGGTGGACGATGTGAAGCATGTCAAGGAGATGGAATTC
>NZ_DS996847.1:2552-28478 GCF_000156655.1 Holdemanella biformis DSM 3989
TACGTATTTCCATGCATTTTTTACCAGATGTTTATGTACCTTGTGATCAATGTGGCGGAAAACGATATAATGAAGAAACATTACAAGTTCATTATAAAGGTAAAACAATTGCGGATGTATTGGATATGACGGTTGAAGAGGCATTGGAATTCTTTAGCAATGTTTCAAAAATCAAACATAAATTACAAACTCTAAATGATGTAGGACTTTCTTATATAAAATTAGGTCAGAGTGCAACGACTTTATCAGGGGGCGAGGCACAACGTGTAAAACTAGCGAGTGAGCTTCAAAAGAAGGCTACTGGCAAAACGTTATTTGTGCTTGATGAACCTACAACAGGATTGCATAGTGATGATGTAAAAAAATTGATCGAAGTTTTACAGCGTTTAGTCGAACATGGAGATACTGTATTAGTTATTGAACATAACTTGGATGTAATCAAATGTGCAGATCAAATTATAGATATGGGGCCTGAAGGAGGTCAAGGTGGAGGTACTGTTATTTGTACGGGAACACCTGAAAAGATTGCCGAATGCAAAGAAAGCTATACAGGCCAATATTTAAAACCATTATTAGAAAAAGGAGAAGACCATGGAAAAAGTAATTGTTCGTGATTTAGCAAAAAAATTCATGTGGACAATTGTGACTGGAGATTCAAATTCATTAAATCGTCCATTAACTTTGGCTGATACAAATCGTCCGGGATTAGAGTTGGCTGGATATTTTCCGGATACTCAAACAAAAAGACTTGTAGTATTAGGAGATAAAGAAATTGGTTATATTGAAGAACAAATGGACGAAATTTCACAACGTCGTTCCTTTGAATTTTTAACAGGAGATAATACACCATGTATTGTGATTGCACATGGCCATGAGTGTCCACCTGTTTTAAAAGAGATCGCAAAGCGTAAAGATTTTCCAGTATTTAAAACAGAACATCAAACTTCTCACGCAATCGTAAGTATTACGAACTACTTAGATGAATGTCTAGCAGAATCAGTAGTCATTCATGGAGAATTAGTACGTGTATTTGGTGTTGGTGTATTGATTACTGGTAAAAGTGGAATGGGAAAAAGTGAAATTGCGCTAGAACTGATTAAGCGTGGACACCAATTAGTTGGAGATGACCGTATTGATTGTTACAAAATTCATGATGATTTAGTTGGTAGAACAACACCAATGCTTGAAGGTTTTATGGAACTTAGAGGTGTTGGAATTATCAATGTTTCTCGTATGTATGGAGTAGGAGCTGTTGCCCATGAAACACAAATTGAATTTCAAATTGATTTAGAACCATTTAATGATTCTTATGAATATGATCGTGTTGGAATTGAAGAAAAGGAATATAATGAAATTTTGGGAATCAAAATTTTAAAGATGACAATTCCAGTTTCACAAGGACGACCAATGTCATCTGTTATTGAAACGGCTGTGACAAACTTCTTATTGTTGAAAGATGGCTTAGATTCAGCTAAAGAATTTGAAGAGCGAGTACTATCGCAAATATCCGAAAATAAGAAGGAGGAATTCGATGCATCTGTTTCCGAGCACTAAAATTTTTGTTTCTTTTGGATCTTTTGAAATTGCATGGTATGCCGTTTTAATTTTAACAGGCGCATTGTGCGCCTATTTACTATGCCAAAGAACCATGAAAAAATGGGGGTACGCACCAGAAGTTCTAGATGATTATGTCGTTCCTATGTTATTTATAGGGATTCTAGGTGCAAGAGCATGGTATGTTATTTTTGAATGGCAATATTATTCTCAACATATGAATGAAATCGTTGCCATTTGGAACGGTGGTTTGGCCATTCATGGAGGATTGATTGCAGGTTTCATATTTAGTTTGTTCTTTTTCAAAAAACGAAAAATTTCATTTTTAAGAATGTTTGATTTAATCATGCCAACCGTTTTACTTGCACAAGCATTTGGTCGTTGGGGAAACTTTATGAATCAAGAAGCCTATGGTGGAATTGTACCTGAGAGCTTCTTTGCGCATTATCCAGCATTTATTAAAAATCAAATGTTTATTGATGGGGCATACCGTATGCCTACTTTCTTATTTGAAAGTGTATGTAACTTACTTGGTTTTCTATTTATTACATGTATCTTCCGTAAGTATTGGTATAGAAGACGCGGTGACTGCGGATTTATGTACATGGTTTGGTATGGCATTACACGTTTTGTGATTGAAGGAATGCGAACAGATTCTTTAATGGTATTGGGCCTTCGTACAGCTCAACTTGTATCTTTAGCTTTAATGATTGTTGGTTGTCTTGGCTTAATGGGTGTATTTCATAAAGCCTTTCATTGGAAGAAAAAGCCTGTTGTGTTGTTTGATTTAGATGGGACATTGATTGATTCACAACAATTGGTTTTTGAAACATTTAGAAGAGTATTTAAAGAACTTAAACCAGATTATGAATTGTCAAATGAAGAATTGTATACATTTTTTGGACCCACCCTTGAAGTTACTTTTTCAAAGTATTTTCCAGAAGATCAAGTTCAAAGTATCATTGATCGTTATCAAATGATCAATAAATCGCTTCATAAAGAATTATTAAAAGAAATCCCTCATGCTAAAGAGATGCTTGAAGGATTGAAAAAAGAAAATATACAATGTGCAGTTGTTTCAAATAAGCGTATTGAAGTCGTAAAAAGAGGATTAAAACAATCGGGATTAGATGTGTATTTTGATGTTGTGTTGGGAAAAGAAAATTTACCAGAACCTAAACCAAGTGCATCTGGCTTGATTGAAGCGTGTAACTTATTACATACTAGTCATGATGATTGTATTTATGTCGGTGACAATGTTGCGGATATTGTAGCCGCAAAGAATATGGCTGCCTATTCTGTAGGATTTAGTGTCGATGAAAAACAACGTGAAGCATTAAAAGGAGCAAAGCCATGTAAAGTTATCGATGATTTGATGCAGTTAATACCATTATGTAAGGAGGATCACATATGGAGCGACAATACGATTTGGTGATAATAGGTGCTGGGCCAGCAGGCTTAAGTGCAGCACTTTATGGTTCGAGAGCCGGACTAAAAACATTAATTTTAGAAAATGGAGCGCCGGGAGGAAAGTTGATTAAAACAAATAAAATCAGTAATTATCCAGGTGTTAAAGAAATAGAAGGAACGCAGCTTGCGATGGATATGTTTGAGCAAGCCACTTCTTTTCAAGCTGAATATGCGTATGGCGAAGTAAATAAGATTGATGAAAATAAAGATGTATATTTAAGCGATGGAAGTGTTGTGAATGGTAAAGCCATAATACTTGCCACAGGTACAAAAGAACGATTGTTAAATATACCTGGAGAAAAAGAAAATCTTGGACATGGTGTTTCTTTCTGTGCCGTTTGTGACGGGGCATTTTTTAGAGATAAAGATGTAGTCGTGATTGGCGGAGGGAACTCGGCATTAGAAGAATCGATTTATCTTGCAGGGCTTGCGCGAAGTGTAACGATTGTGATTCGAAGAGATGTATTTAGAGCGGAAGAACATATTCAAAGTCAGATTGAAGAAAATGAGAAGATTCATGTCATCAAGAAGCATATTCCTGTTCAAATTTTAAGTTCGGAAGGAAAAGTATCTGGCATTGAGTTAGAAAATGTGGATACTCATGAAAAACAAGTTATTGAATGTTCGGGTATTTTCCCTTATGTTGGACAAGATCCAAATACGGATTGTGTACAAGATTTAGGTGTATTAAATGAGCGTGGATATGTTTTGGTAGATGCGAATTGTCAAACAAAGATACCAGGAATTTATGCGGCTGGAGATGTCATTGATAAAGAATTAAGGCAGGTTGTTACCGCATGTAATGATGGTGCCATTGCAGCGCAACATGCATTTCATACAATAAAAGGAATTTAATATGACCAGATGATAACATCTGGTTTTAATATGCAATAGCATGGTTGAAAAGGCTTACAAAAGCCTTGAAATCAATCATTGAAAGTGATTTAATTAAGATAAGAAAAGGATTTGAGGTGTTATTTATGTTGCCTAAAGAAGCAATCCAAAAGGTAATGGATGCGTATTACCATATTACCGGATTAAGATGCTATTTTGTGCAAGACGAAACAGAGATTAGTAGCGCAAAGGAGAAAAACTTCTTTTGTAAATGTTTAAAAACAAGTTCATCTGCATTACGTCAATGTGATGAATGTACTTTTGAAAATTATACAGGAGCTTTAAAATCGAACGAACCACAAAAGTATGCATGTCATGCAGGACTTGTTAAATGGAGTGTACCCGTATCTCTTGCAGGTGTAAAAGGTGTAATTGTATCAGAAGGTGTTATTACAAAACAGCAAGGCTTAGAAGCACAAGATTGGGTCAATCATTTAGCTGAAACATATAATGTTTCTAGACCTATTTTATTACATAACTATACAAAAGTTGCAGTGATGAATGAAAATCAGGTAGAAGAAAGCATCAAATTGATGCAAGATTTATTAAAGTACTACAAAGCAGTAATCGAAGGTTAATTCCTTCGATTTTTTTCTGCAGGTACAAAAAAAGCCAGCCATTTGCTGACTTAGTTATTGACTCCATGATGGAAGATTGGCGTATCATCGCAGATTCCTTTAAAGACATATCCTCTTTCTTTATAGCTTTTAATGATTTCTGGTAATGCTTCAACTGTTGTTGTTTTTGGACTTGAATCGTGGAACAAAATCATAATTTGTTCATAATCGCAACTTGTCGCATTGCGCACAATATCTTGTGCTGGCACGGTATTGGATGCAGCATCTCCACTTGAGCAGTTCCAATCAAAATATTCATATCCTCTTTCATGCACCATATTGTCGAGTGCAGACATGATTCCTTGCGAATATTGTGCTGAAATTGTATTGCTTGAACCACCAGGGAAACGAATATATTTTGGTGCTTTACCTGTGATTTGTTTGACCATGTCACTCACTTTTTGTAAATCTTCAAAATAAGCAGTGGTAGAAGAATAAACATTCGCATAATCATGTGTATAAGTATGAAGTGCAATTGTGTTGCCTTGATCTGCAGCTTTTTTGATAGAACTGTTATATTTTTGATTGTTTCCCGTCACAAAGAAAGTAGCTTTCGCATCATATTTCTTTAAGATCTTCAATATTTTATCTGTATTTTCACTAGGACCATCATCAAATGTCATATATACAACTTTACTTGGTTCTTCAACAGTTACATTGATTTTAGCCTTAGCTTTATTACCCGAACGATCTGTAGCAGTTACTAACAATTTATAAGTACCTGTTTTCTTGGTCTTTACTTTTGAAGAATCAATCTTGATTTTTGGTTTAGAATCCATATTATCTGTTACCTCAATATAGGATTTGTAGTTTGGCTTTGAACCTACATAAACAGAAATAGTATCTGTATGAATAATTGGTTTTTCAATATCTTTGACCAACGTTAGAGTTGTCTCTTTCATGGCTTTATTTCCATGTTCATCTTTTGCGATGATGGTTATCGTTTGTTTTTTATCCTTTGTAGGTTTTTTCTTAAAGGATAGTGATACTTTAGAATCGTCCTTAACACTTTCGACAAAGGATTCAGGCTTAACATCCTCTTTCATACCTGCCTTATATGCTTTAAGTTTTAAATCAGGTGCTTTTGTATCTTTTACAGATACTTTACATGTTTTTTTATAATTCTTTAATTGATATGTGATTTCATATTTTCCAATTTTATTTGTATTGATATCTCCTGAAATCTTTACATCTGAATTTGAATGGAAAAAAACCTGTTGAATATTATCCTTTGGATCATATTCATGATTGATCTCTACTTCTGGATTGGATGAATATAATAAAATTGGATTTTTAAAAGCATAACACAATAAGAAAATAATACATATAAATAGAAATGCGATCAATCCATTTCCAAATTTGTCTTTTTTTCTTTTATTTATCATATTGGATCTCCAAAAGATTTGAATGTTTCTTTATTAACATATACAACCCCACTAAACTTAATTCTTATTATACATGAAATAGTGTGGATTGTTCTAAAGATTATGGTTCTTTTTTCTTGTTGTAGTTGCGCATAAATTTTTATATAATAGCCTTAGAAAGGTGGGGGAAGCACTATGAAACTTATCCTAGCAATTTTATCAAATGACGATAGTCCAGTGGCAAGTAATGCACTAAATAAAAATGGTTTTTCTGTTACTAAATTAGCAACGACTGGTGGATTCCTTCGCGCAGGCAATACAACGTTGATTATTGGTTGTGAAGACGAAAAAGTGGAAGCAGCCATTGATATCATCAAGGAATATTCAAGTAAGCGAACGGAAATTGTACCTAGTACAGCTAGTTATGATATTGGCCGTTATGCAAGTTTTCCTGTGGAAGTTACTGTTGGTGGAGCCACAATTTTCGTGCTAGATGTAGCACAATTCTTAAAAGTTTAACAAATGGAGGGTGGAAAGTCTGTTTCTACCCTTTTTCTGTTAAAAATTTGTGAATAAAGACCCATTATGGTCTTTTTTCTGTTATGATTGAAAGGTAAAGAAAAAGGAGATTAAAACGCAATGAAAATACTAGTTATCGGTAAGGGCGGACGTGAACACGCACTTGCGTATGCATGTAAACGTTCAGCTTTATGTGATGAGTTGATTTGTGCACCAGGCAACCCTGGAATGGCAAAAATTGGAGAATGTGTCGATGTGAAAGACAATGATGTAGAAGGTCTTGTTGCTTTGGCAAAAGAAAGAAATGTAGATTTAACCATCGTAGGTCCTGAGGCCACTTTAGCTCTAGGTGTTGTAGATGCGTTTAAAAAAGAAGGCCTAAAAATTTTTGGGCCAGATAAGAAGGCGACTCAAGTCGAATCAAGTAAGGATTTTGCCAAAAAGATCATGGCAAAATATAATATTCCAACGGCAGCTTATAAAACATTCTATGATTTAGAGTCTGCATGGGCATACGTACAAGAACAAGGGGCTCCTATCGTTATTAAGGAAGATGGTTTAAAAGCTGGAAAAGGTGTTACGGTAGCTTCTACATTAGAACAGGCTAAAGAAGCATTAGATATTGCCTTTGCGATTGAAAATAATTCAGTTGTGATTGAAGAATGTTTATTTGGATTTGAATTTTCTTTGATCTGTCTAGTACACAACGAAACAGTAGTACCTTTAGAAGTAGCCCAAGATCACAAGTGTGTATTTGATGGAGATAAAGGTCCTAATACAGGTGGTATGGGATCTTATAGTCCAGTTAAAAAGATTACTTCTGAGATTATCGATGAAGCCATGAATGAGATTATGAAACCAATGGCAAGTGCCATGGTTAAAGAGGGTGTACCATTTACTGGATTCTTATATGGTGGATTGATGTTGACAGAAAAAGGTATTAAAACAATTGAATTCAATGCGCGCTTTGGAGATCCAGAAGCCGAAGTTATTTTGCCACGTTTAGAAAGTGATTTTGTACAAGCTATTTTAGATTTAATGGATAATAAACCAGTTGAATTAAAATGGACAGATAAAGTGAGTCATGGTGTTGTACTCGCAAGTACAAATTATCCTGCAAGCTCTACAAAAGGATCTTTGATTAAAGGTGTTGATAATGTAGATGGATTGGTTTTCCACATGGGAACAAAAATGACAGATGAAGGATTAGTCACAGATGGTGGACGTGTTTTAATGGTCGTTACTCTAGAAGATGACTTACAGACTGCATTTGATCATACATATAAAGAATTAGAAAAGATTCAATGTAAAGATTTATTTCACAGAAATGATATTGGAAAGAAGGATATGTAAAATGGCTAAAACAGATTTAGAAATTGCACAAGAATGTGTCATGGAACCAATTGAAAAGGTTGCCGCAAAAATTGGAATTCCTGCAGATAGCTTGGAACATTATGGAAAATATAAAGCTAAATTGTCTTTTGATTATTTAAAATCCATTGAAAATAATCCTCATGGAAAATTAGTATTAGTCACAGCTATTAATCCTACTAAAGCTGGAGAAGGAAAGAGTACGACAACAGTTGGTTTGGGAGATGCCTTAAATCGTTTAGGTAAGAAAACGATGATGGCTTTACGTGAACCTAGTTTAGGTCCAGTGTTTGGATTAAAAGGTGGAGCTACAGGTGGTGGCTATGCCCAAGTCGTACCAATGGAAGATATCAACCTTCACTTTACGGGAGATATGCATGCGATTACGACTGCCAATAACTTAGTAAGTGCATGTCTAGATAATGTGATTCATCAGGGAAATGAATTGAATATTGATCCTGAAAAAGTAACATTCAAACGTTGTTTAGATATGAATGATCGTACTTTGCGTAATATCACAATTGGTTGTGGTGCAAAAGCCAATGGAGTTGAACGTAAAGACGGATTTAATATTACAGTTGCGAGTGAAATCATGGCAGCTTTATGTTTGGCAGATGATTTAATGGATTTAAAGAAAAGATTTGGGAAAATGCTTGTGGCATATACTTATGATGACAAGCCTGTATATGTACATGATTTAGGTATTGAAGGTGCATTGGCTATGGTTATGAAAGATGCCGTATTACCTAACATTGTTCAAACACTAGAACACAATCCAGTATTGATTCATGGTGGTCCATTTGCGAATATTGCGCATGGATGTAACTCTGTTATTGCCACAAAGGCATGTCTAGAACTTGCGGATTATACAGTTACAGAAGCTGGATTTGGTGCAGATCTAGGAGCTGAAAAATTCTTGGATATCAAATGTCGATTGGCAAATCTTAAACCGAATGCGGTTGTGATTGTTGCAACAATTCGTGCATTAAAACAGCATGGTGGAATTGCCTTAGAAGATTTAAAAGAAGAAAATGTAGAGGCTATGCTTGCAGGATGTGAAAACTTGGCAAAACATATTGATACTGTACAACAATTTGGTTTACCATATATTGTTGCGATCAATGAATTTGCGACAGATACACCGGCTGAAGTAGCTGCATTAGAAAAATGGTGTGAAGAAAACAACCACCCAATGTCATTATCTCAAGTATGGGCAAAAGGTGGAGAAGGCGCTATTGATTTAGCGAACAAAGTAGTTGCGTTATGTGATCAAGAAAATAACTATGCTCCTTTATATGATTTAGATAAGTCTATTGAGGAAAAAGTAGAAACCATTGCCAAAAAAGTATATGGTGCAGATGGTGTTGATTTTACAGAAGAGGCACAAGTACAAATTGCGAAATTCAATGAATTAGGATGGGATAAATTACCAATTTGTATGGCTAAAACACAAATGTCATTATCCGATGATGGTAAAGTAATGGGTCGTCCTACAGGATTTAGAATTACAGTTCGTGAATTACGCCCAAGTTTAGGTGCTGGCTTCATTGTTGCTCTAACAGGTAAAGTATTAACGATGCCAGGACTTCCAAAACATCCAAGTGCATTAGACATGGATGTGGATGAAGATGGTAAAATCGTAGGATTATTCTAATGTCAAAGGCTGGATGAAAAATTCCAGTCTTTTTTTTGTTTCCACAAAAAAAGAGTCCAGAACTTGTCCGGACTTTTAATGCGTTAAACTTATTGTCTTTGAATAGTTAAGTCAATGATTTTATTTGTTGCATCATAGTGTATATTGACTAATATATTATCGTTGTTAACTCCTAAAAAAGATTCTTCTGGAGAATTTGGATCAATGGAATCAAAACCTTTCTCCTTGATTTTCTTTATGTAGTCAAAATACTCATTTTCTTCTACTTCATAATAATGAATGGCACATTTATTCTTTTTGTTGAAAACAGTTCGTGAAATATAATCAGTTTTTGGCAATAATGAATTTAATTCACTGACTGGAGAAGATAGATTTTTCTTTTCTTCTTTAGCATCTTCTTGGATCAAACGATTGTATTCTTTTTCTTTTACCTCTTTTATTGTCATAGATTCATAGTCTGGATTATTGGCCAAGTCTTTTTCATTACCATTTTCATCAATGACTGTAGATGCATTTGTGAAGCTGCCTTCTTTATTATAGAAAACTTCATCTGAATCATTGAATCCTTCAAATTCTTCAGTTAAATAGTTGTTCACATCCATAGCTAGTAAAGCATAATATTTCGCTTTTTTAGCCTGAATGGCACCTGAATCTTGATCACTATCATAATATTTTCCATTCACTTCTTTTGTTCCATGTATATATTCTCCATTTGGCAAACGAATAATTGTATCTGAATCACTATATGAAGAGAATGAATCATAAGCTACATTATCCTTTAGAATATGCTCCCTAATATTATTTGTGTTTGTGATGGTAGGTGTAGAAGAGCATCCAGTGATTAAAAGTAAACTGGTGATTGCGATAGCTAATTTTTTCATAGTTATGTCCTGCCTTTCTCATTTAAGTATACTATATTATTTCAAATATTGACTAGTTATGTATAAGAGGCAAAAATAATGCATAACATGATCTGATTACAATAGTATGGTAACACGGGAGTTTTTTATTATGAGTTACTGGAGAGCGTAAAATAATCTGTGTATTTCTCTCTTTACATCTCTGCAGATATATAAACTAATTTGAATAAGATTGTAAGTTTTCTACTTCCATTCCTATAAACCTTCAGATATATCTTTTCAACCAACTGCACATATTATTGATCATTGCCATATTCTTATTGGAATCAATAGCTAATACGATGCATATCTTTGTTTTCGACAATCCTCTTGGATGCTTTTTGTTATTAGATTCCAGCACTTGATAATCTTCTATGTATTTTTCATCAATCCATACACGATTGTATATTAGCCGATTGCTAATATAGCAAAAAAAAGTAAATAAAAGCGCTTGACTAAAAATACGATATCAATATAATAGGTTATGTAAGGACACATAATGATATATAATCATTCAGGAGGGAAAATATGAGAAACTTACATGAATTACAAATTACAACAGCTGTTGAAGCAGTAGCTTCCAGAAAGGAGGTTAACGAAGTTTATTTCGTGGCTTGCGGTGGTTCTCAGGCAGTGCTAATGGCAGGTCAGTATTTATTTGATAAGGAGTCTTCTGTTCCATCACATGTATACACTGCAAATGAGTTTGTATATGATACACCTAAAAATCTATGCGAAAAATCAGTGGTTATTTCATGCTCACATTCAGGTAATACTCCAGAAACAGTTGCTGCTACAAAACTTGCAAGATCTAAGGGCGCAATTACAATTTGTTTATCTAATTTAGAAGGTTCTCCATTATGGGAAGCTGCAGAATATCCAGTACATTATGACTGGGGTAAAGATGTCAGCGATTCTGATAAGAATAAAGGTATTCTTTACGGATTGCTATTCAAGCTACTTGGTGTTCTTGCAGCTGATGCAAAATGGGATATTTGCTTTAAAGAGTTGGAAAAGTTAACGGAGTTATCTACAAAAGCAAAAGAACAGTATGATGCTCAGGCTAAACAGTGGGCAAAAGATAATAAACGTAAAAAGACGATTTATACAATTGGTAGTGGTATTAACTATGGTGAAGTATATTCCACAGCAATGTGCTGGTTTATGGAAATGCAGTGGATTAATTCCGGTTGCATTCATTCCGGTGAATTCTTCCATGGACCATTTGAAGTTACAGACTATGATGTTCCATTTATGCTTGTAAAGAGCATTGGTAACACAAGATTCCTTGATGAACGTGTTGAAAATTTTGCTAAGAAATTTACAGAAGATTTGTTAGTTCTTGATCAGAAAGATCTTGATTTATCAAATGTTGCTGAGGAAGCTAGACAATACGTAGCTGCAATTCTTACAGGTGTTGTCATTCGTCACTTTGTGGAAGCCATTGCATTTGAACGTGGACATTCTTTAGACGTTCGTCGTTACATGTGGCAGATGGAATACTAAGAGGAAAAAATATGTCGCTGGAACTTGTCATTTTTGATGTAGATGGTTTATTATTGAATACCGAAAGGGTCTGGCAGGATGTTTGGTGTGATGTAGCTGAATCCTATGGGATTTCAGAATGGACACAGGAATCATTTTTGCATGTAGTTGGGCGGACTGGAATTGCTGTAAGAGAATTTCTTAATATTGTTTTACAAGGAAAATGCTCTACAGAGGAATTTCTTGAAACTGCACGACAAACAGGCCTTAAAAGACTGGAAAGTCAGTTGGAAGTCAAAACGGGTGTCTATGAAATTCTGGACTACATTAAAATGACAGGTATTCGGTGTGCAGTAGCTACTTCTACCAGTAGAGTCTTGACAGAAGAACGTTTAAGAAAATTACATCTGATACAGTATTTTGATTATATATGCTGCGGGGATGAGGTAAAACATACAAAGCCATCTCCGGATGTGTATCTGAATGTGATTGATACTATGAATGTTTGCAAAGATAATGCTCTCGTGTTTGAAGATTCTGCTGTAGGAGTACAGGCTGCGTGGTCTGCAGGAATTCCTGTTGTGATGGTACCAGATTTAGTTCAGGCCACCGAAATACAGCAACGGCAGACAGTGAAAATTATATCCTCTTTGCATGAGGGTATTCCACTTTTAGATGAAATACAAAAGGATGGTATGAAATATGAAAGATGCATTTGATGTGTTAATGATTACGCACAGTAGTTTATGTAAAGGTTATGAAGGTGCACTGAAATTAATTCTGGATATCGATGATGATGATTTTGGAACATTGAGTTTTGAAAATGCTGAATCTCTGGAAGATTTTTCAGAGAAGATAAAAACTATGATAGATGGAGTCTATAAAGATAGAAATCTGGTAGTTCTGTTGGATCTTCCTGGGGGATCACCTGCAAATGTATCTTTACCATTTATCAATTCATCCAGAAAATTTATTGCGGGTATCAATCTTCCATTTGTTTTAGAACTTATGACTATGAAGAAAAACGGCATTTCCTGGGAAGAACTGAATATAGAAGAAATTTGTGAAAATGCATCCCGTAGTATGGTGTTTTATAACAAATTATTAGATGGAGGTAATGTATGATTAAATTAGTTAGAGTTGACCATCGTCTTCTGCATGGTCAGGTAATCTTTTCCTGGACAAAACAAATGTCAGTAAATTATATTATTGTGGCAGATGATAAAGTGCCTAATGATCCAATAAGTATGATGGCTCTTAGCATTGCTAAACCAGCAGATTGTGAATTAAGCATCATTCCATTTTCTAAAGTAAAGGAAGTTGTGGAAAAGAATGCAGATAAAAATATCATGATTATTGTTAAAGGACCTAAAGAAGCTGTACAGCTTGTTAAAGAATTGCCGGAAGTTACAGAAATCAATTATGGTGGTGTGGCAAAGAAGAATGGTTCTAAGGCATATGGTAAAGCTATCTTCTTGAATGAAGAGGAACTTGCTTCAACTAAAGAGTTGATTTCCATGGGTAAGAAGATCATTATCCAGATGGTGCCTACTTCACCGATTGAACGCGCAAATTTTGAATAATAATATCATAATTAAGGAGAAATATTATGCTAATTAAGGCTATATTATTAGGCTTGGTCTCAGTGGTTGCGGTTGTTGACTCCAGATTGATTGGACGCCAGAATATCGGAAGACCTCTTATTTTGAGTACATTGGCCGGCTTAGTTTTAGGCGATATGAAACAGGGAATTATCCTTGGCGCCTCATTAGAATTGATGTCCATGGGCTTTGTGGCTATTGGTGCTGCTGGTCCTCCAAACATGCAACTGGGAAGTGTCATTGCTACTGCGTTTGCTATCCTTTCGGGTGCTACTACAGAAGAAGCTCTGTCACTTGCTATTCCTGTAGCAGTTGCAGGTGAATTCCTGAGTGTACTGATGCGTATGGTGATTGCACAGTTCTCACATGTTGCAGATAAGGCAATTGATGAAGGTAAATGTAAAAAGGCAGTTCATATTCATTTATGGTGGTCCTTTATCTTCAGCTGTTTAGTATACTTTATTCCTGTCTTTTTAGCCGTATATTTAGGAACAGATTTAGTAAGTAACTTTGTGAATGCGATTCCTGAAGTTATTACAAAAGGTTTGACAGTATCCGGTAACTTGTTATCTGCACTTGGATTTGCAATGTTATTAAGTACTATGTTGTCTAAAAAGATGTTCATTTACTTTATGTTAGGCTTCCTGATTGTTGCTTACTCCGGATTGGATCTGGTTGGCGTAACACTGTTTGCTATCATTTTGGCATACATCTTAGATAAGGTATTCTATGGAAAAGGAGCAAATGTATAATTATGGAACAGAAGAAATTAACAAAAGAAGATTTGCGTAAAGTTTTCTTAAGATCTTTGACAATCATGTGTTCCTGGAACTATGAACGCCAGATGCATATGGGATTCATGTGCGGAATGTCTCCGGTCTTAGATAAATTATATGCAGATGATGAAGAAAGAAAAAAAGATGCGTACAGACGTCATATGGAATTCTTTAACTGTACACCTCAGATGACACCATTTATTATGGGTCTTGTAGCTTCTATGGAAGAGCAGAATGCCAATTCTGAAGAAGGTGATTTCCAGACAGAATCCATTTCTATGATTAAAACAAGTTTGATGGGACCGTTTGCAGGTATTGGGGACAGTTTCTTCCAGGGAACTTTAAGAATCATCACATTTGGTATCGGTTTATCCTTTGCACAGCAAGGAAGTGTGTTAGGTCCAATCTTGGCTGTAGTATTGTTTGCAATTCCATCATTACTGTTTGCGTATTATACAACTTTCCTTGGATATGAATCTGGTAATAAATACCTTGCTAAACTCTATCAGGGAGGCTTTATGGATCGTGTCATGCATTTCGCTTCTATCGTAGGTCTTGCGGTTGTAGGTGGAATGGTTGCAGGTATGGTAAACATTACTACACCATTACAGTTCCAGGATGGTGGTACATCTCTTGTTTTGCAGGATATGTTAAATACTATCTTCCCTAAGTTATTACCACTTGTATTTACTATGAGTATTTACAAGCTTATTCAGAAGAAAGTGAATACTAACGCATTATTAATTGGAATCATTCTGTTTGGAATGGTTATGGGTGGCCTTGGAATTCTCTAATAACATTTAATCTCTCTTTCAAATATACATAATTTCAGATTGGGAACCCAAAAACAGATGGCAATGCATATTCAGATATGCAAAACCATCTGTTTTTTTTTATGTTATCTTGATTTGATTTTTGTGTTCATCATGTTGGAGTTGTCTGTATGAACGACGTAAGTTGCTCTGTCGCATCTGACAATTGTTGATGAATAATGAATTGGCTTATCTTCAAAGTCATAACTGATTTTATTGATGGAAAACAATGGGTCTCCAATGTTACATTTCAAAAGATCCGCATGTTGATTCTGAGCAATGATGCCATCAATTTCATAAATGGCACGTTTAGGTTGGATATTATAGTCTTTTTCTAATATAGTGTAAAAGGAACGATCTTTGCTCAGCTTGGTGATGAAACCAGGAAATTTTTCATCTTCGATATAAATTTTATCGATAGCCATAGGCTCGTTATCTTCCCATACAAGTCTTTCCAGATAGACGACTTTTGTGTTTAAAGGAATGGACAGTTTTTCTGAGATGTCTCCATTCGCATTAAGAAAAGATGCTTGAATAATATCATTTTTAGAAGAATGACCTTTGCTGGAAAGTGTTTCTTTAAATCCGCGAGGTTTATTTAAGTACATCTTTTCTTTTTTATAGGTGATAAAAGTGCCTTTTCCCTGTACCTTTTTTACGTAGCCTTCATCTGAAAGGTTCTGGATGGCTTTACGTATGGTAATTTTACTGACATTGTATTGTTCGCTGAGCTCATTTTCAGTTGGCATCTTTTCTCTGGCGACATATACTTTTGAAACTATTTTGCTTTTTATATCTGCTTCTACTTGCCTATATAGCGGTTTACTGCTATCCAAATTCATAGGTATTTCTCTCCTTATAATCTTTAACTATATGATTATAACACAATTTATAATCAATTTGGTTATAGAAAATTATGAAATATGCGATAAATACAGTATATTATTATATTTTTAAAAATTTTGATCTGTAGGAACGGTATGATCAAGTGCTCATCTGATTTTGTTTCGTGTATAATGAATGCAAAGTTCTTAAATGGTCACAAGGATATGTAGGTGCAAGAAGGCAAGTATATCAATAGATATGAAGTTCTATTCACATTGGCAAAAGAGTATACAGGCTGTGATACAAAGGGAATTCTATTATCAATCAAGAAAAGAATGCATCAAATCACAGATTTCTTCCGTATTGTTGAGATGAAGAAAGATGATCTTTTCGGCTATAAGCATTTACAGCCGATACATATTGGAACGCAAGACAAATTTATGTATATACACAAGATGCAGATGTAGCATGTGCAATCAGTGGAGCCATAAATGAAATCTATATAAGCATTAAGGATATAGTCGAATAAGAGAATATCCTTTTTAAGAGTAGAATGGTTTTCGCTTTCTGTTATATTTACTATACATTCTGATTGTAGTTTAAAATAGAGTAGAATTTGTGGAAAATCTGCCCTTCAATATTATATTTGGGTGTGAAAATGATGTGATATTTACACACATCTATTTTGTATAACATTTCTTTGATACCATTCGCATAGCATGTGTTTTTTTGCTTTGTACTTTGTATTCAACTAGTTAGAGCAAAAAACGTAAAATAAAAGAAAATTGGCAACTTACTATAAAAAAGTTCCAATTTTATGATAATTTAAAAATCTTGAGTTTTAGATACCTTTTATTTTCTTTTCCTTAAATAAAAGAATTAATTCTTGTTTTTTTGAAGGTATATATAGTATATATTTTTTCTCTTTTTTGTTATTCATCATTAAAAATATTCCATCTTTTACAATCATATAATTTGTAAACTCGCTCAAATCTTTAATAATAGTTTTATTTGGTAAGATACCAATGATTTGTTGGTCGGTGATTTCAATTTCAATAATAGAATTAGGATTAAGAATACCAGATGAAATGGATTCAGGAATCATTATCTTTTTTCTTAAAGAAATAATAGTATGTATAGTTACAATAAAAAGGAAAAAGTCAAAGATACATAAGAAATAGATGTGATTTAATAAATTAAAAACAAAATCTGCAAATATTGCAATAAAAGGTATGGAATACAATAAGTATTGATATTTTCTAGGAATATTAAGTAATAATAATGGAGCATATTTTTTTACATGACTCATTTGTTCTTCTATAGTTGAAGTTGTTCTAAAATTCATAAAAGTTTTATCCTCCTAGTTACAATGAATTATAGCATACATGATTGGCTCTAGAAGGTTTCACCAAATCGTCTTATGCGATATTTGGTCCTCTTATGCACGATATAAGCATTATCTATTTAAAATCATATATAATCAAAATAATACATACATACATTCAAAAAATTGAACCAATCATTTAATTTTGGAAGTCAGTTCTTATTAATATATAATTGTCATATATGTATGTAGTGATCATGAAAATGCTCAGGACATATATAAAGAATTGACTGGGTAATTAATGAAAACAATTTTTTAAAGCAACTTTCTGCACGTTCATTCATACAGATTAGGGGGGATGGTTATGTTGAATGTATTGATTATTGATGATGATTTAAAAGATTCTAAAGATCTTGAAAAGTTATGCATCCATTATTTTAATAAACGTAATATTGATCACAAGATCAGTATTGAATTAAAGTTAAATGAGAATTTGGATATTTTTTCTAATGTAGACATATTATTTTTGGATGTAGAAATCGGAAATAGTAATGGAATTGAATTTTCTAAAAGGCTTAGAAAAGTTTATCCGGAATTAATGATCATCATTACTTCTAAATATTCACAGTATTTAATTGATGGGTATTCTATCGATGCCAAGCGATATTTTTTAAAACCAATTGATGAAAATATATTTAATGAAGAAATGGAGAATGTACTAGGAGCTACATTTCAAAAATATATGGGGTTTTATGATTCTAAAATTGCACCATATAAAATCCACTATGATAAGATTCTCTATGTTGAATTTTTAAATCGTGCAACTGTACTTCACTTTTTAAATGGAGTACAAATAAAAACAAGTTACCCTTTGAAATATTGGATTGAAAAATTAACAGAATATGGCTTTGCGCAACCTTATAAATGTTATGTGGTAAATCTTAAATATATTTCTGGTATTAGTAAAGATGAAAGAGATCTTTTCTTATCGAACAATGAGAAAATTCCTTTGTCAAAATTTTATAAAAAGGCCTTTATTGACAATTATTATAGATCTTTATTTAAATCGTTATGATGTTAATATCAGTATCTTTAAATTTATTGTTTTTAACACTTTTTATCAGGTCTTTTAGTGAATTCAAAAACAATAAATTTGTCTTGCCAACATACGTAACAGTAGTTTTAATTCAGTGGTATTTAAATCAGAATGGAATGACATTTTATGGCCGATGGATTATTCTACTTTTGAATCTATGTTACATTATGTTTATGTACAAAGGTAAAATATCAAAAAAATTGATTTATTTTATTTTTGTTTATTTTATTTTCGCAATTTCAGAATTAATATCGATTCTACTTTTAGAGATTTTTAATGTTGTTAGTGCACCAATAGATGTACATTCATCTACATATTTAATTGTGATTTTAACAACACAGATTATTTCGTATACAATAGGATTTACATTATCAAAGTTCTATCATGATAAGAATACAATCAAGTTTACATACATTGTGTTGATTCCGATTATTTTCCTTTTAGGGATTGCTTTATGTTACAAAGATTATCGTGAAATCCTGCAGAAGAATCAAATATTCTTGAATGTTTTCTTCTTTTTAACAATTCTAATCTTCATTTCATTTTCAATTCAATATGGCTTTATTCACAATTTACAGATTAAAGAAGAACTGAAATTAGAAAAAATGGAGAATGAATTTAATGCTATAAAATTTGATATGTTGGATAGAAACTATAAATCAAATTTTAATTTCATGCATTCATTGCTGCATGAAATCACGACATTAAAAAATAGGATAGAAAAATCAGAAAATCAGGCGGAATATGCACAAAGTATAGATGCAATAGAAAAAATTGTATTGGAAAACTTTAATCAGATTTATTCGAATAATATCGCAATGTCTGTAGTTTTAAATGAGTACAAAAGTAAATTAGAAAATAAACACATAAAACTTTCGATGAATCTTCCAACAGATATTTTTTCAAATATTAAATATGATGAACAAATCAATTTGTATCTATGCTTATTTGATGTAGTCTGTGAAAAAATTAAAGAAAATAGTGTTCTTAGTATACAAGGTTGTACAACTAAACTACAAGATGTGATCAAAGTTGTTTTTGAATCACAAGAACAATGTGATGAGTTTGATAAACTATTCAAAGAATTTTCATATATTCAAACTTATTCATTTGAAGAAAATGGATATTTCAATGGACTTATTATGTATAAGAAATAAAAAAGTATAGACTTAAGTTGGTGCCTACATCCTCGTAGGTACTTTTTTTCTTTTCATCTGCATTGAAAAAGAATAAAATATACAAAAAAAGGAGAATCCTTATGACAGAATTTTATGAACAAGTAAAAGAGAGATTGATGCGCTACGCAAGAATCAATACAGAATCGAATCCACATAGTACAAGTGTTCCTACTACATCTTGTCAGCATGATTTAGCTAAAGTTATCTATGAAGAGCTTCAAAAAATTGGAGCTACAAATGTATATTATGATAAAGATACATGTGTAGTATATGGATCTTTAGAAGCGAATGTGAAAACGGGTAGAGCTATTGGTTTTGTGACACATATGGATACAGCTCCAGATGCGAGTGGTAAAGATGTAAAGCCTTGGGTGTTAGAAAATTATGATGGAAAGGACATTGTTTTAAATGCTGAAAAAGATATTGTGATGTCACCGTCTGTATTTCCAAATTTGAAACAATATATTGGACAGGATTTGGTTTTAACCGATGGTACAACACTACTTGGAGGGGATGATAAGGCAAGTATTGCAGCCATTATGACGTTGTTGGAGTATTTAGTAAAACATCCAGAAATTAAGCATAATTTTATTTCTGTCGCATTTACACCAGATGAAGAAGTAAGTGGACTTGCTAAAGATTTAGATTTAGAACGCTTTAAATCGCCAATCGCATATACGCTAGATGGAGATCATTTGGGTTATTATATGGATGAAACATTTAATGCGAGTCTTTCAACGATTGAGATCCATGGTATTTCAGTACATACAGCTACCGCAAAGGGCATTATGAAGAATGCGGTGGATATTGGAAATGCATTCTTAAATAAATTACCGGCATTAGAAAAGCCACAATATACCCAAGGAAGAGAAGGCTTTTATCATGTGGTGAGTTTTAATGGAGATTGCGAATATGCCAAGATTGAAATCAATGTTCGTGATCATGACAGTTTACAGTTTGATATACGTAATAACACATTAAAAATGATTGTGGATATGTTAAATAAAGAGTATGGACAAGGTACCGTAAATATTACACAAAGAATTCAATATCGTAATTTAAAAGAAGTGATTGATCAAGTACCATTTATGATTCCATATTTGAAACAAGCCATTGAAAGTGTAGGATTAACACCTCAAACAGAACCATTTAGAGGAGGAACCGATGGCTCAGCCTTATCTCATAGAGGACTTCCTTGTCCTAACTTATCGGCGGGATATGAGAATGCGCATGGACGTTTTGAATATGTTCCCATTCAGTCGATGGAAAAGAATGTGGAAATCTTATTGAATCTAATTGATATATATGCGAAATGTGACTGTTAAAAAGGTCACATTTTTTGGTTGCGTACTGTTTGAATTTTTAGTATAATACACTCAGTCGCAGAGATGGTGAAATGGCAGACACGCTGTCTTCAGGCGGCAGTGCGAGAGATCGCGTGAGGGTTCAAATCCCTTTCTCTGCACCATATAAATTATGCCGACTTAGCTCAATTGGTAGAGCAACTGACTTGTAATCAGTAGGTTGTGGGTTCAATTCCTATAGTCGGCACCACTTAAACAATATACAGCCTTAATGGCTGTTTTTTATTTTTCTTCTTGTTGTATAATGAATATAAAGAAATATGCATATCAAGGAGAAATAATAATATGAAAGAAGTGTTTGAAGTGGGTCTTGATATCATTAAAAAGATTCAAGAGACACAGTCTGAAAAATTAGAACAAACCGGTCATTTAATGGCCCAAGCGTTTATGGATGGACGTAAGTTTTTTGTGAGTGGAAGTGGCCATTCGCATACAATGGCGGAAGAGATGTATGCTCGTGCTGGTGGTTTAGCTTTTGTGGTTCCCATTTTGACAAGTGAACTTACGATGACGGAGCATCCGACAAAGAGTTCACATATTGAAAGACTTAGTGGTTATGCCAAAATTTTAGTGGATTTATATGGAGTATCTTGTGGTGATGTCGTTTTGATCGCATCCAATTCTGGGCGTAATGCCTATCCAATCGAACTTGCACTTGAAGCTAAAAATCGTGGTGCACATGTAGTTGCCATCACAAGTATGAAACATACAACTGCTCAATCTTCTCGTCATTCTTGTGGAAAGAATTTGTACCAAATTGCAGATATTGTCATTGATAATTGTGGAGAAGTTGGAGATTGTGCTTTATCTATTGATGGCTTGGATGCCAAGCTTTGTCCAACATCAAGTATGGCCAATTCTTTCATTGCACAATGCATCAATGTGGCATGTGCAAAGTATTTGATCGAACACAATGTAGAAGTACCTGTTTTTTCATCTTTAAACTGTGATGGTACGGAAGAAAGAAATGATAAATTATTTAAAAAGTATACGCGTATGTATTAGAATAAGGGAGTGAGGTGCTTATGAAAAAAAGAAATTTATGGATATATATATTTGGAATCACAATCATTATTATTGGATTGATTAAATTGGATACATTGATTTCTATGGTATCTCTATTATGGAATGCATGTAGAGTTTTAGTGTTTGGAGCTATGATGGCATTTGTGATCAACTTAGTTATGGCCAAAATTGAAAAGCGTTTGAATTTTATGAAGAAAGGAAAGCGTGCAACAAGTCTGCTTCTTTCTTTGATTTTAATTTTTCTTTTTGTGTATTTCTTAATTACGCTCGTTGTTCCTTCATTAAGTGAAGCCATTGGTGTAATTGTACAAGTATTGCCAAAGTATTTTGAAAATGCCCAGAAGTTTTTAGTGGATTTGTTTGAGAACAATCCACAGCTTGCGAATTCTATTAATAACTTGGATATTGATTGGAAAAATTTGATTCAATCCGGAATTAATGTCATTTCAACTGGTGTTACCAATGTTGTGGGTACAACTTTTAATGTGGTAACTGTTATTGTGAATAGTGTATTTAACTTTGTGTTGATGTTTATCTTCGCAATTTATGTTTTATTAGAAAAAGAAAGATTTGTTCAATTGTATCATCGTTTAACGAATCTATATTTGAGTGAAACGGTGAAGCGTAGAATGGATAGGTGTTTGAATATTATTAATCAAACATTTAGTGCTTTTATTGGAGGACAATGTATTGAGGCAACGATTCTAGGAACACTATGTACATTGGGTATGATTATACTACGTATGCCATATCCGGCAATGATTGGAACATTAGTTGGTGTCATTAATATTATTCCGATGATTGGAGCTTATATTGGTGGGGCGATTGGGATGTTTATGGTATTTACTGTAAGTCCTATTATGTCACTTTGGTTCTTATTATATTTATGTATTCTTCAACAAATCGAAAGTAATGTGATTTATCCACATGTCGTTGGAAATTCAGTGGGGTTACCAGGAATCTATGTCATGATGACTGTTGTGATTTTTGGATCTTTAGCCGGTATTCCAGGTATGTTTCTAGGAATTCCAACAATGGCAAGTGTGTATAAAATAGGTGTTTTATATCTAAATCGAAAAGAACGTTTAAAAGAAATGAATGGATGATGAAAAGTCGTCCATTTTTTCTTATATGCATGATATAATGTTGTGGCAAAGGAGATCAGTTATGTTTGATGAAATTCATGAAGAGTGTGGTGTGTTTGGTGCATATCGCGTAGATAATGCAGCAAGTATTACGTATTATGGTTTGCATTCCTTGCAACATAGAGGGCAGGAAGCAAGTGGTATTGCCGTTTCGGATGGTGAGAATATTACTTTACAAAAAGGTAAAGGGTTGACGGTAGATGTTTTCCAAAAAGAAAAATTAGATTCTATGGTCGGAAGATTGGCTGTTGGACATGTTCGTTATAGTACAGCGGGTGGTCAGGAAAATGAAAATATTCAGCCAATTGTATCAAAGGGACATAATGGAAGTTTAGCTATCGTTCATAATGGGCAGATTGTAAATGAAAAAGAGCTTCGTATTGAACTTGAAAATGAAGGCGCGATTTTTCAAGGAACAAGTGATAGTGAAATTATTCTTCATTTGATTCAAAAACAAAAGGGCACTTTGAAAGAGCGTGTTATGAAAACCGCAAATCGTATTGAAGGGGCATTTTCTTTTTTAGTTATGAATGAGGATACTATTTATGCGGTTCGTGATCGTCATGGATTAAGACCTTTGAGTTATGCAAAAAGTAAAGATGGCTATGTGATCAGTAGTGAAACATGTGCTTTTGAAGTTATGGGAATCTATGAAAGTGTGGATTTAAAACCAGGAGAAATCGTTGAATTCCATAAGGGCATTGTAAAACATGAATTTTATTCAACAGACACAGATCATCACATGTGTGCTATGGAATATATTTACTTCGCAAGACCAGATAGTGTGGTAGAAGGTATTAACGTACATGCTTTCCGTAAGGCCACAGGATCTATTTTGGCTAGAGAAGATAAAGATTTAAAGGCGGACATCGTTATTGGTGTACCAGACTCATCTTTATCGGCTGCCATTGGTTATGCAGAAGAGGCGGGTATTCCATTTGAAACAGGTTTAGTAAAAAATAGATATGTAGGACGTACATTTATTCAGCCTACACAGGCAATGCGTGATCGTAGTGTTCGATTAAAACTAAGCCCGGTATCTAGTGTAGTTAAAGGAAAATCAATTGTTATGATTGATGATTCGATTGTACGTGGTACGACTTCAAGAAGAATTGTTCAATTATTAAAAGATGCAGGGGCTACCCAAGTTCATGTTCGTATCGCAAGTCCTGTAATCACAAGTCCATGTTTCTATGGTGTAGATACTTCTACAAAAGATCAATTGATTGGTGCTCGTATGAGTGTAGAAGAACTTCGTGAATATATTTGTGCGGATAGTTTGCGTTTTATGACGGAAGAAGAAATGAAAGAAGCCACTCATGGTGTTGGATTATGTTTGGCATGCTTTAATGGAGAATATTGTACAAAATTGTTCTCATATCAAGAAGAATTGGATAAGTAACATGACTATAAAATGTTTGGCGTTTGATTTAGATGGAACTCTACTTTTAGATGATTCAAAAAGAATGGATCCAAGAACGGTGGATTCGATTCAAAGAGCAATGGCACAAGGCGTGCACATTGTGATTGCGTCGGGTCGAGATAAAAATGGATGTAAATTTGTATATGAACCATTGAGATTAGAGGATGGAAATCATTTTTTGGCATTAGTGAATGGACAAGTCGTATATGATTTTGAAAATAAAGAATATGATTTGGATGATGTTTTAACACCAGAAGATGGAATTAAAATACAGAAAGTATGTAAGGAATTTGGCGTTGAGGGAATTTTTCAATGTGGATATGATTTTTATAGTTACATATCTTCATTGAATCGTGTAAAGAAAAAAGTTAAGAATGCCATTTTGGGGGAGCCTGATGATTATGGCTTGAAGGATGGTAGAGAGAATCGTAATTTTATTGATTTACCTTTTGAAGAAATTCGCTTAACACAAGATATCAATAAAGTGATTATGGTGCATACGCCAAAATTCTTTGAAAAGAATTTTGATGGAATCAAAGCGGCACTTAGTGATTATGATGTGTTATTGGTTGGTCCGGATTGGCTAGAAATTATGCCAAAACACGTAAGTAAGGCAAGTGCATTGTGGAAGATTTGTGATAAATTAGGCATTAGTATGAATGAGGTCATGGCTTTTGGTGATGCACAAAACGATTTGAAGATGCTTCAACAAGTAGGTATTGGTGTAGCTATGGGGAATGCGATGGATGAAGCTAAGTATGCTGCCACTGTTGTTACGGACACAAATATGAATAATGGCATTGGAAAAGCAATCGATGCCCTGCTTGCGGGCAAAGAAATGGACTTACGTAAAGGCTTGTTATAGAATGGAATTAGATAAGGAGGAACCTTGTATGAAAATTGTAAATACAGAAGAATTTAACGCATTAATGAATGAAGATGTAGTTTTAGTCGACTTCTTCGCAACTTGGTGTGGACCATGTAAAATGTTGACACCTGTACTTGAATCAGTCGCAAATAAATTAGATGGAAAAGTGAAAATTGTAAAGGTGGATGTGGATGAAAGTCCAGATTTAGCTCAAAGATTTGGTATTATGTCTGTTCCAACAATGATTCTATTTAAAAAAGGACAACAAGCTGCAGCATTCTCAGGATATATGCCTGAGGCAATGTTGATGCAAAATATTGAAAGTAAACTATAGGATGATTCTTCATCCTATTTTCTTTTGGGGGAAATATGTATTATATCGCATATGGAAGTAATTTAAACAAAGAAGAAATGAAGCAACGATGTAAAGATGCGAAGTTTGTATCTTTGGCAAGACTTGAAAACTATACACTTACATATCGCGGAAATCCTGGACGAGCTTATCTTACGGTAGATAAGAAAAAAGGAGATTTTGTACGAGTTGCCGTATGGGATGTGAGTGAAAATGATAAGAAGAGTTTAGATGAATATGAAGACTATCCATACTTATATGATTGTTTTGAGGAAAAGGTATTATTAGAAAAAAATGAAACAATCACTC
>NZ_DS996847.1:30083-42455 GCF_000156655.1 Holdemanella biformis DSM 3989
AACAATCACTGGTTTTATCTACCAAATGTATAATCGTTTTCCAAAATGTAAACCGAGCGATTCGTATATGGAACGGTGCAAACAAGGCTATCGTGATATGGGGTGGGATTCTTCAATTTTAGATTTTTAATGAATTTTAAAGCTTGATGTGGCATAATAGAAGGAAAATAAGGGGACTTTAAAATGAAAAATTGGAGATACTTAATTTTAAGTTTAGTTTTATCCTTGTTCATTCATTACTACGTCACAGCTGTTTTAATGGAAATTTTTGGCATGGGATGGTATCCAATTCAATTTGTCGTATGGTGTATTGAACTGGTTGTTATATATGATGCGTTGATGTTTTTTACAAAAAATTGGAATGTAAAACATCGAGCGATGTTTTTCTTTGCGTATTATTTATTTTTAATTATTGCCCTATTGATTCGCTATGATCAAGGTATCAGTATTATTCAGTTGAATCCATTTGCGTGTCTTAGAGAAATCTATTATGGTTCTTGGACAGAGTGGATCGTATTCGCATTTAATATTGGATACTTTATGTTTATGCCATGGGTGAATGGACTATTTATTTCATCAAACAAAGAAAACTTCATTGTTTCTGTATTCATCGGTTTTCTGTGTGAATTTATGCAGTTGATCTTTCATAGAGGCGTATTTGATTTAGGGGATATTTCTCTATATGTAGTTGGAATCTTGTTGGGGATTTATGTGAAAGAAAAATATCATCACATCAAAGAACAGAATCATTAATTAAGTGACGAATGAGTTCGTTATAAATATCCCATAAGAAAAGCATTAATCATTGTTGTCCTAATATTTTTTTGTCCACATATACTGATATTGAGCCAAATAAAAAGAATCGGCTTATTATCAATGTCGATTCCTGAGTATAAAAAAATTGAGGTCATTGTCCTATGATTAGGTAATGCTGACCTCAGCATTTTTGAAATATTTAGTTGACACACGATATAATAGTGGAAGTTTTCAACACTATTCGGATATGCATTCATCTCAAATCTGATATCCAGATTTTTTTAGCTCTTCCCTATACAATTCAGCTATATATGCCGGACCATTGCACCACAGCTTTGTTTTCTCATCATACAATGCCTTTCCTGTTTTTGAACATAGAAAATCGGTCAATATCTCTTTTCTGTCCTTGCCCGTTTCTTCTGCAATCTCATCTGTTACCATCGTGACAAGAAGATCTATTGTATAATTCATTTTTTCTTTTGAAATTGTTACTTTATCCATATCTTCTCACCTTTCACAAATTTCAGACACTTAATAGCGGCTTCTGTTTTGAAGCAATATTGATCTTTTAGTTTATTAGGTAGCAACTGTCTGATGCAGAAATCGTCTGCTTCCTTATCGCCTGCTATCCCGAAAGCCCCGGCAAGATAAGCAGTAAGGGTAGCGTTTGTTGCATCATCTGCAATCTTTCCTGCAATGATATCATACCTTGCCATTTCGCGTTCAACTTCGATAAACATTTTTTTCTTTCGATGAGCTGCAATGCAATGTAACCAGGCTACATCTGCATTTTCAAAAATGTGTATTTCAAGATTTTCTGAAAGGTTAAATTCAAAAGTTGAAATATATCCAAACTTCTGTCCCTCTTCAATTGTTCCTGTTGCGATTGCTTTGGCTATTGAGGTCTTTAGAAAACTTTCTGCCTGCTCCTTGGATGTGGTTAAATAAAATCCCTGCCCAAAATCTTTTCTCTTTGCACATTTGGCAAGTTCTGGCTCTTTTACTTCACAATAGCTTCCATGATAGAGAACAAATTGATCTTTTAATTCAAGCATTAATCTTTATCCCCTTTCCTTGCAAAAATTCAGTAATATCTTCAAGCACAGCTTCATCGCCTTCACAATGAAAAATCCCATAACATTTTTCTATATATCCAAGAACATCGGCTTCTTTAAACAAGTGGATAATCTGTTCTACAGGTAAATGCCACTCTTCTGAAGCAAGCCGGATTAATCTTGTTTGCATGAAAGTAATTTCTGTTTCCTCACTCATAATGAATCCTCCTTAATTTCTTGGAGCACTGTCGAAAACTCTCGAAGCTTATAAACAGTGCTTTTTTTGCTTGAATATCCACAAATCTTATCTTGATGTTTCCCAGTTAAAACTTCTTAAATCTAAATATCGTATAGCTTTACTTAGAGATTTATGCCGTTATCTTTATTGACTTCTGAAGCATTCTGCCAGTTTTAATAAATTTGACATATCTGCTCCTGTTATTCATTATCAGTAAATTCCATCATCTCATCCACGGTGCAGTCCAGCTTCTTGCAGATTTTCTCAATCGTTTCCATTGATACATATTGTTTTTTTCCATCCGGGCAAGAATATTATCGCTGATTCCGGTGAGGGACTGCATTTCTATCCGCTTCATATTTTTATCTATGAGCATTTCCCATAATCTGTTATAACTAACGCCCATTAGCTGCCTCCATATTTCTCATTCAATTTATTTTGATTATATCACGATTTCGTTAGGTTGAATATCTGTGACTTTTGATCTCTTCTTTAAAATGGAAAAGAAGATGCCCCGGCAAAGAGAAGCATCTCCAACCATTTATTCCGGTTTAGTCAAATGGAACCTCACCTTCCAGTACTTGAAATATGGAAGGTTGTTTAAAAATAAAACAATCTTTTTCTATATATTAAGATATTGGTTTCAAAGAATATGATAAAAATGATAGAATGATCTGGATTTAGAAATTTATATCATCTTTGAGTTGTAGATATAGGTATATTGCATGAAGGCTTTACATTGAATTGTATTTCTATTTTAGAACATAGAATGTATTTTTTCCTTTACCATGTTGAGAGATTTGACCTTCTTCTTTCATTCTACTTAAAATGCGTCCGCAAGTCGTTTGTGAAAGATTAAATGTATCCTGAACATCTTTGCGATTGAATTGGGTATGGGCTTTCGCAAACTCTAATATTTTGTTTTCAGGACAATCATATATAACTAGTTCTTCCTGAATTTTACTATTTTTCTTTGGATGGTTTAGATTTGGAAGAATGACCTTAAAGGCATTTTCTGTTGTCACAAATTGAGGCTTGAATTCAGATCCTGAATACGAATCAAGAATCTTTTGAATGCCCGTACCATAAGCTTCAATGAGTTCTAACCGATAAAAGATATTTGCGAGTTTAGGGTTTCGACAAACAGAAATACCAAGCTGAATGTCTTCTAAAGTGATTCCTTTTAATAAGCCTCCAATGGAAGTGAATTCAATCCGGTCTGTATACATACGAATGAAGGAACTTGCACTATATGAATATTCACGATGAACAATCAGATTTAATAAAGCTTCTCTTATAGCTACTTCTGGATAATCTCTTTTATTGATTCTTTTCAATCCTGAAAAGTTGGAATGTTTTTGATTTCTAAAATCGATATAAGAATATACTTCGTGCATTTGTTTGAATAATGAACCGGCAAATTCATTTCGATCTTGAAATTCACTTTGTTTTTCTCCATCAAAAACTGCAACCTTAATAGTGTGTTTACATTGGTCTGATAAAAGTAGTCCTAAATTCGTGTATATACCATCTTGATTTTGAATGCCTAAGTTCTTTTCTTTAAATGGGATGTTTGATTCATCAAATTCAGTCTTAGCAGAAAGAAAAGTCAAGTCTTGTTCTAAAGAACGCATTTGTTCAAACTCTTCTTGAAATATCATAAAGTAGCTCCTTTCTACCCATATACTAACCAATCTAACCATACTAACCAATAAAGGATTTGTTTTTCTAGTTGTGCATAGAACCTTTCCTGATGATAGTGAACAAGCAAAATTAGATTGACAAAGAATAAAGAAAATTTATTATAAGGATAAGAGATGGAAATTCCCATATTTAGATTTGCGTTGGAGGTGTTGATAATGGAAACAATAAAGGATTATGTTGCACATTTGGATAACAAAAAAAGAATTACTCTTAGAGGAGCTACTTATCATTACTACAATGTGAAAGAATATGGAAATGGTTGTATTATTCTCGAACCTCGGGAATTATCAGTGCCAAAGAGCATTTCAGCCAGGACATTGGCAGATATGGATCATGCGGTAAGTAATTTTAAGTGTGGAGATGTTTCCACAGCTATTGATTTGTCGGATTTGTAGAATAAGTTTGAATAAGGTATGTGTGGTTAGTCTGTGAAAATAGGTTAGCTGCTTTTTTCTTAAAAATTCATTTCTTACCATTCTTGTCAATAAGAAAAGAAGTGATGTTACTCACTTCTTCATGTTAGTCTAGATTGTATAATTTCTTGTATTTTTTAATTAAATAATCTGTGTAGTAATCAGGATTAAATGGTTCTCCACTTACTTCTTCTACGATTTCAGCCATCGATTTACTTGCGGCATAATGGTGTACATTGTCTTTTAACCAGTTTGTGATTTTTTCAAAATGATTTGTTAGTAGGGCTTCTTTTACATCAAATTGTTTTTCCATTGTTGCATACAATTGTGCTGCATACGCACTACCCAATGCGTATGTTGGGAAGTATCCTAAGTATCCTGTAGACCAGTGCATATCTTGTAAGACACCTTCTTTATAGTTTGTAGGACGAACACCTAAATATTCTTCGTATTTATCTGCCCATAGTTCTGGTAACTTATCATAATCTACATTGCCTTTGGCAATTTCTTTTTCGATTTCATAACGAACCATGATGTGTAATGGGTATGTCAATTCATCGGCTTCTGTACGAATCAAAGCACATTCTGTTTTATTGATCATGTTTACTAACTCGTCAACAGACACATCTTTAAATTCTGGGAATAAATTTACTAATTGATTATAGTTTGCTTGCCAGAAAGCGTGACTTCTACCGACGTGGTTTTCTAAGAAACGAGATTGCGATTCGTGTGCAGCCGAACCAACAGCTTGTGTAAGCATGGTTCCTTCAAATGCAGGATCCATTTGTAGTCCATAAAGAGCGTGTCCATATTCGTGTACAGTTGAAAGGATAGCGCTCAAAAATTGGTCTGGATAATAGTGTGTTGTGATACGAGCGTCGTTGCTTGAAAAGAAATCAGTGAATGGGTGTTCTGTGGTTGAAAGGTATACTTTACCAAAATCTACTTTCATGAAGTCACAAATAACATTCATAAATTTTTCTTGGCGATCCACTGCATAAGTTTCATGAAGTAAGTCATCATTGATTTGTGGCTTATTTTGAATTTCATGAATCAATGGAACTAATTTTTCTTTCACATTATTAAAGAATGCATCATATTTTTCTTGTGTCATTCCCTTTTCATAACGGTCTAACAACACATCATATGCATTGTTTCCATTGAATTTCGGATCATATTCTAAAAGGTGTAAAGTCTCTTTCATGATGGCTTGTAAATGTGGTTTGAAATGCTCATAATTATCTGCTTCTTTAGCTTCATGCCAAGCAAGTTCACTATCGGCTTTAACTTTGACATAGTTCGCATATACATCACTTGGAATGTTTTCAGATTGTGCTAAGGCTTCAAGACGATAATCGACTTCTTTCTTTTCCAAACTTCCTTCTGGCAATGTTTTTGCGTATTCCTTGATCTTTTTGATTGTTTCTGGATCATTTTCAATGATGAATGCTTGTTTAGATAGTCTAGACAACATTTCATTTGAATAAGGAATTCCTTTCTTTGGTGCAATTGTCATTTGTTCAAAATAAATGGTTGAGAATGCCAATGAGAAGGCATCTAATGTTCTTTCGTATTCTTGATAGAATGGTTCAAATTTTAACATGGTTAAATTCCTCCTGCTTGTATTGTAACACAAAGAAAAGAATAGTCATTATATAATGAAAGCGAATTTTCAAAATGGTGATATAATACAGAAAAAGGAGTAAAGAGTATGGATGCAATTTTTAATCGTACGAGTGTGAGAAAATATAAACAGAAATCTTTAAAAAAAGAAGAGATCGATTTAATTTTAAAGGCAGCATTTAGTGCACCTAGCGCTAGAAATAGTCAGCCTTGGCAGTTTATTGTCGTAGAAAATAAAGATACATTAAAGGATTTAAGTCAAATGACGCCTTATGCATCCTTTCTAAAAGATGCAGCTATGGGAATCGTGGTTTGTGCGGATAAAAGTAAGAATGATAGTTTAGATTATTGCCAACAAGATCTTGCGGCAGCTACAGAGAATATGTTGGTGGAAGCGAAAAGCTTGGGAATTGGTTCATGCTGGCTGGGTGTGTATCCGAATGAAGAGCGTTATTTGGCTTTAAATCAGTATTTTAAATTACCAAAAGGAATTGTTCCAATGTGGATGATTTCATTTGGGTATATTGATCAAGAAGAGGTTGCAAAAGATAAGTTTGATTCTTCAAAGGTGCATTATGAAAAGTATTAATATTGTTGAGTGTAAAAATGAGGATGATTTAAAAGAAGTAGCTATTCTTGCCGAAAAGATTTGGCATGAATTTTTTCCTAGAATCATTTCAGAAGCACAGATTGATTATATGGTTGAACAGTTTCAAAGCTTTGATGCCATGCAAGACCAAGTCAAACATCAACAGTATCATTATCATAAGGTATATGAAGGGGATGAGCTAGTCGGATATATTGGTTTGCAGAATCAGCCGGATCGTTTATTCTTGTCTAAACTGTATTTAAAGGATTTGGCTAGAGGAAAGCACTATGCGACTGAAATGTTTGAATATGTAAAGAAACAAGCCGAAGAGTATTGTTACTCATCTATTTATTTGACTTGTAATAAATATAATAAACATAGTCTGGACGTATATGAGAAGTTTGGTTTTCAATGGATTGATTCTGTACAGACAGATATAGGGAATGGCTTTATCATGGATGATTACATCTTGGAATATCGATTAAATCATATCTGATTTTGAAAAACATGCGAGAATATGATATTGTCAAAGGGTGATTTAAAGAGGAATGTTGAATATGGATATGAAGAAGATACAGGAGTTACCAACTCCAGAAGATTTAAAGAAGGAGTTTCCTTTACCTTATAAGGTGCAAAAAATTAAGAAACAAAGAGATCAGGAAATTGAAGATATTTTTACTGGAAAAGATGATCGTTTAATTTTAATTATTGGTCCTTGTAGTGCGGATCGTGAAGATGCGGTTTTAGACTATATGAATCGTTTGGCTGTTTTACAAGAAAAAGTTAAAGATAAGATTTTTATGATTCCACGTGTCTACACAAATAAACCTCGTACAAAGGGTGTTGGATATAAGGGGATGTTGCATCAGCCAGATCCTCATTCCAAAGAGGATATGTTGAAGGGAATCATTGCGATTCGTAAACTGCATACAGATGTTGTAACACAAACTGGTTTTACTTGTGCAGAAGAGATGTTGTATCCAGAAAATCATGCGTATTTATCGGATTTATTAGGATATGTAGCCATCGGTGCAAGAAGCGTTGAAAATCAACAACATCGTATTGTGGCTAGTGGTGTAGGAATTCCTGCAGGAATGAAGAATCCAACGGGTGGAGATCTTACAGTTATGATGAATTCGATTGTGGCGGCTCAAGCCGATCAAAGATTTGTATATCGTGGCTGGGAAGTGCAGACAGATGGAAATCCACTAGCTCATGCGATTTTAAGAGGATATGTGGATAAGTTTAATCATGCACATGCGAATTATCACTATGAAGATTTAATGGAATTGATTCATTTATATGAAAAATCTGACTTAAAGAATCCGGCATGTATTGTGGATTGTAATCACTCGAATTCAAATAAACAATATTTAGAGCAGATTCGTATTGCCAAGGATGTAATGCATTCTAGAAGTAAATCGGAAGATATCAAAAAGCTAGTGAAGGGCTTAATGATTGAGAGTTATTTAGAGGATGGAAATCAGCCAACAGATGGTAATGTGTATGGAAAATCAATCACGGATCCTTGTCTTGGTTGGGATAAGACAGAACAATTGATTTTAGATTTATATGAGTTATGTGATTCGGAAGCGTGAAGCTTCCTTTTTTTCGTTGGATTTTTGATTTTAAAATAGGCAAAAATTAAATAGTCACTTATAATTAGAGTATAAATGTGAGGAGGTCATATTATGAATCAACTTCTTCAAGAAAAAAGAGATGCCGAAAATTTTTTGCGGTTAATAGCACCTAAATATGCAGCGGTTTATATTTTAGATCGAAGTACAGATACTTTTCGTGATATTTTAGCTCCAGAAGCATTTCGTGCTTTTGCCAAAGACACAAAAGGTTCCTATTCAGATGCGATGCAATTATATCGAGATCATTATGTAGCTTGTGATTATCAAGAAGTGATTGATCGAGTCTTGGACTATGATTATGTATATAATATTTTATCTTCTGGAAATCAAGTGAATGTTACGTATCGTAAAAAGGATGGTACCTTGATTCGTCTGAAAATTGATCGGTATTCAGATAATGATGAGAATACTTCTATATGGGTTTATACAAATGAAGACAGTGAAGATGCGCTATACGGTGAGTTAGGTGAGGCTCGTTATCGCATTCGGTTTGATGATAATGAAAGGCCAGTAGAGTTTATAGGTAGTGAGAGTCTATCTGAGATGCTTTATGGATTTAAAGGTGAGACGCATATTTCGTGTTCTATGCTTTGGAATCATATGCATCCTCAAGATATTGATGTTGTTAAAGAAGAGTTTAAAAACATTCATGATACGAGGGATTCAACCGCAACATATGAGGTAGAGTATCGTCTTCAGAATAAAGATAAACAATATCGTTGGTATCGTGCGATTGGAAAGCCTGTTTTAAATGAAAAAGGAAAAATAGTAAGTGTTTGTGGATTTCTTATTGATATTCATAAGCATAAGGAAAAAAACCTTCTTCAACAGCGTTTTATTTCTGGTTTGAGTCATGAATATGTCACGGTATGGGTAATCAATCATGATTTAACGGTTGAATTGTATCAACAAACAAAAAAAGGGGATCATATTGCTCAAGAAGCAATTGAAAAGTTTGCCAAAACAAATAATTATCAAAAGAGCATGGAGAAATATGCTTCAGAATATGTTTGTGAAGAAGATCGAGAAGATTTTTTAAGAAATGTGAATTATCGTGTCGTTCGTGAACGAATCAAGACAGAAAAAGTATATCCGGTTGTTTTTCAAAGAAAATTTAATGGAAAAATAGATTATTTCCAGGCTTGTTTTGCGCAGATTTCGGATGAGACAGATGATTTTGTGTTGGGTTTTAAATTGGTGAATGACATTGTTGAACATGAAAAAGAAAGAAATGACCGGTTAGAAGAAGAAAAACAAATTCTAGAAAGTCTAAGCTCTGACTTTACGGCTATTTATTATTTGGAAGTTAACAGTGGTAAATTTGAACCTGTTCATATTCAGGATGAAACCAATGCGAGTGAATTAATAAGAAGTTATTCAGGGTATAAAGATTTTTATGAATATGCTTATCAATATGCGATGCGTTATATTCCTAAGGAGGAGCAGCCTGAGTTTTTATGGTGGTTTTCTCGTGATAATTTAAAATCTTTGTTGAAAACACAAGTGAGTCTTACACAGAATTATCGTACTTATCCAAATGTGCAGAATCAACAATATTTTGAAACGAAAGTTGTTAAGGTAAGTGAAGATGAAGATTCGTGTCACGTATTATTAGGTTTTCGTTATATTGATGATATTATCGAAAAAGAAAAAGCAATACAGAAAAGGTTGCAGAATGCTTTAGAGGAAATAAAGAGGAGTAATGAAACGATTTCTACAATTGCGAAAAGTTATAGTTCAATTTATAAAGTTGATTTTGAAACAGATACATATGAAAGAATTTCAGGAAGTGACATTATTCCTAAAACGGGGTGTGCATCAGAAAAAATGTTTGACGTATGTGAACAGGATGTTGCACCGGAATATCGAAATATTATCCATCAATTTGCGAATATAGAAACATTAACTTCACGATTTGAAAAAGAAGAAGATGTTTTGGCTGAATATCGAATGGTGGATGGCAACTGGCATAAATTGCGTATTATTGTTTCCAAAAGAAATGCGAATGGAAAAGCGATTCAAGCCATTGCGACAATTCGTACAATTAGTGAGACAAAGCGTAAAGAATTAAATTTATTCTTTGAAGCAGAACAGGCGAAGCGTGAGGCAAAAATAAAAACGCGATTCTTACAGAGTATGTCTCATGATATGCGTACGCCATTAAATGGCATTTCTGGCATGCTTCATATTGCAGATCAAAATCCAAAGGATTTAGAACTGCAGAAAATCACAAGAAATAAGATTCATCGGTCGTTAAATTATTTGATTTCTTTAGTCAATGATGTTTTGGATATGAATGATTTAGAAAGTGATCATTTTACAGAGGAAGAAGTTGATTTTGATGTTACTAAATTATTGGAAAGCATTAATTTTGATGGACAACAATTGGCACAAGAAAAGAATATTCAATATATTTTGGATTGGTATGAAGGTCAATTGAGTCATTCAAGGTTTAGAGGGTATCCAATATATCTTTCACGAATACTATCGATAGTTGTACAAAATGCCGTTAAGTTTACACCAGAAAATGGAGAAATCCATGTATGGATGAACGAGAAATGTTTAGATGAGTCGACATCGCTTTTAGAATTTAGATGTAAAGATACTGGTATCGGAATGAGTCAAGATTTTATTAAACATGCCTTTGATTTATTTGCGCAAGAAGATAGTTCTAGTAGATCCACATATCAAGGTACAGGTCTTGGCTTGCCTATTGCCAAAAAGCTTGTGGAGTATATGCATGGAAATATTCAATTGGAAAGTGAAAAGGGCGTTGGAACTTTGGTTTCGATTCAGATTCCTTTTAAGTTAGGAAAGCCAATTGAAAACAAAAATAATAGGTATCAACAAATATCGTTAGAAGGTTTATGTGTGCTTGTGGCAGAAGATAACGATTTGAATATGGAAATCGTTGAATATATGTTAGAACGTAATGGTATTCGGGTTGTATGTGCAAAAGATGGTCAAGAAGTAATAGATTTATTTGAAAAGAGTGAAGAAAATAAATTTGATTTTATTCTTATGGATATCATGATGCCAAAAATAAATGGTTTAGATGCGACAAGAAAGATTCGTGCATTAAAACGATTGGATGCAAAGACAATTCCAATCATTGCGATGAGTGCGAATGCGTTTGTAGAAGACATAATGAATAGCAAGATAGCAGGTATGAATATGCATTTGGCTAAGCCTTTGGATGAAACAAAGTTAATCAATGCTTTAAAACAATGTAAAAAGGATGAAAGAGTGAATTAGACATTAAAAAACATCCTCAACATGTCTAGTAGGCATACGGTGAGGATGTCGCCAAACAAAGTTCTCAATGACTGCTTAGACATTAACTTTCTTTGGCTTTTTAATTATAACAGATTCATAAAACGGATATACTTTTTTCACTTTATCAACCACACAATTGTAGATTAATAGATTTTCTTTTAAAAGAAGAATATTAAAAATGCAGGGCTTTCAACCCTGCATTTGCTGTAACATAATATCAAAACTTGCAATACATTATATTAAAGAACATTGTCTGATAATAAAAAATCAATTAGGCCAATGTTTAAAATTCCATTTTCATCATAAAAACGTTTACGAATATCTCTTCTGACAATAATTTTTGGAAAACTGTCTCCGGTAATGTTTAGTGAACGTGATTCAGAATATACTTTTTCTTCATTTTCCATTGCATAAGCGGATTGAATATAATATTTTTTCATTCCTTTTTGAATAATAAAGTCGATTTCTCTAGCTACTTTTCGATAGTTTCCTTTTTCCGTTTTAATGTTTTCGTAGACTACGCCCACATCGATTTTAAATCCACGAATGATTAATTCATTGTATAAGATATTTTCCATAATGTGCGGCATTTCAATTTGTCGAAAGTCGGTTCTTGCATTCCGCAATCCTATATCTTCGCAATAGTATTTTTTTGGGAAATCTAAATAAGATTTTCCTTTTACATCAAACCGCAAAGCCTCTTTAAAAAGAAAAGAATCTTCTAAAAAATCAATATATTTATTAATTGTGGGAAGATAAACAATATCTTTTCCGCTGCGTTGTTGTTTGGAATTGATAGCTTTAGTGATTTTAGATGGATTTGTTAAAGAACCTACAGACGAGCATAATAAATCAATAATAGAACTTAAAATATCTTCTCTTTCAATGTGTTTGCGTTCTACAATATCTCGAATATACACTTCTTTAAATAAGTTTTCTAGATATTCAATCTTGGAGGTTTCGTCTTGTTTTGTGAGTAGAAAAGGCATTCCACCATAAAATGAATAATTATCAAATGCCTCCTCTTTATCTCCACCAACAAATGAGTAATATTCCGAAAAGGAGAAAGGATGAATTT
>NZ_DS996846.1:0-6877 GCF_000156655.1 Holdemanella biformis DSM 3989
CAAAATATATGAATTTATTTAAATAAATAATGAAAACAGTGTTTACACACAACTCATATAATATTAACATGAAATACATAAAAGACTATAAATAAAGGAACAATCAATATTCGATCCAACATATTTTATCTCAACACGAATAAATTCAACGACAACTCATTTCATTTATTTTTCTCAAAGAAAGAAAATTCTGGGCTACTTTCATATATAAACAAAAATAATTTAATTTAAAAAAGGAGCCTACGCTCCTTAATCGATAACTAGATTCTTTATACCATTTTGTTTTGCACAATCATAGAACTCCTGCATCTTTTCACTAGAATACATTTTTGGATTCTCTTTAAAACAATACTCCATATCTAAATACGCATATTTAGATTGAGCTAGAGGATTATAATTCAAGATTTCATAATGAACATCTTCATAACATGAAACCAAAAACTTCGAAATCAAAGAAATATTATCAAAAGACGCCGTCATAGTAGGGATTAAAGGCGTACGAACAATCACGTGCGCTTTTTTATTGCTCTTAAGTAAATACGCAATATTCTTTAATATTTTTTCATTGGATATACCCGTATACTGTTTATGCAAGTTTTTATCATACAACTTACAATCACAATAAATCTGATCCAAATATGGTAAAGCCTTTTGTACATTCTCTAAATCCGTATATAGACTTGTTTCAATAGCCGTATGAATTCCTTTTTCTTTACAAGCCTTTAATAAATCCATCAAAAAATCACTTTGTAAAAAGGGTTCTCCCCCAGAAAAAGTAACTCCACCTTCTCTTTTAAAGAATATTTCATCCTTTAAAATTTCATGAACACATTTTTCTACCGTATACTCTTTGGCATCCATACTCAAAGCTAAAGTAGGACATACATCACAAATCGCATTCCAATCTTCTCTTGCGTTTCTTGAAATACAAATTTTATGATCTACGCACCTAATTCCACCTTGTTTTGATGCATGTACACAACTAAGACAATGCATGCATTTGGATTCCATATATAAAACTTGTGGTAAATAAGACAATCCTTCTGGATTTTGACACCATTTACAACGAAGTGGACACCCCTTAAAGAATACCGTTGTACGAATTCCTTTTCCATCGTGTGTCGCAAAACGCTTAATGTCAAATATATATCCTTTAGATGTTGTCATAACTTGTCCTTGCGATAATTTCATCCTGTAATTCTCCTGCTAGTTCTGTAAAATATGCAGTATAACCAGCAACACGAACCGTCAAAGAACGATATTGATCTGGATGTATTTTGGCATTTAATAAATCTTCCTTACGAACCACATTAAATTGAATATGCGGAATCTCCAAGTCAACAAATGTACGCATAAAATTCGCAAACTTATCAATGCCAGATTCTGTTTTAAAGAATTCTGGTAAAAACTTCATATTTAATAGGCCACCATTTGTTGTACAAGAATTATCTAAATGCGACACCGATTTTAAGACTGCTGTAGGCCCCTTTAAATCACGACCATATACAGCCGATAATCCACCATCTGCCAAAGGCGTTTTGGCAAGTCTTCCATCACAACTAGCCCCTACATTTTCTCCCATAGGAACATGGGCACTCACGGTATACATTCCTGTATGATATTCTCCATTACGATAATTTGTATATTTTCTTAATTTATTTCTAAACTTCAATGCCCATTTGGCACCCAGCTCATCCACCCAATCCACATCATTTCCATACTTAGGTGCTCGATTTAATAACATTTGGCGCATGACTTCATTGTTTGAAAAATTTTCTTTCAAAGCTTTTTCTAAATCAGCTGCATCAATTTTCTTTTCATCATATACAAGCTTTTTTAAAGCTGCCAAACTATCCGCAAGGTTTGCCACTTGAATCATTTGAATACCCGACAAATTATAATGTGCTCCACCACGCGTGACATCCATTCCTTTTTCCATGCAATCATCAATGACACTTGATAAAAAGGCTGTTGGCAAAATATCAATATGTGCTTTTTCCACTTCTTCTAAACACGGAATCATTTTATCAATAAAATAATCCATCATTTTTTCAAAGGCAGATTCTAAATCAGAAAACGAAGTATATGTACTTAAAGAACCGTAATCAGGTCCCATTTGTTTTCCTGTCAACAAACAATGACCATGATTCAATGTAAGCTCTAAAACTTTATTCATATTAAACATGCCCGAATCCGACCAGCCTAAATTATTGCCTTGTGTTGTAAGTTCCACACAACCCACAATCGCATAATCCATGGCATCAAAATGTGATATACCTAAATCTTCCATCGCCTTAATAATTGCCTTATCATTGAAAAATTGTGGCATTCCACTTCCCTTAGAAACAACTCGAATCGCATGTTTTAATAGTTCATCATTTGTATGTTCATGTAAGCGAACCGATAAGTTAGGTTGAGGAAGGCCAATATCTTCTTGTGCCTTTAGAAACATATGACTCAATTCATTACTAAAATCATTGCCATTTTGATCTTGTCCACCGACACAAATATTGAATCCAATTGGAAAACCCGCAAAATACTTAGCACTATGCGCATTTCTTAAATATACGATCTCATTGAATTTCAACCATAAACATTCAATCAATTCTAAAGCTTCACTTTCTTTTAACATACCCGAAGCTATATCTCGTTTATAATAAGAATATAAAGTTTCATCTAAACGACCCGGTGAAAAACTAGATGCGTTGCTTTCCATGTGTAGCACTACAAATAAAAACCATAATGACTGCAATGCTTCATGGAATGTTGCAGCTGGTTTATAAGCTAGATTTTCACAAATCTTTGCGACATCTTTTTTATTCATTTTTAAAGCTAGATCATGATAGCGAAGCATAAACTTCTGTACACCTTGCATCACTAAAATAACACATTCATAAAATTCTTTTTGTGAATCAGAACATGTCTCTAAATGTTTTTTTGCTAAATCAATATAGCCTTGTGGACCAATCTCTAACCATTCCTTCACATTCGGACAAATATGCCCCTGTGCATGATCGGTTTGATTGACTTTTACCACTTTCGAAATTGCACTGATTTCAGCACCAAAACGATTTTTAATAACATCCTCTAAACTTTTACCTTTCCAATATGGAACAATCACCTTACGAAAAGTTTCAATATCTTCAGGATGCACATTAAACTTATCTTGAGGACGAGTTGGAATTGTTTCAAATTCACGATCCACCCAAGAAATTCCGCTTTCAGGAAAAACAACACCATAACGAACACCTTTTGTACGATTAGCAACAATCAACTCTTCTGGCTCCATACCAATTTCAATTTCACTTAATGCGTTATACAAAGAAAGTGCACGCTTATAAGGAATCGATTTATCTTCATTTTCTTGATATGTTCGTGTAATAATCAAAGCTTGCTCAATACTTACAAAGCGTGGTTGAGACAACATTTTATCTTTAAGAATAGAAATACGATCTAACATAGTAAGTCCTCCATTTACAAATCCATTATAAAAAGAACTATGATTAAAATCAATAGTTCCTTATTACTTTTTATTACTTTTTATTGTTTGTAGAATCCCATAAAATTCATTCATCTTGGCATACTCATAATTTCCTATTTGATAAAACTTATCCGAATCCGCCAACATATAAGACTTTTTCGATTGTTTTAAAACAATACGCTTTGTTTGACCATCATTTGGCATATAGGTCATAACACTTTTTGATTCTAAATCTATACCAACCACACCTAAAAAAGCTAAATCAAAATGAAAACGTTGAAGAAATTCATCACACATATTACCCACAAAACCATTTCTTGCATAATCAAATTCTCCACCAATGAAAATAGAATGGATTTGACTTGTAGAAAGAATTTGAATTACATCCAACATATTGGTAACGACTGTAATATCTGAAATAGGACTTAAGACTAATAATTTAGCTAATTCAATATTCGTAGTCGAAATATCCAAAAAGACTGTCATATTTGGTTCAATCAAATCATAAGCCATTTGCGCTATTTTTTGTTTCTCCTTACTATTCACATTCTTTCTAGAATTGGCATCCTCTAAATGCACATTTAAACGCTTCAAAATCGCTCCACCATAAATCTTTTTACATTTCCCTTTCGATTCTAAAAAAGCTAAATCTTTACGAATTAAATCGGGGGTTACACCAAAACGTGTACTCAAATCTTTTACCAACACTTTACCATTCTCTTGTAAATCTTCTAAAATTAAATTTTGTCTTTCTTCTACAAACATACTCATCACCTGTTTAAATATTATATCATTTTTGTGATATACTAAGAAACATCGAGGTACTACAAATGAATAAAAACGGAAATTTTACAAGTACGGTAGGATTTGTGCTTGCCTGCGTAGGTTCTGCCGTAGGAATGGGAAACATTTGGATGTTTCCATATCGCTTAGGACAATATGGAGGAGCTGCCTTTCTAATACCATATTTAATTTTTATCGCCTTATTTGGTCTTGTTGGTTTATCGGCTGAATTTGCGCTAGGAAGAATGGCAAAAACAGGAACGTTAGGTGCTTATGCATATTGTTGGAAAAATAAGTTTGGTAAATATATCGGATGGCTTCCGCTACTTGGATCTCTTGGGATTGCGATTGGATATAGTGTCATTTTAGGATGGGTATTTCGCAGCATTCAAGGCGTACTCACAAACGAACTACTCACAAATGACATTCCAGCTTTCTTTACAAATATGACACAATCCTTTTCGAATGTGCCATGTCACTTTCTAGTCTTGTTTGTCACTTGTTTACTTCTTTTTACAAGTGCCACAAACGCCATTGAAAAGGTCAATAAAGTATTAATGCCAGCCTTCTTTATTTTATTTATTATCCTTGCCATTCGTGTCAGCTTATTTAATGGTGCCATTGAAGGATATAAATTTTTATTTGTTCCTAAATGGGAATATTTACTCAACAAAGAAACATGGATCATGGCTATGGGACAAGCTTTTTTCTCCTTATCCATTACCGGTTCTGGAATGATTGTATATGGAGCTTATTTAAAGGATGATGTCGATATTCCAAAAGCAAGTATGCAAACGGCTATATTTGATACAATTGCTGCGATGCTTGCAGCACTTGCGATTATGCCTGCCGTATTTTCTTTTGGCATTGACCCCGTTAGTGGTCCTAGTTTAATGTTTTTAACTCTTCCTGAAGTATTTAAACAAATGCCACTCGGTAATTTCTTTGCCCTATTCTTCTTTATTTCAGTGTCCTTTGCCGGAATCACCAGTCTAATCAACATGTTAGAAGCTGTGTGTGAATCTTGGCAAAACCGATTTCACATTTCTAGAAAAAAAGCGGTTCTTGTTTGTGGAATTATCACATTCATCATTTCTGTATGTATTGAAAATGGAGATATTGTTGGTAAATGGATGGATGTTGTCACAATCTATATTATTCCTTTTGCAGCACTACTTGGAGCCATTACCATTTATTATATTTTAGGATGGAAGGCTTTAAAACAAGAATTAGACAAAGGAAGAAAAAAGCCGGTAGGACCGACTTTTAAATTCTTAGGTAAATATGTTTACGTATTTCTTGCCATTATTATTTTGATTTTGGGAATTCTTTATAACGGTATTGGCTAAGCGTTTCTAAATTTTTCCAAGTAAATACACAGTCCTCTAGTACCATATAACTATGAGGGCTGTTTTCTTTTGGAATCGAAACTGAGCCTGGATTCATATAAATAATACCATCTCGATTTTCAATTGCAGGAACATGGGTATGTCCACATAGTAATATATCCCCCATTTTTAATTTAACAGGTTCTAAATGTCCATGTGTACAATAGATAAAAAGTCCGTTTATATCTAACGCAGAATAATCTGCTAAACATGGAAAATCCAATACCATTTGATCCACTTCACAATCACAATTTCCACGAACACATAAAATCGAGTCTGAAATGGAATTTAACATCTCAATCACTTTTTTAGGTGCATACTCTTTTGGCAGATCATTTCTAGGGCCATGATATAAAATATCCCCCAATAAAATCAATCGATCTGGTTTTTCGTATTTGTAAGCATCCATTAGTTTTTGACAATAATAACTTGAACCATGGATGTCACTTGCGATCATATATTTCATAAATTTCTCCTTTAAAAAAAGAATGCCGAAGCATTCTTTTATTTATTATTCACCTTTTTCTAGAGCTAATGTACGAGTTGTTAAATCACATACTTCAGTTGGTCCATAATATTGGATAGCTCCTGGATAAGTATATGCAGTTTCAACAGCCCATGTATCACGGTTTGCTTCGAAGAATTTGAATGGTTTTCCATCTAATTCAACCAATGCTTTTTTGATAACTGGTTTATCTTCACCATTACGACGTTCGATGTTCATCATCTTAGTGATTGGCATACCACCAGCAACCCATTCTTCAGCTGGTTTAGATAAGTTAGATACTTTTGATAAATATCCATTATATCCGTATTGGATCAACATGAATGCGTTGTATCCTAATGAGTAGCAATAGTCAGCATCAAAGTTTGATGGGAATGCACAACGTCCTTCGTATCCGAAGAAGTGGTGTAATGCATTGAATTTACCTGTAAATCCTCTTTCAGTTAATTTATCTTTAACTAAAGCTGAGAACAATTTTTCTGATTCAATTAAAGATACCTGTACGTTTCCGTGTGGATCTCTTTCTAAGAATAATTGTTGTTGGATAGTTTGAGGTAAGATTGCGAATACAGCCATTGATTCAGCAGTTAAACCTTTTTCAATGAATGCATATTTTTCTTCCCAGCTACCTAATGCGTTAAATTCTTCTGTTTTGTTTCCAGCCAATAATTCGTTGATTTCAGCAATCAATGCTTTAAATTCTGGAACGAATTCAAACCC
>NZ_DS996846.1:7129-9656 GCF_000156655.1 Holdemanella biformis DSM 3989
AACTACACCTTCAGGGATGATTGCAACACCGAAGTTGTTTCCATTTGCAGAACGTTTTTCAACAGCATCTGCAATGTAGTCAGCGATTTCAGATAAAGATTGTTTTTTAGCAGCAACTTCTTCTGAAATTAAACAAATGTTTGGTTGAGTTTCTAAAGCACATTCCAAAGCTACGTGACTTGCACTACGTCCCATAACTTTTACAAAGTGCCAGTATTTTTTAGCTGAGTTTGCATCACGTTCGATGTTTCCGATTAATTCACTATATGTTTTAGTTGCAGTATCGAATCCAAATGAACATTCGATGTCTTCGTTTTTCAAGTCACCATCGATAGTTTTTGGACAACCGATAACTTGAACACCTGTATTGTGAGCAGCAAAGTATTCAGCTAATACAGCAGCATTTGTATTTGAGTCATCACCACCGATAATTACGATAGCAGTGATTCCGTGTTTTTCACAAACTTTTGCAGCAACTGCGAATTGCTCTTCAGTTTCTAATTTTGTACGTCCAGATCCGATAATATCAAATCCACCAGTATTTCTGTATGCATCGATATAAGCATCATCGAATTCTACATAGTTGTCTTCTAATAATCCAATAGGACCATTTTTAAATCCGTAAAGAACGTTTTCTTTACTAGTAGCTTTTAATGCATCATATAGACCACAAATAACGTTGTGTCCACCAGGTGCTTGTCCACCAGATAAGATTACACCTACAACTTGTTTTTTAGCTGCAGAAGTATTTTCTCCTTTTTCGAATGTAATTTCTTTTTCTCCGTAAGTGTTAGGGAATAAAGCCGCGATTTTTTCTTGGTCTGCAACACTTTGAGTTGCGTTTCCTTCCTTAACACAGATTTCTGAAATACCATTTCTTAACATTCCAGGCAATTTTGGACTGTATTGGTATCTAGCTTTTTGAAGTGGTGATTGATTCATTTTTATATCTCCTTTTCAATTTATACCTACATTAAAAATTTTATAACACTTTGCCCAAAAAGTAAATACGACGCCTTTATTCAAGGTGTGATTTTAAACATTCAACACTCATTTCTTCCTGTAAGTATTCAAAGAACAATCCAATATGATACCCATCGGCTACGGCATGCGCAATTGTGATATTTACAGGCATCTGATAATTATCATCATATTTTCCAGCTGTGATGATTGGAAAGAAGGCAGCACCCCCATTGACTACGCGACTTGAAACCGCTGTAAATGCAGTCCAGGGCGTACATGAAACACAATAAAAGTTTGCAGGTTGGCCTAATTTCACCTTGATTCCCCTTTTTGTTTTACCTAATTCCATATCAGAAGTAATATTTTTGTAGAAAGAATCAAAATCATCCGTAAAATCGGTCCAACAATCCGAAAATGTATGATCTTCTTCATGGAAGATTGTATAGTTAGGAACCAATGAATCCCACACACATAAATCTCCATTTTTATCTTTAAACATTTTAAAGTTCTCAATTCGATTCAACACTTTAGTCACACAATAAATTAACGTTGGATAAAATTTATATCCATTTGTATGACAAAAAGTTAATAACTCACTCGCATCAATATTGGCCGTCATATTCACTTCAACATTTAAACTGTTTGTATAATACAAATAATGCTCTTTACGACACCAATTTTCTAAATCAATCTTCTTATATCTGCACATAAAATCTCCTATATCATCGTCATAGTTACAGTACCCACTGTAATCAAAATTAAACCTAGTAATGCCTTCCTTGATAGCTTTTCATGAAATACAACACGAGAAAAACCAATTGTTACAAGTATACTCAATTTATCAATTGGCACAACGATGCTTGCAGGTCCATCCTGTAAAGCACGATAGAAACATAGCCAAGATGCTCCTGTCGCAAAGCCAGATAAGATAATAAACAATAATTCTTTATGATCAATAGATTTTATTTCAGACTGCTTATTTTTCACAAATACCATAAGCCAGGCCATGACTAATACAACACTTGTACGAATGGCCGTACCTAAATTAGAATCAATTCCAGAAATACCAATCTTACCTAAAATTGATGTAAGGCTCGCAAATACAGCTGACAAAATCGCATAAATCAACCAGCCTTTATCTGAAGAATTAGATTCAGACTCATCTTTTCGAGTAATCATCAACATCGTACCTAAACCGATCATGCATACACAGCCAATTTTAGCTAAAGACAATCCTTCATGAAAGAAAATTAAAGCCAGTAATATTGTTAAAATCGTACTGGATTTATCAATAGGTACAACCTTATTCACATCCCCGTTTTGTAGAGCTTTAAAATAACATAGCCAACTAGCTCCTGTTGCGATGCCAGATAAGACTAGAAATAATAATGTCTTTTCACTAATTTCAGTAATACCAGATAGTGTACCAGTGATTAAAGTCATAACCCACGAAAATACTAAAACCACGATGGTACGTATGGCGGTTGCCACATCGGAATCTGTTTTTGAAATCCCACATTTTGCGAGTACAGAAGTAATGCCCGCAAAAAAGGCAGAACCTGTC
>NZ_DS996846.1:11562-22307 GCF_000156655.1 Holdemanella biformis DSM 3989
ATAAAATCCACATAGTATCCCCCTACAAAATGATATACCACGAACCACTTTTATACAAACACCAAAAAGGAAGTAGTGTCTAAACTACTTCCAACATATTTTCAGCATCATTTGCCGCTTTTACTTTATCATTTGCACGAACTATAATTCCAGATTCATCTATTAAGTATGTTGTTCGAACTACACCCATAGATACCTTTCCATAATTCTTCTTTTCTTTCCACACATCATAAGCTTCAATCACTTTTCTTTCTGGATCTGCCAACAACGTAAAGGCAAGGCCATACTTTTCTTGAAACTTCTTGTGTGAAGCCACCGTATCTTTACTTACCCCTAAAATAACAGCTCCTTTTTCTAAGAATTGTGGGTATCTTTCAGAAAAACCACAAGCCTGTTTTGTACACCCAGCTGTATTATCTTTTGGATAAAAATATAAGATGACCTTTTTACCTTTATAATCACTCAATTTGTGCATCACACCATCTTGATCAGGCAGTTCAAAATCCGGTGCTTGAATTCCAATTTCTAACATATGTATTCTCCGTTCTGTTAAACAAATTATATCATCCTAAATTATTTAAACCTACTCATATGCACAAAAGGAAGCATACTTGCTTCCTAACGTTTTTTCTTAATCATTTTACTAGATCTGAATTGTGCTTGTCTTTGCGCCTTCTTTGTAGGCTTTGCATTAAACTGTTTCTATATCCATACGCTCACCTCTAAAAGATATTTTGGTATATTATTCCATTTTTTTCTTTTAGAATGCCGCATATAAGCCTATTTTTCAATCTCTAAAAGATATTTTAGTATATTATGACTGTTTTTTCTTTTAGGATCTTTGATTATTTAATTTATACGTTCTATTTGGAATAATGTCAATTCATTAATATGATAAAATCAGTCGATACAACAATACTTAGTAGAAAAGTACTTGTTGATTGGAAAATGAATAATCGAATCAAATTAAATGAAAAAGTCATAGCACAAGTTTGAATAAAATCTATTCAAATTATGTGTTATGACTTTTATAATATTTTCTATAGAAAGTCTTTTGTCGTACATACACAAGGAATCATACTTGCTTCCTAACGTTTTTTCTTACTCATTTTACTTGATCTAAATTGGGCTTGTCTTTGCGCTTTTTTTGTAGGCTTTAGGTTGAATTGTTTCTTTTCTAATACACAAACACTTTCAATATGATCTGTATAAGGGAATAAATCCACTAATTCTAATTTATTTGTGACATAACCTTGTTTTCTAAATTGGTTTAAATCACGAACCTGTGTTCTTGGATCACAAGAAATATATAAAATTTTTCTTGGATTTAAAGCGGTTGCACACTCAATAAAATCTTTTGTCGTACCTGCACGAGGTGGATCTAAAATGATTGCATCATAACGATTGTGATACTTTCTTGCCTGGCGCATAAATTCTGTTGAATCCATCGCAACAAATTCAATATTTTTGATTTTATTTTGTTTCGCATTATATTTTGCGTTTTCAATCGCATCCGGATTCACTTCTACACCCATAACTTTCTTACAAGAATCTGTCATCGTTAAACCAATTGTACCTACACCACAATATGTATCTAGTACAGTATCTGTTTCTTTTAAATCTAACATTTTCTTAGCTAAACCATACAATACTTCGCATTGTTCAGAATGAATCTGATAAAACGAATTGTGTGAAAACGCAATGTCTAAACCACAAAGTTCATCATGAATCATACCATTTCCATATAAAACAATAGCTTCATCCTGCAAAACAATACTTGTCTTTCTAGGATTGATATTTTGTACGATTGTTTTAATTTGTGGAAATTCGCTCGTTAATACACGAACCATATTTTTTCTTGAAGGAAACATCTTTTGACTTGTGACAAATACAACCATCACTTCATCTGTCTTATGTCCCCAACGAATCAATACATGACGCAATAAACCCGTTCCTGTTCTTTCGTTATATAATTCTAATTTCATAGAACCTACAAGTTCAGTAATCTTGTTGATAATTTCATTCACTAGTTTTGGTTGCATTATACAATTTTCAGTCTTTACAACACGATGCGAATGCGAAGCATATAAACCTGAATATACTTTTCCTTTATCTTTCGCAAAACCAACAATGACTTTATTACGATAATGCGTATCGTTTTTAGCCATATGCACATCACCAACACGAACTTTTAAATGTGCTTTTTCAACTAAAACTTCTACATCTTTTTTCTTTTTATCTGCCTGCATACTCGGCTTCAGTTTTAAAAGTGAGCATCCACCGCATAATTTTTCTACTTTACACTTCACTAATTTTCTCCTTTATTAAGTCAATGACTTTACTTGAATCTTTAACTTCAATTGTTTTAAATCTCAAATTACTTGCTGCAACTACATTGTCTTTTCGATCATCTAAAAATAAACATTCCGATGCCTTAAGATTATATTTTTCTAACAATATATGAAATATTTCTGGATCTGGTTTAATTTTCTTATATTCATAAGAAAAAATACCGCCATCTATATTATCAAACACACCACAACTTCTCAAATACTTTGTGTCATCTTCTGGAATATTTGAAAGAATATATACATTGTATCCCAATCGTTTTAAATCCTTGATAAACGCAACGTTATCTTTTAGTGGAATCACAAATTCTGTCCAATGATACATCAACTTTTTGATACATAACTCTAATTCAGGAAATTGTTTTACTCCCTTTTCAATCATTTCTTCCACTGAATAAAGTCCTTGATCATACTCATTCCATAAAGAATCAAAATAGAATGATTTCACTTCTTCTTGTCTTTTATTAAAGAAGCTATAAATCAATTCATTTGAATCAAATTTAACCAATACATTTCCTAAATCAAATACTATATTTTTCAGCATATGCCAATTATACTTGAAAAAAACATCTAAAACAAATATGATTTTTGAAGAAAAGAGGTATGTTATGATTAAACCAATAATGAAAGATGAAGCTTTCTTAGCTATTAAGTCAGCTCCAGCTACAAAAATGGATACACAAGTGGCTCAAGATCTAAAAGATACATTACAAGCTTATAGTGATCAATGTGTAGGCATGGCTGCCAATATGATTGGCGTTTCTAAAAATATTATTATCTTTGCGATTGAGCCTGCACAAATTGTGATGTATAATCCAAAAATCACGAAGAAGTCTAGACCTTACAAAGTCAAAGAAGGATGTTTATCACTAGAGGGTGAAAGAAATACAACTCGTTATGAAAATATTACTGTTGAATATCAAGATGAATCTTTTAAAAAATGCAAACAATCCTATTCTGGTTTTGTTGCTCAAATCATTCAACATGAAATTGATCACTGCAATGGTATCATCATTTAATAAAGCCAGGAAAAACCTGGCTTTTTATAGAATTTGAATAATTCGATCTTTTAGATCCTCTAAATATAAAGGTTTACTGATATGCCCATTCATACCAGCCTGGTAACATTTCTGTATATCTTGCATATACGCATTGGCACTCATCGCAAGAATTGGAATCTTTTTATCTTTTTTTCGAATTTGTAAAGTGGCCTCATACCCATCCATAATAGGCATCATAAGATCCATTAGAATCAAATCTAAATTCTTGATTTGACCAAACTGTTCTACCGCCTCTTTACCATTTCTAGCCTTGTACACAATGGCCCCTTCACTTTGAAGCATAAACTCAATCACTTCCATATTGATATCATTATCTTCCACGACAAGTATAGATAGATTTTCAATGGACACTGTTTTGGGTTTTAATGATTGAGTCTTGACAGGATTTTTATCCACTTCTAATGGAAGACAAACAATAAACAAAGTTCCCTTGTTCTCTTTACTCTTTACTTCAATGGACCCATTCATCTTCTTTACAAGCTCTTGCACAATACTCATACCTAAACCCGCACCATCTATACGTGTATTTTTTTGAACAAAAGGTTTGAATAACTTATTTTGAATGAATTCTTCACTCATTCCAATTCCTGTATCTTCTACAACAAATTCAAAACAATCTACTTTTTCTTTGACAGACAAATACACTTTACCATTTGGCTTATTGTATTTAATCGCATTGCTTAAAAGATTCAACAAGACCTTCTCAATATGTATAGGACTACCCATCAAATGATCATGTTCTATTTGCGTTTTCATAAACAATTCAATCTTATAATTCGATGCCTGTAGATCAATAATAGTTTGAACCCTACCTAATAATTGACTTAATTTAAACGATTTATTTTCCAACACAACCGAATCCGTTTCTAATGTTCGAATATCCAATATGTCATTTACTAAAGACAACAAGTGCGTACTTGATATCCACATCTTATCATAGGCATCTTTGATGCGTTGCTTATCATCGCCACATCTTTGAATCACTTGAAGCATTCCGATAATCCCATTGATTGGTGTACGAATATCATGGCTCATACTTGCCAAGAAACGCATCTTAACTTGATTGGCTTTTGTTTCATTTTCTAAGGCGAGTTGAAGCTTTCGATTCATTTCAAAATAGCGCTCTGTATCATGACAACGACGAACTTGTTCCTCCTCAAAAATCCTCTCAAAATATGCATTCTTTTTCTCTAATGCCAAAATTATGACATCTAAATCGCAAATAACTTTGCCATATTTATATCGAGAAGATTCAACCATTAAGCCTAAACGAATCTCATCCGGATGTTTAGCCATATATGAATCCATATATCGTAAGGTGGCTTTGACTTGAGCAAACATCTTCTGCTCTAAATAATAATCAAATAAAGCAATACATGCATCTATATATTCTACCGCACACAAACTCTCAATACGTTTTTCAAGTTCATCGGCACATCTTTTTAATTCAGAATCCATACCGGCTTTACTAAATAATTCAATACCACAATTCAAATAATCTTCTAAAATAATATGTTTGCCATCATGCTCATCTAAACCCATATTAAATGCTTCTAAAGCCTTATCCACTTGATTTAGGCTATTGTAAATCAAAGCTAAATTCAAATAGACATAGGCACCCATATCTTCAACGCAACAAGGCATGTATTCTTTGGCTTTTAAAATACTATCTAAAGCTTCTTCATACTTTTCCTGCTTTACGTACGTAATTGAAATATTATTATACTCATAACAATAATGCCCCACATCCTCATGTTCCATCGCAATCTGTAAAGCTTTTTCATAGTAATAACGACTTGAAACATTTGCCCCATCATAATAGAGCATAACTCCCATTAAATTGAATGCAGAAATAAGTTCTCTTACAAATGGCATACTTTGATACTGCAAAATGATCGGTTCAATAATCTCTTTTGCCTTATTAAAATTTCCTTCATAATAATAAGCCATACCCAAATAAAAGGTGGCCGCAACCCTAACTTCTAAATCATTTGAACTTTCATTTAATACATCACGATAAAAGTTTTCTTGCTCACTTAACTTTAGTTTTCCAACACCTTCTACTTCTTTCATTAATTCTTGATACTTCATAATCTTCACCTAGATTAAATGTATCATGAATGAAAAAAAAGCACAAACTCGAAAGTTTGTGCCTAGAATTATTTCACTAACAATTCACAGATCTTCTTTGAATATGCGATTGGATCTTTGATTGCGAAGCCTTCAATTAAACAAGCCTGATCATATAATACTTCAGCCACTTCTTTAACTTTATCTTTATCAGAAGTGTATAAAGTCTTCAATGTTTCAAAGATTGGATGATTTGGATTAATTTCCAAAATACGCGTTGCCTTCATAGGCATTGGACTTTGGTTAGGCATATTTGCAAAAACCTTTTCCATCTCAAAAGAAATACCTTCACCAGCTGTTAAGCATACTGGATCCTCTGTTAATTTATTTGACAATTTCACTTCAGCAACCTCATCGCCTAAAGCTTCTTTCATAAATGTCAATAAATCTTTATTTTCTTCTTTTGATTTATTTAAAGCTTCCTTTTCTTCCTCAGAATCTAAATCTAAATCTCCTTGAGCTGCATTTCTGAACGTCTTTTCTTTGTAGTTCATCAATGTCTGCATTACAAATTCATCCACTTCATCTGTTAAATAAAGAACTTCAAATTCTTTATTCTTCAATGTTTGAACAACTGGCATCTTATCAATCAATTCAACATCTTTACCAGATACAAAGTAAATGTCTTTTTGATCCTCTTTCATACGAGAAACATATTCACTTAAAGTAACATATTTCTTTTCTCTTGAAGAGTAGAACAACAACAAATCTTGGAATTTTTCTTTATCCATACCATAGTTGTTGTAGACACCAAACTTCAAGTTTACACCAAATTCTTCAAAGAATTTTTCATATGCTTCACGATCTTTGGCAAGCATATTTCCAAGTTCATTCAATACTTTCTTCTCAATACGACCCGCAATCAATTTTAATTGGTGATCATGTTGAAGCATTTCACGAGAAATATTTAAAGATAAATCTTGAGAATCCACTAGACCTTTCACAAAACGCAATGAGTCTGGCAACAATTCTTCGGCATGATCCATAATGAATACGCCTCTACAATAGAGTTGAAGACCTTTCTTGTAGTCTTGAGAATAGAATCCTTGAGGTAAGTGTGATGGAATATAAAGCAATGCTGTAAAGCTTGTATTTCCCTCTACACTAAAATGAATCACTTTTTGAGGATCTTGGTAGTCATAGAAATGATCTTTGTAGAATTGATTGTATTCTTCATCTGTAATCTTCGATTTTTGACGTTTCCATAAAGGAACCATTGAGTTTAAAGTCTGATCTTCCACCACTGTTTCATATTCAGGCTTTTCACTTTCCTCCGTACCCTCTTTCATTTTTTGAGTTTCTACATTCATCTTGATTGGATAACGAATATAATCTGAATATTTTTTAATTAATTCTTTTAATTCATAAGTTTCCAAATATTTAGAATAGTTTTCTTCATCTGTATCTTCTTTTAAAGTTAAAACAATTGTTGTACCATTTGTTTCCTTTGTACAAGGTGTGATTTCATAACCATCTTCACCAGCACTTACCCATTCATAAGCTTCATCACTACCTGCTTTTTTCGTAACAACACGAACATCTTTTGCGACCATAAATGCAGAATAGAATCCAACACCAAATTGACCAATGATATCGACATCTTCATTGTTGTTTTCTTCTTTTTTCTTCATTTCCTCTTTAAAAGCCAAAGAACCACTCTTCGCAATTGTACCCAAGTTTTCCTCTAGCTCTTCCTTTGACATACCAATACCAGTATCCGAAATTGTTAAAGTACGAGCTTCCTTATTAGGTTCAATACGAATCTCAAATTGACTTGCATCCGCATGACCTTGACTTTCATAATAATATTTATCAATCGCATCACTCGCATTCGATACAAGTTCACGTAAGAAGATTTCCTTGTGTGTATAAATGGAATTGATCATCAAATCCAATAAACGTTTTGACTCCGCTTTAAACTGTTTTTTCTTAGCCATAATACCACTCCTTCATTAGCACTCTAATATTTTGCCTGCTAATACTATACAACACCTTTTTAGCAGTGTCAACACCTGTGTGCTAAACACAAAAAAAGAATTCGACTAAACGAATTCTTAGCTTCTTTACCCACTTTTCAAATAATACTGTTAACTATTTTTTATTCATATTTGTAGCATACAATGGATTGGCTTCTCTTGTTTCACTTCCAAAAACCATCTTCAATTCTGCAAAAGCTATTTTCACATGTTCGGGAATATCCACATGCGCAATATAATTCTTTCCATTCGGACCATAACCGTTCTCATCATCTGAAAGCCTAGGAATTTCTCCCATCAACAAATTCACATATCTTTCTATCGTCCACATGCCATGTATATTTTCTTCATAAACCAATTCATCATTCTGATTCAATACTTTAGCACAATAAGTAGCATAATTAATGATTGTCACATTATCATTAACATATTTTTTTAATCCTGCCGCCATACGCCTTTGCATAGAAGCATCCTGACTTAGAATGATACTTTTAAACGAAATATTGTTTTCTTTCAATAAATCCAAAAGATACGTTATATTATTGCCACAATTTGTAGACTTGGTTTCTAGATAGTCCGCCTTACATCCATATACATGTTTAATATACTTTTGAAATATTTCTGCCTCTGATAAATCCGTTATCTCAATATCTGGATATTCTAAATGAACAACCTGACGTAGTGTATCTGTTGTATGTCCTGCTCCACCAACAATAATATATTTTTTCGCAACGAAGTTTTTAATTCCACTAGCTAAAACATCGCCACCTTCAAGAATACTTCCACCAAATAAAACCATCACATCTACCTGATGAATTCCATATTGTTTAAATAACTCTTCTTGATTTAACGCATCAATATCTCGTGTTCCCAAAAACTTTGCGAGTATATTTATATTTTCTGCAACATTACTATCCATATAAACTCTTCCTTTCAAAACTATCTACAATGGCAAACTGGAATTTGGTTATTTCGTTGCAACAATACTTATCCAATGATTTTTTGTATTTGAATACGTTTTGATTTCTGTAAAACCCGCTTCTTTCAAAGCGGCAACAAGTTGTTCAGATGTGTAAATTTTCATACCATTGATCATCTTTGTCCATTTTTCATCTGCGGCATTCGTTCCGTCACTCTCGTTACAAATCAGGAATATGCCTTCGCTTTTCAGCACACGATTGACCTCGGAAAAGCATTTTACTAATCCTGGCCAAAAGTAAACTGTTTCGAAGGCAGAAACATAATCAAAAGTCGCGTCAGAAAAGGGTATAGCAGATACATCTCCTTTAACTACATTACATTTCCCTTGTTTAATGGCGATGGCGTTCAATTTTTGAGATTCTGCCACACTAACCTCAGAATAATCCAATCCTGTCACGTGGCCATTTTTACATCTATCAAGCCAGACCGCAATATTTGCTCCGCCGCCACAGCCGACGTCCAGAACTTCAGCATCAGACTTCGTGGAGATATTTGAGAATCCCCATTGCGATAATTTGGCGTGACCGCTGTTCATCATCTTCGTCATCAATTTTCCGCCGAAACCTTGTGGCTTACGGGTATTTTCAAAAAATTTCATTATAGAATTCCTCCTCCACAAATACCGATTTCCTTACTTCTACAAACTGGAATTTACTGAACTTCTGCAAGTGCTTTCTGTGTCCACTCTGCATCCCGCATCATACTTCTTCCAACGCCAATCAAATCTACCGCTTGTCCTTCCAACAATTTTTCAGCATCTTCTCCGGTTTTAACTCCGCCCGTGAGCATAACCGGTACTTTGACAGCTTGTTTTGCTGGCTTACTCAGCTCTGCAAACCACCCTGACGCTGTTTTTCCTTTTATGGTATAGATACAGTGACCGCCAGAAATATCAAGGAAGTCGATACCCGCCTGCTCAAAAATGCGAGCAGCAACCGGAATATCCTTTATCTCACTTCCGCCTTCCATATAGTCACAGGCACCAAAACGGAATGCCACAATAAAATCATCACCAACAGACTTTCTACACGCGTGCATGAAAAACATTATATCTTGTCAGTTCTATGAACCGGATTTCCGTCCATATCGGAAATCGCAACAGGAACCATTTTCAGCGAGCGTCTGTGTCCTTGTAAGCTTCATATCCATCATGTCAGCAATCACGTAATCCATCCGACATAGATACTTTGCCAGTTCAAAACATCCCTCAGCGCGACAGAGATTGCAGATCCCGCAGTTATGGTAATCGTAACCGAGTACGAAGTCATCGTCCGGACCACCCTCAATGATGTCAAGCACCCAGTCGTTCTTATAGCGTCTCCGATGAGACTCCTCGGACCATTTCTTCCTTCCAGGAAGTTTCTTCTCATCGAGGTAGCTATCCGCATTCCCAAGTACCTTATGAAATAATTTGTTATTATACAATCCGTCCTTAAACAGACTGAAGCATTCCTCCGGAGAAAGGGTCGTCTTTCTATTCAAAGCGATGAAATATATGCCCATGCAGTAGGAGCTCATGAGATGGGATTTTCCTATGTCATCGGCACGTGTAAGGACAGCTTTATACTCATTCTTTATTGCTGTGCTATCCAGACTTAGCTGCTGTGCCTTCGCCTGCTTCATACATGAATTGTGGTAAAAATGACCGAATAATCTCTGCGTAAATCCATATTTCATAGTTACACGTCCTCCCTCTCTATCTGAATCTCTGCCTCTATGCCGTGCATCAGAACGTCCACTGCTTCCGCGATCTGACTGCGGCTAGAATTATGGACACATACAAATACTGCCTTTTTCTTACTCATGAAAGCCTCCCTTCTGATGGTTCGCGATTTTTACAAGTGTACTTATATTATACCTAAACACCTGCTTAACGTTTTAATATTCAAATCTTATAAACTTGAATTGTCATATTTTACCGATCAATACCACGATTCCGGCTACCACAAGTGCCACAAGCAGGTATACCACTGTATAAACTCTTCCTTTCAAAACTATCTACAATGGCAAACTGGAATTTACATTTACAACATGATCCAATATCTTTGTATTAGCTTACCCTCTTTTAAAACTTCGTTTTCTAATACTCCGCCATTATTGATAATTGATTTGACAGAACCAATGTTGTCTTTATCACAAACCAACAAAACTTTATCCATACCAAGTTTCTTGCATTCTTCTAAAGCCAAGCTGATCATTTTGGTTGCGTAACCTTTTCTTCTTTCACTTGGTCTTATACCATCTCCAAT
>NZ_DS996846.1:22375-31238 GCF_000156655.1 Holdemanella biformis DSM 3989
CTTCTTTCACTTGGTCTTATACCATCTCCAATATGACCACCATATTTCAATAAATATTCGTTTAAGTAATGTCTGATATTAACAGCACCAACCATGGTATCCCGGTCTTCATCTAAGCAAAAGAAAGTAGAATCAGGAACAAATCCATCATCCGTAGTTGATATTTCTAAATTATTTAGATAATATTCAAAATCATCATAATCATTTTTAAATATAGCCCATGGCGAAGTATTTGCGTCATGGGTATCGTTATACGATTTCCACTCTTTAATCATTTCTATAATTTGATTTTTGTATTGCAAACTGCCTTTCATTAATTTTAATGCCATGAATTTATTCCCTCCAAATTCCAATTTATCTAAATCTTTCTTATAGGATGTCGAATGACTGTTTTCCATTTTTCCGGTGCAACCTTTCTTGCATCCGACAAATATATTTCATGATGTAGTCTTTGACTATTCATATCATTCGCATATCCATTTTGTTTTAAATATTCATCCATAAGTGCAACTGTAGCTGGTTCATCATCAAAAGATCCTAAGTGCATGATTTGAACACATAAACCTTCATCGATCGTCAAAAACTCTGCCGATGAACAATCTATTTTTTTCTTTTTAGTTGCTGTTTCAACAGCCCATTCAAAATCTTTTTCATTCACAAAATCAGGCAATCGAATGACTGAAATCCAATGAAATGAATCTTTATCTGCATAATTCACACCATCTATATCATCCTGCCACCAGAATCCTTCTAGTGGTGGAACTACATATTCAAAGAATCCTTCAATTTTATAATTCGTCTTATAACTCATTCTCAAAGTATAAGCAATCGCATACAATACGCCAATTGCCTGCTGATATGCTCCATCTTCTTCATTTGGATTGCCCTCACCTCTGACCGCAATGTAATTTGCTTCAGGAACATTTACAATCACTGGTTTATTTTTAGGCATATAAAATTCTTTATATTCTTTCTTAAAATCAAAAGCCATAATTACTCCTTAAATTTGGTTTTATCTATTTCTTAAAGTATACCATTAAATATGAAAACTATACAAAAAGACTGATTTCTCAGCCTTTCATTTATAAATACGCTTTGTCTTAATCTATACGATCATAAACTATAATTTATTCGCTTATTTGTATTTTTTCTTAAGATTAATACTCAATATTATTGCAACAACTGATGAAATAATTAATCCTGCAACTAATGAAAATATCCAAAGATTGTTTTCATTAAAAAGAAGAATAACGGAAATATCCATAGATATTATGAAAAGTACAAAGAAAAGATTTAAAATTTTAGTATCTTCTTTCCAATAATTTTCTTTATCACTTGTACTTAAACTATTGTAAAATTCAAACCCATTGTCTAGTTCTTTACCAACTTTAGTGCTTCTTATTTTGTTTGTTGCATACCAAATAAGTAGGTATATCATGTTTAAAAAAATAAAAATCACAGTATTCTTTGTCATGTTTGTTCCTCCACAAATTCTGATTTATCTATTGCATTACGTTGATTACTTTACAGTGAAAGGTGTCCATTCAATGTGGTTATATTCCATCACATCATTTGCTTTTTTCATTCCTAATTTTTCGTAAAATGCAATGGCATTTTCATTCGCAACCAAATATACCGCAATATCATTTTTACCACCTGCTAAAGAATGTGCTGTCTTAATCAATTCCGTGCCAATTCCTTGATGTAAATAGTCTCTGTCTACACCTAAATCTGTTATATAAAGCCAATAGGCATAGTCGGTCAATCCAAATAAAACGCCGACAATTTGATTATCCTTGTTTCTTGCAACAAGACTGATTGATACATGATCAACCAGCTTTGCTATTCTTTCTTCGAATCGTTCCTTCGGATACTGTGATCCTATATCCGTACGCTTTAAAAATTCAATATATTCAATTGTAGAAATTCTCTCCTCTTTAATCTGAATATTTTTGCACATAAGAATTTTCTCCATAAATCCCCAATTCTATTTCTGTTGCCATTCCATTACATATTCTTTTTCTTTGGTAGCTTCATCAAAACCACTACACTGAATCTCAAATCCTTCTCTTTGATAAAAGGATATTGCCCGTAGATTCTTTTGATATACATTCAAAAATAATTTATTTCGTTTATTTTTTGCATAATTTAGAAGAGCTTTTCCTATACCATGCGACTGCATTTCATTAGAAACAAAAATACCCTCAATATATTCATCATTTAGACCTATAAATCCCTGTATTTCTTGATTATCCTCATAGACATAGACAGTTGCCTGCAGCAGCAATTCCTTCACTATTTCAAAATTATTTTGCCAATACTGCGAAGAAATATAATGATGTGCTGTCACGTTTGTATTCAACCATATATCTGCAACCTTATTTATATCAGCTTTTTGTAACTCTCTAATCATTAAAGTGGCTCTTTTCCAAATCCCAATTTATCAATTAAGCTTTACAACGCAAGATCTCTGTGACATTTTGCCACGCATTCTTACTCTTTTGTTCTGTACAACCCTTATAAGCCCCTAAATAGGGTGTAAAACCAAGTCTTGAATATAATTTGATAGCACCATAACTTTGCGATTGAGTTGCCAAATACAATGGATATTTACTTGGAATCATGTCATACATCATACAAAGTTTTGTAAGCATGGCCTGCGCAATCTTTTTATGTTGAGCCGATAAACTTACCGCTACATAATGAACACGAAGTCTACTTTCTTCAAAATCATTTCCAAACCAAAGTCCTGCACTACCAACTAATTCATTATTTTCATTTACGACAAACAAGAAATGTTTAGAAAAGAAATCTTTATCTCTAGTAAGCATACTATCCCATTTCTTTCTTGCCTCATCTATATTTTCAAATAAACAAACCTGGGTTTGTAGCTTGCACCAAGCTTCTTTTAATGATTCATCAAATTCAACATAATGAAATTTTGGATTTAATTCGATCTCTTTACGAATGGTCTTGCGTGCCATGACCATCAATACTTTTTCATAAGGTATACTTGTATCTAATACTGTCATAAAACTCTCCATTTCTTTTAAAATTAGTATATCATAATCTTCCTGCTTCAAATGATATAACAATTTCTTTTTAAATGTTATAACATTTGCTTGACTTCTCTTTTTTTACGTTCTAGAATGAAAACGTAAAAGAGAGGTAAACAATTATGAACAAAACACAACTCGCAAATTATTTTGACCACACATTTTTAAAACCTTATGCAACTGAAGCAGATCTTACAAAATTATGTAACGAAGCCAAAGAAATCGGAGCCGCTATGGTTGCGATCAATACAACTTGGACTAAATTCTGTAAAGAACAATTAAAAGGAACAAGTGTACATGTAGGAGCTGCCATTAGCTTTCCTTTAGGACAAGCCGGTCTAGCATCTAAAGTTGCCGAAACAAAGATTGCGATTGAAGATGGAGCTGACGAAATCGATTATGTCATTGATATTGGACAAGCAAAAATGCACCACTGGGACTACATTAAAGAAGAAATGGAAAGTATTGTTTCTATTTGTAGAAAACACAACGTCATTTCTAAAGTCATCTTTGAAAATTGTTATTTAGAAAAAGATGAAATCAAACAAGTTGCTTTAATTGCCAAAGAAGTAAAACCAGACTTCATCAAAACAAGCACAGGCTTTGGAACTGGCGGAGCCACTTTAGAAGATGTTAAATTAATGGTTGAAACTGTTGAAGGACAAGTAAAAGTCAAAGCTGCCGGAGGCATTCGTGATTGGAAAACATGTAAAGCCATGATCGATGCAGGTGCACAAAGAATTGGAACAAGCTCATCACTAAAAATCTTAGAAGAATTTGAAGCCGAGGAAAAATAACATGAAACCATTTTTATTAGAACCCATTCCTGATTATACAATTTGGGGAACCAATCATATCTCTAAAGCTAGAGGCATCGATGAAGACTATGGAACTTGGTGGGAAGTCAGTGCCCACCCTTATTGTTCAAACAAAATTGTTGGAACGGATAAAACATTAATGGAAATGATTCAAGAAAATCCGGATGAAGTATTAGGTAAAGGCTATACACTCCATGAAACATTACGACTTGCCTATCTAGATACAAAGGATGCTTTAAGCATTCAAGTTCATCCCGAAGATGACTATGCCCTAGAACACTCCAATGATTACGGAAAATATGAAAGCTGGTATATTCTAGATGCCAAACCAGGCGCTACTCTAGTTGCCGGAACAACTATCAATGATGCAGATGAAATCAAAAATGCCTTAATAAACGATGATGTTGAAAAATATCTAAATAAAGTCGAAGTGCATAAAGGAGACTACATTATTATTCCTAGCGGTATGCTTCATGCCTTAGGAAAAGACATCTTAGCTTTAGAAGTAGGTACAAACTCAAACACAACCTATCGTTTCTATGACTACAACCGTAAAGGAAAAGATGGAAAAACACGTCCTTTACATGTCAAAGAATCTTTTGATGTCACAAACTTCAATTTAAAACCTACTTTTGTTCCACAAAAACAGGAAACACACCGAATTGGCAATTGTCCTAACTTTACAGTGGACGAAGTATATGCTGATAAAGACATGGACTTAACATGTGATGAACATTACATGATTCTATCCAATATTGATTCAGATTGTACGATCGTATGGAATAGTGAAGAAATTGTATTACCACAATATGACAGTCTATTTGTACCATTCGCATCTAAGAAAATCACAATCAAACAAGGAGCACACCTATTAGTGTCAAATCCTAGAAAGGACTAATTTATGAAAACCATTTTAGTTACCGGAGCCAACGGCTATATTGCTAGCTTAGTAAGAGCGTATCAAAAAGATAACTTCAACTGGATCTGCATGACAAGAAAGGATGCAGACCTTACAAATCCTGAAGACGTAAAAAAATTTGTAGCTTCTCAAGATTTTGACATTTGTTTTCACACAGCCGCCAATGCAACAACGGCATTCTGCAATGAACATCCAGATTTAGTTCATAAAATCAATGTAGAAAGTACACAAGCCATCATCGATTGTTGTAAAGAAAAAGGTGCCAAATTGATTTTCTGTTCAACTGAACAAGCTTTCAATGGAAAAGAAAATTGTGGTCCTTTTAAAGAAGACGAACCATTAAGTGCTGTGACTGTATATGGGCAAAATAAAATCGAATGTGAAGAATTGATTCAAAAACAATTGGATGATGCGATCATCTTACGCTTTACATGGATGATGGGACTAAGCTATCCAGGCATCAAGGCAAGCCCAAGCATCATTAAAAATGTCATGAATGCGCTAATCAACCATACTCCAACATTATTTACTGTGAATGAAAAACGTGGTATGACCTATGCTAAGCATTTGGCTACACAATTTGATAAAATCACAGAACTTGAACCAGGCATTTATCATGTGGCATCAAAGAACACGATGACCACATATGAATCCGCAAAATACGTAGCTAAAGCTTTAGGCGCAAGTGATGAACTCATTGAAGAAATCATTTTACCAAACAACGAACGATACCAAGATCGATTCAGAGATTATCGTTTAGATAGTGAAAAACTAGAAAGTCTTGGAATTCATTTTGCGACATTTGAAGAAGATGTAAATGAAATTCTAATGGATTTTGGATGGAAGAAAAGTTAAAATAGCTTGTAGGAGGCTATTTATGACTATACTTGAGGAAAACGTTAAAAAATATTACCAAAGCGGATACAACTGTTCAGAAACGCTACTTCATGCCTGCAATGAAACCTATCAATTAGATATTTCAGAAGAAGACATGAAAATGATGGCCGGATTTGGTGGTGGCATGTTTATAGGAAGTACATGCGGCGCATTAGTCGGATCGATTGCGGCCCTATCAAAAATGGTTTGTAAGACAAAAGCACATGATATGTTACCAGAATTAAGACCGTTAATTCAAAAACATACACGTAACTTTAAAGAACTATTAGGCAATTTAGATTGTGCACACATCAAACCTGTACATCACAGTACAGATCCAAACATCAAATGTATGAACACTTGTTTATTAGCGGCAAAAGCTCTAGAAAAAACAATTGAGGAAGAACACCTATTATAGGATTCTTCCTCTTTTCTTATATTCGTAACAACCTGTCTACACGATGAATCAAATCTTGTTGAATACTAAAATCAACCTCAATACCATCCTCTTTATATTCCTGCTTATGCACCTTACCATTGGTATGAATATAATCAAGTACACTTACCTTTTCATAAGGAATCACGACATGTAAAGTTTCCATATGAAATAATTCCTTTTCAATTTCCTGCTTTAAAAACGCAATACTCGACTTTTCCTTGGCACAAATATAAATACGATTCTCTACACGTTTTGGATATTCAATATTTGTCTGATCACACTTGTTAAAGACATACAAATATGGAACTTTCTCACAACCAATTTCTTTTAATGTTTCTTCACAAACCTGAAGTTTACTATCCTTATGTTCATCTGAAATATCCACGACTTTTAAAATCAAATCCGAAACCACAGCTTCTTCAAGTGTAGAATGAAAGGCTTGTACTAAACTGTGTGGTAAATCACTAATAAATCCAACTGTATCACTTAAAGTAAACACATTATGATTCTCTGTTTCAATTTGACGTGTTGAAGTTGTCAAAGTCGCAAACAACATATCCTTCTCAAATACCGACTTATCTTCATTCACAAACCCATTCATAATACTTGATTTACCTGCATTGGTATAACCTGTTAGTGCTACACTTTTGACCATACCTTTTTTACGCTGATTACGCTGTACGCTTCTTTGTGTATGGATCTTATCCAATTCTTTTTCAACAAAATGAATCTTACTCTCAATTCTTCGCGCATCCAGTTCGATTTTCTTTTCTCCCGTTCCCTTGTTTTTTGAACCACCACGCTGTCTATCCATATGTTTGTAGCTTCCTTGAAGTCTAGGCAATAAATATTTAAGTCTTGCACATTCAACCTGAAGCATACTCTCTTTTGTCTTAGCACGAGAAGCAAAGATTTCTAAAATCAAAGCACTCTTATCCATGACCTCACAATCAAAAAAGTCCGATAGATTTCTTTGTACAGAAGGCGAAATAGTCTCTAATACAAGAACCATACTACATGCTTGATCTTCAAGAATGCGTTTGATTTCTTCAATCTTACCAGGATTCATATAATATTTTTTATGAGGATGCTCCAAATTTTGTGATACACTCATGCAAATTTCAATATCACAGGCAAGAGCTAATTCTTTCATTTCCTCCATTCTTTCTTCAAAAGAATGGCTTGTGTATGTTTGTACACCAATCAATATTGCTTTTTCCATAAATGTATTTTATCATACGATGCTAAAATGTTATAATATTTCATGAGGTGAATTCCATGAAAATTGCTTATTTAATGCACTATATGAAAAATAATTTTGAAGAAATAACAGAAAACCTAGATATATTGATCAACCAAGGCGATGATGTTTACTTGATGGTAAACGATGATGATCTACGTGATGATTTGATTCTATCCTATTGTGATACACCACAGTTACATGTGGCTCACCACCAACAAACTGCCCTTCCAGCCGATATGTCACTACCTAGAGGCTTTATTGTATTGATGAAAGATGCTTTGGAATATGAAAAAGAAGACGGATCCTTTACTTATGATCGTTTCATCATAATGACAGATGGTATGATCCCTACAAAATCAAAAGCACAACTTGTAGAATATTTAGAAGCACATGAAGACGAAGATATCTATTATGAAGTGGATAATTCAGATGAAAATGAAGAAGTAAAGAAAAGATTTGAAAACTATGCCTTCTTTACAAACTCTTATGATTTTCAAAAATCAAAAACCATTCGTGCCATGAATAAAATGACATCCAGTTTTGTTCATTCCTTTAAAAAACGTGAAATGGAAGACACAATCTATGTCAGCTATCCTTGGTTTATATTAACACATGAAAGCGCAAAAGCCTTGGCAGACAATTTAGCCTATTGTTCAAATACATTTAAAATGTGTTTATACCCAGAAGAAATGGCCATTGCGACAATGTTACATAAATTCTCAAATGTAGATCATCATAACGAAAACATATGGGCTATTGGTAAAAATGGTGAATACACACTACAAAGTTCAATGGAAAATGTAGAATTGGACACAATCAAAGAGTCTACTTATTTTGCAGCTCTAGCTCATAGTGAAGATAATCTTCAAGTTTATGAAGATTATTTTGATGCCTACACATGCGAATCGTAATTGTTTCGGATAATCACGGGAATCAAAATATCCTAAAAATTCTTTATCACATCTATTCTTCACTCTATAAAGATAATGTGAAATTCATTCATTTAGGAGATTCTCAAGCTACAAACATTAATGATTTAAATAACTTTATATGTGTCAAAGGAAATAATGATACGTTAGATTTACCTAAATTTCAAAGATTAACTGTTTTAGACAAACGCATCCATTTCTCACATGGAGATGAAGGATTGGATGAAATAAAAAAAGATATCGATCAACATCATCCCGATATCTATCTTTATGGACATACACATTTAGTCAAAGAACAAATCTACAACAATTGTTTGATTTTAAATCCAGGTTCAATCACTTTACCTAGAGATGATTGGCATGGATCTTATATCATTCTAACAATCGATAAGAAAGTCACATATAAAGTGGTTCGAATCAATGTAGAAACTATCTTAAATCAATATCAGTGCTTCATTAAATAAGGCAGCCAAATCCTTGGCTGCCTGTTTTCTTTAATTTATTTAATAAACTGTTTTGCGAAATTCCATGTATCTCTACACATATCATCTAGATTCTTTTCAGCTACCCAGCCAAGCTGTTC
>NZ_DS996846.1:31397-54605 GCF_000156655.1 Holdemanella biformis DSM 3989
CGGCGTATTGTACTTTTCAATCGCTAATACATGACCCTTTGCCAAGTCAACCACATGAATATAGTCACGAACACCCGTTCCATCTGGCGTATCATAATCATTGCCAAATACACCAAGTTCTGGAAGCTCACCAGTAGCCACCTTCATAATATAAGGCATCAAGTTATTTGGAATTCCCTTGGGATTTTCTCCAATCAAACCCGATTCATGCGCTCCAATTGGATTGAAATAACGAAGTAACGTTACACTCATTTCTGGATTGGCAAACTGCACATCCGTTAAGATTCTTTCCATCATCGCTTTTGTTGAACCATATGGATTCGTAGTAACACCTAGCTTACAGTCTTCTGTTAAAGGAACCACTTCAGGATCTCCATAAACAGTAGCACTTGAACTAAACACAATACTAGAAACATTATACTTTTTCATCATCTTGGCAACCACTAAAGTAGTCATCAAGTTGTTTGTATAATACTCAATTGGCTTTTGAACACTTTCACCAACCGCTTTAAAAGCCGCACAATGAATGACCGCATCCAATTTATTTTCCTTAAATACAGATTCCGTCTTTTCTTCATCTAACACATTAAATTCATAAAACTTAACATGCTTTCCTGTAATCTTATAGATTGAATCCAATACATCTGGTTTTGAATTTGAGAAATCATCGATCACGACAACGTCATAACCACTTTCTAATAATTCAACACAAATATGACTACCAATATATCCGGTTCCACCTGTTACTAAAATATTCATTAGTCAATAACCTTGCAGCCACCTAATTTTCTTACTTTTAAAATATGACAGCTTCCCTTTCCAAATACTTTTTCAATTTCTTCTTTATATGTTTCTACATAGCTATTTTCAACAAAGGCCTGAATAGTTCCGGCAAAACCTCCACCATGAACACGACATACGCCATGGTCTTTTAAAATCATTTCAGACATAGCTAAACCTAATGATACAGCCTGGTTCTTATAGTCAAAGTCTGCATATACGTTTTGAAGGAATTTATAGCTTGAATTTCCTGATTCTTGAATCAATGTCTTGAATCCTTCAAAATCATCCTTGTTCAATCTTTCTACGATTGTATTAACACGTCTATTTTCGTTGAAGAAATGGATGGCTCTTAAGATAGCGCGATCATTATTTAAAGCCGTTCTTAAGTTTGCGATATTTGCATAGAACTCATCTTCATCTACTTCACGAAGAACTTCCTTACCAAAATAGTGAGCTACCTCTTTCATTTCTTGTGGTACTGCACCATAGGCATCTGTTAAATCGGCATGACTTCCCTTTGTATCTACAATACATAAACTGTGATCATATTTTGAGAAATCGACATTCACACTATTTACAATTGGATTTGAAGTATCTTTAAAGTCAATTGAAATAAGCCCACCAACAGCACATGCACATTGATCCATCAATCCACATGGTTTTCCAAAGTATACGTTTTCTGCATATTGACCTACTTTAGCGATCGTTACCATATCGATCTTCATATCATTGTATAATCCATCAATAATTGTACCAATAATAGATTCAAATGCTGCAGAACTTGATAGTCCAGCTCCCATTAATACATCACTCGTGATAAAAGCTTTAAATCCACCAACGTTATAGCCTAATTCTTTTAATTTAGAAACTACACCACGAATCAAGGCTTCACTTGTTCCAATTTCATTTTCTTTTTTATCTAAATCATTTAAATCGATTGGTTTGATGTCAAAGTCATCTGAAATCACTTTAATTACATGATCTTGTTTAGATACAATTCCAATCGCATCTAAGTTGATAGATCCCGCAAGCACACAACCATGTTGGTGGTCTGTATGATTTCCTGAGATTTCACTTCTTCCTGCAGCACTATAAATGCTCACTTCATCATCTCCAAATAATGTTTGGTATTTATCTAATGCACCAGCATAACGTTGTTTTTGGTAGTCTAATAAACTTGGATCTGCATATAGATCTTCAATTAATGCATCATATTTTCCTGATACTACTTGTTCTTTAATTTCTGTTGTTTTCATTTTCTTACCTCGAATGTATATATTGTTTCTTCTTCAAATACTTTTCCTGCTTTTAATAAAACTTTTGGATTCTCTTCTTTATGAATCGAATCGGCGATATAGCTTGTTTCAATACACAATCCATCTTGCGGATGCATAATCTTTCCATATTTATCTGTCTGTCCATCTAAGTAGTTGGCACTATAAATTTGTGCTGTTGGATATGTTGTGGATACTTTTAATTCAATACCACTTAGTGGGCTATATAAACATACTTGATTTTCCTTTGTATCAAATACATATGGATGATCATAACCTCTTGCGATGATTAATTGTTCATCCTCTGAATGAATAAAATCTCCAATTCTTTTTTCTGTATTAAAATCAAATGCAGTCTCTTTAACATCTTTTAATTCACCTGTATACAATCCATCTGGATCCACGCAACCAAATTTAGATGCCAAAATTCGTAACGTATGATCATCAATATTCGATGCATGTCCATTTAAATTGAAATAGCCATGGTTTGTGATATTGATCAACGTATCTTTGTCACTGACTCCACTATATTGAATGCGTAAACTAGATTCATCTAGCCAATAGATCGCATAGAAATCTAAAGTTCCGGGATATCCTTCTTCTCCATCTTTTGATACATAGTGGAATTTAACACCATCTTCAATTAAAGTATAATCAAATACTTTATAAGAGAATCCTTCAATACCTCCATGTAGTGAGTTAGGACCATTATTAATAGGTACATGATATTCTGTACCATTTATTGTGAATGTTCCTTTTTCAATACGATTACATACACGTCCTACTAATGCATTTAGATAGGTTCCATCTCGTTTTTGATAGTCACTTACATTTTCAAATCCTAAGATACAATCACAGTCTTGATTATTTTTGTCTTTCGTTACAATCTTTAAAAGAGTACAACCAAAGTTTGTAACTTCTACAGTTAAATGTGAATTGGAAATTGATAATACATCAATTCCATTCTCTAATCTTTCTTTTACCTCTACCATAATGTTTTCACAAATCGGCTAAAGCCATCCATCCCTTCATCATCCATTTTATATACACCGGCATTCTCTAATACAGACACGAATTTCTTTGTGACTTCCATCTCCATGAATGTATCCACATTTGTATACGAGCATGTTTTTAGGTGTTTGTACCATTCTTTGTGTTTTTCAAGTTCTGGATAAGAATCAAAATCTGCTTTTCCAGATAAACATAATTTAATTTGTTCTAACTCCGTTTTTAATCGTGCTGGCAAAATCGCAAGTCCCATAACTTCAATCAACCCAATATTTTCTTTTTTAATATGGTGATGCTCGGCATGTGGATGGAAGATACCTAATGGATATTCTTCTGTAGTACGATTATTTCGTAAAACTACATCCATTTGATATTTGCCATCTTTCTTTCTTACAATTGGCGTTACTGTATTGTGACGAACGCCATCTTCATTGGCGATGATATCTAAACTTTCATCACTATATGTACACCATGTTTCAAAGATTTTAGTAGCTAGATCCAATACGTTTTCTTTCGATTCAGATGTTAATCGAAGTGTTGATAGTGGCCAGTAAAGCATATCCACTTGTACATCCTTATATGTATAGCTCTTAACAACTTTTGCGTCTTCCATTTGGAAATGGTGTCTTCCACCTTGATAGTGGTCATGACTTAAAATCGATCCACCAACGATAGGAAGATCTGCATTACTTCCAATCATATAGTGTGGGAATTTATCAATAAATGCGAATAAATGCTCAAATGTAGAACGATCCATCTTCATTGGTGTATGTTCACTATTAAATACGATGCAGTGTTCATTGTAGTACACATATGGTGAATATTGTAAATTGTATGTATGTCCATTTAAATCCAATGGAATAATACGATGTGTTTGTCTAGCTGGATGATTTAAGTTTCCGGCAAAGCCAACATTTTCTTTACATAATAAACATGCAGGATATGAAGTGCTTACGGCATTTTTTGCCTTTGCGATTTCCTTAGGATCCTTTTCTGGTTTTGATAAGTTGATCGTAATTTGAATATCGCCATATTTACAGAAATGTGTAAAACTGATATTCTTATCGATTCTTGATTTACGGATATAGTTTGAATCCATACTTAACTTATAGAAGTAATCTGTTGCACTTTTTGGATTCAAAGAATATAGACTCTTAAAAGTATTCACAACTTCACTTGGCCTAGGCATTACACAATTCATAATGCGTGTATCTAGTAAATCTTTTTCAGTTACAGTATCCTGAATCATACCTTTTTCAACCGCATAATCTAACATGAATTCTAGAATCTCATAGATTGAACATTCTTCTACTTGTTCTCTTTTAAATTCATAGATGCCAAATAGATCAATCAATAAATTTGCGCAATAATCATAATCGTACTCTTCAATCATTCCATTTTTTAGAGCATACTCTAATAACTGGTTAATTTTTGTGTTCATTTGTTCTCCTTCCATACAAACAAAATCAATCATTTTTATCACAGTCAAATCCTTTTTCCAACTACATTACCCACAAAAATAATGATCAATTATTCATTTATTTATATACAGCTCATCATCAATATTTTGTAGATGCGGTTATAAATGTAAGATTTGCCCATTTAACTTTAGTGTAAGCGTTTTCTTTATCTGTGTCAACATATTCAAACAACAATTTAAACCAAAATGTTAGATTTAGGTTTCAAATAATGATTATTTGTTTGTTTTTGTTTATTTGATGTTTTATTTATACAAAAAGCCATTCTGGCATGAATGGCTCTTATTTAAAATTCTCAAAAGAATCAATCACTTGTGTAACTCCAGGAAGCTTTTCGTATTCTTCTTTTTTATTGGCAGAATCCACAACGACTATATTATGACATCCTGCTTTATAAGCATTTGAAATTCCACTAGCACTATCTTCAATAATTAAACAATCTTGAATATCCACACCAATATTATTGGCAGCCTTTATAAACATTGCGACTTTATTTTCATACGATCCATCATCATAGACAATCATAGATGGCTCAATCCATTTGTCTAGATGAAATGATTCGACAAAGAAATCAATATTAGGTTTGATAGATGCGGATGCGATTGTGAATGGAATATTTGATTCTTTTAAATAATCAAAATATGTTTCAGCTCCATTGACTAAATGAAATGTTGCCTGATCCTCTTTACAAAATTGGCGGTAATATTCTTCTTTTAACTGCGAATATTTTTCCGTTTTGGATGGATCACACGTTCCACCAAACATATATTCAACAACTTTATTATTAGGTACACCATTGATATGTACATGAAGCTCTTCTTCATCAATTCCATGATGACGAATATCTTGTGATATTTTTGACCATGCCAAAATATGTTTTGGGTTGTCAAAAAACAATGTTCCATTAAAATCAAATATTACGCCTTTGTATCTTTTCATTGTTAAACCTCTTTAGTTTCAGAAACACGCTTGTACCAGTATGCACTTGCCTTTGGATATCTTTTCTGCGTTTCATAATCTACATAGAATAAGCCATAACGCTTATTATAGCCATTTGTCCATGAGAACATATCCATTAAAGACCAGACAAAATAACCTTTGACATTGACTCCGGCTTCAATTGCCTTTAATGTGAATTCTAAATGTCTTCTAATAAAGTCAATACGTGGTTCATCATCGATAATTCCATCTTCAAAATCATCTTTATATCCCATACCATTTTCTGTGATATAGATTGCCTTATAGTTTGGATATTGTTGGCGAATACGCACCAACATATCAAACATACTTTCTGGATGAATCAACCAATCCCAGTCCGTACGAGGAATGCCTTCCTTTTCCATTCTTCGTCCTACATTTTTTAAACAGAATCTAGAAGTTCCCTTCTCTCCTGTTCCATTATGGTGGATATCATTTTCCCCTTCATAATGTTGAATAAAACGAGATTGATAATAATTCATACCCATATAATCATTTAATAGGGCAGCTTGTTTCAATACATCAAAATCTTCATCTAATAATTCTAACGTACCATTATTAATGCTGACTAAACGATTCACAATTTCCATTGTTTCTGTTGAATAATATCCTTTAAATGTTGCATCCAACAAGAATTGATTTTGAAGTACATCTTCATTTTTTGCAGCCTGGATATCATCCAAATTGTTTTCATCAAATGGATATTTATATTCTAAAGACTGTACAACACCAATCTTTCCATTATATCCAGCCTTTTTGTATTCCAACACAGCCAAGGCATGTGCCACCATCATATTGTGCATGATCTGAAATGCTTTCGTCATATTATACTTTTCCCCATTTGGGAAAGTTCCCTCAATATATGTGTTTGTGGCAACAGCCCAGATTTCATTGAATGTAAACCAATACGTTACTTCGTCTTTATATTCTTCAAAACAATATTTTGAAAATTCTACAAACGCATGGATCGTATCTCGATTTAAGAAATCACCTTTTTGGTAAAGTACATCTGGTGTATCAAAATGATGCAACGTCACAAATGGTTCTACATGATTTTTATGACATTCTTGAAATACTCTATGATAGAAATCAACACCTTCCTGGTTGATTCTTCCAGTTCCTTCCGGAAAGATTCTAGCCCATGAAATAGAGATACGAATTCCATTGATGCCAAACATATTACATAGTTTTAAATCTTGTCCATATTGATGATAGAAATCACTGGCTGGATCTGCTTTAAAACGTCCTTGTTTAGCAAGAAAATCATCCCAAGATACTTTTCCTTTACCATATTCGAGTGTACTACCTTCGCATTGATATGCGGCAGTAGCACCTCCGAAAATAAAATCATCCGAAAATTTCATACGTTTATCCTTCCTTTACTTGTTCACAAATAAATTCAACGGCACCCTTTGGATCACGAGTTAATTTAATATATTGTGCACCCTTTGTTGCGACAACTTTAGTACCATATTTAGAAGCATCTTGTTGTACTTCTTCTAAATGCGATTGTACCTGTGGTGATAATACAACAATGTCATAATCTTTCAAAATATCATAGTGTGAACCATATGCACTTGCGGTTGCATCAATTGGTAAGTTTTCAATTTCTGCTCCTTCTTTAACGGCATTGGCAAACATAGCTGATGTTCCAGCACCTACACATAATACTAATACATTGATATTTTTATTTAAACTTAAAGGTTGAACTTCTTTAGCTTCTTCTTTTTCAACTTGTTCTTCTAAAGCATCTAACGCCTCTTTTTCTTTTTCTTCTTCTAATAAAGTTGCATCATATGCCTTAATAAATGGTAAATAAACAATTCCATCTACAACAATTAATACAACAGCTAACACAACAGCTAATAAACTAATTCCTGTACCTAAGATCAATCCAATTGGAGCTGGTGTTGCCCATGGTAATACATAAATGAATGAATTCATTTTTAATACATCCACAAAGAATTTGAACAATGATACGTTGATCATCGGAGTAATCAAGAATGGAATGAAGAAATATGGGTTCAATACAATTGGTGTTGCGAACAACAATGGTTCATTTACCGCAAAACATACGGGAACAAATGTTGTTTTTCCAACCGCTTTTAATTGTTTTGATTTTGCGAACAACATGAATAAGAATGGTACAACAAGTGTAGCTCCAGTTCCTCCCATTGTTCCTACGAAATTTCCAAGTCCTACTGTTAATACGTTAGATGCTTGTTCTCCTGCTTTGAATAGTGCTAAGTTTGCATCTACGTTTGCATAAATAATTGCGGCAATAGCTGGCTCTACAATACTTGGTCCATGTACACCTACAAACCAGAACAATGCCATAGCACCCCAAATAATACAGATTCCTAAATATCCATCGGCAGCTGTAAATAATGGTTGAAGCAATGTGATAATAGCTTCGGCAAAAGTATAATTAAATGCAGTTCTACATGCCACATCAATCAATACACATACTAAAACAGAGAATGAGAATGGGAATACATCTCTAAACATTTGAGAAATTGTTCCCGGCACTTCTTTTGGCATGTGAATTGTAACATCTTTAAGAACACAGAATTTATACATATTGACTGTAATGAATGCTGAAACAAATGAAGCTAGTAAGCCTTTTGTTCCTAAATATGTAGTTGAGATACCACCATCCACATTTGAAACAGCTAACAACATAAATCCAACAATACTTGCCAACATAACACTTGTTGTATTGATGACTTTGTTTTTAGGCATTCTACGATTCATACTTTCAGCTAAACAACGAGCTGTAGTAGCCGCAACCAACAAACCAACAACACCCATTGAATAGTTGTATACTTTCCATAACCAATCAGATACTGTAGCTGGTAATACAATTCCAAAAATTTCTGGAATCGATGCAGCTAGAATAAATACACTTGAAAATAGGATGGCTGGCATTGCAGTTAAGAAACCATCACGAACAGCTCCTAAATAAATATTTTGTGCAATCTTATCAAAGAAAGGTTTTCCTTTTTCAATTTGCTTAATAATTCCGTCTAACATTATTTATTTCCTCTTTCTTCATATAAATGAATGAAATCATCTACAATATCACGCAATAAAATAGTTGTCATCAAATGATCTTGACCATGAATGAAAATGAATCCCATTTCCATGTCTTCTCCTCTAGCTTCTTGTTGTAAGATCTTAGTTTGAGACTGGTGTGCCAAATTAATATTTTCATCAGCTTCTTTTAATTTCTCCTCAACATTTTCAAAATTACCCGCACGCATTTCCTTCAACAATGATAACAATGTACTTCTTGCATCTCCTGAATATGCAACTATTTCAAATCCAACCATACTTAACTCATCTTTAGTCATTTTCTTTTCTCCTTTTACGATGTGGCCTTATCATTTACACCATTAGTGTAAGCGTTTTCTAATCAATTGTCAACATATTCAACACATTTTAACACTTTTTCAAACATTTTAGAACATTTTTGTAATTATTAAGTAACATTTTAATAAATATTGTTTGTTTTTGTTTGCTTTATGTTGACTAAATATATTTGAAATGGTATCTTTTAACATAGAAGAGGATATCAATATGTTAAAAAAAGAACGTTTAGTTAAAATAGCACAGAAAGTAAATCAAAATGGAATCATAACAATCCAAGAAATCATGGACGAATTAGGCGTCTCCGACATGACTGCGCGAAGAGATTTGGATGAATTAGAAAAATCCGGAAAATTGTTAAGAGTTCATGGAGGTGCACAAAGCCTTTCTTTTTCAATGGACCACGAATTGAGTCACATTGAAAAATCATCGGTTCAAATTGAAGAAAAAAAGAGAATTGCCCATAAAGCTGCAACTCTCATTTCAGAAGGTGAATCCGTATTTTTAGGGCCTGGTACAACCATTCAATTTTTAGCTGAACAATTGACCGGCAGAAACATTCGTGTCATCACAAACAGTCTTGCCGTATTTAATATATTAGTGAACCATGCTCCTACAGAAGTTATTCTTACTGGCGGTGATTATAGAGGTAACACAAATACGTTTGTGGGTCCCATCACAAATTTAGTATTGGGTAAATTAAAATATAATAAAGCATTTATTAGCTGTAACGGAATCTACAACTCATCCATCACAACTTATTCTTTAGAAGAAGGAGAGTCTCAACAGATCGCATTGGATAATTCTAAAAATAAATATTTATTGGCTGATAATAAAAAATTCAATCGTGCTGACTTCTATATTTATTATGATCTATTTAACTTTGATACATTGATTACAGACAATACCATCGATGAAGAAGTATTAGCACACTACAAGCAATATGTACAAATCGAAAAAGTTTAAAAAAAGAGGCAATTCATTTTGCCTCTTTATTCTTCATCATCATCCACACGTTTAAATATTTTTTTCTTTTGTTTAGCCGTATGCTGTTCCAATGTATTCCAATCCGTGTCCAATTCTTCTTCACTTTCAGAAGTATCATAGAAGTCTTTACTTCTTTCATTTGCACGAATTTCACGAACTCTTAATTTTGATTTTAATTCACGAGCTCTCTTCTTTGATTTTCTAAGCATTCTTCCATACATACAGAATACAATAAATGAAATTAAGAATAGACCTGCACATAATGCGATTCCTGCTAAATAGCCTTGGAAATAAATTTGAAGTAAGCCTGTCACAACGCAACATGCCATACAAATAAATACTAAAAACATTGTTGAACGACATGAGCTTGAATATTTCTTAAAGAAACGGAATTTTTCAGAATCATTATCAATTTCTTTGCGATATTCTCCATCTTCTTCTTCGTTTCTAAAAGTAAACCAACCCGCATCACTTTTCTTTTTACCATCTGATTTAGAAACCAATTTCCAACCATCCGCTTCCCACTCGCGCCATTGATCTGCATCTGGCTCATCCACAAAATAGTTCATTGAATAATAATACGTTTTTGGTTGACCTTTTCTAAAATAATATTTCTTTCCTTCATGACGAACAAAGTGATAACCTTCATTTGATTTTCTTTGAAGATATTCTTCTATTTTTGGATATTCCGCATATAAGAAGCTTTTTCTTTCTTCATAAAGATTTTCATCTTCCTCTTCCTCGTCATACTCATCATCATAAATATCTTCTTCACTCAAAACTGGAGTTGATTCTTCTTCAACAAGTTCAGACATTTTTTCTTCTTCAACTGGATTTACATTAAAAGTCTTTAATTCATTTTCAATCGATTCCGTGGTAAAATTCTCATCTGCATCAATGGTTTCAACAACCACTTTTTTTGCTTCTTCAACCTCCACTTTTTCAGCACGCTTACCCATCACAGGTTCTACTGTATGCTTTTCAATAGGTGCCTCTACTTCTTCAATGGAAGTATTTGGTGTAATATCAACGGATTCACTCACTTCATCATCAAATATATTTTCATTGATTTTCACATGTGTTTTTGCACTTCTTTTTCCAAATAATGTCTTCTTTTCTGGCTCTTCATCAATATGGAAAATATTTTCTGCATTAAAACCTTTCAATTCAGGTTCATGTATATCTAAAGATTTAATACGATCCGTTCTTTTTAACTGTCTAAGTTCTTCTAAAGCACTGGGATTCTTTTCCTTTTCATTTGTCATAAATATCCCTCCAACTCTACTATTGTACTAATTTAATGTATATCCGTCAAACTCTGTTGTGTATTTACCGTTCTTAAAAATAAAGATTTTTTCACCATTTTTTAATGTCGCCTCAATCGATAAATCACTGGTTCCTACCATAAAATCAACATGCGCAAAAGATTGATTCATACCATGTTCTAACAATTCTTCTTCACTCATATTTAAACCATTTTCAATACATTCATTGTAGCTAGCACCCAAGGCAAAATGACAAGAAGCATTTTCATCAATTAATGTTTCATAGAACAATGTATCCATAGCACTGATTGGGGATCCATAAGGAACTAAGGCAATTTCGCCAAGATATTTTGACCCTTCATCCGTTTCTAAAATACTAGTCAAAACTTCTTTTCCAACTTTCGCATCATAATCCACAACTTGTCCATTCTTAAATTCAAACCAGAAATCTTTTACAACAGCCCCATTATAAGCTAGTGGTAAAGCACTATATAATTTACCATTTACACCCGTCTTTTTTGGTGCCGAGAAAATTTCTTCTGTAGGAATATTTGGGAAATAGTAGTTACCGTTATCCAAGAATGAACCTCCACCCGCAAATACATAGCCTTCTGGAAGTTCTACAACTAGATCCGTTCCCAAAGAATTTGTATAATGAACACTTTCAATATCCAAATGATTCAAAATATGAACTCGCTTATCAAAAGAAGCACGATGCTCATTCCAGTTTTCATTGGCATCCTTTTCATTAACACGACTCATTTTTAATACGGCATTCCACAAATCAGATAATGCATCTTCTGATTCTGGATACACCTTTTTGGCCCAAGCCATTGTTGGAACACTTGCCACACACCAAGCTGCATGCATATAATCTAATTTATCGCGATATGGCTGAGTCATCCCTCTTAATGTCTTACTAAAATTTGACATTAGTTTAGGATCTACACCTTTCATTCCATCTGGATCTTCTCCAACTAAACTCAAATAACATGCTCCTTTTTCAGCCGTTTCATTGTGGAACAAAGCTTCATAATCATAAGGCATGCGATTACCCGAAAGATATCGCATACGATTGATTTCATCATCACTATAGCGAACAATTACATCTTTTGCACCAACATCAAAACATGATTTCACAATCAAACGAACAAATTCATTCATTTCTACATTGGCACGTACAACTACTATTTGGTCTTTTTGAACATTCAAACCTGAACGAACAATTAAGTCTGCATATTTCTCTTTTAAATTCATTTTATTTTCCTCGATTCTTGCACCTATTATATCAAAAGAAAGAGCACCTTTCGATGCTCTTATTTACTAAATTGTTCTTTTTTTATTTGATCAAAAAATGCCTTGGGATTTTCACACATCGAATGAGAGCCACAATGTCCACAGCTTCCACCACAACTTGATTTTCCATTCTTTTTATCTTTATAAATGCTTCGACAAGCTAAGCCTGCACATGCGCATACAACTAATAATACTAGAAATGTTGATAGATTCATGAAATCCCTCCTTTTACATTATTTTACCGCAAATTCAACTTCAGCAGTATCACTTTCTTTTGATGGACGAACCAATAAATAAATTAAACCAATCAATAGGATAAATCCTACAATTGTTCCAAATCCAAAAGATCCACCATTGAATAAACTGCCTAATTGATAAACGATTAATGAACATACATAAGCGAATCCACATTGATATCCAATCGCAATCCAGAACCATTTTGTGTTATTCATTTCACGTTTGATAGCTCCCATTGCCGCAAAACATGGAGCACACAATAAGTTAAATACCATAAATGAATAGGCAGCTAGAGGTGTAAAGCTTGCAGATAATTGTCCCCAGAATTCATTTCCTTCTTCAGCAACTTCGGCAAATCCATATAATTGTCCAAATGTTGCGACAACATTTTCTTTGGCAATTAAACCTGTTACACTAGCAACCGCAGCTTTCCAATCGCCCCATCCAAGAGGTGAGAAGATCCATGCGAATGTTTGTCCGATTGAAGATAGAATTGAATGATCAATATCATCAACCATGCCAAATGCACCTTTTTCCCATCCAAATCCTTGTAAGAACCACAATACGATTGTCGATAATAAGATAATTGTTCCAGCCTTTTTAATAAAGCTTGAACCACGCTCCCACATACTTCTTAAAACATTGACTGCACGAGGCATGTGATAAGCAGGCATTTCCATAACGAATGGTGCAGGATCTCCGGCAAATAATTTTGTTTTCTTTAACATAATACCAGAAACAATAACAGCAGCCATACCTACAAAGTATGCACTAGGAGCGACCCAGCTAGCACCATGGAAAATGGCACCGGCAATCAAACCAATGATTGGCATCTTAGCACCACAAGGAATAAATGTCGTTGTCATGATAGTCATCTTGCGATCACGATCACTTTCAATGGTACGACTTGCCATAACAGCAGGCACACCACAACCTGTACCAATCAACATAGGAATAAATGATTTTCCAGATAAACCAAATTTACGGAAAATACGGTCCATGATAAAGGCAACACGCGCCATATATCCACAATCTTCCAAGATAGCTAGGAAGAAGAATAAGACTAACATCTGTGGTACAAAGCCAAGAACAGCTCCTACACCACCAATAATACCATCTACAATTAATCCATGTAACCAATCTGCACATTGAATGGAAGTTAAGAAACTATCCACTGCTGGTGGAATAATCTCACCAAACAATACATCATTTGTCCAGTCAGTTACAATCGTTCCTACTGTAGTTACGGAAATATAATATACAAACCACATAACAAGGGCAAAGATTGGCAGTGCCAAAATACGATTTGTGACAATACGATCAATCTTATCTGAAGTTGTTAATACTTCTTTTGATCCTTTTTTGTAGCAATCCTTAATTACATTTGTGATATATGTATAACGAGCATCTGTAATAATTGATTCACTATCATCATCCATTGACTTTTCGCAAGCTTCAATCACACTAGCATCTGCACTAGTCTTGATAGCTGCTTCAATTTTATCATCTCTTTCAAACAATTTAACGGCATAGAAAAAACGACGATTTGTATCAATGCTTGTAGGTAAACTTGTTTCAATTGTATTTAATGCATTTAATACTTTACCTGCATAAATATTTTTAGGTTTACATTGCGTATTTGCTGCCTTTTTTACTGCAACCATCAACTCTTTGATTCCCGTATTTTTCAATGCTGAAATTAGCAATACAGGACATTCTAATTCTTTTGATAATTTCTTATAGTCAATTGTATCTTTTCTTTTTTCAATAACATCTAACATATTGATCGCAACAACGGTTGGAATCCCTAATTCCAAAAGTTGTGTTGTAAGAAATAAATTTCTTTCTAAGTTAGAACCATCAATGATATTTAAAATAACATCAACATTTCCATTTAATAAGAATTCACGAGATACAACTTCTTCCAAAGTGTATGGTGATAATGAATAAATACCTGGTAAATCCGTAATTTTAATATCTTTATCTTCCTTATACTTTCCTTCTTTTTTTTCTACTGTAACCCCTGGCCAGTTACCTACATATTGTGTAGCACCTGTTAAGCCATTGAACAATGTAGTTTTACCACAGTTCGGATTACCTGCTAATGCGACTTGAATTGACATAATTCCCTCCTATTTTTAAATTTTACTCTACTTCAACCATTTCTGCGTCTGCTTTACGAATAGACAATTGATATCCACGAACCGTTAATTCAATAGGATCTCCTAATGGTGCTACTTTTTGAACCGTAACACTTACACCCTTCGTAATTCCCATATCCATAATTCTTCGTTTTGTTGCTCCTTGACCAGACAATTTTTTTACTGTCACTGTTTGACCAATTGAAACTTTATTTAAAGTCATAATTACTCCTTTCTACACCATGATCTTTCTTGCGAGTTCTTCACTAATGGCTATTCGAACTTCTTTAACATTAACAATTACGTTACCATTGGTTTTGCTCACAACCACAATCTCAGTCCCTGGCACAAAGCCCAAGTTTTCTAAGTGTCGCTGTTGTTCTTTAGAACCACCAATTTTTTTAATTGTATTAACCGAATTTAAATCTGCAAAAGATAATGGCATATCGAACCCTCCTGGTTAGACCTTTCTAACACAGTTAGTTTACTCTCACCAAAAGCCAATGTCAACAAAAAGTTACATAAGATTAACTTGGTTTGACTATTCTAACTATTTGGTGTATTTTTTCATTGGAGGATTAAACATATGAACTTACCAACCATTATTATTTGTGTCATTTTAGTTATTGTTATCTATATTGGTATTCGTTCCACTAAAAAAAGAGCCACCTCAGGATGTTGTGGTTCAAGTGAAACTGTAAAAAAAATAAGGGTAAAAGATAAAAACAAAGACCATTACCCTTACAAAGCGGTTTTAAAAGTATATGACATTCATTGTCAAAACTGTGTTCATACCATTGAAAATGCATTTAATAGCCAAGAAGGCTTTTATGCCAAAGTAAACACAGAAGATAATACAGTGACTATTTTATCTAAACAAGAACATACAGCTGATGAATTGATTGATATTGTAACAAAAGCTGGATATACATCAAAAGCATTATAAAATAAAAAGATGCGTTTACAACAAGCAAAATAACGCATCTTTTTTTTGTACTTTTAAATAAGGTGTTTTATGAATCGCTCGATCCACTTCTTGACATTTTTTTACAATCACAACATTCTCTGAATCCACAAAAAAATATAAATCATGATACAGATATACTTTCTTAAATCGTTTTAAAGAAAATGTCTGTTGATCATACAACATATAATCTTTTCGAAAGTGAACATTAAATTCACCTGTTTCTTTTTCCTGTACCCTCTTTCTACATCTTCTCTTCTCCAAAAAACGGCAGATAAGAATATAAATTACTACACAAAGACAAATCAAGGAACAAAGAAATAAGAATACCGATACACCGGATGCCACGCGAATTAAGCTAGCTCCTACAACCCAGCATAAAAGCGTACCCACTACGGAATACCCCAACACAAATGTATTTCGTAAAACTAAATTTTTTTGTTTTAAATTTGTATAATAGACAATATCTGTAATATCCTTTAATTCAGAATGATTTAATTTTTGTACCATAGAAATCCTCCATCTCTATATTATAATCAGAAGAAAAGGCATCATCAACCGATAATGCCTAAAGATATTTTCGCGTACTTGTTGCCGCAATCGCAAATGTACTTCCATTATGTAATAAACTTGTAGTATTTGGACTCATAAATCCCAAGGCTCCAAGTGCAATCAAACTAGAATTAAACGCAACAATAAAACGATAATTGGCATGAATTCGATCAAACAAAGAAACCGATAGTTTTCTTAGAGTTACCAATTCATTTAAGTTACTAGAAACTAATGTAACATCCGCAAGTTCTCGAGCTAAATCCGAACTGTCCTGCATAGATATCGAAACATTCGCTGTAGATAAAGCAGGCGTATCATTAATACCATCACCAACCATGATTACTGTATGGCCTTCATCTTTTAAAGATTGAATATAACTTGCTTTTCCTTCTGGTAAAATCGAAGAACGATAATCATCAAGATCCAATTCATTAGCTACAGCTTTGGCCGCATTGTTACAATCTCCGGTCAACATGACAACTTTTTGAATACCTAAATTCTTTAATTCATGGATCACTTGTTTCGCTTCTTGTTTTAAAGGATCATAGATACTGATGATACCAGCCACTTGATTATCAATGGCTAAGTAAATCAAAGAACCGGCTCCATCTTTCTCTAATAAAGTAATGATATCTTCTAATTCCTGTGTCTTTTCAACTCCATCATCTTCAAAGATAAAGTGATCACTCCCAATCACTGTATGTAAGCCATGTAAGGTTGTCGCAATGCCATGTGCAACGATATATTCCACTTTGGCATGTTCTTCTTCATGAACCAAACCTTCTTTTTTTGCTTGATTGACAATCGCATTGGCTACACTATGAGGGAAATGCTCTTCTAGACAAGCCGCAATGCGTAGCACCTCATCTCGACTATATCCATTAAGAGGAGTTACTTTTTGAACTTGAGGGTTGGCATTTGTCAATGTACCTGTTTTATCAAATACAATGACATCCGCATCTTTTACAGCTTCTAAATATTTTCCACCTTTGACAAGGACATTCCGATTGCTCGCTTCCAACATCGCACTAATAACAGAAATAGAAGTGGACAATCGTATTGCGCACGAATAATCAACCATTAATACAGAAGTAGCTCTTGTCACATTACGTGTAAGTGCCAAGACTCCAAAGAATCCCAAAAAACTAAATGGCACAATGGAATCCGCCAAATGTTCGGCTTTTGCCTGAATGCTCGCCTTTAAAGATTCGTTGGTATCAATCATTTTCACAATATTGCTGATACGACTTTCATCTTGTAAATTACGAACTTTAATAAATAATTTTCCTTCTTCAATTAAAGTTCCAGCAAAAACCGTATCCTCCTTTACCACTCGTCTAGACAAAGGTTCACCCGTAAAGCTAGCCTCATTGACCATGGCTTCTCCATCCACAACTTCTCCATCGATAGGAATCATCGCTCCCATTTGAGAAACAACAATATCCCCTTTTTGAAGTTTTGCCATAGGAATCTCTTGTTCCACTCCATCGGCATAGATCCAAACTTTATCAAACTGTATAGATAAACTTTGCGATAATTCCAAGTTTGTTTTCTTACGTGTATAGTCCTCTAATAAATCTGAAATATTGAGCAACATCATAATATTACCGGCAATATTAAAATTCTTTTGTAAAAGACTCACACCTATACTTGTCGCATCCAGTAACGGAACATTTACTTTCATTTGCGATAAGGATTTTAAACCTTCTTTTATAAATCCAAGTGATTTATAAATCGTAATTGCATTTCCGATTCCTGTTGGTAAAAACCAACGTATAAAATATCGTTTCCCAATTATTTTGAAAAAACGACGTTTATATTCTGCATTCATTGCCTTTACTTCTGGCGTTTGTAAGTGATATACAATACCGGAAGTATCCACTTCTTTTAAATATCCAAGATTCAAATTATGAAGTTTCTCCAATAAAGTATCTTTACAAGTTGCATCATACTGCATTAAAACACTTCCGGTAATTGAATTCACTTCTACACTATGAATCATGGACCAATTGCTAAGATCTCTTTTTAAAACTTCACCTTCAACAGGTGAAAACACATCTTTCCCATAACGTATACGCATTCTTCCAGGTATATCATGGGCGATTGTAAATGAAATCATCTTGAATTAGCCTTCGTTTTTAACTTTTGCTTCTTCTAAAAGATCCTTAGCATCTTCTTTGATTGTCTCATATTTACAAGTTGTATCAGATTTAAATTTCATACCACCAGCTAAACCTTTTACAGCTAGATCGTGTGCTGTATCACTCTTCAAAAATTTTGAACCAGCTAAGGCAGTGGCTGCACCACCAATAAAAGTCCACATTGTCTTGTTTTTCCATCCATCTTTCATAATATAGATCCTCCTTTTCAATGGTAAAAAAAAGATAACACTTGAAAAATCAAACATCAAGTTTTTTTGTTAGGAAAAGCTACCTGCTTTTTTGTTAGTTTTCTCTAACCATGGTTAGTATAGTCTTACTTTTTTATTTTGTAAATAAAAAAGGACATTTTTAAAACGTCCTCATCTTATGAAATCAAATTATTAAACAAGTGAAAAGAGCGACTCCATAATCTGCATTTAGTGTTAGTTAGTTTCATCTAACTGATTAAGTTATACCCTATTTGTAATGATTTGTCAACAATAAAAGAACAACAGTTTCGATTATTTATGAATCCACTTGAAATCATAAAACGTGACAAGAAGAAATGGGACAAACTGCTTGAACTTGTAGAAACCCAATTAACGAAGATAAAAGATATACTCCAAAAAATTGATGACGCTTTGCGTTTTTATTACAATGAAGCAACCGATGAAATCAAGGAACAATTGAAAGATCCATTGAATTGGAAGAATCATACACAACTTGATTATTATAAAGACATTGATACATTATACTAAAAGCTAAAAAATCAGGACTTCCTTTTGTCATGCAAACAACAAATAAATTACAAGCATAAAAAAATGAGCATCACTATTTGTGACACTCATTTAACAGGAACTGTCAGATATTTGTCCTTGACTTTTGAACCAGTTTAATTTGAGATGGAAACGGAATAATTAAATCTGTAAGCATATTCAAAATAATATATGGTATTCCACTTTCTCTAACTTCTTCCTGAATTTTTGAAGGCAATTCATTCCCAATAGAAACATTCAAAAATTGTCTATCTGTCAAAAAGTCAGTTAATACATAGGTTCTCTGATATGCATTGAATTTCCCATCTGCTAAATGCATATATCAAACACTTGCTCCGTTTCCTGCAATAGTAATTACTGGACCTTCAAAAGCAGCTTTATCAATCTTATAAACATCTATGCCCGATGTGTAAAAATCAAATTGCTCATCTTGTACCATAGCGTTTGCATCAAGTTTTCCTGTGGTAATTTCACATCCCCCCAACTTACGCTGTTCCCAAGAATAATTCTATTACAAGTGTTCACGCACCATCATAAGGGCATATCCAAGCAGATTTTGGCCGTTCCATTTAGCTTTATTCAGTCTATCAGGATCTTTCATTGACAAACCAATACCCCAAATACAGTCTTTTATGGCACACTCTGCCAAAACAGAATTTTCGGTTGCTTTGAGTTTTCCTTTTAGTTCCTCATTTTGTGAGAACTTTGCTAAAAGCCCCTCATAAACTACAATTTGACGAATGCCGTTCCACATACTTTCATCGTAGTTTGATACCTGCCTACCAAGTGATTTGATTTCGGCAACATCACTTGTTGATAAGATTTGAGCTGCTACAGCTTCATCTCCAAAGCAAATTGCTTTACGGTACATCATAAATTGTTCCATCGAAGAAAACGCTATATCGTCCACCGTAAAAGGTGACGGATACCAATTACTCAAATAGCCGTTATCTTCATCGGGATTGTGAAAACAAATAATATCCATTACACTTCACCGACTTTTTGCACCGCTAAATCAAGTTCCAAGTCGTGCAAACCATAATATGCTTTTTTTATGAAATCAAGCGGTACTTTTTTCAGAACCTCGGAACTCGGAATATTATAATACCATTGATAGTAAGCGTAAAACTCGCCAATCCAATCCGGCATAAAGCCATCAAGAGCCTTACCAGACTTCAAAGAATACTTTTCGGTCTCGGTAAAATATTCCCACAATTCTTTGGCGTCCATTGTGTTGACATAGGCTTTTGCCTCATCAATACTTTTTCTTGTTTTGCTTACCATATAGGTCTTGATAAAATCCTCAGTGTCCTTATCGGGATAAGTTTGAGCAACAAAGTCAAAGAGCTTACCCTGATTTTCTACCACATCATTCAAATAATCCTGTGAATAGGCTTTCATAATTATCACTCCTTAAACAGTGTACTAAATACTTTTGTTACACTGTTAGCATCAGAATCAACAAGTACACGCATTTTCTGTCTTGCGGTAATGTCTCGATGATTGTACTTTTCATTAAACTCTGTGTACTCAACCGTTTGCAAGCTATTTGCAACTTCGTGCAGTTTGGAATAAGCAAGCTCGGACTTTATACAATACTGAATACCTAAGCCACCAAGAGACAGTAATTCCTCAAGAATATCCATATCAATATTGTCTCTTACAAATTCCTTTGCGATATAGAAATATGAGGCGTTTGCCCTCCAACCTTTGATAACATCGTACTTGTCGGTATCTACACCGTATTTTGCAATAAATTTCTTTGCAAGCATACGGTAACGCTTCGAGTCAGCTGCATCCCTGTCCTTCATCAGTTCTGCAAGCCACGCAAGAACGCCTTTTTCTTGAAAATCTAAAATTTCAAGCCCTTCTGTATCAAGTTTATATTGATGAACATAGCCGTTTGTTTCATTTGGTCTGCAAACTGCCCATTCTTTTGCAAGGTCTATGCTTTCGGTAAGATAAAAGCCTCGTCCGTAGTCGTGTTTTTTCTCACCTTTGCCGAATGTGGGCACTACAATTTTGTCCGGAGTACCGTGATATAAAGTTATTTTATTCATTTTCTCTTTACCTCCTAAACAAACATCTTTTCAAGCATAGATTTCTTGATATTTTGAAGCTTTTTTAACTCACGCTGGTGAAGGGTGATAAGGTGGTCGAGTTCCAATAGGAAGTCACCAATTTTATTTTGTTCTTCTGCGTTAGGAGCCAGAAAACTATATGCATTTAATTCATCTCTATTGATTTTCGGCATACCTGAACGCTTTGAAACAGATACAGAATATTTAAAGAAATCCGCTGTCTGTAACAAAGAAAATAAGAACTTTTGCGATATTCCATTCTTTCCATTAAAAACATATGCATCTGCACTCGTAAGCCCATCAACACTGGCATAGAAATACTTTCCAAGCTGAGGATTTATCTTTCCATACACTACATCACCTGGTCTGAATCGAAACTTTCCACTGCTCAAAGTACCATTTTTTAATTTGACATCTGGATTTTTCCAAATTATTAGATATCCAACAGGATACCCTTTATATAAAGAATCCATTAAATCACTTACTTTGCTTGTTGCCCATACAAATGGTCTTTGCATCTCAGGAATTGCAATTTCACCACTATTGATCCAAGAAATAATATTATCAACAGAATGATTATTAACACTATACTTTGCCATTTTATTCTTCCCCAACTATCTCTACAATATCATCAAATGTACAATTTAATGTTTTACACATTTTAATTAAAGAATCCATTGAAACTGTTTGATTCTTTGAAAGTTTTGCTAATGTTCCAGGAGTAAGTCCTGCTATTTTTGCAAATTCAGTTTTCTTCATACCTTTATCAATTAATAATTTAAACAATCGATTATAACTAATTTCCATATGATTAGACCTCTTTCTTTATTTTAATTATAGAGGAAATGGATATAAACATAAATATCACATTTTAGTGATATTTTTTTATTTTTTATTTATTTCATCTTAGTAATTGATGAACTAACCTTCACATGTTCTAATAATATTAATGCAAAGAAATCAAAGTCCTCCGTTCTTTTTTTGTTTTAAAAAGGGAATAGATTTATAAAATACAACTAATTGGTGCAGATCTCTGTTTCAGGCAGTGGATCTGTTTGTTTTATATTCTTCGGTAAATTAGAAGGAGGGATGCTCTTCTAATCAAATTTTTTAATAAATTTCTTCGATTGTGCAATTTTTTGTTGTTTTCGTCGGTTCGATTATGAGGGGATATCCCTTCAAAAGCTTAGCCAGGAGGAATAATAATGGCTAAACCTTATAATCATCGTCGTGCAGAAAATGAGTACAAAAAATGGAAGAATAAAGATGATCAATTCATGGTGAAAATAGAATCACAGAATACAATAAAGAATCAAAGACTGTCAGTTGATTCTATAATGATCATAAGGATGAAAAACGTCATGATGTCACAGATAATGTGATTGATTTTATAAACTGCCTTATTATACATATACCGGACTATCATTTCTTAACTACTCGATATTATGGATTCTATGCAACGCTTCTAAGAAAACCCTAGATAAAGTACATACACTTCTTAAAATCTTAAAGAATAAGGATTATTCTCGTGAAACAAGAACCAAAGCCCTTAAAAACAAACTCAATAAATTCAGATACCGCACTCATATAAGGACCCAATTCAATGTAAATGTAAAGCCACAATGCAGTATACTTATACATATAATCCATTCAAGGACAAGAGATATGCTGCACTGCCCTGAATGCGATCATAAGATGATTGTAAAAAATAATTCAACAACTTCAGATGAATACAAAATGTTGGCTATTTCAATAGTCCTTTTTGTCGTTCCTGACAATTCATATCTTGTGATATTTTAGCACTATTTCACATACCATTTTTCTCTATTTCGAAACAAAGATCTTAATATACAAAAAAAACTGTCTTACGACAGTTTA
>NZ_DS996846.1:55240-59995 GCF_000156655.1 Holdemanella biformis DSM 3989
CTGTCTTACGACAGTTTAATTATGCATTTAAAGCAGCTTTTGCTTCTTCGCAAAGTTTAGTGAAGCCTTCAGCATCGTGAATAGCCATTTCACTTAACATTTTACGGTTGATTGCAATATTAGCTAATTTTAATCCGTGCATTAAACGAGAGTATGATAAGTCATTCATACGTGCAGCTGCATTAATACGTGTAATCCAGATTTTACGCATGTTTCCTTTTAACTTACGACGATCGTTGTATGCATATCTGAATGAATGCATTACCTGCTCATTTGCAGTTTTGTATAATGTATGTTTTGATCCAAAGTATCCTTTGGCAAGTTTCAACACTTTTTTTCTACGAGCGCGTGAAACTGTTCCACCTTTAACTCTTGCCATTCTTTATATCCTCCTTAATTACTTAACTAACATTTCCTTAATACGTTTGTAATCTGTAGCATGTACAGTACCTGGTTTAGCTAAGTGACGACGTTGTTTCTTAGTCTTTCCATGGAAACGGTGAGATGTATAAGCGTGAGATCTCTTTAATTTTCCAGAACCTGTCTTTTTTACACGTTTTGCTAATCCTCTATGACTCTTCATTTTAGGCATAGTCTAGTCCTCCTTACTTCTTTTTAGGTGCCAACACTGTTGACATCGTATTACCTTCCATTGAAGGTTTCTTTTCAACGATAGCTACTTCAGACATAGCTTCGATGAAGTCATTCATGATCTTACGACCAACTTCCAAGCGAGTGATCAAACGACCACGGAATCGCATATCAATCTTTACTTTCATACCCGCTTCGATCCATTTTGACGTCTGACGTACTTTAGTTTCAAAATCGTGTGTATCGATAATCGGTGATAAACGCAAAGATTTAACTTCAACAACATGTTGTTTACGTTTCGCTTCTTTAGCTTTTTTCTGTTGTTCGAAATGATAGCGACCATAGTCTAAAACTTTACACACAGCCGGACGCGCTTTGGGTGCAACACACAACAAATCTAAATTTTGTTTGTATGCAATGTCCAATGCTTCTTTTTTTGACATAACTCCCAATTGTTCTCCATCCGCATTGATGACAAGAACTTCTCTAAACGGAATCTTTTCGTTAAACAAATCATCGTTTACATTATTTGGGGCAACTTTTCTGTTATTGATATTCGACACCATCCTTTTTTTAATTTTCACAAAAAGAAAATGGGTGCATTCAACACCCATCACTCTTTTAAACGAATTCAAACTGAATTGGCCGTGAACCTATGTCCCTCTAGACATCAGGTGAGAAGGGGTGCTTCTATCTTTCCATTTCTTTTACTTATTGATAATACCATACACATGTGGTATATGCAATATTTTTTTCAAAAAAATAAAGCCGACTCATCGACTTATACACATAAATGGTGGACTCTTGGGGATTCGAACCCCAGACCCACTGATTAAGAGTCAGTTGCTCTGCCAGCTGAGCTAAGAGTCCATTTATCAGTGCCCATATATATTACCATAACATATTTTTGATTGCAACTGTTTTTTTAAAAAATAAGGATGTCTTTGACACCCCTATTCCATCATAGCCATTTTTTCTTCCCATTCCTTCATTAAGGCGGCTATTTCATTATGCTTATCATCGATTTTTGCATCCAACTCTTCCATCTTACGATAATCTTGATAATACTCTGGCTCATATCTTAATTCTCGCATAGCCTCTAAATCTTGCTCAGCCTCATCTAATAAAACTTCAAGTTTCGCAACACGATTTTTAATAGCCTTTAAATCCGTAAAAGATACCGTTTGTGGTTTTACCTCTTTTTCAACCTTCGCTACCGATTCTACCAATTCATTATTCGCCTTTTTATCCAAGTATTCTTCATAATTCAAATCATAGATTTTACCTACAGAATCCATCTCTAATACGCGCGTAGCCATTTTCTTTAAAAACATACGATCATGCGATACAAAAAGAATGGTTCCATCATACTTTTCTAATGCCGATTCCAATGCTTCTTTAGCTGGTATATCCAAATGGTTTGTAGGTTCATCTAAAAGTAAAACATTATCATGTTCTAACATTAGTTTCGCAAGAGCTAAACGCACTCTTTCGCCACCCGACAAATCATTCACTTCTTTAAACACTTCATCCTGCGTAAATAAAAAACTAGCTAACGTATTACGAATCTGTGTTTGCGTTGCATCCGGATCCATATCCCATAATTCATCAAGAACATTTTTATTAGATTTCATCTGGGCACTTTCCTGATTAAAATATCCCACATCGATTTGATGACCAAATTTGAAACTACCAGAAATGGCAGGAAGTTCTTTCACCAAAGTTTTGATCAAAGTGGATTTACCAATACCATTTGGTCCAACAATGGCCATACGTTGTCCTTGCAGTAATTGAAAGGACACTTTAGACAACACTTTATCATAGCCAACACTTAAATCTTCAACATCAAGAACTTGTTTACCACCCTTTCTTGCACAAGTAAACACCGCCTTTATTTGACTTGTATCCGATGAACTATCTTCAATTTTATCCATACGATCCAAATATTTTTGTTTACTCTTCGCAAAAGCGGCTTTGTTCTTTTTATATCTGAACTTCTCAATCAAATCCTCTAAACGATGAATTTCTTGTTGTTGACGAACATACGCCTCATGATTCTTTTTTAAATATTCTTCTTTTGCCTTTAAATAATGCGAATAATCCCCCACATATCTTTGTGTCTTACCAAATTCAATTTCTACGATTTCATCCACAACATGATCCAAGAACATACGATCATGGCTGACCAAAACAACCGCAAAAGGATAATGCTTCACATAATTTTCAAGCCATTCTATAGCTGCGATATCCAAATGGTTTGTAGGTTCATCCAACAATAAAATATCTGGTTTCGTCAACAATAATTTAACTAAAGCGATTCTTGTTTTTTGTCCCGAACTAAATTCACATAATTTTTTATTTAAATCATTCTCATCAAATTGAAAATGAAAAAATACATTCTTTAATTCCACCTCATATTGATATCCATTTAAAGCTTCAAAACGAGTCTGCAACGCATCATATTTCGCAAGTTGCTTTTCACTCGAATCTGTTTTTAAAACTTCCGCCTGCTCATTTAATTGTTTTTCTAATTCACGAACCTTATCAAAAGCTGTTAAAAGCTCTTCATATACAGTCTTTTCCTCATCCACAAAAGTAATCTGTGCTAAATAACCAATGTTTGTTCCATTCAATACCATACGTGTTCCAGAATCATAATTTTCCTGCCCACAAATAATTTTCATCAACGTCGTTTTACCGCAACCATTACGTCCAACTAATGCTATCTTTTCATTATCACGTACTTGAAAATTTGCACCAGCCAAAACCGTTTTGGCACCAAAAGACTTTTGAATATTGCTCAATTGTAATTTCATACTATATCACCCTTAAATTTCAAAATATCTAACAATACTTTTAACCAATATTTTAGCTATCGCATCCGCATTTTCATTATAGTAAGTAACGCTTTGCGAATTCATTGCACTCGCATATGAAAAATAAAGGCCATACATTCCATATGCATCTTTATAATCTTCATTTTTAAACTCATCCCCATATACACCTGCATATGTAGCTCTTCCACCCGTTTCTCTTAATTGAGGATAAAGTTCATACTCTAAAACTTTTCCATCATCACTTTCTGCATAAGAATCGTATAAAACACCGTTCTCCTGTGTAGTATTCGTTCTTGCTTCATATAAAGTCAAACCATTTTGTTCCATAAAATATGAAACCGTATTAGCCAATCCACTATTTGTATAAGGACTCGTTAACATATATGGAGCATAAACATTCTCATCTAAACTAGCACCTAAGGCTAAATATAATTTTGCCTTTGTCTTATAAGCACGTGCTGGACGACCATTCGCTCCATAATAGCCTGGAGTTTCATTTTCCTTACGCAAAATTTTTACTTTCAAGCCTTTCTTTTCCAATTCTTTTTTCACTTTCTTGGCAAATTCTAAAGAAGAGCTAGCCTCATCTAAAATAGATGTACTTGCACCAACATCAACTGTATTCGAAAAATAATTCATCGCATTTCCGCATGGATCAATAACCACATCATAAATATCTTCATTTGGTTCTTGATTTGTTACTATAATAAAAGCGTAATTCTTCTTAAATTGAATTCCATATTCTTTCAATGCATTTTTATCCGCCATAAAAGATACGGAAGTCACCTTTTCATCACGACGCATCGTAGTAATAGCTTTTGCCTTAAAAGCATCTTTGAAATAAATTCGCTCTTTTTCAAAATGATTATAAGTATATAATTCATAGATTCCTTCTTTTAAAGTTCCTAAATCAACACCTGAATCTACGCTTCCATTAAAAGTAAAACTCGTTGTTGCATCCGTCATGACATTTCTTAATACAATGTTGTTACCTTGCATCTTATCTGTTTCTGTTGATCCATATTTACTTTTGTACAAAGATAACGTTTCTCCATAAACCACATAATCCTTTAATAGATACGTACCTTCAAAATCCTTTCCCACCTTTTTCTGTAATTTATCAACATCCACACCATTCAAGTAAGATTGAGATGATTTATTCGTTTGTTTCGGCTTTGAAACATATAAAAAAACACAGACAATCGCAACTGCAATCGTAACCATTCCGATAATCATTGTGCTTAAATTTCTTTTATTTATTACTCTTGTTTTTTTCATACCCCTTATTTATATCACACAAGAAAACAGGTATCAACGAGATACCTGT
>NZ_DS996846.1:60802-88787 GCF_000156655.1 Holdemanella biformis DSM 3989
ACAGGTATCAACGAGATACCTGTTTAAATCATTAGAAAATTAAATTTCTTGGCGTACGAGGATATGGCTGTACATCACGAATGTTAGCTACACCACTTAAATACATCAACATACGATCAAATCCTAAACCAAATCCAGAATGTTTACATCCTCCAAAACGACGTAAATCCAAATACCATTGTAGAGTTTCTTGTTCCATTCCCATTTCTTTCATACGATTTACTAATACATCATAACGTTCTTCACGTTGTGATCCACCAACTAATTCTCCAACATATGGAACTAACAAGTCACATGCCGCAACAGTTTTGTTGTCATCATTTATACGCATATAGAAAGCTTTGATATCCTTTGGATAATCCGTTAAGAACACCGGACCATTTACTACTTTTTCACAAATATAACGCTCATGCTCACTTTGTAGATCCATACCCCAGAAAATATCTTGGTTTTCAAATTGATCTTTCGCTTTTTCTAAATATTCGATTGCCTTTGTATATGTCATTCTTTCAAAACTAGAATTAGCCACATGTGTTACACGCTTAATACATTCTTTATCAATCATAGACGCAAAGAATTCCATTTCTTCTTTAGCATGTTCTAAACAATAGTTGATACAATACTTGATCATTTCCTCAATACAATCCATGTTATCTGCTAGATCGGCAAATGCAAGTTCTGGTTCGATCATCCAGAATTCAGAAGCATGACGAGTTGTATTTGAATTTTCTGCACGGAAAGTAGGACCAAATGTATAAACATTACGATATGCTAAGGCAAAAGGTTCAACATGCAATTGTCCAGATACTGTTAATTGTGCATGTTTTCCAAAGAAATCCTTATCATATTTTGCATCTTCACGCGTTGTAACGGTAAAACATTCTCCAGCACCTTCCGCATCATTACCAGTGATTTCTGGTGTGTTTACATAAACAAATCCGCGATCCTGGAAGAATGTATGAATAGCCATACTTAAAACACTTCTTAATCTAAACATCGCATAATATGTATTTGCACGAGGACGTACATGAGGAATTTCACGCATAAATTCAAAGCTGTGACGTTTCTTTTGTAAAGGATAATCATGATCACATAATCCTAAAACACAAACATTTTCAGCTTGAATTTCAAATGGCTGTTTTGCATCTGGAGTACATACTAATTTACCTGTTACTTCCATTGCAGAACCAGTTGTAATTTTAGATACCTCATCAAAATTTTCTAAATTTTCTCCATATACAACTTGGACATTTGAAAAAGTTGTTCCATCATTCAATGCAATAAAACCAACTGCCTTTGAGTTACGATTTGTACGAACCCAACCCTGCAAAGTTACACTTTGTCCATCGTACTGTTCAAAAGTTTCTTTTAATTTTTTTACTAACATAGTTTCTCCCTTCAAAATAAAAAAAACGCCCCTTAATAATTAAGGAACGATTATAACCGCGGTACCATCCTGTTTCATCACACGCATGTATGCACTCAATTGGAATTTAACGCATTCCACACGTCACTGTCTACTTAATTTCTCCAGTACGACTCCACAGGTGTTATCTATCCAAACTTACATTATCCTTTTTCACCCACTAGGACTCTCTTCTAAATGTTTGTTTCGGACGACTTCTATTTCTGCGTCTTTGTTTCTAATGAATTTGTAATAAATACCAATTCTTGTATAGATGATACCACATCAATACTTTTTATGACAACCCCTTTTGGAACCAAAAAATGCTGATGCGTAAAATCTACTATGCCACTGATTCCACACTGAACCAATTTATCTACCGTTTCTTGTACATCATGTGAAATTGTTAAAATGGCAATACGACATCCTTCTGGAATCTTATTCTCCAATTCGGACACTGGATATACTTCGACACCAAATTGAGTTCCACATTTTTTCGGATCCACATCAAAGGCACATGCAATTTCGCCAACTACATAATTCCACTTATTATAATTCATTAATGCACGACCTAAGTTACCTGCACCTACCAATATAATCTTTTCATCAAAATCAACGCCAAGCTGACTATTAAATATTTCAATCAACTTATCCACATCATATCCATAGCCTTGCTTTCCAAGATTGCCTAAAAATGAAAAATCACGTCGAATCGTCGTTGGTTCAATATCAACAAAACTAGATAATTCCTTAGACATAATTCTTTCAACGCCATTTTTTTGTAGCTTACGTAAAGCTTTTAAATACACTGGATATCTTTGTAAAGTCGCTTTGGGCACATTTCTATTCTGCATTTATATCACCCCATGGCTTAATAATAACACATTTGTGATATATTTAACAAGTATAACAAATGAACTTGTGAAAAAAAGTCGATTACTCGACTTTTGTAAAAATACCTTGATCCACTTGTAAAAATGTTGAATCCACCTCTTGTGAAAGCGTTTGAATACGCGAATCATAAAAATATGGAACCCCCTTCTGTTTTGCATAGACAAGCACAACTATCCAAGCAAGCACAAGAAGTATAAATGCAACTTTAAAAGGAATGTGAAATAAAAGCACAAATAACATCAACAATAAAACATATGCCAATGTATCCAACAAAATAAATCTTTGAAATATATTTCTTAATGAATTCTGATAATAATTTCTTTTTCTTGATAAAAAAGCTTTTGTAATGGCATCAATTTCTTCACTAAACTCCAATTTAATGTCATCTGTTTGTTTATCCGTATGCTCTTTTAAAAACACAATTTGTTGCATCCTTAAAAGGCAAAATAACATTCCCTGTTTATTTTTTTCTTTCGAAAATTTTTTATAATACAATTCAGCCAACTTTAAATAATCATTATCCGAAAGTGGTTTAGAAATCATGCTTTGTGCTATAACATCCAAGCGCTCACTTAAAACATCCGAAAACACAAGAATATTATTTTGTGCACGACGCTCAATCTCTTTTAAAGCCCCTAAAAAATGATCAGCCACGATACGCCTTTAGCGCACACGCAATTTGATCCGGACATGACGTTGGTTTATTACCACAAGTTACACCTGTTAATGTATCAATAACTTCGTCTACACTTCTTCCCTTCAACAAACAACCAATACCTTTCAAATTACCATTGCATCCTCCTATGGCTTCAAAACTTTGAATAATTCCATCTTCAATTTCAAAATTGAATTGACGACTACAAACACCTTTTGGTGTATAACTATATTTTCCCATAAAAACCTCCATGAATTCGACTTAACACTTTTTTACATACTACTGCAATTAATATACCACTCACAATGGATAATGCCAAAAGAATTGGCAAAAAAAGTTGCATAAAATATTGTTGATAGATCCAAGTAATCGCGATCACTTGTCCAATATTATGAAAACAAGCTCCAAGTATGCTGACTCCATATATAGAAAACACTTTACTTCTATAGGCAATAATCATCGCAATACAAGCCAAAATCCCACCACTTAACGATAGATAGAATGAAACCGAAAATAATGTTCCTTGCATCAAACTTGATAAAAAAATGCGAAGTAAAGAAACATAAGCCAATGATTTTTCATCATATATATATAGTGCAAACAACCCTGCAATATTCGCAAGACCAATCTTATATCCTGGAACAATCATGAAGATACCTACAAAACTTTCCAATAGCTGCAACAAGATTCCCACCGCAACTAGAAATGCTAGAATTACACTTTTTTTTACATTCATTGTATCACCGTATCCTGACTGGCTTCTTTTTCAATTTTTACCACCGTTTCATTTGGCAAACACACAATTGGAACATTGGCATCCGAAACAAAACCTTGTTTTGAACAATAATGATGCAGGCTCTTTTCTTGAGTGACACGAACCTTTTTTTGTTTGACCTCAATATGCACTTTACCAAGCTTTCCATTCACAACATAAGATTTATCCTTTGATAAATCGATACGCAAAACCTGTTTTTCTTTCACATAGACACTCGCATAGCTATTCACATGTTTAGTAAAAAACAAGGGAACACAAAGAAAAATAGATAAAACCATAATGCATACTATCAATATTTTATCAGCTTTTCTCATTGTACAACCACACTTACATTTTTTGTGACTGCATTTCCAAAACGATCACTAATTTTCACTTGTACATCTTGTGTAGAAGCCGATGACGTATCCACATTCGCTTCAAATGTCACGCCTGATAGATCTGTCGCATGAAAGTATGAATTCCAATCAATATTTTGACCAACACTTATAGTGATTTGACTGACTTCGCTTGCACAAACAGGTGGTGCTGTATCCTTTACCTTGATCACAAACGGATACTCCTTATTCCCGTCTTGAATCGCAAAATCATATTCTCCAACCACCAGATAATCCATACCCGATGTCATAAAACGATTGTTCTTTTTATCTACACCAACACTTTTTGAAACAACTTTTAATCGACTTGAATGAGATGAATCCTTTAAATACAAAGTTGGATTGGCATAAATATCTTTACCAAGTTCAATTGTAAACGTTTGTTTCTTTAACTGAACCCCCATTGAACATGCACATAATAAGAAAGATAAAACTACAACCCCTATTTTTTTAAACATCTAAATCCTCCTTGAGATCTTTAGCCATCTGCTTCACCTTAGCCAAACGATGTTTCATACCTGACTTTGAAATATCTTCACCAAATTCATTTTTACATTCCAAACACAATTCATTCAAATTTGCTTCTGGATACATCTTTCGAATTTGCATCGCATGCATAATCTTTTCTGGAATCACAATATTTTTTGCGTTACTTTCCAAAAATTCAATCGCCTCTAATTGTGATTTTGCCGCTTTCAAGCTTTTCACTTCATTGGCCACTTCACAATTATCTAAACGCGTGATCTGATTGTAAAAATCTCTTTGTATTCTAGAATCTTCGAATTCAAACAACGCATTCGAAGCATTACACAAGCGCAAAAAATCAGCAATTTTATCTCCAGCCTTTATATATACGACATATAAACTTTTTCTTTCAATTACTTTTGCAGGCAAATAAAAACGCTGCATCAATTTTTGAACACTCAATGCCAAATCCTTTTCCTGACTAGACATCTCTAAATGATAGTTACTCGACTTAGGTGAATTGATACTGCCACTTGCCAAAAAACATCCTTGAAGATAGGCTCTAGCCATCTTTTCTGAACGCACCATTTTCACACTTGGCGTATATCGTAAACCTGAATCCGTAAGAATTTGAAGGTCTTCCAAAATTTCCTGTGCCTTATCAAAAACTTGAATACGATATATATTGTTTTTCTTTAACTGCATTTTTTTCAATACAGATAGACGCGGATCCACATTATATAATGTTTTCATAATTTGAAATACATGTTTAGCAATCGTTGCATTTTCAGTCTGAAAAGATAAATACATACCTTGCCAGTTCATATGTAAACTTGCTCGCATTTGAAAAAGGGCACATAATTGTGCCTTCATCATTTGAGCATCGATTTCTTCTTTACAAATTTCCTTTTTGATTTCGCTAGTAAAGGACAAGTCTATACCCCCTTGATTAGTTCCTCAACAACTTGTTTAACCGCCATTGGATTATGACGAATACGTCCTTTTGAGTCCAAGGCCAACAAATCTCTTTGTATAATAGCATAGTCCGTTGCCTCATTTCCAATACAAATTGGATAACTCTTTTGTGAAGCATACATATCCAATACTTTCTTTGGTAACTTTGATTGATTCACAACAACTAAATCCACCGGATGTTTAAACGAATGCTTTTCAATTGCACGAATATGATCTTGTACAGTATAGCCATCTGTTTCTCCAGGTTGCGACATCGCATTACAGAAATAAATCTTTTTACAAGGATTCTTTTCTATTGCTTTAGATATATCTGAAATAATCAAGTTTGGCATAATCGAAGTATATAACGATCCAATTCCATATATAATTAAATCTGCATTTTCAATCGCATCAATAGCCGGCTTGTAAGCTTTAACATCCGTTTGATAGAACACATGATCAATACTATTGTATACAGTTGGAATATTTTTTTCGCCACGAACCAAAGTCCCATCCTTCATCATGGCATACAAAGTGACAACATCTAATGTACTCGGCAAAATATTTCCTTTCACATTTAAAACTCTTGAAATAGATTCAATAGCACCCATAAAAGAGCCTGTCGTGTTGATCATAGCCAAAAAGATCAAATTTCCTAGATTATGTCCACCAATGTCTTTGCTACCTTCAAAACGATAATTTAATAAATCCGAAAAGAAACCCTCATCTTCTTCATCGGCCATCGCACACAAAACATGTCGTATATCTCCAACTGCAGGTACATTGTAAATATCTCGAATTCTTCCTGTACTACCACCGTCATCCGCAACCGTAACAACAGCCGTTAAATCCACATTTTCCAATCGTTTCATGCCTTTCAACATGCTGGATAGACCTGTACCTCCACCAATCACAACTATCTTTTTCATTCTTCATCCACTCCAATATCGCGATGTGATTTAAAACAACGATATGTATCTTTATATGTGTCATATAACCAATTACAAATAGAAACCGAACGATGTTGTCCACCTGTACAACCTATCGCAACAATCATATGTGACTTATTTTGTTTCTCATATTGATTAAATACAAAATCACAATAATTTTTTAGATGAACAATAAATTCCTGTGTTTCTGTTTTATTCATAACATAATCATAAACTTCTTTTTGATTTCCTGTTTTTTCTCTCAACAAAGGATCATAGAATGGATTGGGTAAGAAACGAACATCAATAACCATATCTGCATCTAATGGCACCCCGTGCTTAAATCCAAAAGATTGAAATGTTACTGTAAATACACTTCGTTTTGCACTTTTAAAACGATGTAAAACACGACTTGCTAAAGCTGAAGTACTTAATTTTGTCGTATCAATATGAATGGTATTCTGTGAATTTTCTTGTAGATGATCCAAAAAATCACGTTCAACTTCAATCGCATCCTCTAATGTCGTAGCTAAATGATTTACAATCATTGGGTGTTGTCTTCTTGTAAAGCGATAGCGCAACAACAATTCTTCATCACTACAATCCAAAAATAAAATTTGTAGTTCTCTATTTATATTCTCAAAATAACTGACAAAAGCTTGATAATCTATTGCACTCACACTTAATGCCACATTTTTATAATGCGTCTCATCTTTTCTTAATAATTCTTCTAAATTATCTAGTAATTCCTTAGGAAAATTATCCATACAATAATACCCTAAATCTTCCAAGGCATTCATAGCACTTGATTTACCTGCACCTGACATTCCAGTCACAAGAACAATTTTATTTTCCATAATCTCACATCCTTTTTTAAATTATATCAACATTTGAACTTGAGTACAATTTTGACTATCATATTAACAGGAGGACCACTTATGAAACCTTGTATATTTTTAGATATTGATGGTGTCATCAATCCAAACCGAAAAAGCACTACATATCGTTTTGATTATAGTTTACCAAATACTCTAGCCAAAAAATTAAATCATCCTAAAATCGCAAATTTAAATATATATTTAGTCAATCAAGTCTATTATTGTTTTTCAAAAGAAAGTATCGATTATTTGAAACAATTAATTGAAAAATACAACGCACAAATTGTCATCACAAGCTCTTGGAGAATTGTATACTCCCTTGATCAGCTACAAACTATGTTTGATATTTTTGGCTTAGGAAAGTACATAAAGGCAACTACATCTTTAATTTCACCACGTACAAAGGCAATCCAAGAATTTATAAATGAACATAACATCATAAGCTATATCATCTTAGATGATTTTGACATGACCAATGTTTTTGATTATCATTTTATCTATGTTCACAATTATTTTAATGAACAAGATTTTAAAAAAGCGGATTACGCATTATTCATCCAAGAAAGGAAGCCTTCCATTTGAAAAAATTCATCTTCACTATTCTTACAATCTGTAACATGATGCTCATATTTTATTTTTCAAATCAAAATGCAGAGCAATCCACACAAACAAGTGCTTGGTTTTTACAATTTTTGCCTGTTTCAATGCACTTCATTCGTAAGCTAGCCCATTTTACAATCTATGCCTTGCTTGGTTATAATACACTCTACATGTATAAAAACTACAATGTTAAACGCTATGCATTGATTGCACTTTTAACTTGCATTCTTTATGCGTGTAGTGATGAATGGCATCAATCTTTTGTTTCGGGAAGAAGTCCACAAATCACAGATATTTGTATTGATACAATTGGAGCTTTAAGTATGATTCTTTTAAATCTTTCAATAATAAGAAGAAAGCGGTAAAGTATAAATTCTACCGCTCTCTTTTTTATTTCTTATATGTTTTATCCATAAACTTTTGTGCATCTACCACAAAACGACTGTGCACACCTTTTCCAATCGATTTTCCATCTTGGAAAGCCTGCACTTCATAATCTATTTTGCGACCCTCCACATGTACCATTTTAGCTTCAATTGTGATTGTTTGACCTAGTGGACTTGCCATATCGTGTGATACATTCATAGAAATACCTACACTTGTTTTGCCTTGGTCTAAATCAAGACATAAACAGGCTGCTTCTTCCATCCACGCAATCATTTGTGGTGTAGCTAAGACATCTAATGAACCACTTTTCATAACAGATGCCAAATTTTGTTGTTCAACAACACGTTGAATTCGAATCGTTTTTAATTCCATGTTCAATATCCTCCTTTGATATATTAATCCATTGTTAAAATATTGACAATGAATTTCATTCCTATGCTAAAATAATATAAGAAATGTATATTCATTTCAAAATAGAAAGTAGGTCTTTATATGTATTCTAAACAGGAACAAAACCTGATTCTCTATCAAAAAGCTAAACAAAAAATAACTATACATTTAATTTTATATTTTGCCATATTATGTATATACTTCTTTTTAATGGCATATTTATTTTCTAACATAAACTTTTTAAAGGTTGATGATCCTTCTTTTCACTCCATGTTATTAAAGCTAACAGCTGGACAATTAATATTATATGGCATCACCTTTGTTCTTCTTTCTTTAGGCAACAAATGGTTTCGCATACTTTATTGGATCGATTTAGTTATCACACTTTTATTGATTTATTTTCCAATCCATTTACTATTATCCAACCTTAAAAATATTCTTCCATTTTTTATCCTTATTGCTTGCATGTTACTGAAAACAGTTGCATTGAGCCAAATTGGAGGATATTTAAAAAACAATCGTTGGTGTAAGATTTATTATGATCACACCATTGAATTAGATGATGAAGATGATGATTGGGTTGAAAAACAAACAAAAAATGTAGACTACAATAAAATCAAAGAAAAATACGCAAAAGAAATGGAACAAGATGAACAAGACGATGAAGATGAATATGAAACGGAAAAAGCGCCTATGACTTTACCTCAATTATCCGTTCGTTTAGGTATTATTATTTATGGAGAGTTGATTTTATTTCCAATTTTAATTCAAATCTTTTCAAATCTTTTTGAAAGTATGGATATGCAAAAGGTATTTGCGACAAAAGATATCTTTGTACTCTGTATATTTACTGCATTCATATGGACAATTCCATTATTCTATATGTACTACAATCATAAATATACAAAGAAGATTATTGCCTGTTGTATGCTTGGTGAAATCATCCGCATTCTAGTTTATTTACCTACTTTTATGAAATACTACAATTCCCATGAATATTCTATTCGCGTATTTGTATTCTTCATTCTAATCGATTTCATTCGCTTACTGATTTTATTTGTATTTGCTATTCACGTTCTGAAATCTGAACAAGAATATGCACCAAGCCCCAGAAATTAACTTTCTGGGGCTTCTTTTACAATAATCGGTAATTCAACCGTAATTTTAGTTCCTATATCTTCTTTTGAAGTTAAATGAATATCACCCTTATAATAATAAACAACATGTTTTACAATCGATAATCCAAGTCCTGTTCCAGGTATCGTTTTAGAACGTTGTTTATCTACGCGATAGAAGCGTTGAAAAATTCGATCTTGATCTTTATTTGGAATTCCAATACCCGTATCCTCTACACTAAAATACATATTTTTTTGATTCTTTTTCAGCACAATATCAATACGTCCATTCACCTTATTATATTTGATCGCATTTGAAATCAAATTATAAAAGATACCTTTAATATGATCCATACTCGCAAATACTGTAAATTCTGTCGCATTCACATACACTTTTAGGTCCATTTTTTTAATTTGTGGTCTTAAAGTTTCTACAACTGAATCTAATAATTTCTTTGCATGAATATGTGAATATGTCACTTGCATTTCTTCAGTTTCTAATTTAGAAATCGTTAAAATATCATTAATCAACTGCGTCATATGATCACTTTCTTTTAATACACAATCCAAACACGTATCAATTTGATTACTATCTTGAATTGTATGTGAACGAATCAACTCCGTATATCCTCGAATCGAAGTCAATGGCGTTTTCAACTCATGACTGGCATTACTAAAGAATTCCTGACGAACCTTTTTTTCTTTTTCCAATCTTTCCAAATACTTTTTATTTTCTTTCGACATATTTGTCAGAGCATTTGTGATTTTATAAAGTTCTGGATAATTATATGTATTAAAAGTTAAAACATCTTCTGAAATGTTCGTTGAATTAATTGTATTTGTGATATCTTGAAATGGTTCAACAATTTCATCAGCCATTTTCTTTGATAAAATAAATACAACCATAAACGATACACATATACTAAAAATAAAAGGCGCTAATAAAATTGAAATAGATTGACTCAATCCATCAAAAGGCATGGCTAAACGAACAATTGTTTGATTATCATCTTCATAATCTGCCACATATAAATAAGATCTCTGCATGGTATTCGAATGACGAATACATGTACCAGTACCTTCTTCTAAAGCTTGTTTAACTTCTTCACGTTGTAAATGCTTTTCTCTGATCTTATCTTTGTAGTTATCATATAAAACTTTACCATTTCGCTTAATAATTGTGATACGAATATCTTCCGATTTAAATGTATCTCCTAAACGAGTCGTGTTTAAATCATCAATTTCTAGATTTTTTACAAGCTTCACTGTATTCATCAAATATTGCCTATCTTGTGAAATGGATGCTTTATACAAACTTACATAAAGTAAACCAAAGCCAAGAAGAAACGTGATTAAAAATGTAATCAAGAAAGAGCGAACAATTTTCTTATGCATCGTTATCCCCAGATACTAAACGATAGCCCACCTGTCTTACAGATTGAATCCAATGTGCATATTCATTGCCTAATTTTTTTCGTAATGAATTAATATGTACATCTAATGTTCTACTTTCGCCGATAAAATCATATCCCCATATTTGGTTGATCAACTCTTCACGAGAAACAGCTCGACCTTCATTTTTAGCTAAATATTTTAGAAGTTCAAATTCTTTATATGTTAATTCAACAGGCTCTTCACGAATCGTTACAATGCGTTTATCCAAATCTATACATAAACCGTGAATCTGAATCAAGCGTTCATCTTTTTTACTTCTTCTAAGCAAAGAACGAATTCTTGCTGCGAGTTCTAAAACACTGAAAGGTTTTGTCAAATAGTCATCCGCTCCTAGATCTAATCCCATAATTTTATCTAATTCTTTATCTTTTGCACTTAAAATAATTACTGGTAAATCTTTTAAAGATGCTTTTGAACGAATAAACTTTAAGATATCATACCCATTCATACCTGGAAGCATTAAATCTAGAATAGCTAAATCAACTTTATTGTCTTGAAGATAATCATATGCATCTTTTCCATTCTCAAAATCAACTAACTCATAATTAAAACTAGCCAGTGTTAATTTTAATAACTGACGAATATTTTCATCATCTTCTACAATTAAAACTCTTTCCATATCATCAACCTCTTTTTTGTCATTTTATCACGATTGCAAATAAAAAAGGAGTAAAGTTTATTTTACATTACTCCTTATAATCTAAATTATTTTTTTAAAGATGGGTTCCAGTGTTCGTTTGGTTCTAATCCTAAGAAATCACAAACTGTAGCTGCAACATTTGACAATCCTAGATCTTCGCCTTCTTTTAATTCACATTCAGCATTATATACAATGAATGGAACTGGTGCTAATGTGTGGCTAGTCTTACTTTCATCGTCCGCATTACCATGGTCTGCAGTTACTAATAAAATACCATTTACTTTATTTACAGATTCAATAACACGTGCAAGTTCTAAGTCTACAGATTCAACACCAATAATAGTTGCAGGTAAACTTCCAGTATGTCCTACCATGTCACCATTTGGATAGTTTGTACGAATGAAATCATAGTTTCCACTTTCGATTGCTTCACACAATTTGTCAGTGATTTCAGCAGCCTTCATCCAAGGTCTTTGTTCAAATGGAACTACATCACTTGGAATTTCAACATAAGTTTCTAAAGACTCATCAAATTTTTCTGAACGGTTACCATTCCAGAAATAAGTAACGTGTCCATATTTTTGAGTTTCACTAATTGCATATTCACGAATACCATGTTTGCATAATTCTTCAGTCAATGTATATTTGATTTTTGGTGGTTCAGTCAAATAGTTCTTTGGAATTTGTAAGTCTGCATCATATTGTAACATACCTGCAAATTTAACATTTGGAACTTTAACACGATCAAATTTATCAAATGAAGCATCTCCATCAAATGCTAAAGAGATTTCTTGAGCGCGGTCACCACGGAAGTTGAATAATACTACGCTATCACCATCATCGATAGTACCTACTGGAGTACCATCTTTTGCGATGACAAATCCTGGAAGATCTTGGTCAACAACATTTAATTCTTTACGATAAGTTTCAATAGCTTCTGTAGTTGAAGCAAATTGTCTTCCTTCACCCATTACGTGAATCTTCCATCCACGTTCAACCATAGACCAGTCAGCTTCATAACGGTCCATTGTGATTTGCATACGTCCACCACCACTAGCAATACATGCGTGGAAGTTGTCGTCATTTAATTCTGCCATAAATGATTCAATATCATTTACATATTCTAAAGCGGAAGTTGCAGGAACATCACGTCCATCAAGTAATGCATGAACACGAACTTCTTTAATACCTTCATTTTTAGATTCTTTAATCAAAGCCTTTAAGTGAGAAATATTAGAGTGTACGTTTCCATCACTTAAAAGACCGATGAAATGCATTTTGCTGCCTTTTGCATTTTCAGCTAAATCCTTCCAAGTTTTAGAATTGAAGATTTCTTTAGACTCAATATTTTCATTAACTAATTTAGCTCCTTGAGAGTAAATTTGTCCACAACCTAATGCGTTGTGTCCAACTTCTGAGTTACCCATATCTGAATCTGTAGGAAGTCCTACTGCAAGTCCATGAGCACGAAGTTGTGTATGTGGACATTCTGCCCACAATTTATCAAGTGTTGGTTTGTTGGCTAATGCAACCGCATTGTTCTTCTTATCTTCACGAATACCAATACCGTCCATAACAACCAAAATTACTGGTCTTTTTTCCATTGTATTTTTCCTCCATTAATCGATAATAATATAACACTAACTAGGCCTTTTTTCAATGAACTCGTCTCAACAAATGAATTTTTTCACAAAAAGAAAAAGCCGCTTAACGGCTTTGATAACGAGATAAAAACTGTTGCGTTCTTTCTTGTTGAGGATGCTCGAACAATTGTTCTGGACTTCCCTGTTCAGCAATAACACCTTTATCCATAAAAATAACACGGTCACTGACTTCTCTGGCAAACTGCATTTCATGTGTAACGATAACCATCGTCAAACCTTCATTGGCTAGCTTTTTCATAACATCCAAAACATCACCAACCATTTCTGGGTCTAGTGCACTAGTTGGCTCATCAAATAGTAACACTTCAGGATCCATGCATAGAGCACGCGCAATCGCAACACGCTGTTTTTGTCCACCCGAAAGTTTAGTGCTTGGCTTATTCGCAAACTCTTTCATTCCTACTTCATCTAAGAATTTTAAAGCTGTAGCTTTTGCTTCTTCTTTTGATTTCTTTAAGACACGAATCTGACCTAACATACAATTTTCTAATACTGTCAAATTATTGAATAAGTTAAAACTTTGAAACACCATTCCAACCTTAGAACGATATTCATTCACATCCATTTGACCACTAAGGATGTCTTTACCATGATATAATACATGACCTCCATCCATTCTTTCTAACAAGTTTACACATCTTAACATTGTACTCTTACCAGATCCACTCGACCCAATGATAGTAACCACTTCTCCTTTATGAATATCGAAATCCACATCGTTCAATACCTTAAGATTTCCAAAATGTTTCTGGAGATGTTGAATTTGAATAATTGTTTCCATATATACCCTCCTAGCTACAGAAATCTTTCATGCTGCCTTCGCTATCCATTCTTTTTTCAAGATAATTCAACAAGAAAGAAGCAAGTGTTGTTAAAATTAAATATAAAATAGCTGAAACTAAAAATGTTTCCATAACACGATAGTTACTTCCTGCAACTGAAGTTGTCTGGAAATATAGTTCGGTTACGGTAATAACATTTAACATAGAACTATCCTTAATATTTACAATCAATTGATTTCCTATAGAAGGAAATGAATTTTTAATGGCCTGAGGAAATACAACATACATCAAAGTTTGCATCGTTGTCATACCTAAAGACATAGCGGCTTCATTTTGGCCTTTATCCACAGACTGAATTCCAGAACGAATAATTTCAGCCATATAAGCACCTGTATTGATTGAAATAATAATTAAACCTGCTGTAATCGGAGTCCATCCAATAACAGGTTTTCCTGCATAATAAATAAACATAGCTTGAACCATCATTGGTGTACCTCTAAATATCCAGATATACAAGCCAGTAATAATTCTACCAATATTCTTTAAAACTTTAATCACTGTTGAATCATATTCATTGATTTCAATCGCACGAATGCCGCCGACTAATAAGCCGACGACAAATCCTGCAAAAGTACCAACAAAAGCAAACAACAAAGTCATCTCAATTCCATATTGAAAAAGAGGTATGTTACGAACAAAGATGTTCCAAGTCTTCGCAATATCAATACGCATAATTAATCCTCTGTTGGTTGGTGTTCAACTGCGTATTCCATCATTTCTTCACGTTCTTCATCACTAATACTATCTAATGCTTTTTGAACCTTTTTGAAGAATTTTGAATCACGAGAACCTTCTTTTAATGCGATTGAAACAGTTGTATCACAATCAAATCCATGTCCATCTGCAAATTGAACGACTGCTAAGTCTGGGTTAGCTTCTACCACACCTTTGGCAACTGCCATTTCAGCAGTAATTCCATCCACTTCGTGTTGTTGTAAAGCCAATACCATTTCTGGATAAGTAGCCTTTGGTGTTACGTGATTTACACCTTTGATTTGATCAATAACTGAGTCATAGTTTGTTGCTTTTTGACCAACAATGTTCTTTCCAGTAAATTGTTGAATATCTGTATATCCAGCTTCTTCACTATCTTTACGAACAATCATGATCATTCCCTTTGAATCATAATATGGAGTTGTGAAGTCAGCTCCTTCTTCACGATCTTTATCTTTAGTCATACCGGCGATGATCGCATCGATTTCATCACCTTCTAAAGCTGGAATCAATCCATCCCATGCAGTTTTCTTAATGACTAATTTCTTTCCTAATTTTTTCGCAATCTTTTTAGCGACTTGCACATCATATCCATCCGCATAACCAGCTTTACCCAATTTTACAGAAGTATCTGTTTTTTCAGATGTTTGCCAGTTAAATGGAGCATATCCACATTCCATTCCAACGACAAATGTGTCCTTATCTTCTGATGTTGTAGCTGTGTTTGATGCACAACCAGTTAGTGCAAAAGTACATACCATGGCAGATGCCATTAATTTTTTAAAGTTCATATTTCTTTTTCTCCTTCTCTAATCGGCAAAGAATAGAAAAAAGCTATGCGGGCATACCACATAGCTAAAAAACAATCTCATTAACTATAAGATAACGCCTCTTCCTGACGAAGGAGTGTTATAAGTATTCCTTATAACCCCAAGAAATAAAATTGCCATTTTACTTCTTTCGGCATTGGTTACCTTTCAAACACTTCACAGTCTGCCAACTCCATGTTTTACTCTGATGCAATGCTGCCTCTATCTTTACTCGATTCACTTTATAGTGCTTATTATACTCAACATATACATAGTGTCAAGAAAGAAATTACATTTTTTCATAAATTTGTAAATATTTTCACGGCTTCTTTAAGCTTCTTTTAAGTTTTTAGAACTATTCTATATACAGAAATAAACAGTAATCAACCCAATACATATAACCCTTTCCTAATAAAAAGCTGTTTATTTCATATATTCCTATTTCTTTGGTGAGTCACAATAATAGACTCACCCCTTTTTTTTGAACAAGAAAAAAAGAAAAGAATCAATCTTTTCTCTTAATGCGTTTCTCCAGAAACCACTTTAATATCCGTATCACTCTCTAACATAGCTTCTACAGACAATTCAATAGCTTTGGCAATATCTTTTAAATTCATTCCAGGAGTTCCTGCAGGTTGATTCACTGTTTGTTCAGTCGCAAAAGGTACATGCATAAAGCCACCTTTTACATCTTTAAATTCTGTATGACAATAATGCAATACAGAGTACATCACATCGTTACAAACATAAGTACCTGCTGTATAACTAACACTTGCAGGAATTCCATTTTCTTTCATTTTCTCAACCATTCTAAACACAGGAAGCATTGTAAAATAAGCTTCTGGCCCATTTTCTACAACACTTGTTTGCATTGGTTGATTGCCTTCATTGTCGGCAATTCTTGCATTTCTAAAGTTAATACCCACCCATTCTGGTGTGACTTGACTTCTTCCTCCTGCTTGACCAATACACAATACATAATCTGGTTTAGAAGATTGAATTTCTTCATAAACTGCATCCGGTCCCTTTTGAAATACTGTAGGAATTTCTTTCTTAATAATTTTTGCCCCACTAATTTCATCCGGCAATAATTTAACAGCTTCATAAGCTGGATTGATTGTTTCTCCTCCAAAAGGATCAAATCCTGTAATCAATACTTTTTTCATAACATTTCATCTCCTATGACATCATGATCATCATGACAATTTGTACAACTAACATAACCACGGCAACAAGTACTTGTTTTTTAATGACACCATTTTTATCTTTCATTTCTAGAATTGCGACTGGCACTATATTAAAGTTAGCTGCCATTGGCGTACATAGTGTACCACAATATCCACAAGTTAAAGCTAAAGATCCAATCACTACTGGATCTGCTCCATATTTAAGCACAAAAGGAGCCCCAATCCCAACTGTCATTACGGTAATTGCCGCAAAAGCATTTCCCATGATCATGGTAAATACTGCCATGCCAATCGCATAAACAATAATTCCAATTGTAACATTGCCTGCAGGAATAATATTAGATACTAAACTAGAAATGACATCTCCTACACCGGCTGCAGTAAATACAGCTCCTAAAGCAGCAAGTAACATTGGAAGCATGCTTAATGGTCCAACCACATCCATCATTCTTCGACAATCTTTTAAGAAGACACTTGGTGTATTTGATTTTGAATAGATACGCAAAATGATCATAGCTACAAAAACACCAACACTCATTCCAACTAGTGGTGAAATCTTAGTAAAGAAAGCTGCAAGTAATGCAAACAAACCAATACATACAGCTGGAAAAAATACTTTTGCGCCAATCTTCTTGTTGTTTTGTTCCATCTCTTCAAGCGTAGGTTCAGGCTCATTACCTGGTGAAACTTTCTTTAGAATTGGAGGTAAAACCAAGATAATCAACAAGATACCATCAACCAAGGCAGGTAACCATTTACCTAGCACAAACATAATTCCTAGATCAAACCAGAAAACAAATGAACCAACACTGTTTTTATTTTCTTTATCTTTTAGATTTTTAAAGGCAACATACATAGAAATCAATCCAATAATACAATACATGACTTCTAATAGTTTTTCTGAAAGTGTAACATCTACACTCGTATAAAATTGAATTGGATTCATTATTTAGTCTCCTTTCTAGATAATTGTTTATCTTTAAGATAGTAATACACAATCGCAACAGCTACGGCAATAATTGCCACCGGAATTTGCACTTTCATTAAATCGACCAATTCAACATTGTATCCTAAGCCAGCTAATGTAGATTGCACTAAAATCATTCCACTTGTTCCTACAAACAAAACTTGTCCAAAGAACCATGCGATATTTTCCATACCACTTGCCATTCCTTTTAAGTTTTCTTCATACTTTTCACTGATCTTTTTACCATTTTTCTTAGCTGCAGCACTCGCCATAGGCAATACAATAGGACGAACAAATCCGGCTACGCCACCAAAGCTTACATTAAATGCCGCAAAAACCAATCTAAACACCCCATAAATCGCAAGAACAACACCGGCTGATGCATTTTTAAATTTCTTCATTAAATTAGCTGCTGCTTGTTTTAAACCATTTCTTTCCAGAGTTCCCGTAACAACCATGACCATCACAAATACACACATACTGCGGTTAGCGACAAAACTAGATCCAAGTGTTTCCAAGAAAGTAACAGGATCCATACCTGCAACAAGTGCAGTCACAATAGCGGCAATCATAATAATCAAAATCGAATCCAATTTTAATACAAATCCGATTACGACAATTAGAATACCTAATAATTTCAATAATTCCATACTCTTTCATTCTCTCTTTCATATTTCTTACAGAAATTTACATTCGAAATTATATCATATTCTTCAAGAAAAACAAAAAAAATGGATCATTGATCCATTCACAACACTTCTTTATAAACTCTTAATACATTTTTATAGAAGATTTTTTCCACTTCTTCTTGTGTAAGACCCGCCTTATATAAAGCTTCTTCTAATAAATTCATCATAGAAGCATTTTCAATTTCTAAAGGACATGAAATACCATCAAAATCTGTACCTAATCCAATCACATCGATTCCTGCTAAGTCTTTGATGTAAAGAATATGTTTGACCATATCGTCTACACAACTCTTGTGATCATCACGATCTGCCAAGAAACTGCCACAGAAATTAAGTCCCATGACACCACCACGTTTTGCCAATTGAAGAATCATATCATCACTCATATTACGTGCTACATTACATACATTTCTTGCGTTTGAATGTGATGCCACAAATGGTTTTGTCGTATATTTCAATACATCATAGAAACCAGCATCATTTAAGTGAGAAACATCAATGATCATACCAAGTCTTTCCATTTCTTTCACATATGAAATACCAAACTCTGTCAATCCTCTTTCTGTATCTACACTACGCTTATAGTTAGGTCGATTTCCATTCATATCTTTCATAGAAAGGTTTGGATAACCAATTCCGTTCTCATAATTCCATGTTAAGGCAATCATTCTTACACCCATGCGATAGTAGTTTCTTAACATAGCTAAATCACTAAAACAAACACCACCATCTTCTAAAGTTAATAAACTTGATAATTTTCCTTCTTTATCATTCTTCTCAATATCACTAAACGTATATACAGGGGCAATATAATCTGCATACTTATCCATTTGTGTACAATATTCATCATACAAACGCATTGTTTGTTGTTCAGGAATAGCTAGTTCTTTTTGATCAGTAAAAAGTGCAAAATTCTGTAATAAATAATTACCCTTTTTCATTTTTTCTAAATCAATTGACAAATCATTCGAATATAAACTTGCCTCTTTCCCTTTTAAATCACGACTCAATAATTCTAGAATCGTATCACAATGCATATCGACTACTCTCATTTTTATAACTCCTTTAACCACTCTATACAGCCATCTTCATAACATGATGGAACAATTTTATTTGCGACTTTTTTACATGCTTCACAACCATTTTCAAGTGTTACACCTAAGCCAGATGCTTCTAAGACAGGTGCATCACTTAATCCATCTCCTATGGAACTGACATCTTTCCAAGAGATTTCAAGATTCTTCAACAAGCGGTTCACACTATTCAACTTTTCGCAATCCTTATGAATAATATCAATCATCGTATCTGTACTATGCACAACTTTTACATTACAATTTGATTCAATCCTTGATTTCATTTCATCATAAATCGAATCAATTCGTGATTTTGTATCTGATATAGACACTTTCCACACAGAATTCTTTAAATATTTTTCCATGTGATTCGTTAAAATGTAATCCACATCACAATTGTGCATATCCAATTCAAACCCATATGTCATTTTATTAGCCACAAAATAATCGGGTTGACTATATCCAACGCCTAAATTATGCTTTTGAGCATATTGCCAAATAAATGAAACATCGTTATTTGAGATTACATACTCAAATATCGTCTTTTTCATTTTCACATCAAAACAATGGGCTCCATTACAACTAATGACATATCCACCAAAATCTTGCATCAAAATCTGCTTAGATAATGGATACACACCTTGAAAGCATCGAGCTGAATTTAATATAACTAAAACATTTTTCTTTTCAACCTCAATCAATGCCTCTTTAACAGCTTCATTCACATAGATTCCACTACTTGGATTCATCAAAGATCCATCTAAGTCACAAACAATTGTCCTAACCATATAGCACTTCCTTTTACTTGTTTAATAGTAATACGAAACGTGTCAAAAAAAAAGACCCCGAAGGGTCTTATTTAGCTAAAGTTCTTAGTGAAATACTACTTTTTGAATTCAACAGCTGGTAAGTTGTAGAAAGTCTTGTCTCCAAGGTATTCAGCAACGTTAACAGTTCCACGTTGGTTCAATTCGTCTTCAATACGCATTAAACGGTTGTATTTAGCAATACGGTCTGTACGGCTTAATGAACCAGTCTTGATTTGTCCTGCGTTCAATCCAACAGCGATGTCAGCGATTGTAGTGTCTTCAGTTTCTCCTGAACGGTGAGATACGATGCAAGTGTATCCGTGTTTCTTAGCCATTTCGATAGCGTCGAATGTTTCAGTTAAAGTACCGATTTGGTTAACTTTGATTAAGATCGCATTAGCGATTCCTTTTTCGATTCCTTCGTAAAGGATTGAAGGGTTAGTTACGAATAAGTCATCACCAACTAATTGTACTTTGTCTCCTAGACGGTCAGTTAATTTTTTCCATCCGTCCCAGTCGCTTTCTCCTAATCCATCTTCGATAGAGATGATTGGGTATTTAGCGATCCATTCTTCATACATGTCGATCATTTCATCACTAGTCTTAGTTCCTTGACCAGATTTTTTCAATTCATATAATCCAGTTTCAGTGTTGTGGAATTCACTAGCAGCAACGTCCATTGCGATCTTCATGTCTTTTCCTGGAACATATCCAGCAGCTTCCATAGCTTCAACTAATAATTCAAGAGGTTCTTCGTTTCCATCTTTACAGCTTGGAGCAAATCCACCTTCATCACCAACGTTAGTGTTGTATCCTTTTTTCTTTAATACAGATTTTAAAGCGTGGAAAGTTTCAGCAGCCATACGAACAGCTTCTTTTTCACTCTTAGCACCAACTGGCATAATCATGAATTCTTGGAAATCTACTGTAGAGTCAGCGTGTGATCCACCGTTGATAACGTTGCACATAGGAACTGGCAATGTTTTTCCGTTGAATCCACCGAAGTATTTGTATAAAGGTTCTCCGTAGAAATCAGCAGCTGCTAAAGCACAAGCCATAGAAACACCTAAAGTAGCGTTAGCACCTAAATTTTTCTTGAATGGGTCTCCATCCAATTCTAACATTGTTTTGTCAATTAATACCTGGTCACGGCAATCCATACCGATAATTTTTGGAGCAATTTTAGTGTTTACGTTTTCAACAGCTTGAGTTGTTCCTTTTCCTAAGTAACGAGATTTGTCTCCATCACGTAATTCTAAAGCTTCACGAACACCAGTACTTGCACCACTTGGTACCATAGCACGTCCGTAAGCACCAGATTCTGTAGTTACTTCAACTTCAACAGTTGGATTTCCACGTGAATCTAGAACTTCACGAGCATATACATCAACAATAATAGGCATAATTAAAATATCCTCCTCTAAGCCTTAAGCTAATAAAATAATAGCACGCAAGCCATCTAAAATCAACGATTATAGGCCTTGAAAGCGGTTTTAACTTCCTCTTGGTTCTCATCAGTAAATACAAAACGGAAATGTTTGATTCCATATGATTCATATTCTTTTCGATTTTCAATTTCATCCATAATATTCACATCATATAATCGCATGTGACAATCTTTATCTCCAAGTAAAAAGACACGCTTTCCATCTAAGCCTTCAAGCTCATAACGATGGTTATGACATAATCCGCAGCCTACTCTTTTTCCATCTTTTAAAGCTGTATTTACAGGACAATGTTTCATCGTCATCAAGCGTCGTTTCTGATATAAAGTCTTATAGACTGGAGCGTCAAAATGATAACGATTCAAAAACGCCTTCATCAATGCTTCAACTTGATACAAATCACACTCATCACTTAAAACACAACTTTCATATCCCATCTCTAAAATAGCAGCTACGCCATAAGAATTAGAAATATTTAATGAATCTACAATTTTTCCTTTACCTAGATGTACATTCACAAATCCATCAACGCCTGTAATATTCGACTTATTTATTACATTCTCATTATTTAACATTTCACTCACATAACAAGAAGAATCATCAACCTTCTGATTCATTGAATTGATTTCAAACAAATCAAATGATGTTTTACTTTTCTGTGGAACATAATGATATTCATTTTCAACAAGCATCTCTTGTTTTAAACAAGCCTTTTTCATCTTCTCAAGAGCATCCCTACGAAGTTGATTCATGACTGAAATTGGAAAATAAATGTCTTTACCCAAATGATATTCAATTCGACCAAAACTTGCCCAACTATCTTTAGTCTTAGAAAATTGCTTATTCAAAGTTTCTTCATCTGTTGCACGTTTTAAAGCATGCACACTATCAATTTCAGTAGAAACACTAATTTTTGTCGAATCATTATATACTTCCATCACCATCGGCTTTCCAACTGCACTACAAGAGACAACCGCATTGACTATGCTTTGACGATTCGAAGTACGAATTTTTTCATCGATTGTTTTATTCAATTCAGAATCCATCGTTTTACGAACAATACTACCTACATGAACCCCTACAGGCCCTTCGATTAGAACTGTATTATTTTTAGGCATAAAAGAAATCAACTTTTGTTTCTTATCATACATAAAATTCACATGACAACCCAAGTTCTCTCTTTCAAAACGAATCCCATCATTTTGATGCAGATCTTGACTTAATTGAATACAAATCTTATTTTTATTTACTTTAACAACTCTACCAATTTCAATTCCCTGATGATTACAAGTTTTACTATTCATTAATTCTTTGCCACAAGCCCCATACATATGGCCTACAGTATATTCTCGATTGAATGTAACACGCAAATTTTGTTCATCCAAATGACTTCGTTCCATATTCTCTAATACTTTTTTCACTTGAGAAACACTCTCATATACATAAGGAGCACTTTTCATTCGTCCTTCAATTTTTAATGAACAAACCCCCATATCCGCTAATGTATTCACTTCATCAATCAAAGATAGATCTTTTGGACTTAATACATAATCCCCATGTGTATCTACTTTATTTCCATCTTCATAAAGACTATATTTCATTCGACATGGTTGCGCACACATGCCACGATTTCCACTTCGTCCATAATGTACACTTGAAAAATAACATTGTCCCGAATAACAAATACATAAAGCTCCATGCACAAAAACTTCCACTTCAATACCTGTATCTACACATGCTTGAATTTCTTCTTTTGTACATTCTCTAGCTAAAACAACACGTTGAACACCTAATTTTTTTAATTGTTCAATTTGATACGGGTTTGAAATAGAAAGCTGAGTCGATGCATGTAACACCAAATTGGGTAGTGTATGATGTAATAGATGGATAAAACCTAAATCTTGAATAATCAAAGCATCTACACCAAACAAATGAACCATCTTTGCCATATTGTAGGCATCTTCCATTTCATCCTCATATAATATAGTATTCATCGTAATATATACTTTTACACCACACAAATGACATCTTTCAATAACTTCTTTTGTAGTTTCTAAGTCAAAATTATTTGCGAATGCCCTAGCTCCAAAACTTGGCAATCCAAAATAAACAGCATCACATCCTGCTGCTAATGCTGCATTTAATGCTTCCATACTTCCTACGGGTGCTAATATTTCTGGTCTCATTTTCCTTGCTCCTTTCAAAATAAAAGCTACAGATACAATCTATAGCTAGTCTTTATTATTTTGATAATACTTTTTAATTGCCTCAAAAGTTTCTTGCGAAATCACATGTTCAATACGACAAGCATCTTCTGTTGCGATATTTTTAGGTACCCCAATGTTTTGTAGCATATCTGAAAAGAAAGTATGACGCGCATATGTTTCTTCTGCGATTTTCTTTCCTTCTTCACTCAAAGTTAAAAATTTACTAACATCTAAAACAATTAATCCTTGTTCAGACAATAATTTTACGGCGTGTGAGACGCTAGGCTTAGAAAAACCCAAATAACTTGCGACATCAACGCTACGAACATGATCTAAACATTTTGATAAAACTAAAATGGCTTCTAAATAATCTTCCATCGATTCGCCTAACTGCATATTCATTACTCCTCTAACTCTTTTCTTTAATTTTAAGCTAGTCCCCTTTTAAAGTCAATTGTCATGACATATAATAGTCATATGAACGATACAAAACTAACGATTGCAAATGCGCTATTAATTCTATTAAAGACACAACCATTAAACAAGATTACAGTCACACAGATCACAAAAGAAGCAAATCTGACAAGACAAACATTTTATCGTAATTTTGAAGATAAAGAAGATCTAGTGAATTGGTATTTTGAAAAGCTATGCCTAGACTCTTTTAAAGAAATGGCGGATCAAACCACTTTAAAAGAAGCTCTAATTAAGAAATTCACTTTTATTCAAAGCCAAAACACATTCTTTAAAGAAGCCTTTAAAGAAGATGACTACAATTCTTTGACAAACTATGATTATCGCTGTATCTATGATTTCTACAAAAAGAAAATTGAAACAAAGACAACAATTGATTCACAACTTGATTTTCTACTTCAAATGTATTGTCATGGATCTATTGAAATGACTAAATCATGGGTAGAAAAAAATATGTATTTAGATATTGAAACGCTCGTCAATATGTTGATTGAATCCATGCCCGAAAGATTGAAACAATATATCAATCTTTAACTACAATACCTAGTAATTTCACAAATTCAAGTGCTTGAGATGAATTAACGACAACACCTGTTAATTTATCACTAGATACCGCAATATTTTCAATTTCACAGCTTGAGAAATCAAGCTCTTTTAATTTTGTGTTAAACCATTCCGTTGAATTTAATATACATTTATCAAATGAAGTCTTTTTAAAATCACATTGAACAAATCCTGAACCTGTCAAATCATTGATGTCAAACATACAATCTTTAAATGTACTGCCACCAAAGTCACAATAATGTCCTTTACATAATTGAAATAATGTATCTTGAACTAAGCTTTGTGAAAATTCCATTCCACTGATTCGACAAGAAATGAAATGAACTCGGCTTAAACTACATTGATTAAAGTGTACATTTTCAAATTCACAATGATCAAAAATAATATCCATACCCTCGATAAAACTAAAGCTACAATCTTTAAATTGACACTTACTAAATTTACACCCATCTATCGTGACATTATCTAAGTTTTGTTCAATACAAACATTCTCAAATATATAATCACTCACATACGATTCATATGTCCATTCATCCATTGGTTCAAGACTCGTATTGATTTTTAACTTTTTCATAAATTCTTAATTTTCAACAATATTTCTTGATTAAACAAGATATCTTTTAATAATTGTAAATCTTCATAACTCACAAAATCATACTCTGCACGATTTAAAATAATATAAATTTGTTGGAGCGCATTTTTAAGTTCCATCCATCCTTCTGGCGTACCAAACGCTTCATCAAACAACTTATGAATGTTATCGTCATTCATCAAAGGATACAAATAGGAATAGATGGTTGTGGTTGAAGGATTATTAAATCCATCAAAAAAATTTTTAAATACTGGATAGATATATTTTCGCAACATATTTAAAGTGGCTTTCGCATAGAATAATGCACTAGCACTAAAATCAACATCCTTAACATCTTCATAATACACTTCCAAATCACTACCCGCTTCAATTTGATCTAAGACACTTCCTGGAAAATCTGCATAATCTTCTTCATTGATATTTAATGCTTCATAAAAGTCCGTTTCTTCTTCAGGCTCTTCGTTTTGTTTCATATTATTCATCATATTTTGAGCCATGTCATTTAACTTATTCTTCTCTTCATCACTCATATTGTCCATCATTCTTGAAATGGCAGAAAAATCAATATCACTAAATTTCATGTTTATTACCTCGTTTCATGAAGTATTATACACAAAACATAAGTGGATTAACATAAACAAATATATTAAAATATATACATGAAATTATTAAATATACAAAAAGAAATCCCCGATATTCTTTTGGATATTCGCTATTGCACAACTTACAATTTCATTGGTGAAATCATTGATGGCTATATAGATCCGGTAGCGTTAGGAACAAAAGAATTGGTGAAGCAATTAAAAGTAATTAATTCAAAGGCAAGACAAATGGGATATCGATTAAAGATATGGGATGCCTATCGTCCGCAAAGTGCCCTTGATCATTTCATGACCTGGAAAGATACTGAGGATGATAAAATGAAATCCATTTTCTATCCAAAATATTCCAAAAGCTATCTTTTCGAGAATGACTTTATCATCGAAAAATCAGCACACACCAGAGGTAGCACTGTCGATTTAACTTTAGTTGATGAAAAAACAGGAAAAGAATTAGATATGGGGTCTTACTTTGATTACTTTGGCGATATTTCTAGTCCTTTACATAAGGATGGATTAACAACCATACAGATTCAAAACCGAATGACATTAAGACATTTAATGTTAGACAATGGATTTATCCCTTTAGAATCTGAGTGGTGGCACTATACTTTAAAGGATGAACCCTATCCAGATACTTATTTTAATGTGGAGGTAAAATCTGATGGAAACTAAATTATGGTCCGCTTTAATTGGTCTTTCTAAAACCGTGGATTCAAATCCAAAAACAGAAAACACAGACACAATTATCATAAATTGTCTTCAACACCTAAGAAATCATACAGTTACACAAGATTTAATTGATTTAGTGCATAAAGAAAAAGACAAGATATCGCCAAGTTGTAAAACGTGCACACATCCTTGTGGCAATACAAGTGATTATGACATGTTTTTAATCAATGACAAGAAAAAGGAGTTGATGAATCAAATCCTTCTTTTAAATGATATGGATTATATCTATCGCGGTTTATGTTACTTAGGCTTTGATATTGATGATTCTTATATCGATGAATTGATAAAAGAATGTAAAGACAAATAGGAGGTCAACATGGAAAAAGATTGGAAATTATTTAAAAAGAAACTAGGTGGTTGGCAAGAAGCTTATATGGATAAATTGATTGAAGAATATAAGGATATACTAAATTCAGATGCATTATCTTCTGATAAATACTGGGCTCTACGAAAGAAAATTTATGAGGATTATAAAAGTCCTGGTGTTTTGGCAAGAGATGTTTCTCGTTCAAATATGTTCATTATATTATTAGGTTTATTACGCGATGAAGCAATCACCATGGATGATCTAGATGAGTTTAGTGATGAGTTGAAGGAAGACATTGAACAATTTATAAAGCAAGAAAAGACTTTTTCTGCGAAAAAGTCACACGTCTAATTGACATGCCCGGTTCGTTTCCAGTCGTCCGGTAACATTTCAAC
>NZ_DS996846.1:89883-166911 GCF_000156655.1 Holdemanella biformis DSM 3989
CAAAAAAAGCCGAGGTATTTCCCCGGCAATCGCACACTTAAATAAGCGACAAACGAATTGAAAACCGGGTCACATTTTTTAACATATACATTTGCATCATTGATATCATCATTGTTTTCATTTTCGTTTCCTCCTTGCATGTCTGTATTCTACAAGAAGGTTTAGCTATTGTCTAATTGTTAAATTTTTGAAGCAGTAATAAATTTTATTTATTACTAAAATAATCTTTCATTGTTTGAATATACGTATTCCCAATCTCACTTAAAACCGTATATTTTCGAGTGATATATCCTATTTCCATTATGGAATTTGGATTTTCTACATTAGCCTGGTACGGAACAACTACATAGTCATCCCCATTCAAATCTTTACTAATGATCCCAGAACATAAAGTATATCCATTCAGTCCTCTCATTAAATTAAGCATCGTAGCACGATTATTCACTTGAATCTTTCTTGGAAATTCATTTTCAACCAATATCTCCTCTGCCGTATACATCGAAGGATTATCCCCTTGATCAAATGTCATATTGGGATAGGGCAATAATTCTTCATACGTAATTGATTTTTTCTTAGCAAGAGGATGTCCCTTATACAAATACACAAAGGCATCGCAATCGGCTAATTTATGAAATTCTAAATTCCATTCATCAAATTGTTTCATCATAAAATGACGATTGTAGTTCGATAAATATAAGATTCCTATCTCACTTAAAGAATTACCCACATCTTCAATGACATGCATTGTCTTTGTTTCACTGATCGCAAAATCATATTTAGAAGTCCCATATTTCTTTACTGTATCCACAAATGCTTTGGTCGCAAACGAATAGTGTTGACAAGATACGCGAAACTTAATTCTTCTTAAACTTTCATCTTCATATCGATTCTTTAATAACTCATATTGTTGATAAAGCTGTCTTGCGTATGTTAAAAACTCTTGTCCTTGTTGCGTCACAGTGACTCCATGACTTGTACGATTAAAGATTTGAATATTTAGTTCTTTTTCAAGCGATTGAATGGCAGACGTTAAAGTAGGTTGTGAAACAAAAAGCTTTTCAGCCGCCTTATTCATAGTTTTCTCATCGGATACCGTTAATACATAAAGTAATTGTTGAAGCGTCATTTTCAGTCTCCTTTATTTATATTGTTTTAATGAATATTTGTTGATTTTCAAGATTCCAAAATAAAAGAGCTTGACAAGCTCTTTACCTATAAAAGTTAGTTCTCCTTTTGATGTTCAACATGCCAAGCATGATCCTCTTTCACTTTCGCAAGTTCTTCTGGATTTTCAAATAATTCTAGCGCCGTAAAAGCCAATGCTTTTGCCCCTTTGACAATCGCATCCATTGCCTTTTGACTGCATGAAGCATCCACCATATCTTGACTATGTCCTGCAATCTGTACATCTGTAATACTAATGTGTGGTTGAATCGTAGGTACAACCTGACTAATATTACCTACATCACTACTTCCAGGCATGACCACATCTTCTACATGCTTTACAGTATTGCCAAGTTCTGTAATATATTTTTCATAGATCGCATCTAAAGAAGGTGTTAAAACCATATTTTCTACAAGATTTTGATACAACTTCATACTTGAAGTACAACTCGTCTGTAAAGCGGAACCCTTCACAATATTTTCTACTTTTTCGTATAACTCATGTAATGTATCAATATCAGCAGCACGAATATAATATTTAGCCTTTGTGTATTCTGGAATGACATTAGGAGCTGTTCCTCCCTCAACAATCACACCATGAATACGAATACGATCGGTGAGTTGTTGGCGTAAAACACCAATGGCTGCATATGTTAAGATTTGCGCATCCAACGCATTGATTCCATCTTGAGGGCAGCCTGCTGCATGAGCTGGCTTTCCCCAAAATTCGATATCAACAGGTGCACATGCATAATTACGCGTACTTAATCCATCTTCACTACCTGAGCCTGGATGAGTGCATAGGGCAAAATCCACATCGTTTAAGTAGCCCTTCTTCACAAAAGACCCCTTGGCACTTCCATTTTGTCCACCCTCTTCTCCAGGTGTTCCATATACACGTACTTCCCCACCAATTTGATCCACTATACTTTTTAAAGCAGCACCGGCAAGTGCAGAAGTAGCTCCAAATACATTGTGACCACAACCATGGCCTAAACCTGCAAGTGCATCATATTCTGCAAGAAAAACAACCGTAGGACCTGGTTTCTTACTTTTGTAGGTTGCCGCAAAGCCTGTACGATGTCCTGCCGCTGGTAATTCAATCTCAAATCCTTCTTTTTTTAATTGTTCACTCAATGTTTGTGAAGCAAAATATTCAAAATCACTGACTTCCGGCTTGGCATGAATAGCCAAAGAAATATCTTGATATATTTTTGCGTTTGTATCTATAAATTGAGAAATTTGATTCTTTAATTCTGACATAAAATAGTTCCTCCTAAAAGTTGGATCTATTGTACAAAGAACAAGTGTTATATTCAAATTCTATTTATTTATATCTGGTTATAAATTATTTTTATATTTAAGTAAAAAGAAAAACGGCATAGCCGCTTATTCTTTCGTTAGATCCTCACCAAAATACTTGATAGAAATCTTAGATAAAGTTCCATCTTCTTTTAGTTCTTTTAAAGCCTTATTTACAGCTTTCTTTAAAGAGGCATTATCATCCCCTTTTACCATTGGAATCGCATAGGGTGTAGATTCTTTGGATTGATCGACAATTTTAAATGAACTATCCTTTGTCGTTTGAAGATAATCATTAATTGAAGTAGCCGCATTGATTGTCGCATCCACACCACCACTCTTTACAAGATCCATACATTTTGTTAAATCATCAACACCTTTTACGGTTGCCCCATAGTCTTCACCCAATTCCATATAAGTAGATCCAATCGAATTGGCCGTTGTCTTTCCTTTTAAATCACCAAACGAAGTAATTGTCGTATTATCATTACGAACAACTAAGACTGTATGATCATATGCATAAGGTGTAGAAAAATCAAACTTCTTTTCTCTTTCCTTTGTGATATCGACACCATTAATAACTAAATCATACGTACCAGTTGATAATCCAGTTAATAATCCATCCCATTTACCTTCTACAATATTGGCTTTTACACCTAATTTCTTGGCAATATTCTTAGCAACTTCTACATCTACACCCACCAATTTATCATCCTTATCATGATAAGAAAATGGTTGCCAATCGCCTTCTAAACCAATTGTGATTTCACCTTTATCTTGAATTGTAGCTAAATGATCCTTACTAGATCCACATCCTACTAAAGTAAAAACCATAGTTGTACTTAATAAACCTGCTAATAATTTTTTCATCTTACATTTCCTCTTTCCTTAAAAATTCTTTTGTTCGTTCTTGTTTCGGATTTTCAAAGAAATCCTTTGAATTACCTTCTTCAACGATTTTTCCTTCTTCCATCAAAATCACATGACTAGAAACATTTTTCGCAAAAGCCATCTCATGCGTGACCACAACCATAGTCATTCCTTCATTAGCTAATGTTTTCATTACGCTTAATACTTCTTGAATCAATTCTGGATCCAGTGCTGAAGTTGGTTCATCAAAATAAATGATGTCAGGGCTTGTTGCTAATGCTCTTGCGATTGCGACACGCTGTTGTTGTCCACCCGATAATTGTGAAGGATAATGATTGGCACGATCTTGCATTCCTACTTTTTCAAGCATCTGCATACCAATTAAATCCGCATCTTCTTTGGAAACATTTCTAGCTACAGTAAGACCTAATGTTACATTTTGTAGGGCTGTTTTATTCGCAAATAAATTGTAATTTTGAAATACAAATCCCGTATGCTTTCTAAGATCTGCAATTTCCTTCTTTGATGTATTTGATAAATCATAAGATTGATTTTTAAAAGTCATAAATCCTACATCCGCTGTCTCTAAATAATTGATACAGCGTAATAAAGTTGTCTTACCTGATCCCGAAGGGCCTAATATCGCAATGACATCTCCTTTATTGACTGTAAGATCAATACCTTTTAAAACATGTAAATTTCCAAATGATTTATGAATATCTTTAATTTCTAATAAAGCCATTCTCTATCTCCCTGCCTGATAATAATTCAGTTTCTTTTCACCCCAAGCTTGCAGCCAAGTTAAAACTGTACAGAAAATTAAATAGACGAATGCGACTTCTATATATAATTGCATAAACTGATAGGTTCTTCCCGCAATTCTTTCTGTCTGCATAAACATTTCTGTAACAGTAATATTCGCTGCTAAAGAAGTATCTTTTACAAGTGAAATCAAGTTATTAAACAAAGATGGAAAAGCACTTCGAAAAGCTTGTGGTAAAATAATATGCATCATGATCTGCATATAGCTCATTCCTACACAGTATCCGGCTTCCATTTGTCCTTGTGGTACACTTTCAATCGAGCCACGAATCGTTTCAGCACAATAAGCGCCCGTATTTAATGAGAATACGATAATAGCGGCAGTAATAGCCGATATTCTTACGCCAATTGACTGCATACCAAAATACATAATAAACAATTGTACAAGCATAGGCGTTCCTCTAAATATCCATATATAGAATTGAACAATATTCTTTGCGATTGGTACTTTCGCATATTGAATTATGGCACATACAATAGCTATTAGCATTGCGATAATAAATGATACTAGCGCAAGTGGTAATGTTATTACAATTCCCGAAATAAATATTTTTGGGAATGATTCTAAAAACAATTCCATTCTTTCCCTCCTTAAAATCTTTTTATTAGTTTACACCCTAAAGCAAACTTTAGGTCAACTAAATCAATCCAAACGATTTTAATATCGTTAACCAGAATGTAATACTAAAAGCACTAAGCAGTGTTGTTAACATCACAACACTTGATGTTAATACACCTTTATGTCCCATACTTTTAGCCATCACAAAACCAGATACGGTTGTACTTGAACCGCACATAATCAAAATGGCAACTAAAGCTTGATTTCTAAATCCCAATAGAGCAGCAATTGGTAAGAAGATAGCACAAAAACCAATTAACTTCATAAATGTACAGAATAAGGATGGTTTTAATTCCCCTTTTGCCTGATCAAAATCAAAAGTGGCTCCCATCGCCATTAAACCTAGTGGTGTTGCCGTACTTGCGATCATTGAAATCGTTTTATTGATAACTTGAGGCAATTGAAATGGTAATAAACTAACAAGTACACCTACAACAATTCCTAGAATCAGTGGATTCTTTAAAATTCCAACAAACGTCTTCTTATAGTTAACCTTTGATTGTTCAGCCTTAAAGAAAGATAGAATCACAACAGATACTACGTTATACACAAATACAACACTCATCAACATCAATGGGGCAACACCAACGTCTGGATAAATATTCGATGTTAATGCAAGTCCTAATAAGGCAGCACTGCTTCTGTAACAAGCTTGAATAAATTCACCTTGAATCGCTTTATCTTTTAAACGTAATGAAAATAATATAGATAATAATATACTTATTAAAGTAGCTACTACGCAAAATACGACAAACTTTGTATCCCAAAGATCTTTAAAATTAGATTTAGACACATCGACAAACAACAATAGTGGCAACGACACTTTAAAGACAAATGAATTAAGTTTGGATGCCAAGACATCCTCTAAAATATTCATTTTATTTAAAAAATAACCGACAACCATCAATAGAAAGATGGGAATCGTTGCATTTAAGCTAAATAATAAATTTTCCACAAAAATCCCTCCAAAACTAAATTATTGTTATTTTAACACAAATCTTATTCTTATGGATTGAATATACATTTTATTCATTAAATGAATTACAACAATCAAAGAAATGTGACAAAATTAAAAGGATTAACTCCTATAGAATACAGGAATCAATCCTTATGTGCTAATTTAATATCCAAGAAAATGAGGTCACTACATTTTAATTGTTCTTACTTTAATTCATTCGAATGTTTTGCACGCTCTGCATCACGCCAGTTATTCTGATATTTTCCTAGACAGTCTACAAATCGTTTTGTGACATAATGCGGACGAGTAATTGCACTTCCAACAACAACACTATGACATCCAATAAAAATACATTTCATCGCATCTTCTGGTGAATAGATATGTCCTTCCATCATGACACAAGCTTCCTCTTGTAGTTCACGACACATTTCAGCTACCATTCTAAAGTCTGCACCTTCAATATGTGCTGTTTCTTGCGTATATCCATAAAGTGTAGGAGCTACAATTTCCGCTCCATTTGCCGAAGCATGTTTTGCCTCTTCAATATTTGAAACATCCGCAAAAATCAAATGATCAGGATATTTCTTGCGTACTTGAGGAAGTAAATCCCATGCGATAGTTCCCTCATGTGTTTTTTGTGCTGTACAATCGATTGCGATAATATCCGCTCCAGCCGCTACAATTTCATCCACCTCTTTCATTGTAGGGGTAATAAATACATCCGTATCCTCATGCCATACTTTATATAAACCAATGATTGGCAAACCAAGATTGGCTTCTTTTACTTTGCGAATTTGTTCTGGGGAATTTAATCGTAAACCTACAGCACCTCCCCATTTTGCGCATTCTGCCATTTTTACAACCATATCTTCTGTATAAATAGGCTCATCTTTCTGTGTTTGACAAGAAACAATAAGCCCACCTTTTAAACTTTCTAATAATGCTAATTTTTTAGGATCATTTGTCTTCATTTTCATCTTCTCCTTTGCAAACTAAAAAATTATCTGGTATTTCCCTAGCTTCTTCATATGCATCAACATATACGCTATGGAAATCTTTTAAGCTTGCCCAATTGCACATAGCCTTTACACCATATTTAGATGCATCTATCAATAAATCACACTTTTCACTGCATTCCATAATAGCCTTTTTACAGGCTCCAACATTGAAATCAAATACATATACATTTCCATTTTCTAAATCAATGCCATTTGTACTTAAAAAAGCATGATCAAAATGAAACTGTCGAATCATTTCCAATGTCAAAGAACCATAACTCGTATCATATGACTTATTAAATTCTCCTCCCAATAAAAAGATATCTCCCTTAAAACTAGCAGGTAGTTTTCGAATCAAATAAATACTTGGAGTAACCAGTTTAATTCTTTTATCTTGAATATAATCTAAAATATGTGCAGGTGTTGTTCCAGAATCAATATATATGCAATCGCCATCACGAATACTTCGTGCAGCATGTGCGCAAATCAATTTTTTTTCTTCCATGTTCAAATTTTCTTTTGACACAACAGACATCTCATTAAAATTTGTCAAAGTTGTACTCACACTTTTTAAGCTAGCACCGCCACGCTCTCTTTGAATCAAGCCTTGATTTTCTAATTCAATCAAATCACGCATGACACTTGATCTTGAAACATCAAAACTTTCCTGTAATTCTTTAACTGTCACGAATTGTCTTTCTTCTAAAAGCTGTACAATTCGAACCATTCTTTCTTTTGAAAGCATATATTATCCTCCTATTTTTACTTTCACACCCCATTTTTTTCCAATATCCATATAGGGATTCAAAATATCACGATCCATCATAGAATCTTGATCATATTTAAATTTTATTTGCATTTGATTCCATTTATTTTTTCCCATAGTATGAAAGGGTAGAAGGTTAACTTCAGCAAGTTTTAATACAGCACAAAACTTTATAACCTCTTCACAAATATCATCATTGAACCTTGGAATTACCGGCATTCTTACAATCACTTTATTTGGACAATACTTTGCGAGATATCTGAAATTATTTAAAATCAAATCTAAATTCGCACCTGTAACATCTTTTAATTTTTTAGCATCTAAATGCTTTAAGTCCATTAAAAACAAATCTATATACGGCAATGCCTGCTCCAATTTATCTAAACTGTAATTTCCCGTTGTTTCTACTGCAACATGTAATCCATTTTCTTTACATTGTTTAACCAATTCTAAAAAAGCATCAAACTGCATAAAAGGTTCTCCACCACTAATCGTGACGCCACCATTGGATTGATCAAAATAATCTTTATCTTTTAAAACTTCCTTGATTACCTCATCAATTTCTATATCTTTCCCTACAAAAGAAATCGCATCTTGTAAACAAGCATCCTCACACTTTTTACAATATATACATTTATCAATATCCCACTGAAATGGAAATGAAATCGCCTCCTGTGCACACATGTACATACAAGTTTTACATTGAACACACTTTCTTTCATCATGCAGTAAAGTGGGTTCCATCTTCCATGTCTCAGGATTAGCACACCAGGGACAATGTAGTGGACATCCCTTTAAAAACACAGTTGTTCGAATGCCAGGCCCATCATGGGTGGCAAACTTTTCAATATTCGATACTCTAATCATATAAAGTCCTACTTAATAGCTCATCTTGCACATCTTTTGTCAAATTCACAAAGACTGCACTGTACCCTGCTACTCGTACAATTAAATCTGGATATTTTTCTGGATGTTTTTGCGCATCTTCTAATTGACCATGATCAACAACAGTAACCATCAATTGACATCCTCCCTTTTTAAAGTATGTATCAAATAATATTTTTACTTTCTCTTTATCTTCATACATCATACGAGGTGTAAATTTAATGTTTTGTACACTTCCACCATGGTATTTCACATTAAACTTACTTAACGAATTCAATACAGCGGTTGGTCCACTATTTGCAGCATACCCCTGCGGATTATTAGCCGGATTTAAATAGACACCTTTTAAACGTCCATCTAAACTTGCATCCGTTTGATGTCCCCAGTCTGTATTCGTTTGATTGTTTGAAATCACAATCAAGTAGTAATCCATACCGTGTTGAATTCCTCTGTTTCGTATGCCTTTCGCTACATATTCATATAAGTCATTTGCGAATTCATCCACGTTTTCTATATCATTCCCATATTTAGGTAAAGCTAATATTTCTTTACGTAATCGCTCATACCCTTCGTAATTATGTAATGCAGCCACATTCAATTCTTCTAGAGAATATTTCTTTTGGTCATACACCAATGTTTTGATGGCATATAATGCATCACTTGTGTTGATATTTCCATAGGTTTCATTGGTTCCTCCTAAAATTTCAACGCCTCCATCCAATATTGCCTTTTGTCGACCTAAACAATCATCCATTAAGATGGAATTAAACAAGAAACTTACTTCTTGATTCATGACTTCATAAGAGTGCTTTTGACAATATACACTTAAATCAAAATAGTAATCTAACAACACTTTATATTGATCATACAATTCTTCAAATGTTCTAAAGCTGGATAGTGGTAATACTTTTACTGGACCCGCTTTATAAATGTGGTCCATCGGATCATAGCCAGAATTTAATGCCAATTGTAAGATTTTAGTCAAATTTAATAACGTATTGGGTGTGCCTACACTTTTTCCTTGAATCACATATTCTCCGCACCCAAACGGTACATATTGCTCGGCTATTTTACGATCAACACGCATTCCATATTGCACAGCATCCACATTCACATCATCATTGTACAATGTTGGATATGTTGCTCCACTCGCTATACATTCATAGGCCATATCCATGATGTCTTTGGGTGTATTTGAATCAAATCGCAAAGTAAATTGTGGCTCGACATAACGAGTATCCTTACAAACTTTCAAACAAATTCTTGTGAATAAATCACACGCCTCTACATTCTCTCTTCCTTTTCCACCTACAATGATTCTACCATTTACAGTAGTTCTTCTGTTTTCAATCATTTTCCATAATGATTTTAAATAGCGATAAGCTTGATTTTCATCAATTAAACCTGAGTCTATATCATTCTTTAAAAATGGACCTAAAACAATGTCCATACGCCCGTAATTAATACATCCTGCACATAATGCATATAGCCAGAATAATTGAAGTGCTTGATGAAATGTTGCAGGTTTATGTTCTAAAATATACTCTAAATCACTTTTCATTAAATCTAAGTCACAATTACGAGCTTTGTCTTTTGTATAACATTGATCGCCCAATTCAATTTGTCTACGAATAACCGATTTAAATAGATGCATACATTCAAGACTTGCCTGCATAAATTCATTTGTAGGATAACTTTGAATTAAATCAATCAATCCATTAATTCCTAATGTCACTAATTTTTTATAATCTAGCATCATACCAGATAGGCGGGCTGTAGCCATAAATGGATATTTACAATCGATAAAACGACCTGTTGTATCTTCATTTAATACATCCTGGCAATAAATACTTTTTACATCGTGTTCTTGCCAATAGTCATATAAGGCATCCACTCTTGTTCTTTCTTGATCTGTTTTTAGATGTTTTTTAAAAGCGCGTAGTTTATGGAAAACACAATAGTGACCTACACCACCAATACTAGTAACACTTCCAAAGCCAATTGGCAAAAAATCTAAGCGTCCTGCAATCAAATCGTCAGACTCAACGCTTCGAAACAAACGTGGGAATAACACTTTTAAGCACTCCACTTCGCGAATTGCCTTATGTTTTGAACGATTCTCCTTATGCACCTTAGTATAAGCTTCCATAATTTCTAATTGTTCAGAATAACTTTTTTCACATGGGATTTTAATTGAAACTTCTACATTTTGTTCACCATCAATATTAATTCGAGCCATATTTTCACCTCACACTTATGATATATCCATTTTCGTTCATTGTAAATCATTTTTATTCATTTTCGTTCATATGTGACATTATTATCAATTTGTAACTTGTATGTAAGCGCTTGAACTTGTAAAATGAAATTAACAAGTATACAAGGAGGAAATAATACTTATGGCAAATCGTTTTATTTTAAATGAAACAAGTTATCATGGTGCTGGAGCCATCAAAGAAGTGGTTACAGAAATTAAAGCACGTGGATTAAAGAAAGGTTTAGTTGTTACAGATAAAGACTTGATCAAATTTGGTGTAGCTACTAAAGTTACAGACTTATTGGATGAAGCTGGACTTCCTTACGAAATTTATGATGAAGTTAAGGCAAACCCAACTGTTGAACAAGTTAAAAATGGTGTACAAGCAGCTAAAGATGCTGGTGCTGACTATTTAATCGCTATTGGTGGTGGAAGCCCACAAGATACTTGTAAAGGTATTGGAATTATCTTGGCTAACCCTGAATTTGAAGATGTAGTTAGCTTGGAAGGTGTTGCTCCAACTAAAAACAAATCAATTCCAGTTATCGCAATCGCTACTACAGCAGGTACAGCAGCCGAAACTACAATCAACTATGTAATTACAGATACTGAAAAGAAAAGAAAATTCGTTTGTGTAGATGCTCACGATATTCCTGTTGTTGCGATTATCGATCCAGAAATGATGTCAAGTATGCCAAAAGGTTTAACCGCAAGTACGGGTCTTGACGCATTAACTCACGCTATTGAAGGATATACAACTTTAGCTGCTTGGGAACTTGCTGATACATTAAACTTAAAAGCAATCGAAATCATTTCAAGAAGCTTACGTGCAGCATGTGCTAACGATCCAAAAGGACGTGAAGACATGGCTTTAGGACAATATATGACAGGTATGGCATTCTCTAACGTTGGTTTAGGTGTTGACCATGGTATGGCTCACCCATTAAGTGCATTCTATGGAATCCCTCATGGTGTAGCTTGTGCTACATTACTTCCATATGTTATGGAATTCAACAAAGATTATACAGGTGAAAAATTTAGAGAAATCGCTCGTGTAATGGGAGTTGATGGTGTTGATGAAATGTCTCAAGAAGAATATCGTCAAGCAGCTATTGATGCCGTTATTCAATTAAGTAAAGATTGCGGAATTGCTCAAAGCTTAAAAGAAATCGGTGTTAAAGAAGAAGACTTACCTACATTAACAGATTCAGCAATGGCAGACGTTTGTACAGGTGGTAACCCTCGTCCATGTACAAAAGAATTAATCTTTGACTTATATAAATACGCATTTAACGGAAGAGACTAATTCCATATAGGAAGGCAATTAAATTTGCCTTTCTTTTTTTGTGCAAATAAAAAAGATGAGAAACAACAAAACAACGTACAAAACCACTAAATAGTTAGATATCCTTTATTCATCGCATATACAAGGTTTTGTTCATGTTTTTGCCTCTTTTACAAAACCAAACACCAACAATTCAAATTCTTAAGAGTTTCGTCTAAGGTCTTATTGAGTGTTGGCTCACCCCAATTGTCGATTCAAAACACGAACCAAGAAAAAGAGTTTTGTCGATTTAATGAAAAAGCAGGACGAACCTGCTTTGAATGTTTATGGGTTATTGTCTCCCTAAAATCAACAACTTCCATTATGAAGTCTTTTTTTACGTGTATTTTCAGTTTTACAAGAACTTAACCCCCCATAAAAACCCTATCAGTCAGAAATGACTTTTAGCCAAAGTAATAATCACCTAAACAAAGCCAAAACAGTACAAACTTGTCAAAACAGGGAAACTAATAGGAAACTGATAGGAAAGAAGCAAAATAAAAAGAGACCCCAAAAATAGAGTCTCTAATAGCATTACTGTTTTAAAGTTAAATATCCATCTGGACCAGTATGAGCTTTAGTAACGTCGGTTGTATTAAAGTCAAAGTTTGGAAGCTTTTCACAATACTCAAACATATGGCCATCATTGGTCACTTTTTCTGTTGACCATTTAGAATCAACATAAATATTCGCCAAATTTGAACATTCACTAAACATACTATACATATTTGTGACATTTGATGTATCAAAACCACTTAAATCTAAAGATGTTAAATTTGTGCATTTATAAAACATACTACCCATATTAGTGATATTTTTTGTATTGAAGTTTGATAAATCCAATTCTTTTAGATTTTCACAATCTGCAAACATCTCACTCATTTCCGTTACATTTGAAGTATTAAAACCACTTACATCTAAGGATGTCAAATTCGGACACTGTGCGAACATCCAAGTCATATCCGTCACTTTTGAAGTGTCAAAACTGCTTAAATCTAAAGATGTTGATGCTACACCGTTAAACATCCCATTCATACTCGTCACATTTGAAGTATCTATATTATCAAATGAAATTCGAGTTAGCCTTGGATTACAGAACATACCCAAACAGTTTTCATTGAATGTTACCGCTTTGTTAGGGTCCTGCGTACTTACTTTCCATGTGGCTCCATCCAACCACCCAACGACATCTCCATCTTTAGCTACCGTTAAATCGGTTGTAGAAACACCCTTTGGAGCTACTTCATCCGTAAATACAATAGCTGTAGCGGCTTTTGGAATTGTTTCCAAAAATTGAAATGTTGCAGATTCTCCGTCCCCTACAGTTCCAATAATCGTTGAAGATTTTTCCTTTTGAATAGCTCCATCTTTGCCCCCAACTTCCGCATTATAAATTACATGTCCATTATAGTTACCTGCAACCTCAGCAGAACCCTTCTTTGTGTTCAATTTAAAATTCATATTCTGAGTTGCCGTATTGGTACCTGCTGGTACAGATAAGACATTCTCGTTAACACCCACAGCACCGTTATCGTCTGAAACGTCATAGTTCAACACTTCGCTTCCTCCATTATCTACTGTGAATGCATCGTTCGCTCCTGAACCTTTAACTGAAATGTTCAAATACTTTCCTTCAGGAATGACATTCTTTAAAACCTTGACCTGATTACCTGTGCGATCAACGGTTTTGCCTACTCCTGCATCAGCACCAAAGTCGATTGCACTGTGGATAATCCAGTCATATCTTGATGATACTTCATAGTTTAGTGTGGTTGTCTTGCTGTCTGGTTCAGCTGCAAACACCGATGTAATACTAGACATCATCATTAAAGCGGACAGCCCAGCTGCTACAACCTTTTTAGTTTTTGTAAAATTCATATAATATTCTCCTTTTCCTGTTACACTTATACAGTTAACCAAAAAACAAAAGCACTCGAAATCACAACGGTTGCTTGTCTGAACTTATTTGGTTTTGTTTTGTGTTTTTGTGACATTGGTTAGTCATCTCCTTCCCCCCCTACAATAAGCCATAGGAGCTCGCCATAAGACCCCATACTGTCATTCGACATAGGAGAATGCGACAACCATTTCTCTAAAAAGAGCAAAATTATCATCTTGAAATCTATCGACTCCGCTGGTTATTTAATATGAATGAAGGCCCCTTTCAAAGATGACGACGCTACCTCTAAAACCACTTTCCCCCAACAAAAAGCCAAAAAAAACTCATTTCTTTCAACAACCGATCAAAACTCTCTGGATTTTAATCGCGTACAAAACACCCCCGCTATATATATAAGGAAGAAAGCGCGGAGAAATTGAGAGGATTTTCTCGAATGCTGTGAGAACGCTCTCGTATATTATGCAAGTGTATTAGTTTATAACAACTCAAAAAGACACCTAAAACAATTCACTATAACTATAAGGTGTTAAAAAAACAGAACCTTTCACAAGGCTCTGTCGAACATTTATTTTCTTTTTAATCTTCTTCCAAGAATAACTATCATCCCAAAACTACATAACGCAAGAACAATCCAAGTCATTTTTTTCACTTGAACACCTGTATTCGTATCTTCTGGAGGATTCTTCTCACTTGGTTTTTCTGGAACAGATGAAGGCACATTATTTGTAAGCCATGTCACCTTTGGCTCCACCTTTACATCATATACAAGATATCCATCTATGTCGGATGGAATACTTACTAAAAATGGTGCGGATTCAAACGTATCATTTCCATTCTTTACAGAATCAATCTGAAAAACAAGATACATCCCTTCATTTAATCCACTAAACAAAGCATGACCCATACTATCTGTAAGCTGTTGATTTCCAGAAACACCTTTTTTTCTAGCATATTCTAACAACTGTTTAGCCTGTTTATTTCTAGCTTCTGCACTGGTATCATGAAGTGAAACACCACAATCCACAAATGAAGATTGCCATACCCATTTTTCATTCTCTACATATTGAATGGGGATAATCTCAAACTTAGCTCCAGACAAGATAATCTCTTCCTGATTATCTGTTCTTCCTTTATAGTCAATATCAATACTTCCCATTCTACTGTCCGCATGAACTTGAATAAGAGAGACAAACAACAAGCTAATAAGGAGTAGAAAGAGCGAATGTATCTTTAATTGTTTAATCACTTTTTCTTCCTCCTTCTCTTATCATACAAACTATATAGCATGGCTATAACAAGTCCTATAAAAATAATTCCAAGTGTTACAATCAATACCTTTGTAGTAAATGATAGTTCTATACCTGTACTAGTGTTTTTCTCAATCTTTACAGCTTCCTTATACGGAATACGATGACCTCTAACCAAGAGTCTATGCGTATTGATTGCGTATGGAGTACAAGTAACTAATGTCGCATAATCTTGTCCAGGTACGATTGATAAAGCTTCTGTTTCTTCTGGTAATACAGTAAGTATTTGATCCACTTTATATGCCAATGTCTCATCTAAGACTTTGATGTAGAACACATCCCCTTTAACAAGCTTATCCATATTCGTAAATAATGTTTTTGTAGGCAAACCCCTATGACCTGTTAATACCGTATGTGTACTTTTGCCACCAACAGGAAGAGAAGTTCCCCAGAAATGGCCAACACCAGCCTGCAATACAGATTCAGAAGTTCCATGATAAATAGGAATCTCGACTTTGATCTTAGGAATACGAATATAGCCCATCATGCCAGATCCATCTATATTTAATAGGCTTTCATATCGAGCATCCAAACTTTTTTCACCCTGAGAAAAAGGATCAATCAAATCAATATTACTTAACATTTCCTTATTGTATGCACGTGCATCTTCAAGCATCTTTTCTTTTTCTGCATTACTCAAACGAACACTTTCTGCATCATAATTCGATACAACCTTAGAACCATTCTTTTCATTTACATAACTACTGACTGTAGGATATAACAACACGGCGAATGCAACGACAAGCACAAGCAATCGAATTATATCTTTTATAGTCATTTTTCTTTTCTTATCACTCATCATTGCATTCCCCCTATTGTCATATGGGAATTGCGGCTATCAAAAGAGATAACCGCATTCCATTAATTAACAAGCTTTTCTTTTATCACGAATGAAGCTTACAGCAACTCCAAATACTAATAGAATAGCTACACCTGCAAACACGATAACACCTGCTCCACCTGTTGATGGTAGTAGTGATCCTGTACTGTTCTCGATATCGATAATTTTATCTTCTTCATTAGCATTATCCTTAGAGATAGTCCAATTATTTACATCAGCATCTGAGCTCTTAGTGATTTTAATTACGACTGGTGCTGTCAACTTATTGAATCCATCTGGTGCCTTTGTCTCTACTAAATAGTATGTTCCTTCTGCAAGACCATTAACGCGAAGGTTATATCCTTTCCCTGCAATATCATTTACTGATTCAAATTCAGTGACAGAAGAAGTTGAATCTACTACATAGTTTCCTTTGTTTCCTGAAACTGTAATTGCATTTTGACCTTTATCAGCATCATCTTTAGTTTTATAAAGGCTGAATTTTGCACCTGCTAACTTTTCATCAGTTCCAGATTTTTTCTTTAAGATATCTAATGGATAAGTAGGTGTTTTAGCTTCACTAGGTGTAGTTGTTGTTGTTTCACCTGGTTTATTACCATATTCTAATTGAGCCTTATTCTTTTCTGTTACAACGGCACCCTTATTTACTTTTGCGTAATAAGTAACAGTGAATTCTTTTCCTTTGTTGTTTTCTTGGTTAGCTTTTACCCATGTAGATAAGTCTAAACTCATTTTTTTGTTGTTTGTGGAATCAAGAGTAGCTGTTATAGGTGCTATATTAGCATCAGTACCATCAGTAAATGCAACTTTAACATTTACAGCATTTCCTGTAACAGAAGTACCATTTTCATCATTCACAAAATCTAAACCATTTGACAATTCATCGTGAATAACATATTGATATTGATATTGATCATATCCTGTTGTATCTGGAATAGAACCTGTAACTGTATATTTAACTACTTGTCCAATTGACACAGTATCTCTATCAGCAGTTTTAGTGATGCTAGGAGCTTCTGTTTTCAATTCAACTTTACTTGTTGTTGCATCTACTGTAACTAAAGAAGATTGAATTTCTTTTCCACCTGTAACATAAACTAAATAATAACCAGCAGCTAATCCTGTAAATTTATAACTAGTAACATCTCCTAATTTTCCAGAATTTGTTGTTGCAGCTAAACTATTTTGTAAAGCATATGCAGTAAAGTCATTAGCGAATTTTTGTACTTTGGCATTATTGCTTTCACCTAAAGCTGTAACAGCTTGTACAATTTGTTCATTTGTAGAATTTTCAGGAATGCTTAATACTGATGCTAAAGTTGATTTATAACTTTCATTTACTGTATACGCATAGTTTTTTGCTGTTCCTGAAGTTGTTGTACTGTCAGATTCAGTTACATCAAACAATTTATATAGATTAATTGTTTGATCCTTCAAAGTTTGTGTCGGTTCCCCAGACTTTACACTTACTGTAAGTGTACAATTTTGTTCTGCAGCAAATGCTGTAACTGTCATAGTCATCATCATGATGGCTGTCAGCATGGCTGCCGCTAATTTTTTAATTCTTTTCATTTTTTTACTCCTTTTCTTTGAATCGAATTTCTATAGCTTTTCTGCAAGCTGATTTTTCTTGTTTCTTTTTTTACCAGTAACAAGATAAATCGCTAAAAGCAGAAGACCTATCAAATAAATTAAGTATCTTCCATTACCACCTGTATCAGGTAATCCTGGGAAGTGTTTGTTGGTTATTGTTAACGTAAATCCATCTTTCGATGTTTCTGTCGTATAACCCTTTACTTCCGCTTCTGTAACGGAATACTTGTAATAATGTATGGTTTTGCCATCTTCATCTGTCTTGTAAGCTGGTAATCCTTTGATTACTTCCTTCCAAGTCGATTTATTGGCATCACCCTTTATTTCGTAACTCTCATATCCTGGAACGGTTTCAGTTTTATCCTCACCATTTTCTTTCCAAGCACGAGAAATTGTTACCTTAATACTTTTTGGTCTTAACTTGCTAAAATTATTCAAGTCTTTCCAGACCTTATTGATTGTTAATTTTATTTTCTTATCACAAGGATCTTGTGACTCTGAAGGTTCAGGTGTGTCACTTTCTCCTGTGTTTAAATTTGTTTTTGTATCTGACATCAATACAGCTTTCGCATCAGATTCATATGCATTTAAATCTACTTTTTCTGAACCACTCGAATTCGTAATCTGAGCATTTTGTAAAGCATCATACTTATCAACTGGCTTCATATGTCCTAATGTATAGATGTTCCAGCCTGTTGAAGCATCCTTTGAATACTTCATATTTAATATTGTTGTATTCTTTTTAATTTTATCTAATGCCTTATCTAACTTTCTATAGATACGATAGTTATTTTTCTCTCCCTCAACATTTGCCTTTGTATTAAATGCATATACTGAATCGAGTTTACTATTTCCACTGAAAGGTCCAATTAGATTAGAAGTACCGCGAACAACATCACATAAATACATATCATTATTTTGTAGTAAGCCTTCGTTGTTGAATCCGACAAAGCCTCCACTCATACCTTTATTACCAGAACCATCTTTATCATTATCAGCACCGCCGCCAAAGACATCATAGCCAGAACTTATTCCGTAAACTTGACTGCCCGTAATCTTTGTACGATTGGCCTTAATCAAACTTACACTGATATTCGATTTTGCATCGTTGTCATTTAAAAGACCATTTTCATCGCATGGAAGCTTAATCGAAGAATCTCCAATTGTTATGATTGCAAAATCTGTTTGTTGGTCATTATCCTTTGATTTTTTAGATAGTCCAACAGAAATATCCAATCCAAGTAAGTTTACATGAAGTAAATTTCCCTTATATAATGCTTCTACTTTAACGATTCCTAAATTGATTTTCAATAAATCTAAATCTTGAATCTTATCCAAATATAGTGCTTTTACAAGTCGGTTAAGAACTGCAAACAATACATTTACAGGACCAGAATCTAGTTTTGCATCTGCCAAATACGCAAAGCTAGTCTTTCCTACAAATCCACCCGCAATTTCATTGGATGCGACTTGTTTTAAGCCAAGAGAAGAATTACTACTATCTCCAGCTGTACAATTTGACATTCTAGCTAGGTTTGCATAGCCAATAAAGCCTCCGGCAATCGGTTGTTCTCCACCCGTACTTTGAACAGTATAGCCACCATTGATTCCTGTAACTGTAGAATCATCAATGTGAGAGCCGAAGACATCCATGACTCCTAAAGCACCACCTAAAAGCTGGCCAGTATTGTTGCCAAGAACATCAATCTTATCTGCTCCAACAACTCCACTCTTACCAGAATATCCGACAAAGCCACCAACACTATTCAGACCTCGAACATTACTTAAGTTCGTTACTGTACTGTTTTTAACTGATCCATTTAATAGTGAACCACCAAAACCTCCAGCCGTTCCACTATATGTAACCTCATTATTCTGACCATACTTATTAGCAACATTTGCACTAACGCTAAGACCTGCATCTTTACTTCCACTTACATTTCCGTTATATACATAGCTTCTAAATGCATCCAGTACGTCTGCTCGACCTAGTTTTAAAAGTTTATCCAATAAAGACGTTTCACTACCTGCACTGATATTTGCAACACCTGCTACATCTGCAATTCCAAAACATCCACCAGCATATTCACCAGCCACTACAGAACGAATATTTTGGGCAGTAACACCAGCTAAAGCTTCTTCTTTTTTACCAAGTACGGTTCCTTCAAGCATTCCTGCAAATCCACCAACAGCTTTGGCATAAGAAGTGTTTTTGCCTCCACCATCATAAGCTCCATTGACGATAACACCCCAGTCATTCCATGATTCAACATCTGCATAACGGATAGTTGCGACTGTTGCATTTAAGACTTTAATAAGATCTGTAGGTGTATTTAATAAAGTACCTAGTAACTTACTTAACAATCCTTCACCACGAACAGGATCTACTGTAGCCACACTACCAGGTTTTGAACTACCTACAAAGCCTCCAACATAACTTTTACCATCTACTCGTTTAAGCTTTGTGACCTTACAACGCAATGTGTCATCACCCCAGATTTGTCCACCAATCAGTTTTCCAACATAGCCACCCGCATATCCAAGTAATTCCTTATCATTTATTCCATTTGATTGAACCGTTAGACCACTTTGATAGCCTTCGACTGAAGATTGTTGAATTACTGGTACAAATACATTTAATACGTCAAGCATCTGACTCAGCGGTAATTTCAATCCTAAAATGTCTACACCACCAAGATTAGCAGCACCACCATTGATCATTTCTCCGGCAAAACCACCAGCACAACGAATTCCTTTAACTAACTTAGTATCGTGAGCCTGACCATTTGTTATAGTTCCTGTTAACATGGAACCCACATAGCCACCAGCTGCACCACCATTTGAAAGAATCGTTTCATCCTGATAGTTACTTCTTCCAGCTACAACATTGTAGCCATATACATATTGGCCAATGATTTCATTTAATTTTTCTTGGCTCTCTACTTTTCCAATCTGAGCCAAATCACTACCATAGCCACTATACTTACCAACATGTTCAACCCATGAATTCCATGTGTTTAAATCCACTAAAGCAAGAGGTCCATAAACAGCTGTGTTTTCTTCAGTTGGATAAACAACACTTAATGCCCCTAAGATGTTATCAACTTTTACTAAGTCCCATAATAGAGATAAGCTTCCAGCACTTGCCGTATCTGCCGATTCCATTAAACCAGTAAATCCACCCGCAATCTCTTCTCCGTAAACAGATCGAATACGAACAGCCTTACAAGTACTTATTGGTCCAGTGTAATTTTGACCCTTCCATGTCTCTGTATTATTTCCCCAGATATGACCGCCTTCATTATGACCAGCATAACCACCAGCCATACCTCTTTGAGTTGTTGTAGTAGAAATTGCATCTGCACGAACTGCACCACCACAAGGAATACAAGTCGTAGAACTATTTCGAATCGTAGGAACAAAATCCTGCGCTAAAGAAGCAAGTGTTTCTTTAGTCTTAACAAGACCCTCTAAAATAGATGTTTCACCTAATACATTTGCCACACTACCTGGCTGTAAATCTCCAACATAACCACCAGCTGTAATCTGACCAATAATATATGAGAAGTTATAAGAATTTGAATTCTGAATATGACCGCCAGAAATCTTTCCGGCAAATCCACCAGCATCTCCTAATACATCATCTGCAGAAGCATCAGAAGCTGTATTTTCCCATGAAGCTTTAACTGCAAATCCTCCAGGACCTCCAGTAACATCAGAATGTTCTATTGTAGAAACTACAACATTTAATGCATCAAATACATCATTAAGACCAATCGCCGTACCTAAAACACTCAAGCCTTTTCCAACCGAAGCAGCAGAGCCAATATTCATATAACCAATATATCCACCGGCATATCTAGCTCCTGTTACTGCATATGTACTGTTGTTATCAAAATAGGTAGGTGCCTTATCAATCTCTAAATTATCTGGAGCTTTTACTTTTGTATTTTTTAAATTTGTTACATCACAATGACTAACTTGAACTCCACTGCCATAGCCAATAAAGCCACCTGCACTACCAGAATTTGTATCATCTGATTTAATTTTATTAGCCGTAACTGTAAATCCATTATCAGATTTAACTCCTGCATATTCAATAATTGGAACATATGCATTGATCAAGTTAACAAGATCTCCAATATTTATATTTAAACCATTAATATTTCCTAGAACACTAATACCTTTACCAGCATCCGCCAAAGCGCCAGAATAAACATTTCCGCCAAAGCCCCCCGCATAACTTTGACCATTTACAGAATCTAAGTTGTATACTGCATAATAATCATTTTCCCCACGAGCACTATTATCCACTGTTCCACTTTGGAAATCCGCTGCAAAACCACCAGCAACATCCGCGGTAACACTTCCTCCATTCACAAAGGAAACGGTGCAATTTGTATATTTAGGAATCAAATATCCTACAGCACTTACTAATCTATTAGCCTCAATCAATGATTTAATTGAAGTATCATCGGCAACCTCTGCCAGGCCACCTGTTTTTGAAATAGCCACAAATCCAGAAGCATAACCACCATTATCTGCAGCCTGTACAGATTTAAGATTTGACACATGAGAATTTTCTACTTTTGTACTTCCACTTTTTGCGATAAAACCAGAAGCACTATAATCTCGAACCGACTCACCTTCACGAGAACCCTTTGCGTGTACCGTAAATCCATTTGTGACTCCATTCACATTTACATTATTAATCTTAACTTCGATAGCTTGTCCTAAAGAAAGCAAATGATTCAATTTCAATACATGATTCAAACCTAATAGGTTAACAGTTAATCCACCATCTGTTCCAGCCAAATCGCCAGGACCAGAAAGACCAATAAATCCACCAACATAGTTATTACCTTCAACTGAATTAAGATTATCAATCTTTACAGTTTGAATTGAACCACCAAGCGCATCACCAAAACTACCGCCAACACGCTCATTTCCTTCAATTCTTAAATCATTGCCACTTATATAAACATTGTCTACAGTAAACGCAAGATAAGATGCAACGCCAAGCGTAGTATTTAATAATCCAGCAACACTAGCTGTACCCATCGAGCCAGCAATACCGCCAACATAATCATTTCCTGTTATATTTGATAATCCGGTCAAAGATACACCAAGTACGGAAACAGAACCAACATCATAAACATTATTTTTCCAATATGATATTTTCTGTAAATTATCTTTATTAGATTGTGCTATATATGCACCATTACCTCGACCTGTAATACCACCAACATAATCTTTACCACTCACTGTAAGTGAAGCATTCATTGAACATCCTAAGATATGTGATGGATTTACACCAGCTAAAGAAAGTAAGGATGAAGTGGCTCCTGGATTACTACTTATCAGTTGTACAACAAGATCAACTACACCACCAAGCAAGTTATCCTTTGTATCAGCTTTACCTAAGTCAGCTGCCCATCCAAGCGATGCAATACCGGCAAAACCACCAGCATAATTTCCAGAAGCTGTTACAGTGAGTGCATTATCCGATTTAACATTACAATTGACAGTTGATGCATTGGCCAATCCACCGGCAAAACCACCAATATAACTTTCACCAGAAACAGACACAACTGCATTATTTAATGAACAATTTAGAAGTAAACTTTCCGTATTCATCTTAGGAAGTTTTGTCTGTATATCCAATGCCCCTGATAGTGTTCCTTCAATCACATCATCACGAGCTAGACCAACAAAGCCACCTACAAAATTCTTTCCACCAATTGTATTCGTGCCACCTGTTACAGAACAACTCTCTACAATAGCACCCTTTTGCATGCCAATAAATCCACCGGCATATTCTTTATCGGATGCTGTTGAAATCGTTAAACCATTTACATTACAATTCACTATCTTCGGATTGATATATCCTGTTGGAATTAACTTTCCTAAAGGAATTGCGTTCCCTAATAGAATCTTAATTAAATCACCTAAGCCTAAACCTGGGATGACATTTAAAATATTTGTTAATAATTTAACCAAATCCCCTAAAGCATTCGATAATCCATCGTATTGAGTTGAACCAACGGCATATCCAACAAAACCACCTGTATAGCCATTCACATTTTTTACATTTGCATTATTGACTTCAATATTTGAAAATTCAACCTGTCCTTCAACTCGCCCAGCAATTGCTCCAGTTGATAAAGCTGTAGGATCTTTTTTACGTGCATCTAAAACATCACCTAATGTTTTGCCTAAATCAATTTTCACTTGACCAAAAGTTAAAATAAATGTTAACCCACTCAACAATCCACCCAATAACTTTCCTAGAGTATTTGTAAGTGTACTTACTAATGTAGATGGATAATATGTTTCATTGGTTGTTGTATGAACTTTTAGATTATCAAATTGAATATTCGATACTTTAACTAAACCTTTGCTTAGACCGATATCCTTTTCACTTACTTCACTTGAAATTGTGGAAAAGAACCCAACCCCCATTTGTTCACCAACATTAATCTTAGTTGATTGATTTACAGTTACATTTGATAACACTGGTTTATCAGTTGTATTTAAAACACCATCTTTCCAAAGTCCATCTTTTTCTGCAGATTTAGCACCAATCATTGTGCCTTGGAAAGTAAGTGGAGTCCAATCTGAACTACTTAAATCAATATCACGGAATATAATATAATTTCCATTCGGAGAATACGTTAACTGTTTCTTTTCTCCAGAAGCTGCATATTTGATATCTAAGTCTGGATCAATTTTTCCTGTCTCTTGATCAACACCGCACTGACCTCTCATATGAATAGAACTTTCACTACTTATACTTTTATTTGTATCTAAAACAGTTCCAAATATGAAATCTTGTTTTCCGTTCTGTTCCTTCTTCAAGTCGGCATCGCCACCATACAACATGATAGGCTTGCGTTGCGTATCTGTATCAATTTTCCATGTAAGTCCATCTTTATATGCTTGATATACCGCACCATTCACAGGAACATATTTATCATTTTTCTTTACACCTATTGCTCTTAACTGTTCTTCATTACCAATTAAGATATAGGTTTTACCATCTATTTTCTTTGTAATTTGGCCCTTAAAATCACGACCCTCAGTATCTGTTGTTGCAGGATTTATGCTTAACTGATCCGCAATCAATTCAGGTTTGTCTGAACTGAAGTTCTTTGAAAGGACATAATTATGATTTTTACTATAAGTTAAATAATCTTTGTCTTCTCCATTTGGATAGATCATTTGTCCCATACCAAACTGTGGTGCATCATAATCCAATGACATTACAGGCTCTTTATCTGAATCTTCTTGATTCAATACCATTAATTGATACGGATTATAAATATAGATTGTATCTGTTTTCTTATCATATAAAGTAGGAGTTTCATCTTCTTTGATTGCTTCTCCCTCTATCTTTCCTGTAAAGTCATCCTTTACATTCCAAATTGATTTTGTATCCATTTTGATTTCATTCATCAATAGATACTGAGCTTCCTTACCATAAGTAAGCTGAGTTCCTTTATTTACTACAATGTCTCCAGTTCCAATATCCCCATCTTTATCTTTTGTATAGACAAAGGCATCTGAACCTATTTGTTTCAATTGATCATAATTGTAAATAAGAATTTTTCCATCTTTATAATATTCATCCAATTTTTCTGTTGTTTGTGGAACATCCTGCACTTCCTGTACTTCACTTGTTTCTGGAGTTGTTTCTTGTACAACCTCTTCTGTAGGAGTATCCTCTGTTTCTTCAGCACTTACCATATGAATCTGTGTTATAAAGGTAGTCATGCAAAGAATGCATACAAGAAAATTGGATGTTAACTTTCTTATCCTTCTCATACAGCTTCCCTCTCACTTCTTTTTATCCAATTGTTTTGGCTTGAAACCTTTTTAAAACAATGAAGCAGTTCGTCTGAAAACTTGCCACATTCACCATTCAAAATCATTTGCACTGCTTGGTCATGTTCTAGCTTTTTCTTATATGGACGAACACTAAGAAGAGCATCATAGGCATCTACTAAACCTACGACTTGCGCACTCAAAGGGATATCTTCACCCTTTAATCCATCAGGATATCCTGTACCATCATACCTTTCATGATGATGTCTACAGATTTCATAACTATATTGATTCAATTTTTCTGTTGTTAATCCTTTTGGAAATCTCTGCGTCATTTCAGCACCAACCAAAGGATGCTGCTTTACAATATCCATCTCTTCCTTTGTTAGCTTTCCTGGCTTATTCAAGATTTCAATTGGAACACGAACCTTACCAATATCATGAATAGGAGCTAAATGAGTCACGATTTCAATATCTTCGTCTGTAATTCCATATTTTGGATAATCCTTTTGAAGCTGAAGATACATCTGTTGCGTATAAAAACTAATATCATCGTGATATTCTTTATCCACTACATTATTATGATTTAATACCGCTACTAAAAGAGTTACCATGTCCCAATATTGCTTCAACATGACCTTCTCTTTATTTCTTAATTCCTGTTCCATACTTACAATGGTATTTTGGAAAATCTTATTATTATGCAATGTGATTATCGCCTTATGATTGTCAGTATCCACATATTTCTTGGCTTCCATCCAAATATAAGAATCCTTGTTCAATCTACGATATGGAAGATCTTCTTCTATACAAGAATCCACTTTCTTTAGTTCATTCAACAATAAGAAAGATTCAATCTTTTCTTGATCCGATTCAAAGACAAACCGATTGACATAGTTTTTTATAAATTCATCATAACTATCTATAATCTCAGATTGGTCATACACATCCTGATTGTGTGAATATACACACTCATAGCTGTTCTTCTTTAGATTGACTTTTAGTACAACATAGAAACGCCCAAAATATTCATCTTTACCTGGACGAATCAAATCTGATACCTTAATATTTTCTAATTTATTATTATATGTATTTTGTACATCCAATAAGACCTTGTGTACTCTACAATGATTTACGGCATTTCTAGAACAAAAACCATCTCGTTCTAAACAACGGTTGATAGCCATTGTTTCTTCCATACAAGAAATGATTTCCTTTAAAGAAATATCCTCTGCTCTTTTGGCAAGAGTATATCCACCCTTTACACCTTCACAGGCTACTATAATATTGGCGTCTTTTAATTTTTTTGCGATCTTAGGAATATACGTTGTTGCAATGTATAGCTGCTTTGATAACTCAGAAGTAGAAATCATCCCATTATGCGTTGCTAAATAACATACAATTCGTATCGCATAATCAGTCGAACTCTTCAGCTGCATTGCTTTACCTCGCTTTAACTAAACTCTATACAGTCCTAGTTTATATTAAAAAAATTGTGTTTTTATAACTGCATGTTCATTATAGCTTCTATTAAATTTTATTATAATGCACAAAACATGTAAAAATTTTGGCGTTTTAGTGTAAAAAGTGTTCCATTTGTAACAATTTCATTTTATAACCATAAAAAAAGAGAACCATATCCAACGATATGATTCTACATCGCTTCAACCAATCTATAGGTAATCAATCCATTTCGTACAGCCAACATTTCTGCTGGATTATCAAAATCCATACCAGATATTTCTTTAATCTTTTCTAGACGATACGAAACTGTTCTATAATGAACAAACATTTTTTTAGAAGTTTGTTTCAAACTTTGCTTGTTGTTAAGAAAACATTCGAGTGTTTCAATAAGACTTCCATTTTTTTGTTTATCGTATTCATACAATTTTTGTAAAGATTCAGGTACATAAGATAGTAATTCTTTCTTATCACTAACCTTTACAAACATTCTAAAAAAGCCTAACTTTGAACATTCAACAACCGATTTATTTTCGTCACCTATTACTTTACGAATAACATGAATATATTCCAAGGCTATTTTAGAATCAGAAAACGATTCCTTTAATGCATGGTACCCTTTTACTTTTTTACCGATTCCTACTATAAATTCAGCATTCGCATGTCGCTTATCCAAATCACTTTGAATCTTCTTTTGCAGTTCTTCAATTCTCAATCGAAGTTGAAGATTACTCATCTGTTCATCTTTCTTGCAAATATAAATAATTTGGTTTGTATTACTCATCGTATACTTTTCTGGTAAATCACGTAAAAATTCCTTTTCTACGATTTCCGTTTGTCTTAACTGTTCACTCGTGAATCTTTGATTATTATTTCTTGAAAGCAAACGAAAAACAACAACACGAAGATCATCCGTATCCTTTAATCCAAGAATATTCGCAACATCATCCTCTTCTTCATTTGATAACGTACCAACTAATAAGCGATATTCTAAATCTTTTTGATACTTATTGTTCAACTCTTCCTCAGCAGAAAGGCGCATCATTGCAAACTGTAAAGATGTAATTGCATCTTCCATACCACAAAAATCCATACCAGTTAATTCATTATTTTTTTCAGTCATCACAAGATAAAAATATCGACCATCAAACAATTGTATCTTATTGATATATTCTACATATTCTCTTTTTTGTATAAAGTATTGATGCTTAGTTACGATATCTGGTATATAGCTTTTTACATTTTGAGCAACATTAAAACCTGCAGGATTTTTTTCACTCGATGCGTAACAATCATAATTACTACTATATAATGCAACTGGATTGTCTAACATTTTATTAAGTAAAACTAATAGTTTTTCAATCACAACATTCAAATCAGATTCATTTAATAAAACATCACTAAAATTTTCATGTGTCAAAATAAAATATGAATAGTTAGCAAGCTCCTCATCAAACACTTGTTTTAATATATATTTAACAATACGCCAAAAATATTGATTTTGTAACATTTCTAAAACCGGAATTCGATTTTCTTCACAATACTCCAATAAAATATCAAATAAATAAGATGGAATAGATTCATTTCGCATAATAATAAATCCACTAATTTCCTTTTTATTTAACTCTTCCAAATGAAAAAGAAACTGATCTTTACTCATTTTTTCATACACATTAAGACTCGTTAAAAGTATTTCCCCACCAATTATATGCTTCTCTGTATCTGATTCTTTAACAATTCTAATTCCTTTTATTTCTCTGTCTACCCCCCCCGAGATTTTTGCCTATTAACCGAATCTGCAAATTTTCATTTGATTCAAGTAAATTTTTTATGGTATACAAATTACATCCCACACTTTCATATTTATGACACAAATACTGTATTGTATTTAAATGTTTTACCTCCATAATTCTGGTTATATTTCCAATCAATATCGTTATTTTAATTATAGCATAGCGTGTAGCAGATTGTAGCTTTGATTCACGTCGTTTTACAATTCGTTAATATATTCCTGTCATATACTAAAAAAAGACTCTTTCGAGCCTCTATTGATTGTTTCTAACTATAGTTCCGTATTTTAACTGTCCGTCCTCATACACAAATGACCACTGTTCTTGAGTGTCATTAATATTTCCGTTAAGGTCTTTAGAATAGTACGCAAACCATACTTCATCGTCTGTTTTTTGTGTAATATGGTCAAAGAAATACGTAGCACCGATGAATCCATCAATACGATATCGTTCATAGACCTGTCCATTTTCTTCCCAGAACGGAGTCTCTTTAAAGGCATTTGTATTTACATCCATATATGGGATTGGGTATCTTCTAGAAAAATACTGATACCATACGTTCTCAACATCTTGTAACGAGTGGATTCTTGGATCAGTAATTAACATATTTCCATTTTCTCCTGAACTTTCAAAGAATGTTCCTGCCATAAACCAATAGTATGTATGCCAAAAGTCATCACGATGGTCATTTGCATAAGCCAGAAGTTCTTCATCCGTATATAAATCAGACAAAGTGGTATCAACAACAGGCTTAGCTTCAGATTCTTCAGGCAAGCTGACTGCTTCCTGCTTTGATTCCTTCTTTTCTTTCTTCTTCTGAACTGCTTTCTCATCCTTTTTGTCTTTGTTGTTTTCGCATGCACATCCAGACAAAGTCAATACAGCTGCTAAAACTGCTGCGATTATCCTATTTCTTTTCATATTCCCACCATTTTCCTGCTATTAGTATATCATCTGGATACAAAACAAACAAAATCTCGATTGACTTCATGCAACCTCTCAATCGTCATGAAAATTTTTGGATTTTGCTCATAAAAAAAGCATCTATACAAGATGCTAATATATGCCATTCTCGGCTGCCGTTAGTTTTTTTCTACCTCTACTTTTTTCAAAGTGACTTGTTGCTGACTTAGGACAATCGGTCAGAACCCGAAATAACTGCCGTTAGTTTTTGTTTACCTCTACTTACCAATGGTTTTTATCATTAATAAGCGACTTGTTACTGACTTAAGACAATCGGTCAGAATCCTAATAAAGAGAATGACAACAATAATAACATGTAGATAGAATCTCTATCTACACTTGTAATATACAATATATAGTGCGAAATGTAAATGAATTCTATACTGTAGTATTTTTAATATCTAAACAAAATCCCGGCTAATCCCAAATACCATCTCAATCGTTGCGAGTTTGTACATTTTGAGTTTTGTTCAGGGAAAAATGTTTGAACAAAAAAAAGGAGTGAAACCACTCCTAAATGTTAATATCCAACATAATTGGACAATGATCAGAACCATAGATGTCATCTAGAATCTTGGAATCCACGATTTTATCCTTCAAATCATTCGATACGAGCCAATAATCCAGCCTCATTCCAATATTGTTCTCTCTTGCCTGACCTCGATAACTCCACCACGAATATTGGATGGTTTCTGGATTTAAAACTCGATATGTATCCACCAAGTTACTCAACAAATTCTCTTTAAAACTGTCTCGTTCTTCATCAGAGAATCCTGCTGTGCCACGAATCATGTCAGGATACGGAACATCAATCTCATTATTAGCTACATTGAAATCACCGCAGGCCATAACTGGTTTATCTAAAGACTTTAAGTAGTTTCCAAATGCTTCATCCCATTCCAATCGGTAATCTAAACGCATTAAACCATCACCTGATGTCGGTGTATAGACGGTTACAAGATAGAATTCTGGATACTCCAGAGTAATGATGCGACCCTCATCATCGAATTCAGGTACATTTATACCGTATTTAATGGATAAAGGCTTCTTTTTACAGAGAACCATAGTCCCACTGTACCCTTTACGCTTGGCGCTGTTGATGTATTGATACGGGTAATTATCCGTATATGATTCGATTTGTTCTGGATGAGCCTTCGTCTCCTGAATACATACAAAATCTGCATCTAATTCATCCAGAACATCCGTAAAGCCTTTCTTCATCACAGCTCGAATCCCATTCACATTCCACGAAATAAGTTTCATAAAGCGACACCTCCTTGTATTTGTCAAGTATATGTTATTACACAAGATACAGATAATTCCAACAGCCGTTCCCGTCACGAAACCCAAACAAAATCTCGGCGAAAAGAGTTTACGCCATTCCAAAACAAACAAAATCCCGTTGAACACAAACAAAATCTCGATTAACTTTAAACAGCCTCTCAATCATCATGAAGATTTTTGGGTTTTGTTCAGAAAAAACCAAATGCACAAAACCCCTCTTCAAAGCTTCTGAAAGACTTTCTCATTGTAATTGAACGATTTCTAGGCTTTTTTATTTGGAATCCGACGGGAAAATGTTTGGATTTGCAGCAAAAAAACAAGCAGTAGAAATGATAATCTACTGCCTTTTGTGTTTATTTTGTAGGTTTCTTGTCTTTGATTTCCTTCTTGTACTTGTAGTAAGTCGCTCTAGGAATGTCGAGTTTTTTAATCAGTTCAATATCTGAATAGGTTCCATCGAATGATTTTGAATACTGCATAATCTGCTTCTTCATATCCTCAGCCTTTGGGATGTTATAAACAGCTCCTTTTACTCCACCGATTTGAGAACCGTTCTTCTTGGCTGCCATTAGTGCAGCTCTTTTTAGGCTGGACGACATTTCCTTGCTCCATCGAGCCTGCTCAGCACAGCACTTCAGACATCGTATGACATACTCCCCAATCTTCCTTTCAGGCGGTTTGACGTCCAAAGTCTCAAACAATTCCCTGATAAACGAAAGATTACATTCGGGTGTATTGATAAAATAAATGTCAATGCCTCTGAAAAAGCATTCCACATAGAATTCAAAGAAATCCTCTTCATTTCTGAAATCTTTTAACGTCATGAAATAGTCGCAGAAATATATTTTGCTTCTCCAATCGATACGTGAAAGATACTGCGTTAGTTCATCCGAATTTACACTAACCAGTTGAATATCATGGTAAAGTTCAAACAGATTAGGCATCGTCTTTCCGTTCTTTTTTTCTTCTTCTGATGTTTTGAAATAATATCGTTTCATGGCTTTATTATATTCTATTTTCTAAATCATGACAATTGTTAACCTGTAAAAAATCTATATTTAGGTGTTGCATTTATATACTTTCGTTGTTATCATAGTTTTGTAAAGTACATATTTAGTTATATTCTTTATAGACTTTGTAACGTACAACGCACTTTAGGAGGTATGGCTTATGGAAGGAAATAGAACAAACAGCAACAAACTGCATTTTGGTATCTACAATCATGTTCTGACTGTAGATAACGATAAATTAGTAACTCGAAAACTGATAGTTCTCAAAGATGGAAAACTTCCGGTTGCTTTCACCAATTTCGATATGTTTGCTGGAGGCTCAGGAACTCCTCTGAAACATCTGGACAGCAACGATGGACCTCAGTACTTATATGTATGCAAGTTTCTCAATTATGTATTCTTTGAGAAATATTCCATTACGAAGCTGACAGATATAACAGCCGAAATGCTCATCTCTTTTTTAAAAGGCTATGGTTCATGCACTCTGCCAAATGATGATGAAAATACATCCAGAAGCAAATCCTCAGTGAACAGGTGTGTCAATTATGTTCTGAGCTTTGTACATGAACTGGAACGTCAGAATCACAAGACAAAAGTAGACTGGAAGAAGATCTACAGGAAAGTCAAGAAAATCAGTACAAAGGCAAGACGTGTCATAACGGAAGAACAGCTTGCGTTTGAGATTCGATACAAGGAAAACGTCAATGAAATATTCAGGGATATTACAGAAGAAGCTTTCCAGATCATTATGCAGGTGATCATAGACAGGCATACAAACATTCTGATGCTTGCTGCTCTGGGAGCTTTTGCAGGACTGAGACCTTCTGAAGCCTGCAATGTACGCCGAGAAGAATACGGCGGAATCTTTTTCGAGCTATTTGGCGATGAAATCTACAATATCGAAATCGACCTGACAAAAGAAGTTCGTCTACGCAGTGACGATGTACCTGTTGGCGGTATAAAAAAACACAGAAGACAAAAGGTATATCCAGCGTTTCTTGCCGAATTTCGAACGCTGTATGAAATCTATATGGATTTTATTGAAGGCAGAAAGTTTGAAACCGATTATGGTCCATTGACAACGAATCAATACGGCAAAGCTTACACATATAATGCCTATTTACGTGAATTTAAAAAGGTCATCTGTGAAGCCAGAGAAATAATGATTCACAGTGACAACCCGAGCACACAGCTTTACGGGCATATGCTGTACACTCATTCATTGACTCCGCATATATTCAGGCACTGGTTTACGGTAAAGCTTGTTCAGTTTGGTGAACAGCTTCCTACAATCATGAAATACAGAGGAGACAGAAGTCCAGAATCTGCCAACACCTATCTACAGAACAAGAGCGAGCTTATCAAACAGCTTGACAGTGTTGAAGATGAAATCTGGAGCTATAACACATGGAGGGTAAATAAAATTTATGGTCAATCTAACCCAGAAAATCAAGAATCTAGCACTACAGAATAACATTCCCTATCAGGACTGCACTGCAAAACTGACGGAATATTTCGTTTTCAACAACTGGTTCAATGACACTCCCAAAGTCATAAACAAAGAACTCTACATCTCGGATGAGACATGGAACAACAACGAAAATGAAATCGTCAGCTACTTCAGCTCATTCAACAAAACACCTGACCAGAAATATGAAAGGCTTATTCAGATGTTTGAAAAGGAATTCCCTGAGACTTTTGGGTATTTCAATAGATTCAAAAGAGATGTCACTGTTGACAGAAGCTCTATTATAAGTGTTCTGGATTTTATGCTTTATTACCTTCCTGGTGAGATTGCTTTTTCCAGCAACACAGAAATCAAGTATCTGTTAAAAGACGCATCAGAACACCTGAAAAGATGTGACGCCGAAGTGCTCGTTTTCTTCATCAACTGGCTGAGCGAAAGCCGAAGTATCCGAACCGCTTTTAATGGACTCTATCAGGTAAACAACTATTCAAAAGCCAAGAACAATGAAGCATATGACCTGAACTTCTATCTAAATGTTCTTTATCATATGCTGAACGCTGACTACATTTCAAAGAATCAGATGTATCTGAAAGCAGCCGAATCCAAGGATTTCATTGATACATGGCTCTTTATCTCACTGCATTTTCTATGTGCTTTGAGAACTACGGACTTACTGCGTTTTCCGCATCCCAAGCTTGCCTACTCTCCTGAAGAAGTATTAGAGAAAGTCAAAAAGGGCGAATTCACAGATGAAGATGCAAAACGTACACTGCTGTCCATAAATGTGTATTTAAATGCGGTCCAGCTGACTCCAAACAAGACGAAAGACTACTCTGGAATTTCGACCATTCATTTTCATGTACCTTCATCTCTGGAAGTGCATGTCGGTACTCTGTTTGCAATTGCCGAAGCACATTTTCAGCTGTCTGGAGCCGATGAAAGCCAGCCGCTGCTACGAGTTATCCGTGAATACAGAGATATTAAGAAAGCGATGGGCGATGAGATTGCAAATCTGTTCATCAAATCCAACTTCCACTGTCGTCAGGCAACCAAGTCATTCCTTCAGATGATTGAGTATCTGACAAGAGATGTAATTGCATCCAACAATGATTTCAACGTAAAAGGCTATGAATTAGCATCAAGAGCTCGTTCACACAAAGGAAGCTTTACAGAATTTGCAAATACGACACGAGTATACCTGCAAGACCAAAAAATGTCTGGATACACTGCCGATTTTGTTGCACACGAATTGCTGGAGCGTGGCGTACTTTCAAACATTGCCACAATGCTTCTGAAAATGCTGTACAAGGATAAATTCGAAGAACTTGGCGTAGAGAACCAGACAAAGCTGATAAAGGAACTCTCTATGTCTCCTTTGGAAATTGAAAACTCAATCGGCGTCATGCAAAGAGCGACGAATCAATCCAAACAGGCAGCAATCGAAATCATCAAAGCAGCAAACAAACAGGAGATTCTTGTCATTCTTCACCGTATCGGCAACGACGAGGCACTCTCTAAAACTGAAGGAAGCCTGTGCATCATGTCTGCTATGAAAAAGCAGTGCCCTTTCAAAGAAAAAAGCACATGTATTGGCTGTCAGTATGAAGTATCGACAAAAACGACCGTATTCCAGCTGGCACAAATGTCACTGGACCTTAAAAGCCAGTACGATAAAGCAACCACTCAAATTGAAAAAGACCGATTAAAGACAATCGTTACTCAAACCATTCTGCCTAAATTACAGGATGTCCTGCTATGTATCAAGGAAAACTACGGCGATACTGAATTCAGCATAATGAACAATCTAGTAAAGGAGCTAACTATAAATGAGCAGCAACAACGACAACAACATCAATAGAAACAACATCATCACATCAGTCATCATGATTCCCGAACTGAATGAATTTTCCTATAAGGAAGCTAAAAGACTGTTTCTAAGCTACAAGGAAAAAGGCGTTATCACAAGTGGGTACTTTGATGATAAAAGCTGGAGTGTAACAGATGAATACGCCAATTACGGATTGAACTTTGATTTAAAGAATATTGACTGTGATACATTTCTAAATACCATTGGTATCACAAAGCATGAATACATCAATTATGTAAAAACCTATACGATATTCAAGTTTGGCGAACTTGCCTTCACAACACTTCGGGATTTTGTTGGACAGCTAAAGCATTTCATCGCATCCTACGACTTTAACAAGCCAAGATTCGTTGATGATTACTACTATAATACGTGTAATCAAATCTCAGAGTTCTTTTCACTTATTAAAATCAGTGATGATTCGATTCAGGACAATCTTTTAAGAGCATTGGAAGATGTTCAGGACGATTTCAGAAAAAGAGCCCCAACACATCAGAGGACACTGGCATCCTTTGAATCCTATTTCAAATTCAACGACATTCTAAGCCGGTTCTGGGAAGAATCTACTGATGAGGATGAAAAGCTGTTCTACTTCCCTGTTTATTTGTGGTGGAATCTTTCTGGTGTTCTTCCTATGAGACCTCGTGAGTTTGTTCTGACTCCAAGAAACTGCCTGAAAAAATCAGGTGATTCATGGACGCTCACAATCGTCAAAGACAAATTAAAAGGAAGCAACAGGAAAGTATCGTATAAGATATCGACAGATTATGAAAGGGTTACGTATTCCGTTCCTGATAAGTTTGCCGATTTAATCAGCTGGTATCTGGAAGCTACGAAAAAGTATTCTGATAACAAACTGTACACACTCTTTATTGCTGATACGCACTATAGAAAGTGGGATAGGTGTATTCCCTACAACAGCCGCTATTTTACCTATCATAACCTTTGTACCTGTCTGAGATATTTCTTTGAACAGATTGTTTCAGAAAGATATGGATATCATATCGTTTATGACAAGTCCCTGCACAACCTGACTTCAAACGATATCGAATACATCTACCTTGGAGATACACGACATCTGGCTATGATCAATATCGTCATGGAAGGAGCTCCTCCTATGATTGCCTCTATTCTTGCAGGTCATGACAATACAAACATGACAGCATTTTATTTCAGCAATGTAGCTGAATATGTGGAATGTAAGGCAAGAAGACAGTATGTAAGGACGATTCAGGGCAAACAGACGTATTCAATCAGTAAACGATACAATCAGCCTTTGCTTGCCAAAAACTATATACCTCTTGGTGACAACCGGTTCTGCTGCAATCCACAGGTGGCAGAACACGACTTCTCGTACTGCCTGAATATCGCAGATGACAATGGATATATTGGCAGCTGTGAAAAATGCATCTATTACAGAAATTCAGGAACGAGCTTCAAAAAGACAGAAGAAAACATCCGAAACGATTTGCAGATTCAGCTGGCCACACTGAAGGATATCGTCCATGAATACAGAATGCATGAGAAGAATAAAGAAGATATCGAGCAGGCGGTTTTAAAGCTTCAAAACGCCGAGTATTCGTACAGACGATTCAAGATGGAACAGATGCTGCTGGAAAACACGGAAAAAGAAGAAAATGAAGGAGATGACTGATATATGGCACGACCTAGATTATTCACAGAAGACGAACTTATTGCTTTAATCAACGAATATTATCTGGAATATCCAAATAGGATGATTAAAACATCAGACCTTGAGCGATATGCAAGGACTCATGGACGCCCTAATTTCAAGGCGTATTCCATTCGACGCTGTCCAAAAGCCAAACAATATATTGACCAAATCAACGCCAGTAATCAGGTGACATTGGAAACGACAATCGTTACATGGAGACAGCTTGATGTCGATGCTTTTCTGAATCTGAACCGTTCAAGAAGTGACTTGAAAAATGCTCTCATTCAACGAGACAACTATTATGGCGAAGTATGCCGCAGTGCTGGAGAATTTCTCAGGGACAAAGAGCGTCTGGAAGCTAAAATCACTCGTATGAATTCTGAAATCAACAATTTAAAGAATCAGGTTGCTGAATTAGAGCAGATGAATACCAATAAAATCAATCGGTATTCACAGGAAATGCTTTCAAAAATGAAGAAGGTTCTGGATACGTATGTTTATCCAGATATCGCAAATGAGATTCTGAAAAAAGAAGGACTGGACTCTTTGTTTGGCCTGTACGTCAACCCTGAAAGTGTTGAATCAGAGCTGATTACTCCTGAATCAGTACTTGAAATCGGCGATAATCAAACCACCACTTCAGATGAAGACGATACAGTAGATTCTATTCAGGATCTGATGGGAGGTTTTGACGATGAGTAAGAAAAGAATCTTTGCGGAAGAACATCCTGAGTACCTGAAGTACTGGGATTTTGAAAAGAACACGCTCGATCCATACAAAATTGGACCGATGTGCAACGAAAAAGCCTACTGGAAATGCGAACATGGGCATCGGTTTGAACGTATAGTTTTTAATATGTCTAGAGGAAACACAACCTGTCCAGAATGCAAAAAGCGTTCAACAATGGTTATTTCAAAACCTGGAATCATGAAATTCTGGGATAAAGAAAAAAACACACTTGATCCTGAAATCACTCCTGCAAGAAGTAATGAATATGCCTGGTTTAAATGTCCTAAATGTGGATATTCATGGAGGACTCAGATATGTGGACGTTTAAGAACGGACAAATGTCCAGCATGCGAGACAAATAATGTTATAAGAAAAGGAGTAAATGACTTCCGAACAGTTTCCCCTCAACTCGCATTGGATACATCAGATGAATTGAATCCTGATATTGATTTAAATAAACTTGGAATAGGCTCAAAAACAAGAATCCATTGGAAATGTCATATATGTGGATTTGAATGGGATGCTCCTATTCATGGACGTGCACATCGCTATAATGGTAATAACGGAATCGCTGCTTGTCCTGCCTGTGCTAAAATCCGCAGAAAAGATGGATATGATGTTGATTATCCGGAACTAGTGCCTTTATATTCTCCAAATAATCCAATACCTTTAAACGAAGTACGAGGGGTAAAAGCAAAATTTTTATGGATTTGTCCAAAGCACGGTGAATATGAACAAAAACTTGGGCACATGATTCGTGCTTTAAAAAATGGTACTATAGGATGCCCATATTGTAACGGTTTTAAAGTCCGTCGTGAAGATAGTGCTGGAGCAAAAGCACCTGAACTAATCAAAGAGTGGGCCTCATCAAATGAATCAACCCTATATGAATATGCACCTAACTCCAAATATCTTGCTACTTGGTGTTGTCCTGACTGTAGAACAAAATGGAAAGCTCCTATCAATGTAAGAGTTCAAGGATATGGCAAATGTCCTACCTGTTATGGTAATAAGACATTTAAGGAACGATATCCTGAATTAGAAAAGTTTTATGCCAAAGATAACACGCTTCCTTATGAAGATGCTATTGTTTCTGATTATACTCCGAGAAACTGGATCTGTGAAAAAGGTCATGAATTCACGGCTTCATTTTACAAAATTCATGATCAAGGTTTTAGATGTCCTTATTGCGAAAATAAAAAAGCACTGAAAGGATACAATGACTTTGAACATCTTTATCCTGTACTTGCACAAGATTATGACGAAGAAAAGAATGGCAACAAAGCCAGTGAAGTTGTTGTTTCTTACCGAAATGTTTACTTTAAGTGTAAGAACGGTCATTCATTTGTACGGCCTATTATACGACATGTCGAATTAAATGGGCAATGTCCTATTTGCAGTGGAACTGTACTTAAAAAAGGTAGTAATGATTTAGCAACGATTTATCCAGCGGTAATTTTATTCTGGGATTATGAAAAGAATGAAAAAAGACCTGATCAAGTTTTAGCAACGCTTGACAATAGTTACCATTTTGTCTGTTCTAATGGTCATCATTTTAAATGCACATTACGAGAGCTCGTTGAAAATGATTTCCATTGTCCTGTCTGTGAAGGTAAACGTGTTGACCCAGAAAAAACTTCTCTTCAAGCTTTAAATCCAGAACTTGCTTCAGAATTTTCTGTAAATAATAAATCAACAGCAAGTCAGATTGCCTTTGATACAAGCAGAAAAGTATTATGGACATGCCCTACTTGTGGGGAAGATTACTTGTATCCTGTAAATGAACGTAAAATCGGCGATAATTCCTGTCCATATTGCAACCATACAAAATTAAAATCAGGAGTTAATGATTTAACGATTACCAACCCACAACTTGCCAGTGAATTTTCGCCTAGAAATGACAAAAAGGCAAATGAAGTTGGTGAATGGCAGGTATATGAAGTATATTGGATTTGTTCAAAATGTGGTACTGAATATTACGCTAAAATACGAGATCGAAGTGTTGGAGATGCTTCTTGTCCTGCTTGTGCTGGAAAAAGAGTTCAAGCTGGTTTCAACTCTTTTGCAGATGAACATCCTGATATAGCCAAAGACTGGTCTCCTGACAATGATAAGAAACCTACTGAAGTTCTATCAAACAGTTCTTATATAGCCGAATGGATTTGTTCAAAATGTGGTTATACATACAAAGCTACTATCAAAGATAGAGTCGCTAATGACAACCTATGTCCTGCTTGTGCTGGTAAAAAAGCCCAACCTGGTTTCAACTCTTTTGCAGATGAACATCCTGATATAGTCAAAGACTGGTCTCCTGACAATGATAAGAAACCTACTGAAGTTCTATCAAACAGTTCTTATATAGCCGAATGGATTTGTCCTACTTGTGGCTATACGTACAAAGCTTCTGTACGAGATAGAGTTGCATCAGGTGATTTATGCCCAGCCTGTGCTGGTAAAAAAGCTCAGGCAGGTTTTAACAGTTTATTAGACCTTTATCCTGAAATTCAAGATGAATGGGCTGAAAACGAAAACACTCTGCTAGGCATCTTCCCAGATGAGATTCTGCCTAGCAGTACTGCAAGAGTCTGGTGGGAGTGCAAAGACTGTGGACGAAAATATTTACTCAGCGTCAACATGTGGGTAGAGAAACACATTCGTGGAATGACTTCCTGTACATACTGTAGCGGTTTGAGAATGCGTGAAACTCATGTCCTGTTGTAAATAGGGTAGAGGGATAAAATAAAATTATCGCCCCTCCCGTTGAACCGTACGTACGGGTCTCGTATACGGCTCTACATTTATATCGAAACTATAACGAATCACAAAATCTCAAGATAGTAAATAAGGGGATTGACCAAACCTGGCCTATCTCCTTTCTTTATGCCTAGAACAGTAGGAGAAAGAAGAAAGTTTACGATATTTCCACAACTTCTCCTATACCATCCGAGTCTAGAGTTAGCACATTTAAATATATCTTCGTGGGTAAGATTACTTCTACATGCTTTATTTAGTTTCACAAGATTGTTGTATATAGTCATTGGCCTTTTCCATTGTTTAATGATGATACATCTAACTTTATGTCGCAACCATTGGCCAAATTTATCCAAGAATCCTTTGATACTTGAGATTTTAAAATATTGTATCCAACCTCTGACCATTTGATTCAATTTTTCAAATGTAACTGATAGAGGTCTTGAAACTGCATGTTTTCTTTCCATCCATTTCTGAATATTTGAGTACAGACGTTTCTTCCTATCTTTAGTAGGAGTACATTTCCACACTGTTCTAGCTTTGTAAAATGTAAAACCAAGAAATTGACCTTTAGTTGGTCTAACTACTTTAGTCTTTGTTGCACTAACCTTCAAGAATAGTTTTCTTTCTAGCCACGATGTCACTGATTTCATTACACGATTTGCACTCATTTCACTTTTAACGAAAATGATACAGTATAGTCGGCATACCTAGCGAAGCGAAGATTTCTAGATTCTAGCTCCTTATCAAACTTGTCTAAATAGATGTTTGAAAGAATTACACTAATTGGACCACCTTGTGGTGTTCCAATAGTAGAACTACTTACTAGTCCTTTATCCAAAATTCCTGCTTGCAGATAAGCTCGTATCAAATGTAATGTTTTACTATCATTGACACGCTCTCTTAAGATTGAAATTAATTTATCATGATTTACTGTGTCGAAGAATTTCTCAATATCCAGGTCAACAATCCATTCATAGCCTTCATTTAGATAGCTAAGCACTTCTTCCATCGCCATGTGTGCACTACGATTTGGTCTAAAGCCATAACTGTGTTCACTAAATACGGGTTCATAGATTTCACTTAGCACTTGTAACATAGCTTGTTGGATTACTCGGTCTACAACGGTTGGTATACCCAATGGTCTTTGTTTGCCATTTGGCTTAGGAATATAGACTCTTTTGACGGGCATGGGCTTGTATTGTTTATTCAAAATTTTGGAAATTAGGTCTTCCTTATATTGATTAAACCACTCCTCAACCTCTTGCACAGTCATTTTATCCACTCCTGGTGCACCTTTGTTCTTCTTGACCTTTCGGATTGCTTTCTGTAGATTCTCTTCACTTAAAATCTTTTCAATCAATTCCATTTGCTGCTCCTCCTTCTATCTGTAAATTTATCTGGAAACATCCCAATTACCTTTACCATCTATGGTTACGTTCCATAGTTCTAGGCTATTCTCATATTCGGACTATCCAAACATTGCTAATAGAGATTCGCACTCTATAAACGTTTCAGTCCTTCAGTATTGCTACCTACTATGACTTCATCTGAATTCTCATGGTTAACCTTTTTCGCTACAAGGGTACTATCACTGATTTTAAAGTTTACTAGAATTCCTTGTCCATGAGACCTCCCGGGGTAAGACATGGGTCCTATTTCTTTCACAACGTCTTGATTTACTGTCTTGGTTTTACGTTTACCTTTTGGACTTCGATTTGTAATGCAATCTCATCCACCATTTAGCCTCATCAAGTTTCTGTGCGTACGCTCAAAAGAATTGCTACACCACTTCCTTCACCCATGACATCACTGCCAACGGCTTGTGGTTCACTACACTTGGCGGTAACTACCCATGGTTGGTTTAACTCCAACTGAACTCATGCCATGCCCGGCACACGCAAAAAAAAGGTATGAATTCTTCTTGAACTCATACTTTTTTTGTGGGTTTTGTTCATTTTAACAATTTTTGCCTGAATTTTAGATTTAAGTTATCATGGGGGTTTTGTTCATTTTTTCCAAAATTCCTCATTTTTTGAATTTAAGTTTACATGGGGGTTTTGTTCAAATTTTGTACAAAACCACCTAAAAATTTTTTTCAGTTACTTTTCACGAATTTCTCATCTCATTAACGATTTACATGAACATAGCCAATAAATGGTTGCCCACATGCTACACTTGTTAAAACAGTTTGGTTACCTAGCCATCCACCATGAACAGCTTGATTATTACCGACATATAATGCAACATGCCCTTGATATACACAAATATCACCTGGAACTGGATTATTTGTCAATGTACCTAAACTTAAATAAGCTGTGGGTGCCCCATGGAAATGAATTCCAACGGCAGCTAAAGAATTTGTGACTAACATTGTACAATCTTGATATACACCAATCTGAGCTAATGCAGCATCCGCAATTTTTTGATAAAAACTCTTTTCAACATGAACTGTAATATTTTTTTCACTCACATTACCAGCTGTATCTTTGGCTTTAATCGTTGTTGTGAATGTTCCTACATCAGCCGTATTGATATTGTCCGTTAATTGAATCGTTCCTTCTTCATTTAAAGAAACATAGCTATTGATATCGAAAACTTCATTTTGTTCAACTGTAAGAACATCTTCACAAGTAATTTCAGGAGCTGTAGTATCTTGTACTTTTACTTTTACTTCAGCACTATGTTTTTCACTTGTTTGTTTATTTTCTCCCTCAATAGAAATAGTTTGTTTTCCAATTGTATCAATATCTAAATCTTTAACTTTTACCTTATAATTCTTTGATTCATATACAGAAACATTTTTTGTTTTCTTCTTAAATTCTACATTCGCATATTTTTTATGTAATTCTTTTTTAAATACAGATTTCATGGAATCTGCATCTTGATATTCGACTTTATAAGCTGGTGTGTTTTCTTTTGCTGCAACATTTGTAACGCCTCCAAATGTAGATGTAGCAATAATCAAACTTACGAATGCTTGGACTAATTTTTTCATAGTTATGGGCCTCCTCCTTGCTCACACAATTAAAGAGGCTACACTATTTAGTCCAAAGTGTCAAAAGAATACCCGTATTTCCCACAATTTAACATATTAATTTGTTTTAATTTGCCATTATTAACAAGTCTGTCCCATTTTTTTGCACTTTTTAGTAGAAATAAAAACTACAAAAAGGACCTGAACAAGTTAATGTTGTCCAAGTCCAATACTAGCTATAATACGTTTTGAAACTTATACCGCACTTTAAATTATTGTAGATAAAATTCACCTAACTCCACCAAAATTTATAATGCTAGTACAAGTTATTGATTGTCAGACTCTGCTTGTCTGCTTTTTAAGATTTCCTTTGCTTCTTTAACAGTGATTGCACTCGAATCCGTTTCACTATTCAAGCAGATCTCTTCATCCCCGTTTTGTAAGTAAGCTTCTCCACCTAGAAAGCCATCTCCTAATGGGATCACTTTTTCATCATCATCACATCCAGGAAAATAGCCTACATCCTCATTTGCTTCATTCACTTCTTCAACATTGACCGGTTCTTCACTCGATCTTGCAAAAGCTGGATAAGCTGTAACAGCAACTAAACCAATAAACAAAGGAATCAATAGTCGAATCTTTTTCATTGTTTCACCTCCCATCCATTAATCTTCATCCTCTAAATATGATGCTTTTTCAATTTCTTTTGCCTGCTTCACTGTGATAATTCGATCCCCATCCTGTAAATCAGATTTATCCACATCTGAACCATCTTCATTCAGTAAATAGCCACCATCTTTTACTAGAATAATATGCTGACTATTCTTCAATCCTTTAAATTTAAAATCCACATATTGTTGAGCCTGTACCTTTGAATCGGCATCAACATTTATAGTAGGACCTTCTACTTGGATAGGCTCATGATAACTAGCTGCAAATGCTTTAAAGGTACAAACTGTTACAACAGCAGATAAACATAAAATGTGCATTGTTCTCTTTTTCATAAGTCTTTTCCTCCTTCTTTTTTTGCGAAAACGTTTCCTATCTTCATTATATTCCGATTGCATATTTTTGCAAGCGTTTCGTGTTTTAATTTATATTGCAAATTTTTGAAACAATGTTAGAATTATATTGGGTGATAATTATGATACAACTAACAAAAAAAGAAAGAAGTGTTATGGACATTCTATGGGACAGTCACATTGAAATGTCAGCAAGTGAAATTAGAGAAACCTCTAATGAAGAATTGAGTATTTACACTATCCAACAAGCTTTGCGCCATTTATTAGAAATACGTTTTATTGAAGTGTACGACATTGCCTTCAACAACAAATCTTTAACACGTAAGTATAAACCACTCGTATCACAAGCTGAATATGTAGATTCTTTTATCAACAATGATACAAGACTTCAATTAGCCAGTAACTTTGTCAATAATACGGATGATTTAGAAGAATTAGAAAAACTTCAAAAACTCATCGAGAAAAAATTAAGAGCATTAAAATGACATTTTCCTTGACTTCATTCTTTTCCGGATTATGCAGTGTTACTTTATTCATAATGTGTTTTGGATTTATACTACGACATAAAAAGGCATATAAATACTTTCGTACAGATGCACTCTTATTAATCATATGTCTGATTTTTATTCGCTTACTGTTTCCGTTTGAACATAAACACATGATCTATATTCCAATCCAAAAAGTAATGAATCCACTTTTGGATTTCTTCGATCAAACATATATAGTAAAGCTTTTGATCTTATTGTGGCTTATAGGAAGTGTAATCTTTTTGATCTACTTCATAAAAGATTATATTCATACAGAATATATCTACAAAAAAATAATGAAGCAAAGCCAAATTGTTGGATATAGACAATCTTATCCTGTATACAAATCAAATTTGATCTATGGACCTTGTGTGATTGGATTACACAAAACTATTTTACTTCCTGAAATTGACTTTTCAGAATCGGATTTAAATTCAATCCTCGCACATGAAAGTTACCACATCAAGAAGAATCACAATCTAATCAAAGGCATATTAAATATTATTTGCTGCATATACTGGTGGTTTATCCCCATATATTTCTTCAAAAAATATATTTTCCTATATTTAGAAATGAAAACTGATGATTCTATAATCCAAAATCTTGATGAAAAAGAAAGCTTTGCCTATATGCAGACTCTGATTCAAATTCAGAGGCAATCCTCTCAGAAATCATTCACGTCCTATATTTCTTCAAACGGATTCATTCTTAATTACCGAATCCATTACATGATGAAAGGATTACACAAAAAGAAAACAAATACTGTTATTTTGGTTTCAACTATATTGATCTGTTTCTTATCTACCTTTATAAACATTTCTGGATATTATACAAATACTGAGTTAACAGAAAATACATTTGAAATCACAAATGCAAATGCGTATATATTTGAAAACAAAAACAATCCTCCATCCTTATTATTTTATTTAGATAATCAATATATCTTAGGTGGATATACCAACTTAAAAGAAATACAAGACGAACAAAAACTACCAACATACAAAGATCTTGGAAAAACCCGAAACATTCAATCAATCACAAATACACAGAATACAGTCATCAAGAATTCAAAACAAACTACTTACCGATGGAAATATAAATTAGAAGATGGTTATGTATACAGAAGGCTATATAATGCATGTAAAAACACTTGGGTTTCCGATTGGATGTCAGCCTGAAATTTATAACGAAGATTACCACAGTCTTCGTTTTTTTATTCAACAAGGATAACTTACGCATTAAAATGCCTGAAAAAAAGGACCCAGACAAATAAAACGTTGTCCAAGTCCAATATCAGCTATAAATAGTTTTGGGATATATGCCTCCTGTTAAAATTTTGGAGAGCAAATTCACCTAACCACATCCAAATTTATTGCGCCGCTCCAATCGATTAATATTCTAACTTTTTAACTTTTTCCCAAGTAAATTGAGGATCACCAAAGTGTCCATAGCATGATGTTTTGTGGTAAACTGGCTTTCTTAAATCCAATTCTGAAATGATGTTTCCTACTTCAAAATTGAAGTTTTTCTTAACGATTTCTAATAGTTTTTCATCATCAAATTTACCTGTTCCAAAAGTATCTACACATAAAGATACAGGTTGTGCTTTACCAATTGCGTACGCAACTTCAACTTCACAACGACGAGCTAAGCCATTGGCAACAATGTTTTTAGCTACATAACGAGAGTAGTAAGCCGCACTACGGTCTACTTTTGTAGGGTCTTTACTAGAGAAGCATCCTCCTCCAATACGTCCACGTCCACCATATGTATCACATACGATTTTACGTCCTGTAGTTCCTGAATCTCCCCATGATCCACCTACAACGAAGCTTCCAGATGGGTTGATGAAATATTTTGTGTTTTCATCTAAGTATTTTTCATCAATACAAGGTTTGATGACTTCATTCATAATCAATTCTTTAATTTCTTCTTGCGTAATGTCTTTTGAGTGTTGAGTAGAAACTACGATTGTATCAATACGTTTGATTTCATCATTTTCATATTCAACAGATACCTGTGTTTTTCCATCTGGCTTTAACAAATCTGGATGTTGTCTTCTAACTTTTGTCAATTGACGAGCTAAAAGGTGTGCATAGTAGATTGTTAATGGCATGTACTCATCATTTTCATCACATGCATATCCAAACATAATACCTTGGTCACCAGCACATACTTCATCACGGTTTACGGCATTGTGAATTTCAGGACTTTGTTGGTTTACAACAGTATGTACATGATATTCTTCAGTATATCCAATACGTTTGATTTCATTTAATGCGATTGTTTCATAATCCAATTCTGCTTTTGTATTACATTCACCATAAATCAATACAAAATCATCTTTGATTGTACATTCAACAGCCATATTTGAATATGGATCTTGAGCTAATGCAGCATCTACGATCGCATCGGCAATTTGGTCACAAATTTTATCTGGATGACCTTCAGTAACACTTTCACTTGTAAAAATATAGTCTTTCATTTTGTCTCCTCTTCTCTTGCTTATCCATAAAAAAACATACTTTAAGAAGTATGTTACAAATCTTTATACTTCTTATCGCTGTTAGCAGGACCACCTTAACATATTGTCAGGTTGGCGTGAAGTCAACGAGCTAACTCTCTACTTCAACTCTGGATAATTTTTTTACGCATAAAGATTAAAACATGAAACTACAAATAATGCAAGAAATTCATCATTATAATTATACACATATCAAAAAATGGCTAAATTGTATAGCCATTTCTTTCTAATATCCTAATACTTCATCCACTAAAATGACATGAATACGATCAGGTTCCATACTGTTTCTTGTGATAACCAATTGGTCGCAAATACAACCTTGGGCTAAACAATTTGCACAACTACCCGTAACTTGACACGGCCTATTTCCAGCAAATCGTTGACTGTTAATTGGTGCAGCTATATTTCTTACGCGAGAAATTGCACTCTCTACATCTTTTGTGACCTTATTCATACCTACAATCATTATTATATGTTTAGGCCCAAAACATAAACATGACACACGATTACAATGCCCATCCATATTGACTAAAATTCCATCTTCTGTCATGGCATTCGTACTCATTAAATAGTAGTCTGTATAAAAACAATCTCTTTCTAATTTATACTTTTCTTCAGCATCCCTAGCTTTATCACGATCGATAACTTTAAAATTTCTTTTATATAGTTCTTCCTTGATTCCTATTTTATTTAAAGTATCTGAGCCTCCCCAACCTACACTTGTACCTGGTTTCATAATTTCAAATGCTAAATCCAAAGCTTCTTGTTTCGAATGCACATAATATCCATTCATATGTCTATTTTTTAAGCCTTGAATCACTTTTTTAGATAATAAATCATTTCGTTTTGTGATCATTTTTTACACCTCGATCCATTCTATTCTATTTACTACAATTGATGTTGGACGATCTTTCTTGCCTTGAATCAAACAAATACGATCTTTTTGAATGTTTTCTTTTTGTTGTTCATACAAACGAGGCATGATAACTGCATCCATTTTACCGGCTTCATCCTCTACGCTCATAAAGCACATCCAATCCCCTTTTTTTGTCTTATGTGTTCTAAAAGATGCCACACGCACTAAAATATTCATATATCCATCTCTATTTACCGCATTCAATAATGGAATGCAATTTGGATATTTATGCATACGTAAAGATTGTACAGGATGCTCACTTACATAAAAGCCATATACATATTGTTCTTTTTGCGCTTTTTGAATTGGATTCTCTTTAATTCTTTGAATGCCCGGACGAGACACAATACTAAAATCAAAACGTAAATCATTAGGATCTTCGATTCGTACAATATTTACATAATCCATCAGTTTTCTTAAATTCTCATTTAAAGTTGCTCGATTATATCCAAAACAATCCAACGCGCCTCCATCAATTAAGATACGAATTGTAGATTCATTGATTTTATACATACTTGCCTTAGCCAAAAAATCAAATAAATCTGTATACGGCACATGTTCAATAATTGTTGGATAAATCGTCTTTCCTACACCCTTTAAGACTTGTAACGGCATACGAATTGAATTTTGTTCAATCGTATAGAAAGCCTTTGAATGATTAATATCGCATCCATTCACAACAATATTTCTTCTTTTACATTCATAAATATATTGCGAAGTTTTTATACCTGAACCAATGACACTATTTAATAGGCTCTGATAAAAATATAAAGGATAATTTGCCTTTAAATAAGCCATTTGATAAGCGACTAAACTATAAGCATAACTATGTGATTTATTAAATCCATAACCTGCAAATTGTTCCATTATAGAAAATATCTCATTGGAAACAGAATCTTTGATACGATTCTTTCGTGCACCTAAAATAAATTGTTCCTTTAAATTCTGCATAACATCCAATTTCTTTTTCGACATCGCCTTACGCAAAGTATCGGCTTGCGCCAAACTAAATCCACCAATTACTTGGGCTGTCTGCATAACTTGTTCCTGATAGATCATGATCCCATAGGTTTCTTTTAAAATAGGCTCTAATAAAGGATGTGGATATACAACTTTTGAAGGATCCTTTTTTCTTTCAATATATGTATCAATATGTTGCATCGCTCCAGGACGATATAAAGCAAGGACTACACTAATATCCTCAATTTTATTGGGTTGTATCTTTTGGAGTAAAGTTGTAATTCCACTAGACTCCAATTGAAATACACCAAGTGTATTTCCAAGGGATAATAGTTGATATGTTTTCGCATCCTTTAAATTGATTTTCATCATATCTAAAGAAATATGTTTCTGTTCTTTTAGATTTGTGACAATTTCATGAATCGTTGTTAGATTACGAATTCCCAAAAAATCCATTTTGATCAAACCTAAATCTTCAAGATATTCTGCCGTAAATTGTGTAGCTTGTATATCTCCATCCACACTTACAAGAGGACAAACATTCACAATAGGCTGATCTGAAAGGACAATTCCTGCCGCATGCAAAGATGTATGGCGTGGTAATCCTTCAATACTTACACACATCTGAAATAATTCAATCAATTTTTGATCTGATTGAATCCTTTTTCGAAATAAAGCATTATCATTATAAGCCTGCATTAACGTAATTTTAGGCGTATTCTTTAACATTTTTGAAAGCTCATCCACAATTCTTGCCGGAATATTCATCACACGTCCTACATCACGAATAGCTTGTCTTGCTTGTAATGTATTGAATGTTACAATATGACTCACATGATCCTGTCCATAGAGTTTGCGAACATATCGAATGACTTCATCTCTTCTGTCATCTGGAAAATCCGTATCGATATCGGGCATAGAAATACGTGATGGATTTAAAAATCTTTCAAACAACAAATTATTTTGAATTGGATCAATATGCGTAATACCAAGACAATATGCAACTAAAGAACCTGCTGCACTACCACGTCCTGGACCCACAAATATATCTTTACTTCTGGCATATCGGATAAAGTCCCAGACAATCAAAAAATAATCAGTAAATCCCATATTGATAATGACACTCAATTCATATTCTAGACGATTCATATAAACTGCATCTAGATTCCCGTTTAATCGTTTTTCTAATCCCTTTTTACAAAGCTTCACCAAATAATCACTAGAATCAATATGCAGCTTATTTTCAAACACTGGAAGCTTTGATTTTTGAAACGCCATTTGAACATTGCACATTCTTGCGATTTGTTCTGTAGCCAACAAATCACATTCATCATACAACGCTTCCATTTCTTGTGGACTTCTTAAATATCTTTGAAATTGAACATCTAAGCCTTGGTTTTCTATACTTGTTTGTTTAGCAATAGCTCTTAATGCTTGTAATGACTTTACATCTTCACTCTTCTCATAAAGAATACGCGACAGTGCTACACACTTACAATCAAGTTGTTTCAAAATCTTATTGTCGACTCTTTTTTTTCCTGAATCATTCATAGATATGGAAACATAAAAATCCGAAAAAGAATTTTTACATAGTTCTACAAACGCACTTAACTTTTCTAAATCCTGATGTTCAATATATGCACTAAATGTATCTTTTCCATCACTTGAAGTAAGGACAACACAATCTTTGGCATACTTTATAACTTCATCAAAAGATACATTTTCTTTTATGATCGAACTTAATTTATATAAATTCTGTAGACCCATATCATTCTTCGCTAGAAGAATAAAATGAAAGGGCTCTTCATTATAGATGGAATCAACTTCTAAACCAATAATCGCATGAACATTATGTTTTTTACATAGTTGATAGAACTCCATCGTTCCATACATCACATTATGATCGGTTAAACAAACATGATTATATCCGAGTTGTTTTTGATGAAGAATCATACTTTCTAAACGAATTGGCGATTCCAATAAAGAATATGAACTTCGCATATGTAAGTGAACCATAGAATACCACCTTTCCATTGTAGATATTATAGCATAAGAAAAAGAGATAGCTTCTTAAGCTACCTCTCGATTTGATAAAATTTCGATAATTTGATCGACTTGATCACGCGTTAAGTTTTTGATTCCACTTGCACATTCGTGGCCGCCACCACCAAATTCCATAGCTACATCACGAATTGGAATATTTCTTGATCTTAAAGATGCACTATAGTGAATTTGATCTTCCATGCGTGTAAATAAAGCCCACATTTCAACACAATCAATACCGGCTAAACAATACACTTTATCTTTGGCATCTGTAAAGTTTAAACCATACTCTTCATAATCTTCACATTCTAGAATCGAATAAAGAAATTTATTATTAAGTATTGTATGATTTCGTACAACCGTTTCATATCTGTAATCTTCAATCGATTTAGAGAAGTTAAGTTGTTCAACTTTAGTAACATCTACACCTTGTTCAAATAAGTATTTTGCGGCATCAAATGTAGCTGGGCGAACATTATTTGTCGTAAAACGAATGTTGTCTGCCGTCAATCCTAAATATAACATTAATGCACTTTCTACAGGAATATTTACTTTATTTTCTTGAAGATATAAAGCTAATAACTCACAAGTAGCACTTGCCTTATCGTCAATCCATTCTTCATCACAAATGGTTTCTACTTGTGCGTGATGATCGATACGTATCGATTTTTTTGCGAACTTGTAACGTTCATCATCAATACGTGCTGCATTTGAAGTGTCTAAAACAATAGCTAAACTGGAAGCGACTACGTCATCATCTACTTCATCCATCGTTACATTGTTTCTTTGTGATACAGGACAATTACTTCCTAAACAATAGATTTTTTTATCTGGATAAGCACTTTCTAAATAGTACTTCAATCCAAATTGAGATCCGATCGCATCCATGTCGGCAAAAACATGTCGAAAGATTGTGATTGTATTAAAATCTTTTACACTTTCTAAAATAGCATTAGGCATTAGCCATCAAATCCTTGTAGGCATCACGTGCGATAACTAATTCTTCATTTGTAGGTAATAACCATACTTGCATTTTTGATTCAGGAGCACTTAATAATTTTTCAACTCCACGAACTCCATCGTTGTCTTCTGGTTTTACAACAACACCAAATGCGGATAATCCATCACAAATTCTTTGACGCATTGCACAGTCATTTTCACCGATACCACCCGCAAAGACGATCGCATCAGCACCACCCATTAATCCATAGTATCCTGATACAACTTCAACAATACGGTTAACGTAAACATTTTGAGTTAAGATTGCACGTGGATTTCCTTCTTTGATAGCTGCTTCAATGTCACGACCATCACTAGAGATTCCACTTACACCTAACATACCAGATTTTTTGTTCATGATTGTATCCATTTCATCTGGTGTATAACCATATTTATTTTCTAAGAATGGAACGATTGCAGGGTCAATATCTCCACAACGAGTACCCATCATGATTCCTCCAAGAGGTGTAAATCCCATTGATGTCTTATAGGATTTACCATTTTTTACAGCTGTGATACTTGCACCATTTCCCAAGTGACAAGTGATGATGTTCATTTCTTCTTGTGTTTTTCCTTGAAGCTCAGCTAAACGTTTTGTCAAATATTCATGACTCGTTCCATGAGCTCCGTAACGACGTACTTTATCATTTGTATAATATTCATAAGGAAGTGGGAAGATATAGTTTTCTTCTGGCATACTTTGGTGGAATGCTGTATCAAATACAAATGTATGTTTACATTCTGGTAAAGCATCTCTAAATGAACGGTATCCGACTAATGCAGCTGGGTTGTGTAAAGGAGCTAATGCACATAATTCTTCTACTTTAGCTTCTACATCTGCATCTACAGGAACAGAATGAGAGAAATATTCTCCACCATGAACAACACGGTGTCCAATCGCTTTGATATCTTCTAAGCTATTTACAACTTTGTGTTCGATCAAAGCTTCCATTAACTTTTTAACAGCTACTGCGTGATCTTTGATATCTAAGATTTCCTCAATTTTTTCTCCATTGGCTTTCATTCCAAAAATAGAATCATTCAAACCAATACGTTCAACATTTCCTTGTGCTAGAACTTCTTCTTCTGGCATCTTAAAAACTTGGAATTTCAATGATGAACTTCCTGCATTAACACTCATAACAATCGACATTTTTTGATCCTCCTAAAATATTTCTTTTAATATTTCGATTTGTTCAACATCCTCATGTTGTAAAATCCATGCATCTAATAATTTTTTCTTAGCGACATATCCAATCGCTGCTTCATATTTTTCCAGTAATTTCGTAGCTCGATGAACCGAATCCATCGCCGCTGCACGAGAAATCTCTAGTTCCTCACTTATTTCAGTATAAGAGAAATCTTCTTCATAGTAAAGAGATAAAATCTCTCTTTGACGTTTAGTCAACAAGTCTCCGTATACATCAAATAAATCATTCGCATCTAATTTTGAAATCATTATTCTTCTATACCTTTTGTGATGCCCATCAAGAATGCATTAATATCAAAAGGTCTTAAATCCGCTGGTTTTTCTCCTAAACCTAAGAAGCGAACTGGTAAATGTAACAAGTCTCGAATCGCAAGCACAACGCCACCTTTGGCAGTTCCATCCATCTTCGTTAAAACAATACCTGTTACATCTGTGGCTTCTAAGAATACTTTTGCCTGAGAAATACCATTTTGTCCTGTTGTCGCATCTAAAACTAACCAAACTTCTTGTGGAGCCCCCTCAATTTCTCTTTGAACAACACGATGCATCTTGCTTAATTCATTCATTAAATTTGTCTTATTTTGTAGACGACCTGCAGTATCACAAATCAAAATATCTACATCGTTTTCTTTAGCATAGCGACAAGCATCTACAAGTACAGAACTTGGATCTTGATTCATTTTTCCTTTTATACAAGGAACACCTAAACGATTTGCCCAAGTATCAATTTGGTCAATGGCTCCTGCACGGAATGTATCGGCTGCTGCAACAGCCACCTTCTTTCCTTGCTCTTTATAATATTGAATTAATTTAGCGCTTGTAGTCGTCTTACCACTACCATTTACACCAACCATCAAAATGACAGTTGGACCTTCTTCATTTATTTTAATTGGTTCATCGCTTGACTCATCATAAAAATCATAAAGAATAGATATTAAGTAATCTAACATAGAATCATAATCTTTAACATGTTTTCCATTGGATTCAAACGCATCCACAATTTTTTGTGCTGTATGAATACCCACATCACTCTCAAGTAGAATAACCATGATTTGTTCTAATAAATCATCATCAATTCCATGAAAGTTATTGGATAAAGCACGCATACGATCTCCAAAACTTTTTTTTGAACGATCAAGACCCGATAAATACTTATCTTTATCTTCACTTTTCACGAAAGCTTCTTTGATTTTTGAAAAGACCGACATTACTCTTCCTCCTTAGCTATATGTACTGCATCTTTTAACTGCACCTTTAATACTTTACTAACACCATCTTTTTGCATCGTAACACCATATAAAGTATCACACTGTTCCATAGTTCCTGGTCTATGTGTTACCGCAATAAATTGAGATTGACCACGATAATGCGATAGATAACGTGCAAAACGTTCTACATTAGCCTGGTCTAATGCCGCTTCAACCTCATCGAAGATACATAATGGCATTGTTCTAGCTTTTAATATCGCAAACAATACACTGATCGCAATCAATGCTTTTTCTCCACCAGAGAATGTTTGAATATTTTTAACCATCTTTCCAGGAGGCTGAACATCAATATCAATTCCCGTATTTAACACGTCATCTGGATCTACCATAGAAAGACTTGCACGACCTCCACCAAACATGGCTTTAAATACGCCATCTAATTCCGCGTTAATTTTATTAAACATATCTGTAAATTGACTAATCATAGTCTGATCCATTTCATCGATGGCTGCCAAAATTTGTTGACTTGCCTTTTCTAAATCTTCTTTTTGACTTGTCATAAAATCAAAGCGTTCTTTGACTTCTTTATATTCATTTGGAGCATCCAAGTTTACATTTCCCAAACGAGAAATGGCTTGACGAAGTTGAATAACTTCTTCTTTAGCACTTTCAATTTCTACATCTTCCTTTTTCGTTAATGCATATTCATAAGTCATTTCATAATCTGTACTTAAGCGGTTCAATGCATTTTCCAATTGTGTTTTGACCTTCACAATTTCCATCTCATAATTATGGATTTGCGATTGTTTAGAATTCATTTCTCTTCGAACTAAACGAATTTGATTTTCAAGCTGCTCCGCATCATTTCCCTTATCAAAGCGTGACTGACGCAAACTTTGTATTTCTAAAGACAATGAATCTAATACCGCATGCATTTTGGACATCTGCACAACTAAATCATCTTGTGCTAATTCTGCATTCTCTTCAATATCGACACCTAGTTCTTGGTATTCTGCAAGAATTGAATCATATTTTGCCTTTTTTGTTGCGTAAATATTCTCTAATTTAGCCAATTCAATCTGTAAAGTTACAATCGCATCATTTTCTTTTTGAAGTTTTTGTGTAAGTATATCTGTTTCATTCAGACAACTATCGGCTTTGATTTTCTGCCCCTCAATTTTAGAATTAATTGTATCTAATTCTTGACGCATTGTGACAGGGGTACTTTGGTTTTTCGTAACACCACCTGTCATACTACCACCAGTATGAACGATGTCTCCATCTAAAGTAACAATCTTATATGCATAGCGTAGTCGTTTTGCGGTTTCATTGGCATTTTGTAGTGTGTCTACAACAATGACATTGCCTAACAATCTTTCTTTAACAGGATCAAAGATCTCTTTACAATCCACACATTCGCTCGCAAAGCCTAAAAAGCCAGGGCTTGTTGAAGCAATCGTAATGACTTGTTCATTCATTTTTCTAGGATGACATACACTTAATGGTAAGAAAGTAGCACGTCCGCTACGGTTTCTTTTTAAGAAAGAAATGGCATTTCTTGCATCCGCCTCATTTTTAGTGATAATTTGATAGATACTTCCACCTAAAGCAGCATTGACCGCCAATGCTTTATCTGCATGAGCAATCAATAATTCACTAACAACTCCATAAACGCCGGATAAAGAATTTTTAGCCTGCATAACAGAACGTACACCTTGTTGGTGTGCAAAAGGTTGCTTCATCATATTTTCTAATACTTGTCGACGATTTTGAAGTTGTGTCAAAATATTGTTTGCCTGATCCGATTCATAACGTGCTTTCGATATCTTCGTTTTTAGATCATTCACAATATTACGACGATTATTTAAATCTTGTTGTGTCTGCATCAAACGTTGATGACGATCTTGATATTCAAAACGAGCTTCCTCTAACATTGCCTGAATTTCTTTTTGACGAGCCTTTTTATCAGCCACCTTCAACATATATTTACGCTTTTCATCTTGTTCGATCTTACGTCTTTCAAGCTGATAGTTTTCTTCCATCGCCTTTGTATATTTTCCTTGCAACTCATTGATCTGTTTATCAAGAGCATACATTTCTTTTCGAATACTTTCTAAACGCGTTTCTTGCTTTAATAATTCTACATTTTCAGATGTATGCATAGCTTGAATATCAAACAATTCTTTATTAATTTGATTGATTTTCTCATTGTATTGATCAATATCTTCTACAAGTACACTAATTTCAATTTTTGATAATTTGTCTCTTAAAGAAATATACTTCTCTGCTTTTTTTGCTTGTTTTTCCAAAGGACCAATTTGTCTTTCAAGCTCATCTAGAATGTCCTGCAAACGATCTAGATTTTCTTTTGTTTGCTCTAATTTTGACAATGAGATTTTTTTTCTCTTTTTATATTTTGCAACACCCGCAGCCTCTTCAAACAAAGAACGCCTGTCTTCTGGTTTAGCATCCGCAAAAGAAGAGATGTTTCCCTGTGTAATAATGCTTAAGGAATCTTTACCTAAACCAGTATCCATAACCAAATCATTAATATCTTTTAGTCGACATGGGGTTTTATTTATAAAATAACTTGCTTCATTATTTGCGCGAAGTATTTGTCGTGTAATTTCGATTTCATCAAAATCCGAATCAAAAACACGTGTTGAATTGTCAAACACCAATGTAACGCGTGCCATATTTACAGGTTTTCTATACTCACTTCCCGAGAAGATAATATCTGACATATTCGTTCCAGAACGAAGTGATTTTACACTCTGTTCACCTAACACCCAACGAATAGCGTCATTTACATTACTTTTACCACATCCGTTTGGTCCAACTATACCTGTAATATCTTGATCAAATTGAATCACTGTTTTGTCCGCAAAGCTTTTAAAGCCTTGTAATTCAATACGTTTTAAAAACATCAAGACCCTCCACTCTAACTGAATTATTATACCAAAAAATACACGCAAAATATATCTAGTATCTATTTCTAGATTGTGTATTATTAATTAATATGTTATAGTATGTGTATGAACAAGAAAGATAGTATGCGGTATGTGTATCCTCTTTGTTTTGGTGAAGAAGTAGGAAACTGTATTACACATGGAGTTATGGCAATTTTGATTCTATTCTCACTTCCTTATTATAGTGTTCGCGCATATTTAAGGGGTGGTACTATAGAAACCATTGGAACAGCTGTGTTTTTGATTTGCCTACTCTTCATGTTTGCCGGATCTTGTCTTTACCATAGCATGCCACATGAAACAACACACAAGTATGTATTTAGAAAGCTAGATCATATTATGATCTTACTAGCTATTGCAGGTACCTACACGCCTATTTGTTTAAAGCTTATGAATAATTGGAAAGGATATACTATATTAGCTATTGAATGGGTTATGGTGATTATGGGTATCTTATTAAAATCGATTGCGACAAAAACTTATCCAAAATTATCAATGACAATTTATATGGTGATGGGATGGTTAGCCATCTTTATTTTGCCAACATTGATTAAAGAAACACAGCCCATCTTCATTATTTTGATTGCCCTAGGTGGTATCATGTATACAATTGGAACTTTCTTTTATTCAAAACCACAAAAAAGATATTTCCATTTTGTCTGGCACATTTTCATTATCCTAGCAAGTATTTGCCACTTGTTAGCCATTCTGTATTTTATCTAAAAAGAAAAACCTATATTGTAAAATATAGGTCCTTTTTTTTAAAACATTCGAGCAATATCATTATATGTAGCATAAATAAAGAGTATCATCAATAATACAAAACTTGCCAAAATAATATTTTCAACAATTTTAGTAGAAACTTTTCGTCCAATCAATTTCTCAATTAGTAAAATCAAAATTCTTCCACCATCTAATGCAGGAATTGGAAGTGCATTAAAGATACCAATATTTAATGAGATCATCGCAAATAAACTAAAATACATATCTAATCCATATTGTACAGATTTACTTGTTACATTTAATATGCCAACTGGACCCGATAAATTTTCAAGTCCTTGTCCACGAATAATCATATTCAAAGATTTAAATATAGTTGTTGCACTATCCCAAGTATTTTGACAACCCACCCATAATGATTGATACCATGGGATTTTTTTTGCATACGCAATCGCCTTATAGCCAAGTGTATAACCTTCCATATCTTTATCATAAGATGGAGTTAATGTCGTTTTAAATGTTGTACCATCTCTTTTCACAGTTAATGTCAGTGTATCATGATGATATTGAATAAACTCTAAAATTTCATATTGCGTTTTAGGTTGAATACTATTTCCATCTTCACTTAAAACTTTGATGATGTGATCATCCTTTTCAGGTCCTGCCTTTTGAGCAACTGAGTTTTCTTCAACTACATAAACAACAGGCTTAGCTTCTTCAACCACATAGCCTTGTGCTAAAGCAACTCCCATATAAATAATCCATGCCAAAAGAATATTCATCACAATTCCTGCAATCATAATACAGACTTGTTTCCATTTTTCTATACCATTTAATCGTCTGTTTTCTGGTATATCTTTTAACCAATTATCTTCTTCACTTTGGGATCCATCTTCTTCTCCAGCCATCATAACATAGCCACCAAAAGGAATGGCACGAATTGAAAAAGCTGTTTCTTTTCCTTGTTTTTGATAAAGGCATGGCCCCATACCAATCGAAAATTCTTTACAATAAACACCAAAATGTTTTGCGACTAAAAAATGTCCTAATTCATGTAAAATGACAATCACACTTAACATGATAATAAATGCGATCAATCCAATAACAAAATCCATCTAGATCCTCCTTAGAGAATGATTGTATATAACACACTAAATAACATAATATTCAATAATAGTGAGTCTACACGATCCAAAACCCCACCATGTCCTGGTAATAGGTTTGAAAAATCTTTTACGGCAAAATGACGTTTTATAGCACTAAAACACAAATCTCCAAGTTCTGCAGTAATTGGACATAATAAACATAAGAGTGTATTTAATACAGGATTTAAATTTGAAACATAACTAAAACTTACGGCTAAGCTCAATATAAATCCAAATACAATGCCTCCTACAAAACCTTCCCAACTCTTTTTAGGTGAGATTCTTGGATTCATTTTATGTTTCCCAATAGCGCGCCCTACAAAATAAGCTCCTGTATCACTTCCGTATGTAGCAAATACAATGGTCCATAAATATTGATGTACACCTGAGATTTGTCCAACCGCATGATATACTAGTGAGAAAATTGTTACATATGAAATGCACACAAAGGAATCCATAATTGAGAAATTCTCAACAAATACAACTAAACTCCACAAAAATAGCACAATCAGTGTTACGACTACTAAAAAGTATTTATCGGGTAAGATTCTTGTGAATATAACAGCTAAAGCACAAAGTGGCATAACATATTTAGGCCATTTTTTAAAATCGGGTTGTATGTGCATCCATTCATAAGCTGATGCACATACAATAAACAAAGCCAAAGCTTCTAGCCAAAGCCCACCAAGTGCTACAGGTAAAGCAACAACAAGAATGATACCTATTGCGGTAATAATTCTTTGTTTCATGATGTTAAGCCTCCAAATCTGCGATCTCTTGAGGCAAATTCATCTAAGCAATCTTTTAATGCTTTTTCATCAAAATCTGGCCATGCGACTGGCGTAAAAATCAATTCTGCATATGCGAGTTGCCATAATAAATAATTGGAAATACGTAGTTCTCCGCTTGTACGAATCATCAAATCGATATCTTCTGGAACAAATAAATACTTAGAGAATTCTTCTTCAGTTAAATCGTTTTCTCTTTTACCTGAAGCTACTTCGTCTGCATATTTTTTTATTGACAAAAGCATTTCTCGGCGAGAACCATAATTGATAGCTAAACATAATTCTAAGCCAGTATTCTTTGAAGTCATATTTACAGCTTTATTGATGACATCTTGTGTTGCTTTTGGGAATTTTTCTAATTCCCCCGCAAATGTAACTTGAATATTCTTTTCCATTAATTCATTGATAAATTTATTAAAGAATAAGCCAGGTAACTTGCATAAATAAGAAACTTCATCTTCGGGTCTTTTCCAGTTTTCTGTTGAAAAAGCATATAAAATTAATTTTTGAATCCCCATATCCTGAGCAGCTAAAGCCACAGTACGAATTGTATCTGCACCCTTTTTGTGTCCTGCTGTTCTTGGTAAGCCTCTTTGTTTGGCCCAACGACCATTACCATCCATGATTATAGCTACTGTTTTTGGTGCCATATAAACCTCCTTTTTAAAAAAGTCCAAATCAAGTTTGGACTTAGACATTTAAAATTTCTTTTTTCTTTGTTTCAGTAATTGAATCAACATCTTTAATGTATTTATCTGTTAATTTTTGTGATTCTTCCAATGTTTGTTTCTTTTCATCTTCAGGAAGTTCTTTATCTTTCTTGATCGCATCATTTGCATCACGACGTACGTTACGAATAGCTACTTTAGCTTCTTCACCATATTTTTGAGCATCTTTTGCTAATTCTTTACGACGATCTTCTGTCAATTGAGGAACTTGAATACGAATAACGTCTGCTTCAGCCTGTGGATTTAATCCTAAGTTAGCAGCTTGAATTGCATGTGCAATACCTTTGACGATTGAACGATCGTAAGGTTTAACAACCAATTGTGTTCCTTCTACAACTGAGATTTGTGCAATCTGATTAATTGGAGTCATAGCTCCATAATATTCAACTTGTACACGTTCTAGCATTTGTCCACTAGCACGTCCTGTACGAATTTGACGTAGGTTTGATTCTAAGTTATCAATTGCCCCCATCATTTTTTCTTCTGCATTTAATAAAATATCACTCATGTTATTTCTCCTTATTTCTTTTTAGTGATTGTAGTACCATTTACTTCACGGCGAACAGCCTTAACAATATTTCCTGGTTCATTCATATTGAATACAACTAAATCAATATCATTATCCATACACATACTAATAGCTGTTGAATCCATGACTTGTAAACCTTCATTTAGTACGTCCATATAATTTAGTGTATCATATTTTTTCGCGTTTGGATTCTTTTTAGGATCCGAATCATATACACCATCAACACCATTTTTTGCCATTAAGATAACATCTGCATTAATTTCAGAAGCACGTAATGCAGCGGTTGTATCTGTTGAGAAGTATGGAGAACCTGTTCCAGCTCCAAAAATAACGATTCTTCCTTTTTCTAAGTGACGCAATGCACGTCTTAAAATGAATGGTTCAGCAACTTTTTGCATTTCAACAGCTGTTTGAACACGTGTTTGCACACCTTCTTGTTCTAAAGCATTTTGAACTGCTAATGCATTGATTACTGTACCTAACATACCCATATAATCAGCTTGAGCACGATTCATTCCCATTTCAGCCATCATTTTGCCACGAATGAAGTTGCCACCACCGACAACGATTGCAAGTTCTACTCCCAATTTTTGAACTTCTTTTAATTCTTTTGCTAATCTCTTTAAGATTTCTGGATCAAAAGCAGCTTCAGGACTAGATAATGCTTCACCACTTAATTTTAATAAAACACGTTTATACATAAATATTGCTCCTTATTGAATTATCATAACAATTATACACTATCTTTCATTAAAGAAAAAGAAAAACCCTTGGAATTTCCAAGGGTTAGAAGTAAAAGTTAAATTACTTAGCCATTTGAGCAGCAACTTCTTCAGCAAAATTTTCTTCGCGTTTTTCGATACCTTCACCAGTTTGGAAACGTACGAAAGTTACTACTTCAGCTTTGTTGTCTTTCAAGAATTGAGAAACCTTAGTTTTTGGTTCTAAGAAATATTCTTGATCTAATAAGCATTGGTCTTTAAAGTGTTTGTCAACTTTTCCTTTTAAGATTCCTACCAATACTTTTTCTGGCTTGCTAGCCATGTTAGGATCAGCCTTCATCATTTGTAATTGAAGTTCACGTTCGTGTTCAACTTCTTCACTTGGTACTTCAGCTTGAGATACATATTTTGGAGCCATACTAGCAACTTGCATTGCTAAGTTTTTAGCTACAGTAGCATCTTCAGTCCCTTTAACAACTACAACAGCAGAAATTGATCCACCCATGTGCATGTATGAACCGAAAATCTCATCATCTGCTTTTTCAACAACAGCGACACGACGGAAAGAAATTTTTTCTCCGATAGTAGCTGTAGCGTTGATGATCAAATCATTGATAGTTCCTTCAGCAGTTTGGATGTTCAAAGCTTCTTCAGTTGAAGCAGGTTTGTTTGCAAGAATTGCTTCTTGTAAAGTGTTCATCAAACCTAAGAATTGTTCATTCTTACTTACGAAGTCTGTTTCTGAGTTAACTTCGAATAATACAGCAGTGTTTCCACTAACAGCAACACGAGTTAAACCTTCAGCAGCAATACGTCCTTCTTTTTTAGCAGATTTTGCGATTCCTTTTTCACGTAACCAGTCAACAGCTTTTGCAATATCGCCTTCACATTCAGTTAAGGCTTTTTTGCAATCCATCATACCAGCACCTGTTTTTTCACGTAATTCTTTTACTTGAGCAGCAGTGATAGCCATTTTAGCATCCTCCTATATTTTTAATTATTCAGCAGCTTTTGCTTCTTCAGCTTTAGCAGCTGGTTTTACGTCTTCACCTTTTTTGTTGAAAGGACGACGATTTTTACGTTCGAAGTTACGTTTTCTACGTTCTTCATTTCTTTGACGACGACGGCGTTCGTTTTCAGCGATTTGTGCTTCAACATTTTTGATTACGTCTTCCATAGTTACATCATCTTCAGTTTCATCTAAGTAAGCCATTTCTAAAAGACCACCCTTAGCATCAACGATAGCATCAGCTAAGATTGTTGTAACTAATTTAATTGAGCGAACTGCATCATCATTAGAAGCGATTGCGAAATCAGCATCTTCTGGATCACAGTTTGTATCTAACATAGCGAATACAGGGATTCCTAATTTTTTAGCTTCAGCGATAGCATTGTGTTCTTCTTTTGGATCGATAACAACTAATGCATCTGGAAGTTTCTTCATTTCTTTGATTCCACCTAAAGAACCTTCCAATTTAGCTTTTTCTTTACGTAAGTTAGCTTGTTCTTTCTTAGTATAAACTTCGATTTTTCCGCTAGCTTCCATTTCTTCGATTTCAACTAAACGTTTGATACGTTTTTGGATTGTACGGAAGTTTGTTAATAAACCACCTAACCAACGTTTGTTAACATAGAAAGATCCTGAACGTAAAGCTTGTTCTTCAACAACTTCAGCAGCTTGTTTCTTTGTTCCTACGAACAATACTTTTCCACCACGTTCGCTAATAGCTTTTAATTCATTGTAAGCAGCTTCGATTTGTGCTTGAGTTTGGTTTAAATCTACGATATAAACCCCGTTGCGACTTGTGTAGATGAATGGTTTCATCTTTGGGTTCCAACGGCGAGTCTGGTGACCAAAGTGAACACCGTTCTCTAACATTTTCTTCATTGATACGATTGACATAATAGTCCTACCTTTCCGTTTCTCCTCCATCATTTCAGACGCATGCAACACCTAAGTGCACGGGCACACGAATCCATGATGTGTGTAATAAGCGCAATCACGCGCTTTTACATTATAGCAATATCCTTTTTAACTTGCAAGATGTTATTTTTCAAAAGGATGCGCTTTTTTATAAGCCTTCACTAACTGTGCAGTCGTGACATGCGTATAAATTTGCGTTGTCGATAAAGATGAATGGCCTAGTAATTCTTGAACAACACGTATGTCCGCTCCATTATCCAATAAATGTGTCGCAAAACTATGTCTAAGCATATGAGGATGTAATTTCATATGCATGCCAATTTTTGTTGCGTGTTTATCCATTAAATATTGAACGCCTCTTGAAGAAAGCGATTTTCCTTTTAGATTTACAAATACATGATCGTCTATTGCGTATTTTGTCCAAAACTTACTTTTATACTCTAATAATTCTTTTTCAAAGCCTTGATAAAAAGGCACAATACGATCTTTATCCCCTTTACCACGGATATGCACAATGCGATTATTTAAATCAATTTGTTTCCATTCTAGATTCACACATTCACTGACACGTAATCCACATGCATACATGATTGTAAATAATATACGATCGCGATATTCATCATCCTTTTCATCATTGTAAGAATTCAAAAATTCCTGAATCTCTTCTACAAACAAAAAATCTGGTATTTGTTTGGATTTTTTTGGTGTTTGAATCCCTATCAATGGATTTTCAATAATCCCCATATATTCAGCCAAATATGTATAAAACGAACGATACACACTCATTTTACGAGCTATTGAGCTTGCTTTTAGATGATCTAACGTAGCTAGAAAATTCATAAAAGTCAATCTATCGCAAGATTCAAATGAATCAATAGATTGACTTGTTAAATATTCTTTAAATTGGTTTAAATCATTTTTGTATGATTCGATCGTTTTTTCAGATTGGGTATTTTTACGATAAATATATTTTAAAAACCGCTCAATCAATTCATCCATCGACTTCATCCTTGATTTGTGCAATACGAGCTAATGCTTGAGAAGCAAATTTTTCTTTACGCTCATGCTTCTTGCATTTTTCATTTAAGTGCATAATACCAAAGTTTGCATTCATCGGCTGAAAATGTTTTGCATCACAATGCGTAATGTAATTGGCTTGTGAGCCCATAACGCATGTATTCCCAAAACAAATAGGCTCTTTACCTTGCATATATAATGCCATATTAATTCCGGCAATCAATCCAGATGCGCAAGATTCAACATACCCTTCAACCCCTGTCAATTGTCCTGCAAAGAAAAGATCATCGCGTTTTTTAGATTGATATGTTTCTTTTAAAACAACTGGACTTGATAAGTATGAATTTCGATGCATAACACCATAACGAGTAATCTTTAAATTTTCTAATCCAGGAATCAAGGCAAACACTCTTCTTTGTTCAGGCCAAGTTAAATGTGTTTGAAAACCAACAATATTATACATACTGGCAGCCACATTATCTTGGCGCAATTGAACAACAGCTACAGGATGAGAATCCTTATCTTTTTCAAGTCCAACTGGTTTTAACGGACCAAACAACATCGTCTTTTTTCCACGTCGAGCCATTTCTTCAATTGGCATACATCCTTCAAAATAAGTTTCTTTTTCAAAATCATGCAAATTCACACATTCTGCATGAATCAAGGCATCATAAAATACTTCAAATTCATCTGCATTCATTGGACAATTAATGTAGCTTGCTTCTCCTTTGTCATAACGAGATTTATAATAGGCTTTACTAAAATCAATAGAATCCTTTTCAATAATTGGTGCTGCAGCATCATAAAAATGAAATGTATCTTCTGCCGTAAAATCATGAATAGCCTTAGCTAAAGTGTCACTTGTCAAAGGTCCAGTAGCAATAATACATGGTCCTTCAGGTAAACTTGTCATTTCTTCATTCACCACTTCGACTAACGGATGATTTTTAATTGTATCTGTTATATATTGAGAAAACGTTTCTCGATCAACCGCTAATGCACTTCCTGCAGGTACTGCATGCATATCGGCAGATTTCATAATTAAAGAATCCATCTGACGAAGTTCTTCTTTTAATATACCTACTGCATTATTCATCGCATTTGAACGAAGTGAATTTGAACATACAAGTTCTGCAAAACGATCCGTATGAAAGGCTGGACTTTCCTTTTTAGGACGCATTTCAACTAATCGAACGGGAATGTTTCTTTTTATAAGCTGCCAAGTTGCCTCACATCCGGCAAGCCCTGCTCCTATAACTGTAACTCTTTCCATTATTTTTCTTCCTCTTTTTTCTTAGGTTCCTTTTTTATATAATGGCATTTTGGATAATTTGAACAACCAATAAAAGTTGTGCCAAAACGCGATTTTCTTCTTACAAGCTCATGCCCACATTCTGGACACATCTCACCTGTTGGTTCAGGTTTAGCTTTCTTTTTTAAAGATTCAATTGTCTTACATTCCGGATAATTCGAACATGCCCAGAATTGACCATAACGACCTTTTTTAATAACCATTTTAGCTCCGCAGTTTGGACAAATCTTTTCTTCTTTTGCCTCTTCTGGAAGTTGATCTTCATTATTTTCTGTGTAGCGACATGTTGGGAAGTTGATGCATGAAATAAACTTACCAAAACGTCCATTACGATACACAAGTTCGCCACCACATTCAGGACATGTACGTCCTACACGTTCCAATTCTTTTTTCGGCATTTTTTCATAAGCATCTTCGACTAGTGGTGCAAATTTATCATAGAACTTATGCATATAAGATATAGAATCTTCGTTGCCTTCTGCGATTTCATCTAATGTTTTTTCCATATCGGCTGTATATTCAACATTGATTACACTTGAAAAATATTGTTGTAGCTTTTCATTTGTCAAAATACCTTGTTCACTAGGGAAAAATACTTTTGTCTTTGAAGTTTCACTCGCCTTATCCAAAGATGCATACCCACGTTTTTGTAAAGTATCAATGATTGTCGCATATGTACTTGGTCTACCAATGGATTTTTCCTCTAGATCCTTAATCAATTTTGCTTCTGTATATCGTGCTGGTGGTTCTGTAAAGTGCTGTTTCGAAATTGGTGTTACATTTTTTAAGACTTCATTTTCCTCTAATGTCGGAAACAATGCATCACTTTGTTTTTCATATTTTGAATAGACTTTATAATAACCATCAAAAGTCATTGTTTGTCCACTTGCACTAAATTCCAAATCATTGTTTGTGATTTTGATACTTGTTACATCATAAACTGCATCTTTCATTAAAGATGCCAGAGTACGAGCATAAATCAATGAATACAAACGATATTGATCATTCGTTAAATGGTCTTTGATAGATTCTGGCGTACGATTGATATTCGTTGGACGGATTGCTTCGTGTGCATCTTGCGTATTCTTACCATTTTTTTGATGAACATGACCAACATATTCTTTACCATATGTATTTGCGATAAATTCTTTGGCATCTGAAACAAAGATATCAGATAAACGCGTTGAATCCGAACGCATATATGTAATCAAACCTTCCATATTTCCGCCAAGATCAATACCTTCATACATTTTTTGAGCAACGCTCATTGTTTTCTTTGCACCAAAACCTAATTTTGTACTAGCTTCCTGTTGCATAGTAGATGTTGTAAATGGAAGTTTGGGTTGTTTTTTCTTTTGTTTTTTAGAAATCGATGAAACAACATACTCCCCATTACATTTTTCTAATAACGCCTTAGCCTCTTCTTCATTTTTGATTTTTGGCTTTTTACCTTCTACTTTAACTAAATCAGTTTCAAAAGCTTTATTTTGCTTTTTACATTGTGCATGAATTGTCCAATATTCTTCTTGTTTAAATGCTTTGATTTCATTTTCACGATCCACAATCAACTTCAATGCCACGGATTGCACACGACCTGCTGATTTAGACTGAATCTTATTCTGTAATAGTTTACTTAATTTAAATCCAATAATTCGATCTAACATACGACGTGTTTCTTGTGATTTCACAAGGTCCATATCAATTTGTCTTGGTTCTTTCATCGCTTCAAGAATAGCTGGTTTTGTGATTTCATGGAATACAATACGATTGTTGTCTTCAATATTTAAATTCAAAACACGAGCTAAATGCCAGGCAATTGCTTCTCCTTCACGGTCCGGGTCACTCGCAAGATAGATATCTTTTGCCTTAGAAGCATATTCTTTTAATTCTTTTACTACTTCTTTTTTTTCTTTACTAATTTTATATTTAGGTTCAAAATCATTTTCTACATCAATTCCTAAGCCTTCTTTTCCACTTGTCGCCAAATCACACACATGGCCTTTGCTGGAAACGACTCTGTAATCTTTTCCTAAATATTTCTCAATCGTCTTCGATTTTGAAGGCGATTCCACTATAACTAAATGTTTTTTCATTTTATTACCCCATATTCACGCTATATAAAACATTAAAAATTTCATTTTGTCAATCCTAGATATCATCAACATCTTTAATATCCACCAAAATATTGGCACCATTACTAATAAGATAATTACACCCTTGATGTTTTTCATCTTGAAAAGCAGTTGGTACACAATAGATTGGTACACTTAATTCTAAGCATTCATTTACCGTAATCATCGTACCACTTTTATAGGCTGCTTCTATCACCACTAAACTATCACTTAATGCGGCAATTAAACGATTGCGCCATGGAAAGTGATACGCCAAAGGTTTGACGTGCATTGGATATTCACTAATGATCAATCCATTATTTTTCATCCTTTCAAATAAATATGTGTTTTCCTTAGGATAAATCACATTAATACCGCAGCCAAGTACACCAATTGTTTTTGTCGCATTATAATGTGCTCTAGCATCAATTCCTTTGGCAAGACCGGATACGATTACATACTTGGATTGTAGTCTTTGTACAATTCTATCCGTATTCTGTAAAGCTTGCGTTGAACAATTTCTTGCTCCAACAATACCCACGCCTTTTTCTTTTAATAAATTAATATCTCCTTGATAAAAAATAATCCATGGTGGATAGCGAAGTCTTTTAAATGCATCTGGATATGCATCATCCATAATTGTAATATACGCATATGGATAATGAATGATGGAATAGTTTTCATGTGCCTTTATGGCATTACCAATTTTCTTCCAATCCCCATCATATTGGATGGCATACCATAAAATAGCTTCCCTGTTTATTTTCATATACTCTTATACGAAAAAAAATAGACTTTTTCTAAAGAAAGTCTAAAAAAGTCTAATTTCTTCAAGTTTTTTTACAGGTCCATAGCTTCTACGATAGAAATCTTGAAGTCCATATTGATTTAATGCTTCAATATGTGCCTTTGTAGGATACCCTTTATGTTTGGCTAAACCATACTGTGGATACATTTCATCTAGTTTTTTCATCCAACGATCTCTGGTTACTTTTGCTAAAATACTTGCAGCCGCAATGGATAATGATTTTTGATCTCCCTTTACGATAGCTTGAAAAGGTTTATCAATATCAGGTAATGGCATCGCATCACTTAACACAAAATCACATTGTGCCTTATTTGCGATTTCCATCATCGCTTCTTGTGTGGCACGATAGATATTCTTTTTGTCGATTGTCTTTTCATCCACAACTAAAATTTGATAATACAAAGCATCTTGAATAATTGTTTTAAACAACGCTTCACGCTTTTTTTCACTCAACTTCTTAGAATCATCAATCAACTCATTATGATATCCCTTAGGAAAAATTACACCAGCAACCATCAATGGACCGGCAATAGGTCCTCGTCCTGCTTCATCCATTCCTAATACGCTTTGATTTTGATCCCAATAATCATGTTCTAAAGGTCTATCAAGCATGTGGTTTCTCCCAAGTAATCAAGCCACATTTATTTTCTCGAATATCTTTGACAAAACTTAACATCAAACGATTCTCATCGATTTCACCCTTTAATAAATAACCACGTTTTATGGCAATATTCTGTAATGTTTCATAAGGTGTATTCGCAATTTCTACATGATATACACTATCAAAGATTTCTGGTTTTTCGCTCATTAAATATTCACAGGCAAATAAAGCTAAATCATCCATATTTACAACTTGATCTTTTATAGAACCTAATAAGGCTAATTTCAAGCCTACTTGTTGATCCTCAAATTTAGGCCACAAAACTCCTGGTGTATCTAGTAATTCTAGAGTTTGTCCTACTTTGATCCATTGAAGACTTTTTGTCACGCCTGGACGATCTCCTGTTTGAGCTGCCTTTCTTTTCGCAAACGTATTGATAAATGTGCTTTTGCCAACATTTGGTATTCCACATACCATAGCTCGTAATGCTCTAGGTTTCATTCCTCTACGTTTCTGTTTTTCAATTAAATTTATACATAATTCATTTGATGCCTTAATCAATTGTTTTGAGAAATTTTCATGAATAAAATCCAACGCTAACACTTTTTGATTCTCTGTTTCTAAGGCATTTACCCATTGTTTCGTAAGTTCTTTATCTGCCTTATCTTTCTTCGATAAAAGAATCAATCTTGGCTTATTTTGAATCAATTGATCCAACATTGGATTCTTGCTGGCATCTGGCATTCTTGCATCACGAATCTCAATCACAAAATCTACCTTTTTTAAATTTTCTTCCATTTGCCTTTTGGCTTTGGTCATATGACCTGGAAACCATTGTACATTTGCCACTAATCTTTCACTCCTATATCTGAAATTGGTAATAAGACTAACATTTTCTTTGCGAATAATTGTGATTTTTTAACAGGACCTACATATCTAGAATCTTTAGAATAGGGTCTATTATCTCCCATCACATAGTATTCATCATCCCCTAGTTTCACTTCTTCAAAATCTTGAACATCCGAATTATCTGCATTTGGTACCTTGTTGAAGTAGCCGAATTGATCTACACATGACTGGCGATAATCTGGATCAATATATTGCGTCTCATCCAATACTTTTCCATTAATAAATACGATATCATTTACGCAACTTATAGTATCTCCTGGCATACCAATAACACGTTTTACCCAATGTGTTTTTTGTCCTTTTTCTTCCATAGTTACGACAACGATATCACCTCGTTTGACACCATTTAAGAGTACACCTCCAACATTGGTAAAGCCAAATTCTCCATCTTTTAATGTTGGATACATACTTCTTCCATCAACACGTACTGGGTGTGCTACAAAGTTCACAAATAATAAAATGACGATAGCACTTACTACAAAAACTTTTATAAACCCTAGTATATCTTCGAGTAATGTACGTTCATCATCCTCGTTATATCTTAACTCACTTTTTTTAGCTTTCTTCATAATTTTCTATCCCCCTAATTGTATAAGTCTATTATAAATCTATTTAGAAAAAAAAGCCTGAAAATCAGACTTTTTTAAACAATTAACGAACTTCTTTAAGACGAGCAGCTTTACCTGAACGGTTACGTAAGTAAGATAATTTGTTACGACGTACTTTACCGTGACGAACTACTTCAATGTGGTCAATGATTGGTGAGTGTAAAGGGAATTTACGTTCAACACCAATTTGGTTAGAAATCTTACGAACAGTAAATGTTTCAGAGATTCCTCCACCTGCACGTTCAATTACAACACCTTCGAATACCTGGATACGGCTCTTGTCACCTTCTTTGATTTTAACGTGAACACGAACAGTACTACCAGAACGGAATGCTGGAATGTCAGTTTTTAATTGTGATTTTGTTACTTCATTAACTAATGCTAAGTTCATTTTCTTTTCTCCTTTTCTTCTAATATTTGGTTATCAGTTCATTCACACAATGTGCCAGCGGAACTACCTATGCGTAAACGCCTATTTATATTATCATGTCAACCCATTTTACGCAAGATTAATTTTTGTTTTTTAACACGGTATCAACTACTTTTTGATCTTCTTTATCTAATTCTAAATTTTCTAATAAATCCGGACGATATAAGGCAGTTCGTTTCAAAGATTCTTCATGGCGATATTTTTTAATATTCGCATGATGACCACTCAATAACACATCAGGAACTCTTTTTCCATTATATACTTCAGGACGAGTATATTGTGGATATTCTAAAAGCCCATTTGAAAATGAATCATCATCACTTGAATCCTGCCTAATAACACCAGGTAAGATACGTAATATACAATCACACATAACCATACAGGCACTTTCTCCACCGGTTAAGACAAAGTCACCTAAAGACATTTGAATATCCACATAATCACGAATTCTTTCATCAAAGCCTTCATAATGTCCACATATAAAAATTAAATGTTCCTTTAAGGATAATTCTTTTGCGATTTGTTGATTAAACGTTTTGCCTTGAGGTGTTAATAAGATGACTGTACTATTTTCTGTACGAATCGATTCTAATGCATCTAATATTGGTTGGCACATCAAAACCATTCCAGCCCCACCACCATAAGGCGTGTCATCTACATGACCATGTTTTTCTTTTGTAAACTTTCGAAAATCAATCGTTTCAAATTCAAACAAATCTTTTTCTTTGGCACGCTTAAGAATACTTGTCGTCATTAATGGTTCAAAATATTCTGGGAATAATGTTAATACTGATATTTTCATCGTAAACCATCCATTTCACGAATTATGATTTCATGCGTATCTTTATTTACATCTACAATAAATGCTGGTACAAAAGGTAATAAAAAACTTGTATTTTTTGATTTTACACGAAGTACTAAATTGGCACCTGTTTCTAATATATCTACAACTTCACCAAGATTTTCTTTTTTCTCATTATATACAGTACAATTCATCAATTCATGATAATAATATTGACCTTCTTCAAGTTCTGGTAAATCATCTTGAGCGATGAATAGATTCTTTGTCTTTAATTGTTCTGCTTTTTCAATGGAATCAATTCCTTCAAAATAACAATATCCAAAACCTTTTTGTTCGCGATAGCGCACTACAGTTAAAGTACGACCATCTTCTAAATGTAAGACTCTTCCTTTTTCAAAACGATGTTGGGGATCATCTGTCACAAGATATAATTTACATTCACCCTTAAGTCCATGAGTATTGATGATTTGAGCTACTTTTATCATATATCCTCCTAAAAAAATCAGGATGTGAAATCACATCCTAATACGCTTCAAATTTTACTGAAATTCTTTTGTGTACATCGCGTGCCGCAATAGACATCATCTGACGAATACTGCTAGCCATAATTCCTTTGCGACCAATTAAACGGGCAACATCTTCACTATTGGCATATACATACAATAAAATTTCATTTTCATTTGTAGTTGCCATTGTTTTTACAGATAATGCTTTTTGATCATCTACAAGTGGTAAACAAATGTCTAATAATGTTTTTTCTAAATCGATCATTATTTTGAACTTTTAGCTTCGTGCATTTCTTTTAAAACACCTTCGTGTGATAAAATTGAACGAACTGTATCAGTTGGTTGTGCACCATTGCTTAACCATTTCTTTGTTAATTCTTTGTCTAAAGTAACTTTGTTTTCAACTTTACTTGGGTTGTATGTACCAATTTGTTCGATGAAACGACCATCACGAGGACTACGTGAATCAGCTGCAACTATACGGTAGAAAGGAGCACCCTTTTTACCCATTCTTTTTAAACGTAATTTAACCATATTTAAATTCCTACCTTTTCTAATTTATTAAAGCTCATAAAGAATAACATGAATAATATAAGGTGTCAAGTATTTTTACTTTACACCTTATATTTTTTATTTTTTCTTCTTTTTCTTTTTAGCCTTCTGTTTCTTACTACCAGTATGCTTTGACATACCTGGCATTCCACCGCCACGTTGCATATTCTGCAATCCAGCCATATCTGGAAGTTTTACCTTACCACTCATCATCTTAGTCATCATCTGCATTTGTTCTAATTGATTAATCAAACGATTGACATCCATGACTTTCACACCTGCACCCTTGGCAATACGATTTTTTCTTGATGCTTTTAAACAGGATGGATTTTCACGTTCATACTCCGTCATAGATAAAATAATGGCTTCACTCTTTTTCATTTGTGAATTCATTTTTTCATCATCTAAATTTTTAGCTACCTTATTAATACCTGGAATCATATTCATCATTTTCTGCATAGATCCCATTTTAGAAACTTGGCCTAACTGTGCTAATAAATCATTGAATGTAAAAACACCTTGTTTCATTCGTTCAGCTGTTTTTTTCTGAACTTCAATATCCAATTTATCTTGAGCTTGTTCAACTAAAGTGACAATGTCTCCCATTCCCAATATACGATCAGCCATACGATCTGGGTGGAACTCTTCTAAATCATCCACTTTTTCACCATTGGATACAAACAATACTGGTACATTTGTGATAGATCGAACTGATAACAATCCACCACCACGTGCATCGCCATCCATTTTTGTAACAATCAAACCAGTTACTGATAATTGTTCATTAAATTCTTTGGCAACTGTAACAATATCTTGACCTGTCATCGCATCCACAGTTAATAAGATTTCATCTGGAACAACAAGTTCTTTCATTTGTTGAAGCTCATGCATCAATGCTTCATCAATATGTAAACGACCAGCCGTATCAAAGATTACTAAATCTTTTTGACGATCTTTCGCATATGTCAATGCTTGTTTAGCCGTTTCAACAGCTGATGTTTCTGGTCCACATGTAAATACTTCTACATCAATACTCTTTCCAAGAGTTTGTAACTGTTCGATTGCGGCTGGACGAACAACATCACACGCAACCAATAAAACACGACGAGCTAATTTATTTTTACAGTAATTGGCAATTTTTGCACTTGCAGTCGTTTTACCAGTACCCTGTAGACCAACCATCATAACCATTGTCATACCTTGCTTCTTAAAGTGAATACGAGCATCTTCTTCACCTAATAATACTTGTAATTCATCATGAACAATTTTGACAACCATTTGACCAGGATTTAATGAATCCAAGACCTCTTGTCCAAGTGCTTTTTCTTTTACATTTTCAACAAAGCTCTTAACTACATCGTAATTAACGTCAGCTTCCAATAATGACATGCGCACTTCTTTTAACATGTCATTCATATTTTTTTCAGTCAGTTTCCCTTGTCCTGAAATATTTTTAAATGCTTTATTTAAGCGTTCACTTAATGATTCAAATGCCATAAATAATAATCTCCCTAAACTCTTTAAGTTTACCTAATTTTCATTTAAATTACAATGGAATGCCAGACGACTTTGCCCATTTTTTAAATAAATTGTACCAACATGTTTAAAACCATGTTTAATCATAAAATTTTGCATCGGTTTATTATCCGTATGTGTATCCATACGAATATTATCAATTTTTGAAAAACAATATTCTAAAATGATATTGGCCATATGTTTTTTTAATCCACGAGTCGCAATTCGATGAATCACACCATAAGGCTCATCATTTAACCATTGACCATCATAGATTTTGTTGTAACAAGGATCAATTCCACAGTAAAATACAAAACTAGCCTGAATACCATCCTCATCTTCTAAAACATACATTTCGCCTTTTTTGATATCTTCAGACAATATGTCTTTTGATGGATATCCATTTGTCCATTGATTTACATTTCCACAAGAAGCCATAAATTTTCTTGCTCTATCATATATTTCTAATAATATAGGCATATCTTCTAATGTTGCCTTACGAATTAATTCTCTTGCCATTTTAAAGACCACCCAAACTTAATACACGCGATGAATCGCCATACACGATATCCTATTTTATAAAATATATTAATTTTTGACCAATCAATGACAGCTGGTACATAAACAGGTTGATCTTTTCTCGAATAGAAAAAAATCAAAGTGTATAAAATTACCATATCACTATTATAAAAGTTAATATCATAATAAAAGTTTTCTTCAGGAAACCATTGATGCAAACAAAGCTCTTGATACTCATAGGCTGCACGCATTTCATAAGCCTGCACAATATCCATATGATCGGTCAAAGATCCTGGACGTTTCACATAATGATAGTAACAATTTGGCATTATAGATATGCGATTCGCATTATAGATTGCCTTAAACACTGTATAAGTATCTTCAAAACCTTTTTTTTCATCAGGAAACAGAACATTTTTAAAACAAGAAGCCGCATATAATTTTCCCCAAGGATAATTATTAATCCCCTTATTTTGAGACAATGCTCTTAGTGCAGATAAAGAATCCATAGTTTGTTTTCGCATAGGACTTACTGGTATGGATAAACCTTTATATTCAATACAATATCCGCAAGTTACGATGTCACTATTTGTTTGTATAGCTCGATCAACCATTTTTTCTATCATTTTAGGATCTAAATAATCATCACTATCCACAAATAAATAGTAGTCACCCGTAGCCTTTTCTAATGCCCGATTTCGAGTAGTAGAAATACCTGCATTTTCATAGCTATATACATGAATGAAATCATACTTACTTGCATATAAATTCGCAATATCTAAAGATGAATCGGTTGTTCCATCATTTATAATAATAATTTCAATATTTTTGTATGTCTGTAAAAGAATAGATTCCAGACATTTCGATAAATATTTTTCCACATTATATACTGGAATCAATATACTCACTTTATACATGAACGGCCTCCTTGAATGCCACAATACAATATCCCTTGAATAAAAAAATATCAAATTTACATATAATAATCAATAAAAATC
>NZ_DS996845.1:0-31824 GCF_000156655.1 Holdemanella biformis DSM 3989
AAAATAAGGCCCCTTCGACCTTATTTAAAATGTTCGTATGCAATGCTATTAATTTTTGCCATGACATCAGCGCCTTTATCACCTAAACTTGTTAATACAACTATGCTATATGGTGTTTCGCATTCTACAAAGCCGACACTATTCAATGCATAATCATACATACCATATTTTTGAGGCATACCCTGTTGAATATCTCGATCTAAATACTCTCCTGGCTCTGCTTTTTTCATGTTGTCTATCAATTCTTGATACTCATCCTTATGAGCATATAAATAAGTAATTACATCATTCATTGTATTTGCGGTTGAAACATTGTCCTCTGAATAATAATTATCACTAATTGAACTTGTATACTTCGTCATGGCTTCTTTATATTCTTTCCATCCGCCTAGATTTTCAAACAATATATGACCCGCATCATTATCCGAATAAACAATTGCTGCATCCAATAATTCACTTAATGGTATTTGACTTCCAATCGTATAATTTGAACTAATAACACCCGCATCCTCATGCATATAACCACTATATGGTAAAGTTGATTCCATAGTATAATCACCACTATTCACTTTATCATAATATAACATGGCCAAAGGAAGCTTATATATACTACCTGCAATAAACTCATCCTTTTCATTCATACTGTATTTTATATTATGTTTCAAATCTGTAATACAATACGACACACTCTCATGATCAATATTATTTTCTTGGAAATATGCTTCAATTTCCTTTGCTAAAGCCATATCTATATATTTACTGTTATCTTCATTTTTTACTTCTGTACTTTGATCTTCCTCTATTTCACTCACAGATGTAAATGCCTTCTTTTTTGTACTATTTATTTCAGAAGCAAACATACAGAGTGCAATTAATAAAATAGATAATAAAGAAATGATTACGATTTTGTTTTTCTTATCCATAAATAGACCCTTCCAAACTATGAAAAAGAGTCTATTCAGACTCTTTTATATTAATGTTTAAAATGACGAACCCCTGTAAATACCATTGTTATACCATGTTCATTACACTCATCAATTGAAAGTTGATCTTTAATAGATCCACCCGGCTGAATGATTGCAGTAACACCCGCTTTGATAGCTTCCTGCACAGTATCTGGCATTGGGAAGAATGCATCACTTGCTAAAACTGAACCCTTTGCTTTTTCTCCAGCTTGTTCGATTGCAATCTTTGCAGCACCGACACGATTCATCTGACCAGCACCAACACCAACTGTCATATCATTTTTTGCCAATACGATCGCATTTGATTTTACATGTTTAACAACTTTCCATCCAAACAACAATTGTTTGATTTCTTCTTCAGTTGGTTTACGATTCGTTACACATTTTAAATCTTCCTCGTTAATTATATGTTGATCCATTTCTTGAACCAATAGACCATCGTTAACATTTGTATATTTTAACGCACTTGAAACAGATAAGCTAGTATCTAATTTCATTAATCGAATATTTTTCTTACGAGTCAAGATTTCTAATGCTTCCTCAGAGAAATCTGGTGCAATGATAATTTCCAAGAAAATCTTAGATAATTTTTCTGCCAATCCCTTTTCAACTTTTGCGTTTAACGCAACAATACCACCAAAAATTGAAATTGAATCTGCTTCATAAGCTTTATCCCAAGCTGCTTCAATATTTTCACCAATACCAACACCACATGGATTCATGTGTTTAACACCAACAGCCGCAAATTGACCTTCAAAATCCTTTAGAATTTCAATTGCCGCATTACCATCCTGAATATTGTTGTAAGATAATTCTTTACCATGAAGCTGTGTTGCATTTGCCAAAGAATATTGAGGATTCATACCCTTATAGAAAGCAGCCTTTTGATGAGGGTTTTCACCATAACGCAAGTCTTGAACCTTATCAAAAGTAATTGTCATACTTTCTGGGAATTCTTCATGTGTTTTCTTAGTTAAATAATCCGCAATCATCGCATCATAACGAGCTGTATGACGGAATACTTTTGCAGCTAAGCGCTCACGCGTTTCTAATGTTGTTTCATGATTTTCTCTAATTTCCTCAAGAACCTTATCATAATCTTTTGGATCACAAAGAACCGGAATACTTTGATAATTTTTAGAAGCACTACGAAGCATACTTGGACCACCAATATCAATATTCTCAATAATTTCTTCGTGTGTAACACCAGGTTTTAACACAGTTTCTTTGAAAGGATATAAGTTCACACAAACCAAATCAATATACTCAATACCTAATTCTTGTAATTGACGAACATGATCCGGGTTTGAACGAACACAAAGCAATGCACCATGAACTTTTGGATGTAAAGTTTTTACACGACCATCCATAATTTCAGGAAAACCAGTGACATCACTAATCCCAATCGGATGGATTCCTGCTGCTTCTAAAGCTTTTTTTGTTCCTCCAGTAGAAATAATTTCATATCCACAATCTACTAGCCCCTGTACAAATTCAACTAAACCTGTTTTATCAGATACGCTCACTAATGCTCGCTTCATTCTTTTTCCTCCTCAATACTTTTTGCGACTTGTTCAATGACTTGCCAGAACAAATCATATTCCATCGCATGTACATGCGATTCTAATGTTTCTAAATCCCAAGATGGATCGATTGCTACTCTTTCTTGACGAATGATAGGTCCTGTATCCACCCCTTCGTCTACGAAATGAACAGTAACTCCAGTTTGTGCCACTTTTGCCTCATATGCATCCGCAATACTATGAGCTCCTGGAAATTCAGGTAAATAAGCTGGATGCAAATTGATAATGCGATTTGGATAAGCACTCAACAAAGTGTGTCCAATGAAACGCATATATCCACTTAACACAATCAAATCTACCTTTTTTTCTTTTAATACTTCTAAAATAGCCGCTTCATAATCCGCTTTACCATCATATCCCTTTGGATTAAAGTAAAACTCTTCTACTCCATGATTGTGCGCACGAACTCTTGCATACGCATTCTCTTTATCAGCTATCAAGCAAGCACAATTCACATGTAAAGAACCATCTTCAATATGTGACAAGATTGTTTCGAAGTTAGTACCCGAACCACTCGCAAATACCGCAATATTTACCATTGAACATCTACCTGTCCTGTTTCAGTTACTTTACCAACCACATAGCTAGGTTCATTGATTTCACTTAATACAGTTTGAACCTTTTCTACATCCGCCGGATCTACTGCCATCACAAAACCAAGTCCCATATTGAATACGTTATACATTTCTTTTGTTGAAATATCCCCATTTTTTTGAATCAAATCAAAGATTGGAGGTTTTGGGAAAGCTTTCGTATCAATTTCAACTCCCATTCCATCCTTTAACATACGAGGAACGTTTTCATAGAATCCACCACCCGTAATGTGGCTGCAAGCTTTTAACGTGATTCCTGAAGCTTTAATATGCTTTAATGCCTTAACATAAATCTTTGTAGGTGCAAGTAACGCTTCTCCTAAAGTTTTGCCTAGTTCATCATAATATGTATTTAATGATTCTTCTGTAATATCAAATACATTACGAACCAATGAGAAACCATTACTGTGAACTCCAGTTGAAGGAAGTCCAATCAAGACATCTCCAACATTTAGATTCTTACCAGTAATCATATCTTTTTTATCACAAACACCAACCGCAAAACCAGCTAGATCATAATCATCTTCTGGCATCAAACCTGGATGCTCTGCCGTTTCTCCACCAATTAAAGCGGCTTCAGATTGTAAACAACCCTCAGAAACACCTTTAACAATATCTGCAATTTTTTCTGGAACATTCTTGCCACATGCGATGTAATCCAAGAAGAATAATGGTTCTCCTCCAGCACATGCGATATCATTCACACACATTGCGACAGCATCAATACCAATTGTGTCATGCTTATTCATAACCATCGCAAGTTTAACTTTTGTTCCACAACCATCCGTACCAGAAAGCAACACTGGCTCTTCCATATCTTTAATTTTAGATAATGAAAACGCACCAGAGAAACCACCAAGTCCTCCTAATACTTCTGGACGCATTGTTTTCTTAACATGCTCCTTAATCAATTCAACAGATTTATATCCTGCCTCTAAACTAACGCCTGCTGCTGCATAATGTTCTGCCATACTCTACTCCTTTACCTCATCTTTATAATCTTGTAACTCTTCTGGATATTCACCTGTACAACAAGCTAAACAACTTGTTTCAGGTACACATTTTTTGAAATCCTCCACGCTTATAAAACGTAACGAATCCACTTGGAACAACTGTTTCATTTCATCTACCGAATAATTGAAAGCAGCTAAATCTTTTTGTGCCGTTGAATCCGCTCCATATAAACAAGGATATTTCAACATTGGCGAAGCAATACGTAAATGCACTTCTTTTGCACCTGCCTCTTTTAATAGCTGACAAATTCTACGTGATGTAAATCCTTTTACAACACTATCATCCACTAGATATACACTTTTATCTTTAACAACAGAACTGATCGCATTTAAACGCACACGCATACCTTGCATTCTTTGTTGCTGTGTTGGACGAATAAATGTAGAACCAATATAGCGGTTTTTGATTAATCCCGTTTCATACGGTACATTTAATGTTCTAGCAAAGCTTGCAGCTGCACTTAAAGCCGAATCAGGAACACCAACAACAATATCCGCCTTAACATCCTCTTCTTTGGCTAAATAATAACCACATTGTTTTCTTACTTCATGAACCGTTAAACCATTATGAACGCTGTCCGGTCTAGAATAATATACATATTCTAAAGCACATGCCTTTGTTTCTGTATCTTCAAAAATCTGAGTAGATTTCATTCCTTCATTATTGAAACAAATTAATTCACCTGGATTGACTTCACGAACAAATTCTCCACCAAGAATTGGGAACGAACAAGTTTCACTACTGATACAATATCCATCATTTACTTTGGCAATATATAAAGAACGAATTCCATGTGGATCTCTTACTACATATAAACTATCTTTTGTGATGACCATAAATGTGTAGGCACCACTCATCATACGACAAGCCTTTGTGATTTTTTCTTCAAAAGAACCCGGATTCAATTGAATCAAGTGTGCTAACAATTCAGAATCACTTGTTCCCTGGAAAATTAAGCCTTCATTCTCTAACTTTGTTCTTAATGAAACTGCATTTGTGACCATACCACTTGATACGACCGCAAAATATCTTTGGTGACTACGCACCATAATCGGTTGAACATTTTCTAATTGAGAATCATTTTTTGTAGCCATGCGAAGTTGACCAATCGCAATATCACCATCTAAAGAATTCAATGTATCTTGTTTTAAATTCTCAGACAACAATCCTAATCCCTTTTTACAAACAACGTTTTCCCCATTACTCACAGCCACACCAACACCATCTTGTCCACGATGCTGAATGGCATGCATTGCTAAATAGATGTTCTGGGCAGCTTGTTCTACATTGAACAAGCCTACGATCCCAGAAGAATCTTGAACTACCTTTTGCATCGCCATTTTACTTCACCTGTTTGTGTGTAAAGTAACGAACACCATTTGCGAAAATATCCTGGTCTTTATTTCCTGCAATATTTTGGAATAAACCTCTTTCATAACGTTCACTATGACCCATCTTACCAAAGATTTTTCCATCCTCAGAGAAAATACCTTCAATTGCCATACTTGAACCATTCAAGTTGTCTTTTCCATCCATTGTTGGAACACCCTTTTCATTTACATATTGTGTCGCAACCTGACCATTTTCAATCAATTTATTTAACACTTCTTCACTCGCAACAAATTTACCTTCACCATGACTAACAGCCACTGAATATACATTTCCCGCTTTCATACCAGCAAGCCATGGAGATGCATTGCTTGTAATGCGTGTACGTGCAATATGCGATACGTGACGGTTAATGTTATTTCTGAATAATGTTGGATTTTCTTCATCCAATCTTTCCATATCACCATAAGGCAATAATCCCGATTTAATCAATGCTTGGAATCCATTACAAATACCTAAAATCAATCCATCATTTGCACGCATTGTATCAATAGCTTGGGCAATCTTTGGATTTCTTAATACGTTCGCAATAAATTTACCTGAACCATCTGGTTCATCACCACTACTAAATCCACCTACAATCATTAAAATTTGAGCTGTACTGATTTCTTCAGCCAATGTTTCAATACTCTTTTGAATATTTTCAACTGTCAAGTTATTAAATACGACTTGTTTTACTTCGGCACCAGCACGTTCAAACTTAGCTGTTGTATCAAATTCACAGTTTTGTCCAGGGAAAATAGGAATAACTACCTTCGGTGTTTCCACTACAACCTTAGACATTGGTACTTCCACATCATTTAAAGGAGTTTCTAACGTTTCTTTTCCTTCATCTACAATCATTGGATAAATTTCACTATAACGTTTTGTCCAAGCCTTTAATGCATCTTCAATTTCGACTGTTTCTTCATTTAATACAATCTTAGAATCATCATTTAAGATACCAATCAATTCTAAACGTTCATCTTGAATACTTTCTGTAGCTTCAACAATCATTGAACCTAAATTAAATCCGTATACATCTTCTTCTGTATTGATCGCAACACCGACTTTAGATCCAAACGCCATCTTCGCAATAGTTGCACCTAATCCACCAAATTTAATTGTGCTTGCCGCTACAATTTTCTTTTCTTGCATCAATTTATGAACCGTTTCAAAATTTTCTTTCAATTGTTCATAGTTTGGAACATGATTCTTAACTGGCGTATGTTTTACCAAATATACATAGTCTCCAGGATTTTTAAATGAAGCAGAAACAATATCACCTGTTTTAGCTGTAGTAACTGCGAAAGTGATTACTGTTGGTGGTACGTGAATATCTTTATAAGTTCCACTCATAGAGTCTTTTCCACCAATACTAGGCGTTTCAAATGCCAATTGTGCATCAATCAAACCTAATAAAGCTTCAAATGGTTGTCCCCATTTTTGTGCATCTGCACCTAAATGTTCAAAATATTCCTGATTTGATAAACGACACTTCTTATAGTCAGCACCCAATGCTGTAATACGAGCTAATGCCTCAACAACTGAATAACTAGCACCTAAATATGGAGAATATTTAGATACTTTTGGATCATATCCATATGTCATAACAGAACATGTGTTTGTCATTCCATGAACTGGTAATTTTTGTACAGAACCTTCTTCTGGAGTTAATTGATATTTACCTCCAAAAGGCATCAATACTGTACTCTTTCCGATTGAAGCATCAAACATTTCTGCCAAACCAATCTGACTTGCGACATTCGCATCTTGTAATACTGTATTTAAATCTGATTTAACTGCATCAAATGGATGTTCATCATATTCATTTTCGCAAACATCAACAACCTGGTGTTGACGGACACCATTTGTATCCAAGAAAGCACGAGACATATCCACAATCGTTTCACCGCGCCATTTCATGACTAAACGATTTGTATCTGTAACATCCGCAACTTTGATAGCATCTAAATTTTCCTTATATGCTTCTTCTTTGAACTTTTCAAAATCTTTAGCCTCAATACATACAGCCATACGTTCTTGGGATTCACTAATAGCTAATTCTGTACCATCTAAACCTTGATATTTAACTGGAACAGCATCTAAGTTAATATCCAATCCATCCGCAAGTTCACCTACGGCAACACTAACTCCACCGGCTCCAAAATCATTGGCCTTTTTAATTAATTTTGTACAAGCAGGATTTCTAAATAAACGCTGTAATTTACGTTCAATTAAGGCATTACCTTTTTGAACTTCACTTGAACATTTTTCTAAACTTGTTTCATTATGTTCTTTACTAGAACCTGTGGCTCCACCAATTCCATCACGACCAGTAGCTCCACCAATCATAACAATGATATCGCCTGCTTGTGGTTGTTCACGTTTTACATGTGATTTAGGAGCTGCACCAACTACCGCACCAACCTCCATACGTTTAGCTACATAACCATCATCATAGATTTCATCTACAAATGTAGTTGCCAAACCAATTTGGTTACCATAACTTGAATAACCATGAGCCGCTGTCTTTGAAATCTTTGATTGAGGTAATTTGTGCTCTAATGTTTCACTAATTGGTTTCGTGATGTCTCCAGCCCCTGTAATACGCATAGCTTGATATACATAACTACGTCCTGATAATGGGTCACGAATAGCTCCACCAATACATGTACTTGCTCCACCAAATGGTTCAATTTCTGTAGGGTGGTTATGTGTTTCATTTTTAAACATCAATAGCCATTGTTCGTCTTTTCCATCTACATCCACTGTAATCTCTACACTACACGCATTGATTTCATCGGTAATCTCCATATCATCAAGCTTACCTTGTTTACGAAGATATTTTCCAGCAATAGTAGCCATATCCATCAATGTTTTTTCTTTACGATTTCCATGAACTTCTTGACGTAATTTTAAATATTTATCATAAGAAGCCTGTAATTCATCGGATAATGTATCCAAATGGAAATGTACATCATCTAATACAGTTTCAAAAGTAGTATGACGGCAGTGATCTGACCAATATGTGTCTAGCACACGAAGTTCAGTCATTGTGCAATCTCTTTTTTCTTCCTTTTCAAAATAACGTTGAACATGCTCAATGTCCGCTTGAGACATGGCCAACCCTAAAGTCTGACGTAAAGAATCTAATTCTTCTTTCGTCTTTGTTGTAAATCCTTCTAAAACAGGAACATCTTTTACTTCAACATCCTGATCATCTACCAATACAGAAAGGTCTTTAACACGTGCTTCAACAGGGTTAACAATATAATGTGTAATTTTATTAAGTGTTTCTTCATCTACTGGGTTTAAAAACACTAACAAAGTACCTGAATGAATACGTACTGTTTGTTTGTTGTTCAAAAGCATTAAACACTGCATTGCACTGTCTGCTCTTTGATCATATTGACCTGGCAAAAATTCATATGCCAAATATGATTTACCTTCTAAGTCTACAGAATCATATACATCATCTGTAACAACTTCACTACATACATTTTTCTTTAATAGTTCAATATCATTTTCATCAGCGTTAAAAATATCATATAAATTGTATTTTGTTAGACCGAAATCTTCTTTTAAAGATAAAGATTGTCTTAATTCAGCCGCTAATGATTCACTTTCAACCTGAAACTGTTCTTTTTTATGAACAAAAATACGAGTATCCATTTCCTTCTCCTTATTCAACAATTGACTGTTCTAATACTTTTTGTGCTTGTTCTTTTTTAAATTCAACAATCTTATCCTGTAATGACTTATCATTAAGTCCAATCATCTGACAAGCTAAGATAGCTGCATTTCTTGCCCCCGATTTACCAATTGCTACAGTCGCAACAGGAACTCCTTGAGGCATTTGTACTGTTGATAATAATGAATCCAATCCACCTAAAGCAGATGTCTGAATAGGGATTCCAATAACTGGCAACGGTGTAGAGCTAGCTAAAACTCCAGCTAAATGTGCTGCTCCTCCAGCTGCCGCAATAATAACCTGAATTCCACGTTCGCACGCTGTCTTTGACAATTCCAAAACAGCTTCCGGAGTACGGTGAGCACTTAATACACGAACTTCATAGCCGACTTGAAAATCGTCTAATTGTTTCATACAGCCTTCCATACTAGGTAAGTCTGAACGAGAACCCATCACAATTAAAACACGCTTTGTTTCCATAAATGACCTTCCTTTCAAAACAAAAAAAGCGCACCTATAGTAGGCACGCTTAAAAAAGCAATTCTTCTCTATCAATTGTGGTAAATCTTCTTAAGACCATAAGTAAGACCTCCAAAATCAGAAAAACACTTCTGCAGAATTATAATACCTAAAATCAACTCAAATGACAACCTATATTTCATTAAAGTTAAACTCTAGGCATAAAATTTCTCCCCATACAAGAAAATCCTGCACCAACATGAGTTAGTACAGGACTTTACTTTGCCCTAATATCCATTAGGATACATCATACGTTATTTATTTACAATATAAGCCGTCGCAATAGATTGAACCCAGTTATAAATAGATGTTGTATGCATTCCTTTGATATTCTTGTTTCTTAAACAATATGTTTTAGTCGAATCTACAGGTAAATAACCACACAATTCACTTTGACGAACTAAAGCATTATGATAATTCTCTTTAGATACATCATTATCGGATGTATACATACCGGCATCTAGATAAGCATCGAGTTGTTCATCACTTAAACGACCAAAGTTATTTGTAGCACCCGTTCTTAAGATAAAGTTAATACCCGTATCATCTGGTGAGCCATAAGAAAATCCAAGATATGTTGCATCCCAGCTATCTGTTTGTGCATCATCCTGCACTGTGTTAATAACCGTATTAAATTCAACGGTATTGGCTTTAAAATCAATTCCAATCGCATTTAAACACTTCTGCAAAACTGGAATCAAAGAATCCAAAGAATCCTTATCTTTATTTGCCAAGAAACGAATGGTTAATTTTTCACCATCTTTATAACGATATCCATCCTCTGCCAATGTATATCCTGCATCCTCTAAGATTTGATTGGCCTTTTCAACATCATAATCATAATAAGTGACACCATCCGCTTTTTCTTCATTACGAATCATTTTTCCATTATTTAAAGAAACAGGATTTCCAAAAGTACCAGGCTTATAAGCCATACCATCAATTTGATAGTAATTATCAATATATTCTTGGGCATTAAATCCATATCCGATGGCTTTTCTTATGGCAACATCACTGCAAGCTCCTGCATAAGAATTAAAGATAATAAAGCTTTCTCGATCGCTTGGATAAGAATCAACAGATAAACTCTTATTCTTTTGTACAGATTTTATTTTATTTGCCTCAATCACATCTGGAATATAGTCCACTGTTCCATTTTCCAATTCTTTAACTTCTGTTGAAGTATCTGTCTTTTTGATCATGATTTTAGAAATCTGATATTGTCCTTTTTTCGCCTTAAACTTTGAATTTGAAACTAAACTAGCTCCACTTGTCTTCTCAAATTTTTTCAATACATAAGCACCCGTTCCAATTGGCTTACTATTCTTCTTTTCAATACTTTCTGTTTTTCCTTTTTTATAATTTAAATATTCTGAACTACAAATCTTCTGTGTTCCAAGTGTAGAAACCGCATCGATTCTAGGTTTATCCAAATGGAAAACAACTGTATAGTTATCTGGTGTTTCAATTCCAGTAAAGCTAGACGCATTTGCATCGTGATATTCGCTATAGCCATCTAAAAAATCAACATTGTTCGCAAAACGACCTGTATAACTTGGATCTGCCATAACGGTAAATGTTGTCTGCACATCTTTTGAAGTAAACTTGGATCCATCACTAAACTTAATGCCTTTCTTTAATTTAAATGTCATTGTCTTTCCATCTTCACTAATTTTTGGTAAGGACTTAGCCAAATCCGCAACTAATTCTCCTTTTTTGTTGTATTTCAACAATCCTTGGTACACCAAATCCACCACATAAGAATCATTTGTCGTTTGATAATACATAGGTGAAAATGTGCCATTCATTTCAGAACTCAATCCGACTGTCAACACTTGATCATTACCTGCAGCTTTTGTACTGCACCCACACATTAATAAAGCTAATCCACATACTAATAATTTTTTGTACATATTCCTTTACCTCCTAATTATTTATTTTTTGTACCACCACCAGTCAGCTAACACTTTTCATCACTCTCCTTATAAATAAAAAATCCTGCATCAAATTAAAAATTTGACACAGGACAGAATATCAAAATAATCTGCGGTACCACCTGAATTGGTATGGTTATACCCACCTCTAGAATGCCATCACATTCGATCCATTTAACGCACGGAACACGTCGCAGCTACTAAGAAAATCTTTTCACCTTGCCCTTGAAAGTCCATTTGCTAAGTCGTAATAATCTAGCTTCCACCATGACTAGAATCTCTTTGTATCCGGTTCTTAGTTTGATCTCTTTCGCATCGGTTGCCTATAGAATACACCTAATAAAATCCGTTTTCAATACCGTTTTTACAAATAATTTACATTTTCTTACATTAAAGATTGTTCTGTTCTACCAATAATATCATCTTGCGTCTTTTTAGAAAGCACATTAAAGAAAGCACTATATCCGGCTACACGAACAATTAAATCCTTATGTTTTTCAGGATGCTTCTGTGCATCAATCAAAGTTTCTTTAGAAACAATGTTATATTGAACGTGATATCCATGTAAGCGATTAAAGAAAGTTTTAATCAACAATTCTAATTTTTGTCGATTTTCTTCAGTCGACAACATTTGAGGTGTCATTTTTTGATTTAGCAGAACTCCACCCGTAATTTTATTTGTACGAAGCTTAGACACACTTTTAAACACAGCTGTAGGTCCATTTTTATCGCTGTTATGCGCTGGACTGCAACCTTCTGCCAAAGGTTCGAATGCATTTCGTCCATCCGGCGTAGCCATCGTTGACATACCTTGTCCAACATTCGCACTAATTGAAGAAGTTCCTGCATAACGAATTCCGCCAATTGGTCCTCTATTATAGCGTGTATTCGGATATTTTTCGATTTCTTCAATATAAGAATCATAAGCTTCCACAATTAACTGATCGACATAATCATCATCATTTCCATATTTTGGTGCTTCACGAATCAACATTTCCTGAATTTTTTTGTTTTCAGGTGATGAAAAATCATCTAAGATCGCATCCCAAAGCTCTTGTCTTGTGATTTTCTTTTCTTCATACACTAACTTCTTTATAGCTGCCAAACAATCTGCCATGTTCGCAATTCCTACTTGAAGTCCTGAAATAAAATCATAGACCGCTCCACCTTCTTTGATGGTTTTGCCTCTGGCAATACAATCATCTGTCAAAGCCGAACAAAGAATGTCTGGCACATCTCTTTCAGAGGCCTTATCAATTACATTTTCTACAATAACACTATATCGAGTAATTTCCCTTATTGTTTTATCCCATGCTTTTAAAAGTTCTTCATAACTTTCCATTTCCGTAAAATAGCCATATCCTTTTGTAAAACGTTTATTACTTGTAAGATCCACACCATTATTCATCGTACACAAAAGCATTCTTGGAAAATTGATATAAGACATTCCCGTACAACGATAACCCCATTTACCTGGAACTGCTGTTTCTACTGTGATTTTCCATTTAATTACTTCCGTTTAGATGCTCGAAAACCGCATGTTTTCGTTTATTTTCCCCGTTATTCACTTCCCTTTCCGAAATTCACTATGGAAATGAGAGCTTTTGTATCAGGGAACCTTTGATTCCAATTTTCCACAATCTCTTTTGATTTTTTACCCCGGCAGCAAATTTCTTTTCCTGAAGGCTGGTTTGGTTTTTCAAAGGATATTTTTGAAGGTAGAAATCAGAAAATCTGCGATGTAGAAAAAGGCCCGCTAAACGGCAGACCTTCCACTTTAAAAACGTTTACTTATTCACATACTTTGTTGCTTCGTCACGAGAAAAATTGAATTTTTCCATAACTTTTTCAATAATAGCTTCACTTGAAATGCCGAACTCTTCAAGCGAAGATATTAAAACCTTTATTGAATTGATTCTTTCTTCTTCACGAACTTCCTCTTTTCCCTTATTTACTGCTCTTTCCATTACATCACACATCTTAATGTCCTCCTTCTTTTCTGTTTCAGAAAATTTTACATTATACCTGTCGTCTCCGGTCAGCACCTGCAGAAGTTTCAACATTTCGTCTACATGCTTTATTTTGTGCTTATCCGGCACATAGTCTTTGTTTTTCCTTTTCTGAACAAAGAAATCTGCAACTATTCGAAAATCACTTTGGAACATCTGCACCGTTTCATCATCTAAAAAAGCAATGTTAAAGATATTTGCCTTGTAGTCATTTACATATGGCTCCAGTTCCTTTGGAATATCAATAACCCCTTTCAGATTATGAGGTGATGACCATTTTTTCATCCCAAAATGAAGTACCAATGACACGACCGGAACAATGGGATTCTCATCATTTTCCGACAACAGCTGCCGTCGGTAAGAAGCTCCATCGTAGCTGAAAACTCTTAATGGCATATATTTCTCTTCTACAGTCTGGTTTTCCAGTCCGCAGATTGCAACAAGAGCGTTACCATCCTGCCAATATTTGGCTACATCCCTTTCCTGTTCATGCAGTTTTCCAGCTTCGGCCTTATACTGTGATTTTACTTTTGTTTCTTTCAATGATTCTTCTTTCACGATCCGATTTCCGCGAAATAAAAGAACATTGACAATGTCTGCGAAGACGTCATTATAGTCTTCCAGAAGTTTTTCTGTTATGTCTTTTTGTCCCATAGATTGTTATCCTTTCCCTAATCTGATGTAAAAACGATCAGGGAAAGCTCATAGGCATCCCTGATCTAAAGTTTCAGGGATTCCCCCTATTCTGCTGGATTTATATTTATTCCTCTTATCCTTATCATACAAAATATCATTTGTATCGTCAACCAGTTCACGATTGACAGAATATTAGAATCCTTCCAGCGTTTTTGTTGTTATGTTGTAATCATAGTTGTTTCCTCCTTTTTCTGACTCCAATTTTTCTATGTTTCATTTATAATGTGTCAGAAAATCTGCGACGTAGAAAAAAGGCCCGCTAAACGGCAGAACTTTATATCGAATAATTGTAGCTTCCATACCGCAATTCATTATTTTAGTTTCACCAAGTCTAGCTTTTATGTATTTGTTCTTACCCTATATATGTCAGAATATCCCAAACGCTTATTTGCCCTCTCCATGTTCTAATTTTTCATGTTCCATCATTTCCTGAGGGGTTAAAACATCCTCTAAGCCACAATGTTTACAGATACATTCGTAAAGGGTTCGATCTTCATCTATAAAACCTCGTCTACAGATAAAGCCGTGGAAGTCTTTGGAACCGTTATTTAGACTGAGTGATTGATGGGCAATTTCACCTTTTTTAAACTGGTTATACGTTCTATATTTCACCACAGTCCCATCTCCGAAACGAACGTCAATATCTTTGCTTGTATTGTATCGAATAATTGTTGTTTCCATACCACAGTTCATCATACGGGTTTCGCCAAGGCAATTTTCAGCGGAAGTTTTGATGTTTTGATTGGCGATACTACCTTTTTTGAATGCATTATATGTTTTGCTCCCTACAATAGTCCCATCTTCAAAACGAACGTCAATGTCACGTACCCCATTGTATCGAATAATTGTCGCTTTCATACCACAATTCATCATTTGGGTTTCTCCAAGACGTGGATTGAAATTTTGATTGGCAATTTTCCCTTTTTTAAAATCTTTATATTGTCTATCTTTCACCACAGTTCCGCCCTCAAAACGAACATCTATATCATTACATCCACCATATCGAATAATAGTCGCTTTCATACCACAGTTCATCATTCGGGTTTCACCAAGACGATTTACTGCAGAAGCTTTAATGTTTGGATTGGCTATTTCGCCTTTTTTAAAATGGTCATACGCTTTATGTACTACTACTTTTTCATCTTCAAAACGAACATCTATATCATTACATCCACCATATCGAATAATAGTCGCTTTCATACCACAGTTCATCATTCGGGTTTCACCAAGACGGTTTTCAGCAGAAGCTTTCATGTTTGGATTGGCTATTTCGCCTTTTTTAAACTGATCATACTTTTTATGTACTACTACTTTTCCATCTTCAAAACGAATATCAATGTCTGAATACTTCCCGTATCGAATAATAGTAGCTTCCATACCGCAATTCATCATCCAGGTTTCTCCAAGACGGTTTTTTGCGAAAGCTTTAATGTTTGAATTGGCGATTCCACTCTTTTTAAATGCTCCATATGTCTTATGTTCCGCCACAGCTCCATCTTCAAATCGAACATCTATATCGTTATATCCCCCATATCGAATGATAGTGGCTTTCATACCACAGTTCATCACGCGTGTTTCGCCAACTCTATCTATTTTTGCTACCATAAGTTATCCCTCGCTTTTTGCATTTGTTCTTACCCTATATATGTCAGAATATCCCAAATACTTATTTCTTCCATACAGCAAAAAAGACACCAGCTTTTTGCCAGTGTCTTCGTCTTACGGATGCCCTACCATCCCTCGTTTGAAATTCGTATACTGTACATTCTTTACAATCACACCATCAGGAAATCGCACATCCATATCATCGCTTTTACGATACGAAATAATCTCTGCTTCAAGTCCGCATTTCATAATTCTCTTTTCGCCGATACGGAACTTCCCTCTATTTCTTCTGGAGTCCTGCGGCCTTGCAACACGCCCTTCCGTAAAATTTTTGTAATCAATATGCTCCGCAACCGAACCGTCCTCAAAAAGAACATCCATATCTATATGTTTTCGATATGCAATAATTGTAGCTTTGAGCCCATTGTTCATAATACCTGTTTCTCCGACACGATCAATCGGAGGCCTGATGGACCCGTTTAAAAATTCTTTATATGCTGCATGCCTGGCAATATAGCCATCTTCAAACCTAACATCAATATCGGCATAAGCTCCATACCGAATAATCTCAGCTTCAAGCCCGCAGTTCATGGTTCTCTTTTCTCCAAGTCTGCGCTTTGCCTGTTCTTCAGGTGTGTCATCGGGACGGCCGATCATTCCTAACTTAAAATTCGTATAAGTCGTGTGTTTGGCAACAGCTCCATCCTCAAACTCTACATCTAAATCCATCGAAGACCGATAAGCAATAATCCTGCATGTTTCACCACTATTCATTGTGGCTTTCCTGCCGATTCTGTCCCGATACTTATAATTGCACTTGTCACATAACTGTCTTTTTGTAAGACCACGAGCATTCAGCGGCAGTATATATTCCCTTCCGCATGGTCTGTGACGGATTCTGACATGAGCTTCATCCTCGTATCCAGTCACCTCGTATTCTCCGTTCCAGGAAAGATCTATTCTTTTCTGCAGCAGCTCCAGGCCATCATATTTCCTCTCGCATATCGGACATTCATATCCATAAGACCTGGCCAGGCCGAAGGAATGGTAAATCGTCCCGCAGTGCGGACATGTATTGCTTGCAATCTGACATCCTTCTTTTTCTCTTCCTTTGATCTGCTCTATGAACTCGTCAGGCTCATACTTTTCACAGAAAGCTTTGATAATGCAGTTAATTGTCAGCCTGTCCAGTATCAATCGTCCGGTCTTCGTACCGGCAAGCAGGTCTTTTATATCATCTAACGTGACTTTTGGCTGATGCAGATAAACCTGGTAGAGGAATTTCGCATACCGGAGGCTTTCTTCATCTGCTGGAACAACCGGTTTATCGCTGTCATAGATTGAGTAAATCTGTAACCTGCAGCCATGCTTTGCACAGGCTGTTACACCATGGAGCGAATGCCACGCTCTGATATAGGGACGTCTCCCGTTTGCCATGTCTTCAGCCAGGCATTCCGGACAGCACCTCAGTACTTTGCAATGATTCTTTTTATTGCCTGGAATCATATGAAAATCTTCCGCCTGCCGGATGACCTGCTCTGCCACAAGAACATTCATGCTTTCATTACGAAACGGCATCATCGTGCTGAATTCTGAGTGCCTCGACATAATCTCTTCCAGCGTCGGAAACTTATCACCTTCATATTTTCTACAGATATTCTCAAGCTCTAACAATTCCGTACTTCCCTCTAAAGTAACAGAGAAAGCCTTTTTTGACATTCCGTTAACTGAAAACAAAGCTTCCAGCCATGACACAATGTTCTCATCCGGATATATCCGAAACCATATTGGAAACCTGTATTTGTTCAATCGTATACACCCCTTTCTTTCATCTCTTTACATACCCATGATTCACCAGATCCTGCAGGATATTTCTTTCTTCCCTGGTAATTGTCCTGCCCTCGAATCCATCTTCGGAAGCGGTCCAGCAGCCTTTCTCATCAACGCCTGCCTTCACAGCATCATAGATTCTTATTCGGATGCTCTTTGGTAATCTCATAATCTTCTCCTTTTTTACAATCCCCGCTTCTCACTGGAAACGGAGGATATTTCCTGCTCATTCATAGCTTTTTTCAAAGCTGTAAGCCCCTGGCTTGTCTCTCTGTCAATCGCAGCTGCATCGCTTTTCCCTTTCTTCGCCTGATTAGCTGTGGCGGTATTTTTACGTTTCACCTTTGCGTTTGCCTTTTTCAATATTTCCATAGCCTTCTGTGCAAGAAACTTCGAAGGGTGATCCAGGATATCCGGTTCCTTATCGATTGCCTGTCTGATTGCGCGGTTGATCTGCGTTTCAGTATAATTTGAAGTGTCGCTGATTGACTGGAAAGCTCTGCTGCGGACCGCTTCTCTTTTCCTGGTCAGTTCGCCCGCCGCCATCATATCAAACAGCCTTCCTTTTTCTTCGTCATTTTCCGTAGCGACCTCTTTAGCCTGCCTTGCATAGAGCTTTGTAATATACTCGTGATACTGTGCATCTTCCGGATCATCAGGATCAGCGAGCAGTTTTCGGAGTGTCTCCATGTCCCTCCCAATCGTTTTCTCGATGAATGGCACATCAATCGGCTCCATGCGCTTCTCGATTACATCCTTCGTCTGTATAGTAATCACGATGTATTTCAGGAGTGCTATATTCCTGGATGAATGGTACATGAGAAGTTCCTCGATTTCTGTTGTGAACGGACTTTCCACGTTCCCGAACTGATATCTCCAAAGTGTCTTGATTGCATTCTCAAACAAACGTACATTATTCTTCGTAACCTCGTCTGCATTGATAATGTTTTTTGCTACGCGCCTGTTAAGCCTGTCATATTCCAGTATAGCTCTATATCCGTCATCGTTACCAATGAGTCCGAACTGTGCCCCGGTTGCCTGTGTGATACTTACAATGTCCTCGATGTTCTTCTTTTTTGGCGAGAAATCAAGGAACTGTACTTCATCTACGATGATGAGTCCGACATGATAGAGTTCGATCCATTTCTTTACAAGCCCTTCTGTTGCAGAGATACTCTTGGCCCCAACGGCCCTTCTTCTATGGTAATCTCCGGTATCCAGAAATCTGTCAAATGCTGCAGCAATGGATTCAAACACGTCTCTGATATCTTTTCTGAGCGCTGTCACCATGACGATGGGGATCTGTACATAGCTGCAGTCCTCAAACTCATGATAGATTACATTAGGATACATGCGACACGCTAAGTTCACAGCCATAGTCTTTCCGCATCCGGTCTTCCCATGAAGCAGAAATCCAATCGGGCTTGGGGCCTCCAGCTTCTGATACAGAACGATAGCACGTCCAAAGCTTCCTTTCCCATACGCTTTCTCATCTTCGTTTGCGGAAATCATGACGTCAGCCCCTTTATATCTGCGGTCCAAAAACTTCCAGATTGTACGGGCTACATCTACATGAATTCCAAGTGGGATCATTGCCATGTCAATGTCTTCTATTGCGGCTAATTTTTCAGCAGTACTCATTTTTTCTACCTGTTCTCTGTCGTATCCCGGAGGATTAACCATTCCAAGAGCCAGGATATCCCTTACCGAAGGCATCTTCGGCAATGCGCATACATCAGGATTATCTTCATATCCGGCGACTCTGCGGTACTGCGCATCTACCATGCTCCCCGCGGTCAGGTCTACATCATCATAAAGATTTTCATCTTTTCTAAGTTCACGGAATGTTAAATTACATTTCAGTCTCTCCATGTTTTCTTCCTTTCTTATACTTCGTCTTCTATCAGTGCCAAGATACGATTGATTTCTTCTTCTCGGCTGAGTTTTCTGTCTCCCATCGTCCTCATTTCATCTGGGATTCTCAAATGCTCAATCGCTGCCAGCTCTTCCTGCTGCTTTGTTAATGTTTCTTTCTTAGGTTCCGGATCAATGGAACTATAAGAACGTTTCGTAATTCCATCTGGATCTTTTCTCATTTCCTGTTTCTTGGCTGTTTTATCCTCCGGATGCGCTTTGCCGTATTTTTTCTTCTTCTTTGGATTCAGGGCTTTTGCCATTTCTGCCTGTTTCTCTACCGTATCCTGCAAATTCAGTTTCGTGTCCAGATATACCTGTTTTGCTTCTTTCATTACCTTTGAGTCCCTCTTTTTGCGGATACACTCGTCGTATTCGTCCCAGGTTAAGTCTGCGTATGTATACTGCTGTTCAATCTTTTCTGCAAGAGGTACTCTGTGGATCTCTTTCTTATATCTGATATAGACATTCCTGATATCGTCCACATTGTATCTGACCTCAATATCTTCCGGATGTGGTTCATCTTTTAAAATATCCAAGAACCATGGTTCCTGCGAATAAAAACGCAGTTCCGTCTTATAGAAGGTGTACACGATACCTTTCCTGCGGTTCCATGTAAATTTTCTTTTTTCTTCTTCCTTTGCCAGCATTGCAAACAGATAGGCCGGTCTTGTCGCATCATTTACATTGGTTGGATCTCCTGCTCTGCCATGAGCTTTTTCGTATGCGAAAATCCCTTTAGGTGTTGGAGATACGTCATTATCCAGATACTTTTTGTCAATGAGTCCCTCAAAAACACGGCGGTTATACAGGATCACTGATTGGTAGACCAGTCCTCTTATTTCTTCCAGTGTCAGACATGCATCCCCTTTAGCTAAGTCTCCACCACGGTATTTATCTTCTACATATCCGTTATTCTTTAACTGTGCCTTTAAATAGGTCTGAACCAGTCCATTGAAGGATTCGACAACCCCTTTTAAAGAACCGCATCCGGGTGGAACCGGAGTATTACGGATGCCCAGTTCCCCCATTGCTTTGCTATATGCCTTGGACATATACTCTGAGCCTCGGTCACAACGGATCTCGTTTGGTACGATCATGGACGGCCAGTCTTCCTCATCATAGTCAATGTTATAGCCTTTTGTCTGGTTCTTATGCGGTTCCAGGAGTGACAGAAACACCTGCTGAAAGCCACGCATGCTGTTATTTTCAAGACTTACATATGCACCGATGCAGATTCCGCTCAATACTTCGACCATACAGTATACGACAGCTTTTCCAAGAACAGTTTCTCCATCATTCTGGTCGACTACATAACAGCCAAGCTCCATCTCATCTGCTTCAACAATCTGTCCCAATTCATAGACTCCGGTTTTGCTGTTTCCAACCAACTGTCTGTCATTGTTCTGTTTGTCTCTCTCATCTTTTCCCTTGCAGGAATAGTCTTCTGTATGCTTTCTGATATAGTTGTAGAGCATCTTGTATGATACTGATCTTTCCTCTTCTGGAAGTGTTACCATCTTGACAGAAGAACCATCTGGTGCCTCGACCGGTTCGCGAAAATACCGGCGCAGAACTGCGTCATATGCCATTCCCGGTTTCCCATACTTTACGAACATCTTAAGACCGTATTTGAGGATTTCGTCAACGTCATTCTTTGGATTCTCGTAGTCTTTTGAATGGGGTACTTTTTTTCTATAATTACCTTTGCGATGGTCAATAAGACTGAATTTATTGCGGCCGGAACGAAGATAGGCCTTTAACATTTCGCGCAACCACCTTCTTGATACCCCAAGAAGAATAGCTTCTGCATCATTATTTCTTTTTGCTTTTTTCACTGAAAAAAGGTTCTCAATTTCAGGCATCTCTTTCTCGATTATATTTTCAAAAACCCTTGCGCGTTCCGTGATTACATTTATTTCCTCCTCTGTGAGTGAAAATGAAGGATTCGGGTCTACATCACATGCACTTACTGTTCCATTTTCAATATCATTAATTAGCGAATCCGTTTTTATTCTAACGATATCGTTTGTTGTCATGCTAATGAGAAGAGTTTCATCAGCATTTACATGAAAGGTTCTCCATTGTAAACCATCTTTTTTATATAAATTTCCTCTTCTTACACAAGGCGAATCTGTCGCTTCTCCCTCAGCTGGAATTGCATCGCCTTCAAGAGTGATAACTTCCAGCGGTTCTATTCTCTCTTTCTTTTCGGATGTTTCGTTATTTCTTAATTCTTCCATCATGTTATCTCCTTTCTGTGATTTCTTCATGAAGGTCACGTGCCACTAATACTCGCTTATACAGCTCATCAACGTCGAAACCAGCACGCTCTACAATCTCATGGAAATCCAAAATCTGTTTATCCATCGGAATATATACATATTTATGTGCAATCAGATATTTCAGTTTCTGTTCTTTGCTGATCACCTTAAATGATTCGTAATAGCTCATGACGCTTTTTACATTCCACACAAGCACCTGATTAATATCTTCGTTCGTTACCAGCTTAAACCTCACTTTCTGAGATTCCCAATAGATCTGTTCTGCTCTCTGACGCATTACCAGATTGTGCAGCCTTGATTCTTTTCCACGGTAGGTACGTTTATTCGGATCAAATGCGCTTCTGTCGTATTTGACTGAGAACGCCGTCTTGCTTCCATCATCGTAATCTACCAGAAAATCCGTGGTCCACCATGGAGCTTTCTTCATCCCAAGTTCTTCTGCAATGGCATTCATCCTATCTGTATCTAAAAGATATTGTTCGCGGATATGTTCCACATTGTCCTGCCAGCGGATTGTTTCATACACCGCAACTTCTGTCTGCGACAGGCAGTGGATCAATCTTTCTTCAAAGGGATCCCAGATGACTGATGCTGTACCCCGCCCCTTATATTCTCTGACCAGAATAAATGGGGTATAGTCTTTCCCGTATCCTTGACAACGTCCTTCTTCGATTTTTCGTTTATGTGATTTCAATGATTTCTCCTTCCTGTTTATTTTTGTTTTCGCCTTCGCAATTAATATGCTTGATTTCTCATGTGCTTTTATTTTCACATACAAATAAACGACCATTTTCAAATGATTTTCAGACATGAATTCATCTGCAAATACTGTATTTATGCGGTTTTCTTTTATTTTTTCAAATCTTCTAATTTTCGGACAACATTTTAAAAAATATGATATAATGCAGTGGTTAGTCTTAGTAACCATTACAAATGAGAGGAGGCTGTGCCATGAGCGAGTGGTGGCTGTTTCGTAATACACGAATTGAAAATATAAACGAACAATACGAAATAGCACGCAAACATTTGCCAGATACAACCCACTGGCTCGGCTCAGAATACAACTACTTCTACATAAAATGTTGCGACGTGGCTCGTTCTGTCTATTCGGACAGTGACACACTTAAGGGCGATATTTCACCACGTCGCCCTGTTCAAAGTGGCGATACGTTATATGTAGCAAATATCTATGTACTTGGCGGTACTCTGCCAACAATACGAAAAACGCTAAAACTCCTTCAAGACAAACAGATCCACCTGCGAATCCCATCACTTGAATATGACGACAAAGATGATACCCACGACCATGAGCTATTATCCGGAACACTTAGCCAAATCTATAACTATCGTCAGGCGCAACCTATCGAGCAGCTTCCTGGTCACAGGAAAGCTTCTGGAAGACCGAAACGTCGTATATCTCTAATGGGCTTGCAACGAGCAGAATTTAATGTCATAGAACAATACTGCCTACATAAAACTACAGAACGCCAAGCGATGAAATTATTGACAGGTAAGCTTCCAGATAAGGGACCGGTTACCCGTTACATATTCCGAAAATTAGTTGATGAATATAGGGAAATGTTCCCTGGTTCGGTTGAAATTGATGCTGATCAATATAATGTATAAGTACGGTGCTCCGCATCATAGTCCGTCATCACAGGCGCAATATGCCCTGTATCTGGATCGATAAAAATACCATGTCCCCAATATTCATTGATGGTCGTGTTAATAAGAAGCGAATAGCCACGTTTCTGACCATCATCAAGCCATGACCTAAGGATGCCGCCCAACTCAAAGTCTGCTTCCTGATCACAGCAAAATTCCGGTTTCGTAAACAAGCTTACGTATCGAATGTCGTATCGAGTTCTGAAAATAGCCAAATTTCCTTCGTATGTCTTCGGATAAAAAACCAACTTGTCAAGGCTGCTCCAAAGCTTTGCCCAATTGGCCCCTTTCAGTTTCTCCATCCCGTCACCAATAAGGGCTTCCGTATCCCTCATCAATTCAAGGTAGTTCCTTACTTCTTCGTTAAATTCCTTGCTCTCCGGGTTTGTGAATTCAATTTTCTCCATGTGTTTCCTCCTTTTTGAATACATAATTTGTTTTTACCTAATTTTGTCCCTATTTTTAGGGATAATTTACTTTGGCATATACTATATGTCAGATTTAAAAGGCACTTTTATTTTTTTCATACAGCCTCAAACTGAATGTTGTAATTTTGCCTGTAAATCCGCGCTTTTTCCTAATTGCAACTCAAAAGAAATCTTACATACATGTTCTATTTAGGCATAAAAATACCCACAAGCTTATTAGGCCTGTGGGCATTCTTAAATATTCTTATTTGAAAAGTGTGCGTTCTTCTTCCGGTCTACTGAAATATTCCTCAAAATACTTCGATAGAATCTTCTCTGTCGCAATAGTTTTAGGCATTCCTGATTCTTCGCAAAATTGTTCCAGCTGGTCGCTAATCTCTTTTGCTAGTTTGATATTGAGAATTTTTGCATCTTTTTTCTGTCTTGGCATATTAATCTGCCTCCTATAAAAGACTTTCCAAATCCGTAAGAAGCGAGACAATCTGTAAATTATCAAACAACCCGGCAAAATGAAGTTCCTCTTTCAACAGGTCCTGGCAAATTGCCTTAATTCATTTATTTCCCCCTTATTTATTTCTATCTCTATCCCTTATAAAAATCTCTAACGTTAGAAATCTTGATTTTTTGAGTGTTTCGTACTATCAATATTCTGAAAGGAAAAATATTGATATTATTTCAATTTAATTTAAGGTACATCAAATAAACTGTATCTGTTCATATTTCGCCACCCTTTCTTATAACTACTTTCTTTTGGTGCAATAGTATGGGTACTCCCCGTTTTATTGCGTGTGAAAGACAGAAAAGGTACTCAATCTGAGTTCCTATATTCTGTCTTTTGATCTATATTTAGTTAGCTTTTGTTTTTCCACAGCCACTGCACTTGTATCCTGTCAATTCCTGTTTTGTAGTAGCAGGTGAATCGACCACATATCTTGTTTCGTACACTGCATCGTGATGTACAGTATTGTATCCCACAACTGTTTCACGCCATTCAGTGTGATAGCCTCCATTACCAGTGTCATTAATCATATGATCTTTCACATGTTCGTAAGTGTTTCCAGTAATATCTGCACCACAATCATTACAAATTGAATACGCCTTCATTTCTGTAACTGGAACCTGTTCATCATAGGCAGCCTGCACCAAGACCTGTTCGTTGTGCCCTTTTTCTGGCACGTTTACAGTCTTATACTGTGCAACCCAGTTGTGTGTATGTTCAGCTGGTTTGGAACTGCTAGAGCTTGAATTGTTCTTGTTTGAACTTGAGTTCGAAGTTGAAGCTGTGTTATTTTTCTTTGATTCAGAAGTATTCGATTTGTTTGAAGAATCGGCTTTTGCTGTTTCTTCTTTCTTCTCCTCTTTCTTTTCTTCCTGTTTTACTTCCTGCTCATCTTTTTTCTCGTCTTCTGTCTTTGCAGAATCTTCACTTGGCGTTAAAGTGGCAGTACTGCCATCTTTTTTCGTTACATCCAGATTGACTTTATCATCCTTTAAAGAAACGTCCACCTTTTTAGTATCTGCTGGATCTACATCTTTGAATACGAATGTTTTGTCCTGATCCTGTAACCCTACTTTTACATCCAGTTTATCGTTTTCTTTGACCGTGTAATACAAAGTACGTTCTTCTTTGTTTTTTACAGCGTCTCCATCGTCCAATAAGTTATCACTGAAACTTTCTTCAGAACTTGATTTTGTTTCAAACACTGTGATTTTCTTACCAGTGCTGTTTGTAATCTTCAAAGATTTTGAATCCTTGGTTTTTTGACCAAGTGTTTTTACTTCTTTTTTCTTAGTGACTTCTGTTGTCTTTGTGTCTTTTGTTGAAGAATTTGAACATCCTGTCAACATTCCACCAGATAAAACCATACTAAGAGCTAATGCTCCTGTCATTAAAATTTGTTTTGTTTTCATATATAAACCTCCTTGGCTATTATATTTGCTATTATAACTGGATATTCAGTAAGGCACAATAATACTTTATAAACAAAAGCGCCGACTCATTGACCGACGCTTATTTTATATAGTCTTCACTTTATTGATGATGATCGTGTCATTAGTACACTGAACATCAATCTTATCACCCACATGATATCCAAGTGCTTTTAGCCACTGGCCCTGAAGCTGAATTCTCGGAATCTGCTACTTACCATTTAAACCAAGTGGTGCCTCGTACACTTTGAGGCTGCGTTTTGATTTATACATTGTTCCCTCCTGTAATTCCAACTTAGAAGTAATCAAATTCTAAAACGGACATAATTAAACTTGCAATACGGACACGATTAAAATCGAATACGGACATGTCCAAATTGCAATACGGACATTTCTAAATGTTAATACGGACACGATTAACTGGTAAAAATCGCCTCCAAAACGGACATGATTAAATGGAAAATCACATACACTTTGAGGCTGCGTTTCGATTTATACATTGTTTCCTCCTATATCCCGAATTGAGAACTAATTAAATCCCGAATTCGGAACTAATCATTTTCGAATTGGGAACTGATTAAATCCGAATTAGGAACTAATTAAACCCGAATTTCGGGAAAAAACGCCCCTGAATTGGGAACTAATCAAAATAGGGAACTAATCAACGGGAAAATCACATCTACACAGCCTATGGCACTATAATTGTAAGCATCCTCCTCTTTAACTTGCCAATCCATAAAGGAAGGAATTATAATTTCGTCATTGTTTAATGCTGGCATTCCAAAGCCTAAACGCATAACCTCTACACATTCATCCAAAAAACGTTTATTGATATTCTTGTGATAGCGAACAGTTAAATTTGGTTGTGTCAATCTTGTTTGTGCAACAGATTTCAAAACTAAAAAGCTCAAATCATTGACTGCATCCTTTTTATCTGTTGTTTGACCTGCAATCGTTACGTTTTGATACATAGGAGATCCTGCCGAACTTAGCGTATGTGCTTGAGAACGAACTTTATTGATTGTAAGTGTCTTTATCCACAAGCATGTCAACAATTCCAAGGCTTCAGATTCTTTAATAGTGCCATTTTTAATATCTCGATCATAATATGGATACATATATTGATCGAATCTGCCATAACTCAAAGAATGTCCATTGGATTCAATTTGTAAAATCAATTGAATAAACCATACGGATTGTACCGCTTCTTGAAATGTTTCTGCTGGTTCATATGGAACTTTTGAACAAATTCTACTGATCTCTAATAATTCAATTTTTCTTTCTTGATTCAATTCTTTTTCTGCTAAATCTTTCGCAAGAACGCTGTAACGATTCGCAAAATTACGCACCGCTTTCAGTACTATAAGAACTGCATTATAAAAACAATACTTGTCAATATTATCTGGATTTGTTAAATCAAGAGCAGCTTTATATTCTTTTACACGTTTTTCGTATCCTCTTAATCCATCCTTCAAAATACGCTCATAGTTCACCGCCAAATGCGCATCTCCTGCATTTAGCTTGCCTTCCATTCCAAATACACCTGTTTCCATAAAGACACGAACTTCTTCAGGAAGAAGAGCTTCTCCTCTTGCACGCAAATTGTTATTCTGCCAGAATGGCGCAATTTCTCTAAGTTGTTCCTTGGTCTTTTCAGTGATATAGAATATGTCCCCATCCCTTTTCTCAAACTGATCCAATTCATTCATAACAAATTCCATAGTATACTCAGGAAAAATAGGAGCATTACGGTTCTTGGTTGCCTGATTTCCTGCTAAAAGAGATTTGTCTTCAATATATATACTCATATTATCGAGAACTTTTTCTAGCATTTTAGCTCGAACCATCACTCGTGGTTGATTTAAATTTTCTTTGTAAGCAAGAGTTGCTAGAATTGCACGTTGTGCATCAATATAAGGTTTTTCATCTAAAACTTCTTCTCGAAATTCTTTCATTCGTTCTGTCAATGTTCCAAAATGTTCTGCGTTTTCCATATCCGTCCTCCTATTACATTTCATTCGTAATTTTAGATTCTTTTATTTGCAATTTAAAAATAGCATTACACGCATTTCATGTCAACTTTAATTTCATTTAAAATATTTTATACTTTCATTTGTAACTATAATCATTGCTTTTCTTCTTTGAAATGTTTATACTCTATATGAGGAAATTAAAATGACAACAACAAATCGAAATACAACAGGAATTATTTTTAACATTCAAAAATTCAGTGTAAATGACGGTCCAGGCATTCGTACTACCGTTTTTCTAAAGGGATGTCCTCTTCGTTGTAAGTGGTGTGCAAATCCTGAAAGTCAGCTTATACAAACACAAATTCTTTGGGATCCAAAAAAATGTATAAATTGTCATCATTGCATTGAAACCTGTCCAAAAAACGCTATGAAAACAATTGATAAATCCATCAAAATCAACCATAGTCAGTGTAGTGGGTGTGAGAAATGTGTATATGAATGTCCAAAAAACGCATTAAGCGCACAAGGCGAACAAAAATCTGTAGAAGAAGTGCTTAAAATTGTTTTACAAGATCAAGCCTTCTATGAAGAAAGTGGTGGTGGTCTAACACTTTCTGGAGGTGAGCTTTTACTTCAACCTGAGTTTTCAAGAGAACTACTCTTAGCCGCTAAAGAAGAAGGAATTCATACATGTTGTGAAACAACCGGTTTTGCGACAGAGGAAATATTTGATCGTGTCATAGAATATGTAGATTACATTCTTTTTGATATGAAACACTGGAACACAGATAAACATATAGAAGGTACAGGTGTTTCTAATAAGTTACCATTACTGAACATGAAACATGCCATCGACAATGGCAAAACAGTTCTTCCACGAATCCCTGTTATACCTGGTTTCAACGATTCTTTGGATGATGCCAAAGAATTTTCAAAAACACTTCACAATATTGGAATAAACAAGTGTCAACTTCTACCGTTCCATCAATTTGGAGAAAATAAATATCATCTTTTAAATATAAAATATGATTATGAAAATGTTCCTTCATATCATCCAGAAGATTTAAAAGAATATTTAAATATGTTTAAAGAAAATAACATTAACGCTTTTTTCTAAATTTCACTTTCATTTGAAATCAAAAACACTTATTATATAAACAAAATGATAGGAATCAACGTAAATGAAAAATAGAACAAATAAAATATTAGAATTATTGACATCTGAAAAGAGAATCGAGGTTTCTCAACTTGCTGAATACCTAGGTGTTTCCCAAGTAACTATCCGCAAAGATTTGGATGCATTAGAAGCTAAAGGAATCATCAAACGTGAGCATGGGCATGCTGTGTTATGTAGCACAGATGATATCAATGGTAGAATCGCGTATCATTATGAAGAAAAGAAAAAAATAGCTTTAAAAGCTACTGAACTTGTTCATGAAGGCGATACAATTATGATTGAAAGTGGTAGTTGTTGTGCACTTCTAGCGGATACGTTAACACAACTTCATAAAGACTTAACAATTATCACCAACAGTGCTTTTATCGCAGAATATATTCGTGGAAAATCAAATTTTCAAATTATTCTTTTAGGTGGAATTTATCAACAAGATTCACAAGTTATGGTAGGTCCTATGGTTCAAGAATGTGTATCCAACTTTTTTGTCGATTATTTTTTCATCGGTACAGATGGATATGATTCTAGAATCAGCTTTTCAAACCGCGATCAAATGCGAGCACAAGCCGTACGTGATATGTCGCATCAAGCCGAACAAATAATCGTGCTAACAGAAAGTGATAAATTTTCCAAGCGTGGTGTTGTACCATTAAATTTAAAAGATAAAATAAAAACTGTTATAACTGATCATTCTATTGATTCTTCTTATGTTCAAGAACTAAACAACCAAAACATTCAAGTCGTGACGATTTAAAAAGGAGCCATAACGAATAAGTAAATTTTATTACTTATTCAGTTCAGCTCCTTTTCTTTTTATTTAATATTCTGTCCTTTTTTATTAATCATCAATATAGGCTGTAGCCATTGATTGTGACCAAATAAATGTAGAAGATGTATTCAAACCTTTTACTTTCTTATTACGTAAACAATATGTTTGTACACCATCTGTTGGTAAGTATGCACATAGTTCTGCTTGACGAACATAAGCCTTTAAGTAAGCAGCTGCTGAAGCTTCTTTATCAGTTGTATAAGCACCTGCAGCTAAGTATGAATCTAATTCATCATCTTTTAAACGAGCAAAGTTATTTACACCTTGTGATTGAATCAAGTAATCAACACCTGTATCTTCAGGGCTTGTAAAAGAATATCCTAAATAAGATACATCCCAATCACCAACAGCTGAATCATCACCTACAGTTGAAATAACTGTATTAAATTCCATTGTGTTTGCCTTGAAGTCGACACCAAGTTCTCCCCATTGTTTTTGTAACATAGGAATCATTGTATCCATCGCATCTTTTTCTTTTGTAGCCAAGAACTTAATGCTTAATTTTTGACCATCCTTTTCACGAATACCATCACTACCAACAGTCCATCCCGCATCATCTAAGATTTGTTTAGCTTTTTCTACATCATAATCATAGTAAGTAGCACCATCTACTTTTTCTTCACCACGAACATATGCACCATTTCCGCCAGATACTGGGTTACCAAACAAGCCTGGTACATATGCCAATTTAGCATCTTTATCATCTAATTTATAATAGCTTGCGATATAGGCTTCACGATCAAATCCATAAGCCAAAGCTTGACGAACAGCCTGATCTTGACATGCACCTGCAACTGTATTCATAAACAAGAAGTCTTCACGATCACTTGGATACGAATCCATAGTCAAACCTTTATCTTTGTCTTTGGCTACTGTGTTGATTTTATTCGCTTCCACTACATCTGGAATATAATCGATTGTTCCATTTTCCAATTCTTTGATTTCAGTCGAAGTCTCTGTTTTCTTGATCATAATCTTAGAAATTTGGTATTCTCCATCCTTAGCTTCAAAATTTTCATTTCGATCCAATGAAGCTCCCTCTGTTTTAGAGAATGATTTTAATTTATATGGACCTGTTCCAATAGGATTACTATTGTTCTTTTCAACATTTGAAGTTTTCCCCTTCTTGTACTTCAATGTTTTTGCACTACAAATTTTTTGTGTTCCCAAAGTCGATTCCGCATCGATTTTTGGCTTTGCCATATGGAATACTACTGTATAATCATCGGGTGTTTCAATACCTGAGACATCTTTGGCATCTCCATCATGATATTCGCTATATCCATTTAAGAAATCAACATTACTTGAAAAACGTCCTGTATAGCTTGGGTCAGCCATAACGCTAAACGTTGCCTTTACATCTTTTGAAGTAAATTTAGATCCATCACTGAATTTAACACCTTTCTTCAATTTAAATGTCATCGTTGTACCATCATCACTAATAATAGGTAAATCCTTTGCTAATTCTGGAACTAAATTGGCATCCTTATCATATGCCAACAATCCTTGATATACCAAGTTAACTACATTGTGATCGTTAACGGTCTGATAATACATAGGAGAAAAATCCCCATTCATTTCTGTAAACAATCCAACTGTTAATGTTTGTTCTTTACCAGAACCCGATCCACCTGCAGAACATCCTGCAAGTACAAATGCCATACCTAGGGCACATACACTTCTCTTATTCATAACTCTTCCTCTTCTCTTTTATGTAACTTATTATAGTGTTTTCTGAAACTTTTTCAATTACTTTTTCATTTAATTTCTGAAACAATATAATTTACTTTATATAAAAGAAAAAAGCCTATCTTTTA
>NZ_DS996845.1:32882-60309 GCF_000156655.1 Holdemanella biformis DSM 3989
CTTTTATGATAAGCTTCATATAATTCATTCTTTTTACAAGCCATTTCTTTGGCAACTAAACCAATAGCTTCTTTTGTACGCATTCCAGATTCAATATATTCATCCACTTTCGTAATGGCTGTATACATATCAAATACAACTTCATCTTGTTTAAATCCATCCATGACAATAACCATTTCACCTTTACAAGTAGCCGCTACCTCTAACACTTCTTCAATGGTTCCACGAATATATTCTTCATGCACTTTTGTGAGTTCTCTAGCTAAACACATTTGACGATTTCCCAATACTTCCAACATATCTTGTAAAGTATCTTCAATACGATGAGGTGCTTCATAGAAAATCGTTGTGTAAGGAATTGTTTTGATTTCTTCGAGCTGTTTCTTTCTTTTTGAACTCTTATTGTCTAAAAAGCCATAGAATAAATAATGATAACAACTCAATCCACTCGCAACCAATGCATTCATAGCCGCGTTAGCACCTGAGACTGAAACCACATTAAATCCATGCGAAATGGTTTCTTGAACTAATTTCTGTCCTGGATCCGAAACCAAGGGATAACCTGCATCGGATACTACCGCAACGTCTTCACCATTTTCCAATCGTTCAATGATTTTTGGAATACTAACTTGCTGATTATGTTCATGATGCGACATCAACATTGTATCAATGCCATATGCCATTAAAAGTTTTTTTGTATTTCGCGTATCTTCTGCCGCAATCACACTCACTTCTTTTAAAATATCTAGAGCTCTAGGTGTCATTTCCTGTAAATTGCCAATAGGCGTAGGAACCAAATACAATGTGGAAGTATTCGATTCAAAACTCTTCTGTCTAATCATTGTTAAAATCCTTATCTGGCCACAATTCTTTAAAGTCCACAAACAAGACTTCTTCTTTGTTCTCTAACTTAGCCTGTTTTTGAAGCACGTTCATACTTGAAATGCGATATTTTTTACCTTGATAACTCACAATCGAATTCATCTTTGGTAAATCTTTACGCATTCTTGTATACTCTTCATTTTCGAAACGTAAACAACACATTAGCTTTCCACATTGACCACTCAATTTCTGAATATTCAATGCCAACATTTGATTTTTTGCCATATTAATAGATACCGTATCAAAATCTGACATAAATCTTGAGCAGCAACATTCCATACCGCAATTTCCAATTCCACCAACAATTTTAGCTTTGTTTCTTGGCCCTACTTGTCTTAACTCGATACGACAATGTAAATGTTGAGCTAAGTCTTTCAATAGTTGTCTAAAATCAACACGATCGTCCGACACATATGTAAAAATGACTTTTGTACGATCCAATGTATATTCTGAGCTGATTAAATGCATATCCAACTTCAAATTTGCGACACACTCGTGACAAATCTTCATTGCTTCTTTAGCTTTTTCAACATTTTCTTCTTTACACTTAATATCTTCTTGCGTTGCCTTACGCAATACTGGTTTAATATCTCCCTTTACTTTCGAAGCATCAAAATCAACCGTTGGCACACAAACCTTTCCTAGTTCTTGCCCACGTACAGTTTCTACAACGACAACATCATTTGTATAATATTTAACATCTGATCCAAAAGTGTAGGCTTTTTTTGATTCTTCAAACTGTATATAAACAATATATTTATACGTTACTTTTCCTTCTGTATTCACTAAATCACAGCCTTCCTAATATCATAATAAAGCTTATCCATAAATAAACCTAAATCGACTGGTCGATACAACATATCCATATTTTCAACCAAAATCGAATATAGTTTTACTTTTTTTTCTAAAGGTAAATTTACCCTATCATTTTTTACATAGAATAAAACCCACTGAATCCACAACTGTACCCAATCCTTATTCATACGATCTGACTTATTCACAAACACATTTGTCTGCATCTTTTCAATTTGTGAAAAAGAAGAGGCATGTTCAATATATTCAAGTGCAATTTGTTTTAATTCTTCAAAATCAGGTAAAGACAATAATTCAATTGCCTTATCATATGTATATCCAGATTCTGCAAGCATCTTCGCGTTTTCTTCACTTGTATTTTCAAGCAATAAGTGTTCACAGCTTTCCGGTTTAAAATGAATAGCCTGACACCTAGATTGAATAGTCGGTAATACATTGGATTTTTCATCCGCAATTAATATACCATAAATCCCTTCACTTGGCTCCTCTAAAAACTTCAACAAGCTATTTGAAGCATCTGGCGTAGCCTTATCATAATGATCTAGAATATAGATTCGAGCATTTTGTTTTCCTGCACTCGTTGATTCAAAAAACGTCTGTAAATCCACTATATCTTTCTTTTTAATACGATCATTCGATACAATCATATAGTCTAAAGATTCTTCGTTCTCTATGCGTTTACAACTTTCACATTCTTGACATGCAAATCCATCATTATCTGTATGTTCACATATAATACTTTGTGCAAATAAGATGGCCGTTTCTAATTTGCTTGAGCCTTTTGGCCCGTGAAATAAATAGGCATTCGCAACTCTTTGATTCTTTAAAGCATTCGACAACATCTGATACACAACAGGTTGTGCTTTTTTTAAATACTCTTTATTCATGTTCTTTAATAACCTTTAAAACACATTCCATAGCACTTTTTAAAACTTCTTCTTTACAAGGCTCGGCATCAATCACTTCAATGCGTTCTGGATACATAGAAACTAATGTTTCATAGCCTTGACGTACAGCTTTGTGGAATGAACTTTCTTCTTGATCCAAACGATTCAAGTCACCACGAAGATTCATACGTTTTTTACCCGTTTCTACACTAACGGATAAAAATAGAGTCTTTTCAGGCATACATCCATCAATTGCAAACTGATTGATATCCCACACTTCTTTTAATCCTATGCCGCGTGCAATTCCTTGGTATGCCAAACTTGAATCAATGAAGCGATCACACAATACGATCTTCTTATTTTCCAATGCCGGAAGAACAACTTCTTTTAAATGTTGTCTACGACTCGCTGCATATAATAATGCTTCTGTACGATCATCCATCTCCGTATTGTTTACATCTAGTAATATATTACGAATAGATTCAGCAATCTTGCTTCCGCCTGGCTCACGAGTATAAATACAATCGTATCCCATTTTAATCAGTTCTTCTTGTACCGCTTTACATACAGTTGTCTTTCCTGATCCATCATTTCCTTCAAATGTTATAAATACACCTTGTTTCATTTTCATTTCCTCACATAAACATAATATAGTATATTGGCATATACACTATATTATTTTCTTCCTTAACCACTCTATCATTTGAGAATACATATCCTTTTTGGATTCTATTCTCTTGTAGTGCAATCACCTTTTTTAATGCACTAAATTCATAGCCATCTCGTCCTGATTTTATTTCAATAGGGACAACACTTAAAGTCGAATAATCATCGATTAAATAATCTACTTCTCCAACTTTTCTACGATCATAATAATACAAATTATGCCCATGTGCTTTCAATTCTTGTGTAACCACCGTTTCGTATACAGCCCCTAAATTTACTTTCACTTCATCTTTTAATATTGCGTTGACATTGTAACTATACAAAATATTGGTAAATAATCCCACATCATTCATATATAGTTTTATTAAATTTTTCTTAGAAGACTGGATCAATGGAAAACTCGGTTCTGCAATTGCAGAAACTGGTAACGCAATACCTGAAGATATCAAATATTCGAATTCGTGTTCATAATTTTTAAATCTTGCGTTTGGTTGATTTTCAATTTTTGTAAATTGTATCCTTTTTACTTTATTTTCGATATTTGAGGGAATATAATCATACATTTTTTGAATCACAAGACGATTATCTTCATCATATTTACCAGCATCTTCTCGATAATACTTATGTGTTAGAGTTTGTACTTCTCGAATATTATATACATTTTTTGTTTCTACATATGCCTTTATTGCATCTGGTAAACCACCGACATATAGATATGTTTTAAACAGATTTAAAATTTTATTATGCATCGATTCTGTTAAAGACGCTTTTGTTTCATAACACTGCTTCATGTAAGAAATAAATTCATTCCCAACTCCACAGGCCCATAAAAATTCCTCAAAATCCATTGGATACATCTCTTTTTCCAAAATAGATCCCATCGGAATCGAAGTTGTTTTATGCAAAGTAACCCCCAACAAAGAACCACTACAAATATACTTAAATCGATTGTCATAACGCAATGACTTTAGCATCGTCAATAAATGTGGGTACACTTGAATCTCATCCAAAAAAACAATTGTATTTTCTCTTTCTTTTAATTTATCTCCATGCAAAATACTCAACTGCAAGTAAAACTCATCTTTGTTTTTCACATCTGCAAATAATTTATCACCTGCATAATCATCAATCATATTCACTTCTACATAATTTGTATAATACTTTTTTGCCAAAGCTCGAATAATGAACGATTTTCCAACTTGTCTTGCCCCATCAACACATAAAATTCGTTCTTCATCACTATTCAAATATGTTTCTAAATAGGATTCAATCTTTCTTTTAAACATAGTTCCCTCCGGTTTTCAAGTAAATTTTAACATCATATTTTACGGTTTTCAAATATATTCAGGCATCAAAAAATACAGTTTTCAAAAAAATACCCATAAGCATTCCACTTATGGGTATTTTCTAATTATAATGTTTTTCCTGTCAACATTGTGTAAGCTTGAAGATATTTTTCAATTGTCTTATCCACAATCTCTTGAGGAAGTGTCCAGTCATTACCTGGATTTGCCTTTAGCCAGTCACGCGCAAATTGTTTGTCAAATGATGGTTGCGAATGACCAGCTTCATATCCATCTGCAGGCCAGAAACGAGAACTATCAGGAGTTAACATTTCATCGCCAATAACGATATTACCATTTTCGTCTAAACCAAATTCAAATTTTGTATCCGCAATAATAATCCCTTTGCTTAAAGCATACTCAGCACATTTTTTATATAAAGCGATTGTGCAATCTTTGATCTTAGTCGCATATTCTTCACCATGACCTGGGAAGTGTTTTTCTAAGTGCGCAATACTTTGTTCAAAAGAAATGTTTTCATCGTGATCACCAATTTCAGCCTTTGTACTAGGTGTATAAATTGGTTCCGGAAGTTGTTGTGATTCTTGTAATCCTTCTGGAAGTTCAATACCACAAACCTTTCCTGTTTCTTTGTAGCTAGCCCATCCACTACCTGTGATGTAACCACGAACAATACATTCGATTGGAAGCATGTTCAATTTACGACATAACATTGATTTTCCTTCAAATTTTTCTTGTTGGAAATATTCCGGCATATCTTTTGTATCCACACTAATCATGTGATTAGGTAAGATATCGCTTGTGTAGTCAAACCAGAATTTTGACATCTGTGTTAAAACAGTTCCTTTTTTTGTAACCTCATTGTTTAAAATTACATCAAAACAACTGATACGATCTGTCGCAACCATAATAAGGTTGTCCCCATTGTCATAAATTTCACGTACTTTTCCTTCTTTAATTGGTTTTAATTCCTGCATCTCGAATCTCCTTTTCTGCGTACAAGACAAAGATACAACTAAAACAAATTTAACACAATATCAAAATAAGGAAATCCTAAGATTTCCTTACAAATTTTTAACATTTAATGCACGAATCGCATTTAATACGGCAATAATCATAACTCCAACATCCGCAAAAATCGCAACCCACATATTCGCAATACCAATGGCACCTAATAATAAACAGATCAATTTAACACCAATCGCAAAATAAATATTCTCATATACAATATGAATACATTTCTTCGCAATCTTAATGGCTTTAGAAATCTTTAATGGATCATCATCCATCAAAACAATATCAGCTGCCTCAATGGCTGCATCACTGCCTAAAGCACCCATCGCAATACCAATATCGGCTCTTGATAATACTGGAGCATCATTGATTCCATCTCCGACAAAGGCAATATTTTCTTTCGAGTGCTTTAAAGATAATAATTCTTCAACTTTATTCACCTTATCTTGAGGCAATAATTCCGAATACACTTTATCAATATGTAATTCAGAGGCGACTTTATCTGCCACACTTTTTACATCTCCAGTCAACATGACTGTTTGTTTAATGCCCGCCTTCTTCAATGCTTCAATTGCTTCTTTGGCATGTGGCTTCAACATATCCGAAATCACAATGTGACCTGCATATTTTCCATCAATAGCCACATGAACAATCGTACCAATACTATGACATTCTTGATAAGGAATATTATACATCTTCATTAATTTATCATTACCTGCAAGTACTTGCACTCCATCAATTACAGCTTTAACTCCATGACCACTTATTTCTTCTACATTTTCAATACGTGATTTATCAATGGTATTTCCATACGCCTTTAATAAACTTTTAGAAATAGGATGCGTAGAATAACTTTCAGCCATTGCCGCATACTCTAATAACTTTTCTTCTGGAATATTCGCATGATGAATGCCTGCCACCTCAAATACACCTTGTGTCATTGTACCTGTTTTATCAAATACAACATATTTACATGAAGCCAATGCTTCTAAATAATTCGATCCTTTTACCAAAACCCCCTGATTGCTGGCGCCACCAATTCCGGCAAAGAAACTCAAAGGAATACTGATTACCAATGCACATGGACAAGAAATAACTAAGAATGTTAAGGCACGATATAGCCATGTGCCAAAGTCAGCAGGATTTGACATAATCAAATTGAATACTGGTGGAAGTAAGAACAATGCCAAAGCACTATAACATACGGCTGGCGTATAAATTCTCGCAAAACGTGAAATAAAGGCTTCAGAACGAGATTTCTTACTTGATGCATTTTCAACCAAATCCAAAATTTTTGATACAGTGGATTCCCCAAATTCTTTTGTTGTCTTAATTTTTAATAAGCCCGTCATATTGATGCAACCACTGATTACTTCATCATTTTCACTGACTTCTCTAGGCAAGCTTTCCCCTGTTAAAGCCGCTGTATTTAGAGTAGAACTTCCTTCAATGACAATTCCATCAATAGCCACTTTTTCACCAGGCTTAACCACAATAATTGTACCGATTTCAACTTCATCTGGATCTACCTGTTCAAGATTTCCATCCTCATCTTCCACATTGGCATAATCCGGACGAATATCCATTAATTCCGTGATATTTTTACGACTTTTTCCAACCGCATAACTCTGGAACCATTCCCCAATCTGATAGAACAACATAACAGCTGTTGCTTCATCAAAAGATTTCAAACCAATAGCGCCTACAGTTGCGACAGCCATCAAAAAATTCTCATCAAATACCTGACGATTTCTAATTCCTTTAAAAGCCTTAAGAAGAATATCATAACCAATTTCTAGATAGGCCACTAGAAACAAAGGAATCTCAATGTATTCAGGTAGTTTTACGACCTTAATTATGATAAAAAGAATACTCGCAACAATGATTCGCTTTAACATCTTTTTCTGTTTCTTGTTCATACTTATCTCTACCTCTCCAAAAACATTAATTGTTCAATCATTCAACTATAATAACCGAAAAATAGAGATGCTTTCGCATCTTACTTTTCATTAAAAGAAAATTTCGCAATCATCTTCAACTTTTTTACAATTTTCTAATACACGAGCCATAACTTCTTTAGGTTGAACTCCATCTTCAAATTCAACATTCATCTTTAACATCATGAAGTTTACAACTGCACTCTTAACACCTTCTGTATTATTAGCAGCTACTTCCATTTTGTTTGCACAGTTTGCACAATCTACATCAATCTTATAACTCTTTTTCATATGATTTTCCTCCACGTTTGAATAGTTGAACACATATTCAACTTTTTACACTTTCATTATATAGGAATCATACATGTTGTCAACAACTTTTTGACAATTGTTCAATCATTCAACTATAATAAAGAAAAAAGGAGAACTTATGATTGGTACACATTGTGACTGCAAACCTAAAAATACAGAATTAGTACAAGAAGTAAAAGAAAACATGCCGGCCTTTGATGAAATCATGAACCTATCCGATTTCTTTAAAGTCATGGGAGATAGTACACGTCTTCAACTTTTATTATCTCTTCAACAAAGCGAAATGTGCGTATCCGATTTGGCTAACGTACTCGATATGACAAAATCTGCCGTATCACATCAATTAAAGGCACTACGCCTTTCTAAACTCATCAAATCTAGAAAAGAAGGAAAGACTGTCTACTATTCATTAGACGATGAACATATTGAAACCATTCTAGGCATGGCTTTTGATCATACAAAAGAACACTAAGAGGAAGATCGATTCTTCCTTTTTTTTATGCCCTTTTTTCTAAAATTCAAACACAAAACAAAGTCGATTATGTAATTGAGACATATGTATCATATATGCGAAATATACAAAAATTTATCATATAAAACAGATAACGTTTACATTGATAAAAAGACTTGAATTTCGAAATCATGAGAACTAAAATACGAGCTTATAGAAAAACGAATTTTGTCTTAATTCGTAACTTCACGAATTATCTCCAACGTTTTTTTATTGTTTTGAAAGGAGGAGCTATGGAAGAGTTCACAAAAGAACTACTCGATCAGTTAAACGTTGACACCGCGTTTACTATCGGTCCCTTTGCGTTTAGTGAATCTGTTGTCATCACGTGGGTTGTCATGGCTATACTTGTTTTACTTTCTGCTTGGTTAACCCAAGGACTCAAAGTTCATAATCCGGGTAAAAAACAAATTGTAGCCGAAAGCATTGTGTTGTGGCTAGATAAATTCACAATCTCCATGCTTGGTGAAAATGCCAAAGAATATAGTACTTATATTTCAACCATCCTATTATATATAGGTCTTGCGAACATCATTGGCATCTTTGGTATGAAACCACCAACCAAGGATATGAATGTCACAATCGCATTAGCACTTATGAGTATTATCTTAATCGAAATTAGCGGAATACGCGCAAAAGGAATGAAAGGTTGGATCAAAAGCTTTACTCAGCCTGTCGCTGTGGTTACACCCATCAATATTCTTGAGGTCTTTACACGTCCTTTATCCCTATGCATGCGTCTATTTGGTAATGTCATTGGTGCCTTCGTTATTATGGAAATGATCAAAATGGTCGTTCCCGTCTTTATACCTACTGTATTTAGCTTGTACTTTGATTTCTTTGATGGATTCATTCAAGCTTATGTATTTGTCTTTTTAACATCATTATTTATCGCAGAAGCGACAGAAACAGAATAATTTAGGAGGAAATGAAAATGAGTTTAACAGCAATCGGAGTTGGAATGGCAGCACTTGCCGTTATTGGTGGAGGATTAGGTATTGGTTTTGCGACAAGCAGTGCCGTAAAAGCAATTGCCCAACAACCAGAAGCTCACGGGAAAATTCGTAGTACCTTATTAATTGGTGCGGCTTTAGCTGAAGCAACTGCTATCTACGGATTTGTATTAGGGATCTTAATTATCTTGATGGTGAAATAGGTGGGATAATCTATGTTAAGAATTGATTCCAATATTCTTTGGACAATCATCAATCTACTTATTTTATATGCACTGATGAAACATTTTCTATTTCAGCCAGTACATGACATTCTTGATAAGAGAAAACAAGAAATAGAATCTGATTTTGCCTTGGCAAATCAACAAAAACAAGAAGCTCTTGAATCAAAAAATAAAGCTAATCAACAGCTTGAAAATATGCAGACAATTTGTGATAGCATGCTAGCGGATGCAAAAGAACAAGCAAGTCTTGAATACGAGCAAATTATTGCGGATGCAAACAAAAAATCCGATGAAATGATTGAACAAGCTCGCATCAAAACGATTGAAGTGGCAAATGAGGAAAAGGCAAAAGCTAAATCTGAAATTGCGGATTTAATCAATAAAGCAGCTGATAAAATCACAAATACAAAGAGCGATGAAAAACTATATGATGATTTTTTAAAGGAAATGAAATAAATGAACAACGAAAATTTAAATGCAACCTTACGCTGCGTAACAAGACCTAGTGCAGCGCAAGAAGAAAAAATAAAGACATTCCTTAAAAATAAATACCTAGCCCACAACATAACACTCAATATCTTAATTGATCCAAGTGTACGCGGAGGCTTTATTCTAAGTGCAAACAACGATGAATACGATTGGTCTACGCGTTCTCGTCAACAACAGCTTCAAGAACAAATTCAGGCGGCTCGAGATAAAGCCATTCAAATGAAAAAGGATGGAACACTTATGTCCATCTTAAAAGAGGCCATCGAACAATTTGAAGCCACTTCCCAAGAAAATGAAGTTGGCTATGTCGAAACAATTGGAGATGGTATCGCAACCATTTCGGGATTAGATCATGCGATGTATGGAGAAGTTGTTGTTTTTGAGAATGGTACAAAAGGAATGGTACTCGATATCACAACCGAAAACATCGGTGTTATTCTATTTGACACAGAAGGTACTATTGGTCAAGGTACAAAGGTTTCTCGAACAAAAAAACAAGCAGGTATGCCAGTCAGCTCTAATTTTCTAGGTCGTGTCGTAGATCCACTTGGAAATCCAATTGATGGACTTGGTCCTATTGAAGCCACTGAAATGCGCCCTATCGAAGAACCAGCTCCAAGCATTATTAACCGTAAACCTGTCACAAACCCTATGGAAACAGGCATTCTATCCATTGACTCTATGTTTCCTATTGGAAGAGGACAGCGTGAATTAATCATTGGTGATCGTCAAACAGGTAAAACTTCAATCGCATTAGATACTATACTAAATCAAAAAGGAAAAGATTGTATTTGTATTTATGTCTCTATTGCTCAAAAAGCAAGTACAGTTGCTAACTTAGTCAATACATTAAAGAAGAATGATGCGATGGACTATACAGTAATTGTAAACTCTACGGCTGCCGATTCGGCCAGCCTACAATATATTGCCCCTTATTCTGCAACTTCTCTAGCTGAATACTTTATGCATCAAGGCAAAGACGTACTGATTGTCTACGATGATTTAAGCAAACACGCTGTTGCCTATCGTACAATTTCCTTATTGCTAGGAAGATCTCCAGGACGTGAAGCCTATCCAGGTGATGTATTCTATTTACATTCTAGACTACTAGAACGTTCTTCTAGATTAAATTCAGGAGGATCCATCACAGCTCTTCCAATTATTGAAACTCAAGATGGAGACGTAAGTGCATATATTCCAACCAACGTTATTTCAATTACAGATGGACAAATCTTCTTAGAAAGTGATTTATTCTTTGAAGGACAAAGACCTGCTGTTAACGTTGGATTATCTGTTAGCCGTGTTGGTGGTGCAGCTCAAACTAAAGCCATGAAAAAAGCATCTGGTTCTTTACGTATCAACTTAGCTCAATACCGTGAAATGAAGGAGTTTACACAATTTGCCTCTGATTTAGATGATGCGACAAAACGACAACTTCAACACGGACAAGTACTTATGGAACTTTTGAAACAACCTTTAAACCACCCTATGTCACATGCAGACATGGTTATTGTACTCGTTGTTGCAGACGCAGGAATTTTAGATGACTTGGATCCAAAACAAGTCAAAAAAGAAGAAACAAAATTACTCGATTGGTTTAATGAAAATCACAGTGAAATCAGTCGAGAAATCAACACAACTAAAAAACTGGATGACAATTTAAAGACAAGAATCATTACATTAGCCAAGCAATATAGAGGACAAGAATAATGTCACAAATTCGAGAAATTAAAGATCGAATGAATGGTATTCAATCGACTATGAAGATCACAAAAGCCATGTATATGATTTCTTCAACAAAAATGAATACAGCCAAACAAAAGGCAGCGAATACCGATCCTTATTTTTACTCATTAAGGAAACAAATTTTGACAATTCTTCAAAATCTTCCTGATCACTTTGAACACCCTTACTTAGATAGTCGAGAATATATTGACGAGAAGCATCAAAATAAGGCCATCATCTGTGTTACTGGAGATAAAGGATTGGCAGGTGCCTACAACCTTAATGTTTTAAAGCTCACTGAACAAATCATTAAAGCTCATCCAAACTATAAGCTCTATATAATTGGAGAAGTTGGAAGACAATACTTTTTAAGACGACACATTCCTGTTGAAGAAAGCTTTCTATATACAGCGCAAAACCCAACTTTAAGTCGTGCAAGATCCATTTCGAGCAAAATGCTTGAGCTGTATGCTGAAAAAACAATCGATGAAGTATTAATTATCTATACACGTATGGATCAGCACAATCAATTTACGGTCGATGTTGAACAGTTACTTCCGCTATATCGTTTAAATCATGAAGTTGAAGTTGGTGGACAAACCATTCACTCTATTCAGTTAGAGCCAAGTCCAACAGAATTATTAAACATTGTCATCCCTGATTATTTATCTGGATTTATTTATAGCGCCCTTGTTGAATCTTATGCATCCGAAAACTTTGCGCGAATGCAGGCAATGGATTCAGCAAATAAAAATGGTGAAGAATTATTAAACAGTTTATCTTTACAATACAATCGTCAAAGACAAGCAAAAATCACACAAGAAATAACAGAAGTTGCAGCTGGTGCCAAAGCTAGAAGGCAACAGCTACAAAAGAAGAAAAGGAGTCAATCCACATGCAAATAGGAAAAATCACACAAGTTATGGGTCCTGTTGTTGACGTACATTTTGATGAAACGCCACTTCCATATATTCAAACCGCTTTGCAGGTTGATAACCATGGCAAAAAAGTTGTAATGGAAGTTATGCAGCACATTGGAACCGATACCGTTCGTTGTATCATGTTATCGCCTAGTGAAGGCCTACAAAAAGATATGCCTGTCTTATCTACAGGAATGGGCATAGAAATTCCAGTTGGAACACAAAATTTAGGTCGTTTGTTTAATGTTTTAGGTGATACCATTGATGGAAAAGAAGCGATTGATACAGATACATATTGGCCCATTCACAGAAAACCACCAAAATTTGAAGATCAATCTCCTGTTACAGAAGTTCTTGAAACAGGAATTAAAGTTATCGACTTATTAGCACCCTATGCCAAAGGTGGAAAGATTGGGTTGTTTGGAGGTGCCGGCGTCGGAAAAACCGTACTGATCCAAGAATTGATTCGTAATATAGCCAGTGAACATGGAGGCTATTCCATCTTTACAGGTGTCGGAGAAAGAAGTCGTGAAGGAAACGATTTGTATACAGAAATGAGTGAATCCGGTGTAATCAAGAACACCGCACTTGTCTTTGGACAAATGAATGAAAGTCCAGGAGCCAGAATGCGTGTTGCCGAAACCGGACTGACTATGGCCGAATATTTCCGTGATGTTGAACACAAAGACGTATTATTATTTATCGACAACATCTTCCGTTTTGTACAAGCTGGATCTGAAGTTTCTTCTTTACTTGGTCGTATGCCTTCAGCCGTTGGATATCAACCTACACTTGCTAATGAAATGGGACAACTTCAAGAACGTATTTCTTCCACAAAAAACGGGTCTGTTACTAGTGTACAAGCCGTTTATGTTCCTGCAGACGATTTAACTGACCCTGCTCCAGCAACAACATTCGAACATTTGGATGCAACAACTGTCTTATCTCGTAAAGTTGTTGAACAAGGTATTTATCCTGCTGTAGATCCACTTGAATCGAGTTCAAGAATTCTTCAACCCGATATTGTAGGAGAAGAACATTATGAAACAGCTCAACGTGTTTTACAATATCTTCAAAAATATAAAGAACTACAAGATATTATCGCCATTCTTGGAATGGATGAATTAAGTGATGAAGATAAAACCGTTGTAGCGAGAGCTCGTCGTTTACGTAACTTTATGGCTCAACCATTCCATGTTGCTGAACAATTTACTTCGATCCCAGGAAAATATGTTCCTCTACAAGATACAATTAAAGGGTTTAAGGCAATCTTAGATGGAGAAATGGACGAATATCCTGAAAGTGCATTTTTCAATGTGGGAACTATTGAAGAAGTCAAAGAAAAAGCGAAAGAAGTATAATCATGGAACTTTTTGATTTAAAAATCATGGCTAGTGATCACGTATTTTATAATGGTAAAGCACAAGTATTAACGATACACACACCCAATGGAAGTAAACAATTTCTTGCACATCATGCCAAGACAATCTATGCGATAACGCCTGGACTTTTAAAAATCCGAAAAGAAGATAATTCTGAGATTGAAGTTGTTAGCGGATTCGGATCCATGATCTTTTCAAACAACCAAGCCGAAGTTTTAGTTGATACATGTGAAACACAAGAAGAATTAGATGCAAGAAGAGCCAAAGAATCTTTAGAACGTGCTAAAGAAAGAATGCGTCAAAAACAATCGATTCGTGAATATTATATGTCACAAGCCAGTATGGCAAGAGCCTTAGCTCGTCTACAATTTAAAGATAAACACATTAATTAATAGTAGCTACTAGAAAAAGCTTATACCTTTCATGAAGATATAGGCTTTTTTCCTTTATATAAAGATCTTTTACATTTTTTCTGACCTTATTTCAGTAAAGTCATACACTTTTTCCGACCTCACCCATGAATTACAGAAATATATAAACTAAAAATTCAGTCAAAAAAAGAGATTTCTAGTTTGAAACCTCTTTTTACATACAACATTTTATTTTCAATTTATGCTTTATTTAAAGTAAATATTATAAATAACTGTCGAAGAAAATTTAATTATTCATTGGCCTTTAAACTTGAAACCATATCAATTGTTTTAATTTTTCTTGCCAATAACTTATTCATCACATATGAAACTAAAACGGTTCCTATGATTGCGTACACATAAGAAATCCATTCTACAACAGCTGGAAAATCATACGTATCATTTAATGCATTCGTATAAATATATGACAGCATATAATAGCCTAGTGGCAAGCCAATGATCATTCCCACCAACATGATCCATGTGTTTTGTTTGATAAAGATTTCTTTAATTTGTTTATCCTTAAAGCCTAATACCTTTAATGTCGCAAATTGATATTGTTTTTCAGTAAAAGATAACACGCCCAAGTTATATAAAATGACACAACCTAATAAGACCGCAAATACAATCAATAAGACCATCATCGATTTCATCGCTTCAAGCATGCTCTCTACACCTTCTTGAATCGATTCAATACTACTAATCTTGGAAACACCATCTAATTTTTTAGCCTTCTTATTTGTATAAATAGAATCTGCACGATATGTATATCCTAACTTTTCATAATACTTTTCTGACATTGTGAATTGTTGTGTTTGAGGATCCCGATTCAAGCCAATAACCTTACTTGTATGCCAAGAAGAATCTCCAGCCAAATGCCAAGTAACTTTGTCTCCTACTTGAATTCCATACTTTTCAGCTAGTTTTTCCGTTAAATAGATTCCATTTGAATGAATAGACATAACTTTTTCATCATGATCTGTGATATTTAATTTATCTTTTCCATCCAATACAAGCATCGATCTTGTTTCTGTTTTACCATGATTTTTGAATTCAATCGCAACACTTTTACTTGTGGCATCTCCATACAAGTGAGTTAAATGATCATATTGTTCTTTTGTATAATCACTATTTAAACTAATTTTATATTGATATGTATTGATTATTTTATATTCCCAATCCATATAAGATTCAATCGTATCCCACAAACCAAACGAACATACAAGTAACATTGTACATCCAATAATTCCAACACATGCTGCAATACTTCTTCCTTTATTGCGTGCTATATCTCGAATATTCCATCTTGTCGATAATTTACATTTATTAAATTTTACAGACCAATCCAAACTATTCTTTTTTACCTTTGGCACTTCTAGACGCAAAGCCTCACTTGCCGTTTCCTTTAAAATCTTTCTGGAAGAAAGATATGTGACTAAAGAAATCAAAGCTACAACCAAAACTGCTGTTTGAATCACAGCCGGCAACAATACAGTATGGATATTTGGCATTTCAAAATAACTAGCTTCCATATCAATAAAGAATTGACCAATTGTTAGATATCCAACCACAACACCTAATACAGCCGCAACAAGGCTGATCATAAAACCAAATCCAATATAATGGATATAGATTTTTCGATTTTTAAATCCTAGTGCTTTTAAAGTACCAATCTGCACTCTTTGTTGGCGAACAAAACGATTCATTGTACTCATTACACTCAATATCGCAATCATCAAGAACAATCCCGTAAATACAGGTGCATAAGTTTGTCCTTCTTCCACTTCTGCTTGATAGCCTGCATATGAAAAAGAATTGTCACGATCTGTTACAGAAATAAAATCAAAATCCTTTTGAATCTCTTTTTTTACTGATGAAACATGACTTTGTGTATCTACATCTACATAAGCCTTATTATATGTAACATCCACATGCATTGCTTCTGAAAAAGTATTGGCTGACATATATATAAAACCATAGTTTTTATGTGTTGGAAATATTTCTGTAGAATCTTTCACAAAATATACATGATCCGGTGTATTCACTAAACCATTTACTTTTAATTTCAAGATTTTACCAGAAACATCCAACTTTAAAGTGTCTCCCACATGAATGTTTAAATGCTCTGCCAAATAGCTATCGAACCACACCCCTTTTTTATTCGATGCATATTTTTCCCCTTTGATAACATACATTTTAGAAATGGTATTTTCTTCTAAGACATTGGTTTCTAAAGTTACATCTTTGTATCCCTTTAATTTTGAATTTAAAACCAATGCTCGATTTACATCATGAACATGATCTAGTGATTTTAGGTCATCTAAATCCGAATCTGAAACATTTGTATTTGTGATCCATAAATCCTGCAAATTATATTCTTTATAATACTCTTTAGCACTTTCATCCATACCGTCCATATATCCATGAATACCACTAAATGCCAACATTCCAATAAATACCATCAGAAAAATTGTAAAGAATTGTCCCTTATAATGCCAAAGATCACGATATAGTTTTCTTCTCAACATTACCAGTTCACCTCATCTATGTTCTTTGGTTGTTTATTCACAACATTCTCAATAATTTTTCCATTCTTTAAACGAATCACACGATCTGCCACATCTGCAATCAAGGCATTGTGCGTTACAATCACAACCGTATTGTCTTTTGTACATTCGCGTAATAACTTTAATATCTCTACTCCCGTATTCGAATCCAAAGCCCCTGTAGGCTCATCACAAAGTAATAACTTTGGATTTTTCGCAATCGCACGCGCAATCGATACACGCTGCTGTTCCCCTCCACTTAATTGATTTGGAAACTTATTTTCTTGACCATTTAAACCTACCTTATTCAATATTTCAGTCGAATCCTTTGCGTTTTTAACCACATCCCGAATCAAATCCACATTTTCCTTCACCGTCAGTGTCGGCAAAATATTGTAGAATTGAAAGATAAATCCAATATTTTTAGCACGATACTCCGTTAATTCTTTTTCACTATACCCACTAATATCGACATCATTCATATATACTTTTCCATCAGTCACATGATCCATTCCACCCATAATATTTAAAAGTGTCGACTTACCCGCTCCACTTGGTCCTAAAATCACAACCATTTCATGTTGATCAATCGAAAAAGAAACATCATCTAATGCATAAAATGCTTTTTCTCCTACTTCATACTTTTTTGATACCCCATTAAATTCTATACATTTCTTCATAATCATTCTCCCGTTAGTTATATCTAACTTTACGATTAGTATACTCTAACTATAAAGAAAATAAAAGAACAAGATTACTTCCATCCTTTTAGATTATAGCGTTGATATCGCATAAAGTGGAATGTTAACCATCCATCCTTGATCCACATATTTTAATGTGGAAAAACGAACAGCTTTTTTCGGATGATACTTTTCACAATATGCCTTAAGGCTTTGTGAGTAAACATTACCTTCTGCTTTCACTTCAATTGGAACAATCCTATCTTCCATTTGAATCATGAAATCCTGCTCAAAAGTTGATTTATCTATACAATAATAATATGGGGTATATTGAGTATCACAAATCAGTTGATATCTATGCAACTGTCGCATATTCATTTTTGCCAAATTCTTTCATGATCCAAGATTTTCCTACTTGTCTTGCACACACTAAAATCATGGGCCTACGATCTTCTTTTTTTACTCTTTTAGTTTCTTTATTGCTGATCTATACATTTTCCTTACCTCTTTACCATCCTAAATCCAATGATATTACACACTTTTTCTGACCTTATTTCAGTAAAGTCATACATTTTTTCCGACCTAAAATCAGGTTAAGTCAACACTTTTTCCGACCTCAGCCATGAATTACAGAAATATATAAACTAAAAGTTCAATCAAATAAAGAGATTTCTAGCTTGAAAGTTCTTTTTACATACAACATTTTATTTTTAATTTATACTTTATTTAAAGTAAATATTATAAACAACTGTCAAAAAAAGAACAAGATTTCTCTTGTCCTTAATTTAATTGATATCTACATTCTTGATTATTGACTAAATACTTTAGTCTTTCCAAAGAACAATGCACCATATCATAAGATACTTACTCCGTGTAAAAGTCTTCATGCGGCGTTACAATGACATTAAGATAGGCTTTTAATATCAATAAGTCTCGATTCTTGATGACATTATAGTTATGGTCAATATGAATAACTTCCTGCTCATTTTCAATACCTTCAATCAACGCATTTGTATCAATAATCTCTCCACGAGATATATTGATCATTAATACGCCCTTTTTTATCTGTTTTTCACAATTTATTACAACCTCTTTCTTATGATATACTTCTAGTATGTGTACAAGCTTTCGATATACGCCTAAAGTAGCCAAAGCCTTTGGTTTAGAAGAAAAAGACATTCATCCAAGTGATAAATGCCTTGTATTAACACGAAGCCAAAAGAAAATGGTGCCATTTGGGTATAAAACCAACAATTTAATCTTAAATGCTAGACAAGAAACGCTCTTAGAAAAGCCTTTATTTAAAGATTCCATGCATTGTATTGTGCCTGCAGGAAGTTTCTACGAATGGGATTTAGGTAAAAATAAAGTGGAATTTTATTGCGATCACATTCTCTATTTTGCAGGAATTCTAGTTGATGATCACCTTGTCATTGTTACCACGAATGCCAATGCATATGTAAAACATGTGCATTCTAGAATGCCAGTCATACTTGAAAAAGAAGATATAGATCCTTGGTTAAAAGGTATTTCTAGAACCCAGGAAATCTTATCCAAACCAGGCATTGCACTTCAAAGAAAGCAGCTACAAGAACCACTTTTCTAAAGGAGATCTTATGAATATTACAGAGTTTCAAAAATCTAGATTCGGACTTTTTATCCATTGGGGAATCTATTCTATTCCAGCACGAGGTGAATGGGTCAGAAGCAACGAAGAAATGAAAGAAGAAGACTATATTCCTTTCGCGAATGAATTTGATCCAGATCTATTTAATCCACACCAATGGGCTAAACTTGCCAAAAAAGCCGGTATGAAATATGCCGTAATGACTGCCAAACACCACGATGGATATTGTATATTTGATACAAAGACTACAGATTGGAAAACAAATAGAGATTATGTCAGAGAATTTTTAGATGCGTTTAGAGAAGAAGGATTAAAAGTCGGTCTATATTATTCCCTACTTGATTGGCATCATCCAGACTATCCTCACTTTAAAGATCGACATCATCCGGAAAGAAACAATGTAAAATATGATAAACCGATTTGTTTTTCAAACTATTTGAATTATATGCATACTCAAATCAAGGAATTACTTACAAACTATGGAAAGTTGGATATCATGTGGTTTGACTTTTCTTATGACAACATGACAAAAGATGTATGGGATGCCCACAAAATCGTAACAATGGCAAGGACCTACCAACCAGACATGATCATCGACAATCGACTAGAAGGAGATGGTGTACATCCTGGAACCATTATGGATGCACATCCTAGTTTTACATCTGGTGATTTTACTTCACCCGAACAAATGATTCCTCCTCAAGGTTTACCTGTGCCTTGGGAAGCTTGCATCACTATGAATGAACATTGGGGATATTGCGCTAAGGACACAAATTATAAATCCGCTAAGCTAATCATCCGTACTTTAGTAGAATGTGTATCCAAGGGTGGAAACATGATTTTAAATGTGGGGCCGGATGCTAGAGGTCAATTTCCTAAAGAATCTATCCATGTATTAAATAAAATTAGTGAATGGATGAAACTAAATGAAGCTTCTATTTATGGGTGTACAAAGTGTGAATTAGAAAAACCAGAATGGGGAAGATACACACAAAAGGAAAATAAAATTTATGCACATATTTTAGATGAGAGTATTTTTGATATACCTGTTAAAATTCGGAAAGAAAAAATCCAAGACATAAAAAGATTGTCTGATCATTCTCAAATCAAAATTCAAACACCTTGGAACGCAGAAAGTTTTCCTGACTATACATTTATCCATATTGATTCCAATTCACACCAGTGTCCAGATCCAATTGACACAGTGATTGAAATCACATTAAAAGACTAGCTTAAATTTCGGCTAGTTTCTTTTACTATATAGATTGGTCTTTGTTTACTTTCCATATAATCTTTTGTCGTATATTGACCTAAAATGGCCACAAACAACATTTGAAGCCCACTTAAAAACAAAATCAAACATACTAAATGAAACATGGATGTGACATGTACTAATAGTCCAAATATAGCCATTATAATCGATGAAATCATAATAGCTGTTCCAATATTACCAATCCACACGATTGGTGCTGTAGAAAAGGAAAACATTCCTTCAAGAGCATAGGCAAACAATTTTGAAAAGTTCCATTTTGATTCTCCGGCAACTCTTTGTACATTATGGAATTCAATCCATTTTGTATCAAAACCCACAAAAGAAAATAATCCTTTCATATAGCGATTGTATTCTTTCAATTCTAAAATCGCATCCACCATTTGTCTTGACATCATCCGAAAATCGCCACAACCATCACTCATATCCATTTTGCACATTTTCTGCATTACTTTATAAAAGGTATGCGATAAAAAGTTACGCATCTTTCCTTCACCCGTACGATCCACTCTTTTTCCTGCACAACAATCATAACCTTCTTGACTCACTGCTTTATACATTTCTTTTAATAATATAGGAGGATGCTGCAAATCGGCATCCATGATCACAACATAATCTCCACTTGATTTTTTTAATCCTGCAAACATGGCGGCTTCTTTACCAAAATTTCTTGAAAAAGAAATAAATTCACAATGATCATCCTTTAAACTCAAAGCTCTTAATATATCTTTTGTGTGGTCCTTGGATCCATCATCCACAAACAACAATTCATAGGTAATGTCTTCTATTTCATTTAATACTTCACTTGTCTTTTTATAAAACATGGAAAGAACTTCTTCTTCATTAAAACAAGGAACGACAACACTAATTTTGTTCATACAACATTTCCTCCTTCTTAGAAAATATATGTGATTTACACAAGAAATAATTGGCCAAAACAGTAATCACACTGACTAAAATCTTAGATAATAAATTTGAAATATGTAAGCCATCAATACAAATAGCCAATAGTAGGTTTTCAACAAGTAATGTCATAAATCGTAGTCCAAAAAACTCGATACACTCTTTTTTCATATCATTACTTGAATGAAATACAACTTTACGGTTTGAAAAATACGCAAAAATAACGGCTACCATCCAAGCTAAACTATTACTAATTAGCCAATGGATTCCTATTTTTAAACAAATAAAATAAACAATATAATTCACAAGAGTTGTCATAACTCCTACGATTCCATAGCTTATAAATTCTTTGACTTTTTCCATATCCAAAATCCTCCTATCATAATTGAAAGAACACTTATACCAAGTCCTGCATTCTTAAATGGCGCATGAAATTGAATTGTAATTGTATGGCTTCCTTTTTTGATTTTGCATCCCACAAAAGCCTTATTCACAATTTCAACATTCTGTTTTTTTCCATCTATATATATTTCATATCCCTTTTCATAAGGATATGAAGTTACAAGATAACCATCTTTAGATGTTGTTACTTTCCCCTTAAATATAGACGTTGTCTTTAATGGTTTTACTTTCGTTACAACTCGGTCAAACACATTCATATCACATGTATAAACACGAATATTGGATATCTTATATTTTCCTTTGGATAAAGTAACATCAAATTGTTTTAATTCTTTTTTAGAAAGAATATACGTAAAATGTTTATTCCCATTTGGATACACAGAATGTTTTTTTGATAATGTATTTTTCATTCCGTTTATAGATATAAAAACTTTTTTCTCTGTATAATTCTTTACATCAAAATCAATACAAACCATCTTATTTTTTGTATCAAAATCAATGGGTATCGTTTTTTTCGTTTTCTTTTTGTTCTGAATCACAATCGATTGATCTAAATTCTTTATAAGTTTCATCTTTGAGGCATACTCATTACTTGTTTCACCATTCACAATCGTACGATTATAGATGGTATCCAAATTATATGGATAAAAGAGTTTATCAAACTTAGATTCACTTATCGTATCACTTGTGACATAGACCATTGGAAATACATTTTTATTCTTTAATAATTTATATTTTCCTTCACTATCTACTTCTTTATATCCATATAAATTCGCTTCTTTACTGAGTACATTTTGAATCCCCATCATACTTAAATATAAATAATTCTCACTATCCGTTATAATCGTTCGATTGGATTGCGATACAGGACTCTTTATAATGTCATACACAAAAGTGTTATATAAAGAATTACTTGTTGACGTATAACTTGATGCCTTCATTTCTTTTAAATCATATATGTGATTCACACTATATCCGACCTGATCTAAATCAGCTGTTCGTTGATTCAAATCGTTTCTTTGTATCAATTTTTGTTTATCCTTAGAATATATTGAATTATATAGTTTTGAATCTAAGCACTGATTGTAATTTAATCCTGTAAAAACAATCATAGGCACAAGGGCATATATCATTAAACATTCTTTTTTATCCATAAAGTAATAGCCAATAAATACAAGTGAAATTAATAATCCTAGAAGCATTGTTTTGGTGCAAAGAAATAAACTAGCTAAAACAAGTAAACCTTTATTCAACTTTCTTTCCTGTAGCCAATGGGCAAGAATCATAAGAATGAGTGGTAAACATAGCACCAATATTTTTGTGCGTGCATATAAAGTTCCATTCAATATATAAGAGAATATTGGGAAAACAAACATTAAAATCAACAGAATCGATAGTTTCCTTGTCCTTTCAAATTGAATTCCTTGAAATAGGGCAATCCAGCTAATCACAGTCAATCCACATCCATAGCTATCATAGACAAGTCCTTTTAGATTTAAGCTAGGAATGAATAAATCTAAAATATGTGTTTGTACAACTGACTTATGATTCATTAAAATCAAATATCCCGTTGGAAGCCATAAAATCGTAGCCATACCCATACCGATAAGAATCGGAATCAGAATGTCTTTTATCGTATGGTTTTGATCATAATCATATAAAAGCAGAATCAATATCATGCCTGGCGTATAGAAATAATTATGGAAAAGTGCCATACAAATACATAGACTGATCCATTGTCTTTTATTTTTATCGATTAGAATGAATGAAAGAAATAAAAAGGGAAGAATTTCTATAAACATGATTTGTTGGTGAGACTGAAAGAAGCAATTGGCGCATATGCAGCATATGCTTGAAAAGAAACTAATCGAATCTTTGTATCCTTTATTTCTTAGCCAACAATAACAAAGTCCTCCTGTAGATGCCCATAGAAATGTTGCATAACCTATAATAAAGAAACGAGTTGGAATATTTGGAAATACATATGAAATCAACACGTCTGGCCTTAATAATCCATAATATGAAAAGCTAAAGGCATTGGTTTGTCCTTGAAGATTTTCAAAACTGTCTGGAAGTAATTGCTTGGTTTGTCGAAAATAGTCTGCCAAAGATACGTGTTGTGCTAACCAGTCTAACTTTGATCCATACATGGAATATGTGGATACACAAAGTACAAATAGAATGGGTAATATAAATAGTATTGTAATGTAAAACTTATCTCTTTTTTTCATGGTTTTACTATACAAAATAAATCTTAAGTATCGACAAAAGGAAATATTAAACTTTCCTAAATATATTAAGAAGATTTAAGAAATATATAAGTAGAGTGTTAAGAAATGTTTGATAAAATTTTATCGGTGATCAAAATGAAGAAACTATTATTATGCATTTTAAGTTTGATGCTTTGTCTAAATACATCTGTAATTCATGCCAAAGAGCCTGAATCTTTAATGATTGTGGCACATCCAGATGATGAAACAATTTGGGGTGGTTCTCATTTAATCAATGGAAATTACACGGTTTTATGTATTACGAATGGAAATAATAAAAAAAGAAAAAAAGAATTTATGAATGTCATGAAAAAAACACATTCCAAAGGAATTATTTTATCTTTCCCAGATAAGACAAAGGGTAAGCGTGATAACTGGAAGTCTTGTAAAAAGGATATTCAAAGAGCAATCCAAAAAGAAATCGATTCCAAAGACTGGGACAAAATTGTAACGCATAATCCAGATGGTGAATATGGGCATAACCATCATAAAAAGGTATCTAAGTATGTTACTATGATTTTAGAAAAAGAAGATAAGACAAATCAGCTTGTATATTTTGGTAAGTATACATCAAAGAAAAACAAGGCTGAATTAAAGAATGAAAAGAAATTATCCAAGAAAGATTATAAAGAAAAATTGGATGTCATTCAGTTGTATTCTTCGCAATCAAAAGTGATGGATCATTTACATCATATGTTGCCTTATGAAAATTGGAAACCCTATAGTAAATGGGGTAAAATAGAATAAAAGAAAGGGGATGTGAACATGCAGACACGTATTTTAGTGGCGGATGATAATGCAGAAATCCGTGAAATATTAAGAATTTTATTAACTGGCGAAGGCTATGAAGTGATTGAAGCTAAAGATGGAAATGAGGTCCTTCAATTATTTGATTCTTCCATCGATTTGATTGTTCTTGATATTATGATGCCGAATATGAATGGTTACCAGACTTGTCTAAAGCTTCGTGAAACAAGCAATGTCCCTATCTTATTTTTAACAGCCAAAGGATTAGATTCGGATAAGACGCTTGGTTTTTCAAGTGGTGCCGATGACTATTTGGCAAAGCCTTTTTCGTATAGTGAATTAACAGCAAGAGTTAAAGCTTTACTTCGTCGTTATCAAGTCTATAAGGGTAAAAAAGAAGAAACATTACTTGATACAGAAAAGGATTTAAGTATGGATGGTCTTACTTTGCGTTATGCCCAACAAAATGCAGAGGTCAATGGAAAGGAAGTTGAATTAACGGATATTGAATTTAATATTTTGAGTACGTTGATGAAGAATCCTAAACAAATTTTTTCAGCTGAACAATTGTATGAAAAGGCTTGGAATGAGCCTTATTATTATTCAGCAAATAATACAATCATGGTTCATATTCGTAATCTTAGAAAGAAAATCGAGAAGGATCCCGCCAATCCCGTATACATAAAAACAATTTGGGGAAAGGGGTATCGTTTTGAATAAAAAAATAACGAGACTATATCTTTCCCTTCTTGTTTTTTTATTGAGTTTTTTCGCAATATATTCTCAAAGATTTGTCGTATACGATTATTTAAATACACATTTTAATTATTCGGATACTTTATCTAAAGAAAAAATAAAAGAGGCGAAGACTTATTTAGATGAACAAGAACAAGTGGATTTTATGAACCACACTCAAATTCGTAAAGATTTAAATCAATTATTAAAAAAGGGAAGCTACCAAGTCATTTTATATAAGACAAAATCAAATAAACCAGATGATAAGATCATTGATTCTGTACTTGCGTTTTGTGGCCGTGCTCCTTTAAAAAATGCACAAAAGTATAATATTTTTATAAAAAGTTCAAGTAAAACAAGTTGTATTGAGTGGTATCCATCTTTCACAAATTATTATGCTTCTTATCGTATTTTTGATTGTATTTTAAGTCTTATTATCACAATTCTTTTTTATTTACTTTTAAAAAATCTTAAACCACTCCAATCAAAGAAAAACGTCTTCTATTCCTTATCCAGTCGTATGATGTTCTCTTTTCTTTGTGCAACATTGTTAGTCTTAACTTCTTTTTCATTCCTATATTTAAATCGCAGTGTGGTCTTTGAGTTTTTAATGGATACGTTTTATCAATCAGAAGATTATTCTTCTTATGTTAATAGATTAGAAAAACAACTCCAAAATTTTGATTTGACGAAAGAAAATAAAAAAGCCATCAATCATATATTAAAAGAAAACGCACTCAATCATGCGTATGTGGAATTATATGATCAGGATGGAATCTATTTTACAGACAAATCTCCATTAAGCAGCAATAATTTTTTGTTGTTATATAGTTTTGATGATTTGGATGTTTTGGAGGCCCCATTGTATTATGATTATCCAATACAGTTTAAAAACCAATCCGTTTATTTATATATCACTTCATTCCCAATGATTCCATTCCAAATTCCTTATATTATTCTTTCGCTTTTGATTTCTTTCTCTTTTTATTTAATTATCCTACAAAACTTTATCCGTAAACGAATTCATTCCATTCAAAGTTTACAGGAAGATGTGTTTACTTTAGCAATTGGAGATTGGAATCACGAAATCAAAGTAAGTGATAGAGATGAGATTGGACGTTTAGCCCAGGACTTGAATCAAATGCGCATTGCCTTTCTACAAACGATGGACAATGAACAACAGGCGCGTGTTGCGAATAAAGAATTAATTTCTTCTTTATCCCATGATTTAAGAACTCCACTAACAACTTTAAAGGGATACCTTGAAATCATGAATTTAAAAAGGGATGATAATGAATTTCGTGATCAATATCTTCAAAAGTGTCTAGCTAAAGTTGAAGAAATCACATATCTTTCCAATAAAATGTTTGAGTATTCTCTTGTCTTTTCTACAGAATACAATTTGGATTTATCGAATATTCCCATTCAAAGAGTCATCGATACATTGGTAGATCATATTCAGTATTTAAGAGAAATGGATCTACACATTTTATATGAGCCTCTACAAACTTTTCTATCTATGGATGCGAATTTTGCGATGATTCAAAGAATATTAAATAATGTGTTTTCAAATATTCAAAAGTATTGTGATCCTTGGAAAGATATTGTGATTCAAGCAACGATTGAAGAAAACCAATTAAAAATGAGTTTCACAAATTCAATCAATCGTCATTTAGATAAAGTCGAAAGTAATGGGATTGGTTTAAAGAGTGTTAAAAAGATGATAGAAATCCATCATGGTACTTTCTATCAAGACGAAACAAATGATTTATTTACTATTATATTAACTTTCCCTATTCATCAGTAAGAGTGATTCTG
>NZ_DS996845.1:62388-92735 GCF_000156655.1 Holdemanella biformis DSM 3989
AAGAGTGATTCTTGCTGATTTTTTATTACAAAAACCGAAAAATTGTGGTATCATTACTAGCGTTCGCTTTTTGGTACATATTGGAAACGTCTTTGATTGAACAACACAAAAAGTCATTTAGGAGGAGAAAATATATGCCAAAAACTAAATTCGAGAATATTGTATTTACTTTATTCATGTCTTTTTTAATGGTTTATGCCATGATTTGTTACAACATCGCACTCAATATGGGTTGTATGTCCAATCAAGTCTTTTTGTTAGCTTTTCATGAATTGGTTATCATGTGGCCGGTTGCTTTTATTTTAGAATATTTCTTTGTTGATAAACTTGCTCATTACTTTGCCTTTAAAGTTGTAACACCAAAGGATCGACCTTTCTTTATCACACTTGCGATTTCTTTCTACATTATTTGTATTATGTGTCCAATCATGAGTTTAATTGCGACCATTCTATTTAAAACTCCAGGTGTCCAAATTATTTCAGTTTGGTTTATGACTATTTTATTTAATTTTCCAATGGCTTTCTTTTGGCAAATTTGTTATTGTGGACCAACTATAAGATGGTTGTTTGGAAAGCTATTTAACTAGAAGCAACGTATTGCTTCTTTTTTTTCTTCGTCTATAATTAAATTTGTATTGAAAGGACTGTTTTAATATGAATAAAGAATTGATTGAAGAACTAAAAGCACAGGATTTTAATGTAGTGGCTGTATCTAAAACGCGTACAAAGGAAGAAATTGATGAAGTCGCCAAAATGGGGCTAACTACTTTTGGAGAAAATCGTGTACAGGAATTTATAGATAAGTATGATCCAAAATATACTTGGCACATTATTGGGCATCTACAGACAAATAAAGTGAAGTATATTGTTGGAAAGGTTGATGTGATTGAAAGCTTGGATTCATTGAAACTTGCTGAAGAAATTGAAAAACAAGCCAACAAACATGGCATCATTCAAAAGGTATTAGTAGAACTAAAAATTTCGGAAGATCCAAATAAAACGGGATATCCTTTTAAGGATGCGAAAAACTTTATTTCTCAACTACAAGAATTTAAACATATTCAAATCAAAGGCATAATGTGTGTTGCTTCAAAAACAGACAATCAAGAATTAGTTGAGTCTGAGTTTGAACAAATGCATACTTTATATTTAGAATTAAAAGAACAATATTCTGAAATAGATACTTTATCTATGGGAATGTCTCAAGATTACAAGTTAGCTGTAAAACATGGATCCAATACAGTTCGTATTGGTCGTGCTATTTTTGAATAATATAGAAAAAAGGATGTGCTATGCATCCTTTTCATTTTGTGTTTCTGGCAAAATCAGTCTAACTGATTCTATACGGTTTTTTTCTACCTTTAAGACTTTAATGCGGATACCATTTGGTAAAGTTGTTTCATCATTTGTCTGTGGTAAACGACCTAGTGCATCAATGACAAGTCCTCCAACTGAATCAAAGTCCTCACTATCTAAATCTAAATCTAAATAATCGTTTAAATCATGTAAACTTAAATAGCCTTTGACATCATATGTTTGATTATTTAATTTAATAATATTTTCTTCTTCATGTGCATCGTATTCATCTTGTACATCTCCAACAATTTCTTCAATAATGTCTTCTAACGTAACGATACCTGAGAATTCTCCATATTCATCCATGACTATCGCAAGGTTAAATGTGGATTGTTTCATTTCAATCAATAATTCAGATACTTTTTTATTTTCATATGTAAACTTTGGTTTACGTAAAATCTTTTGCATATCAAAATGTGAAAAATCATCATACATCAATAAGTCTTTCATATTGACAATACCAATAATATTATCGATTTTATCTTTATAAATTGGAATACGCGTGAATTTTTCTTCTCTAAATATCTCCAATAAATCTTTATATGTACTGTCGATTTCTGCCATCACAACATGAACACGAGGAACCATTACATCTTTTGCCTTGGCATCCCCTAAATCAAACACTTTGTTGATCATATCTTTTTCATCTTCTTCAATGACACCTTCTTCATGCGAAACATCTACAATTGTACGCAATTCACTTTCAGTCATTGATATATTTTTATTTGAATTTTGTATTCCCATTAATTTTAAAATACCTGAACTAAACAAATTCACAAACCAAATAACAGGCGTTAATATTTTCATCAAAAAAATAATTATAGGTGCATACGCAAGCGCAAGTTTATCCGCATTGATCGTAGCCCATGTTTTTGGTGTGATTTCTCCAAATACTAAAATTAAAAAAGTAATAATAAATGTAGCTATACTAACAGCTGCTCCACCAAAAGAATATGCGATCACAGAAGCAATACTTGCCGCTGATGTGTTGACTAAATTGTTTCCAATTAATATTGCGCTCAACATTTTCGACTGATTTTCCAATATTTTTAAGGCTAATGCAGCCTTTTTATTTCCTTCTTCTTCTAATGTTCTCAAACGAATTTTACTGACTGAAACCATTGCCGTTTCAGCTGAAGAAAAAAAGCCTGATAATGTTAATAAAACTACTAACTCTAGGATTTGTATCCATAAATCCGAATCCATTTTTCACACTCCCTATATTTTTGAATATTGTATCATACTCACGATATTCTAGGAAGGGCAAGTCGAATTGCCTTCTCTACAATTTCGATTGTTGGATTTTTAAATCCTTTGACTTCTCCATCTAGATTTGCATAAATAAGCTCATTTTCCGTATCTAAATGAACTGTTTTTGCCTGATACATAGAGACTAGATTTGTGTATTGAAGGTGATTTCCTTCTTGGTATTTTTTTGCCAATTTTATGATTTGATGTCTTTTCACATTTGAAATCAAGCAAACATCCATCCATCCGTCATCAATATTGGCATCTGGACATGGTTTAAAGCCTCCACCATAGTATTTTCCATTCGCAAATACTAAAAATCCATATTTATCTTTCGGTAATTTTTTTGTATCGACCTGAATTTGATATTCTTTACATATCGGTTTTCTTAAACTGATCAAAGCGGATAATGCGTATGGAATAATACCTTCTGTAGGCATTTTTTTCTTTAGTTCATTTACTTGTTTTGCGACTTCAACATCAAAACCAAAGGAAACGGTATTTATTGAGTATTCTCCATTTACTTTTATTAAGTCACAATCTATATATTCTGGTTCTGAATAGTTTGCCAAATTTAAAAAATCTTCTCGTTTTAAATCTTCAAAATATTTCACAAAATCATTTCCCGTTCCGATTGGAATCACAGAAATAATCACATTTTCTTTTTCAGCACACCCATTGATAACTTCATGCAAAGTGCCATCTCCACCACAAACAAATAAATGTACAGGTTCATCGGATAGAGCATATTTTTTTGCGATAAATGTCGCATGTTCAGGACCTATGGTTTTTTCGATAATGATTCTTTTTCCTTGAAAATGTTCTTTAATTTCCTTAATCAATTCATATTGACTGTTCTTTCCAGATTTAGGATTTACAATAAATACGTCCTTCATATACTCTTCCTTCCGTTTTATACTTCAATCAATCGATCTACACAGGTACTCGCAAGAAGTAGTCCTGCACTTGCAGGAACAAAAATTGCACTTGGTAATGGTTGTCCTGATTCTACTGGTATAGGAATTTCTGTAGATGCTACAACCCATATTTTATTTCGAATACGATTTTTTCGTTTCCATTGACGAATTTGTTTAGCCATTGGATCATAACTTGTCTTTTCTATTTCTGTAACAACAAGTTTTGTAGGATCTTTGCGCCTAGCCATTCCCATACTTGATAAGAATGGTATATTTCGATCTATACAGGCTTGCATTAAATCCTTCTTACTTTGAATGGAATCAATGCAGTCTACCACAAAATCAATAGGTTGCGAAAATATTTCATCATCTTTTGTTTGATCATAGAAAAATGCAAATGTATCCACAATACAATTTGGATTTAGTGTACGAATTCTTTCTTTCAATACATTGACTTTAATTTGATCTACTGTATCTAAAGTTGCAACCAATTGACGATTAATATTGCTGGGTTCCACGCAATCTTTGTCTATTAGAATTAGATGACCTACCCCAGTTCTTGCTAAGGCTTCTACACAAAAAGATCCAACTCCACCCACACCAACAACAAGGACCGTTTTATCATTTAGTGTTTCTAGAGCCTTTTTCCCAAGCAACAATTCACTTCTTTCATTTGTCTTCATCAACCAACCATTCCTTTACTGCACTATATATTTCATCTTTATTTTGGGCTTCAAACCAATGTACTGGCATTTGATTTTTAAACCATGTATATTGTCTTTTCGCATATTGTCTAGAATGTGTTTTTATAGCTGTTTTTACTTCCTCTATACTTTTTTCTTTTAAGAAATAATCTTTAAACTCTTTATATCCAATACCTTGAAAACTTGTATATTCCCATGTTTTTGGATTTGAGAATAGTTCTTCTACTTCTTTGACCAAACCATTTTCAAACATAATATCCACTCTTTTATTGATTCGATCATGCAAAATTTCTCGTTTCACATCTAAACCTAAAAAGTATACATCATACAATGGAATATGTTGTTGTTTGTCTTCTTGTTCTGATTTTGAAGTACCACTATGACAAATTTGTAGAGCACGAATTAAACGTTTACGATTGTTAGGATGAATTTTTTCTAGAGCTTTTGCATCTTTTTCTTCTAACATCGCAACCAATTCTTCATTTGTTTTAGAATTTAAATAGGTTGTATAAGCTGTATCTTCTTCTTCTTCTTGAAATTCATAGTCATATAACGCTGCCTTTAAATAAAGTCCTGTTCCACCGCATAAAATAGGAAACTTTCCTCTTTTTACAACATCTTCGATAGCTGTACGACATTTTTCTTGAAAAACCTTTACGTTATAAGGTTCATCATAATTTTGGACATCAATCAATTCGTGATGAATATCCTGCATTTCTTCTTTAGTAACTTTTGCTGTACCAACATCCATTTTTTTATATACTTGCATACTATCGCAAGATATTATTTCTCCATTCAATTGTTTTGCCAACCATACAGAAAGGCTTGTTTTTCCAATTCCGGTTGGTCCTACAATTGCTAAAACTTTTTGTCTATCCACGTTCAAATTCCTTTCTCAACTCACCATCACTCATCACAATGACTGTAGGTCTTCCATGGGGACAGTGATATGGTTGTTTACACTTTTGTAAATCTAAAATGACTTGCTCCATTTCCTGCATAGATAATGGTCGATTAAAACGAATTGAACTATGGCAAGCCATAGTCGCAATCATATGTTTTCTAAGTTTTGCCATATCTACGTCTTGATTTTCCACAAAATAATCTAATAAATCTTGTAAGAATTGTTTTTGGTCCACATCATGAAACCATAGTGGAATTTCACGAAGAATCAATTGATCTGTGCCAAATGGTTCAAATTCAATCCCAAAAAATGCTGTTTTTTCATTGATTGTCATATATTGAGCTAAAACATTACTTGATACATCCAATTGAATAGGAACCATTAATGGTTGTTTATTTGTACATTGAACCAATAGTTTCTCATTCAATTGTTCATAATGATATCTTTCTTGGGCAGCATGCTGATCCACAATAACTAATCCTTCTTCATTACTACATAATATATAGGAATCATGAAGTTGGGCTAAAACCTGCAAATGCTTAAAAAATTCAGGACCCTTATCATTCGTTTCTTCCACTTTAGGTAATGGATATGAAATAGGCTCTTCTTGTATTTTTATTTCAGGAATCTTTTTTTCTTCATATATTCTTTTTTCCTCAACTATTGTTTCTTTAATTGGCTTATAGTTTTGAAAACTTTGTTCAATCGTTTTATCTTCTTTTAAACGCGGCTTAACAGGATATGAATATTGAATTTCTGGCTGTTCAAATATAACACTTTTCTTTTCTGGTTTACTTACTGAAACTGTTTTTAAAGAAGCATTTAAAGCATCTTGAATCGTTTTCTTGATTAAATCTAACATTTCACCTTGTTTTGATAAACGAACTTCCCATTTATTTGGATGAACGTTTACATCAACCAATTGTGTATCTGAATCCATCTGTAATACTACGATTGGAAAACGATTTGGCGGCATATAATCACTATAAGCATCTAGAATCGCTTTTTGGATTGCGACACTACGAATCAATCTTGTATTTAGAGTTAAAAACATAAAATATTTTGTTGCACGATTTATTTTTGGCTGAATCGCATATCCATGAATATGAAAATCTTCATTACTTCCTTCAAAATGAATTGCATTCTGTGCTACTTCTTTCCCATACATTTGGTATAGAATTTCTTGAATATTTCCATTTCCACTCGTTTGGAATACAACTCGCCCATCATGAGAAAGTTGAAAACGAATATCCGGATGTGATAATGCCATTTTATTCATTAAATCTGCAATGACAGAAAATTCATATGAAGTGCTTTTCAAATGTTTGAATCGAGCCGGTGTTTTTATGAACAATCCAGAAACATCTAATTTTGTTCCTCTAGGACAATTACATTTTTCATCCACATCCAAACTTCCATAGTTATATCTTAATAAGGTACCTTCTTCACCATTGCTCGTTTGTAATTCGACTTGGGCAACAGAAGCAATACTTGGTAATGCCTCTCCTCTAAATCCCATCGTTTGAATATTGAACAATTCTTCTTCAGAATGCATTTTACTTGTGGCATGTCGCATAAAAGCTAAATGTGCATCTTCATGATCCATTCCACAACCATCATCTGTAATCACAATTCTTTCAATACCACCTTGAAAGGCTTCAACTTCTATGACTGTAGCACCTGCATCAATACTATTTTCAACGCATTCCTTTACAATTCCAGCTGGTCTTTCAACAACTTCTCCAGCCGCTATCATATTTGTTAAATGTTCACTCAAAACATGAATCTTAGCCATACTTCACACCTCCATTCATATGAATTTCATATTTACAATTCGATTTTTTCACTTAGTTTCTTTAATTCATACAGACAATCCAGAGCATCTCTTGGCGTCATTGAATCAATATCTAATTCTTGTAATTGTTGTAAAAGTTTGGATTTTTCTGGTTGCACTTGTTCCATCACAAATAAACTTGGTTGATAATTTTGATTATTATCTTGATTTTCAAAATTTGTTAGAAGTTGTGCCGCTCTGTCCAAAACAACTTTTGGTAAATGCGCAAGACGCGCAACATTGATACCATACGACTTATCTGCTTTTCCGTCAATGATACGGTATCTAAATTCAATTTCATTTTTTTCTTCGCGAACATCCACATGAACATTATGCATTGATGGATGTTCTTTTTCTAAATCTGTTAATTCATGGTAGTGTGTTGAAAATAATGTTTTTGCACCAATAGCTTCATCAATATATTCGAGCATTGCCTGTGCAAGAGCCATACCATCATATGTTGCTGTTCCTCGACCAATTTCATCAAACAAAATTAAAGAATGTTTTGTTGCATAACACAAAGCAGCATTTGCTTCTATCATCTCTACCATAAATGTACTTTTTCCAGTTAGTATGTCATCCGAAGCACCAATTCTTGTAAAAATACGATCGAAAATAGGTAATTCTGCTGTTTTTGCTGGAATAAAACTTCCCATTTGCGCCATTACCACCAATAAAGCGTTTTGTCGCATATAAGTGGATTTACCACCCATGTTGGGTCCTGTAATTAATTGAACATGTTCATCTTCTGACATTTTCCAATCATTCGATACATATCTTTTTTTCTTCATACGATCATCTAATATCGGGTGTTTTCCTTCTACTACATTGACATTGTATCCTGGATGAAAAACTGGACATACATATCCTTTTTCACTAGCAAGAATAGCCAAAGAAACTAGCACATCAATTGTAGACAATGCTTGTGCACACGCATGAAGATCAAATAAATCTTTTTTTATTCTTAATAATAAATCATTAAACAAACTTTGTTCCAACTTCACCTTTGTTTCTTGTGCGTGTAAAATTTGTTCTTCTTTTTCTTTTAATTCTTGTGTAACAAATCTTGTTGCATTGGCAAGTGTTTGTTTTGCATGATATCCAAATTCATCTTTGATATTTGATAAATTCCCATTACGAACTTCGATAAAATAACCAAAAATACGATTGTATCCGACTTTCAATGATTTTACACCCGTTCTTTCACGTTCTTTAGCCTCAAGTTCTAAAATAAAATCTTTCCCTTTTTTTGCAATTCTTCTTACTTCATCCAATTCTTGATTGTAACCATCATTAAATACACCACCTTCTTTTAGTGTTAGTGGCGGATTTTCTATAATTGCATTTTTAATTTCATTATATAATCCCTGGCAATCTGGTACTTGAGAAAATTCTGGATATGAATCCAAAGAAATAGCTAGATCCAATATAGGTTTTGCATGTTCAAGTGTAGCAACAAGTTGTAAAACATCTCTAGGACTAGCACTACCATAAGCCATACGACTTGCAAGTCTTTCCATATCATATACATATACTAAATGTTCTTTTAGATTTTCTCTTAACATGAAGTTTTCTTTTAAATCTTTGATTGCAGCTTGTCTTTTAGCTATTTTATTTGCATCAATTAACGGATATTCAATCCATCTTTTTAATAGTCTTGATCCCATTGCGCTTTGGCATTTATCCATAAAAGACCATAAGCTTTCTGCCTTAGCATTTGTTGATTGACTTGAAACCAATTCTAAATGATTCTTGGTTTCATAATCCATAACTAGCACTTTATCTTTGTCCATCGATTCAATCGGCAAGAAATGATCAATATGTTGTTTTTGTGTATCTTTTAAATAGGCCATTAAAAGTGCAAATGCCTCTTTTAATGACTCAGATTCAATTCCATTTAATAACGGTAGATCTTGTGAATCAACACTTGACTTTTTATGTTTCGAAATAAGTATTGTTTCCATTTCTTCTAGTGCACTCATCCATTTTTTGTCCATTGCCATCGGACAAACAAGTTCACTTACATTTTGTTCTAACAGTGCTTTTTGTAAAGCAACTAATGATCGTTGTAGAGTTTGATATTTCAATTCACCCGTACTTAATTCACAATAAACCACTGTAATTTCAAAACTAGAAATATCACACGATGCCATGTAGTTTGTAGTTTTGGCATCCATAGTTGAATCCATATAAGTTCCTGGTGTAACAATTTTTACAATTCCTCGATCCACTAATCCTTTCGCATTAGAAGGGTCTTCTAATTGTTCACAAATTGCTACTTTATATCCTTTTTTTACTAAACGAGAAATATATGAATTAGCTGCATGAAAAGGAACACCGCACATCGGAACTTTTTCTTCTACGCCTGCGCTTCTTCCAGTTAATACTAAATCTAATTCTTGGGATACCAATTTTGCATCGTCAAAGAACATTTCATAAAAATCCCCTAAGCGATAAAATAAAATCGCATCTGGATTTTCTTCTTTCATTTTTAAATAATGTTGCATCATTGGTGTATATTTTTTTTCTGCCATAAATCATCATCCTAACATGACTATTATACCAAAATTTCAAAATAAATATGTTATAATTAAAAACACTGAATAAGGAGGTTTTTACTAATGAAACAAACGATTCAATGGAAAAACAAGTCCATTCAAATTGATATTGGTTTGATTCTAATTCTAATCCTTTTTGGTTTAACTAGTTGTTTTGCGTTATATAATTCTTTCAATTTAATTAAATCCGGAAGTGGATATTCATATTTATTGCGTCAATTATTTTGGTTCGTTGTAGGTTTCATCGCAATGTTCTTTCTTACAATTCTCCAAAATAAAAAAATATATTCTTATATGGATATAGCCTATAAGATTTTAATGTTATGTCTTATTTATTTGTTTTTATCCCGTATGTTATTTAACTTTGTTGGAATTTCACTTCCTTTCGCAAGTGAAGTCAATGGTGCCATTTCCTGGTTTCAATTGCCGTTGATTGGTAGTTTTCAGCCAAGTGAATTTATCAAAATCGTTTTAATTGTTTTAGTTTCACAAATTATTGTTGAGCATCAAAATGAACATCCAAACCCAACACATAAAGATGATTTATTATTACTTTGGCAAATCGCAAAAGTGCTATTTCCACCGTTATTTTTAATCATGATGCAGCCAGATACTGGTATATGTATTATCATTGTCTTCAATATTTTTATTTTAGTATGTTGTAGCGGTATTCGAAAAGAATATGTCATCGGAATTTTTGCCTTTTTAGCTATTGTAGTAGGAACATTCTTGTTTTTATATTTTGAATATCCCGAAATCCTTTCTTCATTTATATCTTCATATAAACTACAAAGAATTGATGCATGGCTAGAACCTGAAAGTAATATTCGAGGTAGTTCAAACCAGCTATATACCGCATTATTGTCATTAGGAAGTGCTGGTCTAACAGGCTATGGTTTACAGGCAAATATCATTTCAATTCCAGAAGCACATACCGACTTTATCTTTGCAGCATTCGGTCAGTGTTTCGGTTTTATTGGAACAACATTTATTCTAATTCTTTGTTTATTACTAGATATTTATTTGTGTAAAATTGCTTATGCTACAAAAGATAAAAAAGACCGATTTATCGTTGTTGGTATTATTGCCATGCTTCTATATCAACAACTTCAAAATACAGGTATGATTGTTGGCTTACTTCCGATTACAGGAATCACATTACCACTTATATCTTATGGTGGTAGTAGTATTCTTTCATATTTTATATCTTTCGCAATTATTTTAAACATTTCACCCGCAACAAAAAGAACGATTCATTTGAATCGCTCTAGAAAAAAATCAATATAAATTTTTAAGTCTTGTTAAATAAGAATAAGTACGGTATCTCGCAAATCGTACTTTTTTTGTACTAGAATGAATGATGATTTCAGATATAGATTTTAAATCTCTTTCTAAATGGTCATAGCATACATGAGCATATGCCAAAGTATCGCCTCTAACACTAATTTTTCGATTATCGTTCATAATATATGGATTTTTTAAAGAATGATGGTTCTTATGTGAGATAGGCATGATTTCACAAAGTTGTAAAACCTTTAACCCTGGATCAACAACCGCTCCTTTTAGAGCTCTATTAACCGCAGTAGAACCAGATTGAGTACTTACACAAATCCCTGAACCTTGACTGCTTTCAAAGAATTCATCATCAATTGAAATGTCCAATACCAATGTTTTGGCTAAACTTTCGATTCGAACTTCATTTAAAGCATATAATGTTTCATTTACTTGAGGAAGATCCATTTGAAGTAAATTAAATTCTTCTACCACCGGTTTATTATGTTTCAAATCATAAACTAGATGATCCACTTCATCTTGTGTATAGTCTGTAAAAAAGCCAAGATTTCCTGTATGTATCGCAACAAATTGGATTTCATCTAATTTATCAATATATGTATGGATGGCCCTTAATAAAGTGCCATCTCCTCCTACAGAAAAAATAATCTCACAATGTTCATCATCATACTGCCATCCTATAGAAAAACATTTTTTCTTTAGAGTATCGGCAACTCTTTTAGAGTTTTCATCTCCTCGATCCACTATACTAAAACGCATTAAATCACTTCCTCTTTTTTTTAATATATTGTAACATATTTATGGGTGATATAAATGTACGATAATATTGAAAGAGAATTAAAATTACTGATCAACAAACAAGTTTACGATAATCTTATGAATTCATATGATTTTCATAAATCAATCATTCAAACAAATACATATTTCGATACCGCAAATCAAGATGTAAAAAAACAACATGGTGCCGTTCGAATAAGAACAATCGAAAACAAAAAGATATTCACATTAAAAATCAAAAAAGATGAATACGCACACTATGAATTTGAAAAAGAAATATCTACAGAAAACATAAATGAGATTGAAGACCCAGAAATATTAAATTGGTTCAATCAATATCAAATTCCTAAAAATTTACATCCAACGGCCACTTTTACAACTTTACGAAATGTATATGAATTTGAAAACGGAGAATTATGCTTAGATAAAACCACTTTTAAAAATCATATTGATTATGAAATCGAGTATGAATACACATCCGATCACGATGGAATTCAATTTTTCAACTCAATATTGGAACAATATGGATTGAAATGGCAAAAAAATTGCCCCAGCAAAATTGCCAGGGCAATGAATGATTAAAATTTATGAGTTAAACGATAGAAGAAGGATTTGGAATTATATTCTTCTTCTTTTTTCTTATAATTTTCTATTTCCTCTATATTTTTATTATAAAGTTCTTCCACTTCTTTTAACTTCTGATTTTCAGATTCTAATTCAGAAATTTTTTCATCTTTTGTTTGAGTTTCCAATAAGAATGTTTGTCTGCTCTTTTCAATTTCTAATTTCAATTTTTCTTGATATAATTGTTCGATCTGAGCTTGGGCTTTCTCTTTTTCTTCTATAATCGCCTTTAATTTTTCATTTTCAAATCGAAGTTCCATTTCTACAGTAGAAACTTCATGCTTTTCTTTTCTGAAGTAAGTAGATAACCTTTCAACACCTTCAGCTTTAATGGTAATTCTACGTGTAATTGGATTTTTATACTTCCAATCTTTATCTGGATTATCTTTTACCAACTTTGCGATAGCTTTATCTACTGTATTTCTTGATTTATTAAAGTGCTGACATATTTGTGCAATATCCATATCATAATACACATCAATTGCTGACGCTTCTTCAGACATATTCACGTCCCCTTCCTATGAAATTCATAACAATAATATAACGAGTCACGATAAGTCTATCATAGTTTTTTAAATAAAGCTATACCTATATATGAATTTCCTATTATTTTTGTATATATCATAATTCATTTAATCTTTTTCATATCTTTCTCACATGAAATGTCATAAATTAGATTTAGATCGTAAATGCGTTATTTAAAGCATTCCCTTTTCATATTTATATCACATGATTACAATTATTAATTTCATATCTCATTTATTTAATTCATATGAGTGCATTTTTATATTTTTAATTTTCATATGACTATTTAATCTTTATTTTTTTATCATATGAAATCATTAATCCTGTTTTATTATTTCAGATTTAGTTTCATATTTCTATTTTTTTGTAATTTCAAATTCACATGAATATATAAATATTGTTTTTATGATATGATTTATCATATCTTTTTCATATGATAGAGCATAAGATGGTTTTGATAATCTTTTACTCTCCATGTGATTATTTTAGGAAAACAGGAATAAAATCAATACATTGCCATTACTTTGTCTGTTGATATGTAAATTGGTGCTCCATGTATGATTTAATCATATGAACATGTGTTTTTAGATAGGATTCCTCCATATTTAATCATATTAAATAAAAAAAGTCGTATGAAATATCATAAATACTTCATACGATTAGGCATATTTATGAGCTTTTACGCCCTTCAAACGCTTTTAGTAGTGTCATAGCGTCTGTATAATCTAAATGACTGCCCACAGGTATTCCATGAGCTAATCTTGACACTCTACATTTACCTTCTAAAAGTTTAGATATATATAATGCTGTTGTCTCCCCTTCTACAGTTGGATCTAACGCTAATATAACTTCTTCTGTATTTTCATTAATTCTTTTTAAGAGTGACATAATATTCAATTGGTCTGGTAGAACTCCTTTTTGTGTATTAATCAAACCATCAAGTACATGATATACACCATTAAATTCTTGCATAGACTCAATTACAGATATATCTTTTGGGTTTTGTACAACGCATATGATATTCTGATTGCGTTTTGAACTCTTACAGAATTCACATAGTTCATCTTCTGTTAAGTTACCACAACATGTACATTTTTTTACTTTCTTTTTTAAATTAATTAACGTTTCTGCCATTTCAGATATTTCATCTTCATTCCAACTAAGTACAGTAAATGCATATCTTTCAGCTGTCTTAGCACCTACTCCTGGTAATTTCTGAAATTCATATATTAAATCATCAAATGTTTTTGGATACATATTTCACCTTCTAATCTTCCTTTATCTCAATATTTGGAAATAAACTTTTCATATGATCTTCTATACTCATGTTATTTTCTGTTATAGACTCTTTTCTTCTTAATTGAACTTGAAATGGTTCCGGAAGATTTCCACTAATCATCTTTTCCTTAAAAACATCAAGAACTCTTGCTTGTTGTGTTTTATCCAGCGCGAATACTTTCTTTGCCTTTCCTAATAACACCTCCATAAAATCTTCATATCCATAATTTAGTTCAAATTCATTAATTTGTTTTGCGAAGATTTCACTCGATGTACATACCACAATATAATTTGATCCACTTGCCATTATGACACTGTTTCTTAGAGTAGCTGCATATTTTCCAAATTCTAAACTTGATGTGAATTGTCCTATATTATTGAATTTAGTTGTATCTATGTTTCTTTCCATTTTGTTTGCTCCAACAAGTAGTTGAACAACAAAATCATCATTCAATATGATTTTATTATCCGCGTTTTCTGACTGTTTTAATGTTTCACGTGAAACATCAGAAATTTCAGATTTCTCTAAAACCTTATTTTTATCACCTATTTTGCTGCTTTTCTCAATAATATCTGAGTTATCAGAACTATCATCATATGACGTTTCATAATTATCTTCTTCTTCAATATCCGAATTATTATCATATTCAGATTCGAATTTATTACTTTTTGGTTCATATGAATAACTTGAAATCTTTAACAAAGAGGCTTCTAGATAATCCAATGCATTCGACGCATACGTATATTTATTATATGTATCCATCAATTCTTCCATGCATTGAATTCTGAAATGAATAGGAGCGGATTTGAAATATTTCCGAATCATATCTTTATTCATATCCGATACTAAAGTAGAATTTTCTGAATAATCTAGAATTAAACTATCTTTTAACATATGAATAAAGTCTGCCGTTAAACGTTTTATATCCATTCCCATATCTGAATATTTCTGAATATCTTTTATAAAACGATCTACATCTTTTTTATAAATTGAACTAAATAATTGACCAATATCTTCTGATGTTATGACACCATAGATTTTACGGATATCATTCACATCAATATGAGATGTACAATATGCTACGCATTGATCCAAAATAGATAAAGCATCTCGCATGCCTCCATCTGCAAGTTGTGCAATTAATGTTAAACCATCTTGATCAATTTCTATACCTTCATTTTTACAAACAACAGACAATCGGTATTTAATATCATTTACACTCACTTTGTTGAAATCAAATCTTTGGCAACGAGAAATAATCGTAGGTAATACTTTATTAGGTTCTGTTGTCGCAAATATAAATATTACATGAGCAGGAGGTTCCTCAATTGTTTTTAATAAAGCATTGAATGCTCCTGAAGTCATCATGTGAACTTCATCAATAATGTAGATCTTATATTTTCCTTGCATTGGAGCATACTTTACTTTATCAATTAAATTTCTTACTTCATCAACACCGTTGTTACTAGCCGCATCAATTTCAATAATATCTGGATGACTTCCATTTGCGGCCATTTTACAATTCTCACAAACTCCACAAGGAGCATCTTGACTATTTGTACAATTCAATGTCTTCGCAAATATTTTTGCGATTGATGTTTTTCCTGTACCTCTAGGGCCACAAAATAAATAAGCATGTGCAATACGATTTTGAATAATCGCATTTTTTAATGTTTGAATTATATGTGTCTGACCAACGACTTCATCAAAATTACTTGGTCTATATTTTCTATATAACGCTTGATATGCCATTCGTTTATATCCTTTCTATATTGTTTTCCTGTATCCTATTTTATCATAGTTTTACTCATTTTATTTGATGTATTCTATATATATGAAAAGCAGAAATCAATCCGAATTATGATTTCTGCGTTTTTTTCATATCTCTTTTTTTCTTAAAAAAATGTTTCAATAAATCTGAACAATCCGATTCTAGAATGCCTCTTCTATATATAGGATGATGATTAAATTCAGATACTTCGAATAAATTTGTACATGTGCCTACACAACCTCCTTTAGGATCTGATGCTCCATAAACAACTTCTTTGATTCTAGATTGGATAATGGCACCTGCACACATTGGACATGGTTCTAAAGTTACATACAAAACACAATCTTCTAATCGCCATGTACCTAATTTTTTACATGCCTTTTGAATAGCCATAATTTCTGCATGTGCAATACTTTGTTGCAAAGTCTCTCGCTTATTATATCCTCGAGCAATAATTTTATCATCTTTTACAATCACGCAACCAATAGGAACCTCATCATAGCTTTCTGCTTTTTTTGCCTGCTTGATAGCTTCCTTCATCCATTTCACATCATCCATATTCATATCCTCTTCCTATATATTAATCATACATGAAATTTAAACAAAATATAAAAAAAACTACTACACATGATGGAGCTTGCTTAAGGCTGCTTCGTTCCCGACCTGACCTGATTCACAAGATATCATTGTAGTAGCTAGGTTATTATATCAAATCCATTTTCAATTCGCAATAGAAAAAGCTGTCAAATGACAGCCTTCATAATTAACCAATTTTCTTTTTACCACCCATGTAAGGTTGTAAAGCTTCTGGGATCAAGATAGATCCATCTTCTTGTAAATTATTTTCTAAGAATGCAATCAACATTCTTGGTGGAGCAACACATGTGTTGTTTAATGTGTGTGCATAATATTTTTCTCCATTTTCACCCTTAACACGAATCTTTAAACGACGTGCCTGAGCATCTGTCAAGTTTGAGCAACTTCCTACTTCAAAATATTTCTTTTGACGTGGAGACCAAGCTTCAACATCCACTGACTTGCATTTTAAATCTGCCAAATCACCTGAACAGCATTCCAAAGTACGTACTGGAATATCTAATGTTCTGAAGAACTCTACAGTATTCATATACAATTTTTTAAACCATTCCATACTATCTTCCGGTTTACAAACAACAATCATTTCTTGTTTTTCAAATTGGTGAATACGATATACACCACGTTCTTCAATACCGTGAGCACCTTTTTCTTTACGGAAACAAGGTGAGTATGAAGTATATGTATATGGAAGATCTTTTTCTTCAAGAATTGTGTCTTTGAATTTACCAATCATAGAGTGTTCACTTGTACCAATCAAATACAAATCTTCACCTTCGATTTTATACATCATGCCTTCCATTTCTGCAAATGACATTACACCATCAACAACTGAACTACGAATCATATATGGTGGAATAACAAATGTAAATCCTTTTTTATCAATCATGAAATCACGAGCATAATTTAAGATTGCTGAATGTAGACGAGCAATGTCTCCCATTAAATAGTAGAATCCATTACCAGCTACACGACGTGCTGCATCCAAATCAATTCCACTTAAACGTTCCATGATTTCAGTGTGATAAGGAATTTCAAAATCAGGAACAACAGGTTCGCCGAATCTTTCTAATTCAACATTTTCACTATCGTCTTTTCCAATCGGAACACTATCATCGATAATGTTTGGAATCTGCATCATTTTTTCTGTTACAGACTCTCTTAATTTGATTTCTTTTTCTTCTAAAGCTGTTAGCTCATGAGCGATTTCAGCCATTTGTTGCTTAATCTCTTCAGCCTCTTCTTTTTTGCCTTGACCCATTAATTTACCGATTTCTTTAGAAATCTTTTTACGATTCGCACGCAAATCATCCGCATGTTGTTGTGTTTGACGAAGTTCTTTGTCCTCCATCAACACTTCATTAACTAAAGGCAATTTGTAGTCTTGGAACTTTTTCTTAATGTTCTCTTTAACAATGTCCGGGTTTTCACGGACAAATTTCATATCTAGCATGATATCCTCCTTGCATAAAAAAAGAGACACTCGCACCCATAAAGGGACGATGTCTCGCGTTGCCACCCTTTTTACCATATATATACATATATGATCTCTTAACATGATAACGGTATGTACCGGATCAAACTACTAATTTCATTTGATCACTCTAAGGTGCTATTCAATTACTCATATCAGTATTTTCACCAACCATACTGTCTCTAATCCATATATTAAATAATCTACTTATCCTTATCTTTGTTTTCAACACATTTATACCATTAAAACAAAGTCAAAGTCAACCGCTTATTCTGTTAAATAGCCTCATTAAATCGGATTTATCATATGATTCTACTTATCTACAAATCATATTCAATAACACAATTATATATAGTATTAAAATATAAGAAATCCATCTATAATCCATTCCCATGAATATTAAAAACTGAATAAACAAAAGTAACCCTAATAGAGAAAAGAAGGCATAAATTCGTTTTGTTGAATTATCATAATACAAATAATATAAGCCAATTACTGCCATTGCAAAAATAGCGCCAATACATAAAGATCCTATAATGCTTCCATGACCAGAAATATAAACACATGCCGCAACAAAGATCATACATACTAAGGAAATTTTATCTGCTTTTCTATCTTGTCTAAAACTTTCCATTTTGTATACATCTAAATTGTGAATAATATTTGTGACTTCTTCATTCGAATAATTCAAACTCTTTTTACATGATATCAATTCAGCCACAGAAACATGCAAAGATTCAGATAGGGCAGGTAACAATTGAATGTCTGGATATCCTATTCCACGTTCCCATCGGCTAACAGCTTTATCTGTGACATGTAACTGTTGAGCTAATTCCATTTGCGTCATATTGTTTTCTTTTCTTAACTTACAGATAAACATTCCCATATCTTTTGCGTTCACATATATCACTTCTTTCTATAATAATTTATATCCATTCTATCAAATCGGCAATCAACGTGTCGTTTATATAATGTATTTGGGTTGTTTCCATCTGATTTGTCATATGAAAAAGGAGTAAAATCATAATTCTACTCCTTACATGCATTATTCTTCTGTATTTTCTTCGGATTCTACTTCAGGCTCTTCATGATCTACCAATGTCATACGCGTTACTTTCGCGTCCCCATTTAAGTTGATCAATCTTACACCTTGTGTATTTCTTCCATAGATTCCTACATTCTCTAATGCCACACGAATCATGATTCCATCACTGGCAACAATCATCGCATCTTCTTTACCAGTAACCGCACGCATACACATTAGCTTACCAGTCTTTTCTGTGATATTAATTGTGCTAACACCTTTTTTTCCACGAGAAGTCAAACGATAATCCTCGAACTTACTACGTTTACCATAACCATTTTCAGAAACAACAAGAACTGTGTCTCCTTCACTTGAGAGTGCAGCACCTACAACTTCACTGCCGTCACAATTGAATCCTAATACACCACTTGCGCTACGTCCCATGATACGAACTTGATCTTCATTGAATCGAACAGCTTTACCATTTGATCCAGAAATAATTACTTCATCTTGACCTGTAGTTAATTTCACAAAACGTAATTCATCATCCGGTTTTAAACTAATCGCAATCTTACCATTACGATTGATATTTTCAAATTCAGATACGGATGTACGTTTTACAATACCATTCTTTGTGACAAATAATAATGTTTCACTTTCATCATCCTTAGGAACAGCTACAAGAACATTTACTTTTTCACCTTTTTCCAAAGTCATTAAATTCACAATTGGAATTCCTTTAGATGTTCTAGATCCGCTTGGAACATTGTATCCTTTTAATCGATATACACGACCCTTATCTGTAAACAACAATAAGAAATCATGTGTTGACATTGAAATCATTGTATCGATAGAATCTTCTTCATTTAACGTTAATGATTTAATACCGCGTCCACCACGATTTTGAGCACGATATGTATCTACAAGTTGACGCTTAATATATCCTGATTCAGTTAATGTGATAATTACATCTTCAACTGGAATTAAGTCTTCATCTTCCATATCAACAGAAGCATCACTAATTTCAGTTCTTCTTTCATCGCCATATTTCTGATCAATTTCATTTAGATCATCACGAATGATTTGAAGAACACGATCATGATTTGCCAAGATATCCTTTAAATCTTCAATCGTTAATAATAATTGTTGATATTCATTTTCAATCTTGTCTCTTTCTAATCCAGATAATCTTCTTAACTGCATAGCCAAGATTGCTTTTGCCTGAATCATACTCAATCCAAACGCATCACATAAATCTTGAGATAAACCAGCTTCATCCTTTTTAGAACTGCGAATCATATGAATAACTTCATCAATATGATCCATCGCAATACGTAAACCTTCTAAAATATGTGCACGATCTTGTGCTTTCTTTAACTCAAACTGAGTCTTTCTAACAACTACATCAACCTGATGATCAATATAATCATGAATAATATCTTTTAATGGTAATTGTTTAGGACGACCATTTTCAAGTGCCAACATGTTGATACCAAATGAAGTCTGAAGAGGAGTTAATCTAAACAATTGATTTAAAATTACTTCTTCTTGGGCATCCTTCTTTAATTCCATGACGATACGAATACCTTCACGATTACTTTCATCATTTAAATAAGTAACCCCCTGAATAGCTTTATCACGAATTAAAGAAGCCATCTTAGTAATTAAGTTTGCCTTATTGACCTGATAAGGAATTTCATAGAAAATAATCTGTTTCTTTCCATTTGTTAATTCTTCTACACGATATTTTGAACGAATCATAATCGATCCACGTCCAGTTTCAAATGCTTGACGAATTCCTTTACGACCTAAAATGATACCACCAGTAGGGAAATCAGGTCCTTTAATGACTTCCATCAATTGAGGAACCGTAATATCCGGATTATCCATTACCGCAAAAATAGCTTGAATTGTTTCTGATAAGTTATGTGGTGGAATATTTGTTGCCATACCAACCGCAATACCAACAGCCCCATTGATCAATAAGTTTGGAATACGACTTGGAAGCACAACCGGCTCATTTTCTTCACCATCATAGTTTGGAATAAAATCAACCGTATCCTTTTGAATATCACGCATCATTTCCATAGAAATTTTAGACATACGAGCTTCCGTATAACGCATTGCCGCAGCTCCATCTCCATCTAGAGAACCAAAGTTTCCATGACCATCCACTAATGGATATCGATAAGAAAAATCTTGGGCCATACGAACCATTGCATCATATACAGCTGTATCACCATGAGGGTGATACTTACCAATAACTTCACCAACAATACGAGCACTTTTTTTATGTGCAACACCTGAAGTAATTCCCAATTGATTCATCGCATGTAAAATACGACGATGAACAGGTTTCATACCATCACGAACATCTGGTAATGCACGTGAAACAATAACAGACATTGAATAATCTAGAAAGGCTGTACGCATTTCTTTGGATATTTCAACATCTTCTACATAGTCATATCGCTTATTTTCTTCTTCCATAAGGACCTCCTACTAGTAATCCAAATTAGCGTATACAGCATTTTCCTGAATATATTCACGACGAGGCTCTACATCCTCACCCATCAACATATCAAATACACTGTCCGCTTCCATCGCATCATCAATAGTGACACGTTTCAATACTCTATGATGTGGATCCATGGTTGTTTCCCACAACTGTTCTGCATCCATTTCACCTAAACCTTTATAACGCTGAACTTTGTATCCATCTTTAAATTCTTCACGCAACTGATCCATTTCCTGCTCTTTATATGCATAGGCAATCTTTTTACCTTTTTGTACCTTGTATAAAGGTGGTTGTGCAATATAAACATATCCACCTTCAATAACAGGCTTCATAAAACGATATAAGAACGTCAACATCAATGTACAAATATGACTACCATCAACATCGGCATCGGTCATAATAACAATCTTGTGATAACGTAATTTAGATACATCTACATCTTCTTGAATACCACATCCAAAAGCAGTAATCATACTACGGATTTCCTGGTTTTCAAAAATACGATGTGTTCTAGCTTTTTCAACATTTAAAATCTTACCACGCAAAGGTAGAATTGCTTGTGTTTTCGCGTCACGACCTTGTTTCGCGCTGCCCCCGGCAGAATCACCTTCGACAATATAGATTTCACATTCACTTGCATCTTTACTTGAACAATCCGTTAACTTACCCGGTAATGAGCTAATACCATCCAATGCAGATTTACGACGTGTTAATTCACGAGCTTTTTTAGCCGCAATTCTTGCTTTGCTGGCAATCTCTGCTTTTTCCACAATAGCCTTGGCAATATCTGGATTTTCCAAGAAGAAACGATTGATTTGTTCTCCAGCAATATTAGAAACAATCTTACGAACTTCGCTATTTCCTAATTTTGTCTTTGTCTGTCCTTCATATTGAGGATCTGGATGCTTTACAGAAATAATCGCAACCAAACCTTCCTTAACATCATCTTGAGATAAAGTTTCATCCTTTTTGATCATGTTGTTGTTTTTCGCATACGTGTTTATACAACGAGTCAAAGCCATTCTAAAACCGTCTTCATGATATCCACCTTCATGCGTATGAATATTATTACAGAATGAATAAATACTTGATTGATAGCCATCATTATATTGCAATGCAACTTCTGCAAGAATTCCATCTTGCAATCCTTCTACATAAATAACTTTATCGCTGATTGTACTCTTATTCTTATTTAAGAATTGTACATACTCAATAATTCCACCTTCATACTTATAGTCATTGCTTAAACCATCTGGCGTTCTTTTATCTGTTAAAGTTAAACGAATATCTTTATTTAAGAATGCAAGCTGACGCAAACGAGAATTTAAGATTTCATAATCATAAACGGTTGTATCCTTAAAAATTTGTGAATCCGCCTTAAAACGAACCAGAGTACCCGTTTCTGTTGTTTCTCCAATGACTTTTAACGGTTCAACCGCATGACCACCATTTTCAAAACGAATAAAATAAATTTTACCATCTTGAAATACAGTAACCTCTAACCATTCACTCAATGCGTTAACAACACTAGCACCAACACCATGTAAACCTCCGGAAACCTTATATGCGCCCCCACCAAATTTACCACCAGCATGTAAAACTGTCATAATGGTTTCAACTGCACTAATTCCCGTCTTTTCATGAATTCCAACCGGCATACCACGCCCATTATCACGTACCGCAATAATGTTATCTGGCTCAATTGTTACATCAATTCGATTCGCAAATCCAGCTAATGCCTCATCAATACCATTATCTACGATTTCCCAAACCAAATGGTGGAGTCCACGAGCCGAAGTCGAACCAATATACATTCCTGGTCTCAAACGAACCGCTTCTAACCCTTCCAACACTTGAATATCATCCGCAGTATACGAATGTTCTACTTGTGTAGCTTGTGATTCTAATTCTTCAAATTCAAGAATCTCTTTTTGTAATTCATCCTGACTCATTTTAAGACCTCCTTGATTCTCCCTTTTTCTATATCATAGAATCGCACTTCACGATTCCAATTTATATTCAATCTCTCTGTTGTTGTTATAAAAATTTGCATATCTCTAGGAAGCTTTTCAATTAGCTGACGCTTTCTAAAATCATCCAGTTCACTAAATACATCATCCAACAACAATATTGGATATTGCCCGCTCTTTTCATAAATAATTTGAGCCAACCCCAACTTAAGTGCCAATACAAAACTTCTTTTTTGTCCCTGACTTGCGACTTCACATACAGGATTTTCATTTAATTCAAACAAAATATCATCTCTATGAATTCCAATCAAAGTCTGATGATATCTTTTTTCTTTTTCAAAAACCTTATCGTACGCTTCCTTCATATGACTTTTCATATCCGGATCAATAGGAATAAAAGTCATATATTTTGCACCTATTTCTTCTTTTTCATTTGAAAAGAAAGGATAAAGCTCACGTGCTTTATTCATCAAAGAATTTAGAAATTCATTTCTTTGTTTGATAATCACACTTTGAACTTCTATCATCTGGTCCAAATAAATCTGTACTAAACATTCATCTATATTACTTTGCTTCAAAGCTTGATTTCTTTGTTTTAAAAGTTTTTGGTAAGAAGACAAAGTAGATGTATAAGTTCTTGATAACTTCATCAATTCCATATCAATAAATCGTCTTCGATTTTTTGGAGATGAAGTAAATAAAGATAAATCATCCGGACAAAACAAGATGGCATTTTCAATTCCAATAAAATCCGAATATTTTTTAACCGGATTTTGAAAACGAAATAAATGCTTTTTTTGATGATCCACAATCACTTTCAATTCTTCTTTTCTGTGATTCGACTCTACGATTGCCTGAACACAAAATTCATTACATCCATGCATGATCATACTGTCCATTTGATTTGTTCGAAACGAACGCAAATGACTTAAAAAATAGATAGCCTCAATTAAATTTGTTTTTCCTTGTGCATTTTTTCCATATAAAAAATGAATGCATTTTGGTACAAAAGAAAAAGACATGGTTTCATAATTACGAAAATGAAAACATGTCAGTTTTTCAACATTCATTTCACTTCGATCCTTATTCCATTAGTTTCTACAATATCTCCATGGTAGATTTTCTTTCCACGACGATTTTCATTAACGCCGTTTACGAATACTTCCATGCTTGCTAAATATTCCTTAGCCTGTCCGCCGCTATAAACAACGTCACAAGCTTTCAGCAATTGTGCTAATGTAATATACTCATCTCTTAATTCAAATTCCATGAAAATACCTCTTTTCGCACTCTAATTATATCATAAAACCTCATAAATATCTATGCGTACAGAGATACCGATATAAAAAGAAACCGTTTAAAACAAGTTTAAACGGCATTTTCTTTAATCATAACTACGAATTGGCACCAAAATCATTAACACTGACGCATCTTCAGGGTTAGATACCTTGATTGGCTTCATAAAACCAGAAAATTCAATCAATACTTTTTCACAACCTAAAGCTTTGATTGCATCCAACATATAAGTTCCATTACATGTTAATGAGATTTCTTCTCCCTCATACTCACATTTTGTTAACACTTCATCAGAATTACCAATTTCACTAGAGTATGTCTTCACATGAGTTTCTTGTGGGGTACATTCTAATTTAATTAAATGTACCTTATCATTACGAATAAAGTTTGTACGATCAATTGTACCTGCAATTTCATATGAGTCTACTAACATCTTCGAAACACAGCTTGTTGGAATGATTCTTTGTACATCTGGGAAAGTTCCATCAATCAAACGAGTTTGAATGATTGTTTTATCAAATACAAATTGAGCTTTTTTAGAATCTGCAAAAATATCAATAGTATCATCATCTGAAACGGAACGAACCACTTCCGTTAAAGATTTACTAGGAATGGTAATATTAAAATCTTGACTTGAATCTAATTCAATTGTCTTTCTTGCTAAACGATAAGAATCTGTTCCTGAACAATACAACATATTACCTTGAGAATTAAAATTAACACCCATTAAAACAGGACGTTGATCTTTATCGCTGCACGCAAAGGCAGTCTGAGAAACAATAGATTTTAAATCTGTTGCTTTTAGAACAAAATGATGCTTTGGTTGTGTAAAATCAATATCTGGATATTCATTGGAACGAATACCATTTAAATTAAATTGTCCATTGTCACTTGAAATTCGCACTAAAGAATAATCAATGACTTCAATTTCAATGTTTTTACAATCTAATTTACGAACAATTTCTAATAAGTATTTAGAATCAATAATAATTGAACCCTCTTCTTCAATATCTAAATTATTCAATTCACCAGGAACAATTACAGTACGAATAGATATATTGGAATCACTACCTGTTAAAGTCATAGAATCATCTTTTAAATCTATACAGATACCTGATAATGCAGGTAGTGGAGAAAAAACACTAATAGCTCTAGAAACTATAGATAGTTTGTCATAAAAATATTTTCGATCAATTGAAAAATGCATAAAATCCTCCTTTTATTAATATTTATATATTAATTATAATATAAGCGACTGTATAAGTGTGTAAAAATTGCACAGCCCCTTTAAAATAAATGCTTTTCTGTCATTTTTTGTATGTGGATTCCATGAGGAATACAGTGTATAAATCAAGAATCCAAAGTACTACGTATTTTTTCTACAGCCGTCTTAAAAGCTTCATCTTTTTGAATCAATTTTTTAGCACGTTCATACGAACTAGAAATTGTCGTATGATCACGACCACCTAATTCTTGCCCAATCGATACATAAGATTTATGAAGCAAGTCTCTAGATAAGTAAACACAGATGTGTCGAGCATTCGCAATAAATTTTTGACGACATTTACCCTCTAGATCCTTATAAGATAAACCATAAAAGCGTGTAACTGCTTTTTTAATTTTTTTAATTGTTAATTCATCCGATTGCGATACAATAGGCTCTTTAATTAGTACTTTTCGTGCAAAATCCATATCAATTACATCTGGATTGAATAAAGTTGCGTTAAAAATTAAGCGATTTAAGGTACCTTCTAGATTTCTGACATCATTTGAATATTTACCAGCTAAATAATCAATAACATCCTCACTCATATTCACACCTTCTTCGCGACCTTCTATCTTTTTCTTTAAAATAGCTTTACTCGTTTCGAATTCAGGCTTAGAAATGCTGATTGTTAATCCGGAAACAAATCGTGAAATTAATCGAGACTGTAAACCACTGATTTCACTAGGATGCATATCACTTGTGATAATGATCTGTGTATTTTTTTGAATCAATTGATTATATACGGTAAAAAAGATTTCTTGGCTGCTAGAATGCTGTTGCAAGTTTTGAATATCATCAATTAAAAAATAATCACAATCTAAAAGCTGTTCTTTGACTCTTTCCACAGTATTTCCATGGACATTTTTAGTCTTCATGGCCTCTATTAATAAGGAAACCAAATCCCCACTATACATATAGATGACTTTACACTCAGGATGTTCCTTAGCTAAATAATTTCCCATCGCATGAAGTAAATGTGTTTTACCTAAGCCAGAATTTCCATATAACATAAGTGGATTAAAAAGATGTGAAGTTGTTTGAGTACAACACGCTAAACATGCAGCATAAGCTTCTGCATTCGAATTTCCTTCAACAAAGTTTTCAAATGTATATGACGGATTAAATTTGTTTTCTAATAAAACATTCGTTCTTTGTTTAACAACCTCTTCAGGCATCATCTTTTCCATTTCTCTTTGATGAATATATTGAATGGTTAAAGTATCTCCCCAAACTTCACTCAGTGTAGATTCAAAAAGCTCTTTTTCTTTTTGTTTCTTCAAAATACTGAAAGTAATGGTCGAACGATAAGCTACATAAGCTATATTATCTTCTATTTTAAATAGAGTGGTTTTAGAAATCCATGAATTAAATGTATGAGTATCAAAATAGTTGGATTCTTGAATTTTTTGTAAAGTTTCATTCCATATCGATGCATAAGACATGGTAGACATAGTAAAACCTCCTTGCAGTAGTATTATTATACACGATTTTTACACTTATCCCCATTTATTATTTGTGGATATAAAATATTCACATGTGGATAAATGTGTAAAAAAAATGAATCACATTGGGATAACTCACTTTATATTCATATTAAATACATAGAGAATCATTGTAAAATAAAGGATATAAACCACTTTTCCATAGTTATACAGAGTATAAAAATAATAGATCTTTATCCACTGTATAACTCATGCATTTATATACTTTTTAACTGTATATACCATAATAAAATTTTAAAACATACATATCCATATATATTATATGTGGATAATATATAGATCATTTTGTGTAAAACTAATAAAATGTTATAATGAAGTGCAGGAATAAAAGGGGTATAAAAGTATATGTATATTTTTAAGTCGGATATAAATAAAAATGAATATGATCACTTTGTAGAAAATCATCCTAGTTGCAATTTGCTTCAAAGCTATGACTGGGCAAACATAAAAAATAATTGGAAACCCATTTACACTGGAGTATATGAAGACGAACGATTAATTGCGGCAGGATTGGTATTGATTCGTCCGTTACCTTTGTCTTTTTCAATGTTTTATTTGCCTAGAGGACCAATTTTGGATTTTAAGAATAAAGAATTATTAAATTTTTATTTTACAGAATTAAAGAATATTGCTAAAAAAGAACATTGCTTGTTTATAAAATTCGATCCAAGTATTTTAGTTTCTAGTTTTCATTTAGATGAAGAAAGAAAAGAATTTAATTATAAGGAAGAGTTCGAAAATATTAAATCTTGTAAAGCCATTCATTATGGATTCAACAAGGATTTTGATACAACCATTCAGCCAAGATACAATATGGTTGAATATGCGGATGATTTTGGCATGGATAGTTTATCCAAAAAAGGAAAAAAGAATATTAAAGTTGCCCAGAAACAAAATCTAGATATTCAATTTGGACATAAAGAATTATTAGATGATTTCGACAAAGTTATGAAATGTACAGAAGAAAGAAAAGGTATTTCTTTAAGAACAAAAGAATATTATGAATTACTTCTAGATACATATAAGGATGATGCGTTTATCACTTTAGCTTATTTCCATATTCATGATATGTTAAATGAAACGAAGGAAAGATATGAAAAGTGTTTATTGGATCTAGATAATTGTCCAGAAAATGCAAAGAAAAAACGTTTCACATTAGAAGAATTAAAAGATTCGTTGGAAAAGAAAATCAGTAAATATGAAGAAGATGTAAAAACATATGGAGAAACAGTCTGTGTTTGTGGAACATTAACTGTAAAATATGGTCATACATCAGAAATTCTATATGCAGGTATGAACGAAGATTTCAAACGATTAATGGGACCTTATTTAACTTGGTATAAAACAATGGAAAAATGTTTTGAACTTGGATGTAATACAAGTAATATGGGCGGAATTGAAGGAACTCTAAAAGGAGGACTTGTAGATTTTAAAGAAATTTATCATCCAAGAATCAATGAATATATTGGAGAATTTGATATTCCAGTAAACGCATTACTGTATAATGTAGCATTTAAATTTTATAAAAAAATCAAAGAAAGAAACACAAAACACAAATAATTTAAGCATGATTTAAGTACGACTATCTATTATGTCCAAGTAAGGATGGAATTTGATATGTCGTATTTATTTTTTTAAGATATAAACCAAGAAGAATTTGATGGATTTGTGAAAAATCGTGAATATTGTAATTTATTACAAAGCTATAATTGGGCAAAAGTAAAAAAGTAATTGGGATCACATGTATACAGGGGTATATAGAGATAATGTATTAGTCGCAACAGGTTTAGTGTTGATAAAAAGATTGCCATTATCATTTTGTATGTACTACTTACCTCGAGGTCCTATTATGGATTATAAGGATAAAGAGCTTGTTCAATATTATTTTGATCAATTAAAAAAGTTAGCCCAAAAAGATCATTGTATCTTCATTAAATTTGATCCTGCTATTCATGTTAATGATTATGATTCAAAATCGTATAATACAAATAGATATAAGGAAACAGAAATATATTTAGATATATTTAAAAGTTGTAAAGCTATTCATAAAGGATATACAATGCATATTTCGGATACAGTTCAGCCAAGATTTCAATCAAACGTATATTCATATGAAAATATAGAGAAAGTCTTGCCAAAACACACAAAACGCTTAATCAAGGATGCTGATCGAAGAAATGTACAAATCATTCATGGACATTTAGAATTATTAGATGATTTTAGTCGCTTGGTTGAATTAACGGAATCAAGAAAAGGAGTTGCACTAAGAGATAAAAGCTATTTTAAGATATTGTTAGAAAATTATCAGGATGGTGGAGTCATCTTTCTAGCTACATGTAATGTATATAAATTAAATGAAGATGCAAAAATAAAAAAGGTAAAACTGGAAAAGGAAATTGCTCAAACTTGTGAAAATGCAAAAAAGAAATTGCATCGTTTAGAAGATCAATTGCGAAGTGTAGATAAAGATATAAAAGAATTTAAAGAAATATTTTCTGAATTTGGGCAAGAAAACAAAGATATCGCAATTGCAGGAATACTTAGTATTCAATATGGAAATACTTGCGAAATGTTGTATGCAGGAATGGATGAAAGATTTAAAAAGTTCATGCCACAATTTGAACCTCTCATCACTGAAGTGACAAGATTCTTGGGAACAGGTTTCTATCGAAACCTTTCTTACCAAGCTATCCCCGCAGTTCCTGCGGTTGTTTTTGTTTTTTATCTAATTTGCTAATATGCCTTGCATCAATATATTGATGGATGCATTTACATCTCTGTCATGATTTGAATGACATTTTGGGCATGTCCATTCTCTTACTTTTAAATCTTTTGTTCCTTCATTCTTATATCCGCAACAATGACAGATTTGGCTGCTCGCATAGAAAGTATCCACTTTCTTGATCACCTTT
>NZ_DS996845.1:93375-125633 GCF_000156655.1 Holdemanella biformis DSM 3989
CAATTCATCTCATGACTAAAGTCACGAGTGTTCTTAGATCGCTTTACAAAGAATATGTTGAAAACTTTAAATGGGCATTTGAAAGAGGATGTTCATGGAGTAACATGGGAGGTGTAGAAGGAACTTTAGATGATGGATTAACAAAATTCAAAGACAATTTCAATCCAACAATAAATGAATTTATTGGTGAATTTGATATACCAGTTTATCCATTCATGTATCGTTTAACACAAAAAGCATATAAAATACTGAAAAGTAAGCATATGTGATAATTATTTTATTGACAATTATTTTATTTTATGTTTATAATGTTTGAGCAATCTTATTTGAAAATTTAGAAGAAGAAAAGACTGAGAGGTGTAATCAAGATGAAAAGAACATATCAGCCAAGTAAGAGAAAACACCAAAAAGTTCATGGTTTCCGTGCTCGTATGGCAACTGTTGGTGGACGTAACGTTCTTTCTAGAAGAAGAGCGAAAGGCAGAAAGGTTTTATCCGCATAGAAATCACCTGCTAGGTGATTTTTTTGTCTGGATAGGGAAATAACATGAAAAAAGAGTTTCGTGTATTAAAAAACTATGAGTTTTCTTCCATCATCCAGAATCGACAATTTGTTAAGTCGTCGTCATTTGTATGTTATTTTCAAAAACGAAAATTGGACCATGCAAGAGTCGGAATCAGTGTTGGCAAAAAATTAGGAAATGCGGTTTGTCGAAATAAAGTTAAAAGACAACTTCGTAGTATCGTTGATGACGTATTTACCTTTGAAGAGGGATATGATGTTATTATTATAGTTCGACCTGCCTACACGAATAAATCGTTTGAAGAAAATAAAAATGAAATGAAAGAAAATCAAAATCGGATAAATAAAAGATTTTTGAAAAAGTAGAGGAATAAAAAATGAAACAATTTTTGCAGAAAAAAGCAAAATTGGTCTTTCTATGTATGTTGGTATTATTAACATGTACGGCTTGTGCAAATCCAAGAGGTAGAGATGGAAAAACATTAGCAGACCAAATTATTGCAAGTGAAGAGACAACAATTGATGCAAGTCAAATCAATTACAAAGACATTTCTGATAAGAAATTAAAGAAAGAAATTAAAAAGAATATTAAAGATGGACAATATACAATTCAACCAACAACTTTTAAAGAATCTATGTCAAAAGGATGGTTTGAAGGTTTAATTGTTTGGCCAATTGCACAAATTATTAACTTAATTTCTTCAAAAACAGATGCCGGTGTAGGTATCATTTTAACAACATTGTTAATTCAGATGCTTGTATTTGTATTTACACGTAAATCACAAATGTCTACACAAAGAATGCAGGAAATCTCACCTGAAATTCAAAAGATTCAAAATAAATATAAAGATAAAACAGATGAGCGTTCTAAAATGCAAATGGCTCAAGAAATGCAAAATCTTTATCAAAAATATGATATTCATCCATTTGGCTCAATGTTGATCACTTTCATTCAGCTACCAATCATGATGGGTATGTATTATGCTACAATGCGTTCTGTAAGTGTTGTAAGTGGAAGCTTTATGGGTATTTCTTTAGCGGGCACACCACTTGATGGATTTAAAGCTTTAGATATCGCATATATCGCAATTTATGTATTAATGGTTATTTTCTATATTGTTTCAATGAAATTACCTCAATGGTTAAAGAAATGGCAAGATAAGAAAGATAACGTTAAAGTTAAAAAATATGCACAAGAAGAAACAAATCCTATGGCTAACAGCATGAATATGTCAATGTACTTCATGACAGCTATGATTTGTATTATGTATATTTCGTGGCCAATGGCGATGTCATTCTATTGGTTAGTATCAAGTGTGATTCGTGTATGTCAATCATTGATCCTACACCAAGTTATGAACAAAAAGTAGGTAATACATATGGAATTTGCAAAATTTACTGGGAAAACTTTAGATGAAGCTTTAAATGCTGCATGTAACGCAAAGGGATGTGCAAAAGAAGAACTTCATTATGAAGTTACAGAAGAAAAAAGTGGTTTTTTAGGAATTGGAAAAACAATTGAAATTGAAGCATATTGCCAAAAAGATATTGAAGATTTCATTAAATCCTATATTCAAACATATTTTGATAATGCAGAATTGGATGGAACTGTTGAAATTGAAAATGATCATGGTTTCTATCGTATTACTGTAAATACAAAGAACAATGCGATTATGATTGGTAAAGCTGGTAAGTCTTTACAAGCATTCAATCGTTTAGTAAAAGCTGCAGTTAGTGCGGCATTCAAAAAGCGTGTCGGTCTATTAATCGATGTAAATGGTTATAAGGAAGAAAGATACGAAAAAATTTGTAAAATGGCAGTTCGCGTCGCAAAAGATGTGCGTCGTACAAAAGTAGATGCCGTATTAGATCCAATGCCAGCCGATGAAAGAAAAGCAATTCACAATGCTTTAGCAGGGATGAATGATATTTCTACTAAGAGTGAAGGCGAAGGCGAAGGGCGTCGTTTGCACATTTTATATACACCAGGAAAAGATGAAGAATAACGGGATTATCCCGTTATTTTTTTGAAGGAGGACTTCATGAAAATTATTATCGGATTAGGAAATATTGGTAGAGAATACGAAAACACACGTCATAATGCAGGATTTATGGCAATTGATAAATTAGCACAAATGTTAGAAATGGATTTTAATCAAGAAAAATTTTCGGCTTATTTTTCAAAAAAGAAAATTGATGGAGAAGATATTATTTTATTAAAACCAACTACATATATGAATAATAGTGGCATTGCCTTAAGACAATGCATGGATTTCTATAAAGTATCCGCAGAAGATATCCTTGTATTATATGATGATATGGATATGCCTGTTGGAAAACTTCGTTTGCGTCAAAAAGGCAGTGCCGGAGGACATAATGGGATTAAAAGTATAATTTCTCACATTGGTACGCAAGAGTTTGATCGTATTCGCATTGGTATTGGAAAAGATAAAATGATTCCGGTTGTAGATTGGGTATTAGGAAAATTTCCTCAAGAACAACAAGAAGATTTAAATCATGCTTTGGAACAGGCCGCAAAAGCAGCTAAATTTTCAATTAAACACTCTTTTAGTGATACAATGAACAGATATAATAAAAAGTAGAAGGTGATATTCTTGAAAGAGACAATATTAAATAAACTACAAGACAATCCTATCGTTCAACAAATGCTTCAATTTGGAAATAATATAGGAAACTTACTTCCAAATGAAGAAGCATTGTGTTTAGCTAGTGCGTTTATACAAGATAAACAAACAAGGATTGTAGTTAAAAAGAATCGCTATGAAGCGCAACAACTCTATCAAAGATTGAAACCACTTATTAACGATACATTATTATTTGTGATGGAAGAATCTTTACGAGTTCAAGCCATTGCTTCAAGTCCAGAAGATAAACAAGAACAACTCTATGTACTTACTCAGCTAGTAAAAGAAGATAAGCCACGTATTATCATATGCAATACGGCGGCCTTTTTCCGTTATTTACCAGATAAAGAATTATTTAGAAATCTTTGTTTCAAATTTGAAGTGGATCAAGAAATCACAATGACTGAATTGAAACAAAAATTAAATCGCGCAGGCTATACTAAAGTGAATTATGTAGATCGTCCATGCACATACGCAAGTCGTGGTGGTATTGTCGATGTATATTGTCTTGAATATGACCATCCAATTCGTATTGAATTTTTTGATACAGTCATTGAATCCATTCGAATCTTTCATGAAGAAACACAAAGAACCATTGAAACAATTGATTCTGTATTTATCAATCCAGCTACAGATTTATTATTTACGGATGATCAGATAGAATTTCTACAAAAGGAAATTGACTCTGAATTGGAAAAACAACACGAAAAACTTATTCAAGATGATTATGATTTTTTATTGGATTATCTTGAAAAAGATAAAATAGCTTTAGAAAATTATGATATAGATCCTCATTTATACATTTATTTTAGTTATTTAAACGCAAATCAATTCATGGATTATGTGAAGGGTCATATTATTTTTTCGAGTCAGGAAGAAGTAGAAAATGGATATAAAAAATTAAATGAAGAAACAATTTCATTTATACAAGAAATGGTCGAATCCCATCAATACTTACCTAAATATAGTATGTTCCATGATGTATTCACATTTGAAAAAGAACATAACATTCAAATGTTTCATGATTTCATGGATTTTAAAAATCCAATCTTTTCAAAAATAGAAACACTTGAAAAATCAGATCCGCCATTGATTCAAATTTTAGAGAATCTAAAAGGAAATACCATCTATATTTCATTGGATGAAGAGCATACTAAAAAGGTAGAAGAGGCTTTAAAAGCATATTCGATTCATAAAAATATCATATTTATAGAAGATGATTTTTATGAAGGGTTTGTGTATGAAGATATTTCTGTGTATACTCAACAAGAATTATTTCATCGTCCTAGTCAAATCAAGAGATATCAGAAAACATTTAAACAAGGACAAATTTTACAAAATATTCTTGAACTTGAACCAAACGACTATGTTGTGCATGAACAATATGGTATTGGCCAATATGTTGGAATCACAACACGAAAAATAAAAGGAAAAACTTTAGATTATTTGCACGTTATATATAATGGTGGAGATGAATTATATGTACCATTATCACAATTTCAGCTTGTAAGAAAATATGTATCTAAAGAAGGGGTGGGCATAAAACTATCTCAATTAGGTTCAAATAAGTGGAAAAAAACAAAAGAAAAAGTTTCTAAAAAAGTTGAAGAAATTGCAGCACGTTTAGTTGAATTATATGCCAAAAGAAATGAAGATATTGGTTTTGCGTTTAGTAAAGATGATGATCTACAAAAAGAATTTGAGGATGCCTTTGAATATGAGGCAACGCCAGATCAAATTAGAGCTACAGAAGAAATCAAACGAGAAATGGAAAAACCAAAACCAATGGACCATTTACTTTGTGGAGATGTTGGATTTGGAAAAACGGAAGTTGCGATGAGAGCTGCCTTTAAGGCGATTTCGAACAATAAACAAGTAGCTTTATTGTGTCCGACAACTATTTTATCTATGCAGCACTATCAAACATTTGTTAAAAGATTTGAAAATGTGGGAGCAAATATTCGTGTTGTGAATCGTTTTGTAGCGACAAAAGAAATCAATCAAATCAAAAAAGAATTAGAAGCCGGTCAAGTCGATATTATTATTGGTACTCATAAATTGTTGAATAAATCTTTCCAATATAAAAATTTGGGTTTATTAATCATTGATGAAGAACAACGATTTGGTGTTGAACATAAAGAAAGAATTAAAGAAATGAAAAATGCGATTGATGTTCTATCTTTGAGTGCAACACCCATTCCAAGAACTTTACAGATGTCTTTGATTGGTGTGCGTACAATTTCACAATTGAATACTCCTCCTTTACATCGACATCCTATTCAAACATATGTGATGGAAAATCGAAAAAGTGTTGTCAAAGAAATTATTCAAAGAGAATTATCACGTGGTGGACAAGTATTCTATTTGTACAATCATGTTTCAAATATCTATTCTGTCGCAAAAAATATTCAGAATATGTTTCCAGATGCAAAAGTGGCAGTAGCGCATGGGCGTATGGAAAAAAATGATATTGAACAAACTATGATTGATTTTGAACAAGAGAAATATCAAATTTTAGTATGTACGACAATTATTGAAACAGGACTTGATATTGCCAATGCGAATACAATGATCATTGATGATGCGGATCGTTTTGGATTATCACAATTGTATCAGATTCGTGGTCGTGTGGGGCGTCGAGAAAAAATCGCATATTGTTATTTATTGGTGCAGCCACAAAAAGAATTGACAGAACAAGCACATAAAAGATTAAAAGCCATTAAAGAATTTACATCTTTAGGCAGTGGATATAAAGTGGCTATGCGAGATTTAACGATTCGTGGAGCTGGAGATATGCTTGGTCCTCAACAAGCAGGATTTATTGACGATGTTGGTTTGGATTTATATCTTGAAATGTTGGCAAGTGCTATTAAAGAAAAACAAGGCAAGCCAATGGAAGATAAGAAAAATGATAAAGTAGCACAAGTGCAATTATCAGGATATATCCCTGAAAAATTTACGGATAATGATGGGGATAAATTAGAAATTTATCAACATATCAAAAAAATAGAGAGTCTTACTGAATTGATTGAATATGAAAAGCGTGTTGAAGACTTATTTGGACATATTCCAAATGAAGTAAAACAATTGTTTGAACAGAAAAAACTGGATTTCTTTGTGAATCGAGAAGGTGTTGAATCATTAAAAGAAACAGAAGATGTTGTTACTATCACTATGAGTGCAGAATGGTCAAAGAATTGTGATGGGGTAAAACTATTTGGAGCTATCAATGATATTAGTCGTAAGATCAATTTGAAATTAGAGAGTGGAAAAATTAAAATAATGATTTCTAAACGATTAAAGAAGCATATTGAATTGATGATGCAAGTGATTGATAAATTAGAAGGAGAGTTTTGATGCGATTAGATAAATATTTAAAAACAGCACGAATCTTAAAAAGAAGAGAAGCAGCTAAAGAACTAGCTTTACAAGGACGAATTTGGGTCAATGATCGAGTGGCAAAACCAAGCACGGAATTAAAAATTGGGGATACGATTCGTATTCGTTTTGGAGCAAGACTGCTTGAAATTCGTGTATTAGATATTCAAAAACAAGTTTCTAAACAAAACGCACAGTTGTTGTTTGAAATCATTCACGAAGAAAGAATTGAAGATGAACAAGCTTAATGTTGTGTGTGGAGCTCTTGTGATTGATGGAAAAGTCATGATTGCACAAAGAAATTATGGTTCAAGCCAAGGTTTCTTTGAATTTCCTGGTGGAAAAGTTGAGGGAAATGAAACAAAAGAAGAGGCATTAATTCGTGAATGGAAAGAAGAATGTGATATTGATATTTATGATGTTAGATATTTATCATCAAGTATTGATTATCAAGATGGATATGAAATTCACTTAACTTGTTTCACATGTACTTCTAATGAAAAACCAAAAAAATTAAGTGTGCATTCAGAATATATTTGGACAACTCCAGATCATATATATGACTATAACTTCTTTAAATCTGATAAAATGCTTGTAGAAGCATTAAAGGAGGTATGGCCATGTTTGATAAAACCAACGAAACTAAAGTATTAAGAGATCCTGTGCATGGATATATTCATGTGAAATATCAAGTGATATGGGATTGCATCAACGCAAAAGAATTTCAAAGATTGCATCGCATTCATCAATTAGGTGGAGATTTTCAAATTTATCATACGGCAGAGCATTCACGTTTTTCACATAGTCTAGGCGTATATGAAATCACAAGACGAATGTGTGAAGAAGTGGATTCAATCACAGCTACTTTAAGTGAATATGAAAAAATTCAAGTTTTATGTGCTGCATTGTTGCATGATTTGGGCCATGGTCCTTTTTCACATTTTTTTGAAACACTTCATAAGAAGCATCACGAACAAATGACTTGTGATTTGATTTTGGATCCAGAAACAGAAATTCATAAGGCTTTAGTAAAAGAAGATGAATCCCTACCACAAAATATTGTGTTGATTTTAACGCATAAACATCCCAAACCAATGATGCATCAAATGATCAGCTCACAATTGGATGCGGATCGCATGGATTATCTTTTAAGAGATGCTTATGAAACCGGTACAAGCTATGGTAATTTCGATTTAGAAAGAATTTTGCGAACTTTGCGAGTGAAAAATGATTCGTTGTGTGTGAAAATGAGTGGTATGCACAGTGTTGAAGACTATATTATGGCAAGATACCATATGTATTGGCAGGTTTACTTGCATCCAGATGCAAAATCATATGAAATTATGATTCAACAATTTTTTAAGCGATATGAAAAGATTCGTAATATTTCGGTATTTGAACCATTAATGAATGGAGAACTATCGAACAATGATTTTTATTTAATGGATGAACACCGTATGTTCTATGGTTTTCAACAAGCATTAGCAAGCGAAGATGAAATATTAAAGGATTTCGCAAATCGAATTTTAAATCGTCATTTGTTTGAGTGGATCGAAGATCCAAGTGATCAACAAATGCAAGATATCAAACTGAAACTTATTGAATCTGGATATGATTTAGATTATTACTATTATGAAGCAATATCACATTCTAAGGCGTATTTGCCATATACAGAAAATGATGAAAATCAAATTATTTGGATGTTAGATTCTAAAAATGAATTGGTGTCTTTATCTAGTTGTTCACAGATTGTCAAGGCATTATTAAAGATGAAAAATCAAACGAATAAACGAATTTATTTTCCAAAAGAAATACTTTAAAATGAACGGTAACATGCAATGTGTTACCGTTTTCACTTGTGAAAAAATGGGATAAATATATAAAAAATCATAGATTTTAAATTAAATTTGTTATATTTTTATTAAATTCTTGTGTTTTTTAATAAATTTTCTTGCAAAAAAATCAGAGTGTGATATTATGCACTAGCTATGACAAATCAGGTACATTTATTTGATAAAATTTCAAATCAAACATTATACAAAGGAGAGGCTATAATTGATTTTTGTGCGAACGAAGGACTTCTAGTTTCTTTTAGTAATGATACACATCGATTTGAATGGAGAATATGGAAAAAAGGATTAGTAATCCGTAGTGAATCTGATGTTCTTGTGAATTTGACACTTCGTTTAAATAGTCAAACAAAGGGGCATATTGAAACAGAATTTGGACAAATAGATTTGGATTGTCATACAAGTCATTATGATGTGGACGAAAATCACATAGAAGTAAAATACAGTCTTATACAGGGGAATGAAGAACAAAAATTTCACTTTGTACTATATATAAATAAGGAGGATACATATGCAGTCAATTGAAGTTGAATTAAAGCAGGCCATTCAAATTGCAGTAAAAAAAGCATTTGATTTAGATTTAGATGTGCAAAACATTGTTGTTGAAACACCAAAAAATAAAGATCATGGTGATTTTTCAAGTAATGTTGCGATGCAGTTAACTCGTCAATTACATCAAAATCCAAGAATGATTGCGCAAAGCTTATTAGATGCATTTTCATTAGAAATGGTTTCTAATATTGAAATTGCAGGACCTGGTTTCTTAAACTTTACATTATCTAAAGACCGTTTTAGTACAGTAATTTCTGATGTATTAGCACAAAAGGAAAATTACGGTCAACAACCATCTAATGGAATTAAAGTAGATTTAGAATATGTAAGTGCAAACCCAACTGGATCCTTACACTTAGGACATGCTCGTGGAGCTGCTTGGGGAGACAGTTGTGCACGTATCATGAAAAAAGCGGGATATGACGTAACTCGTGAATATTATGTAAATGATGCGGGTAACCAAATCACAAACTTGGCATTGTCTTTAAATGCTCGTTATCGTCAAGCACAAGGGATTCCTACAGAAATTGGTCAAGACGGTTACATGGGTAAGGATGTTGAAGAAAAAGGATATGAATTGGCGAAAGAATATCCTGAAACATACTTAGAACCTACAGAAGAAAATTTGAAATTCTTTAGAAAAGAAGGAATTAAGTTTGAATTAGATAAAATTAGAAAAGATTTAGATCGTTATCGTGTACATTTTGATGTTTGGTCAAGTGAACAAAGTATTCGTGATGCAGGTAAAGTAGAGGCTGCAATCAATGAATTGAATGAAAAGGGCTATGTATATGAAAAAGATGGTGCTTTATGGTTCGAAACAACAAAATTTGGAGATGATAAAGACCGTGTTTTAAGAAAACAAGACGGATCATTAACTTATTTAGTTCCAGATATTGCTTATCATAATGATAAATGTCAACGTGGATTTGATATGTTGGTTGACTTCTTTGGAGCTGACCACCATGGCTATATTCCTCGTTTAAAAGCGAGTATGACAGCTTTAGGAAACGATGCAGACAAATTACATGTAGATATTATTCAGATGGTTCGTTTAGTATCAAATGGGGAAGAAATGAAGATGTCAAAACGTTTAGGAAATGCGACAACAATTAATGAGTTGTGCGATAAAGTAGGCGTTGATGCAGCTCGTTATTTCTTTGTACAACGTGCATTAGATTCACATTTAGATTTCGATATTGAATTGGCAACTAAAAAGTCAAATGAAAACCCTGTTTACTATGCACAATATGCACATGCTCGTATGTGTTCTATTCAAAAACAAGCTCAAGATATTGAGTTAGCAACATCATTTGAAGATTTAACAAATGAAAAAGAAATTGAATTGATGAAATCTTTACAAGAATTCAATAAGGTTATTGTAGAAACAGCACAATCTCGCCAAGTTCATAAAATGTGTCACTATATTCAAAATTTAGCTAGTAAATTCCACAGTTTCTATAATGTATGTAAAGTTGTAGATCGTGATAATTTAGAATTAAGTTCACAACGTCTAGCTTTAGTAAAGGCAACTCAAATTGTTTTAGCTAACGCATTAGAATGTATTGGTGTTGAAGCCGTTGAATCAATGTAAGTATTAAGAGGAGTTTTATAGTATTATGAAAAAGTCTATGATTGAAGTAGCTTATCAAGTATTGACTAACAACGATGGTGCTATGCCATTCGTTGATCTTTGGAAAGATGTAAGTCAAGAAATGGGATTTAGTCAAACACAGTTTGAAGATAATATCGCACAATTTTATACAGATTTATCTTTAGATGGCCGTTTCTTGAATATGTCACAAAATACTTGGGATTTACGTTCACGTCACACGTATTCAGAAAGTGTAATGGATACAGATTCTATCGCAATTGACGAGGATGATGAAGAAGAAGAATCAGAAATCGTTGAAGATGGATTAGACGAAGTAGAAAAAGAAATGGAAGAAGAAAACGAATAAAACGCATCCTTTTTCACAATAAATTCACATTGAATTGTTAGAATTGAAGTGGAAAGGAGAAGGAATGCAAGAAAATCTGCTTCATGCAGATTTTTTTTCTAGAAAAAATATGATAACCTAGAAGTTGTTAAGGAGATATTTATATGTTTAAAAGCATTTTATACGTTATAAAAGAAAATTGTTCAAATTTCTATCGTATTTTCTGTATCGCAAAATATGAATTGTTGTCAGATATGCGAGATTCTAAATTTGGTATTTTTTGGAACTTTGCATCTCCAGCTATTCAAGTGTTCACATATTGGTTAGTCTTTGGGATTGCTTGGGGAAGAAAAGCACAAACATACAAAGGTATTACTGTCGAATATTTGCCATGGCTTGTTGTAGCTTTTAGTGTATGGTGGTATATTCGTCCATGCATTGTCGATGGATGTTCTGCCGTGTTTTCAAAAACCAATGTCATCACAAGAATGAAGTTTCCAGTGTCGGTTTTACCAGCAACAGTTTGTTTAAGAGAACTATTCAATCATTTTGTGATGTTGATTATCACATTCGTTACTTTGATTTTAAGCGGATGGTATCCAAATCTAAACTGGCTTTGGATTCTATATTATATGTTCTGCGCATTTATGCTTGGAGAAGCTATTTCACTAGTATTATCTGTACTCACAATGTTATGGCGTGATGTAAAAAAATTTATTTCTTCAATCATGCGTATGTTGATGTATTTCTCGCCTATTTTATGGGATTGTCATTTTAAAGCAGATGTTCCATTCGCAAGTATTTTAAATAAACTTGTGAAGGTAAATCCAATCTATTATATTATTCAAGGATATAGAGATGCCGTTTTCTATGGAAGAAACGTATTTGATCATCCTGCTATTACACTTTATTTCTGGTGTCTGGTTTTCTTGATTTTTGCGTTAGGATGCTATTTGATGTACACCTTCAAAAAGAAATTTATCGATATGATTTAAGGAGGTTTTTATGTCTAAAGAAGAATATGCTGTTGAAGTCGAAAATATTTCGAAAATCTATACTTTAAGAAATAAAAACAATCAATATAAAACAGATAAGAAAGAATTCTATGCATTAAAAGACGTTTCTTTTAAAATAAAAAAAGGCGATGTGGTTGGAATTCTTGGAACTAATGGATCTGGTAAATCTACATTATCTTTATTATTATCAGGTATTTCTGAAATTAATAGTGGAACCATGAAAATTAATGGAGAACAAGCATTGATTGCCATTAATACAGGGTTGAATCAACAATTGACAGGACTTGAAAATATTAACGTCAAAGGCGCATTGATGGGGCTTAGAAAAAAGAGAATTCAAGAAATCACAAATGATGTTATTGATTTTGCAGAGTTAGGAGATTTCTTATATCAGCCTGTAAAAAAATATTCATCAGGTATGAAATCTCGTTTAGGATTTTCCATCTCACTTGCATTAAATCCAGATATTTTTATTGTCGATGAAGCATTAAGTGTTGGAGATAAAGGTTTTGCGAAAAAATGCATGAAGCGTATGATGAAACTCAGAGATGAAGAAGGAAAAACAATCTTCTTTATTTCTCACTCATTAAGTCAAGTTCGCGAATTTTGCAAGACGGGAATGTGGATTGAAGGTGGTCAGCTTGTTGAAATGGGTGACATTAATAAAGTGTGTGATGATTATTCTGTTTATGTAGACAAATTAGAGGCGATGAGCAAAAAGGAAAAGAAAAAATTCTTAGATGAAAAATTTGAAAAGCGTTTGCTTCCTAAAAAAGAAAAAAAGGGTATCGCAAAATTATTTGGTTAATAAAGGAGTTTATGGACTCCTTTTCAATTTGTCAAAAATAGTTTACAATTACAGTGTTTATATAGGGAGGTTTATACTCATGAAAACAGTAATAACATATGGAACTTTTGATTTATTTCATGTAGGTCATTTAAATTTATTACGCCGTGCAAAAGAATTAGGGGATTATTTGATTGTTGCGGTAAGTAGTGATGAGTTTAATTTGGGTAAAAATAAAGTGTGTAAAATTAAAGACACAGATCGTATGAAGATTGTAGAAGCGATTAAATATGTAGACAAGGTTATTCCAGAAACAAGTTGGGAACAAAAAATTGAAGATGTAAAAAAATATAATGTAGATGTGTTTGTTATGGGCGATGATTGGAAGGGAAAATTTGATTTCTTAAAAGATTATTGTGAAGTTGTTTATTTACCAAGAACAGAAGGTATTAGTACAACACAATTAAAAGAGGAATTGAAGGGTTAATATGCGTACTATCAGTATTATCCTTCCTTTTTTTAAGTACAAACATTATTTTAAAGAATGTCTACAAAATTTAGCACAAAGCACATTTAAAGATTTTGAATTAATTGTCGTTTTAGATCATCCAACTGAAGATATTGATGATTTATTAGAACAATATAATTCTGTTTTTGACATGAAAGTATACGCATTACCTGAAGGAGTAACAGGTGTAGCGGCTTGTCGAAATGTTGGAATTCAAGAAGCTAAAGGTGCCTATCTTTACTTTTTGGATAGTGACGATTATGTTTTGGAAGATACTCTACAAAATATGATCAAGGCGATAGATCATGATGTGGATATGGTTTATGGTATGATCAATCACACTTGGAATAATAAAGCGAATTATCTTCATAAAATTGAAAATAAAGAAGTGGATGAAGAGGATCAAGAAGAAAGAGAACAACAACGTTTGAATAGACTTTCTGATTTTATTTCGTTTTCGTCATATGAAAAAGATGAGCAACAAGCTAAAGCTATTTTTTATACAATGGATAACCGAAAAGGAATCCGTACATTTACAGTGTTAGGTAATTTGTATAATCGTGATTTTGTTGTTCGCAATAACTTAAAATTTAATGAGAACTTTAGATATTATTGTGATATGACATTCATGTGTCCATTATTAGAAAAATTGACTTCCGCTTTACAAGTAGAAGAAGCAATCTATGTGAAACGTAAGCATAATGATCCTATTAATGAACCAGCATTGAGTCAGGAAGAGAATGAAAATCGTTTTAATGAAAGATGCGATGCAGTTGAATATACACGTACACTTTTAAAAGAAGAAGGGGTTGTACGTTTCTGCTTAGATCGTAAAATTGTATCGTATTTTGTTTCTCAAATGGCAAAGAAGATTCGTCGTAGTCAAGATGATTTGTGGCGTACAGAATACTTTGAACGAATGGCAAAAACAATGGATGGTATTCGTCCAGAAGTTATGAATCGCTATAAGCGTAATTCTAGAAAAATGGTAGCTTATCTACAAAATCGTGACTTGAAAGGTGTTCAAAGTTGTGTTCGAAGAAAATTAGGAATTAAAAAGTTTTTTAGAATCTTTAAAAATAAGAATGTTTTATTTAAACTTGCTTACTATCATGTTTATTCTAAGAAACCAATTCAAGAAAACACAATTTTATTTGAAACATTTATGGCTAAAAATTACTCAGACAGCCCTAAATATATATATGAATATATTGCCAAGAATTATCCAGGCAAATATAAATGTGTATGGGCATTGAATGATGGGCATGAAGTTCCTTATGGAGCAGAAGTTGTAAAGCGTTTCTCTTTTAAATATGCGTATTATTTAGCTGTTAGTAAATATTTTGTATTTAATGTTAGACAACCATTGTGGTATCGCAAAAGAGAAGGCCAAGTATTTGTTGAAACTTGGCATGGTACACCATTAAAACGTCTTGTGTTCGATCAAGAAGAAGTAACTTCAGCATCTCCAAAATATAAGCAGCAATTCTATCGCCAAAGACAAGAATGGGATTATTTAGTAAGTGCCAATCCGTTTAGTACGAAAACATTTAGAAGTTGTTTTATGTATGAGGGTAAAATGCTTGAATATGGATATCCAAGAAATGATATTTTATATTGGCCAAACAAAGATCAAATTGCGAAAGACTTAAGAAAAAAACTAGGTATTCCAGAAGATAAGAAAACGATTTTATATGCACCAACATGGCGTGATGATGAACATTATGGAAAAGGTGAATATAAATTTACATTGGCCTTAGATTTGAAGTTAATGATGGAAAAATTATCAGATGAATATGTTGTTTTATTAAGAACGCACCATTATATTGCAGATAACATTGATACAACAGGACTTGAAGGTTTTGTTTATAATTTAAGTAAATATGATGATATTAGTGAGATTTATTTGATTAGTGATATTTGTATCACGGATTACTCAAGTGTATTCTTTGATTTTGCGAATTTAAAACGACCAGTCCTTTTCTATACATATGATATTGAAAAATATAAAAATCAATTACGAGGATTCTATATTGATATGAATACTGAGGTTCCAGGCCCACTATTATATACAAGTGAAGAAGTTGTGAATGCGATTTTAAATATTGATCAAATCAATGAAGAATATAAAGAACGTTATGAAGAATTCTACAAGCGTTTCTGTTGTTATGATGATGGAAATGCGTCAAAGCATATTGTAGAGGAAGTATTTAAATAAAAGAAGGAGGATAGCCATGTTAATTAAGCTTTTAAGACCTATTAAAAAGTTTGCGGGAAAGTGTATTCGCTTGGCCTATAAATTAACATATCGTCTATTTAAAGTAGATGATAAGCTTGTCATATTTATATCTTTTCATGGCCGTGGCTATTCGGATAATCCTAAAGCTATTTATGAACAAATGAGACAAGATCCACGATTTGTTGGATACCGTTTTATTTGGTTTATAAAAAATCATAAAGAAAAGAATATTCATATTGAAGGAGCTGAAATAAAGGAGTATTTCAGCATTCCTTATTTCTATTATTTGTCCAAGGCAAAATTATGGGTAGTGAACTGCAAATTACCTACATATATCTTTAAAAAGGAAAATCAGGTTTATCTACAAACATGGCACGGAACCCCGTTAAAACGATTAGCTCACGATATTGATGTAAGTGAAGATACAACGTTCTATCGATCTGGAGTTAGTTATGAACAGATGTGCCATTCTTATGATGTAGATGTCGCAAGATATAATTATATGATTAGTCCGAATGCGTTTTGTACGCGTGTTTTTCAAACGTCTTTTAAAATCAATAGAGAAAGATTGATTGAAACAGGTTATCCTAGAAATGATTTTATTTCAAATGCCACAAAAGAAGAATGTGATGCAATAAAAAATAAGTATCATTTGCCAATGGATAAAAAGATTGTGTTATATGCACCTACATGGAGAGATAATTCTTATGTTTCTGCAGGATATACTTTTGAATTGAAGGCAAACTTTAGAAAATGGAAAGAAATTTTAGGCGAAGATACAATTGTTGTATTTAAACCTCATTATTTAATTATTAACACATTTAAAGATGATCCAGAATTAGACGGATTCTTATATTCTATACCTGCACAAGCAGAAATTAATGAGTTATATGTGATTAGCGACATTTTAATTACAGATTATTCGAGCGTTTTCTTTGATTATGCGATATTGAAACGACCTATTTATTTCTATATGTATGATTTAAAAGAATATGCCACAGATTTAAGAGGTTTCTATTTAGATATTCATAAGGATATTCCTGGTGAAATTTATATGGATGAAGAAACCATGTTGAAAGCTATTAAAAATGAAGTGTATGATTATTCGAAATTAAATGAATTTAATCAATATTTTAATAATCATGAAGATGGAAAGGCATCTAAAAGAGTTGTAGATATTCTATATAAGGCGGTGCACTAAAATGGGATTAAGTAAGATAATCTTAAATATTGCTTTAAAGATTGTAGATATTTTAACTTTTTATATTCGTCCAAAGAAGAACCATATTACTTTTATTAGTTTAACTCAAAGTGAATTATCGTCTGATTTTAAATTAATTGATAAACAATTACGTCATGAGAATAAATATGACATTCATTATATTTTATTGATGTTCGAAAAGAATTTATGGGGTGATTTTAAATACTTTTTGAATTGTTTAAAACAACTTGTTGAAATCAAAAAATCAAGTCTAGTGATTTTAAATGATAATAATTATGTGATTAGTCATATGAAACCTAAGAATGTTAAGGTACTACAAATATGGCATGCGTGTGGTGCCGTTAAGAAATTTGGAAATCAAATTAAAAGGCAATATCCTGTACAAAACTATGATTATGTTTTATGTAATGCGGAATATTGGAAAGATCCTTATTCTCAAGCGTTTAATGTAGAAAAAAATCAAGTTTTGGTGACGGGAATGCCTAGAATTGATACATTGTTAAATTTGAATGGAAAAGATGAATTCTATTTGAAATATCCTGAATTAAAGGATAAAAAATTATGTTTATACGCACCTACTTTTAGAGGAAATATCATTGATGGCTTTAAAATCCAGTCTTTTGATTTCACAAAAATTAAAGATTATATTGTCCTATATAAGTTTCATCCATTACTTGGAGACATTCAGTGCAAAGGTGGAATCAATATGAATAAAGAAGATTTATATACACTGATGCAGGTGAGTGATTGTTTAATATCCGATTATTCGAGTGTGATATTTGATTATTCTTTATTAAATAAACCAATGATTAGCTATATTCCAGATATTGATGAATATAAACAAGATATAGGATTGAATATTGATTTTAACGATTTTCCAGGCCCAGTATGTACGGATGAAAATCAATTGATGGAAGCATTGAAATTTGAAGATTATGATTATGACAAATTATCTTATTTTCAAATGAAGTACATGGTATATACAGATGGAAGAAATACAAGTCGAGTCGTTGATACAATCAATCAGATTATGGAAGAGGCATAGGGCCTCTTTCTTTTCATTTACAAATATATGAAAAAAATTTCAATTTAATATTGAAACAAAATGTAAATCGTAGTATTATACAGACAACACATTGATATGGAAGAGTAATTCACTAAGTTTTAGCCAAGAGAGATATTGTTTGGTGGAAAATATCGTAAAGCTAGAGAATGAAAATCACCATGGAGTGGCTATAGCGATAATGTAGTTATAGACGTGAGTCTTACGATATAAAGACTAGATGTGATTGCATCGATGAGGGCATTCGTTAGAATGAATTAGAGTGGTACCGCGGAAGAATAAAAATATTACCTTTCGTCTCTGAAGTTGTTTATCAGGCAACAAGAGACGGAAGGTTTTTTGTTGCAGAAAAGGAGAATTTGAGAATGAAGAGAAATGAAAACACAAAATTAAATCGTTCCTGGATGGCAGCATTTTCAGTGGCAACAACTGCATTTGCGGCTCATGCAGGCGGAGGATTTGCAACAGGAAATCAGGAAAACACATGGTTTGTTAGTTTAGGTTGGCCAGCTATTGTTGGTGTTGCGGTTGCGATGTTACTTTTAGCAATGACAATTCGTGAAGGTCAAATTATGATGAATTCACGAGGATTAAAAACGTATAAAGAATTATTTGAATGTTTATATCATCCATTTGATAAGGTAGAACTGTTATTTGAATTATTCTTTAATATCATGGTTTTAATGGTTGTCGCATCATGTATTTCTGGAGCAGCCAGTGCATTAACACAATACTTTGGATTGAATTACTATCTAGGAACATTTGTGATTGGCCTTGTTGTATTATTCTTAACAATTTTTGGAGTCGACTTAATTCGTAGAGCAAGTACATATATGGGAATTGTCATTTTAGTATTAGCTGTATCTATTTATACAGTTGGCTTATTAGATGGACATAACTTATTAGATGTTATGCGCGTTGATTTTTCAGTACATGGATGGAGTCAACTTCCAAAAGCAGTTTGGAACGGTGTTACTTATTCAGCTTTTCAATGGGTTACAGTACCTGCTATCCTAGTTTGTGGAACAAGTGTATTAAAAACAAAACAAGATTGTGATCGTTCAATGGCATTAACATTCACATTGAATATGTTAGGATTAGGACTTGCCGTATTAATGTTACTTTGTTGGCAACACTATTATCTAACACAGCCGAACGGAACAACTTTACCAACGTTGACAACATTAAAATCATTTGGAGCAAACTGGCTTGTGGCACTATATGGATTGGTATTATTTTTATGCTTGATTTCAAGTGCAGTCTGCGTCATCTTTGGCTTTGTGAATCGTTTCGAAAATGTGAAGTTCCTTCAAAATGTAGAAAATGTACCAGTTCGAAGGGCTTTAGTTTCAGCATTCATCATGGTCGTTTCTATGGGAATTTCTTTTGTCGGACTAACAAATGTTGTTAAGTATGGCTATGGATATTGTGGATATTTAGGAATCGCAATTATCATTGTTCCATTATTAACAGTTGGATTCTGTAAAAATCGTAAATTCATGAAAGAAAATGCACAAGACGCAAAAGTATCTTTTGAAGAAGTATATGAAGAAAATTAGACGGGAAATTAATTTCCCGTCTTTATTTCTTCCATTTTTTCATCCAGTGTCTTACAAATTTTAGCGCATTCTAATAATTCTTTATCAATTTCATTTAAGCGTTCTTTTGATAAGTTCTTCTTATAGCGAATTTTGTGTTCTAGACTTGCCCAGAAATCCATCGCAATGGTTCTAAATTGTACCTCTACCTTGACCCATTTTTTCTCATCTGATAAAAAGATAGGAATTTCTACAATTAAATGAAGACTTCGATACCCATTTTCTTTTGGATTTTGAATGTAATCCTTTTTTTCAATCAAGCGAACATCATCTTGGTTAAGAAAAGAGTTGGCCAAAGAATAAATATCTTCAGTGAATGAACATACCACACGAACACCTGCAATATCGAACAGATTGTTTTCAATGTTTGGGATGGTTAAAGCAAGATTCTTTTTTTGAAGTTTTTTAAGAATGCTGGATTGCGATTTAATACGCGTATGAATGGACTCAATGGGATTGCGATCATAGAATAGGGAGAATTGTTCGTTAAGTACTTTAAATTTAGTTTCCACTTCCATTAATGCACAATTGTAGTAGGTCATCATTTGACGATATGGAAGCGTACTTTCTTCTACAAAATCTGTGAATGCATCGACTAATTTGATATTTGGCATAATTACTCCTTAAATGTGACTTCAATTGTATACTCATCCGTGTCAGGAATAATGGAAACAATTTCTTTAATACTTTTCTTTGTGTTTTCTTGAGCCGTTTTCATTAATCCTTTTTCTTTTGCCTCAGATAAAGCCTTATCTTTTTGTTCGAGCGCAAAAGCTTTATAGTCACTCACACTAATTGGGTTAAAAATATTTTTTGTTTCATCATAGACTTCAATGCTTGATTCATCAATTGAATTCGAAATAACAGCAGGTTTATCGACAGTCACATGAATCGTTGAGTCGTTGATCTCTACATTTGCCTTAGATAAATCTGTACCTAATTGAATTTCCCCTTCAAATGTTAGTATGAAGTATTTGTTTGTCAAAGGGATAGACCATCCATTGAGATTTAATGAATTTTCGAATTTTCCTACTTTCGTATAATGATATTTTGTGGTTACTAAATCACTCGCCTGTTCAATTCGATTCTGAATTAATGTAGATGTGATTTCTGGTTCTGTTTGTTTATTCATAAAGAACATACCACCAATAAAGGCAATTAAGATACATATAAGAATGAATAAAATTTTTTTAAAGTTTTTCATAAGTGACCTCCTTTTTAAAATTGTAACATAAATGAACAAAACTAATAAACTGACATGCATAATGTCGAATTATTGCGTATAGTAAGAATACGACGGAAACGATTATATGATATAATGATTAGCGTGGAGGGTTTTCATGACTAAAGTAGAATTTCAAAAGGCTTGTTTAGAAGCTGGCATCCAATTAAATGAAGAACAAATGAATCGATTTGAAAAATATATGCAACTTCTTATTGAATGGAATGAGAAGATGAATTTAACGGCAATTACGCAGGAAGAAGAAGTGTGGGAGAAACATTTCTACGATTCAATCATGCCTTTTTCAAATATTGATTTTGAAACAATGTGTGATATTGGCTCAGGCGCAGGTTTTCCTGGAATCCCAGTAAAAATTGCATTTCCACATGTACATATGACATTGGTGGAGCCTTTACAAAAGCGTTGTCGTTTTTTAAATGAAGTGAAAACTCAATTGAACTTAGAAAATCTAGATATATTAAATGTTCGAGCCGAAGATTTAGCGAAAGAAAAGCGTGAATGTTTTGATGTGGTCAGCGCACGTGCTGTTGCGAAATTATCAATTTTATTAGAACTTTGTGTTCCTTTTGTGAAAATGAATCGTACAATGGTGGCACTAAAAGGAAAAAATGGACATGAAGAATTATTAAATGCGAAAAAGGCAATTGATACATTAGGTGTTGAATTGGTTGATGAAGAAAAATTCATGATTGAAGAGGATGCAACACGTATTAATTTATATTTTAAAAAGGTAAAACATACACCTAGTAAATATCCTAGGGCGTATGGGCAAATCAAGAAAAAACCTTTGGAGGGTTAAGTATGGGAAAAGTAATGGCGATTTCGAATCAAAAAGGTGGAGTTGGAAAAACGACAACTTCTATAAATTTGGCGAGTGGACTTGCACATGTAGGTAAAAAAGTATTATTGATTGATTTCGATTCACAAGGAAATGCTACACAGGGATTGGGTGCGAATCAAAATAATTCACAAGCAACAATTTATTCAGTTTTAATGGAAGGTGTTCCAATACAGCAAGCTATCGTGCCTAAGGTGAATCCTAGAATTGATATTGTACCGGCTAACATTAATTTAGCAGGTGCTGATTTGGACATGGATAAAATGGAATATGGCAAGGAAGAATTGTTGAAAAAGGCAATTGCACCTATTCGAGATCAATATGATTATATTATTATTGATTGTCCACCTTCACTTGGCTTATTAAATACAAACGCATTAACGGCGGCTGACAGTATTTTAATTCCAGTACAATGTGAATATTATGCATTGGAAGGTGTAACGCAATTGTTGATTACAATTCGTCTTGTACAAAGAACAAGTAATCGTAACTTGAAAATCGAAGGAATTTTATTAACGATGTTTGATATTCGTACAAGATTGAGTGTTGATGTATCGCAAGATGTTCGTCAAACATTTGGAAAGCTTGTATATCAAAATTCAATTCCAAGAAATGTAAAATTGTCTGAAGCACCAAGTCGTGGTGTATCGATTTTTGAATATGATCCAAAAAGTACAGGTGCCAAGGCATATGCTGGTTTAACTGAAGAAGTACTAAAACGTAATTCAAAGGAGGCATAATTTATGGATAACAAAAATAATGCTCGTTTAGGAAAAGGCTTGTCTAGTATTTTTGGGCAAGATGTTTCCAAGGTATTAGATGATATTCAAAATGGAGATATGGAAGTTGAAAGTCAGCAACAATCAAAGATTCCTGTAAATGAAATTCGTCCAAATCCATATCAGCCTCGTAAAGTATTTAATGATGAAGCGCTAAAAGAATTAAGTTCATCGATTAAGCAGCATGGTGTATTTACGCCTATTCTAGTTAAAAAAAGTATTCAGGGATATGATTTGATTGCAGGCGAAAGAAGACTTAGAGCTTCAAAACTTGCTGGATTAGAGAATATTCCAGCTATCATTGTTGATTTTGATGATCAGGAAATGATGGAAATTGCGTTGTTAGAAAATATTCAACGTGAAGATTTAAACGTAATTGAAGAAGCAAAAGCTTATGAAAAATTGATTCAGCGTTTAGGATATACACAAGAACAATTGGCTCATCGTGTGGGAAAATCACGTGAACATATCACAAACTTATTGCGTCTATTAAAACTTCCTGAAGATGTACAGGAATATGTTGTAAATAAACAATTAAGTATGGGGCATGTTCGTGCTTTGTTGGGTCTTAAAACGGAATCTAGCATGCGCAAGATTGCTAAACAGGCCATCGATCAAGGGTTGTCTGTGCGTAAAGTAGAACAAATTGTAAAGGATACAAATAATAAAAAAACGGTAGAAAAACCAAAGGAAGATATTTATGTGAAAGCAGCGAAAGAAAAGCTACAAGAATTCTTCCAAACATCTGTATCTATCAGTAAAAATTCAATTTCTATTCATTATGAAAATAAAGAAGACTTAAATCGAATACTAGAATTATTGAATCTAGTTGAAGAAGAGTAAGTCTTCTTTTTTTGACATATGTATTATTTTTTGTATAATATTCATTATTCATGGAGTTGTAGTAAAAAAATAGCGCCAGGACTAGAAACTAGTTGACGAGGACCAGACTTATCGAAAGATTCGGCGGGTAGTCTGGAGGTTGATACAACCTTTAACGATGGACAAAACCAATGTGTGAATATTGAACAAATCCATTTGGTATCCTCCATGAAAATAATATAATAGGAGGATTTTTTATAATGTGTGGAATCACAGCTTACGCAGGTAAAGAGAATGCTTTACCGTTTTTATTGCAGGGTTTGGAAAAATTGGAGTATCGTGGATATGACTCTGCAGGAGTGACATTAGTTTCAAGTCATCATTTAGAAACGTATAAGGCCAAGGGACGCTTAACAAATTTAGAAAAGATATTATCCGAAAAAGAACATCCTGAACATACAGGAATTGGACATACACGTTGGGCAACGCATGGTGTTCCAAGTAATATGAATTCACATCCACATACAAATGAGAGTGAGACAATTTCAATTGTGCATAATGGAATCATCGAAAACTATGCATCCATTAAAGAATGTTTATTGGAACAAGGATATAAATTTCAATCACAGACAGATAGTGAAGTCATTGTTCATATGTTGGATTATTACTATCAAGGAGATATGATGTATGCCTTAAAGAAATGTGTACAGTATCTTCAAGGAAGTTTTGCGCTATGTGTAGTTTGTACAGATTATCCAGACTGCGTCTTTGTCGCAAAGAAAGAAAGTCCAATGATTGTTGGAAAAACGGATACGGCTGCTTTTTGTGCAAGTGATATTCCAGCTGTATTAGATTACACAAAGGATATTTGTGCTTTAGAAGATAATCAAATGGCTATTTTGAAACCAGGAAGTATTGAATTATATGATTTCTTTGGAGATCCAGTATCTATGAAATGGACACACATTTCGTATGATGCGTGTGCAGCTCAAAAAGGTGGATATGATACTTTTATGCAAAAAGAGATGCATGAACAGCCATATGTCATTAAAGAAACGCTAAGAGCTCATATTGAAAATAATTTGGCTATGCCAGAATTATCTGGTTTAGACGTTTCAAAAATCAATCAAATCTATTTTGTTGCATGCGGAACTGCATATCATGCGAGTTTGTATGCTCAATACTTATTGCGCACATGGATTGATTTACCAATTTACTGCATTAGTGCAAGTGAGTTTAGATATGGAAATTATCGAATTGATGAAAACACTTTATGCATCTTTGTTTCACAATCTGGAGAAACAGCCGATACTTTGGCGGCATTAAAACTTTCAAAAGAAAACAAAGCACAAACATTAGCTGTGACAAATGTATTAGGCTCTAGTCTAGCTCGTTTATCTGATTTTGTATTATATACTTGTGCTGGGCCAGAAATTGCAGTCGCAAGTACGAAGGCTTATACAACACAACTTGTGCTGTTGGCATGTTTATGTTTAAAACTTGCAGCATTATGTAATGGGGATGTAGAAAATAAATATAATATGATCAATCAGTTGAAACAAATGCCAGAAGTGGTAGAAGAAATGCTTCAACAAGAAGATAAAATGGCAGAATTCGCAAAACTACTAACGAATCAAAAAGATGCTTACTTTATTGGTAGACAATTGGATTATTTAAGTGTTTTAGAAGGGGCATTAAAACTAAAAGAAGTTTCTTATGTACATGCCGATGCATATATGGCTGGAGAATTAAAACATGGTCCTATTGCATTGATTGAAAAAGATACGGTAGTGATTGCGTTAGCTACACAGCCTAGTGTTGCACAAAAGACGATTTCAAATATTTTAGAAACAGTAGCTCGTGGGGCAAAAGTCATTCTAATTACTTCAAAAAATCAGAATGCAGAAGGTTTTGATTATGTAATTCGTATTCCGGATGTGGATCCATTATTTAGTTGTATTCCAGCAACTGTTTTATTGCAGGAACTCGCATATTATGTCGCAAAAGAAAAAGGTTGCGATGTAGATAAACCTCGTAACCTTGCGAAAAGTGTGACTGTAGAATAATTATTCTTTGATTTCTGTAACAATATAATGAATGGTTTGATCTAAACCATGCTCAGATAAATATTTCAATAAGTGATGGATGAGGGCGTCTGTTTCCGGGTGAATCAGAATTTTACCTCGTCCATTTTCATAATATTCAAGGGCGCTTGAATCGGTGTATTTTTCTTTTTGATAGATCATACTTGCGGCAACTCTGTCACAAAACATTTCAATGACATAATTGGTTGGCATTTTACACGCATATATGCCATCTACGCCAAAATCAAGCCAATATTCCCAATGATGTTTGTTTCTTCCTTTATGATGTAACCAACCTAATGAATAACCTTTTTCTTCTTTTTCTGCATCAATAGGAGAGCGGAATCCTTGATAATAATGAAAACCGGTTTTCAATTCGATATAAGAGTATTTGCTTAAGTCATGTAGTAATCCTTGTTTGTATAAATGACAGCGAAAACACAAGTATGTAACTTTTACTTTGTGCTTATTGATTGTATGTAAATGTGCTAATGCTTTATTCATAAATTCACTTCTTTCTCGCCTATTTTAGCATATGAATAATAAGAAAACCATTCTAGTTAAAATTGATTATAATAAATAAAAATCAGTTATGTAAGGTATTATGTTATTGAGTATTAATGTTCAACTGTAAAATTGTAAAGAATTTCTCTTTATAAAGTAAAAAAGAGAAATTTTTTTTAATTTTTTTATTATATATTAGGGATATTAAGGAGGAGAGTTATGGAAGATATTGAAACACTATTAATGCAAATCATTTCGTACAGCGGAGATTGTAAGTCTTCTTGTATTGAAGCGTTGGATTTATTTAAGGAAGAGGATTATTCTCAAGCCAATTCAAAGCTAGAAAGTGCTTATAACAGTTTGTTGAAAGCAAAAAAGATTCATGCCAAACTTCTTTCAGAATCTGTTGATAGTAGCACAATGCAAATCAGTTTGTTTTTGGTGCATGCGGAAGATCAAATGATGAGTGCAGAAACTATTATTACTTTAGTAAGAAAGTTTTTGGAAATTATTAAAAAGGAAGAAGGAAAATCTAATGATTAATGTAATGCTAGTTTGTAATGCAGGAATGTCTACTGCTATGTTGGCTCAAAAAATCAATAAAAATTGTGATGGTTATTGTTATGTTGAAGCATTTGGAGAAGGAGAATATATGGAACATATTGAAAACATTGATGTTATTCTTGTAGGACCACAGATTCGCCATTTGATTCCTAGTATAAAAAAAACAACTCAAAATAAAATTCCGGTTAGTTATATTAATCCAATGGATTATGGAATGATGAGAGTGGATAATGTGATTTCACAAATTAAAGAAATGTTGGAGGGATAGGCTATGAAAAATTTAGAAGAGAAAATATTGGAAATTTCGGCAAAATTAGGTAATGAAGTTCACTTAAAAGCTATACGAAATACATTTATTTCAATGTTACCAATTATGATTTTCGGAGGTATATTTGCTGTAATTGGTGCAGCACCAGCAACAGAAAATGCTACAGGATTTATGAAGGCGTGGGCAGACTTTGTGTCTGCAAATAGTGCAATCTTTTCTTGGGTTTCAGTTCTTGGACTAGGTTTTACATCTTTGTATATTGCATTAGGTATTACTTATAACTTATGTAAAGAATATAAAGTAGATCCATTGATTCCTTTGTTTATATGTATTTTTGGTATGTTTATGTTAACAGTAAAACCTGAAAAATTAGTATATGGAACATCTTTAACAGATTTAAATTATTTAGATGGAAAAGGAATTATTGTAGGTCTTTTTGTAGGAATTTTCACTGTAGAAATATATCGTATTTTAAAACAGAAAAATTTTGGAAAAATCAAATTACCAGATAGTGTTCCACCATCATTAAGTGAAACATTCTCTTCATTAGCTATTTCTGTGTTGATTATGTTATTTTATTTAGTATTATTTGTGATTTTCAAATCAATGAATACTACTTTTGCTGCTTGGATAGCAAGTATTATTGCTCCACAAATCAAAGCTACTGATAGTTTATGGTTTATTTTACTAATGACATTTATTATAAATGCAGCTTGGTTCTTTGGAATCCATAATGCTACATTCTGGGGATTGATGGGACCTATTATGTTTATGAATCTATCAACTAATGCAGCACAACAAGCTTCAGGAATAGCTCCTACTGCAATTTTGACAGAGTCTTTCTGGGTATACTTTGTGGTTATTGGAGGAGTCGGTGCGTGCTTATCAGTTTCAATATTATGTTGTTTTTCTAAATCTGAAATGATAAAAACAGTAGGTCGTATAAGTGTGTTACCGGCTTTCTTCGGAATTAGTGAACCTGCTACTTTTGGTTTACCTATGATGTTAAACCCAATTTTCTTTATTCCATGTGCATTTGTACCAACAATTAATGCATGTATTGCATATTTTTGTATGAATACTAATATCATTGGTAAAACATATGCAATGTTATCATTTAATATGCCAAGTGTTTTTGGCGCATTCTTGTCAACAGGAGATGTAAAAGCATTGCTTTTAGTTGTAGCATTATTGATTCTAGATATGGTACTTTATTATCCGTTTGTTAAGATGTATGAAAGACAACAATTAAAACTGGAGAATAAAGAATCGAAATGATCAATTTAAAATGCGATTGTATTGAAGAATTAATAAATGCAAGTCAAGGATATATCGAGAATGATACAGTATTTGAAAATATCAAAATTTTAAATGTCTTTACTAAAGAGTGGATTTATGCACATGTTTATATCTATAAAAAATGGATATCCCATGTTGAATATAATGTAGATAAACCACTAATGAATAGTAAAAATATTGTTAATGGAAATGGTTTATTTCTTTGTCCGGCGTTTGTTGATGCACATACGCATATCGAAAGCAGCTTATTAACGCCAGCAAACTATGCAAAATTAGTTATACCTCATGGAACGTTAACGATTTTAGAGGATGCTCATGAAATTGCAAATGTAGCAGGAGAAAAAGGATTGGAATACATACTTTCTAGTGCTAAAGACCTACCTATGCGACAGTTATTAACTGTACCTTCATGTGTTCCTTCAGTACCAAATTATGAAAATAGCGGTGCAAATTTTGATTATAAGATATATGAAAAATTTCTAGACGAGAAAAATGTTATTGGTTTAGGTGAAGTGATGGATTATGAAGGTGTCATAAATAACGATGAAAGAATTGGGAAAATATTAGAAACGGCCAGAAGAAAAAATTGTTATATCCAAGGACATGCACCTTTAGTAACTGGTAATAGATTGTCTGCATATTTATGTGCAAATATTAAAAGTGATCATGAGGCTAGGCAAGTTGAAGAAGTGATTGAAAAGTATAGGCAGGGAATGTGGATAGATATAAGAGATGCAAATACCAATCATAATATGCCAAAAATTATGCAAGCTTTAAAAAAAATAGGAAATTACGAGAGAGTGTCCTTTAGTAGTGATGATCGTAGAAGTGATGTGATTCAAAAGAAAGGACATCTAGATGGCATTATTAGACATGCTTATTTATGTGGTATGCCCTTAACTGAAGCTTATATAAGTGCATCCTATAGGCCTTGTCTTGAAGCAAATATCAATAATTTAGGGGCAATTGCTCCTGGTTATGTTGCAGATTTAAATGTTTTAGCTGATATTGAAAGTGTAAATATAAAATCTGTTTATTTTGAAGGTCAGTGTGTATCTAAAAATGGCAAACTTATTTCAATGTTATCTGTTGATTCTAGTGGAAATGATTTAAGGGATACAATTCATGTTCCAAGTTTTGATGAGGAAAAATTTAAAATATCTTCTCAGAATAAAAAGGAAATTATCAATGTAGTAGAATTTGAATCTTATTCATCTTCTATAACGAATTTAAAACAAATTGAATTTCCAACAAAAAACAAACAAGTAGATATATCAAGTCAAAAAGATTATATGTATGTTGCAGTAATCAACAGATATAAAAAAGATACTTATACAATTGGTGTTGTAAAAAATTTTGGTATTAATCACGGAGCAATCGCAAGTACTGTTGGACATGATTCGCATAACATAGCTATTGTGTATGATAATTCTAAAAATGCTTTATTTGCTTTACAACAATTGATCAAACAAAAAGGTGGTTTTTGCGCAATTGAAGATGGTAATGTAATTGCCACATTAGAATTGCCTATTGCAGGATTGATGTCTGATGAGCCTATAAATATTGTTGTTGATAAAATCACAAAAATGAATGAAGCCAATGCACAATTAGGAAATACATACATTGACAATCCCATATCTAGGATCACGATACTTTCTTTATTGGTTTGTCCTTATGTGAAAATTTCAGATAAAGGGATTGTACTAACAGAAGAAAAAAAATATATTTCATTATTTGATTAAATTGCTAATATTTTAGTTTAAGTAAAAATATGTAAATAGTTGTTTATAGGCTGAATTTAATTTGTTTAGGAATATATTAAGTGTTATTCTTAATGATAATTAGTCTTTTTATATTATTCGATTTATAATTTGAGCTAAAAGAAATACATATAAAATTATTTAGAAAGTAAGAGGATTTTGGGCATGAAGGTACTTCTGAATCAAAGACAGCGTAAAATATTAGAAATTTTATCTAGAGAAAATGAATGTATTACTTCTCTTGAAATATCTAAAAATCTTTCAATAAGTTCGAAAACTGTCCAAAATGAAATTGTGGCTATAAACACAAAGTATGGAGATCACATTATACAATCGAAAAAAGGTAGAGGATACAAATTAAAAGATAATTTTGTCATAAATAGTGATGATAAACAACAAGTGGTGAGTGAAAATAGAAAAATTTTTATAGTAAAAGAATTAGTGGTACAAAATGTAATAGATTATTATGAATTAGCTGATAGATTATATATTAGTACTTCATCATTAAATAAAGATATCAAAGAACTTAATGATGAAATTTCGAAAAAATTTAATGTATGTATAGTAAGAAAAAAGAATAAGTTGTATTTTAAAGGCGATGATGTAAAAAAACAAAAGGTTATCGTATACTATTTGCGTATGGAAAGTGAAAATGCAGATTTTGATATGTCTATTCTAGAATCTTATTTTGCACCATTAGATGTAAAATTTATTCGAAATGCAATTTATGAATATGTGAGGGAAAAAGATATTGTTGTAAGTGATTTTGAATTGATGTCAATCTTATTACATATTTTAGCTGCACAACTGAATCAGAATTTCCAAGAAAATACAGTAAATAATGATTTTTCAAAATATTTATTTAAACAAACGGGACTGTTATTGAGCGAGGAAGTCGCAACAAGAATTGAAATCTCTTTGAAATTAAATAACATTGATAATCAATCCGTTTATTATCAAGAATATAAGTATTTTTTAATGGAAATCTTTGATGAAATAAAACAAATATATTCTATTAATTTGAAAGATGATAATACTTTAATGGATGAATTGAGTTTGCATCTAAAGTATGCAGAACGAAGATGTAAAGCAAACACGCAATTAAAAAACCCATTAATTGATGAGTTTAGAAAAAAATATGTATTGGTTTATGATATTGCGGCGTTTATATCTTCAAGATTTTATGAAAAAACAACATTAAGATTAGATATAAGTGAAGTTGGTTATATAGCAATGCATATTTTGGGAGCTTTACAAAAATTAAGTGGCGAGGACATAAAAATAGTGCTTGTTAATCCATATGGAAAAGCTGTAGAAAAAATTATTTTGAATGGAATTAAGGACATATCAAATGTGAAATATTGTGGAAATTTTTCGTTTTTGGATACAAAGGGCATTTCAGAAGTAAAACCAGATTTGATATTGACGTTAGTTCAATTAAATTGGAATAATTCATGTGAAGTATATAAAATTGAAGATTATTTAAATTCAAATGAATATCATGCGATTGAAAAAATAGTTAAACAAATCAAAGTAAATAATGCTTATCAAAGTTTAGCTATATCAGAATGTTTTAATGAAAATTTATTTTTACCTGAAATATCGTTGCAAACAAGAGATGAAATTATTGATTTGATGTGCAAAAGATTATATGAAAATAATTATGTTAACGAGAATTTTCGCAACCAAGTATACCAGCGAGAGGCCGTTGCACCAACTTGCTTTTCCAATCAAATAGCTATTCCACATAGCATAAAAAAAGATGCTAAGAAAAGCGGAATTTGTATTTCTGTATTGAGAGAACCGATTTTATGGAATGGTTATAATGTACGTCTGATATTTATGTTTGCTTTAAACAAGTCTTTTGATCAAGTTCCTAAACTGTATGAGTTGATTTTAGATGCAATTGATGATAAAACACGATATCAAAAAATGTTGGAATGTAAAAATTTTAAAGATTTTATATCTATATTAATGAAAGGAAATGATTAATGATATGAGTACACATATTGAAGCTAAAAAGGAAGATGTAGCCAATATTGTTTTAATGCCAGGTGATCCGCTAAGAGCAAAGATGATAGCAGATACTTACCTAAATGATGTGACAATCATAAATAATGTTAGAAACATGTTAGGTTTTACTGGATATTATAAAAACATGAAGATTACTGTTATGGGAAGTGGTATGGGAATACCAAGCATGGGAATATACTCTTATGAATTGTTTGACAAATATGATGTTGAATTTATTATACGAATTGGAACAGCCGGATCATACACTGAAGAATTAGATGTTTATGATACGGTGCTTGTTGATGAATGTTATAGTGAGTCAACTTATGCATATTGTCAATCGTTGAAAAAGACTCATGTTGAAAAACCATCTTTGCAATTAAACAAAACGATTTTAAAGACGGCAAAAAAAATGGGAAGGAAATTGACTGTTGCTAAGGCGCATAGTTCAGATGTATACAAAAGAGAAGAGAAAGCTAAAGCTTTAGTAAATGATGCTATTCAAAAAGAAAAGTGTAAATGTGTAGAGATGGAATCATATGCTCTTTTTCATAATGCAAAAGTGTTAAACAAACAAAGCGCATGTCTATTAACAATTTCAGATAGCATGGTTTCAAAGAAAAAAACAACAAGTGAAGAACGTGAAAAACTATTTATAAACATGATTGAAATTGCTCTTGAAACGGCATTGGAGTTATAGATGAAAGGGAATTGTAAATTTAAAAAAATTGTAACGATCGTCATCGATTCTTTTGGGATTGGG
>NZ_DS996845.1:125954-149233 GCF_000156655.1 Holdemanella biformis DSM 3989
AAAAGTGCAAGTGGTACGGAAATTTTAGATGAGTTGGCGATGGAAGAGATTCAATCGGATGGAAAGAAATTGATACTTTATACATCGGCCGATAGTGTTCTACAAATTTGTGGACATGAAGAAGTGACAGGACTCGATGAATTGTATCGTGTTTGTCAAATTGCTCGAGAAATAACTCTAAAACCAGAATATAAAGTAGGAAGAGTCATTGCCCGTCCTTATGTTGGAGATTCGGTGGGTCACTTTACACGCACGAGCAATCGTCATGATTATGCTTTGTCTCCATCGAGTAAAACCGTTTTAGATGTCTTAAAATCAAATGCATTTGATGTGATTGGTATTGGTAAGATTAGTGATATTTTTAATGGGCAGGGAATCACAAAGAGTATTCATTCGACTTCAAGTCATGAGGGTATGCTTCAAACGATTGAAGAAATGAAAAAAGATTTTACAGGTTTATTATTTACGAACCTTGTGGATTTTGATGCCAAGTGGGGACATCGAAGAAATGTTTCTGGTTACGGGGATGAACTTGAAGATTTTGATCTGTTACTTGGACAATTATTAGGTGTTATTGATTCAGATACACTATTGATTATTACTGCCGATCATGGAAATGATCCAACCTTTAAAGGAACGGATCATACCAGAGAATGTGTACCATGCTTAATGTACTCACCTAGTATGAAAGAACATGGTGTGTTGGATGATTCAATCTCGTTTGGAACAATTGGTGCAGTAATATTGAATAATTTCGATGTCGATAAGCAGAACTATTTAATTGGAGAATTCGATTTAGACAAGCTTGTGTAAATCGAATTCTCATTTGTTTATAAAACACTAATTACGGAGGTTTAGTTTAATGAAAATAAAATATGAAAATGTAAAATTACCGGAATGTGATTGTACAAATACTCCTATACAATTGACGGATGAAACAATGAATGAACGTTTGAACAAAGTGTTAGAGAGAATGAATTGTGAAAATTTTGATTCTTTAATTATTTATGCTGATTTGGAACATGGTAATAATTTTGAGTATTTAACTGGTTTTTTGCCAAGATTTGAAGAGGCATTACTAATTTTGAATGCAAGTGGAGAGCACTATATGGTTTTAGGAAATGAGAATTTGAATAAGGCCTCGAAAGCTAGAATTAAGGCGACTCCAATTCATTGTCCATATTTTTCGTTACCGAATCAACCGATGGATGTAAAAAAAGGAATTAAGGATATTCTAAGTCAGTGTGGTTTTGATAAAGCAAATAAGGTTGGTATAGTAGGATGGAAGAATTTTACTAGTAATTATGAAGATAACGCTCAATTATTCGATGTTCCATATTATGTTGTAGATACAATTAAAGAACTTGTTGGAAGTAATGTATTTAATGCAACAAGATTATTTATTGGAGAAGATGGTGCTCGTTGCACAAACAATGTAAATGAAATTGTTCACTATGAATTTGGAGCTGCCCTTGCGAGTGACTGTATTTTGAAGGCTATGAATCACTTGGATGTAGGTGTTTCTGAAATGGAATTGGGAAACATCTTAAATGCATATGGACAAAAAAATAGTGTGGTTACAATTGCTGCATCAGGTCCAAGATTTATAAAGGCAAATATTTATCCAACAACGAACACAGTGAAATTAAAAGATCCAATCAGTTTATCGATTGGATATAAGGGTGGATTCTCATCTAGAGCTGGTTATGCAGTTCATGACAGTAATGAATTGGATGAAGCTGTTCAAGATTATCTTGATGTATTGGTGAAACCATATTTTTCATCAGTTGTAGTATGGCTAGAAAAAGTACATTGTGGAATGCTTGGTGGCGAAGTTTATGATTTAATTGAAGAAACAATGCCAAAGACTGAATACAATTGGAACTTGTGTCCTGGGCATTTAACAGCTGATGAAGAGTGGATGTCATCAAATATTTATGAGAATAGTAAAGAATTAGTACAAAGTGGTATGTTGTATCAAATTGATATTATTCCATCAAAATCAGGCTATGCAGGAACAAGTGCAGAAAGTACAGTTTTATTAGCGGATGAAAATCTACGAAAACAGATTGCACAAGAAGAACCGGAATTGTGGAATCGAATTCAAAAGAGAAGAAATTATATTATCAATGAATTGAACATATCTATAAATGAAGATATCTTACCTATGTGTTCAACGGTCGCATATTTAAGACCGTTCTTATTGAATAAAGAAAAGGCGATGAAATTATAATAAATAATAAGAACCATTCTAGTGTTGGCATCTAGAATGGTTCCTTTTTGTTTATTATTATTTTTAAAAGAGAGATATGAATATTGGTTTATTTTCTATATTCATTGCCTTATCTTTAAGGCACTTATAGAATATCATTCCATATTGTCACAATTTTATTTTAACTTTGGTAAAAGTTGTGAAATTGAAATGAATTATGTGAAATTATAAAGTAAACCATTTTCAAGAATTAGAGTAGTTTTCTTTATGTAATATGAATTATAAATTGTAGATTCTATATTTTAAAAGTTATATATAGGCAAAAAATTGAATTGTATTTTCATAATTTACATAAAAATCTATCATCTATAGACAAATGTTTGTAGAAAAAACACGAAAACTCGAGTGTAAGCGAATACAATGAAAAATACTTGATATAAAGACAAAATAACGTGTCGTGTTCATGAAAAATATACATTAATGTAAATTTGTATGTAAATTATTTTCTTAAACCCTTGAAAACGTGTTTCTAACATAGTATAATTTCATCACACATAGTTAGTGAGCAGACTATAGGAGGAAAGAGAAATGAATAAACAAAGAATTGTTGCTGGTTTAGCATCTGTAGCAATGGCTTCTACTTTAGTAGCATGTTCAGGCGGATCTAGCAGTAACGCAAAAACATTAACAGTATCTGTAAACCAAAGTTTGACTGGACAGTTTACACCTCAATATGCATCAAGTGCTTATGACCAATATGTAGCAAACTTATGCTACGAATCAATGTTAAAGTACAATGCGGATAACGAATTGGTACCAGAATTGGCTAAAGATTTACCAGAAGTAAGTGCAGATGGTTTAACATTAACTTACAAATTGGAAAAAGGACACAAATTCAGTGATGGAACTGAAGTAACTTCAAAAGACGTTAAATTTACATTCGCAACATTAGCTGACCCAAGCTATGCTGGTCCTAATGGTGGTGGATTGGAAAACCTAGTAGGATATAAAGAATATAATAGCGGAGCTGCTAAAGAATTAACTGGTATTGAAACTCCAGATGATTACACAGTAGTATTCCACTTAGTATCACCTCAAATCGATGCAATCACAAAATTTGGTGGAATGGGAATCACTAGTGCAGATCACTACTCAAAATACAAACAAGGTAAAGTAAAAGTTGTTGAAAAGAACCAAGAAGAATCATGTGGTTCTGGTGCTTACCAAATAAAGAGTTATGATAAAGCAAGTGGAGCTTCATTTGTTCGTAATGAAGAATTCAAACGTGAAAAGGGACAATACCAAGTAGATCAAATCATTATTAAGAAAACAGATGTAACTACAGAAGTTTCAGAATTGAAAAAAGGAACAGTTGATTTAATTCCAGATGTAATTGAAACAAATAAAGTAAGTGAAGCAAGTCAAGATAAAAACATGGCATTCAACTACTACTCTCGTAGTGCTGTTGGTTTCGTAGCTATGAACGCTAACAATGGAGCTACAGCTGACAAAGCTGTACGTCAAGCATTGATGTATGCGACAGATCGTCAAGGATTCTGTGATTCATACTTCGGATGGGATAAAAAAGCAAGTGACGAAGTTAAGAAAGTTAAAGGTGGATATGTACCAGCTGCATACTGGAGTCCAGCATCAGTAAACTGTGGTGCCGTTGTTCGTAATGAAGAAACAATCGATGGATTAAATACATATGCATTTGATATGGATAAAGCGAACCAAGTATTAGATGAAGCTGGTTGGGTTCGTGGTGCTGATGGAATCCGTGAAAAAGATGGACAAAAATTAGAAATCAAATTCTTATGTTCAGAAGGTAACTCAGTACTTGAAACTTTAATTCCTATGGTTAAGAAAACTTGGAGCGATTTAGGTGTTGACTTAAAACAAACTACAGTTGACTTCTCTACATTATTAAGCAACATTCAAGATGAAAGCCACGATAGCGAATGGAATATGTGTTTCTTAGCTACTAGCTTTACAGATAACCAAGATGCTGGAGCTAATGATTCATATACTAATAATCCAAATAACATGGCTGTAAATAACTACTCTCGTATCAATGATCAAGCATTGGTTGACCAATTGACAAAAGCTCGTGCTGATTCTGATGAAAAACAATCAAAAGCTGATTATGTTGAAGCTATGAAGATGGCTGCTGATGATGCAGGTTACATGCCAGTTTACTCAGGTATGCAATTCAACCTTTACAATAAGAAAGTTGACTTGACTGGAACAGGAACATTACGTAACTGGTCTCAATCAATGGATACAATTACTGTAAAATAAATTTAAAAATTGCACAAAGATGTGTTAAAATAGTGGATGTTAAAGGACAAATGTTCATTAACAGAAACGCTGCAACGTTAAATAGTCTGCATGAAAAAATCGTGGATTGTTTATAAAATTAAGGGCAAGCCGTATTGACTTGCTCTTATATGCATTTAGTGGATAGAAAGGATCGATAACTATGCTAAAGTATGTATTTAAAAGAATTTTAGCGATGATTCCTGTCCTTTTCATCATTTCAATCGTTATTTTCGGTACTGTAAAGGCGATGCCAGGTGATGAGGTAACAGCTTATTTTGGAGCCGGTTCAAAGGTTACACAAGAGCAACGTGATCACGTTCGTGAGTTGTTAGGATTGGATAAATCGTTACCTGAACAATATGTACGTTGGGTTGGACGTATGTGTACAGGAGATTTAGGATCAAGTATTACTCTTAAAAAACCAGTTGGAACTATTATTGGTGACTATGTATGGAATACATTCTATTTGAATGTTGTTTCTTTAATAGTGGCTTTAATTTTTGCAATTCCAGTTGGAATAAAGCAAGCCGTAAAGAAAGGTTCAGTGTTTGATAACTTCTGGACAGTATTTTCATTGTTAGGAATAAGTGTTCCAACATTCTTCTTTGCCTTAGTATTAATTTTCTTCATTGGTTTGAACATCCCAGGCATGCCAATCAATGGAATGCGTGACACAATGCTTTCAAGCTTTGGTTACTCAAGTATTTTCCAAGAAATTGGAGATATCGCATTACACTCAATTTTACCTGTAATCGTATTGGCGTTTAGTTCATTTGCGTCATTCTCACGTTATGTACGTAACTCTATGGTTGAAGTCATCAACATGGATTATGTTCGTACTGCACGTTCAAAGGGTCTAAAAGAAAAGACTGTTATTTACAAACATGCATTTAAAAATGCTCAGATTCCTTTAGTAACATTACTAGGATTATACATTCCATCATTATTCTCAGGAGCCGTAATTTTGGAATCTGTATTTATCTGGCCAGGAATTGGTAAAGTATTAATTGATGCGATCAACCAACGTGATAACTCTTTAGTTATGGCTTGTTTGATGTTTAGTGCCTTGTTGATGTTGTTAGGTAACTTATTGTCTGACATTTGTTATACATTGGTTGACCCACGTATCAAGGTTGATGAATAGGAGGGAACTATAGATGGCTAAAAAAGATGCTGTAGTATTAGAATCTGGTGAAAAAATTGAATCTATAGGTCCTTGGACCATCGCGTGGCGTAAGTTTAGACAAAACCGTGTTGCCATGGCAGGTTTGATTATTTTTATTTTAATTGTTATTGCTGTTATTGTTATACCACCAATGCTTGGATATAGCGTAAATGACTATGATTTATCAAATCCTAACTTAGCTCCAGGAGGAGAACATTTATTAGGAACAGATAAACAAGGTCGTGACTGCTTATTCCGTTTATTCTTAGGTGGACGTATCTCTATTATGGTTGGTATTATTGCTGCTGTTATCACTGTCATCTTAGGATGTACAATTGGCGGTATTTCTGGATATTATGGTGGAAAATTGGATAACTTATTAATGCGTTTTGCAGAAATCGTTTATTCATTACCATTTACACCAATGATTATTGCGGTTGCCTCAACTATGTTGTGGGTTCCACAAAGTCAAAAAATGTATACTGTATCATTATTGATTGGTTTATTATCATGGCCAGGACTTGCTCGTTTAGTTCGTGGACAAATTTTAACTTTACGTGAACAAGAATTTATGCAAGCTTGTGAAGCTTTAGGTATTTCAGATTTCTCAAAAATCTTTAAACACTTACTTCCAAACGTAATTTCTTTGGTAATCGTAAATGCTACACTACAAATGGCGAGTGCTATCTTGACTGAGGCTGGTTTATCATTCTTAGGTATGGGTGTTACGGCACCAACTCCATCTTGGGGTAACTTAATGAACTTGGCACGTGATTCTTATGTGTTCCAAAACTATCCTTGGGAATGGATCCCTGCAGGTTTAATGTGTTTATTAACTGTAATCTCTATCAACTTAATTGGTGAAGGTTTACGTGATGCATTCGACCCTAAAGAATTACAGTAGTAAGGAGGATACACAATGTCTGTAAATAAAAAAGTAATTAAAGTGGAAGACCTTCGTGTATACTTCCATACAAAAAAAGGTGATTCAAAAGCAGTTGATGGAAACCACTTTACAATGTATGAAAATGAAACGCTTGCGATCGTAGGTGAATCAGGTTGTGGTAAATCTGTAACTGCCATGTCTATTTTAGGCTTAGTCAGTGAACCGGGAGAAATTATGCCTGGATCACAAATCGTATATATGGGAAATGTAGATCGTGATGAAGATGGTTTGAACTTAGCTACAGCTACAGATGAACAAATTCGTCATATTCGTGGTAACGAAATTTCTATGATTTTCCAGGAACCAATGTCAAGTTTGAACCCAGTTATTACAGTTGGAGATCAAATCATGGAAAACATTTTGACGCACGAAGAAGTATCTAAAGAAGAAGCTAAACAACGTGCAATCGAATTGTTGTCAGAAGTTGGTATTTCTCGTCCAGAAAAAGTTGTTGATAACTATCCATTCCAATTATCAGGTGGTATGTGTCAGCGTGTTATGATTGCGATGGCTTTATCTTGTCATCCAAAATTATTGATTGCCGATGAACCTACAACAGCTCTAGACGTTACAATTCAGGCTCAGATTCTATCTTTAATGAACAAATTAAAGAATGAAACTGGTACATCAATCATGTTGATCACACATGACTTAGGTGTAGTTGCTCAGGTAGCTGATAACGTTAATGTTATGTATGCAGGTAAAGTTGTTGAAACAGCTCCAGTAGAAGAACTATTCAGCAATCCTAAACACCCATATACTATTGGATTAATGAATTCAATGCCTTCACTTGCAGAAGAAGGAAAACGATTAAATACAATTGAAGGTAGCGTACCTAACCCATTGTATTTACCAAAAGGATGCTACTTTGCAGATCGTTGTCCATATGTAACAGATCGTTGTAAAGAAGGTCAACCAGTGGATACAAAAATTAAATCACGTCACCACGTATGGTGCTTCAAAGTTGAAGAAGAAATGAAACAGGAGGGATAGTCATGGCAGAAAAAAGAAAAATTCTTGAAGTTAAAAACCTTAAAAAATACTTCCCTCTAAAAAAAGGAAAATATAAAGAAGGCGACCCATGTGTTAAGGCCGTAGATGATATTACTTTCGATTTATATGAAGGAGAAACGTTAGGTCTAGTAGGGGAATCAGGATGTGGTAAATCTACTTTAGGTCGTACAATTATTCGTCTTTATGAACCAACAAGCGGAGAGGTAATCTTCGAAGGTGAAGATGTTGCGAAGAAATCTCGTAAAGAAATGCGTGCTTTACGTGAAGAAATGCAGTTTATCTTCCAGGATCCATATTCTTCATTGAATCCTCGTATGACTGTATTCAATATTTTGGCAGAACCATTGATTGCTCACGGAAAATTCAAACGTGGTCCAGAACTAGATGCATATGTTAAAGATCTAATGGACCGTTGTGGTTTGCCAAGTTATTATTGCTATCGTTATCCTCACCAATTCTCAGGTGGACAAAGACAACGTATTGGTATCGCACGTTCTTTGGCATTAGATCCAAGTTTCATTATTTGTGATGAACCAGTAAGTGCATTGGACGTTTCTATCCAATCACAGATCATCAACTTAATGAAAGATATGCAAGAAGAAAAGAACATTTCTTATATCTTCATTTCACATGACTTGTCTGTTGTAAAACACATTTCTGACCGTGTTGGTGTAATGTATTTAGGTAGTATGATGGAACTTGCAGATAAGAATGAAATCTATTCAAACCCTCAACACCCTTATACAAGAGCGTTGATTGGTGCAATTCCTTTACCTGATCCTACAAAACGTAAAGAAATGAAAGTTATTCAAGGTGAAATTCCAAGTAACGTAAACATTCCTAAGGGATGTAAGTTCAACCCTCGTTGCCCATTTGCGAAAGACATTTGTCGTGAACAAGAACCAGCAACAAAAGAGGTTAAACCAAATCACTTCGTTAAGTGTCACTTTGGAGGTGAATTCTAATGTCTAAGCGCCCATCAATGCGTGAGATGTTAGAAAAAAAAGATAAACAAAAAGGTAAAGAAGATCGTCTTGAAAAAGGAGATTTTCTAGCCTTATTAATTGCTGCTAGTAGTACATTCTGGCCAATTTTATTAGGTGCCATTGTCATTTTAGCGCTATTAATATTTGGTTGGAATGCCATCTTTGCATAATACGAGAAGCTTTCGGCTTCTCTATTTTTTTAGGAGAAAGATATGAAATTTACAGATTACAAATATGAACATATGGATATTGAAGCTTTGCAGGAACAATTAAAGGCAATTTGTTCAAAATTACAGAATGCAGCTTCTTATGCAGAATTCAAAAATGCATTTATAGAATTAAATGATGTTAATAAATATATCAATACAAATCAGACTCTTGTTGATATACGTCATACAGTGGATACAAGAGATGAATATTACACACAAGAAAATGATTTTTTAAATGAAATGCTTCCCGTGTTGAAGGAAGATATTGTCAATTGTAATAAAGCAGTTATGGCTAGTACTTTTGTTTCTGAATTAAGAAAAGAAGTACCAGAAACATATTTCTTACAAAGAGAAATGGAAGAAAAATCATTTGATCCCATTATTATTCCAGAAATGCAAGAAGAAAACAAATTAGCTTCTAAATATCAAGCAATCATTGCAAGCGCACAAATTGAGTTTGATGGTGAAACATATACTCTTGCTGCTTTAGAAGTAAAGACAAATGATAAAGATAGAGATACTCGTAAACGTGCAATGCAAGCCTATTGGGGATGGTATGATGAACATGCTCAAGAAATTGGTGAAGTTTATGATCAATTAGTGCAAGTTCGTACACGTATGGCTAAGAAATTAGGATATGAAAACTATATCGAACTTGGTTACTATCGTATGATGCGTTTTGATTATAATAAGGAAGATGTTGAAAACTATCGTAAACAAGTACTAGAAGATGTTGTTCCTTTGGATAATGAATTATATGCTCGCCAACAAAAACGTTTAGGTTATGATACTTTGCATGCTTGGGATGAGAAGTTTGAATTTACTTCAGGAAATCCAACACCTAAATATGATCGTGCAGAACTAGTGAAACGTGCATTAAAGATGTATCAGGAATTGGATCCTAAAACAGGAGAATTCTTTGAATTTATGACAGAAAGAGAATTGTTGGATCTAGATTCAAAACCTGGTAAAGCAGCAGGTGGATATTGTACATTCATTCCTAACTATCAATCTCCATTTATTTTCGCAAACTTCAATCAAACTAGCCATGATGCTGAAGTATTAACGCATGAAGCAGGTCATGCTTTCCAGGTATATTCAAGTAAGGATATTTTCCCGATTGATTGTGTATGGCCTACATATGAGTCTTGTGAAATCCACTCTATGTCAATGGAATTCTTTACATATCCATGGATGAAATCTTTCTTTGAAGAAGATGTAGATAAATATTATTTCAACCACTTATCAGGAGCTGTTAAGTTCTTGCCTTACGGAGTGTTAGTGGATCATTTCCAACATGAAGTATATGAAAATCCAGAAATGTCTATTGAAGAAAGATTAGCTACTTGGAGAAAGTTAGAAAAACAATATTTGCCTCAAAAGAATTATGAAGGAATTGAGATTCTAGAAAAAGGTGGATGGTGGATGCGTCAGCTTCACATCTTCATGGATCCATTCTATTATATTGATTACACATTAGCTCAAGTTTGTGCATTACAATTCTGGGCTCGTATTCAAAAGAAAGATGAAAAAGCTTTTGAAGACTACAAACATATTTGTAAGATTGGCGGAACATTGCCATTTAGAAAAATTGTAAAAGAAGCAGGATTAAAAGTTCCTTTTGAATCTGGATGTTTAAAAGATACTGTACAATTGGTTCGTGAATGGTTTGAAAATGCAGATGATTCACAATTTTAAAAAAATAACTTGCGAATTGAAAAAAGGATTGCTATAATTGTATAGCACTTACTTTGGGTCGATATGACTTAAGGCGGAAGGAGGATACATCGATATGAAACAAGGAATTCATCCTAATTATCATAAAGTTAAATGTATCTGTACATCTTGTGGTGCAGAATTCGAAACAGGTAGTACAATCAAAGGTGATGAATTACGTGTAGATACTTGCAGTAACTGCCACCCATTCTTCACAGGTCGTCAACGTTTCGCTGCTGCTCAGGGACGTATTGAGAAATTTAACAAGAAATATGGTTTGAAGTAGTAATATAATAACAGTGTCAGAAATGGCACTGTTTTTTATTTTGGTTATAAAAAAATATAATTGAATTTTTTAAAATACTTTAAAATAGGCTTATTTTGATTGTTTGGTTATATTAAAATCAACAAATGTACACAAAGTAGAATAGAAATCATTGTGGTGTTTGAAAACTTTGTTTTGTACGCTTATAATAAAGTCAATAAATTAGAAAATAGCGAGGTATTTTGAAATGAAAAGAGCAAAAAGAATGGATTTATTTCAATCTTCTATATTTACAGAATTAAAGAATATGAAATTAGACTACATGAAACGTACAGGAAATACGACAATTGATTTTTCTGTAGGTTCACCTAATATTGCGCCAGAACCATCAATTATGAAGGCTTTACAAGATGCGATCATGATACCTGAAAATTATAAATATGCGATCAATGAATTACCTGAAATGAAGGCTGCCATTCATGATTGGTATAAAGATCGTTATCATGTAGAACTTACAAATGATGAAATGATTTGTTTACAAGGTTCTCAAGAAGCTTTAAGTACATTATTTTTAGCTATGTGTGATCCAGGTGACATCGTATTGGTTCCAGATCCATATTATCCAATCTTTAGTGATGGACCTAAAATTGCAGGTGCTAAAGTAGAATATATGCCTTTGTTAGAAGAATCCAATTATATTATTCAATTGGATAAAATTGATGAAGAAATCGCAAAAAAGGCAAAGATGATGATTGTATCCTATCCAAACAATCCAACTTGCGCAATTGCTCCAGATTCTTTCTATGAAGAATTAATTGCGTTTGCGAAGAAGTACGATATTGTTGTATTACATGATAATGCATATAGTGAATTGGTATTTGATGGAAAGGTAGGAAAGAGTTTCTTATCTTTTGCAGGTGCTAAAGAAGTTGGAATTGAGTTAAATTCATTCTCTAAAACATATGGAATGGCAGGTGCAAGACTTGGTGTATGTGTAGGAAATAAAGAAGTAATCGAATGTTATAACACACTTAAATCAAATATGGATTATGGCATTTTCTTACCCGTACAATATGCTGGTATAGAAGCTTTAAGACATGGTGGAGCTAGCATTCACTCGACTTGTCAGGCTTATCAAGATCGAAGAGATGCATTATGTGAAATATTTGACTCAGTCGGATGGCATATTGCTTCAAGTCCAGCAACAATGTTTGCGTGGGCAAAGATTCCAGATCAATATGAAGATTCTTATGCCTTCACAAAAGATTTGTTGGAAAAAACAGGAATAGTCGTAACGCCTGGTCAAGCCTTTGGAGTCCACGGGAAAAAATATGTTCGTTTAGCTTTAGTACAAGATATAGAAGATATTAAAGAAGCGGCTCAAAGAATAAAAAAATCAGAAATTTTTAAATAAAGTGCAAATTTTGCACTTTTTTTTCGTATAAGAGTATATGAAGTGTAATCGATGTCAAAATGAAGATCCAAAATTATTTGCGTATGATCATGGAGTCTATTATTGTCGTAAGTGCATTGATTTTTCTAGATTGGAGGTTAATGAAAAAATAAAACCAGTAAAATTAATGCATAAAACGTGGAAAGGAAAGCCAAAACTTGATTATGAACTGACTGCTTCACAAAAATTGGCTAGTCATGATGTATACAAGCATTTAAGTAACGGAAAAGATGTGATTCTTTATGCAAGTACAGGAGCAGGCAAAACAGAAATTTGTTTTGAAAGTATATGTGGATATTTAGCGCAAGGTAAAAAGGTAGGATTTGCGATTAGTCGTAGACAAGTGGTGCTTGAAATAGCTACAAGACTTAGAAAGGCATTTCCAGAATTGAGTATATGTGAGGTAGCCCAAGGATATACACAAATAACAGATGCAGACATTATTGTGTGTACGACTCATCAACTTTATCGATATCCATATGCGTTTGATTTATTGATTTTAGATGAATTAGATGCTTTTCCTTTTGCGGGTAATGAAGTGTTGCAAGCTATCGCAAATCAAGCGTGTGTTGGTCAGAAGCTAATGTTGAGTGCAACACCGGATGAAGAAAGTATGAGGCTTGTAGAGGAGAAAAAAACAGAACTTGTATGCTTATTTGAAAGGCCTCATAAGCATCCTTTGATTGTGCCTAAAGTGATTCAGGTTTCTGTGTTTTTACAAGTCCTTATTGTGATTTATGAATGCATAAAATTTTGTAGGGATAATAAACAAACCCTTGTGTTTGTGCCTCGTAAAAGAGATGGAACATGGTTAAAAATGATTTTGAATCTCTTTGTGAAAACATCATTGGTTCATTCTTCGACTGAAAATAAGGATGAAATATTAGATTGTTTTCGTAACAAAGAATTAGAAGTTTTAGTTTGTACAACACTTTTAGAAAGAGGAATCACAATACCAAGTGTTCAGGTTGTTGTTTTTAAAGGGAATCATTCTGTATTTACAACGGCTAGTTTAATTCAGATTTTTGGTCGTGTGGGAAGAAGTTTTAAAGATCCTAAAGGAGAAGGTATATGTCTATGTCAGTTTTCAAGTCAATCTATCAAAGATTGTGTTTATCAAATATCGAAGATGAACGATACTGTTTATGCTGCCACAAAAAAATGAGTGAAATACGAAATTTTGATATTTTCTTTTATAATGATTTGATAGTTTGTCCGGATTGTATGAAAAATTTTAAAGTACATAAACAGACATACCGAATCAAGGAAACATTCATGTATGTATTGTATGAATATGATGAGTTTTTAGAAAGATTGTTTTTTCAATATAAAGAACAGAGGGATATTGTTTTAAAAGATGTTTTTTTTAATTCTCATCAATACTTGAGCAAGACTTTTAAACATTATTGTGTGTGTAGTTTATGTAGTAGTGATGCTAAGCGCATGGAAAGAGGATTTGAGCCAGTGGTGGATATATATGCGACTTTAGGTGTCTTTGTGCATTCGCCATTTTATAAAAAAGAAAATGTAAAACAATCTTCAAAATCCAGGCTTGAAAGAGCACATATAAAAGACGTATTAGCTTTAAAAGAGATGTATCCACTGCCTAAAAAAAAGAAAATATTGCTTGTGGATGATGTGTGTACAACGGGAAATACATTGTATGCTGCTTTGGATTTGATTCATCCAGATTGTATATTTGTGATAGCGGCGCATCCTTTATGGATTAAGGCAAATAAAGAAAACATAGTGGTCAAATCAAAGGGGTTTTGGTAAAATAGTTTCAAAGGGGCGATAGAAGTTATGGATAAGAAAAGAAAGAACGAGAATGATGAGATTTCTCAATTGCTAGATTCGTTTCAAGCGGATCAGGAAGATACATTAGAACAAAAAATGGATCGATTTACAAAGACTCAAAATCGTAGTCGAGTTAAGAAACATAAACCTGAACCGGAGATTCCATTTCAGTCAAAAAAAGAGGAGCCATCATTAGGAGATACGTTTGTAGTTGGATCAAAGGATTTGAATGAGCCTAAAGAAGATTTGTCTGCAACACGCACAGTGATGTGGAATGCGGATGAACTAAAGCAAGAGGCGGATGCTACAAACAAAACAGTTGTGATCGATGACGATGAGATTCAATCTTTATTAGAAGAAGGTAAGGGGCCTCAACTAAAAAGAGAGGTTATCAATAAGAAGAAGGATTCTAAGAAAAAAACATTTAAGAAAAACAACTCTAAGACAGGATTATATATTGGATTAGGTGTTGTAGGTGTTTTATTGATTTCATTATTGATTTTTGGTGGTATCAAACTAGTAACTAGTGGATTATCGGGTTCGGATGAAAAAACAGAAGAAGTTCAAAAGAAGAATTATCAAGAATTATTAGATTTTGCGAATAACTACAATTCATTATCTTCTAGCAAGAAGAAAGAAATTGTTGATCTTGAGAGTAAATATAACAGTTTGACTCGTAAACAAAGAGAAAAAATTGATGAAATTTTAGAGAAGGCTACGGGTAAAAACTTTAACGAATTGCTTGCGAAGGCAAACAAAAAAACGAATACGAATAAGAAGAACAACAACACAGAAATTGCGGAAAAGAAAGCAGAGTTAAGGAAAAAAATCAGTGATTTAAAGAATCAGCTTTCAAAGGCTAACGCGGATTTAGAGAATGCACAAAAAGCACAGGAATCTGCACAGAGTGATGTGGATTCTTTAACTTCCAAAATCAATTCTGCCAATTCTTCATTAAGGGATGCACAAAACGCAGTGAATAGTGCACAATCGGATTACAATAATTTGGTTGATATTTTAAGAAGAAGAGCAGAACTTGATAATATACCAAATGATCAAATTACACAGGATGAACTTTCTGAATTATCGGATATAAGAACAAATCATCCGAATTTAGAAAATGAAGTCAATTCAGCTAAAGATGATTTGGATGCAGCTAATGCGGCTTTAGCAACTGCACAGAAGAATTCAAATGTATCTTCTTTAGAAAATAAATTGAGTACAGCACAAACAAAATTAAATAGTGCAAGTTCAGATGTAAAAGATGCACAATCAAAAGTGGATTCATTAAATTCACAAATCAATGATTATCAAAGTCAATTGGACGATTTAGACTAGACAATACATTTTTGTATTGTCTTTTTCTATTGTAAGCTTTTAATGTCTTACGATTTTTGTTAGAATAGATACGGAAAGTCAGGTGAAAATATGCGTAATGCGATTGTTCTGGCGGCTGGAAAAGGAACTCGAATGAAATCAGATCGTAGTAAAGTAATACATACGATTATTGATCGTCCAATGTTGGCTTATATCATTGATGCTTTAAGAGCTGTATCTGTACAAAGAATCGTTGTAATTGTTGGATATCAAGCAGAGAGTATCAAAGAAGCTTTTCCAGATGTTGAATTTGCTTTGCAGCAACCCCAATTAGGGACTGGTCATGCGGTTATGCAGGCTACACAATTAAAGGATGAAGATGGAGACACATTAATTATCAATGGTGATGGTCCTTGTATTCAACCTGAAACTTTGGAAAAACTATTCCAAACAAATCAAGATGCATCATTAACTTTATTAACTTCTGTATTAGATGATGGAGCTCATTATGGTCGTATTGTTCGTGATGAAAATGGGCATGTTCAAGCGATTGTAGAGGCAAAAGATTGTACAGAGGAACAAAAGAAAATCTGTGAAATCAATGCGGGTATGTATTGTTTCAAAAATAGAGATTTATTTGATAATCTTGATAAACTAACAACAAATAATGCTCAAAATGAATATTATTTAACGGATTTAGTAAAAATTTTAGCTAACCAAGGTAAAGTTGTTAAAGGATTGGTTGTTGAAGACCGTGATGAAGTCATGGGAATCAACGATTGTGTAGAATTAAATAAAGCGTATGAATGGATGCGAAATCGAATCAACAATAACTGGCTAAAAGAAGGGGTACAAATTGTAGATCCTAAGCGAACAGTTATTGGTAAAGATGTAAAAATTGGACATGATGTTATTATTCATCCAAATGTTGAAATCTTGGGAAATACTGAAATTGGTGATTTCGTTGAGATTTTACCGGGTTCTTATTTGAATAATTCAAAAATTGAAAATTGTGCTGTAGTAGATTCAAGTAAAATCGTCGATTCTTGCATAAGTGAAGGAACTATTGTGGGACCTATGTCTTATGTAAGTAACAATAAAATTATAAAATAGCCTGATAGGGTATGAGAAAGGATAAATCATGAAAAACACTATTGTATTTGCTTTATCATCTAGCGTTGGTTTAGCAAAAGATATTTGTAAAGAATTAGGATTGGAATTAGGAAAATGTGAAGTAAAACATTTTGCTGACGGAGAAATTTTGGTAGAATTAGAAGAATCTGTTCGTGGAAAACATGTATATTTTGTACAAAGTACAAATAAACCTGTAAACTCAAATTTAATGGAAATTCTAATTGGTATTGATGCTTGTAAACGTGCAAGTGCTGCTAGTATTACAGCTATTATTCCATATTTTGGATATGCACGTCAGGATCGTAAGGCAAAACCTCGTCAACCAATTACTTCTAAATTAGTAGCTAGTTTATTGGAAAGAGCTGGAGCTGATCGTGTTGTAACAGTTGATTTACATGCTACTCAGATTCAAGGATTCTTTGATATTCCAGCAGATGATATTACTGCGAATGGATTGATTGCTGATTACTTCAAACATCAAGAAGGATTAGGAGAAATCGTTGTTGTGTCTCCTGATCACGGTGGAGCTGTACGTGCTCGTAATTTAGCAAATGCATTAGGTGCACCTATCGCAATCATCGACAAACGTCGTCCAAAACCAAATGTAGCTGAAGCTATGAACTTAATTGGAGATGTTGATGGAAAAACTGCAATTATTATTGATGATATGGTAGATACAGCTGGAACATTAACGGCTGGTATTAAAATGTTAAAAGACAAAGGTGCAAAAGCTGTTTATGCATCATGTTCACATGGTATTCTTTCAGGACCTGCTATTGATCGTTTAAAAGCTGCTGAATTAGCTGGATTTGTTTGTACAAATACAATCGATCAAACAGAAAATCAAAAGATTTATCCAGAAATGACTGTACTTTCAATGGCACCATTATTAGCTGGATTAATTCACGCTGTTGAAGAAAACTCTTCATTATCAGAAGTATTAGCACACGCTTTTGATGACTAATATGGAAACGTTGTTTATCGGATATCCACCTTGTTCAACTTGTAAAAAAGCATATAAGGCTTTGTTAGATTTAGGGATTGAAGCTACATATAGAAATATTAAAGAGGAAAATCCGACAAAAGAAGAAATTCAAAGTTGGATCGATCGAGGTGTGGAATTAAAAAAATTGTTTAACACAAGTGGTATGTTGTATCGTGAATTAAATATAAAAGAAAAGCGTGAAACATATACACAAGAACAATTGATTGAATTACTTGCCTCAAATGGTATGTTAGTAAAAAGACCGATTGTGATTCAAGGCAATATGATTATCATAGGAAACAAAGTTTCAGAATACGAGAAATTACAAAAATAGACCTGTCAATGACAGGTCTTTCTTTCATTATCTAAAAATGGAATTGAAATTTTCTTCTATTTGTTTACATGCATTGGATTCATCAAGTTGTTTAATTTCACAAATCTTTTTTGCAACATATTCTACATACATAGGCTCGTTTTCTTTACCTCTATATGGAACGGGTGTTAGATATGGAGAATCTGTTTCTGTAATAATCCTATCGATTGGGCATGCTTTAATGCATTCAGGTGCTTGTCTAGCATTTTTAAAAGTGATCGGTCCCGCAAAAGAAATCATAGAATTCATTTTTAAACATTCCATCATTGTTTCTTTACTTCCGCTAAAACAATGGAAGATGATTTTGGTTTTTGCATATTGTTTTAAAATGTCCATGCAGTCTTTTGTGGATTCACGCATATGAATAGAAATAGGAAGCATGTGTTCATTTGCAATTTGAATTTGTTTGATAAATAATTCTTTTTGTAAATCATTAAAACTCGTATCCCAATAGTAATCCAATCCAATTTCTCCTAAACAATCTAAGTATGGAGTTTGATCAATTAAATATTGAATTTCTTTTTCTTTTATTTCTTTCGCATCACTTGGAAACCATCCAAACGCCACTTTAAAGAATGGATATTTTTCTTTTATTCTTTTTGCTCGTTCTAACTCTTCTGGACTTGTGCACATAATCATGCAAGATGTAATATTCTTTGCCTGAATATTCTCTATGATTTCATCAATTCGAGTATATAAACGATCACAAGTGATGTGACAATGACTATCTGTATACATAAATAACCTTCTTTCTTAAAATAGTATATAATTGTGTTAAGTGAGGTGCAACATGAAAGTAAGTGTAGAATTAAATGTGAGTGATAAAGAGTTTTACGATGTGATGATGAAATCATTGCAGGAAGAATTAAATCATGTTTCAAAGAAAAAATTAGAATTAAAAGAAGGCTTGAAATATAAGAAAAAATCAACCCAAAGAAAAGGGGTTGGATCCGAAATCACAGTACATATTAAAAGATTGGTTCCAAATGAATTATATGTAGCAACCTTTAATACAGCCATTGATCATACAACGATTTCATATAAAATTGATGCATTGAATGAATCAAAAATTAAAGTGACCTATGAAGAAGTATATGAAAATGTATCTTCTCAAAATGTTCCTGCTTGGAGACAAAAGATGGCGGAAAAGCAATCTAGCAAGAAAGCTAAGAAGATGTTTAAAGAAATCGAAAAATTCATTTTGAATGAAAGAAGTAAATAAAGCAGATTATTCCATAAAAGAAACCAAGTTTTCCATCTTGGTTTCTTTTTTTCTATAGGTGCGTTATAACGTTGGTGTAGAAAAGCTTTAACCCAACGAAAAAGGAGGGATTGGATATGAAAAAGTTAGGTTATTTAGCAGGAGCATCATTATTGTTTGTTCCAATGCCTCTGTATGCAGCAGGAATTGGTTCTAGCAATCAAATTTTTACTCACACTGGATGGTTCTCAGTTATTTGTATGGCAACAATTGGTGTAGGAGTAGCAATTTGTTCAAAACATAAATAATAGCGAAGAAGGAATACAGTAATTGTATCCCTTTTTCTTTTGCGTTAAAGAATTATGAATAACATATGTTACCTACTTGTTTTAGGGATTGTGTTATACCGATTTAACTGATACAGAGAGGGATATTTTATGGGCAGTAATTATTTAATAAAATTTCTTGAAGAAAAAGAAGCGCCTACAATCACAAAGAAAAGACATACATATTTAACATATTATGGATTGGAACAACAAGATACATATGTTTTAAAAGAAGGTGTTATTAAGACAAGTATAATTTTGCGTGATGGCCGCGAATTTAATATATCTTATATTAAAGGACCGGATATTATCTCGCTTTTAAAAGACGAAGTTAGTCAATATACATCGGCACCATTTAATGTTCGTATAGAAAGTGAAACAGCGACATTTTATCGTATTCCAAGAGTGTTATTTTGGGAATATGTAAACCAAGATTCAAAATTACAAGATTATGTAAACTCGTATTATCGTAATAAATTAGCAGAAGCTATTTTTAGACAGCAACTTATGACAATGAATGGCAAGAATGGGGCTGTTTGCGCATTTATTTATCAATTGATTCCGCTATTTGGAAGGAAAGTAAATAATGGTATTTTGATTGATTTCCAAGTTACAAATGATGATATTGCAGGATTCTGTGGTATTTCAACAAGAAATAGTGTAAATCGTATCTTAAGAGGTTTACGTGAAGAAAATGTCATCACAATGGTAAATCAAAAAATAGTCGTTTTAGACAAAGATTATTTAAAACAATTTATACAAGCATAATACAAAACAAAGCGTAGAAGTTAATTCTGCGCTTTAAATGGTTTTATGATTCTGTGATATGAAAATAATAATTGACTAGCCATCATACACCAGATAATAGGTTCGCAAAAGCATACACCCAAATATTTAAATGTAGGTACTAGAAATAAAGTGAATACGATTTTTCCAAAGAATTCAATAAGACTTGAAATAAGTGGTGTGATTTTATATCCAAAACCTTGAATCGTATTTCGTAAATTAAGAAGAATGCTTAATACAATAAAGAAAGGTACATTGATTTTTAAATACATAGCACCATTCTCAAGTACAATAGGATTGCTTGATCCGGAAAGGAAATGGACTAGATTTTCAGCTGTAAAATAGATAATTATACTTAAAAACATAGGATAGATAATACCACAAGTGTTTGCCATACGAACACCTTTCATAATACGAGTATAGTTTTGAGCTCCTTTATTTTGAGAAACAAAGGTAGCCATAGAAGCAGCTAATGTAGACAAAGGAAGACACAATAAGGACATTAATTTTCGTGCAGCTGTATGTGCGGCAATAATCTGCGTTCCAAGTCCATTGATTCCTGTTTGGAGAATGATTGTCCCGATAGAGACAATGGAAAACATAAATCCCATTGAAAATCCTTGCCCTAATAAATCGTTAATCATAGAGGATTCCATATGGAAATGTTCTTTTTTAGGGATAAGTATTTTAGCATCTTTCCAAATTAAAAAGAAACAAATAATTGTCGATATGCCTTGTGCAATAACAGTAGCTACACCAGCTCCTAAAACTCCCATATCTAGAATTGTGATACAAAATATATCTAGGGCAATATTGATGATAGAAGAACAGAAAAGTACAATTAAAGGTCTAAGACTATCTCCTATTGCTCGTAACATACCTGCACCTAAATTGTAGAACATTGTGATAATCAAGAAAGCAGATATACAACGTATATAATTTAATGAATCATTATAAATAATTCTTGGAGTTTTTAAAAGAGTTAACAATGATGGCATAAAAACATAAGAAACAATTGTGATCGCAATGGATATAATAAGGCCAAGAATTAAAGATGTAGCAACACTTTTTTTTAGTTCATCTTCATTTTTTGAACCAAAGTATCTAGCAGTAACAATACTAAAACCAGTTCCACAGCCATTAGAAAATTGTACAATCAATTCAAAAATAGCAGCTGTTGCTCCCATAGCAGCCAGTGCATTATCACCTAAAAAATGACCAACTAATATAGTGTCAATTGTGTTATAGAGTTGTTGAAATAGATTGGAAAAGAAAAGTGGAATCACAAAGAAAAGTAATCCTTTTGCGATGCTTCCTTGAGTTAAAGAGTGATTTTTCATGCGATAAGCCTCCTTTTTGAATACAAAATAAACCATGTTACTAAAACAGTACCCTTTATAATACTGGAAATAGAGATAGCCCACCATATGCCGTTAACACCTAAAAAATGAGATAATACAATGGCCATGGGAATTCTGGCAGAAGTAAAAACAATAGAAACAATACTTGGAGGTAATGTTTTACCTAATCCATTAAAAGCTCCTTGTGTCGCGATTTCTATGCACATGAAGAGTTGGGAAAATCCAAGTATAATTAGATAGTCAATTCCATATGGAAGGATATCGGATTCGTGGATAAAACAAGAAAATATAGGACCAGGAAGGAAAATTAATATACATGAAGTAAGCAATCCCCATAAACCAACGACAAGCATTCCAGTTTTATAACCTTTTTGAATTCGATTATAGTTTTTTGCGCCATAATTTTGCGAAGTGAACGCATTGATAGATGCACTAAATCCATCGGCAGCCATCCATGAAATGGATTCGATTTGAGATCCTACTTTTTGAACGGCAACACTTATAGCTCCAAAGCTAGAAATTAAACGAGCAATGTACATGGAGATGCATGTAAATAACATGCTCTGAATAGAAGGTGGGAAGCCTATTTTTAAAATTTTAGATATGTGATTTTTATCTGGTTTTGATAATAACTTTATTTCTTGAAATAAATCTAATTTTTTAGCATCATATAAAAAAACTAAAGTAACAATAATTTGGGCAATAATGGTTGCGAGAGCTGCACCAATGACTCTAAGGTTACAAACAAAAATTAAAACAGGGTCTAAAATAAGATTTAAAACTAAACCTGTTGTGGTTGCGATAAAAGTGTTTTTTGAATGACCGGCAGCCGTTAAAATACCTGTGAATATTTGATTCACAAATGAGAAAATAATAAAACCACATGTAATCCATAGATAATTTTGTGCGTCTTGAATAATTGTTGAATCTTTCAAATTGAAGAGTTGTATTAAATTTTTTTGAAAAACAATAATAATGATTCCATAAATCAACGCAAACAATATTGAGCTTTGAAAAGCGGCTTCAATATAATTCTTTGTTTCCTTTTTATTATTAGCTCCTAAGCTTTGTCCAACTAATGCTTGAGAACCAATTTTAGGCATATTTACTAATCCATTTGCCAAATACATGAAATTTCCAGACACACCAACACTGGCAACGGCGCCAGAACCCAAAAATCCAATCCATAACATATCAACTAGGTTATAGGCCATTTGAATAAAATAAGTGGCCATGATTGGAATTGCCAGTAAACTTAATGATTTAAATATTGGACCATGTAATAGGTCAATACTCTGATTTTTTTTCATACAGGAATTATTGTAGCAATTTTTCATTAAATTTTAAATAAAAAGAATGGGTACGATATACGTCCCCATTCAATTCCACTACCACCGACCGCATTTCAATCAAATACACTTTTTTGGTTCTCTTAATGTATTTAAATCTAAACAAACAATCTCAGAGATTTCTTCAAGCGTTTGATTATTTCTTACAAGCATTTTAATCGCTATTTTGATTTGTGTATTTTTTACACCACGTTTAACACTTTGTAAAGAATGCATACAATATGTGCATTCTTTACAATCAAGCTTTCATCAATAGCTTTTTAATTGATTCTTCACTCACTGAGAAGATTGATGCGATATCTTTTACACTGAAACCTTTGTCTAGCATAGTTTGATATACTTCAAATTGATTTAGTTCAATT
>NZ_DS996844.1:0-35839 GCF_000156655.1 Holdemanella biformis DSM 3989
GGTATAAAAACTATTTCTCTTCTTCCTTCTTATTTTCTTCAGTTGTTTCTGTTTTTTCTTCAACAACTACCGGTTCTTCTGGCTTTTTAAAGTTCTCACTAAACACACCTAAAGCATAGAAAAGCACACTAAAGCATAGTGATTGATAACATGTTGTGATCATATACATAACTAAATTCAATACATCAATATTTGTACTGTAATATGAAATAAACGTATTATAGGCTTGGATTGCCGCATAACATGTATAAGCTAATGATAGAACGGCAAATACATTTAATAGAATCGTTAATGATTTTGTTTTTTTCATCTAAAATCCCCCTTTAAATAATGATATAATTAAACCACTATTTTTAGAATTATACAAACTTAAATTCTTTCAGTTTATTTTAAGCAAACGCATCATATGTATCATCATCTTCACATACAATTTGAATGACACGCTTTCCATCCACGACAGTCGATACAATCTTATCTGGATATTCTAATGCATCTGAACGAATTGTTAATTCAATACCTTGTGATAGTTGAAATTTCTTTGTACGCTTATTATTTAAGCTTTCAGGAACCACCTTAAATTCCGTATCAAAATTTTTACGTTCAGGAAGTGCTAATAAGCAATCTTTAATAACATCTTTCTCGATTTCTTCTTCACTAAAAGAATACGAATCAATCAATTGATCAATACATTGATTGTAATTTAATTGCTGCGGCGTATTCATCACATTCTGTAATTCACTTGATAACTTCACATAGTCTTTTTTAGAAACTGGCTCTACCGCACTTTTCAATTCATTATCCACAGCCTTAAATGCTGAATACGTATTTTTGGCATCATCCCTAGCTTCATCCAATTCTAAAAAAGAAACCGTCCAATATTTAGCCATTGTATCCGAATATACTTTAATATCCTTGAATACGATATGTGAATTGATTTCATACATCGAAAAAACAGCGTATTTCCATAATGATTTCTTATCCCCTGAAAAGCCATACTTCTTTGATAAATCACTTCCATCATACCACTTGGAATGTTCTACTTTGGCAACCACATATAAAAGTTCATCACTACTATTTTGTATTAAAACCTGAATCAAACTTCCCTTTTTCACACTCGAACCCATATGATAGATTTTTGCCTGTGCTAGACGCTCACTTGTCAAAAGCTTATCCGCAATACTATCTGTAAGCACTTCGCATTTATCTTGATTTAAAGCCATTTGACGAATACAAGAAACCACTTGCGTTTGTTCATCATGAATGGTATACATTTTATTTTTCTCATTTGAATTTGCGTATTCAATATATTCTTTCACAAAGACTTGAAATTCTTCTGGCATCTCTTTTCTTTGTACCATATCATTATCTAAATCCAATATATGGAAGGATGTATATAAAATTGTCATAAAAAATTTACTCCTTTTTATCGCAAATATTATACAATAAGTAAAGGAGGTTTTGAAAATGAAAAGAAAATCGATACCTATTTTATTACTAACCGGCTATTTAGGAGCTGGTAAAACTACTTTATTAAATCACATTCTAAAAAATCAAGAAGGATATAAAGTTGCGATTATCGTTAATGATATTGGTGAAATCAACGTTGATCAAAAGCTCATTGATAAGAATGCACAAATTCAAAAAGAAGACACAGACGTTGTAGGTCTTACTAACGGATGTATTTGTTGCACACTAAAACTAGATCTTTTACAGCAACTTTCTGCACTAGCTTCATCCAACAAATTTGATTATATTATTATTGAAGCCAGTGGTATTTGTGAACCTATTCCTATCGCACAAACCATCACAGCTGCCAATGAAACACTATATTCTAGAGGATTACCTGAATTATTTCACTTAGATAACATTATTTGTGTTGCCGATGCGGCAAGATTATCGAATGAATTCAATTGTGGTAAACACTTATTAGAACCAGTAGAAGATGAAGATTCTTTAGACTCTTTATTGATGCAACAACTTGAATTCTGTAATACTGTAATTTTAAACAAAGCAGAAACCGTTAATGAAGATGAGAAAAATGAAATCAAGGCAGTCATTCATAAATTATGCAAAGATGCTGGAATTATTGAGTCTAGCTTTGGCCAAGTTAATTTAGAAGAGCTTTTAAACACACATAACTTTGATTATGAAAAAGCTCAAAATAACATTGGCTGGCTTCATGAAATTGAAGAACACGAACACCACCATGATCATGAACATGTTGGTGAAGCCTTAGAATATGGTATTTCTACTTTTGTATGGCAAACAAGAAAGCCATTGGATTTAAAAAAATTCACAAATCTATTAAACAACTATCCAAACGTCATTCGTACTAAAGGTTATGTATGGTTTGATAATCAGCCAGACTCTGCCTACTTATTTGAACAAGCCGGTAAATTAAATTCCCTTACAGAAGATTCATTATGGATCGCATCAGCACCAAAACAAGATCAAATAGATTTATTAAAGGCCAATCCTCAACTAGCCAAAAACTGGGATAAAGAATATGGAGATCGAATCAATCAATTGGTCTTTATTGGAAAGAATATGGATGAAGAACAAATAAAAAGACAGTTCAATGACTGTCTTGCATAGGAGAAGAAATTCTCCTATTTTTTTATTAATTTTGAAAAGTTATGATCCAAAATACTTTCAACCTCAGAATACGATTGATTCTTTAACGAAGCCACCATCGTAATTTCATTTTTCAAAGCAGCCATATAATCGTCACTATCAATAGCCCATTTCACAGCTTCAATACCATCGGATTCCATAAGTAATTTATCCATAGATATTTGTTTTACTAAATGCGTTACTTCCTCTTCTTTTCCGATTGAAGGACCAATCGTGAAATAAGATACCACCTCATCATACTCTTTGACATAATCCATACATCCATACCAATGTACAACATATGTATTTGGATATTTACGAATCAATTCAAGTATCGTTTTTTCCTGACCCTTTGTATGAAGAATAACGGGTTTATTTAATGCTTGTGCAAGCTGAAGTTGTTTTTCAAATACTTCTTTTTGAATTTTTAAATCTACATCACACCATACACTATCCATGCCAATTTCCCCTATAATGGGTGCCTTTTTTAACAAAGGAAGCATAGATTCAAAAGTATCTAAACTTGCATTCCAAGGATGTACACCACAAGAATAGAACAACTGCTTTTGTTGGACAAGTTCAAATTCTTTTTCATTTGCGACGTTACAAATCCCAGAAATATCATATTCATTCTGTAGCGCATTTATTTCTTTTGAATAATGATAATGTGCATCATGCATGATTTTCACCTTTTAATAATTCATAGACCTGTTTTTTCAAAACACTCTGAGAAAATAACCAATCTCTTGATTTCTTTTCTTTCGATAAATCAATTTCCTGCAAAATACGACTTGGCTTATTCGATAAAATCAAAATACGATCCGATAGATATAAAGCTTCATCAATATCATGTGTAACTAATAAAGTCGTACGATTATAATTCTTTCTTAATTGTAACAACCAATCTTGCATATCATTACGCGTGATGACATCCAAAGCTCCAAATGGTTCATCTAATAAAAGAATATCCGCTTTACATAAAGAAGTCCTTAAGAAGGCTGCCCTTTGGCGCATTCCTCCTGAAAGACTAGAAGGATATGCATTTTCATATCCAGAAAGGCCAAATGTTTCAAATTCTTTTAAAGCTCTTTGTTTCATAGATTTATCATGATTGATTTCACCATATAAACATACATTATCTAAAATGGTTCTCCATTCCAGCAACAAATCATTTTGTGGCATATACGCAAAATGAGAGCTGACACCTTTAATACGTTCATCATCCACAAAAAGCTGTCCTGAATAATCTTCAATTAATCCGGCTAATATATTTAAAATAGTAGATTTTCCACAACCACTCGGACCTAGAATGGAAACAAATTCTCCTTCTTGAATAGAAAAAGAAATATCGTGCAATATTTCTTTTCCAGAAAATTCAAGATTTAGTTTTTCAACCTGTAGCTTCATTATTTTACAAACTCATTTGTATATTGGTCTTTCGCATCGATCTTGTGATCAATCAATCCTGTTTCATACATAAAATCTGTATAATTATCCCATACAGAATCTTTCATAACACCCCATGAATCTGCATCTTTTGCATATTGGCTACTTAAGTATTTTTGGCTTTCCTTAAGGAATTTCAAATCTGTATCTGTCAGAGCATCATCATGTAAAATTTCAGCTGCTTTACTTGGATGATCAATCGCATATTCATATCCTTTTTTAGTAGCTTCCATAAATTTTTGAATTGTATCCGAATTCTTTTTAATCATTTTATTGTTTGTGATAATTACTGGAGTATAGTAATCCAAACGGCTATCTAAATCAGCTAGAGGCATATAGTTTAAATCATATCCATCTTGTAACGCTTTAATAATAGCCCAACCATAGAATTCCCATCCTAGGTTCACTTTATTCTTTCCTACTTCATCACTAAGTCCTGCAATACCAGATCCGTCTGATCCTACAATGTTTAATTTACTAAAATCAGCACCCGCTTCATTCATAACCGCTTTAATAACGGCTTCTTCACTTGGTGCTCCCCATCCTGCATATGTCTTTCCTTCGAAATCCTTTACAGAATTGATGTTTGCGCTCTTCAAAGAAACAAATCCAGAAGTATTATGTTGAATAATTGTCGCAATCGTTTTAATTGGAAGTGGATCTTCACTTGTCAAGGCATATGTAACATCTTCCTGATAAGAAACACCAAAATCAGCTTTTCCGGCTGCAACCATAGAAGTTGTCGCATTATCACCTGGTTCAATAATATCTACATCTAAACCAGCTTCTTTATAATACCCCTTGTTTTTTGCCACATAAAAACCAGTGTGGTTTGTGTTTGGTGTATAATCCAACATCAGTGTAACCTTAGTCAATTTGTCATCTGAATTTGATGTTTGAGCACAACCAACTAAGCTTAACGCTACAGCAGCTGCACACATTGCTTTTAAAATTTTCATTTTCTTTCTCCTTTTCGTAAATGTGGAAACAATATCTTTTCCAATAAAGACACCCCTAAATTCAATAGGATGCTCCAAAATATAATCATCAATACACACGCAAAAACTTTATCTAACATATACCCATTTTTTACACGAAGCATATAATAGCCAAGTCCTGCTCTACTTGAAAGCCATTCACCTACGATAGCTCCGCCAACACAATAAGTAGCCGCTACTTTTAATCCTGAAAATAAGCCAATGGCACCAGAAGGAATCTTAACAATTTTATAGATTTGAAATAGATTGGCACCGAAACTTTTTAATAAATTGATTTCTTTTTCACTCACTTGCGACAACGCATCCGTAAAGGATATCGCAATCGGAAAAAAGCACATAAATATAACAATCAACACTTTGGGCAACAAATCAAACCCAAACCAAATTGAAAACAAAGGTCCTAAAACCATAATAGGAACGGTTTGTGTCACAATCAAATATGGATAAATACTTGTCTTAAATGTTTTGGATAAATCCATGCCAATGGAAATCACAATCGCAAAGAAAGTACTAATCAATAGACCTAAAACAGATTCTTCCAATGTAACAAGCGAATGTTGCATCAAAATATCCATATTCTCAATAAGTGCACTGATAATTTTTGATGGACTAGGCAAAATATAAAGTGAAATATCAAATGCACGAACATATAATTCCCATCCACCAATCACTAGAATAAACACAAGCAACGGCATGACAATTCTACGATTTTTCTTCATGATTGCCTCCTTTCCAAAATAAAAAAGGCACCCTAGAGTGCCACTATCAATCGATATGACTCCCTACGCTAGAATTAACCAGATCAGGTAATAAGGGTTTTTCTCAGCAATTGCACCCCTGTCATGTATGTTTTTACTTGCCTAAAGATTATACCACAATCTTAGACTAATTTATATTTCTTGCATATATCATCTACAATTTCATCTAAACTTTTACCATCCATTGAAATCGAATCCATTTTTGATGCATACAAAGCATGGAAATAATCAAAATCCGCCTGTATTTCTCACATATAATATGCCTTATGCTTATTTAAATACGATTGAGGAATGTGCAAAAGATTATCAAACTCCAATCGCTTAAAAATATTTTCATTTTAACCTCTACATATCCTTTCCGGCTATCTTATTTTCAACCTCTATAATTCTTGCCGCAACTTTTTTCACTTCCAACATTTTCCATGCTTCTAAGTAAGGCAGAAATTTTTTTGTTCCATCTTTCTCTATTTTATCAAGCACACGCATGACAACTTGTCTATTCACTTCTTTCATTTCAAAAATGACACGAGCCTTTTTTTCTTCTACATCTAAACAGATTCTCTGATAAAGTTCTTGGGCAAATGTTTCTTTTTCGATTTGCCATCCTTTTTCTGAAAATACCAATAAAGGAAGACGATAATCATATTCAATTCTAAGATAATCTTTCTTAATCATCCAATCAATGCATTTTGCGATATCATCCAACTTCATATCCTGATAGTATCCATAAGCAGGACATTCATTTAGTTTATGTTCAAATATCTTTTTATCCTTTGAACCCTTTAATATTTTAGCCAACATACTTCTTCCGCCAGTTGAAATCAATTCATCTGCCCCTCTTAAAATCATCCGTATATCTTCTTGTGGCAAATCTTTAATTTCACCTGCATCAAGAACAACTGGCACTCTACGTACTTTTTTACTCATCTGTTCTTTACCTCTACATCATTACACGAATCAATCCACACAAAACTAAATGTCCCACATAGAACCAATAGAAGAACCATTTCATAAAAGTACTCTTTCCTCTTGTTCCATCATATAAAGACATAATTGGATATACTAAAACAATCCCAAACTGTAATAAACCATAAACTACATCTATGCATAGACAATAAACAAAAACATACATAGAAATATACAAAGCCATACCTAATACTTGTTTTTTTAAATTACCTTGATTTTTGTAAATATGGTTTGTACAAAGAACTGGAAAACATGACCAGTCACTTGGAAATGCCAATAAACAAAGAATCAGAATACAACCTATTTTCTTTACATCTTTCCATTCTTGATCTTCTACCCACAAACCAATCACCGACAAGAATAATGGCCATATAATACTTGTCTGATTTAATAAAGAATCTTTTAAAGGAATCAAAGAAATGCCAAAACAGAAGTTATACGCAAAGTGAGCAATGATTGAAAAAATCAATAATCTTTCTAAATATTTCTTTAAACTATGCGTATGTGTATAGCCTTCCACCACCATAAACCACATGATAGGTGCTGCCACTCGTCCAATTAAATGAATCAATAAAAGCCACCAATACTTTTCATAATTCGGATAAAATGTAGTTGCGAAATGATCCATAAACATCGCAATAATCGCAATCATCTTGATTTGATTTCCATTTAACTTTTTTGTCATCCTGTAACACCTTCTCCTACATTGGGTTCAAAGTGTGAATAAACAACATCTGCACCAAATAAAAGAAGTAAAACTAAACAGGCAGTAGATAATCTTTTATTTAAATGTTCTTTAACCCAGTTATCAATTAGTGGTGCAATCACATAGACAAAAGCCATACCACCAACGCCAAACACCAATAAACCTTCCGCACAAATTCTTCCATGAAGATTCAAGAAGTAACCCGTATAATCCCACCATTTTTGACCATTATGTGTCAATTCTAAAACGAGTCCAGTAAAGTATTCAATACATCCACAAAGAAGTACGGCCATACTAAATTCAACTTTGGGACGTATTCTGAATCGTTTTAATAAAAGTAAAATCAAAATACAACCAAAACCATAAATAGGAATCCATGGACCATGTAAAACTCCGCGATTCACAAAACGTCCATAGCTAATCATAGATAGACTCACTTCCCAGATCCATCCAACAAAACACATAAAGAAGAAACAGACTAAAATAGATGTTACTGTATAATTTCGATTTGGATGTAAAACACGAAGATTTGACTTCTTATACGCCTCTTCAATTGGAGATAAACGCACTGGATAACATAATAAATACACTTCGGTAATCATAGTTTCAGCTTCCATTTTATTATAGGTATATCTTTCATATTGTTTTTCTTTAGAACTCAAATGAAAAATAATTCCAAAATTATCACACAAGAACTTTTTAATACCCGTATACGCATTCTCCATTGGATTTTTCGCATTCAATGCCGCAATTACATCCGAATAGGTATTACGCATCAAAGCACTACTTGGTTTTTCAAATAAATACGTATCATTTAAAATAGCACTTTGAAATTCTTTTCTTCTTAATGTATAAAATTCACACATTACTGACATACGATACATATTCGAATAAAATATAGCACTAATCCCAAATGTACAAACATCCAAAATGTACCATCCAGCCATTGAAAATTGCCATTTAAAGCATTCAAACTTATGTCCCTTCATCATATTTCGAGATAAAGAAAGTGCATCTTTTAAAGATATCGTCGGATTTTCGGCTAAGATATAATCCACTAAGAAATATACATAGTAAAAGTAGACGCCTCCTACAACAGTAAAGTTCATAATTGTCAAAATAATAGATTTAACAAGTTTCACAAGCGCAACATGCATCTGCTTTCGAATTCGCATTAAATAAACCAATCGATCAAGTGGAAGTTTTGCGTAAACTCTTCCTTCCAAAAAGAGTCTGCGATTAATAACCGGCAATACATTCACAATATATACTCTATAGAACACAGATATACATAAACCTATTACGACAAAACAAATACTCGCAATATCTTTTGAATGAACAATGGTAGATAAACCTAAAAATAGTGTCTTCACAAAGGATCCTGAAGTAATTCCATTTACCACATGTGCAAATACACCGTTGGTCGTACCAAAGACGCCTTCAGGAAGTAAAGATGTCATCGACTTCACAAAAGAAGAGTGCATTAATAGACCTGAAACACTCTTGGCATTATCTTGTTTTAAAAGGGATAACGTCGAACTAAATTCACTTCCCATAAGTACTGCCGCAAGACATAACACTAAATAGGTCGCATAATGTGTTTTTACATTTTTATGTGCATTTTTCTTAATTTCTTTGAGTTTCATACATAAATAATACCATATCTAGTGTAAAATATTTTCAAAAGAAAGGGGATTTATGATGAATCCAATTATTCAAAGCTTATTTGACCGCAAGTCGTGTCGCATTTTTAAAGATAAAGAAATATCCCAAGAAGAAAGAAAGTTGATATTAGAAGCTTGCATGCAGGCACCGAGTGCAGGAAATCAACAAATGTATACTATCATTGATGTACAAGATCAAAAAGTGCAAGAAACACTATCTAAAACGTGTGACAATCAACCCTTCATCAATCAAGCTAAAATGATTTTAATTTTCTGTGCCGACTTTCAAAAATGGTATGATTTATTTAAATATGAAAACTGCAACCCAAGAAAACCAGGCGTAGGCGATTTATTACTAGCCACAACAGATGCGACCATTGCCGCACAAAATGCGGTTGTAGCTGCCGAAAGTTTAGGGATTGGATCTTGTTACATAGGGGATATTTTAGAACAGCATGATCTACATAAAGAATTATTAAATCTAAGTGAATATGTAGTGCCTGTATGCATGTTAGTACTTGGATATCCTGCAGAGGATCATTTTAAAAGACAAAAACCCGAGCGTTGTAAATTAGAAGATATTGTTTGTGTCAATCAATATCATAGAAAAGACAAACAAGAATTAAAAAATATGTTTGAACATAAAGATGGAAATAAAACATTAAATGAATGGGCAACAGCTTTCTGTAATCGAAAATACAATTCGGATTTTTCAAAAGAAATGACAAATTCTGTACAAAAATATATTGACCAATTTAAAAGTGAAGTCGATTAAGACTTCACTTATTAATTTCTAATACGGCATGATACGCATCTTTAAATGCATCTAAGGCAATACCCGCTTTTTTACAATCACCAACAATGTATGTAGGAATACCTAAATCTGTATACATACTTGTATCATTTGCCTTTGATCCTACAGCCATAATGACACTATCATATGGATATTCTTTGCCACTGGCAACAACTGCATGATCATCAATTTTTTCAACAGTTGCACTTGTTTCTATTGTGATTGGCATTTGTGCCATCGCAAATTGAGCCGTAATTTGACGCAATGGTCCTAGATCCTGTAAAGCTTTTTCTTTCATTTCTAAAACAGTGACTTTCTTTTGTCTTGCAGCCAAGAATTCTGCTGTTTCAAAACCAACAAGACCACCACCAATAATGACTACATTTTCGCCTAGTACTTCTACTTTTTCACTCAATACATCATGTGCAACAATGGCTTTTTCACTACCTTCAATTGGAAGTACAAATGGACTAGATCCAATCGCAACAATGAGTGCATCTGGCTTAATTTCTTCTAGCATTTCCTTAGTAACAACAGTATTTAAGTGCACCTCAATTCCAGATTCTTGAACATCCAAAATCATTTTATCTACCGCATTCTTAAAGTCTTTTTTAGCTGAAATCGCTCCGGCCAATAAAAATTGTCCACCAAGACTTTCACTCTTTTCAAATAAAATTGGTGTATTACCTGTTTCTTTTAAATCTAGAGCTGCTTCCATACCTGCAATTCCACCACCTAAGATGACAACTTTTTTAGAAGCAGATCCAGGTTTTAAACCTAATGTATCCTCTTCTAATAAGCCAGGATTTCGCATACAAGTAATGTGTTTAATAGCTGGATTATATAAGGATGCACAGAATGAGTCATAACAACCTTGGTTACATCCGATGCAATAGCGAATTTGATTGACTTTACCAGCTCTAGCCTTATTACAGAAGTTGGCATCGGCAAGTTGAGCACGTGCCATGACAACTAAATCGGCCTTGTCATCTTCTAAGATTTTTTCGGCAAATTCAGGCGTATTGATACGTCCACATGGCATTGTCAACATACCTGTTTCTTTACGAATGCGCGCAGCATCTTCTACGTTAAATCCATTTTCAATATCAACTGGTGCCACTTCATATAGTGTTGCTGCCGTTAAGATATTTCCACGACTAATATTTAATACATCAACACCGCATTCTTTGGCATCTTTGCAGAATTCAATCACTTCTTCTATTGTTAGTCCACCATCTAACATATCATCATGACAATCCACACGCATGAATAGTGGCATATCTATTGGCATATTGGCACGAATCGATTTAATACATTCCAACGGGAATTTTTTACGATTTTCAAAAGATCCACCCCACTCATCACTTCGATGGTTAATTCCACCTGAAAGCATAGAGTGTGGTAAATAGTTATGTGCACAATGGAATTCTAAACAATCAAATCCAGCTTCTACTGCACGCTTTGCAGCTTGTCCAAACTTATCTATTATATCGAGTAATCTTTCATTTGTGATAGCTGGCACGGTATATTGTGGACTTAATGGTAAGTCATTGGGTACTAAAATCTGAGCTGTTTGATCTGAAGCTACTGCTAATCCTCCTTGCCATAATTGAATGCAAGTTTTTCCTCCGGCTTCATGCACGGCATCATTTAATTTTTTAAATCCTGCAATGTATTTGTCTTCGGCAATCGACAAGAATCCAAAAGGTGCACTCGGGGCATCTACACTTGTAACTTCAATTGTATTTAATCCATTTCCACCTTTAACGCGAGCTACATGATACGCAATCAGCTTATCTGTAACACTTTTTCCATCTTCACTTTCCGCACTTTCATGCGTTCCCATCGCAGACATGACAACACGATTTCTTAATTCCATACCACGAATCTGTATAGGTTCAAACAACTTGTCAAACATATGATTCTCCTCCTTTTCGTATGTTAGCTTCTTATTTTATTATACTTCAATTGTTAGCAATTTCACATATACAAAAGAAAAAGAGCTGTCATTCTTTGACAACTCGTACAGTTTCAATACCATAATATTTCATGACTTCAACAGAAGACTCACCAATCACTTCACCTGGAATCACTGGAAGAATCGCTGGAGGACAAGATACAGAAACACTGGAGCATACTTGTCCTAAAGATTTAGAAACTTCTATCATTGTACTTGGCGCAAATAAAGCTTGGCGTACACTCATTACTTTTCTTGCACGTTCTAATTTATGAAATGAATTAAATACAACAGATTTCCGTTCAATTTTACATAAACATGTCTCTAATCGTTTTAAGTCATCCTTCGTATTATACGGAGATGGCATTAATACAATATAGTCTGAATCATAGAATTCAGGATAGATATCACATTCCATTAAAAAATTTGCGATTTCATTTCCAGTATAGCCAAACTCTTTCGTTGAAATCGTAATCTTCATAGGTTCACCAGATAAAATCGTATATCCATGTTGAATCAAAGCATTCTTTAATACATCAACTCTTTGAATACATTCAGACAAGGATTTTTTAAACGTAGTATCCAACACCTCATTTGCAGCATCTAAAGATGCCATAATCAAATAGGATGGACTTGTGGAAGAAAAGTATTCCATAAAATGTTTTACGTCATTTTTCCATACTTGATTCAAAGAATCACTTAAGTGTAAATAAGCTCCCCCTGTAAGTACAGGTAGTGTTTTATGAGCCGAATCACAACATAGATCAGCTCCCAAATCAATAGGATGTAAAGATGGTTCTAAAAAACGAAGATATGCACCATGGGCATTGTCTATGGCAAGTAATACATCATGCTTTTTACATATCGAAGCTAGAGATTTAATATCCAAAAGGTTTCCTAAATAGTCTGGATTTGTCAGATATACAGCCGTTGGATTGTTTTCAACAATTTCCTTTTCCAAAGTTTCTGTACTAATCGTACAAGATAAATAATCACTATTTCCATATAGCCATTCAATCTCAAAATCTAAAAGTGCAGCAGCATGAATAAAGCTTCTATGGGCATTTCTTCCTGCAAGAATTTTAGGCTTCTTGCCTTTACTTTTGGCATCTTGGCATAATATCGTGCACATCGTTTGAATACATAAAGTAGAGCCTTGCGTTGAATAATAGGTTGGACAGCCAAATAAAGAGGAAGCATTTTGTTCACTTTCCTTAATGATTCCCTCTGCCGCAAACAACTCATCGGCTCCATAAATTTCTGTAAGATCCATTCCTTCAAAACCAAGAATGCCACAACCTTTATGGCCTGGCATATGCATTCTTACAGGTGATTTTTCTTGATACGATTTAAGAAAATTAACAATCGGCGTCTTCATGACTATTTTCTTTCATATCACGAATAATGGCTACGGCAAGTGCACACTCTAGTCGTTTACAGAATAGTTCACACCCCTCTTTGTATACACCTTTGACAGATCCTGTCGCATGATATGCATTGGCTGCACATCCTCCAGAACAATAAAGTCTTGCCCAGCAATCTGCACATTCTTTACGTGCATATACATTACATGATGCAAATTCATTCTGGATCTTTTTGTTTGTGACACCCGTATAAATGTCTCCTAATTTAAAGGCTTCTTCTCCTACAAACTGGTGACAAGGGTACAAATCTCCCCATGGTGTAACGGCCATATATTCAGTTCCTGAACCACATCCTGAAATACGTTTATAAATACATGGTCCGCCCTTTAAATCAATCATATAATGGTAGAAAGTAAATGGATCTTTCTTATCGTCATAATCAAGCATCAACTTTGCTAAATCTTCATATTGTTTCATAACAATTTCACGATCTGCCTTTGTTAGTGCTGCAGGATCATCTGACTTGGCAACCACAGGTTCCATACTTAATTCTCTAAAACCTAAATCTAACATTTGTTGCACATCTTTTAAGAAATCTGGATTGGCATGAGTAAAAGTACCACGCATATAGTAATTTTTACCTTCACGAGCCTTTACTAGCTTTTGGAACTTAGGAACGATCGTATCAAAACTTCCCTTACCAGAATAATCCACACGATAACGGTCATGCACTTCTTTACGTCCATCTAAGCTTAATACAACGTTGCTCATTTCTTTGTTCGCAAATTCAATTACGTCATCATCAATCAACATACCATTTGTCGTTAATGTAAAGCGGAAATTCTTTCCGGCTTCTTTTTCAATGCTACGAGCATAGGCAACTAATTGTTTAACCACATCAAAGTTCATTAGTGGCTCTCCACCAAAGAAATCTACTTCTAAGTTTCTGCGTGTTCCTGAATTTTCCACTAAGAAATCAAGAGCGCGTTTTCCTGTTTCAAAACTCATTAATGCACGGTCCCCATGGTATTTTCCTTGGCTTGCAAAACAATAAGAACAATTCAAGTTACAAGTATGGGCAATATGAAGACATAAAGCTTTAATAACGCCACTTGTCTTAGCTTTTAATTGGCCTGCCATAGGTTCATATGTATCTTCACTAAACAAACGACCTTGTTCTTTTAATTCTAAGATTTGATCGTAACATTCTTCTAATTCAGATGTTTCTACACTAGGATATTTCTCCTTCATTTCTAAAACCAAAGCATTTTTATCTTTATCTAAAAATTCAGCAATCATATCATAAGCAATTTCATCTACCGCATGAATACTTCCTGAACAAATATCCAATACAATATTCTGATTAAACATCTTATACTGATGAATCATCTATATTTCCTCCTCAAAATTTAAAAAAATGCTGCCTTAAAGGCGGCATTAAAAATGCCGAATCACTTCGGCATTTCTTAATTACTTACTTTCTTTATTATTTTCGCAAGCTTGGTTCGCGATTCCGCAGCTAGTTTTACAAGCTGATTGGCAAGAAGTTTGGCATTCTCCACATCCACCATTTTTTGCGCTTTCACACAAGTTACGAGTATCTACTGTATTAATATGTTTCATGATTATATACCCCCATATAAATTCACTTTTATTTTAACACGCCAACCAAATAATATCAAATTAAAAAGGCATTCCGAAGAATACCTTTTTAAACTATTTAGAACTTTCTTCCTTAGTACGGAATACGTAACGACTCGTTACTGTAGCACCTTCTGGAGCACCAGAGTATGAAGCATATTCTTTATTCATAGCTTTGATTTCATTCATTACACTTTGTAACGTTTCAAGTTCTCCAACACCTAAATCAACCTTTTCTTTTAATTGATCCAATCCTTCAGACTTGAATTGTTCATTACCCTCATACAATTGTTTAGCACCATCATTCAATGTTTCAAATGCCTTACCCAATGTATCTAATCCGTCAGCCATTTCATTAAATGTTCCACTCTGTCCAGCAAGTGTTCCAGTTGCATCTGATAATGCACTAGCTCCACCATTTAATGTAGCATTGTTGGATGTTAATTTATCAATTCCATTATTTAATGCAACAATTCCTGGAGCAGTTTGTTTATTCAATTCTTCTAGTCCTTCATCTAGTGATGATACCCCATCAGAAACATCTATTGCTCCATCTTTCAACTTTTTCATAGATGGCTGAAATTTATCCAAAATTGTTTTCATTTTTTCTGCATCTGTAGTAGATGTTTCTAAAGTCTTTTGCATTTCCTTTAATTTTGCTGATGCATCATCCACCTGTTTTTTCAAGCCACCCAAAATTTCTTTATTTGCTTTAATCTGTTCATCTAATGGATCCAATGAATTTTTTAAAGTAGAAATTAAAGAGTTTAATTCCTTAACTTTATCCGAAGTTGAAGTTAATTCTGTTAACGTATTTAAATCGTTAATTGAATCAATTGCAGTCAATTCATTATTTAAATCAATTACATAAGAGTCTAATTTGTAAGCTTCTTCGTCTTTTCCTTCTGCACTCAAATCTGCTTGAGCCTGTTTGATTGTTGTAATTGATGACGTAATTGATGATTTTAAACTACTTTTTACTGCATTGATTGCTACTTGATCATCTCTAATGGTTGCATTGTTATTTGCTACAATTTGATTATTATTCATCTCAGTTGCAACTATTTCAGATAAAGCCTGGTTTAATTGTTTCTCAGTACTTTCTAATCCAGCCAAAGAAGTATTCGCAGCTTCAAGAGACTTACTCATTGCACTTAAAGTATCCTTACCTTTTCCTAAAGCCTCAGACATTTTATCTAGTTCTGTTATTGAATTAGTCAAGGTTGTGTTTAATTCTTCTGTTGTAGTAAAAACCCCTTGCCCGTAAAGAGCATTATATAAATTATTCAATCCTTCAGAAACAGAATTTGCTCCATCTTTTAAGCTTTGCTCTTTTCCTTCTTGTACTTTCGAAACTCCTTCATATGCAGTTTTAACACCTGAAGAAATACCATACATTGCCTTTGCGTTTACACCTAAAGTATCCACACCATTTGTATAAGCAGTTAAACCTGTTTGTAAGGCTTTAACACCATCATTTAATTGGATAGCACCTGCAGATAATTGTCTCACTTGATCAGATGAGCCTGTTAATGGAGCAGCTTGTTCTTTTAATTGTGTTGTTCCATCATACAATTGTTTAGAACCATCGATCAATTGATCATCCGCTTCAATTAATTGATCAATTCCATCTGTTAATTCAGATACAGAACCAATTTCACCTAATTCACTTGCCAAATCAATTTCATTTGTCATACCAACCATGATAGAACCTAAATCAAAATTATTGACATCCGCTTCTACTGTTACATCATCACTGATTCCTAATTGATTGTTTACTTTATCTAAACCTGCAGATCTTAATGTTTCATTCAAGCCTGGAATATTCGCAAATGCCAACATTTCATTTGTTCCATCATTTACGATCTTACCAGATTCACACTTCACATTTGTAAAGTTACCAGTACTCATATTCAACATACCACCAGCTAAATAACTAGGGTGAATCACAATGGATTTTCCATTAATATTTTTTACTTCTGAATGGTTATTTGTGAAAGAAATAGTTAATTTCAAATGACCAGACTTACCTTCCATATCTTTTGCAGACATTTCCTGACCATCTAATTCATAACGAAGCTTAACAGACACAGGAAGTTGTTTTGTGGCTGTTCCTTCATAATACACATCATTTCCTTTCGCATTCCATGTATATGTATTTCCATTTTTTGAAGGTTTTTCATTTGATTTAATGTTCTTAACATCTGTTAAGTTTAAAGTTTCTTTAATATTATTAATTCCATCCTCATCATGTAACCAGCTAGATACGATTGTATCGCTAATAGAACCATCTGAGTTTAATACAGAATAAACAGTTTCTGTTTTTTCTGTAGGATTTTCATCATTATTTTGTGCAAATACAGTCACAGGCATCATACTTCCTGCCATAACTGCACTCAACACTACACTACCAACTACTTTTACTGTATGACTTAAATTCATATTTATTCTCCTTTCGCTTCCATGTTTGATTCTGGCCAATTCTTTGTCGTCTTTTCGATGAACTTGTGGCAGAAAATCAACAATGAAGGTAATACCAATAAAATACTTACGACTGAAATTAAAGCACCACGTGCTAATAAAATGACTAATGATTTAATTAAATCCATCTTAGCTACAAAGCTTACACCGATACATGCGGCAAAGAATGAGAATCCACTTGTCATAATGGAAACACTCGATTTTTCCATCGCAATCAAAGCCGCTTCCTTAACCTTCTTACCATGCGATAACTCTTCTTTAAAACGCGTTGTCATTAGGATAGCGTAGTCAACGGTAGCTCCCAATTGAATGGTTCCGATAACCATACTTGCGATAAATGGAAGTGTAGTTTTTGTAAAGAATGGAATACCCATATTGATCGTAATCGCAAATTCAATTGTTAGTACTAAAATGACTGGAAGTGCAAATGATTTAAATGTTAAGGCAACAATGATAAAGATCATAATGACTGATAATACGTTAACCATCGCAAAGTCTGTATTTGTTGTTGTGATCAAATCACGTGTCATACTTCCTTCTCCACCAATCATACCCTTTTTATCATATTTATGAATGATGGTATCCATTTTATCTAACTGTGTATTTAATTCGTTTGTTGCAGCTTTATAATCACTGTTCACAACAATTAATTTCTTTCCACCATTTTGGAAAATATCCTTTACTACACTTGGAGTAAAGTTAGATGCAAGTCCTGGACCTACAAATTCTTCATAAGCCAATACATTATGAATTCCTTTTAAATCTTTGATTTCAGAACACATATTCTGAATTTCGTTTGTCGTTAATTTGTCATCCACTAAAACGAAATGTGTTGTTGTCATATCAAATTTATCTTTTAACTGATTTGTACCAATGATACTCGCAAAATCACCTGGCATACCAGAAATCAAATCATAATAGATATTTGTATGTGACTGTCCATATCCAAATGGAATGAAAATCAACACGAAGGCAACAAGAATCTTTTTATAGTGATGAATCACAAAACGAGGTACTCTATGTAACTCATTCAAAATTGTTTTATGTTTGTACTTTTCAATCGTCTTATCAAAGAACATCAACAAGCTTGGCAAAATAAAGATGGTTGATAATACACCAAGAACAACACCTTTTGCCATGACAATACCAATATCTCTACCTAGTGTTAACTGCATTACACACAAGGCAACGAAACCTGCAATTGTTGTGATTGAACTTGAAGTAATTGAAGTAAACGTAGCTTTGATAGCCTTTGCCATAGCTTCTTCATTTGGAAGTTTTTGTTTTTCTTCTTGATATCTATGTAATAAGAAGATGGAATAATCCAAAGTAACAGCTAACTGTAATACAACGGCCAAAGCCTTTGTGATATAACTAATTTCACCTAAGAATACGTTTGTACCAAAGTTATAAACAATTGGGAAAATCATTCCTAGCATAAATACAACTGGAGCAATTGTACTCTCTAATCCTAAGAACAATACGACCATACATAATACAACCGCAATGCCTGCATAAATTGGTGTATCATGTTCTGTTTGATCTTTAGTATCTTCACTGATGGCTGACATACCACCTAAGTAACAATCATCTTTTGTATATTTTTTTATTTTACTAATCGCATTCATTGTACGCATTGATGATGTTGGCTCTTTAAATGTAACAATCATCATTGTACTGTTGCCAGAATAAAGCATATCTTGAATGCTTTCTGGAATTGCCTGTTTTGGAACTGAAATATCTAATACATCATCTCTCCAAATACATTTTTCAACTCCATCAATTTTATTGATCTCTTCCTTAATTTTTGCGGCCTCTTGATCTGATTTATTGTTGACAACCAAGAAGTCTACACTCGATAAGTTAAAATCATCCCCAAGAATCTTTTGTGTTTTCATAGATTCTGAAGTTGAAGGTAAATAAGATAATAAATCGTAATTAATATTTGTATTGAAATAACCAATTGCGCTTGGAATTAATAGTATGATGGCTACGGCCAAAATCAAATTACGATATTTAACTATCCATTTTGACATCTTATCCATATCGAATCACCTTTTTTTCTATCCTTTCCTTTACTACGTGAAGAGTATAGTACCAAACTGACCATTAGTCAATATTTTTGATTTATTTTTTTATAATTCCAAATATACAATTGTTTTAATATGTTCAATCGGTCATTTTTATTTGTATTTTCTAAATTATTGTTTATAATAAGGATGGTGATAAGCATGAAAAGTAAGATAATCGAAAATAAGAAAATAAAAGAAAACAACCTCTTACAGGCTGCCTTTAATCTATTCACAAAAGAAGACATTACGAATGTCTCTGTAAATGATATTGTAAAGAGTGCAGGCGTCGCAAAAGGAACTTTCTATCTTTATTTCAAAGATAAATACCAAATTCGCGATATTCTAATTCAAAAAGAAGCACATCGTCTTTTTGAAGAAGCCCACAAACAATTAGAAAAAAACGATATTCGTAATTTTGAAGACTCTGTGATTTTTTTGATCAATCAAGTATTGATTCGATTAGAAAACAATCCATTGATTTTAAAATTCGTTGAAAGAAACCTATCTTGGGGCGTGTTCCATGCCCAATTAAATACGGCTATTGATAATGATAGTTTCAATCTTATAAAAGAATTTAACGAAATCGCAACCGCAAATGGATATGAATTTGAAAATTCAGAAGTCATACTCTACTTAATAGTTGAACTTACAGGAAGTACTTGCTACAACAGTATTCTTCATAGTCAACCCCTGCCGATTGAAGAATATAAACCCATTCTTTTCGATTCTATTCGAGCTATCCTTTCTCAAGGAAAGAAAAAAAGCTAGGACTCGCCTAGCGTACAATAATATAAATCATATAAATGACATATACGAGGATCATAAAGATCCCCTTTTTTCTTGTCATTGTATCTCCCTTTTTGGCAATGCCATAAATCAAAAGAGATACACCAATCAAGACAAAAGTATCAATAATATTTTGTGAAGTAGCCGCAATTGGATGAATTGTACTTGAAGCACCTAAAATAAATAAGATATTCATTATGTTACTTCCAATCGCATTTCCTAAAGATAATCCACTCTCACCTTTTCTTGCCGCAACAACACTTGTTACTAGCTCAGGTAAAGAAGTTCCAATCGAAACAACAGTTAAACCAATCAAAGTATCACTCATACCAAGCATAGCTGCAATCTGTTTTGCACTATCTACAGTGATATCTCCACCCCAAATAATACACGCAACACCAATCACGATATAAATTAGGCATTTGATTCCCGATAAAGTTTCAACTTTCTCATCCTCAACACGATTCTTTTTAGCACTACGAATCAAATTTAAAATAAACAATACTAAACCGACTAAGAAGATAATACCTTCAAAGCGATTCAACATTCCATTCAACACAAAAATTGAAAGTAAAATACTCACTAAAATATTGATTTTTAAATCACGATTCAAAATATCCTGATCCATTAAAAACGGAGTAATGACTGCACTTGTTCCAACCACAACCAACGTGTTGAAAATATTAGAACCCACAATATTTGAAATCGCAATTTCATTACTGCCCATTAAACCAGCTGTAATACTCACACTTGCTTCTGGTAAACTTGTTCCAAGCGCAACAATTGTCAAACCAATAATAACTGAAGGCACTTTTAATTTACGAGCCACACTTGCACTACCATCCACAAACAAGTCTGCACCCTTCATTAAAAGGACCATACCTAATACTAATAAAAGAAATACCATTTTCTCAATCCTTTCAAAGTCACCTTATTATATCACAGACGAAAAAGAAAAGAAGAGATTTTTCATCTCCTGGTATCCATTGTTACAAACATTGAACAAAAGAACGTGTCTTCTTTTTCGAAGCCATCTCTTTTCAGCTTTACCTAAGCTTTCATCAGCAGCTTTTCAATCGACTCTTCACTTACTGAGAAGATAGATGCGATAGCTTTAATTCCAAATCCCTTGTCCATCATTTTTCGATACATCTCAAGCTCTTTTTTCTCACTACCCTGTTCAATTCCTTGTTCAATGCCTTGTTCGATTCCTTTTTTTATTCCTTTAGCTTCCCATTCTTTTGACTTTACTTCAAGCCATCTCTTTTCAGCTTCACACATTTCAATCTCCTCCTTTTCCTCTAATTCTTCTAAATCCAACCATTCTACATCCGTTAATGTCTTGACGACTTTTAACACACTGCTCTTCACAAGTCCAAAGCCATTACTCTTTTCTTCATAAATAGACTGATCATAAATACTTCGACATATATAGAATAGATTATACACGTCTTCTTCATTAAAATTATATGAAGTATTTCCTGTGATTTCAATCAGATTCATTTGGTAGTCATGGAAATAGGATTCAAATCTTTCATCCACCTCTACAAGCTGGGAAAGCTTGTTTGCAGCATTCCAAAGCTTTTCTCCTGTATAAAATACTAGGATATGCACCATGGGTAGTTTTTCTTTAGCCTTATTCTTCTTTAGCTTCTTTAACATTCTGTCATACGCTACAAACTCATATGCAGCCGCTCTTACAACCATTGAAGCATCCACATAACTTTGATTCTCAATAATGAATGCACTATAAAGATTTCCATCATTGTACTTACGAATTACATCCACATGCTTTTCTAGATCCATATTTGAATCATTCATCTCTGAATCAAGTTCCATACAGTTTTCAGGTTTAAGAACTCTTTCTCCATCAAAGAAGTACGCATTAAAGAAGTCGACAAAATAGGCATTGTTTTCTAGAAATTCTTTCATTGTTTTGTCTTTAATTTTATTCATGTGATTTACTCACCCCCTATATCTAATACGAAATAAATTGATGTTTTTCTAGAAAACTTGCATTTGTTAAGATATTTTTACAATGAAACATAGATTTTATTGAACAAAATATGTATAATATGCTCATAAAGGGAGTAGCCTGCACATATATGTGTTTACAGCTTCGTCAATACGATATTAAATCCGGACTGTGATGAAATGGCAAGACTTTGGTATATAAGACCAGAGTCTTTTTATTTTATCTGGTCCAGGAGGAACTATATGAACATAATTTTATTAGTATTAGGATTTATTCTACTGCTAAAAGGAGCCGATTGGTTTGTCGATGGAGCTAGTAGTATCGCCTCACGTTTTGGCATACCCCAACTGATTATTGGACTTACTATCGTTGCGATGGGAACTAGTCTACCAGAAGCTTTTGTTTCTATTACTGCTGCTTTAAAATCCAATGCTGCCATTACAATTGGAAATGTTGTTGGAAGTAACATTCTAAATGTAGGAATCATTCTTGGCATTACAGCACTGATTCGTCCTTTACATATTCAAAATAGTACGATGAAATATGAAATGCCATTTATGATACTTGTAACATTTGTATTGATATTATTAGGTATCAACACAACAATTTCTCGTTTAGATGGAATTATTATGTGGTTATTCTTTCTTGGTTACTTATACTACATTTATAAAATGTCTAAGAATCAAATGGAAGAAACTGAAATCAAACAAACAAATCCTTTATTTATTCCACTCGGACTTGTATGTTTAATGATTGGAAGTAACTTTGCGGTAGATGCAGCTACAAACATTGCCATTTCATTAGGTGTCAGTCAAAGATTTATCGGCCTAACAATCGTTGCCTTAGGAACTTCATTACCAGAACTTGTCACTTCTGTAACAGCAGCCAAAAAAGGCAATGCCGATATCGCGATTGGAAACATCATTGGATCGAATATCTTTAATATCTTATTTGTCGTAGGATCAAGTGCACTTATTACTCCCGTACCTTTTGAACCTCACTTTATTATTGATTCTTTTGTCGCAATATTGATTGGTCTTGTCCTTTATCTTTGCACTAAAAAAACAAGAGTACTCGACAAAAAAGCTGGTATACTCTTGTTGATCACATATTTAATTTACTTTATCTATCTTCTTTAACAAATCACGAATCTCTTCTAATAAGACAACAGTATCTTCTTTTTTAGGTTCTTTTTGATCAAGTTGATCATTTGTTGTCTTTTTAAAATGTGCTAAAAACTTCAACATTGTAAAGATGCATGCTGCCACAATCAAGAAATCTACAACATTTTGAATAAAATTACCATACGTGATTGTAGCTGTGCCTACTCGAATTTTTAAACCGTAAAATCAAGTCTACCAATTAAAATTCCCACAATCGGCATCAATATATCATTTACCAAGGAAGTCACAATTTTTCCAAAAGCACCACCAATAATGACACCCACAGCCATATCCATCACATTGCCTTTGGCAATAAACTCTTTAAATTCACTGATTGTTTTATTTGTCTTCATCCTATTTTTTCTTTTTAAAATGTAAGGTCTGCTTTAATACAGTTGAACAAGCCAAGTCACCAATGACATTCACACAAGTAGCTCCCATGTCACACAAAGTATTTACTGAAATATAAACACCTAGGATTTGATTTGTTGGAATTCCTGCAATTGGACACAATGCCGCAAAAGCAGCAATAGCACCACCTGGAACGCCTGGAGTACCAACACTTAACAATACGTTACAAGCAAGGACAGTTACCATTGTTCCAATACTTAAATCAATACCTAAAGCTGTCGCAAAGAATGTAATCATAAATGACATCAAAATCGAAACAGCATCCATATTGATTGTTGCACCTAAAGGTAAAGTTAAAGATGTGATTTCTTCAGGAATACCAATCTTTTCTGAAGCACACTTTAATGAAATAGGAATCGTAGCACTACTTGAACAAGTTCCAAACGCATTCAATCCTGCTGGTGCAATATCTTTAAAAAATTGAATTGGACTATATTTTCCAAAGAATTTAACCATACCACCATAAACAATAAATGCATATAAATAGAACGTAATATACAATGCCAATAATACTTGCCCTAATTGAAGCATTGTATCCACACCATTTGAATACATAACTGTGGCAATACATGCGAATACTCCAAATGGAGTCACATACATAATTTTACTAATAATAAAAATAGAAATTTGATAAATGGAATCACACAAATTCACAAATGGATCTGCTTTTTCCTTGATAGCCAAACAAGCAAGTCCAATAATTACGGCAAAAGCTAATACTTGAAGCATATTTCCCGTTGCGAAAGCCTCTACTGGATTTGAAGGAATAATATTCTGTAAAGTATCCAACAAACCATTAAATGTAGCTGCTTCTACTTGCGTCTTAGTTGCCACAATATGTGCATTCTTACCCAAATGTAATAAACGAGGTAAAACCAATCCTAAACCAGAAGCCAAAGCTGTTGTACCTGTATACCATAATAAGGCATGTAAACCAACTTTACCTGTTTTGGCAATATCTCCAATCCCAATAATTCCCATGACTAAACTTGTAAATACAAGTGGGAAAATCATCATTTTTAAGGCCGACATATATATGGAAGCAACAACGCTCAATGCGGTATTTGCCCATTCCGGCATTATAATCCCAACAATAACACCTGCAATCAAGCCAATAAAAATGCCAAGTGTTATATTATATCCTTTCTTTTTCATAACTCTCCTCCAACAATGTAAATATTTTATCATATGACTACATATATGTAAAAATTTACAAATACACTAAAAAAGACACTGCCTAAAACAGTGTCATTTGATTTTCTTCATCCAATCCCTCTAAAGCATTCATTTCAGCTAACTTTTCAACTAAAGTTTTTGAAAGCTGTGTACGCTTTAATACATCTTCCTTAGAAAGGAATGGTTTTTCTTCTCTAGCCTTTACAACAGATAAGCCTACGTTTGAACCCAAACCATCAATACTTGTAAAAGGTGGAATAATTGCTTTTGGATCATCTGGATCCACAATAAATTCGGTGGCTGCACTACGATTAATACTAATATTCGAGAATCTAAAGCCACGTAAAACCATTTCTAAAGCAAGTTCTAACGTATCATAAATAGCCAATTCTTTATCACTTGGTTTTTGTGTTTTATCCTCTTTCATATGTTTGATATCCGCCATTCTTTGACGAATGGCAGCCTCACCTTGAATCATGGTCTGCACATCATAAGCATCACAACGAATACTAAAATACATACAATAATAATGTACTGGCATATGTACCTTAAACCATGCAATACGCACAGCCATCATAACATAGGCAACCGCATGAGCCTTAGGGAACATGTATTTGATTTTTGTACAAGAATCAATAAACCATTCTGGTACATTGTTCGCCTTCATTTCAGTAACCCATTCATCTTTTAAACCTTTACCCTTACGGACACTTTCCATAATCGTAAATGATAATTTTGGTTTAACACCATATCCCATTAAATCAACCATGATATCGTCACGACAACCAATAACTTCATTCAACTTACAAGTTCCATTATCAATCAAATCTTTGGCATTTCCCAACCAAACATCCGTACCATGAGACAAACCAGAAATAGTGACTAATTCCGCAAATGTTGTCGGCTTTGTAAGTTCTAGAATCCCACGAACAAATGGTGTACCAAACTCAGGAATACCAGCTGCTCCAGTCACTTCATTATATTTTGTCGTATCGATTTTCAGTGATTCTGTCGTAGAAAAAATAGCCATAGTTGCCTGATCATTCATTGGAATTTGACGAACATTGACTCCCGTAATTCGCTCTAACATTTTCATAGCCGTAGGATCGACATGCCCTAAAATATCAAATTTTAAGATATTATCATGAATCTGGTGGAAATCGAAGTGTGTTGTTTTCCAAGTCGCATTTGGATTGTTTGCCGGATATTGAACTGGCGTAAAATCATGCACATCCATATCCAAAGGTACAACGACAATACCACCTGGGTGCTGACCCGTTGTTCTTTTTACGCCTTCACAACCTTTGGCCAAATCTACACGCTTTGCCTCATTAAAAGGCTCACACTCCATCTCTTCCTCATATCCTTTGACATATCCATATGCCGTTTTTTCCTGTACCGTACCTACAGTACCTGCTCTAAAAACGTGATCATCACCAAATACTTCTTTTGTGTATGCATGGGCATTTGGCTGATATTCACCCGAGAAGTTCAAATCAATATCGGGAACTTTATCCCCCTCAAAACCTAAGAATGTTTCAAACGGAATATCCTGACCATCCCCACGCATAATTTCTCCGCATACTGGACAAACTTTATCCGGTAAATCAAAACCAGACTTAGCTTCATCTCCATCTAAAAATTCATAATGCTGACAATTCTTGCATACATAATGAGGTGTTAATGGATTTACTTCTGTGATATTTGACATTGTCGCAACAAAACTAGAACCTACAGATCCACGCGAACCTACTAGATATCCATCATCATTGCTCTTTTTTACAAGTAAGTGTGAAATATAATAAACTACATAATATCCATGACCAATGATACTATCCAATTCACGTGTTAATCGTTTTTCAACAATGTCTGGCAAATCTTTTCCATACCATTGGTGAGCTGTTTCAAAACAAATATCACGCAATTTTTGGTCTGACCCCTCAATATCCGGTGGATACAATTTATCCTTAATTGGAAAGATAGGTTCTGTTAATAACTTTAATTTATTTGTGTTTTCCACAACAACCTCATAAGCTACATCTTCACCCATCCATTCAAATGCCTTCAACATTTCATCCGTTGTCAACAAATGCTGATTTGGATTGCTCGTAGCCTTACGCGCTTGCTTATTATAAATATATAGAGGATGTCTAGCATTCCCAATTGCCTTGGCATTGATATACACATCACGAAGACGTTTCTCATTTGGATTTACATAATGTGCATCACTTGATGCGATAACCATCTTACCTGCTTCTTTTGCGGTATCATAAATAAACTGTAGATACCATTTTAAATCCTCCACATCCGTAATGCTTCCACGATCCAACATATTCTTATAACAATCTAATGGCTGTAACTCAATATAGTCATAATAGGCCATGGCTTCAAATAATTCTTTTTTACTTCTTGTATGAGCTAGTTCAAAAATCTCACCATTTTGACAAGAAGAACCAATTAATAAGTTGCCATTATCCCACTTCTTTGAAATTTCTTCCTTAATAATACGTGGCTGCCCATTTTCTTTACCCATACTTACTAAATATTGTGTATGCGATAAAGTAATCAATTCAAACAACTCTTTTAAGCCATCTTTATTCTTGGCAAAAACGGTCATGTGATATGGACGATTTCTTTCATAAGGCTTCTTGCTTGAATACTTTTCACATCCACCTTCCATATCCATCAATGTATCTAATGTTGCGTCATGGCCCAATTGATTCATCATATTATACATGACTTGTGAAAGTACATCCGCATCATAATCCGCACGGTGCGCTCCTTCACCATCATAACTCACGCGATAGTGACGACATACACTTCCTAAATTAAAGCGTTTTTGTTCGTCTGGAAGCATCGCATATGATAGTGGTAACGTATCAATCACCGGATTGGTTAGTTCATCACGACCTGTTTTACGACACGCTGCATTCATAAAGCCAACGTCAAAGGTTGCGTTGTGTGCTACTAAAATGGAATCCCCAATAAACTCTAACAATTCATCTAAGGCATCTTCGATTGGTTTTGCGCAATCCACATCATTTTGTGTAATATGCGTTAAATTTGAAATATGCGCAGGAATCGTTCGCTTTGGATTAATGAACATCTGTAATCGTCCAACCTCTTCACGATTTTTGATTTTCACACCACCAAATTCAATAATTTCATCACGCGTATTCGAAAGACCCGTAGTTTCCAAGTCAAATACGACAAATGTTGCATCTTCTAATCTTCGATGATCATTATTGTAGACAATATGATATTTAGAGTCCGCCACTAACATTTCACATCCATACAACATTTTAAATTCGCGATTTGGATTTTTTTTCGATAAAGCTTCAATCTTGTGTTGAGCCATTGGAAAAGCCTGAACAACTTGATGGTCACACACACCAATTGAATCCATACCCCAATCATAGGCTTGTTGGATAAATTCTTCGATAGCACAAACTCCATCCATTTCCGAAAAGTTAGAGTGTACATGCCACTCTGTCCTTTTCACCTTGGCATGATCTTCTCTTTTCTTTTCTTGTGTGATTTCAAGCTTTCTTACCATGAAAGAATCGCACTTAGAAAAAGAATCATACACTACTTCTCCCGTTAAAACGACGTGCATTCCTTTTTTTACAGATTCAATTTCTTCAATTGGACATCTAGCTCCTTCAAAACGTTTGGCAACGATCGCATCATCATAATCACTGATATATAGCATCTGTAGTGTTTTACCACTTTTCATCACACGATTATCAATATCGAAAATATGACCTTCAATTTGAACATTCGAATAGCCAACACGTAAATCCCTAATATTATATTGTGTAGCCGATTCTTTTTTATAACTATTTGAAGAAGAATATTGTTTTTTAACCGGTTCTTGTTTTACAACAGGTGCAGCTACTTGCACCTTTGCCGTTTCAATCGCAATATTTTCCTCTACTTTTTTACATACAATTTCTTGATTGATACCCACTTCTTTTAACTTTTCTACCAAGCTTGGCAATGCTAAATTTAATGCTGCAAGTCTAGACTCATCTCGTGTTGAAAAACAAATCGTATCATTTTCTAGATATGGATGTAAAAAACGGAAATCCTTCACATCACTATATTTTTCCACAAAATGATTCACATAACGATCTAATTCATCCATTTCTACCGCATTATTTTTGGAATGAATATGCAACTTCACATGTACATGCAATGCAAGCTGCAACTTTGTGATGATCTGTTCATATACTTCTAAAGGAATTACATTCTCAAATTCTATATAAAACTCAACCATTTTATGTGTTGCATGAAAAATGGGATTCTCATAAAATGAGGCATTTTTAAAATAAGCATATAATTGGGCATCTAATAATTTTTCAAATACTTCCATTTTATTTAGCCATCTTTTCAAAAGCATCCTTAGCGGCTTTTTGTTCTGCTTTTTTCTTCGTACTACTTGTTCCTTGCCCCAATAAAATATCATCTAAATATACACCCATAGTAAATGTTGGAGCATTACTTGGACCTTTTTCTTCTAATAGTTTATATTGAATCGTCTTTCTAGAGTCTGCTTGAATTACTTCTTGTAAATGTGTTTTATAATCTGTAACAGCCTCGCTTTTTTCTTGTTTAAATACAGGCTTCATATATTTAGTCAAGATTTCATCACACACATGATATCCTTGATCAATATAAATAGCTCCAATACAAGCTTCAAACTGGTCAGCTAAAATACTTTCTCGATTTCTTCCACCCGTTTTTTCTTCGCCAACACCTAAACGCAAAAATTCATACCATCCTAGTTGTCTATTTAATACATATAGCGTAGATTCACATACCGTTTGTGCACGAAGTGTTGTCATTTGTCCCTCGCGCATTTTTGGTTCCATTAAAAAATAGTTGAGTTGCACTCCAAATTTGTAAAACTGAATCTCCCATAAATTCAAGTCGTTCATTATCATCCATTTGGCGATGATGTTCATTGGCATAAGAAGAATGTGTACATGCCTCTAAATAAATATCCTCATTTTTATATTTATATCCATTTGCCTTTAACCAATCGATAAACTTTTCCATTTTATTCTTCTCCTTTTTTAAGATCTTCTAATACACAAGCTGGAACAAATCCAGAAATGTTTTGTCCATATTTAAAGAGTTCTCTTACATTTGAACTTGAATATAAACTATATTCAGGTCGTGTAAATAGACAAACTGTTTCGATATTCTCATCCAATCTTGCATTCATAAACGCCATATTTTGCTCGTATGTACAATCCACACCATTACGAATTCCACGTACCAGCACAGTAGCATTTACACTTTTACAAGCCTCTACTACTAATCCAGATTGAATTTTACATGTTACATTCGACAAATGTTTTGTCGATGCATTTAACCATGCAAGTCTTCTTGCTTCAGTAAACTCATTGTTCTTGTCTGAGTTTGGTGAAATAAAAACAACCAACTCATCAAACAATTTGCTTGCCCTTTCAATAATATCCAAATGCCCATATGTCACTGGGTCAAATGTTCCACAAAATGCTGCTATTTTCATTACTCATTCTCCTCTTTTTGATAATAAGAAATACGCGTAATACCGTATGTCTTTTCTTTATATTTTGTAAAAGAAGCGATCCTTTCAGGCCACACCTCTTCTTCAAGGCTTTCCACAACAATAACTCCATCCAATTTTACCATATCTAAATCATCTAACTTCTGAATCAATTTTTCATTTTCCTGCTTTGCGTAAGGAGGATCAATATATACCACATCATATTTTAATGTTAGCCGCTCTAACACAGTAAAGATATTTCCACAAATAATCTTTGTTTCTTTATCCGCCTTTAAGTTTTTTACATTCTCCTTGATTACCGAGATAGCACCCTTATTATTATCGACTAAAGTCGCATGATCCATACCTCGACTTACAGCTTCTAATCCCATATTTCCAGTTCCGCTGTAACAGTCTAAAAAGTTACCACCATCAAAAATATTTCCCAAACTTGAAAAGATAGCGCCTTTGATTTTATCTTGTGTAGGCCTAGTCGCATCATTTTTAGGACTCTTTAATGATCTAGAACCATATTTTCCCGCCACAATTCTCATAATAAACGATCCATCTCCTTTCGTCTAATCGAACAAATACAATTTTGTGCCAACCCCATTGTCAACATAATCGACATTAAGCTTGTTCCTCCACTACTAATAAATAAGAGTGGAACTCCTGTAAAAGGAATTAAGCAAGCAACGCCTCCGGCATTTAAGAAAAAGTGCATAAATAAATAAACGCCTGTTCCACCTAATATTACTTTATACATGTCTTCACTTGTTTTAAATGCATAATAAAATAAACGAATTTCAATCATTCCATATAATATAACTAAACCAAACAACCCAAAAACACCCGTTTCCTCAAGCAATACAGCTAGAATATAATCATTATCTGCCTGTGTTAAATAGCCATATTTTCGAGTTGAATTGCCTATACCTTTTCCACGAATATCTGAACTTGCGATACCATATAATGAGTTAGCAGGCTGATATCCATCTCCATATACATCGGTATATGGATCTTTAAAATTTTCAACACGCACCGCAATATGAGCAAGCGATGTATGTTTTATAATTTCAGTACCAATATTTGTGATTCCAAATAAGACAATAGCTGCTGCAACTGCTCCATAAACGAATAATTTTAATAATCGTTGCATACGTTGTAAAACCACATATCTAGGAATCATAATACAAGATAGGAAAATAAAACAAATAATCACCAATGTTCCCATGTCTTTTTGCATAGCCACAATAAAAAATATAACAATAAATGCAGCCCATGCCTTTATAAAAAGATGGCCTTTTTCTTTTAACATGACTGTTTTTGTCTTAGCTCGATATAAGCACGTAGCACAAATTATCATAATCAATGGTTTTGCGAATTCACTTGGCTGTAAAGATATACCTCCAATCAAGATCCAGGCATGACTTCCTCCAATTTCCGCAGAAAAAAGCGGAAGTATCAACATAATCAAAAGGGCTATAATAATTCCGTTTTCCAATTTGGAATACCATTTAAAACGAAACCATCTATTCATAAACCACATCGCAATATATCCACATAACACAAACATGCATTGTTTCATCAGTACTTTAGGAACAATATTGGGTGCAGATGTTGTTTTTCCTACGTTTGTTGAAATAATCGTGAATGTTCCAGCCAATAACAGAAGCGCAACCGCCCAATTTATATATTTATCACATTTTGAATCCAATGCGAAAAACGATAATTTTGATCGCCGTTTTTGTTTGGACATGATAATCCCCCCATCATAAATTCTATTTTAGCATATTTTCAAAAATCATTTGTCAATAATTCGAAAATGCTATAGAATACTTGCGAGGATGATTACTATGAAAATAACAAGCAAAGATATTATATTAGATACTGATGAGCGAATTCGTATGCAAAGTGAGCCTGTTTCATTGCCTTTGTCCAATGAAGATAAAGAACTTTTACAGGCTATGTTAGATTATGTGCGTAATTCACAAGATGATGAAATTGCCAAAGCTGAAGGTTTACAACCAGCTGTTGGTATTGCAGCCGTTCAAGTCGGTGTTTTAAAACAAATGATTGCGGTTGTGATTCCTTATGAAGATGGTGTAGATGAGGTCGCATTAGTCAACCCTAAAATCATTTCAGAATCTGTACAAAATGCATACTTAGATAATGGAGAAGGCTGTTTATCTGTAAAAGGTGAACATCCTGGTCATGTTTTCCGTCATGCTCGAATTAAAGTTCGTGGTTATGATTTGATTCAAGATAAAAATGTAACCATTTCAGCCGAAGGCTATTTCGCAATTTGCCTTCAACACGAAATTGATCACTTGTCAGGTACACTTTTCTATGATCACATTGATGCCAACAATCCTTGGAAAAGTGATGATGAGGCAGAAGTCATTTAAGCTTCTGCTTTTTTAAATTGACTAGCTTTGCTATAATAACAATAGAGTCATTAAATTATAGAAAGAGGTCGAATATGCCAAAAACACAAGAACAAACGTTTGGGCATGCATCGAACAAAAAACCATATCATGCAAAAAATCACGTTGAAAAAGGTGATACTTTGATCTATGCCTTAGGGGGATTAGGCGAAGTTGGTAAAAATATGTATTGCTACGAACACGAAAATGAAATCTGTATCGTAGATTGTGGCGTTTTGTTTCCAGGTGATGATTTATTAGGTGTTGACTATGTTATTCCTGATTATCACCATTTGATTCGCATGAACAAAAAAAGAAAGTTTTTAGTAATTACCCACGGTCACGAAGACCATATTGGAGGAATTCCTTTCTTACTTAAACAAGTCCAGATTGACGCAATTTATGCACCTCGCTTTGCGAAGGCTTTAATTCTTAAAAAATTAAGCGAACATAAAGGACTAGAAAAAACAAAAATTATAGAAATCGATGAAAATTCAAGTATTACTACAAAATACTTCAAAGTAGGTTTTTTTAATACGATCCACTCAATTCCAGATTCTTTAGGTGTACATATCACATGTCCTAATGGATCTATCGTTCATACGGGTGACTTTAAATTTGATTTAACGCCTGTTGGAACAAATGCTGACTATCAAAAGATGGCATTTATTGGTGTTACACAACCCGATTTATTAATGTCTGATTCCACAAACTCTGGAGTTGAAGACTTCTCTATTTCAGAAAGAAAAGTTGCCAATGAAATTCAAGACATTATGCGTAAGACTAAGCAACGTTTAATTGTTGCCACATTCGCATCCAACGTACATCGTGTTGCCCAAATTATCGAGGCAGCTACTAAATTTGGAAGAAAAGTCATCGTCTTTGGACGAAGCATGGAAAATGTTGTTGATATTGGAAGAAAGATGGGTACGATCAAAGTCAAAAATTCAGACTTTTTAAGTCCAGAAGAACTTGCTCATACTCCAGATGACAAAGTATGTATTATTTGTACTGGAAGTCAGGGGGAACCACTTGCAGCTCTATCAAGAATTGCCAATGGTACACACCGCTTTATTCACTTAAAACCAGGCGATACAATTGTCTTCTCAAGTAATCCAATTCCTGGAAACCAATCCAGTGTCAATCGTGTTATTGATAACTTATTTAGATCTGGTGCTACCGTACTTACAAAATCCATCTTGAATAACTTGCATACAACGGGACATGCTTCAAAAGAAGAACAAAAACTAATGTTACAATTAGTTCGTCCAACGTACTTTATGCCTATTCATGGTGAATATAAAATGTTGATGCAGCATAGACAAACCGCTATGGAAACTGGTATTCCAAAAGAAAACATTTTTGTATGTGCCAATGGTGACATTCTTATTTTAAGAGATCACAAAGTACTACAAAGTGACTGGCGATACCAAGGTGATGATATCTATGTAGATGGAAATGATATTTCCGGATTATCTACAGCCGTATTAAAAGATCGTCGTATTTTAGCAGATAATGGTTTAGTTGCCGTTATTTTAGCTATTGATTCAAAAGAAAATAAAATCTTAATGCGTCCTGTTATCGTATCGCGTGGATTTGTCTTTATTAAAGATTCACAAGGTTTAATCAAAGAAGCTGAATATATTGTAAATAATTCACTTCAAGAAAAGATGAAAGAAAAAACAACTTTCTCTGAAATTAAAAATTGTGTACGTTCTACTTTAGAACCATTCTTATATAAAAAGACACATCGAAATCCAATTGTAATTCCAGTTATTTTAAATTCAAAACAAACGATGGAAGAACTTCAAAAGAATCGTAAAAGCTTCCATGCAAGAAAACCAAGAACAAAGACATCCTAGTGATGTCTTTTGTGTTTTATGATAAAATATTTGCATGACAAAGTTACAGAAACAAATGTTTATCATTATCGGTATTTTGTTTGTGATTGTATTCAGTATGGCCGCATCTATAAGTATCGCAAAAAATGTAGAACCCGATAATTTGATTGTGCAATATAAAACACTACAAGACACTAAGATACCTGAATCTATGAATGATGTATCGATTGTTTATTTTACAGATTTGCAGTATGGAAAATTTGAAAATAAAAAAAGAGCTAATAAGCTCTTTGATAAAATCGAACATTTAGATCCAGACATCATTATTTTTGGTGGAGATCTATTTGATGAATCTTGTCAAATGGATCAAGAAGATATTGACTACATCACAAATAAACTATCAAAAATCAATGCTCCGCTTGGTAAATTTTGTGTACTAGGTGAAAAGGATGAGGCAAATAATGATATTGTTCGTTCCATATTGAATCAATCTCAATTTGAAATTCTAGAAAACGAAACCATTCTTCTGTCTAACCAAAAGAGTGATGGCATTACATTAAGTGCATTATCAAACACACCAGATCCTAGTAAAATCACTGCTGCAGATACGCAATATAACTTATTAGTTACACATATGCCAGATACATTGATAAATGAAGAATTATCTACAAAATCCATCTCTTTAGCACTTTGTGGACATTCCCATGGAACACAAATCACATTCCCTATTTTAGGAGGATATAAAACAATAGATGGTGCAAAATCATTAAATCGTTCTCGCGCCAAAAAGATTTCCTTTCCATATATCATTTCATCTGGTGTTGGCTGCACACATGTAAATCTTCGTTTTATGTCGACTCCTGAAATCTATTATTTCATGCTACAAAGTAAATAAACACAAAAAGGTCCTTGTGGACCTTTTAAAATAGAATTTTTCGTGTTGCCGGTGTACAAGATGCGATCAATTTTCCATCTTTGTAAGATTTTAATACTGGCGCATCCAAATTTAAAGCTTCATGGTAATTTTTAGCATCCATCACGACAAAACTTGCCGGATTTCCTTCTT
>NZ_DS996844.1:35859-41572 GCF_000156655.1 Holdemanella biformis DSM 3989
GAATTCCATAGCTATCCCCTAAATGCAAAGTTTTGGCTGCATTTGTCGTTACAAATTTATATGAATTTAAAATTTCTTCATATCCCATCATATGTCCAGTATAGATTCCCATATACACAGGATCACGCATATTTCCACTTCCCATTGGATTCCAAGGATCGAAAATATCATCCGTTCCAAAAGAAACATTACATCCAGCTTCTGTTAATTCCTTAACTCGTGTTAATCCACGACGCTTAGGATATGTATCTGCACGACCTCCTAAATGAACATTTACACATGGATTCGCCACGAAATTTATGTTTGACATTTTTAAAATACGCATTAAACGAATCATATAAGCATTATTATACGAATGCATAGCCGTTGTATGGCTGGCCGTTACTTGATCTTTCATGCCAGTTTCATAAGCAAGTGTAGCCACTGTTTCAAGTCCACGACTAGCTTCATCATCAATTTCATCGCAATGAATATCAATTAGCTTTCCATATTTTTGAGCTAATTCAAAACAAATTTTTAAAGATTCGACCGAATATTCACGCGTAAATTCAAAGTGAGGAATAGCTCCAGCTGCATCTGCCCCCAATTTCAAAGCTGTTTCCAACAATTCTTTTCCTTTTGGATAGCTCAAAATTCCATATTGAGGAAAAGCAACAATTTGAATGTCCATGAAATTCTTCACTTCTTCTCTCAATTCCAAAATAGCTTCTAAAGCCGTTAAATTTGGATCATTGATATCTACATGCGTACGAACATGTTGAACACCATGAGTTGCCTGCATACGAATGACTTTATTCACACGATCCATCACATCTTTTTTAGTTAAAAATTCCTTACGCTCTTCCCAACGTTCAATACCTTCAAATAAAGTTCCCGACATATTCCAATGTGGTTGTCCAGCTGTCAAACAAGTATCTAAATGAACATGAGATTCCACAAAAGGTGGAAGAACAAGTTTCCCTTCTAGATCCATCACTTCTTCTTGTGCATATGGCTCTAAATCTTTTTTTATTTCTTTAAATTTCCCATCTTCAATTCGGATACACTTTAATTCTTCATTATTTTCAATACATGCATTTTTTATTAACATTTTATGCCTCTTTCTTTCTTACATATCCAATAAAATAACATATGGCTGCAACTATCATCGCATTTACCGCTGCAATTCCCCAAGCAAGGACATTCGCAACAATAGCCCCAACAATAACACCAACAATATTGAAACTATTAAAATCACCTACATCCATATTATCTTTATATTTTTTTCTTTTCATAAAGAAATCCAAAATGACAATAATTCCGATTGGTGGCAATGCACAATTTAGTATGTTAAGCCAACCTGTAAAATTGTAATACAACCAAATAGATAAGATAGTACCGATAATTCCTGCAATCCATGTTGTTATTTTCATTTGAATATTTGTGATATTACTAATCGCAAGACCACCTGTATAAAGAGCGTTATTATTTGTTGTCCAAATATTAGCTCCTAAAACAATAATAGCAGGAATTGCCAAACCTTGTGCAATCATGACATAGAAAATGTCATCAGCGCCAGTGAATGCACCTCCAATTGCACCGAAACAAAACATTAATGTATTACCAAAGAAAAACGCAATAACAGTTGTCCAAACCGCAATTTTATTATTTTTCGCAAAACGAATAAAATTCGGTGTTGCTGTTCCCCCAGAAATAAAGGAACCAATCACATATCCAATGCCTGTAAATACACTGATTTTACCAGCCGATTGTGCAAACACAGCCACAAGACCACCACCATCTGTAGTGGCAGTAACCATTGAATAGACACCTAATACAACAATTAAAGGGACGGATATCGTACTTACGACTTCTAATGCCTTCATACCTGTAGCAGCTGTCAAAGTCATCAATAATCCACCTGCAATTGTCAATGCCCATTCATTGATACCTAAAAGTTGAGCTGTTGGAATTGAAAACATCGCTACACCAACGCCAAACCATCCAATTTGTGTAAACCCTAGAACTAAGCTTGATAAATAAGATCCTTTTTTACCAAAAGCTTTTCGACAAAGCAAATCCATTGTTAGTCCTGTGTCAGATCCTATATAGGCTAATATCCCACAATAAATAGATAAAATAATACCTCCTATGACACACGCTAAAACAAATTCTTTAAAATCCAAACCATTTCCTAGTTTTGCTCCTACACTCATACTTGCAGAAAAGAAAGTAAATCCAAGCATGACAAAAAACATACTTCGAAACCCTTTTCTTGCACTTTCTGGAACCGCTTCTAATGAATAATCTTTATCTTTTATTTCTTCCATATATACTCCTTCATTTCAAAATTCACTATATGATTTTAACAGAAAAAGGTACCTATATACAGTACCTAAATCATCTTCTTTTCTCAATTAATAATAGATATGGACAATGATCCACCAATAAATTCTGTACCTTCTGTACCTGAATCGTTGTTTGTGTCTTTAAAAACTCTTCTACACAAATTGCCTCTTCTTTACCCGTATCATGTGGATACATCACAAGTGCCATTCTTCCTTTTACTTTTAAAAGGTTTAAAGCTTGTCTGACTGCACTTACACTTGAAGAAGATTGGGTTGTAATTTTAGGATCTCCTTGAGGAAAATAGCCAAAATTAAAGATAATCGCATCTACTTCTTCATGGATATATTCTTCCATATGTTCATGTCCCACATGAAAGAAACATGTTCTTTGATTCCCTAATCGTTCTTTTGTACTTTCAAAAACATCCCTTTGAATTTCGAAGCCATATACTTTATGCACATTTTGCGACAAAAAGAAATCTGTATCTTTTCCCTGTCCTAATGTAGCATCTACACATATTGCTTGTTTATGAAGTACAGGCTTTAAAAATTCATGGGATAAATCAACCATAGATTTCATCGCAGTCTAAGTGCCTCTTTATATAACATATAATCTTCTGTTTTATCACATACAAAACATACATGAATCGCCTTTGTCTCAGGAAACTTATTCATTAATCGCTTTACAGTTTGAATCGCAATTACACAAGCCTCATGATTTGGATATGCATTGATACCTGTAGAAATACATGGAAAAGCAATATTAATCGATTCCATATCATTTTTTCGCATATAATCATAAGCCAATGCCATACTATTCCAATAACAAGCGGCCAAATATTCATCTTCATTATGCGTTCCATCCATATAGCGTGGTCCACACGTATGAATAACTGCCTTACATGGTAAATTAAAAGCTTTGGTCATTTTAGCTTTCCCAACCTCTAAACCATTCAATTCTTGACATGCTTTCATCATTTCACTTCCGGCTTGATGAAATATTTGTGCACTAACTCCTTGCATCGGTAATACTTGTTTATTGGTTGGATCGACAATCAAATCAAAATCCAACAAAGCTATATTTCCCTTTAATGTACTAATCATTCGTCTTCTCCCATCTTAGTCATTCGACTTGATAATTTCTGTGCAGAAATAGAAACCGCATGAAATTGCGTTGCCAAAGTTTCCAATGTTTTTTCTGCCTTTACACTTCTTTCCACAAGACGATTCGCATCTTCTTGAAGCAATAATATATTTCTTTCGATTTCTTCCATATGACTTGTTCTATAAAAATCTTTAGTACTTGATAATAAAGTCATCACCTCTGCTACAAGTGTCGTTGGTGATACTAACATCACATGTTTTTGAAGGGCATATGTGAATAAATCATCGCATTTTGCACAAACAAATTGATAAATAGCCTCACTAGGCACAAACAATAAGGCATAAGGCATCGTATCCATATTGATATATTTATTAGCCACATCATCAATGTGCTTTTTCATATTCATCTTAAAAGGCCTTAAATACGTATCCATATCTTCTTGTAAATTTAAATAGTTTTCCATAGGAAACTTTGAATCAATGCACAATACTTTATTAGTATCTGGCAAATGAAAAGCACAATCCGCAATCTTTCCATTCGGCAAAGTATACTGCATAGAATAAATTGATGGGTTTTGACCACAATATACACTTAGAAGCATATCCAATTGATATTCACCCCAATTTCCTCTTAATTTTGTGTTTGTCATAACTTGATTCATACGATACAAATAGTCTTCCATTTGATTCAAACTCATTTTAGATGTAGCCTGATTCTTTTGAACATCCTGTACTTGTTTTAAAAGATATTCAAAATTCTTTTGAAGAATCAAAGAATCCGAATTCGAAGATACACTTTCCTTTGATTTATTTTGCATCAACAAAACAATTAAACATACAATCACAATACATAATAATATTAAAATAATGATTTCCATTAAACCCTCCACACGAAAAGAAAAGAGACAAAAATATTTGTCCCCTATTTGTATATTTATTATAATTCAACTTCAAATGAATTACTACATCTTTTGAAATTCTTTCATATATTCCACAAGAAAATCAGCCGTAGCCTCAACCATCTCTTTACCCCATTCATATGTCGCATATTTAGGATGATCCTTGCCAAACCAACCATTATCACTACTTAAACGATTGCTTCTAGGAACAGGAATATCTACACCTTTAAAGTTAACCGTTTGAGCATTCGAAGCTGTTAATTCAGATGTAAACTGATTTAAATTTGAATCTTCAATCTTATCCTTCTGTACTAGACTTTCATCCACATACAACATAGCGGCCGTTTCCTGACCTGCACCGTGGCCTCCAGCCCATTTTGGATTGATTTTTCCAGCAATGGTCCACCAATCAAAAATCGTACCCACAGCCCCCTTTTTATATAAATGACGACACACTTTACTTAACGCATGTGTATTTCCTCCATGTCCATTTAAAAATACAAAGTGTCTAGCACCACAATCATAAAGTCGATCACTAATTCTTTCCATGACCATCTCTAATAAATCACTACCAATTGATATTGTACCTGTATATTCTGTATGAAAATCAGCATCTCCATAAGGCAATGTTGGAGCAATCAATACATCACTTTGTTTTTCTACAAGCTCTAAAATCTTATTAGGAATCATAGTATCGGTTCCTAATGGATTATGTATTCCATGATTTTCTGTACTTCCCGTTGTCAGAATCACCATATCATGATCCTTAAAATATTCTTCACAATCTTTCCAACTCATTCTTTCTAATCGCATAACTTCACTTCCTATCTATATATATGTATAATACTCCTATCGAAAGGAAAATTTCTATGGATATTCAAATTTTATTATTTATACAAGAAAATATACGGAACTATATATTAACACCATTCTTCACTTTAATCACAAACGAATATTTTTTATATGCAATTTTAGTAGTCGTATTAATTTATATGTTTAAGAAAAATGACCAAACTCGAAAACTCGCAAAAGAAACAATCATTGCCTTTATAATTTGTACTGTATTATTCATTGTATTAAAGCTCATATTTCATAGACCTAGACCCTTTGATGCATTTAACGAACTTATTCCATTAGTGGATAAACCAACCGATTATTCCTTTCCATCTGGACATACGGCATCGGCCTTTATTTGTGCCTTTATGGTGTATGATGGTCTTCCCAAAAAATACAGTATTCTAATCATCATACTCGCAATTCTTGTTGCCTTTTCTAGACTCTATGTGGGCGTTCATTATCCAACAGATATTCTTGCAGGTATTATTCTTGCGTACATTGTTTATAAATTCATGAAAAAGACTATGTCAACTAAATGACATAGTT
>NZ_DS996844.1:42457-45892 GCF_000156655.1 Holdemanella biformis DSM 3989
ACTATGTCAACTAAATGACATAGTTTTTTTGTGGGCGTATAATAAAAACAGATATAAAACGAGTTAACATTACGCAAAAAAAGGAGGATTATTGTATGTTACACGAAGTATCTTTCACATCTTATAATGAACGCGATCAAGTGCAAGGTTGGATTTATGTTCCTGCATGCAAACCGAATGGAATTGTTCAATTGATCCATGGATTTGGCGAACACTCAAGACGCTATATCCACATGATTTCGGCTTTTCTAGATGCAGGCTATATTGTAGCCGCTGATGATCATGTAGGTCATGGAAAAACCGCAATGGTAAATAATGTCTGGGGTGACTGGGGAGACAAAGGATGCCACACCATGATGGAAGATGAACACACATTGAAGAAAATTGTATGTGAGAAATATCCAAATTTACCTTACTTCTTATTTGGTCACAGTATGGGTTCATTTATCACAAGAGATTTTATTGCGAAATACGGAAATGAATTAAATGGTGCAACAATTTGTGGTACAACAGGCATTTTCCGTGGTGCTAAAGAAGTTAAAGAAAAATTGAAAGAAATCATTGATGCAGGACACGGTGAAGAGTCGGATCCTAATATTGTTAGCTCACTTATGGGCTGGATGTGCGAACGTTGTGGTGAAATAAGTATAGGAAATGAATGGATCTGCCATGATCCATATGTACAAAGTGACCATGCACAAGATCCTTTTGATGCCTTTACAAGACCTACAAGCAATCGTTCCATTTATGACTTTATCCAAATGATGCTTGTGATTGAAGGAACTCAATGGGCCAAAAAAGTACCTACAAAATTACCTATTTATAATATTGCCGGTGATCAAGATCCAGTTGGTGAATATGGTCTTGGAGTATGTCAAGTCAGTAACTGGCTTGTAGAAACTGGACATCATGTCACTACTAAACTATATTCTGGCTATCGTCACGAAATTCATAATTATGCAGAAATCAAAAATGAAGTGGAAGCCGGAATCATTGAATTCATGAATTCAAATCTTTAGAGGTGTAATTCAATTTACACCCTTTTTCATTAAAGGAGATACCTATGTTTAAGACAATGCGAAGATTTAAACAACAATTAAGCCAAGAAAAATGTATTGAAATACTTACCAATGAACCACATGGAGTATTATCTTTAATCAGTGATACAGGATATCCCTATGGTTTTCCTATCACACATTGGTACGATGAAAAGACTGGAAACATTTATTTTCATGGGGCTAAAGAAGGACACAAGATAGATTGTTTAAAACAATGCGATAAAGCTAGCTTTTGCGTCATGGATAAAGGTTTTAAAAAAGATGGTGAATGGGCTATTCATTATCAGAGTGTTATTGTATTTGGAAAAATCAAGTTGGTTGATGATCCAAATAAAGTCAAAGAAATATGTACTAAGCTCTGCCTTAAATTTACTAACGATCAAGATTATATTGATCATGAATTAAAGTATTCAGGACCTAGTGTGCAATGTTTTGAACTTATCCCTGAATATATGACTGGAAAAATCATAAAAGAATCTTAATTGAGTTTCATGTCCTTCAATGTTACTATTAATATAATAAAGTTGAGGAATTATTATGGCAACACAAGCAACATTAGAACAATGGAAAGAGCTATATGATTTAGCTATTGAAATCACCAAATTAAAGCCTTGGAACGCTTATTGGGACATGGATTTAATTGCGGTAGAAACAAAGAAAAATGAAGAACCCAACTTCGTATCAATTATGGGTAAAGGTGGAACTTGCACAGGTATCAGTGTCTATCGTGGCATGGAAGGATATAGTGATTTTTGTCAAATCAGCAATGACGACTATAACGTACCTGCAACATTTGTGATGTCTGATCAAAACTGCATTACTTGTTATTGGGGAAACCGTGATGAAGTAGATGACGATATGTATTCAATCATCAAAAAATTAGGTCTTCGATTCCGTGGAAATGGAAACTGGATCTATTTCAAAACTTTTGAAAAGAAGAGTTTTCCTAGTCTTCCAAATTATGGTGAAGTTAAGATGTTGATTGAAACCTATAAGGGATTGATTGAAACACTTAAACATGAAGAATACCAAGAATCTATTTTTGACAAAGGTGATATTATCTATACCCAAAAAGATGAAGACAATCATTGGTTTTCATATACTGTACCTAGACCTATGGAACCAGAACGATATAATACGATTCTTGTCAACGATTCAAATCTAATTGATTATTTTAAAAATATGGATGACTCAGATTTAGAACTTGCCATCGACATGGATTATATGATGGTCCCTACAAATGATAAAGGTTTTGAAAGACCGATCAATCCATTGGCATATATTGTATTTGATTTAAGAAATGATCAAATTTTACACTTTGATTTAATTCACCCAGATCAAGAGGATTATGAAGTCATTATGAATAATTTCTTGGGGGCCATCGAACATTTTGGTAAACCTAAACATGTATATGCTAGAAATCCATATATTCTAAATTGGCTTGATTTTATTTGTGAGAAATTAGAAATTCCTCTAGTTGAAGATGATTTAGAGGAAATCGATGATATATTTAATATGTTAAAACATATGGATATGGAGTAATAAAATGAAAAAGAAACTGCAAAAACAAATGGATTCCATGATGGAAACGACAATGGACGCAATCACAAACAATACGAAATTAGTGCCTGCATTAAATGAATTATTCAAATATGCACCAAAAGATGAAAAGTCTCAATTTATCTTACTTCACGAAATTGCCAATCAATATCTACATGAATTATTAGATATTGATTCTGAATTCCATGATTACTCTTTTGAAGAAGGTATAAAAATTTGTATTGAAGAAAAAGTAGACTATTTAAAGGAAAGATTTCAAATTTGTACCATCCAATTTCAATTGGAAGATATCACAAGAACCATCACACTCCCTAAAAGGCTACCATTAGCGGACATGACATATTTTTTAATGTCAAGCTTAGATATCGCATGTTACTATGACTTTATGATCAATTGTGAAGGCATTGATTATTCGCCAGAAGAAATGCAAATGTGTTCCATTGCCGATTTATGTTTAGAAAAGAATGACATGTTCTTATTATCCTTCTTCAACTCTGAAACGGATGAATTTTATCCAGTGACAGGAAAACTCATCAATGAAGAACTAAATAAAAAAGAAATTGAATTAGAATGTATTCATGTACTTGAAGCTAAAAACGATGGTCCTTGGGTAGATGAAAATGAACATCGTACTTTAGAAGAACAAAATGATCAATTAGTTTCTGGATTCTTCTTTAATAAGATGTTCTATGAAAGACCCGATTTATTTGAAGAATTAGAAAATGGTAAAGACATCGAAGAACTGCTTTTTGAAATGATTGATGAAGAATTAAATGATAATGTATTTGATACAGAATTATTAAACTAAAAAGGATCG
>NZ_DS996844.1:48359-93312 GCF_000156655.1 Holdemanella biformis DSM 3989
TTTTCGATCCTTTTCTTATGGCTTGTAATGAATAAGAGAAAAGAGCAATTTTACAAGCCACGACATATATTATTCTTCATATTTTAATGCATCTTTACCACGAGCAGATGTTGAAATACGAATAACATCAACAACATCGTAGACAAAGATTTTTCCATCCCCAATATTTCCAGTATACAAAGCCTTTTTAGCTGCTTTTACAACATCAGCTACAGGTACTTCGCTCACAACGACTTCAACTTTTAATTTAGGAAGCAATTCCATATTTACTTTTGCACCACGATAGTAACTTGTCTGACCCTTTTGCACACCACAACCAGATACTTTCGTAACCGTCATACCACCAATGCCAATTTCATTTAATGCAGTCTTGATCTTATCGAATTTCTCAGCTTTAGTAATGATGACAACCTTAGAAATAGAACCATCACTATGAATGACTTTTGTAGGTACAGCATCCTCCACATCCACACTTGGAGTGTAACTAGAATCTTGTACAGTTTCTAAATAATCACCAGGAACATCGGCTTCTAAGGCAAAACCAGCATATGCACTTTCCAATCCATGCTCCATTTTATCAAGACCAACAATTTCTTCATGTGCCCTTACACGTAATCCAACTGTTTTTTTGATAATAAAGAAAGTAATACACATCGTTACTGCAGTCCATGCACCAATTGCCAACAATCCTAATAATTGAACACCTAATAAATGGAATCCTCCACCATAGAATAAGCCTTGTGCTTCAGGCATTGTATCTGTACCACACGCAAATAATCCAACACAAATTGTTCCTAATACACCATTGCCAAAGTGTACAGCCACAGCACCTACTGGATCATCTACTTTCAATTTATAATCCAACAACCATACAATGAAACAAACCATACATCCAGATAAGATACCAATCACAAATGATCCAAATACGTTTACGGCATCACATCCAGCAGTAATCGCAACTAAACCAGCTAAGGATCCATTTAAACACATCGCAACATCTGGTTTTCCATATTTAATCCAAGTAATCAACATAACTGTACATGTCGCAACAGCAGGAGCAACAGTAGTTGTCGCAAAAATTGTAGCTAACTGAATACCATTTGTAGCAGCTGCACCATTAAATCCATACCAGCCAAACCATAAGATAAAGACTCCTAATGCACCAATTGTTAAGCTGTGACCTGGAATTCCTCGTGGAGATCCATCTTTATCAAACTTACCAATTCTTGGACCTAACATCCATGCACCAATTAAAGCCGTTAAACCACCAACATAGTGAATGGCAGCACTACCGGCAAAATCATGGAAGCCAAGACTACCTAGCCATCCACCGCCCCATACCCAGTGTGCTTCAATTGGATATACGATCAAGCTAATCACAAAACTATAAATACAATACGAAATAAATTTAGTTCTTTCAGCCATAGCTCCAGAAACAATCGTTGCAGCTGTTGCACAGAATACTAAGTTAAATGTGAAACTTGACCAGTTTGTTCCGGCAAAGTTTGTCAATGGACTTTCTCCCCAGCCAATTAATCCTGCAAAATCATGTCCCATCAATAGACTATAACCAATAATCAAGAATGCGACAGTTCCTAAACAGAAATCCATCAAGTTTTTCATAATAATGTTACCGGCATTCTTGGCTCTTGTAAATCCGGCTTCTACCATCGCAAATCCTGCCTGCATAAAGAATACAAAGGCAGCTCCAATCAGATACCATATTCCAAATACCTCTGTTAAAATCTTCTCCATAATATTTCCTCCCTTACACAAAGAAAAAAGGCATTTACAGTCCATGCATTTTATGAACTATAAGCGCCTTTGCCTTATGTATGTACGTATTTTATTCTCCATGAAACAGTTTGTCAACTGTTTTCTGAAACATTTTGAAAATTTCTTTCCATATGATAATAATTCGGAATCAAAATGACAACAGCACCAACCCATGCCAATACTTCTACCGGATATAATCCAGATTTACCAAAAAAGATAGGTAAAACTAAAGCGCCTGAAATTCGCATCAATAATTCAAATAATCCCGACACCATCGGAATAAAAGCATTCGATAAACCTTGAATTGTAGAGCGATATGCGTGCAACATATATAAAATTGGAAGGAAAATGGTTAAACACCTTAAGAAAGTTAATCCGTATGTCATCGCCTCTTTAGCACCTTGGCTTGTATTTGAAATAAAACAAGAAAGGAACAGTGGCCCAAAGAACCATAGTATTATCGAAATCAAAATGGAAGTGGCTAAAGATAGTAACACAACTTTTTTTACACCGCTCTTAATACGATCATATCTTTTTGCGCCATAGTTTTGTCCCGTATATGTAACCATGGCATATCCATAAGAAACAGCCGAAATTTCAAGCACTCCATATAATTTATTCATAGCCGTAAAGCCTGCAAGGAAATATGTTCCATATCGATTTACAGCACTTGTTAAAACCATGCCACCAATCGCAATTAAAACATTCTGTAAAGCCATAGGAATACCCAATCTAAACTGGTTCATATAATACGACAAATCTCTACAAATTGAATTTGGCATATATTCCTTTAACTTTAATACATGATATAAACAGAAACATCCAGCTAGAATTTGTGCAATCACTGTTGCAACACCTGCTCCAATAATGCCCCACTCAAGTCCCATGACAAACAATACATCTAAACCAACATTACAAATACTGGCAATGATCATGGCATGCAATGGTGTTTTTGAATTTCCAAAAGCACGTAAAATACTTGCCAACGCATTATAGAACATAGTCGCAAATAAACCTATATAAATTACGTGCGTATAGGCCAGTGCACGATCCATAATATCGGCTGGTGTTTTTAATAAAACAAGAATTCTTGGTAATAATGGATAAATAATAGCTAATAAAACTACAGTCGATATGATCGCATTGACAACTAAAGCTGAAATACACTTTTGAACATTACTCTTATCATGTGTACCAAATGCATGGGAAACAGGAATTGAAAAGCCTTGGGCAAGCCCAGTTACTACAGCTATTCCCATCCAAGTAAGCCAATCACAACATCCAATAGCCGCTAACGCCTTGACGCCTAAATGTCTAGAAACAATGATTGTATCGCACACTGTATAGAGTTGTTGAAATATATTTCCTAACATTAAAGGTAGAGAAAACAAAATAATTAGTTTTAATTCATTTCCCTTCGTCATATCTGTTACTTTCATAAAACACTCTCCTGTCAAACAGAAACAGTATATCATAAGATAATTTTTTTCCAACAAAGTTATTTACAACTAACTAATTATGGTATATACTATAGCCAGTTAGATAAGACTAACTATTAAGGAGGTAACCCATATGAAATATGCATACGCAAGCCGTACTGGCAATGTCGAAGAAATTGTGAATTCGTTAGGTATCGATGCTCTTCGCATTGATGATGGATCTGAAAACATGGATGAACCATACATCTTATTTACATATACAGATGGATATGGCGATGTTCCTGCAGAAGTAGAAAGCTTCTTAATGGCCAATGGTACCTTGATTCAAGGCGTAGTTTGTTCTGGTGATACAGGTTATGGTGATGCTTATTGTCAAGCCGCAGATAAAATCAGTGATGACTATGGTTGTGAAATTCTATATAAAGTAGAAAATTCGGGTACACCAGAAGATATTGAAAACATCAAAAAAGTGATTGGAGCTTAATTATGCCAAAGCAACGTTTTGAATCTTTATTGGCAAATTATTGTGCTCCAACCTTGAAGCAATATAAATATGCCAATATGTTTCACCTTCCAAAAGACGATGATAGTATTCGATTATTGATCAAACACTATAATCAACAATTCAATTCTAAAGGAATCTATTTTATTCTTATAGAACAAGAATCTCAATACACCATTTATGTATACAATTCCAAACTTAAAGACTATATTTCCTCAAATGCAGTTCAAAACTTTTTAAAATCCTATCAATATCCAAATACTTTTGAACTGTGTATACAAGAACTCAAAAAAAGACTTAACACAAAAAACTTTCCTCATGAAATAGGTGTATTTCTAGGATATCCATTAGATGACGTAATTGGATTTATTGAACATAAACCATACTACTTAGTTGGCGATTGGAAGGTGTATCAAAACGTAAATGAAGCAAAGAAACAATTTGATGTATTCAAACAAGCGAAAGAACAAATGTTAAATGAAATTCATAATGGATATGAATTATCCCAAATTATTTAATATTTTGTTTCTATCGACCAATTTCGTGATATTGGTCTAATAATTTAATTATAGATGGTATATTATATGTATGGTTATAAATATCATTTCACATTAAATAATAACCAAAAGAAAGGATATCGAAAAAAATCGATATCCTTCTTTTATTATTCACTTAAAACATAAGCCTTGGTTAGTTTTACACAATCCTCAATGGCTTGTATACTCGTTCTTTCATAGCCATGTGAATTCATACAACCAACGCCAAATACCGCAGGCGTAACGTTGTTTTCTGCACGAATAGCCGCTGTGGCATCTGAACCGAAACGATAATACGTGTCCACGCAATAATGGACATTATTTTCCTTTGCCAGATTAATTAACTTTGTAGTCAATTCCCAATCATAAGGAGAATAATTATCACTCGCTCCAATCGATACTTTCTTTTCCGAACCATGATTATCCGGACCAATCAAACCAATATCCAACGCAACATATTCACTTACTTCACTAGGAACATAGGAACCACCATGCCCAATCTCCTCAAAGATAGGAAATGCAAATAATGTATTATAAAAAGGTGTCAAATTTTCTTCTTTTAATTGACGCAATACTTCAATCACAGCTGCAACCATAGCTTTATCATCAATATGACGTGATTTAACAAAGCCAGATTCAGTACGTTTAAAACGTGGTTCGACACTAATCAAATCCCCATGCTCGATACCTAAATCATACACATCCTTAGCACAACTTACGTCTTCATCTAGCAAGATGGCTTCATTAAACATATCACGTTCACGACTTCTCGCATCATCAAACACATGAGTAGAATGTGACTTACAAATCACCATACCCTCATATGTTTTACCACTACGTGTATGAATATATACATTTTCACCTTCAATATTATGAAAATTGACTCCACCCAAGTTTTTCACTTCGATCCATCCATTTTCCATCACATGCCGAACTTGCAAACCAATCGTATCCAAATGTGCACCTACACATACTGTCTTACTTGAATCTTTACCTGGTATGCGAACATAAGCAGTTCGCTTATTATCAAATTCAAGCTCATATCCTAGATTTCCAACCATTTCACTTAATTTTTTATGAATTTCAGGATAGAAACCAACAACACTTGGCGTATTGATCAAATCCTCTAGATTTTTTAACATTTCTTCTGTTTTTAACATCATCTTCACTTCCTTTTCTTAAAAGTTATTATACAATAGTTGTATGAAAATAATTATATCTCCCGCCAAAAAGATGAAAATAATCGATGATGTTGTTATACAATGTACAACCCCTTTATTTCTATTAAAAACAACAAAACTTTTACATCACCTTCAATGTTTGGATTATGAAGAATTAAAATCATATTTAAAATGTTCCGATACGATTGCCAAAACTACATTTGAACAATTTCAAAATATGAGTCTAGACAAAAATTGTACACCTGCCATACTTTCTTATTCCGGCATTCAATATCAATATATGGCTCCTCATGTATTTACAGATGATCAAATGAAATATATTCAAGAACATCTTTATATTCTTTCCGGTTTCTATGGATTGTTAAGACCGTTAGATGCGATAACGCCCTATCGTTTAGAAATGCAGACAAAATGCCCATTCTCTTTATATGACTTTTGGAAAGAGGATCTTGCCAAACAAGTCGATGAACCAATATTAAATCTTGCGAGTGAAGAATATGCCAAAATCATTCGAAAATATAAACCATTAGTGGATGTTCGTTTTATCGAAGAAAATGGTAAAGAAAAAGGAGTGTATGCCAAGATGGCTAGAGGGGCCATGGTTCGCTATCTTGCTGAAAACAAGATTGAACACATTAAAGATATTACTAGCTTTAATGAGCTTGATTATGTTTTTGATGCGAGTCAAAGTACAGAAAAATTGTACATATTTCAAAAAAAGCTATCGTCATGATAGCTTTTCTAATAATTCGACAACCATTTGCGTTTGTTCCTTATATGTTGTATATGCCTTATCATCTTTATTCAAGATGATATCCATAAAATCTTTACACTCATACAACATGTGATTCGGCTGTTCAATACTGATTTTTTCTTTTGTGTCCACTGCCTTTTTACCGATTTGATCCTTCTTTGGAGCATCAAAGAAAACATCTTTACACACACCACTACTTGCACCAGAAACAATCAATGTTCCCTGATCCCCTTGTAGATATACAGTATAAGGACTTGAACAATCTTTTGCCCCTGTACAAGTTGCGATAAAATCTGGATATTCCATAATAACAATTCCACTTGTATCAATGCCATTATATCCAACATTCTTAAAATAATGAACATCTTTCGGTTTACCAAATAATCCCGTCACAAAATGAAGATTATATACATTGATATCCATCAGTGCTCCACCATTAAAGTTTGGATCAAAAGCATTCGTTTGAATATGATCTTTATATCTTTGATATTTTGATGAATATTGCGAGAAGTTGCATTGTACCATCTTAATATCTCCACAATTTGATAGATTTTCCTTAATAATTTGATAATTTGGAAGATGCACATTTGTGATGGCTTCAAAAATATAAACACCATTCTTTTTAGCAATTTCAAATAGTTCATTACACTCCTTTAAAGTCGGTGTAAAAGGCTTCTCATTAATAACATACTTCTTGTGTTCCAAAGCCATTTTTGATTGTTTATAATGCAATGAATTAGGACTTGCCACATAGACAATATCCACATTTTCATCGTTCAACATTTCTTCCATATCCGTGTAATACTTTTGAATGCCATGTTTATCAGCAAATTCTTTCGCTCTTTCTTGCGTTCTAGAATAAACGCAATACAAATTGTATCGTCCATCTAAACGCATAGCTTCGATCATACGATCTACAATAACACCAGATCCAATTGTCGCAACGTTCATCATGCTTTTTCTCCTTTATTTTTTACCCAAGCTTTTTCTTTTTTCTTTCTTTGTTTTTTCACCTTTCGATAAATGATAAAACGAACACCATCTTCACTATTTTCGCCCTTAACAATATAGTGATTGGCCTTACAAACTTTAGAAACTATTGATAATCCAAGTCCAAATCGACCACCTTCCCCTTTTTCATAAGGCCTAAATAAAGATTGAATTCTATCCTCTGGCATTTTCGGACCATCATTACTAATACATAGCCAGTCTTCTCTTACTTCAATCTTAATATACGATTTCGCATACCGGAAGGCATTTTCCATAATGTTCTCAATGGCTACGCGCCATGCTTCAATCAAACCATCAAAGAAAACTTCCTCAACATCTGTGATCACTTGAATTTCCGGACGAATCACAGCCGCATTCAATACAACCTGCTCCACAACATCCTTCATATTTGTGACTACACCCTCGGCATCACTAGCCACTAAATATTCAACACGATTCATATATAACAAGGAATGTACTTTGTTCTCAAGGCGTTGTGCATTGTCCAAAATGACATCAACACTACTTTCAAGTGTTCCATAAGGATAGATTCCATCTTTAATAGATTCTGCATAGGATTTAATTGTCGCAATCGGCGTTTTTAAATCATGCGAAATATTATGAATCATATCTTCTTTGGCTTTATCCTGTTTCTTTAATTCATCATTCATCTTCACAATCGCAGTTGCCATTTCACCTATTTCATCATTTCGATTTAAATGAAGCTCAACTTCTTTACCATCCTTGATTTGTTCAATATAATTTCGAATTAAATTCAAAGGATGAATAATAGAGAATACCCACATTAGAATAATCAAGAATACGATCATAAACGCAATCACAATAACATACACTGTTGAATCAATTAATGAATCTCTAAATTGTGTCGCATATGTATCATCCATAAAACTTGCCAAAATAATATCATCATGACAACAGATCATACGATAATAATATTTTGAATTTGCGACTGTAAATGTTCCTTGTAAAACATTATTTGTCTTAGAATCCATATCTTTCGATTGTTCTAATAAATATTCATACACCTTATGATTGACCGGTTTTCGATTTGAATTCTGGTTTGAGATCACATTCATTTCATCATTTTGAATTAGACAATTTGTCTGAACACTATCACTTGCTAAGAAAGCATAAATATCATCTAAACTATTGTTTTGTTTTGAATCCACTAAACCAACAATCGGGGTTTGGCGATTTAGAATCAACTCATACATTTGTTTCGTAATGGTTCGATCAATATTATCACTGACGAACACAAAGAAAAACATGATAAAAAACATCAAAACCGTCAAAATAATCGAAAGAATTTGTCGTGTTAATGACATTTTTTGAAAATAAAAAGAAGGTCCCTTCATAAAAATATCACCTCATCACTATCATTTTACCATAAGAAAAAGAAAAGGGGATACATTTGTATCACCCTAAACGATATCCATATCCATAGATTGTATGAATATTTAGATTTGGAAGTTTTTTACGTAAACGACGCAAAGTATCATCTACAACTCGATCACTACCGAAATAGTTTTCATCCCAAACATTTTCTAAAATCTTATCACGAGAGAATGCGATTCCTTTATTTTTAATAAACATCATCAACAAATCAAATTCTTTTGTCGTTAATTCAATTTCCACATTATCCGCATAGATCTTTCTTTGTTCTTCATCCAATTCATAACCATCAATACTAATACGATTATTGTCATCACGATATGCACGCTTGATAATATTGTTAACTCTTAATACAAGTTCCTTTGGTGAAAATGGTTTTGTGATATAGTCATCACAACCTTTTTCTAAACCAATAATACGATCAAATTCTTTATCACGCGCAGACATAAAGATAACAGGCGTTTCTGGTCCTTGTAGACGAATTTCTTCAATCAAATCAAATCCAGATTTATCATCCAACATAATATCCAAGATCCACAAATGCACATCATCATCTACGACATGAGCACTCGCTTCTTCATATGTATAATATGAATGAACTTCATATCCTTCTTTACGTAAATATTGGGCAACTAAATTATTGATGTCTTTTTCATCTTCAACAATGTTTATGACTCTTTTCATAGGGTCACCCTCTTTCTAAAAATTATTTGCTTCTAAAAAATCTGTAACACGCTTTACATATTCAGCACACAATTCATCTGTTTTAGCTTCTACCATGACACGAATCAATGGTTCGGTACCACTTGGACGAACTAAGATACGTCCTTCATCACCTAAATCTTGTGCTACTGAATCCACTACTTCTTGTAACTCTTTACTTTCTAAACATGCATTTTTATCTTTAACTGTTACATTTTTCAACAATTGAGGATAAATAAATAATCCTTCACTCAATTCTTGTAATGATTTACCAGTAGCCTTCATGATTTCTAAAATCTTTAAAGCCGTCATTAAACCATCCCCAGTTACTTCATGTTCTAAGAAAATAATATGTCCACTTTGTTCTCCACCAATATAGTAATCATTTTTCTGCATTTCTTCAAACACATACTTATCACCAACTGCTGTTTGAATATAGTCAATCTTATTCGCATCTAAAGCCTTATATAAACCTAAATTAGCCATAACTGTAGTAACAACCATATTCTTATTTAAACGATTAACAGATTTCATGTAACGAGAACAGATGTATAGGATGTAATCTCCATCACACAATTCGCCATCCGAGTTAACCATGATCAAACGATCGGCATCCCCATCAAATGCCAAACCAATATCATAATCTCCTTCACGCATCATTCTTTGTAAAGCTTCAGGATGTGTGGATCCACACTTATTGTTGATATTGATACCATTTGGTGAATTGCTGATGGCCTCTACAGTAGCTCCTAATGAATCTAATGTTTCAACAACTGTACTTGTGGCAGAACCATTTGCCAAGTCACAAAGAATCTTCATTCCTGATAAATCAACAGGAACACATTCTTTTAACCAACTCATATAGATTTCTAGTCCATCTTCCCATTCGAAATATTCTCCAATATGATCTCCTGTAACTAAATCTAAGTCTGTTAAACCATCCATATATTTTTCAACTTCAAGAAGTAATTCTTCTTCCATCTTTTCACCATTATGGTTAAAACATTTAATTCCATTATCATAATATGGATTGTGACTTGCACTCACCATAATTCCACAATCGAAACGTTCTTTACGAACTAAATATGAAATTGCTGGAGTTGGACAAACACCAAGTAAATAAACTTGTGCACCCATACTTGTAGCACCTGCTGCAAGACCTAATTCAAACATGTCTCCACTCAGTCTTGTATCTTTACCAATCAAGATTTTCGCATGTTTTTCTTTTCCATAATACCACCCTAAATATTGTCCAATCTTAATAGACATATCTAAAGTTAAACCTTCATTTGCTCTTCCACGAACCCCATCTGTTCCAAAATACTTACCCATTACTCTGAATCCTCCTTATCTGATGTGTTTTTCGCTAGTTTTACACTCGCATGTACCGTATCCGGTGACAACGAAACATTTACTCGATTTCCTTTGGCATCATAAGCTGCTAAAGTCGCATTTGCCTCAAAATCTTGAATCTGACCCGTACAGTCAATCAACGCTTTGACAATACGAATTGAATTCAATTGATTTTGACTTGCCGTAATCTTAACTGTCATTGTATCTAGAATAGGCGTTTCAAAATCACTTACCTTTTGATTTGTACCTACCAACAATTCCGGTTGAATTGTAAATGTCTTCGTTATTTTTTTCGAAAGTGTAACATCAATCGTTGCAGGATCAACCACCGCTTCAATTTTCTCAGGTAAATTTTTTACCTTTAAATTAATAATATTCTCACCCTCAGAATATTTTTTCAAATCCGCAACAACTTGTACACTACCCTTTGAACGGAATACCTGAATACTTGTCGCATCTCCTGTTAAAGAAACATCCACAGTACTCGGTACACCTGCTACATCATATTGATCTGTATCTGCCAATACTTCTACAGTTACATTTCTTAGATCCACAGTAGTTCTTGTATCATTAAACAATTTTAAACTAATATCTTCATAATTGATCACAACACAAATCATAATGGATAAAACCAAAGAAATAATCACAGATCCTTTTTTATCAAACAATACACGATCTACTAACTTACTCACCTTTTGAAAGATCAGAGTCAATAAACCACGCAACTCATTAAACCATACAGAAGGGCCTTTTTTATTTGGAGATTCCATGTTGACTGCCCTCCTTTTTTTGTTCGATTAAATTCACAATTTCAATTGCTTTAACACGCTCATCCTTATTTATATCTTCTTCCTGCTTTTTTGCTCGCTTTGACATCGATTTAGCTTGATTCAACATAGGAACAAGAATCGAAGAAGGATTTTGATTTGAACTTTGTACTAACATATTTGTTAGGTAGCGCTGTAATCCTTCTGGTGGATATTGCGTTAATTGTCCATTAACCGCTACTGAAATATTACCTGTTTCTTCACTAACTATAATTGTTATTGAATCTGTAATTTCACTGATTCCTACAGCCGCTCTATGTCTAGCTCCATACTTACTTGGTAAATCCTTTGTGGTTGGAGGAAAATAAGCAGCTGCACATGCTATTTTATTCCCCTGAATAATGACAGCACCATCATGCATTGGCGTTCCATACTGAAATATAGTTCCTAATAATTCAGTTGAAACCTCAGAATCCATCACAATCCCTGTACGAATAAAATCGGACAAACTCTGTGTTCTTTCAATAGAAATCAAAGCTCCCGTTTTTGATTTTGACATTTGTGAACAGGCTTCCACCAATTCATTGATCATTTGTTGAATTTGCGAAACGGAAACATCCACTGTTAAAATGGCCGTTGTTTTACCCACTTTTTCTAACATGCCACGAATTTCTGGTTGGAAAACAACTAAAATAACAACAACACCCCAGTTCAAAAACATTTCAATCAAATAGTTCAATGCGTTTAAGCCTAGCCATACAGCTAAAGCCTTGACTAAAACTATAATCAATACACCCTTCACAAGTTGAATTGTACGTGAATTATTACGAACAATTCTAAGTCCAGAATATATCAATCCCCATACTACTAAAATATCCAATAATAATCGAATTAGGAATGTAATATCAGATAAGGTATAACCCATCTAAAATACCCCCCTTATTTTTTACATATTTTTTGAAATTAAATCACTTACAGAATCATACTCTACTTGCGCATGTGCTTTTACATCTTCATCTGCACAAGACATTACAGATCCATGAACACCAAACTCAATCAATGGAATATCATTATGTCCATCACCAATTGTATATACATCATCTTCATTAATATTGGCATACGCAATTAAGAAATCTAAACCCGTTGCTTTTGAAATACCTTTTGGTACAATATCAACGACAAAATTATTTGGGTATGCAACAACTTGTTCATAATACAAATCATTGATCTTGCCAGCAACTTCTAAAGCTGAATCTGTATCTTCCATAGACAAGACAATTTGTGCAAAATGACTCATATCTAACAATTCTGCCTCTGTAACATCTGGTTTTAAATTTGGATAGCGATGATCCACAGCATCAGACTGTAAAACAATACGATGGCGATGAATACCATCATTTACAACATAACTAATTACGCTATCTAATTTTTTTATGTTGTGTAAAATATCTACACAAACATCAAAATTTAAATAATTTGATAGTAAAACATTTCCATTCTCATCAAAAACCATACCACCATTATTTGTAATCAAGTAATCACATGGTAAATTAAATAATTTAATTTGCGCATCAATTGATTCTTTAGAACGACCCGTAACGATTACGAATTTATTCCCCTTATTTTTCCATTCTTCAATCGATTTTAAATCTTCTGGCATTACATCCTGTGCATAACGCAATGTACCATCATAATCTGTAGCTAAAAGCTTCATATTTAGTTCCTCAACTTTTCTATTTACTATGATTTTATCACATAATTTTAATAACAAGCAATATTACTATCCGTCCTTGACTCACAACCTGCAATATAGACTCCATTTTCAAGTCGAACTATGATTTGTCCACGGCCAAACATAGCTAATTCTTCTTCAATTTCGATTTCATGGCCCCGTTTTTTTAGTTCAGAAATTATATTCTCATCAAATCCAGGCTCTAAAATAAACTTCTTATTTTCTATCCACTGAAATCGTTTGGCATCCAAGGCCATCTGTGGATTTAAATGAAAATCAATCATGTTTGTGACAACTTGCATATGACCCTGAGGTTGCATATAACCTCCCATTACTCCAAATGGGCCTATCGGCTTATTATCTTTTGTCAAAAAACCAGGAATAATTGTATGATATGTCTTTTTATGTGGCATCAAATAATTCACATGAGTTGGATCTAAACTAAAGTCATACCCACGATTTTGTAAGGAAACTCCATCTACGACAATACCACTACCAAATCCCATATAATTCGACTGTATATAAGAAACCATATTGCCACCTTTATCTGCCGTGCATAAATAGACAGTCCCTGAACCATGTGGTTTATCTTTACGAGGTGGTAGAGCCGTATGCTTAATTTGATTGGCTCTTTGTTTACCATATTCAACACTTATCAAATCACGAACAGGCATTTCCATACATTTTGGATCTGTCACATATTCTTTGGCATCCGCAAAAGCCATTTTTAAAGCTTCCATCTGTGTATGAATACAATCTACATCTCTAGTTTTAAATTGGAAATTATTTAAAATATTCAAAGCCATTAAAGCCACGATTCCCTGTCCATTTGGAGGTAATTCCCAAACTTGATAGCCATGGTAATTCACATGAATTGGATCGACCCATTCCACCTTGTGATCTTCTAAATCTTTCTTACGCAAAAATCCACCAAATTTTCTTGATTCCTCATCAATGCGACTTGCCAATTCTCCATAGTATAAAGCATCTGTATTTGTGTCGGCAATCTTTTCAAGTGCATCTGCAAGTTTTGGCATACAAATCATCTGTCCTGGTTCTGGTGTTTTTCCATCAAAAGTAAAAGTTTCATACCAGCCCTTAAACTCTTCACTATTTGGAATCGCATTTAATGCTTTTTTCCACATACGAGCAATCTCTGCACTTACCGGATATCCATTTCTTGCATAATCAATAGCGGGCTCTAATAATTTTTTAAATGGTAAAGAACCAAATCTTTCACTCAATGCTTTCCATCCTTTTACAGCTCCAGGAACCGTTACCGGTATCCATCCTCGTTTTGGGATTTCATCTATTTGATCAGCTGAAATCGCATAAGGAGAATGGCCTGAACTATTCATTCCATACATCTTATCTTTCATCCACACAATCGCAAAGCCATCCGATCCTAAACCATTTGAACAAGGTTCTACAACGGTTAAACAAGCAGCTGTTGCGATAGCTGCATCTACGGCATTTCCACCTTGTAAAAGCATTCTCAAACCAGCTTGCGCAGCCAAATTATTTCCCGTGCAAACAACTCCATTTCGTGCAATCACATTCATTCTTTTGGATGCGAATGGATTTTTATAATAATCAATTTCCATATCTTTCTCACCGAGACCATTATACAAAAATTAGAGCAGACATTCCATCTGCTCTGATTTATTTATTCACTTTTTTAACCGGATAACTTTTCTACCTTATCCAATTTTTTTATCATCCACATTATGATTTTATTCTATTCATTTTCCTTAAGCATTTTCTCAAGTATGACCATATATGAGTATCTTTAAGTTCCATGACTTAGATTGGATGATATTCTTAACATTTCAAGTACTCTATCCTTTTTGTGATTATTCACTCGATAAAAACCCTTTATCTAAATCCTATTTCCTTTTCCTGTTAAGTTCCATTGAATGTTTTTTCTAGAATTCTTCTAGCTTAACTTTTGGAGCCTTCTCTCCATAGCTTCAACTTTTTATAGTTAAAACATTCCGTTTCAACTCTATGTTATTGTCATCTTCTCACCGCTCTCTTTTTGTCTTAAGAGAAGTTTTCTCTGCTCTTACTTCTCTTTACACTTTCATTATATACAAGAAAAACAAAAAGAAAAGGCAAGTGGTAAAACTTGCCTTTTAGCTGGTAAAACCGGTTATTTCATCGATATTTTTCGTTTTTTTCCTCTCGAAACCGGAATTAAAACTTTGTTTATTAATTCAACTTCATCTTTGTACCAAGCCACAATATATTTGGAATTCACAATATACGATACGTGTACACGTAAAAAGCCAAACTCTTTAAAAATTTCTTCAAGTGCATTCATACTATCACGCTTATGAAAAACGCCTTTTTTCGTATAGAAATACACCATCTTTTCATTCTTTTCCAAATAATAAATATCTTCATACGCAATATTCATACGTACTCCATCATAATTAAATTCATAGACATGACTTTGAATACACTGTGAACGAATCATTTGATCATAAGCCGAAATATCAACTGCGATATTATCCTTTGATATATAAAACACACGACTTCTTTCATCATCACCACGCGTTTTAATGGGATTTTCACACACATAAATCACAATCGCATTGGGATTATCATGTACAAATACACTTTCAATTCGACTCGTCTTAAACATTTCATCAAACACAAACAATTGATAGTCTTCTTCCTTCATTCGTTTCGCAAGATCACTCGCCTTTAAGTAATGACGAAAACACCAATCCTCATGCATAAACAATTTAGATAATTGAAAAACGATGTCCTTAGTTTCTTTTTCATATTCTAATATGGCTACTTTTATCATACTTATAATTATAAAGAGTGAACGCATTTTTATCAAATGTAAACCGTTTCAAAATATTATTCTTTAAAATCACGAATCAAAATCAAATCCTTAACAATTTCTTTTGCGCTAATTGTTAAAATGATTTCTCCCTTTTCTTTAGTTGCACCACTAGGATTTCCACCAATCCCAATGGGTTTTCCTTCTTCCGTTACCCAATCGGATGCAAGCCAAGACAAGTGGGCTTTCATAGCTGTATTTTTAAGAATACCCTTTTCACTTGTTTCCAATTTAACTAAACTTTCATCAATCGCCATGACCATAGAAGTTTCCATTTCTCCACCATGAAAATCAAATGTATTCCCTTTAGAAATCGTTGCCTTTACATCAGGATGATCAAAGGCTCCTGAGTTTAAGACAAATGGATACACTTTAAAATCACTTCTTACTTCTCTAGAAATTAAATTGGCAATCGGTGTATTTCCTCCATGACATACAAGAAAAGCCAGCTTTTTAAATCCATGATGCGCTAGACTTTCACATATGTCATACAACATATGATAGTAAGTCATAGGTTTAAAAGTAATGGATCCACAAAAGTCTTTATGTTCTGTACTCAATCCTACAGGAATAACTGGAAACAATACTAAATTTATGTCCTCGTCCTTTAACTCTTTTTCAATATAGTCACACATTGCACCGGCAATGAGTGTATCCGTACCAAGTGGTGCTTGATTTCCATGTTGTTCTAATGCGCCTAATGGAATCAAAACAATTGTGTTTTCTCGATCAACTTGTTCCATTTCTAAACGCGTTAATTCTTGATACTTACAAATCATACTTATTTTGCCTCGTAGATAAATTTAAAACTTGGACGAATGGCAGCCAATCTTTCCATCAAAAAATATCCAATGATGTAGTTAGCTGAGATTTTGATCAAGTTAAATGGAATTGTCGCAAGTGCAATAAATGAAGTTAAATCTTTAATACTTGGATTTACAGAACCCACCATTTGCACAACAGAATCAAGTGGCATACCCATGGCCTTTGCATATAATGGCAAAGTAATACATGCATTACAGAAACATGCGAATACGGTACGAATTAGAATTCCAACTACTAAAGAAACAATAACAGCTTTTCTTGTTTTATTCATCTTCTTGTACACAAACCATGTTGGTAAAATAAACAGGGCAATGCCTAAAAGATTTGCGAGTTCACCTACATAAGCTGTATTTGTTCCTACTGTCACAACTTTTACAACCAATTTAATGACTTCAACCAAAGCAGCTGATACAGGCCCTAAACTAAATAGGGCAATAATACTTGGTACATCACTAAAATCAATCTTGTAGAACGGTGGCATCATTGGTAAAGAAAATTCCAGTGACATCAAAGCTCCTGCAAGACCTGCAAGCATCGCCGTTAATACAATTGTTTGAACATTCCATTTTTTCATCTTTTTACCTCCTTTTGATTCGGATAAGCTCTTCCAAAAGGAAAACCCCAAGAAAAATCTTCTCGGGGTCTAAAAAAATACAAAAAATACTTTTGTGTCTTCTACCATCCAGACTATACTGTCGGTCTTGGAATCACACCAAGTCAGCCACTTGCGTGGGTCGCGGACTTTTACCGCCGGTAGGGAATTGCACCCTGCCCCGAAGAACTCATTGAATCTATGTTCATGAATAAAATAGCACATAATCTTTCATCATGCAACTAATTTGTTCATTTTTTCACAATATCAAATTTATCTTGCGAAAAACAAGGACATACATTTTCACACGAAGCTATGACAGAACTAGCTAAATGACTACCTATCTTCATAGCCTCAAGCATACTCTTACCATAAGTTAGTCCAGCACTTGCCCCAGCACAAAATGCATCTCCTGCTCCTGTTGTATCCTTTACCTCGATTTGACGAGCCTGACAAAAGCCACTTTCACCATTGTTTTTCACATATAAAGATCCCGCTTCACCAAGTGTTACAATCAAAGAGTTAAATTCAGATTGCTGCAGTTCATCAATCAATGTATGACTTAATTCTTCTGCTGATATCTCTTTAAAATCTCTTGAAAAAAGAATACTCGATTCTAATTGATTACAGATCAAACAGTCAAATTGCTTCAAAAGATCTTTTCTTTCAATCGCAATATTCATATTGCTGACAACACCAAATAATTTTTTATTATGTTTTTGACATAAATAAACAACTTTTTCAACAATTTCCTCGTCCATATCTATTTCAGCCACCACAGAATCGCTATTTTCAATAATTGCGTCTCCATTTTCTTCTAAAATCGAATAGATCGGCATTAAATTCGGGCGATGAGATATTGAACCCGCTAATTCTCCATTATGATCAAAAACAGCTAGCCATGTACCCATACCGTTTTCGATAGATTTCATATAATCTGTATTCACATTTCGATTTTGCAATCTCTGTTTAACATCTTCTCCTAATGCCGTATTATCAACAATACTAACAAAGGTTGAGTTTAAACCTAAATTCGCAATATCTTCTACAACATTTCGTGCTACACCACCATGAATATACTCAATATATCCTGCATTTCTCCCGTCAGGAACATATATATCTTGTGGAAAGCCTTTAATATCCACAAAAATCGCACCTACTACGACAATTCCATTCTTTTTTTGAATCACGTTATTTTTCACCTTTCATCTCAAATAAGATATCTCTTAATTGTGCTGCTCTTTCGAAATCTAAAGTACGAGCTGCCTCTTTCATTTCCTGCTCCAATTCTTTGATCATCTTTTCCTTTTGTTTTGCCGGCAACTTTTTCTTCTTCAAATACTTAGCCGCCATTTCCTTTGTTTCTTTAGAACGAACGACATCATGGATTGGTTTAATAATTGTCTTTGGAACAATTCCATGTTTTTCATTATATTCCATTTGAATCGATCTACGTCTTGCAGTTTCATCCATGGCTTCCTGCATACTTTCTGTTATCTTATCTGCATACATAATAACTTTACCTTTGGCATTACGTGCTGCACGACCAATGATCTGAATTAAAGACCTTCGTGATCTTAAAAAGCCTTCTTTATCTGCATCTAATATTGCGATCAAGCTGACTTCCGGAATATCCAAACCTTCTCTTAATAAGTTGATACCTACAAGTACATCATATTTACCTTGGCGTAAATCATGAATGATCTCAGTACGTTCAATCGTTGTAACTTCATGGTGTAGCCATGCTACCTTTAAATCCATATTCTTTAAATAGGAAGTTAAATCCTCTGCCATACGAACCGTCAATGTCGTGATCAATGTTCTTTCATGTCTTTCAATACGCTCCTTGATTTCATCTACCAAATCATCAATCTGCCCTTCAATAGGACGCACTTCGACTTCAGGATCTAATAATCCTGTTGGACGAATGATTTGTTCAACAATTTCTCCATGCGTTTGATCCAATTCGTAATCACCCGGTGTTGCAGATACAAAGATGGCATTTTTAATCAATCCTTCAAATTCATTAAAACGCAAAGGACGATTATCCAAAGCACTTGGAAGTCTAAATCCATAATCCACTAATACTTGTTTTCTTGCACGATCTCCATTATACATACCTCGAATTTGTGGTAACGAAACATGGCTTTCATCTACTACAAGTAAAAAATCGTCTGGGAAATAATCAAATAGTGTATAAGGTCTTTCACCTGGTTTTCTGCCATCAATATGCCTTGAATAGTTTTCAATACCTGGACATACACCAAACTCCCTTAAGGCCTCTATATCATAGCGACATCGTTGTTCTAAACGTTCTTTTTCTAATGGTTTACCCTGCTCATCAAAGTAGGCTAATCTTTCATCCAATTCTTCTTGAATGGTATCTGCTGCATGATTGATGATATCCATACTTGTCGCATAGCCGTTAGCTGGATAAATAATATATAACTGATAAGACTGGTTGACATGTCCTGTCACTGGATCGACTTCACATATTCTTTCCACTTCATCATCAAACATTTCAATTCGAATCAAGTAACGATCTGTATGTCCAGGTGTGATTTCAATGACATCGCCACGCACTCTAAAAGTTCCTCTTAATGGATCCGTATCATTACGCTTATATTGTTGATGGACTAATGCCAACATCAATTCATTTCTTTCTATGATTTGTCCAGTTCGCAAAGTAAAAATCATATGACGATATTGTTCTGGATTGCTTGCACCATAAATAGAGGCAACACTTGCTACAATAATCGTATCTCTTCTTTCTAAGACACTATTTACAGCTGCCATTCTAAGCATATCCAATTCTTCATTGGTCTTTGTATTTTTATCAATATACGTATCCGTTTTTGGCAAATAAGCTTCCGGCTGATAATAATCAAAATAAGATACAAAATATTCCACGCGATTGTGTGGAAAGAATTCTTTAAATTCCGAATATAATTGTCCTGCCAAAGTTTTATTATGTGCAAACACCAAGGTTGGTCGATTGACTTGAGCAATCACATTTGAGATGGTAAATGTTTTTCCAGTTCCTGTAGCTCCTAACAATACTTGAAACTTTTTATCTTCTTTTAAACCAGAAACTAATTCTTTAATCGCTTCTGGCTGATCTCCACTCGGTTTATATTCAGACACTAATTCAAACTGATCTTTCATAGCTTCACATCCTTCTTCTTCATTATATACAAAAAGTAGGCTTATACCTACTTTTGAGCCTCTTCGATTGCTTTTTGTCTTTGTACATCATCGCTAGGTGTTTCATTTATCTTCAACAATACTTTTTCCACCAAAAGATCCCACGTTGTTTTGTCACAATCCCCTGTTACTTCTAAGCCATGATCCTGTTGAAAATTTGCCAAACCTTGAGAACTCGTATTCGAAAAATATGTATCTGTTCGATCAACATTATATCCTAAATACTGTAGATATACTTGAAGAGCTTTGGCATTATCATCCACACTATCTTTTTTAATAACATCCTTTTTCTTGAATTTGTAATAGGATGTTGTCTTAGCTTCACCAAGCTCGACTTCAGTATCTGGTTTAAATCCTTTTTTATTAATACTTGTTCCATTTGGCGTATACCAATGTGCTATTGTATATTTAAAACTTGTTCCATCCGAGAATGGTACCGTCACTTGTTCTGTACCTTTACCATAGGATGTTGTACCAACTGTAGTTACTTTATCCCCAAGATTATCTTTTAAAGCACCAATCAACACTTCCGATGCACTTGCCGTATTTTCATTTTGTAAAACAACAATTTTTTCCATCTTTACCTGATTGAATTCATCTTTTGTCTTTTGTTTGGTCACTTTTCCATTCTTATCTTTTTCTGTAAATACAACTGATTTTTTTGGAATCAAAGAACTTGAAATTTCTAATGCAGCATTTAAATAGCCACCACCATTATTACGTAGATTCAATACTAATTTCTTGATACCTGCATCTTGCAGACGAGTCAATGCTTTTGAGAAATCTTTTCCACTATTTTCTGAGAAACTCGATAAAATAATTTCTCCATATCCTTCATATATATTGCATACAACTGTTGAATCAAAAGTACCAGGAATTAAATTTGTAGTATATTCTTTTCCATCACGAAGATATTTTGTCTTCACGCTCTTACCTTCATGCGCCTTAATATATTTAATGATTGTATCCGAATCATTTTCACTACATTTTAAATCATCTAATGAAATAATTTCATCATTGGGTTTTAAGCCCTTTTTATCTGCCGTTGAATTAATATATACATTGGATACTACAAAATTTTTATTCTCATTTAAATAAAAGGAAATTCCCAATCCAACATTGCTTCCTTCAAGACTGCTTGAGAAGGCTTTGGCCTGTTCCAAATTAAAATAGTTTGTATGAATATCCTTATCCAATGTAGTCATTCCTGTAATGGCTTGTTCCATTAATTTGGAATCTAAATTTTTCACTTTATTTGAATAATACCAATCCGAATTCAAAATAGAATAGATCGTATCAAATTTTTCGCGTTCTTTACTATCGGCTGATGTTGTTTTATTTAAAACAACAGGTACACTAACACCAGCACCAAAACATACGACACATAATAATATGATTAATAATTTCTGACTCTTTTTACTCATAAACTCATCCTACTCTAAAACAAAATGGGACGAATCATTCGCCCCAATAATTCTATACAAAAAGTATACGAAACAATTTTTTATTCTGCAATGGTTTTTATCGTTTCATTTTTAAATATTTTCTTGCCGCAAGCAAAGAGGCAAAGCCACCAATCAAAACACCCGCAAGAATGATAGAGAATCCTACTTGAAAACGGATTGTGTTTGGTTTAAACATGGCAAACATCGGTGTAAATAATTGTCCACCTAGACTTGTATATAGCTTTTCATATCCAAAATGAACAATTAAATACGGAATTACAGCTCCAAGTAATCCAATTAAGATTCCTTCTACAATAAACGGATTACTAATAAAGCCATTTGTAGCACCTACAGTTCGCATGATCATGATTTCATCTTGCCTTGAATCAATTGTTGTGCGAATCGTATTATAGATCAAATATAAGGATAATATGACCAACAATGCAACAAGGCCCAAACCAATTTTTTGAATCATATTCAACATTTCAACTAAAGAAGTGACACTATCTCCACCAAAAGCTGTACTCGCTACGCCATCGATTTTCTTGATTTGTGCACTTGTTTTACGAATGTTAGAAGCATCCTTTAGATAAACAAAGAACGCATTTGACAAAGGATTCGAATCTCCTCTATATGCTTTAAAAGCCGAACCTTTTTCTTTGATCATCAATTCCAATTCATTGTCTTTGGATGAAAATTCAACTTTATCCACATTTTTTAATTTGGAGATTTTATCATTTATATCTTGCATAGAAGCTTCATCCTTTATATCCTCATTTAATATGACATGAATGCTTAAATCTTTTTGTACATCATTCGAAAAATAATTCACATGAAGTCCTATAATTAGAACAGCTCCAATTAATAATAACGTAATACCAATTGCACTAATGGCGGAAAAACATAACATGATATGTCTTTTCATTTGTAAAAAGGCATATTTAAGTTCATATAAAAAAGTTCTTAACCCTTTCATAGACTCTTATACCCACCTCTATTCGAATCGTGAATCACATATCCTTTATCGAGCATAATCGTACGCTTTTTAAAACGGTCTACCAAAACTTTATCATGTGTAACCATCATAATCGTCGTATCAAGTTTTTTATTGATTTTTTCAAGCAAAGTAATGATTTCTAAACTTTTTTCTGGATCTAGATTTCCTGTAGGCTCATCCGCGATCAAAACCATTGGCTTATTTGCGATGGCACGCCCAATTGTGACACGCTGTTGTTGTCCACCAGATAATTCATCTGGATAGCTTCTGGCTTTTTCTTTCAAATCTACAAGATCTAAGACTTCCATGACACGTTTTCGAATTTGTTTACGTGGCATACCCACAACTTCTAGAGCAAACGCAATATTTTCATAAACAGTTAGCTTAGGTAATAAACGATAATCTTGAAAAACACATCCAACATTACGTCTGTAGTATGGAACTTTTCTATGTTTCAATGCACCTACATTGACTCCACCTACAATAACAGTTCCTTCATCTGGAACAATTTCGCCATTTAACACTTTGATCAATGTTGACTTTCCTGAACCAGTAGCTCCAATCACATACACAAATTCACCTTTATCAATATGTAAATTTACATGATTTAAAGCATGTACCCCATTGGGATATGCTTTTGAAACATCTTTTAAATCAATCATAATGTTCCTCCTAACTAAAGAACTTTTCTGGTCTTTCTCGACATGGTGCTGCACTTCCTGCTTCACAAGTACTTCCTCCAGACCATCCTGTTCCCCACGCAAAATCAGCTCCGGCACTAAAACGAGCTACCGCATCACTAACAGACATCGATCCTAGATTATAAACTTCAATATGTGTATGTGCTCCACTTGAATTTCCTGAATTTCCAGATAATGCGATTGTTTGTCCTTGTGAAACACTCTGTCCTGCACTTACATAAATGCTTTGCGATAAATGGAAGAAACTTACGGCATATAATGTGCCATTCACATTACATAACATTTGAATTGTATTTCCTCCACCGGCAGGATAACCAGTCCAGTTACCTAAATAACCACTATTACTTCCTACTGGAGCTGCGGCATATAAAATAACACCACTTGCTGGAGCTACAACAGCCGTTCCTACAGGAGCTGCCCAATCTAGACCTAAATGAAGCCCACCACTAGCATAAGCCCATGTACCAGCACTTTTACTTCCTCCTTGTACGGGTTGTATAAAGCCTGAAACCGATTCAATGGTACCAGAGAAGCTTGTTGAAATCACAAAATCACGAATCGAACTCATATCTACTTGTGCAGATCTTTTTTCCGCTTCTAACTGAGCGATTTGTTTCTGATATTCTTCAACTAGCTTGTTATAAGATTCCTCTAATTCACTTGCTTGTTTCTTTTGGTTTTCTAATTCTGCCTTTTGACTTTTTGCGTCTGCATCTAAACGCTTTTGTTCATCTTGCTGCAAAACAAGTTCTTTCTTTAATTTATTTAACTTTTTAATTTGCGACTGATCATCTTCAGTAATTCTTTCAACACCTGAAATACGACGAAGCATATCACTCAAACTATCCGATCCCATAATCAAATCAATAATCATATTTGTACCAATCGTTGTTTGTTCATTTTTCATTCGCGTTTCAATTTGTTCATTCCAAGCTTCGATTTCCGCTTCCTTAGCCTTGATTTTCGTTTCAAGCTCTTCAATATTCTTTTCAATCATCTCAATCGATTTTTCTTTTTCACTAATTTGTGTTTGTAAATTTGTAACCAATTCTTTTTGTTCCTTAGCTAGCTTCTCCATTTTTGAAGTATCACTCTGCAAAGAAGCTATGCTTGAATTATAAGAATTAATACTATCTTGAAGATTTTGTTTACGATTCTTTTGATATTCCTGAAATCCTTGACAAGCTTTTACTCCCGATTGAGAAGTTTGCGCTTGGCTACACTTGGCATACCAAGTTTCTGTATCCGAATAGTCTTCGGCTGAAACAGGCATAATCAATGAGCAGGCCATAGCTAAGCTTAAAAAACCTGCACCAGCTCTATATTTTATCATCGTGTCCACCTCAAATATTTTCTAACTGCCAAATAACTTCCTAGCATTCCTACAACCATTCCAATCAAAAGAATGCCACCAGAAGTCCAAAGTACGAATGGATATGGTTTTAACATTGTCATCATATTGCTAAAAAACATACCATTCAATACATGGTATAAACCTGTATATCCAAATATACAAATCAAAACAGGGCCTAAAGCACCCCAAAATCCAATAAAAATTCCTTCTAATACAAATGGAAAAGAGATGTACCAATTATAGGCCCCAACTGTTCGCATGATCGCAATCTCATCTTTACGTACTAAAATCGTCATTTTAATCGTATTTCGAATCAAGAATACGGCAATCAACACCATAAGTCCTACAAAGACACTTCCCCATACACGGATATTCTTAAACAATTGAATCATCGTATTGATTGCACTACCTCCATAGGTAGCCTTAACGACACCATCCATCTTAGAAATTTTTTTTGTCACCTTTGAAATTTTCGTATTATCTTTTAATTCCACATTTAAAACATCATATAAAGGATTTTTATCCTTCCCTTTATATTGTTTAAACATAGGTCCGTTTTCTTTGATCAACGCATCCAGTTCATCATCTTTACTTGAATATGTGACTTTCTTTACAGAAGACGTAGAAGCAATCGAATCAGCTAATTCACTAATTTCTTCATCTTCTAGTGTTGGATTTAAAGAAACTTGAATCATAAATTCATTTTCAATTTGATTGGTAAATCCTCCGACATTCACGTAAATCACAAATATAAACAAGGCCATCAATAAAGCAATGCCAATCGATACAATGGAAGAAAAAGTCATTGAGAAATGACGATGCATATCTTTATTGGCATTACGCACTAGTCTTGGTAAACTCTTAAAAAACAGTAACATTTTATCACCTACATCACTAATTATAACACAGCTATCAAATTGACCTACAAATCACAAAATTTCACATACACCTTAATTCTAATCTTTCTATGTGAAAATAACATTAAAACCGAAAAAAAGATCGATTTCTCGATCTCTTATAAACTTTGACCTACTGCATCTGCTTTTTTAATAGCCGCAATAAATTCTTCTTTTGTGAATGGGAAAGGTGCATTTTTCCACTCATTTGTTTTTGTAGCTGCTTGGGTCAAAGCTTCCAAATAGCTTTCATTCAAATCCATATCCGCCAAAGTCACTGGTAAGCCGATTGATTTATTGAATTTTGCCATTTTCATTAAGTTTTCTTCGTCTTTGGCATATGCATACAATACTAATACACCAAAGGATACTACTTCACCATGTAAATGGTGTCCGTTACGTGCAATTGAACAGCTTCCATTATAGAAGGCATGTGCAATGCTTGAATTATAATAATATTCTGGTTGGTTTGTTAAGTTTGAAACGTATCCAGTGGATACAACAATATCCAAGGCGATGGCTTCGATTGCAGCTGAATTTGTATCATTTTTACAATCTTCCATACCTTGTTTACCATATTTCAATAATGGTTCTGTACATGTTTTAGCTAATGCCAAACCCATTGTAGCTGTATGATCTAAAGTCTTTCCTTGCGTTGCGAATTCAACTTCACATTGTTTAGACAAGGCATCCCCAATTCCTGCCCAGAAATATTCGCTTGGTGCTTTTGCGATAACATCTGGATTGATAAAGATATGTGCTGGACAATGCGGGTATGAATAGTGGTCCAACGCTCCATTATCATCATAGACTACGGCAATAGCTGTAGCGGCCGAACAGTTTGAACAGATTGTTGGAAATGAGAAAACCATTTTATCATCCATTTCAATGGATGCAGTTTTACAAGTATCGATAGCTTTTCCTCCACCAATCGCAAAGATAACATCGGCTTCTTGTACGTTTGGATTTGAAGTCAATTTATGAACGTTTGTCATTGTGCTATCAACACCATATACAATTGAATCTGTAATAATAATATCAGTCTCTTTAATGGCTTCACGAATTCTTGGCTCAGCAGCTGCCAAAGCTCTTTTACCACCAATCAATACAACCTTTTTAACATTGTATTTTTCACATACACTTGGGATTTCGTTGTAACAACTTTCTCCGACTGAATAATTAGACATTTCAATTGTTTTCATAAACTTCTACTCCTTCTTTTACTTCAACATTTTCTGTATGATAATTCTTGTATACACCGACCGTTAAGAATGGAACAATGATGATTGCGATAGCTAAATATCCACAATAACCATATCCATATTTAATAATATTTGTTAATCCAGCCATTGAAATCGTCATAGATACTACAATAATAAATGCAGATACAATGATTCTTTTCTTTACTGGATTTTCTACATTCTTTAAAACACGAATATTTTCAAAGCGAGCCACAAATCCGAATGTTGTTGTTACTGCTGTAGAAATTAAGCAAAGTAATAAACAAATACCATATACAACAACCATCCAGTTGGAATTCATTGCATTTAAACTTGTCAATGTAGGTAGAGTTGTTTCTCCATAAACACCCTTCCAAGAAATTAACATCAATACACTTAATACTAATGCGACAGCATTCATCACAAATGAGATCCACATCGCTTTTGAACAAGATTTACGATCTGGTAAGATAGCTCCACAAGCAACGATTGTTGGTAATGTCACACATTGAAAGCCTGCATATGTAAATGCATTTAAAATAGCTTTAGGCATATTCATAAAACCATTTACAGTAAAGTCATTTGCTAAAATAGCTCCAATATTTTGACCTTTCATAATTCCCATACCATAAATAACTATGGCTGTTACTAAGATAGCCATACCCATATATGTACTTGCCATTCTTACAACACTTGCGCCAAAAATGGTTAAGCAAAGAACAACAATTCCAACCGCAACGACACAAGCATAATAATTAAATCCAAAGTATTGTTGCAATGCACTTGCGGCTCCACTAATAGCTGCTGCAACAGCCATCAAAACCATGATATTAAAGAAGATCTCAAATAAGATTTCCAACTTATCAAATGGATGATATAAGTTTTCAAACAATTCCTTTGCGCTTGTCAAATTTCTCTGGTTATACATCACCATGGCTTCTCGCATTGTCAATATCAATAGCAACATAGCTATTATGGCACTCACAATACCAGTCCATCCTAAACCTACATAATATGTATTTGCCTGATTTCCTGTGGCAAATCCACCTCCAGCATGTGCTGAGAATAATACGGCGCCTACCGAAAATATCGCCATTTTTCCAACTTTTTGTGCTTTCATACTTTTCCTCCTATAGCGTGCACAACAAGCTAACAAAAAAACCAATCGTTTCTTGCTGCCTGCTAGACAGAAGAGACGAAAGGTTAGAATTACAATACTTCCGCGGTACCACTCTTCTTCATTCATTTAAGAATGCACTCATTTCAGATGCTATCACATCCTGCTTCATTAACGTTAAGCATACGTTCAAGTCTTATCAACCTGACCACTCCATGGTAAGTTCAAAGTTTGATCTTTCATGTCTTGCACCAACCGACAACTCTCTAACAAAGACATTCCTTTTACTACTCCATTTCCTTGTGTTTTGTGCGTTTATAATATCACCACATTTTCATTTATGCAAGCATTTTCTTACATTTGTTTTCAGTAAATTCAAACCTACGTTTTACATTCATCAAAAAAAGGTACGCATTACCCATGTATACCTTCAATTTCTAATAATTTTTCTTTCCTCTTAATTCCACCTGCATATCCAGTTAAACTATTATTGGATCCAATCACTCTATGGCAAGGAATCAAAATTGATATCTTATTATGTCCCACAGCACTTCCCACCGCTTGTGCTGACATTGTTGGTGAAATCATTCTTGCGATGTCCTTATATGTCATAGTTTTACCATAGGGTATTTTAAGAAGAAGTTGCCAAACTTTCTTTTGAAACCGTGTTCCAATTAAATGCATCTTAGGTAAAGCTTTTGGTTCCTTACCACTAAAATAAAGATTTAACCATTCTTTTGTTTCTTTTAATACAGCCGTTTCTTCTTCAATTGGTTCTTTTAAACCATTCGCATAATATTTTTGATTTTCAAACCAAACGCCAATCAATCCAATTTCATCAGCAGCCAATAACATTTTACCCAATGGTGAATCATAATATTGTATAAACATAATCGTCCTCTTTATATAGAAAAAAAGCCATCCGAAGATGACTTACTTTTTAAAATTGGTGGAGCGTATCGGGATCGAACCGATGACCCCCTGCGTGCAAGGCAGGTGCTCTCCCAGCTGAGCTAACACCCCATATCTTCAGCAAATGGTGGGCCTGAATGGACTTGAACCAACGACCTCACCCTTATCAGGGGTGCGCTCTAACCACCTGAGCTACAGGCCCATTCGCTGAATGCCTATTAAATATACCATGTGATTTTATATTATGCAAGTCTTTTTTTGATTTTTTTTAAATATTATAATTAATTTAGTTTTAGACATGAATACTGTCAATTTAATGATTATAATTTTATAAAATGGAGGTACCTTATGAGCCAAATAAAATGTCCTAATTGTGGAACTGTATTCCAAGTTGATGAGAGTCAATATCATGAAATCTTACAACAAGTTCGTAATGAAGAATTTGAAAAGGAATTAAAAGAAAGAGAAAAGAATTCAAATCAAATCATTCAATCTAAATTAGAAAAAGAATATGAATCTAAATTAAGCCAAAAAACTTTAGAAATCAAAGAGCTTCAGGCAAATAAAGAACAAGAAATCATTTCTTTAAAAGAACAATTAAAGTCAACTGAACAAATTATCAAGAGTGAAACTGAAAAGGCTTATCAAGAACAATTAAATAAGAAAGAGCTTGAAATCAAACAGCTACAATCGGATTTTAATCAAAAACAAAATGATAAAGAACAAGAAGTCATTTCATTAAAAGAAAAGTTAGAAGCAAGTACGCAGTTAACGAAAACTGAAACACAAAAAGAATTTCAAGAGCAGTTAAACAAAAAAGATTTGGAGATATCTAAACTCAATGCCAAATTAGAACAGATTCTTTCACAGAATAAAATCAACGAATCTAAGACTGAACAAGAATATAAATTACAGCTGCAGGCAAAGGAAAATGAAATTCAAGCTTTAAAGAGTAACATTTCAAATAATGAAAAGGTATTAAAGGCAAACCTTGAAAATACTTACCAATCTCAATTAAATGAAAAGAACCTTGAAATCCAGTCTTTAAAACAGGATATGGATAAAGCCAAGGTTGAAAACGAGTTGAACGTAAAGAGCATTAAACAAGACCTACAAAATCAAATTGAACAGGATAAAATGAAATATCAGCTTCAAGAAAAGAGTTTACAGGAAAAATATGATACTTTACTACAGACCAAAGATGAACAGATTGCTTACTATAAAGATTTCAAATTGAAACAATCCACTAAAATGATTGGGGAATCTTTAGAACAGCATTGTGAAATCGAATTCAATAAGCTTCGTGCGACTGGTTTTCAAAATGCATACTTTGAAAAAGATAATGATGCTCGTACAGGATCTAAGGGTGACTATATCTATCGTGAATTAGATGAGAATGGTGTAGAAATCATTTCAATTATGTTTGAGATGAAAAACGAGAATGATAAAACAGCCACAAAACATAAGAATGAAGATTTCTTAAAGGAATTAGATAAAGATCGTAATGAAAAAAATTGTGAATATGCCGTTCTTGTTTCTATGTTAGAGCCAGAAAATGAATTGTATAACACGGGTATTGTTGATAAATCACATCGCTATCCAAAGATGTATGTGATTCGTCCACAGTTCTTTATTCCCATGATCACCATTTTAAGAAATGCCGCATTCAATTCTATGCAGTATAAAAATGAATTGCAGTTGGTGCGCAATCAAAATATTGATATCACAAATTTTGAAGAAAGTATGAACGATTTCAAAGAAAAGTTCTCAAGAAATTATAGGATTGCATCGGATAAATTTGCAAAAGCTATCGATGAAATCGATAAAACAATTTCACATCTTCAAAAGACCAAAGAAGCGCTGTTATCAAGTGAAAGACAATTGCAATTGGCTAATAATAAAGCAGAAGATTTAACCATCAAGCGTTTAACACGAAATAATCCTACAATGAAGCAAAAGTTTGATGAATTAAAGAAAGATAACAAATAGAGGACATTTCCAATATAGGAGATGTCCTCTTTTTTAAAACATATTCATGAATAATGAAATGATAATCCAAAGAATCGTAAATATTAAATATAAAAGATTAGGAATTTGCTTAAAGAATCTTGCATACCAATTCTCATTTGTCTTCTCTTCTTTAATAAATGCATTCACTTCCTTTGATTTTAATATTATTGTAATGAGACCATAAATCACAAATACCATGATCACAACAGTAATTAAAACAAAGTTATCTGAATATACCGACATCAAAGCCAGAAGATTATTTCCAGCATGAGCTAATATCGTAACGAGAAGACTATCTGTTTTTAAACACATATAACATAGTATTAAACTCATAAAGAATGCTGGTACAGCCTGTGTCATATTCAAATGTAACAAGCCAAACAATAAAGAAGTAACAAGAATTGCGAATACTTTATTATATTTGGATAGCACTTGCAAAATCATACCTCTAAAAATCAACTCTTCAAATATCGGTGCAAGTATGACAACATTAATAAAAGTAAACAGATTGTATAGAAAACCTCCACTTAATGAAAAATCTGGGCTTGTATCTGGAAATCCAAATTTTGATAATAACGCTCCAATAATACCGATCGCATAATTTAAGAAGTACATCATAGCTATGGTGTCTATTATTTCTTTTGGCTTAAACGAGAACTTCAAATCTTTGGTACTTCTTTTAAAAGAATTACTCATAAACCATAACAGGATAATTCCAGATATAAAAGATATCAACATTGCTATACATGCATTAATTGCAGAATAATCATAATACAAAGAATACATGATTAAAGGCATAGCTACAAAGCTAAACAAAAAAGAGAGTGTTAGCTGCATAATAATATATAGCCATAATGAGCCTCCAACTTTACTTAATTCTTTATCCGGCATAAATTTAGGTGGTTGTTGCATAAAATCACTACTTTCTCAAATTTATTTTAACATAAAAGAGGCCATTAGGCCTCTTGTAAAATATGAAGTTTTCTTAATGATTCCTCAATTGAATCTAAATCTTCTTTTGATTGTGCACTCACCGTATGACAATGATATCCACTCGTTAGATCCGTTAAAGGTTTTGCCTGATTCTGTGAAATAGAATCAATGAATTCCTTGACTTGTTTTCTAGAACTAATGTTCATTTTAGCCTCTAACTTACCATATACATTATGTTTGACAAATACATTTTCAATACAGCCACCACAATCTACGATCGCATTCATTTCTTCTTCCATACGATCATTCAAATGAAAACAAGAAAATACTCTTCGAACTCTTTGAGGTGAACATACATATCCTTTGTGTGTCGCATAAATACGAACATTTCTTGCCTTTAATAAGGCAATATCTTGCACAATGACTTGTCTTGAAACATTAAATTTTTTAGAAAGCGCTGTTCCAGAAACCGGTCCTTCACTTTTTGAAATCATGTCATAAATGGCTTGAAGTCTAACTTCCTTTTCCATTTATTTCACCTGCAGATTTTTTAAAGACAAATCCAGAATTGGTGCTGAATGTGTTAAAGCACCACTCGAAATATAATCAACACCTAATGCCGTTAGTTTTTCAATGTTCTCTTTAGTAACATTTCCAGAACATTCTGTTTCGGCTCTTCCATCAATGATTTCGATTGCCTTTTTCATATTCTCAACGCTCATATTATCCAACATAATTATATCAGCACCTGCTTCAACAGCTTCTTTTACTTGTTCTAAAGTTTCAACTTCTACTTCAATCTTACGAACAAAAGAAGCATAATTCTTTGCCATCTTAATTGCATTTGTGATAGACCCAGCCGCTGCGATATGATTATCCTTCAACATAACACCATCTGATAAATTGTATCTATGGTTATTTCCACCACCAACGCGCACTGCATATTTTTCAAATACACGCATATTTGGTGTTGTTTTTCTTGTATCCAATAATTTTGTCTTTGAACCCTTTAAGTAAGATGCGGCACGATTTGTATAAGTGGCAATTCCACTCATTCTTTGAAGATAATTCAAAGCCGTCCTTTCACCAGATAAAAGAACACGAACATCCCCAGATACTTCAGCCAATAATTGTCCGTTTTTTACGGCATCCCCATCTTTTACATAGAATTTCACTTCCATGCTTTCATCTAATAAATAAAAGACTCTTTCAAACACTTCAAGACCTGCAATAATCCCATCTTCTTTACAGATTAATTGTACCTGCCCATACTGATAGGAAGGCATTACCGCATTTGTTGAAACATCTTCACTTGTTATATCTTCCTGCAAAGCTTGGATCAATAAGTGATCCACGTTTAAACGCATTGTATTCTTATCCACGAGCTTGTCTCTCTCTTTCTATTTCTTCAAGTACCATATCATGATACATTTTTTCCTGATTTGACAACTGATGTGACTTAGCCACTTTTGCCAAACAATCAAAATCACTTGTATAAGCCGGTTCCTTTTTCAATAAATCAACAACGGCTCTTTTTCCCCAAACCAAAGATTCCAACAAGGAATTACTAGCTAAACGGTTTTTTCCATGAACACCATTACAGCTAGTTTCTCCAACTGCATATAAATGTGACATAGAAGTACGAGAATCTTTATCTACATGAATTCCACCCATAAAATAGTGCTGAGCTGGTGTAACTGGAATCCATTCTTTTGTACAGTCATATCCTTCTTCTAAACACTTTTCATAAATGTGAGGGAAATGATTTTTGATGACTTCTTCACCTAAAACGCTCATATCCATCCAAACATAAGGCATATCATCCTTCTTCATTTGTTCGCGAATCTTTTGTGTCATGATATCACGTGGCAACACTTCATTCGCAAAACGCTTCCCGTCTTTTCCATAAAGTTTTGCCCCTTCACCACGAACCGATTCACTAATAAGGAAGGCTCTTCCTCTTTTCTTTGTATATAAAGTTGTTGGGTGAATCTGCACATAATCCACATTTTCTAATTTGATACCATGCTGGATTGCAATCGCAATGGCATCTCCTGTTAAGTGTGGATAATTTGTTGAATGATCATACAATCCTCCAATTCCTCCACACGCAAAGATTGTATAACCTGCCTCAATGCACATTTCATTGTTGTTGACATCATTCGCCAAAATACCATAACATACATTATCTTTTTCAATAATATCTGTCATTGTGACATATTCCATAATCGTTACATTCTCTAACTTACGAACCGCATCTAATAAAGTGGATGTAATTTCTTTTCCTGTAATATCTTCATGGAATAAAATACGTGGTTTAGAATGTGCTCCTTCACGCGTATAATCTAATTTGCCATCTTTTGTAGCGAAATCTACACCATATCCAATCAACTCATTGATGATGTCACGGCTTGAATTGATCATAATTTCAACAGATTCCTTACGATTTTCGTAATGCCCTGCCTTCATAGTATCTTCCATAAAAGAATCAAAATCATTCTTGTCTCTTAACACACAAATTCCGCCTTGTGCTAAAAATGAATCACTATTTTCGGCATCTGATTTTGTCAACATAATGACCTTTTTATCACTTGGAACATGTAAAGCTGCAAACAACCCACTTGCACCTGTTCCAACAATAACAATATCTGCCTCTAACTTTTCCATATTATTTTGCCAACTCCAACATTCTATCTAATGACTTTTCAGCCATAACCTTCACTTCTTCATCTACAAACACTTCATTTGTCTCATTCAACAAACAATCATAAACCTTTTCCAAAGATACCTTCTTCATATTCATACAAATTAATTTATCTGTTAAAGGATAGAAAGTTTTATCTGGTGATTTCAACTGCATTTCATGAAGCACACCAAGTTCAGTACCAATCACAAATTCTTTGTTTGGATTGTCCACTGTATATTGAATCAATTCTGAAGTGCTACCTGCAAAATCAGTTGCCTCAACGACTTCATTAACACACTCAGGATGCACAATAATTGGAACATTAGGATGTTCTTTACGTGCTTTTTCAACATCTTTTAATGTCACACGCTTATGTGTAATACAATATCCATCGTTTAAGATAATATTCTTTTCAGGTACTTGTTTCTTTACATACGCCCCTAAGTTTCCGTCTGGAATAAAGAAAATATTTTTATTTGGAAGTGAACGAACAATCTTCACTGCATTTGAACTCGTTACACAAATATCAGCCATTGTTTTTAATTCAGCTGTTGAGTTGATATAACATACAACCGCTAAATCTTCATATTCTTCTTTCATCTTTTTAATGACAGCCTTACTTGCCATATGTGCCATTGGACAATCTGCATTTAAATCTGGCATCAATACTTTCTTTTCTGGATTTAACATTTTAGCACTTTCACCCATAAACTTAACACCCGCAAATACAATAATATCTGCATCTGTATTCTTAGCCTTTTTTGCCAAGGCATATGAGTCACCGACAAAATCAGCTACATCTTGTACAGCTCCATCTACATAATAATGCGCTAAGATAATCGCATTTTTTTCCTTTTTTAATCTCAATACATCTTCCTTTAAAGACATGAAATTTTTCCTCCCTTAAAAAATTTTACCGTTTTGAATTATACACCCAGACTTTACATCTGACAAGACAGTTGTAAAGTCAATATTATATAAGTTATATATCACAATAAAATAAGCACGAAAAAAGCGATGAATCAAAATCATCGCTTTAGTTTTTTGCCTATAAAATGCTTGGTGCAATATAAGTACGAGTTTTGTACTCTGCATCTAAATCATACAAACCCTTGGCATCGTGTCCAAACAATTCAAATCGAGAAATTAAATCTGAAGCATTTTTTTCTTCTTCTCCTTGTTCTTTGACAAACCAATCCAAGAACTGCATAGTTCTAAAATCTTTTTCTTCATAAGCTGCTGCGTAACAAGTATGAATCAATTCAGTTACGTATTGTTCATGTTTTAAGCCTGCCTTTAACGGATCACTTAGTTCATTTAAAGGAATATTTGGCTTATTAATAGCTTCCAAAACAACACTATAATCATTGTCTTGAAGATATTGCATCATCAATTGAGCATGTGCAATCTCTTCTTGTACTTGTACATGATACCAATTTGCGAAACCCTCTAAACTTTTATCATGATAATAATTTTCGAAATCCAAATACAAATAAGCAGAATATAATTCTTTATTAACTTGATTATTCAACAAGTCCGCTACTTTCTTACTCAACATAGCACATTCCTTCTTTCTGGCTATATCATACTCCAAACAACAAGAAAAGCATAGTAATATGCTCTCACAACACTTCATTTACAGATTTTATTAAACTATTAACATCCTTATCATTTGGATGTTTTAAAGCCTCATCAAAATTCTTCAACATTTCGGGATTCGATTCAAACTTTGCACGAATTGCCAAAGGCATCTTACCTTGGCACATCCATGTTCCTTTAACACAGTTAGATGCATCTAAATGACTTTGAACATTTTTTAAAATCATTTCAAAATATTCTTTAGATTTACCAAAGCCAGCTGTTCCAAACAAGAAAACATTTTGATTACGTAGTGTAGAAAGATATTGCTTCATTTGATCATCACAATCTCCCTTATCACACCAGAATCCAATACACAATAAATCTACAGGTTCTAAATCTTTTGCGTCTTCTACAGATACACAATACTTTGATTCCATAAAATTCAAGCTGTTTGCCAAAGATTGTGTGTTCCCTGTTTTTGAACTATATACAATTCCTATCATAAAATATATCCTTTCTACAAATATCGATTACGCCATGTATAATACTCTTCATCTTTTTCCATATCAATACCATGGTCATTTTCATAAACTTCAAACGTATTCTTTTGAAATAGTGAAATAAAATCATTTCTTGAAAGCTTTGAATGCCATTGACTATGCCATATGTATACTTTATCTTTTTCCATTTTAATCAACGCACGATTCTCTAAACATACAAGTGCATGACTCTCTTTTAATTTTTCAATTGCCTCTATTATTTCCATGAAATTATTTTAGCACAACTTTCTAGGATAAGAAAAGGTAGCCGAAGCTACCATGAGATATTATTATTCGTAATGATCTTTTAATTCTTGGAAATAAGCTTGTGGATGATTGCATACTGGACATACCAATGGAGCTGTTTCACCATAATGAATGTGTCCACAGTTTAGACAAATCCATACTGTAGAAGTATCTTTTTTAAACATTGCATCTTCTTCTACATCTTTCAACATAGCTTTATAACGAGCTTCATGATGTTTTTCAATAGCACCTACACCTTCAAATAATGCAGCAATATCATCAAATCCTTCTTCACGAGCTTCTTTAGCCATTGTTGCGTACATATCTGTCCACTCATAGTTTTCACCTGCAGCTGCATCCTTTAAGTTTTCTGTTGTTGTTGGAACTTTTCCACCACGCAAAGCCTTGAACCATAATTTAGCATGTTCTTTTTCATTATTTGATGTTTCAGCAAAAATATTTTGAATCTTTACATATCCATCCTTCTTAGCTTGTGAAGCATAATATTGATACTTAACACATGCCTGAGATTCACCTGCAAAAGCTGTCATTAAATTTTTTTCTGTTTTAGATCCTTTTAATTCCATAATAAAGACCTCCTCTTCTACCTTTATTTTAAATCAACTCAACATGTTTTTCCATTTAAATGCATAAGAAAAAGACAAATCCTAAGACTTGTCTTTTCTAATCGTTATTCGACCATAATGGTGTGTCGTTGCCTCTACGGACTAAAATTGCCTTTTGGAATTCTGTTTGATCTAAGAATTCTAGAATACGCATTGTTTCTTCCTCTGTACAACCCACTAATAATTTAACAATACAATCTTTTTTCAGAATATCTGCCGTAATCGCAATCGCATCCACATTATTTGTTGCGATAGAACCTTTGAAAACATCAATTGGTTTTTGATCTGAGCCAAATGTATCTGAAAGAAAACCGTAGTCTACAGGATAAATCAAATTAGTGAATTTATAATGAGCACTTCCTTTTGGACGGTCAATTGTACAACTGCTTGATAATAGAAGCGTATCTAACTTTTGCCAAAAAAATGCGTTATTTTCTAATTGCTGCATAATAACCTCCTGTCTTGTAATAGTCTATAAATTATTATAGCATTTACAAAATTATTTACAATACAAGAAAAGTTTTTTCAATATTCTTGGAAGAATGATTTGATTGTTTCATGGTTTTTAGTACAATTTAGCGCAAGCATCAACAAAATCCTAGCTTTCTGTGCTGAAAACTTATAAGCAGGAATGGTTACTTTCTTTGAATCAAACACATCTGAATCAAAAACAGCACCTTCTAATACACGGCTTGCACGAACAATTGTACAATTTCCTGCATAGGTTTCTAAAACATCTTTTATCTTTGTAGAATAATTTCCTGAACCTGTACCTGCTAAAACTAAACCATCATACTTATTTAACATGTATTCTAATAATTCTGGATCCGAGTCTGTATGTACATAAAAAATTTCTACTTTAGGCAAATCTTCAAATTCCATTTTTGAAAAAATCGTTTGAAATGTATGCTTTTTAAATGGTGAATTTAATAGGTATACATGATCATCACGCATATATCCTAGCGAACCAAATTCCCCCATTTTAAATGCATCTGTTTTATAACTATTTGTCTTTTGTAAGTCTCTTCCTGAATAGATCGTATCTGAAATAACAGCTAAAACACCAGCTTGCCAAGCTTCCATATGACATGCCAAAGCTACTGCTTGATATAAATTCATTGGACCATCTGCACTTGTTGCAGTTGCTGGACGCATTGAACCAGTTAAGACAACTGGTTTATGACATGCTAAAGTAAGATTTAAAAAGAAGGCCGTTTCTTCTAGAGTATCCGTTCCATGTGTAATGACAATTCCATCTACATAACGATTTTTTTCTAATTCATGACAAATTTTTCTTAATTCAACCCATTTGTCCATCCCCATATCATTCGAGTCAACATTATATAATTGAATCGTGTTTAAATTTGCCAAATCACGAATTTGTGGAATACTTTGTACGATTTCTTCCACATCAAAAGTGCCTGCTTGATAATTTGCACTTTTACCAACACTGCCACGTCCAGCAATTGTTCCACCTGTCGCAATAATCGTAATATTTTTCTTATTCATATGTTTCTAAAAACTCCCAAAATTCTTGTGTATCTGCCAAATCAAAATCAATAGTTGAATCCACATCCCATAAACTAATTGAATTATCACTTTCGTTATATCCAATTCCAGCATGTTTTGCCTTACCATTTTCAATCACATAAAGTGTTGGTGTATATAGAAAATATGGAGCCATATCCAAAAGAATCTTTCCATCTTTTGTAGAACTTTGTAGCTGCTTAGAATCCTGACTGATTTTACTAAAGCCATAGTCTGTTGAATCAATCTTATATAAGACTAGATTTGGATGTTCGTCTTTTGTTTTGTCGATATATTCTTGTAAAGCCTCACAATAAGGACAATTCTCTCTTTCAATAATTAACACAAATGAATCTTTATTGTCTAATTTCTTTTGTAGTTTTGTTGCACTAATTTCTTTAATTTCAAAAGGCGTTTTAGATCCACACCCAACAAGTCCTATACAAAGCACAAATGTACATAGTAATGTTATTATCTTTTTCATCTAAAAACCTACTTTCTAATACCATCCATAAATTTAGTTAAACTAAAGGCCAATGCCTCTAATTTCTCACTTCCCGTTTGTAGAGCCATTTGAAAGGACATGGCACGATCAGCACTCGAAAAAATTCCAATCATACCTTCATCATATAGGGATTGATAGCCTAAGCCTAAAGCTCCACTTAAACAAACACATGGAACACTATAAGATCTTGCCAAATGTGCAATACCTAACGGTAGCTTTCCATATAATGTCTGCGCATCGGTTTGTCCTTCTCCGGTAATGACTAAATCCGCATTTTGAAGATGTTCTTTTAAGCCTGAATATTCAACAACTAAATCGATACCTGAAACTCTTTTTGCCTGCATAACCCCTAATAATACACTGCCTATACCTCCGGCTGCGCCTGAGCCTTCAAATTCATTCACATTTACGTGAAATGTTTGTTTCAATTTCATACAATAGTGAGCCATACCTCTTTCAACTTCAGACATCTGATTTAAATAGATACCTTTTTGTTTACCAAAAACATAAGTAGCTCCATTTTTACCTAACAAATGATTCTTCACATCACAAGCACAAATAATTTCTACATCTTTTGGAAGTCTTGCATAACGCTTATCAACAAAGGCAATTTGGCTAAGAGCATATACACTAGGTACAAGTAATTCTCTTTTTGAATTATAAAAGCGAACTCCGAATTCACTTAAAACTCCCATGCCACCATCGTTTGTTGCACTACCACCTAAACCAATAATAATTTTTTTACATCCTCTAGATAGTGCATCCTTCATCATGATACCCACACCCTTACTTGATGCGATCATCGGATTTCTTTTCTCTTTTGGTGTCATATTCAATCCTATGCAACTAGCTACGTCCATCACAGCCAAATTTCCGTCTTGAGAAATACAATATTTCGTAAATACATTTTTACCATAGGCATCCGTAGTTAATACATCAATCATCTTTCCTTTAATAATATCGCAAAATACCATGGCGGTACCTTCTCCACCATCAGCCATAGGAAAGGTTAAAACTTCATGTGCATCATTTGCCTTTAATATTCCTTTTTTTATACTTTCTTCAACTTCTTTTGAGGACATACATCCCTTAAAAGAGTCACTCGCAACAATTATTTTCATGCGTTCATTTTACCATATGCCAAGAAAAATAAATACTTTTTTAAAATTTAGGTTTTAGAAGTTAAAATATCCTTGGTGAATACTTTATTGTTGCTTGAAAACGATGGATTCATATGGGATAATGTCTTAGTGAAAAATCGATACGTGATTTTATTCACAAAGGAGAATCAATCATGAAAAAACATGTTGTTATAGGAGTGTCTGGTGGTATTGCAGCCTACAAAGCTTGTGATCTTGTCAGCAAATTATCCAAAAAAGATTATGAAATCAAAGTGGTCATGACAAAACATGCACAAGAATTTGTCAAACCAATCAACTTTGAATCATTAAGTAAACATAAATGTGAAGTTTCTTTGTTTGATGAAACCAATGAAGATCCAATTGCCCACATTACTTTAGCTAAATGGGCTGATATCATGGTATTAGTTCCTGCGACGGCTAATATTATTGCCAAAGTCGTTCATGGAATTGCCGATGATATTGTTTCAACAACTTTTCTAGCTTGTCATACAAAAAAATTAATTTGCCCAGCAATGAATGTTCATATGTATGAAAATGAGGTCACACAAAGAAATATCAAACTAGCCAAAGAACTTGGATATAAGTTTGTAGAACCTGTTGTAGGTCATTTGGCATGTAATGATACTGGAAAAGGTAAGCTTGCTGATGTACAAGATATTGTGGCTGTCATTGATCATGAATTTGAAATGGAACAAACATTAAAAGGAAAGAATGTTTTAGTTTCTGCAGGTCCAACACAAGAAGCTTTAGATCCTGTTCGTTTTTTAAGCAATCATTCAAGTGGTAAACAAGGATATGCGATCGCAAAAGCTGCCAAAGCACTAGGTGCTAATGTAACATTAGTTGCAGGTCCTACGGCTTTAGAAGATCTTAAGGATATAAATATGGTACACGTGACAAGTGCTCAAGATATGTTTGATGCGATTACATCAAGACTCGATAATCAAAACTACATTATTATGGCTGCTGCTGTTGCGGATTACAGGCCCGAAATGGTTGCGGATCAAAAAATCAAAAAGTCAGATGAAGAGGTTACTTTTCATTTTGTAAAAAATCCAGATATTTTAGCATATATTGGACAGCACAAAAAAGAGAATCAAGTCATTTGCGGTTTTGCGATGGAAACACAAAATTTAGAGGAAAATGCACGTAAGAAACTAGAATCTAAAAATTGTGATATGTTGATTGCGAACAATCTATTTACTCGTGGTGCTGGTTTTCAGACAGATACAAATGTTGTAACTTTACTTAGAAAAAATGAAACAAAACATTTACCTAAATGTTCAAAAGAAGAATTAGGATATAAAATTCTAGAAACAATGAAAGAAATTGAGATGGAGAAATAATATGCTTGTAACAGTAGACATTGGAAATACAAACATAACTATCGGTATTTTTGATAAGGATGATTTAATTGGTACATATCGATTAACAACAAAAGTAAGAAGAACGAGTGATGAATATGGTTTTATGTTAAAAAACTTTTTGGATCGTTCTAATGTACATGAAAAACAAATTGATGCAGTTATTGTCTCAAGTGTTGTTCCAAAGGTGATGCACTCTTTCACAAATGGAATCAAAAAATTCGTAGGTATAGAACCCCTTATTGTAGGACCTGGAGTTAAAAGTGGAATAAGTGTTCAACTAGAAAATCCACGAAATGTTGGTGCAGACCGTATCGCAGATTGCGCTGGTGCATTTAATGAATATGGAGGACCTATTCTAGTTGCCGATTTTGGAACAGCTACTACTTATGATTATGTAGATGAAAATGGTTGTTTTAAAGCAGGAGCCATTGGTGTTGGTATTGAAACAGGTGTCAATGCCTTATGGGGACAAACTGCACAACTTCCTGAAATTGAGATCAAACGTCCTAAAACTATCTTGGCAAGAAATACACAAACAGAAATGCAGGCTGGTGTATTTTATCAATTCTTAGGTGGAGTTGAATATACAATTGCTCAATTTAAAAAAGAAGTCGGCAAAGACATGAAGGTTATTGCGACAGGTGGTTTAGGAAGAATTGTTTGTAGCTACACAAAATCAATAGATGTGTATGATCCAAACTTAATTTTCAAAGGCTTAAAGGTAATATATGAAAAGAACAAAGACTAATTCAATCTTTGTTCTTTTTTAATAATTTTTTATATGTATGTTCAATCATAAATGCACCTAATGGTGCAGTAATCAAGATGGATAAAACCGCAACAGTCAATACAATTTGCCCACATCCTAGTCCTGCAGCTAAAGGAACGGATCCAATTGCTGCTTGCACAGTTGCCTTTGGACAATATGCGATCATACAAAATAATCTTTCTGTTTTACTTAATGACGTTTTTAATAAACAAATAAATACACCAAGCATTCTAAATAAAAGTACTCCAAATATTAACAGAATAGCCATCATGCCTGCTTTTAGTGCATAAGAAATATTTACACAGGCTCCAACTAACACAAATAATAAAACTTCCGCACCAACCCAAAGTTTATTAAATTTTACAGATAACCTTTTGGATGCAACCGAATGATTTCTTTGCAGAAAAATTCCCATAAACATAATCGCAATTAATCCTGAAAATGGAATTGGTAAAGCATCCTCAAGTGTCACTAGAATAAATGCCACACTTAGTAGAATTAAAATCTTTACAGTATCTCGCATATGATTTTTCTTAAAGAAAATTGCGAATCCTTTACCTAATAATGCACCACATATAATGCCAGTTAGAATGGATAGTGGAATATTCACAAAACTTAATATATTTATACTTTCTCCTTGGGCTAAGCCAAGAAATGCTGTGAACATCACAATCACAAAAACATCATCTACACTAGCTCCTGCCAAAATCAATTGAGGAATACTTTCTTTTGTCCCATATCCTTCATCCATAAGTTGTAACATTTTTGGAACAATAACGGCAGGACTTACAGCTGCAACAACACTTCCCATAATGGCAGCATCTAACAAAGAAATTCCTAGTAATTTTGGTGCCAACAAAATCATTCCAATCATCTCAAAACAGGCCGGCACAAAACACATCAATATAGCAGGTCTTCCAACTCTTTTTAAATCACTTAAATCTAAATTCAATCCGGCTCTCATCAATATAATAATTAATGCAATTTTTCTTAATTCACTAGAAATATTTAATAGAGATGAATCAATTAAGCCAAGACAATAAGGTCCTAAAAGAATCCCTGTAAATATCATCCCTAATAGTCCAGGTAATTCCACCTTTTTACAGATCCAAGATAGAAACATTCCTACAAGAAAAATATAAGATAAACTGATCAGCATTTTATCTCTCCTTTCAAAACGCAGAAAAGCTGATGGTTTCCGCGTTAAAAAACACAGAAGTCATCAGCCTATAAAAAGCGGTTTTAGTTTTAAACTAAGGGAGAACTTCATTCCCAAAAAGATTATACTACAATATCTAAGTTTTCATCAATAGTATTTCAATTAAATACTCTTTTTTAGTTCTCTTAATGCATCTAAATCTAGTCCAACAATCTCAGAAATTTCTTCAAGCGTTTGATTATTTCTTACAAGCATTTTAATCGCTATTTTGATTTGTGTATTTTTTACACCACGCTCAATGCCTTGCTCAATTCCTTGTTTAATTCCTTGCTTGATACCCATCTGAATTCCTTTGTTTGTCGATTCTTCAAACATTTCATCTAATGCTCTACGCACTTTTACATCACCTCAATACTTTGTAAAGAATGCATACGATATGTGCATTCATTTCAATCAAGCTTTCATCAATAACTTTTTAATTGATTCTTCACTCACTGAGAAAATTGATGCGATAGTTTTAATTTCAAATCCCTTGTCCATCATTTTTCGATACATCTCAAGCTCTTTTTTCTCACTACCTTGCTCAATTCCTTGTTCAATA
>NZ_DS996843.1:0-27344 GCF_000156655.1 Holdemanella biformis DSM 3989
TCTCTCTAATACGAAAAAAAAGAAGGAAATTTTAGAAAAGATGCACATTTTGAAAATTTCACATAATTCAATCTGATTTCACAACATTTACCAAAGTTATACTAAATTCATAACAACATAGAATGATATTCTATAAGTGCCTTAAAAGATAAGGCAATGAATATAGAAATAAACCAATATTCATATCTCTCTCCTAAAAAATAATAATAAACAAAAGTAACCATTTTAAGACACCAACACTTAAAATGGTTACTTTGTTTTTAAGCATATGCATTACAAACTTTAATCACAAAACGCATCAATGCATATAAATCTTTATACGTTTCCTTATTTATACGAACTGTACAATCATCCATCTTTTCTACATTATCCATTCGAGATACAAAATCCGCATTACGACTGTGATGGAAAGTAATATCCATTGCATGAGATGAAGACAATGTTGGTTTCTCATCTACTTTTAAAGCTTCTTGAATACCCTTAGTATATCTATTCTTCAACTCGTTAAAGCTGCAACATAAAGCACATTGATTATTCAATGTCTTCTTTGTTTCTACAAAGACACAACGAAGTTCTTCTTCGACTTGTTTACCATATTCACTATCACCACTTGCTAAGATAACAGGTACACCAAATTCATCTGCTAATAATCGATTTATGCCACTTTCACCAAGCTCTTTTCCATCTACCACAACTTTTCGTACCATCGTACCCCAAATTGTATGAGCCATTACACCAGGCGAATTACAACGAGAATGATAACCGATAAACATTGCACCATCAAAAGAATCATCTAACCCTTCCATCATGCCAAATTCTTTATAAGCACCATTTGCCGCTACAAAAGCAGCTCTTGGATCTAATTTTGAAGGAAGAAGATTATCCATATTTCCATGACCGTCATTCACTACAACTTCTTCTACACCATTTTGAAATAGTAAATCAATCACAAGATTGACTTCATTCATCATATTTGTACAATATTCAGAATATAAATATCCATTTTTAGCAGTATTTGCCGGATTACTATTTCCCCAAATACCTTCAATATCGGCTGAAATATATATTTTTTTCATTTTAAAATACCTCTACAGAACGATCTAAAATTCCGTTCATTTTCGCAATCGCAATACCATAATTTGTGAAAGGAACATCCTGTTTCTTGCACTCTTTCACTCTAGACTGTACTTCTTTTTCATTTAACATACATGCACCACAATGAATCACAACACTATATTTTGAAAGATCTTCCTTAAATCCATGTCCTGAAGTGAATTCAAAAGTTACATTCTTCTTTGTATAATTCAAAATCCATTTTGGAAGCTTATCTGTGCCAATGTCACCACACTGTCTATGGTGCGTACAACCTTCACTAATCAATATACAATCTCCATCTTGTAGATGATCTAGCTTGTTTGCCCCTTCAAGAACTGTAGCTAAACTTCCTTTTAAACGTGCCATAAGAATGGAGAAAGAAGTTAAATGAATAGATTTATCCACAATCTGACTAACCTTATTAAAAGCTTGAGAATCCGTAATAACTAATTTTGGAGTCACTCTTTTTAATGCTTCTTCAAGCTCTTCAACCTGACATGTCATGCCAATCGCATGATGATCCAAGATATCTCTTAACACAAGTTGTTGTGGTAAAATCAATCTTCCCTTAGGTGCTGACTTATCAATCGGAATCACAAGCACAACAACATCACCTGTTTTAATTAAATCACCAATAATTGTCTTATCTTCCTGATTCTTTGTGTTTGATGCTAACAATTGTTTTAATTCATTTATGTTTTCTTTATTTATAGCACTCACATAGATTTCATTTGAAGCCAACTCTTTCTTTTCTTCAATCAAATCACACTTATTAAAAGCTATAAAGTAAGGTAATTTATTTTCTTTAAACATGCCAATCAAATCCAAATCTATTTTTTGTAGACCTACATTTGCATCCACAACCAATACAGCCATATCAATTGTTTTTAAAACTTCTAGTGTTCTTTTGATTCTTAACTCACCCAAAGTTCCTTCATCATCCATACCCGGCGTATCCACAATTACAACAGGACCAATCGGTAAGATTTCCATAGATTTCTTTACAGGATCTGTCGTAGTTCCCTTTATATTAGAAACTAATGACATACTCTGGTTAGTAATCGCATTGACGACACTGGATTTTCCAGCATTTCTTAAACCGAAAAATCCAATGTGTGTGCGATTGGCACTTACTGTACTATTTAAATTAGCCATATTAGAACCTAAAATCTCTACGATTACTAGATTTGATTGCATCCACATTTTCACGAGCAATTTGTTGAGCTTTCGCATTTGGAATCTTATTTAATTCTTTTTCAATCAATTCAAAACCAATCTTCTTTGTATCTTCACTCGCATAGTCCACTAAATATTCACATAAAGTCATCAATGCGTTTGGATGACAACAATTTTGGATTTGTCCTGTCTTACACAAAGACATGAAACGATCTCCTGTTCTTCCTTCTCTATAACATGCAGTACAGAAAGAAGGTATGTAGCCTAACTGCATCAACCAATTTACAACTTCATCCAATGTTCTTTGATCCGATACATCAAATTGTTCTGAATCATGAGGACGATCTTCTTCTGTATATCCACCAACAGATGTACGACTTGCTCCACTAATTTGAGAAACACCTAAATGAAGCATTTTTCCACGAACTTCTTGAGATTCACGAGTTGAAATAATCATTCCTGTATATGGAACGGCAATACGGATACATGCTGCAATTTTTTCAAAAATTTCATCATCCAAACTATTATCAAATGCTTCTGGATCAATATCATCTGCATGTTTTACACGAGGCACACTAATTGTATGTGGACCTACACCATGAACAGCTTCTAAGTGTTCTGCATGCATCATCAACCCGGCAAACTCATATTGATAGCCCTCTAAACCAAACAATACACCTAAACCAACATCATCAATTCCACCTTCCATAGCTCTATCCATAGCTTCTGTATGATAATCATAATCATGTTTAGGGCCTGTTGGATGCAACTCTAAATAACTTTCCTTATTATATGTTTCCTGGAATAAGATATATGTTCCGATTCCAGCTTCTTTTAACTTACGATAGTTTTCAACCGTTGTAGCTGCAATATTTACATTGACACGGCGAATCGCACCATTTTTATGTTGAATTGAATAAATAGTTTTAATCGATTCTAAAATATATTCAATTGAGTTATGAACTGGGTCTTCTCCTGCTTCAATGGCCAAACGTTTATGTCCCATATCCTGCAAAGCAATAACTTCATCACGAATCTGATCTTGGGTTAATTTAATACGCTTGATATGTTTATTTTTCATATGATAAGGACAATATACACATCCATTCACACAATAGTTTGATAAATATAATGGGGCAAACATCACAATACGATTGCCGTAAAATGCTTGTTTGATTTCATTGGCAAGCTTATACATTTCCTCTATTTTTTCAGGAATATCACAAGCTAAAAGTACACTTGCTTCACGATGTGTCAAGCCTTCACAATGAACGCCATGCTCCGTCTTTTGAGGACGAGCCTTATTTAAAATTGAATCAATCAATTCTACATTGCGCTTGTTTTTTTCAGCATATTCAATCGTTTCAAGAATCTCCTCATGATTAATAAATTCTTCTGCCTTTAATGATTTTGGATTGTAAATACTCATTTTTGTTTCTCCTCTTTTATTTTTTTATATCTCCACGATCTGTTACAATTTTGTAACCAATCGAATTCATACGTTTTGATAAACAATCCTTGCATTCTGCGCTTTCTTCACCCGTACAAATTTTATTATCATATAACGCATATTTTTTTCTAACACTTACCGGCGATAAATTCGGCATAACAACATTGGCCCCGGCAAGAATCCCTTTTTCTCTTCCCTTTGGATCAATTGTTCCAAGTGCTGTTGTGGCTGGAAGTAAGATATTTGGTTGAATCAAACGAATTAAAGATAATAAGAATAACGTTTGATTCAAAGTACCACTTTCCATATTTTTAAAGGGCGTATCCTTTTGTGAAATAAATGGACCTATTCCACACATATCAGGTTTAAATGTTTCAATAAACTTCAAATCCATCGCCAAAGTTTCACTTGTCTGATAGGGGGAACCCACCATAAAGCCACAGCCTACTTGATAGCCAATTTCCTTTAAGTCTTTTAAACACTGCATGCGATGATCAAAAGACATATTCTTTGGATGCAGCTTTTCATAATGACTTTTATTTGCGGTTTCATGTCTTAATAAATAGCGATCAGCTCCCGCATCAAACCAAGCCTTATATGTATCTCTATCTTCTTCACCTAGAGAAAGGGTAATTGCACAATTTGGATATTCACTACGAATCTTTTGAACTATATTTGTGACAAAATCCCTTTTATAAATACCTTCCCCACCTTGAAGCACAAAAGTGCGAAAGCCAAGTTTATATCCTTCTTTGCAGCAATTCAATATATCTTCTTCATCTAATATATATCGATCGCAATTGGAATTTGATTTTCGAATACCACAATAGAAACAGTCATTACGACAATAGTTTCCTACTTCAATCAAGCCACGTACATAGACTGAATTCCCATATATAGAATTTGCGACTTCCTTTGCTTTGTTTGAAGCATATAATCGCAAAGCTTCATTTTCGGCTTCGATTAAAGTTTGATATTCCAATAAACTTAAAGCGTGTTCTCTTTCAAGTTTATCAATCAATCGATATGCCTCAATCATGACTAATCACATTGGAATAGGCAGTTTTAACACTAATTCCCTTTATATTTCCTAATTTACCGGCCAAAGCAGCAATTGTATTTTGTGGGGCATCTAATGCGATTGAAATTACACTAATTTTTTTTTGTTTATAAGGAATACCCATTCTTCCAATTATAAACTCACTATATTCATGTAAAATTTCATTTAAAAGATTTACTGCATTTGTATCTTCTACAATGATTCCCATTACGGCTACACGTGTTTCCATATTCAGCTCCTTCCAAAAGAAAAGCTATACTCCACACAAAAAGAGCATAGCTATAGTTATACTTACAAATTCTCATAAGCACCTTTCACGCAGAATTCTCTTAATGTTGGGAGCAAATTTCTTTATATCTTATATAATACACTAAAATGTGATTGATTTCACAAATTATGGTTAGTCTTATATAATTTGATATTCCTTTACCATTTTTCTTGGTATAATTAGAAAAAGGAGTTCCATATGAAAAATAAATATTTCGAACAAAAAAATTTCGTTAAAAACTATATTTACGCAATTACCATTTTCATCATAACTCTTGTGATTGGAATTTCTATATTTTTTAATGTTGTTCAATCTTCCATTGAAAAAAATTCAAGAGAAACACTCATTACCAATGTGACTCAACAAAGCGAGCACTTAAATACAATTTTGAATATTAACTATTCCTATTTAAATGTACTAGCACAAGAATTATCAAAGTCTGAAGACCTATTTTCAGAAAATAATATATCTTTAATTAAAGCCTTCATGGAAAACACAGACTTAAATCGTACCGCAATCATAGATTCAGATGGAAATGCACTATATGATAATAATGTAGTTAAAAATGTTGCACATCGAAGATATTTTAAAGAATCGATGCAAGGCAAACAATCTCTTTCAGACCCCTTAGAAAGTAGTGTTGATCAACAAACACGCGTTATTTTAAGTGTTCCTATTTATAAGAACAATCAAGTCGTAGGTGTTGTGGGCGGTTCTTATAATGTCACAAAACTAGGAAATATGTTGTTTGATGATTTGTTTGATGGACAAGGAAAAAGTTTTATTGTTGATCAAGATGGAAATCTAATCACTAGAGACAAGAAATACGAAAAAAAGCACAATATAAAAACAATAGATAATTTATTTGATATTTGTGATGAAAAGGAAGTGAAAACAGACTTCAACCAACAAGAATCAGATTTAATCCAAATACAAACCAAAAAGAATAAATCGTTATATTTAGCTTATTCCCCATTAAAAATCAATGATTGGATGATATGTTACATTGTTCCAGTTCATGTTGCTCAAGAATCTTACACATTTATTAAGCATTATGAAACTTTGTTGGCAACATTTTTAGGCTTGATTGTACTCAGCTTGATGATTTATTTGGCTCACTCAAATTCAAGAGAAAATAAATATTTGATTCATTTATCTGAAATTGATCCATTAACTTCCGTTTTTAATAAAGAAACAACACAAAAACTCATTGATCAAAAACTTAAGAATCATGAACACTTCTGTTTCTTGATCTTGGATGTGGATGATTTTAAATCGGTGAATGATAATTATGGACATGCCGTAGGTGATAAAGTATTAAAAAATTTGAGTGACCTATTTAAAAATCATTTTAGACAAACGGATATTGTTGGAAGAATTGGTGGCGACGAATTTATCATTCTAATCGAAGATGAACATATTGCCGAATCAAGAATTCAATCTTTACTAAAGAAAGTCAATGCATTAAAGATTGAAGAACTACAAGACTTTAAACTTTCTATCAGTGTTGGAATGGCATTCGCCCCTAGTAATGGCACTACTTTTATGGAATTATATCGCCATGCCGATCATGCCTTGTATCAAACAAAACGAACAGGCAAAAACGATTATAAAATATATAAAAATGACGAGAACTAAATCTCGTCATTTTCTTATACATTCGTATAGTTAAAACTATTTAAATCTACTGGCTTATCCTTTATATAATCCTTAATTTCTATGCCCTCTAATTTGGCTGGACGAAGCACAATCTTATTTTTAACAACATCTTCTTTAACTAGTTTTAATTGTTTCATCAATGCGAATAAATCTTTTAGAACATCCATCTTTTTAGGGATTCCCTTATACACATATTCAATAGCTCCTTCACTTAATGCCTGGCTTTTTGAAATATACTTCTTCCCATTCTTTTCTGCATTATACTGTATATAGAACCAGAATCGAAGTATCTGTAAATTTTCACCTTTACTATTTTTTAAGAATACCTCTTTCCAAGATGAATTCACCACTTCTTCTTTTTCTTTCTTTACAGAAGACTTCTTTTCTTTTAATAACTTATCGCTTGGTTTATCAATAATACTCTTATTCATCAATTCTTCCATTTCGATATCTGTGAATTTAATAACATAAATTTTTCTGCCATTCATTTCACTATCACGAACCAAACGAACACTTTTTAATTTACGAATCAACATATCCATAGATGGCCTTTCTGTACTTTCATCCAATAAACGGAATACATATTGATTGGCTTGGGCATTTGTCAATTCGTTTTCATATACCCAGTCATGCGTTTCTGCATACGGGTTTTTTACTGCCATAAATCTAGCATAACAAAATAATCTTAAAGAAAGTGCAGCTGCACCATTCTCATTACTATTTACGTTTTTGATAAAACGTTCTCTATTTTTCATTAACATTTCTGTACTCATTAAATCTCTCCTTGAAAAAATTCGAACGCAATAGATTATATCATCATTTGTGAACTTTTGCAGAAAAAAATTGCTTGTTTCCAAGCAATTATTTCGATAATTCGATAAATTCTTCAATTCTTGATTTTGCGGTTTCCAATGCAGAAATCCAGAAAGCTTCATCCGTTAGATCAATACCTAATACTGAAGCTGTATCTTCTACAGAAGCAACGGTTGTTGTGTGTAACATCTCTTTATATTTTGGAACAAATTCTTCTTTTCCCATTTCTTGATATTTTACAATCAATCCACGCGCAAACAATCCACCAAAGGCATATGGCCAGTTATAATAGCTTAAATCTGAAGAATAATAGTGTGACTTACATACCCACATATATGGATGTAAACAAGTTGGATCAAGTCCATCGCCATAAGCTTGTTTTTGTGCGTCCAACATAATTTCATTCAATTGATCTGTAAATAAGAATTCATCGCTTCTACGATCAAATACGGCTTTTTCAAATAAGTAACGAGAATAAATATCACAGATAATCTGACATAGATCTTGAAGTTGGTTTTCAATCAAGCCTAGTTTTACTTCTTTATCTTCCGTTTCATCAATTACTGCATTCATAATGATATTTTCATTAAATGTACTTGCCGTTTCTGCAACTGGCATAGAATATTCCCAATTCAACGGTTTGTGACTTTCAATATTCAATCCATGATATGCATGTCCAAGTTCATGAGCCAACGTAACGACATCTCCAAGTCCACCATCAAAGTTAGTTAATACGCGTGATTGTTTCACAAATGGCATATTACAACAGAAGGCTCCACCCACTTTTCCTTTGTGTGGATAAAAATCAATCCAGTTATTGTCAAAAGCTTCTTCCATCATATCAGCCAATTCATCACAGAATGGTCTAAAATGATTTACTAAATATTCTTTTGTAGTTTCAGGGGTAAAACTTGTAGTAGCTGATTTTCCGACTGGCGCAAATAATTCATACCAAGGAAGGCCATTTTCATATCCAAGTATTTCAGCTTTTCTTTTCAAATACTTATGGAATACTGGCAAGTATTTCTGCATTGCACTTAAAAGTGCGTCTAATGTTTTCTGGGATACATGAGACTGGTGTAGTGTCATATCCATTGGACTTGTATATCCACGCATTTTTGCTTCAGTGATAACTTGTAGTTTAATATTATTCAATGAGAAACTAACGGCATCCGCAATAGGTGCATAACTTTTGATTTCTGCTTCATAGGCAGCTTTACGAACTTCTTTATCTGCATCATAAGCAAGGTTACGAACAGAAGCCAATGGCAACTTCTTACCATCATATTCCACTTCAAGTGAGCTTGTTAAAAGGCTTTGTTGCTTTTCCCAAGCTGAACCACCAGAAATATTCATTTTGGCAAGTGCTTCCTCTACGTCTTCACTTAACAAATATTTTCCGCTTTCATGAATATCATTTAAGAAATATTTGTATTCGCAAAGTTCTGGACAATCTAAATAGCTGTTCAAATCTTTCATATCCGAAATATAGCGAGAGAATACAGCCATAGCCTTACTCGCTGTACTTGCGATGGTAGCTACTTTATCAATGGCTGCTGCCGCTTTCGTATTTGCCGTATTTGTGGATTGGCTCAAAAATCCAAAGCAGCTTAAATGTTTTTCCAAAAGTTCAAATTCTTCTAAAGCCTTAACAATTCGAATCAAATCTTCCTTCTCATTTTCATGACTTAAAGTCTTTGAAAGTTCATCCAATTCTTTTGCCTTCTTTTCAAAAGATGTTAGATCTTCACTAAATTTAGGATCATCAAATCCCTTGTACAATACGTCTAATGACCATTCTGAATTCATATCAATTTCCTCCATTTTATTAGATTATACCATAAGAAAAGCTTGAGCATATGCCCAAGCTTATAGTACCTGCGATAAAAATTTGATGGTTCTAGGATTTTGTGGGTGTTCAAAAATATCTTCTGGAGTACCTTGTTCTTGAATAATACCTTCATCCATAAATAATACGCGATCACTTGTTTCGCGGGCAAAGCCCATTTCATGAGTTACAATCACGATTGTCATTCCTTGGTTTGCTAATTCTTTGATTACTTCTAATACACCTTTTACCATTTCTGGATCAAGTGCACTTGTTGGTTCATCACATAGAATCACATCCGGATGCATTGCTAAAGCACGAACAATAGCTAGACGCTGTTTTTGTCCACCAGATAATTTTCTTGGATATTCATCTTTCTTATCTTCTAAGCCAACCTTTTTAAGCAATTCAATCGCTTCTTTTTCAGCTTCTGCCTTTGGTGTTTTAAGTTCTAAGATGGGGGTAATCGTAATATTTTCTAAAACTGTTAAATGTGGAAATACATTAAAGTGTTGGAAGATCATCCCAATCTTTTTACGGTGTGTATCAATATCCACATTTTCGGCTGCTATATCCACCCCTTCAAAAATGATTTGTCCACTTGTTGGTTTTTCTAATAAATTTAGACAACGTAAGAAAGTCGATTTTCCTGAACCACTAGGTCCAATAATACTAACAACTTCTCCTTGATGGATTGTTTGATCAATTCCTTTTAATACTTCAAGATCTCCAAAATTTTTATGTAAGTCTTTTACAACAATTAGTTCCTTAGTCACTGACACTCAACTTCCCTTCCATGTATTTAATTAATTTTGATAATGAATATGTAACGATAAAGTAAATCAAACCAACAATTACTAATGGTTCAATGGATTTATAAGTAGCGGATTTAATTACGCTATTAACAGTCATTAATTCACCAATATAGAATGTACTTGCCAAAGATGTTTCCTTGATCATCATAACGAATTCATTACCTAATGCAGGCAAGATATTTTTGATAGCTTGAGGAATAATGATTTTAGTCATCATATGTACATTCGACATACCCAATGATTTAGCCGCTTCTCTTTGACCTTTATCCACTGACTGAATACCTGAACGGATGATTTCAGCGACATATGCACTCGAGTTAATAATCAGCGCAATGATTACACTGACGATCATTGGCATCTTTCCATTTGTCAAATAAGAGAAAATATTAATGAATAACCACAATTGTAGCAACAATGGTGTTCCACGAATCAATTCTACATATACACCGGCAATTGCTTGTACAATCTTATTCTTTGATAATTTTACAAGAGCAAATAATCCACCAATAATTGTACCAAAGATAACAGTTATAGCTGCAAGTCCTAAAGTAACTCCTAGACCTTTTAATAATTGTGGCCAACAATATTGTACAATTTGAACACATGTTCCAAAGAATCCAGTTGCTGTCAATGTGAATTGTTCACTACTTTGTTTCTTAGCTGCTTTATACCATTTTTCATACAAACCTTTTTTATTAACTTCCTTTAAGATTTTATTGACTTCCTTCATCAATCTTTTTTCGCCTAAAGGAGCACCTACACGGTTACCTGCATAATCTTGATCAATATTAAATAATTCATCTAACTTCGCAAGTTCAGAGTTCTTTTCAATATATTCATCAGCTGTACCTTCCGAACATGCAACGGCTTGTACAGTCCCATTCTTTAATAGGGCAACACCATCATCAATACTTGAAATCGATTGTAGTTTTGCGTCTGGAATTTGATCTTCGGTATATTGTTGCTGGATTGAACCCTGTTGAGCAGCTACTTTTAAGCCCGTTAAATCTGTTAATTTTTTATATTTCTCTTCATCTTTTTTAGAAATAATAACAGCCTGTCCACCCGTGTCTTCTGTCATATTGTATCCAATAGACATTTCCATCTGTTGAGCACGTGCTGGTGTATAGGCTAATCCTGTAATAGCCAAGTCAATTTCTTCAGTTTGAAGGTTTGCCAAAACAGTATCGAAACTTGATGCTTTGATTGTTAATTTAACGCCCATCTTTTTTGCGATATATTTTGCCAATTCAATATCAGAACCAACATATTGAGCTTGTCCTGTTTTTGTCGAATCAATAAATTCATTAGGAGGGAAATCTGGAGATGTTCCCACAACTAATTCTCCTCTTTCTTGAATTTTATCTAATAAATCACCTGTAGTTGATGTGTCTGTTTCATCGGCAAATGCAGGCATAATACTAGACATCATAATCATAAAACTTACTAAAAATGCCGAAATAAATCTAAATCCTTTTTTCATGTTGTCCCATTCCTTTCTAATAAAAAAAGTCGTCCTTGAATATACAAGGACGACTATAAAATCGCGGTACCACCTTATTTCCTGCACAAAAGTACAGGCCCTTAACTCATAACGGGAGTATCCGAAGCTTCCTCAATCTTCGAAAGCTTAGCTCTAAGACACGTTCACCCTGTGCTTACTGTTCCATTTCCACCATCAGGAACTCACTATCAGCAGCATCCACGACTACTTCTTCTTTTCATTGCCTCTACAAAGGATGGCTCTATTATAAACAAACATTTTTTTAAATGCAACAGAAAATTTTAAGATTTTATCAACAACTCAATTTCATCCACATTTAGTGAACAATACGCAGATATTTGTTCAAGAGTAAAACCATCTTCATACATCTTGCAAACCATTTGTTTCACTTTCTTATCAGCTTCTAGTATAGCCTTTCTTGCTTCTTCTTTCTCTTTATGAGCTTCTTCTTTCTCTTTATGAGCTTCTTCTTTTTCTTTACGAGCCTCTTCTTTGTCTTTACGAACCTCTTCTTTGTCTTTACGAGCTTCTTTCATCTGTCTTTGAGCTTCTTCAAGTTCAAGCTGTAGTTCAATTCGTTCTTCATTTTCATGCAGCTTTTGAAAATCTTCTATTATTTTCTTCCAACGATCATCCGATATCGTTTCTACACGCTTCTCCAACATTTGAATCATCCCATCACTTTCTATCATCACCTTAATTTTACTATCATCCAATCCTTTATGGCAATTCAAAAAGTAATAAATCATTTTCTCCTGTTCATTCATGTCTTCAAGTGGTTTATTTAAATCCACTTTTGGCATTTCTATTGTCATTAACTTCATACGATCTTCTTTTTCATCTTTCACTAAAGGAATGCCACTGTATTTTCTCATTGTGTATAAACTACAAATGTCATCATCATCATCAGCAATTATCAAATTAAAGAATACCATCACAATAGTTTCCTTTAATTGACTATAACTTTTTCCTTCCATGTCTTGTGAACCATGAAGTCTAGCCAAATAATAATTAAATCGATTGAGTAAATTATCTTTGGTCTGTCTTAACTGCATTTCTAAATCCACCGTCGTTTGATCATCAAATTCAACTAATAGATCCAACCGAGGACTTTTCATTTTAGTATAGTCTTTTACCATTTCTGAATTCTTTACAACTACATGATTCACTTTCCGTTCTAAAAACACTGTAAGTAATGATTTTAAAGCATCATTAGCCTCTTTACAATCTTCGCCAAACACATATTTAAAGGCGAAATCATTTAATAAATTTGCGCTTCTCATGAGCACCTCTTTCTAGTAGGCATTTCCTACATACTCATATACGAAAAAAAAGATACTTTTTCGAATAATTTTTAAATTTTTGCACAAAAAAAGCGCCTTTCGACGCTTATTCAGCTTCAATCTGTTTAATGAGACACTCATTACCTTGAAGAAGAACTGTATGTTCACTCTTACAATATGGACATTTTCTTCCATATTGAATCGTATCATATGTTTTTTCACATTCATTACAAATCGTAATAGCTTCAATCCACTCATATTCTAGTGAAGAGTTTTCAATTAAAGGAACCTTCTTCCTATAATATTTCCAACAATCCACTAAATACTCAGGAACAATTCCACTTACTTTTCCAATCTGTAAAGTCACTCTACGAATATCTGTAATATTATTTTCTTGTGCAAGTTCTTCTAATGTTTTTGAAATATGTACAACAATCCCTAATTCATGCATACTATTTCTTCTTATTGCGAATAATCTTAATTTGACGCTTAGCCGCATATGGCAATATAGCCTTCATCTTATCTTCCGTCTTAACCATTCTTGCACCATCTTTGATATCACGCGTTAAGTGGATCGCATCAAATTCACATTTTGTCGTACACAAGCCACAACCAATACACTTATTTGTATCGACTATACTTGCACCACATCCTAGACATCGATTGGCTTCAATCTTAACTTGTTCTTCTGTAAATGTAGAACGTAAATCTCTAAATGATTTTTCACCCAAACCCTTTTTAATACCAGGTATCTGACGTTTGGCATGATCAAAATCAATATCAATCAATGCATTATTTTTATCAAATTCATTAAACAAGTGTAAGTCTCTTCCAATTGTCAAAGAATGACCCTTATGAACAAAACGATGCATCGATTCTGCCGTTTCTTTACCATGGCTAATCGCATCAATCGCAAATTTTGGACCTGTATACACGTCACCACCCGCAAATACATCTTCAACAGATGTTTGAAGTGTTGTTCCATCCGCTTTGATTGTTCCATTTGGATTGACTTCTACATCGAATCCTTGAATTGGAACAATACTTTGTCCAATCGAAAGTAATACATGACTACATTGTATAGTTTCCAAAACATTTTCATCATAGCTTGGATTAAATCTAGCCGTTTCATCCTTTACACTTACACATTGCTTAAACACAATCGAATCTTCTAAAATTTCCTTTGGACCCCATCCACAATGAAGAATTATGCCCTCTTCTTTAGCTTCTGATACTTCCTCAAAGCTTGCCGGCATTTCAGCTTCTTGTTCCAAAGAATATAAATGAACTTTTTCAGCTCCACTTCTTAATGCAGTACGAGCTACATCTATCGCTACATTTCCGCCACCAACGACAACCACATCACCAGAAATTAGATTTGGATCTTCTGTTTTATTCACCCTACGCAAGAAATCAATTCCAGATTCAACCATTTCATTTTCCTCACCCGGAATATTTAATTTTCTAGATCCTTGAGCACCAATGGCCACATAGAATGCTTCATATCCCTCATTTCTTAAATCATCCAAAGAAATATCTTTACCTACTTCTATGCCACACTTAAACTCAATGCCCATAGCTTTTAACACTTCAATTTCAGCCTCAATCACAGACTTTTCTAATCTAAAAGAAGGAATACCGTAGACTAACATACCGCCTGGTTTTTCTTCCTTTTCGAATATTGTAACAGGATAGCCCATCATTCTTAAATAATAAGCTGCACTCATACCCGCAGGACCTGCACCAATAATGGCCATTTTGTTTGTGAAAAACTTGCCTTCGACATTTTCACATAAAGGAATATAACGCTTATCTTCATGAAGTTCTTGTTCGGCAATAAACTTCTTGATTTCATCAATAGCCAAAGGCTCATCAATCAATCCACGTGTACATTGTTGTTCACACCTTCTGTTACAAATAGCTCCACATACGGCTGGAAATGGATTAAAGTCTTTAATTAACTTTAATGCATCCATATAGCGACCTTCTTTTGCCATCTTAATATAGCCTTGAACCGGTAAATGTGCAGGACATGCACTCTTACATGGTGATGTTCCAGTTTCATAACAATTGACTTTAGCTGTATCTCTAAAGTTCCAATTCCACTTTTCTGGACCCCACTTTACTGCATCCGGAAGTTCTTGTTTAGGATATGTAACTGGACCTGCTTTTGTACATAATTTTTGTCCTAATTTTGCCGCACCCACTGGACAAATTTCCACACACTTTCCACACGCAACACATTTTTCACTATCCACATGCGCCCTATAAGCACTTGCCGACATATTTGGCGTATTGAACAATTGACTTGTTCTTAATGCGTTACAGACACCATGTGCGCAGTTACATATCGCAAAAATTTTATCTTCTCCATCAATATTGGTAATCTGATGTACATATCCTTTTCTTTCACAACGTTCTAAAGTCTCAATAACTTCTTCATACGTACAATAATGTCCACCCTTGTTTGTCTGTACTACATAATCTGCCATATCACCTACCGCAATACAAACATCGGCTTCAACATCGCCAGTTCCTTCACCTCTAACACGTTGTTGTCTTCTACATGAACATGGAGAAAGTGCATATTTATCGTATTTATTCAACCAATGCGAAATCTTTTCTACACTTACCGCTTCTTGATTTGCATGAATCGCCTTTTCTACAGGAATGACATGCATACCAATACCCGCTCCTCCAGGAGGGACCATTGGTGTTACCTTTTCAAGTGGTAAACGTGTCATCTTTTCAAAGAAATCCGCAACAATTGGATGTTCTTCAACAAGATCTTTATTCATAACCATAAATTCAGCTGCTCCAGGAACAAACTGAGGAAGCACAAACTGTTTGTGGTGATCCGCATTTTCCCAATTATATTCAATCATTCCAATGTCGCATACTTCATTTAATACACGATTCACTCTTCCTGCTGGCCATCCACTTCTTTTCACTACTTCTTCAAAAGAAAGTGGTTTACGTACTTCAAAACACAAACATAAATCACATTGTTCATCATTTAAGATTTCATTTAGACACTCATATTCAGGATCCATTTGGGATAATTTTTTTACTTTAGCCGGAATACGATCTGTGATACGCCTTGCCAATTTATCAATATTATCTCGATATGTCATATTATTCCTTCCAGGCCTTTACTTCATTTTCAAGCCAATTACACCAGTCATCAATTCCCTCACCCGTTTTCGCGCACACCTCAAAAATTTTCGCATTTGGATTACGGTACAAAATATTCTCTTTACATTTCTCTACATCAAAATCAAAGTATGACAATACATCCATCTTATTAATTAGAACCACATCACACACTTGAAACATCAATGGATATTTTAAAGGTTTGTCGTCTCCTTCTGGAACACTTAAAATAGCCACATTTTTTGTGGATCCCGTATCAAATTCAGCTGGACAAACCAAATTTCCTACATTTTCAAGTACTGCCAAATCTAAATCTTCCATACCCATTTCACGCAGTCCTTGACGAGTCATATCTGCGTCTAAATGACACATACCACCTGTGTGTAGTTGAATCGTGCGTACGCCATATTCACTGATTGTTTTGGCATCTACATCACTATCAATATCCGCTTCCATAATACCAATTCTCATTCTATCTTTTAATCTTTCTAACGTTCTAGATAGAGTTGTTGTCTTACCCGCTCCTGGACTTGACATAATATTTAATAAGAACACACCTTTATCTTTACATTCTTCTCTTAATTTATTCGCATCTTTATTATTATCTTCAAATACACTTTGTTTTACTTCTATAATTTTATACATGATACAAACCCTCCTAAAATGATTGTAAACGATTTCAAATCAGTAGTAAATAAACACATGTTAGTCTTTGCACACCTTGAAAAGTAGTCACTTTTCGCCTATCATAATCTATATGAAGATCTGTATGTACCAAATGTCTGTTTCAATGGATAATCAACAAAACATAGCTAAACTTAAAAACATTCCAGACTGTGATATTTTAGTTCTACCAGAAATGTGGAACTGTCCCTATCATAATGATGCACTTAAAACAGCGTATTTGCGTCATGATGAAAGTTTAGAAGCATTAAAAGAAACCGCTCGAACAAATAAAATATGGATCGTTGCAGGTTCCATTTGTACAAACAAATACAATCGTTGTTACATATTAAATAGCGATGGTGACATTGTTTGTTCGTATGACAAAACACATCTTTTTGAATTCCACAACAAACAAGATTATTGTGAAAATGAAGTATTTGTACCAGGAAATCACCTTCAATGTTTCGATACGCCATGGGGAAAATGCGGTATTTTATTATGTTACGACATTCGTTTTCCAGAAGTATCTAGAATTTTAGCTCAAAATGGAGCACAAATTCTATTTTGTCCGGCCGCCTTTAATGAACAGGCTACAAAAAAGCATTGGAAGTTATTCACGCAAACACGTGCTTTAGAAAATGAAGTCTTTTTATGTGGGGTTGCCCCAGCTAAGTATACATATAAAAACTATACTTCAGGAGGCCACTCTATTCTTGTGGATGGTTTTGGCAATATTGTAGTGGAGTTGGGTGAAGAAGAAGCCTGCAAAGTTGTAGATATCCATTTAAAAGACATTGAAAAAGTAAGGAAAAGAATGCCTTATTGGAAGGTACGTAGAAATGATTTATATGAATTAAAGGAGATCAAAAATGAAGACAATTCAAATCAATGAAATCGAAGGATTTCAAATTGGTAGTGCACAAGATACAGAAAATGCGACTGGCTGTACAGTCATCTTATGTAAAGAAGGAGCTACAGCTGGTGTAGACGTACGTGGTGGTGGTCCTGCCACTCGTGAAACAGATTTGTTGAATCCAAAAAACATGGTCCAAAAAATTCATGCGGTTACATTATCGGGTGGTAGTGCCTTTGGTTTAGAATCAAGCAGTGGTGTTATGCAGTATTTGAGTGAACACGAAATTGGTTTTGACATGAAAAACATCTATATTCCCATCGTATGTGAAGCTTGTCTATTTGATTGTGGTGTAGGTAATTCTAAGGCATATCCAAATAAACAAATGGGGTATGATGCTTGTATGGAAGCGGAAAAGAATAATCCTCAACAAGGAAATGTCGGTGCAGGAACAGGGGCTAGTGTTGGTAAATTTTTTGGCCCTCAATATGCGATGAAGGCAGGACTTGGATTTTCGGCCCTACAAATAGGTCCATTAAAAGTAGGAGCTATTGTAGCCGTCAATGCGTGTGGAGATATTTTCTACCCAAATTCAGACAAACCAATTGCAGGTATCTATGATCGAAACACAAACACAAGATTGTTTAGTGAAAATGAAATCTTAAAGGCAGCTGAAAAGATGATCAATTCTTGTGGTATGAATACGACAATTGGTTGTATCATCACAAATGCGGATTTAAATAAAGCACAAATGAATAAAATCGCAAGTATGGCCCATAATGGATATGCAAGATGTATTCGTCCAGTCCACACTTCAAGTGATGGAGATACTATTTTTGCGATGACATCCAATAAAGTGCCTGCAGAACAAGATTTAGTTGGAATCATGGCCGTTAAAGCTATGGAACAAGCTATTGTCAATGCAGGTACACTTGCAGATAGTGCTTATGGTCTAGCTAGCTATAAAGAAATCACAAAGGAATAATCATTAAAGTATCGCTACGGTGATACTTTTTTATTTAACGTGTCAGAAAATGACAAAAGTGCAATATCTGTAACGATAGCTGCACTTTTTTAAGGTTTAATCTAAAATTTTTCCATCTATTGAAATTGTGACAACTTGCCAAGGAATAAACTTTTTACTTTCCTGCAAAGCTTTCTTAACCGCATTTTCAAGCCCACCACAACAAGGTACTTCCATACGAACAATGGTTACACTTTCAATCGAATTCATACGAATAATATCACAAAGCTTTTCTGAATAATCCACACCATCAAGTTTTGGACATCCTATTAGAGTCACTTTATTTTTCATAAATTCCTGATGGAAATTGGCATAGGCATAAGCAGTACAATCCGCAGCTATTAAAAGCTTGGCATGTTGAAAGAATGGTGCGTTGATAGGTGCTAGCTTAATTTGTATAGGCCAAGATGTTAATTGACTTGATACATCAATCGATGGACTTGAGGCAACTGGATTCAGTGTATGCATCATAGATCCAGGACATCCTGTATGCATGGTGCCCGATTCTTTCATGCGTTTTTCCATATTCTTTTTTACTGCCTCTTCATCATAAGCTAGAGTATCTTTTTCAATAAATGAAATAGCACCTGTAGGACATGTAGGTAAACAATCCCCTAGTCCATCACAATAATCATCTCGCATTAATTTCGCTTTTCCATTCACTAAGCCAATGGCTCCTTCATGACAGGCATCCACACAGATACCGCATCCTGTACATTTATCTTCATCAATTTGTATAATTTTTCTTAACATAAAATCATCCTCATTTCTTATGAACTTATTTTAGTGTATAATACAATCAATTTATGTTGTTTAAACAACGAAAGGAAGATATTTATGGATTCAACATTCAAACAATACAAGAAAAATGAAATTATTTATCATATGGAAGATATTCCACAAGCCATTGGCATTGTCAAAGAAGGAAGTGTTGTCATAGAAACTGTAGACTTTTTAGGCAACGTTTCCCTATTGTCACATATAGGTTTCAATCAAATGTTTGCGGAAAGCTATGCCCTAACCAAAACACCTATGTATGTATATGTTAGAGCGGTTGAGGACTGTACAATTCAATTTTTAGATGTTCAAGCCTTAGAAAAATCCCCAGAATTAAAAGATCAAATGATTCAAATACTTTCAAATAAGAACAAAATGTTGTCACAACACATATTTCATATTTCTAACAAAACCATTCGTAATAAGGTGTTGTCTTACTTATCGTTTATGAAACTAGAAACACAAAATTCTACCTTTAAGATTCCGTTTGATCGTCAACAGATGGCTGACTATTTAAACGTAGAACGAAGTGCCTTATCAAAAGAGCTTTCTAAAATGAAAAGTGAAGGTTTAATTGATTATCACAAGAACACCTTCACTGTTTATTCTATTTAATTTTTTCAGATACAAAACCATCTTTTGTGAGTATCTGCAGTTCTTTAAATCCACAAGATTGAATCAAGTCTAAACTAGATTCAAAAGCACAATCCAAATAGTTCTTATCATGACAATCACTGTTTAGACAAATACGTGCATTCTTTGCGTATAAATATTCCAATATATTCTTAGATGGATATGGTGTTTTACGATAACCTCTTGCGATAGCTCCGGTATTCACTTCAAAAATCTTATCGTTGATCAACAATCGGTCAATGCAATCGCAAACAATGTTCATATAGTCTTTATCATTAAATTGAAAATAAGATTCGTCCTCATTATATTTGGTGATCAAATCTAAATGTCCAATGATATCCACTTCTTGCCAGTCATACATATTGGATAAGTCTGAATAGTAGTCTTTACACATCTTTTTATAGTCACCAGAATACGATTCAAACAAGGAATCAAATACAGGCTTTGAATAATCCACAGCAGTCTCACCTAAAAAATGTTTACTTCCAATCACATATTCAAATGGAGCTTTTTCAGATATTCTTCCTAACATATCTTCTTCAATCCCTAAATGAATTTGAATAGATGAAGAATATTTTGATTTAATTCTTTGAACTTCAGAAATATACCCCTTAATATCTCGCATTGAACCATCATCTATACTTAAATATCCATGTCCTGAAAATCCTAGAATATCAAAGCCTTTTGAGATAGCTTCTAAAGTCATTTCTTCAATCGTATCTTTTCCATCACAAAAGATGGAGTGTGTATGTAGATTCTGTTTCATGATAATTTCTCCAACCAAGCTTTACAGCCTTCATAAATATCATTATAAGCCGTTTCAAAATCATTGGTGTACCAAGGATCTGAAACATCTCTAGATAATAATTTATAGATCTTGTGATCTGGATCATTATTAAACATACGATTTAAATTACGCATATTATTTTCATCCATACAAATCAAATAGTCATACGACAAATAATCACTCATTGTAGCCTGTCTTGCATAATGTCTAGAAAATGGAACCCCCTTTTCTTTTAGTTTACGCTTAGCCGGAGAATAGATATCATTACCAATTTCTTCACGACTTGTAGCTGCACTAGAAACATATAGTTCTACTCCATTTTTCTTTGCCAAATCTTCCATAATATATTGAGCTGAGACACTACGACATATGTTGCCGTGGCATATGAATAATATTTTTATCATAATCAAATTCTCCTTTATATATAGCACATTTCCTTTATGTAAAGGTAATTTTATTTTTCTCTTATTTTTGTAACTTCTTATAAGTTTGTATAACTTTTCATATCTTTTTAATCAAAAGGTGCACATAAGGTGCAAATTGAATTTTATTTGGTGCAAACTTAATTTTTATATAGAAATATGGTTATTCACCTCATGAAGCTCTTCAATAGCTTGCCTTTCTACAAGCTATTTTATTATACCACCAATGTTTCATGTTTTTCTATTTACCATGCATTTGCAAAAAAGCTATATATAAAAATAGCGAAATGTTAATATTGTAACATTCCGCCGAATGACTAACCCGTTTAAGAAAAAAGCTTAGTTAAACATCTTTATTGTTTTATACAGTTAAATGTACTTTCCAATCTGATGGAAGATTCATTGCTGCAAGATTGACTATGCCATTATAACTTTTAATTAAATTATCGAAATCATCTACAAATACTGTCCATTCCTCATCAGATGAGCGTAAATACTTCATTGCCAATAAAATTTGATATAACCCATTATGTACTGGCAGTGGTGTAACCTTATCTGCGTCTAAAATCTCTGGCGTCGTATGTATTGTGCGATTATAGATTCTGGAATTATGAGCACACATATTACGCAATATTGAAACACTCTGTAACCATGAAGTAAGCATTTTTTGTGATGGATTTACCAAATTTCCTTTTTTCGATTTATATTGGTAATTAGTCGCCAAGATAGAATATGAACTTCCAACACCTGTTTTCAAATTTTTAATTATTTTCGATAATGTTCCAAAAGAAAGAACCTCAACAATCGCCCATACAGGCACCTCTCCATCATGATTATCAAAATTATGTTTAATAAATACATCATTAGAACGAGCAATTTCTGACGCTACCATAGACATATTCTGCCAATACAATTTTTTCTCTTTAAAAATAGATGAATCTTGCAAAACAAGAGGTTCACCATATATAAGTAACGCCTCTATTAATCGTACTCTTAAAGCCACCTCAATTTTAGAAATCATAAAGAAAACTAAGGCAGATAATTTCTGATCAAATTGATATAATTTCAAAATGTCTTCAAACTTTGTTCCAGGAACATACTTCTTTGTAACATTATCATATAAAGGAAATGAGTAGCCTCTCAAACGATAAAATCCAATTGATTTTAATGCCTTCTCTACCTCTTCGCGAGATGTAATCTTCATTCCTGCATTTACGTAAGATTGCACTTGTTGTCCTATTGTTAATATTTGTTTTGGATACTGATACATAAAACACCCCTAAATGAAAAAAGTCCCACCGGGTTGCGCATGAATTAGTCAGAGGCGTGGTGAGTTCTGTTAATATGATTATACACTTTTTAATGTTGCTGTCAAAGATTTCTTTTAAGTAAAAGCACTGTCAAAACACATTAATATTTTACTTAACGTAAAAACCTTTAATTCAATTTGTTGATGAAGTTATCCAAAAGGTGCATTTAAGGTGCACAAATCCTCTTAATTTCTTTTAATATTCTTTATATAAAGCAATTTATTGATATTAGAATATATTGCCGTGGCAAATAAAAAGCACTTTCTTCATAGTCAAAAACCTCACTTTTATATAATTTATCATATTCAGAAGAAAATAATAAGTCATGAAGCTAAACAACATTTCAAAGTTCATGTTTCAAATAGAATCATGTAAATGATTAAAATGGGCTCTTTTGTATTTTTTTGTAAACGCCAAATAAAAAGCTATAAAACTCCGTTTTTGAAATCTTATAGCTTTGCTATTAATGATATTAAGTTATTATTCAATATTTGTATTTCAAACGGATTGGCTATTACATCTTTCCACCGTAAACAGGAAAAACTCCACTGTCACCATAGCTCTGAATTTTCTTAAAATTCTTTAACAGTTCCATGTCTTCAGCACTAATTTCAAAATCCAGTTGGGCATTACCCTTCATATGTTCAGGATTACTTGTTTTTGGCAAAGAAATTGCACCAAGCTGAATCGTATATTTAATGCAAAGCTGTGGAACAGTCACACCATACTTCATTGCAATCGCAGTTATCTCCGGTTGATTTAATATTTCACCATGCGCAATTGGTGAGTATGCTTCCACAGCAATATTATTCTTCTGGCAATATTCTACTAACTCCATCGGCGTATTACTGATGTGAAGAAGAATCTGATTTACCATTGGCTTAATCTTTGCTGTTTCAAGAAGACTTTCAATATCTTCGATCTGAAAATTGGAAACTCCGATTGCCCTAAGTTTTCCTGCCGTATAAGCATCCTCAAGAGCTTTCCATGCTGCTCGATTTCCCTCTACATATCGATCTTCGCTCTGATTAACCTTTGCCCATGGCTGCGGACTGTGGATGATCATCATATCAAGATAATCCAGTCCCATCTTTTCAAGCGTCTCATTGATTCCTGCCATCGCTTCCTCATAAGTCTTATGTTCTGCCGCAACCTTTGATACAACAAACAACTCCTCACGTGGAATACCACAAGTTCTTACTCCTTCACCCACGCCACGCTCATTTCCATATGCCTGTGCCGTATCAATATGTCTATATCCAATTTTTACTGCTGCTTTTACAACATCAGCAGCCTTATTATCATCAATAAGCCAGGTTCCAAGTCCAAGTTGTGGAATTTTTACACCATTATTCAATACAATACTTCTATCAAACATTTTATTCACCTTCCTATTTTAATTTTCCATATTCTTCATCACTTACCGGTTCAAGCCATTCATTAGAACTATTTTCACCCGGAACCTCTATGGCAAGATGGCTAAACCATTCATTTGGTGCAGCTCCATGCCAGTGTTTAACACCTACAGGAATATTAATGCAGTCACCTGGTTTCATTTCTACAGCTTCTTTACCTTCTTCTTGATAATATCCTCTTCCGGCAACGCATATCAAAATCTGTCCGCCTCCACTTTTTGCATGATGGATATGCCAGTTATTTCTGCATCCTGGTTCGAATGTCACATTGAAAATTCCAACCTGAGAAGTAGAAATCGGCGCAAGAAAACTTCTGCCCGAAAAATACTGTGCAAAACCATCATTTGGTGCCCCGATTGGAAATACCATCTTTTTTGCATGCGCCCACATCGCTTCCTCTTCGTATGGCAAATCTCCTTCGCCTATTTCCCATACTTCCTTTGCAAGATTGAAAACAGCCCATGCTTTTGGCCAACCTGCATAGAATGCGGCATGTGTGATCACTGCAACAATCTCTTTTTGTGTCACACCATGATTTTTTGCATTTTGAAGATGATATCTTAAAGATGAATCCGTAATTCCGGAAGCCATCAGAGCAACCACTGTAATAATGCTTCTTGTTTTTACATCGATATCCTGGTTATTCCAGTTTTCACCAAAAAGTATATCATCGTTAAAATGTGCAAACTCTGGTGCAAATTCACCAAGTACATTTCTTCCTGCTGTCTGTATTATTTTTTTCATATTCTGTATACCTCCATAACACTATTATTTACAAAGAATTTATCCACTCATTAATTTCCTGTTTTGTTCCACGATTTAGCAATCTGCCTTCTGTAATAACTGCGTCTGGTGCAGATGACTGCAATTCTTTCACAGTGTTCCCAAATCCACTTCCTCCGGATGTTGCAAAAAGCGCAATCTTTTTACCACTGAAATCGTAAGCTTCTAAAAATGTATTGATGATTGTCGGAGCCACATACCACCAGATTGGAAATCCCAGAAGGATCTCGTTATAAGAACTCATATCCATCTCTTTTTTCATAATCGCCGGTCTATATTTTTTATCACTCATTTCCACACTGCTTCTGGATTTTTTATTCATCCAGTCAAGATCAGGCTTTGTATATGGAACTTTCGGCTCAATCTCAAACAAATCCGCTTTTACTTCCTCTGCGATCATCTGTGCTACTTTTTTTGTTGTTCCGCTTGCACTGAAAAATGCCACTAATTTTTTACTCATAATAAAAAGCCCCTTTCTTTACGAATTTTTGTATAAAAATAGATGTATAAGATTTGATTTTCTCTTATACATCTATTTTATATCTCCATTATTTTATTATGTCTAATACTTATATTGAATTCTATTCTATGCCTGAAAAGCATTTATTTCTTCTATCATTTTACTGACTGACAGAGAATATGGGATGTTTCGTCTCCAGGCAATTACCGTATTGGTCGTGATTTCAGGAGAAATTCTACGCTGTACAAGAACATCCTCTCGCCAATATTTTACAGCACCTTCAATTGATATTGGATATCCCAGTCCATTTACCGCCATGACTCCAGCATTCGTTCCAAGATTACTTGTAAAAGCAATCTGCAGTTTCGAAAAGTCTTTCCCAAACCAATTGGCAAGTTCACTTTGAACATTCAATCTTTCCGGTAAGATTAACGGTTTTCCAATGAGATCTTCTTTTTTTATAAACTCTTTTTCTGCCAGCGGATCATCTGGGCGCATTCCAACACACCAGTGGTCACAATCCAAAATCCGAATATAATCCAGCCCTTCCGTGTCCACCGGTTCCATGAATAACGCAATATCTACAAGACCTTTATTCATCATTTCATACACCGTATCTGCTGTTGCAGTATGAAGTACAATCTGAACCAGCGGATATTTTTCTTTATATATTTTACATATCTTCGCCAATGTCTCCACTGCCGCAAATTCACCACATCCAATAGTTATAGTTCCCCCTACAACCTCTTCTTTTCCCTTCAGTTCCTCAAGCGTCCTTTCCTCAAGATTAAGAATCTCCAAGGCACGCCTTTTTAATAAAATTCCTTCATCAGTGAGCGATATTTTCTTCCCGTTTCGAATAAATAATGTTATTCCCAGGTCCTCTTCAAATGACGCCATTTGTCTGGAAAGCGTTGGCTGGGTAATATGCAATTGTTCTGCTGCTTTTGTAAAGCTCTGTTCTTTTGCTACTGTCAAAAAATAGCGTAATAATCTTAATTCCATATCTTTATATTCCTACAAATTTTTCTTGTAACCATTCTATCATGTTGCGTCCCAAACATCATCTATATTTACATATAATATCTGCACAAAAATCCCGTGGGTTATTTTCTAACCGCCAATGCCTTCCAAGCCTTGATTTTACTGACTTTATGAAGAAGCTTTCAAAGAGTGCCGTGGAAAATAAAAAGCACTTTCTTCATAGTCAAGACTCACTTTTATATAATTTATCACATCCAAAAGAAAATAATAATTCATGAAGCAAAATAATATTTCATAGCCTATATTTAGTTTTCAAGAAAAGAATCCAAAAAGAAAAGCCTCATCGAGTTGCGCATGATAAATCAGAGGCGTGGTGAGGTCTGTTAATATTATTCTATATATTTTTGATTTTTTAATAAGCAATTTAAAATCCTTGAATAATATTCAGGTAGTCCTGACGTTGATCTACAACCGCATAAATAATAATTTGTTTTTTTATCCTCGTTGATTTTGTAAAATATCAAGTTCTTTTCTAGTTTCAACACCTGATAGCCTTGTCGTTTTAAAACAGGATATCTAGGCGTGATTCCTAAATATGGATTATCTTCCAACAGATAAATATTCTTTTCTAAATCATTTAGCTTTTTTAAAGCAATATCTTTACCGAAATTTCTTGCGATTTACATTACAATTTTTCTAATACCAATATCTGCAGTATCTGTACGTACAATAGTATATTTTATTTTCCTTTTAACATAGCTCTTAAATCATTAAAAGTGTCTTGAATAGGTGATACTCTTCTGTACGCAACATCTTCATCTGCTTCTGCAAGCAATTCCAACAATTCAATTCTTGACTTCATGCTTTTGTATTCATCATAAGATAAAGAAACAGTATCACCACGCCCATTTACCGTAATAATAACCACTTCATTCTCTTCCCGACATTGTTTTGAAATTTCATTATAGTGATTTCTTAAATTAGCAGATGGCCTAATAGATTCTCGTATATGATACATAATATCACCTCCATAATATATGTAAATTATGTCATAATATGACTATACGATCCATTTATATCATCTTCGAACTGCTTGTATTTGTTCGAAAATAAAGCATCCATATTT
>NZ_DS996843.1:29250-57687 GCF_000156655.1 Holdemanella biformis DSM 3989
AAACATTCCTTTATCGGTATAATACAGATACAGAAATACTACTGGATACAGTGGTCACTCTGAATTAAGGTCAAAAGACGCTAGCAATCCATTGTGGCGATGTGAACTAGTGTCTTTTACATTTTTCTATAATAATGAATGTGATTTTTAGTAATTCAACTAAAGCCAATAAAACCATGGCAACATCATGTATAGATAAATATACATACAACACGTCCTCCTGCAAAAAAATCGAAGGATCTGCCGAGAACTCAAGCAGATTTCTTTTTTTAATTCAGAGGGTTCACCATTACTACATCCAGTAGCCAATTCCTATTATAAAACTTCAATGTGAAACATTGTGAATTATGTTCAATAGTTCCTATTTGATCTAAAACGTGTTATTTTCGTTGAATTAGATACGATTTAGCATTCTAAAAGAACACAAAATCATCCTTTTACACATTTTTAGTACCATCTCTACTTATTTTAAAAAGCAGTTAGCCTAAAATTGACCAACTGCCATATTTATTGTTCTTGTGAAGTTCTAGCATCTACACTAGCTCTAATTTCATCCATTCCCGGTTGAATAGCTTCGTATTCTTTCTTGAACTCTTCATCCTGCAATTGTTGCACAAGCATGTCATCAAATGTTTTCATTTTATTTAATTCTATATTTCGTTCCTTTCCCTTTACCTTCAATTGCGATTACACCTTTTTGTTCCATATCTTTCAATAACTTTGTTGTTTTGGATTTACCAAAAGATATATATGGTGCAATTTCACTCATTGATTTCAACATATTTCTACTCAAAAGTTTATACACTACTTTTTCATCTAACGTTAAATTTGTACTCTCTTCATACACAGGAAGTACAATTTGAATCGCATTCTCTGATACTTCAAAACTTGGTTTTATCAATGCTTCAGAATAAACTTGTTTAATTCTTGTAATACCTGTTCCAAATATTTCAACAAACCCCAATCTGTAAAATACATTCGCAAGATTTCTGTTTTTTAAAACCGAAAGTTTTCCTGATAAATATTCATCCTCTGTGATTCCAGATGGTAATCCACCTGGAGATACAACTTCTATTTTATCATCAAACATAGATACTCTAATTTGTGAATCCACATCCCATACTCTATGGATCAAAGCATTCGCAATAGCTTCTCTAAATGCTGCCTCAGGTACCTTTTCCACCATCTTTCGATCAGCTCCTTGAATCACTTCATATTGATAATAATCTCTAAATACACTAAGAGCTTTTTCATATATATCCAAGACAGATGTATTTTCAAAAGTAATCCTCTTTTGTATAACGCTGATGTTTTCTCCAAATTTCACAATATCAATTCCGGGAAAATGATTTTTATCCGCTAAAAGACCAGCTGCATTATTAAAACCATTCACATCATCATATAGGTTCAATGTTTTTAAAGTATCTCTATTAAAAGTTTCAATCTGAATTTTTTCTTTAAGCTTACTTTGCAAAATTTCAAAAGACAACTTTTGATCTTTACAAGGCAATTCTTCAAACCGAATGTTTTTTCCTTCTAAGACAAGTCTTGAAAACTCTAATGTATCTACTTCTATAGTTGAAGTATCGTTTCGTTTATATGCTTTTGATTTATACAAATATGGCTTCTGAAGACCACTCTTTACACTTAATTTTATCGTTTGCTCACTATTTTGAATTTCAAGCGTATAGTTTGGCTGAGGCGAAATATTATCATTGATTTTATTCTCAATATCTAAACAAGCTTGTTTCACATTAGACAAACCTTTTATATTTCCATCATCATCCACACCAAAAAGAATCTCTCCACCATCATAATTCGAAAAGGCACTCACTGTTTCTAGAAAAGTATTCGTAATTGTTTCTTTAAATTCTAGTATTCTTGTTTCTCGCATAAAGAGTCCTTTCCACTATTATTAAATATATTATATGTATAATCACGCATAAAAATAATCGTATTTTTTTATGACTGATTTTACGCGTGATTTCAATCGTATTTTTTCCTTTTTTTGACTGGAATCAATCATATTGATTATGTAAGACCTATATAGCTCTTTTGTGATTACCATTCTTAAACCATTAACAATACGAATACAATAGAAGTCAAAACCATCATTTGCATTAACATTCCTTTATCGGTATAATACATATACAGAAAGACTACTGGATACAGTGGTCACTCTGAATTATTTTATGTCAAAAGACACTAGTTTAATCCGTTGGTGTGGTGAACTAGTGTCTTTTACATTTTTCTATAATCAACAATGTAATTCTTAGTATTTCTACTAGTGCCATTAAACACATGGCAACATCTATATATAGATAAATATACATACAACACGTCCTCCTACAAAATCGGAATCTTTAAGAACTCAAGATATCATCCTTTTCATTCAGAGGGTTCACCGTTACTACATCCAGTAGCCAATTCCTATTATAAATGTCCAATGTGAAAATATTGTGAATTCCAATAAGTTTGTTACGATTGTTCCTATTTGATCTAAAATAACCTATTTTCATTGAATTAGATGCTCTAAATTTCTAAATTCATATAGAAAAAGAGAACGTCGAGTAAGCGTTCTCTTGAAGAAGTTCTAAAATAATAATTGCAATCCCATCACAATGACCCAGTCTTAGAAATCATCAGTAAAACTACTGTTCTAATTTGTTTTAACACAAACACTCTTTCCAGAAAACGCAATTCCAAATTTCAATATTTTTTTCACTCCTTCACTCTTCATTTCAGAATCATATTCCATACTATGAATCTGACAAAGAGCTTCATCTGCCAAAAGTGTTAATTCATCATCATCAAGATTTTTTTTCCACTTTAGTTCCATAATCATTCCAGGATACTTATCATCTCTAGGTATTAAACCAATGTCAAATCTTCCTTTACCAGACTCTCTATTCGATTTTATTTTGTACTGATTATCCATCATCGAAATCAATCCTAAAATCATGCCATGATAGAAAGATTCACTGGCTGTATCATAGAAGCTAATTGTTTTATCCATATATTCCGAAATAGCTTTTTCTAGTTTAACATAATCATTTAAGAACAAACTTTCCGCAATCTTATCTGCAGTCGTTCTTGAAACTGCACCAATCTTCATCAAATGTGCCAAAATCTCACTTTTATAAACAGAAGCTATCTCTTTATTTGGAATCGATACTTGGCACAAATAAGATCCATCCGCCTGCAATTCTTTAATCGTTGTTTTCAAATATCCAGCTACCAATAATAAACTATAAATATTAGTTGGATCCTCTGTAAGTGAACGATAAACAACATTTTGATCTATTCTTGCCAAAACTTTACCCCCACGAATTAAAGAATAAAGCTTTTCTGTAATATCCTCATACGCCACTTTTAAAACATCTTCGAGAATCTCATTCTTTCCAGTATTTACCCAATATGCCTGTGGAACACATCCCTTCGAAATATAATTAATGACTGACCACGGATTATAAATTTCTTCATTCCCAAATAAATATCCATCATACCATTCTTGAAGTTCACTCTCTTTTTCAGTAGCTCCATAATAATCTAACATTTCACTTACTTCTTCATTTGTGAATCCAAAATAACGATCATATGCTTCATCCATCACTGAATTCACAGTTAAATTATTTAATCCACTAAAAATACTTTCTTGAGCAATTCTCAAAATTCCAGTTAAAAAGCCGTAAGAAAGATTTTTATTATCCTTAAAAGCACCAGAAAAGAAATTTCTCATAAAGCCAATGATTTCATCATAGAAATCCTTAGAATACCCTTCCTGGATTGGAGTATCATATTCATCAATAATAATAATTGGAGCTTTATCATAATGAGATGCAAGCATCTTCGACAACTTTTCAAGCGAAAAAGACAATTCTACTTCATTTTCTGTTGCACTTAATACTTTATTAAAATATTCCTTCTCATAATCCGATATTTTTAAACTGCTCAACAATTCCTGATGCCTTCCATATTCTTCTTGAAGCAACGATTTAATTTTCTCTACAGTGGCCTGCCAAGAATCAAACTTTACATCTTTAAAAGTAAGGAAAATCACAGGATATTTACCTTGATGCAAACGATAGTCTTTCCCACACTTCCAAATATTCTTATCTTCAAAATATTTAGATGTATCCTCATCCGTCATTTCAAAATACACTCTAAGCATATCCATATTCAATGTTTTTCCAAATCTTCTTGGTCTTGTGAATAATGAAACCAATGGCTTTTGATCTAAAAACTCCTTAATTAACATCGTTTTATCCACATAGTAATAATCCGATTGAGCACGCACATAGTCTGAAATACCAATAGGCAAAGGCTTTCTATCTGTAGTCATCCCTTTTTTACAATATTCACCAGATGAAATTCTTCCATCTACCGGTTTTGTTGCTTCGTCTGGAATTTCCCAACTTTTTCCATTCTTAACAGCACCAGGAATTCTTCCTGATTTACACAAACTCGTAACTGCGCGAACACTAATATTCCAAATTAAAGCCATTTCTTTACAAGTTTTCATGTGAACACCACCAATCCTACTACCAATAGTATACCTATCATTCAGAAATATGTCGATTTTTTCGGTAATTTATTTAGAAGAATATAATTTCACAACGATATTCTTCTTTTAGAAAATTAAAAAGGTGCTATAAGCACCAGTTTTGTGAATTAAAATAATAATTGTAATCCTATCACAATGACCCACATATAAGCACAAGTCTTAGGAATCATCAACAATCCAATCATTGGCTTTGTCTTAGACCACAAAGTAACTGGAATATAGCAACCAAACGAAATAATAATAGCTGCAACCATACGGTTTAAGTGTAAATCATACATATTCCCTGAAATCGCATAAAGAAGAATTACACCAATTCCAGTTACGGCAAATACAGCATTACGAATTACAGAAAGCTTCATATTCCCTTCTTCACTCGTCCAATTGTTTTGTGGTAAGAAACATACTACGATACGAATAATAGCTGAAATCCAAATCATGGCTTCAATCCAAAGTGGAGCTGTAAGCGTTGGGAAAGTTAATTTCCAGATAAACAATAAGATAATATAGAACACTGTCATTGTGATTGAAGATACCTGCAATCCAATACCAAGTTGTCTTTTGATTTTGTCATTTGTTCCATATACAGCTCTTTTAATACGAGGAACCAAATGGAATGCATCTCCACCACATAATGTTAATGTTAATACACCATATAAAATAAACAATGGATTTCCTTTTGAATATACAAAAAATAAGATTCCGGCAATTAAGTCAAAAATCAAGTAACAAGCATCAAAAATAGCTTCCATTAAATCCGGCATTTTAATTTTATAATTATTTTTACTCATTTAACAACATCCTTTCTGCATTGTCATACACCTTTTGAAATACATTCATAAACACTTTGTGTAAGACCATCAAACATGTCTTGTGCAAACTCCTTTTGCGCCCACTTACCATCTTCAATCACTTCATTAGCCATTTGAAGCAAATGAATTGTGACACGCTTTTTGTTTGCAGGATCCACTCTTCTTTCAATCAAACCACGATCTTCTAATACTTTAAGTGAAGTTGAAACATGAGACTTTGTAGACTTACGAATACGAACAATGTCCGCCGCCGTATTATACTTAGGATTATTATAAAGAAACATCAATATGTCATATTCCATCTGACGTAAGTCATACTTTTCACAAACCCCCGCCATCTTCATCTCATAATATCTTGTGATTGTTTTGTCAACAAAAATCATTGACACAATTCTTAAAAAAAGGGATACTCTCATTAGGAGAGAAGAGGTTAAGAATGCGTACACAAAAATATAACCTGCAAAGAATAAAAGTATTCTTCTATATCTTAATGATTGCCATTTTAGGATGGTTTTGTTTCATGCAACTCTTTGGAGCCAACGAACAAGAGCATGATGTTCAATCTCATTCCATTGTCTATACACAAACGTTTTATTGGGAAAAAGAAGATGGTTCCAAACAAAAAATTAATATCCCAGGAAAATATGAAGTAAAACCTGGCCATACAATGGTTATTCATACAACTCTTCCTAAAGATTATAATGAAACTTCCTTTGCGATTCGCTCCTCCTTACAAGATGTTAAATTCTATGTAGATAATACATTACGTAAAGAATATTCTACAAAAGATACGCGCCTTGCCGGTAAAAATTCGGCGAGTCGATATATATTTTGCCCCACGACCTATAAGGATGCAGGAAAAACATTACGCATTGAACTTACAACCTATACTTCTAACTATTCTGGTGTAGTCAACGAAATTTATTGTGGAAGTGAAATCGATATTTGGCAACATATATATAGCGATTATAAAATGTCCACATTCATTGCCTTCTTCATTTTATTTGCCGGCATTACATCCGTTCTATTTGGTTCAGCCCTAAAATTTACTTATCACACCAATTTCAGCACGGAATATTTGGGCTGGTGTATGATCATGGGAGCCATCTGGATGCTTGGAGAATCCAAAATCCGCCAAATCTTAGTACCAAACGCATCTTCTCTAGCCTCATTATGCTTTGTGATGATCATGCTTAGTCCTTTACCAATACTTTTCTATGCCGATAGCATCCAAAATGGAAAACATCGAAAGCTCTATAAATATATTGGCTACATTGCCCTTTTAAACTTTGTAGTTTCATCCATCCTATATTTGACAAAAGTTAAGGACTACATTGAAACATTGCCCGTTGCCCAATGCATTCTGATCTGCGTATTTATTATGGTATTTATTCATTTATATCAATATATACATTCAACAAGTAAATCCCGCTCAGACTACTTCTTACTTTTCGGACTCTTTTTAGTTTTAATCTGCGTAGCCATTGAAGGTATATCCGTTTATTTTGTATCTATGGTTTCTGGCCTCTTTACGGGTATTGGCATGATCATATTACTACTCGCAAACATTGTTCGTACCATCCATAAAATTCATGTTGCGGAACAAACACGCCATCAAAAGGAATTGGAAATTGAAAAGAAAGAAAACAAAAAAATAACACTTCAAATGATGCAATCTCTTTCGACAACGATTGAGGCAAAAGACGAATATACACGTGGTCATTCAAGGCGTGTTGCTCAATATGCTGCTTTGATTGCGAAAAATCTTGGTTGGACAGATCAGGAAATCGAAAACATTAAAAGCTGTGCTTATCTACATGACATTGGAAAGATTGGTATTCCTGATCAAATTTTAAATAAACCAGGTCAATTAACGGAAGATGAATTTAATTTAATCAAACAACATCCGATTATTGGCCAAGACATCCTAAAAGATATCACAATCATACCTCACCTAGGTGAAGTCACAAGAAGTCATCATGAACATTACGATGGTACTGGCTATCCCGATGGACTGAAAGGTAATGAAATTCCTATTCAAGCACGTATCATTACGCTTGCCGATAGTTATGATGCTATGAATTCAAAAAGAATCTATCGTAATGCGCTTAGTATTGAACAAATTAAAGAAGAAATCAAAAAGAATGCAGGCACTCAATTTGATCCTAAAATCGCAAATGTTTTCCTAAAGCTTATGGACGATGGATCTTTGTTTAACTTAGAACACGAAATTATTCCGGTTCAAGAAAATACAATTGATAAATTTATATCCGATGTTGTATCGACTATTAAAAATCAGGAAGAAACAAAGAACTATGACTATCTTACAGGCCTTCCTGTACGTAGTGTAGGCCAAAAGTATATAGCGATTACGATGCAAAAAACAACGGGATGCCTTATCTTTTTAGATATGGATAATCTTAAGAAAATCAATGATGTCTATGGACATAAAGCAGGGGATCGAGCTTTAAAAAGCTTAGGAAAACTATTATTAAACATCCCATTTGATAAAATTACATGCAGAATGGGCGGAGACGAATTCCTTCTATTATTACCAAAAGTAAGTATTGAAGAAACCGAAACTATCATGTCCGATTTAATCGAACAATTCAAAGGTATTGTAGAAAACGATCATGAAATTCATTTTGCGACACTCTCTGCAGGTATGCTCATGACCACAAAAAATGATAATTTTGAAGATGCTTGTTCAAAAGCTGACAAAGCCTTATATTATGTAAAACAAAATGGTAAAAACAACTATTCTTTCTACAATCAGATTCAACATAAAAACACATCCAATAATACGGCAGACCTAAAACAAATTGCCAAATCCCTACATACAAGTGGAAGTTATACAGGCGCTTTAAGTCTAGACTTTAGAGAATTCACTCGACACTATGAGTACATACATCAACTAATGGTTCGAAATCATTCTTGTTGTTATTTGGTGATGGTAACGATGGAAACTGTAGAAGACACACTTCCATATATTGAAAAAATTGAAGAAGCCTTAACAAATATGGGTGAAGCCATCCACAAAAACATTCGAAAAGTCGATGTTTGTACACGCTACAGTGCCATGCAATATTTGATCATTCTATCCCAACCAACAGAAGCAGAAATTCCAAATATTATGACACGCATTTTTATGCAGTACTATAAGCTTCAAGACAGCCAAAACTTCACACCAACCTATGAATATATCGCAATGAAGGATTAAAGGAGATCGACTCACATGTCAATCTCCTTTTCTAATCTAACAACCACTTCCAAATTGGAACCACATCTATCTTTATTCCATCACAATTCAATTTTGTTTCCTCACTATTTGTAACAAGAAGACACTTTGTATCTGGGATAAATTGATTCAATTTCACAAATGCCCTAGTTTCACGTTCTAAAGTATCTACATCATCTAATACTTGCATACTCACTTGTATTGCCAAATTTTCACTTGGAATATAAAAATCTACTTCGATATTATTTTCAAAGAAATACACATTTTCAAATCCATATCTTCGAATCAGCTCAACCGCAACCAAATTTTCCAATTGAGCTGTTTTGTAATCCAACAACATCAACCCCAACAATCCAGTATCCATGAAATAATACTTAGGTGATGTTTCTTTTTCCACAAGCTTTGCTGCATAATTTTGTAGTGAAAATATCAAATATGAATCTAACATATATCCTACATAATTGATTACCGTTTGTTTACCAATAGAAATACCGGCACTTTTCACTATATTCGTTAACCGATTAAAAGACAAAGCTTTCGTTACAGACTCTGCAATCTTCTTTAAAATTAATCGCACCGCAAAATCATTTGTAATTTTGTTTCTTGTAATAATATCCTGTAAATAAACAGTTTGATAAATATTATTTAAAAATGGTCTTTTATTTTTAATATCCACCAATTCAGGAAAAGCTCCATAAGTCACATACTGTTCATATTGACTTACAATATCTGCACGCTTTTTTGTACCTATTTGAGCAAGCATTATATTCTCAATATGATTTGCACTCAAATATTCCTTAAATGAATATGGAAATACATTCACAATCATAAATCTTCCACCTAAAGTAGAAGCTATTTCTTTACTTAGCATCTTACTATTGCTTCCTGTGATATTGATTCGATATTTCATATCCGCAACTCTACGAACAAATTTTTCCCAACCATCAACATTCTGAATCTCATCTAAAAATAAGTATGGTTTCCCTTTCGAACCAGAAAATTCAATACCAATCTCTAGTATTGTATTTAAATCATCCACACCAATCTCCAATAGACGCTCATCTTCGAAGTTAACATATACTATTTGCGACGATGAAATTCCATCATTCATTAAGTTGTGAATCTGTTGATACATCATATATGATTTTCCCGTTCTTCGAATACCAACAAAACAATAATTTACATTTTCTTCTAAATTATAATCCCTAGAAATCAATGGATTATCAAGATACATCTCCTTTTGATCTATTATTATTTGTTTCAAAATATCTCGATTCATATACATCAACCTTCTTCACCTTATCATATCTAGATATTGTCTTACATACAAGACAATATTAACACTTTTTTGTCTTATTAACAAGACAACATTCATATATTTTTGTCTTACTCACAAGACAAAAGCCTTCCGAATAAATTTGTATACTCGTAAGTATACTACTCATGAGTATACAAATATTCAATAAGTCTTTCACTGTATTTTTCTTTATTCTCCCAGTTCATCCAACATATCATCTACACCATCACGATAATTTTCATCGTTATCGTAACGATTCTCATCATAATCACCAGAATATGCATCATCACTTCCTTCATCATAAGACGAAGAAGATGATGAGTTTGAACTTTGCCCCTCTTTCTTTTTACGTTTTTCTTCCCTTACCTTAAACTCATTTTGTTCAGCTTTCCGCCTACTCTCAATACGATACTGCTCCTGTGCCATATCCCATTCTGCCTCTTCCTTTTTCAAAGAAATATATCCATATCCAAACAGAAGTCCAATAATGATCAAGAAAATAATTCCACCCTTACCATTTGATGTTTCCTCCTGTTTAATAGCTACTGAAGCCCTGGCTTGATTTACATTTCTAGAAGATTGACTCACATGCTTACTGCGAATCTTTGGGGATCTCGTCACACTTTTATTAGATGAAGTGCCACCCTGATTTACCTTACGAACCTTTGAAGATTGTACTTTAGGTGGAGTTGTCTTCACCATTTTAGGTGGCTCAACCACCACTTTCTTATGTATATCAATCAATCTTCTAAATATAAAATGAGCCAACCAATTAATAAAGGCATCCTCAAAATCTATACTCATACATGTTAATACGCTAAGAAACGCAAGTAAATCATCATCAAAATATTCATCCTCGCACCAAGGCTCCTCATAAAGCATTTCTTGAACTTCATCCTCTGATTTACCATCATACTTACGAACAAGCTCATCATCACTCATATCCAAGATTTTTTTAACACCATCACCAACGATTTTCTTACGTGTTTCTATACCTAATTTCTTAGACTTCTTTCTCTCTGCTTTTGTAGGTATATTAGGTAGTTTCGTTTCTTTTTTAGTAACAGGTACATCCACACCATACTGCTGCATCACCCGTATTAACTCTTTTGAAAGCAATCCCTTTTCATTTGCTTGGATATAAATTTCTTCATAGATTGGACAAAAACTACAAGCCTCACTAAACTTATCCTCTTCAATTAAAGAATTTAGTAACTCCATAAACCCATACGAACTATATTCCTTTATACACTCTTCGCAAATAGAAGCATAGAAATGTCTTAAACAAACAGAAACATAGAACTCGTTTTCTTTACATTGTTTAGAAACATCCTCAATATGTTTCTTTGTTTTACTTGAATCCAAAATCATACGATAAAGAGTACTCGCCAAAGGATTGCACAATATGCCAAAGTTCACATTTCGACAAGACTCTAACATTTTTTCCTTCACAAGTTCAATTTCTACATTAATCTGACTTGTACTTCCCTGCATCATTAATATACGAATTTTTTCAAGACTATCTATATCACGATTCAAATGATTCGTATTCATATTTGAAAAAGGAAGTTTAATATCTTTATATTTACCACAAATCATTTTATTCTCTACATCATTTACTAAACTCGAATACTTTTCTTTACACTCCTTGTAATAGTCATACCAATCTAGAAACTCTTTTGAAATTATTATATTTTCCATTCACTATACCCCTGCATTCTAGCCGCCTCATACAAAGGATACATATGCGCTTCTAACTTATGTTTAAACTCATATTCCGTATTACCTTTAATATACAATTCTTCTATTGCCCATAAAGACTGAAGATTTTTTGCATAACATTTCTCAAACAACTTATGAATTGAATCATATTCTACAACACTCTTATACAAGTCATACTCCATGTTTGCCATCTTATTAAAGTACAAATCCCACTCTGGCAAATGATTACTCTTTGAGCGATTTGCGCTCGCATTGCTCGGTATTAAATTCCACATTTCATCATGTGCTACATAAGACCACGGAATGAAGTGATCCACATCAAACGTAGATTCTAATTTATTACCTGTATATATATCCACAATTTCTTTATTTGACACTTCAATATGCGCATTCCACAAATCACGAACTCTTTCTAAATGCCTTACATTATTCCTTTCATCATCCAGTTTATTAATAATTCCAGGCACGCCCGGATTGATCATTTGAAGAAATTGAATCTTATTATACTGAATCCAATTTTTAATGATCAAATAATTATCCATTAAGAAAGGAATCCATTCCTCTTGTAAAACAACACACTTACCAATCCCAACTCCATTCTCAATAATATAAGGCAGATGAATTTCTTGATTCAATATTTGAATATATTCAATACGATACGCATCCCCTTTATCCTGAGTAAGTTCAGATGAAAAACTACTCAATAATTTATAGGGAACATTCTTTGCCAACTTTCGCTTATATTCCAAAACTAAATAATTCTGTTCTTTTAATACACTACGAATTCCATCTGGTTTAGAATTCTCATTTAAAGACGTATTTTCAACCAATACATCAATAGCACGATTGATCGCATCTCTTCTTTCTCCTTCAATCATTGGCCCCAAAAACAAATGATATTGTGTAACTGTATACCAAGCTGATACAATCATCTCATCAAAGATTTCATCAAAAGAAAACCGATGTTTTTTTAGCATCAAATTCATAATAGCTTCTAACCAATAGAATTTGTAGCATTGCGTAGGATGATCCAACATACTCCCAAAAGCCCGATAATCCAGTTCCCCAGAATAGTCATCTTTTTTTATAAATTCCATATTCATACCCATGTTCTTTCTACAATTATTATAACCTTTTCGATCTATGATTTCATTTTAATGCTGGTATAATGTTAGGTATGAACTATCAAAATATACAAAGCGGATTATCCACCGCATTTCTAGACAAAAATATATCTTCCAACGTATTATATCGACCTCAATTTATTTCAAACGATTATAAGAATGGAAGAAAAGTATTAAGCACCATTGAAGATGAACTATTACACTGCGACTCCTTTTTAATCAGTGTAGCCTTCATTACGATGGGAGGCATTACCCCCTTGCTTCAAACGCTTCGTACTTTAGAAGATAAAGGCATTAAAGGTAAAATTCTAACAACGGACTATTTGGCATTTAGTGATCCAAAAGCATTAGATAAACTCGCTACATTTTCAAATATTGAACTTAAAATGTACCTAGTACCCGACTCAAAGAATGGCTTTCATACCAAGGGATATATCTTTCAATCAAATGAAATCTATAAGATCCTCATAGGTTCTAGTAATATGACAAATACAGCACTTACTACAAATCGAGAATGGAATACAAAAATTGTGTCCACAAAATCCGGAGAATTCGTTTCCGAAATGTTAGATGAATTTGAAGTCTTATGGAATCATCCAAATACATATTCCTACAATGCATTTATTGGTGCTTATAGAGTGCATTATGAAGAATACAAAAAGGTGAAACAAAAAGAAGAAATTAAATTACCTTCTAAACAGCTGATCCCAAATTCTATGCAACAGGCTTTTATTTCAAGTCTTAGAAATATTCGCAATTCAAATGAATCAAAAGCACTTTTAATCTCAGCTACCGGAACCGGAAAAACCTATGCCTCTGCCTTTGCACTTCAAGACCAAAATCCAAAGAAAGCCCTATTTTTAGTGCATAGAGAGCAGATTGCCAAACAAGCTCTTCAAAGCTACAAAAATGTATTTAAAGATACAAAGACATTTGGACTTTTATCTGGAAACAGCAAGGATATAAATGTAGATTATTTATTCGCAACGATGCAAACGATGTCTAAAAAAGAAGTGTATTCAAGTTTTGATCCAAATACATTTGATACGATCATCATTGATGAAGCACATCGCATTGGAGCTAAAAGCTACCAAGAAATCATGGACTACTTTAAACCAAAATTTTGGCTAGGAATGAGTGCAAGCCCAGAAAGAACGGATGACTTTGATGTATATGCAGCCTTCGACCATAATATCGCCTATGAAATACGTCTTCAACAAGCTCTAGAAGAAAACTTATTATGTCCATTCCACTATTTTGGTATTACCGACTTTTTAACAGACGGAAATGAAACGGATTTTACGGATTTTAACTATTTAACATCCAACCAAAGAGTTGATTACATTATCAAACAAACTAATTATTATGGCTATAGCGGAGAAAGAGTCAAAGGACTCATGTTTTGCAGTTCAAAAAAAGAAGCGGCTGCCCTTAGTGAAAGATTAAATTTAAGAGGCTATCGAACTCTAGCCTTAAGTGGAGAAGACAGTCAAGAAAAAAGAGAAGATGCGATTGATCGTTTAGTATCCGATACAAGAAGTGACTATCTACAATACATATTAACTGTAGACATTTTTAATGAAGGTGTCGACATTCCTGAAATCAATCAAGTCGTCCTTTTAAGACCCACACAATCGCCTATCGTTTTTGTGCAACAACTAGGTCGAGGATTAAGAAAATCACAAGACAAAGAATATGTTGTCATTCTAGACTTCATCGGAAACTACAAAAACAACTTTATGATTCCAATCGCCCTATCTGGAGATCGTTCTTACAATAAGGACAATATAAGACGCTATGTATTAGAAGGTGAAAGAATTATTCCAGGATCGAGTACAATTCACTTTGATGAAATCAGTAAAAAACAAATCTTTGCGTCAATTGATACGGCCAACTTTGCGGATATCAAACTCATTAAGGACAGTTATAAGAATCTAAAGAACAAACTTGGAAGAATTCCTACTCTTATGGATTTTGAAGCTTATGGAGAAATTGACGTACAAAGAATTTTCGACAACAAATCTCTAGGATCTTACTATGCCTTTTTAAAGAAATATGAAAAGGATTATAAAGTACGATTGAATGAACTTGAAGAAAGTTTTATTAAATTTATTTGCACAAAACTAGCCAATGGAAAAAGAAAGATTGAAATCGAAATATTAAACGATTTAATCGATGATAAAGATTATATATTCCCAAATGACATATCTCAAACAAATGTATTCAATATCTTCACCAACGAATTTCCAACGGGATCTGGAAAGAATACTTTTAAAGATTGTATTTTTATTGAAAATAAGAAAATTTCAAAACCATTTAAGACATGTCTAGAAAATGACGAATTTAAATCCATGGTAAAAGAAATCATTGAATATGCATTGGATCAATATAATAAACATTATAAGAATACATATAAAGATACAAACTTTGTACTCTACCAAAAATATACATATGAAGATGCATGTCGCTTATTAAATTGGCAACACAATGAAGTTCCATTAAACATTGGCGGATACAAATATGATCAAACAACCAAAACATTCCCTGTCTTTATCAATTATGACAAGGCAAATGACATTCAAGATACAATCAAATATGAAGATCTATTTTATCAATGAAAGTCAATTGATTGCGATATCCAAATCCGGAAGAACGACAAGTAGTGATGACGTACAAAACTTTCTATACGCCAAAGAAAGAGGGATTGAAGTTCATTTGTTTGTGCGAAAAAACAAAGATGATAAGACAAGCAAAGAATTCTATTATTTAGGTAACATGCAAGCAGAAATTGATAAGACAAAACAGTTTATGATGCCAAACACACAAAAAACAGCCGTTGAAATCTTATGGCAATTAGATACACCCGTAAGAGAAGACATTTATCGATATATTGTAGAGGAGTGATTTTTTGAAAACAATACACGTAGTGGCCGCTATTATTAAAGATGGTAATAAAATATTTGCCACCCAAAGAGGCTATGGCGAATTCAAAGACGGATGGGAATTTCCAGGAGGAAAAGTAGAACCCAATGAAACAAGTAGACAAGCGATTGTTCGTGAAATCAAAGAAGAATTAGATACAACCATTCAAGTTGAAGAATACTTTGATACCGTCGAATATGACTATCCAAACTTCCACCTATCCATGGAATGTTTCATTTGTACAATTCTTGAAGGAAAGCTAACACTATTAGAACATGAATCCGCAAAATGGCTTACAAAAGACACATTAGACTTAGTAGATTGGCTACCTGCAGATTTAGGATTAATCAAGAAATTAAAAGACATATTATAATCCCATACAACATTTTAAAATACCTAAAAACGAGCATTTCATCTTTATATAAAGAATAAATGCTCATTTTTCTTTTATCCAACTGTCAAATAATCAACAAATTTATGAGAATTCATAATGTTTTCACATTGAAGTTTTATAATTGAAATTGGCTACTGGATGTGGTTGGTGGTTACCTCTTGTTAAGGAGATTTGAAGCCTTGAATCTTGAGTTCCAGGTAAGTAGATCTTTCTATTTTTTACAGGAGGAAAGCTTATGTATATATATCTACATATTGATGTTGCTTTTGTGTTATTTGCCATAGTAGAAATACTAAAAGTAACATTGATTATTATAGAAAAATGCAAAAAGCACTAATCACCACTGACAATGGAAAAAGATTAGTGCTTCAGCATTAATTTTATTTCAGAGTAACCACTGCTTTTCCAGTAGTCGTTCTCTATATGTATTATACAAAGAAACCGAATGTATTTCCACAATAAAAATCAAAATCCCATACAACATTTTATCAATATCAAAAGCATCTATTATTACTTTATTTAAAGGCAATATTGAGATTTTCATGTGATTCAACTGTCAAATAAATTTCAAATCGATTAAAATTCCATACAACATTTGATTAGTTTTAAAAACATCTATTTTCACTTTATATAAAACATACATCAAGACTTTCACTTAATTTAACTGTCAAAAAAAAAGAATAATTCAAACGAACTATCCTTTCTTTGGTTGAATCCAATATACACTTTCTGCAACACGAACTTTCAAACCATCCATTATCATTTCTTTTTGTTGAAAGTTTGCCAAAACATTCAAGCGATTCCAGAAAGTTCTTTCGCAAGTGGATTTCCCATCAATAAAACATTCCATTTTGCGTCTCCCTCGACGTCTATCATAGAATATTCTGAATCCGCTTACAAGTCTTGACTTTTTTAATTTTTATGATTCTTTATTTCACAGAAATGACTGTATATCCTGCATTTGTCACGGCATCACTCAACATCTGATCTGTGACATTCTCTGTACAATTTAATGTAGCTGTTTTTTCATCTAAACTAACCACTACATCACTTACACCTTCCACTTTACTTAATGCATCCTTTACATGTGCCACACAATGCATGCACATCATGCCATCAACTGTTACTATTTTTTTCATTTTCTTTTCCTCCTTATATTCAACGGGAATATAACCCGCATCTTTAACTGCTTGTTTTAAAGCCACCATATTTACTTGTTGCACATAATCAATATCGGCCTTACCCAAATTATAATCCACACGAACTTCTTTTACATTTGGAACTTTCTTTAAAGCATCCTCAACCAACCATGCACAATGCCCACAAGACATACCATCAATATGCATTGTGAATGTTTTGACTTCTTCCATTTCAATTCTAGGTTTAAAATAACGAAGTCGTAAAGCGTTTGTGACAACACAAACACTACTCAAAGACATACATGCCGAACCAATCATTGGTGATAATCGAAGTCCAAATGCTGGATACAATAAACCTGCCGCAACTGGGATTCCTAAAATGTTATAGAAGAAAGCCCAAAATAGATTCATCTTAATATTTTTAATAACGTCACTTGATAAATCAATTGCCGTCACTACATCTAATAATGAACTCTTCATCAAAATCACATCCGCACTATCTAAGGCAATATCGGTTCCAGCACCAATCGCAACTCCAATATCAGCGCGCATTAAAGCAGGCGCATCATTAATTCCATCACCAACCATCATAACCTTCTTACCTTGTTCTTGAAGCTTACGAATCACACTCTCTTTATCTTGTGGTAACACATCACTGATGACTTCATCCACACTTAAAGATTTACCTATTGCTTCAGCCGTCTTTTTGTTGTCGCCCGTCAACATAACCACATGCATATTCTTCTTTTTAAATTGTTCTAATGCAACCTGACTTGTGCTACGCACTGTATCCGCCACACTAATTAAGCCAATCACATTTTGATCTTCCACAAAAATCAATGGTGTTTGACCTAAACTTGCATAAGCATCTAAATCATTTAATACTGTTTCGTTGAGTTCAATTTTATTTTCTTCAACCAATCTCTTATTTCCAGCCAAATACACATGACCATTTAGCTTAGCCTGAATACCACGACCCGAAATATTTGTGAAGTTTTCAGGTTGTTCTAGATTCATATTTTTATCTTTCGCATATTCCACAATGGCCTGTCCTAAAGGATGTAAAGAACCACTCTCTAAGCTTGCCGCCACTGAAATAAAGTCATTCGCACTTATACTTGTATATAACTTTATATCCTGAACACTCGGCTTTCCTGAAGTAATCGTACCTGTCTTATCCAATACAATCGTATCAATCGAATGTAGCTGTTCTAATATGGCAGCCGACTTAATTAAGATACCATTTTCTGCAGCCTTACCTGTACCTACCATGATCGCAACTGGAGTTGCTAAACCTAAGGCACAAGGACAAGAAATAACCAATACACTAATCGCATTGGAAAGCGCAAATTGAATCGTTTGACCACTTATTAACCATACGACAAATGTAATCAATGCGATCAAAATCACAACTGGAACAAATACACCACTTACTTGATCTGCCAAACGAGCAATAGGTGCCTTTGAATTTCCTGCATCATCAACCAGCTGAATGATCTGAGCTAACGTTGTATCTTGTCCTACCTTTTCAGCCTCAAACTGAAAAGTGCCATTCTCATTCATAGTAGCTGAAATAACAGAATCCCCTACATTCTTTTCTACCGGAAGACTCTCACCCGTAATCGCCGACTGATCTACATAACCTGTACCAGAAACAACTTTACCATCTACAGGAATTCTTTGTCCTGGACGAATCACAACTATATCATGAATTCGAATACTCTCACTTGAAACAACGACTTCTTGACCATTTCTTAAGATTGTCGCATTTTTCGGCGCCAAATCCACCAATTTATCTAGCGCATCACTCGTTTTTGCCTTGGATCTAGACTCTAAATACTTTCCGACGCTGACCAAAGTCACAATTGTTGCAGCCGACTCAAAGTATAAAGAGTGCATAGCCATATGCGCCATTTCCATATTCTGTACACCAAAATAATAAGCCATTTGATAAATGCCGACTAAGCCATACACAAAGCTTGCACCTGAACCCATCGCAACCAAAGAATCCATATTGGCCGACTTTTTAATTAAAGCTTTAAATCCCGTAATAAAGAAATGTCTTTGAATAAATAATATAAATAGACATAGAATCAACTGTGTTAAAGCTGAAACCATCATCCATTCCATACCCTCTAGAATCGGAAGACCTACCATAGGTCCCATCGCAATCACAAGTAATGGAATCAATAAAACTAAACTTAAAATCAATCTTTGTTTAGCACTTCTCTGATCCGATTCAACAAGGTCCTGACGATTCTGCCATTCCTTTTTAACTTCACCCTTTTCACCATGCACACTAGCTGTATAACCAATTTGTTTTACAGCTTCACAAATCACTTGTTCATTCACCTTATCTTGATCAAATTCAACCTTCATTGAATTCGATAATAAAGAAACATCACAATGACTCACACCATCTAATTTACTCACAACACGAGTTACATTAGCTTGACAAGCTGCACAAGTCATGCCTGTCACATCAAATTTTTCTTCCATTAAAACCACCTACTTTAACTTCTTTACTAAATCCATAACCTCACTCATAATTTCTGTATTTCCATTTTGAACATCCTCAACGACACACGTATTCAAGTGTTCCTGCAAAACAATATATCCAAACGCCTGCAAAGCACTCTCTACAGCCGCTACCTGCACCAAGATATCGCCACAATACCGATTCTCCTTCAACATATTTTCAATTCCATTTAATTGTCCTACCATACGATGAAGACGATTCGTCAATTGTTTGATTTCTTTCTCATCTCTAGGCTGATGCTTTTTATGACAACAATCTCCCATATATTTCACCCCGATACAATGATATACCCCCTACAGGTATATTTCAAGTAATATGATTATGGCATAATAAAAGAAAGGAAAAAACAATATGAAATATAATTATTACGTGTATCTGCCAAGAATTGGAACCATTCTTGTCATGTTTTTAACGTGCAGTGCACTCTTCTTTAAAGAAATCTTTTTTAATCTCATATACCTCGTTTTTGTTGTGCTCTTTAGTCAAATTCTATTTATATATGAAAAAAGACTATTAAAAAACAATGAACCACAATACGAAAAAATTAGTTTTCGCGATTCATTGTTGATGTATCCCATTCTATTAAAAATTGAAATCTTCCTATTTACGATTGTCAGCCTATTTAGTATATTGATCCTTCTATGCATCAATAAAACCATTATGGCACTCATCACAATTGGAGTTATCACAATTATTATTTCACTCTATTTCAATATGCGAAGACACTAGTCTTCCTTTTTTTCTGTCTGATTCAACATACGATATCCAACACCTACATGCGTCTGAATATATTTTGGATTTGAAGTATCCGGCTCAATCTTTTTTCGCAAAGTAGCCATAAACACTCTTAGACTCGGCGTTTCTGTACCTTGAACACTTCCCCATACTTCTTGCATGATATAATTATGTGTTAAAACCTTATCGGTATTTTTAGCTAAAACACACAATAATTTATATTCAATCGGCGTTAAATGGATTTCATGCCCATTCTCATATACACAACCCTGCGCATAATTGATTGTCAAATCTCCATTTTCATATACACTCTCATTTACACTTATGGTCTGACTATTATTTAATCTTCGAATCGTTACACGCAGTCTAGCCAACAATTCATCCACTGAAAATGGTTTTGTCAAATAGTCATCGGCCCCTAAATCTAAAGCTTTTACCTTATCTTGATCTTCACTTCTTGCCGAAACCACAATAATTGGAATATTTGACCAAGAACGAACCTTCTTTATAACTTCCAAACCATCCATATCCGGTAAACCTAAGTCTAGAAGCATAATATCAGGATTATAAGAAAGAACATTCATAATACCTTGTTTCGCTGTTTTTGCCAGACGAAACTGATAGTTTTCCATCTCAAGTGTTGTCGTAATCAAATTTCCAACCGCAACATCATCTTCAATAACTAATATTTGTACTTTATTCATAAAGATTCACCTCCACTGCGTCCAATAAAAATTTAAAACAAGCACCATGAGGATTTACATTTTCTACCCAAATCTTACCACCATGCGCTAAAACAATCGACTTACACAAAGATAAACCTAAACCCATACCTCGTCTTGTATCTCCACTATGATTATTTTCCGTATAGAACATTTCAAACAATTGATCTGGATGTAAAACACCATTTCCATCATCTTGAACTTCAATTAATATCTTATTCTCAATTCGTTTTGCGCTCAAAACAATTTTAGAATTCTCTGGCGTATATTTAATCGCATTATTCATTAAATTCACTAATACTTGAATAATCAAACGCGCATCCATATTGGCCATCAACAAATCATCCTCTAAACGCACAGAAATATTATGATTACGCTTATTACGTCCTAAATGATGAATCGCCTCTCTAAAAATATCCTCAATCATTTCTGGTTGTTGATTCAACTGCATCGTACCATTTTCAATTCTCGTTATAAACAATAAGTTTTCCACCAAATCATAAAGCCACATCGCATCATTATAAATATCCTGATACAATTCCTTCTTCTTTTCTAAAGAAAACGCATTCTCGTTTTCCAACAATAAACCTGCATTACCAGATATAGATGTTAATGGTGTTCTTAAATCATGCGAAATCATACGCAATAAATCGGCTCGCAACGCTTCTTGTTTAGCTTGCTGCTCAATCTTTAGATTTTCTAGACGAATCCTTTCCTTTTCTAAAGCCATACCACACTCATCCAATATCGCAAGCCACAAATTCTTTTCAAAAGAATCCATCTTATCTTTTAAAACAATTCCAACCACACCTAATACTTCGTGCGTTCCATTTATAGGCAAATATAAACACATCGAATCCGAATGATAACTTGTTGTTTTACCAGCTTCATGTTTATTTTCATATACCCAAGCCACAATATTTGTCTCTATGGGACATTGTCCAAGTAAAATAGGCTCATCATTATGTGGATACAAAACTAAATCTGTATCCAACAATTTATGCAGCTGTTTTAACATGGACGCATAAATCGCATTCATATCATTCGCCTTTTGAAGCATCTGGCTCATCTCCAATAAGACTTGCGTACGATATACTTGTTTGGCATTCTCAAAAGACTGTTTCTTTAACCTTGTCATTAATGAACTTGAAGACATAGCCACCACAAACATCACAATATATGTCGTAATATAGCTTGGATCACTCAACAAAGAAAAATAGGGGTATGTAAAGAAAAAGTTAAAACATAATACTGAAAATAAAGATGCCAATAAACTATAGATATATCCACTTGTCCAAATAGATACAAATACAATCCCCAAGATATAAATCATAATGGGTGTCGTAATCAAGAATTGAAAGTGCATAAATCCCTTGCCAATTAGCGTACAAAGAATAAGAATCAAAATCATCTTTAACAGATCTTTAAAGGAAAAACGAAAAGAACTAAAGTCAAAATAAAACAAATGCCGATAGTCATGAGGATAATTCACAGAATATACATCAATGTCACGCAATCTAAATAAAGCCTGTGAGGCAAGACTCTTTTCTATAACTACGCAATCCACTTGTGAAACATCCACATATTCAACAATCTGTCGAATCTTATTGTGCCCATAAAGAATTGTAACTTTAGCTCCCTTACTCTCCGCAAACTTAATATTTTCACGCAAACAACTCTTTGATGCCGCACTCATACTTTCATCTTTTGGGGTCTGCACATAAACAGCACTTAACGTCGCATGATTGTTCTTCGCAATTTGAGCCCCTTTTTCAATCACTCTTGAATTATATTTTGAAGTCGATAAACATAATAATACACTAGCCATACGACAAGTATAACACAAGCCCACAAAACAAGCCCACAAAGAACCAAGTATCTTAACATTGTCTTAATATAGTGTTAGAATATTTTTATAAAATCTTAATGCAGACTAGTGTAGAATGTGTTGAGATATTAGGATAGGTGGTTTTATGTTTAAAAAACGTATGAATCGCATTACCCCAGGACAAATGATCATCCTCAGTTTTGCGACTATGATATTTATTGGTGCCTGTTTGCTTATGCTTCCATTTTCCACAAACGATGGAAGGGGCGCTCCCTTTTTAGATGCATTATTCACTTCAACCAGTGCTTCATGTGTAACCGGACTGATTGTGCATGACACAGCTCAATATTGGTCCCCATTTGGACAACTTGTCATTTTAACACTTATTCAAACTGGAGGTATGGGCGTTATTACTATGGCAATAATCCTATCTGTTCTAGGTGGTAAAAAAATTGGTTTTAAACAAAGATACTTTATGCAACAATCTATTTCCGCACCAAAACTAGGCGGTATTATTCGAAACACAAAATGGATTCTTAAAGCTACCTTATGTGTAGAAGCATTAGGAGCCATTTTATTAGGCATTCGCTTTCTGCCTCGCTTTGGCCTAGTCAAAGGCATATGGTATTCCATATTCCATTCTATTTCCGCCTTCTGTAATGCTGGATTTGACTTAATGGGCACCCAACAAGCCTATTCATCCCTAACTAGCTATTATGGCGACATACTTATATCCAATGTTATTGCAGCATTAATCGTACTTGGTGGTTTAGGCTTCTTTGTCTGGAAAGATGTTATTCAATACAAACGTCATTTGCACAAATATTCCTTACAATCTAAAGTCGTGCTATTTACGACAGCCGCTTTATTGATTATTAGCACGCTCTACTTTTACATCAATGACTTTAGCCATTGGAATATGAGCTTAGCCGATCAAATCAATGTTTCAATCTTCCAAGCCGTATCCCCAAGAACAGCCGGCTTTAATACGATTGATTTAAACAAAATGAATCAAAGCAGCATCCTCTTTATGACACTACTTATGTTGATAGGAGGAAGTCCACAAGGTACGGCCGGAGGTTTTAAAACTACAACACTTGCCGTATTGATACTAAGTATTCGTGCTGTATTCAATCATAAACAAAACCCACAATGTTTTGGAAGACGCATCTCCATAGACTCATTAAACAATGCCACAGCCTTATTTATGTTATTTATGGTATTATTCTTTACAGGCGCACTCCTTATTTCAGCCTTCGATCAACTACCCATTCTAGACGCCCTATTTGAAGCGGCCTCTGCCATTGGAACCGTTGGACTTACATTAGGAATCACACCCACACTATCAAGTGCATCCCACTGCATTTTAATTTTCTTGATGTTCTTTGGAAGAGTTGGAGGATTAACTTTACTGTTAGCTATTTCTAAACATCAAGTTGTCGCAAACGCAAATTTACCACAAGAAAATATCACAATTGGATAAAGGAGAAAATATGAAATCAGTATTAATTATTGGAATGGGACGTTTTGGACGTCACATGGCACAAAAACTATATGATTTAGGACATGACGTTTTAGCTATTGATAAAAGTGAAGCTAAAATCAACAAAGTCCTTTCTTATGTCACAAATGCACAAATTGGAGATTCCACCGACGAAAGTTTTGTTGACTCACTAGGCGTATCCAATTTTGACCTTTGCGTTGTAGCCATTGGAGATGACTTTCAAAGCTCACTAGAAACAACCGCCTTATTAAAAGATTATGGTGCTAAACTTGTTGTCGCAAGAGCCGTACGTGATGTACACGCTAAATTCTTATTGCGTAATGGAGCCGATGAAGTCGTATATCCTGAAAAACAAATCGGTAATTGGGCAGCCGTACGTTTCTCAAGTGAAAATATCTTTGACTATGTACAACTTACTCCAGACTACTCAATTTATGAAATTTCTGTGCCAAATTCATGGATAGGAAAAAGTATGTTAGAACTTGATATTCGAAGAAAGTACCACATCAATATTTTAGCCACTAAAATCAATGGAATTCTCGACCCACTACCTAGTGCGGAACACACTTTTGAAGAATCGGAAAACATCCTGATTCTTGCACAAAATTCAGACCTACAAAAATTCCTTCGCTTTTAATGAAATCTTAATATGTCGCCTCATTCTTTAACACCATTTAAACATTGAAAATTCTACAATAAAGGTGTAAGAAAGAGGCGATTATTTATGTTAGGTATTTTATCAATAGGATCCGTAATCTACATTTCTTTCTTAGTCCCACGACTTTTAAATCACATCTTAAATATCACGCACCATTAATGTATGCCACAAGCATACCAATTATCCCCATTTCTTAGTTTAAAATATACTTAAGAAAGGGGATTTTATCATTATGAAAACATGGAAACTAGTCAGTGGAATCATTTCCATTGTATTAAGTGTATTTGTCGTATTCCAAAGTATGATGGCAGGCCTTGCCAACGCACTAGAAGAAAGTGGACAATCCAGTGGCAGTGCAGGACTTGTTGTTAGTATATGCATGCTTTGTGGAGGAATTGTATCGATTGTATCTAGAAAGAACAACTCTAAAGGCACAAACATTGCACTTATTATTCTGTTTGGTTTAGCTACATTAACAGGCTTTGTACTTGCAGGTAACTATTCAGACCTATATATATGGTCTTTTTGGTGCTTGATCAATACAATACTCGCAATCATTTCATTAAGAAAAGGTATCAGAAATTAAAACTGATACCTTTTAAGTTATAATAGATCCTTTGTTTTTCGAACCAAGTATAACGGAAGATTTGTAAAGTCACCATCCTTACGATACCCACGTTTAGAAAAACGATATGCATGTTGAGGTGCATTATTTGCGACATATGTCTTAAAAGAATTGGCAGATCTATCCTCACCACCCTTTACTTCAATCGGAATAATTTCCATTTTATTTTGAACCACAAAATCAATCTCACCATTTTTATCCGAATAATATCGGGGTTCAACTTCAAATTGTCCTTGAAGTTGTTGTAAAACATAGTTTTCTGTCAATGGTCCTTTAAATTGATAATCTGTTCTCAATAATATCGCGCTATTATCCACGCCCGCCATTTGTTTGAGAAGTCCTGTATCAAACACAAACAGTTTAAACTGATCCAATTTATCAAAAGCAGATAATGGATGTTCCATCTTAGACACATTATATACACGATTCAACATACCAGCTGACACAAGCCATTCGATTGCTTCTTCAAAATCTCTAGCTCTAGCCCCTTCACGAACAGCACCATACATAAACTTCTCGTTGGGTTTCGCAAGTTGAGAAACAATACTTCTGAATACCATTAAAATACGTCCACTATTCACTTTTCCATTATGCTTAGAAAAGTCATTTTCATAAACCTCAATCAATTCTCTTTGTATCTTAGATATCATGGCAGGATCTTTATACTTGATCCATGAAGATACACATTCAGGCATACCACCAATAATAAGATAATAATTATAAGCATCTAATAAACGTTGATGGAAAATTTGTTCAATAACTTGTTCTTTTTGAATACTTTCATAATATGCATATAACCCAGAATCTATCGCATTTAAAAACTCATCAAACGTCAATGGATAAATATCTAAAAGATTAACCATACCTACAGGATATGATTTTGGCTTAGCCAATAATGTGCCTAAAAGACTACCTGCCGTTATCACATGATATTCATTCGCTTTTTCTTTAAAATATTTAAGCGTATTTAATGCTTCAGGACACTCCTGAATTTCATCAAATATAATCAAAGTTTTTTCAGGTTCAATTTTTTCATCACTGATCATAGAAAGAAGTTCGATAATACGATTTGGATTTTTATTAGTTTCAAAAATAGATTTTAGTTCATCCTCCTCATCAAAGTTAAAATAAACATAATTATCATAATAATTCTGACCAAATTCTTTCATCAACCAAGTCTTACCAACCTGTCTTGCACCTCTTAATACCATAGGTTTTCTCTCAGGACTATTTTTCCATTGAACTAGCTTTAAAATCGCATTTCGCTTCATGAAACCACCTCTTGAATTTAAGTTAACACATTTTTCCATGATTTTCTATACCTATTTAACACATTTTTCCAGACTTTTTATAATTGATTTAACACATTTTTCTGTAATTTTAGATACCTTTTTTACACATTTTTCTGAAGTATCAAAAAAAGGCAGCATTTAAGCTGCCTATCTTACCATATCACGAGTAATGTCTTTTAAGCTTTTAGCCCCACACATCTCCATTGTATCTACTAGTTCACTACCAAGTTTATCTACCAATACTTGAATACCTTCTTCTTTTGCTCCATAGATCGCATTCACGAATGGACGAGCTACAATGACGGCATCTGCACCTAATGCCAAAGCCTTAAAGATATCGACGCCATTACGAAGTCCACCATCCACAAAGATTTTCATTCTTCCATCGACCGCCTTAACAATTTCTTCTAAAACTTCAGCTGTCGCAGGCGTCTGATCTTGAACACGACCACCATGATTCGAAACCACAATTGCACTAGCTCCTGCTTCTTTTGCCTTTAAAGCACCCTTCACACTCATTACACCCTTCACAATAAATGGTACAGGTGTATTTGAAATGATAGCCTTTAATTGCTCTGTATTCATTCTTCCTGCAGGAGGCTGACACCCCTTTAAGAAAGGAAGTCCAGCTGCATCTACATCCATAGCTACCGCAAAGGCATTACTGTTTAAAGCTAAGTCTAATTTTTCTAAATAGGTTTCTAAACTCCAAGGTTTAACGGTTGGAATACCATACCCATTATTTTCTTTAATAATACGCGTCGCATTGATCATAATATTTGGATCTTTTCCATCTCCTGTAAATGCACAAATACCCGCATTCATACAACCTCGAACTAAAATATCATTATATCCATTATCATCGTATGCATCTGAATAGTGCATTCCTACAGCTCCTACAGGCCCTGCAAAAATCGGATATTTAAATGTATGACCAAATAGTTCTAATTCTGTACTTACTGGTTCATTATCTGTAATTGTATCCATATTTACACGAATGTTTTTCCAAGCATCATAGTTGCGCATCGCAACATCCCCAATACCTTTAGCACCAGGACCTGGAATCGTATTTCGACATGCCTTTCCATCACATACAGGACAAGACTTACATAACTTTGTCCCCATCACTTCACGACTTTTTTCCATCAATTCCATATAATTCATAATCATTCCTCCATTACATTCGCTATAACCAAGCCTAATATTCCAGCTAAAAGCTTTACAACCACAAACCAAGTCACACTATTTGGATTTACTCCGGCAATAAAACCAAGTTGCCCACCAAACACAAATGCTCCACTCAAAGAAAAGGCGGCGTTTAAAAT
>NZ_DS996843.1:58588-82192 GCF_000156655.1 Holdemanella biformis DSM 3989
GGTTTAAAATCTTACCTTTTTTATTCATTTTCGAAAAAAGCGGTAACATCGCAATACTTGTTCCAAAAGATAAGATAATTCCCATTACTGAATATTTGTCAATATTTAGTATTTGACCTACTTTTTCAATCTGATTCGAAAACTTCCTTAATATAATTTCACAAAACACCAAAGATCCACAGACAATAATACTCATTTGAAATACAATGTGCAAAGCTTCATTGATCAATGTTGCGTTTGTGAAGTTCATATTGAAAAAGAATGTCAAACAAACCAGGAAAAAGAAGATATATCCTACGAATTGTACAAGCTTAGAAAATAATGTCAATACGACAATCAACGTTTGAAAAGAAATAAAGAATAATCCTATCAAAATTGCACAAATAAGAATGACGGGTAAAAACACAATCAAAAAATGATCAATATGCAATAAAAAGCCACAACCAATAAGAATGGGTAATAATCCTAAAATACCATACACAACGCCTTTTAAATAGTGACTCAAATCATCTGTATCCAGCTCATTTAAAAAGAGTGGCAATTGAAAACTAATTAAGCATCCTAAAGTGGACGTTAATAATACACCACAAAAGATAAGCACACTTTCAGAATGTGTCATCGACTCTATAATGGAATATCCACCAAGATCTGGCGCCAACAAACTTGAAATAATCATTTCTTTATTTTTGAAAAGCGTCGCATGACCATTTAAAAACGCAATCGCAATACAATAAAAGCCTCCTACGCTCATCATAAAATCGCCCATTGTGATAATGCCTCGATCAAAAGAAGTGGCTAATCCAAGTCGATTCTTAAACATCTTGTCAAATAAGCCTAAAGCAGCAAAGCATAATAAAATAACAATAATCGGATTCATGCATTCATTCTATTATAAGAATAAAAAAAAGTCGAAGAAATTTTCTTCGACTAATGTGCATTACTTGCTGCAACCTTAACTCTAGACCACAAATCCGCAATGATCTTACGTGTGGCTTCATCATATTGGAACACTTCATCCTTGTCATAACCTGAACGAGGTGTATATGCGTTAATACCATCATAATCTCCACCTTCGCCACCAAGTTCTTCCGTAACTTCTTTATTTGGTGAAGTATATCCAACATAACTTGAATTATCCATGGCTGCATCATAACTTGTAATATAACGAATAAACTCATTCGCAAGCTTAGGATTCTTCGCATTTTTAGGAATAACCATCGCATCTGACCAAAGGTTTGTTCCACTTGTTGGCATATAGAATCCCATATTTTCATTTTCTGACATGACATAAGCCGCATCACCAGAATAAATAAGTCCAAGAGCCTTTCTTGCCTGTGCCATATTATCAATAATTTCATCCGTAACAATTTCTGGATCCATTGTCTGAACGCATTGTACTAACCAGTTAAACGCAGCATTCAATTCATCCGCACTTGTCGTATTCATTGAATATCCAAGTGCTTTTAATGCCATCATAAATGAATCTCTTTCAGAATCATATAGATAGATATCCCCTTTATATTTCTGATCTAAGAAAATATTCCAACCTTCATTTTCCAAGTCCTCTTCCGATACTTTTGTCTTATCATACACAATACCAACAGTACCCCAGAAATAAGGAATTGAATATTCATTCTTTGGATCATAAGGAAGTCCCTTGATTGCTTCCATCAATTCACTTAAGCACTCTTTACGTGTTTCTGGTTCTAATTTTTGAAGCATATCTTCCTGCATCATTCTTTGAATCATATAATCACTAGGAACCAATACATCATATGCATCCCCATTGGCAACCTTGATATACATTTGTTCGTTTGAATCAAAGTTATCCATAATAACTTTGGCACCTGTTAATTCTTCAAAACCAGAAATAATATTTTCTCCAGTATATTCACCCCAGTTATATAAATGTAAAGTCTGTCCTGCATAAGGTAAAGTACTTGCTGATTTATTTAAACCAAATAAAGAAGCTACTAAGCCAACGACTACAACACCTGCAACTGCCCATTTCCAAGGTTTATTTTGTTTTGAAGGACTCGCCTTTTTTCGAATCATTGGCAAAACATTCACAATTGTTAATGTGATTGTGATCAACAATACGACTAATGTACTAATCGCATTTACACTTGGATTAATACGCTTAGACATTGTATACACCATAATACTCAAGTTCTTTACACCTTGACCTGTTACAAAATATGAAATAACGAAATCATCAAAAGACATTGTAAACGCAATTAAAGCACCTGAAACAATACCCGGCATAATTTGTGGCACAATGACTTTTACTAAAGCCTGCCAAGGTGTAGCTCCAAGATCCATTGCGGCATCTGCCAAGTTTGGATCTAAAGATTTGATTTTTGGCATAATACTCAAAATCACATATGGAATACAGAAAGCGATGTGTGCAAGTAATAATGTCACAAATCCCTTTTCAATTTGGAAAGTGATAAATAAAAGCATCAATCCAATGGCTGTAACAATTTCAGGGTTCATGATTGGAAAATCATTGACCTGACTTATAAAAGCACGCAATACTTTCTTTGATTTTGATAAACCAATCGCTGTAATCGTACCAATGATTGTAGAAATAATCGTTGCCAATAAGGCAATCACAATAGTGACATACAAAGATTCCATCATGCCATGGTTTTTAAGCATAGCCTCATACCAACGCAATGAGAATCCTGTAAAATGTGTTAATGATTTTGAACTGTTGAAGGAAAAAATAATCATGAATAATATTGGTGCATAAAAGAACACCAATAATAAAGCCATGCCTACTTTACCTAATACTCTTTTATCTTTCGACATGTCTATTTTTCCTCCTTATTACGCTCTTCCAATTTTCTTACAAGCATCATTAGAAGCATCATGATCATAGCCATGATCATTGAGATTGCGGAACCAAAGTTCCATTCTCCAACGGTAATGAATTGATTTTCAATCACGTTACCAATCAAGAAGAATTGTCCTCCACCCAATAATTTAGGAATGAAGAATGAGCTTACGGCAGGTAAGAATACAAGTGTAATACCTGAAACAACACCAGGTAAAGAAAGTGGGAAAATAACTTTCCAGAAAGTTTGAAATTTATTAGCCCCCAAATCCTGTGCAGCATCTAATAAAGATCTATCCATCTTCGTCAAAGCTGTATTGATCTGTAAAATCATAAATGGCAAGAAGTTATATACCATACCAATCAACACGGCAGCTTCTGTATATAAAAGTTCAGTGTGAATTCCAAACAAACCTAAAAAGCTACTGATAATTCCATCGCTTGATAAAATTCCAATCCATGCGTATGTTCTTACAAGCATATTGATCCAAGTAGGAAGTGTAATCGCAAGAACTAAGATTTGTTGAATCTTAGGACTATTTTTTGAAATAAAATATGCGATAGGATAACCAATCAACAAACAAATAATGGTTGTCTTAATGGCAATCCATAAAGAGCGCCATAAAATCAACAAGAAATCTTTGTCTGTAAAGAAACGAACATAGTTATCCAATGTTAGCTTAAAGTGCACAATACTGTTGCCTTGCTGAATGACTGAATAAAACGCAATCAGCAACATCGGAAGCAACAACATAATGCAAGCCCACACAATATAAGGGATTGCTAATTGTTGAAATTTTTTCATTTTCTAGAATCCCATTTTCTCCATAACATGAATATCTTCTGCAAAGAAAGTAAGTCCGACTTCTTTTCCTTCCTCTACATAATCCGTTGTATGAATCTTAAATTCACGTCCTGTTGTCCAGAAAGTAACCTTATAAACACCTTCCGTAATTGTTTCAGGATCAAAATCATAATCTACATCTAGATCTACCGTCTCGTTTTCATCATCCAACTTCCAACCTTGTGCATTCGCCCAAGTCTTCAAATCTGTATCAATAGCCATAGATTCCTTGATTTCATCGACTGTTTTAAAGAAGTTAAATGCAGATACGGCTTCATTTGCCTTCTTGTTTTCAACAACTCTTTGATCTACAACCCAAATCTTACGAGTGATCGAAGTCTTGTTATTTGTTGAGAAAGTAACAGTATATTCTCCTACTTCTTGTTTTAAATCTGTATCAATATCATGAATAGAAATGAATTCATCCGTTTCTGGATTCCAGGCTTGTGCATCGGCACGCGCAATGATTTCCTTATCATCAATATCTTTCATATCTTCTAAATCTAGATAGAAGTCATTGGCAGAAATTTTTTCTTTTCCATCCTCACTTGTGATCGCATAGTTCTTATTTACGTGCATATTTACCGTAACATGCGTACCAGGAACTGTTTCCACCATAATTTCATAGTGAACACCCTTAAATAATACACTTTCAACTTCTCCAGTCATCTTGCCATCTTTTACATCCACAATATCAATATCTTCAGGACGAATCACAACATCCACTGGTTCATTTTCTTTATATCCAACATCCACACAATCAAATGTAATGTCATCAAAACGTACTTTTTTATCGCAAATCATACGAGCCGGAATAATATTACTTTCCCCGATGAACTTGGCAACATATTGATTGACTGGCTCATTATAAATATCTTCAGGACTTCCAACCTGTTGAATCTCGCCATCTTTCATAATAACGATCTTATCTGACATTGTTAGCGCTTCTTCTTGATCATGTGTAACAAAAATAAATGTAATTCCTACTTCTTGTTGAATCTTTTTCAATTCATACTGCATCTCTTTACGAAGTTTCAAATCTAGTGCACTAAGTGGCTCATCTAACAATAATACGCTTGGCTCATTAACTAAGGCACGCGCAATCGCAACACGTTGCTGCTGACCACCAGATAGTAAAGTAACATCTTTATTTTCAAAACCTTCAAGACCAATCAGCTTCAACATTTTCATAACCTTTTGATCAATGACATCCTTACTCATCTTCTTGATTTTTAAACCAAACGCAATATTGTCATATACATTCATATGAGGAAATAATGCATATTTTTGGAAAACTGTATTCAACTCACGCTTATAAGCCGGAACCTCACAGATATCTTCTCCATTTAAGATGACTTGTCCTTCACTTGGTTCTAAAAAGCCACCTAAAATACGTAACAACGTTGTTTTTCCACATCCACTAGGCCCTAACAGAGTGACAAACTCATTTTCATATATATCTAAATCAATACCCTTTAATACAACTTGTCCATCAAATTCTTTCACAATGTGACGAAATTGAATTAATTTATTCTTTTCCTGTTCCATCTATACTCTCTCCTTGTCCATTAAAATACAGGTGGTGTAGATAGCCACAATACTTTGGCATCCGCACTCGATACGTTTTCTAAATAATGCCCTTCCTTACCTGTAATATAGAAGGTTTCTTTTGATTTAACTTTTAACCTTTTATTACCAACAACTAAAACAATACTCCCCTTTAAAACATAGCCAAATTCTTCACCTTCATGCGCCTTGACTTCTTGTGATTTTGCCCCTGGCTTCAAAGTCAATAGAATTGGTTCCATTTGATTCTTTTGTGCATTTGGAACAATATATTCTGTAACAAAATCTTCTTGTTCATTCACAAAAAAATCCTGAGTATGAAAAACAATTTGTTCTTCTTTACTCGACTGAAAGAAATCCGCTAAATTCGTTCCTAGAGCTTCCAAAATATTTTCTAATGCAGAAATATTTGGACTTGTTAAATCGCGCTCTAATTGGGATAAAAAGCCTTTTGTTAATTCACTACGATTCGCAAGTTCTTCCAAAGTCAACCCATTCTGGGTTCGAAGCTCTTTTAGTTTTTTGCCTATTTTCATTCAATCACCCCTGTTTTGTTTTTTATACTAAACTTTTTGTTTCATTAAAAGAACAAATCTATTATATAGGAAACCTTCAATTATGCAAGAAAAAAAAGAGCAATTTTTCTTGCTCCTAAGTTAAAACTATTTAACACTTCCTGCATTGCGCAAACGATACAACACACAACTCGTCATAACAGCTAAATAAAGTGCTTCACTCATACCTTGCGTCTGCAATGTTAAGGGATAATGATCGCGTATGATAAAGTCCATACTAATATTTGTACTTTGCGATATTTTAAATATCTTATCCACATTGATTTGTCCTTCATCCCAATACTTTGATGTATTCCTTGACACTTCCATATACTTGCCGAATTCAGTTTGTGAAAGAGAAAAAACAACTTCACGTATAAAGCGCATGCGATCACCCATATCGGTTTCTAAATTATAATTATAATCTTTAATTTTTTTACTTCGTGTAACACCCATAAATAGTTCGGGATGTACTAATTTTATAATATCTTGAATCTGATTTATCGTTAATCCTTCTAAACTAATTGGCTGATTATTCATTTCATCAAAGAAAATGGAATCAATCGACTGGTTTTGTTTATCTGCAAGAAGCAAGACAATCCTTACTTGTGTACGATTTTTTGAGTGAATCTGCCTTCTTAAATTACGCAAAGACATATGGGCTGCTTGGGCAACTTCTTCTTCAGATATATTATGATCTTCAATATATTGAATAATTTGTTTCATAAAAAAACACCCCCATGTTTAACATAGAGATGTTTGCTTTGTTTGTACTCGACCATATTTTAAAAATCAGTCGATAAAAATGTTTTTCTAAGCCTTAGTCGTATTATCACTTTGAATATTCTTGATAATATCCGTTAGATCCGCTTCATTGATAGCTCCATCATAGAAATCATTTAAAGTTTCAATCAATCCTTTATTATCTGGTAAAACCGTTTCAAATACATCTTTCATATGCTCAGCTTCCATACTTGAACCTGCATACTTAACAGTCGCATGAATCAAAGATGTATAAATCACATTCACCAACATTAAATGATATTTATTATTATAACCATCATTACGATTATCAATGACTGTGTGTGGACTAATTAGAGCTGTACCTTGATATTTAGCTAAATTAGGAAACTCTAAATACAAACCTTTTACTGTTTTATAGGTCATTAATTTTAATGCATATACACACGCAAATTGTTCTAAATCACCTAACATATTTAAACGATTCTCACTGTCACAAACCTTTTTAAAGTTAATATCTAACAATCGAGCAATTACATCACTCACACATTCTAGATTGGTCTTACAAACCACTTCTTGACGACCATCTAGATCAGTCGTGATCACAAATAAATCGCCTTCTCGATCATAAAATATATTATCTGAATGTCTTAAATTCACCATACAATCACCTTTAACGAATAAAATTCGTACCCTTTCTTACTTCTTTTTCAGGCAAACCATATACCTCTTTACCTAAGGCAATACTTTTCATTAAAAAAATCATATTACGAGCTAAAGTACGCATTGTCTGTTTTCCCTCTTCATCTTGATTGGCTTCAAGCGCATTATTTCCATGAATCGAATTCCAATATTGACTTGATACAACGGGCATACCACTAATCGTGAAATATTTATTTAATTCATCAAAAGTAGCACTAGCCCCTCCTCTTCGACAAGATACAACACTTGCGCCAACTTTCATCGTCTTATCAAAACAAGTACTATAGAATAGACGATCTAATACGGCAATCAATGTTGCATTCGCACTGGCATAATATACTGGACTTGAAACAACAATTCCATCTGCCTTTTCAAATTTAGGGGCAATTTCATTCACAATATCATCAAATACGCATTTACCTAAATTCGTACATGCACCACAAGCCATACAACCACGAACAGCTACATTTCCAACTTGTACAATTTCAGTTTCAATACCATTTTCTTTAAATACAGCTTCCATTTCACGTAAAGCCAAATCATTTACTCCACTTGGATGTGGGCTTCCATTCAACATTAAGACTTTCATATTTTCCTCCGAAAAAAACTATCTCTATTTTATCATTTGCGTCAACATGATAAAATAGTTTTTATGAAACATATAGTAACTGGAATATTAGCACATGTCGATGCTGGAAAAACCACATGTATCGAAAGTATGCTTTATACATCAAAAACAATTCGAAAATTAGGACGTGTTGATCATCAAGATGCTTATCTAGATTATGATAGTCAAGAACGAGAAAGAGGTATTACAATTTATTCAAAGGAAGCTCATTTTCGTTGGAAAAATAGTGAAATCTACCTGATAGATACACCAGGCCATGTCGATTTTTCAAGCGAAATGGAAAGAAGTCTTCAAGTATTAGATTTAGCCATTCTCTTGATCAATGGACAAGATGGTATTCAATCTCATACTTCAACGATTTGGAAATGCTTAAAACACTATAACATTCCTACATTGATTTTTATCAATAAAATGGATATTAGTTATAAGACAAAAGAAGAGCTTATGAATGATCTAAAAACACATTTTTCATCCAACTGCATTGATTTTAAATCCACAGATGCCGAAGATGAATTATCTATGTTGAATGAAGATATCATGAATCATTATTTGGAAACAGAAACAATTGATACTTCACTTCTTCAACAAGCCATCTTCAAAAGAGAATGCTTCCCTGTATTCTTTGGTTCGGCCTTAAAAATTCAAGGCATTGAAGATCTAATGGATGCGATCATTGATTTATCATTTATCAAAGAATATCCAAAAGAATTTGGTGCTCGTGTATATAAAATATCAAGTGATGACCAAGGCAATCGCTTAACTCATGTAAAAATCACAGGTGGCGTATTAAATGCCAAAGATAAGATAGGTATAGACGAAAAAGTGGATCAGATTCGTTTGTATAATGGAAAACAATTTGAAATGGTACAAACCGCCTATCCAGGTATGATTTGTGCTTTAAAAGGATTAAACAACTATGAAGTAGGCCAAGGTTTAGGTTTTGAATCCGACATGACAAAACCACTTTTAAATGCCTACATGAACTATCAATTATTACTTCCTGAAGGTGTAGATGCACTTACTATGATGCGCTATTGTAGCGTACTTGCTCAAGAAGATCCACAGCTTCAAATCGAATATGATGAACAAACGAAACAAATTTTCTTGCGTTTGATGGGATCCATTCAAATGGAGATTCTTCAAAAAGAAATTGAGAAAAGATCTAAAGTGAAAGTTGGTTTTACAACGGGTAAAGTTTTATTTAAAGAAACCATTCAAAATACTGTAATTGGTGTAGGTCACTTTGAGCCTTTAAGACACTATGCCGAAGTCCATTTAAAACTTGAACCATTACCTAGAGGTAAAGGCCTTGTATTTGAATCCAATTGTTCCAATGATGATTTAGCTTTAAATTGGCAAAATCTGATTTTAACGCATTTAAAAGAGAAACAACACAAAGGTGTATTAACTGGATCGCCAATTACCGACATAAAAATCACTTTAGTGGCCGGTAAAGCTCATTTAAAACATACAGAAGGTGGAGACTTTAGACAAGCAACCTATCGTGCTATAAGGCAAGGTTTAAAAGAGGCTGAGTCTATATTATTAGAGCCATATTATAGTTTTGAACTGATTATAGAAAATCAATATGTCTCAAAAGCATTATTTGATTTAGAAAATAAGCATTGCACCTTCAAAATTGAAGAGGATATGAACAGCCTTGTCCACATTAAAGGTCAAGGTCCTGTGCGTGAATTAATGGATTATCAAAAAGATGTCATTGCGTATACAAAAGGTAAAGGTCAATTTATTTGTGAATTAGAAGATTATCACGAGTGTTTTGATCAAGATAAAGTCATCGAAGAATCTAATTATGATAGTGAAGCCGATTTAAACAATCCAACCGGATCTATTTTCTGTGAACATGGAGCTGGATATTTTGTACCTTGGAATGAAGTCAAAGAACATATGCACCTACAAATTAAAGAAGCCAACACAACTTCATATGCTTCTTATGTAAAACATACAGTTCGTGAAGAGGAGTTAAAGAAAGTATTTAATTCGCTTGGTGGAAACAACAAGAAAGCTGAAAAGCCAATCAAGAAAAAAGCAAAAGTAGATTTAAATCTAAATCAGATTCATATTGAAGATAAAAAGCCAGAATGCTTAATGATTGATGGATACAATATGATTTATGATTGGCAAGATTTAAAAGATATTGCCAAAGTCAATATAGAATCCGCTCGCGATGAATTGATCAATCGAATCTCAAATTACCAAGGCTATAAACAAATCAAAGTGATTTTAGTATTTGATGGTTATCGCGTTAAAAATAATGCAGGCTCCCATTTCAATCAAGGAAATCTAGATATTATTTATACAAAATACAATCAGACAGCCGATAGTTATATTGAAAAAGCTGTACATGATTTGAAAAAGAAATATGAATTATCCGTTGCGACAAGTGATGGTTTGATTCAAAATGCGATTCTTGCGAACGGCGCAAAAAGAATCTCAGCTCGTGAACTTGAGATTGCCGTAAAAAACGTAAATAAACGTGCACTTTCATACCTAAAGAAATAGTTTATGATATAATAGCGACAAAGATGGAGGAATTTAATTATGACAAGAAAGATTGCCATTATCGGAGCCGGCCCTGCTGGCTATACATTAGCTCAAGAGCTTGTTAAAGCAGAAAATCAGTATCAAATCGACATTTTCGATAAGGAAGCTGAAATAGGTGGAGCCATTTATACTGGTATTCCTGAATATCGTATGCCCAAAACATTCTTAGAAAAAGCCTACAATGGACTCGTTGAAGCTGGTGTTAAATTCCATTTTAATACTTTTGTAGATCAAGCTAAGTTTAAAGAACTACAAGCAGACTATGATTATGTGGTTGTAGCCATTGGTGCTCAAATTGAAAATACTTTTGGCTTTGAAACAGGCAATGGTGTCGTTGCTGGTTTAACACTACTTTATGATTTAAACATCAACCACAAACAAGAAGAATTTAAAAAATATAAAAAGGCCATTGTTTGGGGTGGAGGAAACGTAGCGATGGATTGCGCAAGATCATTAGTTCGTATTATTGATGATGTAACTATCGTTTATCGTAGATCTTTACAAGAAATGCCTGCAAGCCCTGCAGAAATCAAAGCCTGTGAAAAAGAAGGTGTTAAGATTGCTTTCTTAAACAACATCAAAGACATTTTAAAAGATGAAAATGGAAATGTTTGTGGTGTTCAAGTTGCGAAAATGGAACTTGGAGAAATGGATGAATCAGGAAGAGCAAGCTGCCATGAAGTAAAAGATTCACTGTTCACAATGGATTGCGATCTAGTTGCGATGGCTATTGGTCAAAAAGTTGATTTCACACCATTAAATAACGATTTAAAGACAACCGATACACATGCATCTTCATTAGAGAATGTATACATTATTGGAGATGCCTTTACAGGACCAAAAACAATTGGTAGTGCTGTAATGGAAGGTAAAAAGATTGCCAAAGAAATCATAGGAGCGAAATAATCGTTCCTTTTTTTGTGCTTTAATCATTGAACCTTTACAAGCAGCAAGCATACGTCTACTTCTAGGAATGGATTTATCATTGCACTTTAATGACAATCCCAGAGTGCGTATAAGACATTAAAAGGTGGTAGGCATGAACAATTACGAATTGTTAGTCGTAATTGTATCTGTATTAGGCACTATAAAACACTAATTGACTTTTGTGCTTCAGCTTTTGGCTGAATGAATCAAACAGAAATGAATAAACAAAATAAAAACTACCTACGCCAACTCTAGCAAAGTTTGTAGGTAGTTTTTACTACAACTATTCCCAGAAACATATTTGTATGTTCCTTTTTGCATGTCTATTATATCACAAACGCTTTTCAAATCCACCATCAATTTCTTGATCCTCGCTAATTGTTACGAATGCTTTTGGATCAATTTCATTGACTATTTTTTTGAAGTTACGAATCTCATACTTATTTACAGCACAAAATAAAATATACTGTTCTGTATCTGTATATGCACCTTTACCCATCCAATACGTTACACCACGACCGGTTCTTTCCATAATCACATTCTTCATATTTTCTTTCTTTGTAAAAATCAATACAGTCATGTTGATATTCTGATAGTGGATACGATCACTAATAAAATAAAGTATTGCTACAAAAATAATAGAATAGAGTGATGTCTGTAAATCAAAAATAAAGGCACAAATCGTAAATAAGATTGAATTAATAATAATCGAAAGCTTACCTACAGAAAAGCCTGGTTTTATCTTCGATAAACAAACACCTGCAATATCCATACCTCCACAACATCCACTACTTTGTAAAGCAAGTCCTACTCCAATGCCACACATCAAAGCTCCAAAAATACAATTTGAAAGCATGTCTGGCATAATCACAATGGATTGTTTTGGCAAAATCGATAGAGTAATGGTTTGCACCACTAAACTAATCAAAGTCTTTAGACAAAATTCTTTATTCATGATTTTAAACCCCATCACAAACAATGGAATATTGATCATAAAGTTAATGATACCCACCAAATTCATATGTCCAAGACTAGGCACCATCTTTACAATAAAATACTCAATAATCTGTGCAATTCCAATGGCACCACCAAAGTTGATTCCATTAGGTGTCACAAACAAATAAATCCCTAACGAAAGTAAGATACTTCCTATAATTAACTCAATATACTTTTCAATATTTTCTCTCATTTTTTACCTCAGCCTAATCTACATACATAGCTAAGTATAATGGAAGAGTTATTTTTTTACCATTCATTCCACAATTTCCGTTCACAAATTTATATCCATAAGGAATACTTTCATTCTTCAACAATTGATCCATTGATTGCGAACGATTATTTCCTGCCTTTACTTCGACTGGAATTACTTTTGCGTTTTGTTCAATCAAAAATTCTATTTCTAGATTCTTATTTTGATAATAATGAAGCGAATGATTGCTTTTCATTAAAATATCCGCTATTAAATTTTCATATATACCACCCTTTATTGGGCCCATTAAAGTATCATTTAATATGGCTTGTTTCATTTCAAAACCATACATTGCGACCAGCAAGCCTAAATCCGTTAAATACATCTTAAAGAATTTATCATTTTCATATCCAACTAATGGAAATCGACAGGCAGATACATTTTTGCAAAGCCATACAAGCCCAGCATCTCTTAACCACTCAATACTATTTTCAAATTTTCTTGCGGTAGCCTTAGATTCCACAACCGAAAATTGAAATTTTTTATTCTCCTTTGCGAGTTGCTTCGTAATAGACATGTAACAATTCTTTACCTTTGGTTTTTCAGATGATGAAGCATACTTCGAAATATCATCCATATAACTTAAAATAATTTGTTCCTGGACTTTTTGTACTTGTCCAAAATGGTTTGAATCTAAATATGTTTGCACAACAGCAGGCATTCCTCCTACGACGATATATTCTCGAATCAATCGCATGAATTGATTATGTATTTCATCAGGAATTCTTTCTTTTGAATCATAATATTTTTTTAATATCGCTAATGAATTTTCATTATATCCTTTTGCCCACAAGAATTCTTCAAAATCTAAACCATACATTGTAACTGACAACTCATAACCTACCGGTATGCTCGTTACTTCTTTATAGCTGATACCTAATAAGGATCCACTTGCGACTACATCATATCTATTATCTAACGCCAAAAATTTCAATGCCGTACGCGCATTCGGACATTCTTGAATCTCATCTAAAAAAATTAATGTTTTATCTTCGATAAATCGTATATGAGGCATCACCAATGTCATTCGTGAAAATATTTCCTCAGCCGATAATGAATTTTCAAATATGGTCTTTAACTGAGGATTCTCAATAAAATTTAAATAAATATAACTCTTATAATTTTTTCTTCCAAAATAATCAATAATATACGTTTTACCAATTTGCCTTGCACCACGAACCAATAAACACTCTTGATTTTTTTCTTTTGACCATTTCAACAATGTATTATAAAACTTTCTTCTTAACATAGATACCTCCTAGCCCCATTATATCATTTTTGCATATTTTTAGAGGATATTTTTTACCTTTATGCATATTTTTCGAAGTTATTTTAAATAAAAATGCATATTTTTCGAAGTTATTTTCGATCCATATGCATATTTTTTCTATTTATCCATTATTTGATAGTATACGTGTCGAATAGCCATGACAGGATGATACAACAACATTCTAGGTCCCGAAAAGCGCATCACTTTACGAATTTTTTCTCTTTTGTCCTTCTTGTAACAATGTACCTTACATTGCGAACAAAATGTCTTTGTTTCCATAAATGGACACTTTTCAATACGCTCCTTTGCGTATTCATACAAAGCCAAACATTCTTGACATAATTCTTTCTCTTTATGATTTTTTCTACAATACAAGTGTATCATTTCATACACTGTACGCATTTCTTTTTCTCGCTTATCCATTAGCTCACTCGATTGGATTCCATATGAATCACACGATCACAATGTGCAAGTGTTGATTCACGATGTGACACAAAAACAATCGTTTTATCCTTTCTAGATTTATAAATAGCTTTCAAAATGATTCCCTCATTTAAACTATCCAAGTTACTTGTAGGCTCATCTAATAATACAAGTTTAGAATTATGTAAAAACATACGCGCCAGACCCATTCTTTGTCTTTCACCACCCGACAAAGAACTACCAAGTTCTTCCACCATTGTCTTGTAGCCATTTGGCAAAGATTGAATATACTCATGAATATTTGCCTTCTTACAAGCCAACTGAATTTCTTCAATTGTCGCATCTTGTTTAGCTACTCTTAAATTATTTTCAATCGTATCATGGAAAAGAATCGTTTCCTGTGTTACATAACCTTCGTTTTTTCTTTAGATTTGAAGTATTTAAATTCTTAATATCCATCCCATCCACTAAAATATTTCCGCTTGAAACATCCCAAAAACGCATCAATAATTTTAATAAAGTACTCTTTCCGCTGCCACTCTTGCCTTGAATTCCAATCACTTCATTTTCTTGGATATTTAAATTCATATTTTTTAAGATTTGTTCTTCGTCATACGCAAAATCTACATTTGAAATATCTAATTTATTAAATTTAGCTTCATTACCATTTACTACATCTTCAACCATAGGTATTTCGTCCAAAAGCGAGATAACTCTTTGTCCAGCACCAATCGTTTGCGATAATGTAGATCCTAAATTTGCTAGTGCGATGACAGGTCCAAAAGAAGAAATTTGAAGAACACTCGATACAATCATGGATTCCATTGAACTATTTAAAAATACATGCATCAAACATAAACCTAATGATAATAAGACAACGCATAAATTCGTTAATGAAATTGTCTTTGCCTGAAAATGTTTCAGTTCCATTTCGCGATTTGCCAATAAAGCTGTTTGATGATTTAAGCCTGACAAGCGACGATTTGTATCCATATACTGCATACTTTCTTTTAAGCCACGCATGCTTTCCAATACATAACTATTTAGATTGGCAGCTTCTTTTCGATATTCTACACCAATATGTCTTGATTGTTTTGAAATATAAATCGGCAAAACCACGCCCACTACAATATATGCCAATAATGAATAAAGCCCATAAATCCATCCAAACTGCATTTGAATCATTACACAAACTAAACTTGTGACAAACGCAATACAAATTGGTGAAATAGTATGTGCATAGAACACTTCCAACAATTCAATATCGGAAGTAATCAAAGAAATTAAGTTTCCCTTATCTTTAACTTCAAGCTTAGCAGGACACAATCTTCTTAATGCCCCAAACACCTGATCACGAATTCGAGCTAATAATTTAAAGGCAATATAGTGATTACATGCCTGCTCTGCATAACGTAAGATTCCTCTTAAGAGGGCACACACAAACAACAAGATCACAATCATATGAAAACTAAACGTAGGATCCTTCACCAATGCCATACTTGATAGAACAGGGATAAAGATAGCACACAAAAAGCCGGCCACACCCATTAAAATGGCACAAATCATAAATCCTGTTAAAGGAAATACAAGTTTGACTAATCGCGAAAATATTTGAATTGTACTCATACTAGGCACCATATCTTTCTAGTTCTTCTTGCGTATTAAATAACTCGCAATAAACTCCGTTTTGTTGAATCAGTTCTTCATGACTTCCACTCTCAACAATATTTCCATCTTTCAAGCAATATATATGATCCGCATTTACTAGATTTGCCAAACGATGTGAAATACAAAGTACGAGCTTCTCTTTTGACAATTCATATAATACTTCCATAATTTTATTTTCACTCTCTACATCAATATTACTAGTGGCTTCATCCATAATATAGATTGGTGAATCCTTTAATAAAGCTCTAGCCAAAACTAAGCGTTGTCTTTGTCCTCCAGAAAGATTTTTACCACCCTCTAAAATACGCATATTAAGTCCGCCTTGTTCATTCACATAATCAAAGATACCTACTTTTTCTAAAACTATATTCATTTCTTGATCCGACACATCTTTAGCCATAGCTAAATTATCTCTAAGATTCCCACTAAACAAGTAGCTTTCTAAAGAAACTAAAGTCATATATGGATAGACGTTTATATCTTTGATTTCATAGCCAGATAGCTTTAATTCACCACTATAATTTGTATATTGTCCCATCAACAAAGAGGCAATCGTACTTTTTCCACTGCCACTCTCTCCTACAAAACCAATCATACCTTTATTTGCATTAAAACATATACCGTGTAAAACTTCCTTATCGGTATATCCAAAGTGTAGATTGGATGCTGAAATAAAACAATCTTTTAAATCTACAGCTTGTTTTTCTTGAATATCCTTTTCTAATATCGCAAACAACTTATCACTTGCCGCCATGCCATTCATCGCAATATGAAAATATGACCCCAACTGACGCATAGGAATAAAGAATTCTGCAGATATTAATATGATAAACAAAGTTTGAAACAAATCATTAGTTCCTGTTAACGCAAACACAATGCCTAATGCACTACCACCATAGGCAACTAGATCCATAACTGTTATAGAATTTAGTTGCATTGTCAAAACGCGCATTGTGATCTTACGAAAATTTTCACTTTCCACATTCATCTTCTTATGATAATAACCATCTGCTTCATATATTTTAAGTGTAGTCAATCCTTGAAGATTTTCTAGAAAACTATCCCCTAATTTTGTGTATTGCCCCCAATAACGATTTAATAATCTTTTCGCAAACTTTTGTACAAATACAATCGACATTGGAATTAACGGAACACAAACTAGTAAAACCAAAGCGGCCTTAAAATTCATAAAAGAAATGACAATAAATAAAGTCATTGGTGCAATTAAAGAATAAAAGAATTGCGGAATATAACTGGCAAAATATGTTTCTAATTGTTCAATTCCTTCCGTTGATAATTGCACAATTTCAGCTGTACTCCACTCATTTGTGTAACTGTTCCCTATCTTAGAAAGTTTCTTATACAAACGACTGCGTAACGTTTCCTTTACTATATGACTAGACTCATACGACATCTCAATCGCTTTTTGATTCACAATATAACGAAGAATTAAACATATAAAAAGGATTCCAACCAATGAAATACTCCTATGTCTTGTGATAATCCAACACAAACATGCCGTTGACAATACGTTACAAACAAGTCCTATCCATTGATACAGCACATTTTTTTTAATAAACGGAATACTTTCTCTTACCGAAAACAATAATTTTTTATTGATCATAATCCACCTCAGTTAGTTGAAACAAATTGAGCTTACAATAACTAACTATAGATGTCAAACATAAGTATCATAAAACTAACTGCAGCGAATAAAAAAACAACTAAATTTCTCTAGTCGTTTATTTCAGATACTTTGATTGTTTTAATAACAGGCTGTTTACTTTCAGCAATCGTACCATTATCATCCATTGGATCTGCATCTTCACAAATTTTGTCTACAATCTTCATTCCTTTAGTAACATGTCCAAAAGCTGCATATTGGCCGTCTAATGAATCATTGTCTTCTTGCATAATGAAGAATTGTGAACTGGCTGAATCATAATCTGAACTTCTTGCCATCGAAATCACACCACGCTTATGCTTAATATTATTTTTTACACCATTATCCTTAAATTCACCCTTGATTGTCTTATCCGAGCCTCCTGTACCATTCGCATTAGGATCTCCCCCCTGAATCATAAAACCTTTCATGATACGATGGAATGTCAATCCATCATAGAACCCGGATTGGGCAAGGTCTACAAAGTTTTGTACAGTAATTGGAGCTGTTTTCCCATCCAACTTTAATGTAATTGTTCCATAGTCCTTCACTTCAATTTTTGCGATATAATTCTTCGTCTCTTTTTGACACCCAAATAAAGATATGCATAGAACAAACGAACATAGAATCGTTAATAGTTTTTTCATTATTATCCACCTCTTCCTTATTATTCTATCAACACAAGCGAAAAAGAGCAAAAATTGATGATTTCTGCTCTATACTTAACTTTATCTTTAACGATTTGACTTTTTGATCCACTCTTTTGTACTCATAAGCTTATCTGGGAATGTTTTAAAATCTTTTAATTTCCAAGTCCAGTTTTTATTCGACACTGTTCCTGGTGTATTGATTCGTGCCTCTTCTTTAAATCCACAAATATCCCAAATCGGCAATATGACAGTATCTGCATCCGTGTCTAGAGCATATTGACAAAGCATTTCATTAAAAGAACGACTTGAATATCCCTGATTTTTAAAGAATCGACGCAAACTAATACGCTTATTTGAATCATATGTATGATAATCTTCATTACATGTCGCATTATCATGTGTACCTGTATATAACACAGAATTTTTCTTTGCCTTTTTCTTTAATTGCTTAGTTTCCATTCTAAACAATAAAACATCCATGCCAGGTATACCATAATCATCTTCAAGTTCAATCACTTCTGGACGAATCAATCCTAAATCTTCAGCCACCAAAACAATATCTGGACACGCTTTTAAAATCGCGTCCATCAATTTATGAGCTGGTCCTAAGATCCATTTTCCTTCAATAGCTGTTGGACAAGATTCTGGTATCTTCCAATATGTATCAAAAGCTCTAAAATGATCAATTCTTACCATGTCATAACAACGGTTCATCCAACTCATACGATTGCACCAAAAAAGATATCCATTCTCTTCTTGCGCATCAAAATCATAGATTGGCATACCCCAACGTTGTCCTGTTTCACTAAAATAATCCGGAGGACAGCCAGCAATAAATTCTGGTTTTCCTTCTTCATCTAATAAGAAAGCTTCTCGATTACACCACACATCTGCACTATCTAAATCTACATAGAAAGGCATATCCCCCATAATTTTCAGATTTCTTGCGTGCGCATACATCTGAATCTCATCTAATTGTTTATAAAATATAAACTGTAAAAACTGGATATACAAAATTTCATTCTGATAGTCGTTTAAATCGATATCACGATTTTTTGGCCAATTTTTATATTCATCTTCCCATTCAAACCATGGAGCCCCATTGTAAAAGCTCTTAAACAACGAGTAAGCAGACCATTCTTCTAACCAGAATGCATCGCGTTTAAACGCCTCAAAATCTTCTTTGAATGAATCAAATTCTTTTTTAAAAACTTTAAAGGCCTTTTGAAAATAAGGTTCCTTAAATTCACGAATCTTATCATATTCAATAAAGTCTTTAAACTTATTACAATTCACAATTGAACTTTGTGTCAACAATCCCATTTCACACAAACGATCCAAGTTAATATAAATAGGATCTCCCGCAAAACTAGAATAAGTTTGATATGGAGAATGAGTGGGACCCGTCATTTGTAGCGGCAATATTTGCCATATACTGTAACCCGCATCCGCAATAATATCAATCATTCGAATTGTTTTTTGCCCTAAATCACCAATCCCTTGATTTGCAGGGATAGAGAAAACAGGACATAAAATTCCTGCACTTCTATTCATTTTCGCACCTTATGTAATCCCTTTCATTACAACTATTTTATCACAATTCATAAAAAAAAGGCTATATATTTCAAAAATATATTGCCTTAATCCATCGAAAACAAATCTTTTAGCTCTTCCTTAGATAATGTTGATATTCCACCATTCGAATTTTCAACAAATAAATCACTCATTTCTTTTTTGCGCTTTTGCATTTCATAAATCTTTTCCTCAATCGTATTCTTCATCAACAACTGATAAACAAGAACATTCTTTGTCTGTCCAATACGATATGCACGGTCTGTCGCTTGATTTTGTGCACTTACATTCCACCAAGGATCAAAATGAATAACAGCCTGCGCCTTTGTTAGATTCAAACCTGTTCCGCCTGCCTTTAAAGAAATCAAGAATACATTGGAATCATCATTTTGAAAAGCATCTACTTCTTCTTTACGCTTCTTTTTATCTACCGCACCCGTAATCATATGATATTTGATGCCTCGTCGATCAAATTCTTCAATGAAATCATCAAAAATACTTGTAAAACTAGAAAACAACAAAACCTTCTTACCATTCTCTTTTAAGGTTTCAATCAAATCCAAACACATCGAAAATTTTGTACTTTCACCCTTATAGTTTTCGTACAACATTCTTGGTTCGCAACAAATCTGACGTAAACGCGTCATCATCGCAAGAATCAAAATTGAATCTACCTTTTCTAGTTCAAGTTGCTGTTGAAGCTGCTCATTGACCTGAGCCAAATTTGCAAGATACAATTGTTTTTCTTCCGGACTAAAATTCAACCACATATCCTTCTCAACTTTATCCGGCAAATCTTTTAATACTTGTTTTTTTGTTCTTCGCAAAATAAATGGAGAAACCAACTTTTGTAACTGCGACTTCCTTTTTTCATCTCCCATTTGAATTGGTTTTTCAAAATTCTTTGTGAAATAATTCAAACTATATAAATATCCAGGCAATAGAAAATCAAAAATACTCCACAATTCACTTAAACCATTCTCAATTGGCGTACCCGTTAAAGCTAAACGATGTCTACTCTTTAATGATTTTACACTTTGTGCATTCTTTGTTTTTGGGTTCTTTATAAACTGCGCCTCATCCAAAATAATATATTCAAATTCCATTGGCGCATATAATTCCACATCTCTTCGCAAGTAGTCGTATGTTGTGATATAAAGCTCATAGTTTTCTTTAATAATATCTTTACGAGCTTCTTGCATCCCCGTAACACATACGGCATTCACATCGATTTTAAATTTTTCGATTTCTGACATCCAGTTATACATTAAACTGCTTGGACATACAATCAAGCTTGGTTTATCTTTTGAAACATACTGCTTATAAAATACCAAGACTTGTAATGTTTTTCCAAGTCCCATATCATCGGCAAGAATTCCATTTAATCCCATATTTTTTAAATCATACAACCATTGAATACCCTGCTGCTGATATGTGCGCAATAAAGATTTATATTCATCCTTCAATTGAATCGTCTGTTCTTTTATTTTCATTAATCGATTTGTATATTCTGTAACCGAATCATCATTACGAACATCCAATTCTGAATCTACATCCATTAAATGGAACGCTTGATACGCAGGCTTTTCAATTGTCTCTTTTTTGAAATCTTTCGCTGTTAAATTCATTGTCGAAGCCAATTCATCCAACTGTTCTAATCCTGTATCTTCCAAATCAATCATTTCACCATTCTTTAATTGATAAAACTTTTTCTTCTTTCGATATGCATTTAAAACATGCGACAATTCATCCACATTGATATCACTATCCAATTCCATCTTCAATAAATCATTTTGCACATAGACTTTCACACTCAAATTCATACTGCGACGATTTTTCAATCGTTTCAACTCTTCCGAAACATACACATCCGCCTGTTTTTGAATCAATGGAATACCATAATCCAAAAAATTATAGAGTGCATCACTTCTACCTTTAAAAATAGCCTTATTATCTTCAATCTTTACCGCATAATGCAAAATAATAGCTTCAATACTCGCAATCTGATTCGAATCTGTGTGCGCAAAAAAACTCTTCTTCTGGTTATTCTCTAAATATGTTCCCCATACGACCATATTGGCATTTTCTAAATCCGAATACACACGAATATTCTCTATAAGAGTTGTATACTTTTCCACATCTACATTTGTTTCTAATTTTATGTATTCCATATACGGTTGCAGGCATTGTAAATAAAAAGCTTTGAATTCTGACTTTTTAATTAACCATCCATCATTTTGTTGCAAATTATAGGCTAGTGAAGCTAAAAAACCATCTGGATCCATAGTATATTGTACAATTTCTTTATGATTCACCATATAAAGATGTTTATTGCCAATCAAAAAGCTATCATCTAGTTCTGTATTGAGTTCAAAACAATCTTCATGTTCCAACAAATTCAAAACTAGTTTTATATTTTTTTTAGACGTTTTAAATTCTGTATACTCTTTAGGCAAAGATGCATTTAGATTAAAGAAATCATCCAAACATTCTGAATAAATTTCTCCTTCTTTTTGCCAATCTTTAGTAAAAGCATATTTTAATAAAAAATTATAAATCAATTGGCTAGGCTCATCTAAATCATCATTAGTCAAGTAAATCTGTGTGTTCTTCCCAAAAGACTCCAATCTTTTCTCAAAAAAGCCACGTAACAGATCTTGTATATTTTTTACCGTATAAGCTCGGCTTACTTGAATCTTTAATTTAAATGCAATCTGATCATAATAATATGAATTTGTGTGATATAAAGACAATCGAATTCGATTTTCATTTTCCTTAAAAAAACTACTTACTTTATCTTCTTGTTTTTCTTTTAAAAATTCAAATGCCACTTGATTCAAGTCATTTATACGACGACGCTTACGTTCTAATTCTTCCTGTCGATTTTTTTCTTTTACATAGTTTTGATAATCAACATGAAACGGAAAAGTTTGTGGATTTATCGCATTGATAGCTCGTACTACACTTACTAAATGCACACACCCTGAATGTGGATCTTGGCAACAAGTACAATTTGTGGTCAAAAGTGTTCCATATTCATTCACTCTAAAATTTAAAATTTCTTCACTCCAACGTGTTTGAATAGTTGCCTTTACTTCATAATATAAAATCTTGTCATGTACTCTTTCAATTGAAATCTGTTCAATCTTACCTGCATAATAAGGATCATTCGCTTCATAGTATATCCATGAATTTTTAATAAAACGATTTAAAGACTCTTCAAAAATATGCATACACAGCCCACCTAACTTTCCTTATATTATATCATATTTGACTTTTCATTTTTCAGTTGTTAATGTTGAAGAAAAGAAAGAAGAAAGATTATGAACACAAAAACATATACAACCTTACCGCAAGAAGCAAAAGATATTCGTATCAAAGTATTCATGAAAGAACAAGGCTTCGAAAATGAATTTGATGATATTGATCAAATCAGTTCTCATATTGTAGTTTTCGATGAAACAAAGCCTGTCGGAACTTGTCGTTTCTTCAAAGAAAACAATCATTACACTATTGGAAGAGTTGCCGTATTAAAGGAATATCGAAATCAACATATTGGAAACTTACTACTAAAAAGTGCAGAAAAAGAAATCAAAAGAATAAGCGGAGACGTAATTGTGGTGCACGCCCAAGTTCGTGTCAGCTCATTCTACGAGAAACAAGGCTATATTCAGTTTGGTCAAATCGACGATGATGAAGGAGTTCCACATAAGTGGATGAAAAAAAGGATACAGTATTAAGCC
>NZ_DS996843.1:82990-89293 GCF_000156655.1 Holdemanella biformis DSM 3989
TATTAAGCTACTGTATCCAAAATATCTTTCATCTTTTTTGCCAATCCCTTTGTCTTTTCAACAGATAAAGAACAAATCGCAACACGAATACCCAAATTTACTTTGACTGTAAAAATATTATTTTCCATTAATGCCTCATGGAATTTGTCACGCGTTTCATTATCCATAGATAAAGTTACAAAGAATCCTTCCTTATATGGATAATGCTTTAATCCCACTTCGTTAGCCTCTTTGACAAAAATATCTCCACGTTCTTTTAATAAATTTACATAGTGCAATCTTTCTTGGTCATACGCATCTTTATGATTATCTAATACATCCACAAATGTAGCCATAGCTCCATTATTGATATTTGACCAAGTTGCACGCGCATCCTTTTCAAACACGATCTTCACTTGATTTACCGCTTCTTTTTCTTGTCCTAACACAATGGCAGCTCCACAACGAAGTCCATAGCTTGTCATTGATTTAGATAAGCTAAATGCGACAATCACGACAAAGTTTTTCTCAATTTGATCAAACTGCACAAAGTATTCTTTCGCCTTTTCTTGTCTAGAAGAAAAATCAATATACGCAATATCATTCAACAATACAACAGCATGTGTTTTTGAACATTCATTCAAGAAAGAGATCACTTCTTTCCATTCTTCTTCACTTAAAGAATATCCTGTTGGATTGTGACAAGGATCGTTGATTACCATCACTAAGCGATTTTGTTTTTCCATTACTTTCTTACAAGCCGTTTTAAAAGAATTTAAATTAAAGTGATCTTCTTCAAACAAGCTATACTTTTCCACATTCAAATTGTGCATCTGCGCCATTAATGCATAAGAACCCCATGCGATTTCTGGCAAGATTACGGTTTGCCCTTCATCTAAACACTCTTGTAAAGTCATACCAACAGCACCCGTTCCTCCAGGAGTCGCAATCACTTCATGTTCTAGGTGTGAATTTCCATTTAATACCCAGTCGTATACTTTTTGTCTAAAATCAGGATTTCCTCTAAAACTAGCCGCGTACGCTGCCAATACTTTATTATCTAAATTCTTTAATGAACTATATACACTATCCAAGGCAACCAAAGTACCTTCTTCATCATATAAAGAACCGATTGTCGCATCTACAACATTTTCACTTCCCACCTTAGCTTTAGCCTCTTTTGCCTTGGCAACAATTGAGAATACAGTATCGACAATTGGTGTTTGATTGACACTTTCCTTCACAAAATTCATGCTTATTTTTCCTCCTTTAAAGTATATGCTCCCAATACTTTTACACTTTCACATACAGATTGAATCTGTTCAATACAATCATTTGCCTTTGACATATCCCCTTCAATTTCAACAAAGAAGAAATACTCAAAAGGCTTATTTTTCATCGGTCTAGACTGAATACTTTCCATATTCAATCCATTCTTGGCAATACAATCAATGATTTTAGCCAATGCACCACTTTCATGTTTAACCGATAAAACCATACTAAAGCGATTGCCCTGCATTTGTGGCTTTAATCCAATTACTAAGAATCGCGTTGTGTTAGTCGCATTTTCTTGAATGTTTGTAGCCAACACCTTTAAGCCATATAATTCTGCATTTTCCTTAGCACCAATAGCTGCTTTATGCACATCCTTCTGTGCTGAAATATATTGAGCTGCCATTGCCGTATTTGGATAGGCTACCGTTTGTACATTTAATTCCTTTAAAAATTCTTTAGATTGTGAAAGTGCTTGATCCTTTGAATAGACCCACTCCACATCTTTCAATGTACTGCCAGGAACTCCAAGTAAACATTGTTCAATCTTTTGATCATAAATTGACTGAATATACACTGGATATTCCATTAATAAATCTAAGACTTCTCCAACTAAACCAGAGTTTGTATTCTCAAAAGGAATCACACCATATTGTACGTCTGAATGAACAACCATTTGAAAGACTTCCTCAAAACTAGAAACACCCACTTTTGGATTGGAAGGAAACAATTTTTCACTCACCATATGTCCAAAGGCACCTTCAACCCCACAATATCCGACTTTATCATGCGACTGTAACGTTCTTTGGTAGGCCTTCGATTCTTTCATAATAAACTTTATGAAAGACGCATAATATTCTTTATAATCCGGATTTTGAATAAACTGCAAATTTTTTTCCATTACAACCTGCTCTCTACCCGAATCTAGAATTGGTAAATCATTTTCTATTTTATACGCAATCACATCTTTGACAGCATCCAACCTGGCTTCATACAGCTTAGCCATTTCACGATCAATCGCATCTATTTGTGCGCGTGCTTGTTCTAACTTATTCATTAATTCACCTCGTGAATATCATACCATAATTTTCATATATTTTCTGAAAATGAATGATATAAATCATCCAACGTATAAGAAATTAAATTTGAATCATTCGTTAAATCAAAACCAGATTTCGAAAAAAAGCCATATTTATAACATGACATATTTACATTTTTTACTTGTTCAATCTCTTGATCTACAACAGTCTGTGTTACTTTATAATTTTTATACTTGCATTCTTGAATATACTCCCCTTCAAAATCTTCGATGGCTTCCTTGATCAATTCTGTTTTTCCAATTCTTCTTCGCCCATATATCAATACAGATTCTTGCCGGTTTGATGAAAATACGCGATTTAAAATCTTAAGCTCATTTTCTCTGCCTACAAACATAAGCCCTCCATTTTTAGTCATTTATTTGTTACTAATATTTATCTGACTAAAAAATAGAAAGTCAAACGACTTTCTACTTCATAATACTCTCGAATTCATCAATTAAAGAATCAAACAATTCAATCGCATCTTCCACTGGTTTTGGACTTGCCATATCAACACCAGCCATGCGCAATAATTCGACTGGAGACTTTGTACATCCTCCTTTTAAGAAAGATAAGTATGCTTCAATATCAGCTTGTGTTCCATGAAGCAATTTTTGTGATAGAGCCATAGCTGCACTAAATCCTGTCGCATATTGGTATACATAGAAGTTCATATAGAAATGTGGAATACGAGCCCATTCCATACTGATTTCATCATCTACAATCACATCTTCACCATAATAGAATTTATTTAAATCCGCATAGATCTGATTCAATGCATCACTTGTCAAAACTTCATTATTTGCGGTCTTTTCATTGATGATTTTTTCAAATTCCGCAAACATACACTGTCTAAACAATGTAGTTCTAAATTGTTCCATAAAGTGATTAATCAAATAAGCCTGGAATTTTGGATCTGAATTTTGTTTGCGCAAATAATCCATCAATAAAGCTTCATTACAAGTACTGGCAACTTCAGCCACAAATATTTTATAGTGACGATCTAATGGAGCTTGATATTTTGTAGACATATAAGAATGCATCGCATGCCCCATTTCATGAGCTAAAGTAAATTCTGTATCTAAAGAATTCGCAAAGTTCATCAACACAAATGGGTGTACTCTTTGTCCACTAGAATATGCACCTGAACGCTTTCCTTCATTTTCATATACATCGATCCAACGAGAATTCAATCCTCTTTCATACACCTTGGCATATTCAGTTCCATACAATTGAATGGAATGTAAAACATCTTCTTTAGCTTGTTCAAAAGAAACAGGAACATTACATTCATTGACCATAGGTACATATAGATCATACATGTGAAGTTTATCTTTCTTCATAACTTCTTTACGTACTCGCATATATTTATGTAAAACATGAATGTTTTTATGTACCGTTTCAATCAATTGTTCATACACTCTTGGTGAAACATTATTCGCATCGACTGCACATTCTAAACTCGATGCATATTTGCGTGCGGTACTATTAAACTTCAATTGATTTGTCTGTCCATTTAAACAAGCGGCTAAAGTATGGATCATAGAACCATACCCAGCATAAAAATTACGATACGCACTCTCTCTTAACACTTCATCTTCCTGCTCTAACATATGAATGAATGTACCTGTAGTTAAAGTGTGCTTATTTCCTTTTGAATCGATCGCATCTTCAAATTTTAAATCCGCATTGTTCAACATTCCAAAAATCGAATAAGGCGTATCTTGCATTAATGAAGTGGATGCCATTAATTTTTCTTCTGTTTGAGACAATACGTGTTCTTTTAAACGACATACTTCTTCTAGATATACACGATATCTTTCTAAGATAGGTTCAGATGCATAAAAAGACTCTAAGTTTTCAATCTTCATGATTTGTACATCACTAAAAGATAGCTTCGTAAAAATTTCAACCGCTAACGCATTGGCTTTTCCTTTTAATTCTTGATGATGGGCATCCGCCGTATCTTGATCGGACAACAAAGAAGAATAGCCTAAACAATCATCTAATAGACATGTTAATTTTTCATATCCCTTTAAAAATGATAATAAATTGGATGCATCCTTTAATTTTCCATCGTATGCACAAAGCTCATTCCCTAATTCTTTACAAGTATCTAAACAAGCTAGAAATGCAGCTTCATCTTTAAATATATCTTCTGTTTTCCAAGTATTTTCTACCTTTTGTTCATTACGCTTCACAATAAATAACCTCCAATAATACAACTATTGTAGCACATCTACATTATTTCAAACGAAACTAATCGAATATCATTATTTTTTGCGTATTCAATCGCATCTTCTGTAAAGCCAGATTTAGAAAATGCCATTAAACTCTTATTTTTATATTTAAAAATATCTTTTCGACTATTTAAAACAGTTAAAACTCGACTATCTAATTCTTTATTTCTCCACTTACATTCACACAATAAGCACGAATCTGAATTTATGGCTACTATATCAATTTCTGCTTCTTCTTTTTTTAATGGGTCATTCCCCCACCACTTGCCAATCTTTTCCGGAATAAACGGTAATGTCAGAAAAACTTGTTCTTGATATATATATTCTGTACACATTTTTTCAAAAACATACCCCATATAATCCGATATTTTTGGTTTAACGTATTGACCATATATAATATGGCCCAAACCCATTTGTATATTTGAATAATTTGGTCTTACAAATTTGTACCAAAACAAAAACATTGTATCTTTTATTTCATATATTGTTTTTCGACTTGATTCTTTTTCAGTAACAGGATATATTTTTTCGACTATGTTTAATTCAATCAAAGATTTCAATAAACTACTGCAGGCAGACGTATCTAGACCCACTTTATTTGCGATTTCATTTAAACGACTAGCCCCCGAAGCAATTGCGCCAAGTATACTATTATAGCTTGCGGGATTTCGCATTTCTTGTTTTAAAAGATTAGTTGCTTCTTCAAAAAAAGTTCCATTTTCATCAAAAAATAAAACTAATATATTCTCATCTAAAGATTTGTTAGTATCTATTTTTGAAAGATATTCAGGAATTCCTCCTGTTATGCCATATGCGATTGCCTGACTTTCTTTATCGTAATTCACAAGCATTTTTTGCGTTTCTAAATATGTGAAAGGGTTAATTTTAAATTGTGCACTTCTTCGACCATATAGTGGGCTTTTATATCCCAACACCTGATTTTCCATAAAACTCATACTTGAACCACACAGAATTAAAAACATATTTTTATCTTTCCAGCATAAATCAATATGCTTTTGAATAACAGAAGAAATAGGCGGATAACTTTCGGCTAAATATGGATATTCATCAATCGCAAGAACTATTTTTTGATTTGTTTCTAACATTTTATCAATCGCATTAAATAAGCTTTCAAATGAATCATATACGATTGAATTATTCTTCGAAACCACTCGCGACAATCCAATTAAATTTTCTTTTTGTGTCCCTTCCAAAGAAACGTACAATAAACTTTCTTTATTTTTCAAAAATTCACGAATCAAAGTTGTTTTTCCAACTCTTCGACGCCCATAGATTACCGCAAACTGAAATTCATTCGTTGAATACATTCTTTCTAATTTTGTTAATTCGCTTTCTCTACCAACAAACATGTATAAAATCTCCATTTTCTAAGTTATAACTTACTTAGTTGTAACTTAGTAAATTATATCATCCATTACAACTTTGTACAAGAAAACCTTAACTTTGCAGAATTCCTTAACTTTGCAGAATTTGTATAACTAAAAATAAAAGAAGCATTAGTAGCTGAATTCACCAATGCTTCTGTCAATATATTTTTCATCCATATCAAATTGTTTTAATATCATTTTTTGTTTTGCAGTCAGTGCATATTTTCTTCTATATTTTCCTACACTATTTCTTGTACATTCTATGTTTTCAAGCTCCGATATCATTCCTGGAACCGTATATGCTTTACGGTTCTTTTTTCTTAGCTCCTCAGCTTTCTGAAATAG
>NZ_DS996843.1:90057-102692 GCF_000156655.1 Holdemanella biformis DSM 3989
GCTTTTCAGTCAGTGCGTATTTTCTTCTATGTTTTCAAGCTCCGATATCATTCCTGGAACCGTATATGCTTTACGGTTCTTTTAAATGACATACTTCTTCAAGATATACACGATATCTTTCTAAGATGGGTTTAGATGCATAAAAAGATTCTAAATTATTAATCTCCATGATTTGTACGTCACTAAAAGGTAATTGCGTAAAGATTTCAACCGCTAACACATTAGCTTTTCTCCTTAATTCTTAATGATGTGCATCTGCCGTATCTTGCATAGCCTAATCAACCACCTAATAGACATGTTAATTTTTCATATCCCTTTAAAAACGATAATAAGTTAGATGCATTTCCTAATTTTCCATCATAATCGCAAAGCTCGTTTCCTAATTCTTTATAAGTATCTAAAAAAGCTAGAGATGCAGCTTCATCTTTAAATATATCTTCTGTTTTCCAAATGTTTCCTACCTTTTGTTCATTACGCTTCACAATAAACAAACTCCAATAATACAACTATCGTAGCACATATTTCCCCTTTTCAAGTCTTACGATTCTTTTATTCTCACAAAGTTTCTTTAACACTCTTTGTAGCTGCCTTCGACTACAATGCAGATTACGACAAGCCACACTGACATTGTCTAGTGTGAAATGTAACTCCATATAATTCATGACCTTCTCTTCAACACTTTGATTCATAATTTCATTTGTGGACTTATTATGCAGTTTATCAATCAACGAATTCAACAAAAAATGAAGAAATTTCAGATCCTGGTTTAATCTCAATTGATTTTCTTCAATCGATAATGCGATTGTAACAACTTTTGTGTTGGTTTGAGCAAAATAAACAGGCTTTTCATGACGAACAAATTCAACATCTCCTAACACACATAATTCGTTGGTTTGTGACACAAAAAGCTGTTTTCCATTTGAATCAATGAAATAAATAGACACTTCGCCTTCTACTACAAACTGAATCTCTTTTGTGTCTTTTAATGGATGAATCATCATTTCATCTTTTTCATATTCCATCAAATAAAAGGGATAAGAAGAATTAAAATAGTCGTGTATGTGATATCGATTTACATATTTCTCTACATTTTTTGAATCATATACTCGTTTCATAGCTTTATTGTGCCATATGTCACAATCATTTTCAAATAGCTTTGATATACTAGGCAAAGAAAGAAGGTAATATATGAACAATAATGAATTATTTGAAAATACAAGCATCCCTAAAGCCTATTTCACAATGGCTTTACCCGTTGTCTTCAGCATGGTAATTTCTTTAGTATACAACATGGCAGATACATATTTTGTAGCTAAAACAATGAACACAAATCTTGTGGCCGGTGTCTCTTTATGTGCCCCCATCTTTACTTTCATGATCGCACTAGGTGACATCTTTGGCATTGGTGGCAGTTCTGTCATCTCTAGATTGTTTGGTCAACAAATGAACAAAGAAGCTAAGAATGTGAGTGGATTCTGTTTCTATGCATCCATTCTCTGTGGCATTGTTGTCACGATTTTTATGTTTATTCTAAAAGATCCCATATTAAATTTTTTAGGTGTTAATAAAGAAACATGGTTATACGCAAGTCAATACTACAATATAATTGTACTTGGCTCCACCTTTATCATTCTTTCTTTAACTCCTAGTAACTTAATTCGTACAGAAGGATTGGCAACTCTTTCTATGATTGGAACAGTCTTGGGGTCGATTCTAAACATCATTTTAGATCCCATCTTTATCTTTAGCTTCCATATGGGCGCACAAGGTGCTGCCTTGGCATCTGTAATTGGATATATCCTATCTGATTTTCTTTTGATCTATTTCACAAGGGCAAAGGCAAATCGTCTAAGTGTTTCCTTTAAAGATTGTCATATCGAAAGAAAAAAGTTTTTAGATATCTTCACCATTGGAATTCCTGCTTCTATCACAAATTTAATGTCAAGTATTGGTGTAGCTTTGACAAATCGTTATTTAGTTGTGTTCGGCAATGAAAATGTTGCCGCAATGGGAATCGCCCTAAAAGTGAATATGATCCTGTTATTGATCATAGTTGGGTTTGCGTTTGGGGCACAACCACTTTTAGGATTTAATTATGGGGCCAAAAACACCGAACGCCTACGTGCATTCATTAAGTTTGACATTTTTATCGAAGTCACATTTGCGCTCATTACTGCCATTATCCTAAGTGTTTTTGCTCCGTATATCATCCAATCCTTTATGAATGATGCCCAAATTATTCAAACAGGAAGCCTTATGTTAAGACTACTTGTTCTATCGAGTCCGTGTGTTGGTATAATTTTAGTCTTTACAACTCTATTTCAATCGGAAGGAAAAGCACTTCCTGCCTTAATTTTATCCATTTCTAGACAAGGTGTTATTTACGTAATCTGCATTGTCATATTGTCTAAATTATTTACGTTCCATGGAATCTTGATTTCTCAGGCTACAGCCGATGTAGTAACAGCTATAATTGCGATTTTAATTTATTCAAAGCAAAAGACTGTAACAAGATAAATTTACTTTGTTACAGTCTTTTCCACATTATTTTATACTATCAACTAATTTTTTTACCAACTCTACGTCCACTACATCATAATCATTTTCATGTGGACTAGCCAAGTAACTATATGAAACACCGTTTTTTGTTGTGGTTGTATCTGTTTTGTAGTTTTTACAAGACGAATGCACCTGATATACACCTGTATAATTCATCATCATTTTTGCGTTTTCTGCATTCATTCCACTACCAGGAAGAATTTGAATCTTATCTCCATATTGATTATTCAACACTTTAATCAAATCAATACCTTCCATAGCTTTTGATTTTTGTCCACTTGTAAGTACGCGATCACAACCTAAATCAATCAATGTTTCAATGGCTTCAAATGCATCTGGCGTAACATCAAAAGCTCTGTGAAATACAGCTTCCTTATTGTATGAATGAATCAAGTCGATCATTCTTTTTGTGTCCTCTTCACAAATTGTGCCATTCTCATTTAAGAAACCAAACGCAATTCCATCAGCTCCATGCTCTAAAAGAATCTTGGCATCTTCAAACATAATTTCTACATCTTCTTTTTCATAACAGAAACCTGCAGCACGCACACGTACCATACAAATTACGGTTAAGTCTGTTTCTTTTTTCACACGAATTAGACTTGCGACACTTGGCGTTAAGCCACCAACACTTAACGCACTGTTTAATTCAACCCTCTTTGCACTACCTTGATATGCAGCTATACAATCTTGATAGCTACCTGCACATACTTCAATCATTCTCTCCATTTGCCAACCTCACTATACTTAATGCGTATATTTTCGCATTTAAAATCAAATCACTCCGATCCATCCATTCATTCGGATTGTGTCCAATGCCCTTTTGTCCAGGAAAACTCGGTCCAAAAGGAACTATATTTGGCATGATCTTCGCATACGTTCCACCCGTAGTTGTAACTGGCGTACCATCCATGCCTGTTACCTTTTCATAAGTCGCCTTTAGAGTTTTACATAAGAACCCATTTTTATCAAAATAAACAGGATCATAATTATGTATACATTCTACTTGTAGTCCTTTGCTTAATTTAGATTTGATTGTCCTCTCTATTGTATCATTCCTAATACTTGCAGGATAGCTAAAAGAGAAATCAAAACCAAGTTTTCCTTCTAAATCCACCAATTTTTTATTGCTCATCTGCATTTTACCAAATTCAAGATCCTCAATATTGAGTCCCAATTTATTTCCAAATCCATTGTCTGATAAAATATATTCGTTAATAAATTGATTAAATACAGTTTTATTTTCAATAGCCGTACTCACACGATAGGTACTTCTTCCTCTTTCCGCATATACAACCGGATATTTACAATCGGGTGTCCACCCCATAATAGGTGGTTTTCTGACTTTAAGAAAATGTTTTAAATCTTCAAATCCTGTTTCTTCATTTGTTCCAAACAAAATATGAACAGGACGCTTTAATTGAATACCCAATTTTTTTATGGCATATAATGCGTATAGACAAGATAAAGTCGGTCCTTTATTATCTAGAATACCGCGGGCAAAGATTCTGCCATTTTCATCTTCATAAGCTGAGAACGGAGGATGATTCCATCCTTCTCCTACAGGAACAACATCTAAATGTCCCATAATACCAATATAATCTTCACCTGTACCATATTTGGCAATGCCCACCATATGATCGACGTTTTCTGTTTCAAAGCCTAATTCACAAGCTAATTTCAATGCTTCTTCTAAAGCTTTATTTACGCCTTCACCAAAAGGCATACCTAACTTAGGTTCACTTTGTACACTCTCGATTTGAACAATTCTTTTGATTCCTGAAATCATCTCATCACTGATTTCATCAATCTTCTTTAATAATTCTTCTTCCATATTATTTCCTAACTAACGGAGCTGTACGTAAAGCCATATAGTTGTCCATCCATTCTTTACTTGCGACTTCAAATGTGCATTTTCCGTCCGCATCATGATTGACTAAATATACCGTTGGGGCTTGCTTTTCAGTTGCCACCACAAAACTAAAACCTTCAATATTTGTAGCACAACCCCATTCACCTTTATTATTCATCGCAATCAAAGACATGTCTCCAGCTTTGCCTCTTCTTCGTTTTAATTCCAAATCAAAATCGTGTACAGCTTTTTCACAAGCCTGTTGAGGATGCATACCTTCTTTCATTAGTCGAACGATTTCATAAGAAACACAGCCCTTCATAACATCTTCACCTAAACCTGTAGCACTTGCTCCTCCGACAAAAGAATCTACATAGAATCCAGAACCACATACAGGGGAATCACCTAAACGTCCTGGATGTTTCATGAACAATCCAGAAGTACTTGTAGCACAAGTCATGTGTCCTGCAGTATCTAGACAAACCATACCTACTGTGTCATGTCCTGAATATGGTTTTAATTCCGTATTTGTGATTTCTTTTATACGATTGTGATAATGAATCTTAGCACGATCTGTAAGCATTGTTTTTCTTTCAAAGCCATGTCTTGAAGCATATTTTTCAGCTCCTTGACCCACTAAAAAATTGTTGGCATCATAGTGCATTAGACTACGTGCAATACTAACAGGATTGGCAAAATCTTTAACGCCTCCAACACATCCAAATTCTAGTGTATCTCCATCCATAAAAGCAGCATCTAATTCTACTTCCATTTCTTCATTTGGAAGTCCACCATATCCTACACTTTTATAGTATTCAAAATTTTCTACAGCTTTGATTGCTTCTTCAATCGAATTCGCCGCACTTTCGTTATTTTTTAACATAGAATCTGCTTTTGAAATTCCTTCTAAAGCCATTCTCCATGTTGCGATAATTCCGTACATATCATTCTCTCCTTATTTTGTTAAATCAAAACTACACGTTACAAGTTCCATTACTTTTTCATCACTTATAGTATCGTCAAGTACGACAGATATCCACATTTTATGATTCATATGAAAGGCCGGATAAATACCGTCTATTTCATAAAGTTCATTTCTTTTAGAAGTATCTATCTTTAAATTGATAATATTCAACTTTCTATTATCTCCATTTTTTAATAGAGCATCTAACGAAACATACATAATAAGGGAAAACCATTTATTATTGTCTAAATGACGAAAAACACCATTGTCATCCTTCCATGGAAAATCTGGTTTTACTCCATACGTTTCATCAATGAATTTCGTAATACGATTTGCTTGATCATCCGCAAAGAATACATCTGTACAACATATATCCGCAATTCGTTTTAATATGGATTTGTATGCTTCACGAACTTTACAAACATACTCTCCATCAAAGGATTCTATGCGCAGTGGCATATATTCTTCATCACTATTATTATCAATAACTTTACCTTTTAAAACATCCGATATTTCAATGATAGCTTTAAAATTTGAATCCAAAAAATCTTCTGTATAAACATATGTGTTATTCTCAAAAGAAAAACCAAATTCTTTCAATTTTTCAAAATTAAACTTCTTCTTTAAAAAGAATTCATCTTCAATATGTATCATATTAACTCCATTCAAAATTTGATTTACCTGCACCAAACTCAAAGAAATATTTTCCTATACCTAAATCAACTTGTGATAAAGGTCCACTTTTTACTTTAAAACTCACTTTATTTCCTACACCATTTACTATATATGGTTGTCTATTTAAAGCACTAGGTGCTAATAATAAAGCTTTGATACCTGCATTAAACCAATCTGGAACTACTCCTTGATAATGGCTAATTTGATCAGCTGTCTTTGATTTGTGTGGTACCCCCTGTGTTTTTCCATATCCAATCACAATGACACCATTCACTCTAACATCTTTATCATCTAAATGTTTAAGAGCATTCTTGCCATTAAACATACCTCCACACCACCATGTATTTAAGCCTAAACTTTGGGCATACAAAATCAAGTCAGCACCACAATAGCCTATCTTTTCATCTAAACTTGAACATTCTTTGCCTGCAAGAACAATATAGTTTTGTATGGTATTATTCGACATAATTTTAGCCAAACTAGAAAGTCCATCTGATTCATTTGTCACGAGTTTAAATGTCAAATTATACAATTCATTATTTTGTTTAATACGATCATTCAACAAATCAACCAAAGCCATATCTAATGGTTGATCTAAATACTTACGTACTGTATGTCTTTTTTCTATCATGTGAACCTCCTAAAATAAGTCTAGCATCGCATCTAAATACATTTCTTCACGCACGTGGATTTGGTATTTTGGTTTTACCATATAGTAAAGAATAAATTCTAATAATAGAGCACTTCCTAAGTCTCTTCCTTCAATTTTAAAATTTGAATAGCCCATAGGGACATAGATATTTAAAATATTCTCTAAACTAATAAATGCAGGATTTTCCATCACTCTAGAAAAACGATACCCTTCCTTAGAAAAAGGGGCCTTACATACATGATCCATACAATCAATGCCTAGATTTTGTTTAGAAACCGATTTATAACATTCCTTACGATCTTTACATCCGTACCAGCAACATTCGTTGCATAAAAATTCTACCTTTGGTTTATATGATTCAGATAGTGAATTCAACTTTTCTAATTGTTTATTCAACCGAAAATCAGGTACCACATAGGTAAAGTCTGGATTTTCTAGTTCATGCTTAAAATCATTAAAATCCGTTAATACTTTTGTGATTGAAGATACAAAATATAGATTCGGATATTTCTTTTTCAGATATTTCATCAATATATCCGAATGAATAATAATTCCATTATTTGTATCTAAATTCAACAATCGACATAATTCATTACATTTTATATCGGACAAATGCTTTTCTTCAATCAAAGAATTACTAAATGTAAGACGTGAAGATATATTATATTCTTTCACCAAAGCGAATACTTTTTTTTGATCACAATCTGCATAACTGATGCGTCCACCAGACCATATACAATCAGATGGTGATCCATATATAGATCCAATCTTACACCAGTCATAGAAATATTCAGGTTTATTTTTAAATAGGGGCAAAAACTTTTTATAAAATTCATAGAATTCAAATAAGCCCGGTAAATGATAATATACGTTCATATTCTTAACCTTATTCTTTAGAACGAATATATTCCATTGATGCATATAATGGAACATTTTCCATCCATTCTTGTTTCTTATAGCCTAACATTGAAAACCGTACAGGACATACCGCATGATCAGCATCATATACCGTTTTTAAACTTTTTGATTTAACATTCTCTTCTGCTTTTACTTCTATTGGATAAACCACATCTTTTTGAACAAGAAAATCAAGTTCTAGTGTAGAATTTTCTCTTGAATAATAGTACAAAGTCTCCTTATTCGCGATTAGTTCTTGTGCCACAAATTGTTCAGTAAATGCACCTTTATATTCAGAAAAAAAGTTTTCATCTGTTAGAACTTCTTTTGCGGATACGTTTGCCATAGCTTGCAACAAGCCTAAGTCTGACACAAACAATTTAAATGCATTAAGGTCCTCATAAAATTTCAATGGCTTTTCTATTTTATTCACGCGATTTACTTTATGTATTAATCCTGCATGAATCAACCAATCAATCGCATCCTCAAATTCTTTTGCACGACCACCCTTTTTTAATGCACCATAAACAAATTTTTTATTCTCTTTTGATAATTGTGAAGGAATTGATCTCCAAACCATTCTTACTTTTGCTAAAAGAGCAGGCGGAATATGTTTAGAAAAATCTTGTTCGTAATCATCTAAAATTGTATTTTGTATACTTCTAACTTCTTTCAAATCATAGTTTAAAAAATAAGAATCTACCACTTCCGGCATTCCACCCACATAGTAGTATTGGCGTAATAAATCTGTATATGTAACAGATAATGATGAAATTTCTTCCCATCTATGCGACTCCAATAACTCTAAAAGGTGTACTTTACCAGATGCTTCAATAAATTCTGAAAAAGTCATCGGATACATTTTTAATCGATCTACCTTTCCTACAGGGAAACCAGTCCCTCCATGAAGACTTACTCCTAAAAGACTACCTGCCACTATGATATGATATTGCCTTGCTTCCTCACAAAAATATTTTAATGCGGTTATCGCGAGAGGCACTTCCTGTATTTCATCTAATACTATTAAAGTATCTTCTGGAACAATTGTTTCGTTTGTGATTGCACTAAAAGAACGAATCAATCTTTCTATATTAAAATCAAAAAACAATGACTTCATTTCTACAATACGATCACAATTTATATATGCTACATTTTTATACTCATTTTTACCAAATTCTTTAATAACCCAAGTTTTTCCAACTTGTCTTGCCCCATCAATAATAAGGGGTTTTCTCAATTTATTTCTTTTCCATCGCAATAAGTCTTTATATATGCTTCTTTTCATCTATATCACCATCCTTATTTTACATTTTCATGAGGGAATATTCAATATTAATTACATTTTTATGAGCGAATAATTTAAAATGATTTCACTTTTATGAGGAAATAATTTAATTTAATTACATTTTTATGAGCGATTATAGAAAAAATCCAACCTTTCGATTGGATTTTATTGGATTTGTGATTTTAAATACGCAAAGATGAATTCATCAAGATCTCCATCTAATACAGATTGAACTTGACTTGTTTCATATCCTGTACGAACATCTTTGACTAAGCTATATGGATGCATGACATAGCTTCGAATTTGGCTGCCCCATTCATTAGCGGATTGTACACCTTTAATTTGAGCAATCTTCTTTTCTTGTTCTTCAATTTCTAATTGATACAAACGAGATTTTAAGACACGCAAACATTCTTCTCTATTTTCATGCTGACTACGTCCATTTTGACATGTAGCCACAATGCCCGTTGGCTTATGCACCATACGTACGGCACTATCCGTTTTATTGATATGTTGTCCTCCAGCACCAGAAGCACGTTTTGTTTCAACAATTAAATCTTCTGGCTTAATATCAATTTCAATTTCATCATTGAATTGAGGCATAACATCTAAACTCGCAAACGAAGTATGTCTTCTAGCTCCTGAATCAAATGGTGAAATACGAACTAAACGATGTACACCCTTTTCTGATTTCAGATAGCCATAAGCTTTATCTCCTTCGACAAGGAAAGTTACACTTTTAATACCAGCTTCATCTCCAGGTAAATAATCTAGAACAGTTACTTTAAAGCCATGTTTTTCAGCATATCTTGTATACATACGATAAAGCATACTTGCCCAGTCGCAAGACTCGGTTCCACCAGCTCCTGGGTGAATTTCTAGAATCGCATTGTTCTGATCATATTCATGACTTAATAAGACTTGGATTTCAAAATTCTCAAACTTCTTATCCATATCCATATATTCTTCTTCGGCAATCATCATCAATTCTTCATCAAATTCAGACTTTAATTCATCTGCCGTATCATTTAACGAATTTAATTGTAAATCTAATTCTTCATAACGATCTACAATATCTTTTAATGCATTTTTTGCACGAATCACTTGTTGAGCTTTTTTTTGATCTTGCCAAAAATCTGGTTCTAAAGTTTGTTTATCATAGTCTTCAATTTGTTTATTTTTGCTAGATAAGTCAAAGTGACTCACCTAAAGAATGTAATTTCTCTAGGTGAGTACTCACTCCTTGTTTCAATTCATATAGTTCCATTAAGCTTCATGCTCCTTACGAATACGAACCTTTAATAAGAAGAATGTAATTTCACGATCAATTCTTTGATTCATTTCTTCAAACATATCAAATCCTTCTTGTACATATTGTTGTAGAGGATTGTTTTGTGCATAAGAACGCAAATAGATACCACTACGCAATTTATCCATCATATCAATATGGTTGATCCAGTTACGGTCAATATTACGTAATACAACTGTCTTTTCAAAAGGTAAGAATTGACGCTTCACATCTTTGATTTCAGCTTCATATTCATTCCAAATCTTATTTACACAATATTCTTTAACTTCATCATAAGACTTTCCTTCAAGTTCACTTGCACGAATCGCCTTATCTTCAGCCATACCCATCATTTCAACGGATTTAACAACGCCTGCAACATCAATTGTTTGTTTCTTTTGATCTGATAAATTAGCTTGTAAAGTCTGTTCAATTGTCTTTTCAAATACAACATGAACCATATCATGTACTTCATCTGCTTCTAAGATACGATTACGCTGTGCATAAATAATTTCACGTTGGCGACGCAATACATCATCATAATCTAATAATTGTTTACGCATATCAAAGTTATATCCTTCAACACGTTTTTGAGCCATTGTGATTGATTTTGTGACTGCCTTAGACTCAATTTGTTCGTCACCCATTTTTTCAAATAGCTTTTGTAGCTTGTCGCCACCAAAACGAACCATTAATGAATCTTCTAAAGATACATAGAAACGTGAGAATCCAGGATCTCCTTGACGACCTGAACGTCCACGTAACTGGTTATCAATACGACGAGATTCATGTCTTTCACTACCCAATACAGCTAAACCACCTAATTTACGTGATTCTTCTGTTAATTTGATATCGGTACCACGACCAGCCATGTTTGTCGCAATTGTAACCGATTTTGGACGGCCTGCCTTTGCGATGATTTCTGCTTCACGAGCATGGTTCTTCGCATTTAATACTTCATGAGGAATGTGTTCTTTATTTAATAATTGAGAAATAACCTCACTTGTTTCTACCGCAATCGTACCAACTAGAACTGGTTGTCCTGTTTCATACAAACGTTTTACTTCACGTACCAATGCAGCATATTTATCTTTTTTATGTGCATAAATTTCATCTGGAAGATCCTTACGAGCTACTGGACGGTTTGTAGGAATCACAACAACTTTCATGTTGTAAGTTGATAAGAATTCTTCTTCTTCAGTTTTTGCAGTACCAGTCATACCTGCTAATTTTTCATATAGACGGAAGAAGTTTTGGTATGTGATTGTTGCCAAAGTCGAAGTTTCTTCTTTAATTGGAACCCCTTCTTTAGCTTCAATAGCCTGGTGTAAACCATCTGAATATGCACGTCCAGGCATCATACGACCTGTAAATTGGTCAACGATAACGATTTCTTTTTCATCACTAACCACATATTCAACTTCACGCATCATAATATAGTTTGCCTTTAAAGCCTGGTTAATGTGGTGAACAAGTTGTGTATGTTCAATATCATAAAGATTTTTGATCTTAAAGAATTTTTCTGCCTTATGAACACCCTCTTCACTCAACATGATTTGGCGTGTTTTTTCATCAATATCATAGTCTCCAGAAATCAAAGTTTTTTCATGTGTAAACTTATCTGTTTCGTATTCTGGAGCAATTAAAGTCTTCACAAAACGATCCGATTGAATGTATAAGTTTGCGGTTTGTTTTTTACCACCCGAAATAATCAATGGTGTACGACTCTCATCAATTAATACAGAGTCAACTTCATCGATTACAGCCATGTGAAGTCCACGCATTACACGATCTTCAACTTCTGTAACCATGTTGTCACGCAAATAATCAAATCCTAGTTCAGAGTTTGTTGTATAAGTAATATCACATGCATACGCATCACGTTTTTCTCTTGGTTTTAAATCGCGTGTATTTACACCAACCGTTAAACCTAAGAAACGATAGATTTCACCCATCCACGCTGCATCACGACCAGCCAAATATTCATTAACTGTGATTACGTGAACACCTTGACCTGCAAGAGCATTTAAATATACACACATTGTTGCTGTTAAAGTTTTACCTTCACCAGTCTTCATTTCTGAAATATCACCTTTGTGCATCGCAACCGAACCCATAATCTGGACTTTATAAGGTTTTTCGTTGATTACACGATATGCCGCTTCTCTAGCTGTTGCGAATGCTTCTGGAAGAAGATCATCTACTGTTTCTCCATCTGCAATTCTTTTTCTATATTCATCCGTTTTTGCACGCAATTCGTCATCAGATAATGCTTGCATTTCTGGTTCATATTTTAATACTTGATCTGCAATCTTTTCTAATGCAGATAATTCACGTTGTTCTTCTGAAAATAATTTTCCAAAAATTCCTGCCATAATATAAGTTCTCCTTTTAAAGACTATACTATATTTTACCATAGAAACGACGCGATAAATAGGGCAACTCAAATAAAAAAAGAGAATT
>NZ_DS996843.1:104777-107584 GCF_000156655.1 Holdemanella biformis DSM 3989
GAGAATTTTACATTCTCTTACACAATTTTTCTTTCGAACGGATCACAACTCATTCCTTTTTCTAGAATTTCCTTAGCCCATTCTTTAGCACCAAATAAAGAATGGTCTTTATAGTTGCCACATTCTTTTTCTTCAGTACCCGGAACATCTTCCCATTCTGTAGTTATGATTAGCTTTAAAGCTTCTTTTACAGCAATCGCAACATCCTTACTTGAATGTTTTCCCCATGCTAAAAGGTGAAATCCTGTACGACATCCAAATGGTGAGCAATCTAAATAGCCAGAAATTCTTGGGCGAAGATATAATGCGAATAAATGTTCTAAAGTATGCATAACTCCAGTTGGAATCTCTTGTCGATTCGGTTGGCATAAACGAACATCAAAATTCGATACAATATCTCCATTAGGTCCTTGTTCTTCACTAATCAAACGCACATATGGTGCTTTTACTTTAGTATGATCTAAAGTAAAACTTTCAATTTCTACTTTTTCCATAAATACTCCTTTACTTGTTTCATAAATGGCATAAACGCACTAGGCATTGCGATATGCTCTTCGATTTCTTCTACTGTCTTATAATTCGAATCTTCCCTATCTACTATACATAACGTTGCATCCATGTGCCACTCTACATGTGAAAAAATATGTATATAAGGTTCTAATTCAATACTTTCTATAATATGTTCTGGTTTCGTTTCATCAAAACCATAAAGCCCAGCCAATAAGCCGGTATCCGCTCTTTTAACTACATGTACCTTATCTTTATGCACCAATATATATAAATGTTTATATTCTATTTTTCGCATTTTCTTTTTCGCCTTGTAAGGCAAACTGCCAGGATCTTTGGCATCACAATACTTTTTAACTGGACACAATTCACACCTAGGATTTTTAGGAATACAAATAAGAGCTCCCAACTCCATTATGGCTTGATTATAATAGGAAATTTCTTCTTTTGAAGGAAGACTTTCATCTACCAACTCTTCAATCTGTTTCTTCACACTTGTCTTGGTAACATCTTCAAAAATATTATACAACCTAGAAAATACACGAATCACATTTCCATCGACTGCACTTACTCTTTGTCCATTCGCAATGGAAGCTATAGCACCTGCCGTGTATGGGCCAATTCCTGGTAATTTTAATAATTCTTCTTTTGTACAAGGCAATTTCCCACTATATTTTTCAACACATTCAATAGCACACTTCTTAATATTTTTACAACGCGAATAATAACCTAGTCCTTGCCACAATTTATTTAACTTTTCATCATCACACTTTGCGACACTCTCAATATCTGGCAACTGTTGTATCCACCTTTTAAAGTAAGGAAGCATAGCCTCAATCCGTGTCTGCTGCGCCATAATTTCACTGATCCATATTTCATAAGGATCTTTCTTTAAACGAAATTCTAAAGGACGATGATTTTTAATATACCAGTCTATTAAATCTTTTTGAAATTCTTTCATAACTAAAAAGAGGCAGGGGATTAAACCATGCTAAAGATCCATTGGCAGTTTCCTGTGATTTTTACATCACCACTATTCGCATCAATAAATACAGAATCGCCTTTGTTTACTTCTAAAGTTGTACCATCATTTTCAATTGTCGCATTACCCTCAATCAACAAGATAGAACCAAAGCTTTCATCATCAACATGAAGCGTAGTTGTACCATTTAATGTAGATTCAAATGTAGTAAAGTATTCACAAGTTGCCAAGCGAACCGTATCACAATCCCCATTCTTCTCTTCTGGTCCACATGGTTTAAAGTCAGATTCAATTGGACTTAAATTTGAAACATCAATTGCCTTTTGAATATGCAATTCGCGAGGCTTACCATCTTTTCCAACACGACCAAAATCATAAACACGATATGTTGTATTTGAATTTTGTTGAATTTCACAAATCTGAATACCAGCACCAATCGCGTGAATTGTTCCAGACTTAATAAAGAAAACATCTCCCTTATGTACTGGGACTGCCTTTAACACGTCTAATAACGTATTATCTTGGATTCGACGTTCAAATTCCTCTTTAGTAATTTCTTTATTTACTCCAAAATATAAGAATGAATCTGGTTCACAATCTAAAATATACCACATTTCAGTTTTTCCATATTCGTGCTCTACACGAAGTGCATATTCATTATCTGGATGCACTTGAATCGATAATGGTTGTTTGGCATCAATAAATTTAATTAAGATTGGGAAAAATTCAAATGTATTCCCCTTTGTTCCTAAAACACCCTTCCCCTTTTTTTCTAAATATTCAGGAAATGATAAGCCTTCATATTCACCACTCGCAACAATACTTGGTCCATCTGGATGTACAGACAATTCCCAACTTTCTGCGACAGGATCCATATCAGTCTTTTTACCATAATTTTCTTTTAATTTTGTTCCGCCCCAAAGATAATCTTTAAAGGCTGGATTTAATTTAATAATTGACATTTTATGTTAGCTCCCTTCTAGATTCATTATAAACAGATGGTTAACAATTGTCCACTTACTAACCACTCACAAAATAGGTCTGCATCATGTCTACATCTTACATTTACTTCATATATTTCATTTCTACTGTATATATGTGAAAAAAAGTTAATATTTCAAACATTTTATCGAATGTTCTTCATAATTATTGATAAAGAACGAATGCATAACATCCACTCTCCTAAGCTTTCATCAACAACTTTTTAACAGACTCTTCACTTACTGAGAAGATGGATGCGATAGCCTTAATTCCAAATCCTTTGTCCATCATTTTTTGATACATCTCTAGCTCTTTTTTCTCACTACCTTGTTCAAGT
>NZ_DS996843.1:108606-115874 GCF_000156655.1 Holdemanella biformis DSM 3989
CCTTTGTATATTCATTATCTATCGCAAACGAATGATCCATCGGACCTGAGCCTTTACCTAAATCAAGCATTGCACTTAACGCACCTGAAATATAATCTTTTGCACGTTTTACCGAATCATCCAAATCAAATCCTTTCGCAAGATTTGATACGATTGCGCTCGACAAAGTGCAACCCGTACCATGTGTATTTGAATTATTGATACGTTTCCCTTTAAACCAAGTAAATGAATCATTTCTATATAATAAATCATTCGCATCATTGATTTGATGACCGCCCTTAACTAGAGTAGCGCATCAAAAAGTTTCACTGATTTTTTTTGCCGCTTCAACCATACTTTCCTCATCCATAATATCCATTTCTGAAAGTACTTCCGCTTCCGGAATATTTGGAGTAATCAAAGTAGCTAAAGGCAACAATTCTTTTTTTAATGTTTCAATTGCATCTTCACTAATCAATCTTGCACCACTTGTCGCAACCATTACAGGATCGACCACAATATTTTCTGCCTTATATTCCTTAAGTTTCTTTGCAATCATTTCAATCAAACTAGAACTTGATACCATTCCAATCTCTACCGCATCCGGATAAATATCTGTAAATACTGCATCTAGTTGTTCACCTAAAAATTCAGGTATTACATCCATAATGCCTGTAACTCCCAAAGTATTTTGAGCAGTTAATGCCGTAATTGCACTTGTCGCAAACACATGGTTAGCACACATTGTTTTGATATCTGCCTAAATGCCTACTCCTCCACTCGAATCACTTCCCGCAATTGTTAATGCACTCTTCATTTAAATCTCTCCAATCTTTTATTTTTATCACTTTAAATCCAATTTTTCTCGCCACATCTATACAATAATCTGCATCCTCAAACACAACTATATCTTCCGGTCTTTGGTTTAAAACTTGTGCACAAGCCAAATAAAAATCCGGATCATTCTTTGACTTATTCACCTTTGAACAAGTTATAATATCTTCAAAATAATTCAACACACCCAATCTATTCAACGCAATTTTTACTAACTTTTCATCACAACTCGTACCAATCACATTGACTGAATCATAATGTGAAATAAAATCTTTAAACCCAGGCATAAGCTTCACTTCATACTTATAAAAATCCGATATAAGATTCAATACTTCTGAAATGATTTGTTCTTCTGATTTATTGATTCCATAATGCTTCTTCAAATATGTTGCACTCTGTTCTAAACTCATATTTGAAACAATTTCATCAAGATTATTTTGGGGAATCATACCCAAACTTTGAACATATCGACTTGCCAAAGTATTCCATACTTCCATTGAATCTAGTATTGTTCCATCCACATCAAAAATAGAATAATTCATTTTCTCACCACCAAGAAAAAAGCTGCAAAAAAACCAATCTGCAGCTCCCTATCAAAAAGATATATTCCCTACGTTGGCATTATCCAAATCAGGTTATTGGGTCTAGGACAAACCTACTCTCAGCCTAAAAGCTCCCCACTTTTAACAGTCATATTATAAGTCTTTCGTCGCAACTAAATCAACACCCGTACCACAAATATCAGAGACAATTACATCTTCACGATGTACTGGCGCCTTCACAACTACATGATTCAACTCTTTCATCACATCAAAGATTTTTTCTTTTGGAATATCTCCATTCGTCTTCACACTCAATCTTTCAATTTCTGCACCTACAATTTTAACTGTACTTGTCACCACACGAGTTGGATGTGTACACTCTTTTTTTCCGTAGATTGCACCTCTAGGGCAGCCATTTCCAGTTACTTTATAATCATTTTCTTCATCCACCTTTAAGTGACAACCCTTAGGACAAGTTATACAAATTAACTCTCTCATTGCACATCCTCCTTTACAGATACAACCAATTCTTTATCTGCCTTTTCAAGCAACACTTTAGGAATAGATACCTTCTCCATTTCACTTGGTATCACATGTTCCTTTTTAAACTTCGCAATTACAGTATCCCCATCCCTCACAACAATATTTACCTGTTGTGTTGGTCTTCTTACACGGAAAGATAGTTCAACACTCTTTTCTACATTATCCTTACGAATATATTGCGGAACTACATACGAAATATTATCTCCATTTATCGTCTTAACGACACGATCCTTAGATACTTCGCCATTTGAAACATATCGGCCAGCACCCATTCCAGCCTTTTCACTTTCCAAACTTACAAAATCCACTAAATCATGCACATGCACAACGTTGCCTGATGCGAATACCCCTTCCATAGAAGTCTCCATATTTTCATAAACAATAGGTCCATGTGTTCTAGAATCCATTTCAACCCCTAAATCATTTGACAACTCATTTTCTGGAATCAATCCAACTGACAATAAAACGCAGTCACAATCAAATTCCATCTCGGTTCCTTCAATTGGATTTCTATTTTCATCCACCTTAGAAACAACAACTTTTTCTACTCTAGACTTACCCACAATATCCGTAATTGTATGGCTTAAATACAATGGGATATCATAATCATGTAGACATTGAACAATATTACGATTCAAACCATTCGAATAAGGCATAACTTCAACAACTGCCAAAACTTTTGCGCCTTCTAAAGTCATTCTTCGAGCCATAATCAAACCAATGTCACCACTACCCAAAATCACAACTCTTTTACCAGGCATATACCCTTCAATATTTACATATCGCTGAGCTGCACCTGCCGTAAATACACCAGAAGCTCTTGTGCCTGGAATCGCAATGGCTCCACGTGTTCTTTCACGACAACCCATATTTAAAATAATCGATTTAGCCTGAATCATTAAATATCCATGAATGCTACTTGAACAATACACCATTTTATCTGGCGTAATCTCAATAACCATTGTATCCAATAATATATCAATATCTGTCTTATTGACTTCATCAATATATTTACCGGCATATTCTGGGCCTGTTAATTCCTCTTTAAAGTGGTGTAAACCAAAACCATTATGAATACACTGATTTAAAATACCACCCAACTCTTTATCTCGTTCAATAATCAAAACAGATTTTGCGCCATTTTGTTTGGCTGCCATCGCACTGGCAAGACCTGCAGGACCACCACCAATGACTACTACATCATACTTATTATTCATCGTCATTCTCCTTTGTTCTTCCACATAAAATATAAGAACCATTCTTATCTAACATGATATCTAGTTGACTAACGCCCAACTCATTGGCAAGAATCTCTTGTACTCTAGGTCCACAGAAACCAGACTGACATCTTCCCATACCTGCATTACATCGACGTTTGATTCCATCTAAACTCACTGGTTTTGGACTACGACGAATCGCATCAATAATTTCTCCCTCGCTGATCGTTTCACAACGGCAAATAATACGACCATACTCAGGATGTTTTTCAATATATTCTTTTCTTTGTTCATGTGACATTTCTTTAAATCGAACAACTTTTCTTGTAGAAACATAATCCTTCTTTAAATTTAAAAAATAATTCTTTTCCTGCATCATTCTCACAACATCTAATGCGATTGCACTTGCACTACTTAAACCAGGACTTGCCATACCTGCAATCGAGAAGTAATTATGCACATCTTTATCTTCGCCAACAATAAAATCTTTTGTATCACTTCTTGCACGCAATCCTGCAAAAGTACGAATGTTTTCTTGAAGCTTCATATTTGGCACAGATTTAACCGCATTTTCACGAATTATTTTTAATCCTGCTGACGTTGTCGAATAATCATCCACATTTGTATTTGTACTTGTAGGACCTACAATCAAGTTTCCATCTACTGTAGGAGCTACCAATACACCCTTACCAATCTTTGTAGGACATTGGAAAATAACATGATGAACCAAGTTTCCTTGTGATTTATCCAATAAATAATATTCACCCTTATTCGGCGTAATCTTATAATTTGGCTTCTTGATAAGTCCAGTCACATGATCACACATAACACCCGCACAATTTACAACTAACTTAGCCTTGTATGTATCATTCACGATAAAGATATCTCCATCTTTTTTTATACTCGTAACCTCTTCATTCAAACGAAGCTCTACACCATTTTGAATTGCCACTTCACTTAATGCGATTGCAAACTGCCAAGGATTGATAATACATGCACTTGGTGCATATAAAGCGCTTGTACAAGCTGGATTTAAATTTGGTTCCATTTTTGATAACTCAGGCTGCTTAATAATACGCTGATTTTCAACACCATTTTCAATACCACGCTTATATAACACTTCAATTGTCTTATCATCCTCTTCACTAAATCCAACAACTAAAGAACCAATATTTTTACAAGGTACATCTAAATCTTTACATAAAGAAGGAATAATTTTATTACCCCAAATATTATATTTTGCCATCAAAGTATTTGGCTCTGGATCATAGCCCGCATGAATAATTGCACTATTGGCCTTGGTCGTTTCATCTGCCACATCATTATTTTTTTCTAACCACAATACTTTTCCACTATATTTACTCAATTCAAAAGCTAAAGAGCATCCACTGATACCCGCTCCAATTATTATACAATCATACATAGTTCACACCTCTTTCAAAGTAACGATACGCCTATTTTTATTTCCTTTCAAACGGGTAAAACCAACTGATTTTATTAATCAAATTATTGATTAATAGCTAGACAATCAAATAAAATGGTGTAAGATAAAAATAGACTTTGATTAATAATTTGATTAGTAATCAATAAATTAATCAAAATAAATCAAAAGAGGTTCATTATGGGAAAAAGAAACAAAATAACTACACGCGATATAGCCAAAGCTTTAAATGTATCACAATCCACTGTATCTATGATTTTAAGTGATAATAAAAATGTTTCTTTCAAAGAAGAAACTGTTAAACTTGTCAAAAAAACAGCCAAACAAATGGGATATAAAAAGCCAGAAGTAAAAAAAAGATATTCAAATACTAAGAATACGATTGTCGTTATTTGTTCGAATTTATCAAATTCATATTATTCTATGGTCGTTTCAAGTATCATTGAACAGGCTAGTAAGACCAAAACACAAATTCTTACAATTTCCACACTTCGTAAAGATGAGCTCGAAAAACATGCACTTTCAAGCTTAAAACTATTAAAACCATGTGGAATCATTCTTCTATATCCCCCAAAATTTGTTGATGAATGGAATGCACTTTCCAAACAAATTCCATGCATCATTATTGGAGATAAGCCAAAAAATCTCGATTGTGATTCAATTGAACTCAACAGTTTTAAATGTGGAAATCTATTAGGTAATCATTTAAAACAACTAGGACATAAGAAAATTGCGTATATTTCAAGTCCATTAGATACAACAGAAATAGGTAGAAACGAAAGATATGAAGGTGTAAAAAGTGTAATATCCAACACACAAGTATTCTTTAGTTCTTCTAAACAATTTGACATGTACCCAATTGAAAAAAGGGAATATGAGAACGGGTATCGTTTGACAAAACAAATTTTAGGTGATAAATACGATGCCTACATAGGAAATAATGACATGACAGCTTTAGGTATCTTAGCCTGTTTAAAAGATCACAACATCAAAATAAGTGTAGCTGGATTTGACAATATTCCAGAAACGGATTTTCCACAAATTCAACTTACAACCGTCGATCATGGTGCTTGTGAAAAAGGCAAGGAAGCTGTAGACATTCTTCTAGAACAAACAAAAAGCGAACGAAAACGTATCGTCCATATGGAATATGAACCTCAACTAATCATTCGCTTATCGACTTTTAATCGCAAGAAATCATCATCTCAATAATTTTATCATTTGTTTGAAGCATTCCTTGAGAACCTAGAGTTCCAATATTTTGAATTGTTTCATCCACACTATGAGCAACGATTCCATCTCCCGCATAGAATTGTTGCTTATTTTTATACATATAATATCCCATGATACCGGCATCTATACTAGAAGCAATTTTAGCTGCACAACTAGCCTTTGCCCCATCACAAATGGTTCCCGAAAGAATAGCTAACGCATTCACAATGGTATGTTGAATTTCTTCATATGTTCCATCATGTAAGTAGGCAATTCCAGCTCCTGCTGCAGCTCCAGCACTAACAGCCCCACAGAATGCTGATAAAGTACCAATACCTGTTTTAATATAAATAGCAGTCAAATTCGATAAAACTAAAGCACGATACAATTGTTCTTGCGTAGAATTCAATTCTTTGGCATATACAACAACCGGCACACAGCAAGTAATCCCCTGATTTCCACTTCCTGAATTAATGACTACTGGTAGTTCACAACCATTCATTCTTGCATCCGACCCAGCCGCCGCATAAGCTTTGGCCCTTGTCTTTACGCAATCCAAATCCATATTCAAGATCACATGACCAATGTTTGCACCATATGAATTATAAATTCCCTCATTTGCGATAGCCATGTTACAAGCAATTTGACGATCCAATATTTCTTTTACATCCTCAATATCCACAGTTTTGGCAAAATCCCAAATTTGTTTCATGATCAAAGCACTATGATCCGCCTTATGTTCTAAGCTTGTCGTCTTATCTTCAAAGATAACTTTCCAATCTTTTTCAATCTGCACAATATTCGTATGCGTATCTACAATACGAACACTTGCATGTTCTTGTTCATAATACACATTGATTTCTAAATCAAATACATGACCTTGTTCAATATGCTGCACAGTAATATTTGTGTTCTGAACATATTCTGGTAATTCTTCTATTTGTTCACGCGTCGCACTAGAAAGTACTTCAAGTTTTGCGTTTGCATCCCCATATAAAGCTCCTGCAGCAGCTGCAACTTCAATCCCTTTTAAACCATTTGTATGAGGCACGATAACACTCTTCACATTTTTAATAATACTTCCGCTTGCCTTAACAACAATACGATCTGGTAAATGATCTAGCACTTGCACTGCCTTAGCACACGCATAACTAATCGCGATAGGCTCTGTACAACCCATAGCCATCACTAATTCTTCTTTTAATATTTGTACATAAATTGAATATAATGAATCCTCTTTATTCATCTTCTTTCACCCACACACACGCCAACTTGTGATCTTCCATTTCTGTCATGCCAAAATAAATTGTATCCTTTTCTTTCACACCAAAATCCTGGCGCAAAGCCGTTAATACACTTCCATACATCTTTCCATCTTGTATTCCTTCAAGACGAACCCAGCATGCCTCTACATCTTTTCCTTCTTCTAAAAAATATACCATGATATCATCTGGATACTCTAAATGTCTGGATGAATCTAACTCTTTATATAGACGAAGC
>NZ_DS996843.1:115894-169682 GCF_000156655.1 Holdemanella biformis DSM 3989
TCTTCTAATTCTTTAGAAACTTCTGTAGCCTTTTCAACCATATCAATCTTATCTTGGAACAATTCCACATTCACATTATCCAAAATTTGAATATCCATTTCCTGCACATCAAAACGACAAATCTTACAAGATACACCAATCGGCACAATACGATATTCAATATTACGTTTCTTTGTTTCCAAAGCTACGATTTCAAAAATAAAGCCCGCATTATGATCGATATAACCATACATTAATGCACCATATAGATTATCTAACTTTAATCCCATCTTCTCTAAAAGCTTAACCATTTTCACGCCATGAATCTCTACCATTTTTTGATCCATATCACGAAAACTCATTTCATATACTTTCATCTACTCACCCTCATACACATCTTTTAATTCTTCAAAATTATCTTCCAATACCTTGTTTAATTCAATAATATCAAGATCTTCATCCACAGGAAAATCCGATAAATTCATATCATTCGCTTTCACATATTCTTTAAATAATTCCATGGATTGATAATAATAATCCTGAAATTCTTTAAAGCCATCCCAAATCGCAAAACCACGACCATTAATCACACTAGACTCTTCTTCTATATCATCTACTTTTTCAACTTGAATTTCAATCTCAAAAGGCTCTTCTAAATCATAAACCATCTTAAAAGTATCTCCCTCTTTGAAATCTGGTTGAATCAATGAAGCACAAGGTAACTTATTAAATTGTTCATCCTCACAATTTGGACACGCAAAAGGAATACCATTCGACTCAATCACAAAGTCCGCATATTCTTCAGATAAGTAAGATGCCAATGTATAATAAGCTAAATCCGCCAAAGATAATGAGTTAGGTAAACTCATGTAGCGATACATTAAATTATTAAATCCCAAGACTTCTGTATATACTTTTATCATGATTGACTTACCTCTACTGAATAATTTCCAAAATGAATATTCGCTTTTTCATACTCTTTTATAAGTTCATAACGAATTTTTGCGAGCATATCAAAACCCTCTAAACTCGTTTTACTTGGAACAACAACACGCAAATCAATGCCTGTTGTAGAAAAATTGATTACTTTTACTTCAATTGGATCCTCACTTTGAATTTCATATTCATTCATTGTTTTTTCAACTAAACTCTTTAAAATATCTATCGCCAAATCAATATCTGTTCCATAAGAAACTTCAATTTCTAAATAGTTATTTTTTCGTGTATCTTGAAAAAATGCATTTTCAATCGTAGCCGAATTCAATGTTGCATTTGGCACAATAATACGATTACTTTCATATGTACGAATAATCGTATGACGAAAACGAATACTTTCAACATAACCAATTAATTCACCTTGATTGACTTTAATTAAATCACCCTCGACAAAGGGTTTAAATGTTAAAATCATTAAACCACTACATAGATTTCCAAAGGCATCTTTAGCCGCAACACCTAAAACTAGGGCAACCACTCCACTCGATGCAGCAAGATAGGACATTATAGGTTTTGTCTGTTCAAATTGTCCAAGAAAAATCATTCCATTAATAAAAACCAAAATATATTTTATTAATCTGGCAAAACTAGCCTTATTTGTGACATCCTTTTTATATAATACTTTACGAATTCCTTTATAGATTCCAATAGAAACTATAATAGATACAACAGTTACAATAATGATTGATTTCATGTATATCATCTCCAATACAACTTTTTCTGTTCCTCTGTCGTTTGATCAATAAACTTCTTTTTTGTGTATAAAAACTCTTCTAAATCCATATAAATATGCAGAAACATTGCCTTTGATTCAAATTCAATTCGACTTTTAGGAAGAGCCTCCCCCTGCTTGTTTTTGAACATCTGATGAAGTGAAGTAATTTGAGGCTGCGGATCATTTTTTTCATGAATAAACGGAATTAAATATTCAATATAATTCGCTAATTCATTCGCCTCTTTTGGCATCTTACGAATCTTTCGAATCTTATAGTGCAACATATGCAGAATGTCACATTGTAAAGCTCGCATTTCAAAATAACGAATATAATAATCCGGCAAACTCGTAAACGTGTTATCCTGATATTCCATCGCAATATGAATATACTTTTCTGCCTGTACCTTAATATCTTCTAATTCCTTCCAAATTGTTGTATTTCTTTCTTCACTTTGAATATAGTGAACAATTTGATACATCAAGCTCTGAATCTTGTCCTCCATATAAATCATACAAGAATTCAAATACTCTTCTTCCCCACTATAATCATGAACCAAGTTCAATAAGAAGGCAATAATGGCCCCAATTAAAATCAAATAAAACTCATTCATCATAAAGTGAAGACTAAAATCCAAATAACTCAAGTAATGCACGGCAATCATCGCATTTACACTTAATGTATTCTGGCACTTCATTTTTTCACTGTACCCAACTAAGCACGCAATCACAAGTCCAAAAGCTATCCAATGGCTTGGAATTAATTCAAAGAAAATAAAACAGAATAAAATTGTCACAAAGAAGGTGGAAATTCTTCTAAGAACAAGCCTCATTGTTCCCCACTTTGTCGTCAACAAAGATAACAACGCAATCGTTCCTGCACTTGTTGGATTATCCAATTTGAAAAAATAAGCTAAGATGATCGCAATTGCACTTCCTACACCTATTTTAAGTGATAGTATTAATACTCTTTTTGTGTCTCTTTTCATATGCCTACATTTTATGCGAAATCAAAAAAAAGGACAATAATAAATATCATTGTCACTTCTTATCCAATACATCTTTCACTTTTTGTTTACCACTCTTTAATAAGCGAGCCACTCCCTCTTCACTCATTTTTAAACGATTCGCGATATCCTTCTCTTTCAGTTTCCCTAAACAATGCATGATTGTCACTGTCTTTTGATTTTCTGGCATCTCATTTAAACAATCATCCACATCCGATTGTCTATATTGAGGAAGTCCACGCAAAGCTGTAGTTACATCTGCATGTTCTTTAGCCTGCATATACTCACGCAATTGTTTATTCAACAAGACCGTAATCCATTTTAAAAAATTTTTATCATCACTCAATTTATCCATATGCATAAATGCATATGTATACGTTGCCTGTAAGATATCATTGATTTCTTTTTCTTCTAAGCCAATATATCGCTTGTAAATCGTTTGTATCAAATGATTTCGCGTCAATGAAATAAGCTCTTTTTTCGCATTCGCATCCTTATTTCTTACACCTACTATTATCTTTTTATCAATCATCATGTATTTATCCTTTATATACGTCATTTTTAGTATACAATATACCATTTGATAAATCAAAAAAAGGCAATCCAACGATTGCCTAAGCTCCATAATATTCATCTAACGCTAAATTATTTTTATACAAATACGTTGCCAAATCTTGACCCACATAACGCAAGTGCCAGCTTTCAGGAGCAATTTTAGTTTTATCTTCCTTATCATCAGGATAACGCAAAATGAAGCCATACATATGCATATTTTCTAACAACCAATCATAGTGCGAATTATATCGAACGGCATCTAAATCACTACAATCATTATCCATACGAATATCGACAGCTAATCCAGATTGGTGCTCACTATATCCTGGACGAGTCCAATAACGATCCGCATACTCTTCGCCATAACTTGCAGCTCCACCATTAAATAAATCTGTTTGGTATGCATAAGAACGATAAGCTGAACAAGCATTCAAAATGAACCCCTCATTTGATGCTGCCTCAATCAACTTTTCAAATGCCTCTGCCGCTTCTTTTCGCATACGCACATTCTCATTTTCACCACTCGAAGGTACCTGAACTAAATCACTTGGTTCATAATCTGCTGGTAATCCTGAATACTTATTCACAAGAATATAGATTGAATCTAAATCCGAAACCGTTACTGTATTCTCATATGGGTCACCACTTTGATTTATTTTTTTCACCTTTGGTAAATTTGTTTGTTGCTTCTTATTCTCTTTTTTTGTTTCTGTTGTCTTTTCTTGTTTAGGTTCACTTACCTCTTTATCACTAACTTTTTTTGCGATCATCGAAATCAACAACGCAATAATCAAAAGTAATACAACAATCACAAAAATCACTGACTTTCTTACTCGTCTTCTTCTTTTCTTCAAATCCAATCCCTCCTCTATACCGGTATAAACAAGACTTTATTATATCCACCACAAATCATGCCTAGTGTTGCACTTTCTGCATTGGATAAATCATACTCTTTAATCATGACTTTCTTACATTCTTTGGCATCTAAAATAGCCTGATATTCAACTTTTCCTCCACCAATCGTATCAATGACTCCATCTTTATGCACTAACATCATGCTGCCAATTCCTCTAGGTGCTGAACCCTTTTTATCGATGATGATACATAAAGTTCCATGCATATTGGATTCTAATAATTCTTTCGAAACACTTGAACTAAACTTTGTATTTTTTATTTCAATAAGTTCAGCCAAAATACTAATCGATATCTCAGCCGGCGTCTGTGCCTTAATATCTAAACCAATTGGAGCGTGCACATTCGATAATTCTTCCTTCAAATATCCTTCTTCAATCAAAGCATCAAATGTCTTTTTTACTTTTCCTTTACTTCCAATCATACCCAAATATAAATGAGGCTTATGAATCGTCTTTTCTAGACAAAGACGATCATCCTTATGTCCTCTTGTTACGATCACATAACAAGCATTCTCTTCATCTGGTAATACAGAATCCATTTGAGCATAATCGATACAATGAATTTCATCGGCCGTAGGAAAATGTTGAGAATTCGCAAATTCTTTACGATTATCAATCACAATCGTATATAGTTCTAATATACTAGCCATTTTAGCCAAATACTGACTGACATGACCACAACCTAAAATCACTAGCTTAGGCTGCATATTAAACCATTCCTTTCGAATGAGATTCACATCGACATTTTCTTCTAATAAAGCCTTTACACAACGCGTATACAAATCACTAGCTCCATTCACATGAATTGTAACAGGTTTATTTAGTTTCTTTAAATAAGCACGTATTAAATCTTGCATAATTCTAGGTGTTACAAGTTCACTTGGATCTAAATTTGTAAGCTTGTAACGATGTACCACATCTTTTACTGGTTGATTTAATCCATTTAGATTTGAAATCAACACAATCTCATCCGTATCTGAATCAATGACTGGTTCATTAGCGCTAGGAAACTTCAAAGGTAAATATTTAGAACCATCCGCCTCTATCAGTATCACATCCACCACTTGTTTTAATTGATTTAACAATTCTTCATCTAACGCCTCAATTTTCAAGTCACCACAACGATTTCCCGCATGACAATATCCATATGCTTCAATTCTTTGCATGATTTCATCATAACCAGGATCGACTAATGTATCTTCTTCAATCAACATATGCGTCGTTGTACACATTAAAACGGTCTTATTTAAAGAAACATATTTATCTTTTAACTCGTGGATATACGTTGTTTTTCCACCCGAACCAATTACACTAATAATCATTTGAAATCTCTTGGATTGCACGTACCACAAAATCAATATCTTCTATTGTATTTTGAAACGATATAGACAAACGTACAATTCCCCTTTCTTCTGTCTTTAAATGTTTATGCATCAAGGGCGCACAATGCGCACCACAACGCGTCACAATACCATACTTATAATTTAATAAATCGCTCACATAAGCACTATCTTTACCTGGAATATTTATTGCCACAATAGGTGTCGAATTTTCTAAAGATGAATAAAACTCTACATAACCAGATAAACCTTCATATAATTTTTGAAGTAAAAAACATTCCTTTTCCACAATCTCTTTTTGATGAGATTGAACATATTGAATCCCTGCATTTAAAGCCGCAATCCCTACAATATTTTGCGTACCCGCCTCTAAATGTTCTGGATATGCCTTGGGCATTTGTGGATTAAAAGAATCTATACCTGTTCCACCAGAAATCAATGGTTTTACTTCCATGTCTTTTACACAAAAGCCACCAATACCAGCAATCCCTAATAAACCTTTATGGCCGCTAAAACATAAAACATCTATATTTTCCATAGACACAGGAATGTGACCTGCACTTTGAGCTGCATCCACCATAAATAGGACACCACATTCTTTACAATATTGTCCAATTAAATCCACATCAAAGATTTCACCTGTCACATTGGAACTGTGTGTCATGATAACCATTCGAGTATTCTTTTGAATATGCTTTTTAATATCTTCTAAATAAGGAGCACATATCGTTAATGTGATTATTCCTTTTTCTTCTAACTCATATAAAGGACGAAGCACACTATTGTGCTCTGCATAGGTAGTAATCACATGATCTTTTTCTTTTAAGATTCCTTTAATGCAAGTATTTAAACTCTCGGTATTTCCACCATTTAAAATAACACGATGAAAATCAGACAAGCCAAAAAACTGTGCAATATTTCTTCTTGTTTCAAAAATCAAACGTGAAGAATCCATATTTGAACTACGATTCGCATTGCCTGCCACATCGAATGCCCTCATTACAGCTTGTTTGACTTCCTCTAATTTAGGAAAGCTAGTCGCAGCTTGATCAAGATAAACCATGCAGTATCGCCTCCAAAACGCCTCCACCAATACAACGTGCCTTGTCAGAAATTGTAAAACAATTCTGATATTCATCCACTCTAGGATCAATATCTGCCATTTTAAATCCAGATGTTACATTGTACCCATCCTGAATTAATCCTCTAAGTAAACCTGACATGCTCGCATACACGGGTATCTCTCCGATATACGCAATAATTTCTCCTTTTTCAACGATATCTGTAATCTTTTTGACATTGTGACAAACACCTGCACAAGGAGAATGAATCACTCTTTCTTTTGAATATCCCTTAATATTTCCAGGAACACCCGTATTTGGCAAAGCATATCCCTGGTAGATCAATCGTCCTAGATTATGCCCACGCATCGTTTCTACAACCACATGTACATCTTTTCCTGCACAAAAGCCAGGACCTAAGCCAATTGTGATGGGTGCCATATCTATTGTCGTACCTAAATTCTTCTTGGCAAGAATCGCATCCACCAAGGCAATATGTTCTATTTTAGAAATTATTTCGCCACTAGGATCAATCATCATGGCGACTTGATTTTTAGCCATTATTTTTTTAGCTTCTTCTATCGTTGAAACTAAAACACAAGTCATATCTTCAACCGTAAATTTTTGTTCATACACAGCCTGACAAAAGGCAACATTCCTTCGTATTGCGCTTGGCTTTTCAACTTCTAACACCAATACTTGAAATCCACTTTTCACAAGTTTATATATTGTCCCTGTCGCTATGTCTCCTCCACCACGCACAATAACACATTTATTCATAATCCTTATGGCTTGATAATTTTATCAGCCTTCTCCATTCTTTCTACAATATCATACATATTTGTGACTGACCCCACCTGAAGTTCTTCTTTTAAATGGAAGAAATCTAAACAAGTTCCACAACTTACAATTTCTACTCCATTATCCGCTAAATATTTTAAATCTTCTAAAGTTTCACTCTTTGTCGTTGTGATTTTTACACCCTCATTATAGAAAATCATTTCATCTGGCAAAACATCTTGTTTTGTCAAAGAGAAAATAAATGATTTCATTAAAATCGCACCTAAATCCGGATTGGAACCCATCACATTACTGGCGAACACTACAACCGTTTTAGGCTTAGCCAAGCTACAATCTGCATAAGTATATTCTACTTCAAAATCAGCTTCTTCATCACCCTTTGAAATTTCAACAATATAATCCTTACCCTCTTTTTTAGAATTTACCGTATAATTTTTTACTTTCGCAAACTTCGTTAAGTTTTCAACCGCAATCTCATTATCCACAATTGTTGAAACTACATTTTCTTCTTTTAAAGCTTCCTTTGTCTTTACAACTGGAAGTGGACACTCCAATCCTCTACAATCTAAAGTTTTCATATCTTACTACCTCACATATACATTATATTCATTTTTATCAATGACTTCACCCACAACATACAATTCAAGATTATTTTCCTTAAAATCTATCTCTAGCTTTTCTAAATCCTCTTTAGATACACTAGCTAATAAGCCACCACTTGTTTGTGGATCAAATAAAATTTCCTCTGTAAAAAAATCACAATCAAAATAAATCTTACCCTCTACACTTTTGCGATTGGTTTGTGCTGCCCCACTTAAATAAAACTCTTCGACATACTTTTGGCAATCATCAAAATATGGAATCGAATCTTTATAAATCAATGCACTATTTTTTCCGTCTAACATCTCATTTAAATGCACCAACAAGCCAAAGCCTGTTACATCCGTTAGAGCATGCACATCATATTTTTTTAAAATATCACACGCATACTTGTTTAATGTAGTCATACTTTTAAAAACTCTTTCCTGCATTGATTTTGAACAATCATCCATACGCAACGCATTTAAAGTTAAACCAACACCTAAAGGCTTTGTCAAAACCAAAACATCTCCACTTTTTGTACCATTATTTTTCTTTACATCTATTGGATTCACTAAACCTGTTACACTCAATCCATATTTAATGGAATCATCACGAATAGAGTGTCCACCTACCAAAGCACACTTAGCTTCAACTAACTTACTATTTCCGCCTTCAATGATTTTACCTAAAATATTCAAATCTTCATTTTCTGGAAAACACACAATATTTAAAGCTGTTTTAGGCGTACCATTCATCGCATAAATATCACTGAGTGCATTTGTTGCTGCAATTTGACCATACAAATATGGATCTTCAACCATAGGTGGAAAGAAATCCAAAGTAGATACAAACGCATGATTTTCATCGATTTGATAAACAGCTGCATCATCTCTTGAATCAAAGCCAACCAAGACATGACTATCTTTATAAGAATCAATTTTTTCTAGAATATGACTCAATTTTTTAGCGCCCAATTTGGCACTACATCCCCCACTCTTACAATATATTTTTTCATTCATTAAAAATTCACCCTTACTATATCCTCATACAAAACGTTTTGTTCTTTTAAAAATATTTTCCACTTTTCCTCATCTAGATCTTTCGACATAAAACACATGCCACATCCTGCCTTAACGCAACTTGGAACAGGTATCATACGCCCGTTTTTTGTCTTTGACTCCAAATCTAGAACATCTTGAATACTTTTAAAAGTAATAATCAATACTTCCTCTTTATTCATCTTCAAATACTTCCTGAAACACTTGTTTTGAATATATTTCTATTTTTTCTTGAAACAATTTATATTTACGTACCAATTCTTTTCCCTCTAAAGTTAAGCAAGAGCCTCCACCATGACTTCCACCACTCGTTGTAGAAACCAACTCATACCCTAAATCTTCTTGAGCTCTTTTGATGATTTTCCAAGCCTTTGAATTTGACATTCCCATTTCTTTATAAGCCTTTGATAGAGAACCGTACTTATCACATAACTCCAATAGTTCTACAACGCCTTTGCCAAAATTTGGTTCATTATTACCAATTTGAATTTTTAGTTTATATCTCATTTTCCAAATCCACAATTCGGATATGTGCAAATATCACATCCTAAGCACAATCCACCTTCACCTAAATCACATAGCTCTTCATATGTCACTGCATCTTTGGCAAGTAAACGACAAAGTATTAAATCAAATACCGTTCTTTTGGCATACATGACACATCCGGGAAGTCCAACAATTGGAACTTCTCCTTTATAGGCAAGTAAAAACATAGCTCCAGGAAGAACTGGAGAACCATAGCTAATAATATTCGCCCCTGTATTCTTAATCGCAAGGGGTGTTCGATCATCTGGATCCACACTCATTCCACCCGTACATAAAACAATATCCACGCCTTGTTTTAAAGCTTCATTGATTTTTTCTGTCACCATTTTATCGTCATCGTCACAAATCGCGTGATATACCATTTCGCACCCAAATTCAGCCAATTTATCTTGAATCACTGGTGTAAATGTATCTTGAATTCTTCCTTTATATACTTCACTTCCTGTTGTGATCACAGCTGCTTTTTTTAATACAAACGGCTTAATTTCAAGAATCGGAGAAGAAATCAAAGAACTTACTTTTTTCATTTTTTCCTTTTCAATCACCAAAGGAATAATGCGCATACCCGCAAGTTTATCACCTGGATTTACTACTGTGTTTGAGTGTCTAGTCGCAATCATCATCTGCCCAAATGAATTTACTGTAAACAAAGCCTTACGATCTACTTTAAACAGTCCGTGAATCTCACTTTTTAATTCAATTTTCCCTTCTTTGATTTCACCATACGACATGTACTCATTTTTACACATGTCTAATAAAACCATGGCTGCATCATTTTCATGCATCATACTCTCATCATTTTCCCAAACGTATAAATGTTCTTTTCCAACTGATAATAATAAAGGAATATCTTCTTCTGTCACAATATGACCCTTACGAAAAAGGGCATCTTTTGTGACACCCTTAATGATCTGTGTTATATCATGACAAAGTATATGCCCTACGGCATCCTGTGTCTTGATTAATTTCATCTTACTCTCCTTTTTTAAATCCGTATTTCTTAAATACTTTTAAAGCTTTATCGCTCTTTAAGAATTTAATTAATGAATTGGCTTCATCTTTATGCTTTGTACTCGATACACGACCTATTGGATATAATACTGGTGTAGCTAATAATGAATTATTACACTCTGCCACTACTTCTACTTTATCACTACTTGCAGCATCTGTCGCGTAAACTAAACCAATTTCTGCATTTTGTGTTTCAACTTGAGACAATACTTCCGTTACATTTCCTGCTAAGCTTAAACGATCTTGAATAAAATCCCATACACCTAAATTTGTCAAAGCCTCTTTTGCGTAGCTTCCTGCAGGAACTATTTCTGGATCTCCAATCGCAATAATGGAAGCATCCCCAATATTGTCAAATCCAGTGACTGTTGTAGTGCTATCTTTTCCTTTGATCAACACCAATTTATTCTCTAATACATTTGAAATTGAATCGGCATCCACTAAATCTTCATCTTTTAAAGCGTTCATCTGTGTTGTAGCTGCACTAAAAAATACATCGGCATCTAATCCTTTTTCAATTTGAAGCTGTAATTTTCCACTACTATCATAAACACCTTCAATCGTTACATTTGAATATTCTTTTTCAAACATTGGAATCAATTTATCTTCAAATGCGTTTTCCAAACTTGCGGCTGCCGCAATTGTAAGTTTTACTTGTTCTTTTGGTTCATTAAAACTACATCCAAATAAACTTGTGACCATAACTCCAACCAATAAAATACTTAAACCTTTTTTCATATGATCTCTCCTTGTTTAATTTTATATTTTAGATCACACAAATAATTTACTTCCTCTTTATCGTGCGATACAAAAATAACCGGTTTTGAAATTTGAAGCTCACTTTTAAGTTCCTGTAATAAATCTTCCTTCAAATCTTCATCTAAAGCACTAAATGGTTCATCCAATAAAAGAACATCGGGTTCATAAGCCATTAAACGAGCCAATGCCACCCTTTGTCTTTGTCCACCCGATAATTGTTTGGGATATCTTGAAGCAAGTTCAAAAATCCGAAATTGCTGCATCACTTTTTGAACCACGATATCCACGTCTTTTACTTTTCTAGCCCTTAATCCCACACTAATATTTTCATATACATTCATATTTGGAAATAGAGCATAGCTTTGAAACATATAGCCTACATTTCGTTTTTGAATCGGTACATTTATTTTCTTTTCTGAATCAAATAAAACACGGCCATTCAAGACAATCCGTCCTTGATCTGGCGTTTCAATTCCAGCTATACATTTTAATGTCATACTTTTACCAGATCCTGAAGCGCCCATAAGCCCTAAAATATAGTCGTCCACTTGAAAGGAAACGTCTAAATCAAACTCTGCAAGTTTCTTATATATTTGTACTTCCAACATTTAGAAACTCCTTTTCTTTCGAACATACAACTGATATAGATTCAACAAGATCACAGCTATAAAACAAATACCAATGATCACCCATACATAAAAGGCGGCCGATTCCATATCGCCACTCATCACTTCACTATATACAGCTACAGGAAGTGTTCGAGTTTTTCCTATGATGTTTCCTGCAAGCATGGCGGTTGCCCCAAACTCACCTAAACCACGCGCAAACGCAAGTACACCACCACTAATAATTCCTGGCAAGGCATTGGGTATCAATACTTTCAAGAAAATGTTCCATTCGCTCATTCCTAAAGTTCTTGCGGCATATACTAAATCTGTATCCACTTGTTCAAAAGCACCTCTAGAATTTCGATACATGAGTGGAAATGAAATGACCACAGCTGCAATCACAGTCGCACTAAAACTAAATGCGATGCGAACACCAAATACATTCATAAAGAATTTGCCTATGGGTTGATTTACACCAAAAATCATCAACAAGAAAAAGCCAGCTACTGTAGGTGGCAAAACCATAGGCAAAGTAAAGATTCCATCAAAGATCATTTTCAAAGCTTCACTCTTTCTTGAATAAATCCACCATGCAGTAAGTAAACCAAGAATAAAGGTAATCACAATTGTGATACTTGCGGTTTTTAAAGATATCCAAATTGGCGTTAAATCCAAATTACTTCCTTGCACACTCACTCGCTTCACCTTTCATGATTTCTAAGCCATGTTTTAATGGGCCTAAAATTATATCTAGACTTTCCTTAACCGCCTTAGGACTTCCTGGCAAGTTAATAATCAACGTTTTATTTCTTAATACACTCACACCACGTGACAACATCGCCTTATTTGTGTATTTCATTGATTCATAGCGCAATGCTTCACTAATACCTGGAACATTTCTAGTCATGACTTTCATTGTGGCTTCTGGTGTCACATCACGTAAACTCAATCCAGTACCTCCGGTAGTAAGAATCAAATCATTTTGGCAACGATCACTTAAATTAATCAATTGCGAAACAATTTCATTTTCGTCATCCGCAATCACTGTCACACTTGTCACATTGTATCCATGTTCTGTCATAATCTTTTCAATCAACGGACCACTCTCATCTTTTCTTTGCCCTATACTTGCCTTATCACTTAATGTCAATACAGCTACACGCATTCTAGAATCTTTATTTTCAATGACTTCAACGGTATCCCCAACACAAATGTGACCGCCATGTATTACACGTGTAAATACACCTTGATGAGGCATGATACACTGTCCTACTTGATGATAGATAGCACAATGAGAATGGCAACTTTTACCGATTTGCGTCAGTTCGAGTAATACATCCCCAATTTTAAATTGTGTTCCTACAGGATAACTTGTGAATTCAATACCTGAAACAAGTAAATTTTCTCCAAAGGCACCATCTTCTACATTGGCACCTTTGACCTTAAATTCTTCACGCTTTTCATAGGACAATAAAGAAACTTGGCGATGCCATTTACCTGCATGCGCATCCTTTTCTAGTCCATGATCTTCAATGATTTCAATATCTTGAACCGGATGTTTTTCTGTTCCCTTTTGTTCGCTAATACAAATTGCCTTAATTATTCCTTCCATACAAAATCCCCGCTTTTTCCTCCTGATTTAGAAACCAAATGCACATTTTTTATTTCCATATCTTTACTTACAGCTTTACACATATCATAAATTGTCAAAAGACAAATATTTACACCTGTCAAAGCTTCCATTTCTACACCTGTTTTCCCATTACACTTCACTGCGCAATAGGCATAGATCAAACAATTCACTTTATCAATCTCAAAATCAATATTGACCTTATTGATCATTAAAGGATGACACAAAGGAATCAAATCACTCGTCTTTTTTACGCCCATGATTCCGGCAATACGAGCTACACCAAGTACATCTCCTTTTTTCATATCACTATGTTCTATTTTTTCAACAATCTCTTTATTTACTAATATACTTCCAACGGCACAAGCACTTCTTGAAGTGATATCCTTCTTGCTTACATCCACCATACGTGCATTTCCATGTTCATCAAAATGTGTTAATTCCATTTTATCCTCCAATTTCATTCATCACCGTCGATGAATGTTCTTCTTCAAAATGATGTTCCTTGGGCTTTTTGAATATCCATTCTCTCATCACTTTTTCTAGTTCTTCCAAATTATTTAGATAAGGTTTTAAATCCACACCATCCATATGGAATAAACATAATTTCAAACGTCCTACACTGCTTAAGCGTACACGATTGCATTCACTACAAAACTTATTATGCAACGCTTCAATAAAACCAATATATCCCTGAAACTCTGGTATTGTATAATAGTGGGCTGGTCCATTACCAAGCTTATGATCATATACATTTAATATGTAATTCTTTTGCACATATTCAATTAATTCATTCATTTTTGTGTTTCGATCACTATTTTTTAATGGCATCAATTCAATAAAGCGTAACGCAATCTTTTTATCTTTGATAAGTTCTAACATAGATTCAAATCGAGAAATTGAAAATAGATTGTCCACAACACAATTTACTTTCACCCTAATACCAATCTGATAGGCATATTCTAAATTCAACAAAACCTTCTTCAAATTGTTCTTTTTACATATTTTCAAATATTCCGCTTCATCAAGTGTATCGATTGAAAAGTTAATACAGTCAAGCCCTATTTTTTTTAGTTCATCTAAATCTGTAAAAGAAAATAAACTTCCATTTGTCGTTAAAGTCACTTGTTCTACACCATCTATTTCTTTCAATCTACGAATAAAATCAATATAACTTTTACGAAGTGAGGGTTCTCCACCCGTGATTTTAAATCGAGTAATACCCAAAGAAATAGCACATCTACAAATATTTAAGATTTGTTCATACGTCAATATATCCGAATGACAAAGATGTTTTGAGATGTCTGGCTTACAATAGTAACAAGCATAATTACATCTGTCAGTTAATGAGATTCGCATATAATTTATATTTCGACCAAATGAATCTTGCATAAAATCCTTTCCGTTATTCTCGAGTGAGAATAACCAACTGTTTCAATTTTATCATTGAATTCACATTTTATCTACTTTAAAATGGAATCATGAAACGATGTACATGGTGTAATCTAAACAATCCAAAATATATTGAATATCATGATTATGAATGGGGAAAACTGAATACTGATGAAGAATATCTATTTGAAATGTTGATCCTTGAATCTTTTCAGGCAGGTCTTAGTTGGCAGTGTGTTCTAAATAAAAGAGAAGCTTTTAAAGAGGCGTATGATGATTTTGACATTGATAAAGTCATTGAGTATGACGAAAAGAAAATCGAACAATTAAGTAACAACCCAAATATTATTCGAAACAAATTAAAGATCAAAGCGAGTATTTCAAATGCTAAGATTTTTAAATCCATTCAAGAAGAGTATCAAACTTTTTATAATTATTTATGTACTTTTACACATGGAAAGATTATTTATGAAATAGGAAAAACTACATCGACTCTTTCGGATTCCATCTCAAACGATCTAAAAAAAAGAGGCATGAAGTTTGTAGGAAGTACCATTATATATTCCTATCTTCAAGCCATCGGTGTGATTTATTCTCATGAAAAAGATTGTTTCTTATACAAAGACTAATCCCATGTTTTCCATACATTTGGTTCATAGCCTACTGTCGCCAATTTGCCATTTCGCACGATTGGCGTTTTTAATATGTGTTGATTGAGATACACTTTATCTTCTTTATCCGACAAGTAATTCAACATTGTCAATAATTCTTTATCCTTCGCCTTTGAATCAATCATGGAATCGATGCCAACTTGTCTAAGCACGCTCTCAAATTCTTTCTTACTCATTTCTTTTTCGTCTAAATTAATAAACTGAAACTTAATATTTCTTTCTTTAAAATAGCGTTGTGCTTTCTTTGTATCAAAACACTTATTCTTACCAAAAATCTGTATATTCATTACTTTAACCTTTCTACTCTTTTTTGTATTTCATCATATAGTGCCTCAATCTCAAATCCTACATAAAAATGTCCATCTTCATATAGAATTTCTCCATTGACCATCGTACATTTTACATTAGATTTAGATCCACTGTATACAATATTTTTTGCGATATTATTCATTGGCTGCATATTCGGTTGATATAGATCTAAAATAATTAAATCTGCCAACTTTCCAGCTTCAAGCACACCACAATTTAAATTTAAAGCTTTAGCTCCATTTACAGTTGCCATTTTCAACACTTCATAAGCATCGACTGCAGAAGCATCACAGTTTTTATATTTAGCTAGTCCTGTCACCAAAAACATTTCTCTAAACATATCTAGACAGTTATTACTTGCCGCACCATCTGTTCCTAGACATACATTTATATTTCGTTGAAGCATTGCTTGAATAGGAGCTATACCACTAGCTAGTTTTAGATTGGATGCTGGATTCGTGACGATATTTAAATGTTTTTCTTTAAACAAATCCAAATCATGTTCACTCATATGCACACAATGAAAAGCCCCTCCACCATAGTCATATACACCTAGATCACATAAGTACTCAACAGGAGAGCGTCCCGTCTTTTCTTTGCATGTATTTACTTCATATTCTGTTTCACTTAAATGTGTATAAACGGTTGCTTTATATTTATGAGATAATGCAGCTACTTGTTGAATCTTTTCTTTGGAGTTGGTGTATTCATGACTAAAGCCAAGGACATAAGAAATCAAACTATTTTCTTGATTATATTCATTAAAACAGCGTTCTACATCTTCTACAGATAGACAAAAATCATTAACAGCTCCACATAAGACTGTACGATATTTCATGTCTAAGCTTGCCTTAACAATAGCTTCAGGATTTAAATACATATCAAAATTTGTGGTAATTCCACTCGTTAGATATTCTAATATAGCTAACTTAGAAAAATAATAAATATCTTCTTCCGAAAGTTTTGTCTCAATAGGAAATACCTTTTCGTTAAGCCATTGTTGAAGTGGCATATCGTCGGCTATTGATCTTAAAAATGTCATTCCAGAGTGTGTATGTGCATTAATAAATCCTGGCATAATTAGATTCTTTTGTACATCTATTTCCCGGTCAAACAAACAATCATGTTCTTTGTATTTACCTACATATGAAATCTTATTGTCTTCCACCCAAACTTCACCTAAAAAGATATCAAAATCTTTCATTGTGAGTACTCGTGCATTATAGAATCTTGTGCGCATATGCATCCCTTCTTTCTAATCTAATCATCCCACAAAACCAACAAGAAAAAAAGCAAATATCAAATTGCATATTCACTTTTCAAATTATATTATTAAATTAATAAGGAGTTTTTTATCATGAAATACGATTTTACTACACTATTAAACCGTCAAGGCCATGATGCACTCGCCCTTGATGTATTACCTATCAAAGATGTAGAGGTAGATCCAAATTTTTCTAGGATTCCTATGTGGGTTGCAGATATGAACTATCCTGTTTTCGAAAACATTCAAAGACACATGATCAACCGCATCAATGAACCTCATTTTGGTTATTTTGAAATGCCAGAAGATTACTATAAAGCCATTCAGTTCTGGCAAAAAGAAACACATGGCATAGATGTAGAAAAAGAAGCTATCGGATATGAAAATGGTGTTCTTGGTATATTATCGAGTGCTTTAGAAGCTTTTACATCTAGCGGTGAAGCCATTCTAGTACAATCCCCTTGTTATATTGGATTTATTCATACATTAAATAATCTAGGAAGAAAAATTATTGATAGTCCATTAATAAAAGAGAATAACTGGTCACTTGATTATGAGGATATTGAAAAGAAGATCATCAAACACAATATTCATTTTGCACTATTTTGTTCTCCACACAATCCAACGGGAAGAGTCTGGAAAAAGGAAGAAATCCAAAAATTCATGGATATCTGTAAAAAACATGATGTTTTAGTTTTTAGTGATGAAATCTGGTCGGATCTAGTACGTAAAGAAAATACGCATATTCCTACACAATTCGTAAGTGAAGATGCCAAGAAAAGAACGATTGCCGCTTATGCTCCAAGTAAGACATTCAATCTTGCAGGTTTAGTCGGTTCCTACCATATTGTTTATGACAAATATCTGCGTGATCGATTAAATAAACAGGCTTCTTTATCCCACTATAATTCACCTAACATATTAAGTATTCATGCCCTTATGGGTGCATATTGTAAAGATGGATTGGATTGGGTTAGCGAGCTTAATGAGGTAATTGCGAATAATGTAGATTTTGCGATAGATTTTATCCACACTCATTTCAAAGGTATTGAAGTCATAAAACCAGAAGGAACATATATGTTGTATCTAGATTGCACAAAGTATTTAGATACACACGATATCACCATGGATGAACTTTTAAAGAAAGGCGTTCGCTATGGTGTATGTTGGCAAGATGGGCGTCCCTTTATGAACCCCAATACGATTCGAATGAATTTAGCTTTACCAACAAGCTTAGTAGAAGAAGCATTTTCTCGTTTAAAAGAATTTGTTTTTTAAAGAATGAGGAATTTAGATTATGAAAAGTACAACAAAAAAATTAGTATCTTGTGCTCTATGCATTGCGATAGGCGTATTGCTTCCCATGGCCTTTCATGTGATACCAAATGCCGGAAGCATATTTTTACCCATGCACATTCCTGTATTGATTTGTGGATTATTTTGTGGAGCCCCATACGGTTTGGCATGTGGAATCATCACGCCCTTTCTTTCCAGTATGACAACAGGAATGCCTCCAGCTATGATTTTGCCCCAAATGATGATTGAACTAGCTGTATATGGTTTAGTTACTGGTTTATGTGAAAAACACATCAATATCAAAAACGAAATGTCAAAATTATACATGAGTTTAATTATTGCGATGCTTGTAGGAAGAATCGTGAATGGCTTAATCAACACATTTGTACTAAGTACGCAAGGCTATACACTATCTGTATTTATGACGGCAAGCTTTATTACTTGTCTTCCTGGAATCATCCTTCAATTGATCGTTGTTCCAATTTTAGTTCGCATTTTAAATAAAACCGCAGCCTAGCTACGGTTTATTTCATTTCAACTAATTCATATTCTCGATTTCCCAAGCCAATCTTTTGTGCATGTTCTAAACAAGATTTCCATTCCGATTCCGGTGTCGAATTTGTGAAATGGTCATGATGATCACAGAAGTTTGGATCATGTAGATGTTTATCTAATTGTGATCCTGGCATTGGTTTTGCCTTCATACATAAATCTACACAGGCTTGATCTAGGGCAAGTGGATCAAAAGATGCCAACATTCCAATATTTGGTAGAATCGGTAAATCATTTTCGGCATGACAGTCACAGTTTGGTGAAACATCCACAATCAAAGAAATATGGAAGTTAGGACGTCCATCCACAACAGCTTTTGTGTATTCCGCCATACGCTTATTCAATAATTCATTCGCATTATAGTTATTGAAGGAGATCGCATCAAAGTTACATGCGCCTAAACAGCGCCCACAGCCAACACAATTTGTTTCATTAATATGCATCTTATGTGTTGTTTCATCATATTCCAATCCATCATTCGCACATTCTTTAAGACATTGTTTACAACCACGACATAATTTTTCATCAACATGCGGAATACCTGAACAGTGTTGTTCTTTTTTACCAGCACGTGAACCACATCCCATACCTATATTTTTAATGGTTCCACCAAATCCAGTTGATTCATGACCTTTAAAGTGTGTCAAAGAAATAAAGACATCGGCATCCATTATAGCTCGACCAATCTTAGCTGTTTGACAATATTCTCCACCAACGACAGGCACTTCAATATCGTCCGTTCCTTTTAGTCCATCTCCTATCAAAATGGGACATCCTACAGTAAGTGGTGTAAAGCCATTTTGCCAAGCACACTCTAAGTGTTCCAAAGCATTCTTTCTTGATCCTGGATACATTGTATTACAATCGGTCAAGAATGGTTTTCCCCCTAATTCTTTTACCACATCCACAATGGCACGTGCATAATTTGGGCGTAAATATGCAATGTTTCCTAATTCTCCAAAGTGCATTTTGATTGCGACAAACTTTCCGTCTAAATCCAATTCGGTAATTCCTGCTTTTTTTGCCAACAATTGCAATTTTGTAGGTAGACCCTCACCTAATTTACGGGTATGAAAATCCGTATAGTATACTTTAGATTTTTCCATCGAATATCACCTCAATTTTATTTTACATTTCCCCCAAAAATGATACAATGCAAAAAATGAAAAAAGGAAGTGCGATTATGAAAGAATTATCAAAAAGAACTAAGACATTTACAGATTCTGCGATTCGTCGAATGACAAGAATCGCAAATCAATATGATGCGATCAATCTATCGCAGGGATTCCCTGATTTTGATCCACCAAAAGAAATATTGAATCGACTCGAACAAGTTGCTCATGAAGATTATAACCAGTATGCGATTACTTGGGGTGCCCAAAACTTTAGAGATGCCTTAGCCAAGAAACAATCAAAATATATGAATCTAGATTTAGATTCCAACAAAAATATCGTTATCACTTGTGGAAGTACCGAAGCCATGATGGCGGCCATGATGAGTGTTTGTGATCCAAACGATAAAGTGATTGTCTTCTCCCCATTTTATGAAAACTATGGTGCAGACACTATCCTTTGTGGTGCCAATCCAATCTATGTTCCTTTACATCCACCTGTATTCAACTTTGATAAAGAAGAATTAGAAAATGCGTTTAAACAAAATCCGAAAGCGTTGATTTTATGCAATCCAAGCAATCCTTGCGGAAAAGTCTTCTCAAAAGAAGAGTTGGAATATATTGCTAGTCTTGCCATAAAATATGATACATATGTGATTACGGATGAAGTATATGAACATATTGTATATGCCCCATACAAACATACATATTTTGCCTCTTTACCGGGTATGTTTGAAAGAACTATTTCTTGTAGTTCCCTATCTAAAACGTATTCCATTACAGGGTGGCGTTTAGGTTATTGTATTGCCCCTGAAAATATCATCGAACAACTCAAAAAAGTGCATGACTTTTTAACGGTTGGTGCTGCTGCTCCACTTCAAGAAGCAGCTGTAGTAGGGCTTGAATTTAGTGATGCTTATTATGATGAACTACAAAAGCTATATACACATAAGAAAGATCTATTCATCAATGGCTTAAAAGAATTGAATATTCCACATACCGAACCGCAAGGAGCTTACTATGTTATGGTCGATATCAGTGAGTTTGGCTATGATTCTGATTTAGACTTTTGTGTAGATCTGATTAAAAACGTAGGTGTGGCAGCAGTTCCTGGATCTAGTTTCTTTAAAGAAGAAGAAAATCGCTATATTCGTTTCCACTTTGCGAAAAAAGATGAAACCTTACTTGCCGCACTAGATCGATTAAAGGATATGCGCACAAAAATGTCATATAAGAAAACCGTTGGGTAGTAATCCAACGGTTTTATCTTTTATCACAATTACTTACGAATTTTAAAAATGTTCAATACACATATTTAACGAAATTCACAAATGTTTATCTGTATATTTTAACGAAAATGAGAAATGTTTCATTAAAACATTTCGGTGATTCCGTTGTGACTTTCAAAAAGCCAATTTTTTCCATTAAAAGTTCACTATTTTTCCACTATATTTCCTTTATTTATCATCACAAGAAAAAAAGACTCACCAAAGTGAGCCATTTATTAAAATTGAGATTTAGGATTCTTTCCTTGAATAAAATCACGAATATCTGAACATAATTCATGAACATTATCTTCACCAAGATAAATCATATGTCCACTTTGGTACCCTTTCCAGAATACACGATCACTAGGAAGTCCAGCATGATCCATTGTGTGCCATGCATATCCAAATTCAGTACATAGATCAAACCATCCATTCGCAAAGAATGCTCGCATTCCTGGTCTTCGCGTCAAGGCATAACGTAATTCTTCTGCGGTTGTACCTTTCTTTTCTTCTTTATTCCAATGCATATAATAATCAGTTCCTGGAATAAAGTTACGGTCTAATTTTACATTTAATTTTGGAAGTAGATCTCCTGTAAAGGCTGCATAGAAGAATGTATCATAACGATCGGCTGTCGCATCATCCCACAATGCCTTTTTGATTTCATCTTGTTCAGGCTCTAATAAAGGACGAGTTACACGACCATCATAGCGAGATACAGCTTTTCCTTTTGTCTTTAATACTTCTTGACGATAGTCATCATCATCAATTTTCAAGCCATGACGAATCAAGTATTCTCTAGAAACACCTGTATAATAACTTACCTTTTCTAAGATATGTTCTTTTTCTTCTTCCGAAATGGCTTCTCCTTTATAAAGTGCAAGTACATAATCATGGTCTGCGAAAGCCTTTGCTTCTTTTACAAAATCTTCTACACTTTGATTGGTTGGATGATTGTGATACCAGTTTACCCCTGCATATGTTGGGAATCCCAATACACTTGTTTCAACAGGTAAGCCTTCACCAAAGTATTTACCTACAGTAACTGTATTTCCAATAAATACAATACCATCAAAGGCAATACCATAGCCTCTTTCTCTTCCCATTGTGGCAGCAATTCCAGCAGCGACTGCACTACGAGTACATCCATAACTTTCGCCACATAAATATTTTGGTGACAAGCCACGATTATAACGACGAACCCAAGCTTCAAGCACTGTCAATAAGGCTTCTGCATCTTGTTCAATGCCAAAGAAATCTTTCTTTTTACTTTCATCAATCAATACACCATATCCGGTTCCAACAGGATCAATCAATACAATATCCGCAATATCAATCAAACAATCTGGATTATCGATGACTTTATAAGGTCCAAAAGCACTTTCACGATCCACTTCATCATACTGCATACGACGTGTTCCTAAAAAACCTGCATGTACATACATACAACTTGATCCAGGACCTCCATTATACGCAAAGACAACAGGACGATTGGATGTATCTTCTACATCACTTCTAAAATAGGCATACGTAAAAATCGATGCGACAGGATTTCCATCTGGTCCATAAATGACATTGTCTTCACAAATTGTATGATATGGAATTTCTTTTCCTGACAATGTAATTTTTCCATCTGACTCAAAACGAGCTGGTTTAAAAGTATCTGGTTTAAAGCTTTCTGTTTTATACATAATTCGTTTCCTCCACAATAATTCCATTATAGAACGTAGTGAAAAATAGTCAATGTAAATTATTACATTTTTGTAAATATAATGAAAAAGAGAGAAACTATTCATTTCCCTCTTCATCATACGTATCTAAAAAGTGATGTCTTGCGTGATCATCCTTATAGGCTATCACGGTTTTAAGGCTCACGTTTTCGACGCTCTTAAAAATATTCTGTTCGACAAACGGATTGACTTTCTTCAATTCCTTGATTAAGTTTTTCATTTCTAAACGCTTTGACTTAGATTGTGTTAAACATGTTTCATTAGCGCAAGCCTGAGTGAATTTGCATGCACATTGAATAAAATACAAATCATTGTGTTTAGCCCAAGCCTTAATATCATCTTCATGAATCAAGTATAAAGGTCGAATGACTTCCATCCCCTTAAAGTTATTTGAATGTAACTTGGGCATCATCGTTTGAATTTGTCCCCCATAAAGCATAGACATTAAAATGGTTTCAATCACATCATCATAATGGTGTCCCAACGCTATTTTATTACACCCTAAATTCTTAGCATAGTTATATAAATGACCTCTTCGCATTCTTGCACAAATATAACATGGATTCTTTTCAATATTAAAAACGTTGTCAAAAATATCACTCTCAAAGATTTCAATTGGAATATTTAGCCTTTGGGCATTTCTTTCAATCACATCATGATTTTCTTTTGAATAACCTGGATCCATCACAATGTATTTCACATCAAAAGGAACCGGTGAATGTTTATGCAGTTCTTGAAAACACTTTGCCATCAACATCGAATCTTTTCCACCCGAAATACATACCGCAATACAATCTCCTTCTTTGACAAGCTCATAATCACGGATGGCTTTGGTAAATTTTGACCAAATCTTTCTTCGATACGTTTTAATAATGCTTCTTTCGACTTGAGCGCAAAAATCATCCGACACATTTGTGTTCATCTTATCCATAACAATTGAAACATATCCACCATCCACACTATATGCTTCATATTTTTCCTGCAATCTTTGTGCCACTATATCACTGACATAGCCTTGTGCGCAAACGACAATAATCTTCTTAGTTGAATCAAATTCTTTGGATAAAACACTTTCTCCACTTAATACAATACTGTTCTCGATTGGATTTTTAAAGGCTTCTTCGGCATCACGTATATCAATTAAGATATATTCTTCTTTATTTAATTGTTTTAATTGTTCTACTGAAATTTTCATGAGACTATTCTAACATAATATTGAATTTTTGGATGAAAAAGCGCAAAATATGAACAAAAAAAGGAAATTTGATTATGACACAAGGCAAAATCATGCCTATGTTAGTTCACTTTACCATTCCCTTAGTATTGGGAAATCTATTCCAATTAACATATAATGCCGTTGACAGTATTATTGTAGGCCACTTTGTGGGGAAAGAAGCTTTAGCTGCTGTCGGAATTTGTAATCCAATCACGACATTATTCATCCTCTTTCTAAATGGACTTTGTATGGGCGCAAGCATATTGATTGGCATGTATTATGGGGCTAAAGATGAAGAAAAACTTGCTCGTCAAATAAGCACAACCATGCTTGCAGGACTTGTATTTTCACTTGTATTAACACTTGTCTGCATAGTTTTTTCACCACAAATTCTTAAATTTATGCAGGTAGATCTATCCATTTTAAATAGGACTACTATCTATCTTCAAATCATCTTTGCCGGTTTAGTCTTTACCTTTTTATACAACTTTTTTGCGAGTACACTACGCGCTTTAGGCGACAGTAAATCACCCCTATATTTCTTAATTATCAGTTCCATTCTAAATATCTTTGGAGACTTATTCTTTGTGGTTGTTTTACATGCAGGAAGTAAAGGATGTGCCATTTCTACTGTGATTAGTGAAGCTTTATGTTGCCTATTCTGCATTCTATATATTCAAAAGAAAGTGCCACTTCTACAACTGGGTAAAAAATGGCTGGTATTTGATATTTCATTATTAAAAAGAACCATTGCGTATGGTTGGGCCAGTGCAATGTAGCAGGCGTCTGTACAACTTGGAAAGCTTGGTATTCAAATGATTGTCAATACGATGGGTGTATCGGTTGTAGCTGCTTTTACGGCCGTTAATCGAATTGATGATTTTGCGTACACCCCGGAGCAAAACATTGCCCACTCTATGACAGCTTTAATGGCACAAAATAAGGGTGCCGGAAATAACAATCGTATGCAAGAGGGATTTCGTTGCGGAATGGTCTTAGAATTTATCTATGGTATATTTATCTTTCTAGTATGTTTTATCTTCGCAAAACCATTGATGTGTCTATTTGTACAAGATGAAGAAGTTATTATGCATGGAGTGACTTATCTACATTTAATTTCCATCATGTATATTCTTCCTGCCTTCACCAATGGAATCCAAGGTTTCTTTAGAGGGATTGGCGATTTAAAAATTACGCTCATTTCAAGTCTAGTGAATATGGCAGTTCAAGTTATTGTGGCTGCTCCACTTGTATTTAGCTTACATCTAGGTATCGAAGCTTTACCATACTCATATCTAGCTGGATGGATTGGTATGTTGGTGGTTGAACTTCCATTACTTATTCGTACATACGAAGCTTATGAATAAGGCTTGTGTATAATTGACACAAATTTTTTGTTTTCCTTTTATATAAAGCATTTATTACAATTTACACTATTTTTCCAACCCATATTTTTGTATTTTATCCACTTTTCCAACCTTTTTTATGCCATTTTTAACAACTTTTCCAACTTTTTGATTCAATTATTTAGAAAACTTTAAGATTTATCACCAAAGTTAATTAATATTTATTCGTTATATTAATCATGGTGATAATTTATGACAAATAAAAACATACAAAACATAACACACTTTGGATTTATCCTTATGATTCTTATTTGCGTTTATTTCTTTTCACAAGGATACTTCACAAATCCACAGCTTCTACAATCTGCACTATCTAAGGCAGGCATTTTGGCACCCTTACTTTTTATTTTTCTACAAATCATTCAAGTGATTATTCCTATTATTCCCGGTGGTGCATCAAGTGCCTTGGGTATTACAGCTTTTGGAGCCGTCAATGGATTTATATATAACTATATAGGTATTTGTATCGGATCCATATGCATCTTTTTACTTGTTCGTAAATATGGTCATAGAATCATTCTAAAATTATGTAAAAAGAAAGATTACGACAAATATTTGAAGTATACATATGATCAAAATAAATTTGATACCTTCTTTATGTTAGCTATTTTCTTACCTTGTGCACCCGATGATCTCTTGTGTATGCTGGCAGGATTGACACATATGTCGCTCAAAAAATTTGTCTGGATCATTCTTTTGGGTAAACCCTTATCTTTAATGGCTTATTCTTATGGTCTTACTCAGTTGTTTCAAATTATCGAAAGGTGGTTATAATTATGTTATACATTGGAATATTATGTGCATGCATTGGATTTTATTTACATTATTAAAAGGAGAACTTTATGGAACATACAATATTAGTGGTAGAAGACGAACAAGGGATTCGTGAAGCCATCGGAATTTATATGAAGAATCAAGGATACAATGTGATTCTTGCCGCAAATGGAAAAGAAGGCTTGGAAAAGATTGAAACAAATGATATTCATTTAGCCATTGTAGATATTATGATGCCTGTTATGGATGGCATTTCTATGGTCATGGAAGCAAGAAAACATCATGACTTTCCGATTCTATTTTTAAGTGCAAAAAGTGAAGATATCGATAAAATCACAGGTTTAAATATTGGTGCCGATGACTATATCACCAAGCCATTTCAAAGTATGGAGCTAGTCGCAAGAGTACGTTCGCATTTAAGAAGATATGAACAAATTTTAAATCTAAAAAATGAGACAAAGAACGAAGATGAGTATATGATTGGTGATCTTGTGTTAAATAATACGACAAAAAGAGTGACGTTAAATTCAAGGGATATTAAATTAACGCCAAAAGAGTTTGATATTTTAAAACTATTGATTTCGCACCCTGGACAAGTCTTTTCTAGCCAACAAATCTATGAATTGGTATGGAAAGAAGAAGCTATTAACACAGAAACGATTATGGTTCATATTCGTAAATTACGTGAAAAGATTGAGGCCAACCCTAAAAAGCCAATCTACATCAAGGTTGTATGGGGGCAGGGCTATAAAATGGAGAATATACAATGAAAAAGAAGAATATTTTTTTAACAATACTATGTGCTTTATGCATCATTAGTTCTTGTATAGTGACAAGTTTTTATCCAAATGTTTCTACAGCTACTCCAACAAAGCTTCCTGAAACTTTAGAACAAAATCTTACAGCTTTTATTCTAGCAAAAAAATTGGAACAAGATCCAAAGTATGAATACATTACTTTTGAGAAAGATACACCGGAAGATATTCAAAAGGATATAAAAAAAGGTTTAAACTCAGCTTTATCTAGCGCAAAAAATATTTTTGAGAATGATCCAAACTTCTTTTATACGTGTGATGTGAACTATAAAATCACTTCAAAACAATTTAATGTGAATGTAAAGAAAAAAGATACAAGATATTATGACACTTTGGATTCGAATACTTTAAATGTAACGGATAATATTGTGAATCTTATTAACTATAACAGTGAAAAGTATTATGAATACTGTGATGGCACATATTATTGTGATGGAGAGCCATTTCCAGGCTATACACTTCATATGCCAAGTGATGTCGTATTAACTTTCTATATTCCGGCTGTTTTAAATTATGATAATACAAGTCTAATTGACCTCTTAGATTTAGATGCCGATCAATATACCTATTTCTTTATGACTTCCTTCTTGATTTGTAGTGCCATTATCGCTCTATATGTCTTCCTTAATAAATATGCGTATGAAAAAGAAGCCTACATCTTTAGACATGTGAATAACTGGTTATTTGAACCTGCATTCCTATTATTTCTAACAATTGATGCCCTACTAGCTAGTGGTACATGTATATTAACTACCTATTCGATTGAAGGTACATTCTTACACATTCTAAATCGTTATCATATTGAATTGAGTCAGCCTATCGTATATGGAGTGAACATTCTTGCGTGGTCCATCACTCTATTCTTTATTGGTTTATCCGTATATTGGTTAAAATGTCAATTTACAACATCGATTAAAGATTGGTTCTTTCATAAAACATGGATTGGGAAATTCATTCTTTATTTCTCAAATAAAGTAGAACGAATCATTTCAACTGATTTATCGGATGAAATCCTTAAAAAGTATATTATTTTCTCAATATGTCTGATTTTGATTCTTGCGTTTATATCATTGCTTAACATTCCATTCTTCTCTTTCTTTGTTGTCGTTACAGCATTAATTGGCATTAGTGTTGTGGGCTATAAGAAGATCAAAAATGTGCAAAGTCAATATCAAGACATATTACATATGACAGAAGATCTACCGAGTGGTAATTTTGAAAATATCAAGCCTGCAGATTCTGGCTTATTCCAATCTTTAAATAATAATATCTATCAAATTAAGGATGGTTTTGAACAAGCTGTAAAAGAACAAGTACAGTTACAAAATCTAAAGACGGAATTGATTTCAAATGTATCGCATGATTTAAAAACACCATTAACAGGTATTAAAAATTATGTAGAGTTATTAAATGATCCTAATATTAGTGAGGAAGATAAAAAGAGTTATTTAGAACGATTGAATCAATACACCGATCGTCTAAGCATTCTAATCACAGACTTGTTTGAAGTATCCAAAGCCAATAGTGGTAATATTGATTTAGAATATTCTGATATTAACATCATTGATTTTATAGAGCAGGTATGTGCAGAAAATGAAGAGCTTCTACAAGCTAAAAATCTTCAGCTTGTGACAAATCTTCCAGAAAAAGAAATTCATGTATGTTTGGATGGAAATAAGACGTATCGTATTTTTGAAAACTTATTTACGAATATTTCTAAGTATGCTCTTGAAAACACACGTGTATTTTTGGATGTGAAAGATATTGGTAATTCGGTTGTGATCATAATGAAAAACACTTCGAAAGCACCGCTTGATTTTGATAGTGATATTACCGAACGTTTTGTACGTGGCGATAAATCAAGGCATGAATCTGGAAATGGTTTAGGACTAGCCATCGTAAAGAGTTTTACAGAAGTACAGAATGGCACATTTATGATTGAAACAGATGGTGATCTCTTCAAATCCATTCTAAGTTTTCATAAATCCTGAAAAATGTAGAATTCTACAGAAAAAGTGGTCAAAAATCCAAGAACAAAGGATAGGCCACTTTTTATATATGTATTTATTGGTTTGTAATCGGAAAAAGTGTAGAATTCTACATAAAAAATGATTAGAAAATCCATTATGTCTTAAACTGTTAATTAATTAGAATACGACACATGAATTCGTGTATAATAGAAGAAGTGGACTTTTGGAGGTTATTTATGATTTTAGAACAAATTGATAAAGACTTATTGAAAATGGCAGAAGAATCGGATGTCGTTTTAAAAGATATTTATAAAAAAATTGATGATGTATGTTTATACAATTCAGATCGTATCTTAGCTGCATTTATTGAGAACCACGTTTCTTATTCTGACTTTGCGGATATCAACGGATATGGTAACTACGATGAAGGTCGTGATAAAATCGAACGTATTTTTGCGACAGTACTCGGATGTGAAGATGCTTTGGTACGCCCTCAAATCATGAGTGGCACAAATGCTTTATATTTAACTTTATCTGCCCTATTAAAATATGGAGATACAATGATTTCTATTTCGGGTGCTCCATATGATTCTTTGCAGGAAATGATTGGTTTATGTGGGGATTCTACACAATCCTTAAAAGCCAATGGTGTAAAGTATGAACAAATTGATTTAGTGAATGATGATTTTGATGATGATAAGATTGTTGAGCGTTTAAAAGAAAACAATGTAAAATTAGTGGAAATCCAAAGATCTAGAGGATATGCCCACCGTTTATCATTAACCATTTCAAAGCTTGAGCGTATCATCAAAAAGATTCGTGAAGTAAACAAAGACGTTATTATCATGGTCGATAACTGTTATGGTGAACTTGTTGAAAAATTAGAACCAGGACACATTGGTGCGGATGTTGTGGTTGGATCCTTGATGAAAAACTTAGGCGGAGGAATTGCCTCTACTGGAGGATATGTAGCTGGTAATAAAGAGTTGATCAATATGGTTGCTGAACGCTTAACAGCTCCTGGAATTGGTAAGGATTTGGGTGCAAACTTTAACTTAAATAACTCTTTCTTTAAAGGTATCTTCATGGCACCAAATGCCGTTAAGAGTGCTTTAAAAACAGCCGTTTTTACAGCTTATATGCTAGAAAAATTAGGATACAAGAATGTATCACCTGCTTATAATGATGAAAGAACGGATATCATTCAAACTTTAGAACTGGGCTCGAAAGAAAATCTTGTTAGCTTTACACAAGGCATTCAATCCACAAGTCCTATTGATTCATTTGTTCGTGTTATGGCTGCTCCAATGCCTGGCTATCCATTTGATGAAGTTATGGCAGCTGGAAGCTTTACACAAGGAAGTACAATCGAACTAAGTGCAGATGCTCCAGTCATTGAACCATATACTTTATATATGCAAGGTGGATTAACATTAGAATATGGAAAACTCTCTATTCTTCTTGCCCTAACAAATATGAAAAACAACTAAGATGCCAAGTGCATCTTTTTTGTTTCAAACGATTGTCGAATCGTTGCATTATTTTGTGCAACGATAAGCGAATCGTTGCAAATCGATTCAAACGATACTTCAATCAATAAAGAATAAAAGTGGTCAATCCACTTTAAATATAGGGATTTAACCACTTTTTTAACAGCTACCCATCTGTCCACCATCGATACGAATAATGGAATTGTTGATGAAGTTAGCTTCATCACTAATTAAGAAACGAACAAGATAGGCCACTTCTTCTGGTTTTCCATAACGTTTCACCATGATTTTTTCTGTTTCTTCCTTTAAGAACTCTTCATCATAGCCATCTAGTTCATTATCGGTTCCAATAAAGCCTGGAGCAACACAATTCACATTGATATAGGGTCCAAATTCAGCCGCAAGATTGTGTGTCATTGAAATCAAGGCTGCTTTTGAAGCATCATAATCGATACACATTGGATAATACGTATTAATTCCATTGGTACTTGATATATTGATGATTCTTCCATATTCTTGATCCAACATGTGTTTATAGACTCTTTTACTACAATTAAAAGCACCTACAACATTTACATCTAATGTTCTTTTAAATTCTTCGGCATTTTTCAAGTGAAATAGATTAGAAAGATCCACAGCCGCATTATTAATTAGTATATCTACGCCACCCATCTTCTCTTCAACTTCACTAACCATGATATTGACTTGATCTACATCGGATACATCTGCACAAATTGTAAGACAATGAACATGATATTCTGATTCAATTTTTTCTTTTAATTCTTTGGCAGGCTGTTTAGAAGTTAAATAGTTAATGACAATATCATAACCATGCTTTGCGAGTTCCAATGCGATTGCACTTCCAATACCACGAGCACCACCTGTAATTAATACAACTTTATTCATAGTTAAAAAAAGAAGAGCGATTAAGCTCTTCCTGCATATTTTCCATCTGTTGAGAATACAACGATTTTTTCACCTGGTTCGATGAACTGTGGAACTCTTAATGTTAATCCAGTATCTGTAGTTGCATCTTTAGTTTGGTTAGATGGTGCACCTTTGATGGCTGGATCTGTTTCAGCTACTGTTAATTCAACTTTTTCTGGAACAGAAACAGATAATAATTCTCCTTCGAAGAACATCAAAGATACTTCAGCACCTTCAACAATAAAGTATTTGTTGAAATCAACTTGGTCAGCTGTTAATTCATAAGTATCGTATGTTTCTAAATCCATAAAGTAATATGTAGAATCTGCTTCATATGAGAATTGAGCTGCTTTTTTAGAAATATTAGCTTGTTCAAATTTAGTTGAAGCATTGAAGTTTCTTTCTTGTGTATTCCCTGTTTTTAAGTTTTTCATCTTAGTTTTTAAGATAGCTGCACCTTTACCAGGTTTAACATGTTGGAAATCTAATACTACCCAAGGATCACCATCAACGATTAAAGTTAATCCTGTTTTAAAATCACCTGCAGAAATTGCCATAATTTTTCACTCCTATTTTCTATAAATATTTTTTACACGCTTTATTGTACCATATCCTCATCATTTTTAGAAGAATGAGTGTGATACTTTCACTCTACTTTATTTTCCTTAAATAATTTCATCATTTCATTCGTTAAACTAAATTCACCTGGTTGAAGAATAATTTCATCTCTTTGAACCCAATCCGCATATTTCAATTCATTAGTATCCATAGATATTTCATCATTGCCCTTTACATCACAAAAGAACCCTAACAAAATATCATTAGCACTTCCCCAAGGCTGAGATTTATAGTAACGAATGTTGTTGACTTTGATTCCTGCCTCTTCCATAACTTCACGTTTTACCGTTTCTTCAACCGTTTCTCCAATTTCAGTAAAGCCAGCAATCAACGCATTATACTTAAATCCCGTACGATATTTTGTCAGCAACAACTTATCCCCATTGATTACACCTACAATCACAGCCGGCATAATTCTTGGGTACACCGTGTTATAACACTCTGGACAAACCATCGCTCTTTCCTTTGTTGAATGCACCATCTTATGTCCACATCTTCCGCAGAATTTAGTATCTCGATACCAATCTGCCAAATGTTTTCCAGTAATGGCCGCAAACAAATTGTCTTTTGGACCAATCCCTTCAATACGCAAACTTCTCTCTTCAACATACCCATATCCAGATGGAATCTGGTCCTCTCCTAATTGCATATCACATAAGAAATATTTTGTATTATCAATTGAAAATAAATAACGATATTCTGAATGTATTTGTATTTCTTTTACTTTAGGAAAAACAACTTCCTTATTTTCAAAACAATTTAAATGAATTAAAATCTTTCCATTCACAATACACAGCAATACATCCTCTTGAGTTGCCTGTACATTAGGATCAAATTCATTGTGTAATTTATGTGGATAAATATCTTGTACCATTTTTTCTACCTCGCGGATATCATTCTATCACATTTTTATTTTCCATTCTCTTTAATTCTGGCATGATTGTTACTAACATTGTTACGAAACAAAGAGTTCCGCCAACCACATTCGATACAGGTTCTGCCAAGAAAACACCATCTGTACCCATATGAAGATATAATGGCATGATATATGTAAGAGGAACGACAATAATGACTTTTCTTAATATCGAAAAGAAGATGGCTTGTTTCTTCTTATTCAATGACTTAAATACATTTTGACCAATATACTGCAAATCCATGAATATGAAAGCTGAAAAATATTGGTTCAAAGCTGGTACGGTATTCCTTATTAATACAGGATCTGAACTAAAGACTTGAATCAATATATGTGGAATCAAAATAATGAAACTCCAAACTATGGCAGTATAGCCAAAGACTAGTATAGAAATTACCTTAATGGCCTTTCGAATACGTTCTGCTCTTCTAGCTCCATAGTTGTAGCTTAAAACTGGGCTAGAACCATCATTGATTGCGTGAATCGGTGTTTCTACTAATTGTCTCACACTTGAAATGATAGTCATAACTGAAATATAAATGTCTCCACCCGTAATGGATAGTACGTTGTTGCAACAAATCGAAACCAAACTGTTTGTGAGCTGCATAATAAAACTACTGCTTCCTAAGCTAACAATATTTTGCGCATACCTTTTACAAACAATCCATTCCTCTTTTTTAAGTAATCTTACTTTTAATTCCGAACGATTCTTTAAAAACCAATACACAAATATAGCCGAAACACATTGAGAAATGAGGGTTGCGATGGCAGCGCCTTGAATGCCAAGTCCAAACAGGAAAATAAACATTGGGTCTAGCACTAAATTCATAATGGCACCAATCAAAACTGAACACATACCTGCTGTTGAATAGCCTTGTGCATTGATAAATGGATTCATCCCCAAAGTAAGCATAGAAGGTAGTGTTCCTATTAGATAAATCATCATATATGGATAGGCATATTTCATAGCTGATGAGGATGTTCCAAACAAGGTTAATATAGGCTTCAACAAAGGATAAAGAACAATCATTAAAACAATCGAGCACAATACTAACATTGTGAAGGATGTATTCATGACTAAGTTTGCCTTTGTACTATTCTTTTCTCCACGACTAATGGAGAATAGTGGAGCTCCTCCACTGCCAAATAGATTTGCGAATGCATTTATTATCACAATTAAAGGAAAACATAAGCCAATTGCACCCAATGCGTATGTTCCAATACTAGGAATTCGAGCAATATAGATACGGTCCACAACGTTGTATAGAAGGCTCATTATTTGTGCTACCAATAACGGGAAAGCAGCATTTACTATATTTCTTGTCACTGTATCATTTTCAAAATCAATCCGTTTCATAAAAACCTCACTAACGACTAAGTATATCACTGTATTTAAGATAAGTTTAAGAAATTTATCATTGTTTACTTATGTTTTGAATGATATAATCTGTTGACTACAGGGAGAGGGCATATGTTTACTACAAAACACTTTATATGGATAGGAATTTGTATTCTATTTATCCTAATTATGAATCACTATGCGAAAAAAGAAGATTTCACGCTACAAAACGCTTGTTACTTCTTTATGTTTATATGTTTACTTAGCGAAACCACAAAAATGATGTCAGATATGATTCCAAGTACACATGGAGGAATGCACTTAAATCCGCAATCCCTTCCATTCCATATCTGCAGTATCTTATTGTTTATTGCGGCCTACATCACTTTTGGAAAGGATGGTCCACTAAAACAAAAAATGATCAACTTCTTTGCGGTTGTCGGTACTTGTGGAGGAATCGCCGCTATCTTGATTCCAACGTATGGCGTTGAATTTAATATAGCCAATGTATATCAATGTTTCATGTATCATGCAACATTAACATGGTTTTCTCTATATTTGATTCGTTTCAAACATGCGAACTTAGGTATGCAGGCATTTAAAAACAATTTAGTCGTATTATTTGCGTTATTAATTTTTAATTTATATATGAATTCTATTTTGGCAGTTTATGATACAAACTTTATGTTTATTGTAAGACCACCATTAGAAGGACTTCCATTCCTTAACCTAAATCATGGATACTATATCTATTTATTTAGAGTCATCATGCTTGGAGTGATTGGACTTAGTCTATTCCATTTACCATTCATAATAAAAGAAAGAAAAAGCTGTGAGACAGAAAGTGATTTTAACATCGCTTAGTCCACAGCTTTTCTTATACCAAAAAAAACTCCATTTTATTTAGGAGAACTTTATTATGAATCAATGACTGAATCTATATTAAATCTAGGAACACGCTTAATTGATGATGGATTTGATTAATTCATTATGATTACGGCAGATCCTCATGTATTAAGTAGAAACAAAAGGAAAAACATGCAAAACACACGTTGTAGCTGATGATGTGACAAGCGATACATTACGTGATCTACTATATAATGAACTACGTTTTGGTGTTCGTACTCTAATCTTTGTAGCCAACTTCTTCTTATTACCACGAGTTTGTTTGGCATTAAAAGATTATCGTAACCTAATGCCAGATACAATTGGATTAATTGTCTTTGACAATACAGAATGGACAAACTTTTCAAGTCCCACCGTACATGTTGTACTTATGGGTATTTTTATTTTTATACCTTAAACATTACGTGCATTTTCATTTTTCATCAGTTATAACTTATGATTTTATATTTTTAACACTGTTCATCACTTATAAATGTGTTAAACTATAATTAAAGGAGGCTTTAAATTATGATCAAACGTGAACTATATATGAGTCGCATCCGTCCATTCATAGGAACTGACTTAATCAAAGTCATGACTGGGATTCGCCGCTGTGGCAAATCCGTCATGTTAAAGCTAATTCAACAAGAGCTTACAGAGTCTGGTATCAATCCAAAACAGTTTATCTCTATCAATTTTGAAGATATGAACTACTCCCACTTACAAACTGCACAAGCACTGCATGATGAAATCAGTGCAAGAGCCTCAGAAATAGGAGGAAAAGTTTATCTATTCTTTGATGAAATACAAGAAGTCAAGGATTGGGAAAAGTGTATCAACTCCTTTCGCGTATCGTTGGATTGTGACATTTACATTACAGGCTCAAACGCAAATCTACTATCTAGTGAACTTGCAACGTATTTAGGCGGCCGATATGTAGAATTTGTGATATATCCATTTTCTTTTAAAGAATTCATGGAACTGTATCATTCGATTACTCCTGATGCATCCATTCAGCAATGTTTTCAAAAATACCTTATTGTCGGAGGTATGCCTTATCTTTCAAACATTCGTTATGCAGATGCTCCGTCTAAACAATATCTTCAAGATCTATTTAACTCTGTTCAACTCAAAGACATCATGAAACGAAATAAAATTCGCGATATTGATTTATTAGAACGAATCATTGCTTATGTGATTGCGAATGTGGGAACAACTTTTTCTGCATCCTCACTCGCAAAGTTTTTAAAAAACGAAAAGCGAACTGTATCTCCGGAAACAATTTTGAACTATATCAAATACTGTTGTGAAGCTTACTTGTTTTATCAAGTGAAACGAGAAGATTTACAAGGTAAACAAATTCTTTCTTCCAATGAAAAATATTATATTGCCGATCACGGCATCCGTGAGGCTATTTTCGGTGGTAATATGCGAGACATCAATCTTATTTTAGAAAATATCGTATATCTAGAATTATTGCGCCGAGGATTTGATGTAACTGTAGGAAGAAATGGCAATAAAGAAATAGATTTTGTATGCAATAAACAAGGCGAAAAAATATATGTTCAAGTCACTTATCTATTGGCATCCCAAGAAACAATTGATCGTGAATTCGGTGCTTATGATCGTATTAAAGATAATTTTCCAAAGTACGTTGTTTCTCTTGATGAATTTGACATGAGCCAAAATGGCATCAAGCATCGAAACATCCGTGATTTCCTACTAGCAAAGGAATGGAACTAAACAAAACGGCAAAATATTTCATTAAATACTTGACCTAAAGTTAACTTTAGGTGCTATCATACCTTCAATTACAGGAGGTAATGACATGTATTTAGAAAATATTAATGGTCCAAGTGACATTCAAAAATTAAATCTAGATGAATTACGTATTTTGGCAGATGAAACACGTGATGCACTTATCCACAAAATTTCCCTTGCCGGAGGACATAATGGTCCTAACTTAGGTATGGTCGAAGTAACTACTGCATTACACTATGTTTTTCATTCGCCAATTGATAAATTCGTCTTTGACGTTTCTCATCAGTCTTATCCACATAAAATCCTAACTGGACGAAAACAAGCTTTTTTGGATGAAGAACACTTTCATGATGTAACTGGATATACAAACCCAGAAGAAAGTGAACACGATTTCTTTACGATTGGACACACATCTACATCGATTTCTTTAGCTTTGGGTTTGGCAAAAGGAAGAGATTTAAATCATGGAAAAGAAAACATCATTGCGATTATCGGAGATGGTTCTCTTTCTGGTGGCGAAGCCTTAGAAGCCTTGGACTATGCAGGAGAATATAGAAACAATTTAATTATTATTGTGAATGATAATGATCAAAGTATTGCTGAAAACCATGGTGGTTTATATAAAAATTTAAAGGAACTTCGTGAATCCAATGGAAATTGCACAAACAATATCTTTAAAAGTTTTGGTTTGGAATACCATTATTTAGAGGATGGACATGACCTATTTAAATTGGTGGATTTATTCAATTCTGTAAAAGATATTGATCATCCTGTTGTACTACATATTCATACTATTAAAGGAAAAGGTTTGGCTTATGCCGAAAAAAATAGAGAAGCATGGCATGCAGGTGGTCCTTTCCATGTGGAAGATGGTAGTCCTCGTTTTACTAGTGGAAGTAATGACACGACTGTATTTGACAGCATTAAAACACTTCTAGACAACAACGAAAAAGCCATTGTATTAAATGCAGGAACACCAATGGGACTTGGTTTTACACAAGATGTTCGTCAAGAATATGTAGATCGTGGACAATTTATCGATGTAGGTATCGCCGAAGAAAACATGGTCGCAATGAGTAGCGGTATTGCCAAAAATGGAGGAACCGCCGTATTTGGAACCTATGCCCCATTCCTTCAAAGAACCTATGACCAGCTTTCACACGATTTATGTTTAAATGATAATCCAGCAGTAATGCTTGTGTTGAGTCCTGGTGTCTATGGCATGAATTCCAATACGCATATCGCCCTATGCGACATCCAAATGTTTGCGCACATCCCAAATCTTATTTATTTAGCACCAACCACAAAAGAAGAATATGAACAAATGTTTAAGTACGCGACTACACAAAAGGATCATCCGGTTGGTATTCGTATTCCCGCAAGTTTTGTTTCTAGTGGAATCAAAGATGAAACAGATTATTCTGTACTTAAAAATAAAGTTGAAATCCAAGGAGAAAAATTCGCAATCTTTGCGGTTGGATGTATGTTAGCTTTAGCAAAAAAAGTTGCAGAAAAAATAAAAGAAGAAATTGGCATTCAAATTACAGTCATCAATCCTAGATTTTTAACTGGATTAGATATAGAGTTATTAGAAAAGTTAAAGAAAAATCATACGCACATTCTAACTTTAGAAGATGGAGAACTCGTATCTGGATATGGTCAAAATATCGCATCTTATTATGGAGATAGTGATATAAAAGTAAAGAATTATGGTATCTCAAAAGCTTTCCACACAGACTATGATCCAAATGAATTATTAGTTCAAAATGGCATGTCTGTTGAAAATCTGTTTCAATATATACAAGAGAATATTTAAGACCGAACATCTTTTTTTAATCCATTCTCAAAACGATAAATTTATTCAAGAATCATTTTATTATTTTCCAAATGTCCTTTAATAACACTTTATATGAATTCACAAATATTAATAAGGATGAAAAGTGTGCTTTTTGCACGAAAATAGTCTTTTTAAGGCAACATCACTGAAATCATAAACAAGAAAAAAACTCGTCTATATGTAAAAACGAGTTTTATTAGAATAATTATTATTTCATTTCTCCATAACCATCATCAGTTTTTGTGAATAATGGAAGTTTCTTTAAAAAGACAATATCCTCTCGATTTGCAGCATTGCCCTCAGCTAGTAGTGCTGCTTTTTTTACAACCTCAGCTCCCGCATTCTGAGCTAAAACTTCTAATGCATGCAAAGATTCTCCTGTAGAAATGACATCATCAATGATGCAAATTCTCTTATTTTTAATTTTACTTGCATCCACACCATCCAAATATAAGTGTTGTTCCCCAGTTGTAGTAATGGAATGAACTGATGCACTCACAACATCTTTCATATATGACTTTTCACTTTTTCTTGCCACAATAAATTCATTTAATCCAAGACACTTACTAACTTCATAAGCTAAGGCAATTCCTTTTGCCTCAGCTGTTAAAATCGCATCCACTGGCCCAATCATTTCTGCAAGTTTTGGTGCGCATGCAGCTACAAGTTCTGTATCACCCAAAACCACAAAGCTTGCGAATGCCATTGTTTCATTGATAGGGATAAAAGAAAGTGTTCTTGTTATTCCACATAATTCCATCGTATATTCTTTCATATTCTCCTCCAATTAGATTCCTAACATTCTAACTACAATTCCTGCAACCATACCTAAGAATGGATTTGTGACTGCAGTAACAACTAATGTTGAACCTCCTACTGCAGCATTTGCGGCTAGTGCTGCTGGTGCATCTAGTGCTACTGTTTTAAAGATTCCTAAGACAAACAAAAAGCCGGCAATAGAAGATGCGGGTACATACTTACTGATTTTAGGAAGAACACCCATGATTAGAATCACACCAATCACAACCATCATGGCAACCCCAGCCCATACTGGATGTGGTGCACTTGCGGTTGCGGAAATGATCGATTCAACAGGGGCTCCACCAAAGAAAGAAGATCCCATATCAGCTAATGATGAAATCAATGTTAAGTGATCCACATTATAGTTTCCGCTGCTCGCCATACTTGCAGTAATCGAACCAAAAGAAATATTTGAACCAATATTAAGACAAACCATTCCTAAAGCACCCATAATGACATTTGCGTTAATTGTGAATTTTTGTCGCATGAATTTATCATCTACAACGACAATATTTTCTTTTTCCTTCTTGAAAATCGCATTAGCGATACATGAAGCCACAACTGAAATAACGATGGTATAAACTAAAGTATTACTATCGTTTCTTGTGATGAAATATGTGATCAATGCTGCCGCAAGCGATACTCCACCAGCTAATTTATCCTTTTTGATCATATCCATAGCGGCTTTAGTCAAGATAATACCAACACCGGCCATCATACCGAATGCGATATCTTCTCCAATGAAATCTACAATTTTAGTTAGTAATCCAAAAGCTCCAATCAACGCCATGATTACAGCACCAAAGAAAATCATCGTACAACGCTCTGAACGATTCTTTCCTGCACTACCAGCATATGTGATTGTTTCTGCCTGAAATGAAATAGGAGCTACGCTTTGTGTAAGTGTATTCCCAATTGCTCCAATAAAGAATGCCATTGCGGTTGGAATCGATGCGAATCCAAATGTAAGTGCCAATAATCCTTGTGGCAATCCATTTAAAACAACGCCAATAATTGCCAAAATGTCCGTTAAAATGTTTGTCATAATACCTTTCTCCTCCAAAAAAATAAAAAACAATTGTATTATAAGCAAAATATAAATATATTAATATTACTATTTTTACTTATGTTATATAATATTTATATTATAGGAGAAATATTATGACACTTGATTCTTATCGTAACTTTGTAGCCATTGTAAATTGTGGAAGTATTTCGGCAGCATCCAAACAATTGTTGATTGCCCAACCTTCTTTGAGTAATCAATTAAAAAACATTGAAAAAACATATGGAGCTAAACTCATTCATCGTGGAAGTCGAAACATTGAATTAACAGAAGCGGGTCGTATATTTTATACAAAAGCCCGTGAAATTTGTCGTATTGAAAATAGTATTAGTACTTCGCTTTCTAGTCAGAATACAGGCTATAGAGAACAATTGAAAATTTCTATTCCAGCAGGAAACTCTGTTCATTACATTCATAAGTTATTCGAAGATTTTGTGAGCAATCATCCGAATATCAATTATGATGTTTATGAAATTGCCAGTGATTTTGTAGTTCCCAATGTTTTAAACAACATTACAGAAATTGGCTTGGTTCGTGCAAGCATTCCTCAATATGGGGCATTAGAAACTTTTCCGTATGAAAAAGATGACATTGTAGCTGTGATTCCTAAGGGGCATCCTTTATCCAAGAAAACTACGCCTATTGAAATCGAAGAATTTCAAGGCATCCCTTTAGCGATTCCTTTTGATATTTCAAATACAGTTTATACTGTGTTTGGTCAACATGCCGTTGCGTATAATGTTGCGATTATTACCTCCATCAACGAAACTGCAATCGAATGGGCACGTACATTTAACTCAATCGCAATCATCCCTTTTTCTGATGCGGATACAAGACATACTATGGATATGATTATTCGTCCTATCAATGATCCAGGTATGTATATTTCCAGTGTATTCTTGATTCGAAAAGATCGAGAATTATCTTTTGCAGGCAAATTATTTTTAGAAGAAATTGGCGTTTTGAAGTAAATCATATTGACTTATTATTTATGTAATATATAATTAAATTAACGCTAAACATTAATTATTTAATGCTAGGAGGTAATATCATGAATGATAAGTCTAAAGATTTATTAAAGAAAATGTGCTTTATTTTAAAAATCGTTCGATGGGTTTGTTTAATCTCTGTTGCGTTGTTAATTGGACTAAGCTTATTTTATGCCTTCAACAAGGATGTATATAATACTCTATTTGGAAGTATAAGAATTGACTATCTTCAATTAACTTTTAATGATGATTCGGCATTAAGCAAAGATAAAATGTCAATATGGTTACCATTGATTTTCTTAATCACCGCTATATTTGTATTTATTATATATAAAGCTGTACAAACAATTGAATCCATTTGTACGATTACGATGAATCATACTCCATTTGATGTTAGTGTTTCTAATCATCTGAAAAACCTTGCCAAGTATATTCTTGTAGGTGGTATTGTCTTTAATATTCTTGAAGTATGTCGTATTATGCAATTTAAACAAACCATCAACTTCGATTTACTTTTCAACACTAAATATGTTACACAAATCAATTTTGATATTCGTCTTCACTTAAGCTTCCTCGTTTTTGCCGCCCTTATCTATTTATTGTCTTATATATTTAGATATGGACAAGAACTACAACAATTGAGTGATGAGACGTTATAATTATGGGTAAGATCATATTGCGATTAGATCGTGTCATGGCCGATCGAAAAATGAGTTTAAAAGAGTTATCTGAGAAAGTTGGCGTCAGCAATGTCAACTTATCAAAAATGAAAACGGGTAAGATTTCTGCGATTCGCTTCTCTACTTTAGAAGCCATTTGTGAAGTATTAAATTGTCAACCTGGTGATATATTAGAATATGTAAAAGACGATGAAAATAGCTAGAAGCACAAACTTCTAGCTATTTTATTATGATTTTAAATTTCAATAACCTAAGATTTCTCTTTCATCACGATTTCTATATATTGTTTTATCCTCAACCAAACGCTCTAATTCTACAGGCTTTTGTCGCAAATATAGCTCTTGTCTTCCCTTGAATTCATGAATTTTAGCAACATAAAACAATATTTCATTATCCCAAGTACGATTTTTAAGATTACTATAATCAAAACTTCGCATTTCCTTCTCCTCCCAAAGAGAATACTATTTCTCCCAATTATACACTAATTTTGGGAGAAAAAGAATGAGTTGGGAGTAAAAAACATGAATCAAAATATATAAATCAACCTTTAAGCCTTTTAATGTAAACCTCTCTATCTTTTTTGATATTAACTTAATTATTTGAACTCGATTTTATGTATATTCTGCATTCATTTTGAATCCATTACTTGTATATACGATAGAAAATCATTTTGGTAAATAAAATACAGAGTATTAGACTTCCAATTAAATATAAACCTACCACTTCCATTTGAATTGTTCTAATAATCAACAATACAATCACATCCAGTATTATTATGAAAGCCAACAATTTCACTATATACATCCTACGAATTTTTTTATAAGACATGCCAATGGTATGCAGCAGATCATACTCATTCTTATGTGAGTAGAAATGTTGATACAACTGCATATATACGATCACGATCGAAGTGATTATCAATACAAATTGATAGAACTGTACGATTTTTTGACACATATTCATGATTTCAACAAGATTCTTTGCGTCCGTTTTATTATCGACTACATAGAAATCATCTCTTCTAGACAATTGGATATGATCAAGCTTCTTTTTTAGTAATGATGATTGTTTAGTATTTACCCACAAATCACCCGTAATAAATGTATCTGGATATGTATTTAGCCATTCCATTACTTTTGATTCAGGAATATACAAAACTTTATTATCCCCACTATTTATATGTTCTTCTACCGGTATATCGAGTACATCAATCAATTCTCCACTTTGTTTATACAAATGCAATCTTACATTATCTTCATATGAATTACTTAAGACAAAATCATTATATTCATCTGTAATCTTGGTTTCTATTTGTTCATTATTTATATTCGCATCGCATTGAATGTTATAATTAAATTCATGCTCATATGACTTAAGAATTTCTTTTGATTCCTCAATAAATTCAGGAATCAATGTATGATCAAATATATTAAATGTGGCACTCACATCATATTCATACTGTACTTCTTGTTGATTAGTTTGAATCCAAGATGTTAATGACTGCATGGATACACATATAAACATCGAACTCATCGCAACAATCAGTGCAATAAACAGACCATTGCCATTTCTCATTGTTTCAATTAAAGATAGATTGGAAATATGCAATTTTCTAAAGAAATAATGTTTAGGTCGTACTAAACTCAATCCAAATGCAAATATATATTGTACAAATAAAATCAATAATAAAATACATAGATGATATTTTGATATATGTAAACTAAATGGAAGATTCATTTGAATCCATTTTAAAAACAAGCCCCACAATAATAATGTAAATCCGATTCCCATACACTCAATCAGTGCAAAAAGCAAGGTATATTCCTTAATCATATACAAACGAATTTTCTTTTTATTCATTCCCAATATGTAGAGTTGATCATAAAAAGCCTGCTTTTTCTTTAAGTGTACAGATAGAACGCTATAAACAAACAAGAAACAACATACACTCATAAACAAGATTAGAAATTTAAAAATATTTTCATATTCAACATTCAAATGATATTTGGCAACCACCATATCTGAATTCAATTCATAATCCTGTACGGGTAGTGTTGCGATTGCCGATTTATCTTTTAAATTTGCATAGACATACATCGCATCCTTTTTTGAATTCGTGGCTGTATAAAAACTATAATTGACGAGCTGATTATTTAGATTTTCATATACACCACTAATCGTATATTCTTTAGACTTCTGATCCGAATATAATTTTATTGTATCCTGCACCTTATATTTATTCCGATACTTTTTATGAATCAACACCTCATTAGATTTAGGATACTCTCCTTCTATCAAACGTATTGGATAGACACTAAAATCTGTAGTTGAAACCAAAGAATCAAAAGTACCTTTATACACATAGGGCATTGGTGTTTCATAACTTAAACTATCTAGGTATGTATCTGTATATTCTTTATTTTGTGTATACGCAAAAGTTGTATATTTCACATCATAATCCCCATAAAAACTTTTGGCTGCATTGATTCGATATAAATCATAAGAGTCTTTTACTACAAAGAGAGAAGTTAAAAGAAATATGCACAAAAACAAAATACTGAATAATAAAACATAGCTTTTCTTATTACGACTTCTATATTTTTTGACTATATTCATACAATTTTCCCTTGTTCTAAACGAATAATTCGGTCTGCATAATTTGCGATTTTTAAATCGTGCGTAACCAACACAATTGTTTTCCCCTCTTTATTCAACGCTTTTAAAATGTCCATCACATTTTCAGCATTCTCACCATCTAAATTTCCCGTTGGCTCATCGGCCAGTATGATATCTGTATGTGCAAGAATCGCTCTAGCAATCGCAACGCGCTGTTGTTGACCTCCAGACAATTCATTCGCAAAACGATCTTTTTTATGCTCTAACCCTAGCAATTTCAATACTTGATTCAATTCTTTTGCATCCACTTTTTTCCCTTTAATTTGACTTGCCAAACACACATTTTCTTTCACTGTCAAAAAAGAAATCAGATTAAAAAATTGATATACATAACTAATGTATCGACTTCTTAATGTACAACACTCTACATCCGATAAAGAAGACATCTCTTTATTTCGAACTACACAACTTCCCATATAATCCGTATCTAAACCACCAATAATATTGAGCATAGTAATTTTCCCACTTCCGCTTGCTCCAATAATCGCAACAAATCCCCCTTTTCTTATGTGCATAGAAACCGTATCGAGTGCCACACAATCTTTATACACTTTCTTTAGATTCTGTATTTTAATCACATTTCATCCACTCCTTTTCTTTATTAATACACATAAGGAAAAGAAGCATTAAAAAAATCGAATAACCGTCAATTGATTTCGATTATTCGATAAATAAGATGATTTTCATATCCTTTGAATCCATGATTTTTGTTCCATGATACTTATTCAAAATGATATTCAGTATGGATTTATTTGAAGGTGTCATATTCTTTATGTCCAAAGAATATTGAACATGTAAAATTAGCTCTTTCTCCTTTAGATTCATATGAAACATGAAAGTCTCATTTTCTTTAACTAAGCTACTATCCAATACGCATGTAAGCAGTGTTGTTAAGTCTTGTGTATCCATAGAATCAATTCTTTTAGGAACATATATCTGTATATCATAATCCAAATTGTGTTCTTGAATAAAGTTTTGTAGGATCACATCCACATATGGATTTATGCATATAGAATTGGGATATAACTTTCCATATTTTACTAACTCTTGATTGATTTGTTCTTCAATTGCCTCATATTCTTTCTTTTGCGACAGAACCTTTATATCATCCAAAGAATTTCGCATATCGTGAATCAACTCCTTGATTCCCGTCTGTTCATGAATCATTTGTTCTGTATAATGACTGGATAGTTCAATGAAATTTCGATACATCTCAATCTCTAATTTTGAGCGTATTCTAGAAAAAACAATGATAGCTACACTTAATAACACAAGAACAGATATGGTAAACATAAACACATAGATTTGGCTGTTCTTTATAAAATACATATATGTAAATTCTGCTTTAGAAAACAAGTCTGTCATCAACAACATATAAAGATAGCTAAATATAAATAGGATTATAGAAATTATATATTTCGTATTTTTACCAAATTCTAAACTTTCATATTTAAAGATTTGATAAAAGATTGCACATCCACCGATTGTGAGTATTGTTGAAGATGCATAATATTCTATAGTCAAAGAACGGAATAGAAGGATATTCATTGTTTGAAATAAGACAACAATCAAATTTGAAATAACAGATTCCAATATATGGTGTTCTTTTGTAGAAATATTCAAACATAGAATGGGAATCAACAATTGCAGAAATACAGATAGCCAGTTTATATGTATATATTCAGCGATTAAAAACACACATAAACCATTTAATAAGAATGAAAGAATGCATTTTGGATATAGTGAATTCTTCGTTATTTTTAAATAGAAACATTGTTCGCAAACATAATACATACTGTTCATTAGAATATTCATATGCTTGTCCTCATCTGAATATAGTGCTCTTTTACCTTTTTCCATCTTCGAACACTCACTGAAATAATCGTACCATTTAACATAATGATTTTATGATTCTTTACATCCAAATAATCGACTTTAGAAAAATTAATAAGCACATTATTATTTACGCGGATAAAAGAATCCGATAACTGAGCCTCTATCTCTTTTAATGTTTCATTCACTAAAGATAATTTCGTTCCATCCTTCAATAAGACGAAAACGCCATTGTCAATTTGAAAATACAAAATATCATCCCTATACACATACCTTGTTTCATACGGTAAATTCAGTGCAATCTTCTCTAATTGATGAATACGTATCTCTACTTGATTTACCTTTTTGACTAAGGCTTCTTCTATTCGATCTTTCGTAACAAATCCTAAGACATTTGTATCAAATGTATCGGCCATAGATTCACTATGACTACTCACATAGACGATAAAGCGTTGTTTATCTGGATGTTTTTTAATGAATTCAATGCCATTTTGATTTCCTAATTCAATATCTAGCAACAATAAATCAAAATAGGAATTGGATTCCATATATTCTTCAACTGCACTAAAGAAACAAAGTCTATGACTTAAATCTAATAGATTTCGTATTCTTTTTTGTTGAATCAAACTATCTTCTAATACTGCAATTCTCATAGGTCAATTATAATGGGTAATGCATTAAATGACAAAATTTAATCTTTAAGATGAATAATCTTTTTATTCTAAAAGAATGAATATAACGGTGTATTATCATAAATATCCACCAAATTTCTAACAAGAATGATTTAATTATTGTCGAAAATGAAAAAATGCTTGAACTAAGGAAAACACTACTTTCGATAGAACAGCAAGATAAAATCATCCTCACCGCATGCAATGAAGGTTCTTAACTGACAACATTATGCAAAAATCATACATTATTTGGATTCCTGTCTTTCTGTTGGAACAGTGAACTCTACAATCAAGCACTACATTTAGCACATTAGCGATTGTTTTCTGTATCTCTACATGGAAGCATAGTCAATCCTTCAATTTTACATTTAATTTACTCTTATTCCACTGTTCATGACTTTGATCTGATTCATTTGGATATATTCAATCGTTTCATTTTGATTTTTATACTGTTTCTCAAATTCATGAACACACTTATTCTTATCGATTTTGTTTGTATTTAGATCATGCAGGAAGTAATAAAGCTTTCAGCTTTTCTTACACAAACACCAATAGGGATGAACTTCATGTATTTGAGGCAGCTATTGATCTTTTATCTTATATGACCATCTTAAAAGAAAATAATGAGAACTTTGTTACAAAGAACTATTTATCTTTAGCCGGTGCAAATAATCAAGCAAATGGTGATATTCCTATATTTTTAAAATCATTTTTAAGCAGACATCCAAACATTAAAACAATTGTATTTCATCTAGACAATGATGAAGTTGGCACGAGTGCTGCTACTTATATGATGAATCGTTTAAAGAATAAATACCATTGCACAGATCAACATCCAACAAAATACAAAGATGTAAATGAAGAATTACAAGAAATGAAAAAAGTTTGATTTTAAAGTCTTGTTTGGCTATAATAAAGGTGTAAAAAGGCTTTTAAAAGCTAGGGCTGGTCGAAAGACCCGGGTCCACACAAAGGCGGGTAAGACACCCGCCATTTCTTTTGGATAGTTGAGGGTGCGTAATGGAATTAAGTGTTTTCGTCGATGAATCTGGAGATTTTGGGGAATATGATTATCACGCTCCTTACTATATTATTTCCTTAGTTTTTCACAACCAAAGTAATGATATTCAATTTGATTTATCACATTTTAATGATGAATTAGCTTATTTAAACTTATCTAATCACTGTGTCCATGCAGGTCCAATTATTCGTTCAGAAGAAGAATATAAAGGAATGTCACTAGACGAAAGAAGAAAGATATTAAAAAAATTAATGGCATTTATCAGACATATTGATATTTCATACAAAACAATATATATCGAAAAGAAGCATATTAAGGATTCTATCGAAGCCACGGGTAAATTAAGCAAACAATTATCCTCGCTAATTCGAGAAAATATGGATTTATTTTGTAGTTTCGATGTTGTGAAAATATATTATGATAATGGGCAAGTGGAAGTAACCCGTGTTCTCTCTTCTGTTTTTAATGCTTTATTAGAAAACGTAGAATTTAGAAAAGTAATTCCATCACAATATCGATTGTTTCAAGTAGCTGATTTAATTTGTACATTAAAGCTAACTGAATTAAAATTAGAAAATCATACTCTTTCAAAATCAGAAAAAGCTTTTTTTGAAGATGAAAGAACTTTAAAGAAGAATTATTTAAAACCCATAAAAAAGAAAGAATTGTAATTATGTATTCTCTTTTAAAAGCTACTATTTAAATATTCTTCCACATCCATAGATACAATCTTTTTGTTTTCAAACAATAAGACTTTATCGTATAAAGAAACTGTTTCTTTTGTTACTTTATGTTCTATTGACAATACTGTAAGATCTGGATTGGATAAAATGAATTGATGTATTCGATCTGAATTTGTTTTATCAATTGCAGAAAACGCCTCATCCAAGAAAAGCCATTTTTTATTTCTGTACATTGCTCTTGCCAAACAAATACGTTGCTTCTCTCCACCGCTTAGATTTAAATGTTCAAAATCAAGATTGTCTCTTTCTTTATCAAATATTGATTCTAAATTAAATATAGTTACTAAATCTTTCAAGGAATATTTACTCATTTTCCTTCCTAAAGTAATATTTTGTTCAAAGGAAAATGGTAATAAGTCATTGTCTTGATTCACATAAGAAAACTTATCGGCATAGGTGCTAAATTGAACATCCTTCAAATCCTTATCGTTCACATAAATGCCATCTGCTTTCTTCTGCTTTGTTAAAATGTCTAAAAAAGTACTCTTACCATCTCCACTTTTTCCAATGACTAAATACTTTTTTCCTTGATCTATTACCAAATTACTTAAATCCAATATTTGACGAACACCATAACAATAACATAAATGCTTAATCTTAATGTCATGAATTTGTTCATCAAAAATAATGGGTTCATTCTCTTCAGAGCATATTGAATTATCCAACAGTTTTTGTAGAACTGGCTTAGAAGACTGAATCATATTTCGAAGATTTGCATAATTAACGATTGGCATAATTACCATATTACTGGCTTGTGCAATCCCTAATAATTGTCCAACTGTTAATCGATTATAATGTATTAACACAATTCCAAAGAGCAATGTCAAAAAAAACATAGCTTGAGAAATAAAAGAATTTATAGAAGTAAGTATTTTTATAAATCCATTATTTTTTAGAGTACTTTGTTCTATATTCTTATTCTCAATGTCCAGACCGTCACAAAATACTTTTTCCAAATTTAAAATCTTTATATCACTAAAACAGCGACACAGATTTTTAATAGAACAAAGCCATTGCTTCATTGAATCCAAATAATTCATTTGATTCTTCTTTAAACGATTCTTAAAAATACTATTTATAAAAATCGTTATAAAAGCACAAAAGAGCAGAAACATTAATATTTCTACACTTAGATTTGCGATATATAGGCTTCCAAGTATCAATGAAATGGTTAATGAGAACACATTTAATTTTGAAGAAACATAATTATCAATCACCACATTCACTTCATTATTAAATTCATTCAATATCTCACTGCTATCCTTTTTTTGAAACGATTCTATATTCCTGGAAGCATACGATTGATACAAATTTTGATTAAGACTATAACGTATTTTATTCTTCAACACCTCTACTACATATTGTTGTAAAGTGGAAACAATTAAATAGACACCTAAAAATACCAATACGATCACTATAAGGCTTGAAATTGAATCTAGAAGATGATCATCAAATATATAGCTCATCAAGATGGATTTCAATAGATCCACTACTGAATATGAAACAATGAGAATAAGCGAAATAAAATATAATACTTTATGATTCTGAACAAGTTTAAACATAAATAACCCCTTTTCCTTAGGCTTATTATTTTTCAAGACAAAAGAAAAGACAAGAAACTGTCATTGAGAAATAAATGTGTTTCTTGTCTATATTAAGTTCAATTTATTAGGTAATCTTGCACAAACTAAAAATTATATAAAATCATTTGCGACACAAATCTCTTTATATTTATGCAAGTATTCACAATTTTTTATAAATAAAAATTTAAATAAAGAAGAATCATTTTTTAATTCTTTTAATCGATTCTGATAGTCTACATTCAATTGATAATCCTCATTTAGCATCATAGAGAAAACGTCTATATAGCTAGAATCATCTAATTCTTTGATTATTTTTTTCGCATCACTAATATTATCTTTTAGTATCGCATATACGAATAAAACTTCTTTATATTTGACTGCAAAAAAGTCATCCGTACATGATTTTAATCCTTTCTTTAAATATTGATTCCCCTTTTCCATACAATCCTTATGCTGTATCATAGTTGCTCCTAGATTAAAAAAAGCCAACATCCTATATTGTGAGTCATACTGAGCTGCACTTGTATAATATTTTTCAGCTTGATTTAAATCTATATCCAGACAAAGCCATCCTAATGAACAAAGGATTTCTGCAATCAATTTTTTATTTCCTAATTCAATCGCATAATTTAAACATGTTTTGTACAGATCGTATGCCGCAAAAGTGTTTTTTTGATACATATATAGATTGGCTTTTGCCTTCAATCTACGTATAAATATCCATTCCTCATTATCAGATAGTTCGATATTTCCAGAAGATAATCTAAACAAATTTAAATATTCTCTTTGCGAATCATCCATGTATGAATAATACGCTTCCACTTCAGCAAGTGATATATTGATTTGAGAATTCATTTCGGAAGCATACAGTAAAAACAATTGATATTGAACAAACAAATAGGATGACACAACCTCATCTTTATATTCCAAAAGCTCATTAATTATCTTAAATACTTTTGAATCCGATGACATATAGTATTTAAAGAAAAGATCCAACATCTGTTTAATTTTTTCCTCTTTAATTGTATCCATCGTAGAAATCCCTAATTTTTTAAACAACAAATTGTATATATCATCATTTGCGACCAAGATATTATTTTCAATTTTAGAAAGATATGAAGGAGAACAAACCCCATGTGATAAAGCTTCTAATGATATGTCTAACTCTTTTCGTTGTTTCTTAATCAATAATCCTCTGTAATCATTCATGCACTGTCCACCTACTAATCCTCAAAGTAATTCATTATTTGTTCCTAATTATATCACGAATTGAACCTCATCACTGAATGTTGAAAGAGGTTCTAAATATGTCCCTTGTTTTTTAAGCTAAAGAAGTCCCCTTTATTTTTCATAAGTTCTTCAAATGATCCCTGTTCAACAATCCGTCCTTGTTTAAATACAAGAATACAATCAAACTTCTTTAGTGTTTCGTCAAAATATTTATGTGTTACATATAATACAGTTTCTTCTTTTAAATCCAATATTCGATTTTCAATTTCGATGGCCGTCTGTGCATCTAGGCTTGCTGTTATTTCATCACACAAAAGTACCTCTTTTAAATGTGCGATTGTACGCGCAATCCCTATTCGTTGAACTTGCCCACCAGAAAGATTACTTCCGTCCTCACAAATATTCTGGTCTAATTTAAATTCTGGTAAATCTACAAATTCCATACATTTTAACAGTGTTTCATCTGTTTGTACAAGCTCCATATTCAAGTTATTTCGGATCGTGTCATCAAATATATGACTTTCCTGATGAATCATAGAAACATTCTTAGAACCCAAAACACTCACATTTCCTTTCTGAACTGGATAATATCCTAAAATCAATTTTAAAATTGTAGATTTTCCGGAACCACTCGGACCAACAATCGCATACTTTTTCCCCTTTTCAAATTTGAAAGATAAATCATCAATAATCATCTTACTTTCAGTATAGCCAAAAGATACATGTTCCAAATAAATATTTCCATCATAGTTCGATACAAACTTATTTGCCTGTCCATGAGAATCGATAATATTCAATAATTTCGAATTCACGTCCGACACCGACTTAAATCCAGCAAGATTGTTTGAAATATCATTTAAATTCGAAATAAAATTATTAGAAACATTTACAATTGGCATCATATATATCATATCTAAATGTCCATATAATATCATCAATCCAATCACCAACATGAAAATCAATTGAAAAGTGGCCGCAATACAATTAGCCCAGTTTCCCGTCAAAGATATTGCCATATTTACATTTCTTTGTTTATATTCCATGTTTTCAATCCATTCTTTTCCTTTATCCACGAACTGTTTTAGAACGCCCAAATCCAATATGATATCGAAATTTTGAAATATCTCCTTTAATTTTGAATTATATATACCTGAATAAGAAGACAATTGGTTCGAATACTTTTTCAATCTTTTTTCCATCATCTTCGGCACCAAAAGTGTTGCTACTGCAATCACAACCATCATGAATCCTACAAATACATGGATGCGAAGAATGTATATTAAAATAATAACAGACACAATGATATCGACAATCATACTTAATATTGGATAAAAGTAATATTCATCTACCATTTTTATATCATTGGTAAATAGAGACAACTGATTTCCTAT
>NZ_DS996843.1:170443-175750 GCF_000156655.1 Holdemanella biformis DSM 3989
GGATTTCCTATCTTCTCTTTTTTAAACGTAGAATACGATTGATTCATCAAACTAGAATAGAGATCTTCACCCAAATCTGTTTTTAATTTTTTCCTATAAGTTGACTTCATTATTGAATTAATAGAAGTCATCATCAATGTATATATAAGAAATAAAACACTGGCAAAAAGACATGTACCCGCTTTTTCAAAATGATTGTTAAATGCAACATCCGATATTAATTGGATTACATACGCCAAAAACAAAGGTACAACACCCGCAAATAAACTAGTACACAGTGTACCTATAAAATATTTTTTATTTCTCAATATATATCGACACATTCTCATCCATCCCCTACTTATTTTAATAGTATATACCTATCACATCCGTTATCTTTCTTTTTTAACAATTAACTTCAACAATTGATTCTTCTACACAAATATGAAAAGTGTTAAAATTAAGTGAATTATGAAGTGAGGAATACTATGCATTATTTAAAGATCAATGATTCCGATAAAAAGAAAATTGGATACCTAATCCATCTATATCGAACTCAACAATTTAAACATCTATCGCAAAATTCTTTTTTGTTAAATGAGTATAATGAGCCAATATGCACTCGACAAACACTTAGTAAAATAGAACAGGGTATTATTATTAAAAACGACTCTATTTATGAAGAATTACTAAAAAAGGTGAATCTAAAATTCAATACGGATTATTGTATTGAAGAATTCCTGCCAACTTCCATTTTTTCTGATTTATTAAATGCTTGCGATTATTATAATTTAGAAAAGCTTATATCCATCTCTGAATCCTATATAAAACAATTAAATCCATTCAAAGAATACATTTTCTTTCATGAATACTACGAATGTTTCAAATGGATCTACACCTATTATTCCTCATTTGAACTTCCGACTCTTCAAAGCACTGAATATATTATTTCCCTAAAAAACATTATCAATTCTAACCTCTATGAAGTCATGATAGATCTAGTTTTTAAGAAACGAACAATTAGTGGAATTTATGATTTTTCCTACTTTGATTTTAAAAATTCAAACAGCATGATTAATCGTGGAAACCATATGATGATTTTATATAATCAATCCAAATTGTCTGAAATGCTTGATTATTGTCAAGATTTAGAAGAGGAATATTCCAGTAAAAACAATTATATTCGTCTTCTCGACATTTATTCTCTAAAAGGATTTGCCTTTTCAAATACAGAAAAAGAAAAATTTGAAAAATTAGTTTCTCAAATAAATCATACAGTAGAAGCACACAATTCAAACATACCTAAAATTAAAATATCTCAACTTCTAAAGAATATCGGTCTACAAGCCTTTAGAATTGATATGTACGATATAGCCATAAATTATCTTGAACAATATATAGCTATGGATTCACCTTATGCGAATATTGTAGGTATTGATTTATGCATTTCTTATCAAAAGACAAATAAAATCAATCAACTTAAATCCTTTATACAATCTAAAGAAGTATACAAAGGTGATAGCCAATACGAAAATCTTTTGAACTACTTCATTTTGAAATATAAATATCAAACTGACAACGATGAACTATCCTATTTTATAGTGAATAAAGTACCTATTATAATCGATAATACTATGGGGAAATATAAACAATTCTTTTATGAAGAACTAAATATGCTTGTCGAACAAACCAAGCGTTATAAAGACTTGAAAACATATTTAGATTCAACCAGTGATATGTTACCAATTTGAAAAAGCGGAAATTGAACGAGTAATTATTTATCAAACTAATAATAATATTAGATATAAAATACATATTCAATTTCTCATCAAGAACATTCTCTCTATATTATCACCAACAAAGATTATTGAATGATTATTGATTTACATGTTACAAAGGAACTATAATAAACATGTTGAAAAATGGGGAGCTGAGTGGCTGAGAGTAGGTTCGACCTTGACCCTGAAACCTGATTTGGATAATGCCAACGTAGGGATGATATCTTTATTGTATGTTAGCTGCAGATTAGGTTTTTCTGCAGCTTTTTGTTTTTTGATCAGAATATGGCGGCAAATTGGGGGCACCACCTTATGTCGCATAAAAAAAGTAATGCAGGAAGGAGATAGAAAATGAAATCAGCATTAACAATCGCTGGAAGTGATTCCAGCGGAGGCGCTGGTATCCAGGCGGATATCAAAACAATGTGCGCAAATCACGTATTTGCAACGAGTGCAATTACAGCACTAACGGCACAGAATACATTAGGTGTTACAGGAATTATGGAAGTAACACCAGAATTTCTTGGGGAGCAGCTGGATGCAGTCTTTACAGATATTTATCCAGATGCTGTGAAGATTGGAATGGTTTCTAGTTCTGATCTGATTCGTATGATTGCTTCAAAACTGCAGGAATATAAGGCAGCTAATATTGTTGTGGATCCAGTGATGGTCGCAACAAGCGGCGCAAAACTTATTAGTGATGATGCAATTGAAACATTGAAAAAAGAATTGTTGCCTTTAGCAACAGTCATTACACCAAATATTCCAGAAGCAGAAGTTCTAGCGGATATGAAGATTGCAAATGAAGAAGAAATGATTATCGCTGCTGAAAAAATTTCTAAGAAATTTGGATGTGCAATTCTGGTAAAGGGTGGTCATCAAATCAATGATGCAAATGATCTGTTGTATAGAGATGACGCATATACATGGTTTCATGGAAAACGTATTAACAACTCTAATACACATGGAACAGGATGTACATTATCCAGTGCTATCGCATCCAATCTTGCAAAGGGATATGATTTGGATACATCCGTAAAACGTGCAAAGGATTATATTTCTGGAGCTTTGAATGCAATGCTTGATCTTGGTAAGGGATCTGGACCAATGGATCATTCATTCGCAATTGATAATGAATATGCAAAGGAGAATGTTCAATGAAAAAAACTTCTTTGTTTGAAAATGCATTGATCTGGTTTGGTGCAGGTGTTTCTATTGCAGAAATACTGACAGGTACATATCTTGCACCTTTAGGATTGAAAAATGGTATTTTAGCCATTGTGGCTGGACATGTCATTGGCTGTATCTTATTGTTCCTGGCTGGTGTTATTGGTGGGAAAATGCGCTTAAGTGCGATGGATTCTACAAAGATGAGCTTTGGACAGAAAGGTTGTCTTTTGTTTGCGGCATTAAATGTACTGCAGCTTGTTGGATGGACAGCAATCATGATTTATGATGGTGCACTTGCGGCAGATGGTATTATGCATACAGGTGCATGGATCTGGTGTTTGATTATTGGTATCTTGATTCTTGTATGGATTGGTGTTGGTATTACAAACCTTGGAAAAATCAATACAGTTGCGATGGTTGCTTTATTTGTTTTGACTTTAATGCTTAGCAAATTTATCTTCTTTGATGGAAACAGTGCAGTTGTATGTACAGAAGCAATGACGTTTGGTGCAGGTGTTGAACTTGCAATTGCGATGCCTTTGAGCTGGCTGCCTTTGATCAGCGACTATACACGTGAAGCGGAAGATCCTGTGAAGGCTAGTTTAGTTAGTAGTATTGTGTATGGAATCGTTAGCTGCTGGATGTATTTGATTGGTTTAGGTGCGGCTTTATTTACAGGAGAATATGATATTGCACAGATCATGTTGAAAGCAGGCTTGGGTATTGCGGGATTATTGATCATTGTATTCTCTACAGTTACAACAACATTCCTGGATGCTTATTCTGCAGGTATTTCTAATGAATCTATCGTGCCAAAGTGGAATGGAAAACACGTAGCAATGGTTGTAACTGTTGTTGGTACAATTGCGGCAATTGTATATCCAATGGATAATATTACTGATTTTCTGTATTTGATTGGTTCTGTATTTGCTCCTATGATTGCAATCCAGATTGCTGATTTCTTTATTCTAAAGAACGATAAAAGAAATGTAGAATTTGATGTACTGAATCTTGTATTATGGCTTGTCGGATTTGTTGTGTATCGCTGTTTTATGCAGATTGATACACCTGTTGGAAATACAATTCCATGTATGATCATTACAATTCTGTTAAGTGTTGTAATTCACAAGATTATCAAAAAGAACAATTAAAATATAGATTTATGAAAAAATGAAAAAGGATGGAATGGAATTCTTGAAAATGGACTTTATTCGATCCTTTTTCTATTGACGGTACATATTTGCTTCAGTATAGTTGAAGTATCAAAGGCAATGACGAAGAGCGCTGTTTTGCTAAGAAACTAATAAGAGAGTCCGACATTTGGTGAAAGCGGATAGTGGAAACAAAATCAGTAAATCACTTCTGAGCTTGTGTGCTGAAATATAGTAAGTATACACTTAATAAATCACGTTACAGGTTTCGGACTTGTTGGAGTCGAGTAGAGTGGCATAGTTTTCTATGCAAATTGAGTGGTACCGCGGATATCAGATTCGTCTCATGTTTTGGGATGAATCTTTTTTTTGTGCTAGAGGAAAAAAGAAATGAAATTAAACAAAAAGAATATGGTGGTTATCAGTTTTGTGTTGTTCTCACTGTTCTTTGGAGTTGGAAATTTAATCTTTCCACCATTCTTAGGACAAAATGCAGGGGAACATACGTTTACTGCGTGGCTGGTTTTTTATTAACAGCGGTTGTATTGCCAGTGCTTGGTGTCATTGTTGTTGCTAGATTTGATGGATTAGATAAGTTAAGTGGAAAAGCTGGAAAACGTTTTGCATTCATATCTACAGTATTGATTTATCTTTCTATTGGACCTGGTCTAGGTATTCCGCGTGCAGCTTCTGTTCCGTTTGAAATGGCAGTTTCACCATATTTGCCAAACGATGCAAATCGTACGCTATGGATGGTTTTATACTCTGCTCTTTTCTTTCTTGTTGCGTTATGGCTGTGTTTGAATCCTGGTAAACTTGTACAGCGTATTGGAAAGGTATTAACACCTAGCTTATTGATTTTGCTTGTTCTTTTGTTTATCAGTTTTGTGACAAAAGGAAATGTCAATGTTGCACCTGCCTTAGATAGCTATCAATCTTCTGCATTTTTAAAAGGTTTTACAGAGGGCTCTGACTACTCCTCACCGCAAGCAGTAAGGGTTCTGAACTGACAACATTTTGCAGCAATCGTACATTATTTTCAAACTTTGGATTCCTGTCTTTCTGTTGGAGCAGTGAACTTTACAATCAAGCACTACATTTAGCACATTAGCGATTGTTTTCTGTATCTCTACATGGAAGTATAGTCAATCTCCCAATTTTAACATGTATTTAATTTACTCTTATTCCACTGTTCATGACTTTGATCTGATTCATCTGGATATATTCTA
>NZ_DS996843.1:176422-177106 GCF_000156655.1 Holdemanella biformis DSM 3989
TTCCTCGAAATACATCCTCCGCTTTCGTTAGTGCAAATACGGCATCGATTCCATATTTCTTTTTAATGACAATCATTGAAGTTCTGCAGTAATCCCATGTCACATCATACTGTTTCTGCATTTCCTTCATCTGATTACATACATCTTTTAATGCCTTCTTATTATCGGCATCCTTATATTTCTTATAAAGACTTTTTAACTTGCGATACCTTTTCGTACGAACAAGCTGATCATATCTTTTTTCATGATTCCAGTCAGTTCATTACCAGCCTTACGAATCAAATCGGCATAATGAAAAATCTGACACTTTTCTACATAAGTCAGATTCGTTTCTAATACTAATACATGTCTATCTGAACATCTACGATAGGCTTTCAATTCGGGTTGTATCATCTTTCTGCTCCTCGATATATTTTTTGACTGCAGCTTCACTGATATGCCCTACAGAAGATATAAAATATCCATTTGACCATAATTTTCCACATCTCGCATAGAATCTCTTCAATTCCGGATACGCCTTCAACAATTGGATTGCACTCATAGATTTCAATGTTCGAACAACATCACAAGGTGCAGTCGTTACAGGACAGTCTACAAAAATATGTATATGATCAGGCATGACCTCTAAAGCTTTTATAATATATCCATACGCATCACAAACTTCAGAAAGAATCTTCTTCAACG
>NZ_DS996843.1:177620-180836 GCF_000156655.1 Holdemanella biformis DSM 3989
AGCAATATTGATCTGAACATTGTTCGTTCTAGGTCTACCCATGATATCAACTCCGAACTTTTTCTACATATATTATATACTTTTAATACGCATTATGCAATACAAAAAGTGGCTTTCACCTCCACAGCAAGCTATGGAGTTTTCGCCACTTAATTATAACAACTACAAACAAACGTATCTTAAAACGATCCATAATCAACTCAGTGCTTTATTTAATTATGCTGTTAGATTTTATGGATTAAAAAACAATCCTGCTAGACTTGCCGGCAACATGGATATAGAAGAAGTTGGTGAAATGAAATTCTGGACTAAAGAAGAATATCTTACCTTCTCTAGATCAATGATGAATAAAGAAGAAAGTTATCATGCATTTGAAATCTTGTATTGGTGTGGCATACGTCTTGGTAAACTGCTTGCCTTAACAGCTGAAGATTTTGATTTTGAAAAGAAAACTTTAAAAATCAACAAATCCTATCAGCATATTAAAGGTAAAGATATTATCACAACGCCTAAAACTAGAAAAAGTAATCACGTATTAACACTTCCTGATTTTCTAGTCGATGAGATGCAAGATTATATCTCTAGACTCCCCTACTTAAAAGTTGATGATCGTATCTTTACAATCACTAAATCCGGTCTTCATCATGAAATAGATCGAGGATGCAGAGAAACCGGTGTTAAAAGAATACGTGTCCATGATTTAAGACATTCCCACGTATCTATGCTGATTGAAATGGGATTTAGTGCTGTAGATATCGCAAATCGTGTTGGACATGAAAGTGTTAAAGTAACCTATCGATACGCACTATGTTTCCTAATAAAGATCTAATGATTGCTAAAAAATTAAACATTTCAAGAAATGGTGAAAAAGATGAGCAAGAAGAACCTGGATCAAAATGGGAGACTTAGAAACGTAGTTGTAGGATTTAGAATGTCTGAAGAAGAAGTTGATCTGCTAAATCGTAGAGTTCTAATTTCAGGACTCACAAAGCAAGAATTTATAATCAACTCTATACTAGGAAAAGAAGTAACAGTTTATGGCAATCCATATGTATTCAGAAGTCTACAAGATGAACTTATTAAGTTTATCAAACTTTATGGCAAAGGATTGGAAGATGAAAATGATGATGAAATGCTTGAATTAACACTAAAAACGATACTTGCAATGCGAAAAAAAGGAAAGACAGAAGTTTATCCTGTATAAGCAAACTCTCACGAAAGCCTTATTTTAAAGGCTTTTTTAATGTTTTTACGAACCTGTAAACCGTGGTTAACCTCCGGTTAGCAAATTGGGCTTTTTTAACCAAAATCACCCTATTTTGACTCAAAAAATAGTCAATTTTCGTGATTTTTGCCTGAATTTTTGAAAAAGCGTCAATTTTGGACCCTTATGAAAGCCTTTAGTTAAGGCCCCAAATACAAAATACGTTTTCAAAACGTTTTCAGCACCACTTGAGGCATTAAAAAAGCCCTTGAATAAAGGACTTTCTCAACTTTTGATATTATTCGAGCTCAATTTTGTATACTTTTAAATCCATACAACATATACATTATATGGTTATTTATACAATTACTTCCTGTATTATTTTATATTCCAAATCTTTTACGTATATTTTGTACTCATTTTGGAGTCACTGTGAGTACATATTGAGTACAAACCATTTCATTCTAACAATACATACAATTAAAATATTGTTTCACTCAATTTCTAACATTTGACTCATCAATTGTTTTATTATTTCTAAATTTGTAGAAAACTCAATATGACTAGCATATTTATATTTACGACAATAATTCTTCCATAAATTCTGCAACGTTGAATCTTCACTTATTGAGCATAATATTTCTTCATAATGCTCCAATAAAGAAAGTGTCTCTCTTTTGCTACATGTTTTATCAAATGCCAATAATAAATCATTATAGTTTATTTGATCGTTATAACGATCAAATAAAGTCGTTACATCATAAAAATCACGCATACGTGTATTCAACAATCCTCTAGAAAGAATTGTTTGAATTTTTTCTGCAAGTATTGTCTCTAAATTATATGACCAGAGTTGTATTGATTTGTCTTCTAACAACAACGGATATTCATATCTTATTTCTCTAGGTGTAATCACATCACCTGTTGATATATCTATTTTGATTGGCACTATTAAATTTTCTAATTTTGCATCCATATGAATTCTTATTCCTGGATACTCCATATTGTCCATGATATCAGATACATCATTTAAGATAAATTCAATGTGATCATCAAGAGAAATATCTTTAATTTCACTTACAATCCTTGTGGTTTCTTCTTTGGTTAAATCAAAATTACGTATTGATGTATCAATATCCATAGTCGATCGCATCGATATACCAATCATAGAAGTAACCAAGATTCCACCCTTAACAATGAAATCGTCTTTATATTTAGAATACGTTATTCTTTCAAGAAAACGCTCCATCATATAAATACGTAACAAAGTTATAGGATCCGATCCATTTTGTTTGGCGACATTTTTAATTCTACCTTTTATTTGTGCTGGAGTTAGATACATTACAATAAAACCTCCATATATTGTCTAATTATCTTTTCAATTCGAAATGCTTTTGCATACACCATTAAACAATTCAGATCTTTATCACTTCTTTGTAAATAAGTTTTAATCGCCATATTAAAATCCTGAATTTCGAAATTACGTCTACTTCTCACTAAATCACAAATTGTTCTTTCCAAATCATACATTGGGATTTCATGACCAAATTGATTTGTGATTGTAGTCTTTCCTAGATCCAAAAGCTCCTTTTTTACAGTATAAACCTTGTAACCTGAGTTTGTTAAAGCAGAAGGATTATATCCACTATAAATTGTAATACAATGCACAAAAGGTTCTCGATCAACCAGGCCATAATAATATAAGGCATCATCATGAGAAATAACTCCTTTTGGACAACGCTGTGACAAAACATAAGCTTCATCTTCCAACACATCTTTTGAAATATAAATACCTGGGCCAACTTTTTCCATACAATTCCTTTTTATAAAATTATAAATAGACTGTCTCGATACATTCACATTCTTTAATTTTTTAACATTCAAAACCTCAATTTTTTTAGAATCCATTACTCCTTCCACACTCTCACCGCCTTTTACATTCTCGCTAACATTATACTTTATATTAGCAAGAATGTAAATCGACTTCAATTTATTTAATTATTCATATCCAA
>NZ_DS996843.1:181305-198344 GCF_000156655.1 Holdemanella biformis DSM 3989
AAAAATAGTTATACTGCGTAACTCTATTATATCATATATTCGCCCAATAAAAAAGTTGAAATCTCCCATAAATACAGGAAATTTCAACTATTCATTTAAAAAATCAATTGTAGTTATACATTTTTTACAAAGTTAAGGATCCAATAATTTATGTACTCATTTTGTACTCGCGGACAAAATTGGCATATAAAAAAGGCCTTATATAAAGAATTTTTGATGTTTATTGAATTATTCGAGCTCGGAAAAGAAAGTTATAACGTAAACATTATTGTTTACTATATATACGCAAATTACACTATTTATATACAATTAACATGTATTATATATCTTAACTATTTTTATTGGTATCATTTTGGTAGCAGCTAGATACCTACAAGCAAATCTAAATATGGTTTAAATTATTTCACATGTATTCTCTTTTAAAAGCCACTATTTAAGTACTCTTCCACATCCATTATTTTGAGATTAATATGTCAAAGTAACTTCCCAATAACCATTTTTCGGCGATCCATGTCGTATAAGAATACCAAGCTCTTTTAATTTCTTAATATTACTTTCTATATTTCGACTGGCAATACCTATTCTATCAGCCAGTTTAATAGCCGATAATTGATTATCTTCCAAAAGCAGTTTAATAATCTTTTTCTGCGTATCGTTAAGTTCTATTTGTTGTTCTATTCCCGATACTTCTCCGATGTTTCTCCGATGCTTCTCCAATGCCTCTGCTTCCTTCCATCATCGGAAATAAATTACGGAATAATTCTACACGAAACATATTATCGAACTCCTGAAATCTAGGTTTCTAAAGTCCATACTCTTCAGCAGCGTTCAGGATTCTTTTTATTCCACTTCCCCATGCCTCAACGAGTCCCATTTGGCTAAATATATTGGCAATGCCTTTATTACGAATTTTCGAATGACCATTCATGACTTCCTCATAAGTCAATCCGTTATATAAGCCTCCCGGAGATGTCACTTCCAACCTGTCATCATAAATTGCAACCTGAATACAAGATTCATCCAACAGATTATGATGGCAATGGGCATTAATGATCATTTCTCTGATTGCTTCCGGTGGTAACTCATATCTCTCTTTTCGCACCAATCCGTCGATTGTTGCTCCGAGTCGAATGTTTCTCAATACAAAATCTACAGCTTCTTCAATTTGTGTATAAATCGATCCTTTAAATGAAAGTGCAAAAAGTATTATTCGTAAGTTGTCAAAAAAACAGCTTATCCATTTCATAGGATCACCTAAAAACGGTAGATACCATATTATCTCTGAAGAGTAATAATTCCAGTAAATGGTCCAGTAAATGGCCCAGTAAATCTTATTATATAATATAAAAGAAATACACATTCAATTTCTCATCAGGAACAAGTTCTCTATATTATTAATATCATTTTAGTAACAAAACAACCTATAAGCATATAAAAGTGCCTTATATAAGGCACTTTTATATGTATAACTCATAAACTTTAGATATTGTTTAACTTAATGACATTGTCTCCTATTTTTATTTACAATTCTATTACACTAAACTCTTTATATTCGTTTCGATACAAATGATCTGTAAAAACAATTGTTTTTCCAGATTTCTTCAGATATTCAAATATTTTTTTCTAAGTTTAGAATCCACACTCATAAAATTATTATCTATTAAGATGATTTTTGCATCGGTTAATAGCGTTCTCATTAATACCATCCTAAATTGTTGACCTCCAGACAAATTATCATTTCCAACATGTTCATTTAAAATGTCTTCTAGAAATAAATTATCATAATCTACAGCTTGATTTAAACAAATATTTTCCTTTTTAGATACATCCATTAAATGATAATTCTCTGGTAACATGACAGAATCCGGCAACTGGGTATTTATATATTCTAAGCTCATACTTTTTCCTGATCCATTTTTCCCAACCAGAACATTGATTGAATTATATTCTATTTTTGACAATATAGGATCATCTATAACAATTCTATTTCTTTTTTTATTTTCAATTTTCTTATAGAAATCTTGAATATATACTTTCGTACTTTGTAATGAAACTATCAATGTACTCATATAAATAGCTAAAGAGGATAAATCAAATGAATAGGTAATGAACAAGACATATGCCCCTGGTGATAATGTTTTGAAATGCATATACCAAAAAATGGTTACTATCAAATTACAATCGGTTACAGCACTTGAAAAGGTAGAAAATAAGCCTTTAAATACAGAAAATTTTAACTCAATACATTTTTGTTGATTTACAATTTCATCCAGACTGTTAGAATAATCATCTTCTTTTCGGCTCACTCGAATCTCTCTGGAATGGTTTAATAAGTTTAACAATTCTTCAGAAAATCTATTACTATATTCTTTTGATTGAATTGAATATTTCTCCACACTTTTTTTTATCAATGAATTTAAACCAATCGCAAGGATTGGAAATAAAGTAACAAATGCAGTTAAACTTATATCAATATGTCCTAAAATAACAATCACAATAATTCCATATATTAAGTTACATGCGGTATCAATCATATATGAAATAGTTCCAACAATTTCGTTCACATCTTCATTCAAAGCATTTATAAATTCACCCTGTTTTGCTTCAATCTCAGATTGTTCTATAGCAGTATAAGCTTTTTTATACATAAAGTTTGCCCATTTATGTTGAGCCGTTATATCCACTTTGGCACCAATCAAAATACAGACTATTTGAATCAACACCAAACCACATACGCAACTAGCGATAAAGATTGTATTATCCCCATCAAAGTATGTTTGAATCAATAATCCAATCAAAATAGGAAGATTATGTGCAACAAACCAAATCACAACATCAAGAAAAAAGTACAGTTTACTCGATTTAATAACATCAATCATATTTACAAATCCTCCATGGATATAGTCGAATCACAAAATTGCATGACTTCTTTTTCATGCGTAACTACAATTATGATCTTTTTCATTTCTTTAAATTTAGAAAATGCATTTTTTATCTTATCCATATCCACATAACTAAAAATTTCATCCAATATAATTACAGATTTACTACTCATTAATGCTTTATATAAGTATAAATACTGCAATTGTCCTTTCGATAATTCATCATTCAATGTATAGCCCAAGTCGTTTTCTATCTTTTCTCGACTATATCTATGATATGGATCCACGATTTCATATGGATTCATATTCTTTTCATTCTGTCCAATATACTCTATTTCCTTTAACGTTTCTTTTTCTTTATATTCATTCAATCCTACGTTGTTTATGTATATCGTTCCTGACTGTGGCTCGTATAAATGTGCAATTAAGTTAATTAATGTTGATTTACCACTACCACTAGGACCAATTAACCCATATATATTTCCATTTTCAAAATGCAGTGAACAATCCTTCAAAACAAGATTCTCATTGTATCCAAAATGAACATGATCCAAATCGATACAGCAAATATTACTATTCAATAATTTTGTTCCAAAATGTAACTTACTCTTAATTTTCAACAATGCGAATACTCTTTCTTGCGCTTTCTTTGCGGATGGAATATTCTCCATTTGCGTACGTAATTCATAAATCGGGTCATCTAATAAATCAATATAATAAACAAACAAATAAATAAAACTTAAATTTATATTTTGTGTACATCCAATCAATAAAACTATAAATTTAATCATACCAAAACTAAAGATCGTAGAAATCCACAATTGATAAGATATAAATCCAGAAATTAAATCTGATTTAAAAGCAAATCGAATGAATGTATTTAACTTCTTTTCCAAATAAGATTCCCTATTAATTTTTTTCAATTCTGTCATCATTAAATAACACATTGAAAACATATCAAATAAATTTTGATAAGCTTGTTTGGTTTGTGCCCACTTAACTTCAGAAACTTTATTAATCCAACGAAAAACAATAAAAAGAAAAATTAACATAACAATAAGCGAAACACCTATTATCCATGACTTTATAAATGCGATACATACCACCCCTAAAAGAAATAAAATATCTTTCAATAAAGTCATTAGAAACACTAAATAAAATTCAATAACTTGAGAACTATCATTTTCTACTGTTTGTGTTAATTCACCAACACTCCTTTTCAAAATATCCTCATAGTCCATATAAATCAGATTATGTATCAATTTCATTCTTAGCCTTTTGAAAAAATTCCAATACATAGATCCACTTAAAATCAAATCACATATATTAACAATCATTTTTCCAACAATCAAACTACATACAATCACAAAAACACTATTCACCGTTGATTGAACTGTCAGTATCTCAGAAACAAAAATTGGGTATATTATTTGAATTAAGGATAATACAACAATCAATAAAAAATGCAGTAATAACTGAAAATAATCTCTCTTCTCTATCATACATACCTCTTTTCAAATTTGAGAATTCATTATAAAACTAAACCAAAACTCTGTAAATGCTCCCATGTTTACTAACTGTAACTTTCTTCAAATTTACTTTTCATTCCTACATATATACGAAAAATACAAAAGCAAAATGTTTTTAAATTCTTGAACCAAATCACATTACATGTGATAATAACCTCCAAAAGGAGGTCTTTTATTTATGCCATTTCAAATAAAGCAAAATACACTCAATCTTTCTGTTCCTATTGAAAGATTAGCAGGTGCATATTATAGGATTCAGCGTACTAAGCAAAATATTTCTCTTTCTTGTTTGGCAAAAGAATTAAGAATGAACAAAGGATTTTTAAGTGATTTAGAAAATGGTAAAAGACATTTTCCCGATGGCCTGTGTAAACAAATAGATTCTATTTTGAACACAAACTTTAATACAAATTATGATTTATATATTCTTTCAAGAAAATATCTATATGAAATATTTGAAAACTTTTTCTTTGAAAGGCAACAATCAATCTTAGATATTTATAAAATAATTCAAGAATCTGAGAATAACATAATAAATTCATATGCTTATTTTACCTTTAAAATCGTTCAATTATTTTACTATTTAAGAATCGAAAAAAATAATAGTAAAATAAAAGAAATTGAAGCTTTATTAAATCAAAATTTAAACTGTTTACAATCTGATGAAATCTCAATTTACTATTCTTTATTAGGAATTTTTTATAAAAGAGATGTGGCCTCCAACCATATAGCACTTGAATATTTTTTAAAATCAAATATGATGTGTAATTCCTCCTCCATCGTTTATTCTATGAATATTTTCCAATTAATCAGTGTTTATGCAGAACTAAACCAGCCAATCCTTGCATATGAAAAATGCATATCCAGTAAAGCGTTACTAAAGCAACACAATAACTATAGTCGAATTATTACCGTTGATATGTTCGAATGTATAACACTTACTAATTTAGGTCTTTACAATGAATCTAAAGAAAAATTATTAAAGATATTATCTTCGGCAAACAACGATTACTTAAGTTACAAAACAGACCAAATTTATCATAATCTAGCTTGGAATGCTTTATTAAGTAAGAATTATGATGAATGTATAAAATACACAAATCTAGCAATTGAAAATAAAGATCCATCTTGTGATTTATGTTATTTCATACCCTATTCATATTACAAACAGAATGAATATCTAAAATGTTTAGATTATATAGAATCTCATTTAGAATATGCAGACGATTTTTACAAGCCTTTTTTGCAAGCTATAAGTACTCGTACTCAAAAACAAAATGTTGATTTTGAAAAAAATATCATTTTGTATTATCAGTCACTCTTGCAGAACAATGTGTACGAAGATATTCCACTTATTCAAAACTTTATTTTGGATTACTATACAGAAACCAACAATAAAGATATGATGATCAAAATCCTTATTGACATCAAATCATTTAACGATAAAGATTTAACATTAAAAAGTTCTACACTCTTTACCACTTCACAAAGTTAAGAAAATCGCACTTATTTATCATTAATTAAAGGAGAAGTAACAGGTTGTATTGGTCCTTATAGCATCCAAAATATTTTAGATGCTGTTTACGATAAAACTAGACCTCCATTATTTGTTGAAGCTGAAGAAATCCCTTATAAAGGTAAACAAGTTATTGCTTTACATGTAGATAATGATGGTTTAATTCATACGACTACTGATGGAAGATGTTTAAAACGCCTTGGAAAGAATAACAGGCCATGGTATCCAGAAGAACTTAGTAATCGTTATTCTACTGAATATAATTCTGATTTTTCTAGTAAAGTAATTACCGAAAGTAGTGATTTAGATATTGATCTGTTGGAGATATATAAACTTAAAGAAAAACTAAGATTAAGAGATAGAACTTCCACATTACCAGACATGGATGATATGGCTTTTTTGAAGGATTTAGGTTTAATCATTTATGAAGAAGGCACTGTTCATTTAACTATCGCTGGATTGTTGTTCGTTGGAAAAAAACTTCTATTAAAAAGTTTTTACCTCAAGCGGAAGTTATTTATTTAAAGTATAAAAATGAGAGTGATATCGAATACAATACGCGCCTTGATTTAAAACAACCGATTATTACTATCTTAGATAGATTAACTGAAAAAATACAAAATGATAATAAAATATTGAATATTCAAATTGGATTATTTCGAATGGAAGTTGCCGATTATTCTGAAAAGGTATTTCAAGAAGCACTTTTAAATGCACTTAGCCATCGTGATTATGAAAGCATGGCTTCTATATATGTAAAACAATATCCAGGTCACATACTAATTGAAAATCCAGGAGGGTTTCTAGATGGTATAACTGAAAATAATATAATTACGCATGCTTCTTCACCTAGAAATAAACTAATTGCAGAAACACTTCAAAGATTAAAATATGTTCAACGAACAGGACAAGGTGTCGATATTATTTATAAAGAGACAGTTTCAATGGGAAAACCTTACCCTATATATAGGCATTATAATGATTCTGTGCAATTGACTATTTACAGTTCAACAGAAGATATTGATTTTGTAAAATTTATTATTAAAGAACAAGAATCAAAACAAATTGCTTTTTCCTTAGCAGAATTAATGATATTGCGTTTTGTAAAAGATAATAGGAGTATTATTTTTAGAAAAGCGGTTGAATTAACTCAGGTTACAGAGGATGAAGCACGAAATGCTTTGAATCGTCTACAACATTTTTCCTTATTAGAAACTGTAGGAAATCAATATATGTTAACGGCACGTGTTTACGATTCGTTGAAATCCGGAATTGAGTATACACAAGATCATACAATTCAATATTTGAAGGCTAAACGTTTGATTATTGAGTATTTAGAAAAAGAGGAAAATATTACTCGTGCAAATATTCAGGAACTTTGTGGCTATAATGATAATCAAGCACGAAGAACAATTGAAAAATTAAAAAAAGAGAATATTATTCAAAACGATAGAACCGGTAGATATGCTAATTATAAATTAGTAAAAAAATAGTGAATGATTTAACTCGGCATGCCGAGTTAAATGCCGAGTTAAAATTTATATAATATTTCTAAAAGCTTAGATTTTATGATCATACACCGGTTGACCGCTACAGATACACTGATGGTGCGCTACACGCGCACCATTTTTCCGTCATATGCAGAATGGGTAATAATTCATTTTGTTATCATCTATTTTACATCACTTTTATTAAATATCACCAAGGTTGCACAATACATTAGAATAGACCATACTACTAACATTAATATTGCATTTAGTGATGTCTGTGTTCCATTTCCTACTATTACAGTTAGACTGGCAAGAATGCTAAATGGATTTAACATAGGAAAGAATTCGATTGAATATGTTATTTGTTGAGAATATATGTGAATAAGCACAACGAACAATCCTAATGCATAACTGATCCATGATTTTCTGACAGAAATTGAACACAACAATCCTAAAGTTACTGTAAATATTATTTTCATCATTCCTAACCCCAAAGATAGAATTAAAGGAATAAAAATATATGTATTCTCCATATTAATAGGCATATAATTATCCATCGAAATAAGGTGCTCATAAAACATAGAATATGCATATCCATAATTGTAAGAAGTCAGATTTGTTTTAAAGCCAACAAAATTATTCCAGTCAATCAACATATATGAGTTTAGCCCATCAAATCCATGTCGAAATCCTAGAATCAGCGCAGGAACAAATAAAGAGATAAATATTATCAGGGTATAACTGATTCCTATTTCTATAATTCTTGATAGTAAAAATCTGTTTGAGCTTTTTGAATTCAAATAATATAACTCAAAACTTTTACTTTGCTTTTGCTGCCAAATAACAATTAATGTATAAAAAACACCAATTGGAATAGCCATTAATGAAAATAGACTCCCTAGACGTAATTGGCGGCACAAATACGCCCATGGACCTTGCGCAATATTCAATATATTTTTATTGTTTGCCGTTGCTATTTCATGAAATGCATTCTGAAGATTCATATAGGTATGATGATATGCATCTTCATAATCTCGGTTAAAGAACTTTTGCATATCATTTAATAATGATGCATCAAAAGATATATCAGGATATCCTATTTTAGCAAGTTCATCTTTAAACACCACTTGACTTAACTGCTTATCCGTTTTTGCGAAACAATCCATTTCAAACATTTGATTCCACAAGTCATACTTCTTTATATCCGGATAATTTTCAAATCCTTTAACGCCCTCTTTTTTTAGACAATCAATTGCTTCATTCGCATTTTTACTCTTCCAATTTAAATATTCTTTATAATTATTTAACACTTCAACCTGTTCAGGTTTTATTTTTTCACCCAATTGTTTTTTTATAATATCGATTTGAGAAATTGAGTTTTGACTCTCTACAATCAATTGCTCATTATAAATGATATTCCTTTCTACATCATTCTCCAGGTTTAAAAAGTTCATTGAAAACATATTTACTATCAAAAAGATCAATAAGCACACTAAGCTAGCTTTGCTCCTTAAAATACTTTTCATCTCATATTCCATATCTTTTTCTCCTAATTTGCCCCATTTAGATCGATTCTTTCTAAATATTTAACCATACAAAAATGAATGATTACGATTAATAAAATAATAATCCAAAGAATCAAAGAATTTATTGAGAAGATAGAACTAAATAAATTAATGTCTGTTAATAAAACGAGCAGACATAGACAAGGAACTAATAGACTTATACCACTGTTTTTTGTAAAAAGTGAAAGCACTTGAATCATAGTTGATAGAAAAGCTAGTAATACGATTGTTATCATTAAATTATTCATGCACCACATGCTAATAGGCACGAATGTGTTTTTAACTATAACAAACACTTCGTCTCCTAAGCCATAAGTGAAATATCCTAATACAAATAAAATACTGATCATCATCAAACTCATAATCATTGTAGTTATTGATGTTACAATTGTTCTTGATAAATAAATCTTCGCTCTTGAACCCGTCATTGTGAACAGTAACTTATAAGTATTTGATTCAAAATCTTTAGACCAGCAGTCAAAATTAGATAATATTACACATGCAAGTATTACAATAATTGGGATCCCACCAAAAACAAAAAAATTAGATAACATATAATATGCTGTTGGCATTTTTTCGTATACAAAATCGTAGAATCGATTTTTCATGTACATATCTTGAAGTTTGATTCGATTTTTTAGATCTCTTTCATCATTACGCAGCATGATTGAATATGATGAAAGATCTCCACCTTCATCAATCACTTTTTGAAGGAGCTTATCTCTTTTTATCATTGTTTCAGCAATACAATGTGCGTCTTCATGTTCAAGATTATAAGACACCAATCTGCAATTTTCTAAATCTGCCTGCCAAAAATCTCTGGATTTTTCTAGTTTTTCTGTGTCTTCACCAATTTCTTTCATCCTATTGATCTGCTCTGTTATTATTTTAGATCTGGTTGCATCTGAAGTCACCATTTGCTCGTAATAATGAACTTGACTCGAAATAAAATTATTGTGCTTTGGCACAAAGTAAAAACAAAAAATCACAATCATAGAAAGACATCCTATGATAAAAATGCCTATATTTCTTTTTGAAAAGAAAATACGGATTTCATTATAAATCAACGTTTTCATATGCTTATCCTTGGTACAAGTTTTGATAATATTTCTCTAGACCTTCTCCTTTGTCTTCAATTGAATAAATAGAAATATTATTTTTAACCAATAAGTTGATTACGTTAGAAAAATCATTATCTGAACCACATTCTAATCTTATATATTCATTATCATTCGTTACAATATAGTCTTTTAAAATCTTTTGTGCACATTGATTATCTGAAGTTTTGATACACGAAATATGTTTTTGATGAAGCTCGTCTATTGTCTTATGTGCAATAAGCTGACCATCTTTTATAAAAATAATTCGATCTACTAACTTATCTACTTCACTTAATTGATGACTCGATAAAAGAATACTTGTACCATCATTACGTATATCCAGAAGTTTCTTTCTTAAATCAATAATAGCCTGTGGATCCAATCCATTTGTCGGCTCATCCAATATAAGCAGTTTGGGCTTGGTCATCATTGCCAACGATAAAATCAAGCGTTGTTTCATACCCATGGAATAATGCCTAACTTCTTTTTTCAATCCACTATTTAGGCCACTAAAATCTTCCATTTCTTTAATTCTGCTTTTATCCAGTTTTTTCCATTTTGCGACCATTTTAAAATGATCCTTACCTGTAAGATTGGGATAAAAAGCTGGATATTCTATACTAACACCCATGTTAGATAAAGCATTTACCCGGTCTTTATCTATGTCATATCCATTAATTGTTATTTCACCTGAAGTTGGGTGATATAAACCAGCAATACACTTCATTATGGTAGATTTACCGGAACCGTTTGGCCCAATCAATCCTAATATTTCATTTTCATTAATACTGAAAGAGATATCTTTTAAAATATTTACTTTGTTTATTGATTTACACAACCCATTTACCATTAAAATCATGACGCACCTCCTTTGTGTATATTATTCAAATACTTTCCACAATTTTTTTGGTAAATTCCCAATTTGTTTTTGAAAACATTTTTTGTTCATGATTTAGTCTATCATCCATATTCATCACCTACTTTCTAAGAACCTGAACCATTATATCTTTTCAGTCCTCTTCGCCATAAAAAGGCTCCTATCACGCCATAAATCATGTCGACTAAAGCAATCATAATGACATACACCCAATGCACATTCACTTTATTTAACAGAATTAAAGATGGATAATAATTTACCAAACCATACGGTAATAGTACCGTAACAATAAACTTAAATGCTTTATTAAATATACTTATTGGATAATGTTGTACACTTTCCTGTATTTCATTTGTACTATATAAAATAGATTTTGATTTCATGGTCCAAAAAGATATACAACTTACTGAAAAAAGAATTGCGGTAAATACATACACTCCATTTATAATTGAGACTATAAATCCAAACATAAAACCAACTGTAATTTGGATATGTAACATTTTTGCCGCAAATAAAGCTCCAATCATTCCCGTTGTGAAATCACATAAATCTGTAATACTAATTTTTTCAGATGCTAATTGTAAAAGAGGACTCACTGGTCTTAATAGGAACCGATCAAATGTTCCATTCACAATATGATTCTCTAAATCACTAATATGTCTAAAAAAAGTATTATGAAATCCTAAACAAGATAAGAATAAACAATAATTAAAAACTATCTGCCAAAAAGTCCATTCATTTAGTGTATGAAAGTTTTTCAACATGACCCAGATCAAGAGAATAGAAGACCCGTTGATCATGATAAGTCCGAAGAATCCTGCAATAAAACTTGAACGATATTCAGCAAATCGTTTTAAGCCCGCTTTTATTAGATCAAAATATAGTTGAACACTTTCCATACCCTAACCTCCTTGTACAATGATTTTCTTCGATACACATTTCCACATAAAGCGTCCAATCAAAGATAATATAAAAATCCAAATCACTTGAAAACAAACGGTTTGAAAAAGATTGCCATTTCGAATAAAAAGAAGCAATGGCTCGTAAAATACATATTTAAAAGGTAACCAGTTTATTATTCTTAAAAGAAAATCCGGATAAAACCATAAAGGAACCACTTGTCCTGAACAAAATGCAATCAGGGCATGAAAAATATAGAGATATCCTTCTAGATCAAGACTTAAAAAACAAATTAAAGATAAAATATAATTCATTGAAAACAACAATAAAAAGCCAAGCACGAAAGTGATTATAGCTCCAATGATATTCACATTTAGCTCTAGTTTAAAAAACCAAGTTGATATTAAAAAAGAAGGAATTGTGAAAATGCAAAGATTAACCACCGTTGAAGAAAGAGTTCTCAAAAACAATTGTGTTTGTAATTCCATTGGCTTGAGTAAATCACATATAATTCTTCCATTTTTTATATTTTCTTCCACATAAATATGTGGACCATCCCACCAAGTAAATGCCTGTGATAAAGATATTGAAAATATACTATAAAGCAGCATTTGATTTAGATCAATATTTCCAAACAAAGAAGCATTCTGCTTATATAATGTCATCCATAACATTGCATAGGCATAGATTCGTATAAACACATTGACTAATGTCATGCAAAAAGCAGATTTATAAGCTGTTAAAGATGAATATTGTTGTTTTAAATAAGCCCATAAAACACGATACATATTAACATACCTCTTTAATTACATCTTCTATTTCTAGGTCCTTGATTGAAAAGTCTGCAACCTCTGTATTTTTTAATAAGCAACTCACAATATCTGTAACCGAATAAAGTTTGTAATTGTATTGAATCAGCATAGTTTTATCATCTAAATTTTGTATACGGAAATCTTGAAAATCTTTTAAAAACTTTAATTCATCAATAGAATACGTCTTATTAAATACAACTTTTAAATTTCGATACCGTATATATTTTTCCTTTACACTTTCTAAATCCCCATCATATAACATTCGCCCATGATTAATTAAAATTACTCGATTACATAATTTTTCCACATCCTGCATATCATGTGTTGTCAAAAATACAGTTACCTTCTTTGTTCTATTTAACTCCAAAATAAATGCTCTTAGTCTATCCTTTGTTGCCACATCCAAACCAATAGTTGGTTCATCTAAAAACAATATGGATGGATCATGTATCAATGCCGCAATTAAATCACACTTCATTCTTTGCCCCAAACTCATCTGCCTTACTGGCAAATTCAAAAATTCTTTTACCTGCAGCATATCAGCATATTTTTCTACTCTATCTTTAAAATCACAATCTGGAACTTTATAAATCTCTTTTAACAGTTCTAAACTTTCTATAGCAGGAATATCCCACCAAAGCTGACTCTTCTGACCAAAAACAACCCCAATATGTTTAGAGTTTTCCTTTCTGTACTTTAAAGGATCTTTTCCAAACACTTTAATCATTCCACTATTTGGCATCAAGATTCCTGTTAACATTTTTATTGTGGTACTTTTTCCGGCACCATTTGGTCCAATATAGCCAACAATATCACCTTTACGTATACAAAAACTCATATCATCCACAGCTATAAAATCTTTAAAGTCAGGATAAATAATATTTTTAATCATATTTTTTAACCCACTCTTTTTCTGGTATGTGCGGTATATTTTCCGTACATTCGTAATTTCTATAATGTTTTCCATCAATCATCACCTTTCCATATTATATAAACAACTAATCTAAATTCAACTTTCGTATGTTTACTAACTATATGATTGCTACACTTTATATGCGTATCAATACCTATTATAAATGTGTGCTGGTCCAATCGATAGGTATATAAATGGTTTTAAAATACTAAAATTATAATATGAAGAATAATGTTAAAAAATTACGTTTGGAAAATAGAATAAAACAAGAAATACATATCACTTTATGTTACTATTAATCCACTGAGGTGATGCTTTTATGCCATATAAACATAAAATTCCAATCTATACAGAAAATTTAAATTTGACAGGTGCATATTTTAGACATCAAAGAATTATTGATGGGCTTTCACTAACATACGTCGCAGATTCAATTCGGATGAACAAAGGTTTCTTAAGCGATCTAGAAAATGGGAAGAGAAATTTTCCTGATGGAACCATTAATCAATTAAATGATTTTTATAACTTAAAATTCGATGATTCTCTTAAATTTTACATAGAATTAGAAAATAATATTGATGAAATATTTCACGCTCTATGTAATTCCAATACTTTTAAAGAGAAACAATTACTGGAATTAATTTTAAGTAAACGAGACATATATGAAAATAGCAGTGGATTTTTTTTATTTAATCTTTTAAATCTTTTTTATCTAATACGATTTAATTGTAATGAAACCTTTATTAATGATGCAAAAAAATTAATCGAGTCTAATTTAGATGCCATTAATTCCAAAGATTTATCAATCTTTTATTGTATTTTAGGTATTTATTATAAAAGAAATCCATCTACAAATTTTGTGGCTGAAAAGTACTTTAAAAAATGTTTGTCTTTATCTTCAAATATTCCTGACATCGCTGCACTTTGCACATTTGAACTAATTAGTATATATGCTGAAACAAACAGATCTGCGTTAGCATATACATATTGCGAAAAATCCAGAAGCATTTTCAATCGATTACAAAACTATACAACAATGTTTTTTATTGATTTTTTTCAATGTAATTGTTTAACAAACTTAGGACTCTATGAAAACTCAATTCAAAAGCTAACTGAATTGCTAAACAATATTGACCAATCTAGTAATAAATATATTTCAACCATTTATCATAGTTTAGCTTGGTGCTATTTATTAAACTGTCAATATAGTGAATGTATAAAATACACAAATCTAGCAATTGAAAACAAAGATCCATCTTGTGCTTTATGTTATTTCATACCCTATTCATATTACAAACAGAATGAGTATCTAAAATGTTTAGATTATATAGAATCTCATTTAGAATATGCAGACAATTTTTACAAGCCTTTTTTGCAAGCTATAAGTGCTCGTATTCAAAAACAAAATGTTGATTTTGAAAAAAATATCATTTTGTATTATCAGTCACTCTTGCAGAACAATGTATACGAAGATATTCCACTTATTCAAAACTTTATTTTGGATTACTATACAGAAACCAACAATAAAGATATGATGATCAAAATCCTTATTGACATCAAATCATTTAACGATAAAGATTTAACATTAAAAAGCTCTACACTCTTTACCACTTCACAAAGTTAAGAAAATCGCACTTATTTATCATTAATTAAAGCTTGGGTAAATCCTTATTTACTCAAGCTCTTTGTTTATCTAAATTCCTTTTCTGTTCTAACTGTTTATTATACTCTCTATACTTTGATGAACGTTTTCTTATATAGTCTAGACTCTTGATCTGACTTCTTAATACTTTAATATCCGGCGTAGTGCTTTTGCTTCTTTGGATAGTAAGGAAAATTGAAATATATGAATTATGCACATTAGCAGACTATTTTAATGTATCTACTGATTATATACTTGGTAGAACTGAAAACAAGGCTACACCAGATACTACAAGTGCTTTTGAATCACTGCTAGTAGAGAACTATAGTTCTTTAAAAGAATTACGAAATTTAAATTTAGACGAAAAAGCAATTGTCACAAGCATAATCGCTAACTGTGTAAACTTAATTAATCTTAAAAACAAATAACTAACATTACTGCCATGTATTTGTGATATTATTATTGCAATGAGGTGATAATCTTATGCCATTTGTCAAGCAAATTCCAAAGTCACAACATAAAATAAATAATATTGGTGGATTTTTTCGAAACCACAGAATAAATGACGGTCTATCTTTAGCATATGTTGCAGATTCAATTCGGATGAACAAAGGTTTCTTAAGCGATCTAGAAAATGGGAAGAGAAATTTTCCAAATGGAACTATACAACAATTAAGTAATTTCTATGATATTTCATTCGATGAAAATCAACAACTGTATGATGAAGCATGTGATATTCTTAACGAAGCCTTTAAAGCTTTATTTTTTGCTAACCAGACAAAAGAATCCGATATTTTAAAAAAAGCAGTGGAAAATACTAATATCTATGAAAATTCTAGTGCTTATTTTGTTTTTAAAATCATAGAATTACACTATCATATGCGTATTAGCAATAATAATACACAAATAGAATATATTAGAGAATTAGTCGAATCAAATTTAGACGCATTATCACTAGCTAACATATCCATCTTTTACTGTTTGCTAGGCATATACTACAAGCGAAAAAGTGTTTCCATTTTCATTGCTGAAAATTACTTAAACAAATCTTTAGAACTATCTTCAAGTAATTCTAAAGTATATGCATATTCTCTTTTTCAACTAATCAGTTTATGCGCTCGTACTAATCGTGTAGCTTTAGCTTATTCATATTGTGAAAAAGCTAGAAATATCTTTAATCGACTAAATAACTATACTACTCTGTTCTACATTGATTTTTCACAATGTAATTGCTTAATTAGTATGGGATTATATGATTTTGCAACAGCTAAATTAAAGGAATTATTAAGTGATATCAATCAAACAAACAAAGAACATGTTCCAAAAATACACCACAGTCTAGCTTGGTGCTATCTATTAAACTGTCAATACAGTGAATGTATAAAATACACAAACTTGGCAATCGAAAACAAAGATCCATCTTGTGATTTATGTTATTTCATACCCTATTCATATTACAAACAGAATGAGTATCTAAAATGTTTAGATTATATAGAATCTCATTTAGAATATGCAGACGATTTTTACAAGCCTTTTTTGCAAGCTATAAGTGCTCGTATTCAAAAACAAAATGTTGATTTTGAAAAAAATATCATTTTGTATTATCAGTCACTCTTGCAGAACAATGTATACGAAGATATTCCACTTATTCAAAACTTTATTTTGGATTACTATACAGAAACCAACAATAAAGATATGATGATTAAAATCCTTATTGACATCAAATCATTTAACGATAAAGATTTAACATTAAAAAACTCTACACTCTTTACCACTTCACAAAGTTAAGAAAACAGCACTTATTTATCATTAA
>NZ_DS996843.1:199137-204548 GCF_000156655.1 Holdemanella biformis DSM 3989
AAAAAATTAAAGCTTGGGTAAATCCTTATTTACTCAAGCTCTTTGTTTATCTAAATTCCTTTTCTGTTCTAACTGTTTATTATACTCTCTATACTTTGATGAACGTTTTCTTATATAGTCTAGACTCTTGATCTGACTTCTTAATACTTTAATATCCGGCGTTAGTGCTTTTGCTTCTTTGAATAGTTTTGCCTTGGCAATTAGATCCTTTTCTTTGTAGGATCTGGAATACAAATACTTTCTTTGGTCCAGTAATCCATTCATATGTTTATCTAGTAAGTCATCCATACAACGTATACATTATATGGTCATTTACACAATTACTTCCTGTATTATTTTATATTCCAAATCTTTTTTTGTATATTATGTACTCATTTTGGAGTCACTGTGAGTACATATTGAGTACAAACCATTTCACTCTAACAATATACAACTAAAATATTGTTCCTCTCGATTTCTAGCATTTGACTCATCAATTCTATGTATTTAAATACGAATGATCATACCGAAGCACTTGATTTATTTTTGCATTACTACACAACAAAAGAATTGTAGTACTTACGAAGAAGATTTCTAATGAATAAATTCGAAATTCATGAAAAGTTAATATAAATATGATATGGCTCTTATATCGATAAAATAATTAAATTCTAAAATATAAAAGAATCAAATGAAAGCGAGGTTAAAAATCATATGGAAAGTAAAATTATGAATTATCAAGCTATAATCACTGACATTAAAGATGTCATTTCTTCTGGTCAAAAAGTAGCATACAATGCTACCAACAAAGCAATGATACTAACATATTGGCATGTGGGTAAACGTATTGTTGAGCAGGAACAAAATGGAAATGAAAGAGCACAATATGGGCAAGCTCTAATTGATGCTTTAGCTGATGAACTTACAAAAGAATACGGAAAAAGTTTTTCAAAGAGAAACCTCCAATATTTCCGCAAATTTTATATTGCTTTTCCTGATGTACGAATTGTGAACGCATGCGTTCACAATTTAACTTGGACGCATTTTAGAAGTTTATTACGTGTTTCTGATGAAAACGCAAGATTATGGTATATGAATGAAGCCTCAAATGAGAGATGGAGTTCTCGAACATTAGACAGAAACGTCAGCACACAATATTTCTATCGATTAATGCAATCTCCAAAGAAAAATGATGTTGTTAACGAAATGCTTCTGAAGAATTCAGAAAATCAAAAAAATCAATTTGAATTATTAAAAAGTCCAATTGTTGCAGAGTTTTTGGGATTCAAAAATGAAGATTCTTACCTTGAAAATGATTTGGAGTCAGCTATTTTGACACATATCAGAGATTTCTTAATGGAAATGGGAAAAGGATTTGCATTTGTTGCTAGACAACAACATATTGTAACTGAAACTGAAGACTACTATATTGATCTTGTTTTCTACAATATCGAATTAAAATGCTATGTTCTCATTGATTTAAAAATGGGGAAAATCACACATCAAGATGTTGGTCAAATTGATGTGTATGTTCGAATGTATGAGGATTTAAAATGCAAAGAAGGAGATAATCCAACGCTTGGAATACTACTTTGTTCTGAAACAGATGAAGATATTACTAGATATTCTATCCTTCATGATAATGATAGACTTTTTATGTCTAAATACCTAACTTACCTTCCTTCAAAAGAACAATTAAAAGCAGAAATAGATCATCAAAAAGGAATATTCTATATGCAACATCCAACATTATCAAAAAAAGATGATGAAATATGAAAGAAGTGATTTTATTTGACACGAATACATTGTCCACATTGTGGACATGAAACTGCTAGAGTGGATGCAATTGACAGATAATTCGGTGCCCCTAGCGATCATGTCGTTTCACATAACGAATAATTGGTGTAATATAACACCTGCAAGTGAAAATGGCAACCATCTTGTTGTCTTCATTTGCAGGTTTTTATTTATATCGTTTTATAAATTACACTCCATACTTTTGGATAGAATGAATGCAATCAGCACCCTCGTCATTCCAATCAATATCATCTTCATCATCAAACCAGAACCATTTCTCAATTACTTTAAGAAACCATTTTGTTTTAGGTAGATTACATTTCAATATACTAAACGCATTAAATCCACTTTCATCGGATGCTATATATGTTCCTGGTTGATTTGCATATACACCATATTCATTCATGACTTTATCAATTACACTAAAACATTGTTCTTGAGTAAAGTGATTTTGTATCAATCTATCTTCATTAAATTCAAAATACATCATCATAGGCTATATTCCATTAAAAATAAAAAAGAGGGCACTAAATCCAGCGACACATAGCGTCGTTTTTTTAATGTCCTCTATGACGTGGAAATAGTACACCCATCATTTACATGATGCAAGAATTTTTTTCAAAAAATTAAGCCTTCTTTTTGTAAATAACGTTACCAATACCCTGTACAAGCTGAACAATGACAATCAATACAATGGACGTCACTACAAGGTAACTAATATCATATGCCTGATATCCTTTTCGGATAGCGATATCTCCAAGACCGCCACCACCAAGTGTACCAGCCATTGCACTCGCACCAACCATATTGATAATCAATAAAACAATACCATTTAATAGTCTAGGTACAGATTCTTTAAAATATACCTTTGTAATAATTTGCAGATCCGTAGCACCAAACGATTTTGCTGCTTCAATCACACCCGCATCTGTTTCTCTCAATGCATTTTCAAATACACGTGCAATAAATGGAATTGCGTAAATTGTTAATGGAACGATTGCCGCAGTTGTACCAATAGATTTGCCAGCAATTACACGCGTCACTGGAATTACAATTACCATTAAGATAATGAACGGAAATGAACGGAATACATTCACAATCACATCCAGAATTCCATACACAATACGATTTGGTTTCAATCCATCTTCAGCAGTCAATGTCAAAATTACCGCAGGAATAAAACCTAGTACAACCGCAATTAAAGTCGAGAAGAATACCATGTATAATGTCTGCCATGTTCCTTTTAAGATTACATCTAACATACTCATAGTACCTCCCAAGTAACATTCTTACTTTCCAAAAACTGAAATACACGCTCTTTATCTTTTTCTTGAATATTCAAGATCAAAGAACCAAATACATTTTCTCTAAACTCTTCTAGTTTTGCCCAGCAGATAGAGAAATCAATGCCTAATTCTCTTGCCATTTCTGTAATTACAGGTTCATCAGAAGAATCATCTGTAAAGAACAGCTGCACATTCACACCCGCTTTTTGCAATACCTGGCCTTCTTCACCCAGGAACTTCTTCACATCTTCTGTTGGTTTCACAAATAACTCTTCTGGTTTACCCTCTGCCAAAACAACACCATGCTTTAAAAAAGCTACTCTTTGACAAATCTGTTTTACAACTTCCATCTGGTGTGTAACCACAACAACTGTGATACCAAGTTCTTCATTGATCTGCTTTAAAAGTTCAAGAATTCCATGTGTGATTCTAGGATCCAATGCACTTGTAGCTTCATCACAAAGCAAGATCTTAGGATCATTCACGAGTGCTCTAGCAATCGCAACTCTCTGTTTCTGACCACCAGATAGATTTTCTGGACGTTCATGCATTTTATCTTTCAAGCCAACAAGTTCAATTAAATGTTCAATTTTCTTTTTATTTTCTTCTGTATTTGGATTTTCATTCCAGAAGCGAAGAGGCAATGCAACATTGTCATATACATCCAATCTAGAAAGAAGATTGAAGTTCTGGAAAATCATACCCATATCTTTTCTCAGCTGGCGTAACTGCTTCTTATCATTTTCATCAACTGCAGTACCATCTACTGTGATCGTACCACTATCATATGTTTCCAATCCATTGATACAGCGAAGCAATGTCGATTTACCAGCACCACTCTGTCCAATGATTCCATAGATTTCTTTTTCATGAATCTGGAGATTAATATCCTTTAATACTTCAAGTTCTCCAAAACTCTTTCTTACATTTACAAGATTTATCATCTCTACGCTCCTGTCTATTTACGCGAATATTCAGAGAGTTTCCCCTCTGAATATTACTGATTGTACTGTTATAATTTTTTGATTAGTCTACTGGATTGCCTTCTGTATCAATGAAGGAAGCAATCACAGATCCCTTATATGTATCTTCAATATATGACTTCACTTCATCAGATGTAATAGCCTTTACAAGTGCTTTTATCTTTTCAGTATCAAGATTTTCATCCTTTACAACAACATAGTTTGTTCTCTTTACACTTGTTTCCTGGTCAAACTGTTCAACATAGATTGCTGGGTGCTTGCTTGGAAGATCAGCTTCTAATGCATAGTTACCATTTGCGACTACTGCATCAACATCTTCAAGTGTTAATGGAACCTGTGCAGCTTCCACTGGCTGAATATCATAGTTATGAGGGTTGAGTTCTTTATTTCCATTGAATGTTGTTTCAGTTACATATTCATCTGTTCCTGGATCCTCTAATAAACCAGCCTGAACAAGTACTCTTAAGCCTCTATCTAAGTTATCTGCATCATTTGGCAAGGAGATTGTTGCGCCATCCTTGAGATCCTTGATATCTGTTACTGTTGCAGAATAGATACCCATTGGTTCAATATGAACACCAACTGCAGCAGCCAGATGAAGACCCTTAGAAGTATTCTGATCGTTCATGTAGCCTAGTGTCTGGAAGTAGTTCGCATCAAGAGAACCTTCTTCCAAAGCTGTATTTGGTGTAACGTAATCTGTAAATTCTGTCACTTCTAATGTCCAGCCATCTTTTGCGAGAACATCTTTTACGACATTATTCAAGATTTCAGCATGTGGTACTGCAGTCGCACCAACTTTGATTGTCTTGTCTTCACCGGATGTTTTTGTAGATGTGGAACCTGTAGATGTGGATGAGCAGCCAACTAATGCGAATGCTAATACTGCTGTTGCGATTGTTTTGATTGCGTTTTTCATTTTTCTTTTCCTCCGTTTTCTTGTAATGCTTGAAGTAGGACGAGGTGATTCTTTCATGCTCTAGAAACAAAAAACTACGCCCCTTAGATAAGGGCGTAGTATTACGCTGTACCACCTTACTTTAAAATGACCTCACGATCATTTCCTCTTCAAGTACGCTGAATATCATCAGATATACTCTATGTCTGTAACGGGACAGCCCGTCGTGATCTACACTATCGATCACGCAGCTCCAAGACCATGTTCACCAAACCTTTCCTTATCCCCTCTCAGCATACAAGGACTCTCTTTTGAAGTTCCAACCTGGTTACTCTTCTCTTCGTTGCTTTTATGGTTACTATTTTACACTTTCTAGAAATGAATGCAATAAGTAATTAACAAGAAAAGATTTTTTCTGCGAAAAAGTCACACGTCTAAATGGCGTGCCCGGTTCGTTTCCAGTCGTCC
>NZ_DS996843.1:205940-278464 GCF_000156655.1 Holdemanella biformis DSM 3989
CTTGAAGGCCTTATGAAGCATGCAGTTATACAGTTCAAGATCCTTTTTAATGATGGATTCAGCTTCTGGTTCTAAATCTTTATAATAGATTCTTTGTGACATTGAAAACACCTTCATAAGACAAGTCCTCCTGTTCTATCTGACTCTATTATACTCTATTCACAACAGATTTAACAGATAGATTTGAGACTTTCTAAATTATTTTATTTTTATTATTATATCACTAATGTGTATATGTGATATTTATCGATATTCTCACATGTTCACATTAAATTCACATTGGACATATTCAAATCCTTATCATTTACCTAGTTTGTTTACATCTCTATTTAATTCTATACTTCATTTATGGACACTATTTATCATTCAAACATTCCAATTGAAACTCTATCACTTTTAAATTGTGATGTTAGAAACTTCAATTTTATTCATCCCATCAAGAACATTTTTTTCGACAATATTGAATATATCCGAAAATTAGATGCTTCCGGTAAGGCTCGTCCATGCATTTTAGACAATGTAGAACGTTCTCTTCTTTGCCACACATATTATCTTGGCTTTGATCAGTTTGAATGTCCCGATTGTGACAACTGGAATGTCATCCCTCATTCCTGTCATTCTAGATTTTGTAATGCATGTGGTGTTAAATATGCCAAACAGCTTGCAGCCAAGGCCACTTCTTTTTGTCTTGACTGCCCTCATAGACACATTGTATTTACTATTCCTGAAGAACTTAGAAACTGGTTCAGACAGGATCGTTCTAGACTCAATCTTTTGTTTGTTGCTTCCAGAAACACAATTTCTATTCTTACCAATAAATCTCTTGCCGATAAACTTAAAAAGAAAAAGCTTTCTGATACTCACTATATATTCAAAGATATTCCTATTCGTAATGAATTTGGTATGATTGCCACTATACATACTTTTACAAGACCTTAAACAAAATCCACACATCCATTGCCTTATCCCTGAATTGATCTATTCCTTAAAAAAGACAAAATCAAAACTTTTCATCATTTCAATTTCACGAAGCTTAGAAATACTTTTCAGTTTGAACTAATTCGACTCATCCAGGAAGCTGGTGGATTAAAGAAACCTGAAGAAAAGAACAGACTCTATAAAGATCATCCTAAAGGATTCTATGTCTATGCCAAGTTCAAATCCAATGACAACGATTCTAACGATACTTCGGCTAATAAAAATAGTAAAGATATTCAAGGCTGCGTAAACTACTTTATTCGCTATGCAGCCAGACCCCATGGCTGAAAATAGAATCACAGAATACAATAAAGAATCAAATACTGTCAGCTGGTTCTACAATGATCACAAGGATGAAAAAAGATATGATGTCACAGATAACGCAATCAACTTTATAAACCACCTTATTATACATATTCCAGACTACCATTTCTTAACCACTCGATATTATTGATTCTATGCTAATGCATCTTTAGAAAACTCTAGATAAAGTACATGCACTTCTTAAAATCTTAAAGAATAAGGATTATTCTCGTGAAACAAGAACCAAAACTCTTAAAAACAAACTCAATAAATTTAGATACCGCACACACTTGATTGATTCTTTTAACCTAAGACCCAATCCAATGTAAATGTGGATCTATAATGCAGTATACCTATACCTATAATCCTTTAGAAAACTCAAAGAATGACAGAACATACAGAAAAAGATGTATTGATGAAATGTACAAAATGCGGTTACGAAGAAGAAGTACCTAGATGGTTAATCAACGAATTATTTCCAAATGAACCTGAAAAAAACTATATGATGCACTGCCCTGAATGTGATCATAAGATGATTGTAAAAAAATGATTCAACAATTAAAGACAAATACAAAATGCAGGCTATTTTCAATAGTCCTTTTTGTCGTTTCTGATAATTCATATCTTGTGATATTTTAGTGCTATTTCACATATCGTATTTCTCTGTTCCGAAACCAAAATCTTAATATATTTAAAAAAAGCTAGAATATGCTTTATATAAAGCGATTCTAGCATTTATTCTTTATTCGAACTCGATTGTTCCAGGAGGCTTACTAGTAAGGTCATACATTACACGGTTAACCCCACGAACCTCATTGATAATACGAGACATAACTTTATTTAATACTTCATATGGAATCTGAGCAGATTCAGCAGTCATAAAGTCAATTGTATTAACGGCACGTAAAGCGATGGCATAATCATATGTTCTTTCATCACCCATAACACCTACGGAACGCATATTTGTCAATGCTGCAAAGTATTGACCGATTGAACGATCCAATCCAGCATTTGCGATTTCTTCACGATAGATGGCATCTGCATCTTGTACGATTTTTACTTTTTCTTCAGTTACTTCACCAATGATACGAATTCCTAAACCAGGTCCTGGGAATGGTTGTCTGAATACTAAGTATTCAGGAATACCTAATTCTAAACCAGCTTTACGAACTTCATCCTTGAACAAGTCACGCAATGGTTCAATAATTTCTTTGAAATCTACATGATCAGGAAGTCCACCAACGTTGTGGTGAGATTTAATTACAGCAGATTCTCCACCTAAACCACTCTCAACAACATCTGGATAAATTGTTCCCTGAACTAAGAAATCAACTTTTCCAATTTTCTTAGCTTCTTCTTCGAATACACGAATGAATTCTTCACCAATGATCTTACGTTTTGCTTCTGGCTCTTCAACACCCTTTAGCTTTTCATAATATCTTTGTTGCGCATTTACACGAATGAAGTTTAATTCATATGGACCTTCTGGACCAAATACAGCCTCTACTTCATCCCCTTCATTTTTACGAAGTAAACCATGATCAACAAATACACATGTCAATTGGTTACCGATTGCTTTTGATAATAATACAGCTGCAACAGAAGAGTCTACTCCACCACTAAGGGCACATAAAACTTTTCCATCTCCAACCTTTTCACGAATAGCCTTAATTTGTTCTTCAACAAAGTTATCCATTCTCCAATCACCACTGCATCCACAAACACCACGAACAAAGTTATATAACATTTTTGACCCTTCTTGTGTATGTAATACTTCTGGATGGAACTGAATAGCATATAATCCTTTTTCTGCATTTTCACTTGATGCGCAAGGACAGTTATCTGTATGAGACGTAATTTCAAATCCAGGTGCTACCTGTGAAATATAGTCAAAGTGTGACATCCAACAAATTGTTTTTTCAGATACACCCTCAAAGATTTTAGAAGAAGTCTTATCCACAAGAACCTCTGTCTTACCATATTCACGGTGATCTGCTTTTTCTACTTTTCCACCCAATACATGCATCATCAATTGTGCGCCATAGCAAAGTCCAAGAACTGGGATACCCAATTCAAATAATTCCTTTGAATATGTAGGTGAATCTGCCTCATAACAACTATTTGGTCCTCCAGTTAAGATAATTCCTTTTGGATTCATAGCTTTGATTTTTTCTAAATCTGTTTTATATGAATAAATTTCACAATATACATTGCACTCACGAACACGACGTGCAACCAACTGATTATATTGTCCTCCAAAATCAAGAACAATGACTAATTCTTTTTTCATTACGTCCTCCTATTAATTTCTCAACAATATTATAAAGTAGCAACCAATTATTTACAACGCTTTAAATAATCAATTACCCCATTTAAATCCGTACAAGATTCTTGGATATACTCCTTCATTTCGTCATCTGGCGCAATCTGATCTTGAATAAAAATGGAATGCATCTTCGCATTGGCAGCTGCCATAATTCCATGCTTACTATCCTCTAACACTAAACAATTTTCTGGTTCCATTCCTAATCTTTTTGCTGCAGCCAAGAAAACATCTGGAGCCGGCTTTGATTTATATCCCTCTTTAGAAGATACAATCACATTTGGACTTAACACAAAACCTGCATGCGACAAGAACTTTTTAATAGCTTGCGGATGCGAACTTGAGGCAACCGCATAAGGAATCTTATTCTCTTCAATATACTCAATTAAATTCTGTAATCCAACCATATTGGCACTACCAGGCTCTTTAAAATATGTAAAGAAATAATCCACACGCTCTTCCTGAATTTCTTCCATAACTCTTGTCACACCTGGATACATCATTTCAAACTCTGCAACCTTTCTTGAATCACAACCAATTAAAGGTTCTGGAAAATAGTCTGGACAAGAAACGCCTAATTCTTTAGCCTTCTCTTTAAACTCATCCTTAAACATCTTTTCCGTATTAAACATCAAACCATCCATATCAAAGATAACCGCTTTAATTTGTGGCTTTCTAAAATATTCAATCAAACACTGCGTACCCAAATCACTCATGCCACGATCCATTAGATCCACATATTCTTTAATGACCCGATTTACACCATACAAAGGAAAATGTGCCTCTTGTACTGCAATTTTTAAATCCTTCACAAAATGCTTCACATAAAAACCAGGCGCATAATCATTCTCTAACATCTTCTTACCTTGGAATTCCAATTGTTTAGATCCAGCAGCCCCATTGCGCAAGAAGCGATATACAAAAGATTCATCCACATCTTTACATTTCAAATACGACATGGCCTCACAAATACCTTGTAACGTATTCGCAATCATGATTTGGTTCGCCATCTTGACATGTTGTCCACAACTCGCCTTGCCACAATACTCAATTTGTGTTCCAAACGCTTCAAAGATTTCTTTATTTGTTTCAAAATCCTCTTTGTCTGCACCAACCAAAACAGTTAGAGTACCATTTTTAGCTCCCGTATCTCCACCAGTCACTGGCGCATCCAATACGTGAACACCAAGCTCTTTTCCTTTTATATACAATTCTTTGGCAAGCTTTGGACTTGAAGTTGTAAAATCAATACAAGTTTTACCTTTTTCAATACAACTAAAAATCACATCATATACTTCTTTAACATCACTAGGAAAACCGACCATTGTACAAATCACATCTACATGTGCCGTTAAATCTTCAATCGAATCTTCTAAAATGGCACCTGCATTTTTAGCTTGTTCTACCCTTTCTGGATGTCTTGCGTACACATGCACTTCATAACCCTTATTCAACAAATGAATAACCATTGGCTGACCCATAATGCCAGCACCAATCCAACCTATTTTTCTCATTTTACTTTCTTCCTTTCACTAATATTGGAGCGGATTGCACCGCAATAAATTTCACAACTTCAAACATAAACTTAATTTCTTCTGCATTCAATTGACGAATCTCCTTAATTCCAGACAATGCCTGTTTAAATGAAAATTCAGTTAAATCCGCAATCGTATAAATTTCCATACGATCAAATAATTCTCCAATCAAATGACAATAACGCTCTTTTTCTTCCAGTGGACGATCCATTAATAACTTATTTACATATTCCAATAAATCATCACTCTCTTTTGTGAGTGCATCACAATAATTAAAGTCTTTTACATCCACACTCCACATAAGCGTATCATGCTGAACTAGACCAGAACCTTGGGCATCCATGACTTTCGTTTGTTCTCTATGATCTAAAACACGACCCACAATGCTATCCTTAGGAATATAGTTTGTGATCTTAGATACATCCTCATCACCTTGCCAAAAACCATCCGCAAAGCCAGGCCCATCAAAACTTTTCACACTTTCAATATATCCCTGTAGTTTTGGATTTTTTAAATAGGCATACATCGCTAGATTTCCACCCTTTGAATGCCCCGTCAAATACATCTTTGGATAGACTTTTTTCTTTTTTAATCCAAACAAATAACTCGTTTCAGGAATATCCGCAATGGTTTTCTTAACATAATCCTTCGCCAGGATTTGACAAGGAAGATCCTTGCTATAGGTCATCATTAAATTTTCTTTCCAGCCCGTAATACTACCATCTGTACCACTAAAAGAAATAACGAAAGATCCATCTGGCAACACAAGTGTTACCACACTAAATTGAATCACATCTTCATCGCTATAGACTTTTTTATAGTTCTTTAACTTTATATTCCCATAACGAATCGTATCTTGCAACGCATCAATCAAATGTGGAAGATTCATTGAAAATGTATACTTACTCTTTAATTCCTCTTCACTATATAAAGAAAGATATTTACGACATGCTTCTTCTAAAGAAACCTCGTCCTTTTCCACAATGCCATCCCAATCCACATAAGATAAATCGGCACATACTAACATATCCACCTCATTAAAGGGACGAATAGAAAAGTCGATATCTCTTCTTAAATGTACATAATTTAATAAGTTTTCCATAGTCAACCTCACTACATCGATTTTACAATATACAAAAGGATTAGCCAAATGACTAACCCAATTTTTTTGATAATTTTACATAATGATCTGCATTTGAAAGAATGTCAGAAACCTGAGATTCTGAAGTCTTTTTAATGATTTTAGCCGGTACTCCAACCACAACACTCCTTTGTGGAATCACCATATTTTCAGGTACAACACAACCAGCACCAATTATACTATGGCTTCCAATACAAGCTCCATTTAATATAATAGCGCCCATACCAATAAGCACCTCATCCTCAATCGTACAACCATGCACAATGGCCCCATGACCAATCGTAACACGATTACCAATTTTTAATGGATAACCACAATCCGTATGCAAAACACACTGATCTTGAATATTGCTTTCTTGCCCAATTTCAATCGTTTCTTCTTCACTACGAATCACGGCATTATACCAAACACTTGAACCTTCACCAATTGAAACATTACCTAAGATGGTTGCATTACTTGCACAAGAAAAATCCTTTTTAACCTCATTTAGTCTCTTACAAAGCCAAACTACACCATGCCACACATCAAATTTTATACCACAAGAAGGTAATGCCCCATACATAGTAAAGCCATGTTTTTTATGAAAGGCAATACTTTCTTCATTCGAATCCGTAATGCATGAAATGATCCAACGCATGTTTAGCTTTCTACAATCCGCTTCAAGCTGATCTAACATTTTTGAAGGTAAACCATAATGTTTTCCTTCTTTAAAATAAATAGTAAGTTCTACACAATACTTATACGCCTCTTTAGAAAAAGCCGGGTGCACATAGCCATAGCCAATTAGAACATCCTCATTAAGTGCGACATAAAATGGATTTGTCTTTGAAATTTCCATCATATGTTCTTTAAATACATCAAAAGAATCTGACACAACATCAAAAATTGCAACGCTTGTCTTTACATAATGTACATAGATTGGATATATACTTTCTAAATCTTTTTCTTGAAGTAAACGTAGCTCTTGCATAAAACCTCCTATTGGATTTCTAGACTTGAATCGGCAGTTAAACTTGCATTCCCTCTTCTTCCAGAAAGATAGGCGATGGTTCCTGCAACACCAATCATACTCGCATTGTCTGTACAACAATACATTGGAGGCACGGTAAATTCAACTTCTGGATATTCATTTCTTAATTCTTCTACTTTTTCACGAAGTCTTGAGTTGGCACTTACTCCACCACCTACAACGAAATGGCGAATATCTTTATGATCATCTAATACGGCTCTTACACGAGAGAAGATTTCATCCAATGCACATTCTTGGAATGAACAAGCTAAATCTGCCATATCAAATGTCTTGCCTTGTCTTTCCATACGCTTCGTAAATTGTAGAACACTACTCTTCAATCCAGAAAAACTAAAGTCATAACGACCCTGTGTTTTCGGTTTAGCAAGTTCATATACTGGCTTTCCTTCTTTTGCCAATTTATCAATTTTAGGACCACCAGGATATCCAAGGCCCAACACACGAGCCACCTTATCAAAGGCTTCTCCAATCGCATCATCCTGTGTTTCTCCTAAGATTTCAAAGCTTGTTTCATCCTTCATATAAACAAGTTCTGTATTTCCACCAGAAACAACTAATGCCAATACAGGATATTTCATATCCACCACTAATTCATTGGCATAAATATGTCCTGCCAAGTGATGTACAGGAACTAATGGTTTATGGTAGGCAAAAGCCAAAGTCTTGGCAGCTTGCACCCCAACGTGTAAACATCCAATTAAGCCTGGACCTTGCGTAACAGCAACCGCATCCACATCTTCCATAGTGATATTGGCATCTTTTAATGCTTTTTCAATACAATACGAAATATTTTCTACATGAATACGACTTGCCACTTCAGGTACGACCCCACCAAATTCTGTATGCACATCAATTTGGCTTGCGACTACACTGGATAATACTTCCTTTTTATCTTTGACAACCGCAACGGCTGTTTCATCACAACTACTTTCAATTCCGATAATAATCATATAATCCTCCTACAATGCCAATGTCATCACAATGGCATCTTCTCCATCTGGATAATAACTTTTAGATACATTGACTTGAATAAAGCCCATTTTTTGATACAAATTCAAGGCTGCCTCGTTACTAGCACGAACCTCTAATGTCATATATTCACAAGCCACTTCTCGAGCTCGATCAAACAAATACATCATCAATTCTTTACCATATCCTCTTTTTCTTAAGTTTGGATCAACTCCAATACGAGCAAGCTGCGCCATTTCAAAGGTTTCCCATAAAAAGGCGTATCCAACAATGGTATCTTCATCTAGTAAAATCCAACCATGAGAAAAAGGATTCTCATTCAATTCATATAAACAATCTTTTTCTAGCCAAGGCTGTTTAAAACAAGCTTGTTCAAGTTCTAAAACACGAACAAGATCCGTGTCTTTCATTTCTTTAAAAATCATGCTTTATAAGCATCACTTTCTTTTAAATATTGAGGAACTAAGGCATGTACATTTTCAATTGTACGACTTGGTACCTCCATAAAATTCTTCAAGAAATCACAACTTGCAGCTTCTTGATTCACTAAATATCCATCTCCATACAATGTTCCAGGATGTTCATTTAAGAAATTTTCCAATTGATCGACTTCTAAAATTTGTGTTTTTCCAACCACAACACCCTTTTCTAAGTGTGCTACATACGCTCTTTTACTACGCGCATCCAAAATAACATTGGCACTTTCATCCATGCCCGCAAACAACTGCATTGTACTAATACACTTTAATGTTTTATGCATTTGTGTACAGAATACTTTCGCAATTGTCATCGCAATACGAATGCCTGTATAAGATCCAGGACCATCTGTAATGATCACTTCATCTACGTCTTTATAGTCTAAGCCTGTCTTTTCAAACAATTGATTTAATTCCACAAAAATCGTTTCACTTTGTTTCTTGAATGCTTCAATAGATACACCATCAATCAATGTTCCATCTTTATATAAACCTAACACCAATGCTTTATAAGCACTATCCATACATAAACTAATCATGATATGCCTCCACAATACTTTTTGATACAGGACCCGTATATTCTAATGTCACTGTACGATTTTCATCGATACCTTCTTCAAAAGAAATTTTGATATGATCTTGTGGCAATTGATCTTCAATAAATTCAGACCATTCTACTACAGTAATCCCTTCATCAAAACAATCTTCAAAACCTAAGTCCTGACATTTTCCTTCTAAACGATACGCATCAATATGATGGAAAGGGACTCCACCTTCTTGTTTATAATCCTTTAAGATTGTAAAAGTTGGTGAATTGATCACATTCTTTACACCCAACGCTTTCCCAAAGCTTTTTGTCCAAGTTGTTTTACCTGCACCCAAATCTCCATCTAATGTAATGACTAATTGTTTGTTTCTACAAAGATCTGCCATTTTAGTGGCAAATTCCTGTGTTTCTTGTAAACTATGAATTTCTATTTTCATGTAATCCTCCAAGTTTTGTTTGTATCTCATAGAGTGGTTTCCACTTTTTTTGAGTGGTTTCCACTTTTTTTGAGTGGTTTCCACTTTTTTTGAGTGGTTTCCACTTTTTTTGAGTGGTTTCCACTTTAACACTCCTTTATTTCATAAAATACACTATTCTTAATTCTAGTTTTTTTCAACAGATTTTTATCAAATAATCTTTTTAGAGCTTTATTAGCTCCTGATATGGATGAAATATTAGTCACCTTTATAACATCTTTAGATGTAATTTTCTTATTATTCTTTAAATATTCTAATATTTCTCTATCTGTTTTATTCAAATCTTCATCTGATTCCAAAGATGAAATCAAAGATACTCCATACTTTTCATTTATGCTATAAGTTGTCCATCTACCATTTTGGTTTACTACCAACATTTCTTTTTTTACTAAATCAGATAAATATTTACCGACTTCAACAACATGTGTGTTAAGCAATAATTGTATTTTCTCATTTGTAATTTCTTTATCCATATAAGTAATGCTTAAAATCATTTGTTCTTCTGCGTTTAACAAGAAATAATCCTCTTTAAATATTTGCGATAAATATTCTGTTATCTCTTGAGGCAATAAACTTATCATATGTAAATGCAATTCAACACATGATAAGTTTTCATTTTCTAAAAGTTCTGGTTTTCTCCAATTTTCGGCTTTCCACGTCTTTAAAATCATAGGGAATCCAGAACCAATATTCTCACCATATCCAATCATCCTCAGCATTGTTTGTATTTTAGGATTTCTCGCAACTGAATTTCCACCTTCATAAATTTCTTCAATAGATATTTTTAATCTACCTGGATTAGAAAAAATAAATTCATTATCTTTTTTAATTATCTTTAAAATTCCAGCTTGATGATAATCACAGTGAATAATACTATTCATCATTGCTTCTCGTATAGAGGCATGTACTTCTGTATCATCTTTCCGTTGAAAACCTTCCAAAACAAAAGGTCGTTTTAAATCAGACACTAACTTAGGTAATACTATCTTAATAAAATTGTAAATGTTATTTTCCCATGTTCCATCATATGTCAAACGATCTGACCATCTTCTGTCTCCAATCAAATTTGTCATATCTAAAAAATCAAAGCGAAAATTCTCTAATCTTTCCCGTATAGAGAGACCTTTCCCAAACATCAATAATCCCGCTAACGTCAATCCTTCTTCTTTTGTCCCTCTGTTTACAGCATATCCGCCAAGACTTCTCAAAAAGTTTTTATTATCCAATGAATTCCATACATGATTTGGATTATGTACCTCAAATGCATTCCTATACATCTGCAAAGTATCTCCATCAATATCTTCCATTGTATAGCTTGATAACAAGGTGCCATCGTTCCCTTCATCGCTAGCATCTCGAAAGAATGATTTTATCTCACTTTCTGTACAATGATAATCTCCTTCATAATTTCTTTTATATGTTCCTTTCATAGGATTTCCGTTTATATAAACTGGTCTATGCTTGTAATCGGCACGAGGCACATGAATTATGACAACACTTTTGCCATCAATACATTCTTTACGAACATCTTTTTCCAACAAAATATTTGAACTTACTTTATCGCTAGAAATTGTATCCCAAAAATCTTTTATTATTTTTTCAGGACAATCTACTCCAACAATCTCAAAATGATTGTTTTTGGATTCATCAACCCCTAGATAAATAGTTCCACCATTTGTGTTTGCAAAAGAAGAATATGTTTCCCATACAGATTTTGGTAAAGAATTTGACGCTTTTTTACATTCTACTTCTATACTCTCACCATATTGTAATTCATTCATTAGCTCATGTGGTTTCACGGTTTTCCTCCTTTAGGATTTTGCTTCATCATACGATTTCTATGCACCATTGCCTTGATTTGTTTAATCTGCGCAAGACGATTTCGCACCTTCACTTCAGATCCCTGATCACTTGGTACATAATATTCTTTACCAACTAGAGCATCTGGAAGACACTGCATATCTGTCATGTGATATTCATAATCATGTGAATACTCATATCCTTTATTATAACCTAAATCTTTCATTAGCTTTGTCGGCGCATTACGAATGTGTAAAGGCACTGGCTGATCTAATGTTTTTAGTGCATCACTTTTCGCATTATTATAAGCCACTTCTAAAGCGTTTGATTTTGGAGCCAAAGCCAAATATACAGCTGCATGCGTTAAGTGCACATTGCATTCTGGAACACCTAAATAGTGACATGCCTGATAGGCTGCCACACAGATTTCTAAGGCTCTGGAATCTGCCATACCAATATCTTCACTAGCCATACGAACGAATCTTCTTGCGATATATAAAGGGTCTTCTCCAGCCTCTAACATACGCGCTAACCAATATACAGCAGCCTGTACATCGGAGTTTCGTACACTTTTATGTAGAGCCGAAATAATATTATAGTGTTCCTCCCCTTTTTTATCATACAATAACGACCTTTTTTGAAGGCACTGCTTCAAAATATCCTGTGAAACATGAATACCATCCAATTCACTTGGACTATTATAAACAACCATCTCTAATGTATTTAAACAAAAGCGGGCATCTCCACCAGAAAATGCGGCAATCGCCTCAATGTCTTCATCCGTAATATGTATTTTTAAATTGCCTAATCCTTTTGAGCTGGAAATAGCACGAATAATCAAATCTTTTAAGTCATCCGTATTTAGACTGTTTAACACAAACACTCTACACCTAGATAAAAGGGCAGAATTAATCTCAAAACTAGGATTTTCTGTTGTAGCACCAATTAGAATGATACTTCCCTTTTCCACATAGGGTAAAAATGCATCTTGTTGCGCCTTATTAAAACGATGGATTTCATCTACGAATAGTATTGTTTTTTGTCCCAAGGCCCTACGCGTATCGGCCTGTTTCATAACTTCCTTGATTTCTTTAATGCCACTAGTAACAGCTGAGAAATCCACAAAATAACTCTTTGTCTGATGTGCAATAATACGTGCTAATGTCGTTTTTCCTACTCCAGGTGGACCCCAGAAAATCATCGATGTCACTTGATCATGTTCAATCATTTGCCACAAAAGATTTCCCTTGGCAACAAGCTGTTTTTGTCCCACATATTCATCCAATGTTTCCGGACGCATACGATCGGCTAAAGGCCTTGTATCTTCTTGTATTGAAAATAGAGAATCTTGTTCCATATGTTTCCTCCATATGTACTTTATTATACACCACACAAAAGAAAAAGTGTTTGACCTTAATCAAACACCATCTTCTTTTTCTCAATTCGTCTTAAAAATACCCATCCCACAACACAAGATAAAACTTCCGTAATCACAAATGCATACCAAATCAAAGATACATCCCTATCATATTGAATGACAAGTTTTGAAAATCCCCAAGCCAAAGGTAAAATCAAAATGACTTGTCTAAGCAAGGATACAATCAAGGATTCCATACCTCCATTCAAAGCTTGATACACACCTTGAAATGCGATATTTACACCCGCAAACAAAAAGCTAATGGATATGATTCGAACAGCACTGATGAAATATATTCTGGATTGTCCTGCATTAAATAGTGTCGCAAAAAAGTTTGGGAACAGTTCTGTAATTAGAGTACCCAAGACCATTAATACGATAGTATAGATTAAGCCATATTTAATTCCATCTTTAACACGCTTCTTATTTTGCATACCATACGAAAAGGCAATAATAGGTGTAATCGCATCTCTTAAACCGAATGCCATAAATAAGACAAATTGTTGTACTTTATAGAATAGGCCATAGGCCGTTTGTGCAGATGCATCAAATTTTAGAATTAAGTTCATCGCATATACCATGAATGACATCAATGCCTGGGCAATTATGGCTGGAAGTCCAATGGAATAAATTTCTTTGATGATACGCTTATTTGGTTTCATATAAGTTATACCTTGATCAAATTCTTTATTTAAACGCATATGAAACACAACTAATAATAAAGCCGATAAAATTTGTCCAATAACTGTCGCATAAGCCGCTCCTTGTACACCTAAATTAAAGCCATAGATCAAGATAGGATCTAGAATCATATTGATTACGGCTCCTGCAACTTGTCCAATTGTAGAATATAAGGAGCGTCCTGTAGCTTGGAGCAGTTTTTCAAATATAGAAAAAAACACAACGCCAAAGGATAATAGGCAACAAATTCTTAGATAGTCCTCACTCATCGATAATACAAGTGAATCACTTGTTTGAGAGGATATATAGGCTTTAATGCCAAACAAACCGAATAATACACAAAGAACATAAATAACTGTAGCTAGAAACAAACCATTTCCGGCTACTTTAGAAGCTTTTTCACGATTTCTCTGTCCCAAAGTTCTTGCGAGTAAGGCGTTTACTCCAACACCTGTACCAATGGCTAAGGCCACCATCAACATCTGGATAGGGAAAACTAAGGTAAGTGCATTTAATGCGGCTTCACTTCCTTCTTTCATATTTCCTACAAAGGCACTGTCAACTATGTTATAGACAGCTTGCAGGGCCATAGATAAAATCATAGGCACACCCATTTGAAGCATCAACTTATTGACTGGCTCATTTTTCATTTTGTTGTTTTCTTCCATTCTTTTCCTCCTTAAAATACAAAAAAGTGCATTACCTACATAAGTTGGACTTACGCTTTTAAGCAACACACTTTACAAAAATATAAAAAAGTAGCAGAAAACTGGATTTACGCTGTTTCCGCTACTCGTTACGAAGTGATTATATTTTTATTTTTTTAATTTGTCAAAGTAAAATTACATGGCTTTTTCAATTAATTCTACACATTTATCAATACCCAAAACACCACTGTCTAAACACAATTGATAGTTTTTAGCATCCGCCCATTTACGATCTGTGTAATATTTATAGTAAGCAATACGACGTTTATCCTTATCTTTGATTCGTTTGTCTGGCGCAAATTCATTTTGTCCATAAACCGATACAACACGATTCTTTCGATATTCAAAGTCTGCATGAATAAATACATTCAATACGTCTTTACGATCACGAAGAATATAATCTGAGCATCTTCCTACAATGACACAATTTCCTTTATCGGCTAATTCACAAATTACATTTCTTTGTGCAATATATAATTCGTCCGATAAGTTATATCCATAATTATTCCAAATAAAACCAAATGTACTTGTGCTTGATGCATCTTCCCCATTTTCTTCAATATACTCTTTCGCAAAACCACTTTCTTGAGCAATTTGTTGCACAATTTCATAATCGTAATAAGCATAGCCTAGTTTTTCAGCTAATTTCTTGGCAATGGTTCTTCCGCCACTACCAAATTCACGTGTAATTGTAATTATCATAAGATACCTCCTAATATACAAAAATCGAGCCTTCTACAACTGGATTTATATCCCGCAAGAAGACTCGTTGTTGTAGACATTTTACCAAAATTATTAAGTTTTTGTAAGTAATGGTACAGCATTTTTCATACACCATCACCTCGCTTTTTTATACTGCACTATCTACTTATATTTTAATTCAGAACAAGTGAAAAGTAACGTAAAACATGAAAAAAGAATAGAATTTTTCGACCCTATTCTAAATCATCACTCAACGCTGCACATATCATATATGGTGGAATACAAATTATATTATCTTTCCTTGCAAAATTTTTTGGATGAACAATATATGGTGTTGCGATTTTCTTACCAAATAATTCTTTAAATTTATCTAAAGACGTAGCTGAATAATTCTTTGAAGATTTTACTTCGATTGGAAATACTTTTAGATTTGTTTTACTCTCATTTGATAATAAGAAATCAATTTCAATATCATTTCTATGCTTCTCCTTATTATACTTTGTATAAAAATAAAGCTTTTTCCCCATAGATGTAATCATTTGCGCAATCATATTCTCATACAACATACCTTTATTTAATGATAATTTATCATTCATGATTTGTTGATACAATCTTGAAGAACTCAACTCATTTTCACTAAATGCCAAACTCACTAATAATCCTGTATCGCCCATGTAGCATTTCACATAAGAATCGTCTTTATTTAACGCAAATCCTACATTTGGATCTGTACACCTGTAACATAAATTACAAATCATAGAATCATCTAGCCAAAATAAAGGCTCATCATACCTGTCAAAACTACGATTAGATTCTCCCAGTTCAGATAAAACAACCTTTTTTTCATGTGTAGATAAATATCCTGGGATATTCTCAAACAAAGCTGACACTCTTGAATTGTATCTTTTAGCGGCTTTCTTGATATCATCACGATAGAGTTCAAGAATATCTCTTTTTTCCACATCCGCCGCATAAAAATCTTTATTTCCGTTCTTATAAGCTTTTAATGCCTGTGGCATTCCCCCAACCAGCAAATATTCTTTAAATAAATACATAACCTTCGCATGCATTTTTTCATCTAAAGGCTTTTTCTTATCCCAACAATTTTTAATATATTCAAATAATAATTCCTCACCCATATAGATCATGAACTCTTCAAAATCTACAGGGTACATACGAATCTTTCTTTCCTCGGATGGCAATGTAATATTTTCAACATTTTCTTTAATCGAAATCAAAGAACCCGTTTCTAAATAATCATACCGTCCATCTTCAACCAAATATTTAATGGCTTGTCTAGCTTGAGGAAATCTTTGTATTTCATCAAATATAATCAACGATTCTCTTTTAAATAATCGAACATTCATTTCTAAAGAAATAATTTGAAAAAAAGTATCTAAATCGTTTAAATTATCAAACGCTTTAATAATCGTATTTGAAGCCTTGTTGAAATCAATTAAAACATAAGATTTGTATTCGTTTCGACCAAACTCTTCTGCCACTGTAGATTTTCCAATACGCCTAGCCCCTTCAATCAACAATGCTTTGGATCCATTTGTTTCCTGTTTCCATTTCAAAAGTTTAGAATAAATCTTTCTTTTTATTTCCATCGCGATATCTCCTTTATATAAAACATTATACACCATACATACCGCAGTGCGCAAAGTATTTTAGTACGAAATATACCGTAGTGCGCAAAGTATTTTAGTAAGAAATATACCGCAATGCGCAAAGTATATAAAAAGAATAGAATCTTTCGACCCTATTCCTTAGCTCCATATTCTTCATAATATGCATCAATTCTTGATTTTAATTCAGGATCTAATTTATCTCCTAAATATTCAATCACTTCTGGCATTGATACAATAGCAGCTGTTGGGAAACCATATAATTCACTCACTTCTGTTAATGCTGTTTTTTCACCTTTTCCCTTTTCGTTACGATTTAAAGAAACCATCAATCCAACGATTTCAACATTTGCTGCACCACGAACCTTTGGTACTGTTTCTTCCATTGATTTTCCAGATGTCGTAACATCTTCAATCATAACGACACGATCACCATCTTGTAGTTTTGTTCCTAAGAAACTTCCCTTATCAGCTCCATGATCTTTTTCTTCTTTACGATCTGAACAATAACGAACTTCCATTCCATATAAATGATCTAATGCGATTGTCGTCGCAACAGCCAATGGAATTCCCTTATATGCAGGTCCGAATAATACATCGAAGTCTTTACCATATTGATTAACGATGGCCTTTGCGTAATATTCACCTAATCTTTTTAACTGGTTACCTGTAACATATCCACCCGCATTCATAAAGAATGGGGATTTACGTCCTGATTTTAGTGTAAAATCCCCAAATTTTAACACTTTAGATTCCAACATGAAATCAATAAACTCTTTTTTATATTGTTCCATTTTCTTGCCTCCACTTTTATAAAAATTCTATCATATTTCTGCACAATTTCCCATAATTGTATGATTTTTAAATGATAAATATTATGGTAGTATAAAGTTGAGGTGATAGACAATGCAGGAAAATGTATTCTTTTTTCTGAAGGCTAAAAATAGTGTTAAATATTTATATGATAATATCAGTGTAGAAGATGGACTCGCCCTCATGCGCAAGCACAAATATACGGCAATGCCCATTATTAATAAGGAAGGGGTTTATGTAGGAACCATTACAGAGGGGGATTTTCTTTGGTACTTATTAGACCATCCTTCGATTCATAAAGAAGATCTAGAACAAATGGAGATTCGTGAACTAATTCGTGGAGACTTTACGCCACCCGTTCAAATCGATGTTCCAGTCGATCAATTGTTCGCTCAATCTTTGAAACAAAACTTCGTACCCGTAGTCGATGATCGCCAAATTTTTATTGGCATTGTGACACGACAATCTATTATTCAATATTTAATGAATAATGCAGATAAATACATGCAACAATAAAACAGCCGGATTTATTCTGGTTGTTTTCTTTATCACATTGAAAAAAGCCTTTAAATTGTGTATGATAATGGGTATTAATGAAGGAGTGATAGTTTCATGAATCCGGATGATTCAGTCCCGTTACAGTATAGTTTAGGAGGGTTAATATGAACCTTCCCATCTTAATTTTATTTACATTTATTCTAAACATCTTGTTTTCAATGACAAGCAGCATCGTTTCTACAAATAAAGAAATCGAAGATGAATCTTATAAATATCAAGCTACATTAAAATGGTTATCTCTATGCATGGAAGTATTTGGCATTGTGATGAGTGTAATCTATTTACAGCCCATGATCCATACTCCATTACTTTATGTAGTCGTACTTCTATTGGTGTATGTATATATTTTATTGAGTGATTTATTACCAAGAAAATTTGCGAATGCTCATTCAGACAAGTTTGAAAAAACATTTATGTCTATTGCGAAAGGCATTCAATCCTTATTTACACCATTTACTTTCTTCTTGCGTTTTGAAGTAGAAAAAGAACAAGAAGATTATTCTGAAGAAGATATTTATGAAGTTATCAACGGTGGTGGTGTTGAACCAAGTCAAAAGGAGTTTATTGAAAACTTATTTGAATTTGATGATACACCCGTTGAAGAAATTTGCACACATCGAAGTGAAGTTGTTTGTCTATATTTAAATGATGATAAAGAAACATGGAAAAAGACCATTCTAGAAAATCGTCACACATTATACCCTGTATGTGATGAGGATAATGATGATGTCGTAGGTATTCTAGATACACGTGATTATTTCCGTTTAGATTCGATTGAACAAGATAACGTCATCAATAAAGCGATGGATCAGCCTTTCTTTATTTCACAAAATATGAAGGCCGATGTTTTATTGAAGGAAATGAAAATCAAAAAAGTATACTTTGCGGTTTTACTTGATGAATACGGAGGAATGACCGGTATCGTGACTTTGCATGATATTATTGAAACCCTTCTTGGTGAAATCCAAGAAGATGATGATATTGAAGAGCCAGATCCAATCCAACAAATTGATTCTGATCAATTTAGAATCTATGGTCAAGCTGACATTGAAGATGTTGAAAAAGCTTTAGGCATTTCATTAGAAGATGAGGATTGTGACACGTTTGGTGGATACATCCTAAATCATTATGGACAAATTCCTGATGAAGGTTCACATTTTAAAGTCAGTCTAGACTTGATGGATGTATATGTTAAGGAAGTAAAGAATCATCGTATCGGACAAACTATTGTACAAATAAAACGAAAAGAGGAAGGAAACCAACATGAAAGCACTGAAAAACGCAATCGAGACTAGAGGACATTTTATTAATGATGAAGTATTAAAGGTAGATGCTTTTTTAAATCACCAAATTGATTGTTCTTTAGTAGATGAAATGGGAAATGAATTTTATGAACACTTTAAAAACAAAGGCATCACAAAAGTAGTAACCATTGAATCTAGTGGTATTGCCCCAGCCTATGCGACAGCCATCCGTTTGAATGTGCCATTGATTTTCATCAAGAAAACACAACCAAGCACAATGATTGATCCTGCTTTTGCGGAAGTCTTCTCTTTCACAAAGAATAAGACATATCCAATTTGTATTGAAAAAGAATACTTAAAAAAAGGCGATAAAGTATTATTTATTGATGACTTCTTGGCAAATGGTGAAGCATTCAAGGGAACAGAAAACTTAATTGCGCAGGCACAAGCTGAAATTGTTGGTGTTGGCATGGTGATTGAAAAAGCTTTCCAAAAAGGACATGCGTATATTACTGAAAAGGGATATGACCTTTTGGCATTGGCATCTATTGCAGGTGTTAAGAATAAGAAAATTACATGGGCTGATGAATAATCAGTCCATTTTTTTAAAAATTCGGGGGATTCTAATGAAAAATACATTCAAAAAACTATTTATTAGCTTTACCGTATTATCACTCACTGCATGTGGTTCAACTACAATGCAAGACAATACGTTTGCAGCTAAAGAAAACAAAGACTTCACAAAATACACAAACCAATTGGTAGTTGAATATGCCGAAAACGACTATACAACGATGCACCAATTCTTCGAACATCCAGAAGACTATGGTATTGATATTAATAATGTAGATGTAAGTCTTGGTGAATTTTATACAGACAATACTGAAGAAATCAAAGAAGATCAAAAAGAATTAAACAAGTTTAATCGCAGTACTTTAGACAAGACGCAACAAACCATTTATGATGAATTAAAGTATGAGAATGAATTGAGTTTAAAAGCAGAGAACAAGAAATTTCAATATTTAAACAATTGTTGGAGCACAATGAGTGGACTTCACCAAAGTTTGATTTCTGTTTTTTCTGAATACATTTTACGAAGTGAAAAAGATATTCAAGATTTGATTACACTCATCAACGATGTGCCTCGCTATACAAATGATGTATTGGAATATACAAAAAAACAAGCAGATAAGAATACGTTACAGTTTGACTATGATTCTGTTATTCAAGATATTCAAGATGTCATCAATAATAAAGAGAATAGTTCAATCACAAGTGCATTATATAATGCGATTGACTCTTTAAATCTAGATGAAGAAAAAACAACATCTTATAAAGCACAAGTCAAAGATGCTATGGATATAAGTTTCTTCCCTAGTTATCAGGCTATGTTAGATACATTAACTTCACTACAATCCAAAGTACAACCTTTACAAGGGTTATCCAACTATAAAAATGGTAAGAAATATTATGAAGTATTAGTTGAAAATGCGACAAGTTCTACCGATTCTATTTCAACCATCAAAAAGAATACACAATCCGCAATCAATTCGGCCATTACTAAATTCCAAAAACTATATAAAGCCAATCCAATGATTGCGTATGAACTCGATTCTGTTTCAACAGATTTTACAGATGTAAATCAAATTCTAGAAAGCCTTCAAAAGAACTATAAAAAGGATTTTCCAAAAGTAAAAACCATGAAATATGATTTAAAGGCACTACCAGAAGATCAATCTGTCAGTGGAATTGTTGCCTACTTTATTACACCCGCCTTGGATTATTCACAAAACTATCAAATGCGCTACAACAAACGTGATTATGGCGACGATCCATCTAGCTTAACACTTTATCAAACGTTGGCTCATGAAGGTATTGCCGGACATATGTACCAGGCTCAATATAATAAAGAACATTTAAAATACCCCATCCAATTCTTCTACAACAATCTAGGCATGTCAGAAGGATGGGCTACTTATATGGAAAGCATGTCTTTACATTATTTAGATAATAATGAAGACTTATTAGAAGCCTATAATTTGAATAACATTCTTACCAATCTATACATTGTCTTAATGGACATCAGCATTCATTATGATGGTATGTCACTCAATGATTTTAAGAATGAATATGGCGATATGTTTAGTTCAGAAGGATTAGAAAGTATTTACAATCAATTGGCAGACAATCCAACTGTATTCTTATCTTACTATTACGGATATCTTCAAATTGTGGATTTAAAGAGTACAGCCAAATCTAGATTAAGATCTAAATTTGACAATGTAGACTTCCATAATGCCCTACTACAATATGGTGAAGTCAACTTCAATATTGTCAAACAAAGCGTAAATGAATACATCAACAAAAACAGATAAAACCTAAAAAGATGTTGGTTTAAATTTCCAACATCTTTTACATTTTTCTAGGGGAATATTCCATGCTTTTAACACTTTTCTAGGGGAATATTTAAAGAAAATTACATTTTTCTAGGGGAAAATGCAACTATATTTAACACTTTTCATTCAATAATTTCTTTTTCCTACAAATACATTATATACACTTCTGTAACAATAACTCTTTTTACGTACCGAATCATCATACGAGACTACATTTAATTCTTCCATTTTCTGAATTGTACGATTGATTGTTGATTTCGATAATCCTGTCATATCTTCTAATTCTTTTTTTGTAAATACAACTTGAGAAAGAATAATTGGCATAATTTTAGATAGTGTTGTACTGTGAATCGTTTCCATTTTTGCCATATCTTCCTTATAGATTCTGTCGATTTCTTTCATCTTATAAATAAAACTATTGCACTGATCAACTACACATTGAAGGAAAAATTTGATGTATCCCAAATAATTTCCTTTACGACTTTCCATTAGATTAAATTGGTATGCAGGCTTATACAATTCTAATATTTCGGACATATATAATATTGGTTTATCTTGTTCAAACCTTGCCATTTGAATAGGAATCAAAGCTCTTCCAAGTCGTCCATTTCCATCTGAATATGCATGAATTGTTTCAAATTGTGCATGAGATAATGCCACATTAATTAAATATGGATCAACAAACTCATCATTCATATATTCATACAAATTTTCTAATAAACCTGCTACATTTTCTGGTGCCGGAGGAGTAAATATCGCATTCTCAATACCCGCACCTTTAGGGCCAATCCAATTCTGAGTTGTACGAATATGACCTGGCTTCTTTTTAGAATCACGAACACTATCCAACAAAAGCCTATGCATAGTATTCACCAATTCAAAATCAATATCTTTTCCATTATTAATTTTTTCATATGCATATTCCACAGTTTTCTTTAAATTTTGAATTTCTTTATTATCATCCGTTTCTTCCATATACTTTAAATAATACATTTCATCTTGCGAAATCTGCGTTCCTTCAATTTGAGTTGATTTCAAACTCTCACTCAACAAAATAGAATCTAAAAAGTATTTTGAATCAAAATTCAAAGTCTGTAATTTAATCTTATATTCTGTATATTTTGAATTTGCCTGAGACAATAATCTTAATAAGTCTTTATCCATCTTATAATTCACTGGATATAAATCTGCATTAAAAGGTGTCATTTTTTCAGATTTTGACTCATTTCACCGCTTTTTAATGTGTTTTGGTTCATATTTTCTGATTTTGACACCTTTTTATGCTTTTTTACCCCATTTTGAGTCAGACTTAACTCATTTTGATTTATTTTCAACAGAAAAAGTGTCATTTTTTTAAATTATGACACCTCCAAAAGAATATTTTCAATTGATTTTTCACTTTTGAGTATTTTTATTTACTTAAGGTAGTGAACTACTCGGCTACAAACAACCCAGCTTCTTGCTTCAACTTCCATTGTTTGATTAATACAAATTTGTATTTTCAGGTCTTATACGATATCTGGGGCCGACAAAGCTATCTGGAAACCTCAAAAGGAAAGTTGTCCACTACGGCTACATCGAAAAGCTCCTTGAGCATCTTGGTGAACTCTTCAATATCAGAGAAATTTTCTTTGAATGCTGGGGAACTGTACAGTTTGTACAGAACCGTAAAGGCGTGATCATTACTGTTGTTCCATTCGGTCATGGAGTTAAGGATGTGTCACCTCCAACAAAAGAACTCATGAAGCTGACACTGGAACAAAAGCTGTCCCACAGCGGTCATCCGGTGCTTCTGTCTACGATGACAGATGAATCCTTTTTATTTGAATATAGTGCGATTTGAACATAATATGTCTTGAGTTTATAGTTTTGGGGAGCATTGTTGCATTATAATTATAATAATTGTTCCCTACAAGGAGGAAAAATCATGCCCGTACAATATAGTGAAATACAAGAATTGCTCAGAAGTCGCGCCGATCTTCACGCTAGGCTTAATTTGATGCCATACGATGGAACACCTGAAATCAAAGAACGTGGCGACAAGAAAAGACTTTTCCTACGAAAAAGCCTTTTCTTGATCAACTTCACAGTAATCCTCCTAATATTAGAACTGTGTTGTATTTCGCTTAATAAATTTACATGGAATCTCCATTTTTTGTCGAACTGATTTTCCCGCAAGAACTTTAATAAGCGAATCAACCGCAATTTCACTTAGCTCTTCTTCTTGTGAATCAATAGAACTCATTTCCGGATAGCAACAAACACATAGTTCTGAGTTGTTGAATCCAACGACATTGACATCTTCAGAAATCGACTTGTTGATTTGATGCACATATTTAAGTGCACCAACAGCCATCGCATCATCACTGGCAATGACGGCATCAAAATCCAATTTTTTCTTTGCCAGTAAATCTCTTGCCTTCAATACGTTATTTGGCATAAGCACCTTATACTCTTCTTGCACCTTTAAACCATTATCAATCAGTGCGTCTTGATATCCCTCTAATTTTTTTGTTGTGCTGTACGAATTGGCATCATACAAAAACACAATTTTCTTCCTTCCCGCTTCGATTAGATTACATACAGTATCATAAACCGCTTTATAATTATCTGTTAAAATACAATATACTCCCGGTACTCGAATATAGCCATTCATGAGTACCACAGGAACTTTTTGGGCAGCATCCTTTAGATATTGAATATCATTCTGTCCACAATCTCCTGCATAATGTGATCCAACCAATATCATCGCATCGATTCTACGATCCAATAATATTTTTACGGCTTCTACTTTTCCTTCATAATCAAAGCCACTACACATCAATATTGAGTCATATCCATACTTACGTAAATTCTTCTCTAAATACGCAATAGCACTTGCCATATAACGATCGGATACATCTGGGCAAACCAAGCCAACTGTTTTTACTGAATTCAACCCTAAGCCTCGGGCAAACACATTTGGTGTGTAATCATATTCATTCATAACGTCCCAGACTTTCTTTTTTGTCTTTTCTGAAACCTTAGGACTATTATTGATTACACGCGATACAGTCGCAATCGATACGCCTGATAACTTGGCAATGTCATAAATGTTCATAATTGTTTCACTCCTCAACCCTATTCCAACGCACTGAAAATTGCAAGTACTTACATCATATTTCTTGTTGTAGCTACTCACATTTCATAAGTCAAGTTTTTTTGGAATCGTTTTCACACTTGTATTTAAGGGGTATTATCTCTTTTTCTACATTTTATCAAAAAACAGATATGAAACATACTTATTTGTAAGCTTTTTAAATTTTTCTATTGATTTATTTAAAAAACAGGGTCGTTCTGTGTAAGCACTTACATCTAACATTTAAAATATAGACAGGTAGAAATGGTGCAAAAATTTATAAGATTTATTTTAACGACTTAGTAGCTGTTGCACTATGTCCTCTAGAAAAAGGGACTATATGTAATGTCGATGGACAAGAAATTACACTTATTGAAGATATTGCCCAAGGAAATAAATTTACATTGAAAGATATTGAAAAGGATCAACCTATTATTAAATATGGATTCGCGAAGGATATAAAGAAGTAGCTATCACATTAAGAGAGACTATCAATGACAATATCAACAACTGGTCCGCTATGTTGTATGATGGAAAAGATTACTATTTCTCAAATAAATACAAGATGCAGATTGTAGACAGAGTCGGTGGTGGAGATAGCTTTGGTGCTGGATTGATTGCAGCAAATCTAGAAGGATAGGATGCAAAGTCAATAATCGAATTTTCGGTAGCTGCAAGTTGTTTAAAACACTCTGTCGAAGGTGATTTCAACATGGTAAGCATGGATGAAGTGTTGAAATTAGCTGGTGGAGATGGTTCAGGCCACGTTCAAAGATAAACTAATTATTTGGTAGCAACAGATTACTATCATGTATTTATTCCTCCTATTCCAACAATATACTTACATTAAAATATCCTAATCGTAGTTATCTGTTTCTATATAAAACAAAGGATCGATATTCTATTTTCCCTATGAATATCGGTCTTTTTTTATTAAAATTTAGACTTATAATATATACAGTAAAGAATATATATTATGTTTAGATTATTTAAAAAGAAAGAGAAAATAAAAAGAGAATTGCCACCAGGGACAATTCGCAAAGAGTTTCATTTTGAAGGAAATGTTCAAAATATAGGTTTTCGTTTTGAAGTACAAAGCCATGCCATGCCATTAGGTATTACAGGTTATGCCAAAAATAATGATGATGGTAGTGTAACTGCCGAGTTACAAGGAAGTGAAAAAAACATTAATAAAGTAATCAAAAGTCTTCAAAACATCAATCGTATTCAGATTGATTCCATGACAGAAAAAGAGATTCCACTTGATTATTATGAGAATGATTTTTATATTCTGTATTAACTTGGACAATGCTCATGATTTAGAGCATTGTTCTTTTTCATTTTCTTCTAGATATCTTAGATATACAGCTTTAGTAGCTTCTGCATCAGCAATTGCTTCTTCAATTGTATCCCCACCACCTACACATCCTTTTAAATCCGGATACTCAACACACCATTCTGTTTTTCCATTTTCTAAATGTATAGGATATACTTTCATTGCATAGTCCATACTATCTTTCTTCCTTTCTTCAACTAATTCTCATATATCTAAGTATAACAAACCCACATGTAAATTATATACAAAAACAGACTGAACATTCAAAATTCAGCCTGTACTTTTATACTATTTAACTATTTCTTGGATTTTTTCTGCAATATGTTTTGCGTCCAAACCATAGTAACCCAATAAATCTTTCGGTTTTCCACTTCTACCAAATGTATCCTGCATACCTAACATATATTGTCTGCATGCAATTCCTTCAGGTGCAAGAACTTCACTCACTGCACTTCCAAGCCCTCCATAAATATTGTGTTCTTCTACAGTTACAATCACATCATGCGTCTTGGCTGTTTCAATAATCAATTTCTTATCGATTGGTTTGATAGTTGGAATATCGATGATTGTTGGTTCGAAATTTAATAATTCACTTGCCTTCAAGCTTTCCTGCACCATTAATCCAGAAGCAATGATAGCTACCTTGCTTCCTTTTTTTAGTACATTTCCTTTGCCGAATTCAAATTTGTAGTTTTCATCATATACATCCTCTACTCCTAGTCTTCCTAATCGCACATAACATGGTCCTTCAATAGAGTATACGGCCTTGATGATTTCTTCAGTCTGTTTGGCATCACATGGCTGAAATACCTTCATATTTGGAATAGAACGCATTAGAGCTAAGTCTTCAATACACTGATGGCTTGCCCCATCTTCTCCGACACTGATACCGGCATGCGTAGCACATACTTTAACATTCAAGTTAGGATAACAGATACTGTTACGAATTTGCTCAAAAGCTCGGCCTGCCGCAAACATTGCAAAACTTGATGCATAAACAACCTTATTACTTGCGGCCATACCAGCAGCGACTGCCATCATATTTCCTTCGGCAATTCCCATATTGAAATGATGTTCCGGTCTTGCCTTTTTAGCTTCGATTGTCTTTGTAGATTTTGTAAGGTCGGCATCCAATACAAATAGATCATCATGTTCTACGATTAGTTTTGCCAAAGTCTTTCCATACGCTTCTCTTGTTGCCGTTGCCATTATTCAAGACCTCCTAATTCCTTCATTGCAGTTTCATACTGTTCATCATTTGGTGCAGCTCCATGCCATGCATAATTATTTTCCATGAAAGATACACCTTTCCCCTTGATTGTATGGGCAATAATCATTGTTGGTTTATCCTTTACTTGTTTAGCTTGTTCAAACGCATTTCTTAGTTCATCAAAATCATGTCCATTTACATCTAATACATTCCATCCAAATGCTTCAAATTTACTCATAAATGGTTCTGGTGAAATCACATCCTCAATATTTCCATCGATCTGTAAATGATTATAGTCTAGAATTGCACATAAGTTATCTAGCTTATAATGACTTGCCGCCATAGCTGCTTCCCATACTTCACCTTCCTCACATTCGCCATCACCTAATAAAGCATAGATACGATGATTATTTCCATCTACTTTATTTGTGATAGCCATACCGACTGCACAAGAAATTCCTTGTCCTAAAGATCCAGTAGACATATCCACACCAGAAACATAATTCATATTAGGGTGTCCTTGTAATTTTGAATCGATATGTCTAAATCCTTTTAAATCTTCAATATCAATAAATCCCTTTTCTGCCAATGTAGCATATAATACTGGACTGGCATGTCCTTTACTCAATACAAAACGATCCCGATCGATTGTATTTACATTATCCTTATTGATATCCATCTGTTCAAAGTATAGTTCAGTCAGAATGTCTGCTGCACTCAATGATCCTCCTGGATGTCCTGATTTTGCACTATATACTTCAGTAACAATATTTCTACGAATATTTTTGGCATGAACTTTTAATTCTTCATTTGTCATTTTGATTCCTCCTAAAAAAGAGATGCGTATAAATCCACATCTCTCAAAATAATTTTATATTTGTTATTACATTAAATTGTCCAACATTACCTCAGTCGAACGCTTAACAGTATTGATTTCAGCTTCTTGACTACGAGATGCAATATGTGCTGTCAAGATGAAATTCTTCATTGCTAATAATTCTTGAATCCAATCTTCATCTTTGGGTGGTTCTGTTGTCCAGACATCACTAGCTACAGCTTTTACTTCACCATTTTTCAATGCTTCATAAATAGCATGTTCATTAACGATTCCTCCACGTGCCGCATTTACTAAAACTGCAGTTTTCTTCATCATTTTAAATTCTTCAGTTGAAATCATATCCTTAGTTTCTTCTGTTAATGGAACATGTAAAGAAATAAAATCACAATTTTTTAGAATATCTTCTACTGTTGTAAACGTTGCATGATATTCATCTAAAACTTCTTGTTTTACTGGGAATGCATCATAGCAATATACTTGCATTCCAATACCATTTGCCATGCGTGCCACATGTTTTCCAATGTTACCAAATCCAATGATACCTACTTTTTTACCATACAATTCGAAACCAGTAGGCTTTACCCATTCATGATTCTTTACATCCATGGCATTACTAACTAGATCTCTAGCACACGCAAACATCATTCCTACTGTCAATTCAGCTACTGCATTTGAATTTGTACCTACGCAACGTCCTACTTTAATGCCCATTTCTTCACAGGTTGGCAAGTCAATGTTATCTACGCCAATACCAAATTTTACAATGCTTTTTAAATTTTTACATTGAAGGAGCAATTCACGATTACATGAATCTACTCCAACAATAATTCCCTCAGCTTCTTTTGCTTTTTCAACAAATACTTCACGAGGGACTGGTTTTCCCGTATCATTCCAATCAACTTCGTAACCAGCTGCTTCTAGTTGTTTTTTATATTCCTCACCATATTTCGCATAACCGCGAGGTGTAATTAAAATTTTTCCCATTATTTAGCCTCTTTTGCTTTTACAAATTCATCACGAAGCATTTTCGCATTCTTAGCAATATCTTCTGCAGAACCTTTAGTCAATAGTCCTCCAACGCCTAATGCTTCAGCTCCATTTCCTACCCATTCTTTAACATTTTCAGGAGTAATACCTCCGCTAGCTAAAACTGGAATCTGTGGACATGGTACTTTGAATACTTTAGCCAAGTTTGGTCCATAATAGTTTGAAATAGGGAATGCTTTAATAAATGAAGCTCCTGCTTTTAATGCATTCAATGATTCTGAATATGATGTGCATCCAGGACCATATGGAATCTGATATAAGTTACAAATTTCTTGTACATCTGGATCAAAGTTTGGTGCCACCATGAATTCTGCGCCATTCATAATTGCTAAACGAGCTGTTGTTGCATCTAAAACCGTTCCCGCTCCAACACAAATCTTATCTCCAAACTTTTCTTTAATAGCTTTGATAACATCTCCTGCATTCGAATTTGTGTAGCTAATTTCCATTGCATCAACTCCACCTTTTAAACATCCTTCTGCAATTTCTAATCCACGTTCAATTGTTTCTACACGCACTACCGCGAAAATTCCTGTTTCTTTAATTCTTACTACTGTTTCTGCTCTACCCATCTTAAATACCTTCTTCCTTTTTTTATATTTCTTTAGTTGTGATAAAATCAAACTTATCTAGTCCTGTCTTCTTAAAACTTTCATATAAATGAGTACCTCCTGTAAAATTATCAATAAATGATCCTTCAACTAAAACAGGATGTACATAAACCTCTACTGCATCAGCATCAATCAATGCTGGATTATTTTTTTTCATATTTTTATCAAATGTTGCTACACTACTAGAATACGTTGGATGTTTTAAATTTAACTCGTCCATAGTTTTAATCCATTGATTTCCATACCAATCTCTAAATTTTGAACCATTGAAATAACTATTCCCAATATACCTAACTGATTTAAATCCATATTTTTTTAATAATGGTATTAAAGCAGTCATTACTGGTTTTTCATAAAATGCACAGTGATGTGAATCAATATTCATAAGCGTAAAACCACCAGATAAATACTTTTTAATCTGTGCTTCCAACTCATTTTGAATAACATCAACATTTAAATTAAAATATTTGTGAAAAAAGTCAGGACGATAATCAAACATGTCATAACGTGCATATTGTTTTAATTTTTTATAATCTCCAGTTAATGGAGTTCCTTCAAACAAATTAATATGAAGTCCAACTTTATCTTGAAACCCTTCTTCTTTAGCTATACGTACTGCTTCATCAAAATAATTTGTATTCACCATAACCGAAGTTTGTGAAATATAACCCTCTCTCATTGCTTTCAAGACACCTAAATTTGCTTCATGTGTTCTTCCAAAATCATCACCATTTAAAATAATACGCATTTTATTCAACCTTCCTCTAATCACTAGAAGTATTTACAATTCACTTCTTTATTCTTCTTGAACGTAATCTATATTTATTATTGATTTAGAAGAAACCAATTAATGTTCCAACAATTCCAATCGCAATCAAAATACATAAAATTACGTTAACATTCATTTTCTTTTTCAATAACCCAACTGTTAACAATGTAATTCCTAAAGGTAACATTCCTTTGAAAATACTATCTAAAACTGAAGTCTGAACATTTAAATCTCCGCTTGATAAATGCAATACCATGCCTGAAGAAACAGTTACATAAGAAGCTGCTAAACCTCCTAAAACAGTAGCTCCTACTACAGTTGCTTTTTCTGTAACTGCATTAATTAATCCACCACTAATAATTTTAGTAATTCCTTCTCGGCCTCCATAATAACCTTTCATGAAAGACCAATAACCTAATCCATACAAAACAACACCAATTATGATTAAATATAATACTGGGGCAAACAAATTACCTTCTTGAGCCATGCCTAAAATAATTCCTAAAGCAATTGGAGACAATGTTCCTTGCCAAATCGTATCCCCAACACCTGCAAGAGGACCCATTAATCCAGTTTTCACACTTGAAATCATTTCTGGATCAATATTTTCCCCATTAGCTTTTTGTTCTTCTAAAGCTAATGTCATACCAATAATACATCCTCCAATATTAGGTTCCGTATTAAAGAATTCCATGTGACGCTTACACGCATCCTTCATCTCTTCTGTATGTTCACCATATAATTTAGCTAATGATGGTGCTATTGCATGCACAACGCCTGGTGCTTGCATACGTTCATAGTTATACATACAATGACTAAAGAACGTCCAAATTAAATATGATTTTACAAGATCTTTTTTAGTTAAACTTTTCTTTTCTGACATATTATTTCTCCTTTATTCAGCGATAGCTTCTGATTTTTGCAAAAATGCCATAATTACTGCTAGTAATCCAATTACTAATAAAGGTAAGTTCATATAAGTATATAGAACAAATCCTAACAAAAAGTATAAATAAGCTCTATTTCCTGTATTAGATAAGATTGCTTTGAAGTTCATAGCAATTCCTAAAGCAGGTAAAATCGTACCAATTGTTGTTAAGCAATCAATCACAGGTGTTCCTTTTAATGAATCCAACATTCCAGTAATTACATCAGCGCCACTGAAAACTGCAATTGCAACTGGAGTAACGTATAAAATCATTTTAAAAATTTGACTAGGAATAATATTCCATAGAACAATCTTTTTAACATCACCTGTATTAACAACTTTATCCATTGCATGTACAATAGCAATATCTCCAGTCATATAAATCATCCAAACCAAGTTTCCTAACAACGAGATAGGAACTGCCAAGCTAACAGCCACTTGAGCTGATGTTCCAGAAATAATGGCTAATGCTGTTCCTACACAACCAGCCAAACCTTCATCCATAGTTTGTGCCCCACCTGCCGTAATTTGTGCCAAATATGTAGCATTAATTGCTGCACCCACGATGCAACCTTTTACTGGATCTCCTAAAATAATTCCAACTGCAACACCTTGTAATAATGGACGTCTAAATGCCCAACCTAAATTGACTGTAAACCATGGTGTACCATTAGCTCCCAAATAATAAACCAAACCAATAAGAATAGCCTGTAAAATTGAAATATGCATAATTCTCTCTTCCTCCTATAAATATTTATTTAAATCCACTTTTTCCATATTTGGAACCACTTGAATATAAACATTCACTCCTCTATCTAGCAAATTTTTAAATACGACTTTTTCATCGTTACTTGCTGCAATATTTTTATACAATTTATCTCGTCCTTGTTTTGATCCCATTCCTCCTAAATTGATTTCATTAATTTCTACTCCATTATTTATTAAAGCTTCAAATGTTTCTGGTCCTTTAGCTAATAAAATATATTTTTTTCCTTCATTATCTTTATTTTCTAACAATTCTTTTGTAGCTTGTTCAACCGTAACGGCTGTAGCTTTAAGATGTTTAGGTGCCGCTCCTGTGATAACTGCACTTAAGAATGGATCTTTTGCAACTTTATCATCAACAATTAAAATTTCTTTCCCTCCAACATACGATACCCATGCTGTCATGACCTGTCCATGAATTAAACGATCATCGATTCTTGATAATACAATACTCATAATTTAAATCTCCTTTCATTGATACATACTTAATGATAATTTATTAATTCCAGATTTTCCTATATCTAATAATTGATTTGCCAAATCTTCAACATCTGTTGTTTCTCTTTTAATTAAGCATTCTAATAAAATAGGTAAGTTTACTCCAGTTACACATACTATCTTTTTATCTTTAACTTGACTAATTGCTCTTGCAGAAGCATTGAATGGACTAGCTCCCTGCAAATCAGTCAACAACAAAACATCATCTTTAGATTCTTCACAAAAATGAATTACTTTTTCTGTAAATTCATCAATGCTATCATTTAATGTTAATCCTATATAATCCAAACCTTCTACAGGACCCATAATGACTTTAGATGCATTACATAACCCTTCTGCAAATGTCCCATGTGTAGCAACTAATACTTGAATCATGGTATTCACTCCTTTTTTGATTCTATTTTTTTCGTTGTGTCGACTTCAACTACACCAACATAATATCCACGTAAGGACTTAAATGCAAATCACTATATTTTTTTAGTTTATTATGCGTGTTACACGTTTATATGCTTTATATATGACTTTTTTACAGATTTTTTACACTTTAAATATAATTAGTATACATTTTTTATTTAACAAATAATTGTTTTTGTGTACAATATAATCATAAAATATCACATAAAAATTTAATAAAAGGAGAAAAATAATATGTCTATAAAAAGCGAAATTTTAGAATATATAACAATATCAACCAAAAAAAATTTACAAAAAAAGAATTATGGGTTTGAAAATTGCACCGCTCCAATAATTGCAAAATCGCTTTATCAAGATAGAACCAATGTTTCACGAATATTAAACGAATTATTCAGGGAAGGCAAACTAATAAAAAAAATCGGAAAACCCACTATTTTTATTTCAAAAGAAACAATACATAGAGAATTCCCTTTTATCAACATTCCAGATACATTAAGCAAAGATTCCAGTTTTGAAAAATACATTTTTTATACTCATGCAGAAAGCAAATCATCTTTTGCTCAAGCTTTTCATATTATCGGATCAAGCCAAGATGGTTCATTATTTAACGCAATCAATAGATTAATGCCAATCTTCTTTCTACCACAAAACATACTTAAATCTATCATTATTAAAGGTGAAAATGGTTCTGGAAAAAAATATATTGTACAAGAACTATTTAATCGTTTCATCGAATTAGGTCTCGCAACAGATTCAGGACAATTGATATACGTGGACTATAGGAAAATTTCCAACAACTTATCTTCTTTTATTAACTCAGTGAAACAAGAAGACAAAATATTTATCGCCATACAACTATCAGACACAAACACAGCTGTCGAAATAAAAAACGTGCTTCGATCATTTGAAATCGATTTTTTTTCTAATAACCTTCAACCTATCGTTTGCTTCTTATATCCAAGTGCAGATTCAAATTCAGAATTGTCTCAAATAACACCATTATACGTTGAAATTCCATCTTTTAAATCTCGCCCATCAATCGAAAAAATTGATTTGTCTATTTCATTCATAAAGCACGAAGCAGAACGACTTCAAAAAACCATCAAAATTACAAAAGATTTTTTAGAAACCATTATAACAAACAGCAACAACATTAGTCTTTTACAACAAAATATATCATATATAGTATCAAGAAAATTTTTTGAGTCCGAGCAAAGTAAACCCGACATTTTACTTAACAAAAACACCATTTCCGAATACATTGACATACAAGAAAACCAACGCACTCTTCACATCGACGATATCAACGATTCATTTATTATAGAGCCTAACAAAAACATAACCGCAACTACCAGCATTACTACACCACCAGAAGCAGCCACATCACAAAGCCAAGAAATTAAAACTTGGAATCCAAGCGCTATACAACAGTTTGCTTTTTATCTAGAAAATTCTACAAAAGAAATTTCCTATTCAAATCTCGAAGAGGGAAAAATGTATAATTTACTTTCCAAGACATTTGAAAAAAAATTTCCAATTTGCGATATCGTATCAAAAAATAGAATTATCAATATAATTTTATCTATCATTTTTAATAAGTCTAATCAAAATTCTTTATTTTTCAGCCTTCCCTCTTCAGACAGCATTAATAGTAACGTAATCAACATTGCAAATAGCATCGAAGAAAGAGCTTCGAGAATGAACATAAAAATCGATTCCTCACAAATTTTTAAAATAAGAAACATTTTAAGTCATTCTTTCTCTCTATTTAGCAATATACAAATCCCTATTCTATTAGTTTCACGCAATTTTTTAGCTTCAGAATTGTTAAAAATAATATATAACAATCACAACAAAAGCAATTGTATTTATACATATAACACTTTTGATAGTAACAAACGAAACAGCCTTGATTCTATCACAAGATATATTCAATCTATTGACAAAGGAAAAGGCGTTCTGTTAATAGTTGATTCTTCAATACGAGCCGAGCTTTCAAATAGTTTATTCATGAATACTAAAACAACAACCTATATACTAGGATTCTCATCTTTTCCACTTGTATCGGAATGTTTATTAGAAATTCAAAAATCAAGTGTTAATCTATTAGCAATAACTCCTGGATTAGTTATTAAAAATTCTTCCATCGATAAATTGACAAAAGGTCATGATTTGAATGAATATGGAAACAGAGCCACTAATGAATATTTACTGTCACTTAATTCATACTTCAACACTTTAAATATATTTGAAATTCACGAGAGATTATATAAAATCGAAAAAAATATATGTGAATCTCTTGAATTAGATTTAAACAACAAATTAATCCTAAACTTTATTTTCTTTATGGATACAGTCTTATTCTTAAAAGACATAAATTACGACTCTAACATCTTCAATCAACAAAAATGCACTAACGAACACTTTGAAAATATCGTTCAGAAACATATCAACAAAGATGAAAAAATAAAAAAATATAGTTTCAGTTCTGGCGAAATTGAATTATTACGCCAAATTCTATATTATTAACATTGAAAAAGATATCAATTCATTTTATTTGAACTGATATCTTTAACTATATCTAGATAAGTTTGTATTCTTAGAATTCATGATTTTAAATACATCTTCTTGTGTTACCACATTAAAATCATGTTGAATCATAAGCTTTAATACACTCGCACTGATCACAAAATCCACTGTCTTTTGTGGATCAAATCCATTGATTAGTCCATGCACAAATGCAGCGCCATACGCATCTCCAGCACCTACAGCTTCTAAGCTATGTACTCTATGAATTGGACTTTGGTAGAATTTACCATCTACATAATAGATGCCCATCCAATCTCCTTCTTCTACAGTATGCATATTTCTTAATACACTAGTCACACTCTTCACATTTGGGAATTGACGAGTAATTTCTAACATACCCTCTTTATACGTATCAATCTGATCAATACCTGTAGATAAGTCTCCATCAAAGCATGGATACCTAGTGTTGCTTCAAAATCTTCATCATTGGCAATACATACATCTACATACTGCATAAAATCACGCATTACAACTTGCGCTTGTTCTTTAGACAACATTTTTCCACGATAGTTCAAATCACTTGAATATCCTTTTCCTTACAATACCTTCAAAGCTCTCTTTAAAGATTAACAAATACTATCACTTGCAGCAGGTGTTACACCTGAAAAATAGAAAATATCTCCTGGCTCTAGGATATCTTCCCATTTATACTCTTCTACATCCGATTGAGAAAAAGCACTGTAAGCATGGTCATAAACAACATTAGTGCTACAAATATTACTTCCTTTTTCAAAGAAATAAATTCCTAAACGATTGCCTCCACGAAGCATATACTCTGTATTCACACCATAATGACAAACTGCACTTAACGCAGACATTCCCACTGGATTGTTTGATACTTTAGATACAAAAGCACATTTATCTTCATACATCGCTAAACTTACAGCTACATTGGCTTCCGCGCCACCATAACTCGCCTCAAAACCATCACTTTACATAATACGCAAGTTTTCTGGTGTCTTTAAACGAAGCATGATTTCTCCAAAAGTGACTACCTTCATAATATATATCCTCCATGAACATGATTATGATAGCACATATTAAAGGATGGCTTAACGCCATCCTGGATTGATATATTTTTGTATGAAATCAGATACTCCATTCATATCATTACTTTTACAAATAAAAGTAGCTTTATCTTTAACATCTTTATCCGCATTTTCCATACATACAGAATACTTTACAGCTTCAAACATACTTACATCATTGTAGTTATCACCAAATACGATCACTTTTTCTGAAGATATATGTAGTAACTCTATTAAATTTTTTAATGCTTTTCCTTTTGAAGCCTGTCGGTTCACAATCACAAATGCATTTCCTTCTGCACGTTCACAATGTACATGTCCACAATACAAATTAATTTTCTTTGCGAATTTCTCTATCTTATTTAATTCCTTATCAATACACATTATTTTATTAATTGTATTTGCACAAACTGCATTGATAGATGCATTGTCTACAATTGGTAAAACGCCTTCAAAACGTTTTCTAAAAGGTAAAATCAAATCAATCTTACCCATTGTATAAATACAGTTTTCTGCATTGGCATGACACTCCAAATTAAATTCTTGAACCAAATTCAATATAAATCTGACCTCTTCATCTGGTATTGAATATTGTTTAACACAAGCATCGTTTTGATATATTTCTGCTCCGTTATTTGTGATATAAGGTGAATTTATATCTAATTCAGAAATGAATTTTTTTACTAAAACCATACTTCTTCCAGACGCAATCGTAAATTTATAATCTTGACCAGAAATTACATCTTTAATATTGTCATCCAAAGACTTATCTGATTTTAGTAAGGTGCCATCTAAATCAGCTACAATCAGTTTTATTCCCTTTAATTTTGTATCAGGAACTTTATCTGTATTCATTTTTAACCTTTTCAACAATATGATCTGCATTCAAACCATATTTAGCTAGTAGTTCATTTGGGGTTCCACTCTCTCCAAAAGTATCCTGCATGCCCATCATTTCCATACGCACTGGACTCTTCTTAGAAGTTACTTCACTCACTGCACTTCCTAATCCTCCATATACATTATGTTCTTCACAAGTAATGATAAATTCATGAGATTTTGCGATTTCTTCAATCAACTCTTCATCGATTGGCTTGATACAAGGCATATCTACAACTGTAACTGAAATATCTTCTTTAGCTAAAATTTCAGCGGCTTTCAATGCCTCTTGCACCATCATGCCTGTCGCAACCAATGCGATTTTCTGACCTTCTCTTAAAACTTTTCCTTTACCCAATTCAAACTTATAATTTTCATCATATACATCTTCTACTGCGCCACGACCCAGTCTTACATAACAAGGTCCTGCAATATCAGCTACTGCCTTTACAATTGCTTTTGCCTGGTATTGATCACATGGTACAAATACTTTCATATTTGGAATACTTCTCATAAGCGCAATATCTTCAATACATTGATGACTTGCACCATCTTCTCCAACTGTAATTCCAGCATGCGTTGCACATACTTTAACATTCAAGTTAGGATAACAAATACTATTACGAATCTGTTCAAAAGCTCGGCCTGCCGCAAACATCGCAAAACTTGATGCGTAAACCACTTTATTTGATGCAGCCATACCTGCAGCAACTGCCATCATATTTCCTTCGGCAATTCCCATATTGAAATGATGTTCCGGTCTTGCCTTTTTGGCATCGATTGTCTTTGTAGATTTTGTAAGATCCGCATCTAATACTAAAACATCATCTCTTTCTACAACTAATTCTGCCAAAGCCTTTCCATAGGCATTACGTGTTGCTTCTTTTGCCATTATTCAAGACCCCCTAATTCCTTCATTGCCTGTTCATACTGTTCTTGGTTTGGTGCTGCTCCATGCCATGCATAGTTATTTTCCATATAAGAAACGCCTTTACCCTTGATTGTATGGGCAATAATCATTGTTGGTTTATCCTTAACTTGTTTAGCTTGTTCAAACGCATTTCTTAATTCATAAAAATCATGTCCATTCACATCCAATACGTTCCATCCAAAAGATTCAAATTTACTTGCGAAAGGTTCTGGCGAAATTACATCATCAATATTTCCATCAATCTGTAAATGATTGTAGTCTAAAACGGCACATAAATTATCCAATTTATAGTGAGCTGCTGCCATACAAGCTTCCCATACTTGACCTTCTTCACATTCACCATCACCTAATAAGCAATAAATTCGATGTGTATTCTTATCAATATGCTTATTGACAATAGCCATGCCCACAGCACAAGAAATACCTTGTCCTAAAGAGCCTGTAGACATATCAACACCAGCTACTTCATTCATATTTGGATGTCCTTGTAAATTTGAATTGATCTTTCTAAATGTAGTCAAATCATCATCTAACAACCCCTTTTCTTTTAACGTTCCATATAATAATGGACTCGCATGCCCTTTACTTAATACAAAACGATCACGATCAATTGAATCTATATTTTCTTTATTAATATCCATCTGTTCAAAATAGATTTCTGTTAAAATATCTGCACCACTCAAGGATCCTCCTGGATGTCCTGAGTTGGCACTATATACTTCGGTTAATATATTCTTACGAATATTGTTTGCATGAAGTTTTAATTCTTTGATTTCCATTTTATTCCTCCACTTTATATTCATTTAATATATTTATAGTTGCACTTGCGCCAATCCTTGTTGCACCCGCCTCTATAAACGCTTTACATTCTTTCCAAGTATGAATTCCACCAGCTGCCTTGATTTTTACTTTGTCACCTACATATTTTTTCATCAATAAAACATCATCCAGCTTAGCTCCACCAGTTCCAAATCCAGTACTTGTTTTAATGTAATCTGGTTGTATATCCCGTGCGATTGAAGAAAGCTCTTTAATCTCACTTTTACTTAAATAACAATTTTCAAATATTGCTTTTACGCATTTGTGTTCATTATGACAAATTTCCGTCATAATAAGCATTTCCTTACGAATGTGTTTCCAATCATGCATAAGTGCAGCTCCTATATCAATGACATAATCAATTTCATCTGCTCCATTTTCAAGAGCTTGTCTACACGCTGAACTTTTTACATCCAGCCCATCCGCACCTAAAGGAAACCCAATTACTGTACATACTTTTACATCACTAGCCTTTAATTTGTCTTTACAGTATGCAATCCATTTAGGATTTACACATACAGAAGCAGTGTTTAATTCTAACGCTTCTTCACAAAGTTCTTCAATATCTTTCTGTGTTGCAAAAGCTTTTAATAATGTATGATCAAAATATTTATTCATCTTTATTCCTTCTAAAGTAAAAGAGATGACTTCCTAACGAAATCATCTCCTAGTTTTTTTATTTTAAGCCATAATATTTTAGCATTTCTGTGATTTTTTCGTCATCTTCTTTTGATAATTCTTGTACAGGCATACGAGCTGGACCAACTTCAGCAATTCCAGCTAATTCTACAGAACGCTTCATTGCACTAGGAACAGTTCCTAGTTTTAATACACCACGTAAAACATCAATATCTTTTTGAAGTTTTTCTGCCGTTTCAGTATCGCCTTCATTTAAAGCTTTATCTAATCCTACCAATGTATCTACAATTACATTACTTGTTCCTGCTACAGCTGCAGTTGCACCAAGTCCATACGCATAAGAGATTTTTGAATCACTACCGATTAATAATTCAAAGTCTTTATTTTCAGCAATCTTAGCATATGCCTGGATTCTTTCTAATTCTCCACTACTGTCCTTAATAGCTTTAATATTTGGAATATCAGCTAATCTATCTACTAATTCTGGACTTAATGGACATCCTGTTGCCTTTGGAATGTTATATAAAACAATAGGAATGTTTACACTTTGGGCAACAGCCTTATAATGCGCATATAAATTTTCATCTGTAGGTTTTAAGAAATATGGAGTGATGACGCTTAGTGCATCTGCACCGATTTCTTCCATTTTCTTCGACAAACGAACAGTTGCTCTAGTTGAACAACAGCCTGTACCAACAAATACAGGTACTCGTTTATTAACAATTTCTACAACTTTTTTAGCGAATTCCACCTTTTCATCTTCATCTACAACGTGAAATTCTCCATTACTACCTAAAATAAATATACCTTTAACACCATGTTCAATTAAATAGTTAATCAATTTTTCAGTTGCTTCATAATTTATTGATTCTTCCTTATCTCTATTAAATGGGGTAACAATTGGTGTAATAATTCCTTCGAACATTTTGACTTCTCCTTTTATTTTTTAAATATAGAGTAGTCTTTATTATCGTATGGGGTGGTTTGAAAAAATAATTTAATATCATGCTCTTGAATGAAACGAATTCTTTCGATGTCTTCATCAGAGAAGTATTCGGATAAGCTTTTTAACATAACCCTAACTGCAGGGTATGGCATTTGAATTTCTTTAACTTTAAATCCTTTATCAACCGCTTGTTTAACAATTTCCAAATTCGGAAAAATAACCATCACCTTCATTGGAGGATTTTCATTAATTCTATCTATAAACTGCTCGACCGAATAAAAGTTGACCTTCATAGTTTTTGGCAAACATAACTGCATTACATTTGCGATAAATGGATCTGTAACATAATGCGGATCTACGACCCAAACTTGATCTGCATTTATAAACTGATTCCAGTTTAATTGTACCGTTGCATGTAATAACCTTGAATCGATACGTACAAGTTTTATATTTAACCCCTTCATCTCAATCACCCACCTGAACCTTATTACTTTGCTCTTTTACGGCATGTGAAATCAATATTAGAAGAATTTTACCTTGAAAACTACCACGTATATCAATCTGAAAGATTTCTTCCAGCTTTTTAAGCTTGTATATTAATGTATTTTTATGTAAAAACAAACTTTCTGCTGCTTGCGTTAAATTAAAATCATTATTTAATAACGCCTCACTAATTTCTGTTAATTCTTCAAAATCAATTTCTTTTCCTTTGTCAATATAATAATTGTACACGCAATCCACGTCTTTTACATCGATTTTTGATAAAAAATACTCAGTAACATATTTTTCAAAAAATATGGGAACATTCTTTTCATACTTAACATTGTTCTTTAACCATAGACAATGTTGATAAGAACTTACATATTGTCTTAACTTATGCTGAACTGAACCAACAAAATAATAGAAATCGTGGAAATCCCAATCAATTAAATTATGTATGTACTTTTGAATATACTCTTCAATTTCCTCTTTTTGCTTTAATTTGTCAGGAATATCCTTATAAACAAGTAAACATCGATCATTCAATAAAGAATAAATGATTTGTTGACTATCCGGATTCATTTTCAATCTAGCCACGTCTTGTGTTTTTACATCTCCACGACTTGATATCATATAGATTGCTACACGTGTTTTATCTTTATTCAAACCTAGATCATCCATCAAATCGATTATTCTTTTAATATCAAAATCCTTCTCATTTAATAGACATTTTACTAATTCATCATCCTTTGTGATTTTTCTATTTAAGTTTGCCTGATTGATTTCAAACATTAAACGAACCGTTAAAGATTCATGTAAAAGATTACCAATCATTTGTAAGCTATCATCATAACCATTTACCCATAAATAGCCAAATTCTTGTCCTTTCACATTCACTTCAAAAAAGACATTATTCTTATCTGGTCGATTAAAATCAATAGTGTTCCCAAGTAAATTTTTATCACTACAAAGTGTCACTTCTTTATTTTCGTTTATAATACCAATAACATATTTTTGGTTTTCATGAATAACACTAATAAACTCATCAAAAATTTCGCCAATCAGCATTTAGACCACCTCATAATCTCTAAATAAAGATTACCATTTTTCTTTGCTAAATACCAACTTACTAATCGTTGTTTCCATACAATTGCTTATTTGTATGAACACAAGCTTGTGCATATGTATCCATTGTTTCTTTGACGATTTGTTCAGCATCCACTGCATCTGCATTTGCAAGTTTTAAATACAAATCAATTAACACTGGCAAGTTTAAACCTGTTAATACATCATAATTATACTTTTGTGACAATACAGTAAATGTATTGCATGGAGTACCACCATATAAATCAACTAATACAATAGTAAATCCATTATCCAATGTAGATAACGTGCTATCTACAACTTTCATATATTCTTCAAATGAATATTCTGGAAGCAATGAACAAGTCTTAACATGAGACATATCCCCTGCAATCATTGATGCAGATTTAACTAATTCTTCACCAAATCTACCATGAGTTCCAATTACAATATTAAACTTTTCCATATTTACTCCTTACTTTTGCATTTCACGAATGCTTTTTCCCAAGCTTCCACCTGGATGCCATTTAACATATTGATTTAATGTTAAATTTTTTCTCTCTTCAAGAACATCACTCAAAGTCTGTAACACAATGATTTCAGCAATGATCGATGCTCTTGGAGGTTTATTTAAACTGTCTCCCTCTTTATCTACATGTGCCTTTAAACAAACTTCACTAGCCTTTGCCAATGTAGATTGATCATTTCCTGTACAACTAATAATATGTGCACCATTTGCAAGTAAAGTGTTTACTGTTGCCTGAAGTTCTGTTGTTTCCCCACTATTGCTGATTGCGATTACAACATCACCAGGTAAAACCTGCCCACTTGATCCATGAACGGCTTCTGTACCATGCAATTCATAAGTTGGTGTTCCTGTAGAAGATAATAAACTAGCTACATATCCTGCAACATGGCCTGGTTTTCCAATTCCAGTTACATGAACACGATTTCCTTTTGATTCTGCATCCATAATGATATCGGCAGCTTTTTCAACCGCTTCTAAATCTACGTCTGCGATATATTTATTTACTTCTTCTTTTAAATTTGTTAAGAAATTAACAGCATCTTTACTCATAAAATTATACCTACTTTCCTAATAATTGTTCCATAATAATATTTGTAGACATTTCACAAGTACGTGTTTCTGACTCTTTTGTACGAGCAGCTGTATGAGGAGTTAAATAGAAATTATCTAATGCCAATAATTTATCTCCTTCTTTTGGTGGTTCACTACTATATACATCGAAACATGCTGAACGAATTTCTTTAGTTGATAAAGCTTCATATAATGCTTCTTCGTTTACGATTCCACCTCTTGCTGCATTAATTACACATGCATTTGTCTTCATTTGTTTAAATTGTTCAGTCGAAATCATATCTTTCGTTGAATCTAATAATGGTACATGCAATGAAATATAGTCGCATTCTGTATAAATTTCATCTAAAGTTGCAATTTTTGCATGATGCTCTTTTGCAGCTTCCTCAGAAATAGGGAAAGCATCATATGCATATACTTCCATTCCAACTCCATGTGCATAATCTGCAAGATATTTACCAATCATCCCAAATCCGATGATTCCTAATTTTTTACCATAAATTTCTAATCCTGTTGGTTTAGCCCATTTGTGATCTTTTACTTCATCAATTGAGTAATAAAGATTTTTTGATTCTGCAAACATCAATGCCATAACATGTTCAGCTACAGAACGAGAATTTCCTCCAACACAACGGCCTACATAAATATCATGTTCTTTAGCATACTCTAAATCGATATTATCTGTTCCTACACCAAATTTACATACAGCCTTTAAATTAGGACATCCCGCCATCATTTCAGCATCCATTTTATCAACACCAACAATAATGGCATCTACATCTTTAGCTAATTCTTTAAATTCTTCATGCGTATAAGCTAAGCCTGTGTCATTATAGTGAACTTCCAAGCCTGCTTTACGCATCTTTTCAACTTCATCTAAACCATAATTTGCGAATCCTCTAGGTGTAATTAATACTTTCATTTTATTGTTCCTTTCCGTTTAAAATAAACTTTTTATACCAACAGTTATTCAACTGTTCAATTATAATTTTCTAAAAAAGAAAAGGACAAATCATTTCTTCCATAGATTTGTCCTTGTAATTCATTCACTAGATAATATGGAAGAATGTTAGTACAACAGCGATTACCATTGTGTAAACCATCAATCGGATGAATTTTGGTCCACGCTTTGTGATATATAGATACATACTCATAACGACAACGAATGGTAACATGTTAGGTAAAATACCATCAAGAATTGATTGAACTGTTGTTGTTGCTCCATCAGCTCCACTAGCAAATTCTAAGATAGTAGAAACTTTTACATAAGAAGCTGACAAGCATCCAATCATGAATAAACCAACAATACTAGCAATATCAATAACTTTTTTGATTGCACCTGAATGCAAGATTTCCAATACTGAGTTCTTACCTAAAGTGTAACCTTTATTAAATAATGTCCATGACCAGAAATATGACCATGCGATATAAATCAATCCTGGAATAAATGCTGCAAGAACGGATCCTTGTTGTGCCATTGGAACAAAGATTGCTAATGGAATTGTAGCAACGATACCTTGGTCAACACTATCACCAATACCTGCTAAAGGTCCCATCAAACCAATTTTTAATGATTGAATCATTTCTGGAGTGATTTCATCTTCATGTCCTAATGCACGTTGTTCTTCTAATGAAATAGTAATACCATGAATGATACTTCCCCAGTCACAGTTCGTATTGAACATTGAAGTATGACGCTTCATAGCATCCTTTAATTCTTCAGGTTTATCTTTATAAATTTTACGCATTACGCCATTCATTGAATATCCAAATGCTAATGCTTGCATACGGTCAAAACTAACAGGAACTTCTACTGCTGTAGTCCAACGCCACCATGCTTTTACTAAATCTTTTTTGCTGACTAATGTTTGTTTTTCTTCTGGTGCAACTTTGTAAGAACAACAATAAGAATAAAAATTAGAAGTTCCAATGAATTTCGATAGGTACTTCCTTAGTTACAGGGTCTTTTTTGCCAACAAGAATATAGTCAATCAGTTTTTCTACAATTTCCCTGTCTAAGTGTTCAAGATTTGTATATTGCTCAATTAACTGGCGACGATTATCGCCGTTTTCCATTTTTCTTTCAAGCGTATCAAGCTGTTTTTGCGTATCAGCCACCAGTTTTTCAAGCCTTTCTTTTTGAGTAACGAAGTCCTTTGATAAATCTAAATAATCTTGTTCTGAAAGAATACCTTTTACCTTATCTAAATATAGTTCACGAATACCTTTTGTATATTCGGCAATTTTCTTTTCATAAGTAGAAATAGTAGATTTTAGGGCTTCTTGCTTTTCTTTTAAATTATTATTAAAAGTGACATTTTGTTCCAGTTCATCCTTATCAAGATATGCCATTGACATACGGTTCAATTCTGTAATTACAGCCTGTTCCAGTTTGGGAACAGATATAAAAGAACCGATACAAGCGTCTTTTGATACGTGGCGATTAGAACATTGCAGATACCGTCTGCCATCTGTCTGCTTATTAGAACGCATTGTATAACCACAATACATACAACGAGTTTTTTTAGCAAATAACCCGATAGTACCGACGGAAAAAGGTTTTGCCTTTTGCTCAATCAGCGATTGTACTTTATCCCAAAGTTCTCGGTCAATGATAGCTTCATGTGTCCCCTCAACCCTATACCACTCATCTTTTGGTCTGGGTTTGTTCTGTTTGGTTTTGTAAGAAACACTACCGTATTTTCCTTGTACCATATTTCCGATATACATTTCGTTGCACAACATATCAGAAATAGCAAAATATTTCCAAAGTGTGCTGTTTTTTCTTGTGGGTTGCTTATAACGTAACCCATGAAGTCGTTTGTATTCTGTCGGGTTCGGTACACCACGGTCATTCAGCATACGAGCAATAGCTGTTTTACCATATCCCTGTGAAAAGAGGGTAAAAACTTCTCTAACGATTTGTGCCGCTTCTTCATCAATAATCAGATGTCCCTTTATGTCAGGGTCTTTTTTGTAACCATATAAGGCAAATGCACCAATATGGAAACCATTTTTTCTTCTGTCCGTAAGCACGCTTTTGATATTATCAGACATATCTTCCAAATACCATTCATTTACCAAACCGTTAATCTGGCGTGATTTTTTGTTTCCCTTATTCGCAGTATCAGCATTATCAACAATACTAACAAAACGAATACCCCAAACTGGAAAAAGTCCATGTATATATCTTTCTACTAATTCCAGTTCTCTAGTAAATCGGGATTGTGTTTTACAAAGAATAATATTGAATTTTCGTTTTTCAGCGTCTTCTAACAACTGATTAAAAGCTGGTCTGCGTCTGTCTGCACCTGTATAATCGTCATCACTATAAATATTGTAAACTTCCCACCCTTGCTCTAATGCATATTGAAGCAACATAGATTTTTGATTTTGAATACTGTTACTATCGTCACTTTCTGATTGTTTGTTTCTGTCTTCCTCTGATAAACGGCAATATAAAGCAACTTTTATTTGATTTGTCATAATTTGTTTTCCCCTTTTAAGAGAAGACAAAACAAACTATCTCTGCAATATTATTATAACATTTAGCAGGATAATTTGTCTATCATCTAGCAGGAGTAACCTGCCCCTTATTTTTTTCAAGTTCACTTATCAATTCTATCCATATAGAAGTGTATGCTTTCTTAAACATCCGTTTATCATTGTTTTTAAAAACATTTTTACAGATTATCTTCACATCATTTTTCATTCGACCACCTCACAACAATATATTAAGAAGATATGCAAAAATGCTTGTACTTTATGAAAGATTTTGTCAATTTCAGAAGCAGGCAGACGGCTTTGGAAAGCTCCGTTAGTATCTCAACTATTCCCATTCCTGTGGGCAGAACCGCACCATGCGGACGTATCATTATTCTGTGAGGATAGGTCGTGGCAAAACGACTTTTCCAACAGTCGCTCTCGGATCACTGCGTGGGTCGCTCGCTTTCTTTTGAAAAGGTCGTGGCGTACAGTCCCCGTGGCTCGCTATCTCACAAACGTATCTGTCTGCTTTATTCAGTTGTCAAAGAGCTGTGGCGAAAGCCTGTTGCTTTCATGTAAAAGCAGGGGCAGAGCAGGAAAGAGGGGATTGAACAAATCATGCTCTGCGGTTACTGCGTGTTATTCTTCGGTTTCTAAAGGAATATCAAAGTCCAAAATCATTTTGATAAGTGCTTCTCTGATACGTCCCTTTAATTCCATGTCTACGACTATGCAGACATTACCATATCTGTCATAGAATGGACGTAAACAACATTTTGATATGTACGGGTCATAAAATGCCAGTATCTTTTCAATCGAATTTACGTTCCCGTCCACAGCCGACGAGATAAGGTAAAATGACGGGCGTGTGTTATTCATCATTCATGGTCTCCTTTAACTTTTTCTTGATTTCTTCAAGTGAGTTCTTCCTACTGCGAAACGACGTTGAACGGTTAATCTTTAATCTGTCGCCGATTTCTGTATCGCTCATGCCTAAGAAGAAGTACATCAACAAGATTTCCCTGTCCTTTTCAGACAGATACTTAATCGCTTCTGCTAAATCATCATCAAGAACACGAACCTCAATACCGCATACATCAAAGGCGGTATAATCGCTTTCGTATTCGTCCCAGACAGCCAGCTTTTCCACGACGATTTCTGGAAGTTCACAATAGGAAATTTCCTTATTTCTTCGTCGCTTTAATTCTTTGCGGTAATTACGGACAATGCCTTTTACTACACGTTTGAGCTTGCAGTCGAATTGACATTGTATCGTTCTTTGGAAGTCCGACGGTTTCATATCATCACACCCCCTTTCCGTTATGACGTGAAAAGTGTTTATCCCTCTTTCCGCACCATATCTGTACGGCAAGGTGTGATTTGTTGCAGGAATTTGAAAAAAATTGAAAAATTTTTTCGAGTACAAAAAAAGCCCGCACAAAACATATAGTCTGTACGAGCTATTAAAGCTGTGAGATATTCAGTTGTCGATAAAATGCTGTTAGGTAGTGTATGAGTGTATAAACTTATGCTTAAAACTTTCCATAATACAAGCCCCCTTACAGCACTTGATTTGTATTAAACTTTTATTTTCTTTCTTCAATTATGTGAAAGGGCGTTAGCACTTTTGGCTGTCGTTCCTTGATTACCTATCGCAAAGACATTCGAGTCTGTCACAATAGACAAATTCCATTTACTTGCCGTTAACTGACTCATTTGTCTTTGTTACTTTTTCGATTTAATTTCAAAACTTCCCGTATGATTATTAGCTTGTATAGTTACTGTATAAGTCCCAACTTCTTCAATATTAACCTCAAATGTTCCTGTTTCTATATTTGTTTCATCAAAAAGTTTATTTCCTCGTTCATCTGTAATTTCCATGCTTATTTTTCCCTCTTCGGTAACAAAGGATAGTATAATGGTCATAGGATTATCAATCTGAATATTGAATGATAAATTTTTTGCTGTGGTTTCACTCGTTACTCGACTAATACTTGTAGGCCAATTATCTTCAACTACTAGTTCTATTTCTTCTAAATCGGAAAAGCCATTTTTTATGCTATCTCTTGAAGTATTAGAGCTTTCATAATTACTTTGTTTTTCAGACACGTTTTCTATGTTTTCAACTACATTATCAGGGGAATTAGTTAAAAAACATACGGCAACTATTATACAAATAATGACAGCAACAATGCCAATCCAGAAAGCAGGCTTTTTATAATTTAACACGTTGCGTATCCTCCCTTTTACTCCGATTTCACCAAATCCTAAAGGATAGGCTATTATATTTGTTTTTTGCAGGCTACAAAAAAGAAGTGCCTCTGAATAGTTTTTTCGCTCTGAAAAATTTAGTGCTTTAATAACTTTTTCATCACAAGCCAATTCAATATCTTTGCAAAACAAACTATATGCTATCCAAATAAGAGGATTAAGCCAATAGACAGATAATAATAAAAAACCAAACGGCTTCCATAAATGGTCTTTTCTCCTCAAATGTGCCTTTTCGTGTGCTATAACATACGCCATTTCTTTTTCTCCTAAACTGGAAGAAAGATAAATCTTAGGTTTTACAATGCCTAATATAAACGGAGATTTTACACTATCACAAATAAAGATATTTTCTTTTAGAAGAACCGCTTCGTGCATACGCTTCTTGATACGCCAATAACTAATAATTGCGTAGCACAATATTGCAATAACACCAATTAGCCAAATAACACTTACTAAAGTTACAAGTATAAAAATAGGAAATTCTTGGTTGGTTGTTAAATCACTACTGTGTGCTATCGTCCCTTGCGATAGCTGAAATGTAGCAGGATTAATTGGCTCTGGATTTGATACAACACTTAATGTACTTTGGAAAGATATAGGGAAAACAAGGCGGATTGCAACTATTCCCCATAACAAACAAAATATCCACTTAGGAGCTTTCTGCAAAACTATACGTAACATAATTATTATAATAATAAGCCAACTTGCTATGATACTCATATTAGTAATTTTCAAGAAAAGTGTTGTCATGACTTAACCTCCTCGGCGTTGTCAATCATTCTTCGGATTTCCGCTACTTCTTCGCTTGTTAAAGTCTTATTTTGTGTAAAAGCAGCTATAAAAGCAGGCAAAGAACCATTAAATGTATCGTCAACATATTTTTTGCTTTGCATACCATAAAAATCTTGTTTTGTAATTAAAGATGTTACATTTCCTTTAATGTTTTGAAAAAGACCCTTATCACAAAGTCTTCTTAAAACTGTGTGGGTAGTAGTACGCTTCCAGTTAAACTCTTGCTGACAAAGTTTTACTAACTCGGTAGAAGTCGTTGGTTCATTAGCCCAAATCATATCAGCGAAACGAGCTTCAATAACACCTAATTGAATTTCAACCATGTAATGTCCTCCTTTCGAGACTACAAATAGTAGTCTTATGTATAACAGTCTACTCTTTGTAGTCTTATATGTCAAGAGTTTTCCATAATTCTTTAAGATACAAGATAATAATTTTTATATCATTTATCCTACAATCTTCCAGTTGCTATCCTTATGTAGTACAAGCTCATACTGCGATACCTGCGTCGCTTTTGTCTGATTATCAATGAATTTTACCGCTACCTTGACTTTCACATTGTCCCCGTCCTTTGTAAAGATAGGGTTTACCAGTTCAGAATAAAGGTAGTCCCCGCCAATAGGTTCAAGCACATTCCCAGATACATAATAAGCCAGCTCTTTTTCTGTGGCTGTCGGGTACAGCTTAAAGAATGTTTCCAGAAATGCGGTAGCGTCGTTTACGGTATCAGCGTCCACGCTTGCGTCTGTTTCTGGTGTCTTAGGCTCATAGTCTGATTTTTCGATTGCTGGTGCAAGAGTAGGGTTCTGAATGATTACCATATCCCCGTCAGCGTCTACATGGACTTTTACAGTATAAGTCGCTTTCGCATTGCTTGTCTGTTCTCCCTCTTTTATCTGCTGATCTACTTCGTAGGTAGCAGAAAAAGTGTCCGTTCCCGACTGTTCAATACTCCATACAATCACATCTGTAACTGTGGAGCTGGTCGGTATATCCGTTCTGATTGTATCTATATTCAAGTCCTGCAATTCCTTTGTCAGATAACCGTTGATTGTCTGCGTCCTTGCTTCAATCGCTTCTTTGCTGTTATTCCATGTGTAGTAGGACTTCGCAAAGTTCTTCACGAAATTTTCTATCCCGTTGGTGTCCTGCAAGCGAAGCTCAATGATTTCTTTTTCATGGGTCGTGTGCTGGTCGATAGCCGTAAAATTCTTATATACCCCAAAACTCACGCTTGCGATAAGCACCGCCCACAACGCAATCACGGTTTTCTTATGTGTGCCTACCTTGACAGTACGCACCTTTTTTTCTTTTGGTTCTTTGATAGTTTCTGTCTGTTTCTTATTCTTCTTAAACATATTTTTCAAGTCCTTTCTATTGTTTTACTCGTCCTGCACCGATTAAGTGCTGTTGCCAGTAACTACTACTTAGGTCTGCATATCCTATCGGGTCACCTGCATGGTACATCTGGTTATTTCCTACATAAATGCCGACGTGGGTTACATACGAACCAGCGTTATAGGTAGAATGGAAAAACACCAAGTCCCCAGCCTTTGCCTGCGAGAGTGGAAGATGTTGGGTTGCGTCATACTGGGCTTGTGCTGTTCTCGGTAAGGAGATACCAGCTTTTCCATAGCACCATTGCACAAGTCCGCTACAATCAAAGGAAGTGTTCGGGTTACTGCCACCATACACATACTTCCAGCCTTGATATTTCAACGCTTCATTCATAATCGCTTGTGCCGTCGCATTATCAAAGTGTGTCACGGTCAGATATTGATTGACTAATTCCACATAGAACATATTTCCATAGCCATACCGCCAACCCCCGTTCTTTGCAACAGCTATCGGGTTGGTGTAGGTTACTTTCTTTCCACCCGATTTTTCACGGGCAAAATTTTCCGCAAGGTTAAAGGTGTGCTTTTTTCCTTTTCCTACCACATATCCCACATAACCACCGCCATAGTTATAGGACTGTATCGCTACATTCAAATCGTCGATACCTTGATTTTTGCAGGAAGAAAGCAGGGACGCAAAATATTTACACCCCTGCTTGATTGAGCTTTCCGTATCTAAGGAATTAGGCGGTAGTCCCAGACTTTCCGAACTCTGCATAACATCTTCTGCCGTACCGCCACTTTCTACTTGAATGATAGCCAATAGCACATTGACATACTCGGAGATATCGTATTCTCTGGCGTATTTTTCCACCATAGGCTGATGTTTCAAGACTTCTGCGGATAAATTCATACCTGTAATGCCAGAAGAAAAATTGCTGTTCTCGTCGTCGCTGTCCGCACTAATCAACACACCAAAGAAAAGCACCAGAGAAAAGAGGATAGGAAACAGACTGCCGATAATAGCGATATGTTTCAGTTTCATTTTTTCTTCTGTCCTTTCTTCGTTACAAGGTTACGGGTTTTCTCTGTGGTCTGCTGGTTCTTCTGGACACTCTGGGTCTGCTGAACCTTTGTCCTGCGGTCTTTCATGTAATTCTGGCGTGTTTCCTGCGATACCACTTTTTCTACATTCTGCCTATGTACTGGCTGTGCAGACTGGGTCGCTTTCCTATCAGAAGCACCAGAAGATAACGGACGCTCTTTGATAACATTTGTCTTGACTGGCTCACTTGCTTTTGAAGTGGTCGCTGTGGCAGGGCGTTTGACTTCCTGCGTTTTTTCCGTACTCGGCTTTGGAATGGTTGAAGCTGTGGCTGGTCGCTCATGGGGACGGGTAGCTCCCGTTGTCGCTGATCCGTCAGCCTTTCGCTGTGCCTGCCTTGCTTCTTGTGCCTTTTGAAGTTCCATACGCTTATCAGCGATATTCTGTCTATGCTGTTCCCGTTTTTCCATACGTCCCGACTGTCTGGACTGCTGTTCCTGCACCATGCCACGCTTGAAGTCGGACACGCTGGACTTTGCCTTTTCCTTTGCGGAATACACCGCATAAGCGGTCTGGGTCGGCATATCTTTGAGATTTTCTTTCAACGCACCAGCCTTATCTTTGAGCTTGTTTTTCGTATCTAAGACAGCACCCACCTTTGAGCCTGCCTTACTTCCCATAGAAGTATTGTTACGCTTTGGCTGTGTGTTGGTACGGTTTCGCTTATTTTCTGTATTAGAAGATAAAAGAGAACCTGCGACAGACCCCGTTCCAGCTCCAACCATACTTCCATGACTAACAGCTCTAGCCATACGTCGTTCCATTCGTCTAGCCCTGTGTGCCATGAACAGATACGGTCTGCGGAAAATTCTTCGTCCCATGCTTTGACTGTCGCTGGCATTTAAAGAGAACATACTCATTAAATCGCCCAGCTTCATATAGATACCAGCGAAACATACTATCTGTAAGAACGCCACCATAAAGAACGGGTAGTCCGTGGAAATGTTATAAAACATACTGGAAATGCTGAACGCCACCGTTACAATGAGCGTTATTCCTGCCCGTGTCATTATGGTATTAAACACCCTCACGATTGCCTGCTTTGCCATGCTTTCATAACTCGGTATCATAGAGAGCAGGAAACTAATAGGCAAGAACATAGCGAAGATAATAAAAAGTATCTGGCTAAACAACATCATACCCGTAAGCAAGAATACAAATATTGTGATACCTAAGTTAAAGAACAAGAGAAAGAACACCATACCTAAACGGTTTACCACCTGCGGTATCGTCAGATTGTTGTTGTCGTTGTCCTCGATTTCTGTTTTCACGACTTTCTCTCTGGTCTTTCCGTCCTCGTCCTCTGGGCTTGCTGATACCAGAGCTTCTACACGGTCTGCCCCGATTTCTTCTGCGTTGCTGTTGCCAAATTGTAAAAGTAGCCACGGCTGTTCCACTTGAATAGAAAATAAGCTGTCCCGTATCAAGTCCACGCTGTCCTTGCCCTCGCTGTCAGAGTTGGGGAGCATGATTTTTGTTCCCAAATCAAGTGAAGCGGTACTAATATCTGATGAAAATTCATTTATCTTTTTGATGTAGTCGGGAGCGTAGGCAATAAACGAAGCGGACAGCACGAACACCACCACAAAGTTGATAACAGCGTGAAGTGCCTTGCTGGTTTCTCTTTTTATCAGTCCCGTATAGGCAACATAAAGTCCCACCACCAAGATAATGAGAAGCAGGAAACCAACATAGAAGCCAGAGCTGGAAAAACCGTTCTGTGTTACGCCTGCAAGGGTCTGTATGCTCTTTCCGATACTGTCTGCCACATCGTTGATGAAGTCCAGCTTATAGGCTTCCTGTACCACATACCCCGTAGCATTGCTTAAATATAAACTGATAGTCCAGACAAAGTTGGTAATACAGTAAAGCCCGTACTGTACCGATTTTCCAATACCGTCCAGCCAGTTCCACGGAAGCCACGACCAGCTATTATCCACATAAAAATCAAGCTGGTAGTTGGAAAGGGGATATTTTGAGTAAAGATTTTCTGCGTTTATGGTATCGTCCACAAGCCCCGTCGCATGAGCCACCGTCCCCAAAAGTGAAAACAGGATAAGGGAAAGTGCCACCACGAACAGAGCCATTTTGAGAAAGTGGAACATCTTCTTTTTTGTGAACGCACCTTTTATCCTTTCTTTCATCACTCCACCTCATTTCTCTGTACGGGTGGTCTGGTATCAAAGGCGTGTAGCAGTTCTTCAAAGACTGGGTGTATCTGCACCACACCGACACGCCCGTATAAGTCCTGCAATAAGCATTGTCCGTTCTCCAAATCACGCAAGCGTTTCTGGTTGTTCTCGTCGTCCTTGTCAATGCCGAAAAATTCTAAGGTCTGCTTTATCTCGTTGATGTCAGTAGAACGAAAGGCAAACTTCAAACCGATGTTGTTTTTCAGACTTTCCTTTGACACGTCCCCAGAAGATTGTGTAACGAAATAAACGCCTGCCTGCATAGCTCGTCCAGCACGAACCAGCTTGTTAGAGAGTGTTTCTCCTTGTGCCACATTTAAGAACGCCCACGCTTCGTCCAAATCGACAATCTTAAAAATGCTTCTGTCCGAATGGATAAAATCAAGGGCAAAGGTACTAATCACAATCAGCATAGACACCGACAATAATTCAATGGTCGTGTATTCCTCAAAGGCTGTGTCCTTATCTGGCAGTACAAGGTCTGCTACTTGAATGATGTTGAGCTGGTTATCCAGACTGATTGCATTTTCTACCGTCCCGTCTGAAAACAGCAGGTGTGCAAAATCATAGTCCGTGAAGCTGTCGATATGGTCTGCGATATTGCGTGAGATTGCGGTATCTTCCTTTCTCAATTCCTCAATAACGTGCAACAGCCCTCTATTTTCACTCTGGGTAACGGAGCGTACCGCCTTACGAAGTACGGGGAATTTTTCGCCGTCCCTAGAGGAAATACCCGTAAGGAATGTCAAAATGTCGATTGCCAGACTTTCAGCGTCTTTTACATTCTTCATAATCACAAACGGGTCAAGAAGTCCTGGATTTCCTTTATCGCTGGTTAAGTTTACGATATTGATTTCATGGGCTATCTCTGGGAGCGTTTCTTTCCAGTTGCCACGCTCTGATTTTGGGTCTAAGATAACCGCTTGTCCCCCAAAGAGAACCGAATAATACACAAGAAGATTATTGCAGAACGACTTCCCACCGCCAAGCGAACCGACAAAAGCAGACGCAAGGGCATTTGTAACTGTGCCTTTTACGCCCTGCGAAGCTAAAGACGGTTGCAGGTACACATTTCTTCCCGTATCAACGGAATAGCCCATATAGATACCCGTGTTTTCTCCTAACTGCTGTGTCGCACCGAAGCCCAGCCCAGCTAGAAAATCTGATTTTACATACTGCACATAATCATTGATATATCGCTTGCTGGCAGGAAGAAATTCAGAATGAAGCCCCAGCATATCCCCAACAGGACGCACCAGCTTGACATTGAGGTCGTCGTAAAAGTCCTTGACTTCATCACAACGGCGTTTCAGCTCGTCAAGATCGGGTGCAGACACCCGTATCACGTAGCTTAACTTATACATACTTTCTTTGCTCTGGTCTAAGTCTGTTTCCAGCTCGTCCACGCTGTCTAATGCGTCCACCACATTTGAGCTGGTTTCACTTCCTGCTTGATAAGCGTGATTGTCAAGGTCTTTCAATTCCTTTTTCTTATTGCGGACGGTTGTTAATGCTTTGCGGTTCTCCACGATTTCTACATTCATAGAAGTATCAACGGGGAATGTGAATTGCTGTTGCTGGAAATAGAAGATTTCAGACGACGGAAAATCAAGCTCGCCGACAATCGCATTGACGGTAAAATAGGACACATAGCTTTCCTTGTCCTCATGCTCCAAGCGTAAATACCGCTGGCTTTCTTCAATTACACACCTTGTCGGACGGATAAGGTCATAGTATTTTATCAGCGTTTCTTTTTTATAATTCTTCTTTGGTAGCTGGTACTCATAATCTTCATAGGCGATACCGTCCCTGCCGTAAAGATGTTCCATGAGATACCCAAAATCGTTGATTTCCAAGCGTCGCACCTTGAAACGCCTTGATATTTTGTTTTCTAACAGTTTTTCCATTTTCATGTAACGGTTGATTTCATCATTCGGCATGGAAACAAAGTCATTCATCAGCGTGTGGTTCACTTCATGGAGAAATTCCGTGAACGTCAGCCACGCCGATTTTTTGATGTTCTTCAGATTGAGTTGTTCTTCCGTAACCATGAGCTTAAAGCCAAGAAAAAAGCGGTAGTCCACTTGATTGTCCCCAATCATAGATACTAACGCTTCGGTCTGTTCGTCTATCTTCTGATAGGCAACTTCCTTTAATTTTCCCGTTACCAGTTTCTTTGACTGTTCCTGCTGACTTCGGATTGAGCTTTCTGTGGCAATCTGCAACGCATGAATTTTACCCTCACGGGACTGTGCGATAAGCTGTCGGAAACTGTCATGCACGATAAATTTCTGCTCTGCGGATAAGAAAGAATAGTTGTACGGTATCAGCTCATAGTAAGCGAACACCTCATTGTCCTTGTTCCAGACAAGGTTATTGTCAATATATTTTATCGGGAACATCGTTCACACTCCTTACTGCCGTGATTGTTTCATTCAAGGTCTGCTTATGCAGTTTTACGGCTTTTCCTGCATAAGTGATTTTAGGTCGCAGGGCATAGGTTATCTGTGATTTCAAAAAGCTGTACGGCTTCTTTCCGTCAAAAGTTTTCTGCGACATAAACCAAGTGAGAGCAACGGGAATACCAAAATATTTGAGAAATGCTCCCTCAATCATGGAAAGTGGGGGAATATCCCCAAACAGAATGATGATAAATTCTGTAATCACAAACCATGTAATCTGTGTAAAGGTAACGGGAAAGGGTAAGTTAAAGTCATTGATTGCATACAAGACTTTTTCTACGTTCCAGATACCCGTATAAGATTTAATCTTTTTCAAGTTCTTTCAGCTCCTTTCAAAATAGAAAAGGACAGCCATTTTCAGACTGTCCCTTAAAAGAGAAATACGCTGTCAGTAGCAACAATGCTTGTCGCTGATCTTCCAGCGTTAATATGGTATCTCGCACATACCTCGGCTTGTTTCAATGAAGCAACCGCCCATATCCAAATCTCGCCCGTAGGCTTCATAGTCAATGTAGTTCTGTAAGCTGGGTGGAATATCGCCAAGTGCCTGCAATTCGTCTATGTAGTAGTAGGCAACATCTGTCATGCTTTCACAGTCGGGATAATAATAAATATCGTCCTTATGTTCCACGACTTCTTCCAGCGTCCCGTAGTGGCTGATAAATTCGTCCAGACATTCTACGATATAGTCGGGAAGTTCCTCTATCATTTCATACATCTCATTGAGTTCTTCAATGGAAACATACTCGCCAATCGCAATAGGGAAGTTGTCGGTATCATGGATAGCGTATTCCTCATACTGTTCATTTAAGCCGATTTTTTCTTTTACATCTTCCTCATCAATGGGAAACGTGAACCAAGCCCCGACTAAATAGCCCTCATTGTATTTGCCGAGATTAGCAATGTAAACCGCCATATCATCAATCATAAGCACCACCTCATTTCTTACTCTGGCAGTTCAAAGATACCGTGTTCTGTTACTAAAAATTTCCCTTGTTCCTGCAAGTGAGAAGCGTAGGCTTCAAAATCGAAATAGTATTCTTGACAGTCCTCGGATAAATGTTTAAACGTCGGGTCATTCATCAGCTTTTGCCTTGCAACATCTATCATGCTTTTGCAGTCGGGATAAACCGTAATCACGTTTCTGCAAATATAAAGTGCTTCTAAATTCTCAAACACCGTAAGTAGTGATACATATTCTTCCTGCATATCACTTGAAAGCTGGCGGTACATAAAATCTAATTCGTTGAGCTGGTACACGCTGGTATGTTCGTGGACTTCATCAGCATAAGGCAACACCTTTTCGATAATACGGTAATCCCCACTTTCTGCACCGATACCTAACTTTTCTTCAAACTCGGCAACATCTATCGGCAGGTCAAACCAGTATGATATTGTTTCTTCGCCAGTTGTTCCTTTCGTTTCCACCAGCACCCTTGTTTCCTGCATTGTTCCTCACGTCCTTTCTGTTGTTTCATCACATCTTTTAAGGTCTGGTACGACATACCAAACACATATTTTGAAAAATCTTCTAACTGTCTTTCTTCATAGTCGGCAGGGTTCAGCCGTTTCATTTCCTGCCACACCTTACGCTTGTAAGAGGGCAGGTCGGAAATGTATTCACAGCTGACGTTTGCCTGCATATCCTTAAAAATATCGCTCATTTCATCACTCCAATCTGAAATTTTGGTAAGAAAAAAGCAGTCAATCCTAAGATTAACTGCTTTAAAAGTTATTAAACTGTATTGCATAGAAAATTATTTTTTTGACGTTCCCCAGTCAACCAGCATAAACAAAGCGATACCCATACCTGCAATCAAAAAGAAAATACTTATACTTTTCTTTTTTACTAATCCAACAATACCTATGATTATTAGAAGGATAGAAACTATTAACGACATATAGAAACAGAATTTCGCCCATTTTCCACCTTTATTACTAAAATATTCTTGTCTTTTGTCGCTAACTCTACATTCTAAGAAATATTCTACTAATCCACTACTTAAATATTTTACAATATCTTTAATAAGTTCCACAATATCACTTCCCATATAAAATTATAATATCTGCTATTTGTGGGGTATTATAGCACTTCTATGTATGCTTTACAACAATTTATGCACCGATAATCTTATTGAACAGCTCTAACAGTACATCTTTCACACCGCCAGCATTGAATACCAAGCCGACAGCAATCAAGGCAACTACCAAGAAGCCGATAAGTTTGGAAAACTCACGCTTGAAACCTAAGTAGATACCGATAACCACAATCGCCATAAGCACTAAGCTCTGTGCGTTTGATAAAAACCATTGATATAAATTTTGTCCGAAATTCATTTAATTGTCCTCGCTTTCTTCTAATTGTTTCATTTTATAGTCAGCTTCTTTGCCAACATTCAAAATACACATCAAGACTACGCCAATACCCATTCCCATAGATACCAGCAGGAAATCTTTCAATAATACCCACATTTTTCATCACTCCTAACTTTCTACTAAATCTTTTGCAGGGGTCGTCTGCTGTTTGATTATCATTTCATGCTTTTCTGTGAGCTTTGCCTGCTGTTCGATTGTATCCATGTAGTCTGTACCGTTTCCTTTATCAATCTTTTTCAGCATTTTCAAGGTCGGTGCTACCTGCCTTTGTACCCAACGCAATGTGCGGTCTAAGGTGTAAGGCTCTGGCTTTGTCGTCAGCTTCAAACTCTGTCTGTTATCGCCGATAAACCAAGCCCAGCGGTCATTGAGTTTCCAGTCATTTTTTCGCTTGTCTGGTTCTTCATCAACAAACCGCACATACTGATTGATAATAGAAAAGGCGGTCTGCTCTGCGTCATAATAGGTCAGCAAATCTCGTACTGCATAATAGGCACGTTCATTGCGAAGCCGTATCTCGAAACGGTTGATAATGTCGGCTTCTTCCAGAGGTGTCCCCAGCTTGACGTACTGCTCATAATCCTTTTCATAGATACAGAAATATACATCAGATTTCAGCGAACCAAGATAAAGGGTACGCCCCATATATTCTCTGTCGTCCTCTCTGTGCTTGATAAGCTCGCCCGACTGGTAGAACTTATAACTTCTGGACTTCCCGATATATTCCCGTTTCCTGCATTTTTCCGCAAGCTCTGGAATATCCAAAATGCCCGTATGGTCGTTGATAGCAAGGTCGATACGCTTCATCACGCCACCGTCTATGAGTGCGTCCATGAGGAAGTCATACCAGCTTCTTTGCTGTGCCAGCAGGTAACTTTCAAACTGTCGGCAACCCCGACCCTTTAACTCTAAAAGGACACCTTTTTCTTCGTCAGACGACGTATAGATAAAGATGTCCCCTAAAGAGTAATGCTCCGTATAACTGTAATGTCCGTAATCTTCATGGAGCATATAATTGATATTCAGTTTTAATATATCTTTGATGATGTGCTGTATATCCAGCGTGGAAAAACGAATTTTCACATAATCAAACAGCATGGTAAGCGGTGCTTCTGGATTGAACCTTGCCAGTTCCTCATGCAGAATATTAAGAAGTTCCTTTGACGGCTTCATTTTTCCGCTTTCTATCTTGTTGAGGTATTCTCTTGTAATGCCAGAAGCTAACGCCAACCTGCCTTGTGAGATACCGTAAGCAATCCGTTTCTCCCGTAATTCTTTTATCCATTGTTCTTCATTCAGAACCATACCCCCAATCTGTAACGTGTGAAGTTTTTTAAGGCGACTTCACAGCCGATTTTTGCTAGGAAACCATGTCAGAAGCCTTATGTTTCCTATGTTTTTTGTCTATTGTCTATTTGCAAACGTACCCCTCTGTTAGATACCGAGGGGTTTTACCTGCTGGCGTGGCTTACGCCACACCAGCAACGGCTAGTCCGTGCCGTCGCCTTTCGCTTCGCACGTCGCCGTCCCGTCCTGCCTTGTGTTATGAACCTACATAATAGTATTCATACCAAGATACAGCACGATACAGTCTATATCTTCATTCCTACATACTTCTAAGGCTTCGATATCAAGTTCAAATTCATGTTGTGTATGCTGAAACAAATTCTTATCCACCACAATAAAGTTATAGCAATAGGTACATTCCAAGAATGACATTTCTTCGTCCAGCGGAATGGAAAATAACAGCGGTAATTCCTGCTGTTTGTGTTCGACTTCTTCTAAAATTCTGCTCATTTTTTCATGGAAACGCTCAAAAGGATATTCGTCCCACTTTTCAAAATCACTGTTTGCCGTAAAGTCCAAATCAGCAAAAAATCTATCAATATTCAAGCAGATACCTTTAGTATTTTTTTCTGTTGTTTCATTCATTAGTTGCATTTGTAAATAACCCATAGTTATTCTTTCACTCCTTTTCTTGTTGTTCTGGCATGACTTGTCTTTCTTGTGCAAGCCTGCCGATTGTTTGTAAAAAATCATGTCCTTTCGGGACTAAAGGCGTGTAAAACTCACTGATAACGCTTATTCCCACATCACAATAGCCACGCCCCTTGATACGCTTCTGAAAAAACTGCTTTTTCACATCTGAACCGAACAGCATACCGTAACCTAATTCGCTGATACGCCCCAAGCCCACACGGAAATTGAAGTTATCTCTGATACCGTCTGAAAAATACTTTGCGTCTGGACGCTGGCAGGCGACGATAAGGAAATAACCTGCTTGTCGCCCTAACATAACGATTTTCTTTAACTGGCTAAGTAAGCTCACGCTTTCCTTTGTCCCCAGCATTTCAAAAAACGCCACATATTCATCAAAGATAAGAAAGCAGGGTGGCAGTCCCAGATAGGCATAGTTTTTGCCCGTCTTATAGTTCGGGTGTTGCTTCATTTCCTCGCTTCGCTGTACCATGCCCTCATAAAAGGCATTGACGCAATCTATCATTTCTTCTTTGGTATGATATACATTTCCCATAACTGTCCCTAAGTCTGCAAGGTCAGCGTTCTTCGGGTCTAAGATGTAAAGGACAGCGTCGGTATGCAGTAAGGCTTCAATGAGCGTCAGCAAAAAATAGGTTTTACCGCCACCCGTACCACCAGCAATCAGAGCGTGAGGGAGTGCGTCATATTCCCAGACAAGATTTTTCATCAGTCTAAGACAGCCGTTTTCTGCCCGTACTTCATCAATGGTAATGCGGTTCGCTATCATATCATAAAGCAGGGTATATTCGATATAGCCGTCATGCAGGGTCTTTTCGGTTAGCTCACAATACAAGCCACTTTCCAATTTATCCTCTAACCGTAAAAGCTGGTCTTGATATTTTCCCAGCGTGATTTCACAGCGGATATGAAGCAGTCCCTTTTCCATTTGATAATAAATCTTTGGAAACCAGACGATTTTTTCCCTTGATCTGCTTTGCAGGTCAGTAAAAAAACCGCTGTCTTGTATGGTATCTGCTTCATACCACTTATTTTCCAGTATCATTCGTGCCAGCTTTTGACGGTGCAGGAGCTTCTTGAAACTGTCGTAACAGAAGCGGTAATACAGAAAAGCGACCAATGCACAAACACCAGTCGCTATCAGTATAGTTATGAAGTTGTAAGGGGAAAGCGTCAAGCCGTTTTCTAACAAGCTGAAATGTTCCCAATCGGTACGCATGAACTGTTTGATATTGAGTAGCAAAAGAACCGCCACGAACACAAACAAAAGCGTCCCTATGGAAAAATGATAGACAAGGTGCTTGTCGCTGGCTCTGATACGGTGTCCTCTATTCCAAATCTTTTGCATAAATCAATCACTCCTTTCTGGGTACGAAAAAAGCAGTCAATCCTAAGACTAACTGCTTAAAATGTTATCTTTTTTCAATTATAGTGTCGTCTTTATCCTTTATAATCCAACAGTCTTTTGCATAATCAAATTGAATTTTATAAGGTTCATTATCTATGAAACAATTAAGCTCGGCATATATTATCTCATCTTCTATATACAGTTTAGGAATTTGTTTTTTTAAATTACTAAAAAATTCTTTAGAAGGTACATTATTTAATGTAGGGTAAACATTATTTGAAATAAACCCTTTCAATAATTTATGATTATCAAAACCGACTTCTATATTATGAGATTTATTAGTTTCCCATGTTTCTATCCAACTAATATTATTTTTTGAAATTTCCATGATATTCTCCCTTATTGAAATTATTTTATTTTGATTATACATCTGAAAATAAAGCTATACAAGGGTAAAAATCATATTACTTACTTCTTACTTGCCCTTGTGAAGTACCGGCTTGATTGCCTTTATTCTTCAACACAATATCCTCTGCCTTTACATACCAGTCCACATCTGCACCCGTATAAGTCTTTCTTGATACAGTATCGGCTACTGGATTGACAAGTTCCACGACTGCATTGTACGGAAATTCCCTTAACGGTACTTCTGGCGGTACAGACACGGGGATAATTCCACCATGCAGACTGCACTTCAAATCATAGATACGCTTTTTAAGCTGTGTACTCGGTGTCCCGTCCTCATTCTGCAAGAACACATCACGCACCGCTGTAAATTTTAATTCTCCAAATGTTTTCTCTTTGTCAATGACAAACCCGTTTGATAATCTCATAAATTCTTCACTCCTTTACTTTTCTTCAACTGCTACAATATCATCAGCAACTAATACATAATCGGTATGTCCCATATCCCCGATTGCGTAACCTCTGCCGTATAATTTCGGATTGACAAGTTTTACTTTCTGTTCATACTGGAACTTCTTTTCGCCAGCCTGCACGGGAATTTCTACCACAACATTTTCGCCTTTCTGTACGTCGGAATAAAGGTTATAGCTTCGTCTTGATAAGACCCTGCGGTTATTTTTATCTCTTTCAAAGACTGGCTCACTTTCGCCTGCAAATTCAAGAGTTCCAAAAGACTGTACCATATCTGGCACGACATATTTCATTTCCATATTGTTTTACCTCGTTTCTTTCTATTTTTGATAAATTGATTGTGATTTCTTATTCTGGCGGTTTGGGAAGTACCAGCAATCCCACAGATAGTAAAGGGTAAAATCAACGCTTACGCACCCTTGACTATCCGTGTTCTTGCAGGTTGTTGGCAGACAAGCCAGAATAAGCGGAAGTCTGCCGTTTGACAACTTCGGCGGAGAGCGTGATTTTTCTTTTCTCATACCGTTACCGCCTTATGATTTTTTCATTTTACGGCGTTTGTAGAAGAAGATACCTGCCAGTCCAGCACCAGAGGTCAAAAGAAGTGCAAGCAGTCCGTAAAGGTTTGTGTTATCGCCCGTTTTGGGACTGTCGCTCGGTCTGTTTGGCTTTTCTGGTGTCTGTGGTGTTTCGGGTTTCTCTGGTTTTTCTGGGGCTTCGGGTTTTTCCTTAAAGGTAATCGTCTGTCCCTTATCCTCAATGTCTTTATGCTCGGTAACTTTCTTCGGCTCGTCTGGATTGCTCAAGTCGTACAATTCTTCAAAAGTTACAAGCTGTTTTCCGTCAAGAGAAGTAGCGTCAAAGGTAAAGGAAACTTCCACTTTCATAGTTTCGCTGTCAGCAGTAAAGGTGTAATCACTTTCCACACGTTTTCCATTGATAAGAAGCTCTGCATTTTCTTCTTTCAACATCTCCCAGCCCACAAGTTTGTACTGTGTACCGACTTCTAAGCCCTCTAAGGTTACGGTATCAATGATTGTTACCTCTTTTCCAGCTTCAATCTCTTTGTTGCCGTCCTTATCGGTAGCAGTTGTATGAATTTTGATGATACGTTCTGTGATAAGTACCGTCTGCCCGTCGTTCTCAATGTCTTTATGTTCCGCAACTTTTACGGGTTCGTCTGGATTGCTTAAATCATACAATTCTTCAAAGGTAACAAGGTTCTTGCCACCTAAAGCAGACGCATTGAATGTATAGGAAATTTCCACTTTCATTTCTTCATCATCAGCGACAAAGGTATAATCGTTTTCTACACGTTTCCCGTCAATGATAAGCTCGGCGTTTTCTTCCTTTAACATCTGCCAGCCTTTCAACTGATACTTTATGCCTTTTGTAAGTCCGTCCAATTTTACAGTATCAATAATCGTAATCTCTTTTCCTGCAAGGATAGTCTTTTCGCCGTCTTTGCCGGTTGCTGGGGTATGGATAGAGATTTCTTTTTCGTATTCATCAGTCAGCGTTCCTAAATCAATCACAAGGTTATTTCTTGATACCACGATTTCAAAAGGTGGGATAAGTTCAAAGCCTTTGTTACTATCAGAGCGTAATTCTTCAATGATATAGGTATCGTAAGGTAACGCACCCTTGCTGTCGTCTGGTTCAGAAGTTCCAAACCACACACCGTCCTCGCTGGTCTTTCCTGCGTTTGTATTGTGCTTATGTGAAGCCCATTCAGCAGAAGTGGAGAATTGCCCGTTATCATCAGTTACCACAACATGATTTTCGCCCGTCGTCTTGCTTGTGATCCTAAAGGGAACATCAGCAAGACGCTTGTGTGTGCCTGCACCGATTTTTACACCCTCAATATCTCCACGCTTAATCTGATTATAGATAGAATGGGCTTCGTCGGTTAAGTCCACGATTTTTCCATTTTCTGTGATTGTAAAATCAATCGGTTTTGCACCGTCAGTTAAGTAACCGTCGGGAGCTTCACTTTCAACGATACGGAATTTTCCATAAGGTAAAAGGTCAGAAGAAGTAGAAGCGACACCCTCAATATCGGTACGAATTGTCTTTACCACTTCATTTTTCTTGTATAGCTTACCCTCAACCAAAACAGAATTATCATTTAAGGAAATGATGTCAAAGGCAGTATCTTTCAAAGTGGCACTTCCTTGTGGTTTTGTATCGCCCGTTTCTAAATCTCGTTTCTGAATTTTCACACCGCCACGGATAACTTTGTCTGATACGGAAAACTGGTTACTTCCAGATAATACGGCAAGGTCGCCGTCCTCGGTAATCTGTGTTACATATAAGCCCTTAATCTGTTCAGACTTATCGCCAGCCTGCATATATGCACCGTCTAACAAGTAGCCGTTTGGAGCTTTTGTTTCCTCAACAGTTAGCGTTCCAAGTGGAAGAACCGCCTTACCGTCCTGCATATAGAAGCTGTCGCCAGATACCTTGTATGCGTCCGCTAATTTTGTGATGTAGTGGGTTGTCCCGTCGCTGTCTGTTTCAGCGATTGTCTTTGTAACCCATGTACGAGTAGCTTCGGCAGGGAGATTGTCTTTGTTGTAGAAGCCTGCATAATACTTCCATGTAAATTCCGCACCTGCTAAAGAAGCGTTCCCTTGCGGATTGTCTTTCTGTGTTTCCATATCAATCTTGAAAAGTTCAATCAAAGTGTCTGTTACTTTTGGCGTATCTGATACTTTCAATGTCGCTGTTTCGCCAGCTTTGATTGTTAATGGATAGACTGTTTTATCCACTTTATATCCTGCTGGTGCGGATAATTCCTTGATATAAACTGTGCCAGCCTTTACCTCTACAATATCTGTATTTCCGTTTTCATCAGTCGTAAGGGTGGCAAGCTGTTTTGTGCAGTCCTTATCAGAAAAGACACCGTATGTTGCACCAGCGATTGAGTAAATTTCGTTACCGTCTGTAATGCTGGTATTACTGGAAGTCTTTTGAAGTTTCGCATTTCCAACATTCAGTTTCGCCCAGAATTGTCCCAATTCCTGCCCCTCGCCAGAGTAGATATAACCGCCACATTCATAGCGTCCCTTATTTTCTTTGATAAAGGCTCTTGCACCAGAGAAAACTTCGTCCTGCGTTGCCTTTGGAATTTCATCATAAGAAGCTCGCACGTTGTCGCATTGCCAGCCTAGATGTACGCTCAATCTCTGCCAGACAACAAGCTGTCTTAAAAGGTAGGCATGATTGTTGCTTATTCCGCTGTGGCTGTCTGTGTACTGTTTCACATATTCGATAGATAAGGCAACGTCGCTTATCTGGTCGGCACTCATACGGGTGCTTGCGTCAGCTCTGGTCTTGTAGCCGTTCCTAAAATCTGTGTTAATGTCGATACAGTAAGCGTCCTCGCCCTCAACGGTCAAATGTCCCTCGTTAAAAGTAGAACCAATCGAACCGTCATTCATTACTTTTTCAACGATACCGACACGCTCTTTTGACTCCGTCCAGTATTGCTTGCTTTCTGCATGAACGGGTGTCGTCGGTAAAGCAGTAACGATAGTTGCAAGAGCTAAGAAGCCCGTACACAATCGTTTCCATGTCTTTTTCATAGTTTAATGCTCCTTTCATTTTGGGTATAAAAATAGACGCTCATTTCTGAACGTCTAGCCTTAAAATTCATTAGAACTATGCAGGATAGTTCATTTTATCTTCAATTTTCTGTATTTTTGTTTTTGTGCAATCGTAGCTAGAAAAAGCCTGTCCTACTAAAAATAGCGTGTTTTCAAGGTTTTTTAGCCTTGTTATCTTTATGAGGTCGCACCCTCAGCTACCATATTTTCTGCCATGTTAAGCCGCCTCCTCTTCATCAGTTTGTTTGAATAGTGATACGATTAATGCTAAACATAAAGCAAGTACTGCTCCAGTTAACATTGAGAATCCTAATATTGAATATAGGAAGAATCCTAATACGAAGAATGGTAAGTATTTTTGTTTACCCATAACAACTAGTGTTAATGCAAAACCTAATGCTGGTAACATATTACCTGCGTTATTTAATCCATTCATCAACCATGTTGGAACCACATTGATAAATGCTTGTACAACACTAGCTCCAAATAATGTTGCGATGAATACTGGAGTGAAATATAGAACACCATTTGTTAACCATGGTAATAAGAATGAGAATACGTTTAATTTGTCATATTCACCTTCTTCAACAAATTTGTCGGCTTTTGCATTATAGAAAGCATTGATTGTACGACGAACGTTGTTGATCAAAACACCTAATACTCCAAATGGAACAGCTAATGCAACAGCTGCTGCTGGATCTAAGTTTGTAGCGATTGCAGCTGGGATTGCAATACATGAAGCCAAACCTTGATCACTTGGGATATTTCCTCCGGCTTCAATACCACCCATATACATCAACTGAATTGTTGCACCATACATTAAACCTTTCGCAACGTCTCCATAAACTAAACCAATAATTACACCAAGAACAACTGGCTTACGGAATGCGAATGATAGGAAGTAACAAGCACGTCCCATAGAAAGCCAATAAATAAGACCAACTAATATTGCTTTGATTAACATAATTTTTCTCCTCTCTCTTTATTATTTTAATTAAAATTATGCACTAATTATTATAACTTTGCTACTGCTTTTTGTAATGTTTCAGATGGATAATCAGGTGTTGTTTGGAAATAAATTTCAATTCCTTGTTTTTCCAATCCTAACAATGTATCAGCATCAGCACGATCCAATGTGATTGCATTATTTACGGCTTTTCTACCAGGGCCACCACCAAGTCCTCCAATTTGAACTTTATCAAGTTTCAATCCTGCTTCAACAGCCTTATTTAATTGGTTAACACCTTTGAATAAAACCATCACTCTTTTCTTGTCAAAATCTCCAGCTTCTTGTTTCTTTACTGCTGTTACATCATCGACAATTGTGATTTTTACTCCTTTTGGTGCAGCCATTTTAAATACTTCCTGCATGAATAAATCTTTCGCTAATTCATTGTCAATTGTTACGATTTCATTGATCTGGCATTGAGTCAACCATCTTGTGATTACCTGCCCATGAATCAATCTAAAATCTACTCTAGTTAATTCGATACTCATTTGTATGTCCTCCTCTTTACACTCACAATTCTAATGCAATCGCTTACATTTGAATATGTTCGTTCGAACCAAAACGTACATCCTTTTTTTGTTTGTTTGACCAAACATATATAACCTTAAAAAATTTAACAGCACTTATATATATAGAACGCATGTACATGTACCATATATAGGCTTTATTTAAAGTATTTTTAAAACTTTGTTCATTGAACAAAATATTTCATCTATTTGGTCAATCGCACATAAAACAACACATTATTTGGTCAACTGACACATTGTTGTTGTATGCGCTTTCGCATACAATGAAGATGTAATTAAAGAGAGCGAGGTTATTTCAAATGAAAATGAGAAAAATGAATACCACAAAAAAAATGGTTGAATCTGGAGCGTTGGCAATTGTTCGTGCAGATGTTGAGCGTGCATGTGAAATTGCAGATGGATTGATCAAAGGTGGTGTTCCAGTAATGGAAATGAGCTACACATTTAACACTGCTGGTGACGTCATTAAAGCGTTAAAAGAAAAATATGGTGAAGCTTTAACTGTTGGTGCAGGTACTGTTTTAGATTCTGAAACAGCTCGTCATGCTATTTTGAATGGTGCTGAATTTATTATTGCACCTAATTACGATGAAGGTGTCGCAAAAATGTGCAATCGTTACCAAATTCCTTATGCACCTGGATGTACATCATTAACAGAAGCTGTTAACGGCTTAACTGCTGGTGCAGCATTTATTAAAGCATTCCCTATTTCAGACTTCTATGGTCCAAAATTAGTAAAAGTATTTAAAACACCTATTCCTGATATGCCTATCTTAGCTAGTGGTGGTATCAATTTAGACAACCTATCTCAATGGTTAGAAAATGGCGTAGATGTTTGTGGTTTTGGTGGACTATTGACTAAAGGAACATCTGAAGAAATTGCAGCAAACGCTAGTAAAATCCATGAAATCATTACAAATTTTAGAAACAAATAATATAAACATAATATATAACGATTGATTCTATCTCCATACCTTCCAAACATTATAATCAATCGTAAAAAAATGACATAATGTCACAATAGCAACATTTATCTATATCTCTCCTACACTCACATATATTGGCATGTATGTGAGTTTTTTCTTTTAAATTATGTGGAATTATGGAACATGTAGCACTCTGCTTGCGAAAGTGCTAATAAGGTGTATAATGTAATCAATTTCTTAAGGAGGAACACTCATGAACAAACAAAAGAAGCCTTTATACAGATATTACACAATTATATTGATTGTTATTATGGCTTTAAACTTTATCGTATTCCCTATGTTTCAACAATCTAAACTTGAAACAACCAATTACTCAGATTTTTTAAATAAAATTGAAGAAAAGAAGATTGATACCGTTCAAATTGAAGATCACAATATTTATTACACTTTAAAGAAAGACTCAACAGACAAGACTTATAAAACAGGTGTTATGAATGATTCAGATTTAGTCAATCGTTTAGATAAATCCGGAGCTAAATTTGGACAAGTCTATCAAGAACAAATGAACCCAATTCTATCGAGTCTAATTTCCTTTTTCTTACCATTAATCATTTTCTGGGCATTTGGATCATGGATGTTTAAGCGTATGCAAAAGAAAATGGGCGGAGATGATCAAATGTCATTTTCACAAGGCTCTGGTTTTGGTCTAGGCAATCTAGGAAAGAGCAATGCCAAAGTCTATGTTGGTGAACAAACTGGAAAAACATTCAATGATGTTGCTGGACAAGAAGAAGCGAAGGAAAACCTACAAGAAATTGTAGACTTTTTAAACAATCCAGCTAAATATAAAGAGATTGGTGCCAAAATGCCAAAAGGAGCCTTATTAGTAGGTCCTCCTGGAACTGGTAAAACACTACTTGCCAAAGCTGTAGCTGGTGAGGCTGGCGTTCCATTCTTCTCGATTTCAGGTAGTGAATTTGTTGAAATGTTTGTCGGTAGAGGAGCTGCCAAAGTACGTGACCTATTCAAACAAGCTCGTGAAAAAGCTCCATGTATTGTATTTATTGATGAAATTGATACCATTGGTAAAAAACGTGATGGTGCAGGCATGAATGGTAATGATGAGCGTGAACAAACATTAAACCAATTGCTTGCTGAAATGGATGGATTTGATGGTTCCAAAGGTGTTGTATTGCTTGCTGCCACAAACCGTCCTGACTCATTAGACCCTGCTTTAACTCGTCCTGGTCGATTTGACAGAAGAATTCCGGTTGAACTTCCTGATCTTGCCGGTCGTGAAGCCATTCTTAAATTACATGCCAAAGACATCAAATGCTCAAACAACATTGACTTTAACGTAATCGCAAGAGCCAGTGCAGGAGCTAGTGGTGCCGAACTTGCAAACATCATTAATGAAGGGGCTTTATTAGCGGTTCGTGACCATCGTAAATCCGTAGTTCAAAAAGACTTAGAAGAAGCCATTGAAATCGTTATTGCCGGTGAACAAAAGAAGGGTGCAGTGATTTCAAATCGAGAACGAATGATTGTTTCTTATCATGAAATTGGACATGCACTAGTGGCTGCTAAATGTAAAAACACGGCTCCCGTTCATAAAATCACAATTATTCCTCGTACAAAAGGGGCTTTGGGATACACTATGCAAGTAGAAGAGAACGAACAAAACCTATTATCAAAAGAAGAAGCTTTCCAGAAAATTATGGTGTATACAGGTGGTCGTTGTGCTGAAGAGTTGATTTTCAACTCCATCACAAGTGGAGCGAGCAACGATATTGAACAAGCCACTAAACTTGCCAGAGCCATGATTACACGATTAGGAATGTCGGATGAATTTGGTATGACAGCTTTAGAAACAGTAAACAACCAATATTTGGGTGGCGATACATCTTTAGCTTGTTCAAATGAAACAGCGACTAAGATTGATGAGGCAACCATCGCATTAATTAAAAAAGCGCATGATGAGGCTTATCAAATTCTAGAAGACAACAAGATGAAACTACATGAACTTGCCAAATTCTTATATGAAAGAGAAACAATTACGGGTGAAGAATTTATGTATATCTTAAATAAGCCGGCTGAAATCCCAGCACAAACAAATAAAGATTAAGATGTGTGTAATGCACATCTTTTTTTAAATATAATCTATTGCGAGTTTTAATATTACTTTATACTAGGAGGATCTATGGAAATTCAAATAAATCTATATTTACAAAAATTGATTGCTTGTCAACATGACGGATAAATCAAAGTCATCACAGGTCTGAGAAGATGCGGAAAATCGTTTCTACTTTTCCATCTTTTTAAAAATTATCTATTAGAAAACGGCATTGCTGACTACTCCTCACCGCAAGCAGTGAGGGTTCTGAACTGACAACATTTTGCAGCAATCGTACATTATTTTCAAACTTTGGATTCCTGTCTTTCTGTTGGAGCAGTGAACTT
>NZ_DS996842.1:0-18335 GCF_000156655.1 Holdemanella biformis DSM 3989
CATTTTTTGTGTTCCCCTCAAAGATGCCATTTCTTAACTTAATGACATTGCGATTTGTCCTGTTTTTTATTTTTCACTGAAACCGATTACAATATCATGGTTATAAAATATATTTGCGTTTTGTTGATAAAAGTCTTTATATAAAGTAAATTTAATTAAAATTATTTTTTATTTGTTATATAATGTTTATATGTTTTAAATATGGGGGATATTAAAACAATTTTATATTTTAACCTTAATTTAAGTAACTAATGTTCATTGACAATGGGTTATATTAAGGTAAAATATATAAGCAACTGTTATCCTAGGGTGGAGTGCGGTTGAAATTTAGGAAATGATATTTATAGGGTACATGTATAGGATGTTAAAAATAGCTGGCTTTCCGCATTTTTAATTGAATTGTTCATCTGTTGATTTAGGTTCTATAGGGAGAAGTGTATCTAAATATCGGTGGTTATTGTTTTATTGAGTCTTATTTAATTATTAAATAAGCTTTTTTTATGGTTTGAAGGAGTTGGAATAGGAATATGTATCGAAAGAATACGAAGGGTTGGCTAAAGCATATTGATTTTATTATTTTGGATTTAGTATGTTTACAGATTGCTTTTGTATTAGCTTATTTTATAAGGAATGGAAGTATACATTTATACAATGATTTCTTATATAGAAATATGGCTATTATAATTGAATTGATTGATTTGATGGTATTGCTTCTATTTGGTACTTTGAAGGGTGTATTAAAGAGAGGGCATTATAAAGAGTTTGTAAAGACATTAAATCATGTGTTGATTGTTGGATTGCTTGCTGTTCTATATTTATTTGCAATTCAAAAGGGTATTCTATTTTCAAGATTAGTATTGTTTTTAGCAATAGGTATTTATCTTGTATTGACATATATTGTAAGAGAAGTATGGAAAGTACATATTAAAAAGGGTGTCAATAATGGGAATCGTAGAAAGTTATTGATCGTGAGTTCAAGTGATATTGCGAATTTGGTTATTGATAATATTGAAAAGAGTAATTATAGTCGTTATGACATTGTGGGTGTTGCATTATTAGATAAAAATTTAATTGGTAAAACAATTAATAATACGAAGGTTGTTGCGGATAATGATTCTGTTGCGATGTATGCATGTAAAGAATGGGTAGATGAAGTATTGATTGTGCTTCCTAAAGAAATTGCTTATCCTAATGAATTGATTGAACAATTAACTATGGCTGGTATTACTGTGCATATGAATTTAGCTAAAGCAATTAATTCGCCTGGTAAGAAGCAGTTTGTTGAAAAGATTGGTGATTATACAGTATTAACAACAAGTATCAATTATGCTCCGTTAAATGAAATCTTCTTAAAACGATTGTTTGATATTTTATGCGGATTACTTGGATGTTTATTTACATTGATTATTACTATTTTTATTGGTCCAATCATTTATTTTGCTAGTCCAGGACCAATCTTCTTTTCACAAGAGCGTGTGGGTAAGAATGGTAAGAAGTTTAAAATGTATAAATTCCGCAGTATGTATTTGGATGCGGAAGAAAGAAAAGCTGAATTAATGAAAGATAACAAATTAGGGGATGGAAAGATGTTTAAGATTGATTTTGATCCTCGTGTTATTGGAAATAAAGTCATGCCGGATGGTTCTCATAAAACAGGTATTGGTGAATTTATCCGTAAAACGAGTTTAGATGAATTCCCACAATTCTTTAATGTTTTAAAAGGAGATATGTCTATTGTAGGAACTAGACCTCCTTTAATTTCAGAAACAAATCTATATGAATATCAACACTTTGCACGATTAGCTATTAAACCTGGAATTACAGGAATGTGGCAAGTAAGTGGAAGAAGTGAAATTACTGATTTTGATGAAGTAGTAAAACTAGATAAGTATTATATTGAAAACTGGAATCTTGGTTTAGACATTAAGATTCTGTTAAAGACAGTGTTAGTTGTCGTATGTAAAAAAGGTGCGGTTTAAAAAAAAGGGAATTGATTTGAATATAGTCATGTTTGGACAAAAGAGACTGAGTCGTGAAGGTGGAGTGGAAATTGTCGTAGAAGAATTATGTACTAGAATGGTTAAGCAAGATTATCAAGTTATTTGTTTAAATCGTTAAGTGCATCATATGAGTGTGGCTAAAGGGTTGTATGTTGATAAGACGAGAAATTTAGCTAAAAGTGTAACTGTAGAGTAATGAAACTTATTTTGTTTTGGACATAAGAAGTGACATTAGCACGTTTAGCAGGCTTAATAATTAAAAGGAGATAAGGAAAAAATGAGAATTTTAGTGACAGGTGCAAATGGCTATTTAGGAACCGGAATAGTAGAAGCTATTTTGAATAGTGGAAATGAGGTTATTGCGGTAGATTTTAATACTGATCATGTGGATAGTCGAGCAAAAAAGGTAGCGTGTAATCTCTTTGAGATTGAAAATCCATATGAATATTTTGGTAAGCCAGAGGTGCTTTGCCATTTAGCATGGAGAGATGGATTTATTCATTACTCAAATGCACATATTGATGATCTTCCTGCTCACTACGATTTCATTAAGAAAATGGTTGAAGCAGGTTGTAAACATATTGCAGCAATGGGAAGTATGCATGAAATTGGATTCTTTGAAGGTTCTATAAACGAATCAACTCCGTGTCATCCCACAACTCCATATGGAATTGGAAAGAATGCACTTAGAGATTTAACTGTTATGTTATGCAAACAAAACAATTGCGTATTCCAATGGATGAGAGGTTATTATATTGTTGGTAACTCTAAGTTTGGTTCTTCTATCTTTTCTAAGATTACAGCAGCGGCAGAAGAAGGAAAAAAAGAGTTCCCATTTACTTTAGGACAAAATCAGTATGACTTTATTGACTATCCAGACTTCTGTACTCAAGTTGCAGCTGTTGTAGGTCAGAGCCAGGAACAGGGAATTATTAATATTTGCTCTGGAAGACCTGAAAAGTTAGCTGATAGAGTAGAAAGATTTATTAAAGAAAACAATTACGATATCAAACTTCAATACGGTGTATTCCCGGATAGGCCATATGATTCAAAGGCTATTTGGGGTGACAGTACTAAGATTGAAAAAATTTTAAATAAGAGGTAACAGGGAGAGGATAAAAGATGAAGTTATTGCTTATTATGCCGAAGTTTTTTAACTATCCGCAGTTGATCACAGAAGAGTTAAATAGAATGGGATATGAAGTTGACTTCTTCGACGATCGCCCTAGTACAAATGCCTGGGTTAAAGCTGCCATTCGTATTAACAAGAAGCTAATTCAAACCTACATAAAGAGGTACTTTGATGAAGTAATGAAGACGGTTAGTAGCAAGAAATACGATGTGGTTTTCTTGATTTCTGGTCAGTCATTGTCTTTTAGTGAGGATATGATTGCGCATATTAAAGAGTTTCAACCCCGAGCTAAATTTGTCTTATACCAGTGGGATTCTCAAACTAACTTCCCCTATATCAAAAGAGTACAGCATTTTTTTGATAAGTGTTATTCATTTGATAGAAAAGATACTGAGGAAACACCAACACTTAATTTTTTACCTTTATTCTATTCCAGAGTATATGAAGAGTTAGGAGCAAAGAATAAAAAAGACTTTAAGAATGATTTCTGTTTTATTGGAACAGCTCATCCAAAGAAATACAAGTTCATAAATATGATGAGTGAACAGTTAAAAGCAGTTTATCCGAAACAGTTCATTTATTTCTTCTTTCCATCTCCAATTGTTTATTTCTACAGAAAAGTTATGAATAAGGAGCTAAGAGGAGCAAAGTATAGTGAATTCCACTTTGAACCGCTTACGGGACAGAAAATGAATGATGTTTATGAAACTTCAAGATGTGTACTGGATTCTGCTCAGGCTGGACAGTTTGGTTTAACAATTAGGGTCTTGGAAGCGCTTGGTGCTAAGAAAAAACTAATTACAACTAATAAAGATATTGTAAATTACGATTTCTATCGTCCTGAGAATATTTACGTATATGAAGGACATATAGATTTAGATAATGTGTTCTTTAAAGAAGAATACAAAGAAGTAGATAAAGAAATTTACGAGAAATATTCTTTAAGAAGTTGGCTTAAAAAAATTGTGGAGGGTTAATTTTGAATGAAGGTATTACAGATAAATACATTTTCATATAAAGCAGCAGGTAATATCATGATGAATCTTCACAAGGCTATGCTTGAACAGGGAATTGATTCTTATGTGGCTTGGGGGAGAGGCAGAAAGGCAGAAAACAATCATGAATATTATATGAATGACGATTTTGGAATAAAGCTTCATGGCATTTATACAAGAATTACGGATAAACATGGATTTGGATCGGGTTCTTCGACTAAAAAACTATTGAGTTGGATTGATTCTATTAATCCAGATATTATTCATTTGCATTGTATTCATGGTTATTACATAAATATTGAGCTTCTTTTTAATTACATCAGGGAGAAAAATAAGAAAGTAATTTGGACACAACACGATTGTTGGGCTTTTACTGGTCATTGTGCTTATTTTGATGCAGTAGGATGTGAAAAATGGAAAAATGGGTGCTCTAATTGCGAACAATTAAATACATATCCTGCTTCAAAAGTGCTAGATAATTCTGAATGGAACTGGAAGAAGAAAAGAGATTTATTTACAGGTTTAGATATTAATGTAGTTACACCATGCAAATGGTTAGCAGATATTATGAGTAATTCATTTCTTGGTGAATATCCTATAAAAGTGATTTATAACGGAATCGATACAAATGTATTTAAACCTACTCAATCTGATTTTAAAGCTAAATACGGAATTGAAGAAAAAAAAATAATCCTGGGGGTAGCAGGAGAATGGTCTGAGCGAAAAGGATTAAGAGACTTTGTTAAGTTGAATGAAATAATTAATAAAGATGAGTATGTAATTGTTGTTGTAGGTGTAACTGATAAACAACTCAAAGAGTTACCATCAGATATTATTGCGATAACTCGAACTGAAAATGTTTATGAATTAGTAGAAATCTATTCTGCTACATATATTTATTTTAATCCTACTTATGAAGATAATTTCCCTACGACTAATTTAGAGTCAATGGCTTGTGGAACTCCAGTAATTACCTATAATACTGGTGGAAGTCCCGAATTTATTGATGATTCAAAATGCGTAATAGAGAAGGGGAACGTAGAGGCTGTTAGAGATATTCTTAGGGGAACAAAATTTCAAATTAAAAAGAATAATAGTATTTCTAATGTCTATATGATTAGGTCTTATCTTGATTTATATGCAAAAAGTGTAAAAATTAAAAAAGGAGCCAGATAATGAATAGATTATTTAAGGAACTATTTAAAGTTCCAATCTATAGAATGTTTAGAAATATATTTCTAAATTTTTAATTTTGATGGTTTTATGAAATATCAAATATGGTATTATAAAAAAATAGGAGTTCACATAGATAGTAAAGTAACTTATACATGTCCTGATGCGTTTATAGATAGTTGTTTCTATAAAGCTATTACAATTGGTAAAAACGCATTTATTAGTAAACATGTTATGTAATAACTCAAAATTATTCAATACATAATCAACTGGTTAATATTGGTATAGAGCTTGAAAAAGGACAAAACGCTGACTTTATTAAATCTTTTTCTATAAGAAATAATTCTTTCATAGGTGCTAGAGCATTCCTTTCGCCAGGAACTATTCTTGGCAAAAATTGTATAGTTGGCACAGGATTGGTTGTAAAAGGGACTATTCCAAATTTTAGCATTGTTGTAAGAAAACCAGGAAAAGTTATTGGAGATACAAGAGAATTTGCCGAAAAAAATTTAATTAAATGACTGGAGAATATAAAATGATTAGATTGTTGTATGCAATGGGCGGGCCGATGGTTAGAGCTGGTGCAGAAACCATGGTTATGAGATATATAAGAGAATTAATTAAGAGTAATGAGTATAAGATTTCAATATTAATACATGCTAACTCTGATGAAAATGGAGATTATGATGAAGAACTTCAAATGCTAGGTATTCCGATATTTAGAGTTCCAAGAAGAGGGACAGATCCTATTAAATATCAAAAAAATCTAGATGTGTTTTTTAGAGAAAATGAATTTGACATTGTTCATTGTCATATGGATGTGGCTTGTGGAGTGTTTCTTTCTGCGGCTAAAAGAGCAAATATTCCGGTAAGAATAGCTCATTCTCATCTTACTACATATCAAGCAACCAATCTAATTAAAAAAATTGCTGGCTTCTTTTCTAAGAAGAAGATTCCTAGTGTTGCTACTCATAGATTAGCTTGTTCAAAAAAAGCGGGGGATTGGTTATTTGAAGGACGTTCTTTTGAAGTAATCAATAACGCACTAGATTTGGATGAATATAGAAATGTAAAGAGTGATTGTGAGTTAAGAAAAAAACTTCTGATTGATGAAGACGATTTTGTTATTGGGCATATTGGAAGATTTTGTTTGCAAAAAAATCATGAATTTCTCTTAGAAATTTGCTCAAAAATTTCTAGACCTAAGTGGAAACTAGTTTTAGTTGGAGTCGGACCACTATTAGATAACATGATTGAAAGAGCGGAGAAATTAGGCATAAAAGATAGAGTATTGTTTTTAGGCCTATCAAATGATATTCCAAAAATAATGAATATGTTCGATGTGTTTGTGATGCCTTCGTTATTTGAGGGATTACCTGTAACTGGTATAGAAGCACAAGCTTCTGGAAAACCTTGTATTTTTTCAGACAGAATTACACCAGAGATTTGTTTTACATCAAACGCAAAAATGTATTCTCTTGAGAATAAAGAAGTTTGGATTAATTCACTTTCAAAAGAAACATTTATTAACAATATCGATGAAGCTCAAAAAGCACTTTCTAATAATGGGTATTCGATTAAAATCGAAGCACAAAAATTAAATAAGCTGTATAAAGATATGTTAGGAGATTAACTATGTTTTTTAGAAATAATTTTAACATAAAAATTCAATCAGCGTTTGTTTTTTATTTCTTCTTAATCGAATTTCTCTTTATTATTATTTTTTTGAATTTAATAACCTCTTTTAGTTACACACAAATGGCTATTGTATCAATTGTGCAATTGATTTTAAATCTCATGGCATTAAAGTTTTTGGTTAAATTGGATTTTATTTCTATTCCATGTATGTTTGTTTTATTTACATTTATATTTCATTGTGGGGAAATATTAAAATATGGATTTGATATTCCAGGAACAGACTATTTCCCTCTAGAACTATATGCTTCTAATTTTGAAATAAGCAAAGCTTTTATCTTTTATTTGTTATCCCAAGCCTTTATTTTTTTGGGTATAGGAGTTTCTATAAAGCCTAGTCAGAATTCAATCTATAGAATTAACCAATTATCTATGAAATTGCCAAAAGATTCAAAAAATACAGGGAGAATCTTGTTTGGGATTGGGATAATTCCTCGATTATTTTTAGACGTATATCAGTTATATATTTCGTCAAGAGGTGGCTACATGGCATTATTTACTGAAAATATTCCGCAGTTTGTGAGTACGTTAGCTTTTTTTTCGATGCAGGTGTTATCTATTTATTGATTAGTGAAAGTGATAAAAAGAAGACTACAACTATTTTTTGGGGTGTTTTATTATATAAAGCATTTACAATGTTAAGTGGAAGTAGACAAGATAAAGTTTGCTTTTTATTGATATGGATATATATTTATTATTTGATAAAAAACAAACTTAACATAAAAAAAACATTGGTTTTAATAATAATGTCATTTTTGGGGTTTTATTTTATTTCGTCGATTGGAGCGGGTAGAGTCAATTCTGACATAGAATTTGGAGGCTTTCTTTCCACAATAAATACATTTTCTTATACAATTGGATCATCGCTAAGCGAATTTGGATCTGCGTTTAATACTTTAGTCTTAGCAGTGAAATATACACCATTTAATATTTCTTACGGATATGGATTAAGCTTTGTTGCAGCAATTGTTTCTTGTGTCCCTTTATTGGTTGCAAGAATTCCTTTGTTGGCTGACAAGACAATTTTTATAACTCAATTACCGGGAAGTATATACCATTCCCTTGGGGGTTCTTTCTTAGGAGAATTATTTTATAACTTCTCATGGATAGGGCCTGTATTTTGTATATTTATTGGAAGCATATTGGGTAAATCACATTATGGCATAAAAAATAAAGACAATAATCTATCAAATGTTGCTTGCTTATATTCTGTTATTGGAACAGCTATGTTTTTGTATGTAAGAGGTTATGTAACTGATATGGGACAAAAGATAATTTGGTTAAGTATTCTTTTGATTATTTTGAAATCAAAAGAAAAGAAGAGAAGTAGCTTTAATTAAAATAGTTGAGGATATGTATGAGACAAATAAGTATAATTATTCCAGTTTATAATGCAAGTAAGTATGTATCTAGATGTATTGAAAGTATATTAAATCAAAGTTATAAAAATATCGAATTAATAATCATAAATGATGGATCTACAGATAATAGTTTAGAAATATGTAATAAGTATAAGAACTCTTTTTCGAAGATTCAAATAGTATCAATAGAGAATAATGGAGTATCTAATGCAAGAAATATAGGTATAGAATTATGTACCTCTGAATATTTTATGTTTATTGATGCAGATGATTGGATTGAAAAAAATTTATTATATGATATGTCCTGCTACATTCACGAGAGTGATTTGATTATTGCTGGATTTGAGATTCTATATCCTGACATGGTTTATAGCTATAACATTGAGAAAACAGAAACATTGAGTTTGAATGAATTTTTAGATAACTTTGATTATTATTATCGAAGTACCATTATAAACAGTCCCTGTTCAAAAATTTATAAGAAAAGTATTCTAAAGGATTTACGTTTCAATGTGAACATTAGACTGGGAGAGGATTTTGATTTCAATCTAAAATATCTTGATATGTGCAAGTCGGTGAGTGTAATTAGTGGGTCTAGTTATATATATGATTGTACTATTGCGGGTACAGCAACAAAAATATATAGAACAGGCTCATTTGAAGAAATATTACAGGTAAACTTAAAAGGAAAAGAGTTTTGCAAACGACATAACGTTAGGGAATATAACAAAAGTTTAGATGAAAATTTATGTTTAAATGGAATACATTTATTAGATGTTTTGGCTAATTCTACTAATACATTTGATTACAAACATAGAGAATCATTAGTTTTATTAGAAAATCAGGTATTTAGAAATGCGTGTAAATCGATTGAAAATAAATATGGACCTAAAACCATAATATCTAAGTACTTGTGTCTATTTAATAATTATCTTTTATTGTTTTTATTCTTTAGAATTAAAAAACTAACTTAAAAAATGAAAGTAGCATCGAAAAGAATATAGAAAATAAAAGAAGGTGCTTTGCAATAAATAAATAATGATTTTATAAAGGTATGACTAAACAACGAAGTACAAAAAATAGTGAAAAAAATCACTTATTTAAAATTCCAATTCTTAAACTTATGCTTTTAACCACGCATCAAGATGTAGATTGATTCATGCAATGACTGAGAAGAATTCACTCTTTGCACCATCGTGTCGATGCATCTTGTGTAAGCCGTAAGTATTTAATACTGCATTGTTGACTCTTTCAGTTCAGGTAAAATCTTTGTAAATAGATTTTCATTTAGGTGAACCATATGAAACAGCTATTTAAATCTAGGCTTATTATCTTTGTCTTTAACATAGACAACTTTTCCATAGTTAGTGATAGAACATGTTTGTGCAAAAGGATAGTAATTAATAAGTCTAGTTTTCAAGGGACAGTGTTATTTCTTTCAGTAACGAGTATGGTCATATCCATCATATTTCATGGTGTAACTATAGCTACAGACTCGTATACCATCTGAATTGAAAAATTTACAGGTTTTATTTTCAATCGATTTTCTTCGTTTATTATTATCAATCAAAGGTATGATATTCATGTCTTGAGAAAATTGATAAATTGCGAGACTGTCCGAAATGGAGATAAGACACATATACTTAGGTTTTAGATGCTTGATTGATATCCAGTATTTGGGTCACAGCCGAAACACAGGAGAAAGCATTATATCGAAATGCTTTTTATGGAGAGATAAAAACAGGCCAATTAATGTGTAGAGACAGGTTGTGGAAAGAGACATTGTAGAAAGTGAAGCCAAAAAATACTGAGCTTGATTACTGTTCCAACCAATATACGCATTTGGTATTGAGAAGAGATAGTTATTGTCAGAATCTGGAATATTTTGAACTACATGTTCACATCAGGGTGAGTGAACATGAAGGTACGAGCCATACAAAGAAAAAGACGAATCGGCAGGTACAATTAAACCAATATCAAAAAAATTATAGCAATAGCATTAAAAAGAGATTGAATTGTAAACAGCAGACGATCTTTATCGAACCCTTCACCTTCTTAGAATGCGAGCGGAGCGAGATGCGAAAAATGAGAAAAAATCAAAATGGTGGAGGGGAATAAAAAAGCACTGTTTATCAACTTCGAGAGTTTTTGATAGTGCTCTATGAAAAAGAGGAGGTAAAAATTCATGAAAAAATTTGCTTTTTATTTACCACAATTTCATGAAATTCCAGAAAACAATGAGTGGTGGGGAAAAGGATTTACTGAATGGACAAATATAAAAAAAGCTAAACCATTGTATAAAGGGCATGTGCAACCAAATTATCCTTTAAATAATTATTTCTATTCATTAGATAACAAATCTACGCTGGAATGGCAAGCTCAACTTGCTCAAAAATATGATGTCGATGGAATGATTTTCTATCATTATTATTTTAATGGAAAAAAATTACTTGAAAAACCAGCTGAAATGTTGTTGGCAAATGCTGATATTCCGATGAGATTTTTCTTCTGCTGGGCGAATCATAGTTGGTATAGATCTTGGGAGGGAACTAAGGAATTGCTATTGGAACAGTCTTATGGTTGTGAAGACGATTGGGAAACACATTTTCAGTATTTATTACCATTTTTTCAAGACTCTAGATATGAAAAGAGAAATAATAAACCGTTATTTATGATTTTCAAATCAAATTTTGGCCAAAAAAATGATTATTTAACCTATCTAGATAAAAGATGTATAGATTGTGGTTTCGCGGGTTTGTGTTGTATAGAAATATGTGAAAGTTACGATGAAAACGTAATACAAAAATTTATTAAAAATAAAGCAAGTGTAACAGATTTTGTTCACTTAAGAGAACCTGCTTCGATGCTAAGTTGTTACACTAAATCACTTAGCTATTTCCCACAGAGAGTTGCAAATTATATTGGGAAAAAAATCAAACGGAACCAATATTTAGTAAGGTATTCTGGTGAAAAAATGTATAAAGTTGCAAATGATACTAAATTAAATGTTAACAATGTTATTAGAGGTCTATGTTTTGAGTGGGATAATACACCTAGACATGGATATAGAGGTTATGTAATAACTCCTCCTAGCAAGGAAAGCTTCTTTAAATATATGGATAGTGTTCAAAGTGATGAATATTTATTCATTAATGCTTGGAATGAGTGGTGCGAGGGCATGGTATTAGAACCTACACAAGAAAAAAAATATAAATATTTAGAATGGATTAAGGAATGGAGTAATAGAAAATGAAAATAGGTTTAATTGGATTTGAGTTCGAATCTGCTAATAAAGGTTGTGAAGCGTTAGTATATTCATTTTTATCACTTTTTAATGAATTAGTTACTAAGGATGTAACAGTTTATAATTTTTCAGGTACAAATATTGGGATGGTTTCTAACTATTTTTCAGATTATAAATTTATTAACATTCTTCCTAGGCTAAAAGATGTTAATATGAAGTATTTTAGAGCCTTAAGATCGTGTGATTATATTTTTGATGTAACAATGGGCGATAGTTTTTCAGATATTTATTCTAAAGACTATTACTTTCATCTAATTAAACAGAAGGTTTATGCTGAATTGATAGGAAAAAAATATATTCTATTACCTCAAACATATGGTCCTTTTGAATACGCTGAGTCTGAAAAGAAAGCTAAAAAGGTGTTCAATAGAGCGTATAAGATTTATTGTAGAGATGAAATGTCTCAAAAACTGTTAGAAGAGAAATTTGGCATCAAGAATTCAGTGTTAGTTTCAGATATGGCTTTTGTTTTACCTTTCAATAAAGCAAAATATAAGTTTTCGAATAAAGAAAAAATTGGCATTAACATTTCTGGTTTATTATATAAGGGTGGATTCCATTCAGAAAATCAATTTGGTTTATCTTTGAATTATCCTGAACTTATTAATAAATTAATTAATGAATTAAGTGATAAGTATGAGGTTCATTTGATACCACATGTTATCGACTTAAAAGAAGATGCTTATGATGACGATTATAAGATATGTGAACTTCTAAATGAGAAGTATCCCAATACTATTTTAGCTCCAGCATTCGATACTCCGATTGAAGCAAAAAGTTATATTAGTAACATGGATGTTTTTGTTGGGTCAAGAATGCATTCTACTATTGCATCTTTTTCGGCTGGGGTTGTTACAATTCCAATTTCATATAGTAGAAAATTTGAAGGTCTATTTGGCAGTTTGAATTATCCATATGTGGTAAATGCTAAAGAGGAAACAACTGACTCTGCATACGAATTAGTTGTGAATTTCATTAAAGATAGATCAAAATTGGCTGGTGTTCAAAAAGAGTCAATGACGATTATCCAAGAGAAGAATAGAAGATTTAAAGAAAGTATACGAGAACTTTTGAAGGAGAAATAGTATATGGAATATACAAATAACAACAATATAGAAATAGTTGTTAGGCTATTGAAAGAAAACAATATTTCAGACATAGTAATTAGCCCGGGAGGGACAAATATACCGTTCATTAAAAAACTACAAGATGATGAGTTCTTTAATTGTTTTTCAGTTGTTGATGAAAGAAGTGCCGCATACATTGCTATTGGTGTTTATTTACAAAGACATAAACCAGTAGTAATTTTATGTACAAGTGCACAGGCAACAAGAAATTATATACCTGCTCTTACGGAAGCCTATTATAAACGTGTGCCAATCCTTGCGTTAACTATGGAAAAGCATTCGCGTTTTAAGTATCAAGAATATATGCAGGCTCCTGACCAAACATCGTTGCCTAAAGACAGTGTAAAAAAGTCATTTGAGCTTCCTTTTGTTTCTGACATTAATGATTATTATCACAGTTTACGTATTGCGAATGAGGCACTAATAGAGTTAACAAGAAATGGGACAGGACCAGTACAGTTATGTGTTCCTTGGCTTGATTTCCCATTAGTAGATATTGAACCTGAGTTTAGAACGATTAAGTATTACAAAACAAACGAAATTGTAAATGAAGATTTAGCTAATAAGAAGATATTAGTTGTTATTGGTGAACACATCCCCTTCAACGAAGTGGAAGTTAATGCAATCAATAGTTTTTGTGAAAAAACTAACACAATTATTTATACCAATCATTTATCAAATTTTTCTAACGAGTATACAGTAAAAGCTAATCACTTATTGCTTTGTTCGGAGATAGAAGAACTTAATGAAATTAAACCGGAGGTGATCATTTCAATTGGTGGTCAAACCGGAGATTATCCATTTTATTTAGCTTTCTCAAAAAATGTGCTAACTGGTATCGAGCATTGGAGAGTGAATGAAGATGGAAAAGTTATTGATACATACGATAAATTAACAAGAGTCTATCAAGGAACAATTATTGAATTCTTTACTTCGGTACATTCTTTTTGTCAGGATCATTCATACTATGGCTTATGGAAGACTAAGATTGGAAAGATTAAAAATGATTTCAAAGTACCATTTTCTAATGTGTCAATTGCACAACACATGCATGATAAGTTACCTGAGGAATCAATTATTCAGTTTTCAATTTTAAATAGTTTACGTGTTTGGAATATGTTTCATTTGAATCCATCCATTGAATGTTATTCCAATGTAGGTGCATTTGGTATTGATGGTGGTATGTCAACGCTAATTGGTCAAAGTATGGTTACCGATAAATTATGTTTTATGGTGATTGGAGATTTAGCATTTTTCTATGATATGAATGTTTTAAGTGTAAGACATATTAAGAGCAATGTTCGAATTCTTCTTATAAATAATAATGGAGGAATAGAATTTAAGTTACACGGTGAGAATAAAAAAGATCAAGATAGATTTATTGCGGCAGCTAATTATCATGGTTCAGCAAAAGGTTGGGCTGAAACTTGTGGATTTGAGTATATATATGCTCATAATATGAAAGAATTTATTGAACAAAGTGATAAATTCCTCAGCAATTCAGAAAAACCAATTTTATTCGAAGCATTTGTGACTGACGAAGATGAGAGTGATGCATATCAAACACTTGTAAGAGAAAATAAGCCTAAAAATGCCAAAGATACTTTAAAAGGTGCACTAAAAAGTGTTCTTGGGGATAAAGCTTTTAAAATTTTAAAAGATACTATTAAGGGATAAAGATAGCATGAATATTAAAGCGTACATAAAAAAGAAATTAGTAAGAGTTAAAAAGGAAAAAGTGATTATCCCATGTTTGGAAGGACATATCCTCGAAGGAAGAAAAGCTTTAGTTACGGGTGGAAGCTCAGGTATAGGTTATTCTATTGCGGAGTCTTTTTTGAAAAATGGAGCAAGTGTAGTTATTTGTGGACGTAATATTTCAAAATTAGAAGAAGCAAAGCAGAAACTTATAATTTCTTTAGATTGTAATAAAACTAGAATACAAATTTTACAATTGGATATTTCAGATATAGTAGAAATGAAGAATACTTTACAATCATTTCTCGCTAATAACATTATCGATATTTTTGTGAATAATGCTGGTGTCAATGGAGGAGATTTATTTCCTAATACTTTAGAGGAAGATTATGATAAAGTGTTAGATACTAATCTAAAAGGTATGTACTTTATTTCACAGGAATTTGCAAAGTATATGGTGGAGAATAAAATAGAAGGAAACATCCTTAACATTACTTCATCCTCATCATTGCGCCCTGGGATTTCACCTTACATTGTTTCGAAGTGGGGAGAAAGAAGTCTTACTTTAGGTATGGCCAAGAAGTATTTATCTTATGGAATTATTGTTAACGGTTTAGCTCCAGGTTCGACTTTAACACCCATGTTAAGAAATGATGTAGAGAATGATTTAAGTTTAGATTATTCACCGTCTAAAAGATATGCAGCTCCTGAAGAAATTGCTAATTTAGCTACAGTTTTAGTTAGTGGAATGGGAAGAATGATTGTTGGGGATACTATTTATGCAACTGGTGGAGCCGGTATTCTTACTTTTGATGACACAACTTATTAAAGGAGGATGAATGTGAACCAAAAAAGTAAATCCTTAATAAAAAATATTGGGCTATTTACAATTGGGAGCTTTGGATCAAAGATATTATCCTTTTTGTTAGTTCCTTTATATACTGCGGTATTAACAACTACTGAATATGGTTATGTTGATTTAATTACTTCAACAGCTTCTTTATTAACTCCAATACTTTTATTGAGTGTTTTTGATGCAACGCTTAGGTTTGGTATGGATCCTGATTATAAAAAAGAGGATGTATTATCCACATCTATCAATATTGCAATAAAAGGAACGATTGTTCTTGTATTTAGTGTATTAATAGTTGAGTTAACTAAAGTGTTGAATATTTCATATTTATATTTAACATTTTTGGTGATATATTTTGTGTTGGGCGCAGTAAGTCAAATTTTTAATTTATATCTAAGAGCTGTAAATAAGGCTGGTGTAATTGCAAGTAGTGGAATATTATGTACGCTAATAACTTGTATCAGCAATCTTTTTCTTTTATTAGTATTTAGGTGGGGAATTGTTGGGTACATGATTAGTAATACTATTGGTGTACTAATTCAGAATATCTATCAATTGTACATAGGAAAAATCTACAAAGATATTAAATTTAAAAATTATACGGATTTATCAAAACCAATGATTAAATATAGTTCACCATTAATTGCAAATTCTATATCTTGGTGGGTTAATAATGCAAGCGATCGATATATACTTACCTTTATGAAAGGTGTTGCAGAAAATGGTATTTATTCAGTTGCGTACAAAATCCCAACTATTCTGACAATGTTTCAAGGAATTTTCTATAATGCATGGTCGATATCAGCAATAAAGGAATTCGATGAAGATGACACGGATGGATTTATTGGTACAAACTATTCGCTTTACAGTTTTATTTCGTTAGCTATATGCTCAGGATTATTAATTGTCAATATTCCGTTAGCTTCGTTCTTGTATAAGGGAGATTACTTTATAGCTTGGAGATGTGTTCCATTTTTATTGATGGGAACGGTATTCTGCGGAATCTCACAGTTTGAGGGGTCTCTTTTTGCGGCTACTAGAAATACAAAGTCAGTGGCTAGAACTACAGTAATCGGCGCAATTGTAAATACTATTTGTAATTTAATTTTTATTAATTTTATTGGTGCGATTGGTGCAGCGTTAGCAACCTTGTTCGGATATTGTGTAACATGGTTGTTAAGAACAAAATATCTACAGTCATTTATTAGAATGAAAATCAAGTGGATGACGCATATAATATCGGTAGTAATTGTTTTTATTCAATCAGTTATGGCAACATGTGGAATTTCAATGTTTATTCAAGTAATACCTTTCTTTTTATTATTAGTATTAAATAGACAGGCCCTTTTGTCGGTATTTAATAAACTTTTGAAAGAAAAAAAGTAAACTAAAATTTCAAATGGTATCATTAAAATACTTGTTAAGGAGTTTGGATTATGCCAAACAACAAAAACAAAAATTCGACTGCCTTAACGACCTTTATCAGTTTACTGATGACGAGCATCAAGTCAATATAGATGAACTCATAGAATTAGTAAAAGACAGGGATGCAAAAGTAAACGCATGACGGTTTTTAATATTGTTGTATACTTTGAGTTCAGAAATTGCTTTTACTATGACGGTGAATACTTTGAAATTTCTGATTGATGCTGTTTCTTCTCCTCGTTTTATTAGGGAGAAGTAGAGTGATGAATTAATTTAGAAGATTGCAAAGCTGGCAGGTTATCGTTCGTTCAAGTTGACTATTTACATCTTTATCGGTGATCGTATCAAAGATGGTAATGAGAAACTCTATCTTGTTATTGATATCATTGGTAAGGATATTGATGACAAACAGTAGATGACTTTCCAATATTTCGATTACGCACGTAATAAGAAGAAGATTTATCGGCATAATGGTCAAGTTAATGTGGTAAGTCCATATTCCTTGGCTTGGAATGGTGATTGCTACTATGTGCTTGCCTATAATTAAAAGGTGCTTCCTTTCCGTGTGAATCGTATCTCAAATCAAGTCGTATCCGAATCGGATGCAGTTTTGGCGCCAGATGATTTCAAGGTGTCAAATCACACTAACAAGCTCTTCAAGATGTATGACGTAGATGAGGTGGAAGTAACACACGAATTGAAGAATTACCTGATGAAGGACATCTTCATTGATTTGGAGAGGATGTGTATATTGAGTATAAGTCAGATGAGACCTTCCTAGCAAAAGTTTTTGTATGTATTGGTACCACCTTTTATGAATGGCTCTTTTAGTCGATGGAAATATTCAAATCCTTGCACCGGAAGATGTACGGAATGAAAAGACAGTGGATCAAGTGACTAAAAAATTGAGTGAATGCTATCAAATATCAGAGCAAGTATTGATAACGGGTAACTAAATAATCTAGGGGTTTCCAAGAAATATCTATGGGTCAATATATAAGACTGATGCCTTAAGGGTATTATCTTATAAACCCCTAGATTTTATTTAAATGATTAAAAGGATTTCGGTTATGTGATACCCAACTGAAATCCTTTTTTTGTTATGTTTATTTTTTCAACATTATTATAGTTGCTATTGTAAGCGTCAAATAGGACATATATTTAATAAGGAAGAGTTTTAAGAATCAGAACTACAAGTATTAGAATTGATTTTAGTAAAATTTTTTTTCTGATTTAAGTGAATTTGTCAATGATTTAACACAATGCCCATGCCTATAAATATTTTATTTTTAGCGGTACTGGAATTCGAACATTAATTGATATTTATGTTTATAATGAATCTCGTTCATTGGATCTAAATTATATAAATGAACAATGCAAAATTCTAGGTATACAAGACTATGAAAAAGAAGCCAGAGAAATGGCTTATAAATTGTTTGATGTACCAAACAATGATTTTTCAAGTTTAACGAAAGAAGAGCTTGAATATGTTGAATACTATTTTACAAGTGGTACCTATGGCACAGCCAAACAAAGAATGCAGAATGAAATTCATAAATTTGAACTGGAAGG
>NZ_DS996842.1:20956-56939 GCF_000156655.1 Holdemanella biformis DSM 3989
GGAAGGTTCTAAACACGCAAAAGCTAAATATGTATTTAGAAGATTGTTTCCAGAAGCTTCTTGGTTTAAGAATCACTCTAAATTCCTTGATTCCTATCCAATTTTCATTCCATTTTGTGCAGTCTTTCGAATTATAACGAAAGTCTTTATGAGTTGGAAAAAGTGGACTAGTGAACTAAAGAATATACTATTTATGGATTAGGAGAAATTATGGATCAATATAAATTAAAGGATTTAATGGATGCGACAAAAGAAGAGGTCGGAAAAGAACTAGTAGAAAAACTATTACCTGCAGTTATTCAAGAAGCAGGAAGCTTTTTGTTTGATAAAGGTATGGGAATGTGAGCTTGTGAAATGGTTGGATCTGTTTTGCCCGTGGCAAATAATGTTCTTCTTTCATATAAACAACATTGTCTTGAAAGAAATGTTTTAAATGCTTTAAAAAATATTCAGACTAGACAAACTGAACTTGAATATAGAATGAATAATCTATTTGAAAATAATCCAGTCTTTATTGAACAGATTACAGAGGCTTTGTTGGATAATATAATGGATGAGATACAGGAAAAGTTGGTTGAATATAATGTGAATGGATATATCAACCTCTTGGAATCGGATCATACAAACATAGATTTGGGTTTAATGTTTTTTAAAACGATGTCTCAATTGAATGATTTGGATATTCGTATATTAAAAGTGTATTCAAATCTAGAAACTTATGGTGAGAGTATTGTTTCTATATGCAATGAATTAAATCTTGAACTGAATCAAATTCGATTTATTAAGGAGAAATTGGAATGATTTGATCTATTACAGAGTCGAAATGAAGAAATGAATGATGATAATTTAGAAATGATTGTAAATTACTTGGAGAAAGTAAAAAAAGAGAATCGAAAAAGGAATCTAAATGATATAAAGGTTCCTAGTTTAAAAAGAGTGAGTGCAAGCGATAGTTATCGTATTACACCGCTTGGCAGACACTATTTGACTATGATTTGATAAAATATTCATGAAAAATTAACAATTGTTTACATATAAGATGAATTTATTTATAAAAAAAGGTTCATTTTATGGTATAGTTATAATGTTTTGGTTCATGGTTGTTTTAATCATGCTTAAAATAAAAAGTAGGAGGATAAGGGTTTATGGCTTATAAGAGAATGTCTCGTAATGATGCTTATATGAATGTGGCTAATGTAGAAGATGATGAAGATGTTATTGATCTTCTTGAAGTGGCTCGTGTTATTTTAAAACATATTAAATTAATTATTTTACTTTGTGTTGTATTTGGCGCTGTTGGATTTTTTGGAACAAAGTTTTTGATTGCGCCTAAATATACGGCTAGTACTTCCATTTATTTAACGCCTCAAGTAAGTGATAGTGGTGCTTTGGATTATAACTCACAGATTGCCAATAGTAAATTGGTTACTAACGTAGTTAACTTAATGACGCAGAATAATGTTATGTCTGAAGTGGCTAAAAATGTGGGTATGGAAAACGCAAAAAGTGTCAAAGATTGTATTGAAGTTACGAATGAATCAAATACGGAAATTATCACAATTACGGCTACAACTACAGATCCTAAGTTATCTAAGGATATCGCAAATGGAACTGTAGATACTTTTATTAAGACAATGCAGAAAAACTTAAATGTTCGTAATATTGAAATTGTAGACAAGGCAAAATTATCTTATGTACCAAGTGGTCCAAATGCAAAGAAGAATGGTGTACTTGCGGCTGCAGTTGGATTTGTACTTGGTGCAGGATATGCGGTATTAAGATTCTTGTTTGATAATCGTTTGCGTACGAAAGAAGAGGCAGAAAAATATTTGGGTATTCCTGTTTTCTGCGAGATTCCTGAATTATAATGGCTAAGTTTATAGATATTCACTCACATATCGCTTGGGGTATTGATGATGGCATGCCATCTATTGAGGATGCTCAAAGTTCGTTAGAAGCAGCTCGTAATGATGGCTTTGTAGGAATCTGTAGTACACCACACTTTATACCTGGACAATTAGATGTTTCTATTTATAATGAGATTGTTTCTCGTCAGATGGAATTAAAAGAAATGAGTCCGATTCCAATTTATTGTGGTGGAGAAGTCATGATGAATAGTGAATTCATTGATGGGTTGGATTTAGATTTATATCCTACACTAAATGGATCTCGTTATATGCTTGTGGAGTATAATGTTCTTCGTGACATTCATTCCATTGATTATAGAGATGATTGTTTGTATGAATTGAAGGTAAAGGGATTTGTTCCTGTGCTTGCGCATATTGAACGTTATTTTCATTCCGGACTTGATTATTCAATTATTGATAATTGGATTGATATGGGTTGTGTATTACAGATCAATCGTACTTCTATTTTAGGAATGCATGGAAAGACAATTCAATCGAACGCATTATCTTTATTAGATGATGGATATTGTGATGTGATTGGTACAGATACACATAGAGCAAGTGGGCATCGTATTTCTAAATTGAGTGATGCGTATTCTGTTGTTTCAAAGCGTATTGGTAGTGAGAATGCGGATATATTATTTTTTGAGAATCCTAAGCGTATCTTGAGTGATATGGATATATTAAATGTTGAGGTTGTAAAGAAAAAGAAGCGTTTTAGTTTCTTTAGGAGATAGAAATGGCAAAGAAAAAGAGAAATCAGTTTGATGTAGATGAGATTTATCGTGGCTTGCGTACAAATATTGAGTTTAGTCAAATGGATGAGGCTATGCAGGTTATTACTTGTGTAAGTACAGTTCCAAATGAAGGAAAGAGTACGATAGCTTGTAACTTGGCTCGTATTATGGCAGCAAAATATAAAAATGTATTATTAATTGATTGTGACTTAAGAAATGCATCGGTTCATAAAACGTTGCATATTTCAAATCGTTCAGGACTTACAAATATTATTTCTGAATTTCAAGAAGGACTTAGTATCAATTCGTATGAGGGTGTTCAACAAGTTCAATATGATGGTGGTCAAACACTTACTGTAATTACAGCAGGTCATAGAGTACCAAATCCTAGTGAAGTATTGGGATCTAAAAGAATGGGACGCTTTTTAGAACAAGCTCGTAAAGAATTTGGATATATTATTATTGACTCACCACCAATGGCAGTAGCATCAGATACAATTCCATTGAGTAATGTGAGTGATGGCGTATTATATGTAGTGGATGCAAAATCTTCAGATAAACGTAGAGTTAAAACGGCTATCAATGACTTAAAACGTAATGGTGGACACGTAATTGGTGTTGTATTAAACAAAGTGGATATGAGTGATGAAAACCGTTATGGCTACGGATATGGATATGGTTATGGAGGAGACGGTGATGGTGAAAAGAAATAGTTTAATATTCCTTACAGCTTTTGGTCTACTTCTAACGGGTTGTAGTAAATCTGGCTTAGAAATCACAAAAGATGATATTCTAGAAGTAGCTAGAGATGATGCGAATGCCACGAAAAGTGAATGTGAAAATGTATCCATTAAAGAACAAAAAGGTTCATATATTGTTTCATTTAATACGAATGGTGGATCTTATGAATACAAGATTGGTAAAGATGGTATTATAAAAGAACGTAGTTTTAAGCGTGGAGCTAAAGAAGAGACCACTGAAACTGAAAAGGTTGAAGAACCGGTTAAAGAAGAAACTACAAAAAAGAAGAAAAGTCTTCAACTTCATTTGATGAAGGTCAACAACAGGCAATCAATGCGGTATTGGCAAATTCTGGATTAGAACAAAGTGATGTATCTAATATTACTTGTTCTTTAGATTCAAATACAAATCAATATACAGTCACATTTGTATTAAATGATGTCACAACTACGGCTACTGTAGATGCGGCTACATTTACTGTATTATCTACAATTTTAGGATAATGAATGCATACATTTGTGTATGCATTTTTTCATTATTGTAGTAATATAGTTAGAAAATGAGGTGTTAAGTATGAATGAAAAGAAAAATGTTGTGAGTAAAGTATTTGGGATTCTATTTTCTTTAATCTTAGTTATTTCAAGTATATACTGCTTATATCAATTGATTCAATTAAATGTTTTGACAAGTAAATTATTATTTTTAGCTACAACAATATTTATATTAATCGACTTAATTTTTGTGTTATTACTATGTTTTATTTCTAAAGGTGTAGTATCTAAAATTATCTGTATTCTATTAGCTGTTGTATTATCTGTAGGATACGGTATTGGTGGATACTATATTTCTAAAACGGGTGGTGCTTTAAATAAGATTACTTCGGTTATAAAGAATGCGAAAAATACGGTAAGCATTGTTGTAAAACAATCGAGTGATGTTAAAGATAAGAAGTCTTTAAATGGCCTTAGTGTTGGTTATTTAAGAAATATTGGTACAGCTGGATCGGCTGCTATGTTAGAAGATTTAAGTAAATCCAATATTAAGATGGAACAAATACAATATGATAGTATGACAGCACTTTTAGAAGCTTTCTATAATGGAGAAGTAGATTCCATTATTATTAATGAATCAAGTCGTAGTCAAATTTTGGATATGGAAGCTTATTCTAACTTTGATTCAAATACGCGTGTGGTTTATCAAACTTCTTATAAAGTAAAAAATAATGATTCAGCCGCAGCTGTAAGTGATATTACTTCAAAACCATTTAATGTATTGATCTCTGGTTCAGATACACGTGGTGGATTTGATGAAAATGGTCGTAGTGATGTGATTATGGTAGCTACAGTTAATCCTAAATCACATACCATTCTATTAACTTCCGTACCACGTGATTTCTATGTCACTACAGCTTGTGATGCAGGGGATGGATGTATGCAAGGAGCATTAGATAAGATTACACATACGGGTATTCATGGTACGAATACGACAAAGCGTACTGTAGAACAATTATTGGGTATTGAAATTAACTATACATTCAAAGTTGGCTTTGATACAGTAACAGATTTAGTAGATGCCGTTGGTGGAATCGATGTTACTGTGGCTCCTGGATATGCAGTAGATAAACTTTTAACAAATCCTGCTTATGGTGTACATGAAGGTGTGAATCATTTAAATGGAGAGCATGCGCTTGCCTATGCTCGTGAGCGTTATGCCTATACAGAAGGGGATCGACAACGTACAAAGAATCAACAACAAGTTCTTATGGGAATTATCGATAAGATTACAAGTCCTGCAATCGTTACAAATTATGCTTCGATTATGGATAGTATGGCAAATACTTTCTCAACAACAATGTCTAATGATGAGATTACGGATTTGATTAAGTATCAGTTGAATAAGAATCCAAAATGGAAGATGGAACAGTATATGGTAGATGGTACGGGTGATACTTTAATGTGCGCTGAACTTGGAGATGCGGCATCTGTTATGGTTCCAGATCAAAGTACGGTTAAAATGGCTAAGGATAAAATTAATGCTGTTTTAGCTGGTAATTCAAGTGATGATGTACAATAATATAGCTTAGGGGTACTTACAATGAACAAAGCACATTTGGGTTTAATGATTGGAATGATTTCTTGTATCATGGCTAGTATTATATGTCTGGTTCTATATTTAATGATTTCAATTGTGTGGTTCGTTTTGGCTAGTATTGTATTATTGTTAGTTTCTTTATTATTGGTTTTTATAGATTTGTTACATGATTAAGTATTGTAGGATGGTTTAAAATGACCATCCTTTTTTTGTCGATTTGCCAAAAAGTAGTATTTTATTATATAATATGTAATTGTGAGCCATATAAATCAATTATAGGAGATTATTTTATGTCTAAAAAAGATATTGAACTTTCCCATGATGTAAAGGGAAATAGTAAAAAGAATAAGAAAAAAAGAAGGCCTATAAGTAAATTTTTAACGGTGTTTATGTTTGTTGCACTCGCATTACTTATACTTCAAATGGTGCGTTTAAATTTATTGCCATTTAAATTGATTGTGTTAATTTCGGCTGTGTTTATAATATTAGCTTTGATAGTCACTTTAATGATGCATTATAAGGCAAAGAAGTTTTTCAGTCGATTATTACTTGGGTTGATCTCTTTGTGTATGTGTGTAGCTTTTGCGTATGGAAATTATTTTATTTATAAGACGAAGGATACTTTTGATGTAGTGACAAGTCTTGCAGATAAAAGGGCTATCACAACTTCAATTATCGCATTAAAGGATTCAAATATTACTTCAAAGGCGGATCTTAAGAATAAGAAGATTGGTACTGTTCTTGAAATGGATAAGGAAGCTACAAAGCGTACTTTAGAGGCACTTAAAAAAGATGAGATTAAATATTCAACTTCAGATTATAGCAATCTAGATGATTTGGTAAATGCTTTATATGAGGGTAGTGTAAATGCGATTTGTTTAAATGAAAAGTATCGTGATGTTTTACATGAGACAGAGGAATATTTTACTTTTAACACGATTACGAATGTTGCTTATCAAAATGTGCATTATGTAGAAAAAGCGGCAAGTGAAAATGAGAGTGATCCGGTTAGAAATATTACGAAAGATGCGTTTACTGTACTTGTGAGTGGTAATGATTCTTATGGTAGTTTACAGGATTCAAATACGCGTAGTGATGCGAATATGTTGTTGACGGTAAATCCTAAAACGGGAACGATTTTGATGACAAGTATTCCTAGAGATTATTATGTAAATCTTGTATGTCCTGAAGGGGATGAAAATTCGTGTCCAGAAGAGAGTAAAGATAAATTGACACATACGGGTCTTCTTGGAATCAAGAGTACGGAAAAGTCAATTGAGAATGCTTTAGGTATAAAGATCAATTATAATGTTCGTATAAACTTTTCAAGTGTGGTTAATTTAGTGGATGCTTTGGATGGAATTGATTTGGATATCAAGGAAGGCGAAGAGTGTGATATTTTATATGCGAATATGCAGCCTGGACTGAGTGTAGGTAAGCATCATGTGGATGGTGAAACAGCTTTAGCTTTTGCACGTGAAAGACATGCTTATTTAAATGGGGATAATCAGCGTGTTAAAAATCAGCAGAAGGTATTTAAGGCAATATTTAAGCGTGTAGTATCTCCTAAGATGATTACAAACTATGGTAAGTTTATGGATGCTTTGGCAGTTGCGTTTGATACAAACATTTCGGCGAATGAAATGAGTGATTTTATTAAGTATGAACTTGGTTCTATGCCAAAATGGAAGTTTGAATCGTATTCGATTTCGGGGGATTCTGGTAATGAATTCTGTTATTTAGCACAAACATATGCTTCCATAACATATGAAAATGAATTGATGAATCAAATAGCAAGAGATAAGATTAATGCGGTTTTAGAGGGTAAAAGTTCAGATACAGTAAAAGATACATCTGGATCCGTTCAAGAGCCAAGTGCAGATAATGTAATTCATGAATCAAATGATTCAAGTACGGATTATAATTACGATTACGATTATGATTATAGTTATAGTTATGATCCAAGTTATCAAGAATCTTATGATACACAGAATTCATCGAATGAAGATTATTCGAACTCGAATACGGGTTATGATTCTTATGAAGAGCCATCATATGATGATTCTAATGAAGGGTATTAAGGAGAAAACATGAAAAAGAATATTATTTTTAAAGTTTTTGCAGTTATTCTTTCCATCTTGATGGTAGCTGCTTCAGGATTAATTGTAGTTCAACTGTCTAAAATGGATGTTTTACCACAAAGTCTATTCATTCCAGTTGTATTGATATTTGTATTAATTTGTTTGATTTTCATCTTATGGATCAACCTAATGGCAAAGGGTGTTGTAAGTAAAGTCTTTGCGGTTATATTTGTGCTTTTGTATACAGTATCTATGGGCATTGGAAATTTCTATCTTTATAAGACGGATGATTTCATGCAAAAGGTTACGGATCACAAGGTTGGTGAAGTAAAGAATACAGTTTCTATTATTGTTAAGGATGAGAGTAAAATTACTAAATTATCTTCTTTAAAGGGTAAAAAGGTTGGTCGACTTAACAATGTCGATAAGGTTGGAACAAGCAAATTATTAAAGGCTGTTAAGAAAGAAAAGGGTGCAAATTATTTTGATCTTGAAAAATATGATGGTGCTCTAAGCTTAGTTGAAGCTTTATATAATGGTGATATTGATGCGATGATTTTAAATGAATCTTATCGTGGTAATATTACAAGTGTTGAGGAATATGAACATTTCTCAACCGAAACTCGTGTCGTATATTCAAAATCATACTATACAACGAAAAAGAATGATTCATTAGTTGTTTCTGACATCACTAAAAATCCATTCACAATAAACTTCAACAATTCTTTTAACGAGTATGTCACGTGATACGTATGTAGAAACTGTTTGTGATGCCGATGGGGATGTGGCTTGTCCAAATGGTCAAATGGATAAGATTACGCATACGGGTATTTATGGATTAAACACAACGCGTGAAACAATCGAGAATTTCTATGATTTAAAAGTGAATTATTCTTTCCGTGTAAACTTTACAAGTGTTATTGACGTTGTGAATGCATTGGATGGAATTGATTTAAATGTAGAAGAAGGCGAACAATGCGATTTATTCTGGGCAAATATGAAACCAGGACTTCCAGTAGGATTACACCATGTGGATGGTGAAACAGCATTGGCATTTGCTCGTGAAAGAAAAGCATATGTGGATGGGGATTATCAGCGTGTTCGTAACCAACAAAAGGTTTTACAAGCTATTATCAACCGTGCAATCAGTAGTAGTGCATTAGTAAATTACACAAGCTTTATTGATTCTCTTCAATCAGCTTTTGAAACGAATATGACATACGATGAAATCACTGATTTAATTAAATATGAATTACAGGCAAAACCTTCATGGAAATTTGAAACTTATCAAATTTCAGGATTGGGGGACAATTTGATGTGTGCATCTATGGGACAAGGTGCAAGTGTACAAGTTCCAGATTTAAATACAGTAAGAATCGCAAGAGAAAAGATTCAAGCTGTAATGGATGGTAAATCAAGTACAGAAGTAGCTGAAGATGGCTCTCCTCAATATAATTATTATGAAACGGTTCCAACTACAGATTATTTAGAAGAGGAAACTGTTACTGAAGAGCCAATTTATTCAGATCAAATTGTTCAGGATCAGGAAACATATACTCCGGATACTGAAGAAACGGATAATGAATTTACAGAAGAACCAGAAAATTAATTTAAGAAACCATTTCGCTTTGAAATGGTTTTTTTACTTTTTATGTATTTTCAGTTATAATTAATAAATGAAAAAGAGGTTTTACAATGAATAGTCTTTATAAATCTAATTTATATAAAAATTACAGAGGACTCCTAATATCATTTATTGATGTATGTATTGTCTTCTTGGCATATATTGTCGCATTTTTAATTCAAAATAATTTTTTGATTTCAGGACGTGTAATCACTTTGACAAAATTACTTGGCTTAGGATTGTTCTTTTTGTTGGCAATCCATTTTGTTGTGTTACGCCTATTTAAAACGCAAATGTCGTTATGGACATATACGGGGCCAAATGAAATTGTTCGTACATTTTTAAGTTGTTTAGTTTGTTTTTGTATAATGTCCTTTTTTGTGATTCAAGTCGATATTTTTAATATTGAACTGATTGCTTTAGCTGAATTATTATGCTTTGTGTTCATTTTAGGTGCTAGAATGCTCTATCGTATGGCTAGACGCTACATCATGGATCTTGAAAGAGTTGAGAATTGTTTAATTGTTGGTGCTGGTAGCGGTGGATATTTATTGATGAATGAAATCTATCATAACATGGCCTATCCGTATAATGTCATTGGTTTTGTGGATGACTTTAAAAAGAAGGGGACTATGCTTAGTGGTAAGCCAGTACTTGGAACAATTGAAGAAGTGAAACAAGTGTGTGAAGAAAATAATGTGCGTTGTATTTTTATTACAATCTCTTCTGTAAATGACAAAAGAAAGCAGGAAATACTGGATTTATGTGCATCGACTTCAATCCCTACAAAAATGATGCGCATCTTAGTTGGCAGTGATGCGAATAATCATATTTCTTTTGAGGATATTGATATCAAGGATTTATTGAATCGTCCGAGCATTGATTTAAAAGTGGATCAGATTGGATCGTATCTTACAAACAAAGTGGTTTGTGTTACTGGAGCAGGTGGATCGATTGGTTCTGAATTGTGTCGTCAAATTGTTCATTTCAATCCTTCTAAATTGATTATGGTGGATATCAATGAAAATGCTCTGTATATGTTAAAACAAGAATTCTTGGTCATGAAAAGAAAACATGAAATGAAGGATTCCATTGAACTTGAATCATTGATTATATCCATTCGTGAAAGAGAAGAAATCTATAAATTAATGAAGAACTACAAACCGGATGTTGTCTATCATGCAGCCGCTCATAAACATGTTCCTTTAATGGAAGATCGTCCTACAGAAGCTATTCGTAATAATATCTTTGGAACTAAGAATGTGATTGATGCTTGTTGCGACTGCGGTATTTCTAGATTTATTATGATTTCAACCGACAAAGCGGTTAATCCAACCAATGTCATGGGAGCCACTAAACGAATGACGGAAATGTATATGCAGTCAAGAACAACGCATTGTGGTATTCATATGGCGGCTGTTCGTTTTGGAAATGTGTTGGGATCCAATGGTTCTGTGATTCCAATCTTTAAAGAACAAATCAAGAATGGAGGTCCCGTAACCGTTACACATAGAGATATTAAACGTTACTTTATGACCATTCCAGAAGCGGCTCAATTGGTTCTACAAGCTGGTTTTTATGCGAATGAAAGAGAAATCTTTGTTCTAGACATGGGACAACCAGTGAAAATATGGGATCTTGCAGATAAAATGATTCGCTTGGCCGGACTTGTACCTGGACGTGATATTGAAATTCAAGAAATTGGATTACGTCCTGGTGAAAAAATGTTTGAAGAATTGGCTCTTGAAATGGAAGAGTGTCATAAAACAGACAACAACTTAATTTTTGTTCATGAAAAAATGGACATTGATTCCACAGTTGTAGATTCTGATTTAGTTCAACTACAAGAATTAATGGAAACTACAGATGATAAACAACAAATCAAAGATGTTTTGATGAATATGATTCAAGACTAAGTATGTAAATATATCTATAAGTGCTGAGAATAAACTCGGCATTTTTCTTTATTGAAAATAGGATGTATAAATCTAAATATGGAAGAAAAAATACAAAAATAAAGAAAATAAGTTGATATTTCTATTTATTATGTAAGTTAGGAGCTAAAATGTTAATACAATTTTCTGTTACTAACTTTTTGTTTTTTAGAGATGAAGTGATCTTGAGCTTAAGTACGAATAAAGATAATTCGCATAAAGAAAATTTATTGTTTTATAAAAATGAAAGAATCTTACCGAGTGTAGCGATATATGGTGTTAATGCAGCTGGTAAATCAAATTTACATAAAGCAATGAGTGCAGCTATTCGAATGATTTGTTGGATTTAAATTTATTTTGTTGAAACAGATAATAAAACGGGTGTTTCTGATTTATATTCTTTAGATGATTTTTCACCACGAAAATCAGAAAATATTCAAAAAGGGTATTTACAGGGAAGAAATGGAGCTGTGCCAGTTGTAAATTTCAAGGATATTGAATGGTAAAAAGAAATGTGGAAATATCTGCGTTCTTCCTTTTTTTCTCAGTATGGCATATTATACATAGAACAGCATATTATTTTCCCATTTCGGAAACTTTTATTTGATTTACGTTAATATTTTCCGCTATCGCAAACACCTTTTCTAGACTTGTCCAATATAACTTAGCTACCAAATGAATTTACTGGGATTGTTAGTGCAGGATGAGCAGGATTCTTTTGATAAAAAAGAATGTAAATATATCTTAAATGATCAATCTTTTGTATAATTAGTGTGTAGTTGTATAATGGAGAAAAAGAATATGAGATGTGTGTTAATGAATAAGAATACACCTGTACTAGAGGCTGAATACATGAGTGGTGTTGGTGTATTCACAAATATATATGTGTTGTATAATATGGACTATGCGCCTTATCATTTACGTAATTCGAATTCTTTATGTGTTCAATTGAGTGAATGGTTTAAAAATCGTGGCATTCCATCCTTTAGAGATCAATTGGATTTGTTGATGCACCGTTTGAATGTACATGCACCAAGTGAATTATTAGATAAGGCTTTTGGTTTATCCTTATCCGATCAATATTGGTTAAAACCAAAGGATTTAGATATATCCTATGATAAGATCAATTTCTTTGAAAATGATTTTGAATATGCTCCATTCATGGATGCTTCTTTATCAAAGAATACGAAATGTATTCAAAATGAATCTTCATTATATTCTCCAAATAATACAACGGATGGTATGTTAAGAAAGGCTTGGATCATTGAAGATGGCATTCGCTATTTACTCAAGGGTGGCTATAAAAATGAAACACTACAACCTTTTAATGAAGTTTTGGCTAGTGAAATTTGTAGAAGACTTGGATTTGATCATGTTGAATACTCATTGGCAATCTACAAAGATATGGTTGTTTCTAAATGTCCATGTTTCATTGATATCAATACAGAGCTTGTAACGGGTCGTCAAATTATGGATGATTCGATTGATGACTATGATTCTTATATTAAAAAATTAGAATCAGAAGGTATTGGGGATGCTCGTATTAAAATGGAGAATATGTTTATACTCGACTATTTAATGTTAAATGAAGATCGGCATTTAAATAATTTTGGCATCATTCGAAATGTGAATACACTCAAATGGGTGGATGTTGCTCCTATATTTGATAATGGACAAAGTCTTAATATTCAATACTACGATGATAATGAAATGCACGTTGTAGGTGAGGGAAAATTCTTTTATGAAATTAAACCCTTTAAAGAGATCATTCAAGTCGTACAAGATTTAAATCGCATTGATATAGATAAACTACAAGATCTACCTGCATGGTTTGATGACTTGTTGCATCAATATCAACATATGACTTACTATTCGGATCAACGTATTCATAAGCTATGCGTTTTGTTGAATCGACAAATTCATAATCTTAAGTTTTTCTTAAGTAGTTGAGATAACAAGAAATTCATTTTATAATTGAATCAATCGAAAGGATGTTTGTTATGTTTTGTAAAAATTGTGGTCACGAAATTAGTGATGATGCAAAGTTCTGTTCAAATTGTGGAACAAAAGTAGAAGTTGAAGAAGAAATTGTTGAACCCATTGAGGTTGTTGATAAAACACAAGCTAAAGAATGGTATTATGTAGAGAATAATGATTCTAAAGGTGCATTTACTTTAGAAGAAATGAAAGAATTGATTGAATCCAATAAAATTACGGGTTCTACTCTAGTATGGAAGGCGAGTTTAAAGGATTGGCAAAAACTAGCGGATAGTGAGCTTAATGAATTCATGCATGTGGATGAAGAAAAGAATTGGTATTATGTTGAAAACAACGATTCCAAAGGACCTTATTCACAAGAAGAAATGAAAGGGTTTATGGATGCAGGTATTCTTTCAGGCAATAGCTTTGTATGGAAAACAGGTATGCAAGATTGGACACACCTAAAAAATACCGAGCTTGCAGGAAATGAAATGCCAGAACCAGAACCTACACCACAACCTTCTTTTTATGGGGTGAAAGAAAAGAGTATTGCCTTAAATGTTGTATTAACGTTTGTGACATGTGGACTATATGGCCTTTATTGGCTATATACCATCGCCAAAGATTTAAATGATTTATGTGCAAGCCAACACCAAGAAAAAGGAGCCGATCCATTCCTTGTGGTTGTATTAAGCATTGTCACTTGTGGTATTTATCAAATTTACTATATGTATAAAGCGGGTAAGATGGTTTCAAGCCTTACTAAAAATGGTCAACACCTAAGTGATGATAGTGTTGTTTTAATGGTATTAGCCATTCTACAACTATCCATAGTTTCTTATTGCATCCTACAAAGTAATATCAATGGACTCACAAAAAACTAAGACTTTAGGAATAGTTCTTATACTATTCCTTCTTTTATTATTCTATAAATGTCCTATTCAAAGTGTTACAGGCTTACCATGTCCCGGATGCAACATGAAAACAAGCCTATATTATCTACTTCATTTTAAATTCTCTTTATCCCTCTATTATCATGCACTCCTTATTCCTACTCTTATTGTGTTTGTGGTAGTTTTGATGAATTTAAATAAACCGGAAAGAATCAAGAAACTATTGATCATCTGGGCCATTTTCATGATTGTCTATTATATCTATCGTATGATTGTTTATTTTCCCAATAGTCCAATGATGTATTCTAAAGAAAATTTGATTTATTTCATATTTAGACACGTATAATGTCAATTAAAGCTGTATTTTGAAATCAAAAGGAGGACAAGAAGATGTCAAACATTTATTTCACAATGACAGGTTTAAATCATTATTATGGAAATGAGTTTCTAGAAAAGGAAATGGTAATTTATCTAAAGAAAGATAAAGATAATGAATATGATAAGGAAGCTATTAGTGTCAATCTTGCAGGTCTAGGAAAGATTGGCTATGTTGCTAATAGTCCATATACAGTACTAGGAGAAAGCTACAGTGCTGGAAGATTATATGACAAGATCGAAGATGAGGCACAGGGTAAGATCAAGTTCATTCTAGATAAGGGAGTTGTATGTGAACTTGTAGAATAAGGATATTAAAGAATTGGTATAGGTATAGGTAAGATGTTTTGTTAGGGGAAAATATATTTAGATAGTTCATATAAATGTTTTGATACCCATAATAAGTTAAGACGATAGAGGGTAAAAGAATCTAAATATATCATGGTAGTAATGTAATTGTAAATAAAGCAAAAATTATTACGGATGGATTCTAGAATTTTAAAAAAGATTGCGGACTTATTGCTCCACAATCTTATCTAAACTATGAATGAATTCTACAACCATCTTACGTTTGATGTCATCGATTCGAACAAGTTTATTCAAGGCTTCGATTTCATCTTCATTATCGAGGCAAACGATTTCTCTTCTTAAACGATCGATTTCATCTTCTAAACGATTTTGTTCTTTAATATACTGTTCATGAACAGCTTTGATTTGATTGTATAATTGATTATCCATGTTTACACCGCTTTCTTTAATCATAATATAGTAAACGAGAGAATAAAACAACTTATTTTTCAAAATGATTTGAGTTTTTACTTTTTCTTTGATAAACTAAATTCAAAGCGATGACAAGAAGGAGTAATTTACTTGTATTCTTTAGAGAGCAGGCGGTTGGTGAAAGCTTGTGTATAGGGTAGATGAAGGTAGTCTTTGAGTTGAATTTATGAAATGAAGTAGTAAATTTCGTGACACAGCGTTAATGTGAATGAGAATAAAATTAGGTGGTACCACGTCAAGCACGTCCTATGTGGATGTGCTTTTTTATATGTACAGAAAGGATGATTGTGGATGACGTTGGAAGCAAAATATAATCATTTAGCAGTAGAAAATGATAAATACCAAAATTGGATTGAAAAAGGATATTTCACAGCGGGCGATCTATCAAAACGCCCATATTGTATTGTGATCCCTCCACCAAATGTAACAGGGAAGCTGCACTTAGGACATGCATGGGATACAACACTACAAGATATTTTATGTCGTTATAAAAGATTAAAAGGCTATGACGTATGCTGGGTAGCTGGAATGGACCATGCGGGTATTGCGACACAGGCAAAAGTAGATGCACGTTTAAAATCAGAAGGCATTTCTCGTTATGATATTGGTCGTGAAAAATTCTTAGAAAGAGCGTGGGAATGGAAAGAAGAATATGCTTCTACCATTCGTAGCCAATGGGCTAAATTAGGCTTATCTTTAGATTATAGTCGTGAACGCTTTACTTTAGATGACGGATTAAGTCATGCGGTTCGTAAAGTCTTTGTAGACTTATATAAGGATGGACTAATCTATCAAGGTGAAAGAATCATCAACTGGGATCCTGAAGCTAAAACTGCATTAAGTAATATTGAAGTAGTACATAAAGAAATCATGGGTCACATGTACTACTTTAAATATAAAGTCGTCGAAACAGGACAAGAATTAGTGATTGCGACAACACGTCCAGAAACCATGTTTGCCGACCAAGCTATCTTTGTTCACCCAGATGACGAAAGATATAAAGACATTGTTGGAATGCATGCGATTAACCCTGCCAATGGAGATAAACTTCCAATCATGGCTGATGATTATATTGACATGAGTTTTGGTACAGCTGTTATGAAATGTACACCAGCACATGACCCTAATGACTTCGCATTAGCTAAAAAATACAACTTACCAATGCCTATCTGTATGAATCCAGATGGAACGATGAATGACATGTGTGGTAAGTATGCTGGTATGGATCGTTTTGAATGTCGTGAAGCTTTAGTCAATGACTTTAAAGAAGCAGGTGTAGTTGATCATATTGAAGAACACTTACACCAAGTCGGACACTCTGAAAGAACAGGTGTAATTGTAGAACCTTACTTAAGTAAACAATGGTTTGTGAAGATGAAACCACTTGCCGAAGAAGTATTAAAAAATCAAGAAATTGAAGATCAAAGAATTAACTTTGTACCTTCTCGTTTCAATAAAACGTTTGAACAATGGCTAGAAAACATTGAAGATTGGTGTATTTCACGTCAATTGTGGTGGGGACATCGAATTCCTGCTTGGACAAACAAAGAAACGGGTGAAATCTATGTGGGAATGGAAGATCCAAAAGACATTGAAAATTGGAAACAAGATGAAGATGTATTGGATACATGGTTCTCAAGTGCATTATGGCCATTCTCAACACTTGGTTGGCCAGAAACAACAGCTGATCTAGAACGCTATTTCCCAAATGATGTATTAGTAACAGGATATGACATCATCTTCTTCTGGGTAGCTCGTATGGCATTCCAAACACGCTACTGCATGAAGAACCGTCCATTCAAAGACGTATTGATCCATGGCCTTGTTCGTGATACACAAGGACGTAAAATGTCTAAATCATTAGGCAATGGTATTGACCCAATGGATGTGATTCAAGAAAAGGGTGCAGATGCCTTACGTTTCTTCTTAACAACAAACTCAACACCAGGACAAGACTTACGTTTTGACGAAACTAAGATGGATGCAAGCTGGAACTTTATCAATAAGATCTGGAATGCAGCTCGTTATGTTCAAATGCAAATTGGGGATACAAAACCAGAACTAGACATGACAAAAGCCAATAGCGTAGACAAATGGATCCTAGCACGCTTTAACGAAGTATTAGACCACGTATCTACAAACATGGACAAATATGAATTGGCTATTGTAGGAAACGAACTATATAGTTTTGTATGGGATGATTTCTGCAGCTGGTACATTGAACTTTCTAAAGCTACTCTATATTCAGAAGACGAAAGCTTAGTCGCTAATACAAAAGCTGTTCTTTATACAGTCATGATGGGAATTTTAAAAGTATTATCTCCATTCATGCCATTTGTGACAGAAGAAATCTATTTGAACTTACCTCATGATAAAGAAAGCTTAAATGTTGAAACTTGGCCAGAAAAAGTTGAATTCGAATATGCAGATGCAGAAAAAGATGAAATGGCATTAGTAATTAGTGCAATTCAAACGGTTCGTGAAATCAAAGTTGAATACTCAATGAAACCAAGTGAAGACTTGACGATTTCATTACACAACGACAATGGCTATGTAGCACTAAATTCAGAATCAACTGCCATTTTAGCACGCATGGCACATGCCACAGTAAAAGAAGATTTAAACACAGAAGATGTACTTTCTCGTACAATTGAAAAAGCTGTATTAACAGTTGCGATGGATGCATTGATTGACTTAGAAGAAGAAAAAGGAAAACTAGAAAAAGAAATCGCACGCCTAGAAAACGAAATCAAACGTTGTTCAGGCATGTTGAAAAATCCTGGATTCGTCAATAAAGCACCAGAAGCAAAAGTCAATGCAGAAAAAGAAAAACTAGCATCTTACACAGAAAAGCTAGAAATGACGAATACACAATTAGATAATATCCTTAAGAAATTAGGATAGTATAAATCAAACGCCCAGTGAAATCACCGGGCGTTATTTCTTTAACTGATAAAAATACTATATATGCGTTGATTTTTATATAATCGAAGGTGTAGTTTATTTTTAGGACTTTTTAGATTTAGTAATTAGATTGAGTATTAAATGTTTCTTATTTCTTTTATTCAAATAAATAAAGAACTCTAAATTAAAAAGAGAGTCATTTCATTAGAAGTGCTCTCTTTGAGAATTAAGTGAATTAGAGTTTGGTAAAATGTAAGTTAGTGATATTTGTGTTTATGATCAGCCAAAACTTTTCCTGCTCTACTTTTTTGTTTAGAATTTGATTTAGTATTGGATAATGTTTTAGCAGCTTTACTAATTTTAGGACCTGAATGACGAGCCATATAAAATACCTCCTTCCGATTCTTGTTAGAATTTTTTAATATGTTCTAGATGTTGTGTGACTGTGCCCGTTACGTGTTGTTGTTGTTTTGACACGAATACGTCCTGTCTTAGTAATATGAGTTGTAATTTTGATACTGCTTTTTTTACTCATGACAATGCCTCCTTCTAGAAAAGAAGCAGCCTAAATTGATGGTTTCTGTTTGTTTTCAAATTATAAATGTGATACTATTGATTTGGTTTAAGGTTAATATCACATTTTGATATCAATCTATGGTGGCTCTGTTTAAGCAGGGCTGCTTTTTTCGTTTATATAGTAGCATAAAAGTTAAAAGAAGTAAATGAACAAACGAGAAAAAATCACGTATAAATGTTTACATAGCTAAGATATGTAGTATAATATACTTGTAAAAGGAGAAAAAATATGCTTATAGGGGTAAAGGTACAAAATTTTAAATCGTTCAATGATTTAACTGCTTTTAATATGATTGCTTCGAATAAATTAAGAAAGCAAAAAGAAAGATTGTATGAATCTGATACAATATCACTTTTGAAAAGTACTGTGATTTATGGACCTAATGCTAGTGGTAAATCTAATTTTGTAGAAGTATTGCGCTTTATGAAGGAGTGCGTTATAAATCAAGAAATTCCAATTGAATCATATAATTGGTATTGTAGAAATCATGAAGAAAACAAAGAAATAATTTCATCTTTTTCAGTTCAATTGTTATTGAATGAGGATTTTTATGAATATGGATTTGATGCTATCTTGAATACACAAACAATCAAAGATGAATGGATTGTAAATTTAAATAAAAAGAAAATCTTATATCAGAGAAATAATGATGGAAAACCTTTAAATAGTTTAAATTTAGGGAACGAAGATCGTGTACGTATGGAAATTTATTTAGATGATTTCCTATATAATGACAAATCATTATTTTTAACAGAAATGAATAGAAATAAAAGCTTTGATAAAGATTCTGAATTAAATGTGTATCATAGAATCTATAATTGGTTCGTAAAGGATTTGAATGTGGTTTTACCAGATATGCCATTAACAAATTTTGCATACTATTATGATGAAAGTACATTGAATAATATAAAGAAAATTGTTCGTTCATTCGATACAGGTATAGAGGATATTGAAATTAAGGATATGAGTGAAGAGCAGCTTCAAAATAAGATTGGTATTTCACTCTATAAAGATGTCATAAGTGAATTGAAAAAGAAGGTTCAAAAACAGAGGCAAGAACTCAATTTATCAATGCGATCTAAAAAGGAATTTTTTAATATTACTATGAATGACAATTATGATTTGGAGATTAAGACCCTATGTTTTAAACACGGGAAATCCATGTTAGATTTTGAATTTTGTGAAGAATCAGATGGTACAAGACGTATATTTGATTTTTTAGATATATTATTTAATAAAAATAAAAATAGTGTATATGTTATTGATGAAATGGAGAGAAGCTTACATCCAAATTTATTTAAGCATTTTATAGAATTGCTAAATCAATATCAAAAAAAATCAAATATACAAGTTATATTTACAACTCATCAATCTGAAATTATGAGTCAAGATTTGTTTAGAAGAGATCAAATATGGTTTGTTGAAAGAGACAAAAATAATGACTCAAAAATATATTCTCTAGATACATTTAACGAAAGATTTGATAAAAAAATTAGTAAAGCTTATCTAGAAGGTCGATATGGAGCGATACCTCAATTCAAATCTTTTAATATAGATGAGTTAGAATGATTCCAATTTCGCTGTATACAGGATTTAATCAAAGACCTTCAGATTTGCTCACAAAGAAAGAACCATATAAAAAGTACTTTATTATTTGTGAAGGTGCTAATACAGAGACTTTTTACTTTACAAATTTGATTGACAATAAAAGAGAATTAGGTTTTAGGTCAACAGTAGATATCATCTTAATGGAGAAAACTGGAGAACATAAGAATTTATCATACGCAAAAAGTCTCGTGAAATTTGCAAAAGATAAGAGAAACGAATTAATTGAAAAAGAAATTTTTAATGCTGAAACTGATGTTATAATTGTAATTTTTGATTTAGATATCTTTAACGCAAAAGTGAAAGATATCGATGAAATATTTAAAGAAGAAGATGATCATTTGATATTTGGCTTTACCAATCCGGAGTTTGAGTTGTTCTTGTTGCTACATATAAAAGATTCATACAATCAGGTCATTAAGCCAAATGAAGAAATCATTTTAAATAATCAAAGAATAGGAAATAAAAGGCCTTGCGAATATTACTTATGGCAACAAACAAATATGAATTCAAAAAAGAATCCTTTAATCGGAGATTTATCAAAAGAATTATTAATGGCAATTGAACAAGAAAAGTATTTAAACCAGGATAAGGAGATGTGTTTAGAGAAAATCAGTAGTAATATTGGACAAATCTTAGAAAAAATTATTCGTGATGAGCGATAGTGCTATTAATAGTGTACGATTCATAAAAATATCCTGCTCTTTTGACCTGCAATGAAACAACCTAGTTAAAAAGTGTTGATTATTTATTTTTATAAGGTAAAATAGAAAACAACAGAAATGGTTGCTTACGAGGCGACTAGTGAAAACCTTCTTTCTATTGAATAGATTGGAGGTTTTTATTTTATATATCTAGTGAGGTTGTAGAATGTTTAGATTTTCCTGCACAAATACTAAATCCATTGGTGCACAATCAAATAATTATGTTAGAAAGAGGTTTTGAGGAACGTAAAATTATGAATGTTGTAGATGGGAATAAAGAAGCATTTGATATAAACATCCCTTTTGTAAGAGATGCAATTTTGTGTTATACGATACAACAATATTTTAATAATAATGATAAAAAGACTTGTGAGTTTATTCATCAGATTGAAGAAACTCATGGTTTTAGTTTTCAAAATGGATTGAAAATGAATATTCCGTTATTATCTAAATTGCTTAATACTACAGATAAAGAATTTTATGCTTGTTATGGCATGGTAAAGAAAAGTTTCGCTAATTTAACTAATGATGTGATATTAGTAAAAAAAGGGGATCAAGCTTATTCTAAACTATTAGCTACAACGAAAGAAGCTCCGCCATATTTGTTTTTAAAAGGGAATGTTCACTTGCTAGAAGAAAAATCTGTTTGCGTTGTTGGTAGTAGAAACGCTAGTGAAGAATCATTGAAAAAAACAGAGCGTATTGTTAAATCTCTTGTTAAAAGAAATATTGTCGTAAATGCTGGACTTGCAAGAGGTATTGATACCGCGACTCATACTGCTGCATTAGCCAATGGTGGAAGAACAATAGTTGTGATTGGTACACCAATCAACCAGTATTATCCTAAAGAGAATAAGGATTTACAAATTCAAATTGAAAAGAATGGGTTGGTAGTATCTCAATTTCCACCATGTAATCCGATTAATAGATGGAATTTTCCAACACGTAATGGAGTTATGAGTGGCATTTCATTAGCAACTATCATTATGAAAGCAGGTGAATCTAGTGGTGCATTGAAACAAGCCGATTATGCATTAAAACAGGGTAGAGATGTTTTGATTCCACAATCTGCAATTGATAATCCTTTAATTCAATGGCCAAAAACATATATTAGTAAAGGCGCTCATGCATTTAAAACGTTAAAAGAGGTTCTACAGATTTTAAATAGAAATGAATTGCTTTTAAACATGCTTGATAATGATATGAAAGTAAGTACTGTTGAAATGGATTGATTTAAGATGATTTTTTTAATTAAGTTCAAAAGGTTTTTACAAAAAGATTTTTGATATAAATGGAATTATATATAATAATTTTGAAAGGGATCATGAATAGAAAAATGAAGGGTATAAAAGTTAAAGATTTAAAAATTGAGTGTGAATATTTTGATTGTGAAATACCTCAAGAGTATTTAGAAAAAAACCAGGAGGACCTATTACTGATGAAGATATAAAAGAATTTTTTTCTGAAGCAACAGAATCTGAAATTGAGTCCGCTTTATGTGGTCTACCAAAATTTTTGGATAGGGTCAAAAAAGTACTTGGATCATAGATGGTATTTGCATATTGTAGAGTTAATTGCTTTTAAAAATGCATACATATTAATAAACAGTTTGGGGGTGAGACTATGCATTGGGCGCCAATTTGGTATCCTGATATTGACAGGGAAAAGTCAACAATTAAAAAAAAGTATTAAAACCGGATACTCCACAAGAAATCAGAGATGCTTTTGAGAAACATCAAGAAGAATTGAAGAAACCTGTTCATGGTTTTGTTGATAAATAGCATTTATAATAAAGTGTCTAAAAGATTGAAAGGTAGTATATCTCATGCTTGAAAAGAAGAAATTAACATTTGTGGTATTCATTCTTCATGCTCTTGGCCAACATTGGAATATGACAACGCCTGAAGTGTACGAAATCTTGAATACGACAGGTATATTAGATGATTACATTATTAAATGCTATGATGTTTTGCATACGTTAGGAAAAGAATATTTAGTTGAAGACATTACGGAGTTTGTTAGAGAAAAGGGAATAGACGTGTAAAAGAGGCTTTTTGTATAAGAGCTCATTTTTAACTGTTTAATCGAAATTATATCCACCACGAAAATTATAATAAACACTAGTTTCTTCTGATATTCCATATGGATCATCAATGATTTTAAATACCATATTAGGATAGAAGTAGCAACAATAAGAATCATCCATGACTAAAAGAAGTCCATTTTTATCTTTACCAATAGCTTTGTATTCTTCTCCAAATGTGATTCCACAAATTAAATGATCATATTGATGTGTAATACATTGAACTGTAGCTTCATAATTGTTTAGAAGATTACCTTCATCACTTATAATTTCAAAATCTTCTAAATGATTAAAATCGGTAATCGTACCATCATTACCTCTTACATGTAGGCTAGTACGTTCACCTTCCCAATATTCGATAAAGTAGGCCTTATGCAATTTACCTTTTGTAAATTTACGATTTGATTTTGCGTTGTATCTTACAACGGCTGGTTTATTAAAGTTTATATTGTTCATATCTTTAAATGTATTATAAGGTTGATAGTACATTTATACCAATCGAATCTATAATTTCTCTTTGATTTAATTCTTATTAAATGTGATATAATCGCTATCAGAAGTTCTTTGAAATCTCTTTTTAAATGAATGGGTCTGCGAGAAGGGATTTCAAGTTCTTTAAAAGATATGTTTTATGCATATTTTTTTTATTGACTTAATAGTTAAGTAGTTATATAGTTAAGAAACTTAAATAAATTGGAGGTTCTTATGGAAGTTCAAGATGAAGTACTCGATTTGATGTTTGATCTCACGTATAAAGTCACGAACTATGTTCGAAATAACCGTCATTGTAAAGATGGTCCTAGAATAAAGGATGTGATGTTGTTTAAAACGATTTATAAAGCAGAAAATCATCAGATCACAATGAGTGAACTGGCAAATATATTGGGTGTATCTGCTGCAGCAGTATCGCAGATGATTGCTGGATTTGAAAAGAAGGGGCTGCTTCAAAGGGTGCATTCGAATACGGATCGTAGAACGGTCTATATTCAAATTGTCCCTGAAGCCATTGAAATGTTTCAAAAAAGAATGGATACACATGTAGAAAATGTATATCATTTTTTGGATTATTTAGGATCCGAAGACTGTGCGCATTTAAGAGATATATTGATCAAGACAACTCGTTATATGGAGGAAAATAAATGACAAAGATATTGAAATATTTAAAACCGTATTGGCTATCGATTGTACTTGCGTTTGGTTTGTTGTTTGGACAAGCGACTTGTGAACTAACAATGCCGGATTATATGCAAAATATTGTTAATACAGGAATTCAGAATGCGGGTATTGAAAGTGGGGTTTATCAACAAATTCGTGAAAAGACTTTAAATTCCTATTTAATGTTCGCAAATGATTCTGAAAAGGATTTGATTACATCTTCATATAAGTTGGTTACACCAAGTAAGGCAACCAAGGAAGAAAAAACTGAAATTCCAGCTTTGAAAACAGAGAATGTATATGTATTAAAAGATATCAGTGAAGAAAAGGAAGAAAAGCTTTCTTCCGCTTTGACCTTACTTCAAATGACAATGGTTGAAGTAAGTAAAGATGCTAAAGAACAAAATGTACAAATTCCACAACTTCTTATGATGAATGGTATAGATTCATATAGAAAAGCTGCAAAATCCGAGATTTCTAAGCTAGGAGATTCGACTGTATCGAGTATGAGTTCTCAATTCCTTAAAAAAGAATATACAGATCTTGGTATGAATATGGAAAAGATGCAACAAGACCATATTATCTTTTCTGGACTTAAGATGTTAGGTTATGCCTTAGGCAGTGCTGTATGTGCGATTTTAGTTGGTTTTTTAGCTTCGAGAATTGCCGCAGGCTTTTCCAAAGACTTGCGTGAAGAAGTGTTTGAAAAAGTCACTCATTTCTCAAATGAAAACTTGAACACATTTAGTACATCGAGTTTAATTACACGTACCACAAATGATATTCAACAACTTCAAATGACAATTGTGATGTTTTTAAGAATTGTAATGTATGCACCAATCATTGGTGTAGGAGCCATCTTACACGTCATTGAATCGGGTGCGAATATGACTTGGATTCTAGCTTTATGTGTCGTTGTGATTTTAAGTGTTGTTTTATTAATCTTTATGATTGTGATGCCAAAGTTTAAGATCATGCAGAAAATGATCGATAAAATGAATAGTGTGGTTCGTGAATTGTTAGATGGAATGTTAGTCATTCGTGCTTTCAACAATGAAAAGCTTGAAGAAAAAAAGTTTGATCAAGCCAATTCAGACATCACTTCCATTTCCTTATTCACAACACGTGCAATGGCTATTATGATGCCAATTATGATGTTTTTAATGAATGGTACAACACTGATGATTTTATGGTTTGGATCGAAACAAGTCGATTCAGGCATGATTCAAGTAGGTAGTATCATGGCCTTTATGCAGTATGCGATGCAAGTTATCATGGCCTTTTTAATGATTACAATGGTCACAATCATGCTTCCTCGAGCTAATGTAAGTGCTTTGCGTATTCATGAAGTCTTAAGTAGTGAAATTACTATAAAAGATCCATCAAATCCTATGAATTTCTCATCTTCTATGCGTGGTGTTGTCTCTTTTAAAAATGTATCGTTTAAATATCCGGGTGCCGATGAAGAAGTGTTGAGTAATATTAGTTTTGAAACTAAACCAGGCGAAACCACAGCCTTTATTGGAAGTACAGGTTCTGGTAAATCAACATTGATTAATTTAGTCCCACGTTTCTATGATGTAACAAGCGGTTCGATTTTAGTGGATGGAGTTGATATTCGGAATGTGAAACAGGCGGATTTAAGAAGTCGTATTGGCTATGTTCCACAAAAAGGAATGTTACTATCGGGAGATATTGAATCGAACTTATTGTATTCAAAGAAAGATGCAAGCAAGGATGATATTTCTAATGCATTATCTATTTCTCAAAGTACGGAGTTTGTTTCTAAAAAACCAGAAGGAATCAAGAGTGAAATCAATCAGGGGGGAACAAATGTTTCAGGCGGACAAAGACAAAGACTTTCCATTGCCCGTGCCGTTGTAAGAAAGCCTGAAATCTATATTTTTGATGATAGCTTTAGTGCCTTGGATTTTAAGACGGATGCTAAGCTTAGAGAGGCTTTGGCAAAGTCTTGTAAAGAAACAAAGAGTACCGTATTACTTGTGGCACAACGTATTTCGAGTATTTTACATGCGGATCAAATCATTGTACTCGATGAAGGAAAGATGGTTGGCAAAGGAACACATGCCCAATTGATGAAATCTTGTGAGGTTTATCAACAGATTGCGTCTAGCCAATTGACAAAGGAGGAACTTGCCAATGTCTAATCAGAAACAAAACAATCGTCCAAGAGGTCCAATGGGCCATGGTATGCGTGGTGGTGGCGAGAAGGCAAAAGACTTCAAGGGAACGATGAAGAAGCTTTTAAACTACATCAAACCCTTTAAATTCTCATTTCTAGTTGGTCTATTATGTGCCATTGTTTCCGTATGCATCATGGTGATTGGTCCTAAGATTCAAGGAAATATTATTACTGAAATTGCGCAAGGCTTTATGAATAAAGTACAGGGTAAAGGTGGCATTGATTTTGATGCGATCCAAAAAACATGTGCTTTATTACTTGCGATTTATGCTTTGAGTACAGCCTTCTCTTATCTTCAAGGCTGGTTGATGAGTGGTGTCTCTAATAAAATGGGATACAAGCTTCGTAAAGAAATGAATCAAAAGATTGATAAGCTTCCACTATCTTACTTTGATAGAAATAGTCATGGAGATATTCTTTCAAGATTTACCAATGATGTAGATACTCTAGTACAATCGTTAAACCAATCTTTATCCACTATGGTATCAAGCTTTGTACAAATTATTGGCTTTTTAGTCATGATGCTTAGTATTTCATGGAAGATGACACTTATGGCTTTAATTGTCATTCCATTGAGTTTGATCTTAGTTATGGTCGTTGTCAAAAAGAGTCAGCGTTATTTTAAGGCTCAACAAAAATCATTAGGTTTAGTGAATGGTCATATTGAAGAGATGTATTCGGCACATACAATTGTGAAGGCATTTAATGGGGAAGAAGATTCTTTGCGTACTTTTAAAGAATATAATGATCAATTGTATACGAGTGCTTGGAAATCACAATTCTTATCTGGACTTATGATGCCATTAACGAACTTAATTGGAAATATCGGATATGTGGGTGTATGTATTCTAGGTGGATATTTAACGATTCATAAAGAAATTGCCGTGGGAGATATTCAATCGTTTATTACATATACACGTAACTTTACGCAACCGATCTCTCAAATCTCACAATCTATGAATATGTTACAGAGTACGGCAGCTGCTGCAGAGCGTGTTTTTGAATTTTTGGCAGCAGAAGAAGAAATTTGTGATGTAAAAAATCCAGTTGTATTAGAAGATGTACAAGGTCAAGTGACTTTTGAAAATGTATGTTTTGGATATGATCCAAATAAAATTGTCATCAACAATTTTTCGATGTATATTAAGCCAGGACAAACGACCGCGATTGTTGGTCCTACAGGCGCTGGTAAAACAACCATTGTTAAATTATTGATGCGTTTCTATGAATTGAATGCAGGATCCATTTATATTGATGGCCATAATATTACGGAATATACAAGAAGTGGTTTGCGTAATATGGTTGGTATGGTCTTACAAGATGCCTGGCTATTTGAGGGTAGTATTTTAGAAAACTTACGTTTTGGTAAGCCAAGCGCTAGTGATGATGAAGTAATCCAAGCGGCTAAGGCAGCTCATGTCGATCACTTTATTCATACATTAGATCATGGATATGGTACTGTATTAAATGAATCTTCAAGTAATATTAGTCAAGGTCAAAGACAATTATTAACGATTGCCCGTGCTTTTTTAGCGGATCCTAAAATTTTAATTTTGGATGAGGCGACAAGTAGTGTGGATACACGTACGGAAGTCTTGATTCAAAAAGGTATGGATGAGTTAATGAAGGGACGTACAAGTTTTGTGATTGCGCACCGTTTATCCACGATTCGTGATGCGGATAATATTATTGTGATGGATCATGGTGACATTGTAGAAGTCGGAAGTCATGATGAATTGATGAAGCGTAATGGTTTCTATACGAAGTTATACAATGCTCAATTTGAAGAGGCTTAGTGATGCGTAAGATCATTGTGGATTTAAATCGAGTCAAAGATGATGAATATGCAGCAATGTATGAAATCTTTGGATTGGATGTACTTAATAAGTCATATGAGGATTTTGAAAGAAGAATGCTTCAAATCCAAATTGAAACGATTGTCGAAGTAAAAAATAGGAAACATAACCTTTCTACTTGTTCGAAATGGATCTTTATCTTAGAGGATATTCAACAAAAAAGTGATTATTTTTACTGTATATGGGGTGTTTAACATCCCATTTTCTACTAAATCGCTTTCTTTTTGGTTAGGATTCATATATAATAAAAATGTGTTAAGGAGTGTGAAATTATGAAAGACATTACCGAAACAATGACATTTACTACGGAAGAGATTCGTCGTGAGAATATCAAGATGATTCTTCGTGAAGTAAGTGATGCTTTGGAAGAACGTGGTTATAATTCAGAAAATCAAATTGCTGGCTACTTGATCAGTAATGATCCTGCGTATATTTCTTCTCACAAGAATGCTCGTAACTTGATCCAAAAGATCGAACGTTATGAAATCATTGAAGAATTAGTACGTGCATATTTGGATAAATAATGGATCGTATCATTGGTTTAGATCTTGGTTCGAAAACGTGTGGTGTATCGATTTGTGATGCGCTTCATATTACGTGTCGTGCTTTAACGACTGTGCGTTTTGAATCGGATGATTATGATGCTTGTTTGGAAGAAGTTTTGAAATTGCTTCAGGAAAATAAAGTAAAAGAAGTAGTTTTAGGCTTACCGAAGCACATGAATGGAGATATCGGAATTCGTGGTGAAATATCTTGTGAATTTGCCAAGAAATTAGAATCTTCTGGAATTAAAGTTCATCTTTGGGATGAGCGACTTACAACAGTTGCAGCTGAGAAAATTTTACTTCAGGGGGATGTTTCTAGAAAGAAACGTAAAAAAGTAATTGATCAAATGGCTGCGGTTCAAATTTTACAGAGTTTTTTGGACAGACAAAACGGGGGATTTTAATGTCCTCCTTTATTTTTGAAAGGAAGTAATGTATGTTAGATTCAAATTGTTTATATGTTAAAGATGAAAATGGAAACGAAAAAAAGATGACAATTCTATTCACTTTTGATAGTGATGAAACGGGATGTCAATATGTTGTTTTCCAAGACCCAGATTTAGATGAGGGCGAAGTATATGCCTCTCGTTATGACGACAAGGGTCAATTGATTCCAATCGAAAGTGAAGCAGAATGGGATATGGTTGAAGAAGTAATCAACACATTTGTTGAGGACGAGGAAAATGCCGACTAGGCGTAAAGTCAATTCTGTAAGAGTTGTTTTATTAGCCGTTGTATGTATTTTAATTATTGCTGGTCTTGCAGGTGTTTTTGTAGTTAAAAAAGGCTTGTCAAGTACGGGCAACGGGGATAAGAATATAGTATTCACAATTGAAAGCGGAGATGCGCTTGATCAGGTTGTAGAAAATTTGGAAAATGAAAATTTGATTTCAAATGCGACAGTGACAAAGTTGTATGCCAAGGCAAGTCACAATACAAATTTTGTGGCCGGAACATTTGAATTAAATAATGGTATGAGTGTAAAAGAAATATTATCGTATATTCAAGATAGTACAAAACTTAAGAAGGATGCGTTGATATTAAAGGTACCAGAAGGAAAATGGGCAAAAGAAATAGCGGCTGAAATATCCAATTTATATGATGGAAAGTTTTCGTCTGAAGAAATCTTAAATCAATGGAATGATATTTCATATATTCAAAAACTAGCGAAAGATTATTCATTTATCAATGTGGATGATTTAAATAATTCCAACTACAAAGTAAAACTAGAAGGGTATTTATTCCCAGATACGTATTATTTAGGAAAAGAGGATTCCATTGATGAAATCACTCGGATTATGCTAGACCGCTTTGAAGTGATGTATAAAGAGAACAAGGAATTGTTCTCAAAGAGTCATTATTCTGTGCAACAAGTCATCAGTTTGGCAAGTGTGGTTCAATTTGAGGCAAGTTCAAAAGAAGATATGGAAATGATTGCAGGTATTTTCCATAATCGTTTAGAACAAGGCATGAAACTTCAATCGAGTGTTACAGTATGTTATGCATTATATGATGATTTTAAAGATCCTAAAGATTGTGAAACCAATCCAGAAATCGATTCACCATACAATACGTATCTACATGAAGGCTTACCAATCGGTCCCATTTTAAATCCGGGTGATGACGCGATCAAGGCTGTGCTTGCACCTAAAAAGACAGATTATCTATTCTTTGCGGCCGATATTTACAATAAGTTGGATGGTAAAGTCCATTATTCAAAAACATATGAAGAACATCAACAGATTTGCGAAAAATTAGGATTAAATCTGTAACAATGTTTTGCATAATTCAAGGATTATGCTATAATTTTTTGTGCTAAATACAAGGAGTGATACCACATGGCAAATGAAAAATTTTACGTTACCCAAGAAGGTTATAATGATTTAGTCAATGAACATGAAAACCTAGTTCATAAAGTGCGTCAAGAAGTTATCGTTGAGTTACAAGAAGCTCGTGCACAAGGTGACTTGTCCGAAAATGCGGACTACGATGCGGCAAGAGAACATCAGGCGCAAGTCGAAGGTCGTATTCGTGAATTAGAGGCAATGATCAAAAATGCCGAAATCATTACTGAATCTGCAGATGTAGAAGATAAAAAGAAAAAGAATGTTGTTAAATTAGGATCGACTGTAAAGATCTTAGATTTATCAGACAATCAAGAAGTAACATTTAATATCGTTGGTACAATTGAAGCGGATCCATTCAATGGTAAGCTTTCAAACACAACTCCACTTGCAGAAGTGATCATGGATCACAAAGTAGGGGATGTTTGTACTGTAAAACGTGTTGAAGAACCTTATGATGTAAAAATTTTAGAAATAAAATAAAAAAACATCAAAAAATAACGTATAAGAGAAGGGTGATATTTATGAAACGAACTCTTCTCTTTTTTTGTGCAATCATTTTCTTTGTCTTTACATGCTTTAACCGATATACTCCAATTACTTTAAAAGAAACAAAGCCTACATTGATGGAAGTTGAAATTAAAGGGGCCATTCAAAATCCAGGTGTCTATACACTCAAACGGAATAGTTCTATTTCAAAACTTATTAAAATGAGTGGTCCTTTATTAGAGAATGCGGATACTTCAAGTATTAGTTTTACGCATATTCTTCAAGATAAAGATGTTGTCGTTATTCCAGAAATCAAAGAAATCAAACTTATATCTTTAAATAGTGCAACTTCAGAAGAGCTTCAAACGCTTCCTGGCATTGGTCCAAGCATTGCACAAAGAATCATAGACTATCGGCAAGGAAACACATTTCAAACTTTAGAACAAATTAAAGATGTAAAAGGCATTGGCGAAGCTTTATTTAATAAGATCAAGGATAAGATCTGCCTATGATGTTGATTGTAAGTTTTGGCTTTTTGGCCTGTATTATTCTAAAAGATCCTCTTTGTATATTTTGTTTTAGCTTTTGTTTCTTATTGTATTTAAATGAGAGATTTCATAGTAAAAGAATTCTGATTGTATTTACTATACTCTCTTTATTCTCTATTGTTTTAGTTAAGCCTTGTAAAGAGGCTGAAAAAGGAATTTATACTATATCCGAAATCAAACAAAGTTATTATGTCGCAAAAAATCAAAGGACAAGGGTGCTTGTACAGAGTGATTTAGATTTAAATTTCAAGGATCAAATTCAAGTTGATTCTTTAGAACCGATTCATACCGATGACAATTTTACACTCTTTAGTTTTACAAAGTATAATGCGTCAAAAAATGTATTTTATAAAACGAAATCCATAAGGATTTTAAAGAAATCCAATTCATTAAAATCCAAACTATATGCCTATATAGCGAGTCAAAAGAATTCAAAAGTATTATTATCTTTATATTATGGAATTCATGAAGATACGATTGATGAAATCTATACTATGTTATGCATATGACGGAAAAATGGTGCGCGTGTAGCGCACCATCGGTGTATCTGTAGCAGTCAACCGGTGCATCGATTTTTTGATTTAATTTCTTAATGATTCACCTTTAAATTCTAATCGATATGCTTTACATAGAACTCGATCTAAACACGCGTCAGCGTATGTACAATCCTTAAATAAATCGTACCATTCTTTTACTGGGATTTGAGAAACCAACACTGTTGATTTTCTTCCTTCCCTTGAGTCAAGAATTTCAAATAGATGTCTACATTTTTCAACATCAAGATTCATAAGCCCAAAATCATCTATAATCAGTAGGTCTACTTGCGCTATATTTTCCATAATACCTAAAAATTTTAGTGAATCATCCACTTGTTCATGAGCACTGAGTTCCAGTAAGAGTTTGGAAGCAGAATAATATCTTACTTCTTTGAATTGTTTTAAAGCTGCAACTGCCAAGGCATTCACGTAATATGTTTTTCCTGTTCCTGTCATTCCTGTAACTACGAGATTTCTTCCTTCATCTATCCATGTACAAGTATTAAGTTTTTCGATTGTTGGTATATCCAGTTGTCTATCCGAAACATAAAGCTTCTCATCAAATGTTGCTCCAGGTATTTTCAGTTTAGCTTTTTTTAAATAACGTTCAAATTTCTTGTTGTATCTTAGATTCCATTCAGCTGTGACCAGTTTTTCAAAGCGATTTTGAAAAGATTCTAAATCACTATTCGGATTTTCCAGTTGAATGCGAAGCTCTTCTGCCATGCCCGAAAACTTCATGGATTTTAATTTCTCATATAGATCCATATAAAGTATTTGTTCTTCTTTTATTTCTGTATTATTCATAATGTGATTTACCCCTAATATTCTTATGTTCAGGAAGAGTTCCAGAACTGTTTGTTTTCTTTTGATTCATCAAATTGTAAAGCTGCTTTTTAAAATGTGTATAGTTATAGATATGAGATTCCAGACAAGTCTTGGCAGCTGTATCCGAAAATACTTTTGGATTGTTTTTACACAAGTGAAGGATTCCATTGCAGCTTTTATAAGACTGTTCTTCATAGCGGAATGTGCCGATAACCATACAAATTAATTCATAAACATTTGGACCATAACTCTTTGCCCAGCTTTTGTATGATTCTGCATTCATTTTGTTTTCCAGGTAGTAATAACGATGGCTCTCAGGCATATGCTCTTCCTTTGTTATATATTTTGGAAATGGTTTATAAGCACGTTTATGCGTACAGATCAGATGGTTCATAGAATCACAGATAATAATATCGAAATATGAAGCTTTTAATGTAACTTCCTGTTTATAATAAGTATGGGGAACAGAATAGTAATGGTTATCATATTCAACATGATAATTATTAGGAACGGTTTTGATTACATATGTATATGGCTTTAAAGATTCATGTGGTAGTGGCTGTAAAGCAGGCTTGTCATATTTATCAAATAATTCTTTTCTGTTTCCTTTTTCTTTAGAAAATTCTCGATTGTTCAACTCATCTATGATTATAGATATTTCTGCATTCAGTTCTGAGAAGCTAGAAAAACGACGTCCTTTTAATTTTTCCAAAAGATGTGTTTCTATCCATTTGACATTGTTTTCAACCGTAGACTTTGCACGCGGCTTTAACGGAGGAGCTGGAACAATTACAGTATTGTAGTAATCCTGCAAATCTTCATAGACCTTGTTTAAAATCAATACATCTTTTGTGTTTTTAATAGAAGCAGCCTTTGTATTGTCGGGCTTTAGAATTTTAGGAACACCTCCATAAAAGTTTAAAGCTTCTATCGTACCCTGAAGAAAGTTGGGTGTTTGTTCATTTGGAAACGCCATAACGAAGCAGTAACTGCTCACACCTAAGGTTGTTGTAAAAAAATGAGCAGTCTGAAGTTCACCAGGCACATCAGTATATACAAGATCCAAAGTGTCTCCAACCCAGTCTATATACATAATTTCACCAGGAACTCTGTTGATTGCCATTCTAAGATTGCTTTCCAAATGATTTTCATCAAGCCATTGTTTAAAGTAATGTTTAAATTGCGTGTATTGATAGCCATCTGGATATAATTTCTTATAATCAATCCAAATAAAATACAAATTTGCCTTGGAATTTTTATCTGTAAGCTTTTTATAGACTTTCTCAAAATCCGGTAACGGAGCTTCCTTTCTAGGATGTGCGTTTGGATAGAACATTTGTTCAACCATTTTTGGTGTCATAGAATGAAGTTGCTTAAGAGTTACATCCATTGTCTTAAACTTTTTCTTGATGTCAGTGATAGTGCTGTTCCCAATCGAATATCTTGTACGAATGTCGTTATAAGAGAAACCATCTTCTAACATTTCAAGAACACCAATAATTGTAGTGCTTTTCTGCATACAAAAAGGCCTCCTTTCACTACAGTCAAACTATAGCATTAAGGAGGTCCTATTACACCGGTAGTACGTCATGTTGCACCGCTTCAAGCGTCATTCGAAACCGGTATGACCGCTAGGGGTGCACCGAATTAGCCGTCAATTGCACTATGTTAGGTTATGGATATATTAGTGCTTATTTTATCGTGTTTAATCTATTAAAAAGAAAGTATGAAGATAAAAAGATTCGCATAAGTTTATTAATCTTGAGTATACTCTTTGGTTCTTTCTTTGTGTTTACACTTTCATTGACAAGATTTATTCTGTATCAAATATCTTACTTATTTTTTAAATCCAAATCCGATCAAATTGGATTTACCATTTTATGCTTTTCTATTCTGTATCCAACACAAGTACTGTCTATATCGTTTGTACTACCTATTCTTTTGCAGCTTGTATCCTATTTTTGTACAGAACATAAGTGGATCGTACAAAAGATGGTTTTAATAAGCGTCTTATTCATTTACTTTAAGAAAGTCGATATTGTTTCGTTCTTGTTGTTTAATTTACTTCGAAAGTTATATGGATGTGTATTCTTGTTGGGAATGTTTATTCCGGATTTTTTGACATTAAAAATTCCATATCTAACAATTCATTATGCTCCACAATATGTATTTATTTTGGCCTTTATTGTAGTTTATATACAATGTCTTAAACATTTTAAATGGAAATATATGATCCTTTTTCTCATTCCATTTCTAGAAGTTTTTTGTAATCCATTCTTTCAAGTTTATACATTAAATATAGGGCAGGGCGATTGTAGTGTCATTGTAGAACCTTTTTATAAAAGTGTAGTAATGATTGATTGTGGTCAAAGCCTATATCGAGATAATGTAGAACGTATTATTTTTCCTTTTTTAGAAAACAAGAATATTCATACAATCGATACTTTGATTTTAACACATGATGACTTTGATCATAGTGGTGGTTATGATCATTTAAAAGAAAAGGTTAAAATCAAACAGGTAATCAAGAACTCAAAAGATAAGGTAAATGTAGAATACCCATTCTATTTACTTCTTCAAGAAAGAATGGCGAAAGATGAAAATGATTCAAGTATAATCTCTTATTTTACATATGATCATTTAAATTATCTTTTTATGGGTGATGCGAGTAAAGAAATCGAAAAACAATTGATGGACACGTATGATTTAAAAGCGGATGTGATCAAAATAGGACATCATGGTTCAAATACAAGTTCAGACGCAGCTTTTTTGGATTCTTTAGATTGTAAGATTGCCTTAATTAGTGCAGGCTATAAGAATAAGTATGATCATCCTAGTACGGAAACATTAACGACATTAGATCATTTACATATTCATACTTTTTGTACAAGTACAGATGGCAGTATTGCGATTTATTCTTTGCATCACTTTGCTTTTATTGTCACAAACGATGGATTGTTTGG
>NZ_DS996842.1:59269-84829 GCF_000156655.1 Holdemanella biformis DSM 3989
GAGTATGATTTATATTTTATATGGAAAAGACAAAAGCATGGTTTCAATGAAGTTAGAGGCCATTAAAAAAAGACATTCTATTCAAGAAAATGTGAATGTATATGATGCACAAACGGATGAGATTTCAAATGTCTTACAAGATCTAGATGCCTATTCGATTTTTGATGATGACAAGATGATCATTGTCAATAACTGCACCTTTTTATCGAGTAAGAATACGACAAATTATGAAGTAGATCCTTTTCTTTTAAGAAAAGATACTGAAATGATTTTAGTTCTAATTTGTCCAAGTGATAAATTGGATACAAGAAAGAAAAAGGTTAAGGAAATCAGCAGTTGTGCGACGTTATATTCTTGTTTAGCTTTGGATGACAAGTCCCAAAAGTTCTATGTGCAAGATAAACTCAAAGAGTTTGGTGTCAAGGTGGATTTTAAAACATTAGATTGGATGACATCAAGAATGGGACTAGATCCTATGTGTATTCAAAATGAAATAGAAAAGATTTCAATCTATTCAAAAAATCCTACGTTTGAAGATGTACAAAACCTATTAATTGTAGAACCTACAAATGATATCTTTAAAATGGTGGACGCCTTCTTTAGCCAAAATGGAATCTTATTATTAGCTTACTATCGTAATTTTAGAAAGCTGAATATGCAGCCAGTAGCTATAGTTGCTCTTTTGGCTAGCCAAATTCGTTTTTTATTTCAAGTACGCGTATTAATGGATGAAGGAAAGGCACAAGCTACAATTGCCCAAGAGTTAAAGGCAAATCCATACAGGGTTAAACTCAATATGCAAAAGGCTATGCGATTTTCAAGTGAAACCTTACTTTATAATCTATCTTTACTTGCTGACTTTGATCAACAAATGAAAATGGGTAAGATCGATAAGGATGATGGTTTTGAATACTTCTGTCTAAATTTAATGATGAACAAGGGATAGCCTTGTTCATTTTTTTGAAAAAATGTGATGCATAAGAGAAATAAAGTGTTTAATATTTTGATATAGTTAGTAAAATATACAATAAATAAGGAGTCGCAATATGAATATATTTAATAAACTATTTACAGTGCTTACTGATTCAACTGAGGAATGGGTATCAAGACAAGAAGTAACTACGAATGGAAGAGGTTACGTTAATTATATATGTAAAAGGCCAAATGATTTGAAATCGATTGAAGATTATATGAAGCGCTATGTAGCTTTTGATGTAGAAACTACAGGCCTTGATTCAAAAAAAGATAGAATTATTGAGGTTGGGGCTATTTTGTTTGAGAATGGTCATACTGTTGAAACTTATAGTTCCTTGGTAAATCCAGAAGTTAAAATTTCTAAAGAAGCGACTACAATAAATCATATAACGAATGGAATGGTAAAAAAGGCACCCACAGAAGATATTGTTTGTAAAGAATTAGTTAAATTTTTAGGTGATGCACTACATGAACAAACTCCCATATGTGCTCATAATGCTGATTTTGATATGAGCTTCCTTTCTCAAGCGCTCATGCGTCAAGGATATGATGCTCAAATTTTATGTTTAGATACACTTTCTTTATCTCGTAAAATAATTCCTGGGTTGTCAAATTATAAACAAACAACAGTAGCAAAACATTTTAATATTAAAAACAAACAAGAACATAGGGCAATTTCTGATGCTGAGGTGTGTGGTGAAATTTTGTGGAAGCTATTGTCCATAAAAAAAGATGAAGAGGTAAAAAAACTGGAAATTTTAGTAAAGAGTAAACCAAGTCCTGAAGAAATGGAAGTATGTGCTTTTATTCAAGATTGCATACTTAAAAAGGGAGGAGATAATAAATTTCTTGGATTTTATAAAAATAGTAACAGGTATATAGATGTCAGTTATTTATATTCTTTTCTAAGATTTAAATTTGCAAAGAAAGGTAAGTATATCATTGTAAATAAGCAATTTAGTGATGTTTCGTCATATAAAGTAGAACCGTGCACTATAAGTGAAGGTGGAACCGACTATATTCGTGTCTATTTCAATAATCCTTTTGAATTAGAAGGGTTATCAGACAGTTTCTATCAAGCTTATAGAAAATGTCGCAACTCAGCGTTGGATTATTTTGAGTTTAATAAACGCGCTGCTTCAGAACATAAAAAAAGTATAGCGATGTCTAATAAGTTAACTGTTAAAGAGATGAAATCACTCTTGAAAGATGCTAAGAATAGAGAATATAAATCAACTAATGATGAATCTATGACTAATAAAGGTTCCGGAATAAATCTTAGTTTTAAAGATATTGACATAAATCCAATACATAATAGAGTTCAATTATCTAATGTTAAAAACTTGAATAATGAACGTAAAGCGTTTGATGAAGGGTATCCTCTATGGGAAAAAGGAGATCAATTGAGAAAAAACGGAAATATACAAGAAGCAATAGATTGTTTTGAAAAAGCTAGATTTTATGGATACAATTCTCCTGCTTTATATGAATCTTATGCGAAAGCTTATCATGCTATTAAAGACTATGAAAATGAAATAGATATTTTGAATGAAGGTATTGTTAGATTAAAACATCATAAAATAAATGTTGGGCGATTTGAGGCGAGAAGAGACAAAGCTGTTGAATTGTTTTTGAAACAATTGAAGTAAAGGTGTTCTTAATATAAAATGACTTTTGGGTTAAAACGATAAGGATGATGGTTTTGAATACTTCTGTCTAAATTTAATGATGAACAAGGGATAGCCTTGTTCATTTTTATTTTAGACATTCATAGTGCCGATTAAGGTGGTTTAATGAAAAGAAAAGGAGAAGAATTATGTTTCTAGAATTAAGAGCTAAAAAGTGTTTTGTATTTAATAATCAAATTGTATTTTCATTGGATCCAACAAATAAGACAACGGCAATATATGGACCAAATAATGCGGGTAAAACATGCTTGATCAAGTATATTCAGGCAATGAAAGGGATATTGTTGAATCAAAGAATTGAATTAAAATCGAATTTATTTTCAAATGACTCTGTTTGTGAGTTGGGTATTACGTTTGAATATGAGAAAAAAGAATATTCATATGATGTGAAGTATGATACAAAGACAAATCAATTTGTATATGAGTGTTTAACAAGTAAGGGAGATGTCTTATATAAAAAAGATTTATTGAATCGAATATTTGATTGCAAAGATGAACAGACAAAAAAATTCATGTCTTATATAGCATCAGACAATGTTCTTTTTCATTTCATGGATACAAAGTATATGAGAGATATAAAAGAAATTTTTGTAAGTTTTGCTAAAATGATTGATATTATAAATACAAATCAATGGAATGTATCATCGGGGGCTGAAAAATTAATAAAACTTTTAAAACATCTTGACCCACAAAGAATTCTAATCGTTGATAACTTGGATGATGGTTTGGATTCTGAAGTTGTAAATAAGATACTTGAGATGTCGACTTCTTCTCAAATGATATTTGTAGCTTATAATACATCCATACTAAATTGTGATGATTTTTGGTTTGTTCATAGAGAAAATGAAAATGTATATGTATATTCATTTGATAATGTTGATAATGTCATGGAACTGTATAAAAGGGAATGATTGGAGCTATTTCTGAACCAAGATTAATAGAATCGTTGATTTTAAAAAGGTCATAATGATTCGCCTAATGCTTTGATTAATTCTTCCATGGTTGAATAGGAAGGTATATTTGGATTATTTATTAATTTTGAAATTTATGAGCGTTATTCAAAATTTTTTAATTTCTCTTAACTAAAGGATATTATCGTTTTTTCCTTGTTTTGGATGTTAGGTGTGATATTTTTTCGAGAATGCATTGATTGATTTTCGGGTAATTATTGGTATAATGTTATTGAAGGTAGCAATACCTTTAGATGTGGTAAGCATCTATAAAAGTTGGGGTCGGATGAGAGACGGTAAACGCTCATGTCTATTTACATACTCGACAACCGAGAGAAAAGTTGTAGTCGGATGAGAGACGGTAAACGCTCATGTCTAATCAATGTCGACAACCGACAGAAAAACTTACCAGATATGCATTAAAAGGAGTAGTGATACTCCTTATTTTTTTTAGAGGTACACATGGGAACAAATCGAAATATATTAAGACCAGGTCAAAAGGAGCGATTACGTAAAGGAGCAATTCAAGGAAGTCGTTACTATAATCACTTTTTAAAAGATAAAACTTTTGTCGTTGTTACAGAAGATTATATGTATTGTTCAATAACATTTAAAAAGCAAGATTTCTGCCATTTTACAGGACTATCAATAGCTCGAGTATCAGAAAGTAATTTCTTTGACATTTGCCTTAATGGGACTATTACTAATTCCAATATAAGAGACGAACAACATTATGACTACAATACATTAAGAGTCAAAAATAATATTTTAAAAAAATTAAACATGTTTTTGCATGCGGATGCATCAACGAATTTATTTATTTCTGGATTGGTTACAAATACATTTACTTTTTCTTGTGCTATTCGAAATGATACGGAAAACATGACAATTTGTTTTGTTGGAGAAAACAATCGTGCTCGCAGTCTTAGAAAAGCAAGAAATTCTAGAAATACTCAATCTGAAAAGCAAATCATTGGAATTTTTGAGTTGAATAATAACAAATGGGATAAATGTATCTATATCCGCAATAGGCAAGATATTGTAGATAATTTTAATCATGATAATTTTTCTGATGAGCTAAAAAGGTATTTACATATTGATTAATTACATACGTTGATTTTTTCTAAAAGTCACATTTAATAAAAAACGATATAGATATTATTATTATCATCAAATAGACTAGTACTATTTACCTTCAGAGGAAAAAGAAATGTAATGACATACTATCTACAAGTTTATCAGCATTATTTCAATATAGTGAGTTATATAATGATGATTGGAAGCAAGATGTTTCAAGATGAATTCATGAAGATCAATAATATCTTAAGCGGTATTCGAAATAAATATATATGCTCAGAAGTCAAATTGTATAAAATGTTGTGTGAGTGTCAATACTAGCTCTATATCTTAATTTATTAAATGTGTCTATATGCGATAAAAAGCACCTCGATAACAAGGTGTGATTATTCATCTAATGCAGCAATTAATTCTTCTATGGTTGAATAGGAAGGTGTGTTTGGATCATTTATCATCTGTTCAGCTTCTTCAATGGCTTTGATTGTAGTTTGGTTTGGTTCATGATTCTTCATATTTTCCTCCAATAAAAAAAGAAGTCGTATGACTTCTTAATCCTTCATTACGCGATTTCGTTAATAGCTTTTGCTAAACGTGCTTTTTGACGGCTAGCGTAGTTTTTGTGGTGAATACCTTTAGCTACGGCTTTGTCTAATTTAGAACTGCAGTCGTTGTAAGCTGCAACAGCAGCTTCTTTATCTTTAGCATCAACAGCTGCTAATACAGCTTTAATACTTGATTTCAATGCTGATTTTTTAGATACGACTAATTTGTGAGCCTTGTTATTTGTTTTAACACGTTTCTTTTGAGATTTAATCTGTGGCATGAAGTGCACCTCCTGACATAAATTTGCAAATGGATTATAGCAAATTTCTAGATTTAATGCAACACAACTTCAAAAAAATACGCTATAATACTCTAGTATTGGAGTGATATATATGGAAAATAGACGCATTATTTTTATGGGAACACCCAAAATTGCGAGTGTCGTACTAAAAACGATGTTAGAAAACGATATACATGTAGGCTTAGTGGTAACGCAGCCGGATAAGAAAAAGGGTAGAAAACAACAGCTTGTCTATTCGGAAGTCAAAGAAGTGGCTTTAGAATATGATATTCCTGTATTTCAGCCTGTTAAAATTAAATCGGATTATCAAACCATTCTTGATTTTGCCCCTGATTTAATTGTGACTTGTGCATATGGACAAATCGTACCTAAGGAAGTATTGGACTTACCTCGGTATGGTTGTGTAAATCTTCATGGATCTTTACTTCCTAAGTATAGAGGGGGAGCGCCTATTCAAAGAGCTATTTGGAATGGCGATAAAGTCAGTGGTATGTCATTAATGAAAATGGCACCAAAAATGGATGCAGGTCCAGTACTAGCTCAAAAAGAAATTGAAATCTTACCAACAGATAATTCAACAACCTTATTTGATAAGATGGGTATTTGTGCTAGTGAATTATTACTTTCTCACTTTGAAGAAATCTGTTCAGGTCATGCGGTATATGTAGAACAAGATGAAAGTCAAGTCGTCTTCTCACCGGTTTTATCTAAGGAAGAAGAGCACATTGATTTGAATCAAGATGATGAACACATTTTAAATCAGATTCGTGCCTTTGCCAATGCACCAGGTGCTTATGTGTTATTAAAAGGAAAGAAATTTAAAATCTTGAAGGCAAGTTATTTAAATGAACACAACGAGTTTGGACTTCTTGTTAAGATTGGCAAAAACAAACTTGGTATTGGCCTTCATTTAGGTACACTTGTGATCGAAACTTGTCAAATGGAAGGAAAGCCAGTCATGGATTGTGCAAGCTTCTTTAATGGACAAGGAAGAAACCTAGTAGGAAATATTGTGGAGTAGGGGGAAGTCTATGGATCAAAAGAATATTCGAAATTTTTGTATTATTGCACATATTGACCACGGAAAAAGTACATTAGCCGATCGTATCTTAGAATTAACGGATACAGTTGAAAAGCGTGAAATGAAAGATCAGATTCTAGATTCAATGGATCTAGAAAGAGAGCGTGGAATTACGATTAAATTAAATGCCGTACAACTTGTATATCATGCCAAAGATGGACAAGATTACTTGTTCCATCTTATTGATACACCAGGCCATGTCGACTTTACATATGAAGTGTCTAGATCTCTTGCTGCATGTGATGGAGCTATTTTAGTTGTCGATGCAGCTCAGGGTGTTCAGGCACAAACTTTGGCCAATGTATATTTGGCTTTAGAAAATGATTTGGAAATCTTACCCGTATTAAATAAGGTGGATCTTCCAAGCGCACAACCTGAAGTTGTGAAAAAAGAAATTGAAGACTTGATTGGTTTGGATTGTAGCGAAGCTGTTGAAATTAGTGCTAAATCTGGATTGAATGTCGATAAAGTGCTCGAAGAAATCGTACATAAACTACCAAGTCCAAAAGGGGATAAAGATGCACCTACACAAGCTTTAGTCTTTGACTCTTTCTATGATTCCTATCGTGGAATCATTGCGTTTGTTTCTGTTAAAAATGGAACCATTAAACCAAAAGATAAGATTCGCTTTATGGCAACAGGCGCTGAATATGAAGTGACGGAAGTTGGTGTTCGTACACCAAAAGAAGTTGTAGAAGACCAGTTGAATTGTGGGGATGTAGGATGGGTCAGTGCAGCCATTAAAAATATTGAAGATGTTCGTGTCGGCGATACGATTACAGTCGCATCCAATCCTGCAAGTGAACCATTATCTGGATATCGTGAAATGCATCCAATGGTATATTGTGGTTTATATCCAGTGGATAATGCGCGTTATGATGATTTAAAGGAAGCTTTATCAAAATTAAAATTAAATGATGCAGCTTTACATTTTGAACCCGAAACTTCACAAGCCTTAGGATTTGGATTCCGTTGTGGATTTTTAGGCTTATTACACATGGACGTTGTCGAAGAGCGCTTAGAACGTGAATACAATCTAAGCTTGATTGCGACAAGTCCTTCCGTAATCTATCATGTCTATAAAACAGATGGAATTATGGAAGAAATCGATAACCCATCGGCTTTACCTGAACCTCAAAAAGTGGATCATATTGAAGAACCTTATGTGAAGTGTGACATTATGGTACCCAAAGAATATGTAGGTCCCATGATGGATCTTTGTCAGAAAAAACGTGGCGAATATGTGGATCTTCAAGTTTTAGATGATGTTCGTATGATGATGGTGTACCAAATGCCATTAAGTGAAATTATTTATGATTTCTTTGATAAGATGAAATCATGTACAAAAGGATATGCTAGTTTTGACTATGAATTTAGTGGATATCGCACAAGTTCATTGGTGAAGATGGATATTTTATTAAATGGACAAATTGTCGATGCCCTATCTACGATTGTCTTTAGAGATTTTGCGTATAACCGTGGTAATGCGATGGCTGTAAAATTAAAAGACTTGATTCCTAAGCAGCAATTTGAAATTCCTGTGCAGGCTGCCATTGGTGGAAAGATCATTGCACGTACAAACATTAAGGCATTGCGTAAAAACGTGTTGGCTAAATGTTATGGTGGAGATATTTCGCGTAAAAAGAAATTATTGGAGAAACAAAAAGAAGGAAAGAAACGTATGAAGATGGTAGGATCGGTTGAGATTCCGCAAGAAGCCTTCATGGCCGTTTTAAGTATGGATGACGACTAATGGTACCATCAGCCTATGTGCACATTCCTTTCTGTGATTCGATATGTGCGTATTGTGATTTTGTCCGGATTCAAAAAAATGAATCTTTCTTTTCAAGTTGGAAAGAAAAGTTAATTCAAGAAATTCAAGAGTATAAGATTTCAAGTCTTCATACTCTTTATTTTGGTGGGGGGACACCTAGTTTATTAAGTGTGGATGATTTTGTATCTATAAGAAATTGTTTTCCTAAAGATATTGAGGAATTTACCGTAGAATGCAACCCGGAATCTTTAGATGAAGATAAATTAAATGCTTATGTAGCTTTGGGTGTGAACCGTATTAGTTTAGGTGTTCAAAGCTTTAAGGATGATCTATTAAAAGTATGTCGAAGAACACATACAGCAAGTCAGGCAATTTCGGTTATTGAAAATATCAAGAAAAGTTCGGTATCGACTTTTTCCATTGATTTGATTTTTGGGCTTCCAAATCAAACAATGGAAGATGTGAAAAAAGATATTTTTACATTTTTAAGTTTAGATATACCACACTTATCTATTTATTCATTGCAGATTGAAGAAAATTCAATATTTGGAAAGACAGGGGTAGAACCTTGTGATAGTGATCTAGAAGCAGATATGTTTGAATATATCACAAAAACACTTGAAGCAGCCGGATATATTCACTATGAGATTTCTAGCTTTTGTAAGCCAGGTCATTATTCCAAGCACAATCTAGCATATTGGCAAGACAAAGATTTCTATGGCTTTGGCTGTGGTGCAAGTGGAAGACTTGATGGGATTCGTTATGATAATACGACAAGTTTAAAGGAGTACTGTTCTTTGGGTCCTTGTCCTGTTTATATCGATGAAACACTTGCTGAACGAGGCATGGATGCGATCATGATGGCTTTACGTACAAAGTTTGGATTGAATATAAAAGAATGGAATCTAAAGTATCAAAGTGATTTTAAAGAACATTATGCGCAAGTATTAGATAAGTATCGCGAGTATTTTTGTTTTGAAGGGGAATGTATCTATTTAAAGGATGCTGGTCTTGAAATATTAAATACGATTCTAGTTGATTTTATGTTGATTGAATGATATAGTTTAATAGCTTTTGTACTGAGAGTCTGGAAACTTCCAACCTTTCGCTCGGTAGAAAAGGACTAATATACATGGAGGAAGAAAAAAATGTTATTAAAATCTGAAAAACAAGCAATTATGCAAGAGTATGCAGTACACGAAGGTGACACAGGTTCTCCTGAAGTTCAAATCGCTGTATTGACAGAAGAAATCAACCGTTTAACTGAACACTTCAAAGAACACAAACACGATTATCACTCACAACGTGGATTGATGAAAAAAGTTGGTCGTCGTAAAAAATTGTTAGCTTACTTGAAGAGTAAAGATTTAGACCGTTACAAAGCATTGATCGCTAAATTAGGTTTAAGAAAGTAATCGAAAAGATTACTTTTTTTTTAAGCATTTATTTGATAGAATATAAAAGTATGATTGAGGTGAAAAAATGGCGAAACAAGAGTTTCATTTAGATTTTTGTGGTCGGGGGATCACAGTAGAAACTGGGGAAATCGCAAAACAAGCAGATGGTGCTGTTATTATTCGTTATGGAGATACAGTTACATTATCAACTGCATGTGCATCGAACCAGGCAAAAGAAGGGATTGACTTTTTCCCTTTAACAGTAAGTTTTGAAGAAAAGTTATATTCTGTTGGAAAGATTCCAGGAGGATTTTTACGTCGTGAAGGAAGACCAAGCGAACATGCGACATTAACAGCTCGTATGATCGACCGTCCAATCCGTCCATTATTTGCGGAAGGATTCCGTAATGAAGTACAGGTTGTCAACACTGTATTAAGTGTGGATCAAGATGCAAGTCCTGAAATGGCTGCCATGTTTGGTGCTTCTTTGGCATTATGTATTTCTGATATTCCATTCAATGGACCTATTGCTGGTTGTAAAGTTGGACGTATCAATGGAGAATTGGTTGCGAATCCTACAGTCGCTCAAATGGAAGAAAGTGACATTGATTTAACAGTTGCAGGTACTGCACAAGCTTTAAACATGGTTGAAGCAGGTGCTAAAGAAGTGAGCGAAGAAGATATGCTTGCGGCATTGATGTTTGGACATGAACAAATCAAAAAATTATGTGCATTCCAAGAAGAAATTGTTGCGGCTTGTGGTAAAGAAAAACGTGAAATCGAATTATACGCAGTTGATGAAACAATTGATCGTGAAGTTCGTTCTAACTTTGAAGCACAAATTCGTGCGGCTGTTTCAATTAAAGAAAAATTGGAACGTTATGGTAAGATTGATGATTTAACAGATGAAGCGGCTGAAATGATTGCAAACAAAGAATATGCATCTGAAAAAGAGCAAAACAATGCGGTGAAACAAGCTCGTGAAATTTGTCGTGGTATTGAAGCAGATGAAGTACGTCGTTTAATTATCGAAGATAAAGTTCGTCCAGATGGTCGTCAAATTGATGAAATCCGTCCATTGAACTCACAAGTGGATTTACTTCCTCGTGTTCATGGTTCAGCATTATTTACTCGTGGTGAAACACAGGTATTATCAACAACAACACTTGGTGCATTAAATGACAACCAAATCATTGATGACTTAACAGTTGTAGATTCAAAACGTTTCATGCACCACTATAACTTCCCACCATATTGCGTAGGGGAAACAGGACGTATGGGAAATCCTGGACGTCGTGAAATTGGTCATGGTGCTTTAGGTGAAAGAGCTTTAGCTCAAGTATTACCAAGCGTAGATGAATTCCCATATACAATTCGTACAGTTGCAGACGTTATGGAAAGTAACGGATCTAGTTCTCAGGCAAGTATTTGTGCAGGAACTATGTCTTTAATGGCAGCTGGTGTTCCAATCAAAGCTCCAGTAGCTGGTATTGCGATGGGATTGATCATGGATGATGATTCAGGTAAATATACTGTATTAACAGATATTCAAGGTATGGAAGACCACTTTGGAGATATGGACTTTAAGGTTGCCGGAACTAAAAATGGTATCACAGCTTTACAGATGGATATCAAAGTAACAGGTATCACTAAAAATATCTTTGAAGAAGCGTTAGCACAAGCTCACAAGGCTCGTTTAGAAATCTTAGACAATATGCTAGCATGTATTTCTGAACCAAGAACACAATTGAGTCCATATGCACCTAAGATTGCGATGATGAACATTGATCCAGATAAGATCAAAGATGTGATCGGACCTGGTGGAAAAATGATCAACGAAATCATTGCGCAATGTGACAATGTAAAAATTGATATTGATGATGATGGAAAAGTTGTAATCTATCACAATGATTATGATACAATCGAAAAGGCGAAACAAATGATCAGTGACATTGTTCGTGTAGCTAAAGTTGGTGATGTATATGCAGCTAAAGTTGTTCGTTTAGAAAAATTTGGTGCATTCGTGAACTTATTTGGCAATACAGATGGTTTATTACATATTTCTAAAATTTCTCATCACCGTGTAGATAAAGTAGAAGATGTATTAAAACTTGGTGATGTGATCGATGTTAAGGTTACAGAAATCGACAATAAGGGTCGTATCAATGTAAGCGCAAAAGCTTTACTTCCAAAACCTAAAACAGAAGAAGAAAAAACGGAAGCGTAAAAGTTAGGAACTCGTGAAAAACGAGTTCTTTTTTCTTGACTATGTGGTAAAATAGGTGGGTAGAGGTGAAAATTATGGATTTTAATACAGAAGTACTTAAATATAAAGATGATTTCTTAAAAGACTTAAACACACTTGTATCGTATGAAAGTGTTCGTGATGAATCTACGAAAACTGAAAATGCTCCTTTTGGAAAGAATTGTCGTGACGTTTTAGATGCGATGCTAGACATGGCTAAACGCGATGGTTTTGAAACAAAAGATGTTGATGGATATGCAGGTGTTGTTGAATATGGAAAGGGTGACGAAACATTTGGTGTTTTAGGTCACTTAGACATTGTGCCACTAGGTGAAGGGTGGACAAAAGATCCTTTAAAAGTAACATTGGAAAATGGCTATATCTTTGGACGTGGTGTTATGGATGATAAAGGACCGGCTCTAGCTGGTTATTATGCCTTAAAAATGATTCGTGATTTAAACATTCCACTTAAAAAACGTGTCATGTTGATAACAGGATGCGATGAAGAATCAGGTATGGAATGTATGAATTACTATGTGGATCATGCCGAAGTTCCTCAAATGGGATTTGTACCAGATGCCAACTTTCCAGTGATTTATGGTGAAAAAGGTGGCTTACATGTAGGATTAGTAAGTCGTGATGCAACAGTCATCAAAAAACTTCATGCGGGAAGCCGTCCAAATATTGTTATTGGTAAAGCGGATGTGACTGTGGATGTGATGAGTTATCAACAAGAAGACTTATTTAAATTCTATTGTGCTACGCAAGGTGTTAAGGGTTCAATCAAAAGAAGTGAAGAAGGAGTTACACTACATATTGATGGTGCCTTTGCGCATGCAGCTATGCCATATAATGGTGTGAATGCCGCTGTTTTATTGTTGAATTTTATTGGTGAAGCTTATAATGATCAACTATCAAAAGATTTATATTCATTATTAAAGGACTGGATGGGAAAACCAGTTGGCATTGAAAAAGATGGTTTATATATGTCTTTCTTAACAATGAATACAGGTATTGTGAATATGGAAAATAACGAAACGGATATTTTAATTGATATTCGATATCCAAATGATACAAATGCAGATGAAATTATGGCTAAGTTTGATGCAGCTTGTGCAAGTTTAACTTCCAATATCAAAGCCGAAAATCGTGGAGATTCAAAACCATTGTTCGTGGATCCAGACTCTCGTTTAGTGAAAGATTTAATGAGTGTCTACCAAAAATATACAGGGGATACATTCTCATGTCCAATCACAATTGGTGGTGGAACATATGCACGTAAATTTGAAAACTTTGTATCGTATGGTCCTGAACTTCCAAATGAAGTGATTGAAACAGATGCATTCGTAGGAGGATGTCACCAACGTGATGAAGGTATTAAATTAGATAACTTGTTGCAGGCTATCTGTATTTATGCCGATGCGATCGTGACATTGTGTAGCTAATATGAGAATGCGTAAAGTGAAGTGGGCAACAGATTATTTGCCTACTGCAAATTGTTTAGTGAAGGAACCATCTAAACAGGCAGGAAATTGGAAAAAGTTAATGGGTACAGATACTTTGCATATTGAGATTGGTTGTGGAAAAGGAAATTATTCTTTAGACATGGCTAAAATGTATAAGGATAATGGATTCATTGCGATTGAAAAGAATGAAAGTGCTGCGGGTATTGCCGCTAAAAAATATGATGAGGATACAGACGATAAACATTTGAAACTGATCCAAGATGATGCGAGTAGCATAGGGGAATGGTTTGGACCTCGTGAAGTAGATGTAATCCACTTGAATTTCTCAGATCCATGGCCTAAAAAGCGTTATGCGAAAAGACGTTTATCAAGTGCTTCCTTTTTAGATCAATATAAGCGCATCTTGTCAAGAAATGGCGAAATTCAAATGAAAACGGACAACAGTGCTTTGTTTGAATATAGCTTGATTGAATTTCAAAATGCGGGATTTAAAATGGTTGAAGTCAGTGTGGATTATCGTCGTGAAAAACATGATGAAGATGCGATTACAGAATATGAACAAAAATTTATTTCTTTAGGACAGCCAATCTATCGTTGTGTTTGGAGATATATGCATGACTGATATTAAAAATAAAGATGAATTTTTAAAAGCATTAAACAATACAGGCATTCAAGTGATGATGTTTACAGCGTTTTGGTGTCCAGACTGTATGTACATCAAACCTTTCTTGCCTGAAATTGAAGAAGAATTTAGCAATTTACAATTCTATTCCTTAAATCGTGATCATTGTATGGATATTGCGCTTGAATATGAAGTGATGGGTATCCCTAGCTTTATATGTTTTAAGGACGGAAAAGAAATTTCAAGATTTGTGTCGACCCTTCGAAAGACAAAAGAAGAAATAGAGGCATTTCTTACTCAGACTATAGAAAGTGAGGATAAAAGATGTTAAAGGACTTAATGCATGCGATTTTCAATGAAGATATTGAAGAAGATGATGAAGAACAAGAAGTTGTAGAAGAACCTACAAAAGAAGAAGAAATTACACCTGTACCTGAAGTTGTAGAACAACCTGTTGTACAAGAAGAGGTAAAACCACAGCCTGTATTTACACAAGCTGCAAGTTCAGTTGAAGAAAATCCTGAAAACTTTATGGATTCTCCAATTTTTGAAAAGGCGATTATTCAACCTAAACAAGAGAAATCTACGATTTTTAAAGGCTTAGATGTGGATTCAATTGCTCAAGAAGAAACAAAACCGAAACAAAAGGTATATAAGTATGATCGTCATAAATCAGTAAAGGTACGTCGTGTTGCGGAAGATTTAGATTATCAACCTGTTATTTCTCCAATTTTTGGAAATGTTGAGGATGATAAAAAAGAATTTGATAAAGTACATGATGCGATTTCTTTACAAAAACCAGAAGATGAAGATTTCTCACAGATTTTATCGCCAATGTATGGAACATACCTTCCTAGTATGCAACCTGCAAAATCGATTCCTGAATATAAGGTAGAAGATAAAAAGGCGAATATGAATCTTTCTGAAATGTTAGAAAAGCCAAAAAAGGAAACAAATAAACAAGAATCATTATTCGATAAAGAAGGTGAATAGAATGGCTTATCATTTTATTGGTATTAAAGGAACAGGTATGGCTGCCTTAGCATGTATCTTGCATGATGAACATAAAGAAGTAACGGGTAGTGATATCGATAAATATATTTTTACAGAAGATGGATTAAGAGCTCGTAATATTCCTATTTATTCATTTAGTCCTGAAAATATTAAGGACAATGATACAGTAATTATTGGTTTATCTTTTGATCAAACACATCCTGAAGTGAAAGCAGCGATGGATAATCCAACTGTAAAAACATATTATTATAATGAATATTTAGGTATTTTGTTAGAGTCATACAGCTCAATTTGTGTAGCTGGTACACATGGTAAATCAACTACGACTGGTATTTTAGGTCAAGTTCTTTCTTTACAAGATGAATGTGCCTATTTAATTGGGGATGGTCATGGCTATATGCCAGAACATGCCAATCATTTTGTGCTAGAGTCTTGTGAATTTCAAAGACATTTCTTAGCCTATCATCCAGATTATGCGATTATTACAAATATTGAATTAGATCACATCGACTATTATAAAGATATAGATGATTATGTATCGGCATTCCAAAGTTTTGCCGACCAAGTCAAAAAACACATTGTCGTATTTGGAGATAACGAACACTTGAAGAATTTGCATTACAACGTACCTGTGACAACATATGGTATGAAGGATGGAAATGATTATCAAGCCGTTAATATTGAGCAAGGTCCATTTGGCATGCATTTTGATTGTAAGCACAATGGTGAAATTCTAGCTCATGTTGAATTAAATGAGGTAGGAGATCCATTTATGCAGGATGCCTTAGGATGTTTTGCGCTAGCCCACGTTCTAGGAATGCCGGCTGATTTGATTGTACAAGGCTTAAAAGAATATAAAGGAATTGCACGTCGATTTGTGATTGATGAAGTCAAGGATAGTGTATTAGTGGATGACTATGCACACCATCCAACCGCTATTCGTCTTATGATTGATGCCGTTCGTAAAAAATATCCGGAAAAGAAAATTGTTGCGTTATATAAACCAGATCGTTATTCACGTCTACAATATTTCTTGGATGACTTTGCGAAAAGCTTAAATACGGCAGATCAAGTATGTTTACTTGATTTTCCTAAAAATGCCGTAAGAGAAGATGAAACAATCACGGTCACAATTCAAGATTTAATGGATCGTTGTCCAAACGCAATCTTATTAGATGTAGATGATGCTTCAGCAGAAAAGTTAAAAGAATTAGCTCCTGCAGCATTCGTCTTTATGTCTAGTAAAGACATCTATCTATTAAGAGATAAATTAGAGAAGATTTTATAAGAGAACAGATTGTCTGTTCTTTTTTAGTTGTGGACAATTCAAAAAGCGGCTATAATATGATTGAATCTTAGAATAGCGGAAAGGAGAGAGAATATGTATATTAAAAGACATATGGAAGAAACTATAAAAGAGTGTTTAGAACAATTTCCAATTATATTAGTTACTGGACCTAGACAAGTTGGTAAAACAACACTTTTACAATATGTTTGCGATAATTTTCAATATGTTACATTAGATGATCCAATTATATTGACACAGGCCGTAGAAGAGACAAATTTGTTTTTAAAAAACTATCAACCACCCTTGTTCATTGACGAAGTCCAATATGCGCCTAGTATATTTAGATATTTAAAAATGTATGTCGATATGAATAAACAAAAAGGAAGTTTTGCGCTTACTGGATCACAGGCTTTTGAGTTGATGAAAGGGGTAAGTGAAACCTTAGCTGGACGAATGGCGATTGTTGAATTAAAAGGATTATCATTTCGTGAAATACATCATATTGAATTTAATAAACCTTTTATCCCAAATGAAGCCTATTTTAATGAAAGAAAATCACAAATTAAAAGCTATTCTGATCTGTGGCATTGGATCCATAGAGGAAGTATGCCGCAACTTCAAGATGAAAAAATTGATTGGCAAAGATACTACTCTTCTTATGTGAAAACATATATCGAAAGAGATGTTCGACAAATTATTAATGTTTCTAACGAGTTAAAATTTATAAAGTTTTTAACATCCCTTGCGGTTAGGTGTGGGGAATTATTAAATATTAATGCGGTTAGCAATGAAGTAGAGACAAGTGCAGATACAATTAAAAGATGGCTTTCGATTCTTCAAACTTCGGGAATTATCTATTTGTTGGAACCATATTCTAACAATTTATTAAAGCGAGTTGTCAAAACACCAAAAGTTTATTTTTATGACACCGGTTTGGTATGTTACTTGGCTAGATGGACTAGTGCAGATACAGCTATGACAGGTGCTCAAGCTGGAAATATATACGAAAATTTTATTGTGTCTGAAATTTTAAAAAGTCATTTAAATGCAGGTAAAACCATTTCAAATATCTATTTCTATCGTGATCGTGATCAAAGAGAAATTGATGTAGTGATTGATGAAGATGGGAAATTGTATCCGATTGAAATTAAAATGACGGCAAATCCTACAAAGTCCATGGGGAAACATTTTTCGGCATTAAAAGATATCCCAAATAAAGAAGTACAACCAGGAATCATATTATGTCAATATGATCGAAAGATGTATTTGACTGAAGATATGATCGCATTGCCAATTGAATATATTTAATCGATACTCTTTCTTTTTTTCATAGTCAACAAGATTTGCTTGTACACTATGTTTTGAGCAAGTTCGTGAAGTTGAATCAAGAAAAAGAGGATTTTGCCTCTAGATTGTATTTTATGGAAGTGTTAGAATAATTCGAGCACTTCCTTTATTATTTGTAGCGTTTACAGGGTTGTGAAAAAAGTTTCAAAATAAATAGATAAGTTAGAAAGTTCATGTTATAATCTTTCTGAGGTGGTATTGTGAGTCTAGATATCTTTATGAGTACATTAGCTCGTGCATTTTCATATGTTTTACCAATCGTTGGTGTTATCGCATTAATTTATTTGATTTTGTTTTTAAAACAGTTGATTGAAACTTTAAAACAGTTGTCAAAAACATTGGATACAGCCAATGATCAATTAAAAAAATTAGATGCACCATTAAAAACGGCAGAAAATATTTCTACTACAGTGGATGAAGTGAACCAGAGCGCAAAAGAGGCGTTTGTGAGTGTGATGAGTTCACTTAGCGAAAATGTACAAAATGCCAAAGACTGGTTTCAAAATAAAAAGAATGGAAAAGAAAGTATTGAAACAAAGGAGGATGAATGACATGGATGAAAAACAATTAATTGATGATTTAGAAAAAGAATCGATGCTAGAACTTGAAGTGATGCATGAATCCGAAAATACAGATAATGAAAGAATTATTGAGGATGCTAAGAGTAAAATTGAAAAGTTGTTTGATGATTTGCGTGATTTATTAAAAGACGCTTCAGATCCTGAAAAAGTAAAGGAAGCTTTATCGCAAGCTAAGGATGATGCAAAAGATATTCTTTCTTCAACAAAAGATAAAGTGGTTGAAGTCAGTGAGAGTGAACAATTTAAACAAACTGTTTCGGCTGGTAAAGAATTTTTACAGGGCACAGCTGGATTGGTAGTAGATGGCTTTAAATATGGAAAAGAAACATTAAGAAAAAATGATTCTTTACGTAAAGTGATTGATAGAGCGGATGAAAAAGTAGACGAAATTCGTACAAATGATTCTGTTATTCGTGCCGTTGATAAAGCAGAAGAAGTAACTGGTAAAGCTACAGAAGCATTGTTTAGTGGATTGAAGAAAATATTTAACAAGGGGGACGAATAGGAATGAAAAGAATTACCATTTATGATGTTGCCAAAGAGGCAGATGTCTCATTAGCAACTGTATCACGTGTTATTAATGATAGTAATGTAGTACGTGAAGATACACGTATGCGTGTTCAACAAGCTATTGAAAAATTGGGATATAAACCAAATGCGATTGCGCAAGGATTAGCTCTTTCAAAAACAACTACAATTTCAATTGTGATGAGTGAAAAGTTATTTGCGTATAATGCGAAGATCTTAAATGGTCTTATGGATGTCGCAAAAATCTATAACTACAACATCATGTTCCATACTACAAGTAAGGGCATTTCAAAAATGCAGGATGTGATTGAATCGATTATTAAATCACGTGTGGATGGTGTAATTTTATTTAATGACAACTTCTCTGAAGATGAAATGGAAGTCTTACATGAATACCAAATTCCTATGGTTGTAGTTGGAAGTAAGTTAAAAGGACAAAAGATTGGCAACGTTGGAAATGTATATATCAACTTCGAACGTATGGCATATGAATTTGTCAACGAATGCTTCGAAAAAGGTATCGATGATATTTCTATGGTAGAAGATAAATTAAATCTTTCTATGATGGAACAATTAAAAGCGGGTGTAGATCGTGCATATGCTGAAAAGGGATTGGTTTTCAACAAATATGTTACATATGATGATAGCTACAAATCAAGTTATACATTCTTGTCCGATTACTATAAGAGAAATAAGCCAAGCCGTATGGTAATCACATTCCGTGATTCACAAGCCATTGCTTTAATGAATGCTTGTAAAGAGAGTGGTTATTCAATTCCAGATGATACACAACTTGTATGTATCTTGAATTCTAAATATTTAACAATGATGCGTCCAATGATTTCTACATACAACATTCCTGAATATGATTTAGGAGCTGTTGCGATGCGTTTATTAACTAAGATGTTAGTGGATGATGAGTCTGTTAAGCAGAATAAAGACATTGAAATCTCATTCTCAAAAATGTTTAGAGAAACTACAAAGTAAGAGTTCGTTTTGAACTCTTTTTTTATTTAGTGTATAATCTAGGCATGGAAATAATTTTTATAAATAACGCAAAAGATAGAAGTGTCTATCGATACAAAAAAGACTTTGAAAACATATTAGAACGTGCATGCCAGGTGTTAGAAAGAAAAGGAGATTGGAGTTTATCTGTAATATATGTAACACCTGAACAGATTCACGAAATCAATCGTGACTATCGAAATGTAGATCGTGCAACGGATGTGATTAGTTTTGCGATTCAAGATGATATGAGTGATATGTTGGTGGATGAAGATCAATATGAACTTGGAGACATCTTTATCAATGTGCAAGCTATTCGTGATCAAGCAAGTGCTTATGGACATTCGATTCGTAGAGAAGCTTGTTTCTTATTCTGTCATGGCTTACTTCATTTGATGGGATATGATCACATGAAAGAAGAAGATGAAAAGGTTATGTTTGCCTTACAGGATGAAATTCTAGATGAATTGGTTCAAAGGTAGATTCAAATATGCCTTTCAAGGCCTGTTTTACGCTTTTACTTGTGATCGTAGTATACGTCTTCAAGGCATCTTTGGATTGATTGTTATATTGTTTGGCTTTATCTTTCATTGTTCCATTGAAGAATGGATGATGTTGATTAGTGCAATTGGTTTCGTATGGTTTAGTGAAATTATGAATTCTTGCATTGAAAGATGTGTGGACTATATTTCATTAGAACATAATGAACAAGCTAAACATATTAAAGATATGGCTGCAGGAGCTGTTTTTATTATAAGTGTACTAGCAGCATGTATAGGGTTATATGTATTTATACCCAAATTATTTTAAATGGAGGTAAAATGAAAAATTATAAATCAGGATTTATCGCAATTGTTGGAAGACCCAACGCTGGAAAATCAACATTGTTGAATGCATTGTTAAAAGAAAAAATTGCGATCATGTCAGATAAACCAAATACAACAAGAAACAATATTTCGGGTATTTTAACCCATGAAGATTGTCAATATGTATTTGTGGATACACCAGGTATCCATAAGCCTCAACAACAATTGGGTCGTGTTTTAAATAAAAATGCCTATTCCGCTATGGAAGATTGTGATGTGATCGGATGGATCGTAGATGGTACACAATCTTTTGGAACTGGAGATTCTTTCATTTTAAAAAGAATTGAAACACTTCATAAACCAGTTGTGTTGATTATGAATAAAATCGATAAATTGCCAAAAGAGCAATTGTTGAAGCGTTTAGTGTATTGGCAAAAACAACATGACTTTAATGATATTGTTCCAATTAGTGCTTTAGACAAAGATAATCTAGACGAATTGTTACACGTATTTAAGGGATACTTACCTGAAGGAGAGCCGATGTTTCCAGAAGAAATGAAATCGGATCATGATATTAACTTTAGAATGTGTGAAATTGTTCGTGAAAAAATCTTATTTAAAACCCATGAAGAGATTCCTCATAGTGTAGCGGTTATTTTAGAACGAAAAGAAAAACGCGGCAATCGTATGTATCTTCAAATGATGGTCGTTGTGGATCGTGAATCGCAAAAGGGAATTTTGATTGGTAAACAAGCGAACATGATTCGTTCCATTCGTTTAGATGCACAAAAAGAATTGAAAGATATGCTTGGATGCAGTGTAGATTTAGAATTGTTTGTTCGTGTAGAAAAGAATTGGCGTAATCATGAAAACAAAATCAAAGAATTTGGTTTAGATGAATTAGAACAAATCGATGAAGACTAAGATTCAAGCCCTTGTATTAAGTGTAAGTGAATATAAAGATAAAGATGGTTTGGTCAAAGTGTTGACTACAGATTCCATTTTAACTTTATACGCAAGAGGACTGTTCAAGCAAAATTCTAAGAATTTAAGACTTGTACAGCCCTTTTCTTATAATGAATTCATGATTGAAGATAAAACAAAAATGCCTTTATTACTCCAAGGACAAACCATTCGTTATTACTATCACATTCAAGAAGATTTATTTAAATCCAGTTGTTGTTTTGTATTACACGATCTGATTTCTAAAACGAAAAAAGAAGAAAAATTATTTAACATATTACTCGACTGTTGGAACTCGGCAAATCAAAATTTAGACGATTTCTATTTCTGGGCATGTATTGTCTTAAAATATTGCATCGAACAAGAAGGAATACAACCATTTGTGGATGGTTGTGTACATTGTCAAAATATGCGAGTTGAAACTTTATCTTTAAAAGATGGTGGCTTTTTATGTGAAAAGTGCAATCACAATCAATATCCAAAATGGAATGTGGATTCATTAAAAAAATATCGAGCTTTGTTTAAATGTAAAGAAGAGAACTTAGCTTATGTCAAAGAACATTTCACGTTTAACCTTGATGATTTGATCTATCTAGCTAAATGGGTCGAATATCATAGTCAAAAAAGCTATCCAAGCATTCGTTTTTTAGAAAGTATTCGAGGCTTAGAGTGATGTTTCAAGAATTAGCATTTCAAGTTGTACAAAAAGTACATGCAGGTCAAGTTGATAAAGCGGGTAAAGATTATATCCTGCATCCTACATGGATACAGATATAGAAAAGGCTGTTGCGTATTTGCATGATGTATTAGAAGATACAAATGTTACTATGGATGAATTAAGAAAAATGTTCCCAAATGAAATCGTAGATGGCGTACTCACATTAACGCATAGAAAAGATGAATCTTATTTTGAATATATATCTAGAGTATCTACATCAAAGTTAGCTAAAAAGGTAAAAGCTGCAGATCTTTTACATAATTTGGATATCACAAGAATCAAAGAACCAAAAAAAACGGATTATGAAAGACTCTAGAAATACAAGAAAGCGATTCTATATCTAGTGACGCACTAGTTTTGTGGTACATAACGTATGAAAATAAGAGAACCTATTTTTAAGTGGGTGATTAAAAACAGGCCATGATAAATCGTGGCTTTTCTTTATGTGTGTCTTTGGATTTAGTCTAGAAATTTATTGATAAATAGGATATAATATGAAAGTGTATCCTTTTGTCTGTATACATAAAAGAAATGAGGTAAATAACATGAACGAAAAGACATTCAATGATGTAGTAAATCACATGAAAACCTCTGGTTTTGTTTACCAAGGTTCAGAAATCTATGGTGGTTTGGCAAATACTTGGGATTTTGGTCCTTTAGGCATTGAATTAAAGAACAATATTAAAAATGCTTGGTGGAAACGTTTCATCCAGGAAAGTGAACACAACGTAGGTTTACAAAGTGCCATCTTAATGAACCCAAATGTATGGGTAGCTAGTGGTCACGTTGGAGGATTTAGTGATCCTTTAATGGATTGTAAAGAATGTAAGAGCCGTTTTAGAGCAGATCAATTGATTGAAGAAGCTAGTAATCACACAGTAAACTGTGGTGGTATGTCAAATGAAGATATGGAAAACTATATTGCTGAACATGAAATCACATGTCCAAAATGTGGTGCTAAAAACTTCACAAATATTCGTCAATTTAACTTGATGTTCAAAACATTCCAAGGTGTATTAGAAGATGCGAAAAGTACAATCTATTTACGTCCAGAAACAGCACAAGGTATCTTTGTCAACTTCAAAAACGTACAAAGAACAATGCGTAAAAAATTACCATTCGGTATTGGACAAATTGGTAAGAGTTTCCGTAACGAAATCACACCAGGAAATTTCATTTTCCGTACTCGTGAATTCGAACAAATGGAACTTGAATTCTTCTGTAAACCAGGAACAGATTTAGATTGGTTTGAATACTATTGTAAAAACTGTGTTCAATTCTTAAAAGATTTAGGCATTAATGAAGAAAATATTCGTTTACGTGCTCATGATCCTGAAGAATTAGCACACTACTCAAATGGTACAAGTGATATCGAATACCACTTCTCTGAACCTATCGGATGGGGTGAATTATGGGGTATCGCAGACCGTACAGATTTTGACTTAAAAGCACACCAAACAACTTCTAAACAAAATTTAGAATATTTTGATCAAGAAGCCAATGAAAAATATATTCCTTATGTTATTGAACCTAGTGTAGGTGTTGAACGTTTGATGTTAGCTGTTATGTGTGAAGCTTATCAAGAAGAACAATTAGAAAATGATTCTCGTGTTGTATTAAAATTACATCCTGCTCTAGCACCATATAAAGTAGCTGTACTTCCATTATCTAAAAAATTATCCGATCAAGGGGATGAAGTATTCGCAAAATTATCAAAACACTTTAGCGTAACATATGATGATGCTCAAAGCATTGGAAAACGTTATCGTCGTCAAGATGCGATTGGTACACCATTCTGCGTAACTGTTGACTTTGAAACAGCTAACGATGGATGTGTAACTATCCGAGATCGTGACACTATGCAACAAGAACGTGTTGCTTTAGATGATCTTGTTTCATATATTGAAAATAGAATCGCATTTTAATGAGCTGGATTAGCGAAGAGGATATAAAGGCAATACGTCAACAAGCCGATATTGTTGACGTAATGTCTCACTATATCACACTTGAAAAACAAGGCAAAAATTATAAAGCCATATGTCCTTTTCATGATGATCATGATCCAAGCTTATCGATTTCGACGGATAAACAAATATTCAAATGTTTTGTGTGCAATACAGGTGGGAATGTATTTACTTTTGTTCAAAAGATCGAAAATATTTCTTTTCTAGAAGCTGTATGTAAGGTTGCTGAATGGATTCATTATCCTTTACATTTGGATACATCTAAATTTCAAGTGAAAGTCGATGAAAATCAACCTTTATTTGATTGTATACAATCGTATATTCGTTTTTTGACATTTGAACTCGAAAGTGAAAATGGAGAAAGCGTAAAAAGGTATTTAAGTCAACGAAAAATAAATGAAGATATTATAAAAAGATTTGAAATTGGGTATGCACCTGAATCAAGTCGTAGTGTGAAGTATCTCAAGGCAAAAGGTTTTAACGAACAAATACTATTAGACACAGGATTAATTCGTACTCATGACTTGAACACCTATGCCGTATTTGATCATCGATTAATGATTCCAATCCATGATGAACATGGAAATCCAGTTGGTTTTACGGCAAGACGATTAAATGAAGATAAAGATATCGCAAAGTATATCAATACTTCAGAAACAAAGATCTATCACAAAGGAAATTTAATATTTAATTATCATAGGGCGAAAGAGTTTGCGAAAAAGAATAAGCGATGCATATTAGTTGAGGGGGCTATGGATGTCATTGCCTTTGAAAAGGCGGATATTCATGAAAGTATTGCTTGTTTAGGTACAGCTTGTACCAAGGAACAAATGACATTATTAAAACGTTTAAATGTACCACTAGTGGTATGTTATGATGGGGATAGAGCTGGTAAGGCAGCCACTTATAAATTTGGAAAGCTAGCCGTCGATTATGGCTTGAACTTTTCCATTGTGAAAAATACAACGGGTAAGGATCCGGATGAAATTTTTAATGAACTTGGTAAAGATGAATTGTATTTATCCGTTCATAAAACCGTATCGTTTGTTGAATTTTTATTCGAATATTTACCAAATCAATATGATTTAGACAACTACGAGGATAAGAAAAAATTCACTTCTGAAATGCAAGCTTTTATTGAAAGAACATGCACAGATTTTGAAAAGGCCGATTACTATTCTCGTATTCGAGATTTAACTGGATTTGATCTATCGAATTCTGCAAGTG
>NZ_DS996842.1:84963-90442 GCF_000156655.1 Holdemanella biformis DSM 3989
TTAAAAAATGGAAGAACACTTGCCGAGTATGGTGTGTTATGGATGATTCTTAAAAGTAAATTAGCGGCCGACCAATTTAAAGATCAGATTGGCTTTTTTCAAGATCCAATCTGCGAAGAATTGTCATTATATTGTTATGACATGTATCGAAATATGGACCATATCGATTTTGATGTTTTAATGAGTTATATCGAAAAAGAAGAGGTTCGTAATTTATTGGTAAGCCTAATGGAAAATCCGTTTCATGTTTATGAATATAATGAAGACTTCTTTAACGATAGTTTAATGAAGATCAAAGAATGTACTTTACAAGACCAAATCGATCAGATCAATAATCAGATCAAGAATGTTCAAGATCCGATGATTAAAATTAGTTTGGCGAGTAAAAAACAGGAATTAATTATTCAAAGAAACGAAATCAACCATCGAAAGGAAGGATAAAAGTATGGCAAATGAAACTCAAAAATTAAAGTTTATAAGCTTGGATGAGGCAAAAGAATTCTTGCTAAAGAGTAAGGAACAAAATGCAGATGTTTCTCAAAAACAATTCTTAGATGCAGTCAGTGCTTTAAATTTAGATGATGACACATTGGACGATCTATATAACTGGATCGATGAAAATATGATTGAATTCATTGATGGGGATGAATTGGATGAAGATGATTTAAATGAGGATGATTTAAACGATGAAGATTTGGATGAAGAAGATTCAATCGCGGAAGAAATTTCACAACTAGAAAAAACATTCGCGAATGCATCACATGCCAAAATTAATGACCCGGTTAAAATGTATTTAAAAGAAATCGGTCAAATTCCATTGTTGGATCCTAAAGAAGAGCCAATTATTGCGCGTCAGATTCAAGAAGGGGAACAGGCAAAAGAAGATATTAAAAACCCAGATTTAAGTGAGGAAGAAAAGAAAAAACTCGCAAAAATTATTGCGGATGGCGAAGAAGCGAAACAAACATTGATTTCTTCAAACCTTCGTTTAGTTGTATCTATTGCCAAAAAATACGTAGGTCGTGGAATGTTATTCTTGGATTTGATTCAAGAAGGAAATTGTGGTTTGATCAAAGCCGTTGAAAAATTTGATTACACAAAAGGATTTAAATTTTCAACATATGCGACATGGTGGATTCGTCAATCCATTACGCGTGCTATCGCAGACCAGGCTCGTACAATTCGTATCCCAGTACACATGGTTGAAACAATCAACAAATTAACACGTATTCAACGTCAATTGGTACAAGATCTAGGTCGTGATCCAATGCCAGAAGAAATCGCAGAAAAAATGGAAAATATTTCTGCTGAAAAGGTACGCGAAATTCAAAAGATTGCCTTAGATCCAGTGAGCCTTGAAACTCCAATTGGAGAAGAAGATGACTCTCACTTAGGCGATTTCATTGAGGATAAAGATACATTATCTCCAGATGATTATACAAACAATCAATTGTTGAAAGATGAAATCAATGCTGTTTTACAAGGACTTACGGAACGTGAAGAAAAAGTATTGCGTTTACGTTTTGGTTTATTAGACGGAAGAACTCGTACGCTAGAAGAAGTTGGTAAAGAATTCAATGTCACTCGTGAGCGTATTCGTCAAATTGAGGCGAAGGCATTGCGTAAACTAAAGAATCCAAATCGCTGCAAACGCTTAAGAGACTTCGTAAAATAATGATACCTTGTTCGAATCGTATTCAAGAAATATTAGAATGGGTCAATGGCGATTGTATTGCAGATATTGGCTGTGATCATGCCTATGTTGTCTGCAACGCCATTTTAAATCATCAATCCAAAAAAGGCTATGCTTGTGATGTGGCACAAGGTCCGTTGGATAATGCCAAGAAAACCATTGAAGATAATGAACTGTCTGATTTTGTATCTTGTCGATTATTAGATGGCATTCAAGGTTTGAATGAGGATGTGGATCAAATTATTATTTGTGGCATGGGCGCTAAATTGATCATAGATATTCTTTCAAAAGGGAATTTACATTCTGGTTTGAGATTCTTATTATCAAGCCATAAAGATGATTTTATTTTACGAGAATATTTACGCGATCATAATATTCATATTGTTCGCGAAAAAATGATTTATGACAATGGACATTATTATCCAATTTTAGATTGTGTCGTGAAAGATCACATTCAAGATATAAGTACTTCACAACTTCATTTTGGTATGAATATGAAAATGGATTCAACGTATTTATCCTATCTAGATTTTGAAGAGAATAAATATAAAAATATTCTTTCAAAAGTCAATAAACCTGAATTTCTTGAAAAAATTGAATATATAAAAGAAATCCGTACTCAGAGAATTTCCTGAATACGGATTTTTGGCTTTTCGATGTCTTGCGATAGATAATCTTTAACTTGGTTTGTCAAATATGTAGGGGTACTTGCACCACTTGTGATCGCAATTGTGGAATAGGGTTCAAAATCCTTTTTATCAATGTCTTCAACCGTTTGAATGGAAAAGACATCAGGAATACCCGCCTTTTTTCCAATATCAACTAATTTTTGTGTATTATTACTCGTAGGATCTCCAACAACGATTAAACAATCGACATTTTCAAGATCTAAAATAGCTTGTTGACGAACTCTTGTTGCATTACATATTTCATCATGGAAGATTGCGGATGGATAAAGTTGTTTGATTTGATCAAAAGTGTCTTTTAATTCATAGATGGACATCGTTGTTTGATTTGTCACAAAAATTTTGTTTGTATCAACATTTGGAATCTCTTTCTTTGGCTCAATCAAATATACATTTTTACTCATTGTATAAATCGATTCAGCTTCTGGATGTTTGTTTTTGCCAATATAGAAAATAGTATAGTCCTCATCCAAATATTGTTTTACGATCTTTTGTGTCTGTAAGACAAATGGACAACTCGCATCCACAAGAATCAACCCTTTTTCTTTGGCTTTTTCATAAACTTTTGGACTAACACCATGCGCTGTAAAAATTACGATACCTTCACTAATTTCATCCAATAATTCGTAACGTGTTTTATTCTTGTTTTCAATTGTATCAATTGAATAAGATTGAAGGGCCTTTTTCACATATTGATTATGTACAAGATTTCCTAAAATCGTAATCTTTTGATCTGGATATTGAATTCGTGTTTTCTTTGCGACTTCGATGGCTTTTAAAACGCCTCCACAATACCCCTGAGGCTTGACTGTAATGATATTTTGTGTTTTCATATATACATTATGCCCTAATTATTTGTATTTGTAAAATGAGAAGAATTTTGGGATAATACTAAAGTAAAGGATGTGAAATTTATGAATAATCGTATTCAAGAAATAATGGATTTAGAACATTTTAAAACATTAACACCCATCCAAGAACAGGTGTTAAATCGTAAAAATAAAAATAGAGATATTATCGGTGTTTCAAGTACGGGTTCAGGAAAGTCTCACGCTTTCTTTATGCCCATCTTTGAAAAACTAGATTTTGATCAAGATTGCGTACAAGCCGTCATTTCTGCGCCAACTCGTGAACTTGCTTATCAATTATATGATCGTTGTCGTAAGATTGCCAAACATTTTAATGTGCGCGTAAAGCTTGTGACAGGTGGTATGGAAAAAGTAACGCAAATGGAAAAACAACCACAAATCGTTATTGGTACACCTGGAAGAATGAAAGACATGTTTATTAAAGATAATGTTTTACGTTTAGATACAGCTAAAATTGTTGTCATTGATGAAGCGGATATGACATTAGAATTTGGATTCTTAGAAGATATTGATGAAATCTTATCCAAAATGGACAAGAAAGTACAAATGATGGTCTTCTCGGCAACCATTCCAGAATCTTTACAACCTTTTTTAAAGAAATATTTGTATGATCCTGAATTTATTGAAATTAAAAAGGAAGAAGCTTTTCAAAGTGATGTAAAACACATTCTAGTTCCTTGTAAGCATAAGAGTTATGAACAAAAAATCTTAGATGTTCTTCCATGTATTCAGCCCTATGTTTGCTTGATTTTTGCGAATACGACGCAAGAAGCACAAAACATTGCCAATACGACGCGTGAAAATGGGTATGATCTCGTTGAACTTCATTCAGGCCTTGAATCGCGTCAACGTATGCAGGCTATTAAAATGATTCAAAGCCAAAAGAAGAGTTATATCGTTGCCAGTGATATTGCCAGTCGTGGAATTGACTTAGAAGGAATTACACATGTGATTAGTTGTGGCTTCCCTAAAGATTTAAAATTCTATATTCACCGTGCAGGTCGTACGGGAAGAGCAAGTCGTGATGGTCAATGTATTGCTTTATATAAGGAAAGTGATACGAAATCGATCCAATCTTTAATCAAACAAGGTATTGAATTTGAGCATCAAGATGTGAAGAACAAACAATTTGTGGATTTAAAACCATATGTTAATAAGCGTCCAATGAAAAAGGATGCGTTCCATGAAGAAGTTGAAAAAATCGTTCATAAGAAAAAGAAAGTAAAACCAAATTATAAGAAAAGACAGCGTCAAGAAATTGATCGTATGAAACGTAAAAAGCGTCGTGAAATGATCAAATCAGATATTAAGCGCCAACAAAAAGAACGTGCTAAAGAAAGACAACGTCAAAAAGGAATGGATATATGATCTATTTAGGAAGTCATGTTTCTTTTAAGAGTCCTAACTACTTTAAAGGAGCCATTGAAGAAGCTTTATCTTATGGAGCTAATGCCTGTATGATCTATACAGGACCGCCTAGTAATACGCGTCGAGTGGATGTATCAAAATTAAAGATTGAAGAAGCTAAAAAAATAATGGCTGAACATGATTTTTCAATCGATCGTGTTATTGTACATGCACCCTACATTATCAATTTGGCCAATGCTCTAAAACCTGAAACGGCTTTGTTTGGGCAAGACTTTTTAAAGGCAGAATTAGAAAGAGTTTCTAAAATTGGCGCTAAAACACTAGTGCTTCATCCAGGAAGCCATGTAGGCGCTGGAATGGATATTGGTATTGAATGGATCATCAATGGTTTAAATGAAGTCTTAGATCATGATACAAGTGATGTCAAGATTGCGCTTGAAACGATGGCCGGAAAAGGCAATGAATGTGGTTTTACATTTGAACAACTTCAAAAAATTTATTTAGGGATTCATAAAAAAAGCCGCATTGGTTTTTGTATGGATACATGCCATATTTGGGATGCGGGTTATGATATCACTCACTTTGATGAAGTCCTCAATCAATTTGATTCAATTTTAGGCTTAGAAAATCTATTATGTATGCATATCAATGATTCTAAAAATGAATTGGGTGCCCATAAAGATCGTCATGAAAATATAGGTAAAGGCTACATTGGCTTTGATGTATTGTACGCTATCGTGCATCATCCAAAGTTAGAACATGTCACAAAAATATTAGAGACTCCATTTGTGGATGGAAAAGCTTGTTATAAAGAAGAAATCTCAGCACTGCGCTGAGATTTCAGACTGTTGACAAAGTAACTG
>NZ_DS996842.1:91289-98955 GCF_000156655.1 Holdemanella biformis DSM 3989
TCTCAGCACTGCGCTGAGATTTTTTTTAATTAAAATTTATCAATTTCTTCTTTTAAACGAGCTACAATCTGATCTTGTGGAATCTTTTCAATGATTTCACCCTTCTTAATCAATAAGCCTTCTTTTTTGCCACCTGCAATCGCAATATCCGCATGTTTAGCTTCACCAGGACCATTGACCGCACAACCCATGATGGCTACTGTTACTTCTTTATGAATCGTTTGAAGATAGCTTTCAATTTCATTGACAACCGGCTCCATATCCCATTGAGTTCGCCCACATGTTGGACATGCGATTAGATTGGGTACATTTTTGATGAGCTTGCAGTCTTTTAATAATTCCTTTACGATTGGAATTTCTTTTTCAGGTGCACCATTAACACTGATTCGAATTGTATTTCCAATACCTTCATTTAATAAAGTGCCTAAAGCTAAACTCGATTTGATGGCACTTGTCATGGTTGTACCGGCTTCTGTTACACCTAAATGTAAAGGGTAATCAAATGTTTTAGCTGCAAGGCGGTAAGCTTCAATACATAAAAGTGGATCACTCGATTTAAAAGAAAGGACAGTATCATAAAAATCGAGATCTTCTAAGATTTTTACATGTCTTTTGGCACTTTCAATCATACCTTGTGCGGTTGGCTTACCATATTTTTCATGAATGTCTTTTTCTAAAGAACCACCATTGATCCCAATACGAATTGGAATATGTTTTTCTTTACAAGCCTTAACGACTTTTTCTACATTTTCTCTAGAACCAATATTTCCAGGATTTAAACGAATTTTATCAGCACCTGCTTCAATACAAGCTAAAGCTAAACGATAATCAAAGTGAATATCAGCAACTAATGGAATATGAATTTGTTTTTTTATATCTTTTATGGCTTTGGCATCCTCCATATCCATACAGCTGACACGAATTAATTCGCAGCCCATTTTTTCAAGGTTTAAAATTTGTTTGGCTACCTCATCTGCCTTTTTTGTTTCAATGTTACACATTGACTGAATAATAACGTGATTATTATGTCCAATTTCAAGATTTTTTACTTGAACTTGACGAGTTTGAGTTCTGTTCATAGTCATCCTCCATATCTCAAGTATACGCCTTTCTTTCTTTTTTTTCCATTTCATCTTGGAAACGTGTATAATATATAGTGTTTTCGTATAAAGGGGGATTCAATTGAAAAAGAGTAGAAAATCATTGAAAAGGGCAAGACAAACTATTTCTGTTGATCAAGTCATTTCGAATCGTATATTGATTCTTGCGGTTTCCATTACCGTATGTTTTTTAATCATCTTTTTACGATTGTTCTATCTTCAGATTGTTTCATATAATGACTATACAGCGAAAAGAGAAGATTATACTTCCATCAAGCAATATACTTCAGCACCACGTGGTCAAATCTATGATTGTAAGGGAAGAATTTTAGCTAAGACTGTGGTTAGTCACAATATTGTCTTTACATCTCCAAACAATATGGATTCAGATGATTATGAATTGTATGCGAAACGTATTGTGAAAGTGTTTAGTGTAAGCGCAAAAGATTTTACAGAGGAAGATAAAAAGCAGGCATATATTACGTACAAATCCTTTTTATCTCCAAATGATTCTGAATATGCAGCCAATCATTTATTGACTTCAAAAGAATTGAAACAATACAAAAATGGTGCATGGGGTGACAATGCCGAAAGTAAACGATACAAGATCTTAATGAATCGTATTGGTAAGAAACAAATTGGTGAAATGACACAATCCGAATTAAAAATGTGTGTGATTTACCAAAGAATGATTGCCAACCAAAGTACAGGACAAGAAAATGTTGTACTTGAAGATGTCAGTGATGATGATGTGGCCTATCTTGTCGAACATAAAACGGAATTTCCTGGATTTGACGTTGATTTTGGTGGATGGAAACGAGAATATCCATATGGAGAATCTTTATCGGATGTTTTAGGAAGTGTAACTACAAGTACACAAGGTTTGCCTAGTGAATTATCTAGTTATTATCTTTCTAAAGGCTACCAATTAAACGCGAGTGTGGGTAAATCAGGCCTTGAATATCAATATAATGATTTACTTGCAGGAACACCTGAAATTGCCAAGATTACGTATAATTCGAAGGGATTGGCACAAAAAGAAGTCGTTCAAGAAGCAAAAAAAGGATATGATATCCATCTTTCTATCGATATTGATCTTCAAACTTCATTAGATGATATTTTAAAGAAAACATTAAATGAATATGGGGGATCGGCGAATCGTGAAAATTTCAAATCTTTATTTACGACAGTATTAAATGCAAAAGATGGCTCAGTCCTTGCCATGTCAGGCTATCAAATGGATTTGGATACAAAAGGTATGACATATTTTTCAACGGGTAACTATATGTCTTTAGTAAACCCAGGATCATGCATTAAAGGGGCCACTGTATATATGGGCGAAAGTGAACATGTGATGAGTCCAGGAGAAACAATTGTCGATAAAACAATGAATATTGGTGGACAAGAATTTAGTTCCTACAAAGATTATGGTACAGTTGATGACATTATGGCTTTAGAAGTTAGTAGTAACGTATATATGTTTAATGTGGCAATACGTTTGGCCAATGCCTCATATCAAGAAGAACAACCGCTTTACGTGAATGATCTTCAGGGTACATTAAATAAAATGCGTGGATATTATTCGATGTTTGGTTTAGGCAATAAAACAGGCATTGATGCACCAAATGAAGCAAGTGGCTATATGGGTTATGGTGCAGAGCCAGGTATGTTACTTTATTATTCTATAGGGCAGTTTGATATGTATTCACCACTTCAATTGGCCACTTATGGTGCAACTATCGCATCCAATGGGAATTTATATAAACCACGTTTTATGTCTTATGCTACGGAAGTGAATTCACAAGAGGTAGTTGTGACAAATGCTAAAAAAATTAAATCTAAATTGCCTGAAAAGAATGCAGCCTATTTAGACCGAGTCAAACAAGGCTTTAGTGCCTGTGTAAGTTCAGGTTATTGTGGAGATCCAATGCAGCCATTTGCAGGTAGAGTTTCAGCCAAAACAGGTACTGCCGAAGTAGGGGATTGGACAACCGCAAACCTTGTTGGATATGCTCCAAGTGATGATGCAACCATGGCATTTGCGTGCTCAGCACCAACATCAAGTATCAATGATCAAAGTGTTTCACCAAACATTTGTTCGAATATGGTGATGCCAGAATTTATTCAAAAGTATTTCGAATTGTATCCTGCAAGTTAAAATTTTGAAAATGACTTGAAATTGACTTGTAAGTTATGCTAGAATCAACTAGTAATTACTAATGTGAGGAGGACTGAACATGAGAGATCGTATTACATTTAAGTGCTCTGTTTGCGGTGAAGAAAATTATATTGGTACAAGAAATAAGAAAAAACATCCTGAACGTATGACTGTTAAAAAATATTGTCCAAAATGCAATCAGCAGACTGAACATAAGGAGAAAAAGTAAGAAAGACCGTTTTATTCGGTCTTTTTTATGTATTAGACGATGAAAGTTATTCAACAACCTTTAGGACCTGTACAGGCAAACTGTTATTTGGTGATGGAAAACCATCATGCTTTAATCATTGATCCGGCAGACATATTGCCAAATCTTGATGAAATTTTGAATCAGAATGATTGTACATTAGATGCGATTGTTTTAACACATGCACACTTTGATCATATTTCAGGCGTAGATAAGATTGTAAATAAATTTGGCTGTGATGTATATTTAAATCCTAATGAATTTGATTTTCTTTTAGATCCCAATTTAAATTCATCCAGTGCCTTTTATATGGATGTGACATGTAATGCCAACGCAAAACCACTTATTGAAGGTAAAAACGAGATTGCAGGCTTTGAAGTAGAAGCTATATATTGTCCGGGACATTCGATTGGTTCTACAGTATTAAAAATAGAAGATTGTTTATTTACTGGAGACGTGCTATTTCAAGGCTCCATTGGAAGAATGGATTTAGCAACTGGCAGTGTTACAAGTATGAAACAATCCTTAAAAAAATTGTATCAATTCAACAAAGATTATAAAGTATATCCAGGACATGGACCAACGACTTCTTTATCGCAAGAGAAAAAATGGAATGAAAGTTTAAAATATGCAGAAATTTATTAGAATTTCTGCTTTTTTTTTCGTATTAGATAAGGGGGTGATAAAAAATGGATGATTTATTAAAGGATCTCATTGAATATGCGATTGATAAAAAAGCGAGTGATATCCATTTTGTACTACATAATCAAAGGTTACAGATTCAACTTCGCACACAAAATGAAATGATTGATGTATATCAAGATATATGGAAACCATCGTTTTTTGAGTATTTAAAATTTATTTCTCAGATGGATCTAACCAATCCTTATTCGCCGCAAAGTGGACAGTTTAAAGTATATCTTCGTAATCATGATATCTTTTGTCGCTTCAGCATCTTACATAATCATAATATTCAAACAGGTGTCATTCGGTTGTTGAACACAAAACAAGCTATTCAACTTTATGAATTGTCTTTATGGAAAAAGGATACACAATTTTTTCAATCTTTAATTCCACTTAGACAAGGACTTGTGCTATGTGTAGGACCTACAAATAGCGGAAAGACGACAACACTTCATGCTTTACTTCATGAAATCGCAAAAACAAGGAAACATAAGGTTGTCAGTCTAGAAGATCCGATCGAAATTGAAGATGATTCCTATTTACAGCTACAAATCAATGAAACAATGGGATTTACATACGATGTAGGCATCGAGCAATTATTAAGGCATGATCCGGACATTATATGTATTGGAGAAACAAGAAATAGCTATACAGCGAAGATGGTATTGCGTGCAAGTTTAACAGGGCATTTGGTCTTAACGAGTATTCATGCCAAAAATGGAAAGGAGTGTATCAGTCGTCTTGAAGATCTTGGGGTTTCTAAACAAGATTTATTAAGTGTATGTACCGCCATCATTTCACAACGCTTATATTCAAATGGCGACAAGAAAGTGTGTGTATATGAAATCATGGATCAAAAAACATTGGAATATGTCATGCGTTATGGAAAATATCCTGACCAATTTCAAACATTATCTTCAAAAATTAAAGAAGGTATTGAAAAAGGATATATCCTTGACGAACAAGCCGAGTGCGACATGTTTAGTTTGTCGTGAAGAAATTGAACAATTTCAATTGTTACAAAATCAAGGCGTGCCATTTGATACATTGGTTCATTTGGTATTTAAAAAGGATGATGAAATATTGAATGAATTAAAATTAGGAAATTGTTTAATGGATTTATTCTGTAGGAATCAAAAGAAGTTGTATTTTAAATATTTAAAGATTTTAGGTAGTAAGATGAATCTTAAAGAAGCCATCGAATGTGTTTCTCAAATTGAAAAAAGTTCGAATGTATTCTTTGAACAATTGTTAAAAAAAATCGCATATCCATTCTTTTTACTTGTATTTGCGTATTTTATGATTTGTTTCTTTTCAGACTTTGTGCTTGTTCAAATGAAAGATTATATTTCAAGTAATTCTGTCTTAATTTTGATTCAAGTATTAAAGGTTCTATTTGGCACAAGCATTTTGAGTATTCTATTGTATCTAGGCTTATATTATTTGTTTTTCTATAAGTATGATGCAAGACTGAAATGTCCATTTTCTTTGATGAAGAAAATGATCTCTTTACAATTTGTATGTATGTATCAAGCTTTAGAAAAGACCTATAGTTCAACACAAGAAGTGTTAGAAACTTTATCTTTGATGGATTTTAGTATTGTGGGTATGGTATCCAATGAAATTTTAGATCAATTAAAGAAGGGAAATACTTTGGAAGAGTGTTTTTTAGTTATCCATGTATTTGATGCATCCTTTAAGAAGATGATCCAATATGCTTTGAATGGTAATCGCATCTCGATATTTTTTGATCTATATATCAAGAAATGTCGTTTCGATCTAGAAACATCTATAAAGAAGTTATCCAATGGAATTCAATTATTTTCGTATATCAGTATTGGCATATTGGTTGTGGTTGTCTATCAAATCATGATGATGCCAATGAATATGTTAAATCAGTTTTAAATGGAGGAGAAAAATGGAAAAGAAAAATGGATTTACAATATTAGAAATGATGATCGTGATGTTGATCGTAGCTTTACTTTTGTTGATTACTTTGCCAAATATTCAACAAAAGGAGAAAATTATTCGTAATAAGGGTTGTGAAGCTTTACTTGAAATTGTAAACTCACAAATCATGTTGTATGAAATTGATCAATTAGAAACACCTACAAGTGTGCAAGAGCTTATTGATTTTGGATACTTAAAGAAAGGACAAGATACATGTCCAGATCATAGTCAAGTGGTGATTGAAAATGGACAGGCTATCTCTAAATAAGAATGGTTTTACTTTTGTTGAAATTTTGATCGTACTGCTTATTGTTTCGATTTTAAGTTTTGGCCTTTATTTTAAAATGCATACTTCACTTTATGTTTTTATGAAACAAGTACAAACTTTATGTATAACGGCCCAACAAAAGGCGTATGTAGAACGTCGTAAGGTATATGTAAATATTCAAGATTCCATTTTAGTGGATGAAGTGGAGTATGGAATTCCTAAAGATATCGCTTGTGATTCGGTTTCTTTTTACTACAATGCCAAAGGGAATATGTCAAAGGCTTTCTCTTTTCATTGTTCAAACACAAATACAAAGATGAAGCTTGTCTTTCAAGTAGGAGCTGGGAGGGTACGTCTTGAAAAAGAATAATGGCTTTTTATTACAGGATGCGTTATTTGCGTTATTTGTGATTCTAATTTGTTCTTGTTTATTGGCTCAAGGTATATCAACCTTGTATTTTCAAAAGGATTTAAAAATAAATGAAAAGATTGAGAAGAAATGGTTTCACACTGATTGAAGCCTTACTTGCCTTGTTTATCACAGGTTTAGTAAGTTTACTTGGTTGTATGCTTGTAAGTTGTGCTTTACATTTTGCCCATATGGACATCGATACTCAAAATCAATTTGCGATCTTGCAGCTAAGAAGAGAATTAAGTGTGGCAAGTGAAGTGAAAGTTGATAATGAACAATTGGAATATATACGTAATCACGAAAAGTTTCGATTGTACTTTGATAAGCATCGCATTGTAAAAAGTCCGGGCTATGAAATCTATATGGAACAAATTGACTTAGGCTATTTTTATAAGAAAGAAGATGGTTATTATTTGTGGTTTAAAAAGAAGAATAAGGTCTATGACTTTGAAATCTATTAATGGATATGCGAGTTGGATAAGTTTAGTTTGTTTGTTTCTTGTGCTTCAAATTGTTTCCTTTTTAACATTAAGTACCATTCAAAATGTATATCTTTTAAAGGCAAATCGTCAAAATATTCTAGAACTATCGATTGTAGATCATGCGAAAAGTATGATTGATCGTAATAATCGCATTAAGTTGTGTCATACAAAGGAAGAGTTGATCAAAGAAAAGGATGAGACAATTATGAATACACACGTGCATTTTCAAGATTATTCGACTTATATGGAGTGTACTTATGATAATGTATGTATGAAGATTTATTATGATGATAAATCAATCGTGGATGTTGTTATTGACGAACCTTAAAAAACAAGATAAAATTGATGCATAGCGATGAATTAGA
>NZ_DS996842.1:99063-124810 GCF_000156655.1 Holdemanella biformis DSM 3989
AGAGCTAATGTAGGTGAGAATTAGCATTGTACAACCTTTGAACTTGCTAAGGAGCTGATGAGTAATGTTATCCGTATTCTCTGCGATAAAGAGTTAAAGGGGCACAATGAAGATTGTGAACTAAGGTGGTACCGCGTACAAACGTCCTTAGATTTAAAGGGCGTTTTTTATTTTTTTATAGGAGGCTAATATGTACGATCATTTAGAAGTAGAAAAGAAATGGCACAAGTATTGGGATGAACACGAAACATTTAAAACGGATGTGTGGGATTTTTCAAAGCCAAAATTTTATGCGTTAGATATGTTTCCATATCCAAGTGGAGTCGGACTTCATGCAGGACACCCTGAAGGATATACAGCTACAGATATCGTTTCACGTATGAAACGTATGCAAGGCTATAATGTACTTCACCCAATGGGATATGATTCATTTGGTTTACCGGCTGAACAATATGCTGTTCAAACAGGAAACAATCCAAATGGATTTACACAAGAAAATATTAAAACTTTCACAAATCAATTAAAAGAATTAGGTTTTGACTATGACTGGTCAAAAACGATTGCGACATCCGATCCAGATTTCTATCACTGGACACAATGGATTTTTAAACAATTGTATAAAGATGGATATGCAAAATATGTGGATATGCCAGTAAACTGGTGTGAAGAATTAGGAACTGTTTTATCAAATGACGAAGTTATTGATGGCAAAAGTGAACGTGGTGGCTATCCAGTTATTCGTAAAAATATGAAGCAACTTTGTATTGACCAGGCTGCTTTTGCAGAAAGACTTTTAGAAGGCTTAAATGAAATTGATTGGCCTGAATCCACAAAGGAAATGCAAAGAAACTGGATTGGACGATCAACAGGTGTTGAAGTTCAATTTGAAATCGTAGGTGGAGGAAAATTCTCAATCTTTACAACATGTATCGAAACTATCTATGGTATTACATTTATGGTCCTTGCACCAGATGGAGATTTAGTGCAAGAATTAATGCCAAGAATCAAAAACCAAGATGAAGTAAAGGCTTATATCCAGGAAACTGTATCGAAATCGGAAATGGATCGTACAGAATTAAATAAAGGTAAATCTGGTTGCCGCTTAGAAGGTATCAAGGCAATCAATCCAGTAAATGGAAGAGAAGTGGAAGTCTTTATTGGTGATTTCGTATTAGCTAACTATGGTACTGGTGCTGTTATGGCTGTACCAAGTCATGATCAACGTGACTTTGAATATGCGATTGCACATCATATCGATATGATTCAAGTTATTGAAGGACAAGACGTCAGTGAGCATGCCTTTGAAAAACAAGATTACTTAGGTAAGGGCTGCAAGCTAATCAACTCTGAAGAATTTACAGGTCTTACTGTAGAAGAGGCAAAAGTAGCAATTACTAAAAAATTGGTAGATATGGGTATTGCCAAAGAAACAGTGAATTATCGTTTCCGTGAATGGATTTTTGCACGTCAGCGTTATTGGGGAGAACCAGTTCCAATTGTTCATTTAGAAGATGGTACAGACTATGTACTTCCAGATGAAGAATTGCCTTTGATTCTTCCAGAACTTGAAGATTATAAAGGACACAATGGAAAAGCGCCACTTGAAAATGCGACAGATTGGAAACAATACAATCAAAATGGTGTAAAGGGAGTTCGTGAAACAAGTACAATGCCAGGGTCTGCAGGATCTTCATGGTACTATTTACGTTATATTGATCCTCAAAATAAAGAACAATTAGGAAATCCAGAATTATTGAAACACTGGATGCCAGTCGATTTATATGTAGGTGGTCCTGAACATGCGGTAGGTCACTTGATGTATTCACGTATTTGGAACAACTACTTATATGACAAGGGAATTGTTGTATGTAAAGAACCATTTAAAAAATTAGTTCACCAAGGTATGATCTTAGGTGAAAATGGAATTAAGATGGGTAAACGTTATCCTGAATTTGTAGTGAATCCTTCAGATATCGTTAAAAAATATGGGGCCGATACACTTCGTTTATATGAAATGTTTATGGGTCCATTAGAACAAAGTAAGCCTTGGTCAATGGCAGGTTGTGATGGTGCTAGAAGATGGATCGACCGTGTTTATCGTTTATTTATTGAGTCTGGTAAAGTTACAGATACAAATGATGGTAAATTAGATAAAGTCTATAACCAGACAGTTAAAAAAGTTACAGAAGATTATGAATCATTAGGATTCAATACAGCTATCTCACAAATGATGATCTTTGTGAATGATGCATATAAAGCAGAAACCATTTACAAGCCATATGCTGAAGGTATCGTGAAGATGTTATCTTGTATTACACCACATATTGGTGAGGAAATGTGGCAATTATTAGGTCATGAAGATACCATTGCGTATGAGCCTTGGCCAACTTATGATGAAGCAAAATTAGTGGAAGATACAATCACTTGTGTTGTACAGGTAAATGGTAAGGTTCGTGGTAAATTTGTGGCGGCTGTAGGTTCAAGTAATGAAGAATTAGAAAAACAGGCTATGGAACTTGAAACAGTAAAGCGTCAAATTGAAGGAAAAACAATTCGTAAAGTTATCGTTGTAAAAGGTAAAGTTGTTAATATTGTTGCCAACTAAGAAGGTGAAGTATGCGAATCAATACAATAAATATTCAACAATATAGCGAATATTTAGATACAGTAGATAGTGCGGTATTTCAACAATCTAAATATCATGCCAAGAAATTTGAACATGATGGCTGGACGGTTGAATTTATTCAGGCAAGCCAAGATAAGGAAGTATACGCAACGTGCATGCTTGCGTATCTTCCTTTAATGAAAGTCTTTAAATATTGTTATGTCGCAAGAGGGTTTCTTGCCGACTACAAAGATAAGGACAAACTTGTAAAGTTTACCTCTTCTTTAAAACAATATCTTAAAAAGAAGAATGTAGTTTATCTTGAAACAGATCCTGAAATTGATCTTGTACAAAGAGATAAAGATGGAAATATTGTCGAGAATGGTTTTCATAATTATGATGTTGTAGATAATTTAAAATCAGCTGGATTTTTACAACTTCCTTTAAAACAAGGATATGATTTATCGAAGGAATGTCGTTTTTGTTCCTCTATTGATTTAAGAGGTAAAACGAGTGATGAAATCTTTAATGCATTTTCAAGTGCTACAAGAAGAAATACAAGAACGGCCCAAAAGTATAATGTGCATATTCGAAAATTAAATGTGGATCAACTTCATATTTTAGATTCTATGGAAAAGGAAACGAGTGCACGACAAGATTTTGAAGCCATGAGTTTAGATTATTTTAAAAACTTATATAAATTTTATGGGGAAGATCATGTTGAAACACTCTTATCTTATTTGGATTTAGATGAATATGAACAAAAAATCAAGAAAGAATACAATACGACTTTGACAAGTATTGAAAAGATAAAGGCTTTCTTAGAAAAAAATCCGGGAAACGAGAAAAAGGAAAAGCGTTTAAAGACGGATGAAACATATCTTGATTCTTTAGAAAAGAAAATTTCGCATATCCAAGAATTAAAAGATACGTATGGTAAAGAAGTACCTCTTGCGTGTTGTTTATTCATTAAATATGGTCATGAAATCGTATATCTTGTTGGTTCTAGCAATTATGAACAAAGAGATTTTAGAGGGCCTTATGCGATTCATTGGCATATGATTCAAGAAGCGATTAAAGAGGGCTATGACTTCTATAATTTCTATGGTATCAGTGGTTATTTTGAACCGGGTAAAGAAGGTTATGGTGTTTTTGATTTCAAACGTGGATTTAATGCGATCGTACACGAGTATATCGGAAACTTCATCCTTCCATGTAAACCATTCATTTTTAAAATTTATAACAATTTAAAACATATTTGTTGAGTTTAGTTTCTAGATTCGATATAATAAATTCGCTATGATAAGAAAGAGTACACAGATTATCTATTTCTTAGAGAGAAACTGGCTGGTGTAAAGTTTCAAATAGACCTGTGGAATACACCTTGGAGCTTCAATTTTGACGTATACCTGCGTTAAAGGTTTAAGTGCATACAAAAAATATTTTGTATGAAGTAAGGTGGTACCGCGATCAAATCGTCCTTATTGGGCGATTTTTTTTATTTTCAGGGAGGACAAAATGGAATTATTTGAAGAATTGAAATGGCGTGGTCTTGTTGACAACGTCACAAGTGAAGAAGTGGAAGATGTTATTAATAATGGGGAAGTCACATTTTATATTGGTACAGATCCAACAGCGGATAGTTTACACATTGGACACTATTCATCATTGTTGATGGCAAAACGTTTAGAAAAACATGGACACCACCCAATTATGTTGGTTGGTGGAGCAACTGGATTTATCGGTGATCCAAAGGCCACTGGAGAAAGAAGTATGTTGACTAGTGAAGTATTAAAGTCAAATTATGATGCTTTACATGCACAAATCTCTAAATTATGGGGCTTTGACATGGTAAATAACTTAGATTGGACAAAAGACATCACAATCATTGATTTCTTACGTGATTATGGAAAATTATTCAATGTGAATTATATGTTGAATAAAGAAACAGTAAAAAAACGTTTAGATTCAGGAATTAGTTATACAGAATTTTCTTATATGATTCTTCAATCTTTAGACTTCTTAAATCTTTACCAAACAAGAGGTTGTACAATGCAGATTGGTGGACAGGATCAATGGGGAAATATCACTTCTGGTTTGGAATTGATTCGTAAAAAATGTGGTGCCGATGTAAAATGTTATGGCTTAACAATGCCACTCATCACAAAGGCAGATGGAACTAAATTTGGTAAGAGTGAAACGGGAACTGTTTGGTTGGATCCTAAAAAGACATCTCCTTATGAACTATACCAATTCTTGTTTAATACAGATGATTCAAAGGTTATTGAATATTTAAAGAAATTAACATTCTTAACAAAAGAAGAAATTGATGCTTTAGAAGTATCTTTAAAGGAAGATGCTGGAAGACGTGAAGCACAAAAGAAATTGGCAGAAGAAGTGGTTCGTGATTTACATGGTGAAGAAGGTTTAGAATCGGCTTTAAAAATCACAAATGCCTTATTTAGAGGTCAATTAAATGATTTGGATGAACAACAACGTTTAGATGCGGTTAAAAATATGGATAAAGTTGACCAAGAAGCTGGAAAATCTTTAATCGATGTTTTAGTGGAGGCTAAGATTGCTTCGAGTCGTCGTGAAGCTAGAGAATGGATAAAAGGAAATTCCATTAGCTTAAATGGTGTCAAAGTCAATGATGAAACATTAGTTATTGATTCTACGCAAGCCTATGTATCAAACTATGTAATCATTCGTCGTGGTAAGAAAAGATATTATTGTTTAAATTTGAAATAAAAATGAAAATACGTGGTTAGACATTTTTGCCTTGCCACGTATTTCTTTTTACCATTAACTTATCAATTTCATTTGTCACAATCGTTTTTTTGATTGTCCATTTTGGTTCAATCAAATCTTTCGCAATACCATCCCCTGTTAATCGTTCAATGATAATTTCTTGTGGTAATAATTCCAATTGATCGACTACAATATCGACATATTCTTCTAAGGTTAGAATATGAAATGGATGTTCTTTATATTCTTTTGCCATTTGTGTGCCCTCTATTAAATGCAGCATGTGGATCTTAATCGCATCTATAGGATGTTTAGAAATCTGTTTAACCGTTTCTAACATATCGGATTTGGATTCATTTGGTAAACCATTAATAATATGTACACATGTTTTGATGTTTGTCGATTTTAATTTGTCTAACCAATCAAACACAATTTTTGTACTATGTTTACGATTGCACTTTTCCATTGTGCCTTCATGTACACTTTGAAGGCCTAATTCTAGCCAGACTTCTTTATTTTGACTATTTAAATAGTCTATGATTTCATCATTTAAACAATCGGCACGAGTCGCAATCGCAACTCCAGGAATGTCTGGATTTTTAAAGAATGGATCATATACTTTTTTTAAGGTTTCAAGTGGGGCATATGTATTGGAATAGCTTTGAAAGTAGGCAAATCCAATACAATCCGGCCACTTATTTTGCATGCGCTTTAAGCCTTCTTGATATTGTTTCTGCAACGAATCATCAAAACATAGAATACTATCGCCACTACCCATGCTTGAGCAGAATGTACATCCACCGCTTCCTTTTGTTCCATCGCGATTTGGACAGGTAAAACCTGCATTTAATGGAATCTTAGCCACTTTTTGATGGTATGTATTACGAAAATAGTAATTGATTGTTTGGTATCTTTTATTGTCATTTGAATAAGGATAAGGATTATTCATTGTATCACCCAAAGCATTGTAACATAAAAAGAAACTGCGTGTGCAGTTTCTTATAGTTCTCTACCAACTACTTTGGCAATGGCTTTACCTTTTTTAACAAGTTTGGCATAGCGTTTAGGTTTTAAGCTTTGGGCTCCATCACTCCAAGCATTTTCTGGATCATCATGCACTTCAATGATCAATCCATCTGCTCCAGCTGCAATGGCGGCTAAAGATAAAGATTCAATTAATTTATAATCTCCAGCTGCATGACTTGGATCAATGATAATAGGTAAGTGTGTTCTTTCTTTAATAATGGGTACAACACTTAAATCTAATGTATTACGTGTATAGGTTTCAAAAGTACGAATACCACGTTCACAGAAGATGACATTTGGATTTCCTTCGGACATAATATATTCTGCAGCCATGATCCATTCTTGAATCGTAGCACTCATACCTCGTTTTAATAAGATTGGTTTTTTTGTTTTTCCTACAGCTTTTAATAAGTCAAAGTTTTGCATATTACGAGCACCAATCTGAATGATATCTACATTTTCAACGAATTCATCCAAATGTTCTGCACTCATAAGTTCAGATACAATAGGAAGTTTTGTTTCTTGTCTAGCCTTTACCATGGCCATAATTCCAGCTGTACCCATACCTTGGAAAGCATATGGACTTGTTCTTGGTTTATAAGCGCCACCTCTTAACATATCAGCGCCTGCTGCTTTTACTTCTTTAGCAATACGACAGATTTGTTCTTCTCCTTCAACAGAACATGGGCCTGCAATCATGACAATTTTTTTGCCGCCGATTTTAATACCATTTACATCCACAATGGTATCTTCTGGATGGAACATACGATTGGCCAATTTATAAGGTTGGGCAACACGTTGTACGTTATATACAATGGGGTTTGCCATAACGCTTTTTTCATCTACGATACTTGTATCTCCAACTAAACCAAAGACATTGTAGTTATCGCCTTGGATCATTGTGACTTGAAGATCCATTCCTTCGAATTTGTGAATTAATTTGTCGACATCGTGTTTTGATGCATTCTTCTTTAAAGTAATAATCATAGTAATATCCTTCTTTCCATTTGTGAGTAACAAAAAAGCATTAACCGTTCGAATTGTTAATGCTTAAAAGCCCTAATAAAAATACCATTCTGTTTTGATTGGTTTTATTAGGGCTATCTAAAGTAAAAGTAAAAATATGTAGATTGAATGTTCATGTTAATCACCTGTGTATACTATAGCTTAATCCTTGAAAATGTGCAAGTTGTTTTCTGAAAATAGTTACATTTTACTTGTCAACCTCCTTGGCAAAGTTGGTTATATTTTTGTCATTTCTTGTCGAAAAGTGTAAAACAAAATAAAAGTGTTATAATCTAAGTAGCAATAGAAATCATATAGGAGGTACATAATATGAAAGTCAATATTGTAGGAAAAAACATCACAGTTACTGAAGGAATCTCAGATAAGATCCATAAAAAATTAGATGTTTTAACAAAGTACTTCATTATTAGTGAGGATGATGTAGCTAACGTTTTAGTTCGTACATATCCTACAAAACAAAAAATTGAAGTTACAATCCCAACGCGTTATGCGATTCTTCGTGCGGAGGTTGTAGACGATGATTTATATGCAGCTATCGATCTTGCTGTAGATAAATTGGAAGATCAAATTCGTAGAACAAAAACACGTTTAACACGTAAAAATAAAGAATCACTTGCCGAAGCTTTCTTAGATCATGAATTATTCAATGATGAAGAAGTAGATGATGATGAAGTTGTTCGTACTAAGTCAATCGTTCCAAAAGAAATGAGTTTAGATGAAGCTATTATGAAGATGGAATTATTAGGACATGATTTCTTCATTTATACAGATGATGAAACAAACAAAATTGCCGTTTGCTACAAACGTCATGATGGTGGATACGGATTAATTGAAACTGAATAATATGTAAAAAGGCATGTCAAATTGGCATGTCTTTTAATTGGAAATAAAAAAAAGAATATAAGTTTGAATAAGTTATTCTTTGTGCTATAATTATGTTCGTTAAGGAGGTTTTTCCCATGGGATTTATGGATAAAGTAAAAGACTTCGTTGCTCCAATCGAAGAAGAAGACGATTATCAAGAAGCACCACAAGCTGAAAAGGTAGAAGAAGTAGAACCTCAAAGTCGTTATGAGAGACCAAAAGCTCGTACGAACGCAACTTCTTTGAATTCGAATACAAAAATGGTATTGTTTGAACCAAGAAGCTTTGGAGAAGCTGAAGAAGTAGGACAACGTTTAAAAGAAGGTCGTGCTGTTGTAGTTAACTTACATAAGCTAGATCGTGACTATGCACAACGTACTATTGATTTTTTAACAGGTGTTGTTTATGCACTTGATGGTAAAATTCAGAAAATTGGTCAGAACGTAATTTTATGTTCTCCAGCTGAAATTGGTGTACAAGGAACTATTTCATTAGGAAGTCCTGATGACTTCGAAGATGAAGATTAATAATTACTTTTAATGAGCTCATTTATGGTAGGTCATGAGGTGTTTATTTCGCAGATGAAAGATCAAATTCGTATCTTTCAAAAACAAAATAGGCGGATCATGACCTATTTTTTATCGATTTCTGAACAAGCCATTCTTCAAAACATGGTCCCTAAAAATATATGTGTCGTTTTTGATGGTGGGTACGAGAATGCAGAAAGAAAGATCGCATGTTTTATACCGGAAGGCTATGAAGGTTTTAGTGATTGTGTCTGTCTTCATGCCACATACAATTCAAAATTCAAAACACTGACACATTCCGATTTATTAGGTTGTTTAATGCATTCGGGTATTGAAAGAAGTGTCATTGGAGATTTGATTGTACAAGAAGATGATCTGTATATATTTTGTAAGGAAAAGATTTCAAAATATATTATCGATAATTGTGCGCAGATTGGTAAGTGTACAGTTCATTTTGAAGTGTGTTTGGATTATGAAATCACAAAAAGTAATAAAAAAGAAATACGTATCATGTGCAGTAGTCTACGTTTAGATAGTGTGGTTGCGCAATTGTCACATTGTTCAAGAAGTGAAGCATTAAAAAAGATTCATGCAGGATTTGTGAAAGTTAATGATGTGGTACTTGAACAAAATTTACAATTGTGCAATAATGATTTTGTGTCAATCAGAAAAACGGGTCGATTCCAGTTTAAAGAGGTTGTTTCAACTACAAAAAAGGGAAGACTTGTTTTGAACTTTGATCAATATATTTAGCTAAGATAAAGACACGCCTTTATTCGTTATGATTGTAGAGAGCAATGAAGTTTTTGGTGAAACATTGTATGAATAAGAATTTAGGTATCCCTTTTGAGCTGATCTTACGAAATCATAGTAGTTTGATCCGGTTGAACCGTTATCTCATGAAAGTGCATAGTGAAAACTATGAAGTAAGGTGGTACCGCGTGTTTATTACGTCCTTTTTTAAGGGCGTTTTTTTATTTTGAAAAGGAGATAAAGTATGGACTACAAAGAAACTCTTCATATGCCTAAAACGGCATTTGAAATGCGTGGAAATTTGACTAAAAAAGAGCCTGGTTTCCAAAAACGCTGGCAAGATGAAAAATTGTATGAAAAGATGTTAGAAAGAAGAGAAGGAGCAGAATCATTTGTGTTACATGATGGTCCTCCTTATGCCAATGGGGATATCCACTTAGGACATGCCTTAAATAAAGTGTTAAAAGATGTAATTGTAAAATCTCACTTTATGGAAGGATACAAAACACCATATATTCCAGGATGGGATACTCATGGTTTACCAATTGAAACTGCAGTTACTAAATTGGGCTATGACCGTAAGAAAATGGGAATTGCTGAATTTAGAAAAATCTGTTATGACTATGCTTTAAAGCAAGTAGCTAATCAAAAAGCAGGATTCTTAAGCTTAGGATCAATTGGAGATTATGATCATCCTTATATCACTCTTCAAAAGGGTTTTGAAAAACACCAAATCGAAATCTTTGGAAAGATGGCTATGAAAGGTTTGATCTACAAAGGATTAAAACCCGTTTATTGGTCACCAAGTAGTGAATCCGCTTTAGCGGAGGCAGAAGTTGAATATAAAGATGTTAAGAGTCCAACAATTTATGTTAAATTTGCCGTTAAAGACGGAAAAGGCGTATTAGATACAGATTGTAACTTCGTCATTTGGACAACAACACCTTGGACTATTCCTGCAAACTTAGGAATCAGTGTAAACCCTGATTTTGATTATTCATTAGTGGATACAGAAAAGGGTAAATTGATTATGCTTTCAAGCATGGTTGAAGAATTGTGTGATAAGTTTGAAGTTGAAAAACGTGATGTTTTAAAGACTTTCAAAGGTAAAGAATTCGAATATATTACTTGTACACACCCATTATATCCAGAAAGAGAAAGTCTATTGATGTGTGGAGATCACGTAACAGCTGATGCTGGTACTGGATGTGTTCATACAGCACCTGGATTTGGTGTAGATGACTTTAATATTGGTATGAAATATGGTTTGCCAGTATATTGTAACGTAGATGCACAAGGATGCATGATGGATGATGTTGGCGAATGGCTTGCTGGTCAATATGTAGAAGATGCCAACAAGACTGTCACTCAAAAACTAGATGAATTGGGTGTATTATTAAAACTTCAATTCATCACGCACTCATACCCACATGACTGGCGTACCAAAAAGCCAATTATTTTCCGTGCTACAACACAATGGTTTGCGTCAATTGATCAAATTCGTGATGAATTGTTAGAACAAATTCACTCTGTATCTTGGGTACCTGCCTGGGGTGAACAACGTATGCACAATATGATTGCCGATCGTAATGACTGGTGTATTTCTCGTCAACGTGCTTGGGGTGTTCCAATTCCAATTATTTATGGAGAAGATGATACTCCAATCATGGATCAAGCAATTTTCGATCATGTTGCCAAATTAGTTGGTGAATATGGATCCAATGTTTGGTTTGAAAGAGATGTTAAAGATTTATTACCAGAAGGATATACAAATGAACATTCACCAAATGGTATCTTCCGTAAAGAAACAGATACTATGGATGTTTGGTTTGACTCAGGATCAAGTCATACTGGAGCTATGATGGATCGTGGCCTAGGCTATCCTGCAGATTTATATTTTGAAGGTAGTGACCAATATCGTGGATGGTTCAACTCAAGTTTGATCGTAGGTACTGCTGTTCATGGTAAAGCTCCATACAAACAAGTATTATCACATGGTTTCGTTATGGATGAAAAGGGCGTTAAGATGTCTAAATCACAATGGAATGCCGTTGCACCTAGTGAAATCACTAAGAAATATGGTGCCGATATCTTACGTTTATGGGCATGTAGTGTAGACTATCAAGCGGATGTTTCAATGGGTCAAAAGATCTTGAAACAGGTGAGTGAAAATTATCGTAAAGTACGTAATACATTGCGTTTCTTAATGGCAAACTTAGATGATCAAAAATTTACTGCCAAAGATTGTGTAAACTTCAATGAATTGAGTGAATTGGATCAATATATTTTAACCGAATTAAAGGATGCTGTAGATTATTGTAGAAAAGCTTATAATGAATATCGTTTCTCTGATGTTGTTACATATTTGACAAACTTAATGACGAATGAATTATCAGCTTATTACTTAGATTACACGAAGGATATTCTTTATATTGAAAAAGAAGATGCACCAGTTCGTCGTCAAGTTCAAACTGTACTTTATAATGCCGTTGAAGTGATGACTAAATTGTGGGCTCCAATCTTGGCTCATACTTGTGAAGAAGTTAATGACTATATGCACTTTGATGAAGAAAGTATTCACTTAACTACATTTAAAGATCTTGAATTAGATTTTGATGTTGAAAAGATCAAAGCGGATATGGAAGAATTATTCAAAGTTCGTAAGGATGTCTTCAAAGCATTAGAAAATGCACGTGCTCAAGGTTTAATCGGTAAATCATTAGAAGCACATGTCGTATTACATGTAAGTGATGCACAAAAAGAAATCATGGATCGTGTATTAAGTAATGCAGCACAATGGTTTATTGTATCTAAAGTAACATTCACAACGGATGAATTAGAACAATTTGAAGTTTGTCAGGTTAAAGTAGAAAAGGCTACAGGCCATGTATGTCCTCGTTGCTGGAACTACACAGAATCTGAAAATGAAGATGGATTGTGTGATCGTTGTAACCACGTATTACATGACTAATATGTAAATGAAAAGAGTAACTCTAATCAACAAGAGTTACTCTATTTTTAATTTTGTCTGTTGTGATTATTTTATAATCTTTTGTTTCTAAATCCGATGAAACATCACTATCTTTATCTACGATCCATATCGCTTGTACATCATAATCAAGAGTCGATAGATATTTCTTTCCATCTTCTACACTCATACAGAATAATGTTGTACTTAAGGCATCGGCTTTGCCTGAATCCTTTGTGATGACGGTTACACTTCGAACATAGTTTGCAGGATAACCGGTTTTAGGATCAATAATATGGGAATATTTTTTATGTTTATATGTAAAATATCTTTGGTAATCTCCACTTGTAACTAAACAAGTGGCTTCTTTTGTTTCATATTGAACTAGAGCATCACTGGAATCTGGAGATTGAATACCAATCTTCCAATTGGATCCATCTTCTTTTTCACCAAGTAAGACAACATTACCACCGGCATTGATATAGCCATTTTTTAATCCGGCTTTATTTAATGCTTCTTTGGCAAGTTGAGCTGTATATCCTTTGGCAATGGCACCTAGATCAATGGATAATTCAGAATCCAAATAGGATACTTCATTTTTATTAATTTGAATATTCTTTAGATCAATATGTTTTAAGGCTTCTTGAATCATGTCATCACTTGGTGGCACTTGTGTATTTTCTCTGGCATCATGCCACAAATTTAATAGGGCTCCTTGACTGATGTCAAATTGTGAGTTTTTCGATTGCATCTTTATAGCTAGTTTTAAACAATCAATAAAGGTAGAATCCATTTGAACGGGATGTTTGTAAGCTTCATGATTCAAAGTATATAGGTTATTCATATTTTTATAGGCATGGTATTGGTCGAATCGTTTGTTGTTTTCTTTAAATGTCTTTCGTAAGATTTTGGTATATTTTGCAAAATCTGCTTGTGAACATGAGCAATTTAGAGTGATGGGCGTGTCAAAGCCAACATCTGTTAATGTAACATTGAGGTTTTCTGTTGTTTCATTGTCTTTGTTTTGAACGAAGAATATGACAGAACTTATAAAGATTAGAAAACAAATCGATAGGACAAGCCATGATAATATAGATTTATTTTTTTGCATAAAAGTATTATATGATGAATTGAGTTTAATGTAAATGTAAGTACTTACCTAAATTATGGGAAATTGTCAAAAAATTCTTGAACTTGTGAAAAAAAAAGCCTATGATTAAAAAGTATAAATGGGAGGTAGGATTTATATGTCACTATTTTTAGGACCGATGAGACAGCATATCCCTGGTAAAAAAGAATTGACAGAAAAGTCTGAATTATTACATCTTATGCCTAAAAAGGAAGTTTATATTCCTTTAGTAGCAGGACGTACTTTAGATTTTGATATTCTTGTTCAAGAGGGAGATACTGTATCCGTTGGAACAAAACTGGCTGAAACAAAGTCAGGTTTTTATGTGCCAATTTATTCAAGTGTTTCTGGAACTTACAAAGGAATTGTTAAGCGTATGCACAATTCTTTGCGTCCACAAAATCACATGGTGATTGAATGCGATTTTAAGCAAACCAGAGTTCAATCATTCGCACCATTAGACTGGCAAAGTGCTACAAGAGAAGAGTGTGTTGATTTTGTAAAAAATGCAGGTATTGTTGGTTTAGGTGGAGCTGGTTTTCCAACCTATGTAAAATATATGAAACCAGATGGAGTTGATTATGTATTGATCAATGCCGTAGAATGTGAGCCTTATATTACAGCCGATTACCGCTCTGTTATGGATGATGCCCAAGATTTAGTTACAGGTGCTAAAATCATGAAGAAGATGGCTGAAGCTAAAACGGTTTACATTTGTATCAAAGAATCTCACCCGGATTTAATTGAAAAAGTGAAATCAGCATTGCAAGATGCTGCTGGTGTTGAGGTATATCCAGTTCCTGATGTTTACCCAATGGGTTGGGAACGTGTTTTAGTACGTGAAGTATTACATAAAGAATATGGTGGATTACCTGCTGAAGCTGGCGCCATCATTGGAAATGCTTCAAGTGCTATTGCGATTGCGAAAGCCTTTGAAAAAGGGGAAGCCATCACACAAAAGAATTTAACAGTGAGTGGTGAATGTGTAAAAGATCCACACAATGTATGTGTACCAGTTGGTATGCCTGTAAGTGAGATCATTGAAGCTTGTGGTGGATATACACAAGATACAGTTCGCTTGATTTCTGGTGGACCTATGATGGGTAAAACCATTGTCAATGATATGTTTGTCGTTGATCGTGCTATGAATGCATTAACTGTACTTCCAGCTGCAAATGATGATGCGATCGCATGTTTACGTTGTGGTAAATGTAGTGATCATTGTCCAAGTGGTTTACAGCCTGTAAGAATTACAGCTGCATTAAAAGCCAATGACGTTGACGAAATGTCAAAACGTGGTGTTATGAGTTGTATCGAATGTGGAATGTGTACTTATATTTGTCCTTCTCATATCGATGTAACTGAAAATGTTCGTAAGGCAAAACGTATTGTTATGCTTAAGAAAAAGTAGGGAGGATTCAAATGAAATTTACTTTTCATGTAAGTCCAAGCATTAAGAATAACTTGTCAACACAACGTATCATGAAAGAATTATCTTTAAGTTTATTAGTTGTGTTTGTAGCAGCCGTAATTTACTATGCATCTGCATGGGGTGCTGATGCTGCTTTACATTGTGTTCTTTTATTAGCTTGTTCTTTAATTACTACATTTGTTTGCGAATCCATCTTCGCAAAGATTATGAAGAAAGATATTAAAACTTTCTTAAAGAGCTCATTTGGATGGGTAACAGCTATCATTTTAACTTTGATGGTACCTGTTAACATGTCTTGTTATGCAGTTATTATTGCGACAGTATTCGCAATCGTACTTGCAAAATTATTATTTGGTGGTTTTGGACAAAATATCTTTAACCCTGCAGCTGTAGGTCGTGCTGTTATTTTACAGGCATTTACAGGTGTGAGTGTAGGACTTATTTCACAAGCAACACCAACTACAGTGATTGCGAGTGCTTATCATTGGCTACCAGCAAATGCTACTGTATTAGATTCATTTTTATCACAATATGGAGGATTTGCAGGTCTAGCTTTAGGAACATATCCTGGTTCTATTGGTGAAACATTCTCTATCTTGATTTTGATTATTGGTATTGTACTTGCCCTTCGTCAAATCATTGACTGGAGAGTTCCAGTTGTCTATTTAGGAACGATTTTTGTACTAACGGCTGTTGTAGCTTTGATCACAGGAATTGATTCATACAATGGTATTCCAGCCTTTATTTGGTATCCGTTATTACACTTGTTAACGGGTGGTGTTATTTTTGGTGCTGTATTTATGTTAACGGATCCAGTAACAAGTCCAACAAGTGCAAGTGGACGTGTCGTATTCGCAATGGGTGCAGCTATTATAACTACATTGATTCGTTTAAAAGCCAATCTTCCAGAAGGATGTTTATATTCCATCTTATTAATGAATATGTTTACTCCATGGATCGAGTCATGTTTCGATGGTAAACAATTAGAATTGGTTAAGAAATCTAGAATTGTTTGTGTTTGTTTAGCATTGATTGGTTTAGCTATTAGTTTCTATGCAGCTAGCTCTATTCAAAAGGTAGATACTATCCCTGAAACAGCAGCTGTTGTTGAAACTATGGAGGTAACTCTATGAACAAGATTGTACATTTAGGTTTATTCTTGGCTATTGTAAGTGCAGTTGCTGGTGGTGCTTTAGCATTCGCAAATCAAATGACAGCTCCAGTTATTGCTGAAAATAACGAAAGACAAGAAAAAGAATCATTATTAGCTATGTATCCAGATGCCAATTCAAATGATTTTAAATTAGTGAATAAAACTTTGGATTCAAAAACCGTTCAAAAGGTTTATGAATATAAAAATGTTTATATCTTTAATATGAAAGTTAGTGGATATAAAGATGGAACTGTATTCTTAGTATCTATTGATAAAGATTCAAAGAAAATTGATAAATACAATGCCATTAGTAATGGAGATACAAAAGGTCTAGGATCACAAGTAACGGAAGCTCCATTTAAGAAATCTTTAGAAGGAAAAGATGCAACTGGACAATTGGATACAATTTCTGGTGCAACTGTTTCTTCAGGTCCTGTTGTCAGTGGTATTCATGAAGCGGCAAAACTTGTCGATCAATTAAAGTAAGGAGGTTATCTAGATGAATCGTTTTGAAAACTTTAAAGCGGGTTTAATTAAAGATAACCCAGTATTCTCATTGTTCTTAGGAATTTGTTCGACACTAGCCATTACTACAACTGTAAATAATGCGATTGGTATGGGTGTTAGTGTTATTATCGTTTTGATCATGTCAAATGTAATCATTTCATGTGTTCGTAAAATTACGCCAGATGAAATCCGTATTCCAGTTTATATTGTGATTATCGCAACTTTGGTTAAGATCATTCAAATGTTGATTCAAGCTTATGCGCCAAGTTTAAATACAAGCTTAGGTGTGTTTATTCCATTGATCGTAGTTAACTGTATCATCTTGGGTCGTGCGGAAGCTTTCGCTAGTAAAAATGGAATTTTGGATTCAGCTCTTGATGGTTTAGGAATGGGTCTTGGATATACTTTGGCAGTACTTGCGATGTCATTTATTCGTGAATTGATTTCGACAGGTGGAATTAAAGTGGTAAACCCATTCAATGAAGCGCAAGTTTGGTTGAACTTACACATTATTCCTGAAAACTTCACAATTAGTATCTTTGGATCTAGTGTTGGAGCTTTCATTACATTTGCGGTTTTAGCAGCAGCTGTTGGTGCTTATAAACAACATGTAACAGCTAAGGAAGAAGCTGCGGCAAAGGAGGAAAAGTAAGATGGGTGAATTAATGGCACTTTTAGTAACGAGTGTATTAGTAAATAACGTTATCTTAACTCAATTCTTAGGTATGTGTCCATTCATGGGTGTTTCTAAAAAGAAAAGCTCTGCGATTGGTATGGGTGTAGCCGTTGTCTTCGTTATCGTTGTTGCTGCATTGGTTACATATGCACTTTATTATTTAGTACTTGTACCTTTACATCTTGAATTTATGGATTTGATTACATTTATCTTAGTAATCGCATCTTTGGTTCAGTTGACAGAAATGTTTATTAAAAAGACAAGTCCTGCGCTTTATAAATCTTTAGGTGTTTATTTACCTTTGATCACAACAAACTGTGTTGTATTAAATGTATGTTTAGTAAATATCTCTAATAGTTATAATTTTGCACAAATGTTAGTATACTCAATTGGTACTCCATTAGGATTTGCCCTTGTATTATTCATTTTCTCAACAATTCGTGAAAGATTAGAACAAAGTGAAGTTCCAAATGCCTTCGTTGGTAATCCAATCGCCTTGATTGTAGCTGCCATCATGGCTATGGCATTCTCTTGTTTTACAGGAATTGTATAATGAGATATTTATTGGCAATATTGTTTTTTGGCGCATTAGTCGCTATCTATATTGTTTTGTATTTAATGAATAAAAAAACGCCCAAACCAGAGGGGTGTGAAGATTTAAAAGCGGATTGTGATGGATGTAAAGATTTTGCGTGCACTAACAATCCAGCTCACAATCAAGTGAAGGGAGAATAAATATGGTAATCGTAGCCGTAATTATGATGCTTGTACTTGGTGCAGTGCTTGGCTTAGGTCTAGGTGTTGCCGACAAATATTTAAAAGTAGAAGCAGATGTACGTGTTGAAAAAGTAACATCATTACTACCTGGTTATAACTGTGGTGGTTGTGGATTCCCTGGATGTAGCGGTATGGCTGAAGCCTTGGTTTCAGGTGATATGGATCATATTGCTTGTAAACCTTGTAAAGCGGATAAGCGTGAGGAAATCATTGATTACTTGAAAAACACACCAGGACCGGATGGTTCTACTATTGAAGTAAAAGGATAAAAGAAAGAGATGGCGTTTTCCATCTCTTTTATCTTACCTGATGATTTTTAATGATTTCTAATAAATAAGTTTCATCTGGATCTATATAGATTGTTTTATTGGATTTCATGGTCACAAAACCAATTTTAGAGCCAGGTACTTTCTTGATTTGCGAAATCAAACAATAGTCGACAGGTACAGAACTTGAATCTTTACCTTTGGAGTAGTAGGCTGCTAACATTGCACATAGTCGAATTTGTGTTTCTGTAAAGTCATCACTCTTTAATAGAACGTGAGATCCATGATAGTCTTTTACATGAAACCATAAATCGTTTTTTCTTGAGACTTGGTGTGTTACATAATTATTTTGAATGTTGTTTTTACCAACATAGATTTCACAATCATCAAAAACAAGATTAAGAACGTTTGGTTTATTGTTCTTCTTTTTTCTTTTATTTTCTTTTTTAGGCATTAAAACATGTTGTTTGATCAATTCCTCACGGATTTCTCCTGCATCAAATACGCTACAATGCTGTAATTGCTCTTCAAGTTGTGTATAGTATTCAATATCTTCTTTACATTGATTGATTTGTTCTTCTAAGATCACTAAACTTCGTTTCATCTTATGATATTTCTGATAGTATTTATTCGCATTTGTTTTTAGATCATAACGCATATCAATTGGAATTGTTACATCTTCATTGGTTTCAAAGGAAGGTAAGATGATTGTCTTTTCTTTTTTGATTTGGTACATGTACGCAAAAATCAAATCACCATATTCTTGATATTTATGATAGTCTTTACCATCTTCTAAGGCTTGTTCAAGCTTTGGAAGTTTTTTTATTTGTTTATTTTTTTCTTTATCAACAGTACGAATTATATCACCATATTGTTCTTTAATACGTTTCTTTTGTTCATCTTCTTCATATAAATGATTTAAGCCTTCCATGATTGTATATGTTTTAGCTTGTTCATTTAAATGTTTTAATTCAATGCAATGAAAATCTTTTTTATAGATGTATAAAGTATTTGAATTCACCACTTCATTTAATATGTCGATATATTTTTCGTTATTGTTCATACGATACAAAAATTCATTTGAAAGCAATGGAGAAAAGCCATAGATTTGTTTGACTAGACTTTGGTCTAGATCAAGATCTTGAATCTCAAATGGATTTTTCTTTTCTGGTTGGGTAGGAGCTACATATTTTGCGCCTGGATGAATGAATCGTTTGGCATTTTCATATACAGGAATACGTTTTAATGCATCTACAATTACACCTTCTTTGACTAAAATAAGATTGGCATATTTACCCATGAGTTCGATATTTAAATCGTATTTTACTAAATCTTGAAATTCATTACGACAAGATAAATGTAAACATAAAATACGATCAAAGCCAACTTGTTCAAAGGATTCGACAATGGCTTGGGAACATAACTTTCTTAATACCATCACAAAGTTGGATGGTTCGGGTTGAATGCCTGGAATAAAGTTTGCGATATATACACGATTTGTATTGGAATGTACGTTGATGACAAGTTTTTGATTTCCATCATTACGCGTGTGAAGATGGATCAAGATTTCTTCATCGCTGATATTTTGTATTTTACCAATTTTACATGGGGTATATGCGTTTAATTTTTCTTGAATATTGTATAAAAATAATCCGTCGATTGCCATAAAAACCTCCTTGGTCTGATAAAAATTATAACATAGTTAAATAAAATTTGACACACATGGTTTGGACTTGTAAAATGGATGGAAAAGAGGGAGAGCAAGATTCACATGGAAAGAGGTCTATTAATTATTTTGAGTGGTCCTAGCGGTGTAGGTAAAGGGACTATTCGTAAATATTTTGAAAAAGATGAACGTCTAAATTTAGCTTATTCAACTTCAATGACTACACGTAAACCGCGTGCTGGAGAGGTCGATGGAAAAGATTATTTTTTCTCAACACGAGAAGACTTTGAGAAAGCCATTCAAGAAGGTGGTCTTTTGGAGTGGGCCGAGTTTGTTGGAAATTACTATGGAACACCTTTAAAAGAAGTTAATCGTTTACGTGATGAAGGAAAGAATGTTTTATTAGAAATTGAAGTGCAAGGTGCTATTCAGGTGCAGGAAAAATGTCCGGATGCCGTTTCAATCTTTATTATTCCACCTTCAATGGAGGAATTAGAAAGACGTATTCGTGGTCGTAGTACAGAACCAGAAGAAATCATTCAGCAAAGACTTGCGAAAGCTAGCAATGAAATGAAGATGGTATCTCAATATAAATATATTGTCTGTAATGATGATCCAAAACTTGCGGCTGAATTGATTAAGACGATTATTCTTCGCCATGTTGAGCTTGAAGAAAACAAATAGTTGCAAATAAAGCCAATTTGTGCTATAAATTATGTGTATAGAAATTAAAGGAGTGGGGAACCACTCCTTATGTTTTGCTACTAAGGAGAAATGTATGGACAATCTTAAAGAATGGATTGAAGAAGTTCTTAATGAAAATGGATGTCATTTATATGATCTTGAATGGATCACAAATCAGGGCACACCATTATTAAGAGTTTCGGTTGAAAAAGAAGACGGTACAATGGATTTGGATACTTGTGCATCTTGCTCAGATGTAATTGGACAAATGCTTGACGAAAAAGACTGGTATTCTCATGAATACATGCTTGAAGTTTGTTCGCCAGGAGCAGAAAGAGAATTAAGAACGGATGAAGAAGTTCAAAGAGCTGTTGGCAAATATGTATTTGTGAAGATGAAAGATCCAAAACAAGGTTTAGATCAAGTTATTGGTGATCTTGTTGAAGCAACAGAAAATGATGTGACAATTTCATATCGTGATAAGACAAGAACAAAAAAAATCACTATTGAAAAGAGTAACATTCAGCTGATTATGACAGCTGTAAAGGTATAGGAGAATAAAGATGAAACCAAAAATTAAAGTTGAAGATTTAGCAAAGGCTCTACAGGGTATTGAATCGGATCGTCAATTGTCTAAGGATATTGTTGAAGATGCTTTAAAAGAAGCTTTGACAAAGGCTTACCGCAGACACATCGATATCCCTGAAGTTCAAGTGCGTGTAGACATCGTGGATGGAACTATTCATATCTATCATGAGCGTGTGGTTGTTGAAGAAGTTGAAGATGATGAATTAGAAGTTCAATTGGATGAAATTCAAAATGAAAATCCAAATATCAAAATTGGAGATATTGTGGATGAAGAAGTCGATTTTAAGGATTTTGATCGTGCGGCTGTAGTACTTGCAAAAAATGTAATGAAACAAAAGATTCGTGAAGCTGAAAAAGCTCAAGTCTATGAAGAGTATTGTGATAAAGTCGATGAAATGGTTTTAGGAACTATTGAAACGGTTGAAGAAAAATTTGTGATCGTAAATATTGGTAAAACACTTGCGGTTATGAAAAAGTCAGCTCAAATTCCTACAGAACACTATAAAGAAGGCGACAACATTTTAGTTGTGATTACAGAAGTGAACAAAGAGACAAAGGGTGCGCAAGTCTTAGTATCTCGTGCAACTCCGGTATTTGTTCGTCGTTTGTTCGAACGTGAAGTTCCTGAAATCTATAATGGAATTATTGAAATTAAAGCGATTGCTCGTGAAGCGGGTGAAAGATGTAAGATTGCGGTTTATTCTCACAATGAAAACATCGATCCAATTGGGGCTTGTATTGGTCCTAGAGGAAGTCGTGTACAAACAATCATTGAAGAATTAAATGGTGAAAAAATTGATATTTTTGAATGGTCTGACAACATTAGTGAATTGATTGCCAATGCATTAAGTCCAAGTACAGGTGTTGCGGTTATTCCTAATGAGACTGTAAAAGATGGATTGATCGTTGTTGTTCCTGATAACCAATTATCTTTAGCTATTGGTAAACGTGGTAAAAATGCGCGTTTAGCTGTTAAACTTACAAATCACAAGATTGATATCAAATCCGAAAGTGAAATGCAGGAATTAGGCATTGACTACATGGCAATTTCTAAGAAAATGCAAGAAGAATATGAAGAAAAGAAAGCAAAAGAACGTGCTTATAAACAACAACAAAAGATTGATGAATTAAAATCAAATGAAGCTGAGATCGAAAATATTGATGTAGCTGATTTTACTTATGAAGATGAAGAAGTGGATGCAGTTGAAGAACATGCACAAGATACTTTATTTGAAAAGGAAAATACAGTTGAAGAAAAAGAAGTCGATGAAATGGAAGAATTGGCTCGTATTGCCAAACAAAATCGTAAAGAAAAAACGGCTGCAGATGTAAAGGAATATACTTCTAAATTTGAATCTATGGCCGATGCTTCAAATAAACAAGAGGATGTTGTTTCTAAACCTAAAAAAGAAAAGGTTGAAGAAGAAAAGAAACCGGTTGAAGTTAAGAAATTTAACTATGAAGACATGAAGCCAATCTATTCTGAAGAAGAGTTAGCTGAAATCGAAGAACAGGAATATGAAGATGAAAACAACTGGGACGATGATGTTGACTATGAAGAATATGATGAATATTATGATGACTAGGAGTTAGTTTCATGCGTAAGATTCCAATGCGAAAATGTGTCGTAACACAAGAGCGTTTTCCTAAAAAGGATTTGATTCGTGTGGTACGTACACCTGAAAAAACAGTTGAGATCGATTTAACAGGTAAAAAGAATGGGCATGGTGCTTATATTTCAAAAAGTTTGGATACTTTAGCTCTTGCCAAAAAGAACAAGGCTTTACAAAGAGCTTTAGAAATTGAAATTCCTGAAGAAGTATATCAGGAATTAGAATCCATTATTACCAATGAATAAAGTTACAAATTTGATACAACTAGCATATCGTGCTGGTAAAGTAGCAAAAGGTGATTCTTTACTTGTTAGTATTCAAAAATCTCAAGCAAAACTTGTACTTGTATCTTCTTTATGCGGGCAAAACCGTATGAAGAAGATTCAGGATAAATGCACATATTATAATGTGCCATATAGAGTGGTAGAACCATCTGTATTAGATGATGTTTCTTATAAAAAGATGAGTGCTATTGCGATTGTAGATAGTGGCTTTGCCAAAGCGATTATCGAAAAGATGAAAGGTTAGGTGATTCGATGGCTTATAACAACAAAAACAAAAAGAAACCAAATCGAAAAGGGCATAAGAGTTCGCATCAGTCTAATGCACCTAAGAAAGAAGAAGCAGTAAAGGAAATCACATATAGTGATGCGATTACTGTTGGTCAGTTAGCACAGTTGCTTCACAAAAATAGTTCTGAAATCATTAAATTCTTATTTATGATGGGGAATATGTCAACAATTAATACAGTGTTATCCGATGAGGATATTGAATTGATCTGTATGAATTTCAATGTAGAAGTACATAAGGAAATTGTTGTTGACGAAGATGATATTGAAGAACAACTTCAAAATGTAGAAGAAGATGAATCTAAATTAGTACCTCGTCCTCCTGTTGTCACAATCATGGGTCACGTTGACCATGGTAAAACAACATTATTGGATACAATTCGTAAAGCGAATGTTACTGAAAATGAATTTGGTGGTATCACACAGCACATTGGTGCATATCAGGTATCCTTAAAGGGAAGAAAAGTTACATTCTTAGATACACCAGGTCACGAAGCATTTACTGCTATGCGTGCTCGTGGTGCTGAAGTTACAGATATCGTTATTATCGTAGTTGCGGCAGATGATGGTGTGATGCCTCAGACAAAAGAAGCAGTCGACCATGCGAAAGCTGCAGGTGTTCCAATTGTAGTTGCGGTAAATAAAATTGATAAGCCAGGTGCAAATCCAGATCGTATCATGTCAGAAATGAGCGAACTAGGAATTATGCCTGAAGAATGGGGTGGAGATACAATCTTTACTCAAGTATCTGCAAAAAAGGGAACGGGTGTTCCAGAATTATTGGAAACAATGTTGTTAGTGGCAGATATGCAAGAATTAAAAGCTAATCCAGATACAAATGCTTCTGGTACAGTAATTGAAGCCAAGTTAGATAAAGGTCGTGGACCTGTTGCCACATTGTTAGTTCAACGTGGTACATTACATACAGGAGATAGTGTTGTAGTTGGTACATCTTATGGTCGTGTTCGTAAAATGACAAATGATCGTGGTATGGAAATTAAACATGCAGAACCAAGCTGTCCAGTTGAAATCATTGGTTTAAATGAAGTTCCTAGAGCTGGAGATGTCTTCATGTCTTATGATAGCTATAAAAAGGCGGCTGAAATTGCGGGTCATCGTTTGGATAAACAAATTGAAAAAGAACGTAATTCAACGAGTGCAATGTCATTAGAAGATTTGGCAAAGAGAATCGATGAAGGTGATGTTCAAGAAATCAATGTCTTGATCAAAGCCGATGTTCAAGGTTCGGCTGAAGCTTTAAAGGCAAGCATGGAAAAACTAGAAGTGGATGGAAATGTTCGTATCAACGTTATTCGTTCCACTGTAGGTACAATTACAGAATCAGATATCTTATTAGCAAGTGCTTCGAATGCGATTATTTATGGATTTAACATTCGTCCAAGTGCAGCCATTCGTAAAAAAGCGGAAGAAGAAGGTGTTGAAATTCGTTTGCATAACATCATTTATAAAGCTTTAGAAGAATTACAAGCTGCAATGAAAGGTATGCTTGCACCAGTATATGAAGAAGTTGTCATTGGTCAGGCGGATGTTCGTCAGATTTATAAAGTAAGTAAGGTAGGTACGATTGCCGGATGTATGGTTACAGATGGTAAGATGAAACGTGATTGTAAAGTTCGTTTGATCCGTGAAGGTATTGTTGTTTATACCGGTAAACTTGGATCATTACGTCGTTTTGAAAATGATGTTAAAGAAGTACTAAATGGTTACGAATGTGGTATGACAATCGAAAACTTTAATGATATTAAAGTAGGAGATATTTTAGAAGGCTTCGAAGATCAGGAAGTGGAAGAATAGTATGTCATTAAAAACAGAACGTATGGAGATGACAATTCAAAGAGAGATTTCACGTATTCTTCAATTTGAATTGAAAAATCCAAATTTAGGTTTTTGTACGATAACGGATGTACGATGTACAAATGATTTATCACAAGCTAAAGTTTATGTTACATTCCTTGGAAAACAAGGGCGTAATGATGCGGGTATGCGTGTGTTAAATCAATCAAAGGGTTTCATTCGTTCTCAAGTCGCAAAAAAAATTAAGATTCGTAAGATGCCAGAATTGATCTTTGTACAAGATACAAGTCTTGAACAGGGAAATAAGATTGAAAACATTTTAAAGGAAATCGAAAAATAGAGAAGACTTAGTGGC
>NZ_DS996842.1:125784-177214 GCF_000156655.1 Holdemanella biformis DSM 3989
TTTTTATTGTTTGTCGATAGTATTAAGAAACAGAGTCCTAATGGTAGATAAGTAAAATTCTTTGTTAAGAAGTATGTGAATATAAAACATATCCCTGCGAAAATAAATAATATTCGATTTAGATTTGACTTCATAGTTATAGTAACTCCTTTAAATTGATTATAACAGAAAAAAATTGTTGAATTGTAAAAAGTAAGAAAAAAAGAAGAGATTCAATTTTTGTTGAATCTCTTCTTAGAAGTAGTTTAGTTAGTTATTATATATAAATTAGTCACGTTCTACGATAGTAGCACAACCCATACCACCACCGATGCAAAGTGTAGCTAAACCTTTCTTAGCATCACGTTTTTGCATTTCGTGAAGTAAAGTAACAAGGATACGGCATCCACTAGCTCCAACAGGGTGTCCTAATGCAACGGCTCCACCGTTAACGTTAACTTTGCTCATATCGAATCCTAATTCTTTAGCAACAGCTACAGATTGTGCAGCGAATGCTTCGTTAGCTTCGATTAAGTCCATATCATTAACTGTTAATCCAGTTCTTTCCATAACTTTACGAGTAGCAGCCACTGGTCCAATACCCATGATTTCTGGTTCAACACCAGCTAATGCACCTTGTACCCAAGTAGCCATTGGTGTAACACCTAATTCTTTTGCTTTTTCTTCACTCATAACAACGATTGCAGCAGCACCATCATTAATTCCTGAAGCATTACCAGCAGTTACCATTCCGCCTTCTTTACCAGAGCAGCAACGTAATTTAGCTAATGATTCAGCCGTTGTTCCTGGACGAGGTCCTTCATCCACTTTGAATTCAACGATTTCTTTTTTAACTTTAACTGGAACTGGTACGATTTCATCATCGAATTTGTGTTCAGCCATAGCTTTTTCAGCTTTTTGTTGAGAGTTAGCTGAGAATTCATCTAATTCTTCACGAGTTAAGTTCCAACGATCACAGATGTTTTCTGCAGTAATCATCATGTGGTAGTGGTTGAATGCATCTGTTAATGCATCATTTACCATTGTATCAACGATAGTAGCGTTGTTCATACGGTAACCAAAACGTGCTTTAGTCATAGCATATGGTGCCATTGACATGTTTTCCATACCACCAGCAACAACGATGTCAGCTTGACCAGCCATGATCATTGCAGCAGCTTGGTTAACACAGTTTAAACCAGATCCACAAACAACGTTTAATGTTACGGCAGGAACTTCAATAGGTAGACCAGCTTTGATACTAGCTTGACGAGCAACGTTTTGTCCTTGAGCAGCTTGGATAACGCATCCCATTAATACTTCGTCAACTTGTTCAGGTTTAACACCTGCACGGTTCAATGCTTCTTTAATTACGATAGAACCTAAATCAGCAGCTGGAGTGTTACTTAAAGCTCCACCCATTTTACCAATAGCAGTACGACATGCACCTGCTAAAACTACTTTTTTTGTCATATTAATATTCCTCCATGTAAGACTATTAGTCATTTACCTTTTAAACTTTATCATAGTGAATGATGAAAATCAATCACAAATTAAAAAATTCACAAGTGAATTTAAAGAAATAAGGAGAACATGTCTCCTTATTGATTAATCGCACATTTTTACGATAACAGCGGCACCTTGTCCTCCACCAATACATAGGGAAGCAAGACCGATTTTTGATTTACGTTTTTGCATTTCATATAACAATGAAACTAATATACGGTTTCCACTAGCACCTACTGGGTGACCTAAAGCAATAGCTCCACCATTTACGTTTGTCTTAGCTAAGAAGGCTTCGCGATCCATACCTGTAGCTTCTTCTAATTCGTGGATAACACCTAATGATTGAGCAGCAAATGCTTCGTTCAATTCAACTAAGTCAAGATCTTCAATCTTTAGATCTGCATATTTTAATGCGTTTAAGATAGCTGGTGTTGGACCAAGTCCCATAACTCGTGGGTCAACTCCACCTTGTCCAAATCCGATAACTTCAGCAATTGGTGTTAAGTTATATTTCTTAACTGCATCTTCACTAGCAACGATAGTAAATGAAGCACCATCATTGATACCAGAAGCATTACCTGCAGTTACAGTTCCATCTGCGTTGAAGGCTGGACGTAATTTAGCTAATTTTTCTAAGCTTGTTTTACGAGGGTGTTCGTCTGTATCAAATACTACTTCACCTTTACGAGTCTTATAAGTAATAGGAACGATTTCATCTTTGAATTTACCTGCAGCAATAGCCGCTAAAGCTTTTTCTTGAGAAGCAAAAGCGAATTCATCTTGTGCCTCACGAGAAATGTTATATTTTTTAGCGATGTTGTCAGCAGTACATCCCATGTGAATTCCATACATTGCATCTGTTAAACCATCGTGTAACATAGCATCCACTAATTTTTGGTCTCCCATCTTAGTTCCTGTACGGTTTTTGTAGCTCAACATAAATGGAGCACGAGTCATTGATTCAACACCACCAGCAACATATAAGTCACCAAAGTTTGCTTGAATACGAAGTGTAGCTTCCATAACGGCTTTTAAACCTGAACCACATAACATATTGATTGATTGTGCACATACTTCAACAGGAATTCCTGCATCAAAAGCAACGTGACGAGCAATGTTTTGTCCTAAACCGGCAGCAATTACGTTACCGATAATAACTTCGTCTAAGTTAGCTGGATCAATATTTGCTTGTTTAATTGTTTCTTTTAAAACAGTTGCTCCAACAGTAGCTAAATCTACATCAGTTAAACTTCCTAAAAAAGTACCAATTGCACTACGTTTAGCAGCAACAATATAAGCTTTTCTCATTTGTATACCTACTTTCTACTCTAAATCGAGATTCACTTTTTTACATGCTTAGTCTAGTCCTTAAAATAGGGGATGTCAATAACTTGTTTAATTTTTCACATGTTAATAATACATAACATATATTAATAAGATAGGGCATTTAATACAATTTGTTAAAATATTAACAAAATCATTGACGAGGTTCAAAAAAGTATGTAGAATATGACTGTGTGAAAAGTTTAACATACTTTCTCATGCTATCGATGTCCTAATTCGAATAGTTCAAGAAACTGGAAAGGAGAACTTCATTTATGGATTTCAATTTAACAGAACAACAATTAATGATGCAAAAGTTGTTCAGAGAAGTTGCGCAAAACGAAGTAAAAGAAAACGCAGCGGATGTTGACGAAAACGAAAGATTCCCTAAGGAATCTGTAGAAGTGATGCGTCAAGCAAAAATGCTTGGTATTCCTTATTCACGTGAATACGGAGGAGCTGGCGCAGATTATTTATGCTATATTTTAGCAATCGAAGAATTGTCTAAAACATGTGCAACAAGTGGTGTAGTTTTATCAGCTCACACTTCATTAGGTACTTGGCCAATTGCTCAATTTGGTACTGAAGAACAAAAACAAAGATTCTTAACAGATTTATGTACAGGTAAGAAATTGGCTGCATTTGGTTTAACGGAACCAAACGCTGGTACAGATGCGGCTGGACAACAAACTACAGCTGTATTAGATGGTGACGAATATGTTATCAATGGTACTAAAATCTTCATTACAAATGCTGGAGAAGCCGATGTATATGTAATTTTTGCCATGACAGACAAAACAAAAGGAACTCGTGGAATTTCTGCTTTCATTCTTGAAAAAGGAACTCCAGGATTCACATTCGGTCTTCACGAAAAGAAATTAGGTATTCGTGGATCTGCTACATGTGAATTAATTTTCAATAATGTACGTATTCCAAAAGAAAACTTATTAGGAAAAGAAGGTATGGGATTCAAGATTGCCATGCAGACACTTGATGGTGGACGTATTGGTATCGCTGCTCAAGCATTAGGAATTGCTCAAGGTGCAATCGATGAAGCCGTTGCTTACGTAAAACAACGTAAACAATTTGGTCGTCCAATTGCTAAATTCCAAAACACTCAATTCCAATTAGCTGATATGCAAACTAAAACAGATGCAGCTCGTTGGTTAGTATATTCTGCAGCTACTGCTAAACAAGAAGGTCGTCCTTATACTCAATTAGCAGCTGAAGCAAAATTATTTGCTGCTGAAACAGCTATGGAAATTACAACAAAAGCTATCCAATTATTAGGTGGATACGGATATACTCGTGATTTACCAGTAGAAAGAATGTTTAGAGATGCTAAGATCACTGAAATCTACGAAGGTACTTCAGAAGTACAACGTATGGTCATCTCTGGCGCTATGTTGAAGTAAGAAAGGAATTGGTGTTGAAAAATGAAAATTGTTGTTTTAGAAAAACAAGTTCCGGATTCAACTGAAATTACAGTTGATAAAAAAACTGGTGCGTTAATTCGTGACGGCGTTCCTGCAATCACAAACCCAGATGATTTAGCTGGTTTGGAAGCTGCATTGGAATTAAAAGACAAAAACCCTGACACTGAAGTTGTTGTAATGACAATGGGATTACCTAAAGCTGCTGAAATGTTAAAAGAAGGTGTAGCTATGGGTGCTGACAAAGGTGTTTTATTAACAGACCGTGTATTAGGTGGATCTGATACATGTGCTACAAGTATCGCTTTAGCGGCTGCTTTGAAAAAAGTAGGATTTGACTTAGTTATCGCTGGTCGTCAAGCTATCGATGGTGATACTGCTCAGGTAGGACCTCAAACTGCAGAACGTTTGGATATTCCTCAAGTTACTTATGTAGATGAAATCTTAGAAGTAAAAGAAGATTCTATCACTGTTAAACGTTCATTAGAAGATGTTGAACAAATCGTAACAGCTAAGTTACCATGTGTTATCACAACATTATCAGGAATGAACAAACCTCGTTACATGCAATGTGACAACATCGTTGACTTATGTAAAGAAGACAAGATTGAAGTTTTAACAAATGCTGAATTAGGAATCGATCCTGAAACAGTTGGTTTCAAAGGTTCTCCTACATCCGTTAAAACTACTTTCACAAAAGATGTTACTGACAAAACAGAAGTATTCACATTGTCTGAGCAGGAAACTGCAGATATGATTGCTAAGACTTTGAAAGAAAAGCAAATCATTACAAAGTAGGGAGGATGAAGTAGAATGGCTCGATTTGAAGAATATAAAGATATCTTCGTTTTCGTTGAACAAGAAAACGGAAACATTGCAGAAGTAAGTTATGAACTTATTTCAGAAGCAAGAAAACTAGTTGCTTCTATCCCTGAATTTGGATACAAAGTAGTTGGTGTATTGCTTGGAGAAAATGTAAAAGAAAAAGCTCAAGAAGTTATTAGTCATGGAGCTGACAAAGTAATCGTTGTTGATGATGCTTTGTTAAAAGACTATTCAACTCAATTCTATGCTGATGCTTTAACACAAGTTGTTTTAGCTCACAAACCAGACTCAATGTTAACTGGTGCAACTCCATTAGGACGTGACTTAGCACCACGTGTAGCTGCTCGTTTAAATGTTGGTTTAACTGCAGATGCTACAAAAATTGAAGTTGACTTAGAATATGCTAAAGAAACTGGTGAATCATTATTAGACGTAACTCGTCCAACATTCGGTGGTAACTTATTTGGTACAATCGTATGTAAAGACACTCGTCCACAAATGGCTACAATCAGACCAAAAGTATTTGAATTGGCTCCAACAGATACAACTCGTACTGGTGAAGTTGAAGAATTTACTCCATCATGGACAACTACAGATCCTCAAGTATTTGTAGAAAAAGTAATCGAAAAAGTAAAAGCAGATGTAGATATCACTAAAGCTAATATTTTAGTAGGTGCTGGTCGTGGTGCTGAAAATTGCTTAGATGTACTTCAAAAAGTAGCTGACGAATTAGGTGGTGTAGTTTGCTGTACACGTGCTGTTGTTGAAGATGGATTCTTAGACAAAGATCGTCAAGTAGGTCAAACAGGTAAGACTGTACGTCCTTCATTATATATCGCTTGTGGTATTTCTGGAGCTGTACAACACTGTGCTGGTATGGATAAATCAGATTTGATCATCTCTATCAACCGTGATCCTCAAGCAGAAATCTTCAATATTTCTAATATGGGATTCGTTGGAGATTGTGCAACTGTATTACCTTTATTAGTTGAATCAATTAAAGCTGCAAAAGCTGAATAATAAAAAGGAGCATATTTAAAATGAAAAATGTAGGTGTTATTGGTGCTGGAACAATGGGGCAAGGTATTGCCAATGCATTTGCTACAGCTGGATACAATGTAACTGTATGTGATATTAAAATCGAATGGGCACAAAATGGTATCAACAAAATTGGTGCTAAATTAGATAAACTAGTATCTCGTGAAAAGATTACTGCTGAAAAAGCAGAAGGTATCAAAGCTAACTTAACTGCTGGTGAATACAAAGATTTAGCTGATTGCGATTTAATCGTTGAAGCTGTTCTTGAAAAAATGGAAATCAAAAAAGACTTATTCAAGACTTTAGATGAAATCTGTAAAGAAGACTGCATTTTCGGAACAAACACTTCAAGTTTAAGTGTTACTGAAATTGCTAACGGAATCAAACATAACGTTATCGGTATGCACTTCTTCAACCCAGCTGATCGTATGAAATTAGTTGAAGTTATCTCTGGTGAAAATACTCCAGTTGAAACAAAAGAAGCTATCATCGAATGCTCTAAATCATTAGGAAAAACTCCAGTAGAAGTTGCTGAAGGACCTGGATTCGTAGTTAACCGTATCTTGATTCCAATGATCAATGAAGCTTGCTTCATTTACCAAGAAGGATTGGCAAGTGTTGAAGATATCGATACAGCTATGAAACTTGGAGCTAACCACCCAATGGGACCATTGGCTTTGGGTGACTTAATTGGATTGGATATTGTTTTAGATGTAATGGAAGTATTATATACTGAAACAGGAGATCCTAAATATCGTCCATGTACATTATTAAAGAAAATGGTTCGTGCTGGAAAATTAGGTCAAAAAACTAAACAAGGATTCTACAGCTACAACTAGTGAAATAACTAAAGTGAAACACTCGTTGTTTCACTTTTTATTTAAATATTAGAGGAGAAAAATCATGGAAAACGTATTATTAGAAAAACAAGGTCACGTTTCAATTATCACAATCAATCGTGAAAAAGCATTAAATGCATTATCAACAGCTGTATTAAATGATTTAGAAGAAGCTGTTAACACCGTTGCAGCTGACAAAGACACATATTGTGTAGTTATCACAGGTGCTGGAAGCAAATCTTTCGTTGCTGGTGCAGATATTGCTGAAATGAAAGATAAAACGGTTGAAGAAGCGGCTGAATATGGAGCTTATGGAAACAAGATCTTCCGTCAAATTGAAACTTTACACTGCCCAGTAATTGCTGCCGTAAATGGTTTTGCATTAGGTGGAGGATGCGAATTAAGTATGGCTTGTGACATTCGTATTGCTAGTGAAAATGCTATTTTTGGACAACCAGAAGTAGGTTTAGGAATTACTCCAGGCTTTGGTGGAACTCAACGTTTAGCACGTTTAGTACCTGCTGGAATCGCTAAAGAAATGATCTTTACAGCTCGTAACATCAAAGCAGACAAAGCATTGGCTATCGGATTAGTAAATGCTGTTGTTCCTCAAGAAGAATTAATGGCTACAGCATTAAAAATGGCTAATGGAATCTGCAAAAACGCTCCAATCGCTGTTGCACAATCTAAAAAAGCTATCAATGCTGGACTTCAAACAGATATGGATTCAGCTATCGCTATTGAAGTAAAAGATTTCTCTGATTGCTTTGCTACAGAAGACCAAACATATGGTATGGAATGCTTCGTAAACAAAGTAAAAGAAAAAGAATTTAAAAACAAATAATTTATTTGAAAGGATGATTTAAATGTCAAAAGTAATGTCAGCCCAAGAAGCTATCAGTTTGATCAAAGATGGCGACAAAATTGGTGTAGGTGGATTTATTGGAATGGGTCACCCTCAAGAACTTAGTGTTGCCATTGAAAATAGTTTCTTAGAAACAGGACATCCTAGAGATTTAACCGTTATGTTCTCTGCTGGTGTAGGAGATGGTACACCAGATTTAGGATTGAACCATATGGGTCATGAAGGATTGTTAAAAAGAATCATTGGTGGACACTGGGGATTGATTCCTACTTTCCAAAAATTAGTTTTTGAAAACAAAGTTGAAGGCTATAATTTACCTTTAGGAACAATCAGTTTGATGTTCCGTGAAATTGCAGGACACCGTCCAGGTGTAATCACAAAAATTGGTTTGAAAACATTTATCGACCCTCGTCTAGAAGGTGCGAAAATGAATGAACGCACTAAAGAAGATTTAGTTGAATTGATCAATATGGATGGAGAAGAATGGTTACGTTATAAATCATTCCCATTAGATATTGCATTGATTCGTGGTACATATGCGGATGAAGATGGAAACTGCTCAATGTGTAAAGAAGCAGCCACTCTAGATTCAATCAGTATTGCGCAAGCTAGTTAAAAACAGTGGTGGTAAAGTTATTCTACAGGTTGAAAAAATTGTAGAACGAGGATCATTAAAACCAATGGATGTTAAGATTCCAGGAATTTATGTGGATGCGATCGTTGTTGCACAACCTGAAAACCATTGGCAAACGTATTCAGATCCATACAACCCATCATTCTGTGGTGAAATTCGTGTACCCGTTGATTCAATTGAACCAATGCCATTAAATGCACGTAAAGTTGTTTGTCGTCGTGCTGCAATGGAATTGGATCCAACGGCTGTTATCAACTTAGGAATTGGTATGCCAGAAGGTATCGCAAATGTTGCCAATGAAGAAGGACTTCCAGGACTTAAAATGACAGTTGAAGCTGGAGGAATCGGTGGTGTTCCAATGAATGGTACTGCCTTTGGTGCTTGTACAAACCCAGATGCAATCATTGATCAAACATATCAGTTTGACTTCTATGATGGTGGTGGATTAGACCAAGCTTTCTTAGGACTTGCAGAATGTGATCAAAAAGGTGATATCAACGTTTCTCGTTTTGGACCAAAAATTGCAGGATGTGGTGGATTTATTAATATCACACAAACTTCACCGGTCGTTGTTTATTGTGGAACATTTACAGCTAAAGGTTTAAAAGAAACAGTTGGAAATGGTAAATTGACAATTGATCAAGAAGGTCAAATCAAGAAATTTAAAAATCACATTGAACAAGTTACTTTCTCAGCTGATTATGCGAATGAAACAGGTCAAAAAGTCTTATATATTACTGAGCGTGCTGTATTTAAGTTAATTGATGGAAAATTAACATTGATTGAAATCGCTCCAGGTGTAGATTTACAAAAAGATGTATTAGATCAAATGGAATTCAAACCATATATTGCTGAAGACTTAAAACTTATGGATGCACGTCTATTTACAGACGAAGTTATGGGATTAAAAGAAGAATAAATCATAAAACAGGTCAAAGGACCTGTTTTTGTGTTACAATGATTTTGGGAGTTGATAAAAAATGTTATTTTTTAGAAATGATTATGGCCAAGGCTGTATTCCAGAAATTATGGAATATATGAATACGACAAATGGTCATTCTTTTACTGGATATGGTATGGATGAAATTTGCCAACGTGCAAAGGAAGCTATAAAAAAACATATTCCGGATTACGATGTGGACGTTCACTTTATTGTAGGTGGAACCATCACGAATCAAACAATCATCAAAGCATGTTTAAAACCTTTTGAAGCTGTCATCAGTTGTGATACAGGACATATTGCGACGCATGAAACAGGTGCGATTGAAGCGACTGGACATAAAGTGATTCCTGTCAATAACTATGCTGGAAAAATCAATCCGAGTGATATTCGTAAAGTGTTTGATACACATATGCTTTCGTATGAACATATGGTTTATCCAAAAATGGTTTATATTTCAAATGCCACAGAATATGGAACCGTATATACATTTGAGGAATTAAAAGAAATTCGTGCTGTTTGTGATGAATTAGGTCTATACTTAATGATGGATGGGGCAAGACTTGGTGTTGCTTTATCGACAGTGGATTATACATTAAATGATTTAGCCAATCTTTGTGATGTATTCTATATTGGTGGTACGAAAAATGGTGCTCTACTAGGAGAGGCCGTTGTCATCTCAAATCCTGAATTAAAACCATATTTCCGCTTTGTGATGAAACAAAATGGAGCTATGCTTGCCAAAGGATGGTTGCTTGGAATTCAATTTTTAGGATTATTTGAACATGATGCTTTCTTTGATTATGCAAAACATTCAGTCGCATTGGCTCAAAAGATTCAATCTAGACTTCAAGATTTAGGCTATGCTTTATTTATGAAGAGTGATACAAATCAGATTTTTGTCAATGTCACAAAAGAACAATACCAATTCTTAAGTGAAAATATTGATTTTGAAATCTGGGAAAAATGTGACGATCATTATGTCATTCGTTTTGTGACTAGTTTTCATACAACGGAAGATGAAGTTAATGCTTTATTCACTTACTTATCAGAAGCTAGCGTAAAAAAAGAATAGTATCATTCTAGGTTTGAACGATAGGTCCAGCCTAGTATACCATTCTTTTTGATTTGAACTTTATCTTGATAGGCGAATACCTCTTTTACGGTATCGCCTTTTTTTAATGGAATCTCATAATTTGTATAATCATAAGCTTTCATATCATTTGTCACGAATTCATTTTCAACCCAGAAAGTACGATTATTGTAAGGACAATATACTTTCGATTGTATCGAATTTCGTTCAAGAATTTGAATATTACCATGATTAAAAGTTATGAAGAAGGGAATTTGTGTATGATAATCTACATTTTGAATGACTTTTCTTTCTTTAAGAAAATCACATCGTTCAACTTTAACAATATTCTTTTCAAATATAAGAGCATTTAATTGACCGCCAAATTTAACCATGTTTCCACCATCAATACTATAAATGTTATGTTTTACATCATAAATGGGATCAAAAGAGGCAATATGACTACAATATTCTGTCACCGGCATATGTCCAACAATGATATTCTTTTTGAATACTTGATTTGATTCTAAAAAGAAGGCATGGGTCATGACATGTTTAAAATCCGTTCCATAATTTTCATTGCTTTCAATACCTGCATGTACATAAATATGCGCATCATCTTCTAATACATGGGGTAAATCGTTTAAGAAACAAAGTTCATCTAAATAATGTTTGCGTAAGATTTGACAAATTTGGGACATATTACTATTTTCGTTGATTTCAATATTTAGACTTTTAGCCATTTCATGAATCAAACTTGCAGTTCTAAATCCAAGAACATGCTTTAAAAAATCCAAACGATAGGAGTAAAGAACATTTTTCGCAATAAAATCACAATTACCCATGATACAATGTACATCTTCCGTTTGAACTTGATGCATAATGTAATGAAGAGTATCTAGATTTCTTTTTCCTTTTTCAACTAAATCACCTAAAAGAATCAAACAATCTATACCCGGTTTATAATCAATCTTGTGTAAGAGCGCTTGATATAGATCTAAATTACCATGAATATCACTAATCACAATCTTTCGCTCGGCTTTTGTTTTAAGTTTTTGAATTACTACATTCCGGTTCATTGTACTAAAAACGGAAGGAATGTATCACATTCTTTTTCCCAGTCTTCCTCACAATGTCTTCCTTCTGGAATCACATTATATAAGACTTTGACTCCTTTTTTTGATAGAGAATTACCAATTTCAGTACAAGCCTTAGTTTGCCAGACAAATTCATGCATTAAGCTTGCTTCATTTGAACCCCAAGATAAATAGATTGAAGTATTTTTTTGAATGTTTTTATGATGAATATCTTTCAAAATTGCATCTATACTCTCTAAGACATAAGGGGATATCACAATGGCTTTTGAATAGATGTCGGAATAAGTATAGGCTGCATATAAGGCCATTAGACCTCCGCAACTACTTCCACCGATAAATGTATTTTTTCTTGTCTTTTTGGTTCTGTAATTTTGATCAATATAAGGTTTTAATTCATTCACAAAAAAGTCCATTGTAGCATCACCTAAACCTTCAAATGATCCGTATTCAGGATCATAGAAAGGATAGGGTGCATATTCTTTTAAACGATTGTTTCCGATATGGCTACATTCTTGTCCAACGACAATTAAATCTAAATTGAGCTTTTCAATATGCTCTTGAATATGAATGGCCTTACCATATGTGGCATAGGCATCTAAAAAGATATTATGACCATCAAACGCATATAAAACAGGATATTGTTTATTGCTTGTATCATAATCTTCAGGTAAATAAATAAAGATTTTTCGCTTTTCATTTAATTTCGACATGAAAAGTTCTTTTTCAACTATCATAATCGATCCTTTCTTTTTAAGGCAACCTTGAAGAACTCATCTCGTCTTGAAGGACTTGTAAATTTGGCAACAATCGCAACATCACCCATGGCAGCCGCAATGGCTTCTGGAAGATATAAGATATCAATTAATTCTTCTTTAAACATGTCTTGAATTTCTTTCACTGTATAACGATATTTGATAGAATTCCTTCTGCCCACAAAACCTGCAGAATATCTTCTAAGTTTTGAATAAGATGCTTGTTGTTTTAAGATCACTTCAGCCCATAAACGGTATACATCGAGTTCACCTGCATAATTCATCAAATCAGGACAGAATCCTCCTGGAGGTCTGAAGTTTACTTCTAGACCAAAGATACGGCCTTTTTCACCTAATCCTTGTACATCATGATTCAATCGGAAGAATTCGCAATGAAAGAAACGATTCTTGATTTTAAAAGCATGAATTGTTCTTTGAACAATATCACGACATTCATCGCTGATTTCGAGTGTTGTGAAGCATCCAATACTTTGTTGATAAAGCACAGAATCCATGCAGTTACCAACATATTCTAAACTATTTAAATAACGAATATCTTCGTTTTCATCGCAAATCCCATCTAATGTAAAAACATCTCCATCAATATATTGTTCTAAAATCATAACATGATCTTTTGTCTGCATATAAACAGATTCTAATTGTTCGGCATTCATGATTTTATAAGTCATACTTGCACCTACACCATGATCTGGCTTCATAACAAGTGGATATCCAACTTTATTAGCGAAATCTAAGCCATCCTGAAGTGTATGTAATACTTTATAATCAGCTACTGGGACGTTGGCTTCTTTATAATATTTTTTCATTTGTGACTTCGATTGAAGCTCTTCGATTCTTTCTAATGAAAAACCTGTTTTTACATTAAAATCATCACGAAGACGTGCATCTAAATCAAGCCAAGCTTCATTATTGGATTCAATCCAGTCGATTTTTCCATATTTAAATGTAAAATAGCCACATGCCTTAATCATTTCATCATAGTCATGGAAGCTTTTCACAACATAGATTTCATCACAATACTCTTTTAATTCCTGTTTTAATTGGTTGTATGGAGTATCTACGATAGCCAATACTTTAGCCCCATTTTCTTTTAACCCCCTACAAAACATCCAGTAACTTTCTGGATAGTTTGGTGAAATCACCACAAAATTCATAATCTTATTTCCTTTCTGCCATCATTTGACTAATCGCAATGACAGTCTTTCCATCATCAATTTTTCCATTTCTTGTATATTCATAAGCCGTTTCTAAATCCAACCATAGAGTATCGATTTCCTCATCTTCATCTAAAGAAAGTTTAACATCTGCCATTCTTGGATGGATGGCTTTATAGATCCAAATTCTTTCATCACAAAAGCCTGGTGTTGATACAAAACTTAATAAGAGTTCTAATTTATCACAGGCCATGCCTGTTTCTTCGTTTAGTTCACGAAGTCCGCATTCCATGGGATCTTCACCATATTCGAGTTTACCTGCAGGAATTTCAAGTGTTTCTTTACCAATTGCCGGACGCTCTTGTCGTACAAGTAAGATCTTGCCATCGATGATACAAATGACACCCACACCTCCTGGATGACGAATGATGTCTCGTTTATACATTTTATCTTTGATTTTTACATCCTTTTGAACTAAATCAAAGATAATACCTTTATAGATCAATTTTTCTTCCATACAATACCTCTTTTTCGTTAAGATTATAGCACAAAAAAACACTCCTAAGAGTGTTAATTGATTTTAGCTAAAAAGCTTTCCGTAATCGCATCCGCTATTTTTTGTTGGAAAGTTTCATCCACTAATTTTGTATAGTCATCACTATTACTTAAATATCCAAGTTCTAAAAGGATAGCCGGAATTTGACTATCATATAAAATAGGGAAGTTTTCATAATGGTCGGAATCAATACCTTCAAATTGCGATAGGTTGATTGCGTTCATTGTATTGGATAGGTTTTTAGCCAATTGAATCATCTTATCGTTGGGCTGTGTGAAAATAGAATATCCCTTTGATAAAGAATCTGAACTTGAATTCATTTGAATCGAAATTAAATAATTTGCCTTTTGGGAGTTAATAGAAGTGATTCTTTCTTCTGTAGAAAGTGTGGAATCATCACTTCTTGTATAAACTACATTGTAGCCAACACTCGAAAGAGATTCCCCAATCTTTTTGGCTATAACCAAATTTAGATCTTTTTCACTGGTATGCCCATCGCTAGTATATCCACTATCACTTCCTCCATGACTTGCATCAATACAAATGATTGCTTTTGATTTACAACGCGAATTTGAAACCGTATCATTGGTAATAATGGTCGATTCTGTTTGTTCGGGAACATCGATTTTTGATTTTTCTTTGATTTGTTTATTAAGATTTGGCTGGATGACCATCGCCAAAAATAGTGCAAAAACTAAAAAGAGAATGGCTCTACGCATGACTAACCTCCTGTTTTCTTATTTTAACATTAGTCGTAAAGGATGAAAAGCTTTTTAAAATTTGTTATAATGAGTACCATGGGTGATAGTATGGATTTTTTAATAACATTAGATCAGTTTGAAGGTCCTTTGGATTTGATGCTGCATTTAATCAAAGAAAATAAATTAGATCTTTTTGACTTGGATATGAATGTTTTAGCAACGCAATATATTGAATATATTCATGCCATGCAAAATATGCATTTGGAAGTGGCCAGTGAGTATTTATCGGAACTAGCTAGTCTTATCGCATATAAGTCGAAAAAACTTTTACCAAGAGAAACCGTTGAGGTTATAGAAGAATATGAAGAAGATCAACGTGATCAATTGGTAGCTCGTTTATTGGAATATCAAAGATATAAGGAAGTATGTCTTGCATTAAAAGATGGTTATGATCAAAGACAACTCCATTTTTCTCGTCCAGTTTCCAGCTTAGTCGAAGAATGGAAGATTCCCGTTGAAAGTGATACTTTAGAAAATCAATCTCCTTATGATTTAATGAAGGCTATGCGCCATTGTATTGTACGTATGGAGCTTTTACAGCCTTATGAAACTAAGGTGACAATCAAAGAATTGTCTTTAGAAGAAAGAGCCATTCAAATCAAAGAAAGAATGAAGCATATAAATGGATCGATATCTTTTAAAGATCTTTGTAGCGATTGTACAAATTTACATATGGTGATCGTTACTTTTTTGTCGATACTTGACTTAATACATGAAAAATGGATGACATATTCCATTGATGAAACCCAAATGATATGGGTCGCAAGAGAGGATTTGTAGATATGGATAATGCGAAGGCAATATTAGAAGGCTTACTCTTTTTAAGTGGTGAAGAAGGTTTAAGCATAGATCAAATGATACTTGGTCTTAAAAACTTAGAAATGGATGATATCCGCGTTTTACTAGATACACTAAAAGAAGAGTATAGCAGCAACAGTAGAGGGATTGAACTTGTAGAATATGCGAATCGATTTAAATTTGTCACAAAAGAATTTGTATATCCTTATGGAAAACAATTATTTGAAGAATATAAACAACCCACACTATCACAAGCGGCTATGGAAACTTTGGCTATCATTGCCTATAAACAACCAATTACTCGTGTAGAAATCGAAGAGATTCGTGGCGTCAATTGTGAAATGATGTTAAAAAAATTAGTGGCGCGTGGCTTGATTGAAGCTAAAGATCGTTTGGATGCGATTGGCAAACCTTTATTATATCGTGTAACGGATGAATTTTTAGATGCTTTTCAGTTAGAGGATTTAAAAGAATTACCGGAATTACCACAAACAAAAAACAATAATGAAGAATTATTTGAAGGAGAATAGAAAATGGAAAGACTACAAAAAGTAATTGCCCAAGCGGGTATTTGTTCAAGAAGAAAAGCAGAAGAATTGATTTTAGATGGAAAAGTCAAAGTGAATGGTGAAATTTGTGATGTATTAGGTACAAAAGTATCAAAACAAGATATCATCGAAGTCAACGGTAATATGATTTCTAAAGAAGAAAAAGTCTATTACATCATGAATAAACCTAAGGGTTGCCTATGTACAAGTAGTGATGATAAGGGAAGAAAAACAGTACTAGACTATATGCCTAAAAACGAAAGAATCTTCTCTGTAGGGCGTTTAGATTATGACACAAGCGGTGTTTTATTATTGACAAATGATGGTGAATTTTGTAACCATATGATTCATCCTCGTTATCATTTAGAAAAAACCTATGTTGTTAATCTTCAAGGTATCTTGAGTGAAGATGATATCAAACAATTAAGAAAAGGTTTAAAGACAAAAACAGAAAAATATCAGCCGGCTAAAGTATTTGTGCTTCAAAAAGATTTAACGCGTAATCGTACGCAGTTTGAGCTTACTATTTCTGAAGGTAAAAATCATCAGGTAAAGAATATGATGTTGGCATTAGGCCATGAAGTTCGTCGCTTGCACAGAGTGAAATTTGCGTTTTTAGATGTTAAAGATTTAAGAGCGGGTGAATATCGTCGTTTAAAACCTTATGAAATCAAACAATTAAATCGTTTGGCTATGGAAGGCGAAAACAAGTAATGAAACAAGTATATTTAGATGCGGTTTTATCGATTCATGATGTGATTGAATTAGATACAAAACAAGCACACCATATTTTCGATGTACTTCGTACAACACCAAAAGAAAAGATTCGTATCATCACAAAAAATTCGGGTGTTTTCTTAGGACACGTTGAAAATAAACCCATTTTAATCATTGATTCCATTGTAGATGTGTTTGAAGAAAACCAATCGATCACATTATGTTGTGCTTTGATCAAACAGGATAAATTTGAATGGATGCTTCAAAAGGCATGTGAACTGGGTGTAACTAAAATCGTTCCTTTTGTATCGAAGAATACGGTTGTTAAATTGGATGAGAAAAAGGCAGAAAAGAAACAATCTCGATGGAATGAAATCTTACTTGCGGCAACAAAACAATGTAACCGCAATACATTGGTGGAATTAGAGCCTGTAATTCCTTTAAAAAAATTGTCGAATTATAAAAGTGAATGTAATTTGGTGGCTTATGAGAAGGAGAGTGATCCTTCTAAACATATGGCACACTATTTAAAAGAGAATCCCAAATCCATTACTGTATGTATTGGACCTGAGGGTGGATTTGAGGAAAGTGAAATTCAAGTATTAAATGAATTTGGTTATGAAAATTGTTCTTTAGGTAACAATATTTTACGAGCGGAAACAGCAGCTTGTTATGTATTAAGTGCAATTGAATACCAAAATCATGTGGAAGGATAAAGAATCAATGAAATTTTCAATTATTACACTCGGCTGCAAAGTAAATGCGTATGAATCGCAATACTATGCTGGTCAATTAGAAGAACTAGGATATGAACAAGTATCGCCTGAAAAAGCTTGCGATATTTGTATCATCAATACATGTACTGTCACAAATACGGCAGCTAGTAAGTCACGTCAAAAGATTCATTACGCAAAACGCATGAACCCTAATGCCTTATGCGTTGTGGTAGGTTGTTTTGTACAATGTGCAAGTGAAGAAGAAAGAAAGGCATTAGATGCAGATCTTATCGTTGGGGCTAAACAAAAGAATGAATTGGTGAATTTGATCCAACAAGCATTAAAGGATCATGAAAAAATTGATGTTGTTCATGAAGTTACACAGTTTAAAGATTTTGAGGCGATGCCTGTACATTGTTTTGAATCGATGCATCGAGCCTTTCTAAAAGTACAAGATGGCTGTAATCAATTCTGCTCATATTGTGCAATTCCTTTTGCACGTGGTCGAGAGCGAAGTTTAAATCATGAGCAGGTCATTCAAATTGCCAAAGATCTATGTGATAAAGGGCATACAGAAATTGTTCTAACAGGTATTCATACAGGTCGATATTTTGATGGAGAATACGATTTAGCGAAATTAATGAAAGCTTTATTAGAAAATACACCAGACTATGTATATTATCGTATTTCAAGTATCGAAATTACAGAAGTGAGTGATGAGTTGATTGGATTGATGCAAGAAAATTCTCGTATGTGCCATCATTTGCATATTCCAGTACAATCTGCATGCAACGAAACATTAAAACGTATGAATCGTCCGTATACAATTGAGCAATTTAAAGAAAAAATTGAATATATTCGTTCTTGCATTCCAGATATTTCAATTTCTACCGATGTGATTGCTGGATTTGTTCAAGAAAGTGATGAGGAATTTGAAACGACGTATAAAAATCTAGCCGAACTAGAATTAAGCTTCTTCCATGTTTTCCCTTATAGTAAGCGTAATGGAACAAAGGCAAGTACTTTAAAGGGTGAAATCAATGGTAAGATTGCCAAAGCTAGAGTGGCTCGTTTACTCGAACTTTCAAATGAATGTAGAAAACGTGATATGCAACGTTTTAACCCCGTACAAGTTTTGATTGAAAGACAACAAGATGGCTATTATACGGGTTATACAAATCAATATCATCCTTGTAAGATATTGAGTGATACTTCAATTAGTGGTAGAATCACATTCGAATGGCAACGTATTGAAGATGGTACGTACTATGGAAAGAAGGATTAAGTATGCGATTAAGCAAACTATTTAAAAATGCACCTACAGTGAACATTACAGGCTTAAGCTTTGATTCAAGAACGGTAAGACCTGGAAATATCTATTTCTGTTTACCTGGCCTTACAAATGATGGACATGACTTTATTGATTCTGCTATAAAAAATGGAGCCGTATGTATTGTTCATTCTAAAGAATTATTGAATATGGCATCTGGTGCTGTTTATATTCGTGTGGAAGATGTTAATGATGCGATGAATAAGGTGGCTCGTATTTTCTATGCCAAGCCTAGTGATAAACTAAAAATGTATGGTGTTACTGGGACAAATGGAAAATCAACAATCACAAATATCATTCGTGACATGATCAATGATAAAACGCCATGTGGTTATATTGGTACCATTGCGATTAAATATGGGGATATTGAATTGCAGCCAAATTTAACAACACCTGATGCACTTTTTTTACAATCTAAACTAGCCGATATGGTTCGTGTAGGGATGAAGGCATGCGCATTAGAAGTATCAAGTCATGGATTAGCTCAACATCGTGTAGATGGTATTTCATTTGATTGCGCAATCTTTACCAATTTGACATATGATCATTTAGATTTTCATGGAACAATGGAAAATTATTTTGAGGCGAAGAGCTTGTTGTTTAAAAATCTTGTCAAAGAAAATGGTGTTTCTATTTTAAATCGTGATGATGAAAAATATGAGGCATTAAAAGATTGCTCCAAAGCACGTGTTGTATCTTATGGTATTAATAAAGAAGCGGATTATCGTGCTATTAATATTAAGATGAGTTCACAAGGTACACAATTTGATTTAGTATACTCAGGTCATATGTATCCAATCAAGACAAATTTGGTGGGAAACTTCAATGTGTATAACTTACTTGCTGCTGTGTCTGCTTTAAATGAAACGGGTTATGATTTAGATAAAATTATTGAAAAATGCAGTCATATTGCACAAGTAGAAGGTCGTATGGAACGTATTGATTGTGGTCAGCCATACAATGTGATCGTTGATTTTGCGCATACTCCAGATGGTATGGAAAAGATGATGCAGTTTGGAAGAAGTATCACAATGCCAGGACATCGTTTAATTGCGGTGTTTGGTTCTGCAGGTAAACGTGACGTACATAAGCGTAAAGTATTTGGTGAATTAGCCGATAAATACTGTGATTATATTATTGTTACGGAAGATGATCCTCGTGATGAAGATCCAAAAGAAATTGCAGATCAAATTAAGTCTGGAATTCAAAATACATTACATGTATTTGTGCAAGATCGTTATGAAGCAATTCATCAAGCTATTAGTTCAGCTCAAGAAGGTGATACTGTTTTACTTCTTGGTAAAGGAGATGAAAGCTTTATTTATCGGGAGAACGGAAGAGCTCCTTGGGTAGGCGATAATGTAGCGGCTAAAGAGTGTATTCAGGCAAATTTAGGTTAAAATTTTATAAATAGACTTGCATTATACGAAATCTTTGATATAATATTTTTGCTAATCTTGGGAAGGGAGGTTTGTGAATATGCCAAAAGTAGTTCTTAAAGAAAACGAAGGACTTGATGACGCTTTAAGAAGATTTAAACGTCAGGTTTCTCGTAATGGCACCCTTGCTGAGGCGCGCAAAAGAGAATTTTACGTAAAACCAGGTGTACGCAGAAAGTTAAAATCTGAAGCTGCACGTAAAGCACGTAGAGGTAAATAATCTGCATTTTTAATGCAGATTTTTTTCTTGAGGAGGAAATTTGTGTCTTTTTTAGAATTTGATTGTTCCGATCGAACATTTGAAGAAATTCAGATTTTTGCAGGATTTCAAGATTCCAATTTGGAAATGTTGAATAAGTGCTTTAAATCTGTATTTATGATTCGTGACCAAAAAATTAAAGTAGAAGTGAATGATACTTTAGATACACATAAGGTCGAAGAAGTGATTGATGCTTGTTTTTCAATCATTGATACGCAACATCGTTTAAATAGCCAAGATGTGAATTATATTTGTTCGTTGGCTTCTAAGAATCGTTTGAAAGATTTTAAAGCGCATCAGCTACAAGCTGTATGTAAGACAAAAACAGGAAAAATGATATATCCAAAGACAATTGGACAAGCTATTTTATGTGATGCGATGCGTCATAATGAAATTGTATTTGCGACTGGTGTTGCGGGTACGGGTAAAACCTATTTAGCGGTTGCGTATGCGGTAAATATGCTTAAAAGTGAACGTGTTGAAAAAATTATTCTTACACGTCCTGCAGTTGAAGCGGGTGAATCATTAGGCTTTTTACCGGGTGACATGAAAGAAAAAGTCGATCCTTATTTAAGACCTTTATATGATGCGCTAAATGAAATGCTTGGTTTAGAAACGGTTGAAAAATATGTAGAAAAACAAGTGATTGAAATTGCGCCTTTAGCTTTTATGCGTGGACGTACATTGAATGATGCCGTTGTGATTTTGGATGAAGCTCAAAATGCGACTTGTGCACAAATGAAGATGTTTTTAACACGTATGGGTAAAAATTGTAAGATGGTTGTGACAGGGGATGTTACACAGATTGATTTGATCAAGAAAAAAGACTCGGGCTTGATGCAAGCTTGTACGATCTTGGATCATATAGATGGTATTTCGATCATTCACTTAGAAAATAGTGATGTAGTTCGTAATCCTTTAGTTCAAAAAATTATTGAACGTTATGCCAAGGTTGAATAATTTGGTTTTGACTGTTATAATTAAAAACTGTAAAAAATATATTGAAAGGTGATAAATCTATGGGAAGACATTTTGAGGTACGTGCTGCCGCAATGCAGAAAACTGCCAATGCGAAAGCAAAAATTTATTCTAGATATTCTAAAGAGATTTTAGTTGCTGCAAAGAACGGTGACCCAAATCCAGATATGAACCAAACTTTAAAGAAAGCCATTGATCGTGCTAAGGCCAACAATGTGCCTGCTGACGTAATCAAACGTGCAATCGAAAAGGCAAAAAGTAGTGCAGATGAAAGTTATTCAAGTGCTCGTTATGAAGGTTTTGGCCAAGGTGCAGGATCTACAATCATTATCGATTGTTTAACAGATAATGCGAACCGTACAATTGCCAATTTAAGAGCTTGTTTCAATAAATCACACGCTAAATTAGGTGTAGGTGGATCTGTATCATTTGGATATGAACACTTAGGTGTGATCGTTATTCAATATGATAATGAAGAAGCTATGATGGATGCTTTATTAGATGCTGAAATTGAATTAAATGACATTGAAATCGAAGAAGGATATATGACAATTACAGTTGATCCAACACAATTGGATGACGCAAAAGTTGTTGTTGAAAAATTGATTCCAGATGTTAAATTTGAAGTCTTAGAAGATAAGATGATTCCAAATGAAGAGGTTGAACTTCATGGTGAAGATTTAACTTTATTCAAACGTTTAGTAACTTTACTAGATGAAGTGGATGATGTACAAAATGTATATCATAACGTTTCAAATCTAGATGAAGCTGAATAATTAATCCTAAGAAAAAGAAGAAGATAAGGATATACTGTAGAGAGAAAATGGTTGGTGAAAATTTTCGTAGAATACTTATTGGGACACTTTGGAGGAGTTGGACAAAAACCAACCGTTGGTCGCGTTAAGACTTGAGGTGTATACTTTACGTATAAAATAAGGTGGTACCGCGTTTAAAACGTCCTTATATCAGGGCGTTTTTTTGTTTATTTAAAGGAGGAAAACGCATGGCATATCAAATTCCTAGAGGTTGTCAGGATGTATTTGGATCTGATTCTTACAAATGGCAAGCTCTTGAACAAACATTAAGAAGCTTTTGTTACATGTACAATTATGATGAAATTCGTACACCAATTTTTGAACATACAGAAGTCTTCAAAAGAGAAAATGACTCAAGTGATATGGTAAACAAAGAGATGTATACTTTTAAACTTGAAAACTCAAAAACATCATTAACATTACGTCCAGAAGGTACAGCTGGAGTGGTTCGTAGTTTTGTAGAAAACAAAATGTATGCCAATCCAGATCTACCCGCAAAATTCTATTATATGGGTCCTATGTCAAGACATGAACGTCCTCAAAAAGGTAGAATGCGTATCTTTAATCAATTTGGTGTAGAAGCATTGGGTGTAAAAAGTCCTTATGTCGATGTCGAAACAATCGTACTTGCATTCTCAATTCTTAAATCATTGGGATTAAATGATATTAAAGTATGTTTAAATACTTTAGGTGATGATGAATCTCGTGCAAACTATCGTAGTGCATTAAAAGAATATTTTGCACCTTATGTCGATGAATTGTGTAGTGATTGTAAACGTCGTTATGAACAAAATCCATTACGTATTTTGGATTGTAAAGTGGATCACGATCATGAATGTATGAAAAATGCACCTAAGATGTCGGATTACTTAAATGAGGCAAGCCAAGAATATTTCAACACAGTATGTGAATTATTAGATAAACTCGAAATTCCATATGAAGTTGATGATAAATTGGTTCGTGGATTAGATTACTATACGCATACTGTATTTGAAATTGTATCTATGAATTCAGAAATGGGTGCACAATCAACTGTTTTAGCAGGAGGACGTTATGACGGATTGATTTCATACTTTGGTGGACCAGAAGGCATGAGTGGTATTGGATGGGCCTTAGGTATGGAACGCTTGTTGATTGCTTTAGAAGCAGAAGGTATTGAACTTGAAACAAAGCCTGCATTAGATGCCTATGTAATGTGTCTAGATCCAGAAGCTAGAACATATGCGTTTGAAGTTTTAACTTCGCTTAGAGCTTATGGATATCGTTGTGATATGGATATGATGGAAAGAAGTTTTAAGGCACAATTTAAGGCTGTGGATCGTTCAAAGGCCAAACTTGCGATTTTAATTGGTAAATCGGAATTGGAAGAAAAGAAAGTCACAGTAAAAAATATTGCGCATAAAGAACAAGAATCAATCGAAGTCGAGAAATTGATTCCTTATGTTGACTCTGTTTTAGAAGAAGAAAGTCATCATCATCACGAGCATGAAGGAGAATAAAAATGTATAGAACACACAATAATGGTGAATTGCGTCTTCAAGATGTAAATTCAGAAGTCACTTTATGTGGCTGGGTAAGTAAACGTAGAAACTTTGGAGCTTTGGTTTTCATTGATTTAAGAGATCGTTATGGTATTACACAACTTGTATTCAATGAAGATATTGCAGCACAAATCAGTGATGTACGTAATGAATATGTACTTCAAGTAAAGGGTACTGTTGTAGAAAGAAAAGATAAGAATCCTAAACTTGAAACAGGTGAAATTGAAGTTGTAGTTAGTGAAGTAAAAATCGTCAATACAGCAATCACGACACCTATGATCATTGCGGATGAAACAGATGCATTAGAGGATACGCGTTTAAAATATCGTTATTTGGATTTAAGAAGACCTGTTCTTCAAAAGAATTTAATTTTAAGAAATCGTATTACTTTATTAGTTCGTAACTACTTAGCTAAATATGGTTTTACAGAAGTGGAAACACCTATTTTATGTCGTTCTACACCAGAAGGGGCTCGTGACTATTTAGTGCCTAGTCGTATTAGTAAAGGTGAATTCTATGCACTTCCACAATCGCCTCAATTATATAAACAACTATTGATGGTTGGTGGAATGGATCGTTATTTCCAGATTGCACGTTGTTTTAGAGATGAAGATTTAAGAGCTGACCGTCAACCTGAATTCTCACAGATCGATATTGAAATGAGTTTTGTGGATGAAGAAGACATTTGGTCAATGACGGAAGGTTTAATGAAAGAAATCTTCAAAGATATCAAAGGCATTGAATTACCAGAATTTAAACGTATCCCTTATGATACTTGTATGGAAAAATATGGTTCAGATAAACCAGATTTACGCTTTGACATGCCTTTATATAATGTGAGTGAGGTCTTCGCAAATACTGAATTTAAAGTGTTTGAAAATTGTTTGAATGAAGGTGGCATCATTCAGGCTATGAATGTTAAAAATGGGGCCGATAAGTTCTCAAGAAAACAATTAGATAAGTTACAAGATTATGTAAAGGTATATGGTGCAAAAGCACTTGCCAACTTAAAATTAACATCTGAAGGTTTTGCGGGTAGTGTCACAAAAGTATTGTCAGATGCTGAAAAAGAAGCGTTACGTACAATGTTAAATATTGAAGAAAACGATATTGTATTCTTTGTAGCGGATAAAAAGAAAGTGGCGCAAACATCTTTAGGTGCATTGCGTGTGAAATTAGGTCACGATTTAGATTTGATTAACAAGGATGCCTATGAATTCTTATGGGTTACTGATTTCCCTATGTTTGAATATGATGAAAATGAAAACCGTTATGTAGCGGCTCACCATCCATTTACATCTCCTAACTTAGAAGATGTCGATAAATTGATGTCGGATCCAGCACATTGTTATTCTAGAGCTTATGACTTAGTATTAAACGGATATGAATTATTATCAGGTTCAATTCGTATTCATGATCAAAAACTTCAAGAAAAAGTCTTTGAAGCCATTGGTATGACTTTAGAAGAAGCACATGAAAAATTCAGCTGGTTTATGGATGCGTTCCAATATGGAACTCCACCTCATGGAGGTGTAGGTATCGGTCTAGAACGTTTAACAATGATTTTAGCGGGTACAGACAACATTCGTGATGTAGTGGCATTCCCTAAAACAGCAAGTGCATCGGATTTAATGGCACAGGCACCAAGTCCAGTAGATCCAACACAATTAAAAGAATTAGGTATTGAAACAAAGTAAGACAGGATTTTTTCCTGTCTTTTCGTATTTCTGCTATAATTATATAGGTGGTGATATAGATGAAGGCAATTCCAATTGGCATTTCAAATTTTGAAGAACTCAGAAATAATAACTATTATTTTGTTGATAAAACCAATATGATTCAGGAATTTTTAGAAAGAAAAAGCAAAGTCACATTGATTACGCGTCCTAGGCGTTTTGGAAAGACTCTAAACATGTCTATGATGGCTTCTTTTTTTGATGTTACAAAAGATTCTAAATATATATTTGAAAATACAGTGATCATGAATTCTGACTATATAAACGAAATGAATCGATATCCTACTATTTTTATTTCGTTTGCGAATGCGAAAAGAGATAGAGAATCTATTATCACAACTATAAAAAAACAAATTCTAAGCGAATGGGCAAAATATGAATATGTTTTTAAAAATTTAAATAAATACGATCAAAAAGAACATGATTATATTGAATCTAATTTAATGGATTTTCACAGTAATAATTTAAATGGAATCAATGATGCATTATCATTCTTGATGGAAAGACTCTATGCTTACTATAATAAACAAGTCATGGTTTTCATAGATGAATACGATACACCATTTATTGAAGCTCACGTGAATGACTGCTATGAAGAATTACGAGGTGGATTATCAGGTTTACTTCATAATTCTTTAAAAACATCGGATTGTTTAAAATATGCACTACTTACTGGAATTCAAAGAGTTGCGAAAGAAAATATTTTTAGTGATCTGAATAATTTAGATGTGAATTCGGTACTCGATACTGCTTATAGTGAGTATTTTGGGTTTAATACAGATGAAGTTAATCAATTGTTAAATACGTATGGTTTAACTTTAAATGATGATGTTAAATCTATGTATGACGGATACAAAATCGGAAGTATTGATATATATAATCCTTGGTCTATATTAAATTACGCTCAAAAGAAAGAATTAATTCCATATTGGATCAATACAAGTGCAAATACAATGATTAAAGAGAATATCAAGAATGCAGATTTAGATTATAAAGATCAATATGAAGATTTAATCAAAAATGGATATTTAGATACACAAGTCAATACGCAAACTAGCTTCTATGAAGTGAAAAGCACTCCAAATTTATGGGGATTATTTGTGAATGCGGGATATTTAACAATAGATAAAGTCATTGATATTACGGATAGCTTCTATCGCATTCGAATTCCAAATCAGGAAGTGAATAGAGAATTTAGAAATTTAACTGAATATTATCTTTCCTTAAATGAAGGACAATTAAATCGACTATTACGTTTCTTGATTCAAGAACAACCGGATGAATTTATCAAAGAATATAAAAACATCTTAATGTTACCTAGTTATCATGATTTAAAGAATGAAAATAGCTATCATATGATGATGCTTGGGATGTGTTTATGTTTATCTAGAGATTATGAAATTATAAGCAATATGGAAGCTGGAAAAGGACGTTTTGACCTTGTATTAAAGGCAAAATATAGTAAATCTACTTCTTTTGTATTGGAATTTAAATATTTAAAAGGTACTTCTAAAAATTTAGAATCCGATCTTGATAATCTAACAAATGAAGAAATTGAACAGATTCAATCTAAAAATTACTCGTTTGATTTAAAAGAAGAAGTGATTTATATAGGATTAGCTCATCATGGAAAAGATATTAAGATGAAATGGGTTGAAAGATAGGCTTATATGCGGTACTTAGGTACTGCATTTTTTTCGTAAAAAAAAACAAGTCATCTAGACTTGTTCATCTAAAAAATATGTAGCCTCCATATCGGCAGTACTTAACGCAAAGGCTAAAGGGAACATCTCAAAAGCTTTCCCCACATTATTAACAGGATCACTTCCAGAAAATCCCATATGATAACGAATCGCAAACGCTTCTTCTCGTGTTATGCGCATAAATGGTTGAATCATGTATACACTTTTTTCACCATGACCAAAAGGAATGTCATCTTCAAATTCAAATACATCCACTTGCCGCCACTGCCCATCGATTTTTTTGTTTCTTGTACCTTTTTTATAGACATTGATCTTACATACATCATGAAGTAAGGCGACAAGCGCAATGGTTTCATCACTATAGCTCATCTTATAAATTTCTTTTACTCTTTGTCTATCTAGATAATCCTTTAAACAATGATAGACATGCACACTATGCGCACATAGGCCACCTTCCATGTTGCCATGAAAACGTGTGCTTGCAGGTGCTGTAAAAAAATCAGAGTGAGGACCTTCTAGAAATTCTAGAAAGGCATCGGCACCTTCACGATGGATATTTTCTTTATAGATTTGAATAAATTCTTCTTTTGCGTTCATACTTTTTACCTATTTAAAAAGCCTAAGAACATGAGATCTTTCCCTGTTAAGTACAGGTGGGTAATCTGTGAACAGCATTAGGATCCCCACGCGTAGCGGGTCTTCAACACAACAATTCAACATCCGATTTCCCTTATCTCGAGTGTAGGAAAAATTAATGTCCTTAGGCATTTTTATAATAGCGAACTTCATAATAGAATACAAGTCTTGACATTTTAGTATGAAATGTGCATAGTTGCAAGTGCCTTTAAAAACAAGTAGAATATAAAAGGTGAAATTATGGATGGAATTTTAATTATTGATAAACCGTATGGTATGACAAGCCATGATGTTGTAAATTGGCTTCGAAAAAAATATAAACAAAAAAAATTTGGGCACACAGGAACATTAGATCCTAACGCAACAGGCGTTTTGGTGGTTCTTTGTGGAAAGTCTTGTAAGTTACTTCAGTTTTTAAGTGATACAGATAAAGAATATATTGGTCAGATTGAATTTGGAAAAAGCACTTCTACCGATGATATTTGGGGTGAAGTAGAAGCTGAAAAAGAGGTGAATTTGGATTTTTCTTTTTCAGAGGAACTACAAAAATTTGTTGGAAAGAACCATCAATTGGTGCCAAAAACTTCAAATAAAAAAGTGAATGGTAAAAAATTAATGGATTATCAAAGAGAGGGGCTTGAAGTTCCTAAAGTCTATAGCGATATTGAAATCTATTCAATGGAAGATTTAGGGGATTATCGTTTTAGAGTGGCTTGTTCAAGTGGAACGTATGTTCGTAGTATTTGTCGAGATTTGGCTTTAAACACAAATAATTTGGGTTGTATGAAAAGCTTAAGACGAACTAAAGTGGGACGCTTTACAATTGATCAGGCACAGACTCTAGAAGATTTAGAAACACAAGAGCCTATCTTATATCCTTCAATTTATGTATTGGATCATTTGGATAAAATCAATTATCAGCCGATTGAAGACGTGTATCAGGGAAAACGTATTCGCTTAGATAATTCCAACAATGAAGTTTGTATCTTAGATGCAGGAAAGCCTATCGCAATTTATGAAAAAGAGCGTGAAGGCTTATTTAAAAGTAAAAGAGGTCTATGGTAATGGAAGTGATTCGTATTGATTATTTGAATGTTCCAAAAGATTTATTAAAAAGCTCTTGTTGTATTGGCTTCTTTGATGGTTTACATACGGGGCATCAAGCGTTGTTAGACAATTGTATTTTGAAGGCAAAAGAATTGGGCGTTCAAAGTGGATTGATTACATTTGATCCAGATCCTTGGAAAATCTTCTTTCCAGATCGCGTATGTAGACATATCACTACACTTGAAGATCGAATTCATTTGGCAAGTGCAATGGGAATTGAAGTGATGTATGTTATTACTTTTTCTAAGGATTTTGCCGCTTTAGATGTAGATGCATTTCACCTCTTGTTACAAAAGATGAATGTATGTCATATCACTTGTGGCTTTGATTTTAAATATGCTTCTAAAAATTCTGGGAATGTTCATACTTTACAAAATCAAGATTATTTCAATGTATCTGTGATTGATAGTGTGAATTCAAAAAATGAGAAGATTTCATCAAGTCGTATTGAGCCGTTGATTCAAAGTGGCAAGATCGATTTGGCCAATGAATTATTGGGATATATGTATTCGATTGAAGGAATCATTGAACATGGTTTCAAAAGGGGAAGCACCTTATTAAAATTTCCTACCGCAAATCTTGGGGCAAATGCTGATTATTTAGTTCCATCTAGTGGTGTTTATGCAGGCTTTGTTTGTGTGAATGATACATTTTATGGAGCTATGATCAATGTAGGAAACAATCCGACTTTTGAAAATAAAAAAGTTTCGATTGAAGCACATATCTTTGATTTTGATCAAGACATTTATGATCAAAGAGTTCGTTTCTTTTTCTTAAAAAAGACACGAAATGAAATTCGCTTTAATGGGTTTGAAGAGTTAAAGAAACAATTAGAGAGTGATATTATTACTTGTAAAAAAGTGATTTCACGTGAAAAGATGTATGTTCAAAAAACAGCTGTACTTTGGGATGCGAAAGTTTTTGAGTTTAAATCACTTTTTTGATATACTAAAAGAGAAGTGAAGGTGAAATTATGGCGAAAGAATATATTGAACTAGAACCAGGTAATGAATATGGTGTTATTTCTTTAAATAAGACAGTTTTTTCAACAATTGCACAGAATGTAATTGAAGAAGATGAAAACGTTCAAATTGCCCAAGGAACAAAACCATTTAAGACGGGAATTGTCACAAAAGTGGATGATAATAAATTGACATTATCCATTCCTGTTAAAGTCAATCACAAGGCAAATGTGAGTGATGTATGTTTAAATCTACAAAACAAGATCTTTGAAAGTATTTCTTATATGACCGACTTTAAACCTGAAGCCATCGAAATTCAGGTTACTGGATTTATTTTTTAAGGAAATCTTTCAAAGGTTTCCTTTTTTTAAAATTTATGAGTGTATCTTTTGAAAATTATCTTGTGGTAGGTATTAGTTCAAGGGCTTTGTTTAATTTGGAAAAAGAAAATGAAGTTTTTGAAAAAGAAGGATTGGATGCATATCGTGAATATCAAATAGTTCATGAAAATGATGTATTAAGTCCTGGAAGTGGTTTTGGGTTAGTAAAAAACTTATTAAACATCAATAAACTAGCTAAACGAAAATTGGTTGAAGTAATCGTTATGTCTAGAAATAGTGCGGATACGTCATTACGTATAATCCATTCACTTGAGCACTATGATATGGATATTGGTCGTATGGTTTTAAGTGGTGGAGAAGACATCAGTCGATATTTATCGGCTTTTGGTGTCGATTTATTCTTGTCATGTAATGAAAATGATGTATCGAATGCGATCCATGCTGGTTTTGCGGCCGGTATGATCTATGCCAGAGATACAAAATATAACTTTCCAGATCATCAGATTCGTATTGCCTTTGATGCAGATGCCGTATTATTTTCGGCAGAATCTGAAAAGATCTATCAGGAACATGGTTTAGAAGCTTTTACTGAAAATGAAATTCTAAATCAAGATGTGGCCTTAAAAAAAGGTCCTATGGCTTCGTTATTAAAGAGTTTATCTTGGCTTCAAAATGAAACGAAAGATTTAAATGTATTAAGAACAGCTATAGTCACAGCCCGAAATAAAGATACGGGAGTTCGTGTGATTAAGACTTTAAGAGCATGGAATATTGTCGTAGATGAAGTATTCTTTATGCAAGGTGCTAAAAAAGCAGATGTCTTAGCTTGTTTTGGCGCCAATATATTTTTTGATGATCAAGACGTGCACGCACTACCTGCAAGTGATGTAGTACCAAGTGCTCGTGTACCATATAGAGAAGGAGAAATGTAAATGAATAGACATGAACAACGTGTAGTTGCGATGCAAAGTGTGTATCAACACTTATTATTAGGAAAGGATATTCGTAAATGTGTATTTGACGTAATGAAAGGTTCAAATGACATTGATGGATATTTATACAGTTTAACAATGGGAACAATCGAAAACAAAGAAGCATTTGAACAAAAAATCAATGAATTATTACGAGACGATTGGGATTTTGATCGTTTAAGTATGTTAGAACAAGCTATTTTATTAATTTCTTTCCAGGAAATTTTGGCTAACGATACGCCAAAGGCTGTTGTCATTAATGAAGCTATAACACTGGCAAAAAAATATTGCGATGACAACTCATACAAATTATTAAATGGAGTTCTTGATCAACTATGAGAAATGAAATGGTTGTAAGTATTTCAAGTGTTATTGCTCGTATTAAAAATATATTAACACAAACGATGGATCTAGACGGTATCTGGATTCAAGGTGAAATCAGCAACCTGACAAAACATAGGTCTGGCCACTATTATTTTTCTTTAAAAGATAAAAGTGGTGAAATGAGTTGTGTTATGTTTTCAAGCTATGTATCGCGATTAAATTTTAATGTACAAGAAGGCATGCGCGTTTTAGTTTCAGGAAGCATTAATGTATATGAACAAAGAGGAAGTTTACAGCTTGTCATTCGTCAAATGAAACAAGATGGTTTAGGAGATCTTTATTTAGAGTTTGAAAAGAGAAAACAAGATCTTTTAAAAGCTGGTTATTTTGATGCGAATCACAAAAAAGCTAAACCTGAATATATTGAAAATATTGGTGTAATTACAGGCGCAGGTACTGCTGCATTACAAGATGTCTTGTCTACAATTCAAAAGCGTTGGCCGATGATGAAAGTCACTTTATACCCTAGTTTAGTGCAAGGTAATTTTGCGCCTAAAAGTTTGATTCAATCTTTGAAAAAGGCAGATACTTTTGGACATGATGCCTTATTGATTGTTCGTGGTGGAGGAAGTTTTGAGGACTTGTTTTGTTTTAACGATGTAGAGCTTATAAAGACAATTTATAACTTGAATACATATATTGTCAGTGGTGTAGGCCATGAAGTAGATACAACTCTATGTGATTTAGTATGTGATCATAGAAGTGTTACGCCTACAGCAGCTGCTCAATGGGTTACTTTCGATCAATATGATGTGATGAATAAAATTGCAAAAGATAAAGAATTGCTTTATCGAAATATGTCTTTGATTTTAAATGGCTATAAATCAAAATTAGAACAGTACAAGAGTCATCCGTATTTAAAAGATCCAAAAGCTTTTATTGTAGATAAACAATTAAAATTGGATGCATATCATACACAAATGGAACATGCACTTTCTTTAGAACTTCAAAAGATGAATTTAATTAAGAATTATAAGCATCAACTTGCTTTTAATATGAGTCAAATTCTTAAAGATTCCAAACAAAAACTTTCTATAATTCCTGAAAAACTTGAAGTTAGTATGCAAAATAAAATTCAAGAGAAAAGACATCTACTCATGCGTGATTGTGCTTTATTGGATGCCTATTCGCCTTTAAAAGTGCTTTCAAGAGGGTATAGTATTTCTAAAGTGGAAGATAAAGTTGTTAAAAGTATCCGTGATGTCAAAAGTGATGATATAATGATAACTAGAGTGCATGATGGTGTAATAACATCTCGTATTGCATCGTGCAAGGAGGAATAAAATGGCCGCAAAACAATTGAAATTTCAAGAAGCCATGAAACGATTAGATGAAATTGTGGCTTTACTTAATAATAATGAATTAGAACTTGAAGAGGCAATGTCATTATTTGAAGAGGGTTTAAAGTTAAGCGCTCAATGTGAGAAACAATTAAAGAAATTTGAAACGAAAATGGATCAGTTGATGGAGGTGAATCAAGATGTTGATGAATAAAGAATTTGAAGATTATCTATTAGTACGTGTACAAGAAAATGATGATAGTCGTACAAAAGATGCGATGGCTTATTCATTAATGAATGGTGGAAAAAGAGTACGTCCTATGTTGTTGTTTTCTGTACTAGAAGGCTATGGAATGGATGCTCATGTTGGATATCCTTGTGCTTGTGCCATTGAAATGATTCATACTTATTCATTAGTACATGATGATCTTCCAGCTATGGATAACGATGATTTGCGTCGTGGTAAACCGAGTTGTCATAAAGCCTATGATGAGGCAACGGCTATTCTTGCAGGGGATGGACTACTTACCAAAGCTTTTGAAGTCGTACTTGATAGTGAATGTAGTGCGAAACAAAAAGTGGCATTAGTTAAAGCACTTTCTTGGTATGCAGGTATTGATGGTATGATCTATGGTCAAACATTAGATTTGCAGGCTGAAAATGATACAAATCCAACATTTGCCCTTTTGCAAGAAATTGATCACTATAAGACAAGTAAATTATTAACTTTGCCTTTAGTATGTGGTTGTATTTTAGCGAATAAATTTGACGACATTGACCATTTCCGTAAGATTGGTCTTGTGTTAGGGTTGGAATTTCAGATGCAAGATGATATTTTAGATGTTGTTGGTAGTGAAGAAGTGGTTGGAAAATCATTGAGTGATGAAGATAATCATAAAGTAACAGCTGTATCTTTATTAGGTCTTGAAGGAGCTAAGGATATGGTTAAAAGTTATGATGAAACCATTCGTAAATCTTTAGATAAAGTCAGTTGTGATGTAACTTCACTAACAAAAGTATTGGATACTTTATTAAAGCGTACATATTAATATATGGAATTTCTTTGAAAAAAGGGGTATATTAATAATAGCTAAAACTAGTCTTTAGCGGACTAGTTTTTTTAACGAGGGTTATAAAATGAGAAAGATTAGTCAAGTGTATGATATTGAATCACCACGTCAAATCAAGGATTTGACAATCGATGAACTTACACAATTGTGTAGTGATATTCGAGCTTTTTTAATTGATTCAATCTCAAAAACAGGTGGTCATTTATCAAGTAACTTAGGCATTGTTGAAGTCACAGTGGCTATGCACTATGTCTTTGATTCACCTAAAGATAAAATGATTTTTGATGTTGGACATCAATGTTACACACATAAAATATTAACAGGAAGATCCACACAATTTGCGACATTACGCAAAAAAGGTGGTCTTTCAGGTTACCAAAAGCGTAGTGAAAGTAAATATGATTGTTGGGAAGCTGGGCATTCTTCAACCTCTTTATCGGCAGCACTCGGCTATGCGATTGCACGCGATCTAAAACAGGAGGATTATAATGTCATTGCCCTTATTGGAGATGGTTCATTAACAGGTGGAATGGCACTTGAAGCATTAAATGATATTGGTTCTAAACAAAAAAAGATGGTCATTATATTTAATGATAATAATATGTCAATTTCTAAGAATTATAGCGGAGTTGAAAAACGTATAACGGATATTCGTGCTTCACATTTATATATTGATTTAAAACATGATGTAAAGAATAACTTAAAATCGAATAAATTAGGTAGTAATGTATTAAGCACACTGTCTCATTTTAGAGACAAAATCAAAGACGGAGTGATTGATGCACCTTTATTTAAAGAGTTTAATTTAAATTATATGGGGCCTGTTGATGGTCATGATATTCAAAGTTTAATTAAGGTATTTGAAGCTGCCAAAGAACATGATGGTCCTATTGTAGTTCATGTATTAACACAAAAGGGTAAGGGTTATAAATATGCACAGCAAGATAAAGTTGGAAAATGGCATGGTGTAAGTCCTTTTGATGTGGCTACAGGTAAATCCTTAAGTCTTCTTCCTCCAAATGAAATTTCTTGGTCCCAAGTTATTTCTAATACGGTCATGGATCTTGCCGAAAAAGATAAAACGATTGTTGCGATTACACCGGCTATGGCGCAGGGAAGTAAGTTGTTAGAATTTCAAAAACATTTTCCAGATCGTTTCTTTGATTGTGGTATTGCAGAACAACATGCCGTAACAATGGCTTGTGCAATGGCACTAGGTGGTTTAAAACCATTTGTCAGTATTTATTCTTCTTTCCTTCAAAGAGCTTATGATCAAGTCAATCATGATATGGCTAGAATGAATGTTGGCGTTGTGATTGGAATCGATCGTTGTGGTTTAGTTGGAGATGATGGTGAAACCCATCAAGGTGTATTTGATATTGCGATGCTTAGAAGTGTTCCGAATTTGATTTTGTCACAACCAAAAGATGCTAAAGAAGCTCAAAATATGATTTATACAGCTTTTGAATCGAAAAAACCATTCTGTATTCGTTATCCTAGAGGAAATGCGTTGTATGCCAAAAATAAATCGTATTCATTGATTCCGATTGGTTCATGGGAAAAATTTGTAGTTGGAACTCCAACACAAATTGTGATTACGTATGGTCCAGACGTTGATCATGTGATCAATAAGGCAAGAGAAAATAAAATGGGTTTATTGGTTGTCAATGCACGTTTCTTCAAGCCTATAGATGAAGTTATGATGAAAGATTTATTAAAGATGGATCTTTCGATTACAGTTTATGAAACAGATGTTAAAATTGGAGGACTTTCAAGTGCTATTTTAGAATATATAAATACACTTGATGAAAAGATTCATATAATAGGTATTGAGGATCACTATGTATGTCATGGTTCGATTCGTTCTTTGCGTATTCAAGAAGGTATTAGCACCGAATGTTTATTTGAGGAATTAGAAAAACATGGATAAGATACGATTAGATAAAGCTTTACTTAAAACGATATCTAGCCGTGCAAAAGCACAGGATATGATTAAAGAAGGGAAAATCAGTGTCAATGGGAAAGTAATCACGAAAGCTAGTTATTTAGTGAGTGATGAAGATGATATTGTCGTAACACATACCCAGGATGAATTTGTGTCGCGTGGTGCTTTTAAATTAAAGGGTTGTCTTGACAAATACAATGTCGATATTTCAAATCAAGTTGTACTGGATATTGGAGCAAGTACAGGTGGTTTTACAGATGTTTGTCTTCGTTATGGCGCTAAAAAAGTATATGCGCTTGATGTTGGTCATTTACAACTCGCAAAAGAATTAGACCAAGATTGTCGTGTTGTAAAAATGGAAGGGCATAACGCAAGAGAAATTGTGCCTGACTGGTTTGATGAACCCATAGATTTTATGTGTATGGATGTAAGTTTTATATCTTGTAAGACCATTTTAAAACATGTATTGCATGTATTATCCATATCTCATATTGCGATTTTGGTAAAGCCTCAATTTGAATGTGGGCCTGCTGCTTTGAATAAGCATGGTGTTCTAATAAATTCGAAGCTTGCCTTACAGATTGTAGAAGATGTAAAAGCATTTTTATTTCAATATTATAAAAGCGTTGAAGCCATGCCAAGTATTCTAGAAGGAAGAAGTGGCAATCAAGAATATATGGTATATGCTAAAGATTTAAGAATATCTTAATGTGAAGATATTCTTATTTTTTTATTTACAGCTTCACCCGTGATGATAATCATTTATTTTCCTTTGAATTTAAGTTAAAATAATAAGTAGACTTGAGGTGGTTTTGTGATTGAACAATTGTCAGTAAAAGATTATGTATTATTCGAATCTTGTATCATAGATTTTACAAATGGAATGAGTGTGATTACGGGTGAAACAGGTGCCGGTAAATCGTTATTGATTGATGCGATTGGATATTTGAGTGGGGATCGCATTAAATCCAATGTGATTCGTAATGGAAAAGATAAGGCCATATTATCTATGGTTTTAACTTCGAATGAAAAAGTGAATTCGATTTTAGATGAAAATGGATTTGAAGTGGATGATCAAGTGATTATTTCGCGTACAATTTTGAATAATAATAAAAGTACTGTACGGATCAATCAACAGATCACAACTCTTTCTTTTGTTCGTAAAATCGTCAATTTATTAGTGGATGTTCATTCGCAAATGGATACATATCGTTTAATGGATACAAAACTTCAAATGGAATTATTGGATAGTTATGCCAAGGTAGAGGATTTAAAATCATCTGTAAAAGAGGCTTATTTTTCATATTCAAATGTTTTAAATGAATTAGAAACATTAAAAAATGAAGAATTTTCAGATTCGGAATTGGAGTTTTTAACTGCACAGCTAGATGAAATTGAAAATGCGAATATACAAGAAGATGAATTGGAGATGTTGAACGAACAGATTCATGAAGCTTCAAACTGGTTTAAAAATAAGAAGATCTTTCTATGTGTTTATATGAGATGGATAAAGAAAATGGTGCGTTGGATTCTTTGTATACGTTATATAAACAAGCTTCAAAATCATCAATACTAAATGCATATGAAGAAACATTTAAAAATTTATATTATTCTTTACAAAGTGTAGATGAAGAACTTAAGCATATTCGTGATACACATTCAAATGACGCTTTAGATTTGGATAGTCTTCAAAATCGTCAATATTTAATCAAGAAATTGTATCGTAAGTATGGTGGTTCCTACATGTCTTTAATGGAATCTAAAAAGAATATCATGGATAAAATTGATCGAATCATTCATCGTCAGGATGTATTTGATAAGTTGGAAAAAGAAAAAGAAGAATCCTTTGCGGCTTATATGAAATTGGCAAATGAATTGTCTGTTAAAAGAAAAGCTGTCTTTTCTTTACTTGAATCAAAGGTGATGGAGCATTGTAAAGATTTGATGTTAGAAAATGCTCGTTTTAAGATTTCTTGTACCGAAAAAAAGCCGTCTTCAAATGGTATTGATGAAATTGAATTTTTAGTGTCAATGAATCCAGGCCAGGATTTTTCAAGTTTAAGTGTATCTGCAAGTGGTGGTGAACTCTCTCGTTTGATGTTGGCATTAAAGGTTGTATTTCAGGCATCTAATGGAATTGAAACCATTATTTTTGATGAAATTGATACAGGTGTCAGTGGTAAAGTAGCTTTGGCAATGGGGGCTAAAATGAAGGCTTTATCCAATAAGTATCAAGTATTATGTATTACGCATTTAGCAAGTGTTGCCGTAATGGCTAACACGCATTATTTAGTAAGTAAAAAATCGACTTTTAATGAAACAATCACGCGTGTTCAAAAACTAGATCATGACCAAACGATTCAAGAGTTAGCTGTCATGACAAGTGGTGAAGCGAGTGTAAAGGCAAAAGAATCTATGCAAGATCTATGGGTGAAGATTCATGGCTAGAGTGATTTTACATATTGATTTAAATGCTTTTTTTGCGAGTTGTGAAGAAATAAAGAATCCGGATTTAAAGGAATTTCCAGTTGCGGTAGGATCGACTTCAAAGCGCGGCGTGATTTCGACTGCCAATTATGAAGCAAGAAAATATGGTGTGCATAGTGCAATGCCAGTTTATGAGGCTTTGCGTCTTTGTCCAGACTTAGTATTGATCCAAGGTGATTATGGATATTATCGTTCGATGTCCGCACAGTTTTTTGCGTGTTTAAAGACATTTACCCATCAAATTGAACCAGCAAGTATTGATGAGTGTTATATGGATGTTACCGATATTATCAAGCGTTATAAAAGGCCTTTAGATCTTGTGTTTGAAATTCAAAATGGAGTATATGAAAAATGTCATTTGAATTGTTCGATTGGTGTAGCACCCAATCGTTTTCTTGCGAAAATGGCGAGTGATATGCGCAAGCCCAAAGGAATCACAGTACTTAGAAAATCGGAACTTTCAACGAAGTTATGGCCTTTAAAAATCAACGAGATGCATGGTATTGGAAAAAAGAGTGTTCTCGTTTTAAATGAGATGGGAATCTATACGATTGGTGATTTTGCGGATGAAAAAAACGAACAAAAAATCTTACGTAAATTAGGTAAATCGAGTTATTCTCTGATTCAGAAAGCTCGTGGTAATTCAAGTGCAGCTTTGTGTTATTCAACAACACAAAAGAGTATTTCGATATCTAGAACCTATACCAATGATTTATATTCCATTGATGAGGTGAGTAGTAATCTTCAAATCATTATAAATGAATTGACGCATAAAATGCAGCGTGAAAATCAAAAAGGAAGACTTGTCACTTTAACATTAAGAGATACTGCTTTTCATAATGTGTGTCACAGTATGAATTTGAGTACATATTCAAATACATTATCCAATGATTTATGGGGCTTGTATGCAGCTATTAGAAGCTTATTTTGAGCCGATTGGATATCGTTATATTGGTGTTCATGTTGGTTCTTTAAAGGATGCCAAACAAATTGTAGAGCAGGTGGATTTGTTTGAAGTACCGCAAGAAAATACAGATTTCATATTAAATCGTTTAAATGCGAAAATGGATAGTAAATGTTTTATAAAAGCAAGTGATTTATTGAAGAAGGAGGGGTCAAATTGAGTTTAACGTTGGATTATTTTATTCATGAAGATTTAAAGTTATATCAAGATAGTGAACATTTTCGCTTTAATACGGATACGAAATTATTGGCGCAGTTTGTTCGTTTAAAAAAACAAGAACGTATTCTCGATATTGGTACAAACAATGGTGCTTTGTTGGTGTACTTTGATCAGTTTCATATAAAAGAGCTAGTGGGTGTTGAAGTATTAGAAGAAACGAGTAAAGTAGCTCAAAAGAATGCGGATTGTTTTATTAAGCATCCAGTAAAAATTGTAAATCAACCAATTCAAGAATATGTAGATGATTTATTTGATGTCGTTGTTAGCAATCCTCCTTATTTTAAAATGAATGCCAATCAAAAGCCGGAACATTTAAATTTTCGTCATTTGGGAAGAATGGAAGAAAATTTAACATTAGAACAATTGGTATTTCATGCGAATCGTTTATTGAAAAGTTATGGCCGTTTTTATATGGTGCATCGTCCCAATCGTTTAAATGAGATCAATAAAGTTCTATATGACAATAACTTTAGTATTCGTAATTTGAGGTTTGCGTATGATCATCGTGATCATAAGGTAAAATCTGTATTGATTGAGGCAATCAAAGAGTCGAATTGCGATATGAATGTATTAGAACCTATATATATTTAATTTTGTGTTATAATAGTTTTATGGAATTAAAAGATGCATTCGAGGATTATCATTTATATTTGAGTGTTGTGCAACGGAAATCAAAGAAAACTGTACAATCGTATCTACATGATATCGATGTTTACTTAGATTTTTTAAAGGATCGAAAGATTTCTAAGTGTGAAAATATTTCTGTTTTAGATATTGAGGCGTTTTTGGATTTTTATGCCGAGGATCATGTTGCGTCAAGTCTGAATCGCATGATTGCGAGTATTCATTCTTTTCATTTGCAGATATCAACTATGCATCCTGAAATCAAAGATGTATCTTTATTAATTCATGGGATGAAATCATCTAAGCATCTGCCTGTTTATTTAAGTGTGGATGAAGTAAAAAAAGTTTTTTCATCTTTTCAAGACAATGAGATCGACCAATATAATAAAACAATCTTAGTTGTATTATATTCTTGTGGTTTGCGTGTTAGTGAGCTTTGTGATTTAAAGCTAAATGATGTGCATTTGACAGAGCAAATCTTAAAAGTCAAAGGCAAAGGAGATAAGGAAAGAATCATTCCGATATCTTCTTATTGTGTTTCACAGATGAAATATTATTTAGATTCCATTCGCTTCGTTTGGGATGTAAAGAATGTTTCGTATTTTTTTGTGAATCGGTTAGGCCATATTTGTACAAGGCAATATGTTCACTTGATGATTAAACAAAAAGTGAATGAATTAAATTTAAATCCAAAAATATCTGCACATAGTTTCAGGCATTCGTTTGCGACGCATTTATTAGATGGAGATGCCGATTTAAGAATTGTTCAAGAGCTTTTAGGGCATTCCAATATTTCTACAACGCAAATCTATACGCATATTCAAGATAAGCGTTTATCGAGTGTTTATGATCGTTGTTTTCAAAAAATAGAAAAATCAAAGGAGGAATAGTATATGTCATGTGAAGGTTGTCCTTCTCAAGGAAAATGTGGTAAGAGCAGTGAAACATGTGGAATTCAATCCAATCCAGATAACCACATTAAAAATATTATCACTGTAATGTCTGGTAAGGGTGGAGTTGGTAAATCTACTGTTACGGTTATGTTAGCTAAGGCTATGGCTAAAAAAGGCTTAAAAGTTGGTATTATGGATGCGGATATTACGGGTCCTAGTATTCCTAGACTTTTAGCTTTGTCAAATCAACATGCGTTCGGAAATGAAAAGCAACAATTGATCCCAGTCGAATCCAAAGAAGGCATTAAAGTCATGTCTTTAAACTTTTTAGTTCAATCTGAATCGGATCCTGTGATTTGGCGTGGTCCTGTTATTGGTGGTGTTGTAAAACAATTCTATACAGATGTTGTATGGGGTGATTTAGATGTTTTATTGATTGATATGCCTCCAGGAACTGGTGATGTTGCCCTAACAATTATGCAGTCAATTCCAGTGCAGGGTGTTGTGATGGTTTCTACACCTCAGCCAATGGTGAGCATGATTGTAGAAAAGGCTTGTCACATGTGTGAAAAGATGGAAGTGAAAGTGCTTGGTATTATTGAAAATATGGCGTACTTAGAATGTCCAAATTGTCATGAAAGAATTGAATTCTATAAAAAAGAAGATGTGGAAACATTGTGTAATTCAACTTGTACAAAATTATATGGAACACTTCCAATGTTGGATTTGATTCGTGATATCAATGAGTATGATGCATATTCTAAGGATCAACAAGAAAAAGTAGATGCATATCTAAATGATATTGCCAATGAAATCTTAGAAGATATTGCCTAATGGAGTATATACTTCATAAAAAATCCAATTGTAAAAGAATAAAAATACGTGTAGTCAAAGGAGTGGTTTGTGTAAGCGCTCCTTTAAATGTTTCTAAAAGAGAAATTGATGATTTTGTAAAAGAACAATCGGCTTGGATCAAGAATCAATTAAGTAAGTATACTCTTTCTAAAGAGAATGACTTGATTTCTTTATTGGGTAAAAAATACAGATTACATTATATCGATCAAAGAGTTTGTTATGTTGAAGGTGATGATTTATATTTGTATCCAGATCAAACATTGATTCAAAAGTTCTTGAAACAAAACACAAAGAAATATATCGATCTTCGTTTTGAATTCTTTTGCGAACAATTACATATACACAATATTTCTTTACAATATGGCTTTTATAAAAGTAAGTGGGGAAGTTGTACACCTAGTAAACATAAGATTTGTTTCAATGTGAATCTTATATTTATGCCTTTAGAATTTGTGGATGCGATCATTCTTCATGAATTAGCGCATTTATTTCATTTCAATCATTCAAAAGCTTTTTATAATTTACTTTGTACTTGGATGCCAAATTATAGACAGGTTTTAAAAGAAAATAAAAGGAATCCAATTCCAAATTTGTATTAAAAAAGAGCTCAAATGAGCTCTCATTTTTTATACGTTAATAGCTGCTTGCATGCCTAATGCATCTTTTTCTTTAGCTAAAATTGGATCAATGAAGTCTTTGAAGAATTCTTCTGTTTGTTGAACAGAACGACCCACAAAGTTTTCTGGTTTCATGATAGAAAGGATTTGTTCTTTAGTCATGCCAAATTTTGGATCTTGTGCAATACGGTCAATCAAATCATTTGGTTTACCTTCTTCTTTAACAACACGACCAGCTGCCATTGAATGTTGACGAATCAATTCGTGTAACTCTTGACGATCCCCACCGGCTTTAACAGCATCCATCATAATGTTTTCTGTAGCCATGAATGGTAATTCTTTTAAAAGGTTTGCCTCTACAACTTTTGGATATACAACTAAACCATCACTTACATTTAAGTAAAGATCTAATAGTCCATCTGTAGCTAAGAAGGCTTCGGCTATTGAAATACGTTTGTTTGCAGAATCATCCAATGTTCTTTCAAACCATTGTGTACTTGCCGTAATTGCAGGGTTGATGGAATCAGCAATAATGTAGTTCGCAAGTGCTGCCATTCTTTCTGAACGCATAGGATTACGTTTGTAGGCCATTGCGCTTGAACCGATTTGTGATTTTTCAAATGGTTCTTCGATTTCTTTCATATGTTGTAATAAACGAATATCATTACTAAATTTGTGTGCACTTTGTGCGATTTGAACTAAGACTTGTAATACTTGTGTATCATATTTACGAGTATAGGTTTGTCCACTTACCGCAAAATATTGGTCGTAACCTAATTTTTCACAAATCTTTTTATCCAATGCTTTTACTTTGTCTGTATCTCCTTCAAACAATTCCATAAAGCTTGCTTGTGTTCCTGTTGTACCTTTACATCCTAATAGTTTTTTATTGTCTAATAAGTGTTGGATTTCAACGTAGTCCATATATAAGTCTTGTGCCCATAAGCTAGCTCTTTTACCTACAGTTGTTGGTTGAGCGGGTTGGAAGTGAGTAAACGCAAGACATGGCATGTCTTTGTATTTTAATGCGAATTCTCCTAATTTTTCTAATACATTGACAATTTTCTTTTGTACAAGCTCTAAAGCTTCGTGCATGATAATCAAATCTGTGTTATCCCCAACGTAGCAGCTTGTTGCGCCTAAGTGAATGATTCCTTTTGCTTTTGGACATTGCACTCCATATGCATATACGTGTGACATTACGTCATGTCGTACTTCTTTTTCTCTAGCTTTTGCGACATCGTAGTTAATATCTAAAGCGTGTGCTTTTAATTCTTCGATTTGTTCTTCTGTGATATCTAATCCTAATTCTTTTTCAGATTCTGCAAGAGCAATCCAAAGTCTTCTCCATGTCGTAAATTTTTTGTCGTTTGAAAATAATGCCTGCATTTCCTTAGATGCATATCTCTGTGAAAGAGGAGATTGGTAATATTCGTTCATTTGTTCCACCTATTCTAGTTAGTTTCTTCCTAACATTAATATTATATGTGTTTCAATTTTTAAATTCAACTTCAATTGTTGTATAATAGAAGAGTCTGAAAAAGGAGTACTTATGAAAACATTATCTATATTATCTACAAAACTAAGTGCCTGGGGACTTCATCTTATTGGAAGAGGTGGATCTATGCCTGGATCTATTGGTTGCAAGGTGGATAAGAATATATTAACGAAATTAAAATTTAATGGACCTGTCATTTTAGTTACGGGTACCAATGGTAAAACGAGTACCGCAAATATGATTACGGACTTATTTCAAAATGCAGGATACAATGTTATTTCGAATCGTAAAGGAGATAACTTAAAGGCGGGTATTGTGACTACATTACTTACAAATTGTAAGTTAAATGGTGAAATCAAAGCCAATGCGGTTGTATTAGAGTGTGATGAATTAAATGTAAGACACATTCTTCCTTTTATTCCGGTTACAGATTTTGTGGTCAACAACTTCTTTCGTGATCAATTAGATCGTGCGCGTGAAATGGAACAGTTGATTGATTCGATTGAAAAGGTTTTGCCAGATTATAAGGGGCGTTTGATTCTAAATGCGAATGATCCAAATGTTGTGCGTTTAAATTTAGTTGCTAAAAATGCGACTTGTTCTTATTTTGGAATGGATGAGAATAAGTATTCTGTTACAACCACAAAAGAGGCAAGTGAAGGGAAATTTTGTCCAAAGTGTGGGGCAAGGCTTGAATATAGTTATTATCAATATTCGCATATTGGTAAATTCCATTGTTCAAAATGTGATTTTAAAACACCAGAAATGGATGTTTGTCTAAAGAATATTGATTTGGATCAAGAAACATTTACGAGTGATAAAGTCAGCTTTAAATCTCCTTATGAAGGAATGTATTCGATGTATAATTGTGCGGTTGTATTAAATATTGCGAAAAATTATGGTATTTCTGTGGATTGTGTAAAATCTGTATTTAGTCATGCGCCTCAGCCTGCAGGAAGAAATGAAACGTTTAAGTCAAATGATCAAACATGTATTTTAAACTTAGTTAAAAATCCAACGGGTGCAAATGAGGTCATGAAGGTCATTGAAAAAGATGATTCAAATAAAACAATCGTAATTGTATTAAATGATCGTGAACAAGATGGTACAGATGTAAGCTGGATTTATGACACTTTCTTTGAAAAAATCATGAAGGATAGCACAAAAGAAATTATTTGTACGGGTCTGCGTGCAAATGATATGGCTTTAAGAATCTATTATGGTGGTTATAAAGGACCTTTAAGTGTGGTAGATACTTTAGATATTGCCATTAAAGCAGCTTTAGCTACAAAGCGTACTACTTATGCGATCGCAACGTATACGGCATTGCTTCCTACTCGTAATGCGATTAAAAAGGAGATGGGTCTATGAAAGTAGTTTGGATGTATCATGATATCATGGATCTTTATGGTGATAAGGGAAATATGATGGTTCTAAAGAAGCGTTGTTTAGATCGTGGTATTCCTTTTGAATTGGATACTTGTGGTATTGGTGAAGAAAAAGATTTAAGTGAATATGATTTAATATTTTTAGGTGGTGGTGCAGATAAGGAACAAATTAGTTTGATTCCTGATTTACTGTCGCGTAAAGAAAATATTAAAAAGGCAATGGATGAGAAGACGTTTGTTCTTTTAATTTGTGGTGGATATCAATTGTTTGGTCAATATTATATTGCGGCGAATAATGAAAAAATTTCTGGCTTGCAGTTCTATGATTATTATACGGATACGGGTAAAGCTGGTAGTCGTTGTATTGGAAATGTTGTGATTGATGCCGATTTGGATGGTTTAAAAACGCGTATTGTTGGTTTTGAAAATCATGGTGGTCAAACATTAAATGTAACACATCCTTTAGGTAAGGTGATTAAGGGGTATGGTAATAGTTTTGGTGCAGGTTATGAAGGTTTCTATGATGGAAAGATTTTAGGAACCTATTTACATGGTCCATTACTTCCTAAAAATCCTGAGGTTGCGGATTTTGTGATTTCAAAAGCAATACAAAAAAGAAATCCAGATTTTAAATATAGTGATTTAAAACCACTAGAAGATAAATTTGAAACAATGGCTCGTGAGGCTGTGTTTAAAAAATTAGAAATATAAAAAAGATGTCATTAGACATCTAAAAACATAGTACATAAGGGGTTTATTATATTTTTTGACTCGAACGATAATTGCGTACTATATTTTTTAACACTCACTCCTTTCATGGTTTTAGTATATGAGTTATATTGACATTAATTATGTCAATTATATGAGGAATAGTATGAAAAATTTAATTTTATCAATTGTTGTCATTCTTTCAACTTTGATTACGCCAATATCTGCTTACGAATTGGATGATATTCCAGAATATAATGGAACGCCTTATGTTGAGATTCATGATAATGAGCCTCAATTTAATTCGAGTGATATGAACAAGAAGAGTTTTGAATCGTATTCAAATTTGGATTCTTTAGACCGGCCACAAGTCGCATATGCGAATATTTCTAAAGATTTAATGCCAAATACGAAGCGTACAAGTATTGGTACTGTAAAGCCGGCTGGATGGCATACCGTTCGTTATAAGGGAATTGATGGGAAGTATTTATATAATCGTTGTCATTTGATTGGGTATCAATTGACAGGTGAGAATGCAAATCGAAAAAATTTAATGATAGGCACACGGTATTTGAACGTAGAGGGTATGCTTCCTTTTGAAAACGAGGTGTGTGATTATATAAAAAAGACCGATCATCACGTATTATATCGCGTTACACCTATATACGATGGTGATAATCTCGTTGCCAATGGTGTTCAAATAGAGGCTTATTCTGTTGAAGATAAAGGTCAGGGGATATCCTTTAATGTATATTGTTATAATGTGCAGCCAGGTATTAAAATTGACTATAAAACAGGCGATTCAAGTCGTTTGAAAGAGAGTATTATAAAGGAATATAAGGCAAGTGAAGACAATATGACGTATATTTTAAATGTAAATACGCATAAGTTTCATAAACCTACTTGTTCAAGTGTGAAAAAAATGAAGGATTCAAATAAGATTGAAACAAAAGATTCTAGAGATGTTTTGCTTCAACAGGGCTATTTGCCTTGTAAAAACTGTAATCCATAGGAGAATTAACATGAAAAAAATAATAAGTCTAATATGTATATGTGTTTTATCTTTATCTTTATTTGGCTGTTCAAAGCCAGAAAATCATGTGGATCTTACTTCTAATGTATCTTGTAAATTATTGGATGTTTTAACCGTAACAAATGAAACGGATAATTCAACATATTATTATTATTTGGCAAGTATAAAAAACAAGGGTAAGAAACCATTTAATACACAAGAGCTTTATTATACAGTTACGGATAATAACGAAAAAGATATTAGTGTCATTGATAAATATCAATCGACACCAACATATGCGATCAGCAAAGGACAAAGTACGTATATTTATGGATATATTGGTTTTCCAAATAATGATCAGAAAAACTTGGGTTTATCTTTCAATAAGAAAAAGCAATTCTTGCCTTTTAAAGCATTTAACATTCGTAAGGCGAGTGATAAAAATGTAAAGGATTCGAAAGCTAAAAAATATGTGTTCTTTGAGGATGATGCATTGAAAATCAGTGTGGATGGATCAAAAGCAAAATATGTATATGAGAATAATGAAACGGTATTAAAAAATGTTAAAATTCGCTATGAAAATAAAACAGAAAGCCGTATTACAGTTCCTTATATTACGCCAAGTGCTACTTTAGAGGGTATTGATTTAAGTGGCAAAGGTGAATTTTCAAGTATGGAAGATATTCAAAAAAAGGATTTTTCAACGAATGGGATGGCACCTAAAACACAAAGTTTTAAGGCTAAAGTAACGGGTTATATGTTGTATTTCTTAGATAGTAAACAGACAATCAACGCAGAAATTGAATTTCATTTTGAAAATGCAGCACCTGATTTTACGGACAAAAGTACAAAGCCTTTTGTGGTCAATATGAATTCGAAGGCTTTTGGAAAATCGAACACATTTAAGATTGGACTTGAATAAGTCCTTTTCTTTTTAGTTCACATTGTTGTATAATTTTCGAGGTGATGATTATGTCAGAAATGAAAGGATTAGTTCTTGAAGGCGGAGGCTTTCGAGGTATGTATACTTGTGGTGTCATTGATGCATTTATGGAAAATGGCTTATGTTTCGATGAAGTAGTTGGAGTTAGTGCTGGTGCAGCCTTTGGTTGTAACATCAAGTCAAAACAGATTGGTAGAGCTCTTCGTTATAATAAACGTTTTTGTCAAGATTCAAGATATTCTGGTTTAAAAAGTTTTATAAAAACAGGCGATTTATACAATAAGGAGTTTGCGTATGGCATTGTACCTACGATTTTAGATCCGTTTGATACAAAAACATTTAGAGAAAACCCATTAAAATTTACTGTGGTATGTACGGATATTCATACTGGAAATCCCATTTATCATGAGATTTTGAATGGGGATGCCACAGATATTGAATGGATTCGTGCTTCTGCATCGATTCCGATTGTTTCGAAACCCGTAAAACTAGATGGTTATGAGTTATTAGATGGTGGTGTGAGTGATTCAATTCCTGTAAATTGGATGTTAGAAAGATCTACTAAAACAGTTGTAGTATTAACGCGTGATAAATCGTATCGTAAAGAACCAATGAAGTATATCAAACTTTTAAAGAGGGCTTTCAAAGAATATCCAAATCTTACAAAAGCTTTAGAGAATCGATATATCGTATATAATAAAACGTTGGATCAAATTGAACAATTAGAAAGGGAAGGCAAAGTGTTTGTGATTCGACCTTCTAAACCGATTGCGTGTGCAATGATTGAAAAAGATCCAAATCATCTACAAGAGATTTATGATATTGGAAGACGGGATGCATTACATTATTTAGAGGACTTAAAAAAATATTTGTGAAGTGTTTCGCATATTAAATCGTGATATATTTATAAAAATATTTAGGAGTGATCACAATGAATATTTTAAAAAAACCAGGACGCATTCTATTAATGATTATGATTGTATTAGCTGTGGTTTGTCCATATCGTGTTCATATGTATAAAACAAAAATTGAAGAGATTCAATCTGGCAAGCTTCAAATTGATGATATGCCGTATGCAGCATCGGATCTGCATCCATATTCAGCATATTTAATGGCCGTACCATATATCATTATTGAAGTTGTATTAGGTTCCTTATATTATGTAAGAACTAGAGATTCATAGGACTCTGTGATTTGTCGTGAAATCAAAAAAGATGAACAACTATACGTCTCAATTCAAATTAGAGAATGTGTATTTATAATATAAATCTAGATATTGTACTTAATCATAAACTAAGAATCTTGATTTACACGAATTTGAATTAAAGAATACCTAATACGAAGCATCAATCCTTGCATTGAATCCGTCAAATATCAATATTAAGCAGATTTATTCGATTTCTATCGAATTTCTGCTCTATTTTTAATTTTATAAATATTACATAAGATAGATTATGCGAAGTTCTTGCTCTTTTTAAGAAGCCTATTCATTTGCTTTTTGAAACAGAGAAACTAAGCATCACCTAAGTAAAACTAAGCATCACTTATAAGAAACTTTCGTGTTTTTACTTAACTAAACTAAGCATCACCTAAGATAATGTTTTGTCTTTTATAAGTATATTAATCTTCTTAATAAGTATATCTTATATAATTAGACTTAGGTTAATTTATTTTACTTGACATAGTTTGTATTATATAAGTTTGTATAGTATTAGTTCTTATAGAAAATCAATACAGTTCTATGCAATCAAACTAAAAGGTTCTTATAGAAAAGTGTTGTGTATTCCCTATGTCAAAGTAAAAGGTTCTTATGCCTTGGTGAGCATAAAAAAACAAAGAAACACAGAGTCTCTTTGTTAGTTATCATCTGTAATGTAATCACAGATGTTCTTCGATGCAGGAGTTCTTCTTGTAGCCTTTCTCTTTGGCTTTACAGGCTCCTCATTTAGAATGGCGATCACCTGTTTAGCTACTTCATGTGGCTTCAGGCGATGATTGACATCTTCTTCTAAAACCATTCGAGTTGCTCTGCCGATTGAGTCAGAGTCAAACTCTACATAGATTTCACGGACCAAGTCGATGACCTTTGTCATCATCTTGCTCTCATAAACCATGTTGCTGATGTTGGATTCAGGCATTTGATATTTGTTCTTCTCTTCCTCAGCAATCGTAAGAATACGTTCATCTTCAAGTTCTTCAGTTCTTGCCTGATTAACAATGTCGATAGCACCTTTCAACTGTTTGAAATGCTTGTTGTTAACACGCACAATGAACTTCTTGTCGATGGTCTCAATCTTCCCTTTGGACTTACTGTCAATGTATTCCAGCATGATCCATTTGTACAACCAAATCAGCATGTTAATGATACCACCTGAGCACTCATACAAAGTGTCTGAAAGTTCCTTAGACCATTGAATCGGTGTATCCAGCCATTGCCAAGTCAAAAGCATATTCACCAGCATGTTGAAATAATCCTTGTCAGTCGTATATGCGGAAGCGTCAATGAAGTCACCTGCTCTACGTGCATTTCTAAGCATTGTAAACAGCTTCTTGTAGGCTTCATCTGTTCCAACTACACTCAAGGCTACCTTTGTCTTGTTGACGATACCTAACAGACCTTCATAGCTGTTTTCTCTATTGGTGTTGAAGTCGATAAGCTGGATTTCGTCCATCACAATAGTTCCAATCGAGAACATTTCGATAAGCTGGCAGACTTTTAATTGCTTGTCTGCAAGGCTTTTGCACTTCTTGTTAATCATGACTTCATAGATAGGTTCGGGATTTCCTAAAGCATTATCAATGGCTTCTCCAATCTGTCTATACAAGGTTGAAAAGTTGCTGTTTGGCATACAACTTACGACCAGATATGTAATCTGTGGAATCGAAGTTCCAGGATCTGGATGGTGCATGATTACTTGTGGGATGTTATCGAACAACTGCTTCAATGAAGATGATTTGCCGCATCCTGAATAGCCTAGCAAGGCAAACCCAGATGGAGCACTATCTTCGATTTTACCCTTCATTTTGATGAGTTTCTTGTCAGTTGACTCGCCAATAGCATTTGTGTCCCAGACATAGGATTTGCGAAGCATATAGGAGCTAACGATTACATCATAGTTGATGAATTCCAAACTGCTTTTGGAACGATAAA
>NZ_DS996842.1:177400-180063 GCF_000156655.1 Holdemanella biformis DSM 3989
GTTGGAACCGAAAGGGGTTTTGAATTCCAACTGCTTTTGGAACGATAAAGGCAGTCTTAGATTTTTCAAGCTAACTACAGTTGCCTTTTGCTCGTTCACAGACATCTTGCTCAAATCGTCAGCATCCAAACTTGGAATAGGTACTGTATATGCGTTCAAAAGGACGTTTCCATCTCTTGGTCTTGGAAGTGCTTCAATGAACGGGTTGTTGTTGAAGTCCCTATTGGATGATTTTACATATTTAGCATCAACAGGACCTACACGAGTACATTCTTCATGGGTGTATTGATTTTGGTCTTTCTCTACATTTGAGTAGTAGTAGACCCAGTTCAGTTCTCTCATAACTGTACCTCCTACATTTTCTGTTTAATCTTTTGAAGGGCTTCTTCAAAGGTCATACTTCCAGTTTCTTCATTTGATTCAGGCTCTGACAAGGCTTCAGGTTCTGGTTCTGCATTTTTCAAAGGAATCAGAGATGGTGCGTCATCTGTGTTCAAACGTGCTCCAATCGAATTTGCCTCTAATACAAGGATGCTTTCTTCTTTACGGTTATGGCGGATATTTTTGGTCTTGTCATCATTTGGTGCCGTCTGATTTGCAACTCTAACGGCATCATTCAAGGTTGCCTGCATTCCCATACGTCTTGCGCAGCGAATCTCTTGGTCTTCCTGAGCTTTCTCCATTACAAGCTCTTTTTTCTTGGTCTTGTATTCCTCGTAGTTGCGAAGTGACATACCGTTGAACTCATAGTTTCCTGCTCGATTCTCATTCAAGGTTGCTTTTACAAGGCGATTGTCTGCAATGTACCATAAAGAGCCTATATTTCTTTCATCAAGACGACATTTCAAAGGCACCGAGCTTCTTCTAGTCTTAGTGATTTGTTCTGCAAGCCAAGGATCATTTGCAATGTAATACAAACCATTCCATTCAATACCTTTACGGGTTATACGAGCACGTACTTCTTTACGAATTGAATACTCAAACTGGTCAAGGTTGACAATTGGTCTTGGAGCACCATATTTAGTGCAACCGTAGTCCCATAACTCTAACGGAATGGGATGTACTGACTTCTCTAACATATCCTTTGTCATTGGATACTGGCTCATTGTCATCATGTTGTGAGCAATTGTCTGGTTGATTACGAATACCCAGATATCATCCAATGTAAGGACCGCATGTCTATGGTGGTTCGAATCATGCCGTTGGGTAATCAAACCTCTGCCTTCAAGCAAATCATTCTGTACCGAATGATACTGGTGGAATAGCTGTTCTACCTGCCCTTTCAGTGACCCCATAGCTGGTGGCACTAGCTCCAGAGTGATGTTCAACTCGTTGCAGATACGTTTGACCTCTTTGGAACGATATTCAGAACCACGGTCACTGCGAAGTCGGTTTGGCAAAACATTGATGTCCCATAAGCCATCTTTTAGCTCCAAGCCGTAACGCCTGCAAAGCTGTTTATTGTCTTCACCAAGGTTCAAAAGACAGTTTGTGAAGCCAAGTACTGAGTTATTCTCCAAAGAAACAGATACTGCCGTAATCATTCGTGAATAGACATCAACCATTGCATGCACGATTGGACGTCCGATTACCTTTGTTGGATCAACTTCACTGACAATGGATACATCCATTTCAACTTCATCCATTTCGAATAAATCTCCAGGGCCATGCACATTAAGAAGATTGTCTGAAACAAGCATACGTTCATTGTTTCTGTATTCACGTTTGGATGTTTTGCATACACGGCGTGCTTTAGCTGATGTATGAGTAACAATATAGTTCTCCATTTGGCTTTTAGTAGGTCGCTGGTCGATTGGCAGCAGCTTATTCTGTACTACTACACCTTTGCTTGTCTGTGTTTCTACACGAGCTGTGAAATATTTTGTGAGCATCCAGTCATAAGTTGTTGCATAAGACTTTTCTCTGCCAGATAAATAGTGTTTACAGCAGTCATCAAAGATTTCACGCAGTTCATCAGTTAGAGGGATACCCTGTTCAAACATAGGTGGACGACCTGTTTTTGTAGAATAATGCATATTGGCTTTACTTTTCTTTCCAATTTGTGGAAGTAAAGCGAATGGATCAAGGCCGTTTGTCAGATATTGTTTGATTACATAGAATACAGTCTTTTTAGAGATGTTGTATTTATCAGCAAGTTCCTGAAAACACGGTTTAGGCTTTCTGGTTCCTAAGCAAAAGTAGCACGGTCCGTAGATATCTCCGACTGTTTCAACAATATCTTTGTTGCGTAGATAGATTTCCTTTGTTTTCTCTGGTAATGAATCAAAGTCAAATACTTTATCAAACTTGGGTTCTCTAACAGCAATTTGTTTCTTATTGACAAAATGCTGAAGTGTTTGAATATGCCATTCGTTGATTTCAGTTTTCTCTTTAATTCCATTAATGAGAATCGTTACTAAGTAATCTTTATTCATGTAGATTACTCTATGATCAATGTTTTGTTCCATATCATGAAGAATGGAACCTACTTTCAGGTTTAATGTTGTGAGCATTCTAAGCTGCCTCCTTTCACTTCGGGTAATACATCCCTGTAAATCTCAAGTAAATACTGGAAATCAAGCGGTTCTGATTCCATATCAACTTGGATTTTTTTTGTTGCAATATAATGTTTCAGCATGGACATTTCATCAAATACACTGGAT
>NZ_DS996842.1:180440-197844 GCF_000156655.1 Holdemanella biformis DSM 3989
CAAACGGTACATGTCTGAATTTTTCCCAGTAGACCTTTTCGACAGCGAGCTTTTCCTTGGCACGCTTTTTTTTCAACACATTTCTTGATGGTTTCACACTGAACACTTTCTCTTTGCCATCCTTGTATGTGACGTAGAAATCAGATGTCATATACGTATGACGGTTTCGTGGATGTTTCACGTTATAGTCGTCACAGATTTCCAATGTCGTTTCAAGGTCTAAAGGATACTGTTCACGAATATCCTCGATTTCATCATTCCATCTCAGGATATGCCAGTAATAGGCTTCTCCCTGTGAGAGAAGCTCAACAGTGCGTCCTGTTTTCCAGTCCTTTGGGTTAGAGCAAGTCCCAACACTGCTGATTTCTCTTGTCTGGATCCACGGAAGGTAGGAGGCTCCAGAGCCTTTACCCCTACCCTCGTTTATTTTTGTGTCGTTTTTTATTGACAGCACGGCGGATTCTCTTTCTAGTGTTCTTTCTATAACGTCTTGCTCTACGACGTTGTTCATTGCGAACAGTCATCAAAAACATTCCATTTGAAACTTTTCTACGTCGATAACCAATCATATGTACTGGATCAATCTTGGAAAAGAACGAAACATAACGTGGATAATCATCGAATAAAAGCTGAAGAAGTACACGCTGTTCTCTAAAGGTAAAGTAGTCTACACTTTTGGTGTGAATCATCTGTACCACCTTCATTGGCAGTTCTTCCTCATCACCTTTACATCTAAAGGCTTCAACTACTTCGTTGTCTGTCAGATGCTTGTCACGCATAAGTACTTCAAGCTGGTATCTTACGATTTTGTAGAAGATAGAGCCCTTTGAATAGCAAGTTGAAAACATCTTGAATTCAGTATCTCTGTCATACGAGCCTTTGATTGGGATGAATTCCATTCGGTTCATATCCTGAATAAAACGCTGATCAGGCTGTACATATTCCAAAATACATTTGTGCTTCCAGCATGTAAAAGAACCTGGATACTGGTGCTGAAAGTGATAGACAATGTGTCCAAATCGAGTCATATCTTCTTTCATACATTCTGGACATACGCATAGATGTTCATCATTGTGGTACGGAATGATGTCGTACTGGTCTTTAACATCCTGCTTGTAGATTGAAAGTATACTTTTTGACCAAGCATTGTCTGAAATCAATCCAAGCACTTTCGGGAAATAGTCCAGATGACGAATGACTTTCTTTCCATCAATAATACGGTAACTTCTAAGCATATCATTGACGTCTATAAAGCCATTTGCAAGAGCTAGTCGATTCATCCAGCTAACAGGAAGTTCATCAACATCGGGTAAAAATTCTACAGGTAACATATCTTATTCCTCCTTTGTTACTTCTCAGAGACTTTCTCATCCCTGATCACATCTTCATAATAAATCAAGAACAAGAAATTAACCGTATTGCAAAAATCAGTGTTTTTGTGTGTACAAGGCTTCTGAAAACTGTTATCATATAGTTGTAAATAGGAAGATGAAGGAACAAATATGCAGATCAAGATTAAAGCTTTGGCCGATATTGAGTTTCTTAGTGCCAAAGTAGACAAAAAACATAATATTATTCACGTACAGGCTAAAAATCTTCTGGACTCTACTGGAAAAGACTGTGATTCTGATGGATGTACAGGCAAATATATAGCTCATGGCTTTGTTGAAACTGTTTATGAGGATTTGAACATTGATGGTTATCGAGTATTTATCCACTTAACAACAAGACGTGCCTTCTGCCCTAAGTGTAATAATGTTGTAAATAGCAAGCCTGCATGTCTTACAAGAGACTTTGTTCCAGACGAGAATGAAGAAAGCTGGTCTGGAAACCATAGAACAACAAATAGATTCCTTGACTGGATTGAGTATCTGGTTTTCAAATATGGAGTTGATGTAACCAGTGAAATGACAGGAGTCAAACCTAGAAGGCTGTATTACATTCGTCAGGCTTATCGTGACAGAAATACGGATATGCACATGGGCGAACGCTCATTAGTAATTGCCAAGTCTAGACACAATAGCAAGAATTTTTATCTGGTCATTGATACGATGTATGATTCAGACCTTCTTAACTACTTCAATTCACCTAAACTAGCTTTAAATTATGTGCTTGCTCTGAAACGGAACAACCCTGCAATTCGTAAGGTAACTGTACCTGCGGATTTTAAATACGTGGATGTATTAGCTCGCGTATTTGGTCAAGATAATGTGCAGTATGATTTCCGTTCCTTGCAGTCAATGATTACTACAGGCTGTTTCAATGCGTACAGAGAGCAAAGAAATTCGGATGATGAATCATCTATAGAAACCGAAGAGCATCTTTTCAGAACCCCAAGAACTCAGCTGACATATGATGAGCAGATTCAGCTTGATAATCTTCTTAGAACATCCCCTGTTTTCCATGATTACTATTTTTTACAGCGTGATTACTGGTATTCACTGGATGAAAAGATTGTTTTAAAGGCTAGAATCAAGAATGCTGATGTTATTGATGAAATCATGAAAGATAAGAATCGCATCAGTAAGCGTGATAAAGACAAATCAATTGATGATATTGCGTATGAGCTTGGATGCAATCTGGATTTGAATGAACGCAAAGAATATATTCTATATAAGATGAACAAGTCTTGCAAAAAGTATGAAGAAAGTCAGTATGATGAAACAGTAGAAGTTAATGTAGATCAGGAGGATGCTTATGAATAGATTTAATCTTGGTGATATTGTCTATTTCATAGCCAACGGATATCACATTCGAGAAGCCACGGTAATTAGGACAGGCTCAGGTTTCTGCACGATAAAATTCAATGACAATGAAACTCCAGCAGGAACCAGAGTCAGAGTATCCAAGTTATTCCATACTAAGCAGGAAGCTGAAGTTGTAGTTGAAAAAGCACATAACACACTGTTATACTAGGCTTTGTTGGATTTGTTAGCCACCTTTTAGAGGTGAGAATATGAAAGAACAATTACAACTGAAAAATCACTTAAAGGAAGTTCGCACAGAAGCAAATCTTTCTCAAGCTCAACTTGCAGAAATGGTAGGAGTATCAAGAAATACCATTAGTTCTATTGAAACAGGACAGTTTAATCCAACTGCAAAATTGGCTCTAATTCTTTGTATTGCATTGGACAAAAAATTTGAGGAACTATTCTATTTTTAGGAGGTCATTATGGAAAATATTATAATGTTGATTTTGGGAGTGTTCATATCTGTTGTGGGAATTATAAATATCAAAGGCAATATCAGCACAATTCATTCTTACAATAGGCGAAGAGTAAAAGAAGAAGATATACCAAAGTATGGAAAAGTTGTTGGAACAGGAACACTGATTATAGGAATATCTCTTGTATTAGGTTTTATTGTTTCGTTTTGGAGCGAAGAAATTATGGGATATATCATTCTGACAGCGATTATTATCGGATTAGGTTTGATTCTTTATGGTCAATTCAAATATAATAAAGGTATTTTTTGAGTAGTAGATACAAAAATATTAGACAGAAAAACATCGTAGCAATACGGTGTTTTTTGTTACTGTTTTCATGAAACTAAGCGTTACGTTTAGAAAAATAATCTGTTCTCGTAATCTTAAACTAAGCGTTACGTTTACGAAAAAGATTTGTTCTAACTTCATGAAACTAAGAATTACGTTTACTTACTCATGCTCAATGAAGCACAAAAAAAGCAGAACCTTTCGATCCTGCTTGTGGTTATCATCGTTTTAGAAAACACGTCTGAAAGTTGCTTACTTTGCGTCTGGATATGTGTCTTCAAATTTATCAGCATATCTATTGTGCTTTTTATACTTGAAGAACATGGCAACTAAGAAAACAACAGCTACGGCACCTAAAGCGTAAACCATCCAATCTAATGACATCATACACTATGTCCTCCTTTTCACTTATATTGTACCATATACCTTGATACAATCAAAGCGTTTACATACTAAAAAACAAAGAAACATTAAGTCTCTTTGTTCTTAGGCGTTCGAGATGTAATCACAGATATTTGTAGATGCAGGTGCTTTCGATGAAGGACTTCTCTTTTTACAACTTGGACAAACCATCCTCACGGAAACCTCCAAAATACTCCCCATAGTTAAATAGAAGGCATAAAAAAAGCGGGTAAATTGATGAGGTTTACCCGTTACTAGTTTTGTCTATACATAGAAACTTTCCATATCCAAAATTAATGGCATATTTCTTTTTGCTGAACATGAGTGCTCAAAAGTGAAATTAAGCTCTCATAATCTTCTGGAGTTAAATTGCTTTTTTTCACCAATACTATTTTTTTAGTAGAGGTTTGTAAATAAATATAATTTTTAAACACACACCACCATTGAAATGCGTCCCATTTATATTTACTTGTAACAAACTCAAGTTCAGATATTGTTGTAACTCCATCTGAATCAAATATATACTCAATTGTTCCATTTTTTACATTATCTAGGGCTTTATTTTGAATTATTTTAAAAATTAAATCCTGTTCATAATATAGACCTACTTTTGCAAACCAAATAAAAGCTATTAAACAAGCTAGTGAAATTAGTGCATTTCCTATCGAATGATCTAAAAAGGATGTTAGCGTATCAATCCCCATAATAAATGCTCCAATAACACAAACTATTTGTAATATCTTTCTATTCTTTTTAATGCTTGGGCGAGCAAAACTGATTTCTCTTATCACTTTAAATTCATCTGGACCTAAATTCAATTTAGTTTTGATCATTATAATCATCTCTCTTTCCATCAAACTAATTATAGTATACATCAAAAGCAGAAAAACATAGAGCCACAATATAAAATATTGACGGATAAAGAAATCAAAGAAATCCCTCATATAATGTTGATGGATGATTCAGATTTCAAGCAGTAAGCCAAAGGACTGATTAATAAGTCACCCCTTTTATTATGCTCGCTCATCATGAAAAGTCTTCTCATCACTATCCAATCAAAACAAAAGAAGACTTTTTCAAGCCTTCTAGTAATTTCTGACAATCGTTCCGTATTTTAGCTTTCCGTCTTCGTAAACAAATGACCACTGCTGTTGAGTATCGCTAATTGAACCATCTGGTCCTTTGCAATAATACGCAAACCATACCTCATCGTCCGTCTTTTGCATAATATGGTCAAAAAAGAAAGAAACATGTGGTATTCCATCTATGCGATATCGTTCATAGACTTGTCCATTTTCTTCCCAGAATGGGAGTTCTTTATATGGATTGGTATTCATGTCTAAATAAGGAGCAGGATACCTTCTGGAAAACTTCTGATACCATACATTCTCAACATCCTGTAACGAGTGAATATTTGGATCAGTAATCAACGTATTGCCAAAATCTCCAGTACCCTCAAAAAATGTACCTGCCATAAAGCAATAGTAAGTACGCCAGAAATCATCAAGATGATCATTTGCGTAAGTAAGCAACTCCTCATCTGTATACATACTCGAAATCCCCGTAGCAACTGGTGTTTCTTCCACCTGACTAGCTTGTGTTTCCTGTTCTTGCGATGTTTCTTCCTTGGCTTCATTTGTTTCTTTGGTGTTTTTTTTCGATTCTTTTTTCTTTGATTTGGATTTGTCTTGTTTTTTCACTGAGACTTTTTCAACCGTTTTCTTTTTTGTATCTTTATTAGAGACTGCACATCCAGACAACATTAATGTAGTTGCCAAAACAGCAACAATAATCCTATTCCTTTTCATACTCTTTCCCCATTTTCTGCTTCTAGTATATCATTCAGATTGAAAACAAACAAAATCCCGATGAAATATCTATATAAGTGTGACTTTTCATGATTTATGGGTTACTGTATATGTATGAGCATGAAATGGAGTGATAACTATGTCAGTAACTATTACAACTTTAGCAAATAATGTTAAACAGCCCAGAGGCGGATACCTCCCTGTAAAACTTTTTAAAGAAACACATTATGAGTCTGAAAACGAATTATTTTCTGATGAGAATGGTTCAAAATCATTGATTGGAACAACCGTAGATAATATGACTCGTATTCTGTTAGGTGCAAAACCAAAGAAAGTGTTTGAACCCGCTTCTTTTGGAATGATGGCGATTAAAGACCTTAACTTTGATTTAATTGATGAAGTCACAGGACTAGATGATGATTCAATCCTTGCAGCATATCAGCTTTCTTTTTATGAACAGATATACAGAAGTGGTTATATACCATCTATTGATTATGAACTTGAGCTTCCAGATGAGCATACGATTGAAAATATCAGAGAAATGGTAAATCGCTCATTAAGATACTTCCAACATCAAGCAAAGCTTGTTAATGTTGGAGATCGTTTGTCGGTAAACTATAAAGAAGACAACATTTACGGTGATTATGACTATTTAACAGATGATTCCCTAATCGACATGAAAGTGCTTAGCAAGAAAATCGCCAACAAATATACACTACAAATTATTCTGTATTGGATTATTGGAATGAAGTCGAAGAAAAAACTTTTCAGTAACGTCAAATACCTGAAGTTCTATAACCCCAGATTAAACGTAGAATATTCATTTGATTTAGATGAATTAACTCCAGATATTCTGAAGCCGATTCTAGAAGAAGTGTTAATGAATCGGTAAAACGAAACATATAAAGATAAACAAAGCTATAGTTTGAACAGATTCTTGTGTTCTATTCACTGTAGCTTTTTTATTTTGTTCTTTTCTTTCTCGAGCATGTTTTCAGCTATTCCGGATAAAGCCCAGCTTTTTCATCACCCCCTGCTTTTACAGTATGTAGGATTATTGTATAACCCATTATAAATATCTGACGAAAACGTTCTCAAATCAATCGAGTATTTTTTCGTGGTTCACTGTATGCGTAAAGCCAAGTAGGAAACGAATTGTGGCTTTATGTATGCATAAGGAGGTATTTGGAATGATATGAAAAACATAATAAAAATATCAATAATGAGTGGACTCGTAACGGCAGGTGTACTGTTGTGTGGGCTTCCTCATGCTATGGCGGAAAGCGTGCCTCAAAACAATGAGACTTATTATTCCGTTAATGTACCATCGGAGATCAGCTTAAGCCCTGACCAAGATGAGACAACATTCACGGTTTCAGGAAACACGTATCAAAAAAGATGGTTAGACATAGATATAACGAGCAAGAACAACTTCAATCTGAAGAATGGACAAGCTTCCATCCCCTACAAACTGGACAAGACAAAGCTCGAATATGAGCCACAGTATGTAGACAAGGACAGTGATTCCTTCTCGGAAAGTATTAAGGTTTCGAAGAATGAAGCTGATGTGAAATATTCTGGTAATTATCAAGATCAACTCCAGTTCACTATGAACCCCGTAGAAACACGAACCATTCAGCTTGACTGCAACGGCGGTACAGTGAATGGAAAAGATAAGGTTGCTTATACGGTTAAAAATGGAAGCTCTTATGGGCAATTACCTGTTCCTGTCAGGAGTGGTTATCAGTTTTCTTCATGGAAAGATGAAGATGGTAATACAATATATTCTGGAAGTACTGTAAAACCAAACACTGAAAAATTATCAGTTGTATGGCTTCCAATACGAGTTTTTTATTTTGGTGCTTTTATAAATGGCAACCAAAATGAATACCTACAAAATATAGGTACATTTGATATTTATAAAAATGGCAAACTAACTGGTATAAATAGTTATTCTGTGTGGGTAGCTGGAAAAGCTGGTGACGTATATGAATGTAAAAACTTTAAAATAAAACCTATCTTTAAATATAAAGGAATATGGGGTCAAAGTTTACCCAAAGGTGTAACAATTAATGTAGATGAAGATGGCAATTTAATATCTATAAAAGCAGTATTACAGATGGATACTGATTCAGGTTTTTCGTTAAATTTTGAAGCTCTATCACCTTTACAAGCATTAATTAATTCAACAAAAACAACCAGTTTAATTTTAGATGCAGACAAGCCAATTAATGTTCAGAATGTTAGTACTATTGAAGACATGTTTACTACATCAGCTGGTGTATATGTAAAAAATAATGAACTTCATCTATACAATACAAAAGGTGGTAGGTTAATAGCAAAGCAAGATTCATCGCATTTATTTGAATATACATATATAGATAAAATTGACGCAAACAATCTTGACGTTTCTAATGTTACTGATGGAAGTTATATGTTCTATGGTTGTGCAAACTCTACAGAAATAAATGTTTCTCAATGGAATACTTCGAAAATAAAATACTTTGATAAGATGTTTAGCAACTGTCAATCACTAGCCTTTTTAGATGTTAATAATTGGGATATGATTTCAGGTTATAGTCTTAATAATATGTTTGCATATTCTGGAATTACAGATATTGACTTATCCAAATGGAATACATCTAACATAACTAATCTATCCAATCTCTTTTTTGAATGTACAAGACTTAAACAAATTGATTTGCATACATGGAATACAGAATCTGTATCAACTTGTCATTGGCTATTTAGAGGTTGCTCATCTCTTGAATTTATAAATATAGATGGTTGGAACACCTGTAACGTATATGACATGGACAGAATGTTTGGTGAGTGCCCAAAATTAATTGCTATAAAAGGTTTGAACAAACTTAATACCACAAATGTTCAATTTACGCGATTAATGTTTATAGGCGATCGATCTTTAACAACTTTAGACCTATCTTCATTTGACACTCAGAACTGCATAGATACAAGCCAAATGTTTCGAGGCTGTTATAACCTTAAATCAATTTATGTCTCAGATACGTTTGTAATGACAAAAGTTTCCAATTCAACACAAATGTTTTTAGATTGTACTTCTCTAATCGGTGGCTCTGGCACAAAATACGACCCAACATACATAGATTCTACCGCAGCACGTATTGACGGTGGAGTTAATAATCCAGGCTATTTCACATCAATCTCCGACAAACCTCTAGAAACACAACAAACAAACGAGGAAACGGTCAATGAAGTAAGAAGCGTAGAAACACCTATAAAAGAACCAGACGAATTGGAATCAGACTCAAAACAAAACGAATCAGAATCTCAGCAATGAGGTTCTTTTTTTATACCTTCTCGACAGCCTCTTTCAACAGCGCTGAAATTGCACACTATGAGAAGTAATGTTTTGATCGAGTTGTCCCCATTTGAGATGATTATGAAAACGCCGTGAGAGAAAACGAGGAAATGCCACATAAATAATTGGAAAGCGAGCACTCATTCAACAACGCTCTCATAAACGCCTCTAAAATCTTTGGAAGTTCTTAGTTTAATGGAAACGTGTCAAACCACTGTTTCACTTTTCTAAACGTAATTCTTAGTTTAACCGTTTTGGTGCCAACTCACTGTATGAGTTTTTTAAAAGAAGTTTTTAGTTTAAGGAAAAAACGTTCATTTCACTGAATCACTTTCTTAAAAGAACCTCTTAGTTTAAGGAAAATGAGCAAAAAGGTACAAAAAAAGACCAACAGTGGAAGTTGTTAGTTTTGGAGAGACAGCTTTATTGTTTTCATGAAACTAACAGCTTCTTTAAGAAACTAACAACTTCTTTTAAGAAATTATCTTGTTTCTTCATTATGAAACTAATAACTTCTTTTACCAAAATATCTTGTTTACGTAATATGAAACTAACAGCTTCTTTTACGAAAATAATTTGTTCTAACTTCATGAAACTAAGAACTTCCAAAGTTTGCTTCGTTTGTTTGTGAAAGCACAAAAAAACAAAGAAACATAAAGTCTCTTTGTTCTTAGGTATTCGAGATGTAATCACAGATGTTCTTAGATGCAGGTGCTTTTGATGAAGGTCTTCTCTTTTTACGGGTTGGACTTCCTGTGATGATGGCAACTACCTCTTTGGCAACTTCAGTTGGCTTCATACGATGGTATGCATCTTCTGCCAAGATTTGTCGAACATAGCGTGCGATATCGTCTGATGTTACATCTGTATAGATTTGATGGACTTTGCCAATCACGATTTTGATCATCTTGCTTTCGTAAGCCAAGTTCTCAACATTTGTTTCTGGCATCTCGTATTTGTTCTTGTCACTTTCAGCAAGCATCAGAATCTGTTCATCTTCCATTTCTTCAACCTTTGCCTGATTGACCATGTCGATAGCTCCCTTCAGCTGACCAAAGTGTTTCTTACTGACTGACTTGATGAACTTTTCGTTAATGGTTACGATTGTACCCTTTGACCGATTGTCCAGATATTCAATCATGATCCATTTGTACAGCCAGATGAGCATATTGATGATTCCACCTGTACATTCATACAGAGTATCTGTTTTCATAAAACTAAGCGTTACGTTAAGAAACTAAGCGTTACGTTTACGAAAATATCTTGTTTCTAGTTTCTTAAACTAAGCGTTACGTTTAGAAAAATAATCTGTTCTCGTAATCTTAAACTAAGCGTTACGTTTACAAAAAAGATTTGTTCTATCTTCATGAAACTAAGAATTACGTTTACTTATTCGTGCTCAATAAAACACAAAAAACAAAGAAACATTAAGTCTCTTTGTTCTAGGCGTTCGAAATGTAATCGCAAAAAAAGCTGGGCAACGTTTCGAAGTTGATGTTGTTCAGAAAATGCTGATACCGAAAATTGCTATCAAAGATAAGCTACAATAGATTCTTTTTCTAATAGCCTATTAAGTTGCAATATTTTGATCTATTTAGCTTCTTTTTTCTTATAATACCAATAACAGAAACTAATAAAAATTATGTCTAAAATGCACATAATGATTTGCCCCGTATCATGTGTATAGATACTATATAAAATCAATACTGCAGTAATGGTGAAAAAAGAAATCATTTTCCATTTTGAATAATCCGTAAATTGTACAACAAAAAATAAGATAAATTGTACAGTGAATAATAAGTAATACATACGTATTTATTATACCTCCTTATACCTGTCTAAAATTATCATACTTAAAATCTAGAAAAGTTATTATTGTTTGAGACAACATGTCTAGAAGTTGTTTACTTTGCATCTGGATATGTGTCTTCAAATTTATCAGCATATCTATTGTGCTTTTTATACTTGAAGAACATGGCAATCAAGAAAACAACAGCTACTGCACCTAAAGCGTAAACCATCCAATCTAATGACATCATACACTATGTCCTCCTTTACACTTACATTGTACCATGCGCCTTGATGTAATCAAAAGGCTTACATACGAAAAGGTGAAAAAAACAAAGAAACATTAAGTCTCTTTGTTCTTAGGCGTTCGAGATGTAATCACAGATGTTCTTAGATGCAGGTGCTTTTGATGAAGGTCTTCTCTTTTTCTGAGTTGGGTTTCCTGTGATGATGGCAACTACCTCTTTAGCAACTTCAGTTGGTTTCATACGATGATATTCATCTTCTGCCAAGATTTGTCGAACATATCGTGCGATATCGTCTGATGTTACATCTGTGTAGATTTGATGCACTTTGCCAATCACGATGTTGATCATCTTGCTTTCGTAAGCCAAATTCTCAACGTTTGTTTCTGGCATCTCGTATTTGTTCTTGTCTCTTTCTGCAAGCATCAGAATCTGTATCTTTTATTATATAAACTATCGAAGTATTCCAATTTGTTCCATTCAGTTTCTTCATCAGTAAGTTTAATTAATTGCTTTGAAGTAATTAAATACTACAGGACTGAATCATCAATCAATGATTTCAGTCTTTTTTTATACCCTTCTCTTTTCTCGAATCCTCTCACAACGCTCTCGAAAACCGACAACGACGAATTGCACACTTTGAAAATAATGTTTTCATAGGATTAGTTATAAAAGTAACATTCGTTCTACGAGAGCGTTCTTAAAGCAATCGAAAATCACTCCTTTAATTGAGATAACATCAGAAATCAAGTATACTAGATACATAATTAACGTTGTACTTGTAATCTTAATATGCAGCGGGTTTCCCATGACATTCTCTAAAAGGAGGCGGTTAAGAGTGTGTTCTCTTGGGCTAGTAACTAAAAGTGAATTTTTATAAAGAAAACAGGTCAATTGCGATAATATAGGAGAAGAAAATATATGCACAGATATTACCAGAAAAAACTAAAAAAATGGCATAAAACTTTAAATTCTTACATGAATTATATCAGCTATGAACTAGAGTCGCTTACTGGACAGTCTTATGATACCCTCATTCAAGAAATTTGGACAAACTATCAGGAGGAGATGTTAGAAAGATTCCCTTACATTGGCGGAGATGCTGCCAGTGGAACAAAGAACCTTATCGGAGCTTACATGTTTGTGAGCATGGGTGAAGTATTAAAAAAATATGGTGTTACGACAGCGCAGAGCGGTCACCTGATGATTCTTATTTATGAGCGTCAGTTTAAAAAGATTCCGTCTTTTTTACGGAGTATAATGGGTAAAATCTTTACTAATCCCCGATTTCTTACAAAAATATTCCTAAAAAAGGATAGGAAGAATGCATTAAACGCTGCACAGAATCCCGGAAGTTTCGAGACACAGACACAGATTCCACCAGAAAAGGGGTATGATTTCAGTTATCACAACCTCGTTTGTCCGCTAGCGGATTTTGCAAAAAAATACGGATATGAAGAATACATGCCTTACCTCTGTAATCTGGATTATGTCATGTTCGGTATTCTGGGTGCCCCACTGTACAGAGAGCATACCTGCTTTGATGATGATTATTGTGATTTCAAGTTGAAACTTTCTGCCAAACCGATGGACTATGATCCGCCGGTGTTCACGCAGGGGAATGGTTATAAATAGCCAACTCCCACATTTTAATTGAATTTTGTCTAGAACAGGATAACGAATTGACAGATGCAGAAGTGGAAGAAATCCATCGTACGATGGTGATGGATGATTCGGATTTTAAATAGTGGCACGAAGAACTGGAGTTGCTTCCAGCTCTTTTGTTATGTTTGCTTTCTTCCTCAAAGGTTCTCATAACGTTCTTGACAAAGCCTTTAAAACCTTTGAAAGTTATTAGTTTAAGGGAAACGTGCTAAATCGCTGTTTCACTTTTCTAAACGTAATTCTTAGTATAACCGTTTTAGTGCCAACTCACTGTACGAGTTTTCTAAAAGAAGTTCTTAGTTTAAGGAAAACGGATAAAATTGCGTAAAAAAAGCCAACTCGTTCCTAAAGGGTTTTTATCAGTTAAGCAAACTTGAGGTTGTATCATCACTTATCTTTATCTTTCTTTGAAAAAATAAGGCTGCCAAACATGCCAAAAGATATACCCAGACATATTCCGATTCCAATTCCAGCCATGCTATTTAATGAGTTTATGAAAACAACGCTCCAAAGTATTGCTGCGATTATTCCGATAGTGACTCCTATAATTATCCTTTTGTTGTTCATGGTCTTTATCCTCCTTAAATCCCGATTGAGATTTCACTTTTTTAAGAAATTTAATAACTGTTATATTTTGTTATTAAATTCTCCGCAATCAAAAAAAGCAGAGCCAGCTCTACTCAGACTCTGCCTCTCACTTTTTTCTTTTTATACTGCCGCTATTCTTCTACTTCTCTCTCATAAACGATCTCACCGCCAAGAACTGTCATATCCACTTTCGTGGACTTGATCTCATCCGGGTCGATCTCATAGATATTCTTCTCGAGAACTACGAAGTCCGCATTTTTTCCCACTTCGATGGTTCCGTTCTCGTCTTCAGTATAGGAAGCGTAAGCTGCGTTTTTTGTAAAAAGCTTCACCGCTTCGTCTACGGATAATTTTTCGGATGGGATCCAGCCTTCCTGTGGCTGACCGCTGATATTTTTGCGGGTAACTGCAAAATAAATATTCTCCATTGCATCAAAGCTTACCACAGGAGCATCCGAGCCGCCGGACGTATGGATTCCCATATCCAGCATACTCTTCCATGCATACACCTTATCCATACGTTGTGCGCCGATGGCAGGTTCCACTGTGTTCATATCCAGATCGATAAATACCGGCTGGATATATGCCAGCAGATCCTGGTCTTTCATCCCCTGCAAAATACGCGGATTGGTGATCTGGCAATGTACGATACCATGTCTGCCCTTTTTGTTATCCTTCCGGTAAGGAGATTTCGCAACTGCCTCAATGACCATATCCATGGCACGATCACCTATACAGTGTACCGCCGCCTGCATCTGATGCCGGTCAAAAAAAGCAAACAGATCGTCAAGCTCATCCTGACTGAATGTGATGATTCCGGTATTTTCCGGCGAATCCTCGTAAGGCTCATTCATGGCCGCTGTTCTTGCACCAAGGGAACCATCCTGGATCAGCTTCATCGGTCCAATAGTAAAGTGATCTTTCCTCTGCCCGGTATGATATCCTTCCTCGATAAAAGCCCTCGCATCCTCCGCTCGCTCAAAAAGGCACTGCTCATAATGGCGGATACTCAGCTCTCCTCTGGCATCAAGTGCCTTGTAGGAGGCCATGATCCGACGCCAGTTTTTTCCCGGAAGGGAGGCAAGATCATCGGACTGTACACCTGTAAATCCACATTCATTCAGCTTCTTTGCACTGTATCTGATGTAGCCTTCCACTTCTTCCTGGGATGGTGCTTCCAATACGGAAGAATAAAACTGTACTGCATTCTCCTTCAGAAGTCCGGTATCCAGATCAACCTCCTTCTCAATCTCCGGAAACGCCGGGATTTTTTTCAGAAGCTCCAGACCACAGCTGTTGCACACAGCCACATGCCCGCAGACACGCACCATAATGATGGGGATTTCCGTTGAGAGTGCATCCAGCTCATCCTTATGCGGATAGCGCGGCTTATCAAAATGCTCCTCATTCCAGCCTCTGCAGTAGAGCCAGGTCAGCTTCTGACCTTTACTCTCCTCCAGTCTTTTTTTTGCTGCAGCAAGCATTTCCTCAACACTTGTGCAGTCAAACAATTTCACAGATCTTTCCACAAATGCATAATGCAGCATATGCATATGTGTATCCACAAAACCAGGCAGCATCAGCCTTCCCTTAAGGTCAATCCGTTTTTTGCAGGAAAAAGCTTCCGCTTCTTTATCAGTTCCCACAAAAACGATCCGGCCATTTTCGATTCCCACAGCCTCTGCCACTTTTTCACTGTTATCCAGTGTTCTTATACATCCGTTAAAAAAAATCGTATCCACTGTTTATTTTTCCTCTTTTTCTTTTTCTTTTTTATCCTCGTAGAAAAGTGCCATATCCTTGTCTACTTTTCCGATTCCCATGTAACGCGCCTTATAATCCTTCAGCAGCTTAAAGAAGGTACCACTTAAGATAAATAATGTGGCAACATTTACAAATGTAGGGAATACCGTTGTAAAGTCTGCAATTACCCACAGCTGTGCCGGTGTTCCGTTTCCGTAAAGAGTAAGCACTGTAACCAGAAGACCCCATAATGGCGTTCCAAGGATAAAAACCTTCTCTGCGATTTTCAGAACCTTCTGATTGTTTTTCAGCCAGTGCTTCAGGATCACGCTGTAATAGGTGAACCATCCGGTTGATGTTGTCAGTCCGAAAAGGAAAATACTGATCGCAATCAGTGCTCTAGCAACAGAGCCCATTCCTGACTCAAATGCTGTCAGTGTCAACTCTGATCCCTGAAGTCCTGAATTCCAGTAGCCTGTGGTGATAACAACAAGACCTGTCATGGAGCAGACTACGATGGTGTCTGCAAATACCTCAAATGCTCCCATCAGTCCCTGTTTTACAGGATGGTCTGTTTTTGCGGAAGCATGGATCATAGGTGAGGTTCCCCAGCCTGCCTCGTTGCTGTATACAGAACGGGCAAATCCAAGACGCATAGTTGTTGCAACACCGGCTCCCATAAATCCGCCGACTGCTGCCTGTGTTGTAAATGCACCCTTGAAGATCAGTCCAAAGGTTTCCGGCAGCTTATCAAAATTCAATACCAGTATTGCAAGAGATCCTACAATGTAAAGCATGCACATGATCGGTGTCATATAGGAAGATATCACACCGACTTTCTTTACACCGCCAATGATGATCAGGTAGATCGCTGCCACATACAGAAGTGACGGCACGATGTACGGCAGATGGAAGGTACTTCCGACAGCCTCTGATACTGTATAATTCTGTAAGGTGATGAACCATGTCATAAAAATACAGCCGCCGAACAGTACTGCAAAAAGTTTCCAGAAGGGAAGCTTTTTCTCTTCGCCAAGACCCTTCTGCATGTAGTAGGTCGGGCCTCCCTGGTACTCACCGTTTGGCTGTTTTTCTCTGTAGTACACAGCAAGTGTTACCTCTGCCATCTTGATGACCATAGCAAGAAGCGCCGCAATCCAGAGCCAGAATAATGCACCAGGTCCTCCTGTTGCAATGGCTGTTGCAACACCGGACATATTGGATACTCCAACGGTACCGCCGATTGCAATGGAAATAGCCTGGAACGGTGTCAGGCTCTTTCCGTCGTCTCCGCCTTCCTGACGGCGTTCTTTACTGAACATGTTTTTCACAATGTAACCAAAATGGCGGAACTGGAAGAAACCGGAACGTACTGTCAGATATACACCAGTAGCGAGAATCGTGATCAGCAGCGGCAGTCCCCAGAGCCAGTTGGTCAGATTTTCAAATAATTCAAACATCTTTTCCTCTCCTATCCTTTTTATTGTTTTTCTTTTGTATACATTCGGAAAATCCGCGTACAGAATATAAAAAATCCCCAAAACATGAAGTCAGATACGGATACCCGGTGTTCTCGACATACAGCTCTTCTGCCATATATCTGCGAGCCCCGTTTCTGCCCTCTTTATACTTCATGCTCTGGGGATCTTACATTTCAGTCCACTAATCTTCCAAACGGTCACAGTATATCATAGTTCCGGAGGAATTGCTATTTTTTCCGTTTGAATGTTGTGCTTTTTATTCATTTTTCGTGAATATTACTATTTTACCGTATCGGCTCCGGATACTCCACCCCTTCCGGCATGGGATCCCATTCGTTAAGTCCAATGCTCTGCTTGAATTTTGCCTGTTCAAGCGTAAGCTTCGGGAGATCATTCTGCAGATAATCCATCAGCTCGCTGATACCTTCCCTTGTCTTATTATTTACCATAAAGATCCTCTCACAGCCCATGTTCTCCATCCACTGTATGACCATTGGAATATTGGTATGTGGGAAATCTACCTTGGTGATGATCCAGAATTTAACGAGTATGATCTATCTGAAAGATTGGCTGGCAATGTAGAATAATATTCTTGGACTTATAATGTGGATCAATCTGATGTTCAACCAGGCTATTCCAAATTATCTGAAAACCAAGCTATTAACATAATTGAAAATGGAGGTGCCATCGGATTTGTATGGTACAACAAATCCGCAAAGATTACTAAAATTGTATTTTATTCAAGTGCAATTATAGAATAAAACATAATCATACTATATATTAAGCAAATCCATGAGCTATATAAACAAATGTTAATATTTATTTTGCACATTGCTATACATAGTGTTATA
>NZ_DS996842.1:198704-211329 GCF_000156655.1 Holdemanella biformis DSM 3989
TTATACTTACAATTGCTAGATAAGAACCCTTACTCACATCTTATCTAGCCTATTCCAAATGGCCAGCATTCTTTCTTACCCTTTCAGAGTGTTGGCTTTCATTTTGTTGAAAATACAAAGTATGTAAACTTTTTGTAAAAAAGTGACATATGTCAATATGTTTTTCATTTTCACGTGTTATAATATTTTTAGTTAGATGACTTCAAACGCCAACATAATAATTTTTAGCATATGAAAATAACGCCAACTACCTCATATGTTATATTTCATCTAACAGTCGATTAGAGAACTAGACTCCTCAAACACTAACATTCTAGTTCTCTCCTCTATTAAAGATATTTTGAGTCAACAATTAAAGTTGGCTCTTTTTCATTTAAATGGTATATTACTCTATGCAGAAATGAGTTGATTGTATGAAATTAAAAATATGGTTAGGTAGAATTGTTCCATTAGTAATTATTGCACTAGGTGAAGTTGGATTGTATTTTACATTATTCAAATGGCTAACTTCTTCTTTTGTGTTCGTCGAAGCTTTATTACACATTCTATCTGTTTTAATTATCTTAAATATCGTTCGAACAAGTAGACACTTATCTTCCGATTTAATGTGGATTTTATTAATCATGTTGTTTCCAGTTTTTGGTACATTTGTATATGTATTGATGTTGTTAAGTTTATTATTTGGAAAAACATTTCGAAATATCATTCAAGAACAGAAAAAAGCATTTTCTTATTATATACAAGATGCATCCATCATTGATGAGATTCGAAAAGATAATAAAGATTATGTTTCACAACTTGCCTTTCTATCTGAAGAAGGCTTTCCTTTTTATCACAATACCGGTTTTAAATATTATGCTCCATGTGAAAATGGTTTTGATGAGATGTTAAAAGAGCTAAAAAAAGCGGAGAAATATATTTTTATGGAATATTTCATTATTGAAGAAGGCATCATGTTTAACTCCATACTTTCTATATTAGAAGAAAAAGTAAAACAAGGCGTTGAAGTACGTATTATGTATGATGACATGGGATCATTAGGTACACTTCCTGCTTCTTATGCCAAACAATTGGAGAAAAAAGGGATTAAAGCAGTGTCTTTTAATCGAATCTCCCCTATTATCAATACAATTATGAATCATAGGGATCATCGAAAAATATTAGTTATTGATGGAAAGGTTGCCTTTAGTGGTGGTGCTAATTTAGCCGATGAATATATCAATAAAAAAGTGAAATATGGTCATTGGATGGACAATATCATTTGCATCAAAGGTAAAGCTGTATGGTCTTATCTAGTCATGTTTTTGACAAACTGGAATGCTTTACGCCATGAAGATGAAGATTATACTGTATTTAAAAATTCCAAGATTGTTGATGAAACATCTTTTGATGGATATATTGCTCCCTATGCAGAAACACCTTTAGATCAAGAATTAACCGGACAATCCGTATATGAAGACTTGTTAAATAGTGCCAATGAATATGTATATATTATGACGCCATATTTGATTATTGATTCTGAAATGATCAATACGTTGATTCATACCGCAAAAAAAGGTGTCGATGTACGAATTATTATGCCTGGCATAGCGGATAAACAAATTATACATGACATGGGTACAACTTATTATGCACAACTCATTCAAGGTGGTGTTAAAATTTATGAATATGAGCCGGGTTTTGTCCATTCCAAAGTATTTATTTCAGATGATACATATGCCACTGTAGGAACAATCAATTTGGATTATCGTTCACTATATCTACATTTTGAAAATGGTACTTTATTATATAAGTCAAAAAAGATTTTGGATGTGAAACAAAACTTTATCGATACATTGTCAAAATGTAAAGAAATTCAAATTGAAGATACCCATGTTAATATTGTCAAAGGATTATTCTTAAGCATTATTCGAATCTTTTCGCCATTATTATAGAAAAATGCAAGGATTTAACCTTGCATTTTTAGTAGAATTAAAATAATGATTTTACACAGCCATACATTCCGGCATCATTTTCAAGTTTAGCCAAAACGATAGGTATATTTTCACATGCATGGAATGCATACTCTTTAAAGAATGTGCTAATTCTTGAAGTTAAGATATCTCCAGCTTTAGAAACGCCACCACCAATCACAATGATTTCTGGATCAATTACACAGCATACTTGTGCAAGTGATTTAGCTAAGATTTTACAAGTTAGATTGACAACTTCATTGGCGATTTCATCCCCATTTTTAGCTTCATCATAAATATTCTTGGCTTCTAAAGATGCATAGTTTCGTAAACTCGAACTTCGAGTATCTTGTTCTAATGTTTTCTTAGCTTGTGTAACAATTCCAGTAGCTGAAACATATTGTTCTAAACATCCATGGTTACCACAGTTACATGCGATTGGTTCATCATCCTTTACAGGTATATGACCAATTTCTCCACCAGCACCATGAATTCCGGAAACGATTTTTCCATTTAAAACACAACCGCCTCCAACACCCGTACCTAGTGTAACCATTAATACATCTTGATATCCTTTTCCTGCCCCTTGCCACATTTCTCCAAGGGCTGCTACATTGGCATCATTTCCTACTTTTACACTAAAGCCAGAAATTTCATTAAATTCATTTTCGACATTGAATGCGTTCCACCCTAAGTTTACACATCCATTCACGACACCGTTTTTATTTACAGGTCCTGGCACACCTAAACCTACACCTAAAACATCCGTCTTATCAATGTTTTTTTCCTTGATAGTACTATAAATAAAATCAGCAATTTCTTTAAGAATATGTTTTCCATTATCAGTTTTATTTGTAGGAATCTCCCATTTTTCAATCAAATCTCCCTCGACTGAAAATAAACCAATCTTAATAGTAGTACCACCTATATCGACTCCAAATCCATATTTCATATTATATAATCTCCTTTAATAATAGCTTATTAAAATTCTCAAAAAGAATCAATCACTTTCACATACTTGTTTGATTAAATCATCGACAATTAATTTTGTATATCTTTTACATCCATATGGAGTGCCATCACATAATACATAATTACCAGAATATTTAATGACTTTACCACTCTTTAGATGCAAAGTATATCGGCTACTACACTCACCACATAGTAAGGGTCTATATGTTTTTTCACTGCCTAAATTTATTCGAATTTCATCAAAAAAGTCATAAGTAATTGGTTTAGACAAATGATAAATTTTATCATTTATTTGCACTGTTCCATCCATAAATATAGAAATATTATTTCTTTCAATCAGTGGCCCCAAAACAGGTTCATATTGTTCAAAAATACAATCCAGTTGTACAATTTCTTCATTTGTCAAATCACAAAACCATTCAGGTTCTCTAAAATAAAGAGGTTTATGAAGAAAATCATCCATATCTTCATGATCTTCAAACTCAAATTCAGCACGAACAAATAGTTCATTTGTTTCTGGATCTACTTTTCGATCTATTATTTCATACAATTCAACAGAATGCACATTGTCATTTTCATCATAAAGATATTGAATTCTATGTCGAGCTTTTGTGTATGAAAAGAAATCAGTAATATATGTTTTATATGATGTGTTGAGTTTTACCTCTTCTAAAGTTAAATAACAATCTGACATTTTGTAAGTAACTCCCCTACTATATTTGTCGTAAGACTATCCTCATTCGAATCTGTACAATAATTGCCGTGATATTCAAACACATTCCCGCTTTCACAATATAATGTAAAACTTCTAGACCATCCACCAACATAGCTAGGCTCATATGTCGTTTCACTACCTAGATTTAGCTTCATAGCTTTAAAGAATTGTTGAATGTAAGTCTTGTTAATTTGATATGTTGAAATTAATGGATTTTGATTTTCCTTTATATCTTCAATTTGAATCATTCCATCATCAAAGATAACTATATTTATAGTTTTATTACTCGTTTTATTATCAATTAGATTCAATATATCCCAATCCGAATAGCTACATACGATTTTATTAATTTTCTCATTTGTCAAATCATGAAACCATTCTGGTTCATTAAAATAAAGTGGTTTATGAAGAAGAAAGTCCATATCCAATCCATCTTCAAACTCAACATCTGCTCGTACAAACATTTCATTTGTGTCTGGATCTACCTTTTTTTCACAGAATGAATAAACTTCAGGAATATATACATTTCCTTCTTCATCGTAGAAATCATTGATTGTATGATGAGATTTGGTATACGAAAAAAATGAAGTTACATAAGACTTATATATGGATCCGTCATAATTCGATTTATGAGAAATTGATTTTTCTAAAGTTAAATATGTTTTCATAAATAAACATTAACACAATAAAAAGGCTATTTCTAGCCTTTTAGAGTTGATCATTAAATTTATAGCCAATGCCACAAATCGTTAATATATATTGAAGATCATCTGGATTATGATTTTCTTTCTTAGTTTACGAATTAAAAGCCATGATATTGGAATCATCAAGGACCATACAGCCTTTTAGATCTATTCCTTCGTAAAAACTTCACCTCTATTTTGTGCAAGAAAATAAAGAATATCAAACTCTTTCGGTGTTAAACAATACCCAGTATCATCTCTAAAAGAATGACACTAACTACAATAAAAGCTACAAAAGCTGGTCTTTTATAGATTGGAACATTTGAATAATCCATTACATTCGATAATTTTGACATGCCATACTTTCCTAAATACATATAAATAGGATCTCTAAAATTCTTAATATATTTTAATTTGCGAGATAAAAAGATGTCTTCTAATCTTCTACAGAAAAATTCATCCTCTAAATACGGCATAATTTTAGGATCTGTAAAAACTTGTACAATCTCTTTAGGCCTAATCTTTTTTGGCAAACTTTTTTCAATTGAATTTAATATATCTTGATAAACAACTACATCCTTTTCACTTTTCACAAACAATGTTTCTGCTTTAGGAATAGGTGGAGGAACAATTGTATCTTCTTTAATTGAAATGGGTTGTGTTTTAATATCTTGTTTACTTTCTATATTTTGTTCGTATGAAACAGATTCTATTTCTTGATCTGAATGTAGACATTGTTGATAAGCCGCTTGAATCTGTTTAAATTCCTCTGGATTTTCTTCAGGATGATATTGTTTTAAAAGTTTGGCATATGCCCTTTTAATTGTCTTTTTATCACTTGTAGGATCAATCCCTAATATTTCCCACGCATTCATGCCAAATACTCTCCTTCTTCATTCTCTTCTTGAGTAAAGATATCTAATTGATCTACATTTTGACTTTCTTCTATCTGATCTAAAATTCGTGAAACCTGATTAATAAGACGTTTTCTTTTTTGAATATTGTTGATCAAACTTTCCATATCTTTTGTGAATTCAGTATGAAGTTTCATCAAATAATCCTGTGTTTCTTCATCCACTTCTTTATAGATTCTTTCAATACGAGCAAGTATAGCATCCACTTCATTATTTTGATATAAAGCTAAAGATACTTCTTTGATAGAATCTAAACGAACAGACGCATCCACTTTTTCTAGCACATCGCCTTTTGAGACTCTAAAAATATAATGTTCCTTTGTAGAATGGACAATGGCTTCTACATACAACATGGAATTAATGTCGTACGAATAGATCAAATCAAACGATTCATAATCATGCATATTTCTAGGAACATGAATAAAAGCTTGACCTAAAAATAAATTTTCTTTCGCATACATGGCCTGTCCTTGAAACACACTAATATTGACTTTAGTTTGTCCTTTATGCACGGTACGCAAAGTCATCTTTTTACTTGTTGGTAAAACTGAATTCTTAGGAATAAGCACGGTTGATAATTCTAAGTCTGGATTTTGTTCATTGTAAGTAGAAGTGCTTAAGGAGAAAGGACAAATATCAGTCACAACTACATCTTTAATATTTTCATCCCTTTGTTTAATGCCAATATATTTTCCAAGCCCAAGTACAACTAAAGAATCCATGTTTTCTTCTTTTAGTATAGGAATATTCAAAGCGTCTGATAAATAATGTTGAAGTACCGGCATTTTGCTTGAGCCTCCTACAAGAATCAAACTATCAAGCTCACTGGCTGAAAAACCGCTGTCTTTCACAGCTTTACCAATGACATTCTTACAAGATTCGAGTAAAGATTTAGTGATATTCAATAGTACATTCTCGTCAAATACACAATTATAATTCTTATTTAGATGAACTAAAGAAACTTCAACTACATTTTGCGTACTCAACTTAATTTTAGCTTGTTCACAAGCACGTAGAATGCTTTGCTGAAAAGAAGAGTCTAAGATATTATAGTCTAATCCATTTTTCAAACAAAAATATTCAGCCATAGCTCGATCAAAATCTGTGCCACCCAAGTGATTATTTCCACTAATCGCATTGATACTAATCACATTTTCAAAACAGTCAACAACTGAAACATCTAATGTGCCTCCACCAAAATCAAATACAACGAAGGTTTCATATTCATCGTCCATGTGACATGCGATTGCTGCAGCACTTGGTTCGTTGATCAAACGCTCTACTTTAATTCCTAAAAGTTCTCCTATTCGCTTTGTATCCTGTCTTTGACGTGCATTAAAATAAGCAGGCACACTGATCACAACTTCATCGATAGATTCATGTAAATAATTTTGCGCGTCTTCAATCAATTGTTTCACAATAAAAGAAGATAGTGCTGCCGAATCATACTCTTTCTTGTCTAATTTATAAGTAACATCTGTACCCATATTTCGTTTAAACAAAGATGCACTACACTCTGGATGCGTAATCAGTCTTTCCTTAGCCAATTTTCCAACAACAATCTTACCATCCAAGATACTGACAGCACTTGGAGTTACAAATTCGCCATACGCATTGGGAATCCGTATTGGCTTCCCTTCTTTATAGACAACCGCTAAACTGTTGGTTGTTCCCAAATCCACACCTAATATTGTCATATTTATCTCCTAACAAAAGTTTAAAATAGCTAATATGATACTAAATACTAATGAAATACTTCCATATACAATTAGAAAATATTTTAATACAATAGATAGTACATGTTTATAGCCTTCTGTATATTTGGTAAAAACAGATTTCTTGCGTAATACAAAATATAGTATTAAACATACAATGCCAACAATCCCGTTATAGATGATCAATAGTGGAATTAACATCGATAAAAAGAATACGCATAAGATCCATCCTACACAAAACATCATTAATAGTAATACACATAATCCGCCCATAATATCGCCCTCTTTAACTCCACTATAGCATACTAAAAGCGGTATTACTACCGCCTAGAAGTCTTTGTGGAATCTTCCTCCATAATGATTGTCTTTATAGTTTGTGACATACAAATATAAGACTAATACACCTACAAGAATAATGCCTACAATAAATAAAGAATGAGCTGACATCTTTCCATATAGGAACATGCATCCACAACCAACAAGTAATAATACATCGACAATAATGACAACAGGATCTAATTTCTTCATATCTTGACACTTCCTTTCAATTTCTTGATATAATAGTTTGGTATGAAAAACAAAACAATGATTGGACATATTTTAGCTTTTGTGTGCATTATGATATGGGGTTCTACCTTTGTATCGAGTAAGATTCTTTTAGATACATTTACACCCATTGAACTTCTTTTTATACGCTTTTTAATTGGTTTTTTAACACTATGCATCTTAAGTCCTAAAATATTAAAACTAGAAAAAAGAAAAGATGAAATTTGGTACATCCTTAGCGGATTAACCGGTGTTTTCTTATATTATTTTATTGAAAGTACAGCTCTAGTCTATACTTATGCCACAAATGTAGGTGTCATAATATCGATAGCACCCTTCTTTACTTCCATACTTGCCTATTTATGTTTTAAAGATGAACCCTTTAAGATCAACTTTGTGGTAGGCTTCATTGTAGCCTTTATTGGAATCTTCTTCATTAGCTTTAATGGCCAACAAATGCATCTATCTCCAAAGGGAGATATTCTTACAATTGTAGCCGCCATAATGTGGGCTATATATAGTGTTGTATTAAAGAAAGTCAATGCATTAGGACATACTTCCATTCAAAATACGAAACGAATCTTTGCGTGGGGACTTTTCTTTATGACAATCAGCCTTCCAATATTAGGATTTGATGTATCCATGGAAGAGATTCTAATCCCACTCAATCTATTAAATCTACTTTTCTTAGGTGTAATAGCTTGTGCGGGATGCTTTGTGATTTGGAACCATTCTTGTTCCATATTAGGAAGTGTTAGAACCAATCAATATGTATATTTAAACCCCATCGCCACAATTATCTTTTCAGTAATAATCCTACATGAAAAGATTACGCCATGTATTGTTCTTGGAACTATACTTACTTTATCTGGCTTAATTATATCCGAATACAAGAAGGAATCTTAACCGATTCTTTCTTTTATTTTGAATAAAATTGATTTAGCTTCTTTCAAATCACTTAAGTACATATCACTATTAAACAACACCTTCTCTTTCGATACATATATGGTCAAAATAGTTTCATCTTTTAATACAACCTTTACTTCAACAAATAGATATGATTTTGTAGAATCCCAAATGGTAATTGTCCACTAGGAAGTATAGCCGTAAATGGAACACCCTTTCCTTTATACTTAGCTTTTTCATTTAAGACAGAAACACAAACTACATCACTATAAGAATATGTATCGGATGGAATGAAAAATTGTTTATTCAAATCATCAAATCTTATATATTTATCTATATTCAGAATTAAACCTCCACATTATTAAGCAGCCAATAATCAGGATAATGCCACTCACAATGAAACTTTTATTTTAGATAAGTAATAATAAGCCAAGCGATTACACAGCCAAATTAAAACTATGATTACACAATTTCAAAATACCCTTTTATCCATACCCTATCTCCTTATCTTCATATTAATCATTTAGCCATTTAGAATCAAATGTATTGTCCAAATAGGTCATTTAAAAGGAAAAAAAGTAAGGTCTTGCCTTACTTAAATCTTTGGTTGATATCGCATATCCGATACATTATATACAGTAATAAATGCTTTTGGATCGAGTGCATTAATGAATTTCATCAACTTTTGATATTCCGCTTTATCTACGATTGTGATGATTTCATTACGTTTTTCCATATTGTATGCACCATATGCTTTATATACCGTTGCTCCACTATGTAGTTCATGGATGATAAATTCACGAAGCTCTTTTTCCTTTGGCGTGATTATACATACTCTTCGTTTAATATTATGATCAAAAATAAAATGATCTAGAACGATTCCATTAAAATAAGTACCCAGAATACTTAACACAACAGTTTTCTTATCATATACCAGGGCTGCCGATAAAGCTACACACATACCCGATAATGACATGGCTTTTCCTAGTTCCATATGCAGATATTTGTTCATGATCTTTGCGACAATATCAAGACCGCCTGATGAAGCATTTCGATTAAATAAAATACTCAATCCCACACTCACTACAAGAATGTAGCACAATACATCCAATTCTTGACTGTTTGTGAAAGATACAAAATTTGGAAACAGGATTTCAAAAAATGCAAGAAAAACAGGTAGCATAATACTTGTATAGACTGTTTTTACACCAAATTCTTTGCCACAAGTTAAAAAGCCAATAATTAATAAAACAACATTTAAGATCATGGTAATGGCAGATAATGGTAACGGTATAAAATTAGATAGTATGATACCTAATCCAGAAATACTACTTACAGAAGTATGACTAGGCACTAGAAAAAAATAGACGGCTGCTGCAATAATTCCAACTGCGAGTGTCAAAATCATGGCTTCCTTTAAGATATTTTTATAATTATATTTTTTATTCATGAAAACTGTCTCCTAATAATTCGCTATTACTATTTTTTTATCAAAAAGTAATAGTTCATTCCATGCTAATGTGAATACGGATCTTGACCCAAATCAAAAGGAATCCTAAAATACATGATTATGGATTCCTTTTTTAATTAACACTCAATGGCTACTTTAATTACACCATCACGTTTGTTTTCAAATAGTTCATACCCTTGCGCAATTCGACTAAGAGGATATGTATGTGTAATCAAAGGTTCTGTATTGATCTTACCTTGTGCAATCAATTGTAAAGTCTTTTCACAATCACAACCATCAACACCACCTGTTTTGTAAGTCAGGTTTTTCCCATACATGTCCGGAAGTGGTAAAACTTGTGGTGCGTCATATAAAGCTACGATTGTCACAATCGCATTTGCTCTTGCACATTGCCATGCAAGTTGAAAAGTAGATGGAACACCCGCAACTTCAAGAACAACATCTGCACCACCATGATCACTATTTTCTAGCACAAAGTCTTTGCATTTTTCTGGAGATACCGTTAAAACTTCTGGGTAATGTTCATGGATAAATGCAAGGCGAGACTCATCTTTTTCACACATAATTATTCTTTTTGGCTTTTGAAGCATAACACATAGTAAAGTACAAATACCTGTAGGACCAGCACCAATAATCAATACAGTATCCTCTTCCTTGATTTCTGAAATACGAGTTGCCCAATATCCTGTAGCTAATACATCCCCTACAAATAAAGCTTGTCGATCACTGACACCATCAGGTATTTTATTCAATCCTTGATCTGCAAATGGAACACGCACATATTCTGCCTGTCCACCATCAATTCGACATCCAAGAGCCCATCCTCCATTTTCATCCGTACAGTTATTTACATAGCCATTTTGACAGAAAAAACACTCACCACAAAAAGTTTCTACATTCACCGTTACACGATCTCCAGGTTTTACATGAGTTACTTTACTTCCAACTTCTTCTACAATACCAACCATTTCATGACCAACTGTAATACCAGGCACAGCACGAGGAACACTACCATGTTTAATATGCAGATCACTTGAGCAAATGCTTGCAAGTGTTACTTTTACAATCGCATCCCTTTCATGAAGAAGGATGGGTTTTGGTTTTTCCATCAATTCAAATTTCCCTTTTTCCAAATACGTATATGCCAACATATTTCTTGACTCCTTTTCTATTCGTACTTATTAAACGATTTACCAAATTTCAACAAGATGTAATCCTGTTTCTATAGCTTGTTGCACTTTCTTTTCTACTTCATCTTCCAAAACATAATCCATATTTTGTGTAGCAATCACATCCATAGGACCAATCCCCCAGAACTGACCGCAAGGCGATCAGGCTACGCACCCACTTTCGTGTGCGCTAAGGACTTCTGTATTCTGCAGAAAAAATGGACCTCTGAGGAAGTTGTTAGCTTCACTTCAGTAGATCCATTGTAATAATATCACAGGGATTTTCTTAAGAAAATGGATGGCAAGTGGTCAATTAGTACCCTTTGCCTTTTATTCATCCTATTTCATTCCCTTAAACATACGTGTCATAACAAAATGCTCGTGAAAGCTACCTTTATTACCATGTATTCCAGTTACCAGACTGTAGTTTTTCTCCATAACATCAAAAATATCGTTCATTTCAAATTCAGGGAATTTCTCAAAATTACAAAGATTGAAGATAAATTTGTCATCCGATAATTCAAATACAATCATCTTACCGTCTCCATTCCAATCAATCTTTCCTGTCGGAATATCACTTAATCCAATCAGATCTGTTGAATAATCCCTCTTAATAAAATACAATTTCCAAGCGCCGTGATACTCCATCTCCTCCGGATTACGAATAAAATCCAGAAAATCAAAATGTATATCCTGCGCTTCTGGGATTGAAAGGAACTTAGCAAATATCGCCTTAACAATCTGTATTTTTGTTTGCTTCTGAAATCCCTTTACTTTCTTCGGATCACCATCTTCTGAATAGAATTTCTTATACGCTTCATCGTATTTCCCAAGAAAAGTATTACATTTACGGCACAAAGTTCTTGCAGTTCTTCCCTTTGGATATAGGTCTTTGGCCAAATGCTGATCAAAATACTTATCAGCGCACTCTTTTGGATCTTCTCCATTTTTGATTGCAGCGCTGATTGCTTCTTTTAGTTCAGGATTATCACCCATAAGAGTATCCATGAACTTTGTTAAATCAAGTTCAATAATATCGTCATTTCCTACACTATGAGCTGGATAATGCTCCTCACTCATGTCTTCATCATTAAAATACTGTTCACACAGTCTACACTGTACCTTTTGTTCGTTCAAACATTTTCCCCCTTTAATATCTTTATATCTTTGCTAATAATCCTTTCATTCCAATCAAAACAGACTCACCAAAATAGCGAACCATTCTTGGTAATGAACCAATAACCGTTCCTGCAATCATTGCTTCGATAAACAGCTTCCAGTCTACCGGTGGCATAAACAAGCAGCTAAGCCCGGCCAAAATAATAAATCCACCTACTAGTCCAAAGATAAAACCAAATACGCCACCTGCAAAATCAATCATGTAAATAAGAATCGTAAGTACAATCTGTACCGGTAACAGTACCACCTTCAATAAGAAATGAAGAACACTTCCAAATACTCTCAATGCGATCATAGTTGGCACCTCCTTATTTACTTAGGATCTGCTCCATAAACTGAATTACTTCCTTCTGTTCCTGACCACTCAGCTTCATAAACAGCTGATAATATGCTCCAAGCCTCT
>NZ_DS996842.1:213235-245574 GCF_000156655.1 Holdemanella biformis DSM 3989
ACGATTTTCCTCCTCTTGATTTGCACCAAAGAGCAGCCAATTTGTTGTCACATGATATAAGCCTGCAAAATCTTTTATTTCTTCTGCTGTAACTGCTCTTTTCCCTGCCTCAATCGCACTAAGCGTTGGGCGTGACATTTCCATACTACGTGCAGCATCCTCTTGATACATGCCTACATTGTTTCTTGCTTCTTTTAATCTAATACCAATGGTTTTATCCATGCTGCGCCTCCATGTCAGCTTTTCTGATATCTTCAATATAACACATTTGCTGATCAATGTCAGTATTTCTGACATAGAATTCACAGATAATTCCAGACTCACGTCAACTTCTCGCAATTTTTATACTTCTATATGAAAAACATCCCGTTGTGCTGTCACAACGGGTATTCTTTATAATTCATTCAATGCTTGTATTATTTTATTGACTTTATCCATGTAGTCTTTTTCTGTTACACCAACTGCACCTAATATTTTTTTCTGTCTGCTAGTCAAACTATATCTTACATGATATTTATTATCCGAAAGTTTTGTTATTCCTAGTCTTTCATAATATATAACTGAAACTCAGGAGAAATCCAAGTTGCGAAAGACATAGCGATATCGCTATGAGCGTATGTTCCCCCATAACGTCCTGCTTTTGAAACGATGCCAATAGCATCTGTCGCTTCTATCCATTTCTTGGGTGATATTGTAAACGCATTGGCTCCAGCCTGCTTTTTAAACCCCCTCGAATTCGAGGGGTTTAAAGTCTGGATTATGTAACCTTTCCCATAATCCTAGAAATTCTATAACATCCCGATTTCTCATCCAGTTTTGAATAACCGCCGTCGGGTCATCGCTCTTATACCGGGCAATATCCGTTAATGAAATAAATTCATTCTCAAAATCCTGCGTATAAATTCCAATATCTATCCCATTTGCATGAATTGTATCTTTAATTATTTTCCCCATTGTGCCTCCTGTAATCACATCATAATATTTGAAATACCTTATTTTCTTTCCTTTTAAGAAAAATCTGCTGAATAACTATCTTCCTCTTCCCACATTTTCCAATATGCGTCAATATAACTCTTAATACAACCGGGATATATATACAAATACTTCTACACACCCTTTTATACAACTCCAATATTTTTTCATCACACGCAAGGTCCAGTAGATAATCAAGCAAATGCGATAATTCAGCCTCTGATACAGTTCTACTACACACATCTTCAACCAACGGCAAATAAAACTCATAGGCTTTTTGATGTATTTCAACTATCTGCTCTACAATCTGATAAATCCTTTCATCCATTAAATTACCTCAAAACATTTAAGTGCATCCGCTATCGCTTCTACCTTCTCTTTCGGTGGACACTTCCTCGGCTGTTTCAATTCCTCTACCGCATTAGGAGCATCATACATTGTTAATCCCAAAGACCTTTTCACCTCTGCAATATACGCAGTATGTACTTTAAATCCATATTTCTTTTCAACATATTCCTGTATCATTTTATATGTAATTTTCGGTTTCGGCTGATATTTCTTTGCCCGCTCTGCAATCGCATCCAACGGCACTTTCCCCTTACCTTTTCCAAATTCCACTTTTACATTAATAACACTATCTGGTGATTTGTGGGACAAAAGTACAATGGTTTCCACGTGGCTAGTAACAGGAAATGTTTCTATATACAACCCTTACTTGAATGTTTCAATAAATGTATGCTTACCATGATTCGATTCATAAACACGAATCTCACAATTGTTAGGCTTTGGTCTCCACTTAATACCGTTTTTACGATCTTCTAGATAGCCACATAAAGAACGAATGATACCACCATGACATACAATCAATACATTCTCATAATTCTTCTTTTCAAGTTCCTTTAAAAAGGATTGACTTCGTTTGACCATACTCTTGACTGATTCAACCGACTTAGGATTTGGCAACAATTCAGGAAAAGCCCAATAGGAAGTCATTTTTAATCCTAATTTAAAGTAGTTACGAAGCTCGTAATCCCCAAAATCCACTTCAATAATACGAGAATCAATCTTTACATCCTTTTGATCTACATTAGCAATAATCGAAGCTGTTTGAATCGCTCTTTGTAGAGGACTTGCATATACCGCATCAAAATGAATATCACCAATCTTTTTTCTTGCCTCTTTTGCTTGTTGAATTCCCGTCTCATTTAAAGGTTCATCTGTAAGTCCCTGCATTAATTTTTGTTTATTTAAAGCCGTCTGGCCATGTCTAGTAATCCAAATCTTCATTCAATTACTCCCTCAATCAAAGTCTCTACGAGCATATAAGACTTTTCCAATTACTTTTACAGGAAGTTCTTCCACTTCTTCCGGCGTAAAAACCTTTGTGTCGATCTTAGGATTTGCGGCTTCTAAAATCATTAAACCCTTTTTATATAAAACACGCTTTAATGTCGCTTCCTCACCCACAAGTACAATCGCAATACTTCCAGACTCCACTTCATTTGTCTGTTTTACAAAGACAAGATCTCCCTCATAGATATGGGCGTTGATCATAGAATCTCCGCGCACACGTAAAAAGTAATCGCCTTTTTTACCATCATGACGATTTAATTCAATATACCCCTCAATATCTTCCATTGGAAAACCATCATATCCAGCTTTTACACTACCAACGATAGGTTTGATTCTATCTTCTTCATCTAAAATGCTTTTGACATCACAATCCAACATATCGGATAATTTCTTTAATGTATTGGCCTTTAAATGTGTGCTTTCACCCTTTAACCAACGAAAATATGTAGCACGACCAATTCCTATCCTTTTAGCCGCCTCATCATGTTTAATATTATTTTCAATCTCATATTGTAGTAATAATTGTCTTAACTGCATAGTTACACCACCTTTATCTATATAGTATCAAAAAATAAATAAAATACCAGTGAAAATTCATTAACTTTTTTAATAAAGTCTCAAATCTATCTTGAATTTTCATTTATTTTTAACTATGATTTTATACGAACGATATGGGGTGTGGAGGTATTTATGCAAAAAACATATTTATGTATTGATTTAAAATCCTTTTATGCATCCGTAGAATGTGTAGAACAAGGCCTTGATCCCTTTGAAGTCAATCTTGTAGTGGCTGATCCTACACGAGGGGGTGGTGCCATTACGCTTGCTGCAACACCAGCCATTAAGAAATTAGGCGTATCGAGTCGTGGTCGTATCTTTGAGATTGATCCAAAAATTGAATATATGATTACTCCACCTAGAATGCATTTGTATATGGAATATAGCTGTAGAGTCTATAAAATCTTTTTGGAATTTATTGCCAAAGAAGATATTCATGTTTATTCCATCGATGAATCTTTTTTGGATATTACAAATTATTTAAAGCTCTATCAAGTCAATGCCAAAGAATTGGCAAAAAAAATTTTAGATCGTATTTATGAAAAAACCGGCCTTATAGCAACTGTAGGCATTGGAACCAATCTGTATCTTGCTAAGATTGCGATGGATATATCCGCCAAACATAATGCGGATCGCATAGCCTGTTTAAATGAAGACTTATATCGACAAACATTATGGCATCATACACCTATGACTGATTTTTGGATGCTTGGAAACGGAACAGAAAGAAGATTACACAAATTAGGTATCTATGACATGTATGACTTGTGCCAATTCCCTATTGAAATATTATATAAAGAATTTGGTGTAAATGCCGAATACATCATTGACCATGCTTGGGGCAAAGAGCCTACGACCATTCAAGACATTAAAAATTATAAATCGAAACAACATTCTATATCCAATTCCCAAATTCTTTTTGAGGACTATTCCTACAAAAATGCCTTTGTGGTTATGAAAGAAATGGTCGACCAAAATGTATTGACATTAACAGAAAAACATTTGGTGACTAAACAAATCTCTCTTATGATTGGCTACTCCAAGGATTGTATCAAACCAAGTTGTGGCTCATGCAAGATTACGAATTGTACAAACTCCTATTCCATCTTATTAGAAGAATTCAAACGACTCTATATTCGCATTGTGAATCCAAACTATCCCATACGTCAGATTGCGATAAGTTTTCAAGATGTGAAAGATGAATATTATTATGAGAATTATGATTTATTTACAGACGTAGAAAAAGTAGAACGAGAAAAAAAGCTACAAGAAACCTTAGTTCAAATCAAGCATCGCTATGGCAAGAATGCCATCTTAAAAGGAATGAATGCCCTAGACTTTGCGACCGCTAAAAAACGCAATACATTGATTGGTGGCCACAACGCATATTAGAGGAGTTTTCACTCCTCTAATTTTTTGAATTCATAGCATACGCTGAAAGCAGGCCGCATTTCTTCAATTTGATCACGATTAATACCGTATTTTTTTGCTAATTGTTCCCAATTATTTTTGACCATTGTTAATATTTCATCTGCATAGACTTCAGCATCAAATTCATTTATATCATAATAACAAGCTGATGAAATAGCTAAATCAATTGAAATACTATTATCATAGCTATCAATATTCAAAGAAAGGACATCTCCGTAAGGAACAGGATTTACATCATAAAGCGGAGATAATCTCCAACCTTTATCATTTAAAATAAAGCCATGGTTTCTTAAATGATCATCTGTATTGGATACAGCCATACTAAAGATAATGCGTTTAAAAAGCTCAATTAAGTCATCTTTGGGACTAGAGCCATAAGCTCTAATAAAATCAACTATGTCTATATAACTTGAACCATCATCCGAAGAGGCACCATCGTTTTTGCCTAGCATTGTCATAGCTGAAGCAAAGTGTATTCTTTTTTCTCCATCTCGATCAAAACGCTTAACAAGAAATGTACTACCATCCTTAGAAAACTTTTCAACTTTTGATTCTGGTACATTCAACCCACATAATTTTGCCAAATCATGAACAACTTTTTCCCATGCACCAACATCATACTCATCGTTTTTTGATGGAAATTTTGCGATCCATAAATCACCTTGCTCATCTTCAACAGTTGCTTTTGGTCTTGCTCCACCCAAAGATGAACCAGGTTTTAATAATTGTTTAAGCCATTTATCATTTAAATAATTATCATCTTTTTCAAATTGCCTAGATGCTTCTTCTAAAGAACGAAGTGTTGCCCAAGGTGGTGCCGCTGTTTCTTTATCATCTGAAAGAAATGGGCCATTAACATCATCTTTAAATCGAAGTGCCCCGACACACGTTTGATCATATACTCCAAGTAGAAAATCACTATCATACATTTTATTAGGTTTTCTGTTTTCACTTCTAGCTTTAATTGCTTCACGTCGTTTCATGAGGATTCGTCCCCATCGATCTGGAGAGGCATCTGCAAACATTCCAAAAATGTTCTTTTCTGTATATTGTCTACCACTAAACATTGATATATCCGGATCCAAACAAAAAGAAAATTTAGATTGTTTTAGCCAGTCTTGATCATATTCAAATGAGTAATGTTCAATGCCGCGAAGTGTATCCACATATAATACGCCTAACTTTTTAGGTTCTAAAGAACTGAAATTCTCATATACAAATATCTTGCGTTCCATCATCTCTCTCCTTTAGGTGCACGTTTCTTGACCTGCATATTTAAATCTTGCATTTTTCTACCAAATTCATCATCTTTTGCAACAAGCAATAAATCTTTATCTAAATTATTCAAAGCATGTAAAACAGCAGCATAAATCCCAATAGCTACTGATGGACTACCTTTTTCAACACTCCATAAAGTCGCACGACTTATTCCTGCCCTTTCGGCAATAAGTTCGGCAGATAATTGTCTACGTAATCGAGCTAATTTAATTTGTTCTCCCATAGTATTCAGAATTCTTTCAGTACTTGGTAAAACAGTCACAGCTTTTTTACCCATTTACTTAACCTCCATTAACGTTTATATATTTAAACATATATTCCATATATGTCTATATTTATAAACATTATAACATATAAATCATTGTTTTATTGTAATGATTAAAAATAAGTTTGCTATGGCCACAAAGCATATTAGAGGAGTTTTCACTCCTCTAATTGTATGTAGCTAATTTGTTTTAGGTTGATCTTTGTCTTTACGATTTGAAGTATTTGCGTATCCAGATTGATTTTAGAAACTACGCCTGTGATTCTTTTATAATTGATACGATCATAATACTCAATCGTGACAAGTTTTCCTTTTTGAATTTCATGCACTCTTTCATTTAAGATTTCATAATCATCCTGCGATAAAATTCTTGGACTTACAATTTCTACTTCACATTCTTGAATCATTTCTTTGAAGCCTTTTAAAGAATCAAAGCTCTGAAAGATCTGAGCTCGATTTTCTTTTTTCTTATGTATTAAATCCATGTGTATCACATCCTTATAAGGATATCATACGTATTTATTATATAATTTCAAGATAGATTTGAGACTTTCTTTAGAAATTTTCTAAAATGTATTTTTGCGTGTTCAAACACTTTCTTAAACGTACCTGTGTATTGTCTTCATTTGTATCCGCTTGTTTAAAATGATTTGAACTTGCCAAACGAGAATAGTAGGCATCTAGATAATCTTGTAGTTCCATATACTTATCTGTATCTAGATTTAATTCAAAACCTTCATGAGTTGCCTTAAAATCATTCATTTTATCCAATTCTGCAAGTAAGCCATCAATGATTTCTAAAGTTAATTCGTCTTTTTTAGCTGCCTTTAAATATTGGTTTAAACGCTTTTTAAAGACCATTGTATTAAAAGTACCATTCTCTTTCATCTTCTCTACTTTCTTTTTAAAGAAATAAGAACCAATAGCTAGAGAAGCCGTTGTCGATAATAAAGCTATAAATTTTATTTTCTGTTTTTTTGTCATAAATAAAAACCTCGATTCATCTATCTTTATTTTACTTTAAAATGAAAAAACATTCCACTATGGAATGTTAGAATCGAAGCATCTGCATAAATGTCGTTATAAGCATCGAAAATACGACAAACACAACAACAAGTATAATTATAAAACTACGAAATTTTTTTCTCACATGAGCCTCCTATAGAAAGTTGAATTTCTTTTAATCTCTTGATCCACAAAATCTGCATCGAACTTTTCAGTAAGCGTAGATGTATCACTAAATAGATTTGTCCCAAGACCAAGTTTATTCCCTTTGATCTTATAACCTAAAGCCGCTAATATTGTAGGATAAAAATCCATAGTCGTAAAGTCTCGATTTTTTTCTTTTACAGGCTTTACTCTTGAATGAATGAATGTGTTCCAAACTCTTCGATCATAGTTCGATGAATAAGTATCATGAATATATTCAGCCGCCATACTTGTATGATCACCCTGAATGACTATAACTGTATCTTTGTAGAAATCTTGTTTCTTTAGCCATTCCATAAAATCTTTTAGATTTTCATCTGTATGATAAATCGAATTCGATAAGGATTCTTTAAATAAATTCTTACAATTTTTAGATTGATACCCATAAGGATGATGGGTATCAACAGTCAACATTTCAAAGTCAAAAGGTTTAGAAGATTTGGATAAATCTGAAATCTTCTCTTTCGCAAATTCAAAGAGTTTATCATCCTCAAACCCCCAGAACGCATGATAATCCTTATCAAGAATTCCTTCTTCTTTTAAAGAAACTGTATCTTGAATATCATAATGACCATGTTGATCAAAATAGCTTCGTCTACCTCCAAATGTTGCATCTGAACCAATCATAAATACACGATTATAGCCATCTTTTTCTAGAATATCGCCAAGTGTATTGACTTTTGGCATAAATGGAACTTTATCCTTACAAAATTTATGTTTTAAACTAAAAATCAAAGGAAGACCTGAAGTGCTCGCAACAATACCGCCTGTAGTCCAACCTGTTCCTGTTAAGACTCTAGCGCCACCAATTTTCTCATGTTGCGAAAAAGAAACGGAGTCTTTTGTAAGTTTAGTCAAATAAGGCAGTAAATCTTCATTGGCATCTCCTCCATCTTCTTTTGTGGCATAGGTTGTTTCCATCGATTCTAAATAAATGTGAATAAAATTCATCTTCTTTTCAGGTGAAATCACTTCAGATTCGACAAAATATGTATCATAAAAATCCGTTTTCTTAAATTGATCAAAGACATATGAAAAGAAATGAATTTGACAAAGACCATATATACAACAAAGTAAAAGAATCATTTTCGCAATATTAATAGGAACCCAACTAAAAATAAGGCCAAAAATAAAGCCTGGAAGTAAGCATTTTTTCATCCAACCAAAAATAAATTGTGTATTGGTACCTTCTAACGGAACTTTAATGTGGTATACAATTTGTTCAAAACTAGAAAGTCCAAAATAAGAATAAGCCCACTTGCTCGAAATTGCCAATGTAAATGCGAATGTAACAATAAATATACTCATAACCAATCCTTTCGAAAGACAAAAATAGGTCATAAGACCTATTTGTTGCACTTATTTTTTAAAGTCTGACTTGGACGAAACTTAGGAAGTTTTGTTGCCTGAATCATCATTCTTTCTTTTGTCACAGGATTGATACCCATTCTTGATTTACGGTCAAAAATTTCAAACTTACCAAACGCAGTAATATCGACATGACCATCACTTGCCAAGGCATCACTCATTTCATTAAAAATCAAATCCACTGCATATGCAGCATCTTTTTTAGACATATTTAATTGAATTGATAAAGTCTGTGTTAAAGACTCCTTATTAACATACTTTCCCATACTAAAATTCCTTCTTTAAATCACGAATCATTAAATCTTGTGCACAATCACTTGGAAGTTTTCCATTATATAAGATTTGGTAAACTTCTTCACAAATTGGCATATCAATACCATTTTCTGTCGCAACACGATGCACAATTTTTGCGGTACGAACACCTTCTACAGTCTTTGTGTTGTTCTTAAAGAAGTTTTCAACAGAATTTTCTTTACCAATTTGATATCCAGCCTCAAAATTACGAGAATGTACACTTGTACAAGTTACAATCAAGTCTCCAATTCCAGTAAGTCCCATGAATGTTTTTTGTTGACCACCAAAATGAACACCATAACGAATCATTTCTTGTAAGCCACGCGTAATCAAGGCTGCGCGCGTATTATCTTGGTAACCTAAACCAGATAAGATTCCAGAAGCAATAGCCATGACATTTTTAATCGCAACTCCAAGTTCTGAACCAATTTCATCATTACCTGTATAAATACGCAAGTATTGATTTGAGAATAAATTTTGAACGGTAAGCGCATCCTCATTTTTTAAACTGATCGCATCAATTGTAGTCAATAAACGAATAACAACTTCTTCTGCATGACTTGGACCAATTAAACTTACAACTGAACTTAATTTATCTTCATCAATACAACGACGAATAACTTGTGACATTCTTTCATTTGTTTCTGGATGGAACCCTTTTGAAACATTGATAATGATTGTCTTTTTTTCTAACAAATCATTAATTTGATGACAAATTGGATCAATTGCGATTGTAGGAACGGCCAATAATACAATATCGGCTCCTTTTACGCATTCAATATCTGTCGTAGCTTTTAATTCAGGATTTAATTCTACATCCCCAAAATATTTTGAGTTTTTATGATTTTCATTGATGTCATTCACTTCATTTTCTGCAACACCATAAACCATAACTTTTTGATGATTATCTTGTAAAACTTGAGCTAAAGCTGTTCCCCAGCTTCCACTACCAATCACAACAGTACGCATATTTAACTCCTTACTATGAGCGTTTACGAGCCAAAATTTTAATTGGTGTTCCCGTAAAGCCAAATGCTTCTCTTAATTTATTTTCAATATAACGAGCATAACTAAAATGTAATAATTCTGGATCATTCACAAATAATACAATCGTTGGAGGTTCAACCGCAACTTGACTAGCATAATAAATCTTTAATTGTTTACCCAAGTGTGGTTTTGCCGGATTCATCATCTGTGCATCTAGAATCACATCATTTAAAATATTTGTTGGAATACGCAAAGTACATGCATCATGTACCTGATCAATCAAAGGAATCAATTGATTCACTTTACTTCCAGTCAGTGCTGAAGTAAACGCAATTGGTGCATAGTTCAAATATAAGAATTGAGCACGAATTTCCTTTTCAATCTTAGCCATTGTCTTTTCATCTTTTTCGACTGTATCCCACTTATTGTAGACAATGATGACACCTTTACCAGCATCATGCGCAAGACCTGCAACATGCTTATCCTGATCACGAATACCTTTTTCACCATCAATTAAGAATAAAACAACATTACTACGATCAATAGCACTTAAAGCACGTAAGATCGAATATTTTTCAATATTCTCATAAATCTTACCTTTTTTACGAATACCAGCCGTATCAATAATCATATATTCTTTATCGTCAACATGAAATGGCGTATCAATCGCATCACGCGTTGTACCTTCAACATTGGATACAATAACACGATCTTCTTTTAAGATTGAATTGACTAAACTTGATTTTCCAACATTTGGACGTCCAATGACACAAAATGAAGTAATACCTTCATATGGAGATAAATTCTTTTCTGGAAGTTTTTCCAAGACAATATCCAATAAATCTCCAAGTCCAATACCATGAGCTCCACTAAGTACAACAGGATCTCCTAGACCTAAAGCATAGAATTCATATACATTCATCTGCATTTCTGGATTGTCCACTTTATTACAAGCCAAAATAACTGGCTTTTTACACTTTTGTAGTTTTCTTGCGATAACTGTATCATCTGTCATTACACCTTCTTTTGCCGAAGTTAAGAAAATAATAACATCCGCTTCTTCAATCGCAATATCTACTTGCATATTGATTTCCTGGGCAAATGCCTGGTCCTCAATTTGAATACCACCCGTATCGATCAAGCGAAAAGTTTGTGTCAGCCATTCCACTTCACCATAAATTCTATCTCTTGTTACTCCGGGCGTATCATCTACAATGCTCTTTCTTTGTCCAATCAAACGATTGAATATCGTTGATTTTCCAACGTTTGGCCGACCAACTATGGCCACAGTACCTCGAATCATATTGTGGTCCCCTTTCTACATTATTCGACTATTTCTAATACTTTTGAAACGACTTCATCTATAGTTAGGTTTGAAGTGTCAATTTCAATTGCATCTTCTGTTTTTTGTAAAGGCGAAATTTCACGATGCGTATCCTGATAATCTCTTGCGACAATATCTTGATAGATTGTCTCATAATCTGCATTGATTCCCTTAGAAATATATTCATCATATCTTCTTTGGGCTCTTGCCTTACTTGAAGCACTCATAAAAATCTTAACTTCTGCATCCGGCAAAACAACAGAACAAATATCTCTACCATCTACAATAAAGCCTTTACTTGCACATACTTTTTGTTGAAGATTCACTAATTTTTTACGAACGATCGCAAGCTGACTCGTTTTACTTGCCTGCATCGAAACATCATTCATACGAATTTCTTTAGAAACATCTTCCCCATCTAAATATACATGATTTTCTTCGTCAAAATGAATATCAATCGAATCCATTAAATCACTCATCGCATTTTCATCATGAATATCCATGTTGTCTTTTAAAGTCTTATATGCTACACAACGATACATAGCACCCGTATCCAAATGTTTCATACCTAACTTTTCAGCAACAATATCCGCAATCGTACTTTTTCCGACCCCACTAGGGCCATCAATCGCAATATTAATTTTTTTTCATTTCAGTCCTCCATTAAATATTCTTAAATGTCCAAACCAAATAACCAATAATCGCAACTAAGGCAATAATTAATATACCTAATACGACATTTAATACGATTTCTGAACCCTTCTTCCCTTTTTTACTTGCTTTTTCAAAATCCGAAGTTTTCATGCGCATTTTTGCACTAGGCATAGATTCAAGTTCATCACGTTTTTCTTTTTTACGTTTTGATTTTTTCTTCTTTTCATTTTTTTGTTGTTCTTCTGTTTTATCAAAATCATCACCAGATAAGAACATTAAATCCAAATTGTCATCCACAGGTTTTTTGACATCTTCTACATCATCACTTGTTAAGACAATTTTTTCTTCCTTAGGTTCTTGGCGAACAGGTCTTTCAAACTCTTGTGTTGTAGGTTTTGAAATTTTCATTGTCGAACCTAAATCTTCATCATCTGTTTCCATTGGAATCACATGTTGATTTCTTTTTCTTGTTTCACTCGTTGAATCCAATTGTTTTAAAATATTGATCTGCGTATCATCTGTAATACGATTTCCATTATCAATATTGTATTGTTTTACTTCTCCAAGAAGATCTTCCATAACTGGAGAAGTAGGCATTTCTTTTACAGTTGGAGAAACACGCACCGTATCATGTGGATACAATGGCTTATTGGCATGTGAACCACTATCTACACGTGATAGTCTTTGTAGTTTTACTGGCTGTGCTTGAGCTGCAGTTGTTTCTTCATCTAAACGATCTCTAAGTTCTTGATACTTTTGTTTTCTTGAAAGTTGAGTCATAAGTACCTCCTAAACATTCTTTACTATTATACACTATTCAACAAAAAAAGAAAAATAGGCAATCGCCTATTTTGCACGTCCTGAATATTTACCATCATTTGTATTTACTACAATCAATTCATCTTGATTGATAAATAAAGGAACTTTTACTTCTAATCCCGTTTCTAAAACAGCGTTTTTACTTGCAGAAGTAGCTGTATCTCCCTTAACGGCTTGTTCACACTCAACGATTTTTAAAGTTGCCTTATCTGGTAAAATAACACCTAAAATTTCACCTTCATAACTTGAAATATTTACATTTGAGTTTGGAACAATAAAGTTTCTTTCCCATTTTAGACGATCCATAGGAATTTCGACTTGATCATATGTTTCATTATCCATAAATACCATGGCATCTTCTGTATCATATAAATATTGCATTTCTCTTTTTTCAATTTGAGCAGGTTCAACCTTTTCTCCACCGCCCCAAGACAATTCAACATTACTTCCTGTACGAATGTTACGAACTTTTGCCTTAACAACCATGGCACTACGAGCGGTTTTATTTTGTGACGCTTCTAAAACTGTATAGATTTCACCATCGACTAAAATTGTAAGACCTGGTTTTAAATCATTTGAACTAATCATGTTTTTCTCCTTTAAAATTGTATGTTTAACCTAAATTATTTTATATCACGCTTGAATTTTGTCAAGAAAAAGAAAAAAAGCACCGAAGTGCTTTCTTTCATCGAAAGGATCGATAAAGTAATTTCTTATGTGTTATTAAGGAAGGATATATACACACAAGATGGATTTTGAGTCGAAAGGTGAGCCATACTTTCTATCTCTTACCACCCATATAATACCCCTATTTCGTAAACTTGTAAACCCTTCCACCTATTTTTCAAAAATTAAATCAAAATTTGTCATTTCAGCCTGGTTTGAAACACCCAAATTATAATTTCTATCCTTGATCAATAACAATAGATCTTCATCTAAATCTGGATTTTGACAAGCCGCTAAAAATAGACGAATAGCTTCCATAGCCAATAATTGAGCACGATCATATAGATCAAAGAAACTTTCCGTTGAAACAAACGAACTGTCACTTGGATGATGCCAACGCGTATGTAAAAGATTCATTACATCATATGGATCATCTGGATGATTCGGAACAATATATCCAGATAAAGAGTTATAGGCCTTTGTGAATGTTTCTAATGTTTGAAGCGCCTTCAACTTATCTCCAGAAGCATCATAGAACAGTGTTTCAATAAAATGCCAATCGTTTAAACTTTCTAAAATTTGATGTGGCTTAATATCAAAACCTAAGATTTGACGAATTGCCACAACATAAATACGTGCAATCGCTCTAGCTTGCTCTTTAGTTACATCACATACTTCATAAAATTTAAAATCTTCAATTGTACACTCACGCTTCACCTTCAACATGATCGCATCCAATAAAGATTCAAAACGATGATGATACCAAGCACTTTTTCCTTTACATGGACCAGTACGATAAAAAACGTAAGGATGACTTGTCGCATCCAATGCCCAATGACATAAATGTCCGCAAACATAGGTCATCATATCTTTTTTGATGTCTTCATCTTGTTCATTACGAATTGAAATCAAAGCCTTTTGGTAAAAATCATTGACATGTGCTGCATGAAACATGCTTCCTGCAACTCTTAAATCACTTTTCTTATAAAAATCTTTTGGATTCATTCCATGAAAGAATAGAAAATCAGGTCCATTTGAACCGATTTCTAAAAGTTGTAGTCTTGGTTCAAATAAATCATGTGTAGCTTCATCTACTTTATCAAAGATTTCCTGTGCAAATAAAGTATGTGTAATAATATTAGGCATTGTTTTTTACCTCCTCAATCAAACCATGATATACAATATATTCAGCATATGTATCCATTTGGCAATATGTTGAAATGGCTTTTTTTACTTCATTTTTCTCTTCTTCATCCTTATCATCATATGTACGATACGCAAAGACCGCATTCAAACCATTTTGAATATCTAAATCAAGATAAGAAACATCTTTTGAAAAGACGGGTAATATACTCTTTAAAGAATAATGTCCGCGCATTTTTGAATTATAATACAATCCAGCTTCAAAAGGCTTTGATAAATCTACCATTCTAGAACAGATTGCATCTAATTCTTCTCTATATTCTTCAAATTGACTCGCAAGTTGCTTCAATCTTAGCTTTTCAGCGCCTTCCATATTGTATACAAGAATCGTCCCTGTTTTTGGAAGGTCTTGAATCAATTGCTCAATAAAATGTCTTCTGCAATCTTTCGATTCAAAGAAATTATAATGTTTCAAATTTCCGTCTTGTGTTTCTACATGCAAACTATATTGGAAGCAAAGCACATCAAAAGGCTTCATATTTTCATAAGGTGGTATGGCAAAGGTATCCCATTCAAAATCTAGATATGAAATTGGATACTGAATTTGTTTCATCCATACTTTTAATGCGGCCCGATCCATAAATGGTTTATTCGTTTTACTTGCCATATATTGCGCATATTGAAGACGAAACCCTTCAATTTGATTCAATGGCAATTCATGAATATGACGAATGCCACGGTTATAGGCATCTAATTTATGTTGATTGGTCGTAAAAAACAAAATAGAATCATCGGGTTCGTTGGATTCGTCAAAACATACAGGATAATAATTACATCTTCTTAATGCCGTACATTGTTTTGTACGCACTGGAGTGATGCTCGTACGATTCAAAATTTCTTTAGTTCTTTCAATCCAACGATCCAAATCAATATCCACTTCATCTATACACTCGGCAATCGTTTTCGATAAATGATTACGCTTATTGAATAGCTTATCACTTATGCATAACAATTCATTTAAATCTAGACTTTCTTTGCGAATATATTCCTTATTTAAATACACAATGCGATTTTGAGTCACGTGAATACCACAATGAGATAGAATGATTTCATTGATTTTCATAATCAACGCCTCATTCTCTTTTGGATATGCACTTAAATGTGGATATACAGCCATATATCCATTCTCTACTTTTTTTAGATATGGAATTTTTGTACGACACTCCTTATATTCGAATCGTGCAAAACATACGACATCATTTTCTTCTAATAACTTTAAAGATTGTTCATTTGAATCCATGGAATGACCTAAACCGCAATTTGTTGCGTTTAGATACGTTTGCCAAAGGTTTGAGAATGGACAATCCATTTTATAAAAACTTTCTTGGTGAATTGAATTGTGGACACTGTTCCAACAAAAACAGTCACATTTCATTTCACGCATTAAATCTGATACATGTAACATAAAATTTTTCACCATTCTTATTGTACTTCAAAAATCAAATCTTTTCATCCTTTATAAGCGTTTAATATTTTTTTAACGCGCATAACATAGTTTGACTTCACATCTTCTGGCTGCAAGATTTCTACTTGATTTGTCATCGCAAATAAAGATTGATACAAATTCGACAGGTCGTCTGTATAAAATTCAAAGTCGGTGAAACCCTCTTGTTTATTGATGATTTGTAGTTTATTACCCCAATATTTTTCTTTAAACAAACGAAGACCATTCTCATTATGATAGGCTCTGACTTGTATTTGTTTTAAATCTAAAGGAATTAGAGAATGCTCTCCAATATAGTTACTTAAATGGAAATGATTATCACGAATAAAATGTCTTGATGAGATTTCACATGAATACATACGTTCTAAGCTGAAACGATACATACGATAATCTTTTCTCAATAAGGAAAAGCCAATTAAATAATAGGATTTATGATAGTGAATTATTTCGTAGGGCTCAACCTCAAATTCTTTGGGGGTTTCATCTTGTAAAGATTGGTACGACAAAAGGACGCATAGGCCTAGATTTATGGCTTGTTGCGTCTTGTCGATCATAGTTGAAGTCTTTTGATCCAACTTGATTGAATTTGACATGTAGTGTAATGAATCGTTTGATGAAATTTTACTTGTCGCAATAATCTTATCCATAGCATCACAATATAAAGAGAGTGGTTTAAAATCTTTTTGTGTACGCATAAATTTATACGATTGTACCAATGCATCCTTTTGTTCGTCACTAAAAATAGTGACCGGAAGATCATATTGATCATTTAAGATATAGCCTCCATAGCGCCCTTTCACTTCTTCTACGTTATAGCCTGCAAGCACAAGTTCTTTTTTAAATTCACGAATATTTCGTGGATTTACTTCTAGTTCTGAAGCAAGTTGTGTTGTATTCATCTTTCCTCTTGCCTTTAAAAGTTGTAGCATGCGAATGCATAAGTTTGTTCGATTCATTGTTTTCTCCTTTTAGTGTGTGCTGCAAAATCTTTGGGGATAGTAACCAAAGCCTTTTTTTGGCTCAAAATGTTTAGGAACAATACCACGAAATACAAGTGGACGTATCATTTGACCAATCCCTCTTTCAAGCGCAAAACCTAAAGCCTCTTGTTTTTGAATGGCTCCGGCATCAATTAAAATATTTACAATTTCTTCATTTCCAATGCTGATGGCATGCATCAAAATTGGATACCCATTAAATACCCAACTTGGACTTGCACCAAGTTGTAAACAATATTCAACTTTTTGTACATCCTCTTTCCATACGGCATCTAATAAATCCATAGCTAATCTTTTTTCTGCGTTCATATTGTATCCTTCTTTCTATACTCAAAGGATACAATTTAAATAGACATCATTTATGTCAAATTAATCAGTTACCTCTTTTACTTTTTGAAGACGACTTAACACATCTTCACTCACCAATTGATAGATGCATGAACAAATTGGAATAAAGATAATGATTCCAATAATGCCTGCAACATTCGCTCCAATTGTGATCGCAACAATGATATACATGGGTGGAAAACCAACGGATTTTCCAACGACATGAGGATAAATAAAGTTTCCTTCGACTTGTTGGATACAAATAAACATAATGATAAAAGTTAGACCTTGTACAGGGGATGTCATCGCAATAAAGAAAGCACATAATATAGCGGCAACCAAAGCTCCAAACATAGGTACCAAAGCGCCAATACCCACGACAAGTCCAACTAAAAATGCGTATGGTATTTTTAAAATCAAGGCTCCTGCAGTGACTAAACTTGCAAGAATTAAACATTCTAAGCAGGTTCCTCCCACATAACTTGTAAATATGCGAACAATGAGTTTTAATACGTGGCGCACTCGATCATAATTTTTTTCAGGAAGATAAGCTTTTAATAAAGATTTTGTTTCACGTACGACTTGTTCTTTATTAAAGAGCAATAAAAAAGAAAAGACAATGGTGATAAAGGCTTGCGCAAACCATGAAAATGTTGTGGATAAAATTGTAAAAATAGAGCCGAATATATCGTTAGCTCCCCCAGAAACGAGCCATGAACTTATTTTTTTTGAGACATTATCAATCGCAAAGGTACTAAAGGCGTTGATGTCTAAGTTTTTTAAGGAATCATGAATCACATCAATATTTTTTGTGATATCTAAAAGCCAAATATATAATTCATAAATCATTTGTGGAAAATTTGTCAGCAGCAATTGAATAGAAAATAAAATTCTTGGTATGACAATTCCAACAAATGCGACAAAGACGGCAAAAACGATTAGAACCGATAATACATTCGAAATAATTCGTTTGATTTTTGTATCTTTGATGTCAAACCATTTTATCGAATAGCGCATTAGATTATTCGAAATAATATTAAACACAAAAGCCAAGCCGGCTCCAAGTAAAAATGGTAAGCACATTTGTCCAATCCAACCTAAAAAACAAAAAATCTTTTCAAAATAATAGATAACCATTCCAATCAATAGTGTAAAAATTATAAGTCTTTGGTACATCTTCTCTTTTTCATGTAGGTCCACTAAAAACCACCTCAAATCGAATTTATTATACTATCTTTTAAAATGAAAATCATTTTTTTAAATTTTTTATTTACATCTTTTTTTCATAGGTGTAAAATTGCCGAGTTAAAAGAAAAAAAGTAGAGGTGAAACAAATGAGTACAAAGTACATTTTCGTAACGGGTGGTGTTGTTTCTGGTTTAGGTAAAGGAATCAGTGCAGCAAGTCTTGGCCGTCTTTTAAAGTCTCGCGGCTACAAGGTTACAAGCCAAAAATTAGATCCTTATATCAATGTAGATCCAGGAACAATGTCCCCTTTCCAACATGGTGAAGTTTATGTCACAGATGATGGTCTTGAAGCCGATCTAGATTTAGGTCATTATGAACGATTTATTGATGAAAACCTACACACGTATTCCAACCTTACCACTGGACGTGTCTATTGGAATGTCATCAACAAAGAGCGTGATGGAAAATATCTTGGTGAAACCGTTCAAGTCATCCCTCATATTACTAATGAAATCAAAAGTTTTGTGATTCGTGCTGGTGAACATGCAGCGGCAGATGTTGTGATCACTGAAATTGGTGGTACAACGGGTGATATTGAAAGCTTACCTTTTTTAGAATCTATTCGTCAGGTGGCTTTAGAAGTAGGGCGTAAAAATTGTTTATTCATCCATGTAACGTATATTCCATATATTTCTGGTTCTCAAGAATATAAATCAAAACCAACACAACATTCTGTCAAAGAATTACAGTCTTATGGTATTAATCCTGATATTATTGTTGCGCGTTGTGATGAAACCATTCCTCAGTCTGTGTTAGACAAAATTTCATTATTCTGTAATGTTGAAAAGCGTTGTGTGATCCAAAATAAGACACTTCCATCCCTTTATGAAGTTCCATTTATGTTGGAAGAACAAAATCTTGCGGACATTGTCTGTGAAAAAACGGGTCTAGAAATTCGTAAACCAGATTTAACAGAATGGAAACAAGTTGTTGAAAACATTAAAGCAAGTACAAAACCTGTAAATATTGCCTTAGTTGGTAAATACGTAGCACTACATGATGCATATCTTTCTGTAAGTGAAGCTTTATATCATGGTGGTTTTGAAAATCACGCCAAAGTGAATATTCAATGGATCGATTCACAAGGTTTAGAAAATGCCAATTTAGATGAAGTATTTAAAGATACAGATGGAATTATTTTACCTGGTGGTTTTGGAGATCGCGGTATTGAAGGTATGATCAGTGTTGCCAACTATGCAAGAAATAAACAAATCCCTTATTTAGGAATCTGTTTGGGTATGCAAATTGCAGCCATTGCCTTTGCGCGTGATGTATTAGGTTTTGAGGATGCCAACTCGTATGAATTTGATTCTGAAAGTAAACATACAATCATTGATTTTATGGAAGATCAAAGCAATGACATCAAAAAAGGTGGCACTATGCGTTTAGGTTCTTATCCTTGTTCTTTAAAAGCGGACACAAAAATCTGGTCTTGCTACAAAAAAGATATGATCGATGAAAGACATCGTCATCGTTATGAATTCAATAATGAATATCGCAGTGAATTCGAACGTAATGGTATGAACATCGTTGGTACAAGTCCAGATAAACAATTAGTAGAAGCTATTGAATATACAAATCATCCATTCTATATTGGTGTTCAATATCATCCTGAATTTAAATCTAGACCAAATCGCCCTCACCCATTGTTTGTTGGTTTAGTAAAGGCAAGTCTAGAAAACAAAGAAAGTCACAAATAGTGACTTTTCTTTTTTATATATATACCTTTCAAGTTCATCCACAGACATATTTAATATGGAAGCTACAGACTTTATATCCATTGTACTAGAAAGACGAACTATCATTGACCAAGAAATAATTTCACCTTCGTTTTTTAACAACAAAGAAGAAGTTAACTATATGCATTAGAAACTAAATGTCAGATTGCCTACATACTCTTATACGAAAAAAATGAAGGTTTTTTTGAAAAAAAGAAAAATTTCTCAAATAATTTATGAAAATAATGATATTATATACGCGACAGGAGGATACACAAAAAATGAAAATTGTCGATGAATATTTTGGATGTGACGTATTTAGTACATCTGCTATGCAAAGATATTTGCCTCATGCCGTCTACAAACAAATGATGGATGTAATGGAAAAAGGAAAAGAACTTCCTAAAGAAATCGCAGATGTCGTAGCGAATGCCATGAAAGACTGGGCGATGGATAAAGGGGCTACTCATTATACACACTGGTTCCAGCCAATGACAGGTATCACTGCTGAAAAGCATGATGCGTTTATCAATCCAACTGGGCCAACATCTGTTATTTCAGACTTTAGAGGAAAAGAATTGATCAAAGGTGAACCCGATGCTTCCAGTTTTCCAAGTGGTGGATTACGTGCTACTTTTGAAGCTAGAGGATATACAGCATGGGATCCAACTTCTTTAGCTTTCGTTAAAGAAAAGACATTGTATATACCAACTTTATTCTGTTCTTACGATGGTAGTGCTTTGGATAAGAAAACGCCATTATTAAGAAGTAATGATGCATTAAATAAGGCAGCTGTTCGTTTATTGAATATTATGGGTTACAATATCCATAAAATCAAAACGACTGTTGGGCCTGAACAAGAATATTTCTTAATTGATGAGGAAATGTTTAAAGAACGTCTAGACCTATTGGTTACAGGAAGAACACTATTTGGTGCGGCTCCAGTAAAAGGTCAAGAATTAGATGATCACTACTTTGGAAGCTTATCCGAACGTGTAAAAGCTTATATGGAAGAAGTAGATGAAGAACTTTGGAAATTGGGTGTATATGCCAAAACAGAACATAAAGAAGTGGCTCCATGTCAATTTGAATTGGCACCTGTATTTACATCAACAAATATTGCGAATGACCAAAACCAACTTACAATGGAAGTTTTACAAAAGGTAGCTTCACATCATGGATTGGTATGTTTATTACATGAAAAGCCATTTGACGGTGTCAATGGTAGTGGTAAACACAACAACTGGTCTTTCTGTACAGAAGAGGGCGAAAACATTTTAGAGCCTGGTGATTCTCCAAAAGACAATATTCGTTTCTTAACAGTACTTGCAGCTATCATTAAAGGTGTAGACGAATATCAAGACTTATTAAGAATCTCTGTTGCCAGTGCTGGAAACGATCATCGTTTAGGTGCAGATGAAGCACCACCAGCTATTATTTCTATCTATTTAGGTGAAGAATTAACAGCTATCTTAGAAGCTATTGAAGCTGGAAATGAATATGTAGATACAATCGATCGTAGATTGGAACTTGGTATTTCTACCCTACCTCCAATCGCAAAAGATTCTACGGACCGTAACCGTACTTCTCCATTTGCGTTTACTGGTAATAAATTCGAATTCAGAATGCTTGGATCCAACTTAAACATTTCTTGTCCAAACACAATTTTAAATACAATCGTAGCTGAAGAATTAACACAGTTTGCGGATGAATTGGAATGTGTTAAAAAAGAAGATATGACAAAAGCCTTGATTGCATTAATTCAAAAAACATTAAAGAATCATAAACGAATTATCTTCTCTGGAAATGGATATTCAGATGAGTGGAAGAAAGAAGCAAAAAGACGTGGTTTATTAGAACTTAAAACAACTGCGGATGCACTTCCTCACTATACAGATCCAAAAAATCTTCAATTGTTTGAAAAACACAATGTATATTCTGCAAGTGAATTGCACGCACGTGAAAGTATCCTTCTTACAAACTATTATAAAGTGGTTCAAATCGAAGCTAAGACGATGGCTTATATGTTGCGCAAACAAATCTTGCCTGCAATCTTTAGCTATGAGGCTAAACTAGCTCAAATCATTCAAACTAAAAAATCAAGTGGAATCGATGCACCTTTAGAAGTGAAGATCTTAAAAAATATCAACACACCTTTAGAACTCGTTTCAAACCACTTAGATACATTGGAAACATTGATTCACAAAGAAACAACAACAGAAAAACAAGCGGCTTGTTTTGCGGCCAATGAATTACTTCCATTAATGGAAACAATTCGTCAATTGACAGATTTGATTGAAACCAATGTTTCGAAAGAAGACTGGCCTTTACCAGACTATAATGACATTCTATTTAAGTCTATGCTTTAGGGAATCCTTGGATTCCCTCTTTTTTTACATTTATTTTCTGTAAATACTTGCATAAATAGTATTCAAGGTTCATAATCACTAAAAAGGAGTTTATTTATGACTAAATTATTCGTACACGCAAAAGTTTTGATTGATGGCGTAAGTGCTACCCCCAAATTTGATCAATTAATTTCAATTGAAGATGATAAAATCAAAGCGGTAGAAGATTATCATGAAATACAGGAAGATGTCATTGAAGTAAATACAATTACGCCAGGCTTTTTTAACTGCCATGTCCACATTCTTTATCCTGTCGGATTCGACTCAAAAAAAGAATTTAGCTTAATAGAGAAGATATTCTATGCACAAAAGCACTGTAAAGAATATCTTCAATCTGGAGTAACATTTATTCGTGTTGTAGGCACGGAAGAAAATTATGATCTACAAATTAAAGAAGCCATTCAAAATGATGTGATTCAAGGACCTCATATGTATTGTGCAGGTAAAGTCATATGTATGACAGGCGGTCATGGATGGCAAGAAGGCATTGAAGCAGATGGTAAAGATGCTTGTTTAAAAGCAGTTCGTACACAACTAAAAAGTGGTGTAGACCTCATTAAAATGATGGCTACAGGCGGCGTTATGACCAAAGGTGTAGAGCCGGGTAATGCCCAATTTAGTGTAGAAGAAATGAAGGTCATGATTGAAGAAGCTCATAAAGCAGGAAGAAAAACGGCTACACATGCCCAAGGTTTACAAGGTATTAAAAACGCCTTATATGCAGGTATTGATTCCATTGAACATGGTTGTTTTTTAGATGAGGAATGTCTTGAACTTATGAAAAAACAAAATACATTCTTAGTCCCTACCCTTTGCGCTCCTCAATGTATTATTGATAAGGGTGTAGAAAATGGAGTGGCCAAATATATGGTAGATAAAACCTTGAAGGTTAAGGATGCACACGTCAAAAGTGTTAAAAAAGCCTATAAACAAGGTATTCAGATTGCACTAGGTACAGATGCAGGTACACCATTTAACTACCACAACAATACAGCTCATGAAATGGAGCTTTTGGCAAGATTAAACATTCCAAACATGGATATTTTAAAAATCGCAACAATCAATTCTGCAAGATGTGTACGTGTTGAAAAGGACTATGGTTCGATTGAAGTAGGAAAACAAGCAGACTTAGTATGTCTTGAAGAAAATCCATTAGAGAATATTTCAAATGTAAGAAAAATCAATAAAGTTATTCAATCTGGTAAGATTGTTGTAGAAAACAATTAAAGACGGGATTATATCCAATTCCCGTCTTTTTCTATATCGATTCATTTATCGTGATCTTATTTATCTTTTTTAAAGCTACAATTTGAAATGTTTAAACAACATTCTCTTTTAATTTAAATTTTCGGGCAATAATGAATAAATCTTTTGTCCATAACTATAATCTTCAAATGCCTTCGAAACAATATCTTGGGCTAGACGTATATTCGATGTTGAAATAAAGCCATCATAAATAATGCGTCCATTAAATGGCATAATGGCTGTTTGCATCAACATAGGTGTTTTTTCTGGGGCAATGAATTGATCTAAGTTTTCATTTAATCCTTTCACCATATAATTGATACCTTCATCATTTAATACCGTATAATTCTTTTTGTATGCCACCAACAAGAAATTTTTGCGCATACCATATCTAAAATCCGAAATGATATTTAGATTGCGGAATGTAAAATTAGAAGGATTCTTTTCGATATATTCATCAATAAAACGATCCTTATCTTTCCAGAAGACTTCAATCAAATTAACAAGTTCATCGGGTTCAATATAAATATTTGGATCAATTTTTTTATTAGGAATAATTTGTTCGAATGAATTCACATAATCCAAGATACTAAAATATAGTTTATAGAATAAACGCGTATCTTTTTGTTCGATACAAGCATTTGTCTGAGGCTCATTTAACTGGCGCAGCTTTTCATTAAAATGCGCCTGATCCTTCATCTTTTGATACATATCCATACTCAAACCATAATAGTTTGGCAATGCGATTTGTACAACAGCCTTATGATAGCGATTTGAAAGTGGTTTCGAAAATTGATAAAAGAATGGAATCCATTCCATCTTTTCTTCATTGAATGTACCATTTAATAGATGATTAAAGAACTCGTCTTTAAATTGAGTTACATCCAACACTTCTTTCTTTAAAGCTGTAAAGAATTTTTTAATATCCGAATTTGTCGCATCATATCCATGATAAAAAATAGAAATATAACTATCTTGATCTAAAAATTTAGGTTCGAATCTTTCGTGTTGAATACGACTATCTCGAATGCGATCTAAAATTTCATTATAGTCCCAATATACATATTCATTCGCAAAACTATCATCAATTAATCGATAATCTTCTTTTAAATAAGCCCAGAAATTAAAAAGTGCACCTTCAATAATGGATTTATAATGAAAAGAACATGCACTGCATACAGCTTGAATCAATGAGGGTTCAATAATACCGAAAGCACGAATAATGCCAAGAATGACAATGGTTGGTTCATCGTTTTCTGCCTTTTGGTCTAAATCAATGTTTTTTACAGCCAATTTTACATTCTTTTTGAATTCTTCTGGTAACTCTTGATCATAATATAAAAACTTAGAGCTTAGTGCCGTTCTTTCAAAGCGATAGCGATCATCCTCTAAATCTTGGTTACGCAATAATCTTCTTAAAGCTTTTAATTCCCATGTCGTACAAATAGATATTAAATATTCAGGTGTATATGTTTCAATCATGTGTTCAAACATCTCTTTACGAGTCATAGAATCATAGTCAAAGTAATCATTTTGACATATTCTTTTATAAGTTTCAAAAACTTTTTCTTTGCGTAAACGATTTGCGTTTTCTAGTATACGTACCAATGAAACTCCTCCTTTTTTCGTATTATCTAAATAATTATAAACTTTAAATAAAAAAAACACAAAACAATACATTTTGTATTGCCTAAATTCATAAGTTTCCTATAATTATTTTGAGGTGTATTATGGCATTAACAATTGAAAAAGCGCAACAAATACTAGATGATTATTATGATTTAACACATACAAAATATGAGGATGACATTTCTTTGATCCATGCTCTAGAGTTTTTAATACAAGAAACAAAAAATCCTGAATATATGGTAGAACTTGGTGGTTGGTATTATGAACAAAGACAGTTTGATTTGGCGGAAGAATATTATTTAATGGCCGCTAGTCTTGAGTATGTAGATGCCTATGAATGTTTAGGATATATCTACTATTATGGTAGAGTTGGTCAACCCGACTACAAAAAAGCATTTCACTATTATAAGCTTGCCAGTGACAAAGGAAATCTTGTGGCTGCCTATAAGCTTGCGGATATGTATAAGAATGGTTATTATGTTTCAAAGGATTATTCGAAATATGTAGAAATCATTAAAAGTCTATATCCATTGATTCAAGGCGCTACAAATACTTTTGATCCGGTTCCTGAAATTTATTCTCGCCTTGCCAAAATCTATGTGGAAGAAGGTAATGAAGATCAGGCCATACAACTTTTATTGATTGCGAAAGAATTCCAATCTCAAAGATTGATTTATTCGCAATTCTTTGGAGATTTAACCATCATGAAATATATTGTGAATGATTTATATTCTCTGATTCAATTTGATCCTAACTATATGGACTTATTTGACTTATATTATGCCCTACAAAAACCTTGTAAAGTAGCTATAGAAATTCTTGGTGAGGATCATATTATTGAAGCTAAATATGAAGATGGCTTATTCTATATTTGTATGGAAAATAAAAACTATGAGGATGTAGACCAATTCTTTTTAAAAGCTAAAATAAATGGTGAACCTATATCCACACAATATGTCAATGTGAATTATATTGAGATATTAGATTAAAACAAAAGTGGTAATTACTCAAACAAAATGAGTTTTACCACCTTCTTTTTTTTGGGAAGATTGAAACAATAATTGTTTTAATATCTCATACATAATTAGGCTGTTTTCACCTCTAACTTACGTTATATGTTAGTATAAGGTGAAATCCAACAAATTTAAAAGACCTATTGCTTAAATTGAATCTTGAAGACAAAGTCTTCTCCTTCAATCACTTCATATTTCATTTTATAGTTATCTAATAGATTACGAACAATATATAATCCTAGACCATTCCCTTTTGGTTGGGTTGGATCTTGTTTGTTTTGAATATAGAAATAGTCTTGTTCGATTCCAATTTGAATTATACCCTTTTCATACGTATAGTTGATCGCATTACTAATAAGATTCGATAAAATGATATTTAGAGCCGTCTTACCAATATACATTGTTTCATCTTTTACATCATTTTGAATTCTTAATTCCTTTTGATGAATCAATACATCATATTTTTGAAGTACACGACTTAATTCATTCTTTATACAAACAATTTCTTCATCGTCTTTTAGATTTTCAATGGAATATACCGATAAAATTTGTTGGATATTCTTCGTTAAGTGATCGACTAAATCAATACAATCATCAATATAAACATCTCTATTTTTATATTTACCCACATTATATTTCATATTTTCTAAGATAATTTTAAGACTTGCCAAAGGCGTTTTTAATTCGTGGTTGGCCCCTTTAAAGAAATCGTATTTTATTTTCTCTAATCTTAAAATCTCTTTATTTTTCAATTCTAGATTGGAAATGGAATCAAGAAGTGTTTCATACAAATCATTAATTTGTGCCTTCAATTGACCAATCTCATCATTCGAATCAATTTCTAAACGAGCCTTCTTATCTAATGCCATCATTTGATCAGTTACACTTTTGATTTCAACCACATAATTTTTAATGGATTTGGCATACACAAAAGAGACAATGGCCGAAAAGCATAGAGATAGGATTAATGAGTAAGGAAGAAATTGTAAACTAAGATTTTTGGCTTGTAACTGCATGTCTGCCGTTGAAACAAATTGGAGACGAATGGTCTTTCCTGTATCCAACTTTAATTGTCTTTCCTCAATAATTAAAGAGTTATTAGAACTCTTTAAGTCGACATTTAAATTATTCTGGATCTCAACTTCATTCGATGACGTATTCTTTTTAATAAACGCTTTGATTTCATTGGTGTTAGAATAGAAATCTAAAGCTTGTTCAATATAGTCTTCCGATTTGCCATTTAAGTTTTCTGTAATTTCATTGGCCTTAGTATAGATTTCTTCTTTTCTTACATCCAAATAGGTTCTTGGAAAAATCAAATATACAAAGAGATGGATAAATAAGACAATAATAGCGATGACACTGAATGTTTGTATGCATATTTTAGGAAATATCTTTAAGTTTTTCATGATTTCTCCAATTTGTAGCCCACATTACGAATGGTCGTAATACAATCTAAGCCTAGTTTTTTACGTAATTCTTTAATATATACATCAATAACTCGATCATAAGGAACTTCTTCACTATCTTTCCAAACATGATCTAATATTTGTGCTCTAGTTAAGGCAATCCCTGCATTATCTAAAAGATATTTTAATATCTCTAGTTCTTTGGCATTGATATCAATCGTTTTACCATCTATTTTCGCCGTATAGCTTTTGAAGTTCACACAAACATTTTTATATGCAAAAATATCCTGCTTCTGTAAAAGCGCGTCAATACGAGCTTTTAATACGGGTAGTGAAAATGGTTTTTCAATATAGCCATCGGCCAAGTTTGTATAGGCATCAATTTTGAATTCTTCATTGCTGAAAGCCGTTAAGATTAAAACGGGCAAATCACTTTCTTTACGAATTTCTTTTAATACATCCAATCCATTGATATATGGAATTTGAATATCCAATATCACCAAATGAATATCTGTATTAAACTTTTCCAATGCCTCTTTACCATCTTTTGCCTGGATAATACTATATCCAGACTCCGATAGAAATTCACTTAATCCTTCGCGAATCAGTGTATCATCTTCCACTACCAATATTTTCATCATTCTTCCTCATTCATTAATTCTTTACAGTTCTTGTTTAACAAGTGTGTGGTAGCCACAACAAGTGCGACTAACATTACAATTGACATAAATATAATAACATACACTATATATTTTGGTTCAACATGAGCATCAATATGCGTCAACATCTTATTAAAGCCATCCACTTCAGCTCCACCGCCAAGTTGATTTGAGGCAGATTCTTTTGCGATTTGTTTGGCAACACCAGTGCTTACTTGATTCAATACTTTTGTGCCTAGACCTGATGCAGTTTTACTAGCGATAAAGTACGCAAAGATATAGGCAGGAATGGTTACCATACATAGTTCTAGAACAAACTGAATAAAAATCTTCGTTTTAGAAATACCTAAAGCCATTAAAATTGCGATTTCTTTTCTTCGTGCATTCATCCACATGAGCAACAATAAAGTAACAACGATACCCGCAAAGATCAAAGATCCAATAAACATTTTATTTGCGACACTATACAGACCACTTATTGATTTTTGTAGAGCCGGATAATTGGATGTACTTTTTACCAGTACATACGCATTCCAGTTAATATCTAATTTCCTTAGATTTTTAATAACTTGATCCAAATCTTTATTTCCTTTCACAAAGAATGTGGCATCTTGATATACAGCTGTTTTTTCTGTATTGCCATAAACTTTGGCAGCCGTATCCAAATCTGTGATTAGATTGTTTTCATATAATTCTTGTGCTGCTGCAACACCACCCTGATTATGACCATCAAATAAACCCTTAATGGTTACTTCTACTGTTTCATCAGCACCCTTTTCATTATCTGCATCATAGATATTTGAACGGAGTAATAGTTTATCTCCCACTTTTAAATGATTCTTTGCCGCTAAATCTTTATGCATTAAGATTTGATGTTTATCCTTACTATTTAAATGTTTGCCCTCAACTAATTTATAGGCACCCGATACAAATTTTGTTTCTTTTTTTGATTCATTCACCCCAGTAAGCATCACGGTCGATTTAAATTTAGTAAGACGCTCTTCATTTTCATTTGAAGTTAAAATGATATCATGATCGACTAAGTCAGCTACACTATTGATTCTTTTCACATATGAATCAATGTCTTTTGAAGAACAAATCTTTTCAATGTCCTTTCCCTTAACATTGCCTGCACCTCTAGGCGTGCCAAAATTGACTTGACGATTAATTTCCATTGTAAAACTATTGGTAATCGAGCCTAATGATGTATTGGACGCTTTGTTTGTCGCATCTTTAATAGAGAGTCCGACTAAACAAAGGCTTGACATAATTACAACAACAAGAAATAGAATCATTGACTTCGCACTTTTTCGAGTTACATATTTAAATGCATTCTTAAACATTCTATTCCCCCCTCTTCTTTAACTTTTTATCTTTTAATTCATAGACAACATCAGCGGCATCCGCTACCTCTTTACTATGTGTCACAACAATCACACACTTATTTCTTTCTTTAGCACGAGCCTTTAAGATATCAATAATTTCACTAGCCGTATCGCTATCTAGATTTCCCGTTGGTTCATCTGCCAAGATAATAGGTGCACTGCTTGTAAGGGCACGGGCAATCGCAACTCTTTGTTGCTGCCCTCCCGATAGTTTCATTACACTACGATTGATTTGGGATTGTTCAAGTCCTAAATCTAAAAGAATGGAAGGCGAAGCTTTAGAATTGACTAAGCGTACATTTTCTAATGGTGTTAAATAATCAATCAAATTGTAATTTTGAAACACAAGACAAATATGATTCTTACGATGATTTGTATATCCCGTTTTTGAAATATCTTCTCCTTCAAATAAAATTTCACCAGAATCTGGCTCATCAAGTCCAGCTAATAAAGATAATAAGGTTGATTTACCAGCTCCTGATTTTCCAATAATCGCATAGAATTTTCCGCACTCAAAGTTTTGATTTACTTCAAATAAAATATGTTCTAATTTTGTGTAACCATACGTTACATCTTTTATTTCTAATATACTCATTATTTATTTCTCCTAACTCAATTTTGATAATATTTCCCTTGGCTTTTTGATCATGATCATAAGACTTGCAATTAGTACAGAAACGATAATAATACTCATCAGCAAGCCATAACTTAATGTGAAGCATAACACATTATGTTTGATTACACTATAAGCACATAGAATGATTCCTGATGGAATCGATATAAATACAAGTTCGAATATAAATTGGATGATGATTTCCACCTTACTTTTACCTATAGACAACATGATACCAATTTCACGGATGCGATCTCTTAGCCATAGAACTAAGACTAAAGATAAGACAACAAGTCCACACACAATGATAGAACAAGATAGAATCTGAATCATGTGATTCATACTTTGTATAGATTCTAAAGACGATTGATAGGCATTTTTATCTTTAGACACAACATATTCACTTGAAGGATATAAGGATTGAACTTGTTTTAAACGATTTGAATCTATCGTCAATTTAGTAACCATCTTAGTATCCAGAGAATTATAATCCACAAACATAGTATTCTCACTTAAATCGGATGATAAACCTGTATAGGTTTCATGTTTCTTACCTACAAAGATGCCTTTAATGGTATAAGTATGAGAATTCAAAACTATTGTATCCCCTATTTTTAAATGATTCTTCTTAGCTAAATCCGAATGAATAAGAATAGAATTTCTATCCTTAGAATCAATATCTTTTCCGGAAGTTAAAGTGAACACGCCACTACGAAATAAAACATTTTTTGAAGTGTTATTAGTTCCAATTACTGAAACCACATTCTTATATTCTTTAGGCAAAGAATCCAGTGTTACACCCTGCTTAATAGAAACAACCTTAGCTTCTTTTAATTTAGAAACAAATTCATATTCATACACAGAATTTTCAAAAGATGTATGTTCAAATTCAGAACCATCCTTTTTTTGTACCACGATTGAACTATGACTTGCAGAATATAAAGACCGTTCTAATTGTGCGTTGTATGAAAGTATACTCAAACATTCATAAAGACTGATCAGGATAACCATAAGTATCAAAAACAAGATACCCGTTCTTACTTTTTTTCTTGTGATATATGCATAAGCATTATGTATCAAAACAACCAACTCCTTATCCGACACTATATTAGCAATCATTTATGAAATGTGTATGAAATGAAGTTATGAATTTTAAAAATTTAATCCCAAATTAATATGTATAATACAGATACAGAAAAACTACTGGATAAAGTAGTTCCTCTAAGTTTATCTAATGTAAAGACACTAGTTTAATCCTTTGCGTTTGGTGAACTAGTGTCTTTTACATTTTTCTATAATCAATAATGTAATTTTTAGTAATTAAACTAAGACTCTTATATAGACAAATATACATAGAACACATCAAAGTAATAATTCTTTGAGAAATCAAGATGTAATCCTTTTCATTCAAAGGGTAGCCATTACTACATCCAGTCGCCAACCTCTATTATAAATCAATTTCAATTGTTTCTATTTCAGTGAATTAGACAAGATTAGTCTTGACTTTTATATATATCAATTGTTTAATATTCATACAGAAAGACTACTGGATACAGTGGTTCCTCTGAATTATTCTAATGTATAGACACTAGTAATCCGTTGGCTTTGGGTGAACTAGTGTCTTTTACATTTTTCTATAATAATCAATGCGATTTTTAGTAATTCAACTAAAGCCAATATAATCATGGCAACATCAATGTATAGATAAATATACATAAAACACGTCCTCCTGCAAAAAATCGAAGGATCTACCGAGAACTCAAGCAGATTTCTTTTTTTAATTCAGAGGGTTCACCGTTACTACATCCAGTAGCCAATTTCTATTATAAAGATTCAATGTGAAAATATTGTGAATTCCAATA
>NZ_DS996842.1:246115-252081 GCF_000156655.1 Holdemanella biformis DSM 3989
TTACTACATCCAGTAGCCAATTTCTATTATAAAGATCCAATGTGAAAATATTGTGAATTCCAATACGTTTGTAACGATTGTTCCTATTTGATCTAAAATGCCTTATTTTCGTTAGATTAGATAAGGTTAGTCTTGACTTTTGACTGATATTAAAATAGAACCCTCAACAAAGAGGATTCTACTTACTCAATATATGTTTTAATGCTTCTTCCATTTTTTGAAAGTCAATTGGTTTCGTTATATAATCATTCATCTTTACATCAAATGCTTTTTTCTTATCTTCCTCAAACGCATTGGCAGACATAGCTATAATTGGAATATTGGCCTTTTCAGGTTGCAAAAGACGTCGAATACAATGTGTCGCCTTATAGCCATCCATGTTTGGCATTTGAATATCCATTAAAATCAAATCGTATGTATTGGCAGGTTGATGTTGGATTTCATTCACACAAAGAATTCCGTCTTCTACAACTTTAACTTCAAAACCCATTTCACTAAGAATTGTGGTTGTGATTTCAGCATTTAATTCATTATCTTCGGCTAGTAAAATTCTTTTACCCACAAAATTATTATCAAACTCATTTGAAGATTCGATATTACGGTTTGTATAATCTTTATTCGCAATCTTATGTGGAATGGTAATCGTAAAAGTACTGCCCTTACCAAGTTCACTTTCTACTTCAATACTACCATTCATTAAGTCTACAAAGTTTTTGACAATGGCCATACCAAGTCCTGTACCTGGAATTTTAGATAGAGTTGTATTTCTTTCACGTGTAAATAATTCAAATAAAGATGGCAAGAATTCTTCACTCATTCCAATACCTGTATCTGTAACTTTAGTTTGAATCAATACATAGCCTTCTTTATCATAAGGAAGTTCTTTTGTATCGATTGTTACCTTACCACCAGCAGATGTATATTTTATCGCATTACTGATTAGGTTAGATAGAATTTCCTGCATCTTTGTAGAATCGACAATAATATGTTTGTGTTCGACATTCACAATTATGTTTAATTCAATATTCTTTCTTGAAGCCTCTGCTGCAAATGCACTACAAACAAGTTGACTAATATTTCCAATAACTTCATAATTTTCATCCAATTCCATCTTACCACTTTCAACACGAGCCATATCCAGCAAATTATTAATAATTGAAAGTAATAATTTGCTGGATTGTTCAATCATTTCTTGATAATGAACCAGCTTTGGATTTGTCAATTCTTTCTTCATTAATTGTGAATATCCCACAATCGCATTCATCGGTGTACGAATATCATGTGACATATTAAATAAGAATATGGATTTAGCCTCATTGGCCTTTTCAGCCTTGATCTTTTCTTGGCGTAAAGCCTCCTCTTGTTCTAACTCACGCTTCTTTTCTTCCGTAAAATCACGATTTGCGAGCAATACACTCACAACACGACCGTTCTCATCATATTTTTGGGGTACAATCATCGAAAGAATCCAGGTTCCATCTGTCCTTTCACAAGTATGGAATAAGGAATTCTTTCCTTCAAGACGTTTTGCGATGGTCTTACTATCATAAAATTCAACACTACTCTGCCTAAATGGTTTGGCAATCAAACGATTTACTTGCTCTAATAATATATTATGATCCATCTGAGTATAGCGTCCATTTAAGCCAGGAATATTATTTCCTTTAATTAATTCCACATCACCTGTCTCTAGATTAATCAAACAAATATAGGAATACCCAGCCGATAATGCCTCAACTTCATGTCGAGCTTGTTGCACCTGTTTACCTAAAGTAATTGGAAACTCTTCATCTTCCAATTGTTCTTTATCCGGAATCGAATGATGAATATGAAGCACCTTCCATTTTCCATCCCTAACTCCATAAATAATAGTAAAACGAGAATCCAAATGTATAATTGTAACTTCTTTATCATAAAGACCATAAATTTTAACAGATCCATACACAAAGACACATTGATCATCCACAATATTTTCTTCAATTTCTAAATCTTTAAATTCAAAATGAATATTCTTTCTTTTCTCCACATCAAATTTGAAAGAATTTAAAAAGTGCTCAATATTTTTAAAGAATTCTTGTTTTCCAGTTCCAATAACACTTGCATTTGAAGCCAAAAAATCCTGAATCTCAACTTTACTCAACGTATCCGATCCTAGATATGTTTCTAACAATTGTCTAGTAAGTAACTTAAAATCCTGCATAACCCAACCCCACAAACAAAAGGCATCATCTCAAATCAGACAATGCCACATTATATTTAATAACTGATTTGGAAAGATATATCATTACTTATATGATACCACAAATCTAGCCTAAATTATTAATACTATCATCAATATCATCAAGTTTATTACAAACTTCTTCTATTTTATCATCATAAGTAGTATCACCCTGAATTTCTGTTACTACATTATAAATATCTGAAATCACATTATTATTTTGCGTATTATAACTAATTTCTTTTAGTTCCTCTAACACATCATTTCTTGCACAATCTTCACTATAATATTCTATAAGCTCATCAATTTTTTCATTCATATCTCTTAACTCTGATAAAATTTCTGATAATAAACCTACTACTTCATCCATGATTCGTCACTCCTCATATATTTCTTTCATCTTCTTAATACATCTTTTAATGGCTCATCCAAATAAGCATAAGCTGCTTCTTCAATATCACCAACAATCGCTCCTAACATAGTATCATCTCATTTTTATTTATAGATTTTTTTAAAATATGTAGTATCATACATACAGAAACTAACTTGTGATGGATAAAGCTGGGCTGGTTGTGCCAGTAAGATGTAGATCGAGATGCCTTTGCTTGTGGGGTTAGTTTTTTTCTTTTTATACTAACTTCATTTCTTCAATTGCATGTAACAAATCATCTTTTTTAAATGTAATCAAATCCTTATCGGATATTTCATTTAAACTCGCCAAACGATTCGAATGCGCCTTTTTACTCTTATCAAACAAGTTACGCATTTCTCGACCATTCGCAAAATTATCTGGTTTATGAGTACACAAGTCGTTTAAATATGACTTTAATGTATCTTGTGCTTCTAAATCCATCCTAAAATCATTTTGTTCGCACAACAATCCGAAAATTAAAAACAATTCTTGTTCCGAATAATCATCAAAATGAATATACTCATTGAATCTAGATTTTAAACCTGGATTAGATTGTAAGAATGATTCCATTGGCTCATCATAACCAGCTACAATCACAATAAACTCATCACGATGATCTTCCATCGCTTTTAATAAAGTATCAATGGCTTCTTGGCCAAAATCATTCTCACCCTTAGCCAAAGTATAGGCTTCATCTATAAAGAGAATACCACCCATAGCTTCATCAATCTTTTCCTTCGTTTTTAACGCCGTTTGTCCAACATATCCCGCAACAATCTCACTACGATCCACTTCAACCAATTGACCCTTTTCTAAGATTCCCAATTGTTTATAAATTTTAGATAATAATCTAGCTATCGTTGTCTTTCCAGTACCAGGATTTCCCTTAAATACTAGGTGTTTAGAAGTATTAGAAACTTTCAAGCCTTTGCTCTTACGAAGTGCATCTATTTTCAACTCATTAATGATTGAATGTACCTGTTGTTTTACTCCATCCAATCCAATCATGGAATCCAATTGTTTTTGAAGATCTTCTAAAGATTCTTCAGACTCCACCTCAATTTCATCCTGAACCACTTCTTCTTTGACTTTATCAACAGCTAAAGGTTTCTCTTCTTGTTTAATATCCAATAGTTTAATGTATTGAATAAAATGATCCTTGACAATATCTTTTTTATCATTCTTATTAAACAAATAATAACGACCCAGTTCATACACAAATTGTGCATACAAAGCTTTTACAATAGGCATTAGATTTAATGTTTCAAAATCAGAAAACCAAGAATGAACAGAAACGCTATCATTCAATTTTGCTTTAGAACCAAGAAACACTTTATTAAAGTAATCCATACGAAGATCTGCATGTTCTAAAGATATGATTTCTATAAACCCAGCAATATTATTTAAAACCACTTGTTTAACATTTAAATGACCACCATCTTTATCAATCAATTCCTGCTCTTTTGAACATGCTAATAATAATTTAGCTAATGATTGTTTTACATCTATATCCATAATTACAACCTTCTCTATGCATATTGAATCTGATTATGCAACGAATCATATAATTTCGATGCATCCTCACCCTCAATACCATTAAACATCTCAGAAATTTCTTTTTCCAATTCATTGTGAATTTCTTCATTCGTCTTTTCATGAAATACATTCAATAAGGATGTATCTTGAAGTGTTAAAATAATTTCTTGATTATCAATCACTTCTTGTTTTTGATCTTGAACTTGTTCTAAGAACTCATTATAATACGTATCCATTTCATCCATATTTAAACCTAAATCAAAAATGCCATGATCTTGTAACAATTCAACAAACCAAGATTGAGTTAGAGTATCATACAAACTCATCCACTTATTATGAGAAGTATGCCATACTTCATCACCACTCAAAATGTCTTTATAGTTAAAATAATATTGTTCATCAAAGAAACGCAATGAAGCTGTATACATTGAAAGCATCATAAATACAGTAAGAATCATATTGTCCTTATTATCAATCAAATCGGATTTTAAAGAATCAATCATCATGTCCAAGACAACATATAATGAATCCACTAACTTTCGCATTTGTTCTTCACTATAAGGCTTTTGTTTCTTACGACAATCCAACATGTCCTGATAATCACTAATCACCTTATTGTATTCTGCCTTTACATGAAGCTGCATACCCTTATTTAAACTTTGTTGAACCTTTTCGATTGCACCAACAATCTCTTCTTCAATCGAATTTAACTTCTCATATAGAATCGCAAAAGTAGCCCAAGTCGAAACTAAATTCACACCATCCAAAATTAGTGCAATATTTTGAATCTTAGATAAATTCTTTACCATCTTCAAATTCTGATTTAATAACTTAGAATTCTTTTGAACCGCCTTTAAAACTTCTTTTGCAGCTACCTGTTGTTCAGCTTCTTTAAAAATATTATCTAAAGCAACCTTATAGAACTTCTTAAAACGCTTATTCTTTTGACGAACTACAATTTCCATAAAATTCTTATCATTCAAGAATTTACGCAATTCCTCTATTGTTCGTATTACTTCAATTTCATCCATACCTATTCTCCATCCATTAATTTGTATAAAAGCAATGTCAAAATCAATAAAATACAAGAATCCATACTATATGAATTATGGAAATCAAAACGAGGCTTACGCTTATTAATTCCAATTGCTGGAACGGTTTCTCTGCGAATAAAAGTAAGAATCGTATCCATATCCAAACATTCTTTAGATAAATCAAAATCAGAGATCAACTTCGAATGATTTTTAGTAACCGCCATATATAAACACATCATAATGCGCGTATAATCTATCAAATCCTGAAAGTTCACTTCTTTAGATTTACTAATAGAAACCGCCTTTTCATAATACTTCTGTGCACGCGTCTTCTGTTTCGATGTTTCAATCTGTGATTCTAAAATCTCATTCAAACATTTAAAATAACTTTTGATCAACTTATTAAAATCACACTTATTCATTAGTTCAACCATCCTGAAATGATCATATAGCTTCTCTGCCATAACTTCTTTGGTTACATGATTCAAAAACTGAAATTTTATATAAGCATTTAAATCCATCAAAACACAATTGCTAGTCACATCACTATAGTCTAGCCATGTTGATTCAACAAACTCTTTTGGTTTCATATCCTAGTTCTCCTTTTGATTTTTTTCTATTAAGACACATTTAATAAATTAGGATATAAAACTAAAATCAACACTCATACAACGTCTTGTATAAATTTATTTCTGGACATATATCTTTATTCCGAATACCGCTTAATATATTGTTGATTTTCATGAATTCATCTTGAAACATTTTG
>NZ_DS996842.1:252640-318188 GCF_000156655.1 Holdemanella biformis DSM 3989
TTTTATTACCTCACTTACAGGTAAAGTGTACTAGTCTATTTGACATTAATGATGTCTATATCCTGTTTTATTAAATGTGTCTTTTCTATTAAAATAATTCAATATTGCCTTGTGTCCTAAACGAATTTTGACATGTTCAACCTTCCATTCTTCACCACAGACAATTGCTTTAAAACTTAAATAATTCTTTTTTAATTCTTCTTTATCTATCTGCAAATCTGTTGAATACCGAAGATTTTCATAACAAGTTGGACAACAAATAAACTCAAAAATATCTTCACCATCTTTATATTTATAAAGTCTCATCCCTGTTAATTCAGTGTGCACTTTTGCACCACAAAGAGGACACCTTCTGGCATATCCGCCAATTACTTTATCCTTAACGTGTTGTGGTTTACACATAAAATCTTTCACACTATTAAAATTATTATAATCTAAAGTGCTTGCTTTGTTTGTTACGATACTTTCATCTAGTGAATTATACTCAATTGTATATGTATATTCAAAATTCTATCTGGTATATTTTTCTGCTGTCCTTGTAATACTCAATGATAATGAGAAATTATCTAAGAAAAATTTCTTTAAGCAATCAACAACATCATGCTCAGAAGTTATGTTTTCGTTAATTAATAGAACATTTTGGTCTTCTAAACTAAAAGGAATTACTTGTCCTTTTATTGCTACTCCTCCTATAAAGTCATTTAATTAACACTAATTATAATTCGCATTATTATTAATATTATCTATAACGCTCTTAATCTCCATCCAAGTTTGAATATCATTTCCAAACAAATCTGCAACAGAACCTTTATCTGTAAATGGTGATTGTTGTAAAACACTCATATCTTTCATTAAACCATTTCTTACAATATATTCTACAATTTGATTTACAAAATAGATTTGTTCAGAATTAAGATTTCTTTCATCTAAATATTTAGAAAAAGCATCTTTGGCAGCATTCATATCCAAGCCAACAATTTCTCGAACAAATTCGCAGATAGGCTTTTCTCCTACTTCTGAATAATAGTCTTTCTTAGAACCTAATTCTTTCCATAAGATATTTTCTAAAGAAACTAAATCTGTACTACTTAATGGTTTGTTTTCTTTGATTTTCAAAATCACAGGATTATCTTTTTGATGTTGGCGAATATAATACTCAATTTTAGATTTATAATTCTTTAAATCATCATTCTCTAATTCTGAATCATTAAATTGAACATCTAAAATATCATCTTCAAAATTAGTTTCATAAGATAATCCTTGTCTTGGAATATATTTAATTAAATCTCTTAATCTTAAACGAATATTTTCAAATTCATCTATACCACTATATTCTAAATAATTCGTATTTAAGATAGCATGAATAATTTCGCTTTCCTTTTCAATTGCAGGAATATTCGATACTTTAGATAAACCTGTTACCTTTTTTAATAAATCTTTAATTCTACGCTTACTCTGTTTCTCCGCCAAATGAGCTAATTCAATACCATACATTAAAGCATCAAATCGCACAGCACTTACCTCATCTTCATCTGGTAAGATTAGTGGTGCTAATTCTTGACGCACCATCAAACAATCTTCATAAGTAAGCATTTGATAATGATCTGGATTCGAATAGAGATCCACATATTTTAAATGTTGTCTAACATCAAAACGATTACGATCCAGCTCTTTTACTTTACTAACCATATAATCGACAAGTTCTTTACGCCATTTTTTTAATTCATCCGTTTGATAATTCAAAGCTTGTAATTTATAAGCAATCTCAAACTTTAATGCAAAAACAGCTCCCTGTACTGCAAGCATATTCGGTGTTGCACTTCCTGTCTTCATTCTGAAAAATTCAAAATTACCACAGAAATCAAAAATCAAGAACTTATCTTTATCTTTTCCATCTAAAAGTCCAGGACATAATCTTGTTCCACGACCAATCATTTGCCAAAATTTAGCCTTACTCATTACTTTTTTAAAGAAAATCAGATTCACACATTCAGGCACATCAATACCAGTGTCTAACATATCAACTGAAATCGCAATTTGAGGTAATTTTTTTGGATCAGAAAACTGGTCAATTAACGTCTGAGAATAGTTGATTTTATTATCAATGACTTCTGCATAACCTTTTAATTCAGGATAATCCTTATTAAAAATTTCTAGAATAAATTCTGCATGCTTATGATTTTTCGCAAAAATAATTGTTTTACCAATTTTTTGCCCATAATCAATACGAATACCATATTTAAATAAAGTTGCTAATACCTTACGCACTGTATCTTTATTAAAAACATATTGGTTTATAGCTGAAGCACTAATAACTTCTGGAACATTCCCCTCTTCATCGACAAATGTTTCTTCATACTCTTCTTTTTCATCATTATCCAATTCATCCCAATGAATTCCGTTCTTCATAAATTCTGTAGAACATTCTATAGATTTATAATCAACTAAAAATTCATCTTTTACAGCCTGAGCTAATTCATAACCATATGTCGGAATTCCATTTTCTAATTCAAAAACTTCATATGTATTCTTATCAATTTCATCTTTAGGTGTTGCCGTTAAACCAACTAAAGGTGCATCAAAATATGAAAATATATCTCTATACTTGTTATAAATAGATCTATGCGCTTCATCACAAATAATCAAATCAAAATGCCCGCAAGTAAATAATTTCTTTCCTTCATCCTTAATCGTATCTATACAACCAATCATTGTTTGGTAAGTCGAAAATACTGCATGTGCATTATAATTTTCCTTATCTTCCACTAAATTTGTAGCCGAGAGGTCCGGCAACAAATTCACAAAACTACGTTTTGCCTGTGTAACTAAGGAGTTACGATCTGCCAAGAATAAAATATTCTTTATCCAGCCATTATTTAATAGCACATCAACTAAACTAATAACCGTTCTGGTTTTGCCTGATCCAGTAGCCATGACTAATAAAGCTTTTCTTCTATTCCCCTTATCAAAGGCTTCACATACAGCACGAACTGCAGCTTCCTGATAATAACGACCAGCTATATTCTTATTAATCGCAATATAATTCAAATGAGATTTTGTTCTTCTCAAATTAAAATACTTTTCTAAATCACGTTTTGAATAAATACTCGATACTCTTCTTTCAGGATAATCATTATCTATTATGCGTGTTTCAAAGCCATTCGTAATAAAGATTACTGGTCTTCTTTTATATTTCTTCTCTAATAAATCCGCATACAATTTTGCTTGTTGTCTTCCTACCGCAGGATCTTTACAACTTCTCTTAGCTTCAATTACCGCTAATGGAATATTCATATCATCATATAGAACATAATCCGCATAGCCAACTTCTGACTTATTTGGCATACCATCAAGTTCAACTTCATTAATCCAGTCTTTACCTTCAATCCATCCAGCATCCATCAACATCGCATCAATATATAATTTACGTGTTTTAAATTCAGATAAATCTAATGGTTTTGAAACATATGTCTCTTGTTGTTGAACACGACGAGAACTCAATTCCTCTTTCAAAGATTTATTTTCAGCAATCAAAGCCTCTAAATCAACATCAGGAACCACTTTAACAGGAGTCACTTCCTCTTGTTCTAATAATGATTCGTCAAATTCTCTTTCTTCGTAATTATCACCATAACAATACGCAATAAAATCAGTAAAATAGAACAAGTTACGTAAACATATTTTGGCAATACTAGCCGTTTTTGTCGTTGAAGTATGAACTGCTTCATTTCCATATCGACGGATAAACTCAATTCGTTTCCAAATATCATCATCCATGATTGATTTAAAAGCTCGTGTATTCATTAATGTATGCAAATTATCCTGGTATGGAACATCCAAATCTGCATCTACTGAATACATCCACTTAATGCCTGCCTCTAGTGCACGTCTACAGTTGATAATACACGTACTAACATCAATCTTATACGTCTTTTCTGCAACAATAGCTATATCTACAAAGCTATCAAAATCTTTTTCTTTCTTTAAATAATCGAAGTTAGTCATATACTACCTCTCTTTCTAGTTCTATAATACTCTTCTTAATATCAAACCTTGATTTATCGACTTGTTGGATGAAGTCAGCAAATTGATTTTGTAAATCAATCGGTGGTTGATATATATTAAAATCTAATACATCTTTCTGATTAATGCTTGCTTGATTTACTGCTTTTTTTGCATGATTAACAATCTGATCATATATAAACTGACTACACAACAATTTACAAATATATACTGAATTATAAGTTTCTGGATCAAAATGCATTCTCATCATATTAGATTCATACACTGTATCTTCCAAAAGCCCTTTTATATGTGCACATTTTCCTAAATATTCAATACTATTCACTCGATTAATGACAATGTCATCTTCTAAAAGTAGATATTTCTGTTTTTCCGTTTCAGAACATTTTAGTCTTTTTAATGAAGCAAAATCAGTAACTATTCCATCATAAAATCCATCTATTCTTAAAATTGGAATACCTGATCTATCTGTAACATAATCTGACTGTGGTTTATACAATCCATTTTGTGGTTCAACTGTAACAGCATCTTTTATTTTTAGTTTTTCCCATTTCAAAGGATTAGTATATGGATCACCAAACATCTCTATAAATCGGGCTTTAACTAATGAATCAAGTTTATCTATGGTTTTCTTTCTTAATTCTATTAACTCTAAAGAAATATTCATTAAATTCACAATATACTTTTGTTCCACAATAGAAGGCAATTCAACTAGTACATCTGTTAAATTTCCTAATTTAATATACTTAATAACTCCACCGATTGATTGTTTCCTAAGTTCTCCTATATATCCTTCTAAAAAATGATATAAGTAAGGCATATAAAGCAGGCCATTACTATTATCCTCTATAATATAGGTTCTTTGATAGGCATCAAATTTACCATTATAGTACTTAACATTTAAATCACCATTTCCGGCAACTAATACACATTCACAATCATAAGAATAGCTATTTATTCTTAATGGATCCTTCGAGCAAGTAAAAAAAGGATATTTCCCGTCTGCAGAAGAAGCGTTAGCATCAAGTTTACCTGTTTTTATTTTTGTTATTTCACCAACTTTTACCTTCATCTATATTCAGTAAATCCGAATTTACCTCTGCAAAGATTATCATACATGACATTTAAGCAACAAATTTTCTATGGGATTCTTTAACATTATTTTGGTTTACCATTGCATAATGCATTGTAGTATCTATTTGAGAATGTCCTAATAGACTTTGTACTTGTTCTATAGGCATGCCTTTATCAATTGCCTTAGTAGCAACTGTTCGTCTAAATTTGTGTGGATGCACTTTATTAATGCCAAGTTTTCTACCTAATTGACGAAGTCTTATCTCGACTCCACTAATATTCAATCTGTCATGCGGTGCATCTAATGAAACAAATAACGCTACATTGTCATCATTTCTAGAATTAATATAGTTTCTTAAATGAATCTTTGTTCTGGCATCAAAATAAACCGGTCTTTCTTTATTACCTTTACCAAAGACAACACACTCTCTATTCTCAAAATCAATATCATTTATGTTTAATCTAACTAGTTCACCAACACGCATACCGGTAGATGAAAGAAGATCGATAATTGCTAAATCCCTTAGATTATTACAATTATCTCTTAACAATTCTAAAGTTTCATCTGAATATGTTTCTTTAATAACTTTATCAGTTTTTATTTTATGAATTCTTTTCATTGGACTTTTCAAAATATAATTTTCTTCTTCCAACCAAGAGAAAAAACTACTTAAATTTCTTCTAATGTTATCAATACTTGCTTTGGAACAATTATTAATCTTCTGATATTCAGTCAAATACATTCTTAGATCATCTGTTGTTAAATGAGTAACATTCTTAGTAATCATCGAATCCATTTTAATTAAAGTAGCATAATAATATTTTGTAGTTCTTTCACTGCAACCTTCAATTTCTTTAGCAGCAATAAATTTATTTATAAGTTCTATATTCGTGAATTCACAAATATGGATATCCGTATCTTCAACCACTTTTATTTCTACTTTATCTAAGCAACGACATAATACAGTATGTAAAACATCTAACTGAGAATTATCTAAATAATTCAATAATGACTGTTCTATTTCTTGTATGATTGTATTTTTCATGCTAATAACCTCCATTACCAACATCTCTACAACCATAAATTTTAACTATCTTATCCAAAATATTCTTGCATTAAACTATCATATAATTGCTGTGTCTTTTCTAATGACTTCTTAACTTCTTCCCTTGATTTATCGACTTGTTTAACAAAGTTATCAAATTTTCTTTGGATATTTAAATCTGGATTCATCACTTTAATTGTTCTTACTTTTTGTATGCCAAAAGCAGCTTGTGAAGTGGAATTTTTAGCTTCAGCAAACTGTCTATCTACGTAACCAGATTCCAATGAATATTTTAAAAAATAAGGACTTACCAAATTGTTATTTGGTTGAACTAAAACAACATTTGCTGATAAAGTATAATCATCACGTGGTGGAATAAATACTGGATTACCTATAGTCCCTATCTTTCCAATTACAAAATCACCATCATGTAGCGTATATCTTTTCGATTGTTCTTCTAAAATTTTCCGACTAACTTTCCGGGCACCTTCAAAATCTATCCTTCCCGTCTTATAGTTACAATCCCTTATGCTAATATAAGGAATTCCACTTTCATCTATAGGTGGTGTTCTATGGCTCGGTTGCGGATCTATGGTATCAGCAACTTCTCCTACTTGATGAATTGGATATTTAGCAGACCCATCCAAAGGATCACCAAACATCTCTATAAATCGGGCTTTGGTTAATGAACCAAATAATTCTAATTCTCTATTTAACTTTTCTATGTTTTCCGTTATTGTATCCAGATGAGAAACAATTTTTTCTTGAGTGGTTAAGTCTGGAACTTTGCTAACATTTATCTCCTCAATATATTTCTTATTTGTATGTTTCAATCCAGCACCTTTGAATCCAGCTTCCAACACACTCATATGCGATTTAAAGAAATAGTATAAATATTTACATTTTATTTTAGAATTAGGAAATAGCACTAAGCAATCCGTTGAGACACTAAATTTCCCATTATAATAATGAAGTGTCGCATTACCACCAGTTCCCATAATAATAGCTTCTTTATCAAATTGAAAATCTGTATAACGTTTATTTTCATCTGCGCTCGAAGTAAAAAATAAATATTTAGCATTTTCAACAGCTTCTCCAGCTTTTATTCTTGATTTTGGAGCATATGAACATAGGTCCTTAATTTTCATTCGCTTCTACAAATCCGAATTTATCATTCAGATTCTTCCTCCTTTCCATCATTCAACAAAGCCTTTAACTCTGCCAAATTCTTATCAATTTCTCTATTTAAAGCTTCAATATCAGCTAAAATTTCACTTGTTGGTGGATATTCTACCTTTTCATAGACAACTTCTTTATATTTATTGATAGATAGATCATAATCATTATCAATAATCTCTTGCTTATCAACCAAGAAACTTTGTTCAGTACGCTTTCTTTCTACTTCTTTATCTAAATTCTTGAATCTTTCTAAAATGTCTGGAATATCACTTTCTTTTACAGGAGCACGTTTATCATCTAACGAGAATCCATCGGCTTTCATGTCATAGAACCAAACTTTATCAGTTCCACCATGACCGGTCTTTGTGAAAATCAAAATACCGGTTGATACACCAGCATATGGTTTAAATACACCTGATGGCATTGAAATAACTGCTACAAGACGATTATCGTCAACAATAGCTTGTCGAATAGCTTTGTGTGCTTTACTTGAACCAAATAAAACTCCATCCGGAACAATACATGCACATCTTCCACCAACTTTTAACATACGAATAAACAATGCTAAGAATAATAATTCAGTTTTCTTAGTTTTCGCAATCTTTAATAAGTCTGTTGAAACAGAATCATAATCTAAAGACCCTTTAAAAGGTGGATTGGCTAAAATCATAGAGTACTTATTGTTATCTGTATTTTGATCTGATAAACTATCGCGATATTCAATATTTGGAGATTCAACACCATGCGTCATCATATTCATTGCTCCAATACGAAGCATAGTTCTATCCATATCAAAACCATTAAACATATGATTCATAAAATGATCACGATTCTGTTTATTCATCAAAATGTCATTTCTATATTTTTCCATTAAATAATCACTAGCAACCACCAAAAATCCACTTGTACCACATGCTGGATCACAAATTAATTCTTGAGGTGTTGGATTCATTAATTCAACCATCATACGAATAATATGACGAGGCGTTCTGAACTGTCCATTACGTCCTGCTGAAGCAATCTTAGACAATAAGTATTCATATACATCACCACGAATATCCATACTTGTAGTTTTATCCATTAAGCTATAAATCTCATCCAAAGAATCAATGACCTTAGATAATACTAATGCTGTTGGAATTTTAAAAATTGCATCATCCATATATTTAGAATAGGCACTATCCTTATCACTATGTAAAATCTTTATAAATGGAAAAACCCATTCCTGCATAATTTCATATTGTTTATTCGCAGGATAATCATGGAACGTAGACCATTTCAATTGATTTCCATCAATACTACGCTCACCAATCATTACCTCATCGGCAAATACACTTGTATACGGAATCCCTAGCATATTAGACTCCTTTGCCTTTTTATTATCTGCAACATCCAAATCACGAATAAACATCAAATATGTTATTTGCTCAATAACCTCTAATGGATTTGTTAATCCACCTGCCGCAAACACATCCCAAAGCGCATCAATTTTATTTTTAATTTCTCCTGTAACCATAACTCTCTCCTACTTAATCAATTCCACTACATCATCAAATGAGCAATCCAAACAATCGCAAATACGAATCAATGTATCCATAGATACAGTTTCCTGTTTAGATAATTTTGCGAGTGTAGCCGGTGTTAACTTAGCTTCTTTCGCTAAATCCGTCTTTTTCATGCCCTTATCAATCAATAATTTAAATAGCTTATTATAACTTATCTGCATAAAACGGTCCTCTCTTAGAATCTATTATACGTGAAACGCTTACAGTTATAAATAACAAATGTTTAGAAATGTGAATATTTTGTCAACAAAAGTTAAGCATTATTAAAAATACACTTTTCTAACAAAAAATAACTAGAACAACCTAGTTACTTTACAATATGTTCATACACCCTACAACTTGTTATGTGATCATCTAATTTAATGTCTACAGACGTATATTCTTAAATACCTTAAATGTAATCAATCATAAAACAGATATCAAATTTCTGTTATTTACTGAATTTTATTTATCAACAAAAATAAAAAACAGGATTCTAAAACCCTGCTTATAATTAATCATTATGTGTATACACTTTTGGCGATGAATCTTTTCCATAAATTCTAGGATTATGCTCGTAAATTTTATTACTATCTTTTAGGATATTTTCAATAAATCCGATAAAACTCTCTGCAACTTCTTCTGAATCACTTTCACAATTAAACTTTGTATTGTATACGATTCGTTTATTTCCAACACAATAATTACCATCACCTTTATTCGGATACATTATGTGTAAATCGCCATTTGAAGAACGATAATTTAAAGTTTCTAAACGTGGATAGGCTACAAATTGGATCTTATCCAAATAACAATTCAATTTATCTTCATCAAAACATAATGTCTGAAACTCTAATATAAAGATAATTTGATTAACATCCATTTCAATCCACTTGTGATTTTTAGCACATGTCCTTCCAGATTGTACTCTATTTAAAAATTTCCAGTCGTTTGATAATTCTTTTTTATTAAGATTTTCACGAATATTTTTCATATACTCTTCAATCTTACGGATTTCTGGAACGATATGATAATTAAGTGTCCTCTCATCAAAGCTAATATAAAACGGCTGTGCAATCGCACCATCATATTTATAACAATTTCCTAATTTAACTTTTTTAAAAATAGCTTTTTTACCCTTTTAAATCATCTAATACATGATTATTATTTATTAATGCATGGTACATCATTAAACCACCTAATCCTTTCTCTATTCTTTTATTTGTTGCCTTTAATATCTCTTCATTCTAAGTCCGATAATTTCTTATTTCCCCAGACATATTCTTCGTTATATTTGTTTCTCATAACCTTAAGCAATGCAGCAAGATAATCCATATAAAGCTGATATCTCACTACAGGATTTGGACGCTCCGTCCATTCTTCAGCGGAACGATCTTCTACTTTCTCAAGTTTTTCAAAGTTTTGAATATATCTAATTAATCGTTCACGCTCTTTTATCATTTCTTGATAATAAACATTTTTAAATTTCTCCACATACACCTAAGGTCCAATCATCATAAACGTTATCCTCCATCCTTTTTAGAATTTCTTCACAATCATGAAGAAACCTCTCTATAATTAACTCTTATAAGCTATTTCAAGCAAGACTTGCATCACCAAAAAGATTTAATGAACATTCTCATTTATTTAATATAATATCGCAAAGACTATTTTTTCAAACTGTATAGGAATATATATCCAACTTTTAAAGCCAATTTTTAGTCATCCCTATTCAATTGCAGATTACCGTTTTAATGCGTTATGATACTCTTCTACATCATTATAGTCACAAGGATCAATGTTTGTATGTTCATTGTTTGGATCATACTTGTTTTTCCAAGCTTTTCTTAAATTGATTTGATGCTTATACTGAATTAAATTGTCATAATTAGACGCATCAATTTTAGAATACTTACCTTCTGGATCACATTCTTTGATCCAATTGAGTCGATCATTTAATTCAACTAAATAATCATCAATAGTAGTGAATTTATCAAAGTTAAAACCATTAAATTGATGCTTAGAATCAAATGTCTCTTGCCAATCTAGTATTAATGCATTTCTGTAATCTTCTTCAGTATCATAATCATCTACATCAATATTTGTTTTAAAGCTTGGATCATACTTATCTTGCCAACAAGATCTTAGTGCATCCAAATACTCTTCTTCACAATCATAATCACTAGGATCTAATTTATATACATTATCCTTGTCATATTTATTCATCCAATTCTTTTTATTTTCAATTGCATTCGAATAATCATCCTTATTTGAATATTCATTTGGATCTATAGAACTAAACTCATTAAAATAATCATACTTACGTTTCCATAATTGTCGTAATGCATCTACATACTCATCTTCATCATCAAATTGACTAGGATCTACATTATATTCATCATTTGAATCATGCTCGTCCTTCCACTCTTTACACTCATCTATTCGATCCTTATACTCATTTACATCATCAATCAATTCTAAATCAATATATTCAAACTCATCATAAGGATCCAATTCCTTTTTCCAAGCCCGCTTTAAAGCCTTAACATAATACTCCTCATACTCAAAATCACATGGATTCACTTCAAATTCACAATCACAATCCCATTGATCACGCCATTCTAATCGACTTTTATATTCAACCACATCACAAGCATAATCATCATAATTTGAATATTTAGACACATCCACATAGTCTTCAAGCTCACATTCAGGATCTTCTAAATCCTGCCACTTTTCACGAAGTGCATTCACATATTCTTTGCTAGTAAAATAATCATATTGATTCACATCAAATTGATGATTCGCATTATACTTCTTTTCCCAACGATCCTGACGCATCATTGTACCAATCGCAAATCGTATTATTCTTTTTCTACTTATCATATTCCCAAGTTCCTTTTATACAATTATACACCAATAAAGCCGCCTTATTATAGGCGACTTAGACATCAATTTTATTATTCATCATTACTTTGAGATTTCTAGAAAGCGACTATTTCAACAACTCCATAATTTCATCTTCACTCTTAGATAATGATTTAGAAACAAACTCTAAACTCATCCCATTTGCAAGCATCGCTTTAATCCCTTGTTTCATTACTTGGTTCATCTGCTCAATTTGTCTATTTGCATCTTCTACTTTCTTATCAGCTTCTTCCACTTGTTTTCGAACGTCTTCTTGTGCTTTTCGAACATCTTCTAGCTCTTTTCGAACGTCTTCTTCTGCTTTTCGAACGTCTTCTTGTGCTTTTCGAACCTTTTCTTTTGCTTTTTGAAGCTCTTCAAGTTCAAGCTGTAGTTCGATTCGTTCTTCATTTTCATGCAGTTTTTGAAAATCTTCTATTATTTTTTTCCAACGATCATCCGATATAGTTTCTACACGTTTCTCTAACATCTGAATCACCTCATCACTTTCTATCATCATCTTAATCTTACTATCTTCCATTCCTTTATGGCAATTCAAAAAGTAATAAATCATCTTTTCCTGTTCATTCATGTCTTCTAGCGGCTTATTTAAATCTACTTTTGGCATTTCAATTGTACGTAACTTCATACGATCTTCTTTTTCTTCTTTCACAAAAGGTAAGTCACCATCACATTTGTACCTGAATGTATTACATATATTATCGTTATCAAAAATATTCACATTAAAGAAAATCATAACTATGGTTTCCTTTAGTTGACTGTAGCTTTTCCCCTCCATATCTTGTGAGCCATGAAGTCTAGCCGAATAATAAGGAAAGCGATTCATTAAATTATCTTTGGTTTGTCTTAACTGCATTTCTAAATCTACCATCGTTTGATCATCAAATTCAACTAACAGATCCAAACGTGGACTTTTCATTTTACTAAAGTCTTTTACCATTTCTGAATTCTTTACAACAACTTTATTCACACTCCTTTCTAAAAATACCGTAAGTAATGATTTTAAGGCATCATTAGCCTCTTTACAATCTTCGCCAAACACATACTTAAAGGCGAAATCATTTAATAAATTTGCACTCCTCATGAGCACCTCTTTTCTAGTAGGCATTTCATTTAAATCATTCATCTAAAATATTTGAATGTGTATTCGTATATTTACTTGTAGTTTGAACACTTTTTGTAACAATGATTCGTTAGATAAATGAACTATTATCACTCACATGTCAAAGACCAAAAAAAATTATACCTTCATTTTTAAAACTTCAAAGCAGGATTTAACGATCGAATCAACTAAGTGTATTAAACACCAAATGTTAGATTGCCTACATACTCTTATACGAAAAAAAAGACACTTTTTCGAAAAAAATTTAACTTTTTGCATAAAAAAACTAGAATCCATAGACTCTAGCTTTTCTGTTTATTCAAAATATCCGTTAATACCACAAACAAATCTTCAATATTAATTGGTTTTGCGATATGACCATCCATACCAACATCTATCGCTTTTTTCTTGTCTTCCTCAAACGCATTAGCCGTTATTGCCACAATAGGTATGCATGCTTTTGCCTTATCTTGTAAGTTTCTAATTTCACACGTAGCTTTATATCCATCCATTTTAGGCATTTGAATATCCATTAAAATGACATCATATGTACCAACCGGATTTTCTATGACCCTATTCACACACTCAATACCATTCTTTACACGATCTACAAAAAGTCCTGCACGCTCTAATATGGTTTGTGCAATCTCGGCATTTAAATCATTATCCTCAGCCAAAAGAATATGTTTACCATTAAAAATTGCATTATCAACTTCACAATTCTCTTCTTGTTTATCCAAATAATATTTTTCATCCGCCATTTTATATTTCAACGTGACAATAAACGTACTCCCCTTACCAAGAACACTCTTCACATCAATCGTACCACCAAGAAGATCCACATATTTCTTTACAATGGCCATACCAAGACCTGTACCACTAATTTTACTAGATATCATTCTTTCTCTTGAAAAAGATTCAAAAATCTTCTCCAAATACTCCTGACTCATACCAATACCCGTATCCATAATGCTTGTACGAACAATCATATATCCAGGCTCATCGCATGAAAGCTCATCCACATTCACTTCAACAGAACCATTTGAAGGCGTATACTTAAGGGCATTACTTAAAATATTCACAAAAATTTCTTCAACCTTAGTCACATCGGCCATGACATGTTTATGCTCCACATTAAAAGTGTACCTCACATGAATATTCTTTTTCTTCGCCTCATCCTCAAACATCTCAATCAATCTTTGTCTTATATCCTCAATATTCGCATAGTTTTCATCCAATTCCATATGACCACTTTCTATGCGAGCCATATCTAAAACGTTATTAATAATTGATAGAAGAATATTCCCCGCCTTTTGAAGTTTATTTAAATGCTCGAAAACCTTAGGCAAATCATTATCCTTCAACTCATTCTTCATAAGTTCAGAATAGCCCAAAATCGCATTCATAGGCGTACGAATATCATGCGATACATTATGAAGAAACTGTGTCTTAGCTAAGCTTGCATCCTCAGCACTCTTTAATGCAACCTTAGCACTCGCCTCTGCTCGTCTTGCCTTTTGTAAAAGTAGAAGAATTACAATAATAACACTAAAGCCTAGAACAAGAACAACAACCAAATGATCTTTTAAAAAACTGTAAAAAGTCGTTTTATAAGCCGTACTATCATACATCGCAATTGCACTTGTCAACATATCCGAAGGCATAGCCTTTATCGTCTTATTCAATATGGATAATAGTGTTGCCTGCCCATCTTTAACCGCAAAACAAGCCTCCATTGTCTTAGTCAAAGGAATAATTTTAAAATTCTTTTTACCATCAAAACTCAACACCTGACTCGATCCCATGATAAAACAATCTACTTTACCATCATCAACCATATTCGCCCCATCCTCAATCGAATCACAATCCACGAGTTTCCAATGCGGATAGTTATACGCAATATGTTGTTTTAAAGCCACCTTGTTTTTCGGTACAGCTACCACATATGAATCATTCTCATTAAAACCTTCCTTATTTGTAACGGCAATCAAATTATACGTCCAAGCCGTATTCGAAAGTGCATATCCCTTCTTTTCGGCAACATTTGAATTTCGACTCGCATAATAAATCACATCAATCTCATTATTCTGTAAAGCCTCAATCATTTTGTCGTAATCATCAAAAGCCTGTATATCAAATTTTAATGTATGATTCCCTAAACAATCTTTGGCATACGAAATATATTCAGAAAGTGTACCACGAATCTCTCCACTCTTTTTGTCCATAGAAAACACAACAGGATCATTATCTAAAAAACCAATGCGAATACCACCATGCTCTTTGATATATGACTTTTCAACACCTGTTAAAAATTGCGTATAATCCAAAGTAAAATACTTCTTATACAAATCCGCCTTGAAAAAAGGACTATCACTATCCAATTGACGCATCGCATAATCCAATTCTTGTTTAATATCACTACGCTCTTTATTGAACACAAAATATATATCAGACTCTCCAATTGTTGTTACACTAGAAATCCCTCTTTCAGACCAAATTGACTCTTCTAAAGACACGAAACAATCAATCTCATTATTCGCCAATTTCTTTTTTACATCCTCATTACCACTTACATTCACATGCTCAGTATGAATACCATACTTATTCTCCCAATTTGTAAGCATATATTCAGAATTTGTACCTTTAAGCACACCAATACATTTTCCATTCAAAGACTTAAAATCCGAAGACACAATATCCATATCCGATAAATCCGCATACAAAACATACTTTTCTTCACCCATCGTTTCCTCAGAATAAAGCATTTCTTTAGCACGATCATCCGTATACGCAATATCACCCATGATATCAATCTCACCATTTTCAAGCTTATCAAAACAGTTTGACCAATCACACTTTACATACTCAAACTTCCAACCCGTATACCCAGCCAAAGCCTGCATTAATTCATAACCATAACCACGCCTTGCACCATGTTCATCCACATAATTAAATGTATCTTCAAAAGATCCAACACGAATCGTTTTCTGCGTCTCATCCGCCAAACAAGGCATGCACATAGATAAAACCACAAAAATGATTGTGCATAACACAGCTAATCTTTTCCCTTTTTTAAACATATTATTTCTCCATATCCATTTGTTAATAGTATATTTTATTTCACAAGATTCAGTCAATAAAAAAACTAGAATCATAAAGACTCTAGCTCTTTGTTTCTATTGGTCCACTATGAAATTCTCTTTCAATATCTGGACTATACAATTTACTCCACTTTTCTTTACCCAATATCTTCTTTGCCTCACTATTTAAATTAAAAAATATAGCATGTGGCACGCAACAAGAAATGTCCAAATTATACTTAAACAATTCAAGTTCAGTGTCCGTGATTGTTTTCTTTAAAATCTTAATATATAAAGAAACCATCTCTTCAAAATTAAGTATTTTAGGTATCATAATATAACACTCCATTTAATCCACTAATCTGTCAGGAATTAATTCATTACCTTCATATTTAAAGACATATTGTTTGTTTAAATCTTTATTTTTTAATGAAAACCACACTTCACTATCTGACTGTTGAGTTATTGAATCCACATAATATGCTTCATCCTCAATTTGATCATTTGCACTTTCAATCAATTCCTCATCTGAATAAGGGATTGAAGTTTGAACTTCTTTAGTCTCTCTAAGTTCTGGTTGTGCTTGTGTACAACCCGTTAATAATAGTAAAACTAAAACTAATATTTTCATACAATTCTATACGTGTTCTCCTTTGTGTTGATTTCAATTGTGATGTTGTTACTATAGGTACATTGTTGGATATGATCATTAATGATTTTATGTTCTACCATCTCTTCATTTTTAATTTTTTGATAAAAATCAAGGACAATATTGGCTCTAGTAATTTTATCCTCTATGGATAAACCATCTGAACCAAAATTACCATCCACATTATCATACGGTGCATTTCTTACGACATATGGAATACCACCATTTAGTAATGCATACAACATGTAGTCTTCTTGTCTTTTTTCCATTGGCCAAGGCAAAATGAAACAATCATGATACACAAGGTTAAATAATGGTACAGGTATACCCATTCTTTTTTCATTTTCATCTTTCATCATAAACTCATAAGGACCATAATGTGAAAACACAAGTTCTCGCATCGCCCAATCGCTACACTCTTCACTTGAAGGAATGATTCCCTTTGAGATCATATATTGAAAACAAGCCCTTCTATATTCCATGCACTCTTTTCTTGTCATCAAATGTTCTAAATTAAAACACTCATCCATTTCATTACAAGAAAAGACATCCAAATATACACAATCCAAATTTATATGTTTTAAGATTTCAGTGTAGTTTCTCTTTACATACTTTGATGCAAGACTAGCACACAAATAGTTTTGTCTTCCACCAGCCCAATTGGCATGTTCAAACACACTACCATCCTCTAATTGAATCGCTTGGTTTTCATCATGTGTTTTAGCCTTATAGTAATAATCACGATACTGATCGTGTAAACCAAATAAATCATTTTGTGAACTCAAACTTTTTTGAAGATCCTTTAAACCAGACCATCCACCCGCTTCAATACATGCCGGTAAATAATCCGGATGACAATTATCATAACCAGGATCTGCCCAACCGTCTAAATGAAGATAGAGTTTGTTTGAACCTAATTTATGAAGACTTTGAACCATCTCTTTTACCGAATCAAAAGAATGAATCACATCCTTCTGACCGGTATAAAACCGAGAATCCTTTTCCGTATGTGCCTTAATACCCGTATGTACAACTGCACATTGTTGAAGATCTGATATTTTAGGAAGTGTGACTTCTTTTTCTTTTAAAGACTTAAATAAGCCTGTTTCTTTAACATACTCTCGATAAATCTTAGCAGCACGATTATAATCCATATTACTTTCAAAAGAATATCGAACAATACGCTTATATCGCATCTTACCTAAACTAGTTAACCATACAAATTGAAGTGTTGTACCCTTGTCATCATGATCAATTGTATATTTAGAATCCCAAGGCGTTTCATTGATTGCGATATACCCTTTTCCATTATTGGTTTGACTAAGCCAAGGCATATAGGCAGCACAACTAGTAAACTGACCATCAAAGGCAATATGACTATAATCATACTCATAACGATTGGGAATCAATAATCCTTGCATATAAGGAATCGTTGAATAGCCATTCTTATCTTCACACACAAAACTATCTGGAAAATGAACCTCTTTAATATTCTCATCCACTTTTGGAATCCACTCAAAATAATAATGATTTGTGCTATCTTCTTTCCAAATATATGTATCAAAATATTTATAAGTACTATAAATACCCTTACCTAAGCCTGTTGTTCTTTCTTCGGATGAAATGAAATCATCCCTAAACATTATTTTTTGATCATCCTTCGTTATATAAAACGAATCTAGATTATGAATCCAATTTTCCATACGCAAATACCTCATGTCTACTTAATTATAACACAATAAATATGTTATAATATTTTAAGAAAGTTGGTGCAACTATGGGCATTTATTTAAATCCAGATAGTGATCGATATGAAAGATTGTGTAACAGTCCCATCTTTGTAGATAAATCATTATTGATTGAATACACTAATCAGATTATCAACACTGAAAACAATTGTATTTGTGTATCTCGTCCAAGACGATTTGGGAAAAGTACAGATGCGAATATGTTGGTAGCTTATTATTCAAAGGGTACAAATTCAAAAGACTTGTTTAATACATTAAATATCAGTCACTGTCCTTCTTTTCTTGAACATTTAAACAAGCACAATGTGATTCATTTAAACATACAAGACTTTTTAAGTACCACAAATTCAATTGATGAAATGCTTTTTAAAATCACTCGAATGATTTTAAAAGACTTGAAATTTGAATTTAAAGATGTCATAACTGAAACCGAAATCATCGATGCATTCAATGAAGTCTATGCGTATACAAAAAATAAATTTATCTTTATTATTGATGAATGGGATTGTATCTTTAGAGAATTCAAAGAAGACAAAACTGCACAAGAAACATATTTAGATTTCTTAAGGAGCCTTTTAAAAGATAAGAATTATATTGAAATGTGTTACATGACAGGAATATTACCAATCAAAAAATACGGAACTCACAGTGCCTTAAATATGTTTGATGAAATATCTATGACGCAACCAAAGCCACTGGCAAACTACATGGGATTTACCGAAGAAGAAGTATCGAATTTATGTCGAAAGCACAATGTAGATTATCAAAAAATGAAAGATTGGTATGATGGATACCATATGACAGACACCATCTCAACTTTTTCACCAAGATCTGTAGTTGCAGCTATTTCAAAACATGATTTTTCAAATTATTGGACTAAAACAGAGTCTTTTGAAGCTTTAAAAATATATATCGATTTAAACTTTGATGGATTAAAAGACAATATTATTCAAATGATGGCAGGAAAAGAAGTGTATATCGACACATCTTCATTTGAAAATGATATGTCGACATTTGGTTCAAAAGATGATGTTCTTACATTACTGATTCATTTAGGGTATTTGGGATACAACCAAAAAGATCAAACCTGCTACATTCCAAATAAAGAAGTCATGGACTCATTCTTTACATCCATTAAAAATTCAGATTGGAATGCGACCACTAAAGCCATTCAAAATTCACGAAACTTATTAGATGCTACGTTTAATATGGATGAAACAAAAGTAGCTGATTATATTGAACAAGCCCATCTAGAAACTAGCCACATTCAATATAATGATGAAAATGCTCTAAGCTATACAATTGATCTTGCCTACTATGCCGCAAGAGATCACTATACTGTGATTCGAGAATTACCAACTGGTAAAGGATTTGCAGATCTAGCCTTCATCCCTAAAACAGATAAGCCAGCCATATTGGTTGAATTAAAATGGAACCAAGGTGTAAATACAGCCATCACACAAATCAAAGAAAAAAAGTATCCTTCTGTTTTAGAAAAATACAAAGGCAATTTATTGCTCGTTGGTATTACTTACGACAAGAAAACAAGAAAACACATATGCAAAATCGAGCGACTTTAATCGCTCGATCTTTTTAATATTCTTATTTCATAAGGCTTGAACTCAAGTGCATTATTAATAGGAAGTTCTTCATTTGTTTCAATGTCGATGAAGTTACCTTGTCCATTAAAACCTAATGTTTGAACTTCATTTTTCATATTCATACAAATCCATAGACATTCCTTTTCATCTTGTCTTTGATAGATACAAGCCGTATTTGTGATACCAATCTGTGTATAGTCTCCATAAGATAAAGCGGAATGATTATGTTTTAGATGGATTAACTTTTGAATGGTATTCGTTAATTCATTCCATTCAAACACTTTGATTTCTGGTCTAAGATCCGTATCATTCCAGTTCTTTTTCCCTTCGATTCCCCATTCACTACCATAATAGATACATGGAATACCTGGCATTGTAAATAACATCGTATAAATTAAAGGCAATTGATTTTTATCCTCTAGAATAGATGCGACCCTTTCAACATCATGATTATCCACAAAGTTAAATAAATGTTTACCCGTATATAAGCACCATGGATCTTTGCCAAATTGACGATTCAATGAATATAGAATTTCATAGAAGTTAGCCGAATTAAAACTTGAATACAACCCCTTATAACACTCATAATTTGTGACAGAATCTAACATATTGTCATTCATCCACTGATTGTAGTCTCCATGTAAAGTTTCACCTAAAAGGAAAAAGTCTCTACTTACATGATTGTGTAAAGTTTGAAGGAAGTTTTTATCCAAACAATATGCGACATCCAATCTTAAACCATCAATCTTGAATTCTTCTTGCCAAAAATCCACTACGCTTAGAATATAATTTACGACCTCTTGATTTTGAAGATTTAACTTCACCAAGATATCATTACCTTCCCAATCCTGGTACCAAAAGCCATCATTATAGTGATTGTTTCCATTAAAATCAATATAGAACCAATCCTTATAAGGTGAATCCCACTTCTTTTCTAATACATCTTGAAACGCAAAGAAATCACGACCCACATGATTAAATACGGCATCTAATATAATTTTAATGTTGTTGTTGTGGAATTTTTCTATGACTTCTTTTAAGTCTTCATTTGTACCAAGACGCGTATCTAACGTTTTAAAATCCGTTGTATCATAGCCATGTGTACGACTTTCAAAAATTGGATTCAACATGATACAGTCTATTTTTAATTTCTTTAAATGCGGAATAAATTCCTCTAACTTATGAATTCTATGTTCTAGAACATGGTCATTCTCAAATGGCGCTCCACAAGCACCAAAAGGATAGATTTGATAAAATACACTCTCACTTGCCCACATGCTATATTACTCCTTTATGATATCTACAGCTTGCACATGAATTAAATCCACTAATACTTTAGGATCCATCTCAATCTGCATACCAATCTTACCAGCACTAAAATAGATTGTGTCTTGATTTAAACTGTCCTCATACATAAATGTACGAAACTGTTTTTTCATACCTAACGGAGAACATCCACCACGAATATAACCCGTGATCTTATTAATATCCTTTACATGAATCATTTCACAAGATTTAACACCTGCTACTTTTGCGCACTTCTTTAAATCTAATTCCTTTTCAACTGGAATCATATAGACTAAGTATTCCTTTGTGTTAGCTTGTGTAACCAATGTCTTATATACCTTTTCAACAGGCTGATTTAACATATTCGCAACATGCACACCATCTACAGAATCCCCATCTTTATGTTCATACGTATGCGCTTTGTATTCCACCTTATGCTGATCTAAAAAACGCATCGCATTCGTTTTTTGAATCTTTTTCATTTTGAAAACTCCTCTAATAATTCTTTAGCCACAAGAAACTTCGTTTTTTGCTGCTCCATCGCTATCTTTTCAATGTAGTAATGCGCCTTTTCTTCACTCCAATGATAATTTGAGATCAAAACCAACTTACAATGATCCACCATCTTAAGCTCTAAATATTTCTGCTCAAGCTTATGGATCTTCTTTTCATACATCAAAATCTTCGATTTTAAACTCTTTATCATTTGGAAAGTTTCATACAAAACTTGTTTCTTAATGGGATACGACAAAAGTATTATACCACTATCTTTACATTGATATAAAACTTGATCATAGATTTCCTGCTTACACACCATAAGGACTTGCGCATTTAAACTCTTCGCAAAATTCAAAAGACCACTTTGCGTTTGCGAATATAAGATCACCACAATATCAAATTGAGTATTCCTTAACTTGCTAAAGGCATCATTATATGTTTTTGAAAGTACATATTGATAATTGGCCGTATTTTTTAATAAAGCTAAGAAATTCTCATTTCCTATTACTAATACTTTACTTGCCTCCATACGCACTTACCCAACATAAATATCCACTATATCGTTCCCTAATATTTCTTTTAACCAAGATGCATTTGAAGCTATTAATTTTGCCTCTTTTAAACTTTGAGGAAGTCTTTTTGTATCAACACTAACTACATCCGTACAAGGATCTGGAATCATATTCTTTTCAATACCCTCTAAACCAGCATAAATCAATAAGGCATACGCAAGATATATGTTACAACTACAATCCGGACTTCTTAACTCCATACGATTCGAACTATGCGTAGCCGGAATACGAATCAATTGATTTCGATTTTGGTAGGACCAAGAAATGAAACTAGGCGCCTTATCCTTACCCATACGCTTATATGAATCTTTTGATGGATTTAAAAATAAAGTCATCTCCTCAATATGATGTAAGATTCCAGCCATAAAAGGCATCAACAACTCCTCATGACTTTGCACACTCATATTAATATGCATACCATTACCTGGAGCATTCTCAATTGGTTTTGGCGAAAAGTCCGCCACTAAACCTTGCATATTCGCTAAAGCCTCTACAACCCACTTAAAAGTAGCTGCATTATCAGCTGCCTGTAAAGCTTGTGAATAACGAAAATCAATTTCATTTTGACCCGGACCCATCTCATGATGTGAAACCTCCGGATCAATACCCATCTCAGATAAGGTTAAACAAATTTCACGACGAATATTTTCACCCTTATCTAAAGGGGCAATATCCATATATCCACCTTGATCTAAAGGAACAAAGGTATTGTTGCCATTTTCATCTTGTTTAAATAAATAAAATTCAAATTCCGAACCAAAATTAATTGTGATTCCCTTTTCCTTTGCCTTTTTAACTGCCTTTCTCAATATATACCTTACATCCCTTTCAAAAGGCGTTCCATCCGGATATTGAATATCACAATACATACGAATTACACTGCCATCCATACTTCGCCAAGGAAGAATACTCATCGTATTTGGATCTGGAAATAAGAATAAATCACTATGCACTTCATCTAAAAATCCATCAATGGCACTGGCATCAAAACTAATACCTTCCGTAAATGCTCTTTTTAATTCGGTTGGTAAAACGGAAACATTTTTCTGCCTACCATAAATATCAAAATAAGAAAGACGAATAAAGCGAACGTCTTGTTCTTCGCAAAAACTCAATACATCTTCATAAGTCATAATTTTCACCTCGAATAATTAATACACTATTTTCATAATGTTTTCAAATCTTTTTACATTTTTTCATTGACAATACAAAATATCTGTTTATAATGAATGCATACATGGCAAGGACGCCAAAAAAAGCAGAGGTTTATCCCTCATGTTTTTCGTGTCCTTGCCCTTTTTTATGTAAAGGAGAGCCATTATGAAATCAAACGTAGAAGAAATTTTTGGAAGTAAAGTTTTCGATGAATCTGTTATGCGAGAAAAACTCGCAAAAGATACTTTCCGCGAATTAGAAAAAACCATTCGCGAAGGTAAACAATTAAATATCAAAATCGCAAATGCGGTAGCCCACGCCATGAAAGAATGGGCTTTAGAACAAGGTGCAACACACTATACACACTGGTTCCAACCAATGACAGGAGTTACAGCTGAAAAGCATGATGGCTTTATTAATCCCGATAAAGATGGCAAAGTCATTATGGAATTTAGTGGTAAAGAATTAATCAAAGGTGAACCTGACGCCTCAAGTTTTCCAAATGGTGGACTAAGAGCCACATTTGAAGCAAGAGGATATACAGCTTGGGATCCAACAAGCTATGCCTTTATTAAAAATGGCGTACTATGTATTCCAACCGCATTCTGTTCTTACTCAGGACATGCCCTAGACAAGAAAACCCCACTACTTAGAAGTATGCAAGCCATTAATAAACAAGCCTTACGTATTGTGAAACTATTTGGCAATGACGATGTTCAAACCATTAAAACAACCGTAGGACCTGAACAAGAATATTTCTTAGTTGACCAAAAATATTATGAACAAAGAAAAGACTTGATTTATACAGGACGTACACTATTTGGTGCACCATGCCCTAAAGGACAAGAATTGGAAGATCACTATTTTGGAACTATTAAATCGCGTGTACAAGAATTCATGTCGGATTTAAATCAAGAATTGTGGAAACTTGGCATCTTAGCTAAAACGGAACATAACGAAGTAGCCCCTGCTCAACATGAATTAGCCCCAATTTTTACAACGACAAATATCGCAACAGACCATAACCAATTGACGATGGAATTGATTCAAAGAGTTGCCAAAAAGCATGGATTGGTTGCCCTACTTCATGAAAAACCATTTGAAGGCATCAACGGTAGTGGTAAACACAATAACTTCTCTTTATCTACAGATACAGGAATCAACCTACTAGAACCAGGCGATACACCTCATGAAAACGCTCAATTCTTAGTTTTCTTAGCTGCCATTATTAAAGCCGTTGATGAACACCAAGACTTATTAAGATTAAGTGTAGCTACTGCAGGAAACGATCACCGATTAGGTGCAAATGAAGCTCCTCCAGCTATCATCTCCATCTTCTTAGGTGATGAATTAACTGCTGTATTAAAGGCCATTGAAGAAGAGAAGCCATATGATGGAAAAGAAAAAGAATTGATGAAGATTGGTGCTACTGTTCTTCCTAAATTCCCTAAAGATTCTACCGATCGTAACCGTACTTCTCCATTCGCATTTACAGGAAATAAATTCGAATTTAGAATGCCAGGATCAAACGCAAGTATTGCCGGATGCAACATTGTATTAAATACAGTGATTGCGGATGAAATCGAAAAATTTGCGAATATCTTAGAAGCTGCAGATAATTTTGACACGACATTACACGCATTGATCAAAGATACAATCAAGAACCACAAACGCATTATCTTCAATGGCAATGGCTACGATGATTCTTGGGTTAAAGAAGCTGAATCGAGAGGTCTATTAAATCTTAAGACAACGCCTGATGCTTTACCATATTTCAAAACAAAAGAAAACATTGAATTATTTGAAAGACAGAAAGTCTTATCAAAAGAAGAAGTTCAATCTCGTTATGAAATCTTAATGGATGAATATGAAAAACAAATCAACATTGAAGCTTTGACTATGTTAGACATCGCCAAAAAAGACATTTTACCAGCCGCAAGTAAGTTCTCTAAAGAATTGACAGATACCATCACAAACAAAAAAGCCATTGGCATTGACTTAACATATGAACTTGAAACAGCTAAAAAGGTCAGTGAATATTTAACCGAAGCTTATCAAGCTTTGATCACATTAGAAAAAGATGTTGAAAAACTACATGAGATCGATGATTTTGAAAAATCAGCCTTCTATGTAAGAGATTTCATTATCCAAGACATGGCGGCCTTAAGAAAACCTTGTGACAAATTAGAAGTCGTAACATCAAATGAAGATTGGCCATTCCCAACCTATGGAAAATTATTATTCTCAATTCTATAAACCGGCAATTGCCGGCTTTTCCGTTCTAAGGAGATATTATTTATGTGTACAATTATAGGATATAAATCATTAAAAATAAGCGAAAACACAATTCATAAAGCATTAGAAAGCACCTATTCTAGAGGACCTGATGATGAAAGAATTCAACAAGTAGGATGTGGCTATTTAGGCTTTCAAAGACTATCCATTATGGGACTTAGTCCAGAAGGCATGCAGCCATTTGTTAGAAATAACAACCTTGTCGTATGTAATGGTGAAATCTATGGCTTTCGAAAATTAAAAGCAGAACTCGAAAAAGATGGCTACACATTTATTTCGCAAAGTGATTGTGAAATTCTTTTACCACTCTATGAAAAATATGGTTTAGACATGTTTAAAAAGCTAGATGCCGAATACGCATGCATTATTTATGATGCCAAGAAAAATGACTTTGTCGCTGCCCGCGACCCCATTGGTATTCGTCCCTTGTTCTATGGCTATGATAAAAACCATAATATCGTATTCGCTTCCGAAGCTAAAAATCTTGTTTCAATTGTTGAACAAATCTTTCCCTTCCCTCCGGGATTCTATTATACCGATGGAAAATTCACTTGTTACTTAGATGTTACTAAAGTGGATAAAGTAATCACTTCAGATCTTGAAACCATCTGTACAAACATCCACGATAAATTAGTAGAAGGTGTTAAGAAAAGATTAGATGCCGATGCTCCACTAGGATTCTTATTAAGTGGAGGATTGGATTCAAGTCTAGTATGTGCCATCAGCCAAAAATTACTAAACAAACCCATCGAAACCTATGCGATTGGAATGGAAGAAGATGCGATTGATTTAAAATACGCCAAAGAAGTCGCTGACTTTATTGGTAGCAACCACCATGAAATTATAATTAATAAAGATGATGTTTTACATGCTATTAAACCCGTCATCAAAGCTTTGGCAACCTTTGACATCACCACCATTCGCGCCAGCATTGGAATGTATTTAATTTGTAAAGCCATTCATGAACAAAGCGACATTCGCGTATTACTTACCGGAGAAATCAGTGATGAATTATTCGGCTATAAATATACCGACTTTGCCCCAAGTGCAGATGCATTTCAAGAAGAAAGTGTAAAACGAGTACATGAACTTTATATGTATGATGTATTAAGAGCCGATCGTTGTATTTCCACAAACTCCATCGAGGCTCGTGTTCCTTTTGGAGATTTAGACTTTGTCAAATACGTCATGTCCATAGATCCTGAAAAGAAAATGAATACATATCATAAAGGAAAATATCTACTTCGTCATGCATTTGAAAAAGATGAAATTCTTCCTTATGACATTTTGATGCGTGAAAAAGCCGCCTTCTCGGATGCGGTAGGACACTCTTTAAGTGATGACATCAAAGAATATGCCCAAAGCTATTACACAGATGAAGAATTTAAGGAAAAAGTAAAAAAATACAAATACTGTACTCCATTCACAAAGGAATCCCTATTATATCGAGAGATTTTTGAATCCTACTATCCAAACCAAGCGAGTATGATCAAAGATTTCTGGATGCCAAATAAGAACTGGGAAGGATGTAACGTCAATGATCCAAGCGCTCGATATTTATCAAACTATGGAGACAGCGGAAAATAGGAAGGATTGTGTAAACTATGAATTTTGAAATTGAACATGATGCCTGCGGTATTGGTACCGTAGTCCAAATCGATGGCAAACAAAGCTATGACGTTGTCGATAAGGCATTACACATTGTAGAAAAATTAGAACATAGAGCCGGTAAAGATGCGAGTGGTAAAGTGGGGGATGGTGTTGGAATCTTACTTCAAATTAGTGATGATTTTTTTAGAAAAACATTAAAAAAAGAAAATATTAAACTTCCAGAATACTATGGAGTGGGTATGTTTTTCTTGCCAAGAAACAAACTTTTATTAAATCAACATAAAAAGATATTTGAAAAATTTGTAGAACAAGAAGGTTGCAAATTTATCACATGGCGAAAAGTTCCTTGTAACGAATCTATCTTAGGTCAAAAGACCAAGGACTGCATGCCAAATATCTATCAAGCTTTTATTGAAAGACCTCAAAATATTTCGAGTAATGTAGATTTTGACAAAGTCTTATATGTCATTCGTCGTGAATTTGAAAAGAGTTGTAAAGAAACCTATATCGCAAGCTTAAGCAGTCGTACTATTGTCTATAAAGGCATGTTTCTAGTATCCCAATTAAGAAACTTTTACCTAGATCTTCAAGATAAAAATTATAAATCTGCCATTGCGATCGTACACTCTCGTTTCTCTACCAATACCACACCATCTTGGCAAAGAGCGCATCCAAACCGTTTTATTGCGCACAATGGTGAAATCAATACCATTCGTGCCAACGTCAATAAGATGTTAGCGCGTGAAGAAAGTATGCACTCTGAATTCTTAGACAAAAATTCAAGTAAGATTCTACCTATCATCAATACTTCAGGATCGGATTCTGCCATGCTAGATAATGCCCTTGAGTTTTTAGTTATGAATGGCATGCCACTAGAAAAAGCCGTTATGATCTTAATTCCAGAACCATGGAAACACCAAGACATGGACCAAAAGAAAAAAGATTTCTACCACTACTATGCCACAATGATGGAACCATGGGATGGTCCTGCCGCCATTTTATTTAGTGATGGTGAAAAAGTCGGAGCTGTCCTTGATCGTAACGGACTAAGACCAAGTCGTTATTATCTAACAAGCGACAACATGTTGATTTTATCAAGTGAAGTCGGTGTTTTAGATATTGATGAAAAGAAAATCGTAAAAAAATCTAGACTTGAACCAGGCAAAATGTTGCTTGTGGATACAAAGAAAAAAGAATTGATTGAAGATTATGATTTAAAGAAAGAATATGCCTCTTCGAATCCATATGGAGAATGGCTAGATACCTATCTATTACACCTTAAAGATTTGCCAGCTCCCGATAAGAAAACCCACATCCACTCTCAACATGAAAGAGATATTCTTTATAAGATTTTCGGATATACCTATGAAGATGTAAAAGACATTATTTTACCAATGGCCCGCGTCAAACTTGAACCAACAAGTGCGATGGGTACCGATATCCCTTTGGCAATTTATTCCAAAAATCATTTAAGTTTATTCCATTATTTTAAACAACTCTTCGCCCAAGTAACCAATCCACCAATTGATTCTTTACGTGAAGAAGTTGTTACAGATACAACTATCTATATTGGTAGTGATGGAAACTTATTAAAAGACAAATCCGAAAACTGTACAGTCTTAGAGGTTAATAATCCAATCTTAACATCACGTGATATGGATAAGATTCGTCAATTAAATCAGACAGGATTTAAAAACGAAACCATTTCCCTATTGTTCTATCGTGGTACGTCTTTAAAAGAAGCTTTAGACAACTTATTTATTGAATGTGACAAAGCCTATAGAAATGGTGCAAATATCTTAATTCTTTCTGATAAAGGTGTAGACGAAGGTCATATGGCTATTCCTAGTCTTTTAGCTGTATCTGCCTTAGAACAACACTTAGTCAAAACCAAAAAGAAAACCGATGTATCTATCATTGTAGAAAGTGGTGAACCTAGAGATGTTCATCAATTCGCTACATTACTTGGCTATGGGGCAACCGCCATCTATCCATATTTGGCACATGAATGCATTGAAGAAATGATTCAATTGAATATGTTAGATAAAGAAGTCAATATTGCGATTGATGATTATAACGAAGCCATTTTAAAAGGCATTGTTAAAATTGCAGCTAAAATGGGAATCTCTACGCTTCAATCGTATCAAGGAGCCCAAATCTTTGAAGCCATTGGAATTTCAAAAGATGTCATCGATACCTATTTCACAAATACCATTAGTGAAGTGGAAGGTATCACTTTAGAAGATATCGAAAAAGATTTGATCTACCATCATGATTGTGCTTATGATCCATTAGGACTTACAACCGATACAAGTCTAGATTCCATTGGATTCCATAAGCTAAGAAAGGGAGATGGAAAAGAAGATCACTTATATTCTCCAGAAACGATTGTGAAACTTCAAAGAGCTACACAAACCAACGATTATGATTTATTTAAGGAATATTCCAACGAATTAAATTCAAACCGTCAAAAACATCATTTGAGAAGTCAATTGCACTTTAAAAAGACAAGAAATTCAAGTCCATTATCGGAAGTGGAAAGTGAATATGAAATCGTAAAACGCTTTAAAACAGGTGCCATGAGTTATGGTTCTATCTCTGAAGAAGCGCATACTTGCATGGCGATTGCGATGAACCGTTTGGGTGGTAAATCCAATTCGGGCGAAGGTGGTGAAAAACCAGAACGTTTAGGTACAGAAAAGAACTCCGCTATTAAACAAGTGGCAAGTGGTCGTTTTGGTGTCACCGAAGAATACTTAGTCAGTGCCAAAGAAATTCAAATCAAAATGGCACAAGGCGCAAAACCAGGTGAAGGTGGACACTTACCAGGCAAAAAAGTCTATCCATGGATTGCAAAAACTCGTTATTCAACGCCAGGCGTATCTTTGATTTCCCCTCCTCCTCACCACGACATCTACTCCATTGAAGACTTAGCTCAATTGATCTACGACTTAAAAAATACCAATCCACAAGCTCGAATCAGTGTCAAATTAGTTAGTGAAGCTGGTGTTGGTACGATTGCCTCTGGTGTTGCCAAAGCCGGTGCTAGCGTCGTCTTAATTTCTGGCTATGATGGAGGTACAGGGGCGGCTGCACAAAGTAGTATTCACCATGCAGGTCTTCCTTGGGAATTAGGTTTAGCCCAAGCCCACCAAAACTTAGTGGAAAATGGCTTAAGAAGTCGTGTTTTAATTGAAACCGACGGAAAATTAATGACCGGAAAAGATGTAGCCATTGCCTGCTTATTAGGCGCTGAAGAATTTGGCTTTGCGACTGCACCACTTGTTACTATGGGATGTATGATGATGCGTGTATGTAATCTAGATACTTGTCCATTTGGTGTGGCAACACAAAACCAAAAATTAAGAAAACGTTTTAAAGGAAAACCGGAATATGTCATGAATTTCATGTTGTTTATTGCCCGTGAATTAAGAGAAATTATGGCTGACCTTGGCTATCACACAATCGATGAAATGGTTGGTCATACAGATAATCTTGAGGTTGATGAAGATGCGAATATGGATTACTCAAACATTTTAATGACTCCACACAACATTCATTATGAACCTAAAGATACATATAACTTTGAACTTGAAAAAACGGTGGATATGAAGACATTACTTCCTAAGTTTGAACCTTACTTCAACGAAAAAAAGCCTCATTCTGAAACAATCTCAATTTCAAGTACGGATCGTACCGTAGGAACTATTTTATCCAATGCCGTCACTAAACAATTTAATAACACATTAGAAGATGATACATATACAGTCCATTGTAATGGTGGAGCTGGACAATCTTTTGGTGCCTTTGCACAAAAAGGAATCACTTTAGATGTTCATGGCGATGCCAATGACTACTTTGGTAAGGGCTTGTCTGGTGGTAAATTGATTATTCAACCTAAAGAAGAAGCGACTTTTAAGCCAAATGAAAATGTCATTATTGGAAATGTTGCCTTATATGGTGCTACAAGTGGTGAAGCCTATATTCGTGGTATGGCTGGTGAGCGTTTTGCGGTTCGTAATTCAGGTGCAAGTGCGGTTGTAGAAGGTGTTGGAGATCATGGACTTGAATATATGACAGGTGGTACTGTCGTCATTTTAGGTCAAACTGGTAAAAACTTAGCTGCCGGTATGTCTGGTGGTGTTGCATATGTATATGATCCGAATCATGATCTATATATGCGTTTAAATAAACAGTTAGTCAATACATATGAAGTAAGTGGAAAAGCGGATAAAGAAGTATTAGAAGAGCTTTTAAACAAGCATTATACATATACAGATTCAGATGTAGCTAAAAAGATTCTTTCAAATCTAGATAAAGAATTATCAAACTTTAAAAAGATCGTTCCTAAGGATTATGAAAAGATCACAACATTGATTCAAGAACTTCAGGCAAAAGGCTATCACGAAGATGAAGCCAGTCTTATGGCTTTTGAACAAGTACACGCATAGGAAAGGATGAAGGATTATGGGAAAACCAACAGGATTTTTAGATTACAAACGACAAGAAAATGAAGCGATTGAGCCACTTAGTCGAATCACAAATTTTAATGAATTTCATCCTTTTTTAGATGAAGAAACACGACGCAAACAAGGTGCACGCTGCATGAATTGTGGCGTTCCCTTTTGTCAGTCCGCTATCAAATTAAAAAACATGGTCACGGGTTGTCCTTTACACAACTTGATTCCGGAATGGAATGATGAAATCTATAATGGCAATGATAAACGTGCTTTATCAAGATTATTGAAAACCAATCCATTTCCTGAATTTACAGGTCGTGTATGCCCTGCTCTTTGTGAGAAGGCATGTTTAAATGGTTTAGATCAAGATCCAGTCACAATTAAAGAAAATGAATTGTATACGATTGAAACGGCCTATACTAACAATTGGATGAAAGCTTTTATTCCTAGTGTTCGCTCCGATAAAAAAGTAGCCATCATTGGTTCAGGACCTGCAGGTTTAGCTTTGGCTCATGATTTGAATCGTAGAGGACATGCTGTTACAGTCTTTGAAAAAGAAGATCGTCTTGGTGGTTTATTGATGTATGGTATTCCGAATATGAAACTGGAAAAGAAAGTGATTCAAAGAAGATTAGACATACTTACCGAAGAAGGAATCGTTTTTAAAACCAATGTCAATGTTGGAAAAGACATCACAAAAAAAGAATTGGAAAAAGAATATGATGCGATCATCTTTGCGACTGGATCCAAAAAAGCACGAGATTTACATGTAAAGAATCGTGATTGTACAGGCATTTATTTTGCGGTGGACTATCTTACAAAGGCAACGAAACATTTGTTGGATAATACCGAAGAAATCTCTGCCAAATATAAACATGTTGTGATTGTTGGTGGTGGTGATACGGGAAATGATTGTGTTGGAACAAGTATTCGTCAGGGGTGTGCAAGTGTAGTTCAAATTGAAATGATGCCAAAAAGCCCAGATGAAAGACTTGAAAGTAATCCATGGCCCGAATGGCCTAAGATCTGTAAAACAGATTATGGTCAAGAAGAAGCAATAGCTGTCTTTAAAAAGGATCCTCGTATTTATGAAACAACTATTAAAGAATGTATATTAGATGACAAGAAAAATCTAAAACAGATCAAAACGGTAAAAGTACGCTTCAACAATGGAAAGCTTGAAGAAGTGAAAGGTACAGAACAAATCTTGGATTGCGATTTATTATTGATTGCGGCTGGTTTTATTGGTGTTGAAGATGATTTAAAGAAGAGTTTTAAATTGGAAACAACACAGAGAAATACGATTGTGACACAACCAAATTCTTTTCAAGTCAAAGACAAATACTTTACGGCTGGAGATTGTCATAGAGGTCAGTCTTTGGTTGTTTGGGCAATCCATGAAGGTAAAGAGTGTGCTAAAGAAGTGGATGCGTATTTAATGGGTTATACAAATATGGAATAATTTAAACTTGTTTTAAGCTTGTTAATATATCCTTGTATTGTAAACAAGGAGGTATAAGGACATGAAACAAGAAATGCCAAGAATTCCAAATTCTAACTATAATTTATTCAAGAAAGGATCAAAATTAATTTTAAGTGCAGCTACATTTGGTGTGGTTGCGGCCGGAAGTTTTCAAGGTGTCAATTATGTAGTGAATAACTACAATAAAGAAAATACAACGGTGCAAAGTACAAATGTAGTCAATACTTCAAGTTCATCAACTTCAAATGTAAGTAAAGTCGCTCAAAATTGTATGCCTAGTATTGTATCAATTACCAATGTTTCCGTTTCGGATGTACAAAATTATTTTAGTATGTATGGAAATAACTCAAGAAGCAATCCGTTTACCCAACAAGAAAGTACAAGTGTAGGTAGTGGTGTTATTATCAATAAACAGAATGGTGAAATCGATATTTTGACAAACTATCATGTTATTAAAAATGCCAAGACCTTGACTTGTACATTAGCGGATAATACAAATGTAAAAGCCACAGTAAAAGGTGTAGATGAAGATCGTGACTTAGCTGTAATTTCCATTAAAACAAGTGATTTAAGTGAAGATACTTTAAAACAAATTGCGATTGCGACAATTGGAGATAGTGACAAACTTCAAGTTGGTGAACAAGTCGTTGCGATTGGTAATGCGTTAGGCTATGGTCAAAGTGTTACAACAGGTATTGTATCGGCGACAAATCGTAGTGTTTCTACAAGTTCAGATACAGATAAATCGCAATCTTATATTCAAACCGATGCGGCAATCAATCCAGGAAACTCAGGTGGTGCCCTACTAAATATGAAAGGTGAGCTTATTGGCATCAACTCTGCCAAATTAAGTGATACAGATGTAGAAGGTATGGGCTATGCGATTGCGATCAGCGATGTCAAAGATTCAATCAACACAATGCTTCAAGGAAAAGATGTAAGTAAATCATCTACGCAATCTTCTTATTATTCACAGTACAACAATAATGAAGAAGAATATGATGATGATGACTCCACTTCTCCATTTGACTTCTGGAACTAAAACAGGGACTTGATTCCTGTTTTTTTTTATTGTAAACTATTGAAGATGTTTTTTTGTGGATATGGATCGCATGACCATAATCTATGTATGAAGACATCTATTTGATTAGTTACATCGTATTCTTAAAAAGAAACGAAAGTAGGAGGAAATATGAACAAATCAAAACTATCAGTACGCCAGATGTGCGTTTTGGCTTTATTTTTAGCCATCGAAATCATCATGTATCTAACACCAATTGGATACTTACGTATCAACGCATTAAGTGTTACATTGATGCACGTGCCTGTAATTATTTTGGCTAGTACAATGGGACCGGCAGCCGGTGCTTTCTTAGGATTCGTATTTGGTTGTACTTCTGTAATTGGAGCTACAATGACACCTGGAATCACAAGCTTTGTCTTCTCTCCATTTATCACAGTTGGTGGAATTTCTGGTAACTTCTTTAGTTTAGTTATAGCTTTAGTACCACGTATTTTGTTGGGTGTCATTGCTGGTTATGTATTTAAATTTGCGAAAAAATACGCAAAGAATACGCCAGTCGCTGCAGGTATTGCAGCCGCTGTTGCGACAGTATGCCACACAATCATGGTATTAGGATTGATCGTTATCTTATTCGGTCCTCAATACTCACAAGCTTTAGGTATTAGCCAAGCTGCATTGAACGGTGTTATGGCCGGTGTCATTGGAACAAATATGATTCCTGAAGTCATCGTAGCTGTTGTTTCAAATATGGCTTTAGCGACTGCATTAAGTTCAAGATACGTTGGAATTGCTCAACAAGCATAGTCAATGAATAGTGTAACTTTGGTTGCACTATTTTTTTTAAATGGATTATAATATTACGGGTGATAAAAATGGATTTAAATTGGAAATTAAATAAAACAGAACATATTGTACAAGATGAATGGATCGACTTTCGTAAAGAGTCTTTTATTCTTCCAGATGGAAAGGAATTCTCTCCTTTCTATAACTATTCAAGAAGAAACTTCGTAGTGATTATCGCAAGAACAAAAGATGATAAATATATAACGGTAAAACAATTCAGACATGGTCTAAAAAAAGTAACCACTGAATTTTGTGCTGGTGGCATTGAAGGAAGTGAACATGAAAGTGCGTTACTTGCAGCTAAACGTGAACTTGAAGAAGAAACGGGCTATATTTCAGATAACTGGAAACATATATATACGATTCCTAGCAATCCGACAATAGCGGATAATCATGCATTTTTATATTATGCTGATAATTGTGAAAAAGTATCAAATCAACATCTAGATTCCACTGAATTTTTAGAAGTCAAAGAATATACAGAAGATGAAATCAATGATTTAATTAAAAACAATGAATTTGTTCAACCAATTCATCTAATGGGTTGGCTAATGGTGAAAAAAGGCGTATTATAGGGATGTAAAGGAGACTTATAAACATGGAAAAATTAACTAAAAAGGACATCATTTCTAACATTGCCGAAGATTCTCACTTAACTAAAAAGGACATCACTGAAGTTGTTGACTTGGCACTTACACAAATCTTTGAAGGTTTAAGTGAAGGAAAAACAGTCGATCTTGCAGGATTTGGAAAATTTGAAATCACAGAAAGAAAAGCTAGAGAAGGAATTAATCCTCTAACGAAAGAAAAGATTCAAATTGAAGCTAGCAAATCTGTTAAGTTCAAAATTGCCAAAGCATTAAAAGAAGCCGTAAATAAATAATATCAAAGCAAAAAAGCATCCCTAGAGATGCTTTTTAATTACTTTAACACACTGTCCCCTCGTTTAACAGATTTTGGTTCTGTAAATTGAGCAGGCGTATCTAAATTATTTGTGATAATCAACATTGTATTTATATTATATTTTTTTGATAGCTTTTTAAAATCAACTTCAACAATTGGTTGTCCCGCTTTAACAACATCTCCTTGTTTAACATTCATGACTTTAAAACCATCTCCATCCGCTTCTACTGTGTTAATACCAATATGAACTAATAATTCAATACCATTCTTCATTTGAATACCAAATGCATGTCCAGTTGGAAACAATACAGATAATATACCATTTGCAGGTGAACAAATTGTTACTTTTTCATTTCCAAAATCAAAAGCTGTTGTCTCTCCCATTAATTTCTGAGAAAATATATCATCAGGAACTGTACAAATATCAATCAATTCACCATCAGCCATTGCGACAACAGAAATGTCATCAACATTTAATGATTCTAATTTTTCTTTCTTTTCAAAAAACTTAAACATATTTATTTTTCCTTTCCATTTGATGCGATAACCTTTTTATACCAATTAAAAGAATCTTTTCTTTCACGAGAATAATCACCCGTTCCATCATCAAATTTATTCACATAGATAAAGCCATAGCGCTTTGCCATTTCTCCAGTCGAAGCACTGACTAAATCAATACATCCCCATGGTGTATAACCAATTAAATCCACACCATCTTCAACTGCATTCTCCATAGCTTCAATGTGACTACGCAAATAATCAATACGATATGTATCATGAATCTTACCATCATCACTTCTCTTATCATATGCGCCTAAGCCATTTTCTACGACCATAATTGGAATTTGATAACGATCATAAATCTCATTCAAACTATATCGAAGCCCATCTGGATCAATTTGCCATCCCCATGCAGATACTTCTAAGTAAGGATTTTTTACGCCCCCCGCCAAATTACCTTCTACAGTTTCAACATCATCATGTGTAGTAATACAAGACGACATATAGTATGAACATGTATAAAAATCAACCGTTCCCTCTTTTAATATTACTTTATCCATTTCGCTGATTTTTAAATTTACGTCATTATCTTTAAAGAAACGATTCATATAAGAAGGGTATTCACCACGAACTTGTACATCCGAACAAAACCAATTCAATACACGATTGTGCCTTTGATTTTCTAAAACATCCAAAGGATCACAAGTTCTAGGATATGATGTTAAGAAAACATTCATATTTCCCATCTTAAATTGAGGATAATTTTTATGTGCATATGCAACAACTTTTGCGGATGCGACTAACTGATGATGTAAAGCTTCAAAACGTGTTTGTGGACTACAATCTGCCTCTACAACAGGACCATTATAATCTTTGACACATCCTAAAGATAAAACCGTACCAAGCTTTGTAATCCCACCATTGATTTCATTAAATGTTAGCCAATACTTCACTAAATCTTTATATCGATCAAAAACCGTATAACAATATTTTTCAAAAAGAAGAATCACCTCAACACTTGCCCAACCATTATACTTTTCAACTAATGCATATGGCATTTCATAATGACTCAAAGTAACTAAGGGTTCAATTCCATATTTTTTACATTCTTTAAAAACATCCTCATAAAATTTTAAACCTTTTTCATTTGGCTCTTCTTCCATTCCCGTTGGATAAATTCGAGTCCAATTGATTGAAGTTCTGAAAACTTTAAAACCCATTTGGGCAAATAGTGCGATATCCTCTTTATAATGATGATAAAAATCAATCGCTTCATGACTTGGATAAAAGGTATTATCTTCAATTTTCGTAGTAATTCGCTTTGGATTTGACTTTGTACCATTTGTACACAGATCAGCAACTGAAATTCCTTTTCCATCTATGTTCCATGCCCCTTCAAATTGGTTAGCCGCACAAGCTCCACCCCATAAAAACCCATCTTTAAAAGCCATCATCATCACCTCTATTTTTATTTCTTTCAATCATATAAGCTTTTTCTTTCGTAATTTTTGTATTACTATCAAAATTATATTTATACAAAAAAGAAAATAAACAATCTAAAACAAAATGAAAAGCACTATATATTGCAAAAGTATCGATTTTTGCCTCATACGAATTATTTTCTTCAATATCTACTAAAATTACTTCTTTACATTCACGTGCTACTGTACTGTTTGGAGTTGAAGTCATACCAACTGTATAACGCCCCTGTTCTTTTAGTAAATTCAAACTCTCAACAACATCTCTATTTTCACCAGATAAAGAAATCACTAGATTTACAGTATTTTCAGTCCCAGCTAAGGCATAACCAGGCAAAAAGCATGCTTGTTGCGTTAAATTTACAATTTTACCAAAACGTAGCATCTTTTGTTGAAATTCCATAGCTACAGTCACAGATGTTCCTACACTAAATATATTAATCATATCTGCTTTATCCATTCTTCTAACAATACGATTAAGCTGATTGTAGTTAAAACAAGAAATAGTTTTCGCAATCGTTTCCTGGTTCAACCTTTCCAATTGTTTAGCAATTTGTTCATACGAATCTTCTCCTGTAAAAGGGTAATTTACATTAACTAAGCCTTTTTTTTCGTATGCTTCATATTCTGAATTGAATAAGATTTGAAACTTCTTATATCCATCCAACCCTAATTTGTGGCAAAATCTAGTAATGGTAGACGTTGATGAATATGTAACTTGAGCAAGAGAAGAAATAGACATATTTTTTACTTCATATCCATTCTTTAACAAATAATCTGCAATACTTTTTTCAACATCCGTAAATTCTTCTTGTTTTATTATTCTCTCGATTATCATAAAAAGCTCTCTCCTTTAGTTATTATAAACACATCGTAATATTAACTATATTATAGCAAATATAATAACTAGTATTAAGGAGAGAACTTCATTTAATTTATAATAGTTTTAATCAAATTCCTTAACTTTTCCACTCTTTAATAAGACCGATGTTGTTATAAATCCAACTAAAATTGCGGTTACAATTCCAATACAATACATTGGGAAATTTACACATCCTAGCCATCCGCTAAATGCCAGAATTCCTGAAAATGCGAAGTTTGTAGCAGCAACTTTACCAATCCCTAAAATCAAACCACCAACAGCTCCTGAAACAATCATAGATCCAATTAGCCATTTACTTCTTAAAATAATACCATAAAGTCCAGGTTCTGTAATTCCACATAAAGCATTTGTGAATGCTGCAGATCCAGCAGTTGCTTTGTCACCAGCATTTTTAGCAAATAATGCTACAGCCAAACAAACACCTAACGCAGCATAGTTTCCCATACCACCAGCAGCTAGAGCAGGTTCAAATCCTTGTTCTGCCATAACACCTAATAAAATTGGAGTAATGGCCCAATGCATACCAAGTAGAATAACCAAGGAGAAGAACGCTCCGAATACAACACCTACTAAAATGGTATTTCCACAAATCAAGTTATAAACAGCTGTAATACCGTTCGCAATCATTCCACCAATTGGTCCAAACACTAAAATAGTTAACGGAACAAAAACAACTAAACATAATAATGGCAATAGAATAAATTGTGTAATTTCTGGAAGAAGTTTCTTTAAAGTTTTTTCAAAATAACTCATGAAAAAGATTGCCAATAAAATAGGAATAAATGATCCTGTAAAGTTATATGCTGTAAAATTAATTCCTAATAAAGAAGCTTTTTCACCTGTCACTAATAAATTTGAAACACCAGGATACATAATAGCAGCACCTAAAGTAACGGCTACATATTGATTACATTTAAAGTGTTTTGCAGCTGTAAATGCTAATAGGATTGGGAAGAAGTTGATTAATGCATAAAAAATCGCATAGAATGTTTGATATGTTAGTCCTGCACTATCTACAATACCCATATTTGCTAATAAACCAATAATACCTGATGCGATACCACCAGTTGCTAAAAGAGGAATATATGGTGCATATACGTCAGACATTAATCTAGAAAATCTGTCTAATAAACCTACTTTTTCTTTGGAATCAACTTCCTCAGAAACCACCAATCCTTTTTCTTTTAATTCAGGAAGATCCATCAATTGATTATACACATCTGTAACATGAGTACCAATCAAAACCTGATAGTATCCAGAACTCACTAAAGTTCCAAGTACTCCCTTCACATTTTTCAATGCTTTCTCATCAAATTTACTACCATCCTTTAATGTAAAGCGTAATCGAGTGGCACAATGAATACAATTTTCGATATTACTTGTACCTCCAACTCCTTTAATTATTTCTTGAATCAAAGTTGAATAATCTTTCATTTTCTTCTCTCCTTTACTATTCTAATTTTCTAAATATTTAAAGCATTCACAAAACCTTCATAGTTTGCGTTCATAATGCTTGATGGTTTTATACAATCCCCTATCGCAACTGTATCTCTACATATACCATAGAATTGTTCAACTAAATCAATCTGTGGCAAAAGTCCCGTCGATAAGATTAAATTATCGTATGTAAAAATTTGTTCTTGTCCATTTCTATCTTTATACAAAATTTTTTCATCCTCAATCTTTGTACAACTACAACTTAATAAAGAATGAATGTTATCATGAAGTAAGAATTTTTGTCTTAATGCCTCGCGATACAATGAATTCGCATTGGCAGCTAATAAGTCTGTTACTTCAATAATAGAAACATCTTTCCCATCTTCTGCAAGCTCTAAAGCAATCTCACAACCAATACTTCCACCACCAAGAATTGCGACCTTTTGACCTAACATATCAGGATTCATAATCGCATTTGTTGCCAAAACAACTTTTTTATTGTCAATTCCTGAAATAGGAAGAATTCTTTCTTTTGCCCCAATCGCAATTAAAATGGAGTCTGGATTCAGTGCTTTCACCATTTCTGGAGTAGCTTGTGTATTTAATAACACTTGAATTGGACGTTTATCAATCTGTGTACGATAATACTTCAATAATCTTTGAACTTCTTCTTTATGTTTCTCACTCGCAATTACTTTTAATAAGCCACCTAAAGAATTACTTTTTTCAATCAATGTCACATCATGTCCTCGATCTGATGCAGTTATAGCTGCTTTTAATCCTGCTGGACCAGCTCCAATAATTACAACATGTTTCTTTTCAATAGCTTTTCCAATACATCTATTTGACGGGATAAAATCTTCATTGTGATATCTAGGATTTACAGAGCATCCTACATTCCAATGATCGGTCGCAATATGATAACAATTTGAGCAACGTAAACAAGGTACAATATCTTCTGGATGCCCTTGCATTGCTTTTTTCGGCCAATATGGATCAGCTAATAGTGAACGTCCAAATGCCACCATATCCACATATCCCTTCGCAATAATTTCATCCGCCATTTTTGGTGTCAAAATTGCACTTACCATAGAAACTGGAATGTCTAGCTCTTCTTTAATTTTCTTCGCATATTTTAGATTTGGCATTACTTCCTCTAAATTTGTTGTAATACAATGAATATTTGACTCAAATATTTTATCAATACCTGAAGAAACCTGTACTGTATCTACATAATTTTGAGCCTTTTTCAAAAAGTATAAAACATCTTCAAAATCAATTGAATCATCAATCCATTCATATGCACTAATGCGCATATCAATTGGATAATTAGTTCCAACTGCTTTTCGAATGGTTTCTAGAATTCTTAATGGAAAACGACAACGATTTTCAATACTTCCTCCATATTCATCTGTTCGATGATTATAATGTGGAGATAAGAATTGAGCTGGTAACCATCCATGACCAAAATGTAAGAAAATACTATCAAAGCCAATCTTCTTTGCACCTTGTACTGTTTGTGCAAACCAATCCAATGTTTCCTCCATCATTTCTTCGTCCATTTCTTTAACTTCTACTCCATCTGAACGAACAAATCCACTTGGCCCTTTTGCATAGTCATGTACTCGTGCATCTTGACCTCCATGGAAAATTTCAATAGAAGCTTTAGCTCCACCTTTATGAATTTTCAAGACTCTTTCTCTCGTCTTTTCTCTTTCATATTTCGAAAACAAATATGGCTCATCCGGACTGGCAAAACTTGATTTGCCTGGCTCTACAATTGCATGACCTGCAATAACCAAAGCAGCGCCTCCCATTGCCTTTTCTTCAAAGTCATCTCCTGTAGGGGTCGCAATAATTCGATTTTTTAAAATCATTCCATTAATATTAATTGGTTGAAATAAATGATCGAACATTTCATTTCTCCTTTCTCTGTCATCACGCAAATTCATCATAAAGTGCATAAAACCCTTTTTCAACATGTCCAGTTTGTTTAGAAAATTATTTTCTTTGCTTAACAATTCAATCTGTATTTTATGAAAATTTTTACCAATTGTTAGTGCTTACATAAATAATTTGCCTAAAAAAACATCTGTTTCTAAATTCACAGATGTTTTATATATATAAAATTAATCACTTATTCATTATGGCTTCTTCTTCGATCATTATCACTTATATTATAATACTCAGATTTACTCTTATACATTCGTTCATCAGCTAACTTACTTATTTCATAAACCGAATCAAAAGATTGTTCAGAAGACTTGACGACACCATACGATACAGATATCGAATTTGAGTACTTACCATGCCAATCCGAAATAGTCGCATCAAATACTTGTAATATAGAATCTATATTCGATACAGATTCTTGAATCAATACGACAAATTCATCTCCACCAATACGATAAATTTTTCCATAAGAGGCAAACGCAAACTTCATGCAATTGGCAGCCGCACAAATAAGTTCATCCCCAGCACTGTGTCCAAGCGTGTCATTCGCTTTTTTTAATCCATTTAAATCCAAAGATATATAAGCCCACTTCGTATTTAAATCCAACTTTTGCATATCCGAATCATAGGCACGTCGATTGAAACATTTCGTCAATTCATCCGTATTTGAAGTATACATATACTTTTCTTTTTCATACTTCTCTTTTAATACTCTAGAAAGCATTAAAACAAGTAAGCATGAAGCTAAAGTCAAATAAATACCGACAATCAATATCGCAACAATATTACTTGAAGAATTTACAGATTCTTCCATAGTTACGGCAACCAAATAATTGCCATGTTTTCTAGATATACATTTACATTTTTTATGATCCAATACGATTCTTTGCATCTTAGATGATGCATTTACATTCGTTAATGTATTTCCAATCTTTGTACGATTTGTAGCACCCTCAATTTTTTTTGTTGTAGTATTCACGACAAAAATTTCCATCCCTTTATATACAGGCATGTCGGCTATGACATTTGAAATTTGGTTTTGTTTCAACTCTTTTAAAAGACGCTTTGGCGTAATACCCACTTGAACCATATGCGTTTTCGACTCATTCCAAGTAATCGCATACATCATCTCTTTAGCTTCAGCCGTATTCGGTGTAACATCCTGACATAATGTTAAATCATAATTGTTTAACATCTGTTTAAAGAAAGCCATTTGTTCACCTGAATCAAAACTATATCCAAAATATTTAGGTAACGAACCCGAATAGATCGTTCCCGTATCATCAATAAAATGAATTTCATCAACAGACATTAATCCTGCAATCTTTTGAAGTTCATCGACATCATATTCCACTTCCGGCTTAGCATCTACAATATAAGATATGGCCTTAGCACGAACAATATAATCATCTTTTAAAGATTTTACGAATTCACTTTCACTCGACTCATTCTTATCTATTACCGCAATCACTCGATCTAATAATACATTGGATGTCGTTTGTGCATTTTTATCGTTCACATATTTAAGAATACACGTTTCAAGTATAAGAGCTACGGCAACAATGGTGATTGAAAGTATTAAAATTTTTCTCTTTCTCATACTTATTATTGTAGGTTATATTTTACAAAAATAAAAGTGGCATTTGTTATGCCACAATCTTTTGAATCGATTTTTTAAGCTCTTCAGCCGCCTTTTTTGTATCATCCGCATCCATAATAGCCGATACAACACAAACACCTTGAATAGGACTCTTTTCTAAAACAGAAAGATTATCTTTATTTAATCCTCCAATCGCACAAACCGGAATATTGACAGACGAACAAATGTCATTCAGTGTTTCGACACTTGTAATCTTCGTCTTAACATGCGTCTTTGTCGGATAAATAGCACCACAACCCAAATAGTCAGCCCCATCGGCCTCTGCATTTTTGGCAACTTCTACTGTTTTTGCGGTAGCCCCAATAATACAATCTTTTCCCATGATTTTACGCGCTACAGAAATTGGCATATCTTCATTTCCTAAATGAACACCACATCCTACAGCCATGGCGATATCAATTCGATCATCAATAATTAATGGGATATTATAGGCATCCGTTATATTTTTTACCTTTAATGCCAATTCATAATAGTCTAAAGTCGACTTATTTTTTTCACGAAGCTGAATGATTGTTGCACCACCCAAGCAAGCACCTTTTACTTTATTTAAAAATGTTTCTTCATCCATACCATCTGAATTGGTAATAAAATATAATGTATAATCTACTTTTTTCATCCTAACACCTCAATTTTAAACAAAGATTCATCAAAACTAGTAAGCTTATAAATCTCATCCATAAAATGCATATGGAAAGTTCCTGGACCAGAACATTCTGTTTTTTCAGCAGCTACCTCATAATAACAAGTTGCCTTAACACAAGCCAATAATGGAGAATAACTAGCTAAAAAAGTCGCAATCGCAACATTTAACATACATCCCGTTCCTGTGATTCTTGAAAGCATTTCACAACCATTTGAGATCAAATTAACTTCTTTACCATCTGTAATGACATCCACCTTGCCGCTACAAACAACTACACAACCTAGATTTAAAGCCATCTCTTTTAGCCACTTACAACTTTCATAGATATTCTCTTCATCTTGAATATCTGCATCTACGCCATGCGCATGACTTGTCATTCCATAAAAAGCTTTGCATTCACTAATATTACCCTTAATAACGGTTGGACAATATAAAGAAACAAGTTCCTTAGCATAATTCAATCGAAGTGTTGAACAAGCCACTCCAACCAAATCTAAAATAAATGGAATTTTATTTTCTTTAGCACATTTAGCACTAATCATCATAGACTTAGCTCTTATATCATCAAAGTTACCTAAATTTAATGCCAAAGCACTTGAATTTGAAGTAATCGATTCAACTTCATCCGGATGACAAGCCATAATAGGCTTTGCTCCCAAAGCTAATATAAGATTAGCACAATCATTGATTGAAATCGGATTTGTGATACAGTGAATCAAATTATTCGTTTGTTTCAACAAATTTTTGCACTCCTAACTTTCTTTGAATATTTTCTAGGATTCCACTACGAGACATTGACTTCAATAAAACATACGCAATACTTCCACCAATAATTGTACCCATTAAAAAGCTAGGCACATAGAACATCCAAGTAAGTCCCGTTCTACCCCATAAATATGTCATTACTGGATATGAAAGAACAGAACCAATTAAACCTGTACCAATGACTTCACCAAGTACGGCAGCCCAAATCTTTCCTTTACTTACACGATATAAGATTCCAGATAATGTAGCTCCAAAAATAGCGCCAGTTAAAGCTAATGGTGGAATTCCCATAACTGTCATACGAATTAAACCAATAGCTAAAGCACAAAGAAATGAATACCAAGGCCCCATAAATACAGCCATTGTGATATTAATAAGATGTGCCATAGGACACATTCCTTCCACACGTAATATGGGTGAAATGACCACTCCAACAGCTACCATCATTGAAAAAAAGACTAAGCTTAATAAGTAATTGTGTTTATTCATAATACTACCTCCTACAGATACAGATGGCCTAGAAAACACGCAAAAAACCATCTGTGGTTTCGGTATTAGACAAACAGTCCTCTCTCATCCTGTCAATTCAGGCTCCCTCGCTTGTTTTCTATACTCTAGGCGCTCCCCTACAGTAAGGCAATAAAATAAAAAGACCTGCAACGTAAAAAGACAGGTCAAAAAAACATCTATACTTCCTACGCCGGCATTATCCGTCAGGTTTAATGGGTCGAAGTCGTACTTCCTCTCAGCAATAGCTCCCCAGATTTATTTACTACATTTAGAATTTTAGTACAAAACACACTAAAGTGCAAGCCAATATGTAATCAATCATGAAACAATACAAAAATTAATTCTTATCTATCTTCTTATTCTATATGTTGTATTTATTATTCAAAACCATCCTATCTCAAGATAATTAATGCTTATTTTAGCTTTTCAACAACTTTTAAAAACTTCTTCTCATTCATAACATCATTCGTTACATAATCACCATTGTAAAATAGCGCATATGTGGTGATAGGTGTTGGCGCATTTTGCGCCTTTTCTTTTGTATCTAGATGAATCGCTTTAAATTCTATATTCATTTCTTTAGACAAATTTTCAATGATTAGAACATATTTCGCATTAAAAGGACATTGGCTTGTATAATATAAGACAAAACCAGATTCAGATATATGACAATTCTTAGCACAAGATTTAAATTTTGGTAAATTAGAATCATTAAAAGCTAAATACCATAATTGAATACCATTATTCGCTTCATCACACACTTTAAAACCTTTATACGCAAGAAATTTAGGATCGGCAAGATACGATGTTTTCTTTTTGGTAGATAGAATACAAATTCCATCCATACCCTTCTTCTTACTATCCTCAATACACATATTCAATAATTCACTCGAATAGCCATGACCTTTTAAAGAACCAGCGACCCATAAACAATCAATATACATATAATTATCTGCATCAATTGGAATCCATGCATTCTTTGCGGGAATATACTCAATAAAACACTTTCCCCTTACACTTGATTTAAGAAAGACAAGTCCACCCTCAAAACGATCACTTAACCAGTCTTTCTTTGATCTTACTTGAACATCTGAATTACTACTAATGGCGCAACAAATGTGTTCTTGTTCTATATTTTCTTTTGTCACATATACATAATCCATTTTAACCACCTCAAAATCAGTATACTAAAAGGAGTTGAAATCAATCAACTCTTTGTTAATATTTAACCAGTTTCATTTTCCTATAATAAGTTGAAATTATATCATTACTAGATATTCCTGTAGTTTAGTGTAAAAAAACGTTAAAAATACACCAAAAATTACACGAATATTTTGTAAATAATCACACTAAATGACACGTACTAAGAAAAAGGAGTTGAAATCCATCAACTCCTAAGTGTTTTATTTATCGAATTTAATAGCAGCCTGTGCAGCAGCAAGTCTTGCGATTGGTACACGATATGGTGAACAAGAAACGTAGTTCAATCCAACTCTATGACAGAATTCAATGCTTGCTGGATCACCACCATGTTCTCCACAAATACCTAATTTAATATTTGGATGAGTACTTCTACCAAGTTCTGTAGCCATCTTAACAAGTTTTCCAACACCTCTTTGATCTAAGTGTGCAAATGGATCTTGTTCGAAAATCTTCTTGTCATAGTAATCTTGTAAGAATCCACCCGCATCATCTCTTGAGAATCCAAATGTCATTTGTGTTAAGTCATTTGTACCAAATGAGAAGAATTCAGCTTCTTTTGCGATTTCATCTGCCAATAATGCAGCACGAGGAATTTCAATCATTGTACCAACATGATATTTCATATCGAATTCGGATTCTTGAATCAATTTGTCAGCTACATCACATACAACCTTTTTAACATAACGAAGTTCTGCAACATCACCAACTAATGGGATCATAATTTCTGGTTCAATCTTCCAGTCTGGGTGTCTTTCATTAACAGCTAAAGCAGCCTGAATCACTGCCGTTGTCTGCATTTCAGCAATTTCAGGATATGAAATAGCCAATCGACATCCACGATGACCCATCATAGGGTTGAATTCGTGTAAGCTAGAAATAACAGATTTCAATTCATCCAAACCAATGTGCATATCCTTAGCTAATTGTGTAATATCATAAGAGTTTGTAGGTAAGAATTCATGTAAAGGTGGATCCAAGTAACGAATTGTCACTGGTAATCCTTGCATAGCTTCATAGATTCCTTCAAAGTCACTTCTTTGCATAGGCAAGATTTTTTCTAATGCGACACGTCTTTGAGCTGCAGTTTTACTAACAATCATTTCACGAACCGCTTTAATACGATCACCTTCAAAGAACATGTGTTCCGTACGAACTAAACCAATACCTTGCGCACCAAATTCATGTGCTTGTTTTGCGTCATGTGGTGTATCTGCATTAGTACGAACTTTTAATGTACGTCTTTCATCCGCCCAATTCATGAAACGTTCAAAGTCACCTGAAATACTTGCAGGAACGGTTTTAATCGCACTACCATAAATATTTCCTGTTGAACCATCTAAACTGATCCAATCTCCACGGTGATATTTCACACCATCAATTTCAAAATATCCTTCATCATCATGCATATTAATATCGCCACAACCACTTACGCAGCAAGCACCCATACCACGAGCTACTACAGCAGCATGACTTGTCATACCGCCACGTACAGTTAAGATACCTTGAGATACGTGCATGCCTTCAATATCTTCTGGACTTGTTTCTAAACGAACTAAGATTACTTTGTGGTTACGACTTGCTTCTTGAATTGCTTCTTCTGCACTAAATACAATTTGTCCACAAGCAGCACCAGGGCTTGCTGGAAGTGCAGTCGCAATTGGTTCAGCTTTCTTTAATTCATCCGCATCAAACATTGGGTGAAGTAATGAATCCAATTGTTTTGGTTCTACCATCATTAAAGCTTCATCCGTAGTAATCATACCTTCATCCACCATGTCACACGCAATCTTTAATGCAGCTTGTGCTGTACGTTTACCATTACGTGTCTGCAACATGAACAATTTACCTTTTTCAATTGTAAATTCCATATCTTGCATGTTACGATAGTGAGTTTCCAATTTCTTAGTGATTGCGACAAAATCATCATATGCTCCAGGAGCTACTTCTTTTAATTGGTCGATCTTTTGAGGTGTACGAATACCCGCCACAACATCTTCACCTTGTGCATTCATTAAGAATTCACCATATAATTTATTTTCACCAGTACTTGGATTACGCGTAAAGGCAACACCCGTACCACAATCATTACCCATATTACCAAATACCATCATCTGTACGTTAACTGCAGTTCCCCAGCTTGATGGAATATCATTCATCTTACGATAATAGATAGCACGAGGATTGTTCCAAGAACGGAATACAGCCTCAATAGCACCCATCAATTGTTCTTTAGGTTCTTCAGGGAATTCTGATTTTAATTCATTTTTGTAGAATGCCTTAAACAATTCTACCAATTTTTTCATATCCTCTGCATTTAAATCTAAATCATCCGTAATGCCTCTTTCAGCCTTTACTTCATCAATGATCTCTTCAAAACGCTTTTTACTCAACCCCATTACAACATCTGAATACATTTGAATAAAACGACGATATGAATCGTATGCGAAACGCTCATTATTAGTTAAGTTAGCCACAGTTTCTGCAACTGTTTTGTTCATACCTAAATTTAAAATAGTATCCATCATACCAGGCATACTTGCACGTGCCCCTGAACGAACAGATACTAATAAAGGATTGGCTTCATCCCCTAATTTCTTTCCAGATTTCTTTTCTAATAAATCTAGATACTCCATGATTTGAGTTTTAATACCATCATTGATAGTTTCATTATCTTCATAATATTGGTTACAAGCTTCTGTAGTAATTGTGAATCCATAAGGTACAGGCATTCCAAGTTTAGACATTCCAGCTAAATTGGCACCTTTTCCACCTAACAATTCACGCATTGTTTCATCGCCTTCATTAAATTCATAGACATATTTTTTATCCATAATACTTTACCTCCTTTTGTAACCGTTTACATGTGTAAATTATTATAACATACAAAATTACATAATGATAGTTTTTTTTGAAATTTCACAAATAAAAAACCTATCAGTTTTAACCAATAGGTTTATCCACGCTTAACAACCGCACTTTTTTGTCTAAACGCAATACCAATCTTTACAATATTTTTAACTCCAAAATCCTTTAATTCTGTATCATATTTCATATCATCAATCTGTCTAAGTGCACTATTAGCCAATGAATCTAAATCAACATTTATATCTTTTGTATGTTTAAACTCAAAGATAAAGCCAGGCATTTCCTTCATCATCGGCAATAATTCAACATCAAACCGACCTAGTCCTGATTCTCTATTTGATCTTACCTTATATTGACTTCCTAGTACAGCACATAATCCAAGCATCATTCCGTGATAGAATGCTTCATTAGCCCCATCCATCGTTGATATACTTTTTAACATAAAATCCTCCAATAACGACTGCAGTTTACGTGTATCTTTAGAAAAGATAGCCTGATGAATTGAAATTGAAACATTATTTTGATTTGTGCGATTCAGCACTTCCTTTTCATATACATATAAAATTTCTTTATTAGGAATAGCCACATCACACATATAATTTCCATCATTTTGCGGATATATCGCCGCCACCTTTAGATAACCCGCAACCAATAAGAAACTATATATACTATAAGGATTAGTTTGAACCTCAGGATATATTACACTAGTATCTACATAAGTTGTGATTGTATTTCCACAAAATAATTTATATAAATTCTCAGTAATTTCAGGTGTTGCAGTTCCAATAATTTCACCAATAATATCATTACTACCCGTTGATTGCCAAAAAGCTTTTGGAAAACATTGATCCGAAATATAATTGATCACAGACCAAGGATTAAATATCTCCGAACTTCCAAAACGATATCCATCATACCATTCCAAGATTTCTTGATATTTATCTTCATATTCATAATATGCAAGCATCTCTTTGATTTCTTCATTTGTGAAACCAAAATATGAACTATAATTATCATCTAATATCGAGTTGGTTTTTAAATTGTTCATTCCACTAAAGATACTTTCTTTCGCAACTCTTAGAATTCCAGTTAAAAATCCAAAAGCCAAATGTGGATTGTCTTTTAGACCACCCGAAAAGAAATTGCGCATAAAATTAACAATTTCGTTATAAAAACAACAAAGATGACCTTGTTGAATTGGTGTATCATATTCATCAATAATAATGACACACTCTTTATCATAATGTTTATGAAGCAATAAAGATAAAAGTTGAAGCCCTATTTGACAATCAACCTCATTTATACTATTACTCGCAAATCGATGATACTGTTCTTTTTCGTATGAGCTTAGTACAGAACTACTTTCCAATTCATCATGACGCATAAACTCTAGAGAAATTAATTTACTAATTTTTTGAAAAGTCTCTTCCCAACTCGAACATTTAACATCTTTAAAAGACAAGAATATCACAGGATATTGACCTTGATGTTTTGTGTAGTATTCCCCACACTGCCATATATACTTATCCTTAAAATAAACAGATGTATCTTCCGGTGTTTTTTCAAAAAAAACACGCAACATATCCATATTTAATGTTTTTCCAAAACGCCTAGGACGCGTAAATAAAGACACCATCGGTATCGCATTCAAAAAATCACGAATCAATAAAGTCTTATCTACATAGTAATAATTCGTTATTGCCGACTTAAAATCAGATACACCGATGGGCAAAGGCTTTTTCGGACTTAAAATTGCATTATCAGGAATCAGCCAATTGCGTCCATCCTTTATTGCACCAACTATTTCTTTTTGTTTACACATCTGCTGAATTCTACGAGTCGATACACCCATCTTTTTAGCAGCAGACTCACAAGATATATAATCCATAAAGCACCTCCTAAACATCTTTATATTCTAAGTATATCTGTTTAAGCGAAATACATCAACTACATTTCGTTTGTGTTTCGTTTGAAAACGAAAAAAATTAGATAATAAAAATCAAGCCTAATTCATAAAATTTTGTGTCTTTCCATGAAGAACACATTTTTTGATGATTTTCCACGACAAAAAGATTGGATTTCTCCAATTTTTTAAATTTTTGTTTATAATGTATTTAAGACTACCTTTCATATGTGGTCTTGTTTTTGCATATACCGTATATTATTTTTAACAGTTTGGCGGTACATGCGGTTTTGGCAGCTTTCGAATTTAGCGGGTTCGATTGCTGCTTTTTCTTTTGATAGAATCGATTCACTGGATTATCTTTAGCTCCTCTTATAGAACATCCTACAGCCAAAAACAATAGACACCTTAGATATTTATTTCCTTTTTTGGATATCTTTAAATGTTTTCCATCCTGGTCTCCTGACTGATATATATGCGGATCCAATCCTGCATATGCCACAAGTGCTTCTCTTGATTCAAATTCTTCTATATCTCCAATCTCTGCAATGATCCTTGCAGCAAGATTGGTCCCTATTCCATCAATGCTTAAAATATATCTATATTCTTCTAAAGTAGAAGCAACTGTTATCATTTCATTCAATGTTTTTTCACATTCCCTCTGTGTTTCGATTACCTTATCAAGTAATATTTTAAATATTTCAACTTCTACATCATCCTTTTCACATCCGGGATATGTCTTTTTCGCAAATTCTATTATTTTTAATGCATATTCTAAAGATACCTTATGAGTATGACATGTATTTTTCTCAAGATATCTGGCAACTGTTTCAGCCTTCTTGTTCTTCAATAAATCCGGATGTGGATATTTCTTTAGGATTGTCATTGGAATATCACTGTATCCATCCTTAAATAAATCAAGATATCCCGGAAAACAGATGCTTAACTGATTTTGAAATGTAACCTTGTATTTTCTAAGATGATTCAACTGATCTTCATACAATCGATTCTTTTTCCTGAGCCAGTTATATGTTTCATCCTTCTTTTTTAGTTCCATCATTTCTTCTTTATCATAATAAACTTTTGAAATAGATATTGGATCAAGCTTATCCGTCTTCTTATTATGTATTTCTTCTTTCCGTTTTCTGGCAGATTCTAAAGGATTGATCATATATGTCTTTATACTGTTCTTACTTAGAAATCTTTCTAAAGGTTTTGTATAAACACCGGTTGCTTCAAATACGGCACATACCTTTTCATTGGTTTCAGCTTCCAGCTTTTGAATATCTTCTAGAAGTCTTTTGAATCCTTCAATATCATGATCAATTTTCTTTACTTTACCAAAACGTTTATTGTTCTTGATAAAACACATGTAATGACTGTTTCCATTGGAAACATCAATGCTTACAATTGGACCTTCCATACAATACTTCCTGGTCATTAAACAGTAGAGATAACTTCCAAATTTCTGCTCCATATTGTTTCGTTTTACATACTGACTTGATTCAATTACCGTCTTTTTAGATATAAGCTTATTCATAAACAGAAATAGGAAGAATGACGTTTTTTTTCACTGACTCAAAGGTCTAAAAAGAACCACGTCATTTCTTCTCTAAGACTTTATTCTCATTACATGCCTGCAAAAAGAAAAAGCCAGGAATATTATATCCTGACTTGAATACCATGAATAACTAAACAAACAGTTGATTCTCTTTCAATAGAAATGATTCTTGATCTGTTCATCTACATTATACAATTCTATATTAACCAGAATACTTTTCTTCCTGGTTTCATAATACGAAAAGAACTAGATTCCTCTAGTTCATACTTGCCTGTTCTCTACACTTACCACAAACTGAATAATTTGGACAAGCATCTGTACATGCATTGTCGACAACCGTTCTTAATTGAGCTGGCATCATTGTCGTGATCTCATCATCATCATATCCAACCACAAGACTTTTTTCAGATAAAAGAATCGGCCTTTTTAAAATCGATGGATTTTCCTGAATCAAAGATACAAGTTCTTTCATTGAATAATCATCAATATCCTTTTTTAAAGCCTGAAACGCTTTTGAACGAACCGAAATAATATCTTCCGTTCCATTTTCACATCGCGACAATAAATATTTAATTTCACTTTCCTTCAATAATGAAGTAAAAATATTTTTTTCAATAAATTCAATTTGGTTGTCTTTTAACCATTGTTTTGCCTTACGGCAACTCGCACAACCTGGAGAAGTATATAAAATTACCATAATAATTGCCTCCTTCAACTAATTATATCATATTACTAGGTTTAAAATAAATAGTTGTATCTATTATTTATATGTGCTATATTCTTCTCTAGTGAGGTAAAAAATGGAAAAAGCTATTCTATCTAGAATTAATTTAAAAACATTAGATACAAATATCGCATATGATTATTTTGAAACAATTTCAGATTTAATTGATACAAAAGAAGTTCAAGATTTAAAAAAATGCAGCCAACACTTAGCTACATCCCGCTTTCAACATTCATTGAATGTTTCCTATTATTCATTTTTGATTTGTAGAAAATTCGGACTCGACGCCTACAGTGCAGCTCGTGCCGGTCTTTTACACGACCTATATTACTATGATTGGAAAACCAATGACAAACGTCCCTTAGAAGGAAATCACGCCAAGATTCATCCAATCATCGCTCTAGAAAACGCAAAAAATATTACAATAACCAATCCAACCATTGATGATGCCATTTTACATCACATGTGGCCACTAAAGACAAGTCATCCAAACACAAGTGTTGGATGGATCATTCAAGCTGTAGATAAATTTTGTGCCATTACAGAAATGGGACACCAATCCCTATTTAGAGCAAGTCGTTCAAACAATTTATTAAGCTATTGCATTCTATTTACATTCTTATTGACAATATAGGCAGCTAGATCATCTAGCTGCCTTTAATTTTTCCTTAAATTGTTCTAACCATAAAGAACCATCTTTTTCTAAACCATACTCACCCATTTGAATACTTGGCTTTTTCTCCCCATGAAAGTCACTTCCACAAGTAATCAATAAATGATGTTCTTTGGCAAGATTTTCATAATATACATTCTGTTCTGGCGTATGATAATTACTATAAGCTTCAATACCATCCACACCAGATTCCAATAAGATTTTTAACATCTCATCGTTTTTATAAAAAGTAGTAAAAGGATGTGCAACAATCGCAAGCCCACCTGCTTCATGAATTTTTTGTACCGACTCTAAAAAATCAGGCATAGGTACATATACAAACAAGTCCGATCCATATTGACATTTATCCCAAAAGAAATTCACAGGAGCCGGATCACTTCTTTTACCGCCAGGAATATAATCCTTAAAATCTGGAATATCTTGATAACGAGGATCATTAAACATATGTGTACACATCACAAACCATGGATTTTTACCATTCGCCTCTTTTAATATCGCCTCTTCATCAATTTCAACCCCATATTTCGCACGCAATCGATCACAACGAGTTGAAAATGCATTTCTAGACTTTACTTGCGTTTTTTCTAATAAATTTTGAAAATAATCATTATCTAAATCAATACCATACCCAAGTAAATGCACATCTGTATAACCAATGCTTGTTGAACACTCAATAGCTGGAATCACTTCTATTCCAGCTTCATTTCCTAAGCGAATCATTTCCTTTACACCACTAATACAATCATGATCACTAAGAGCAATGGTCTTTAGCCCTTTTTCTTTAGCGATTTCAATCAATTCTTTTGGCGTGAATTGACCATCGCTCGAATAACAAGAATGCATATGCAAATCAAATCTATTCATACTTACCTCTTATAATATATAGAAAAATAAAATCACAAAAATACCAAGAATAATGCGGTACCATCCAAAAACAGTAAAATCATGATTCTTTACATAATTTAATAAAGCTTTTATCGCAAATAAGCTGACCACAAAAGCTACAAAAGTACCTAATACCAATAAGAATAATTGTCCAAAACTAAACAATCCAACCTTCATCAAATATTTGATGACCTTTAAAAGACTTGCACCAAACATAACAGGAATGGCTAAAAAGAAGGAAAATTCACTTGCGACTGTTCTTGAACAACCACAATATAAACCGCCCAAAATCGTGGCTCCAGATCTTGATGTACCTGGAATTAAAGCCAAACATTGAAAACAACCAATCTTTAAAGCCGATTTGTAATCCAAACGCTCGATGGTTTGAATCTTTTCTTTCTTTGGATGTTTTTCTACGAATATAAAGATCATTCCATATAGAATCAAAGTGATCGCAATCACAATATTCTTCGATAAATAATCCTCAATGATATTATCCAATAATAAACCAATGATGGCACAAGGAATTACTCCCACAATCACCTTTGACCACAGTTGCAATGTCTGTTTCTTCTTCTTTGCTGATTTTCTTGAATCAAACGGATTCAATTTTTGCTCATACAAAACTAAAACTGCCAAAATACTACCAAATTGAATGACAACTTTGAACACTTCAAAAAATTTAGCCGGCTCTAAAGGCCATATACTCGAGAACAAAATCAAATGTCCTGTTGAAGAAATAGGTAACCATTCGGTAATTCCTTGAATGATACCTAAAAAGATTGTTTTAATAATATCTATCATTCTTCATTCCTTTTTGATGCATAATCATGAACCATCTCTTTAAAGATTTCTCCACGAATCTCATAATTTTTAAATTGATCAAAACTAGAACATGCAGGACACAACAAGACAATATCACCCGGTTTCGCAAACAAGACAGCCTTTTCAAACGCATCCCTCATTGTTTCAACACTCACTTGATTCGAAAAAATATCTTTAAATTTATCTTTTGTTTGACCAAAAGATATACATTTCTTAACAACCGCATCATATTGTTTCAAATCATCAAAAGAAATATGTTTATCTTTACCACCACATAGTAAGATCACATTCTTTTCAAAAGCGGATAATCCAGCACAAGCCGCATGTGTATTTGTTGCCTTTGAATCATTATAGAAACGCACATTATCGATTGTATCCACATATTCAATACGATGCTCTACACCACTAAATTCACGAATTACTTCTTGAATATTAAATAGGGAAACACCCATTAAGTAAGCCATACAACTTGCCATCATCGCATTACCACAATTGAATTCTCCAACAATTTTTAAATCGGATAATTTAAACAATTGTGTATCTTTATAATAGGCATATTGATCATCTTTATATAAGTCAACATCTTTTCTTTTTAAAGAAAAATCAATCACATGACAAGGAATGTTTTGTGCATACTTCACAACATTTTCATCATCCACATTACGAATAAAATAATCATCCGCATTTGTGTTTTCATAAATACGCATCTTACTTTCAAAATAAGCCTCTAGACTATCCATATAATCTAAGTGATCTGGCGCTAGATTTGTGACAGTCGATACATGTGGTCTAAATGTTTCAATACCTAACAATTGAAAATTACTCAATTCCAAGGCTACATTATAATTTGTATCCGTATATTCCAAAGCCAATTCACATAAAGGCGTACCAATATTTCCAGCAACTAAACTCTTTTTTTGACGATTCAACATCTCAAATAATAAAGTTGTTACCGTTGTCTTTCCATCTGTACCTGTAACAGCCGCATAATCAAAGTTTTTCGCATAACGATATGCCACTTCAATTTCCGTATAGATTTTTGCGTTTTGTTCCACAAAATAATGAACGAAAGGAACACGATAAGGAATTCCAGGATTCTTTACAATAAACGCATATTTCTTTTCTTTTAAACAATCTGGATGACCTTCATCATATACTTCAATACCCAATGATTCTAATTCACTCTTTTCATTCACTTTATTAGAATCTGTTAAAATCACATGATACCCATTTTTTAATAATAGTTTACTTACCGCAATACCACTACGAGCCGCACCAATAACCAATACAGTTTCCATTCTACATTACCCCCAAAACAAGCCCAAGAATAGCTAAGATCACACCTACAAGTCTAAAGCGAGTTACAACCTTTTCTTCAGACCAGCCACACATTTCAAAATGGTGATGTAAAGGCGCCATCTTAAAGATTCTCTTATGTGTTTTTTTATAATACGTAACCTGTATAATTACACTTAAAACCTCTGCCACAAACACAAATCCAATGACAATCAAAAGGATTTCTTGTTTTAAAACCATTGCGATGGCCGCTATAAAGCCACCTAATGCCAAAGATCCAGTATCACCCATAAAGATCTTAGCTGGATGCTTATTGAATTTTAAATAGCCTAGTAACGCAAAGATAACCATACAAATCAAACATGCCACATTATTTAAGTCTTGAATGAATGCGAAAATCGCAAAAGGAACTAATGCGATCACCATTTGACCTGCACATAATCCATCCAAACCATCCGTTAAGTTAACGGCATTGGTTTCTGCTGTAAACATTAAGAAAACTAAAATAAAGTAGAACCATGATAAATTGATAGTGACATCAAAAATAGGAATCCAAATATCTGTAGTTGAATTTGTTCGGTACAAGAAGAAAAATACAACAGCTAAAATAGATTGAAGTAAAAACTTATGCGCTGGTTTTAATCCTTCATTGTTCTTTTGAACTACAATAATATAATCATCAATAAATCCAACAACACCATATCCTACAAAGGCCAATAAAATAATCATTGTGTTCATATCTAATTTGAATGGTGTAAAGAAAGAACCAATCACATACACAAGTGTAGGTACAATAATAAAGGCTAAGCCACCCATAGTCGGCGTACCATTTTTCTTTTTATGGCTTGCCAAGCCCTCTTCTCTTTCCGTCTGTCCAAATTTGATTTTATGTAAATAATCAATCAATCCAGGCATGATGACCAACATAATAACGAGTGTGATTAAACACATTCCAATAATCCATATATAATTCGAATTCAACATTCTATCTACTCCTCTTTTCAAAACACTATCATTATAACATTCTATTGAATTCCTAACAAATTTTAATTCAGGACTTGAAATACAGGCTTGTTAATGGTATTATAGTTAAGCGATTGCGTAAATGAAAGAAAAAGGAGGACATTAAGATGTCAAGAGTATGTGCAGTATCTGGAAAAGGTCCTTTATCTGGAAATAAACGTTCTCACTCAATGCGTGCTTCTCGCCGTAAATGGAACGTGAATCTTCAAAAAGTTCGTGTTGTAGTTGACGGAAAACCTCAAACTATCCGTGTTTCAGCTAGAACATTAAAAACATTGAAGAAACAAAACGCTATTTAATTTTAGATAATTAGGATCCTTAAAAAAATTATGCATAAGATAAAAAAGAAGAGATAAACTCTTCTTTTTTTCTATTTATAGAATTCTTTTAATTTTTCATTCAAACATTTGGCAACCTTCAAGTCTTGTTTGAATTGAAAATTATATTGAATGACTGGAGATTTCGAAATATATACATATACCTTATTTCCATTTAATAATTGAATTTCAATACCCACATATACTTTTTTCATTTCAATGAAAATACTATGATTCAAAGTGCTCACTAATATCCTGTGAAAAAACATAGGTGATTTATCTTTATACTTTGCGTCTTCATATACAATTTGACTTGAAACAACATCTAAAAACGAATACTTCCCTAAACTTCCATCCAATATAGTAAATTCTTTCTTTTTCTCGTCAAAAATAAGACTATTCATGAAAATCACCACCCTATATTTCTATTTTACCATCCACAATAAGCTAAAAGTGCAGATTTCTCTGCACTTTCAGCTTGGCTCTATTTACTTTTACAGGATATTATTATATTTCAAACCATTGAATTTCGCATTCCGCTAATTCAACTTCAAAACTAGAACCATCACCCTTATAAATTGTTGTAGTTTGAGGTTCATATGTATTATTTACAACACAGAAACTATTTGTAGAAGGATATACATTGACATCTACATTATAGTTTTCTGAATACCAATGTTTCATCTCATCTTCCTTATGTGCCGCAAAGAAGATGGCACGATATAAGAGTCGTACATTTTCAAAACTAAAAGGAAGACCATTCATATACACACCGCGCCCTTTTCCATATTCATTCACGGCTAGATTTACATGCAGATCTTTTTCAGCCAAGATTTCTGTACCAGGTAGTGCATATACATTATTGATGCATTCTCCCCAGTCTTCATGCTCTAATTGTTCCGTAATAAAATGATTTGGATGCACTTCCCAATTATACTTATCTGTATGCATAGTGAAACCTAATTCTTTATCCACACCTAATACATCATATAATGTAAAATATTTACCATTACGATTTATAGCTGTTGGCTCACCGACACCGATGAATCCACCACCTTGATCAACATAGCGACGAAGTGCTGTAATGATTGTTTCGTCAAATTCTGCACCACCACTAAAACTTGTATAGGCAGAACCAATATTCATCACAACATCCATATCCTCTAAAATGGATGGATCTTTGCGAATATCATCAAAACTAATAAAGCGAACATCAAACGGGAATCCACTCAATGCTTCCATAACACCAGTGTATGAATAAATTTGTTTATACCAAATCGCATGATGAACTAAATGCGTTCCCCAACGACGAAGTTCACCCCAACTATTGATAACACCCACTTTTAATAAGTTGTGTGGAACTTGTTGATTTACATGTGAATATAAAGTACGGAATTCATCACAAACCTTTTCAATATAATCAATGAATTCTGGGAAATCCAACGCAAGTTTTAAATATCCACCATACCCAATTCGATCCACTGGACTTCGCAAGATGGCTCTTCTTGCTGTAACCCAATTGACCTTAGCTTCTTTTAATGGATCTCCATTTTCATGGAAAACATCTGGGAAGAAATAAGGTAAGAATCTTCCTTCTGTATATTTAACACCTTTAATATCTGAAATCAAACGAAGTGTAGTACCTGAACCAACCGAACCTACAACGGCATCTAATCCAATCGATTCAAAATATTTACCAAATGGTTCTGTACCAATCCAGTGATCCCCTAAAAACATCATGGCTTCTTTTCCATATTCATGACAAATATCGACAAATTTTTTAGCCAGCTTACTCACTTCACGCTGTTGGAAATCCATAAAGTCACGATATTCCTTTGTAGGAACACAGAATGTAGAGTTATTGAATCCTTTGTTGATAATATATTCCGCTCTGAATGGATAGCCTACTTCTTTTTCAAACTGTTCCAAAATGTATGGAGATACAGAAGCACTATATCCAAACCAGTCTACAAATTTTTCTCGAGCAAACTCATCAAATTGTAAAGTAAACTGGTGGAAGAATGTTGTAAAACGAACAACATCCACATCATCTCTTTCTTCACAGAATTTTCTGAATTTATCTAAAACATACTTTTGTGTTTTAGGCTGTCTAACATCATAAGTCATCTGATGCTCTTCATCTTTCCAATCATTTGTTAGAGCATTATACATATGTACTGGATCCCAGATCACAAAAGCTAAAAAGCTTACAGTATACGCATGATATGGAATAGTTTCATGAATAATCACTTCCATTGTTTCTTCATCATAATCCCAATTTGTGACAACTTCATCTGTAGTACGATCAATCACTTCCCACCATCTATGATTGTCTTTAATGTTTGGTTTTAATTGATCTGAATAGAAATGCTGCATGATTTGAATCTTTAATTCCGTATCACGAGCTGTCACAAAATCACTCATCAAATACATTTGTTGAATTTCATCTGGATTTGCTTTTGCCCAAGCATTATCTTTTCTTGTCGTATAATACGTTGCATATTGTTTGATGTCCATTTTACGCAATTCTTCCGGCATATCCGTTCCATCACAGTCACGAATCGCATCGGCTTTCCATCGATTAATGATTTCAATTGTTGCATCAATTACATCAACATCTGTCGGTACAGTTACTCTGCCTGTTTCAATCATTTTAATTCTCTCCTAAACTAATCTATTCTATTTTCTGTTTCTAAATCAAAGAAATGCACTTTTGATAAATCCATCGTCAACTTAATTGTTGTATGTGCTTCTGGTTCTAAACGTGAATTTACTTTTGCGCACATTTTTTGCCCATTCAAAGAACCATGTAAAATATATTCATGTCCTAATAATTCAGCCACTTCAATTTCAAAATCAAAGTTTGCACTTGGATACGTATCGGCAACAATGCCTTCCCCATGTAGATCTTCTGGACGAATACCCATAATGATTTCTTTTCCTTGGTAGCTAGAAAGTTTTTCGCGATACATCAAAGGAATATCAATCTTCATATCATCTACATAAAAGAATCCATCTTGATATGTACCTTTAATAAAGTTTGTTGCTGGAGCCCCCAAGAATCCTGCAACAAATAGATTTGCGGGATTATTATAAATTTCTTTAGGTGAACCAATCTGTTGAATATATCCACCCTTCATAACAACAATACGATCCGCCATTGTCATAGCTTCTGTTTGATCATGTGTAACATAAATTGTAGTAGCACCAATTCTTTCATGTAGCTGAATGATTTCAGAACGCATTTGAACACGCAATTTAGCATCTAGGTTTGAAAGTGGTTCATCCATCAAGAATACTTTCGCATTACGTACAATCGCACGTCCTAATGCAACACGTTGTCTTTGTCCACCCGACAATGCCTTTGGTTTACGATCCAAATAAGGTTCGATTTCCAAAATACGTGCCGCTTCATGTACACGTTTATCTATTTCTTCCTTGCTGAACTTACGAAGTTTTAAACCAAAAGCCATATTCTCATACACACTCATATGTGGATATAAAGCATAGGATTGGAATACCATCGCAATATCACGATCTTTTGGTTCCACATCATTCATTCTTTTTCCATCAATATAGAAATCGCCTGCACTAATCTCTTCCAAACCAGCAATCATACGAAGTGTTGTAGACTTACCACATCCACTAGGTCCTACAAACACAATAAATTCTTTATCTTTTACATCTAAATTAAAGTCAAATACAGCCTGAACATTGTTGTCATATATTTTATCAACATGCTGCAATGATAATTCTGCCATACTTCATCCTCCTATTTATGTTTCTTGTTGTATAAAAACAACAATGTAAGCAAACCCGTCAATCCAACAATTTCAATCATTAAATTACGAACACTAACTGTCTTTTGTGCCCAAATGATTAGTCCTAAAAACACAAAGAATAAAATAATCATAACTATATTCATTACTTTATTATCATCTCTCATACTAGACACCTCTTACTCTTTCATTCCACCAATGCTCATACCTTGTGTAATCTTCTTTTGAACACAAATATAAAGAATCAGTGTTGGAATCATAACAATTACCAATCCAGCATACATAACGCCAAAATTCGCTTGTGATTTTGCATCAGCCATCAAATATTTAACACCAACTGCCAAAGTCGCATTATCTTTATCCATAAATGTAAATGCGATAATATATTCGTTCCAGAATGCTAAAAACTGAAATAAAATTACAGTAATAATACTAGGTCTAGCCATTGGAATCATAATTTTAGTCATAGTCTTGAAATAGCCACAACCATCAATACGAGCTGCTTCTTCATAAGCTTTTGGCAATGTTTTGAAATAACCTGTCAACAAATAAATCGTAAATGGCAAGGCTGTTGCTGCATAAACAACAGAAAGCCAGAATTTACTATTCAAGAAAAAGTCGACGCCAAGCTTGATATCGGCATTAAATAACATCAAGAAAATAGGTAATACGATGTAATTCACGTTGACAAATAGTCCGGCCATAAACAATCCGTTAAAGAATTTCTTTCCAACAAAATCAAAGCGAGCTAATACATACGATGCAGGAAGAGCAACCACCAACAAGATAACTAAGGATAATGCGGTTACAATGATCGTATTCAACAAATAATCACCCATTCTTGCCTTCACAAAGGCATCCACAAAGTTTGACCATAACATTTGTTTTGGAAAATCAAATGGATTGCCACTTACCAATTCTAGTTGCGATTTTAAAGATGCAAGGAAAACCCATGCGATCGGTACAATAATCGAAATAGCCAACGTAATCAATGCTACATAAACAAAGATTTTATATAAAGGAAAATTACGCCTCTTCATATTTCATCCTCCTAATACTGCAATACATCACGTTCTGTGACTTTATTTATAATAGCGGATAACGCAAATGAGAATACGAAGATACAAACTCCGATTGCCATACCAAATCCATATTTACCCGCAAACGCATTGTTATACATATAGTTCAATGCCACTTCACTTCCTAAGTTTCCTTCACTTGTCAACTGCACAAACATAAAGGATAAGTTAATTGTAGAAATAACGAAGAAAGTCAAAGTTGTACGAATGTTATCCCAAATCAATGGTAAAGTAATCATAAAAAATTGCTTTACTTTACTTGCCCCTTCTAAACTTGCAGCTTCATAAAGATTTTCTGGAATACTTGTCATACTCGACATATACATAACCATATAATATCCAATGGCCTGCCAAACTAATGCACCAATAATAGAATAGTTAATAATAGCTGGATTTCCCATCCATTGTCTTTGTAAAGATTCTAGACCAATCATACCTAAGAATGAATTCAAAATACCATTGGTTGGTTGATAAATGGCTGAGAAAATACCTGCGATGACTACAATACTCAAAATATTTGGAATATAGAAAATCACGCGGAAGAAATTCTTTCCTACAAATTCTTCACGAGTTAATAAGGTCGCAAATAAGACTGCCAACACCAAAGTGATGATTGTGATCAATACAACATATAAAATTGTATTTTGCATAGCCTCAATAAAACGCATATCGTTAAAAAGAACCTTAAAGTTGAATAAACCTGCAAAAGTGGCATCACTTACGAAATTGCTCTTTTTAAAGAATGCCGTCTTAAATACATCAATCGTTGGAATGACCATAAAAATGACAACCAAAATAACGGCTGGTGCAAGACACGCAAATACGAAACGATTTTGTGCTTTCTTTTTATTCATGAGTTACCTCCCATCTTTTAAAAAGCGACGAGCAATAATATGCTCATCGCTTTATGTTAAAATATACTTTTTTAATTATTCAGCTACGGCTTTATTTTTTGCTAATTTAGCCCAAGCATCTGATAATTTAGCTTGATAATCTTTTGCACTTAATTCACCTGTTGCTAAAGAGTCGATTGAACCAAATACTGTAGCAGCACGATCGAAATCTGGTAAGTTATCTGTGTTATAAGGAGCAAATGCACCTAAAGCTGCAGAAGCATTATCATATACTGAGAAGAATTCTTTTGTATATCCATCTTCCATAGCTGCAATCGTATCAGACATAGTATCTGTTGGAACAATGTTTCCACCTTCAGCCATGATCTTAACGCCTTCTTCAGAATAGATAAACTTCAAGAATGCTTTCGCATCATCTACGTTTTTAGCTTGAGCAGGAATCCATACTTGTTCAGTCATAGATCCAACGAAACGTTCACCATCTTTTTCTAATGCAGGCAATGGAAGTAATCCCCAGTGATAATCTTCAGGAGTTGTATCTGCCATTTCATTTACTACCCAGTCACCATTAGGCATGAATAATGCTTTTCCATCAATAACTGCCTGTTGGTTCATTGTGAATCCAT
>NZ_DS996842.1:318458-325533 GCF_000156655.1 Holdemanella biformis DSM 3989
ACTTACTAATTTGGTTAAAATATCAATAGTTTGTTTAGCACCATCTGTATTCCAAGCATCCTTATCATAATTTAATACGTTAGATAATAATTCTTCTCCACCTGTTTCTTTCAACAATGCATTTAATGTATTATCAAAGTAACCGTTTGTTGGATATGTAAATAATGAAATACCATCTTGTTTAGCTTGATCACCTAAAGCCCAGAATTCCTCCCAAGTTGTTGGAAGATCATATTTCTTTCCTTCTCCAACTAATTCTGTATTATAGAAGAATCCAGCAGGTGTTGTTTTAAGTGGCATTAAATAAGATTTTCCATCACCATAATATTGTACGATACTACTATTCGCATAGTTTTCATCCATACCTACTTCTTCAACAACATCAGAAATATCTAATACTTCGTGTGTATTTAATTGAGTTTCAGTATATCCAGAAGGCTGTCCTAAATTATAATAAACAACATCTGAATATTCACCCTTCGCATTTTCTTTATTTAATACATCTGGCAATTCTTTTTCAAAACGCAATTGCACATCTACATCTGGATTTGCTTTTTCGAAAGCTTCTGCTAATTTTGTAAATACTTTTTCACCATTTCCACCAGAGAACGAATCAAATTTTAATACTCGTTTATCTCCAGAATCAGAATTTTCAGCTGGTTTACTTGAACATCCTGCTAACATTGAAGCAGCCATCGCAAATGACAACCCAGCAGTTATAACTTTTTTCATACTTTACCTCCTTATAAAATTCGTATGAACCTCTTTTGACAATCAAAGTATAACTTATTTGTAAGCGTTTTATCATAAAAATATAGCTCGATATTTTAGATATATTGCGATTCGATAAATTTATGAACAAAATTGATAAATAAATGAAAACATTATATAATTATACAAAAAGAGGTGTTTATATGAGCACACAACGATTTCAAATCGATCAAGTCGATTTCAACAAAGCACGCCCAAAACTTTTATATATAACAGAATCTAAATTTGATCATGAATGGAATTCCACTCTGCATACACACTTATATACAGAAATATTCTATGTGACAAAAGGCCATGGACTTTTAAGTCTAGACAATAAAAACTATCCTGTCAAAGAAGATGATCTAGTTATAGTCAACCCTCTTATATCCCATACAGAACGTGGTATTGAAAATGTAAACTTCGAATATATTGTCATGGGAATTGAAGGTGTCACTTACTTTTCAAAAGAAGAAGATGAGGAACAAGGTTGTAGTATTGCCAATTATTATGAATATAAACATGAAGTTTTATTTTATTTGAAAACAATCCTATTTGAAGTAAAGACAAAAGATACAGAATACCAATCTCTTTGTCAAAACCTACTTGAAGTTTTATTGATCAACCTCATGCGACGCGCAAACATCAACTTAAAATCTTCACCAATCAATAAAGCCAATAAAGATTGTGTCTTAATTGAAAAATATATTGATGCACACTTCAAAGAAGACATCACACTCGATACATTAAGTGAACTCACATTCTTAAACAAATACCATATTGTACATGCCTTTAAACAATATAAAGGCATTTCTCCCATTAACTATATGATTCAAAAACGTTTAGAAGAAGCTAAACTTTTGTTGTCTACAACCAACCTACAAATTTCAGAAATCGCATATATTGTTGGTTTTACAAGTCAATCTTATTTTGCACAAGCCTTTAAAAAGGCCACCCTTACTTCTCCATTGCAATATCGTAAAGATAATAGCCATTCATAAAAGGAAACAAAATGAATAAACAAGATAAGGATGAATTACTAAATCAAGGCCTAACTCAAAAAGAAATAGAAGATTTAACACAAAAGGGTTTTTCAAAAGAAGAAATGATACAATCTCATCAATATGACAACGAAATTAAGAAAGGATCTAATTTCATCGCATGGATCGTGGATCTGATTACTTGGTTTCTACCTTAAAACAGCAGCGATTATCAAATCACTGCTGTTCTTTATTTCGTTTTTTATTTAAATACATATTTTGATCTGCCAAATCCTTAACACTCACAATATCTCCCGTCAGCAACAAAGCCGATCCATAAGACACCGAAGGTAAATATTTATATTTTCTTTGTTTGGATTTCACCAAATAATCAAATTGTATAGAACACGAATCTTCATTACGACAATTTTTTAGTAATACACAAAACTCATCGCCACCAATTCGGTAACAATATCCATATTTGGCATAGGCTTTCTTAATACAGTTGGCAATGATACTTAGACAAAGATCTCCTTTGACATGTCCATACACATCATTGACATGTTTAAAATCATCCACATCAAACACGATCAACATTCCATTTGTATAATTCATTTCATGACTACGATTCAAGAAACTATTCTGATTCAACAATCCTGTTAAACTATCCAATTGATTCCACATTTCACTACAATAAATAAAATAAAGTACAGAAAGTAAAGTGACACAAAGCCAGCTCACATGAAGATTAGGAACCATGATTTGAATGATGGTTTCTGCAGCCAAGAAGATAATCAATGGATAAATCAATGCTTTACTGCGATTTTGAAATTGCTTCGAAACTAAGATTGTGGATAAAGATAAATAGAATATAGATATAAAATACACAAAGATGTAAATAAAGAAATAAGGCCCACGAGAATATATATTTTCTTGACTTACTGAAAATACAAGTCCAGACGGAATCGATATCGCAAGAACCAAAAGATAGATAATTTCGCATAAAATTGCCAATTTAAATTCCCACCTAAGCCTTGTATTTTTATCCAATACATACACAAGACAGATACAAACAGATGGTGTAAGTCCAAAGCCAAGATAATTCGATATAATATTGATCCAACGATAACGAACTGGTAACCCATCCACTTTTAATGTAACAACTTCCAATAAAGAAATAAACGCAATCAATATAAATGCAAAGAAAAAACCACGCTTTTGTTTTTTATTTAATGATTCGCTTAATCGCGTCAACACGCACATGAAACAAAGAACGAAAATATCTATTGTCGTTAATACATAAAAATATCCATTCATCTATTGTTCCACCGTTTCTTTTGTATATATACACCTAGATACAATTGGACTATTTTTCTTTAAATATTCTTTTTGAAGCCAATCCAAATACGTTCCAGGACTAATGATCCCACGTATACTTAGTACATCTGCACCAAGTGTTCCTAAAACTAAATCTGTAAAAGAAGCACAATTATCACCTAAAGCCCAATAAATATGAAATTTACCACTCTTTACCTTATATAATTTAGCTCCCGTACGATAATGAAGACGACTCGGATAATCCATTTCATACTTACTAAAATGATCATAGCCATCTTCTTTTTCTATTTTTGTATACCAACGATACCCATTTAAACGAATCTTTTCAATTTCCTTTTCTATGAATTCATTTTGTTTAGGCGTTGTCAAAATACCATACTCAAAAATCGAATTATTTTCAGCCGAAATCATATTCGGAATATATTTCTCTAAAGGCACTGTAAAAAAGATACCATCTCCAATTGTTTGATTCAAACGAAAGGAGTCACTATCATAATTGCCATAACTATATACAATATTGTCATATGAAAAACAAATGTGACCTACCTTTTGAAAACCTTTAGGCCCCACATGTACAATCACTTTTAAACGAACAGGATCCTCCATTTTATACGTATTTAAATCTTCTGGTTTGCCTTCTTCTAAATAACGGTTAATACTCGCCAATGCAGCATCGGGCACTAAAGCACACAAAAAAGCAGGAAGCGTGATTCTTACTTTACGTTTCCACTTATATTTTGTAAGAGGATTGATTCCCACATATCCATCGCCTAAATAACGTAAGCCTAGAATCATAAAATAGATTCCAAATGCCTGCATTAAAAGATCCGTATGAAAATTCGGATTCAAAAGAAGATAAAAACCAAATAAAATATAAATAATGGTAAACACAAAGTTAAAAAACTTCCCTTTAAAATGATTGATTTTATCAATCACAAGTTGAATAAAACAAGCCGAACCACAAAGAATACAATACCCACCAAAATTCACTCGCAAGATCCATTGTGGAATATAACGAAAGTTCATCAAGAAAAACATAAACGCAAACGATAAGATTGAAAAGAAAAAGTCTTTGTTTTTTTTATTTTTAATAAAACGAATAAATAAAGTAACTCCATTCGCAAATAAAAACAGAATGGAAACAACTAAGATCCATGTGAAAACTCGATTTGGAATACATATCATGATAGCTCCAACCACCATTAAGATAGTTCCAATCACAAAGTTCATAGCTACATCATAAAACATAGACTACCTCCAATTGGATTGTACACAAAGAAAGCGCCCCTCTTCTATACGAACAATGCCTTTATCTTCAACCAAAGAATTACTTGTTGTATATATTTCCTCAATATGAATACGTCTAGATTGTAGTGGATATAAAAATCCAGATAAAGAAAGTACACCTTCAAAAATTGGATAGAATGAAATATGCCGATACGTATTATCAATTTCATACTCCCCTACATTCATAACAGATATCTTTTGATGTTCATCTATCAAAACCAAATTATTAAAACGATACATTGCCAAACGAATATTGGCAATTGTATGATCGATTCTACCCTGTATTCCACCATACAAATAGATCGTATCATAATCTTTGCATAATCGAATCGCAAGTTCTGAATCCGTTTCATCTTTCATGATTGGATGTCTTTCAATCGGACACGTAATTCGTTTTAAATCTTCTTCGTTTAAAGAATCAAAGTCTCCAACAGCCATTTTAATAGGAAGATCTTGATCTATAATTTTTAATGCCCCCGCATCTACGCCAATATAATCACAACCTTCAATAATAGGTACAACATCAACGAGTGGGGTAATCAAAACAGCACAAGTCATATTTATGCAAGCATACCTTCAATGGTTTTGGTAATATCATTTTTAAATACGTAGCTTCCCGCAACCAATGTATCACAACCTGCGTCCAATGCAGATTTATACGTATCTTGATTAATACCACCATCTATTTCAATGCGATAGGACAGATTCAATTCTTGACGTTTCTCTTTTAACCACTCTACCTTTTTAAGCATGTCTGCCATGAATTTTTGGCCACCAAAACCAGGCTCTACACTCATAACTAAAACTAAATCACAAGATTTTAATACACTTTCAAAAGGTTCGATCGCTGTATTTGGCTTAACCACAATACCGCCTTTTGCCCCCAAATTATGAATTTCATCCAATAAGCCTTGAATACGACTTAAATCATTATCTAAAGCTTCTGTATGGAATGTGACTAAATCCGCTCCATTTTGAATGAAAATTGGTGCATACGTTTTGGGATCTTCAACCATCAAATGCACATCCATAAATAATGGACAAGCCTTTTTAAAGCCTTTTAAAATATCAGGTCCAAAAGTTAAGTTTGGTACAAAATGACCATCCATCACATCAAAGTGTAACCATTTCGCCTTGGATGCCTTTAACTCTTCAAGTTGCGCACTCACATTGGAATAATCCAAAGATAAAATTGAAGGTGCAATTACAATTTCATTCATAGTTTCTTACCTCTTTCTTCCATAATATTTTTATAATCCTCATAGATTGACGCGTTGATTTCACCCTTATTGAGTGCCTCTTTAATGCTACAATCCGGTTCATTTAAATGCTTACAATCTTTAAATCGACACGTATGAATATAAGGTTTAAAATCAAGAATACACGCATCTAAATGGGATGTATCTAATCTAGTAAAATCTAAACTTGAAAAACCTGGCGTATCCGCCACTAATCCATCACATACAGGATGTAATTGGCAATAGCGTGTTGTATGTTTACCACGTCCTAAAGCTTTTGAGATAGCTTGTGTCTGCAATTCAAAATCCGGATTCAAGCGATTCAATAAACTACTCTTACCCGCTCCAGATTGACCACATAATACGGATACCTTACCATTTAAGATTTCCTGCAATTCTCTATCATCACTACCTGGATTTGAGAATACCACATCATATCCAGCCTTTTTGTATTTTTCTAAATCCGCCAAGATTTCTTCAGGATCCTCTAACAAATCCAGTTTTGTCACACAAATCACCGGCTTTACTCCAGCTAGGCCTACCAAGAAAATCAAACGATTTAAAAGATGACATGAATAATCTGGATCTTTTAAACTTGTGACAATCAATGCCTGATCGACATTGGCAATGGCCGGTCTTAAAAGACGATTTGTTCGTGGCAACACTTTATGAATGCGATACGAATCTTCAATCTTTTCATATTCTACAAAATCCCCTACAACAGGCGTTTGTTGCTGGCGCATTTTACCTCTTGGTTTGGCAATAATTTCTTCTTTTTCATTTTGAATCGTATATTGATTCGAAATAATTTTTATAATTCTTCCCTGCTGCATATTAATCATAATACAGTGTAACAACACTGTTTGTTCCTTCCTGTACATATTCTGTCCCTACATCTGGTGAGACACTAATTACTTTATTACTTCCTGAACCATCTGAAATTTTACTTAAAACAGCCGCAATACCTAGATCATTCAATTCATCTTTGGCATCTAATACATCTTTTCCAATCAAATCCGACGGAATCACAATAGAAGGATATGTACTTACGACAAATGTTATTGTTTTTTTACTGTCTGGATCCATTCGAGTTCCTGGAGTTAAGCCCTTTTGTTTCAACACAATACCTGGATCCAAATCTTTCTTACCCTTGTATTCCACGACAATATTTACATTGGGACAATTCTTTTCCAATTCATATTCAGCATCCACATACGTTCCATCTGTAAAATCAGGTACTAAATAGGTCGCACCTTTAGATACAGTTAAAACAATCTTAGTATCATTTAAAATAACTTCACCCTTTTTATGGGAAGACTTAATGATTTTTCCCTTTTCATATTTATCATTTGCCCTATAAACATATGTGACTTTGGAAGTATTAAAATGCGCATCCTGCAATGTATCGATCGCATCTTCTTGACTTTGTCCAATCACATCTGGCATCGTTTGATAGCCTAAAAATCCACTAATTCGAATGAT
>NZ_DS996842.1:325699-357348 GCF_000156655.1 Holdemanella biformis DSM 3989
CTGTAATACTTGCGACAAGTACCAATACAACGATTCCAATAATTACAGCGGCTGAAATCATTAAAGCAGGAATCCAATTTCTTTGTTTCTTTTCCACCTTTGCAGGCTCTTCATCCTCAAAATCAAGATGGCCATTATCAAATTTCAACAATTCACTTGTTTGATTTTGATCCACTTTAATACGTTTCATATTCCGATATTCATCATCCATACAATGAATCAAATCATAAAGCATTTCTTTACAAGAAACATAACGATCGGAAAGATTTTTTGCGGTTGCCTTTAAAATAATATTCTCTACCGATTGCGGTATGTTCGGATTAAAATCACGAACATATGGCATTGGCTTACGCAAATGCTTAATTGCGATTTCCGTTGGTGTTTTTCCTGTAAAAGGAACTTTGCCTGTTAATAATTCATAGAATACAATTCCCAAAGAATATATATCGACTTGTTCGTTGGGCTCTTTTCCCTGTGTTGTTTCAGGAGCTAAGTAGTGTGCTGAACCCATGACTGTATTGTTAAAAGTTAATTGTACAGATCCATTGGCTACCGCAATCCCAAAATCAGTGATTTTTATTGTTCCATCATCTTTAACCAAAACATTTTGTGGTTTTATGTCACGATGAATAATTTTATGTTCATGCGCATGATTTATAGCACTCACCAATTGTTTCATAATGCCTATGGCCTCATCGACATCTAAGGCACCACGCTGTGCAATCAATTCTTTCAATGTTCTTCCACGAATAAATTCCATAACAATATAGTGCATACCTTCGTATTCACCAACATCATATATATCCACTACATTGGGGTGGGATAGTCGACTTGCTGCACTTGCCTCACGTTGAAAACGAACAAGTGCCATCGCATCTTGACTTAATTTATCACGTAGAACTTTGATTGCGACAATACGATTTAAAATTGTATCTTTTGCCTTATAGACATCCGCCATACCACCTTGTCCAATCAAAGACAAGATTTCATAACGATTCGCTATCTGTTCCATCATCATATTATTGTTCTCCATCATTCTCCATTAAGATAATTGAACAATTGTCATAACCACCCGATTGGTTGGCTCTTGCGATCAATGTATCCACTTTTTCCTGTAAAGAAAGACTTTCATCATGCACAATATCTGAAATTACTTTCTTTTCCACATATCCATGAAGCCCATCACTTGAGATCAATAAATAGTTATATGTATTTTCAATCTTATTGATATCAATACGGAACACATGCCATACACCAAGTGCATTTGTCAATGTATTTTTTTTAGGATGTGTTTTTGCCTCTTCACTTGTGATTTTGCCTTCCTTTAAAAGTTGGGCAATTACACTATGATCTTCACTCATTTGAATCAATTCCCCATTATAATCGGCATAGATTCTTGAATCTCCTACATTGAAAATAAAGGTTCCAATGCTAGCTACAATAACACCCACAGCGGTTGTTCCCATACCTCTCTCGTTTGGGTTTTTTAAACTTTTTGAATAAATAAAATCATTCGCCTGATTTAAATTTTCACGAATCCAATTATCCACCTGTCGATCTTTATTAAATTTAGGAGCCTTCATAAATGCCTCATACATTGTCATGACCGCTGTATGACTTGCCACTTCTCCGGCTTTTGCCCCGCCAATACCATCACAGACGATGGCCATCCATTCATCATTGTCATTGTGGGCAATACAATAATCATCTTCATTTAATTTTCTTACAAGACCTACATTCGTATTCGCAAAAACTTTCATCGACTTAAATTCCTTCCTTTTTTATTTCCTTAATTCTTAACTGACCACAAGCTGCATCAATATCATTACCATGCTCTTTTCGAATTGTGCAACGCACATAATTTTTCATCAACAAATCATAGAATACCATCGCCTCATCATGTGTAACCGATTTAAAGCCTTTTTCATCAACCGCATTATATGGAATCAAATTTACATAGGCATTCATTCCATGTAAAAGCTTCGATAATTGTTTGGCATGTTCAGGATGATCATTGACGCCCTTTAATAAAATATATTCAAATGTCAAACGACGATTATTTTCCTTACCATAATACTGAATTGCTTCCATTAATTCCTTTAATGGATATGCATGGTTGACTGGCATCAATTGATCACGCAATTCATCATTTGGTGCATGTAAACTGATGGCCAAATTGTATTGGGTATGCTCATTGGCAAAATCATAGATTCTAGGCACAATTCCACAAGTCGAAATTGTGATATGTCTTGAGCCAATACCTAAGCCACGATCATGATTTACTGTAGCTAAAAAATTCATAACATTGTCATAGTTATCAAATGGCTCGCCAGTTCCCATGACAACAATGTGCGATAGGCGTAAGTTATCTTTATCCAATTCTTTTTGAACATACATAACTTGGGCAACCATTTCTCCACTTGTTAAATCTCTTTTTTTCTTTGTAAGCCCACTTGCACAAAATGCACAACCCATATTACATCCAACTTGACTTGAAACACATACACTTCTTCCATAGTCAAAGACCATCATAACACTTTCTAATAGGGCTCCATCACTTGTCTTAAACAAGAATTTTGTCGTTCCATCATGTGAAACTTGTTTTTTTATTAATTCTAAAGGATTCACAATAAAATCTTTCTTCAAGATTTCTCTTGTTTCCTTTGATACATTTGTCATTTCATCAATATCAAATACGCGGTTACGATATAACCATTGAAAAATTTGATGTCCACGATAAGATTTCCATCCATGATCCAATGCATATTCGCACATTTGATCATAATTTAAATTGTATAAACTTTCCAAAATAGCACCTCAATTTCTATCGTTCATTATATCATTTACGCACTAGTTTTGCCATATAGAAGCCATCTTGTGTAGCGTTACTAAAGATTGTTTTTTCTTCTACTAAACTAAACTCTTTATGCGCCTTCAAAAACTTCTCAATCTGTTTTTCATTCTCTTTTTTATTCATTGTACAAGTTGAATAAACTAAAGTTCCCCCAACCTTTACATATTGACATACATTATTCAGAATAGAATATTGTAAAGGAATCAATGTATCCATATCTTCAGGTACCATATGTAATTTAATATCTGGTTTTCTAGATAGTACACCATAACCCGAACAAGGAACATCACATAAGATACGATCATACATATTAGAGCTTTTAAATTCAGTTGCATCTTGAACACCGGCATGTATAATATCAATCCCTAATCGTTTGGCATCATTTTCAATCAAATCTTTACGATGTGCATGTAAATCGTAGGCATCAATATGCCCTTTATTATGCATCATTTCAGCCATGGCCATACTTTTTGTCCCTGGAGCCGCACAACAATCTAAAATTCTTTCATTTTCTTGCGGATCTACAAACTTCGCAATTTCAAAACTCCCCTCATCTTGTGCGCTCATATAGCCTTTTTGATAGTAGTCATGATGAAAATAATCATTTCCTTTATAGATGTACAATGCATCTTGAACACGAACAAACATATCCAAATCAAAATCAGATTCGTTTGTATTCAACACATTTCGGCGAACGTACATTGGCAAAATATTCACACTTGCTTTTGCCATAACAAGAGCTTTTTCTTGACCATATTGACTCGTCCACATCTTGTATAGCCAATCTGGCAAAGAATATTTTAAAGCCATATTATCGGTTTCGATGGGTTTTACCTTGTGTAATACCGCATTGGTAAGTCCGGCATATTTCATATTGATTTTTTTTGCGATATTGACCGCATCATTGACAATCGCATAGCTTGGTACTTTATCCAAAAACAACAATTGATATGTACTCATTGTAAGTAATACATCCATTTTTGGATTTAATTTATTCTTCACATACTTTGACCAACACGCTTTACAATATCGATAATTTTGAATCGTACCATAAAAGATTCTTGTTGCTAAAGCACGATCTTTTTCATCCACTTCATGCAAGTGATTTCTTAAATATAAATTGGAATATACATCTTTATTTACCACTTCATCCAAAGCTTTCCATATCCACTTTCGCATTCTATTCCTCCATCATAATCGGATGCATATTCACATCCACAATCTGTTTTGTTTCATCTAAATAATTCTGAACAAGTTCATGTAGTAACTTGTCATCCTTTGATTTTAAAATCAAACGAACACGATGTTTTTTTTGTTGCATACGAATTTCAATGGGCCCTAAAACACGCAAAGAAGAAAAATATTCTTTCGCAGCACTTGCCTGTTTATAAGCTTCATTAAAATCGAAATGTGTAAAGATTAAAGTACATAAATATACATAAGGTGGATACATACCTAGGTGGCGATATTGCATTTCTTGATTAAAGAATCTCTTATAATCATGCATCTTTACACATTGCATCACAAAATGATCGGGATCAAAAGTCTGAATCATAACTTCACCTTTTAATTTTCCTCGACCACTTCTTCCACTTGCCTGTTCTAACATTTCATAAGCCGTTTCACTTGCTCTATAGTCATTACGACAAAGCGTGGCATCTGCATTTAAAATCCCAACTAAAGTCACTCTTTCAAAATCAAGTCCTTTTGCGACCATTTGCGTACCAATTAATAGATCGCCAGACTCTTCAAATTCTTGTAACAACTTTTCATGCGCATTCTTTTTTCGCGTACTATCCGCATCCATACGAACGACATGATGATCTTTAAAAATTTCAACAATCTGTTCTTCCAATCGCTCTGTACCCATACCGGCCTTAAAATAGTTCTTAGAATGACAACTTGGACATTCTTCCATAAATTTAAATTGTCTTCCACAACAATGACAAACTAAGGCGTTTTGATTTTTATGATACGTTAAGGCTACTCCACAATCTGGACATATACGAACGTGTCCACAATCGCTACAACGAACAACAGGAAGATACCCTCTTCGATTTAAAAGTAAGATCACTTGTTCTTTTTTAGAAAGCCGCTTGTGAATGGCTTGAAGTAAAGTTTCAGATAGGCCATTTGTGATCCTTTCCTTTTTCATATCCACCAAACAAATTTCCGGCATTTCATGAATACGATTTTTCAGTTCAATCAATTCATATACATTCTTATAAGCTCTTGCGTACGATTCTAAAGAAGGCGTCGCACTTGCCAAGATGACTTTACACTTATGATAAGACGCACGAAATAAAACAATATCTCGCGTATGATAGCGTGGTGTATTGTCTTGTTTGTAGCTTGAATCATGTTCTTCATCCATTAAAATCAAACCTAAAGAAGAAAACGGCATAAAACAAGCACTGCGTGTTCCAACCACAATATCGACTTTATGATCTTTTACTAAATTATATTGTTCTAATTTTTCCTGTGCATTCAACCCTGAATGATAGATTGCAATTTTTTGTTTAAAACGTGCCTGCACTCTTTGTATCATCATCGGCGTCAAACCAATTTCAGGAACAAGAAATAGAACTTGTTTTCCACAAGACAATACATTTTCAGCTAAACGCAAAAAGACTTCGGTTTTACCAGATCCCGTTACACCATGAAGCAGTGATACCATCTTTTCTGTACTTGTGATCTTAGAAATCGCATTTTTTTGTTCGATAGTTAAAGAATGCATCACATCCGCAATTTCACTTACATGCGTATTTGAATCTTTAATTCTTTTTTCAATCCCTATATAGCCCTTTTCTAGTAAAACCTTTGTGATGGATGGGCTTACTTTTCTAAGTTCACTCATCTTACATGGATAGCTAAACATTTCAAGCACTTCTTTTTGTCGAGAAGTCAATGTTTCATTTGATTCTTTTAAAACCGCATAATCTTCATAGATGATTTTTGAATGCTTACTAGAAGGACGCAAAGCTGGTGGAAGCATCGTTTTATAACAAGTCACTTTCGAACTCGCATAAAAATCAGCCATATAATTTGCCAATAACTTTAATTCGTTATTCAATAAAGGCTTTTCATCTATGACTTCAATAACAGGTTTAATATTTTTAAAATCGCTTTCTACATCAATTTCTTCGACGAATCCTACAAGCGTTCGATTGTTGAATTCAACACGGACTCTACATCCAACTTCAACATCTTGCTCACAAGAGTAAGTAAAGGTATTGCGTAAGCGATTGTATTCTACATATACATTAATCAGCATGCATCTATTATAACATCATTCTTGATTTGACATTTATATTTATTTTAGTATATTTGGACATAAGGAGATAGTTATATATATTTTTATTGCATTCGACAATCAAATATTGAATATTTGTATATCCTTCCATACGAATTTCAACACTAAATGAAGTTCGTGGTAAGATTGGTTTTCCAAAGAAAAACGCAAAAAAGATCAACAATCATTTAATGGAATATGATTGGCAAAAGAAATATTATGGTATCATCATTGTTGATTTTGCCAATCAAGAATTAGCACACAAAATTTATTCTATAAATGAAAAAGTCAAAGCATTTTATCTTGCTTTGACTTTCTTTTGTCTTAATATCTCAAAACTAAATACAGCAGCAGCACTAGCTGAATCTAAGGCATTTCTAAAATCTCTTCCATATTCTACGACAATATTTTGTTTGGAAGCTGCCGTAATGGTTGAACTAAGTCCTCTTAAAGCTCCGCCTAGGCATAAACAAAAATCCGATTCAAAAGTATAGTCATAGAGTCCTACGGCATCTTTTCTGTGGGCACAAAGAATTGGAAGGTTATTCTTTTTACAATAGTTTACTAATTCTTCATCCGCATCCACAAAATAAATAGGTAACTTTTCATAAGCACCGGCACTTGCTTTTAGAATGGTTTGTTCGGCAAAGCTCCAGTCTCTTTTTGGAAGAATCATCGCATCACAACCAGATGCATATAAAGTTCTTGAAATACTTCCTAAATTATATGGATCTTCTACTCCATCGATGTAACAAAGAAATCCATGGACATATGTTTCAATAAGTTGAGGAATCTGTTTTTCTTCAGCTATAAGTAACACTCCACCATGTGTTTTACCTGTTGCCAATTCATTAATTTCCTCACGCGAACAAAATACAACTTCGCACCCACGACTTTTCGCAATTTTAGCCAAATATCTTGTATCTTTCGTATTCTTTTTCTTATCAATATATAGTTTTTTACAATTACGAGAACCTGCTTCTAATAGGGCTTTGCAGGAAATAGCCCCTTCAAATATTTTTTCCATAGGACTATTATAATGGCTTTTATAATTTTTTTCTAGATGGTATTATATAAGGTATGGAAGGAGTCTTACTTAATGCATTTTAAAATAACCCAGGAAATGAAACAAAGAATCATCGTTTATTCTGCTTCATTGATTATTGCGATTCTTTTCTTCACAATATTAAATCGATTTAAGGATATAACACGATCCATTCAGTTCATAATAACAATTCTATTCCCTTTCCTTCTTGGAATTGGTTTAGCGTTTATATTGAACAATCCGCAAAAATGGGTTGAAAACAAATTATTAGCCAATACACCTATGCAAAATAAACATAAAAGAATTTTATCGACAGGTATTGTGTTTATTCTAACTATTGGATTTCTAATCTTGTTTTTCTCTATTATCATCCCGAATACGATTGATTCTGTACGACAATTCTCTAAAAATGTTGCGAGCTATTCTGACACTTTAATTGGATACACAAAAGATTTTGCGTATAAATTAAACATTTCAGAAAAACAAGTTGAACAATTGTTGATCAATTTTGATATCACAAAGAAAATCACAAGCGTTTTAACGGAATCTATTCCTAAAATCGCATCTTACTCATACAGCTTTGTGAAAGGATTCATCAATATTATTTTAGCATTAGTTTCTGCATTCTATATTTTATTAGACCGCGAAACATTAGTAAAAGGAATCAAAAAATTAAATTATTCTTTATTTGACAAAAACTTTGCGAACTATTTAACACTATGGACAAATGATGCGAAAACTGTATTTGAACAATATATTGTTGGAAACATCATTGACTCATTTATTGTCGGTGTCATCTGTTACTTTGGAGCCCTAGTATTAAAGCTTCCATATGCAAGTATGATTGCCCTTATTATTGGTGTCACAAATGTAATCCCTGTATTTGGACCATTCTTAGGAGCCATTCCCGTCATCATTATCTTATGTTTGATTGACCCATTCTCAGCCTTGATTTTTACAATTTTTATCTTCATTCTTCAACAGTGCGATGGAAACATCATAAAACCGATTGTTCTTGGAGATAAACTGGGAATGTCAGGCTTCTGGATTCTATTCTCAGTTACAGTTGGTGGCGCATTATTTGGCGTTGTTGGAATGTTCTTAGGCGTTCCAATATTTGCACTTATTTATGCAGGTGTACATGATTATATTCAAGTTCGATTAAGAAACAAAAAAATTACAATCAACGATAAAGCAGGAACAATTGATTAGTTTCCTGCTTTTTACGTGCAATTTTTGAAAAAATGTGTATACTTATGTAAGTTAGGAGGAACTACCTTTGAATTTTATAGACATTATTTTAGATACAATACACGATACATGGGCTATGCTGCCATTATTGTATATTACTTATTGTATATTAGAAGTATTCGAAAGAAAGAATACGCAAGACGATAAACTCTTCTTTGGACTACAAAGACTTGGACCCATTCTAGGCGCAATAGTTGGATTGATTCCACAATGTGGATTTAGTATTCTAGCTGCTATGTTGTTTGTTCAAAATAACATTACCCTAGGAACTTTAGTCAGTGTTATGATTGCGACAAGTGATGAAGCCATTCCAATCCTTATTAGTAATCCGAAGATGTATTCATCTCTACTTGGTATTTTAGGATTAAAACTTGCCATTGCGATCATCGTTGGATTATTTACCGATCACGTATTATTTCGCCATCAAAAAATCCTCCGCTTCGAAGATATGGAAGAAGAGGATTATGATGAAGACGAATATGAGGAAGAAGAAAATTCAGGATCAAGCTGTCCATGTTGTTATCCTGAATATCCATTATGGATCAGTGCCTTATTAAGATCTTTAAGGATCTATGTATTCATCTTTATTACTAGTTTTGTATTAACATTATTAATGGAATGTATTGGAGAAAAAACATTATCTATGATCTTACTTCAAGATAATTTATTCCAACCAATCATCGCCGCACTATTTGGCTTTATTCCAAATTGCGCAGCTACAGTTGTTCTAACACAACTCTATACAGCTGGTGAATTGTCATTTGGATCCTTACTTGCAGGACTTATCACAAATGCAGGACTAGGTTTAATCGTGATGATTCGTTACGAAGCAAGAAAGAAAGATATTTTAAGAACCATTTCCATCCTATTTATAACAGGTGTTATCGTAGGCATTGGATTTATGTTATTATAGCCACTATTGTGGCTATTTTTTTTATCTTTGTGGGAAGATCCAAATTTCAAAATGTTCAATGTCATACCAAAACAAAAGAATAAGTATGGCAACAATCAACAAAACTACCGCAAAATATAGAGTACTCATCTTCTCCCCAAATTTGTCTGAGTTCAATTCTGGATGTGCTTCTAGCTCTTCCAATCGTTTCTTTGCTATTTTATCAAGCCAACTCATAGCTACCTCTACTTAGACTAATATTGGAAAATGAAATGGAAATATATCAATTTCCGGATGATTCCATTGATACCAAAGCGCTAAAACTAATGCAGCTAGTAAGATAACAATTACATAGAATTTAATATCCTTCATCATTTTATTTCCTTTTTCTTCAAAATCATGCGAATTCAATTCTGGATATTCATCCAATTCTTTGATTCTTTTTTTCGTTGTTTTTTCAATCCAGCTCATAGAATGTACCCCTTTTTAATTATATTTTAATCATTAAATTTATATAAAAATATGGTAAACTTGGTTATTATGCTGGCCAAATAAGCACGAAAAAAGCTAGAAACTTTCGTTTCTAGCTATCTTTTCCAAAAAATGGTGGGGACGGTGGGATTTGAACCCACACGGGATTTCTCCCAACGGATTTTAAGTCCGTTGCGTCTGCCTATTCCGCCACGACCCCATGTAATTGGAGGTTCCGATCAGATTTGAACTGATGATCACAGAGTTGCAGTCTATTGCCTTACCACTTGGCTACGGAACCGTAACTTGTTGATTTTTAATAAACGATGGTGGGGACGGTGGGACTTGAACCCACACGGGATTTCTCCCAACGGATTTTAAGTCCGTTGCGTCTGCCTATTCCGCCACGACCCCATCATTTATGGAGGTTCCGATCAGATTTGAACTGATGATCACAGAGTTGCAGTCTATTGCCTTACCACTTGGCTACGGAACCATTTCGTTGACTGCCCATATATAATACCTCAACGTAAAATAAAAAGCAAGAAAAAAATTAATTTTTTTTACATTTTTTTAAAAACCATACATTTTTCATTTTTGGTTGAACTTATTTGACAAATGACCTATTATAATGTGGTCAACAAACAAGAGGTATTTTATATTATGCAACACATTATTCACCAGCTTCAAAAAGAAAAGAAGCTAAGACTATTAACGTCGACCATAATGATTGTATTTAGCGCTTTTATGCAATGTTATATCATGAATGTATTTATGGCGCCGTGCAATTTGATCTCAGGAGGATTTACAGGACTTGCCCTATTAATCAATAAAGTCTGTGCTCTAGTAAACTTTAACTTTCCTACTCAAGTTGGAATCATCGCATTAAATGTTCCTGCAGCCATCCTATGCTACAAACACATCTCACCCAGATTCACATTTTTGAGTTGTGTACAATTCTTTCTAGTATCCTTCTTTATTTCTATCTTCCATTTTGAACCTTTCTTTAAAGATCAAATCTTAAATGTTCTTTTTGGAGGATTCTTATGGGGCTTCTCCATTTCCCTAGCCCTAAGAGCTGGAGGATCTACAGGAGGAACAGATTTCATTGCCCAATACGTCTCTAGTAAGATTCACAGGGGAATCTGGGACTATGTATTCTTCTATAACTGCGCAATGATCATTGTCTTTGGATACTTATGCGGATGGATCTATGCAGGATATTCCATCCTATTCCAATTCTTGTCTACAAAAACAATTTCTTCTTTATATCAACGCTACGCACAGATTACCGTTGAATTTACGACAAACGATCCTGACCCACTAATCGATGCCTTTATGGCCACTTGTCGCCATGGAATGAGCGTATTTGAATGTTATGGAGCATACAGCCATCGTAAATATTATGTATGTAAAGCCGTTATTTCTACTTATGAATTAAGAGACGTTGTCGATAATGTAAGAAAGGTCGATCCTAAAGTGTTGATCAATACATACAATACCGTAAACTTCTACGGAAACTTCTATCAAAAACCTTTGGAGTAGTATTACACTACTCCATTTTTATTTTCATTGAACACATAATAAAAGGAAATGTATCATTAAAACACATTTCCTTTTCATTTACTTATTATTACGATTTCCCATTCCAATCAATTGTAAGATTCTTAAGAAGATATTCAAGAAATCCAAATACAATTGTAGAGCCATGAAGATTGCGATTTTATCTTGTGCTACGATTGAACCATCCGATTGAATCAACAAGCGATTCATTCTTTGAACATCCCAAACTGTGATGCCTGTAAAAATCAATAGAGTAATGATAGAAAGTAAGCGAACATCCATACTCACTCTAAATAACATCATAAAACATTGTGTAATAATCAACACAAAAAGTCCAATCATACATAATGAGCCAAAGCTTGTAAAATCCTTTTTAGATGTTGTACCAATAACAGCTAAACTAATAAAGTAAACTGCACTGACTAGAAAAGCAGTACCAATTGTAGCTACATCATATACATAGCCAATAGAAGTAAGTGATACACCCATACAGATGGCATAAAGCACTAACATAACCTTCATACCTGTACTTGATGTAGATCTTGCCATAGATACACCAAAGGCAATGGACAAGATAAATGGTGCAATCACAAATAACATAAATAGAAATGGCATTGTACTCAATAAAATCATTAAAGCATTTGTAGCATATAGACCATAAGATACAACTGCTGTAATGGATAAGGCAACAGCCATCCATGCATAAGACTTCAACAAAGCACTTTTTAAAGTGCTTGTTGAATAATAATTCATAGAATCGTTGTTAAACATATTAATCCTTTTTCTGGATAAATTCTAATAATTGCTGAGCTGCAATATTTAAACCTTTACGGTTTGATTTATCAAATCCTAAGTGCGTGTAGATTTCACCAACAAATACTCCATTGTCTTCTAGAGCCTGGAACATTGTGTCAATGATTGGTTCACAAAGTTCTTGTTTTTGCATAGGACCAAATGGGTTTGCGAAATATGTAGTTGAAATACCAACTTCTTGTGTTGTACCCAAAGCCATACGCTTACCTAACTTACAAGTATCTTTTACTTCTTGAACAGTTAATTTCTTTAGACCAAATTCATTTGTGTAGTTGTTTGCATATGCAAATAAGTCAATTTTATGGTTGTGAACAACAACACGATATGGAGCCGCTGGCTGAATCATACGTGCGTTTGGATTTTCTGGAGCCATGAAAATTGAACGGTCCATATCACGATATGGAGTACCTGGATCCAAGTCATCTAGACGAATGAAGGCACCAATTTCAGTACCCTGACCATATGGAACACCATCTTCTAAGTGAATTGTTCCCATGTCATCAAACACAACTTCAACTTCACGAATCATATCGCCAGCAGCCGCTTTTAATGCTTCAATCGATTCAGATTTACCAGCACCACTATCACCCATCAACATGATACCTTTCTTTGTTCCATCCTTTAAATAGATGTTTACGAAAGCACCATGGATTGGTAACCATCCCTTTTTCATTTGTGCCAAGTTGTGTAATGTTAAACACATTTTCTTTAAATATCCAAAGTATTCGATACGAGGATTATCACTGATACATCCTACCCAAATATCATTGGCTTCATCATAATAGAAGTTTGTATCGTCATTTCCATCATCGTTACCAAAAATAACAACTAAATCTGGTTTTTGCGCACTCTCTTCTTTTGTAGCTAATTCAAATAAGTTAGCCATACTCAATGCACTAGACATATATTTTGAGTTGAAGTATACGAAACATAATAAAGCTCCAACTTTGCAAGGATAACAGAACCAGTTTGATTCTCCCTTATTGAAATATGTCATAGGCTGTGTATCAATTTCAGTAAACATACCTGTACGTTTACTTGATTTTGGATGCAAAATCATTGGAGTTCTTAACATTACAGTATCGATCATTGGAATATCTTGTAATGCAGCATATTCATCAGCCCATACTTTATCCAAAGTGTGAACAGAGAAACATGCATTTGTCCCAGCTTGAACCTGACGATACACTAAGTTTGGTCTTCCCATTAATTTTTCTTCAAACAAACGATATGTACGAAGGAATAAATCATTTGAAGCTGAGTCAAATGCCACTAATGTATTAATACCAAAATCCGTTGAATTATCACTCTTCATATATCCAAAACGTTGTAAAGAACGCCAAGTACGATACATCTCTTCAATAACATCTAAAGTTGCATCTTTATCTGAAAGATAATATTCATCTTTTAATTCTTCACAAGTAAAGATTGACAATAAACGTAAAAAATGACAGAAATCATAGGCTGCTTCTTTAGAAGATAATTCACCATTTTTTGTCAAATAAGCATACATATTCGCATTATCTGTTTCCTGATATTCAATGAAATATTGAACGAATTTTGCGAATGTATGAGACTTTAATAAAACCTCACGACTCTTTGGGTACGCCAAATTGTAGTTGATAATAACCTGATTGTTAAAAATTTCAATTTTATTCTGCATAATTACACTCCTTTAACTATGACTAATATACATGAAAACCTTATGAAAGTAAATGTGAAACTAAATTTTTTGTTTATATCTCAAGTACAAGCGTTTACATGGCGAAAACTTTTTCGATTTCAGAATAAACATCCTCAATCGCAATTTCACTCTTTTCACCTGTATAACGATCTGTCCACTCTAATTTTCCTTCTTTGACACCACGACCTACCGTAATACGATAAGGAATACCAATCAATTCCATATCTTTGAATTTAACACCTGGACGCTCATTACGATCATCTAAAATTACATCGAACTTATGTTCTTTACAATATTCATATAGATCATTGGCAATCTTAACTTGTTCTTCATCCTTTAAAGATACTGGAACAATCGCAAGTCTAAATGGTGCAATTTCCACTGGCCATTTAATACCAAAATCATCATGATGCTGATCTGCAACGGCAGCCATACATCTTTCTAGACCAATACCATAACTTCCCATCCATACTGGCTGTAATTGGTTATTGGCATCTGTATAGTAAAGATTCATACTCTTCGAATATTTAGTACCCAATTTAAATAAGTTACCCACTTCAATACCGTGTTGGAAAGTTAATTTCTTGCCACACTTAGGACAAATATCCCCTTCTTTTACCTGACAAAGATCTGCCACTTCAACAGGCGTAAAATCTTTACAGTTAACATTCTTAATGTGACGATCTGATTGGTTTGCCCCTACAATGAAGTTTTTCATATGCTTGATTTGACGATCCATATAAACTGGACAATCAATACCGACTGGACCTGCAAAACCAACACGAGCATGTGTAACTTGTTCTACTTGTTCAAAGCTAGCCATTTCCATTTCGTTAGCACCCAATAATTTCAATGCCTTTGTCTCATTCAATTCACGATCACCAGGAATACAGAATGCGATCACTTTTCCATCTACGTTATAAAGTAATGTTTTGACAAAATCACTTTCCTTCTTACCAAAGAAAGCAGCCACTTCTTCAATTGTTTTTGCGTTTGGCGTATCCACAACTTCCATTGAAAGTTCTTCTTCTGTTGAATCTTGCATAGTATCTACAACTTCTGTGATTTCTAAGTTGCTCGAATAGTCACAACCAACACAGCCAACAACAACATCTTCACCAATACTTGATAGAGCCTGATATTCTTCCGATAATAAACCACCCATAGCTCCCGTATCCGCTTTAACGATTTTATATTCCAATCCTAAACGATCCATAATACGGCAATATGCATCGTACATTTTATTATATGCTACATCCAATCCAGCTTCATCTACATCAAATGTATACGCATCCTTCATGATAAATTCACGAACACGAATCAACCCATAACGAGGACGAGTTTCATCACGATATTTCGTTTGAATCTGATATAAGTTATATGGGAAATCCTTATAAGATTTTCCATCCATACTACTTGCGACCGCAAACAATTCTTCATGAGTAGGACCTAACACATAACGCTTATTATAACGATCACTCAATGAAAACATATTTGAGCCAAATGCTTCACGACGACCCGATTGTACATATACATCTTCCGGAATCAATGCAGGCATCAATAACTCTTGCGCATCTTTCGCATCCATTTCTTCACGAATAATGTTTTCAACTTTAGAAAGAACCTTCTTTCCCATAGGCATGATCATATAAATTCCATTTGAACATTTCTTGATCATTCCAGCACGCACCAATAAATTACTTGATACGCTATCTTCATCTTTCGCATTTTCTCTTAATGTATAAAAGAAACTCTGACTTAATTTCATCTTTTCTTACCTCTTCCACTATCTAATCTTACGAATCATTGCATCGACTTCAATAGGCCCAGACCACTTCGTATATACGATCTGCATCGGCTTATTACAAGCCTCTAATACATTCTTATCACTATCATATACATCTGAAACATGTACGATCGTACTTGGAATGTGAGGACCAAATATTTCTAAATCTTGATTTGGCATAAAATGATTCTTCACCTGTAAAGTTGCCAACTGACTTTCCTTGTCATAATCTAGCACAATGGCTACATATTCCTGTGTTACCGTTTCATCATGATCTTGATACAACTGCACCTTATATCCAGGAAGCCCATTATAGAAGCCCGGCCCTGTCGGTCGATTTTCTGCCTTTGCGATTTCCTTTTTTACACGCTCAATGATTTTTTCATCTGCATGCCCATGCTCATAAATATAATCAATCAACATACGATAGCTAGAAACAACCGTAGCTAAATAATAAGCACTTTTCATACGTCCTTCAATTTTCAAAGACGCTACACCCATATGGATGAAATCCTCAATATAATCCACTGCCTGCAAATCCTTTGAAGACATAGAAAATAAATTCGTTGGATCACTAAGTTCCGTATCACCATCCATTAAATGATATTTCCAACGACAACTTTGTGCACATCCACCACGGTTTGCATCACGAAGCGTCATATGATTACTCAATACACATCGTCCTGAAAAAGAAATACACATACCTCCATGAATAAAGACTTCAATAGGAAGAATATTCTCTTCGCAAATCGAACGAATATCCTCCATTTGACATTCTCTAGCAAGAACAACACGGTCCATGCCCTTTTCTTTCCAAAATCTTACAGCACTTGAATTTGTAGAAGAATGCTGCGTAGATACATGCACTTCAAACTTGCAACCAAGCTTTTTAGCCAACATCATAATGGATGGACTTGCCACAATAATCGCATGCACACCAATCAAATCCAACGTTTTTAAATACTCTTCAATACCATCAAGATCCGATTCATGTGGAAGCATATTTACAGTTACATGCACATGACTATTATGTGCATTCGCAAATTTGACTAATTCTGCGATCTCATCAATGGAAAAATTACTAGCACGAGAACGCAAACTAAACTGTTTACCACCAATGTATACGGCATCTGCCCCATATAAAATTGCAATCTTTGCTTTTTCTAAATTTCCAGCAGGAGCTAATAATTCAATTTTATTCATTTACTTGCTCCTCCTTTTTCTTAATTGTTTCTTCTAAATACCAACGATTACTTGATTCATCATCCGTAATTTTGATACCTTGTAAAGCCAAATCATATAAATCCAAGATTTCAACCGTCCAATCATCATCAAAGAACAAAGAATCAATGCGGAATCGATGCATTCCTACATCGGTAAAATCCCACATTTCCTGTAATGAATTGATTGGCATTTCACTAAAGATATGCGTACCCGTTTCATCTTGTACAATTGGCATACGCTCTTGTCTAGTTTGTTCAATCAAATCATAATGACATGGTAATGAACATACCGGTTTATTCACTGCTTCTAAATAGTTAGTGACCAAAGGTCTTCTTGAGTAAAGAATTGAGAAATAGCCATGCACTAAAATTTCTATATCCGGATTATGAGTACCAATACTTACTACTTCTTCAAGACTTAACTCATGTGCTAAAGATACAGATTGAATCCCCAAAGACATATAGAAATCAACATCTGCGCTTGAAGCTACCAATGTCTCCGGTTGATAAATCAATTTGGATTCAATCCCCAATTGTTTTGCTTCATAATATAGACCTTCATCCGCATAATAAATACCATCCACATCTAATTCTTTAAAAATAGAAAAGTATTCACGAACACCCGATAAATCTTCATCCATACATAATCTTAAGAAGTTGATATATAATTTTAGGCCAAGCTTTTTACACTTCTTCTTCCAAAGCTGTAAATCCTCTTTTTTTACCGTAATACACGAACGAATGGAATAATGTTCAACACCAATGATTACGGCATCGGCCTTCGCCCTTTTTAATTTTTCTAATGAATCAATAGAATGAATTGTTGTTATAAACATAATTACTCCTTATTAAAACATACAGATTTATTTTACCACAAATGTGATTTTATGCCTACTTAACCTCCTATTTAAATCGGACTTAATTTCATATATACTTTAAATATGAACAAACAAACACTTAATGAGAGATTTGAAGATTACAATGAACCCACAGAGCAAGAAGAAATATGGTCGGATGAAATCATTGGTGAGGAAGAATCGTAGAAAAAAAGAATGCCATTACGACATTCTTAACAAGGCTAGTTCAATCTAGTCTTTTTTAATGAATTCAACCAATTCTTCAGCCGAATATACGACATAATCTGCCAAAGGACCACTTACTTGATGATGACGATTAAAATGAATCGTCTTCATGCCTGCACTTTTAGCACCCTGCATATCATTGATGTAGTTATCCCCCACATAATACCATTCTGTAATATCTTCCTGCATCGCTTCCATACATTTTTTAAAGGCATTCACATCCGGTTTTGCGACACCCAACTGTCCACTTGTGAAGACATGAGAGGCTTTAAAATAATCAAAGACATGAAGTACTTCTAATTTCATTCTTTGATGCGCATCCTCTCCATTTGTCAAAATCGCAAGTTCATCTTCACAATTCGTGAAATAATCAATCAATGGTGCATCCATTTCAATATGATGCTGATAATATTTATAGCGAGACTGAAACTCTACAGCTTTTGAATGAGAAAATTCAATACCATACTTTTCACAAGCTTTTTCGATACGATAAACACCAGATTCATCAATCGTAATCTTTCCTTGTTGAAGTTTGTCAAAGATCCTGTCTCCAAACTTACGATAATCCGCATAAAATTGATTCATATCCACATCTACATTGGGAAGAAATTCTTCCATGCATTTGCGAAATGGCCAAGATAAATCATAAAGTGTATCATCACAATCAAACATTAATTTTTTCATATAATCACCGAAAGAAATATAACATAAAAGTGAAGATTTCACTACTGAATCTTCACTTGATTTAAACACTTACGAACATGACCCGACTGTCCAATTACCTCTTCATTTTCAATCAAAGATACATGCACAGCTTCTTTACAAGATTCAATGGCTGCATCAAACACAACATTGATCTTGTTGTCATTGATTTGTTTTAAAGTATGGATTTCTTCAGATCCAAAACGATTAGCTGTACTAAACGCAATCGCAATATCACCAGAACCATTGCCCATATGCGATCCTGTTAAAGCTAAACCGACTGGCATTCTGTTACAAACTCTATGAAGCTGACGATCACTTAATGGAGCATCCGTCGCAATAATCATCATAATCGAACCTTTTTCTTGTTCTAAAGGCAATTGATTCCCCTCTACTTTATCTAACAAATATTGTTCTCTTAAACCAAAATTAGAGAGTACAAGTACACCTAGAGTATATGTATTTCCATCAATCTCAAAGACTCTTGAACTTGATCCAATACCACCTGACATTTCAAAACAAGACATGCCTCGACCTGCTCCAACACTGCCAAGTTCAAACTCTTTTTTACAATCCCTATATGCATCATAAACATCTTCTTTTGTAACAACACAATCACGAATCGAATTTAGATATCCATCGTTACATTCTCCAACGACAACGTTTACACTTGTTAAATCTTCATTTTCTTTAACCATGATATCCACTAAGGCTTGTTGAACAACCCCCACATTTAAAGTGTTTGTCAAACAAATATAGCTTTCTAGTGTTCCTAGCTCCATAATTTGTGGTAAGCCTGTCGTCTTGCCAAAACCATTTAGAATGCTACAACCACAAGCCAACTTTTGATGAAATACATCTTCTGCCGTACGAATAAATGTCACACCTGTTTGATGCGTTCCTGAACTAATTGTCTTATGTCCTACAAGTACACATTCTACATCTGTAATCCGATTTAATTTTCCTTTTTCCATAATTAAACACCTCTTAAAACCATTATAGTGAAATTCCACAAAAAAAGAAGCCGAAATCAATCAGCTTCTTCATTTATTATCTTACTTGTAAAGTTCTACTAAACGTTGTAAGTGTTCGTAACGTTCTTTAGCTACTTCTTCTGATTTAGCAAATAATTTTTCGGCTCTTTCAGGGAATGGTTTCACTAAACGAGTGTAACGAGATTCGTTGTGTAAGAAGTCTTGGTAAGTTCCATCTCCTTCTTTAGAAGTTAATGTGAATGGGTTCTTTCCTGCTTCTTTCTTAGCTGGATCAAATGAGAATAAGTTCCAGTATCCAGATTTAACGGCTTTCTTCATTTCATCTTGACAGTGGTTCATTCCACCCTTAGCAATACCGTGTAATTCACATGGTGCATAACCGATGATTAAAGATGGTCCTGGATAAGCTTCTGCTTCAGCAATACATTTAACTGCTTGTGCAGGGTTAGCTCCAAGAGCGATTTGTGCTACATAAACGTATCCGTAGCTCATTGCGATTTCTGCTAAAGATTTTTTCTTCATTTCTTTACCAGCTGCAGCGAACTGACAAACTTCACCGATGTTAGAAGCTTTAGAAGCCTGTCCACCAGTATTTGAATACATTTCTGTATCGAATACCATAACGTTTACGTTTTCACCTGATGCAAGAACGTGGTCTAATCCACCGAATCCGATATCATAAGCCCATCCGTCTCCACCAAAGATCCAAACAGATTTCTTAGCTAAGTATTCTTTCTTGTCTAATACAGCTTTAGCATCTTCACATCCAGCTTCAGCAGCTTTTTCTACTTCAACTAATAATGCTTTTGTTGCTTCAGTGTTAGTACGAGTATTTTCTTTAGTTTCCATGAATTTTTCGAATGCAGCCTTGAATTCAGGAGTTGCTTTTTCGCTTTCGTTCATAGCACCTAATTTTTCGATAGCTTGTTCACGTAATACTTTTTGTCCTAATTGCATACCGAATCCGTGTTCAGCATTGTCTTCGAACAATGAGTTAGCCCATGCTGGTCCTTGTAAGCTATCTTTGTTTACTGTATATGGAGATACAGATGCTGGACCACCCCAGATTGAAGAACATCCAGTCGCATTTGATACATACATGTGTTCACCGAATAATTGAGTAATTAAACGAGCATATGATGTTTCAGCACATCCAGCACATGATCCTGAGAACTCTAACAATGGTTGGTTGTATTGAGAACCCTTAACAGTATCATCAGCGAATCCAGAATCTTTCTTAGAAACGTTAGCTACTAAGTAATCGAATACTGGTTGTTGTTCAGCTTGAGATTCTTGAGGTACCATCTTAATAGCTTGCGTTGGACATACAGTGATACATTCACCACATCCCATACAATCTAATGGAGATACGCTCATTGTATATTTGAATTCTGTAGCTTTTGGTTTAACATCAGCTAATTTGATTTGTGCAGGAGCAGCCTTTACTTCTTCTTCGCTCAATAAGAATGGACGAATAGTAGCGTGAGAACATACGAATGCACATTGGTTACATTGAATACATTTTTCAGCATCCCATTCAGGAACTGTAACAGCTGTACCACGTTTTTCGTAAGCACTAGCACCAGTTTCCCATTGACCATCGATGTTACCAACGAATGCAGATACAGGTAATGAATCTCCATCCATTTTGTTAACTGGTTCCATGATGTCTTTAACCATCTTAACTGTTGCAGGACGTCCTGATAATTCAGGTCTTGGTGCATCAGCTTCTGGGTTAGACCAAGATGCAGGGATTTCAACTTTGTGAGTTGCACCTACACCAGCATCGATAGCTTTGTAGTTCATTTCTACAACTGCATCACCCTTCTTAGAGTAAGATTTCTTAGCAGCTGCTTTCATGTAATCTACTGCTTCTTCAATTGGCATAATGTTAGCTAATTTGAAGAATGCTGATTGTAAGATTGTGTTTGTACGTTTACCCATACCGATTTCGATAGCTTTATCGATGGCATTGATTGTGTACAATTGGATATTGTTGTCTGCGATATATTTTTTAGATTCAGCAGGCATGTGTTTGTCTAATTCTTCGTCTGACCATTGGCAGTTGATCATGAATACACCACCAGGTTTAACGTCTTGAACCATCTTGTATCCATTTACTACATATGAAGGGTTGTGACAAGCTACAAAGTCAGCTTGGTTAATGTAGTATGGGCTACGGATTGGCTTGTCTCCAAAACGCAAGTGAGAAATTGTGATACCACCTGTTTTCTTAGAGTCATATTGGAAGTAAGCCTGAATGTATTTGTCAGTGTGGTCACCGATGATCTTAGTAGAGTTCTTGTTAGCACCTACAGTACCATCTCCTCCTAGACCCCAGAATTTACATTCAACAGTTCCTGGAGTTGAAGTGTTAGGAGCTGGTTTAACTTCTGGCAATGATAAGTTTGTAACGTCATCCACGATACCGATTGTAAAACGAGATTTTGGTTCGTCTTTTAACAATTCTGTGTAAACAGCGAATACACTTGAAGGTGGAGTATCCTTAGATCCTAAACCATAACGTCCACCGCAAAGAGTGATGTCATTTAATCCTGCTTCACGAAGTGTTGTAGCTACATCTAAGTATAATGGGTCTGCTAGAGCACCTGGTTCTTTAGTACGGTCAAGTACTGCAACTTTCTTAGCTGTCTTAGGAAGAACTTTTAATAAGTGTTTGCTTGACCAAGGACGATATAAACGAACCTTAACTAAACCAACTTTTTCTCCTTTTGCAGTTAAGTAGTCGATAACTTCTTCAGCAACGTCATTGATAGAACCCATAGCGATGATTACACGATCAGCTTCAGGATCTCCATAGTAGTTGAACAAGTCATAGTTTGTTCCTAATTTTTCATTGATTTTACCCATGTATTTTTCAACTACAGCAGGTAATTCATCATATGCAGTGTTACATGCTTCACGGTGTTGGAAGAAGATATCTCCATTTTCGTGAGAACCACGCATAGTTGGACGTTCTGGATTTAAAGCGTGTTTACGGAATTCCTCAACAGCTTCCATTGGACACATTTCTTTTAAATCTTCATAGTCCCATTTTTCGATTTTTTGAATTTCGTGAGAAGTACGGAATCCATCAAAGAAGTTAATGAATGGTACTTTACCTTCTAAAGCAGCTAAGTGAGCTACTGGAGATAAGTCCATAACTTCTTGTGGGTTAGTTTCACATAACATAGCGAAACCTGTTTGACGACAAGCATATACGTCTGAGTGATCACCAAAGATGTTCAATGCATGAGTTGCAACTGTACGTGCAGAAACATCGAATACACAAGGCAATTGTTCAGCAGCAATCTTGTACATGTTTGGAATCATCAATAATAAACCTTGAGATGCAGTGAAAGTATTAGTCAATGCACCAGCAGCTAATGATCCATGAACTGCACCAGCAGCACCTGCTTCTGATTGTAATTCACTTACAACTACTTGATTTCCAAAAATATTTTTTTGTCCAGCTGCAGACCATTGGTCAATAGAGTCTGCCATAGGACTAGATGGAGTAATAGGATAAATTGCAGCAACGTCTGTAAAAGCATACGCAACGTGAGCCGCAGCCGTATTTCCATCCATAGACTGTTTTGCTCTAGGCATTAATATTTCCTCCTTTATAGATATTCAATACCATAGTTTATTATACGAGCTTCATGTCAAATTTTAAAGGTAAAATTCACTGTAGGGGTTAGCCTTATCTAATTTGTAAGCGTATAAAAAAGAGACGTAAACACTTGCTTACATCTCTATTTTCATTATTATTCTTTACCTAATAATTTGAACATGTTCTTTTTATAAACTTCAACACCAGGCTGATTGAATGGGTTTGAATCATTCATCAAAGTTGTCATTGCGATGGCCTTGAAGAAGAACATACACATATTACCAAAGTCATAAGAAGTCATACCTGGCATAGTTAATAAGATATTTGGAACTCCACCAGTTTCTTCATGTGCTTGTAATGTTCCTTTGGCAGCCATTTTATTAGCCCAGTCAACACTCTTACCAGCTAAGTAGTTCATTCCATCTTCGTTTGCTTCATCATTAGGGAATGTTAAGTCAATCATTGGTGTTTCAACATACAAGTTTGTTTCAAACAATACTTTCTTACCTTCCTGAACAAATTGTCCTAAAGAGTGTAAGTCTGTTGAGAAGCATACTGAATCCGGTAAAATACCCTTTCCATCTTTTCCTTCACTTTCACCAAACAATTGTTTCCACCATTCTGCAACCATCTGCATTTGAGGTTCATAGTTTACTAATAATTCAACATCATATCCTTGATTTTGAAGAATACGACGAGCTACTGCATAACGGTAAGCTGCATTCTTTTCAAGATCTGCATCTCCATATTCACCCATACCATCATGTAAACCTTTCATCAAAGCATCGATATCGATTCCAGCTACTGCAATTGGCAATAATCCAACTGGTGTAATTACTGAGAAACGACCACCAATATCATCAGGAATTACAAATGTTTCATATCCTTCTTTATCCGCTAAAGCTTTCAATGTTCCTCTAGCCTTGTCTGTAGTGGCAATAATACGATTTTTCGCATCTTCACCATATTTTTCTTCCATGAATTGTTTCAAGATACGGAAAGCCAATGCTGTTTCAGTTGTAGTTCCAGATTTAGAAATAACATTGACAGTAACTTCCTTATCTTTAATATAGTTCATAACTTGTGAAATATAAGTAGATGAGAAAGTGTTTCCCATATAAATAATTTCAGGCTTCTTATCACCATATAAACCATTCATCATTTCAATGGCAGCACGAGCACCTAAATAAGATCCTCCAATACCACATACAACGAATACTTCTGTGTTTTCACGTACTTTTGCGGCAACCTCTTTAATGCGACTAAATTCTTCTTTATCATAATTGTTAGCCCAGTTTAGCCAACCGATAAAGTCGTTACCCTTGCATGTGCCATTTTGTAAAGCTTCATCAATTGCGCGAACTTGATCTTGATAAGCCTTTACATCTTCTTTTAAGAAAGCATGATTTAAATCTAACGTAATCATATTTATTTTCCCTCCATAGCTATCCTAAGGATGATTATACCACGAATTAACAATGTGTGATATAATGATTTTTGTTAGGAGTGTGAGTTTATGATACCATCGTCCTTATATCCGCTAGTCACAGCTCTTTTGAGCAATGTACTTGCACAAGTCGGAAAAACGGTCGTATATTATTATAGAACTGGCAAATGGGACTTACACTGGGTCATCGCAAGTGGCGGCTTTCCAAGCAGTCACTCATCAACCGTAACGGCCCTTTCCCTTTCCATAGGAATTCAGGAAGGCTTTGATTCAGCCATATTTGCCGTAACCACTATCTTTTCCTTTATTGTCATGTATGATGCATGTCATGTCCGCTATTATTCAGGTAAAAACATTGAATTAACGCAACAATTAGTCAAAGATTTACGTGAAATGACAGGACTTCGTTTTGATGATCCAATCTATCAAGAAAAATTAAAAAATGTTCTTGGTCATAAATTTGTCGAAGTCATTGGAGGATTTGTGGTAGGACTTATTGTCCCATTGATTTTATGTCCACTATTTTTATAAGTTAGGAGTGTTATTTTATGGATACTGTAGTAGATAGTAAAGCCGTTAATGATTGTTTGGATAAGATTCGTCCATATATCCAACATGACGGAGGCGACATTGAACTATTAGGAGTTGATGAATTCAATGTTGTTTATGTATCTTTCAAAGGTGCATGCCAAGGATGCATGATGGCCTCTGAAGATTTCTCAAGTGGAATCAAAGAATTATTACTTGAAGAAGTACCAAACATCCGTGATGTAGTCCTTGTAGGTTAAGATATCGAAAGATATCTTTTTATTTTTTAAGGAGTTTTGATTATGTACACCAAAGAACAATTAAAAAGATTATTAATTCCGTTGATGTTCGAACAAGTTTTAACCGCATTAATGGGATCTGTTGACACCATTATGGTTACCAACATAGGTTCGGCCGCCATTTTTGCTGTTTCCCTTGTCGATTCATTAAATATTTTGATCATCAATATATTTGCCGCCATGGCAACTGGAGGCGCCATCATCTGCGCCCAATACTTAGGATAAAACCAAAAAGAAAAGGCCAACCAAGCCTTGAAACAATTGATTTTTTTCTATAACTCTTATTTCTATTCTGATTACACTACCCTGCATTCTATTTAGAAGACCACTATTAAGCCTAATCTTTGGATCCGTAGAAAAAAGTGTGATGGACAATTCTTTAACCTATCTATTCATCACAGCACTATCCTACCCCTTCATTGCACTCTATAATGCAGGTGCCGCAAGCTTTCGAACAAGTCAAAATTTAAGATTTCCCATGGCCATTGCGTTTGGCTCTAACATTCTAAATATACTTGGAAATATCTTTTTCATCTTTACCCTAAATTTAGGTGTAGCTGGAGCTGCCTTGTCTACACTTCTTTCTAGAATCATCAATGCTGCCATTATCCTAATTCTTTTAAAACAGCCCAAACAAGATTTATATATTGATTCCTACCTCTGTATTCGCCCTAAATTTCAAGGCATTCAACAAATCCTAAAAATTGGAATTCCAACCGGCATTGAAAACGGGACGTTTCAATTTGGAAAACTCGTCATTCAATCCACTGTATCTACAATGGGAACAACGGCTATTGCCGCACAAGCTATGGTGGCCATGCTTGAAAGTTTTGCCTGTCAAGCAAGCATCGGTATTGGACTTGGTATGATGAGCATCGTAGGAAAATGTGTAGGTGCAAAAGAATACGAACAAGCTAGACACTATACAATTTTACTCACAAAATGTGCATGGATAGCCTGCTTTATATGTTGTGCAACGATTCTCTTTCCAATTAAACAAATCACAAGCCTTGCTGGAATGGAAGCAGAAAGCGCTAAACTAGCCATTTGGCTAACACGCATTGTTTTCACTTATAAGATGATTTTCTGGACCCCATACTTCCTTCCATCCTACGGCTCAAAAGCCGCTGGCGATGTAAAATTTAGTATGATCACATCCACTCTACCCATGTGGATCTGCAGAGTTGTAGTCACCATCTTTTTAGTTCATACATTCCACATGGGACCTTTAGCTGTATGGATTGGTATGGGTGCCGATTGGACAATTCGCTCATTCATATTCTTAGCTCGTTTTAAATCAAATAAGTGGCTCGAACATAAGGTCATCTAATACAAAAGGAGTAATACACGCTACTCCTTTTTAAAATCTAATTGTTCACAGACAGATGCATAAATATCTTGTTGTGTTAAAAGAGTATCCATTAAATAATTTCTTTCAAAATCCCATTCTTTTAAGCCTCGCAGATAAAACGCCCGATCACGATCTAATAGTACAAATGGAATATGACTATTCTGTAGACATTGTTTAAACATAATCATTCGTCCAGTACGTCCATTTCCATCTCCAAACGGATGTATTCTTTCAAAACAAACATGAAATTCTACAATATCTTCAAATGATAGAACCCCTTTATTTTGAAACTTTTCTAACAAAGCATCTAATTCCGTTTCAACATCCGCTGGTTTTGTCGTTTTAAAAGAATTTATCATTCCAATCCCATTTTCCCTTACTTTAAAACCACCTACATTATATGCTGGATTATCCTCATAAGACGTACCCCTTTTCAAAATCATATTCATTTGAATCATCATTTCTTTTGATAATGGTTCATCCACTGTCTTCAACATATAATCAAACAACCGAAAATGATTTCGTGCTTCTAATGCATCATCCAAATCCATTGTTAAATCATTCGCTTCAAATATTTGTTTTGTTTGATTCTTAGATAAATGAGAACCCTCTATTTTGTTGGAATGATACGCAAAGTTAATTTGTGTCCACACATACAAATCCGTATGTGAAATCAATTCATTTTTAATTTTTGTCATACTTCCTTTAATATTTGTTCCATAAAATACTGTAGTTGTACCTTCCACCAAGGCCAGTCATGATACACATCATAGCCCCAGAAATCACACCAAGCCTCGATTTGTTGATCATAAAGGATGGTGCTAAATTGTCTTAAAGATCCAACACATTCTTGTTCCCAATTGCCTTGTCCTACACAAAAGATCAATTTGGATTGTTTATACAATTCCATATATGGATGGTCTAAAGACATATTTTTCATGTAGGCACATGGATTATTATGGTATGTATTTTCATCATGATAATCTCCATAGAATAATTCTGTATCATAAATACCAGATAGGGCTAATAAGGTATCGAATTGTTTAGGAAACCGAAAGATCAAATTTGCGGCATGCGTTGCCCCTAGACTTGCTCCAGTCACCATCCATTTATCATAGTTATTCATTTTCTCTTGTACACTAGGAATCAATTCCGAAAGGATATATTCAAACCAAAGTTCATGTTTCAACATACGCACCTTTGTATTATAAGGATAAGACCATGTTTCTAAATCCAAAGTATCACATGTAATAATCGTTAATTGATTGGCTTCGATCCATTTGGAAACTTCATGAATCATGCCACGATCTTCCCATTCAAAAAAACGTCCATTTTGACTTGGAATGGCCAGACATAATTTACCACCTTGACCATAGATTTTATATTCCATTTCACGATCCAAACAATTTGAATACTCTTTTATATATTGTACTTGCATGGTGTTACCCCTTTCATAAAATTTTTGTTTTATTATAGCACATTTTATTGAGTTTTAAGGTTTCTTGCTTTATAATTGTACTGTTTTTGACAGGAAAGTGAGTGACAGTATGTCCAATAAAGAAAAAATTCTTAACATTGCCGTTATCGCCCACGTTGATGCCGGTAAAAGTACGTTAGTCGATGCGTTTTTAAGACAAAGTGATGTATTCCGTGACAACGAAGAAGTTGTTAACTGTATCATGGACTCAAACGATCTAGAACGTGAACGTGGAATTACGATTTATTCTAAAAACTGTTCCGTTATTCATAACGGTGTAAAAATTAATATTGTAGATACGCCAGGCCACGCCGACTTCTCAAGTGAAGTTGAACGTATTATCCGTACCGTAGATACAGTTATCTTATTAGTCGATGCAAGTGAAGGTCCAATGCCTCAAACTCGTTTCGTATTATCAAAAGCTTTGGAAATTGGTTTAAAACCAATTCTATTGATCAACAAGATTGATAAGAAAGACCAAAGAGCTGAAGAAGTTGTCGATGAAGTTTATGAATTATTCTTAGACTTAAATGCGAACGACGAACAATTAGACTTCCCTATCCTTTATGGTGTAGCTAGAGAAGGACGTGTTCAATACGACCTTAAAACTCCAAGCGACAACATCGATCCATTATTCGATACAATCTTAAAACATTGTGATGTATATCCAGATATGGATGAAGAACCTCTTCAAATGCAAGTATCTGCCTTGGCATACGATGAATACATTGGTCGTTTAGGAATTGGACGTTTATATTCAGGTGTTTTAAAACAAGGACAACAATATATTCGTTGTAACCAATCTGGATTAAATGCCAAAGAAAGCTTATCTAAATTATTCGTATACAAAGGATTGTCTAGAACAAGCGTACAAGAAGCACATTCAGGAGATATCGTTGTTATTGCGGGTATGCCAGATATCAGTATTGGTGATACAATCTGTACAGCCGATCACATTGAACCAATGGAACATATTGAAATTGAAGAACCAACTCTATCTATGAACTTCCATGTTAACTCAAGTCCATTTGCAGGACAGAGTGGTAAATATGTGACAAGTCGTAACTTAAAAGAAAGACTTGAAAAAGAACTAGAAGTAAACGTTGGATTAAAGGTTGAACCAACCGATTCAGCGGATTGTTTCAAAGTTAGTGGTCGTGGTGAATTACATATTTCCGTATTAATTGAAAATATGCGTCGTGAAGGTTATGAACTAGCTGTTTCTAAGCCAGAGGTTATCCTACACAAAGATGAAAATGGACACAAAGTCGAGCCAATCGAAGAAGTTGTATGTTTAGCTCCAGAAGAATATTCAGGAACCATCATCAACAAATTAAATCTTCGTAAGGGTGTTATGCAAGACATGTCTGAAGAAAATGGATATGTTAAAATCGTATATACAGCACCTACTCGTGGACTATTAGGTTTCCGTTCAGAATTTATCAATGATACACATGGTGAAGGTACATTAGTACGTCGTATTAGTGGTTATGAACCATATAAAGGAGAAATTGCACAACGTATGGAAGGTGCTATGATTTCAACTGAAACAGGTGAAGCTATGACTTACGCTTTATGGAACCTTCAAGAACGTGGTCAATTATTCATTTCTCCACAAACACCAGTTTATGAAGGTATGATCATTGGTCAAAGCTCTAAAAACATCGACTTAGATGTTAACCCATTAAAGAACAAGAAATTAACAGCCATCCGTTCAAGTGGTCGTGATGAAGCCATGTTATTAACTCCACCAAAAATCTTCTCCCTTGAAGAAGCATTAGAATGGATCAACGATGATGAATTAGTAGAAGTTACACCAGATGCTATTCGTATCCGTAAAAAAGGTTTAACAGCTTTAGATCGTCGTAACTTATATCGTCAAAAGATGAATGCTCAATAATTAACTGGTTTCAAATGAGTGTCACAAATAGTGATGCTCATTTTTTTATGCTTATAATCACTAAACATTTTATCTTTTTGTATATATTAGTGAATGCTAGTCCAGAATAAGTTTTGAATTTCATACTCGCATAATCAGAATCACATCTCAAAAGTTTTTTCCTTCACATTGGCCCTACTTAACCATTCCACATATTGTGAATCAATCATTTCAAACAAAAATCTCACTTAACCCTTGTTTCACCTTACACTTGCGTCGTATTTGTTGTAACTTTCAAATGTTGTATACCAAGTAATTCTAAGCTTATAAATCCTTTCACAAATTTACACCTTAAACTTACGACGTATACGACACTAGTATAATGTGAACGATTTTTCAAAGACACTTATCTCGTAAATTAAAAACTCCAAAACGTATCTCTCTCTCGAATATCATAGTAATGACTCCTTCTTTTTAGTTTAATCACCTATATAGTAAAGGAGCTTTTCTTATATGAAGATTTCAGCCAATGGGTGATAAGAAAAATTCGTAGATTTCCTTTAAGTTAGGAACATTCTACGAATTTTAATATTTCCATGAATAATTCAGGTACTTTTTATCTATTACTTATATAATCGACATTTTTCTTCTAGAAGTTTAAAATCATTGCATCTTTTTGTTAAAGAGTTTATTTTTCCACTTGTTTTTATTTTGTAAACTAGAGAAGCATTTTTAATAATTTTTCCTTGAATAGATTTTATATATCGATATTCAGATTCAAGTAAAGATTTGTATTTTAAATCTTGTTCTTTTGAAAAATCTAAATAAGTATAGTCTTTAGATTGTACTGGAAACATATTATTTAGGTTTATTACACTATACCTTTTAATTTTAATAAAGTCTAAAGTTTCTTTCATTTGTTTATGTTTCTCTTTGTACGAAGATAAAGGAGCAAAATAATCCATTCCATGTACTTTTAAAATGACTCCTATATATACCCTTTTATGAATTTGATTGGGTTTTTTATTATGAAATAAATGTGGTGCATATATCGAAAGATAATCAATATATTTATCTGAAACTGTATAAAGTTTAATATTTTCCATATCTATTACCTCAAAAAAATAGCAGGGATTTCAAATGCCCTGCTTTTGTTAAGATCGCATTTAGAGCAGCGAAACGCTCACTTGTAAATTTCTTATTTTGAGCTAAGAGAAGCTCACTGAATAAATTTCTCACTTTGGGCTGAGATACACCCACTGTTAAGGTATCTACCTTGTACTTAAATTATATCCTAGATTACTGTATAGTCAATCAATTTGTTTACATTTCAACATTCCAATAATTAGTAACTTTCTTTGAATATATAAAATTAGACAAGAGTAAATCAAACTTTAAAAGT
>NZ_DS996842.1:358103-369592 GCF_000156655.1 Holdemanella biformis DSM 3989
TGGGATTATATCCTAGATTACTGTATAGTCAATCAATTTGTTTACATTTCAACATTCCAATAATTAGTAACTTTCTTTGAATATATAAAATTAGACAAGAGTAAATCAAACTTTAAAAGTCATAGGGATTTCGAATCTGAGATAGAGATAACCTTTAAACACTCACATAGTTTTCAACTCTACAATTCTTAAAACCAACTTTTAGTGATCCTAACTAATTGCATGTTACCAAGAAAATGTAGATGCATAACACTTACCACAGTACACGGTTCATCTCTTACCAGCTTCCGCCGCCTCCGCCACCGGCGCCTCCACCAGAGAAGCCACCAAAGCTAGAGCCCATGCTATCGGCTGTACTTTTCATTTGTTCTGTTTGATAATCCAATAAATTCTCATGAATCGGTTCATACATACTTCTTGTCAACATTCTGTAATAGAAATAAGAAGAGTATGGATCTGAATAATAAGAATCATACCAATCTGGTTGTGCCAAAGGAATCGTACTAAATTTCTTTGTCCACATTTCAGATAGCCCAAAGACCATCGCATATGGAATGACATCATAATAGTATGAAGGATTTTCTAAAGATAATCTTTCCAATTGTGGTACTTCTGCCTTTTCAACAAAGTCTTTAAAGCCTAATAGCTCAGGAGCTACACTTTTGAAGTAGTTACTTACCACATTAAATTTAGAAATCAAAAAAATTGGTAGTGAAACAACCACAATGCCTATCATCATAAATTCAAATGGAACAATACTTAGAATCGAATCACATTGTCGATATATAAAGTATACAAGAATCAAAATAAACGCAATACTCAAAATTTTCTTTAATACACCAAGTTTATTCTTGTTAAATACATTTGTTGCAGCTGCAGAATAATTTAAGACCATCATAAGCACAAAGCTAAATGTTGCTAAAATAGTTTCAATCAAATTATCAAGGATACTATATCTTGTATTCAATAAGATACTTACAATCATACAAATCATTGCTAGAATGGTTGTCACAAAACCATGATCAATAGTAGAAAGTTTTTTATCTTCACTAAATTCATCATTCAAAGCTTCTTTGGCATCATCCATAGCCTTACCAAACTTACTTGATAGTTTTGATAATTTCACACTATTTTTAGTTTTAAACAATCCATTATAAATTTTCTTTTGATGTTTTAAAATCGGCGGTTCATGATTCTCTTGCTTAGTAAGAACCAAATCATCCTCTTTTTCAGAAATGGTTAAATACCCCTTACTAGCCCAATATGGAATCAAGGCCATTAAATCTTCTTGATCCACTGACTCATCTACAATCGTTCCAACCATAGCTGGATCCATATCTTTTGGTGGATAGAAATTTACAATTGGTGTGATATGCGTTTTCTTTAATAGAAATGCACGAATCAAACTATACAAACCAAATAGAATGGCCAAACCCAAAAAGATAAATGGAATCTTTGAAGTCGTTTGTTTGGCACCCACAAAATAGTTCTTTCTTAATTTACCAAAAAGAGTAATAGCTTGTTTTGCACCAATATCGTTGGCAGAACCACTAATAGAATTAGAAGTAATAATTGGAGTCACATTTAAATCATTCGATTGATTTCCTAGACTTCCACTAAAGACTTCAATATTAGACATCTCATTTTCTGTCAAAGCCTTTTCAAACTGAATATCAAAACTAAAATGAGAAATCGTGGTATCCCAATTGTTTCCAAGTACCGAGTAATAAATGAAATCCAAGTCCGAATGATAATCTTCTGGAATGACAATCGTATAAGTCAATGTATATGTGTGTGGGCCAATGATCGTATAGTCTGCACTTCCAATTTGTATCACACGATTTCCAGAATCACTATCTACTTCATACTCATCATTTAATACATTGATATCTTGAATTTTTAACTTATACTTTTCATCACGATTTATATACATCGTTTCTGGAATATTACGATAAATACCATGACGATAACTTGAAAAGTTAACATCAATCACTTCTTTCACATCAATCGTATTGTTTGAATGATATATCGCATTGACTTTATAGTCATCAATCGTATACCCACCATCATCAGCATATACATCGATACATCCAAAGCATAAAATAAATGCGAATAAGAAGGCAAAGACCTTCTTAAAATTTAACTTGAACATTTTCTCTTTCCGAAGCATTGGCCACTTCAAACATTGTCTTCTTTTCAAAATGGAATAAAGATGCCACAATATTTGTCGGAACACTCATAATCACATCATTATATTCACGAACCAAAGCATTATAGTATTTACGAGAATTTGCGATATCCTCCTCGACCTTCTTTAATTGATTTTGAAGATCCATAAAATTTGTGTTAGCCTTTAAATCCGGATATTGTTCAGCCACCGCAAAAATACCCTGAATCGCATTTGTGATCTTATTTTCACTATCCATAACATCCTTAGATGTTTTTGCCATATTTCTTTGTGCAATCACCGAACTCAATGTATCCGCCTCATGTTTTGCATAACCCTTTACTGTTTCTACTAAGTTAGGAATCAAATCAAAACGTTTCTTCAAATACACGTCCATTGTAGAAAAACCTTCATCTACCCTATTTGATAAACGAACAAGTTTATTGTAGCTAGACATAAAGAATAGTACTAATAAAACTAAAACAACAACAATAACAATAATTAGAATCATAATAAAATCCTCCTGACATGATTATACATGATTTATGTTAAAATTAGAAATAGAGAAAGGAATCGATATTATGAAATCATTTGACTACAAAACCATTTTAAAATGGATCTTACCCATTCTTATTTGTTTATCAAGCTTTTGTATGGTTGCACAAAAAACATCAACACCTAAGTTTCATGAACAATCCATTCAATATTTGGATGAAAAAAGAAATACAGTCATGACACTTGCCGCATCAAGTGCAGCCATCTCTACAGCCATTACTATTTTACCTGGAGATACAGGAACGCCTATTGCGAATGGATTGGCCGACTTAAGTAGTAAATTCTTACTTGTTCTAGGAGCTATTTATTTAGAAAAATATGCTTTGACACTCACTTGTATGGTTACCTTTAAATACATCATTCCAATAATATGTTTGGCATGGCTAGCAAACAACGTCATAAAATGGGATTGGTTAAGAATTGTATGTATTAAGATTGGTATTATGGCTTTAGCTATGTGTCTAATCGTACCTTGTAGTGTAAAACTGTCTAAGACAATAGAAGCCACCTATGAAACAAGTATTCAAGAAACGATTGATCATGCCAACAACATACAGAAGAAAATCAAAAAGGATAAAGATAATAAAAACTTCTTCGAAAAAGCAGCTGAAGCATTTTCTTCAACAGCACAAAAATATACGAAGATGTTTAATCAATCCTTAAATAATTTCATGGAAGCAACAGCCATCATGATCGTAACATCTTGTGTAATACCTATTCTTGTAATTCTATTCTTCTTGTGGTTTATCCAAACAATTAGTGGTATGACAATAAACACAAAAAGACTTACAACATTCAATCCTGTTTCTAAAGTACAAAAACAATTTATAAATCCAAAAAAATAATCTATTTGGCATCTTCGGATGCCATTTTTAATGAAAAACAAAAAAAGTAGAAGCACATGACTTCTACTTCACACTCATATATATTACCAGTCTGTCGCAATATCTAATTGAGTATCTGAATTTTGCGTAAAACTTCCAGTATCACAGACGATTCCTTTTCCTAATGAAGTTTCTACAATTGTACCTCTAGGATATTTATTTAAATCGGCTGCAACAATAATATAATCCCCCAACATTTTCGCACCATCTTCACGAACCCAATATGCATCATTGTTTCCCATACCACGCATAATGTCGATTACTCCTGACATATTTAAGTTGTAGTATGTTTCTTTACCACTTGGTCCATAATAAACACCGCCAGAGGCAGTAAGTGCATTCACATTACTAATGTATTGTGAAAGCGATGGTTGCGAGTAAACGATTTGTGTAACAGCATTATAGTTATTTTGAATGAACTGCATATCATTCAATAAATCTGGCTGTTCCATAATCATTTCTTCAACGCTCTTCGACTCTTCTTGTTTCTTGCTAGATTCTTCCTCGATATCTTGAATCTGTTCTTCGAATTTCTCTTTTAATTCTTCCGTTCCATTTTTTGTGTCTACACGCATTAAGATATTTTCATCTGTGCCATTTGACTGAGCATAGACCTTACTTTCTTCCCCAATTACTGATGATGTTGTTAGTAATGTTAATACAAATGTCGACATCAATAAACCTGAAACTAACCCTTTTCTTAATAAACTACATTCTAAATTTTCTTCTTTTATAAAGTTCAAAACACCCTCCAATCTTCCCCTTAAGCCACATAAAATACGAGGCAATTGTTGTCAAATAAATTAAAACAACAATTAATACTATACACAATTCTAAAAAAAATGCAAATTTCGGCCTAAAAAAAGGCCGTTTCAAGCCAAAAGTGGCGAGAACGACCCATTTGAAAGCGATGTTTTCAAAAACTAAAACTAAAAACCAACTACGTTTAAGATGGCTGCAATTGCCCAAATAGCTGCCATAATCAAATTCAAAATTTTACTAAATTTCTTATCACTTAAATAAGCTAGAGTGATACTGTATAAACAACAGATTGCCTCTAAAACAACAATTACCATCAATGTGTTAAATGTACTAAACATAAATCTCTTCCCTTCTAAACATTTTTATAATCTTGCACATTTTGTGTCATTGCCACATTGCGCTGTCTTTCTAGATTTATATCTAGATGGGATGCATCAAGAATAACACGGATCATATCTTGATAGTTATTCGCATCAAAGACAAAATCTGGCAATACATACTTACGATTATGAATCGTTTGATTAAATCCAAGAATCAACAGGTTATGTAAGAATGCTTCTTTAATGGCATCTACGATTTCATTTTCATAATTGATATCTAAATAATAATCGCAAGTGTTAAACAAATTCAGTATTTCACTCGCCTTGCATCCTGGATACAAGTGTACATTATCATATTTTTCAAAAGACATCAACTTTTGTGACATTTCTGTTAATGCACAAACATGAAATTTCATATTTGGCATACTCACAACTAGTTCATTCAATTTTTCAATACGGTCTGAATTTGTACAAATCAATATATTATTTGTATGTTGATTCTCTTTTTCAAAATTATAGACAAAACCAAGTGGTTTCACAATATCCCTATTTGCCCCTAATTCAATAAGCTTTTCATACGCTTCCTTTTTCTGAACATAAATCTTAGAAGTTCTTCTAGAATGACCATCCAGAATAACCTGCATATTTCCAGGAATATCCTCGCGATATCCTTCTTGCCAGAATAAGACATCACTATGTTCTTTATCTTCTAAACTTTCAGATACAAAGAATGGGTTTGATAAGGAATTATAGAATAGTCTTGTTGGATGTATATCTAATTCAGTAAATAAATGCTTCGCAAATTCCACTTTATTCTTAAAGATATATACTTTATTATTTTGATTTAAAATAATGTCATGTGTGACAAAGTTTTCAACCACTTTTTCATTGCCAGACACATCATAATAACTACGAGATACAAGCTGACCTTTTTTATTAAAAATTGTCTTGGCATATATGAACCCATCTTGATTATAATGATCACTTACACGAACAACATGCATATCATCATACCAATCTACAATCTTCACAAGTCTTTTATGTAAAGGAGATGCGAAGAATATCTTACCTCTTTCATGATTCAAATCAAAGACTTGACCACCTGAATTACTCGCCTTGATTTCCCAATAATCCGGTACATCAATTTGATTGAAATAGCGAGCTTTTCCTCCTTCTTTTTTACCACAATAATACGTATAAATACTTGTCACATCATCTGGTAAAAAGCCTTCATCACTAAAAGTGAAAACCGGACCATCAAAGCCAGAAGTTCTAAAGCTTTGATACAACATTTGACTCTCTTCTTCAAAATTTTCTAATAATAAAACTGGAGTTTCTAACATACAGCTTCCCTCCATTTTTCTTGTACGTTACAAGTTAAGAAATCCTTAGCTACTTCATAAGATACAGAATGACACTTCTCTAAGTCTTGTTTAAATAAATCCACAATACCTTTTCTTAAAGCCTCAATCTTATCCTTATCCTCTTCAGGTAAAGATATTAAATATCCATTTTCACCATTTCGAATAAAAGTAGGATTTCCATAACGAACATCAAAACCAATGATTGGAAGTCCTCCACCAACGGCTTCCATTAAAGTAAGTCCAAAACCTTCACTTGTACTTCCGGCAATATAAGCCTCATAGTTTTGATACACTTCACTCAAATCATGTTGACCCATTAAATGAATATAATCAGAAGCATTATTCTCTCTAATAATGGTTTCAAGCTTTTCTCTTTCGCCACCCTCACCATAAATATCCAATGATAATTCTGGCACTTCACTACGCGCTTGAATGACAGCCTTACAAATCCAATCCACATGTTTTTCACTAGCCAAACGACTTGCCGTAATCAATGAGAAAGGTTTTCTGTTTTCTTTTGGATACTTCAATTCCGGTAGGGATCCTACTGGAATGGTATATACACAAGGAGTTACACCATAATATTTTTCAAATTGTTGAACCATCAAATCACTCTGTGCTCGTGTTGAACAAATATAGAAATCAATATGTTTATGCATATTAAATTCATACTCATAGAAATTATTCCATAAAATATAATCGTCATTTGTATCCTTTTCACTAAAGTGATCCGCATGCACGACTGTACCCACTCTTGCAGGTTTACAATTCATAAGAATGGATTGACCAATCTCTGTAGAACGATCAATTAATACTACATCATCTTTCGTTAAATGCAATTGAGATACCATATATCCCACAAATTCTTCTTTCGAACAAAGAATCTTATCCTTAAACTTATACATCACACGATCATCATCAATGATTTCTTCATAGGCAACACTACCATTTTCATTAAAGAAACGGCGATGATATAAATGAGCCTTATTATCTAATGGTGCATAATATTCTGAATACACACGTCCATATGTAAAATAATCTTTTCGAATTAAAAATCCATTTGAAACCATTTCTACACGATGCACAAAATCATCATGATCATTAACCATATAAGCTGTATAAAAGTTATTACTTCCACCAAACACATAACGACAAATCTTGCCTTCTCTTGTTTTTGTATAATTTAAATCTGTAAATGTCTTTTCTAAATCACTTAAAGTATAAGTGACAGGTGCTGTTTTAAAATCCGTAAAGAACGTATATAGCCAAATAACTTCCGAATCTAAAAAACCAATATTCTTCGTCATATGTTCCATATTTTCAGAAGGAAACATATCTGTAAATACAAACTTGGTATCGACACCAATATTACGAAACATTCGAGCACGATAGATCTGGGCATATTCAACACCACTACTTGCCCAGCCAATGCCTAAATTAAAATTATAAATCATAACCCCAAAAACTCCTTTCTTTAAGGATACAATATAATCATTTCATTGTCTTTACCAAATGACACTTCTCCAAGTAAAATATTACGAATCATCGCCTTTTTTATCGATTTTTCCATATCTTTAAAAGAAAGTCTAGCCTCCCTTTGGTATTCATATAAAAGATTACGCTGCGCCGTAGAACGACCAGAAATGGCTGCCTGTAACTGCTGCAAGTAGTCAACCTCTTCAATCCAACCATCATCTAAAGCTTTTAATGTACAAAGACGGCAATATTCCGAGAAACGATTTCCCAATAATTGTTTCTTATCCTTAAATGCCATATCTGCATACTGTTTTAAATAATCTTTTTTATTGGTAGAAGAAATTGACAATTCTTTAAGTCGATATGACAAATTATCTAAGATATATCGATACATTGTTTTATCATCCATATTTTTGCAGTCTTTGGCAAATTCATTGATATTATTTAAATAAATCTGCTTAAGGACATTCTCATCTAAGCTTTTTCCATCCAACAAATCATTACGAATTCTATACATTATTGTTCTTTGACGCTGCGTAACACTATCATAATCCACTGAATTTTTTCTTTGAAAAACAGCAGATTCATCCTTTATTTTTTGAGCTTTATTTATTAAACGCTTGATTCTTCTTTTTGAAATATATTTGTCCTTTTCTATATATTTCTCCAAGAAATCATCACCTAAAATTTCACATACATCATCCTCTAATGAAGTATAGAAAATCGATACGCCCGGTTCTCCCTGACGTCCTGCACGACCTCTTGCCTGTCTTTCATCGCGTGTATTACTCATTCGTCCAACGCCTAATACACAAAGACCACCTAATTCTTTTACTCCAGGTCCTAAACGAATATCCGTACCACGACCCGCCATACTTGTAGCTACTGTCACAACATTTTTTTGACCAGCCTCTTTAATAATTTCCGCTTCCCAGAACGCATTATTCGCATTCAATACACTATGCTCAATATTTTCCTGCACCAATAATTTCGACAACATTTCCGTATCCGAAATCAAAGACGCAATCAATAATACGGGCTGTCCAGTTTTGTGTCTTTTTACAGTTTCCTGAATGACCGCATCAAACTGTTCTTCACTCGTTTTAAAATACTGATCCGGTAAATCAATACGAGCTAAAGGTTTATTTGGTGGAATAACAACAACTTGTTTGTGATAAACTTCTAAAAGCTCCTCTTTACCATTGGCAATCGTTCCACTCATACCTGACATCTTTGGAAATAAATTAAACAAATTTTGATACGTAATACTCGCAACCGAACGTTGTTCTTGACTTAACTTCAAATGTTCCTTTTCTTCAATCGCCTGATGAGATCCACCACGAAGTTTCATACCTGTCATTTTACGTCCAGTACTCTTATCTAATAGAACAATTTCACCTTTATCTGTAATCACATAATCCGTATCTTTTTCCAACAAGAAATGCGCACGTAAAGCTAAGACAATATGTCTTAAAAAATCATAATTTTCCTTACTATATAAATTTTCAATACGGAAATAACGCTTCGCATATTCAATTCCTTTATTGGTCAACCATACCTTTTTATCTTCAAGTTCATAATGCACATCTTCAACTAATGTTGTCACAAAAAAATCAGTAATACCATATAAATTGGATTGAACACGAGGAGAACCCGAAATAACTAGAGGCATACTTGCACTATCTAATAATACAGAATCCGCCTCATCAATAATTACGTAATAAAAATCTCGCATAAAGCGATCTTCTTTAGACTGTACTAAGTTATTTAATAAATAATCAAAGCCCAAAGAACCATGAGTTGTGTATACAATATCCGCATCATAGACATCCTTTTTTGAATCATTATTTATTTTTTCATTTGTATCACGCTTTACACCTGCTTCTACATTCAAACCTAAAAACTTATAGACTTGACCCATCTCTTCGGCATCACGAATGGCCAAATATTCATTGGCCGTCACTAATATTGAGCTTTTACCCGTCAATCCATTTAAATATAAAGGCATTGTTGCCGTTAAAGTCTTTCCTTCACCCGTATTCATTTCGCATAAATAACACAAATGAAGTGCAATACCACCTAAAATCTGTACATCATAAGGAAACATACCTAATACACGATAATCCGCCTCACAACATACCGCAAACGCTTCTGGTAGAAGATCATCTGTTGTTTCTCCATTATTTAAACGTTCTTTGAATTCCAACGTTTTATTCTTCAATTCAAAATCACTAAGTTCTTTAACCTTTTTACACTCCTCTTTGACTTTACCCAAAAGAAAGTGTAATCTCTTATCAATTTTATTCATTTTACCCTTCCTTTTCTGTAATCACAAAAGAATGAAAATGCATCTTAGTACCACCCGCATTAATCAGCTGTACACGATAGCTATATGTTTTTAAAGGACACTTAAAATCCATTTCCGGTTCACGAATAATTAGTGTACCCGCCTCATTTTCATAACGATCATAGAACACCATTCGTATTAAATACGATTCAAAATCACTCATATTCACTTGAATATGATAAGAACTCTCACCATCAATAATAGGTAAGGAAGGTTCTGTACGCATCATTTGATAGTTTACTTTGGAATACCATTCCTTAATAACTGTTCCCGGAGGCATTAATTCATTTTCAAATTCAATATCTTCACGAGAATGAAACCAAATCTTAGATCCATATAAATAGGTTCCAAACGTATCTTCATTCCATATAACTTTCCAAGCCTTATTCTTCATCTGGTTCACCTCGATTAAAATCCGATTTCAAAATATCATCATATTGTTTTTTAAACCACGCAACAATACTATACGTATCATCATTGTGCCTTCCATGTACACCTTTACCAATCACTTCAACACCCACATCATCAATATGGGAAATCAAACGATTGTAGGCTGTCATATCATAATCATCTTCTAACATATATGAAATAATAAATTTTGTATGTGACCAATCCGTTTGATCAAACAAATCCCAAAAACGATGATTCAATGCATCAATTGGCTTTAAACTCATATCCCCATAATTCTTTGACAATACATCTAATGAAGTAGGAAAACCTCCTGGTCTAGAAATACGTTCATTATTGGCCATATCACCCAAGCTAGCCAATGGTTTACCCAATAAAATCGCATGCGGCCTTAATTTACAACCATTATATAAAGCTCCAAAAGTTCCCATAGAAAGTCCAGATAAAACAAGTTGGGAACGATCAAAGCCAAGTTGATTTAAACAATCTTCAATACCTGAAACAACATAATCCTCATATTCTTTGTCTCCCAAATAGAAGGCTCCACCCTCTAGTCGAGCTTCAGAAATCAACAAAAATGGTGTTCCCATATTTCGCATCATATAGAAGCCTTCAAAACCTTCTTGTGTCTTGTAACCACTAAAATATACATTTAATGGTGGTTTCATATCTCCTGGATCAAAGTACATAAAGACTTCTTCACGCTTAGACGTAACCTTACGGATTCCTCCAGGTAAAAAAGATCCATATTCTTTACGAGAATGACGATCATGTAAACCTACTATTTTTAATTTCCCCTTACCCTTTGCGAGTAAAGAAATAAATACAGGACCGTCTATCTTATCATTACTTAAATGAACAATTAAACTTAAATCTTTTTCCGAATAAATCCAACGATTCTGTAAAGATGAAAGTGAACCACCTTCAAACTGTTCGATTTTCAATTCAATTGAAACAGACTCATCCTTTTCGTATTCTAACCATAAATCTAAAGTTTGACCTTTAAATAGAGGGATATTATACCTCCAATATGCCACTTGATAAAAATCATCTCCATAATCACCCTCAAGTTCAACACCTGTATATCCATTCCAGAAAACACTACCTTTAAAGCTTTGCGAAATAGACAATGCTTGAGGGACAAATTTCTCACCATAGGAATGCGAATAGAAAAGCTGTATATCCTTATCAATAAATGTTTGTAGA
>NZ_DS996842.1:369779-372944 GCF_000156655.1 Holdemanella biformis DSM 3989
GAACACGGGCTGTTTCATTTATTTCAAAATACTTAGCGAATAAAAGAATCAATTCTTCAAATTTTGATTGTTCAATCGTATCAATTGGAACCAAAATATTTTGAACCGTTAATTGTTGACTAATCCCAAAATCAGCACGCGTATCAAAAGGTGTAATATCTACAATTGGAAGTTTCTTTTCTGCATAATCTTCCAATAAAGAAATCTTATGTTTTGAATCCACAATACAATAGTTCGTATTTTGAATTAAAGATTTCAATTCAGCATCCTCAAATAATTCCAAACGATTTTGATAAAAAGATAAGATTGTCTTACGTTTTTCAAACAATTTTTCTAACATATCATGATGTAGTACATGCATAGCCAAACAGAAAATATCATCTGTTGAAGTCATTTCATCTAAATATGTAGAAAATACTTCTTCAATCAATGATTCCATGGAATCATAGCTCAAATGATCAAATTTAAATCTTGTATTTTCAATCAAATAAAATGGATTTTCACCATTGATTTCAATATGCCCATCCTCAAAGAAATGACACATTTTCCAATTCCCTTTTCCATCTAAATATTGTTCATAAACAGCTTGATTATTTTCATAAACAATAGTGTCCGATAAAAAGCCTCGATCATCATATACATTTTTACGGACCATCATATTATCTTGAAACAAAAAGACTTCAATCATATTTCCATCTTCACCAAAATGTACTTCTGCATATTTTTGATTATTTACATACGCCACAATACAAAATGGAGTATAGACAAATTCTGTATGGTCTGGCCACATCAAATCATGATAGGAAAGAATATCTACTTTTGTACGTCTAATTTCTTGTATCGCATCAAAACAAGACCAATATGGTGCATGGAATACACTTTGTCTATGAAGAAAGTGACGAAAGTTTGGACTATACGACAAATTCAAAATCTTATATTCCATAATATCATTACGGTTAAACATCTGAATCTGTTTAACACTATCATCAAATTCTGTTACTGCACGACGCACATAAAAATATTGTTCATTTTCTTTATATTCATTTCCATGATACCAGGAAGGTACAAAATACATCATAAATACTACCCCCTATATAAATGGCTTATATGAATCAAAATCACGATAAGCACGAATTTCTAAATAAATACTACAAACAAATCCTGAAAGCATCATAAATGTAGTTGGAAGCATGGCCACGGATGCATCTACAATACCTTTATACTGTAAATACATACATAGTGCTAAACAAGCACACATGATGCCTCCACTTAAACAACTCAATATTAAAACCCATTTACGAATATATCGACGTGTAGGCTTACCTGCAGGAACATTAACTATACAATCTCCGCTTTGAAGAAGACCATCTGATAAATCTTTTGGATTCACAAATAATAAGCTTAATAGAATCGTAAACAAAAACATCATAATAATATAGACACTCATACCAAATACGGTTGATAAATTGAAATTTTTATATAAGAAATTGATAATGTCTGATTTATGAAAATAATGAATAAAAGCAATTATTAATTGAGGAATCATAAATATTGCAGAACCAAACATTAACGCCATAAAGCCTATTGGATTATATTTAATTGCCATATAATTCTTTTCGGCATGCACATTATGCACAGAAACTCTTTGAAGAGGAATTCTTTTTTCATGCATTTCCATAAACATCATAATAATAACCATCACAAACGAAATGATTAATGGGATTTTCAAAGCTTCAAGCGTTGATTTCATTAATATTCCAATCAATGATTCAGTCATATTGATAATAATGATTGGAGCAAATCCACCAACACCATATTTTTTGTTTTTCATCAATAAAAATTGTGCAATACTCGCTCCTGCCATTAATTCAAAAATAGCAACCAAAATACTCATTAGATTACGATCAATATATTTTAAACCAAGAGCATAAAAAATAGATTGAACTAAAGTAACTATAAATGTAAATGCAGTAATCCAATAATTCATTGCCTTAGGTGATGTACGAGCCTTAGCCTCTTTAGATCGCATAGCATATAAAATAGTAACAACTAAGCTAGCCGTAATATAAGGTGAAATACCTAAGCTCATGACATAACATCTTTTGTTCGAACCATTTACCGCTAAAGTCAATATAGAACCTAAATCCAATCCTAAATTATCATATGCACTCATATCAATTCCATTCAATGGAATTCTATGACAAACAAAATAAATTAAAATAATAACTATTGAAAAAAGGCATCGATTTCTAACCAAATGCGTCTTTTCCTTCATAAAAATCACTCCCTAAAAAAATAACAGTAACCAAAAGTTAGTTACTGTTATTTTATCATTATTTTATTTATTTATCTTCTTTTTCTTTTGAAGCATCATTATTTCCTTTTTCTTTAGAAGCATCATTTCTACCTTTTTTAGTGTTGATAGCATTAATCAAAGAAGATAGAGCTCCTATAATTGGAATCCAAGACCACCATACTCTATGAGCAACATCCAATGTTGATTTAGGCATCTTTTCTTTTTCGATTGTTTCTTCCTTAGCCTTAGGAGTTACATCATCCTCTACAGTTTCTTCCTCAGTAACTCTTGGAGCTACTTGTAAAGGAGCACGAGTATCAACTACAACTTGACGATAAGCTGTTCCACCACCTGCAGTGCTTGTAACAACACTTGTTGCGTAGCTTTCTGAAGTAGATGTAGACATAGATTCTGAAGAGCTAATGCTATCTGAAGTTGACTGTGATTCACTAGTAGAAACACTCAATGATTCAGAAGTACTTAGAGATTCTGATTCACTTGCAGATGCTGATGTACTTTCACTTGTACTAACTGATTCAGAAGTAGATTCGCTCTCACTTAATGAAGTAGAAGTTGACTCACTTTCGCTTACTGAAGTACTTGTTGATTCACTTTCACTTACAGAAGTTGAAGTTGATTCGCTTTCACTTACTGATGTACTAGCTGATGTACTTACGCTAGTTGAAGCCGAAGTACTTGCTGATGTGCTGGCGCTTGTAGAAGCTGAAGTGCTTACGCTTGTTGAAGCACTTGTTGAAGCTGAAGTACTTGCTGATGTGCTGGCACTTGTAGATGCCGATGTACTAGCTGATGTAGAAGCACTTGTTGATGCCGATGTACTTGCACTAGTTGAAGCACTTGTAGATGCG
>NZ_DS996841.1:0-9724 GCF_000156655.1 Holdemanella biformis DSM 3989
GTAAACCCCTTTTTTTAAAAAATTTAAAAAAAGAAAAGAAGATTCATTCAGCTCCGTCAAACCTACTAGAATCTTCTCTTTGCCAAAATTTGTTTTTGACACTAAAAATGATTCGCGCTATCAATTTTACTGTCTGTTATTCCTTCAGAAGTATTAGTATCAATCCCAAATTCTTCAAGCCTTAAAAATAGCTTTATTTACACTTATATAGTACTTAAAAAAAAGCTTTTTTTCAATGACAAAAGTCACTAATTTCATTGTTTTTTTGGTAAAATAAGTACGGTGATAAAAATGAATGAAATATTAATTGAACAATGCAAGTATTTAGTGGATGAAACACTCCCAAACATCGCAAACATATCCAATTTGATTGCCCTTTTATTCCATGAAATGGAAAATATCAATTGGCTAGGCTTCTATATTTGTGATGAAAAAAATCAAGAATGCACTTTAGGACCTTTCCAAGGAAAAGTTGCCTGTACACGCATACCATACAGAAAAGGTGTTGTAGGTACTTGTGCTAAAACGCAAGAAACACAAAGAATTGAAGACGTACATAAATTTGCTGGTCACATTGCATGCGATTGTGCTTCCAACTCAGAAATATGTATTCCTTTAAAAAAAGATGGCAAACTCGTTGCCATCTTAGATATTGATTCTTTTGAATTCAACAATTTCTCAATTGAAGATCAAGCTATCTTAGAAAAGATTTGCGAATTCTTTATTCCCCTTTTCTAAGTACATAAACATCTTCTAAACTCGATTCACTTTGTAGAACTGTCAAACCATCTAGTAAATCTCTAGATATTTCTTCATCTACAACTTGAACAATAAAAGATTTTGTCAATTGTCTTTTTGAACGAAGAAACGCTCTTTGTACAATCGTCTTTCCCAATTGATACTCATTTGAAAGTGCCTGCACCATTAAACTCTTTTCTGGTAACACACCAATAAGAAGGTTAAAGGCATTTTTTTCATTTAAAAAAGATAAACTTCCATGAAAACTTAATGCATCATTGACATCCACCTTTAAAACATCTTCATCAAAATTACCCCAATACGCAAAACTATATACAGGATGATTTGACCTATAAACATCTTTATAACGTAAAAATAAATTTGTGCAATCCTTATATATTTCACTTGGCGTAAATATTACATGAAAACCAGGTAAATTCTCGCGAACCTCTTTCCACTTTTCATAAGGATAATAGTTTTCAAGACAAGCAGGATCCAAACAAGAATAAGAGAAACACGGCATGCACAACAAGCCAGTATCCCCAATCAATTCTTGCAACGTTTCAATCAACATTTGAACATTTCCAACCAAACCACTATAACGATCCAAATCTGCTTCCAATAAAACCTTGCTCCCTTTTTGAATGCCTAAATCTATAAAAATTTGTTTAAAATCTTCTTTTGTATAAATTTCCATGCCAATATTCTAACTTTTATTTGTAACTCTGGCAAGTTTTTACCGCCTTTTTCCAGTTTGAATACAAGCTATCCATTTCTTCTTTACTCTTTTCAGGCACAAACTCTTTAGAAAGTTCTACACCAAGCTCATCTTTTGTCCAATAACCACAAGATAGTCCTGCAAGATAAGCAGCACCTAAAGCCGTTAGTTCATTTGTCTTAAAGCGTTGTACAGGCATTTGAAGTAAGTCACTTTGAAACTGCAACAAGAAGTCATTGGCACAAGCCCCACCATCAACCTTCATAGAAGTAATCTCAATTTGACTATCCTGTCTCATAGCCTCTAATACATCCTTTGATTGATATGCCATAGATTCTAAAGCTGCACGTACAATATGATTTTTATTAGCTCCAAAAGTTAAGCCTAAAATACTAGCCTGACATGCATCATCCCAATAGGGTGCTCCAAGACCCACAAAAGCTGGCACAATATAAACTCCATTGGTATTCTCTACACTTTCAGCCATGGCTTGAGTATCTTTTGTATTTTCAAACAACTGCATCTGATCACGAAGCCACTTCATTAGACTACCAGAAACAAAAATACTTCCTTCAAGAGCATAATCTACCTGATCACCAATTTGCCAAGCCACAGTTGATAATAAACCATTTTTAGATTCGACAATTCTCTTGCCCGTATTCATCAACATAAAGCCACCCGTACCATATGTATTCTTAATGCCACCTGCGCCAAAGCAGCCTTGACCAAACAAAGCCGCCTGTTGATCTCCTACAACACAACAAATTGGCACTTCTTGACCAAAGAAATGATACGAAGCCGTCTTACAATATGCATAGGATGTAGGTTTTACTTCAGGTAAAATACATTTTGGAATATCAAACATTTCAAGCAATTCATCATCCCAAGACAAAGTATGAATATTAAAAAGCAAGGTACGACTCGCATTTGATACATCGGTAATATGTGTTAATGAACCAGACAACTTCCATACGATCCAACTATCCATCGTACCAAATAAGACTTCCCCTTTTTTCGCCTTTTCATACACATCTGCATTCTGATCAAAAATAAAACGAATCTTACTTGCAGAAAAATAAGGATCAATACGAAGACCCGTTTTCGCCTTTACAATATCTTCATACCCCTTTTTCTTCCAACCATCGCAAATACTCTTTGTTTGTTTAGACTGCCATACAATAGCAGGACTTACAGGAAGTCCTGTTAATGCATCCCATAAAACACTTGTTTCACGTTGATTACTTATTCCAATGGCAGCTACTTGTTCTGGACTGATCTTACTTTTTAAAATGACTTCGCTCATCACGGCTAAACACGCAAGCCAAATCTCATTGGCATCTTGTTCTACCCAACCTGGATGCGGGTAGGATATTGTCGTTTCTTTTTGGGCAATTTCTACCACGTTAGCTGCCTTATCAAATAATACGGCACGTGTACTTGTTGTTCCGTGATCAATTGCTAAAATATATTTTTGCATAGAAAAAATCTCCTTATATGTCTTATTTTAATCTTTTTGTAAGCCCTTTACAAGATTTGTTAAACAAAAGAAAAGAGATGTCAAAAACATCTCTTAGCTACGAAGTGTCGCATTGCAATCTTTTTGAATATGTTCTAAGATTGCCTCAAACACTTGGTTGATTTCTTCATCTTTTAATGTATGAGAATCCGACTGGAATGTGATCGATAACGCTACTGATTTTTCATCTTTACTTACGTGTTCACCTTCATACACATCAAATACTTCTACATCACGGATAATCATTTCTTTATTTAAACGACCTTGCTTATTAATTGTATCCACTACCTTTTGTACTGGCATTGCACGATCTAATACGAATGCCAAGTCACGAGATACACTTGGATATTTTGATACTGGACTAAATTTGATTTTTGATTTCTTCACATCAATCAACGCATCAAAGTCAAGTTCAGCCATCACAATATTCTTACCATATTGAGGATGAATATCACCTAATAATCCAACACAATCTTTTCCAAGCATGATTTTTGCACTGCGATAAGGATGGAAATGTGTTGTATCCAAATCATTTTCTACAAATGAAATTCTTTGAGCGGCAATACCAATCTGATCTAAGAAAGCTTCAACCAAACCTTTTAATGTATAAAAATCACTAACAGTTACATCACTTGTCCAACGCGTTTGTTGCAAGCTACCACTCATGGCGATAGCTAAATGCATTTTAGCACCACTTACACCAGCTACATCACTCAATTCAAAGACATTGATATCTTTGATATTACGAGCACGGTTATAAGAAACAACGTCTAATAAGCTTGGCAAAATACTTGTACGAATATAGCGACGCTCTTCACTCATAGGACTTGCAAGTTCAATCGCTTCATCCGTGTTGAAAATCGCATTCTCTTTCTTTTCTGTACTAATTAAAGTATATGTTAAACAATCTTGTAAACCTTGAGCACATAAGAATTGACGTGCCTGACGAGTCAATTGTTGTTTATACGTTAATTTACCTTCTGTCATAGGCATAACTGGAAGTGTACTAGGTAAACGATCATATCCTAACATACGAATGACTTCTTCACTTAAATCCGCCATACCTTCCATATCAGTTCTTGAACTTGGAATGTGGCATGTGATCAAATCATCAGCCACTTCAGGTTCAAAGTCTAAGCGTGTAAATACATCGATAACTTCATCTAATTTAAAATCTGTACCTAAACGATTATTGATAGCTTCTAAAGTACAAGAAATTGATTTTGGCTCATAAGGAACTTGTCCATATTGAACCGTTTCTTCAATACCTGTCGCATCGGCATATTCAATCAACAATTGAACAGCACGATCCAATGCTTTCTTACTAGCTAATGGTTCAATACCTTTTTGGTAACGAATACTCGCATCTGTTGATAAATTTAATCGACGAGCTGTATTACGAATCGATACATGATCGAAAATTGCACATTCAATAATAATTGAATCTGTTGTATCTAAAATTTTAGAATCATCTCCACCCATGACGCCGGCAATACCGATTGGTTTTCCTTGGTTTGTGATGACAATATCTTCTGGTTGTAATTTATAAGTCACACCATCTAAAGCTGTATATTCCTCATCAAAGCCATCCGCTACGACAATACTTTGTTCTGGCAATGATTTTGCATCATAAAAGTGCATTGGCTGCCCTGTTTCTAACATAACAATATTTGAAATATCAACAACATTATTGATTGATTTTACACCACTCGCTGCCAATAATTCTTTCATCCATTTTGGACTTTCTTTGATTGTTAAATGATTGATCACTTTGCCATAGAATAGTGGACATTTTTCAGTTGTGCTTTCAACATGAAGATGCGTTTTGCTACCCACATCACTAGCCCCATTGAATTCAGGAAGTTTAACTTCACGATTTAAAATAGCTCCTGCTTCTTTTGCCATATTGAATGCAGCTAGACAATCATTACGATTGGGTGTTAATCCAATATCTAATACTTCATCATCTAAGCCTAAATAGCCAAGTGGATCTGTATTTCCTACTGGTGCATCAGCTGGTAATACTTCAATACCATTTTTTTGATCATCATTTAAACTTGATGGATCTACCCCAAGTTCTAGTAATGAGCAAATCATACCATTACTTTCAACACCACGAATCACACCATTCTTGATTTCTCCACCAGGTAAAACAGCACCTGGTAATGCCACAATTACATTTTGTCCTGCAGCCACGTTTGGTGCACCACACACAATACTGACAACTTCATTTCCAACATTAACGGTTGTACAGTGTAAATGATCACTGTCTGGGTGTTCCGTACAAGTTTCAACGTGACCAATCACTAAATTTGTTCCTTGTGATAAATGTTCAATACCTTCTACTTCAAAACCAGCATCTGTAATACGTTTTGCCATTTCTTCAATAGAAAGATCTTGTACATCCATAAATTGATTAAACCATTTTCTTGAAATACGCATATTTAAATCCTCCTACTCATAACGTTTGAATGTAGAATTGAATCGTTTATCATTTGTATAGAAATGACGAATATCATCAATACCATATTTCAACATCGCAACACGCTCAATACCTACACCGAACGCAAAACCACTGCATTTTTCTGGATCATAACCAGCCATTTTTAATACGTTAGGATGTACTTCTCCAGCACCTAGAATTTCGATCCATCCAGTCCCTTTACATGTTGGACATCCTTTTCCGTTACAAATGTGACAAGAAACATCCACTTCTACACTTGGTTCAGTGAATGGGAAATAACTAGGTCTAAAACGAATCTGGCGATCTTGACCAAATAACTTTCTGGCCATAAATTCTAAAGTTCCCTTTAAGTCCGCTAAAGTGACCTTTTCACCAATAACTAAACCTTCCATCTGCATAAACTGGTGAGAGTGCGTTGCATCATCATCATCACGACGATATACCTTACCTGGACATACAACTTTGATTGGTAAATTTGGTGCACTTTCTTCTAATACAACCATCTGAATGGCCGTAGTATGTGTTCTCAATAAACGATTTGGATCAATATATAAAGAATCCTGCATATCACGTGCTGGGTGATCCTTAGGAATATTAGCTCTTTCAAAACAATATTCATCATCCACAATATCATCACCTTCAATAACTTGGTAACCTAAACCAATGAATAGATCTTCTAATTCTTGGCGTACCAAATTTAATGGGTGCGCATTTCCTAATTCTGGTTTACGACCAGGTAATGTAATATCGATTTTTTCAGATTCGATCTTTTTTTGCATTTCTAAAGCTGCCAATTGTTCTTTCTTTTCTTCAATCATCTTAGAAAGATCTTGTTTCAATTGGTTGACCTTTTGTCCAAAGATAGGTTTTTCTTCTTTCGACAAATCCTTCATACCCTTCATCAACTCTTGAACGGGTCCTTTTTTACCTAGATACAAGACACGTAAATCGTTCAATGAAGATGAATCTTTAACATCTTGAATTTTTTGTGTAGCTTCCTGCAAAAGCTCTTCGATTGTTTTCATGTTGTTCTTCCTTTCCCTAAAAACAAAAAAAAGACGACGCAAGAACGACTTTTTGCCGCGTTACCATCTTGCTTCGTCTTGATAGACACACTTAATTGACCATGATAACCGTATGAAACGGAAGAGGTTTTAACTCTTACTCAAAGGTGAATTCACTATCCCTACTCATATAAACCTTTCACCAATTGGTTTACTCTCTTATCTAAGCGCTAAATAGCTACTATGTCTTCTCATTGCTTTAACATTTCAAATTATATCGAAGTCCATGTTTTTTTTCAAGCCGAAGTATGGTAATATTTTTTTATGATTCAATCAATAAACAATAAGAAAATAAAAGAATATGCCAAACTGATTCAAAAAAAAGAAAGAGATAAGACAAATTTATTTCTAGTTGAAGGCGAACATATGGTTAAGGAAGCATATAACGCAAATGCTTTACAAGAATTATTTATTCTTGAAGGAATTGAGTGCCCCATTCAATTTAACTATGAAACCGTAACGCAACAAGTATTAAACAAATTGTCAAACCAGAATTCAAATTCTAAAATGATTGGTGTATGTAAAAAACTAAACTTAAAGCCAGTAAAAGAAGAAAATATTCTATTACTTGATAATGTACAAGATCCAGGAAATGTAGGTACGATTTTAAGAACCGCTCATTCTTTTGGCATTGACTGCATTTATATGTCAAAGGGTTGTGCCGATATCTACAATCCAAAAACGATTCAGTCCAGTCAAGGAGCCCTTTTCTATATTCCTGTGATTCAAACGGATTTAGTAGAAGAAATTAAAAAGCTTCAAGAAAGAAATATTGAAGTGTATGCCACAGCTTTACATGACAAACATAAAGATCTTCAAGATATTAAGCCAAGTAAAAAATACGCAATTCTAGTCGGCAACGAAGGTCAAGGTGTTCGTAAAGAATTAATTGATTTAAGTAATCACATTGTCAAAATTGAAATGGAAACTTTTGAAAGTCTAAACGTGGCCATTGCCACATCCATTTGTATGTATACATTTAAATACGCAAAAAGGTAGCGAATGCTACCTTTTCATTTTTCTCCATTCAAATAATGAATACATGGTACATATAAATTCCGTAACCACAAAAGCATACCAACCTACATGAATGCCAAAACACTTCATTAAGCCATAGGTCAATGGAATTAAGATGACTAGTTGTCTAGCCAAAGTAATCACTAACGAAGTATTTGCCTTATTTAAAGCCTGGAAGGCAGCACATAGTACCATACTGATACCGGCAAACACAAAGCTTAAGCTAATGATTTTTAAGGCTGGTATTCCTAATCCATACATCTGGTCATTCGCACTAAACATAGCTAATAATTGTTTAGGGAATAATTGAAATACAATTGTTCCTACAGCCATGATGAAAATCGATAAAATCATAGAAAATTGTATAGCTTCAATTGCTCGATCTTTTCTGTTAGCCCCATTATTATAGGCAACAATTGGAATCAAGGCATTGGTAATTCCAAGCACCGCCATATTCAAGAAGTTTTGTAATTTATAGTAGACACTAAAGACAGTAATCGCCATAGCTGAGATTGGTGCTAGAATCATATTCATAAAAACAGTCATAAAACTTAATACGGACTGCATTAATATGGCAGGAACTCCTACTTTATAGATTTTACACAGAATAGGTATCGAAAAGGAAAAATTATGCATATGAATATCCAATTCTTTTATTTTTACCTTCGTAATAACATATCCAATAAGCATGGCACAAAACTGTCCAATAACGGTCGCAATGGCAGCTCCGGCAACCCCCATTTCAGGTAGACCAAACCATCCAAAGATCAAGATTGGATCTAGAATAATATTAATAATGGCTCCTGCCCCTTGCATAACCATGTTGTAAATGGCATTTCCTGTTGCCTGCATAATTCTTTCAAAGATGATTTGTACAAAGACGCTAAATGAAAACATCGTACAAATACGAATATACGTATTGGCTAATGGAATTACATTTTGATCAGATGTAAACAAAGATAAGAATACATTAGAAAATAGTAAACCTAACACTAAAAAGACAAGTCCATTCACAAATCCTAACAAGATTCCATGCATCATTGTATTATTCGCATAATCAAATTTCTTTTCACCTAAATATCGCGCAAGCAATGTATTAAAGCCAACAGCTGTACCACAGGCAATCGCAATCATAATGGTTTGTACTGGATAACATAAAGATACAGCAGTAAGTGCATCACTTGAAATTTTGGCAACAAAGATACTATCGACAATATTATATAAAGCTTGAATCACCATCGAGATGATGATGGGCAAACTCATAGAAACCACCAATTGTTTGATTTCCATATTTTCCATTTTATTCATAAAAAATTACCTCCCCTATGTTTTGGCAGTTTCATAGGGGATACCAAAACGAAAATAAAACGCTAAAATAAATTAATATATTTTTTCTATTTTGTCAAATTAAGAATAGACTCACCAATCAAATCAGATGGTTTTGATAAATCAAAGTTATCTAAAACACTTGCACCAAGAACACCAAAAGAACTTGAATCGTCCAATATTCCATGTTCTTTCATACTAGGTGAATACATTAAACATGGCACACACTCTCGAGTATGATCCGTTCCTTTATAGGTTGGATCATTTCCATGATCGGCCGTTATAATTAATAGTGTATCTGAATCAAGAACTGAAAGTAATTGCCCTAGCAAGACATCAAAATCTTCAAGTTCATCGGCATATCCAGAAACATTTCTTCGATGTCCCCATTTGGCATCAAAATCCACAAGATTCGTAAATAATAAACCTGTAAAATCTTTTTTCATTTCTTCAATCGTTTGAAGCATACCCTCATGACTCGAAGTCGAATGAATACTTTTTGTGATTCCCTGCCCATTAAAAATATCAGAAATCTTACCAATACCAATCACATCAAATGCATTTGATTTTAAGACATCTAAAACGGTTTTACTCGATGGAGACAAAGCATAATCATGACGATTGCTCGTGCGTGTAAAGTGACCCACCGAATCTCCAACATAAGGACGGGCAATGACTCTTCCTACCTTGTATTCTGGTTTTAGAGTTATTTCTCGAGCAATTTGACATACACGATATAGCTCATCTAATCCAGTCACTTCTTCATGTCCACAAATTTGTAGAACACTATCGGCCGATGTATAAAGTATCAATTTCTTTCCATTCGATTGAATCTCTTCCATCGCCAACTCATCTAAAATTTCCGTTCCACTTGCACTCTT
>NZ_DS996841.1:10045-33585 GCF_000156655.1 Holdemanella biformis DSM 3989
TCCAATCCCAAAAGAATCAATAACGACACAAACTATTTTTTTGTATTTCATAAGCGAATTGCACTTTCTAAGGCAAGAGTAATCATTTCATTAAAGGATGTTTGTCTTTCATCCGCACTTAAATGTTCATTTGTACTTAATGAATCCGATACCGTTAATAAACAAGCCGCCTTTTTATTCAATACCTTGGCATTGTGGAATAGGGCAAAACTCTCCATTTCGACGCAAAGCGCATCCTGTTCTTCAACCATTTTTTCTGGTTGTTCCAAGTCCCCTTCATAGTAGAACACATCACTAGAATGTGTATTTGTCTTTACAACAGGAATTGAAACTTCTTGACTTACACTTTCAATCAACTTATTTAAATCTTCATCTGGATACTGCATTGTATCTGTATCACCACTTTGTGCTAAGGCATAGGTAGATTCTGAATAACTTCCCTTGACTAAAGCTACAGACTTCATTGGTAATCTTTCAGAATAACTTCCTGTACTACCAACTCGTATAATGGCATCCACATCATAGAATTTAAAAAGTTCATAGGAATAGATTCCCATACTTGCCATTCCCATTCCGCTTCCCATGACAGAAACTCTTTTTCCTTTATAAGTCCCTGTATATCCTAGCATGCCTCGTACATCATTAAATAATACGGCATCCTTTAAAAAATTTTCGGCAATCAATTTAGCTCTTAATGGATCACCTGGCATTAAAACAACTTTTGCGACATCTTCTATATTTGCGCTATTGTGTGCTGTTGACATAATTTCCTCCTAAAATAAAGACCAGTCAAAGCTGGTCTTTCAATCTTAATATTGTCCTGGGTTATACTTAAATGCATTCGGTACAACATGATTTGGATCATACTTCTCTAAAATCTTACCATATCTTTCACGATAATCATTATCAATTTTCAATTGAGGAATGACCTTTGTTCCCTCTTCAAAGAAGTGCTTTGATCCACGTCCCATTTCTTGTCCACGTTTAGTGTGTTTATCCAAAGCTATATCTGGAACTTCCATGACTTTTCCCATAGCTGCTTCTTTAATAATAATATTTTTCAAATAATCACTTGAACGATCTTTTGTACTTGCACAAAGTAAACGAATCGCATGGATAAAATACATTGGCTGATCCCCATCATCATACGCATATGTTTTACGTACTTCATTTAATGTGTTGACTTGCACAGCCGCTTGTAAATTTCCAAAACCAATATCTTCAACTGAAATTGTTAGTAATCGACGCCATAGCTTATCTAAAAACAAAGGTCCTGTGATATATAATTCATAAGCAGCTTGACATGCTTCTTCTACTTTATTGCGTCGAATGCTTTTTTGAAGTGTAGAAATCACTTCATCTGCGGCTAAGCCATTTCTTGTTTTTGCGGCAGCCCAAATATTATATGACATATTCTCTTACACTCACTTTCCATTAATATTGTTCTGAACTATATTTGAATGCATTCTCAACAACATGATCTGGATCATATGTTTCAAGAATCTTTCCATAGCGTTCACGATAATCATTATCGATTTCTAATTGTGGAATCACTTTTGTGGCTTCTTCGAAGAAGTGTTTTGATCCACGCCCCATTTCTTGTCCACGTTTTGTGTGTTTATCCAATGCGATATCTGGTACTTCTACCACTTTTCCCATGGCCGATTCCTTAATAATGATATTTTTCAAATAATCACTTGAACGATCCTTTGTACATGTACAAAGCACGCGAATCGCATGAATAAAATACATAGGTTGATCCCCATCATTGTATGGGAAATTTTTACGCATCTGATCGAGTGCATGAATTAAAACTGGAACATTTAAATCTCCAAATCCAACGTCTTCAACTGCAATTGTTTCTAGACGAGACCACATTTTGTCTAAGAAGACAGGTCCTGAAGTATATAATTCATAGGCTGCTTGACATGCTTCTTCAACTTTTGCACGACGAATATATTTCTGTAATGAAGACTGTACCTCGTCCGATGCAAAGCCATTCTTTGTCTGAACGTCTGCCCAAATTGTCATTTTATTTGCCTCTACTTTCTATTAATAAAATTATTTCTTGAATCAAAGTCTTTATTGTTTCTGCTGACATAAGCTGATCTTCCGCATGCGCCATCAACATTGTGATTTGTGGTTCTTGCGTATTCATTTCCTGCTGTAACAATTGAAGATGGGCTTCGTGGGCTTGTGAAAAACTTACATCTCCATTTGACATTGATTGTTCGTAAGCTGTTTGATCGTTTTCACGATAATATTTAAGAGCTTCTAAATAACTTGACTTTGCTAAACCGGCATATGTGATGACCTGCATAGCAACTTGTGATATTTGTTCAACGTTAGCCATATTACCCCAATAATTTCTTTGCCATTTCAATAGCAGCAGCTCCATCTGCCATCGCGTATGCTCTAGGTTCAATACTAGCAACTGGAATATTTAATTGTTGATGAATTGAATCCACCGCAAAAACCAATTGTGGACCTACTAAGCATACATCCCATTTACCCACTTCGTTCTTGATTGAAGCATTAGCCACTGCACTTACTTCAATATCTTCACCTGTTTTTTCAGCAACATCTCTAATTTTTTTTACAAGAATTGAACTTGACATTCCTGCATTACAGCATAACAATATTTTCATTTTGATTTCCTCTTTCTATTTTAGTTCTGGCCAATATGCTTTATTCGCCTCAATAAAATCATCTAAAATTTTTCTTGCCACATTGGCATTTGGAACACATTTATTTAAAGTTAATGCCTGCAACATTTTTAAATAACTGTGCTGCTCATACGCATCGACAACAAGCTTTTCACAATTCACTTGTTGTTCCATCAATCCCTTTTGAAAATGTGGAATTTCACCCACAGTCAATGGTTCATATCCATCTTTTCCAACAATACAAGGAATTTCAACCATAGCATCCTTTTCAAAGTTTGAAATTGCTCCATTATTTGGAACAATCAACAACATTCTTTCATGTGTATTAAATGCTAAGGCCGTTGCTAGATCCACAATAAATTCAGCATGAATACCGATTTGTAGTGTTGTATCCTTTGCGGTACCTACTTTTTCAATACGAGCACATTCACCAAATACACGTTTTTCTCTTGTATCCACAACTTGATCAGCACGAGTATAATTTGGATCTGTATGTGCAACCATATCATCTCCAAACAAATAATATTGGAAATATGAATTTGGACACATCGTAGGATCGATCGCAATAATGTCTTTTACCTTTTTAGCTGTATCAAACCATGAGCTATCTGTATAATGTGATGCGTCATCATCGGCTAAACAGTTACCGTATTTTAATTGGTGTGCAATCAAGTCTTGAATATATTCTTTTCCATCTTTATCCTTGATAGATGTCCACCATCCAAAATGATTCAACCCATAATAACGGATACACATTTCTTTACGGTTTTTGAAACCTAAAATACGTGCAATTGTATGCTCCATACCAATTGGCATATCACAAATATTGATAACTCTAGAGTTTGGTTTAAAACGACGACATGCCTCTGCTACAATGCTAGCCGGATTGGAATAATTTAACATCCACGCATTTGGTGAATATTTTTCCATATATTCAATGTTTTCCAATACCCCCGGAATGCTTCGTAAGCCATAGGCCATGCCTCCTGGGCCACATGTTTCTTGTCCAACAACACCATATTTCAATGGAATTTTTTCGTCTAGAGATCTCATTTCAAGCTTACCTACACGAATGTGTGCTAATACAAAGTCAACATCTGTATAAGCTACTTCAGGATCTGTTGTTGCGACATATTGAATGGTTGGATCTTTTTCTTTGATTAAGATTTCACATGCCTTTGCGACATGATTTTGACGTTCTTCATCGTTATCATATAATTTGATACTTCTTAATGGTAAACGATCTAAGTTGTCTAACAACATTAAAATAATTTCTGGAGTATATGTACTTCCTCCACCAGCAATAACAATTGAAAATTTCTTCATTTTACTATCTCACTTTCTTTTCATAAGACAATAAATTGATACATATATTATGTTTGATTTTATTGTTTTTTTACTCTAACAATTTAAAACTATATAAATTTTTAATGAAGGCATCACTATCTTCACTTTGAAGAAGCTCATGCATATATTTTTTGTGTGAAACAATTTGATTAAAGAATTGAAACAACAAGTTCATTTCATCGTTTCGTTTCTTTTCGAGTGCTAATAAGAATACGAGCTGCACTTGATTTCCATCATGTTCTAATGGCTTTTTCAGCAAGGCCACTTCGATACCTGTTTTATCGGCAAATGTAAACAGGGCGTGTGGAACCATCATCTGTGATCCTAAATTGGTTGGATAATTCTTTTCTCTCAACAAAACATCTTCATAAAATCCTTTTGTATCGGATATGAATCCTGATTCATGTAACTTTTGAGACATCTCTTGTAAAAGTTCTGAAAGCTCTTTTGTGTCTGGATATACCTTTACATGTTCTTTTTGAATATAACAATCTAATATTTTTGAAACACGTTTATTCATACGAATCATGTGAATCATTGAATTCAATCGTTCAATGTCTTTGATTTCTGGCAACTTATCCATACTGAATACTTCAACATCTTTTAAGATAAGAAATGAATCCAACGTAATGACTAAATCAATGGGTGTAAGATCCATCTTTTTCAAAGCTTCTTTATTTATGATATCTACAATCGCAATCTGGTTTTTAAAATACATTTCAAGCCATTGTGTCAACAATTGTTTAACGCTATGGCGCTGACTTGTGACAACGATTGTTTTAAGTTTTACATTTTCATTCTCTAAGAATTGTGCCACATATACAGTTAAATATGAAATTTCATCTTCTGTAACATAAACACGTTTGTATTTGAAAAGAATGGGAACAATCATCATGCTGATTTCAAACGCAAATGGAAACTTTGTCTTTACATCATCAACAATGGGATTTTTCAATTCATATCCACCAATAACTCGTCGATTCATAAACTCTATGTGCAAAAGCATTTTACTAGATAAAGCTTCCGATTCCTTTAAGTTGATTGAATATTTATCAAATACTTCATTACAGAATTCATCAAATACAAGCACTGTAAAATCCGTGATTTTTGGTACTTCATCTGTTGATTTTATTTTAAATGTATGTAAAAGATTATATAGAATCGGAATATCCGCCTGTTCTAAATAAGACGACTGCATACATAATTTAGTAATGACACGAGTATAAAGATCGTCGGGAGAACTTATTTGATTATCCTCTAGGTTGTATCCATTTAGATTTCGTACTCGACATATCAAGATGCATGCTGCAAAAATGGATAAGTCTGTTTCTGATAAATAGACTTGCTCCCCATTCATGATTTTAATTACATCTTCCTTTGTGGATTTATAATATTTCATAACCCACGAATCACTTAGAAGCATATAAAGAATGTCCATCAAAGCATCCGGATTTTCAAGTGCCATGTCTTTTACGATTTTAAAAAGAAGCTCACGAATTTCACTTTCTTCTAATAAAATGACACACTCATCTTTTTTTAGCTTGAATAATTCCACATTGTAGTTTTTCAACAAAAACTGAATCACTTTATTGATTTCTTTGCGGATTACAGAATCGGATAAACCTAATAATTCAGATAAATCATATATACTGCAATCCTCAAAGAATAGTATTTTACCTATAATTTTGTAAATACGATAGACAGCTAGATCTACATTTTCATTATCCTGATTGACTATGTTACGAATAATATCTAGGTGCTCATCATTAATCATATATCCTTGTTTGGTACTCGAACGTATTAATATACAGTTTGTCACATCATTCATAAATGTGATTTCACTACGTATAGTTCGTGTTGATACATTTAAATTTTCTGATATTTCTTTTCCATGAATCCCCGGATTATTCATAATCAATTTTATAATTTTTAATTGTCTAGCTGTTAACATGTTTCTCTTCCTATTTTTCTAAAGCTTGTTCTTTTTGTAGCTCTTCTTTTTCCATCATCTTAAAGAATGGATAATAGAACACAGTTTGTAGAATCAACAATACAAATACTAGGACTACAGACTTCCAATCTAATGTCATTAAGAATGCACTTACTCCTGGAGGCAAGAATCCTGGAGGATTGGCAATTGGTTTACCGACTAAGCCTAAATTCATTGTTAAATATACAATTGTTGTACAGATCAATGGTCCAAACACAAATGGAATAAACATAAATGGGTTCAAAATAATTGGCGTACCAAAAATTAATGGTTCATTGATTCCAAACAAGCTTGGAATAATGGATACTTTACCTACTGAACTCAATGATTTTGCCTTTGATCTCATCATTAAAATATTTAATCCTAATGTTAAACCAGATCCTGTTACGCATAATATACCATAGAATAATCCAAACGTAAAAATATGTTGAACAGGTTGTCCTGCCGTATAAGCCGCAATGTTTTCAGCGCCATACGCAATCGCAAAAGTTGCCCATACAGCCGATGTAATACTTGGTCCGTGTAAACCAAAGAACCATAATAATTGTGTTAAGAACATCACAATCAATAATGCTGGCAAAGTGTCCATTCCTGTTACAGCTGGTGCTAATATATTCATAATCAATTGTGGGAAGGCAACCTTTCCAAATGATAATGAAAGATTAGCAATTGCGACCGCAATAATTGTATTTAATACAAGTGGTACTAAAGCTGCAAAGCTATCTTGCACCATTGGTGGTACACTCTCTGGCATTTTAATATACCACTTGCGTTCGTAACAAATATGATAAATTTCTACTGTAAATAAGGCTGCAATAATACCTGTAAATAATCCAGTTGATCCTAAATAAGATGTATTTAGTTGACCATCTTTGACTACAGCACAAAGAATGAAGAAAACAACTAAAGCAGTGACAGCAGGTTGGCTTCCCTTTAAATCATATTTTTCAGATAAAGTCTTCGCAATAAAGTATGTCGCATATACTGCAAGCATATCCGTTGTGAATGCAGATGCATATGTCAACACGCCCATATTTGCACTTAAGAAATCATAAACAGGTCCACTTCCCAAAAGGTTGGCAATACCTAAGAAAATAGTGCAGAATGAACCAACGATAATAATAGGTACTGAAGCAACGATACCATCTTTAATAGCTTGAATGTGTTTTTGTTGTTCAAGCTTGTTCGCAATTGGCATCAAATACTTCATAAGTACATTTTGAATTTTTCCATTTTCGCTCTCCTCGTATACAATTTTTGTCGACCAAATTGTTATCTATATATTAAATGTTCACACTATAATTCTCAAATCTTCTTTTTCCACTTAAAGTGGCAAGAAAAAAAGTCGTCATAAAGACGACTAAAAAATCCTTTTCATGATTTTTCCTTCACTTCTCGATAAACATTTCGCAACTTGAGATACACTCATACCATTTGAAAGCATAGTTCGAACCATCTAAGTCATTTCTTGATTCATCTTATCAACCAGCTTATCAGATTCATCTGCACGTTTATTTGCTTCCTCTAATCGTTTTTGAGCTTCCTCTAATCGTTTATGAGCTTCTTCAAATTCAAGTTTTAGTTCATTTTCTTGTTGTATTCTAAAGTCTTCAATCCATTTTGTCCAACAATCATTCGATATGGTTTCTACTCGTTTTTCTACCGTTTGAATTACTTCATCATTTTCTATCATCTTAGTTTTACCATTATCACGACAATTCAAAAAGTATACCATTTTTTCTTTATCATTCATCTGATCATAAGACTTATCTAAATTTTGTGTTGAATACACAGATATTTTCAACATGCCATCCGGAAAAAGCAAAATACCATTATCATTTCTAAATTGAAGATCTATTTCAAATTCACATTCCTTACCATCATAGAACGCAATGACTTGACATGGGTTTAAATCATATTCTTCCTGTGATCCAAACAACCTCATAAGATAATATTCAGATAAGCGATGTAATTTGATTATATTTTGATCTATCAGAATAGCTAGTTTCATCTTGGTGTTGTCGTCAAATTCTACAAAAGCTTCAAGTATTGGATCAACCCCCACATTCGTTACATGTACATTCACCACCTTTCTTTCCAAAAATACCGTGAGCAATGATTTTAAGGCATCGTTTGCCTCCTTACAATCTTCGCCAAACACATACTTAAAGGCGAAATCATTTAATAAATTTGCGCTACGCATGAGCACCTCATTTCTAGTAGGCATTTCCTACATACTCATATACGTAAAAAAATGCACTTTTTCTAATAAATTTTAATTTTTGCGCAAAAAAAGCGCCTTTCGACGCTAAATCCACTCCATTTTCTTACAAATATTATAAATCCCATCATCTACATTGGCATTTGTAACTAGAGTTGCGATAGCCTTTAATTCTTGACACGCATTTCCCATCGCAACACTTGTCCATTGTGGATCAAACATAACCATATCATTTGTGTCATCACCAAAAACAACCACATCTTTTAAATCACCACCAATATGCTGCATCATATCTAAGATTCCTTGATGCTTCGCATCATATTGAAACATTAAATAATCTGGTACAAAACGCATATTTCCTGATGTATCCTTTAAAGTCAATTCGGATTCTTTGTCTTTTGGGATGGAAATATACATTTTATAAATCACATTCAACTTGTCTACATCCAAATTTTCATCATACACATACTCCGTAGGCTCCTTACGATCACCCACTTGATTTTGAAATGTATGATCCTTTGTATATACCTTAATCGAATCGTCTAACGCAAATAAAACACCATATCCTAAAGATAGTGCTTGTCTAGCAATTGCCTTTGATTTTTCTAAATCCAAAGGAATATTTTGTACTAATTCATCATGTATGACTAATCCGCCACCACCGCAACAAACCATATCATGTAAACCCACACTTTCCATAAACTTACGTGCTTTATAGTGAGCACGACCTGTCGCAATAGCTACAAAGTGACCTGCCTTTTGAAGTTCATTTAATGCCACTTGTGCACTTGGCACAATTTTACCAGTCGACTTATCTGTAAGTGTTCCATCTATGTCAAAGAAAAAATATTTTTTATTCATATTTACCCCACAATCTTTGAACTTCTGTCAATACATCCATCACATCACAAACATAGCTCAAATTTTCTTGGCCATTTAAACTAGAAACATACTCTTCCATATCTCGAATTTCATAGTTTAGTGCCAATCCACTTTCTCCACAAACAATTTCCTCAGTATGACCATCCTTTGTATATGTGATTTTTGCCTTATCCGCTCTAGGAAAATTATACACCTCAATATAACCGTTCTCACAAGCTACTAAACCACGCTTTGGTTGTTTAGCACGCATTGTCAAAGAAATCGTCGCAATTTCATTTTCTATATTTTTCAACAAGATACCACTCGATTCATCCACACCCGTTTCAAATGGTGTCATTGTCGTTAATACTGTGTTAGGTTTACTGGACATAAACCAACGTGCAAAACTTACGGCATACACACCAATATCAAGTAATGCACCACCAGCTAAGTCAGGATTAAAGAAGCGATTCTTGACATCATATTCTTTAAAGCTACCAAAATTGACTTGAACCATCTTCACTGGACCTAAAGAATTTGATGAAATCACTTTTTTCAACTCTTTAAATAACGGCATATGAAATAAGGTAACCCCATCACTAATGACTAAATGTCTTTTTTTGGCAATCTCTACACACTCATTCAATTCCATAGAATTTAAAGTAATCGCCTTCTCACAAAAGACATGTTTATTATGCGTCAAAGCCTCTTTCATGATTTCATAATGCGAATTATGAGGTGTGGCAATATAAACAATATCTATATTTTCATCTTCAAACATTACTTGATAAGTCTCATATACATGTTCAATTGAAAATTCTTCAGAAAACTTTTTAGCCGAACTATAATGACCAGAAGCTACACCGTAAATTCCAACACCTTCTTGAATCAAAGCATTTGCCATATCATGCGCAATCCAGCCAGAACCAACAATTCCCCAATTATAATGCATAGAATTCTCCATTTCTTTCTTTTTTAAATACGCCCTTATCATTGACTAGAATCATTCCAGTAAGTATATCCACAAACAAACTAGTGTCCACAACACCTGGCATCATCAACAATGTTTGATTCAACAAACGAATATCTTGAACCCCATCAAAATAGACATCTAATAAGATATTCCCTTCATCACTCATTAGAAATCCATCTTTATTTGAAGCTGTACGCAACTCAATATTCCCATTTAATTTTTCAATTTTTTTCTTTACAATACTATAAGCCTTAGGCAATACTTCTACTACAACAGGCACTTTAAATGCCAAAGTCTCATGAAATTTACTTTCATCAACCAATACGATATATTCACCAGCCATAGACGCAATGATTTTTTCTTGCGTATGAATACCACCACCACTTTTTAAAGCATTTAAATGCGAATCCACTTCATCACAACCATCAAAGGCAATATCCACATGATCTACATATTGCGTATTTAATACAGTTAAACCCATCTTTTGAGCTAATAATACAGTCTTAGAAGAAGGAGATACCACCTTGATATCTTTATCTTTTACATAATCAATTAAATACGATATGGTACTACCGCCACCTAGACCTACAACCATACCATCCTTTACTAATTTTGATGCATATAATGCACATTTCTTTTTCATAATCATCACCTTTTTCAATATACCATGTAATCAAATTTCGTCAATATATATTTTATGTAATTTATATTCATGTGTAAAAAAGAAGAATTATACCTTCAAAGAAGCATACAATTCTTCACACTGACTTATTCTATCATAACTATTATCCGAAGCATTGGTTAAGAATAAGTATAAGATTTCAATAATAGTCGCAGCTGAAATTCTCGAAAAACAAAACTCATTTAAAAAGAGCTTTTCTCGCGTCGAAGTCTGAATATGATATACACATTCTTTGGCAACCACTGAATCCTCATTATTCGTAATTCCAATCGTAGGCACACCCCGCTTTTTCATTTCTTTACATACAGCTAAAACCTGACTACTTTCTCCACTATTTGAGATTGCGATCACTACATCATTCGAATCAAGACCAAGCGCGTAGGAAACTTGATTTTCCCAAATAGTAGATGTAAAGGTTAAAATACCAATCTCATTAAATTTAAACATACAGTCAAGTGCCACTGGAACCGTATTTCCTACGGCACACACAAGTACATGTTTCGCATTTTGAATCAAAGATAAAATTACACTAAATTGATCCACATCAATATTGCGAATCGTAGCTGTAAGTTCAGAAATTTTATTGGAAAGAATGGTTTCTAAAGAACCTGAAATATCACTTGTAGAAATGGTATTTGATTTTTGTTCGATTTCATTGACACAATCCCTAGCCAAATTCACCTTTAAATGATGGAAACTGTCCATCTGACATTTTCTGGCAAACCGCGAAACACTCGCTTGCGAAGTATTACATGCTTGAGCAAGCTGTTTAATTGTCATATTCACCACTTCTTTTGGATGTTGGATAATATAATCAGCAATCTTCTTTTCTGAATCAAAAAAAGAATTATAATGTCCATGAATTGTATCGAGTATCATATAATCACCACCACTTCTATATTATCAAAAAAGAGATCAAATTACTTGATCTCATGTACGTAAATATTATTAACACGATCTGGTCCTACAGAAATCATAGAAACACGTACGCCTGTGAATTCTTCAATGAAGTGTACATAGTCTAAACATTCCTGAGGCAATTGATCGACTGAAGTCATCTTAGTGATATCTGTCTTCCAACCTTTGAAAGTCTTATAGATTGGTTTAGCTTTGGCAACATCTGCCTGATCACTAGGAATATAATTATATTCTTTACCATCAATTTCGTATCCAACGCAAACCTTGATTTCATCCAAACCGTCTAATACGTCAATCTTAGTGATAACAATATCTGTTAATCCACTCATTAAGTTTGCGTGTTTTACAGTTAATAGATCCAACCATCCACAACGACGAGGACGACCTGTAGTAGCTCCATACTCTCCACCGTGTTCACGAATCCATTCACCTTGTTCATCTAATAATTCAGTAACGAATGGTCCTTCACCAACACGAGTTGAATACGCTTTAACAACACCTACAACAGTCTGAATACGACTTGGTGCAATACAAGCACCTGTAGTAACACCAGCACTTGTTGGACTTGAAGAAGTTACATATGGATATGTTCCATAGTTGATATCAAGCATAGCTGCCTGAGCCCCTTCAAACAATACTGTCTTATCTTCATCCAAAGCTTCATTGACTAAGTGTGTTGTTTCTTGGATCATAGGGACAATACGATCATAAATAGCTTCAAAATCAGCTACCATCTTATCGTAATCCATAGCTTTTCCACCATATACGGCAGTAAATAATTTGTTTTTGAAATCTAAGCAGTCTTTTAAACGAACTTTAAAATGTTCAAAATCCTTAAATTCATGAAAACGAATACCATGACGAGCATACTTATCTGCATAACATGGACCAATTCCACGTTTTGTAGTTCCGATTTTATTAGATGCAGCTTGCTCTTCTAATTCATCTTGATATTGATGATATGGCATTAACATCTGTGCACGGTCACTAATAATGATGTGTTTCGTTGATAAACCATCTTTTTCTAATTGTTCCATTTCTTTTAATAATACGAATGGGTTACAAACAACTCCTGGACCAATGATACAAGTTGCTTCTTCATGTAAAACACCACTTGGTAATAAGTGCAATACATGTTTCTTACCATTTACAATGACTGTATGACCTGCGTTATCTCCACCTTGGAAACGAACGATCATATCCGCCTTTTCTGCTAAAACATCGACGATTTTTCCTTTACCCTCATCGCCCCATTGGGTACCTACAACTACTTGGCTTGACATAAGAGCCTCCTTTTAGGTATGTTCTTTACAATACCTAATTAATTATAAGTAACCCTCATATTATTGTCAATTGAGATTTTTTAAAAAAAGAGCTTGCACAACCATTTAATTCATGTTATCATTAACAGGCACTTAGGGGTATCGTCCAAAGGCTAAGATAGCGGTCTCCAAAACCGTTGATGTGGGTTCGAGTCCTACTACCCCTGCCAGTTTGAAACTCAAAGTTCTGAATTTACTTTATATAAAGGAATTCAGAACTTTTTTATTTTTAAATCTCTCATTTTTGGCAAACTTTTTTTAATCAAGGAGAATCAGAAACGATTCCCCTTTTTATTTACTCAATAATTCTTTTATGGAATATCATTTTCCCCTAACCTTTCTACCTTCATATTAACAATTCCACTCATTCATCTTAAATAATTCACAAAATTGCACAAAAAAAAAGAAGCTTACAATTAAATAAACTTCTTTAAATAATCCACATCTAGAAATAGGATTTTATGATATACCATCGTTATGACACCTTGTTGTCTTAATCCACGTAAGATACGATTTACACTATTTCTTGTAGATACACCGCAAAAACCTGCAATATCATCATTTGTGACTTGAAGATCAATAAAGATCCCCTTCTTAACTTTTCTTCCGAATAATTCAACCAGATAATAAATAAAAGCACACACGGCACCATTTTTACCATTCATAGTCATTAATTGCTGGCGATAAATGGCTTCCGACAACTTCTTACGATAATATGCATCTATATAATCTCTTAATTCTTTGTTTTCACTTAAAAATTTTGAAAACAATTTGCGATTCACACGATAGAATACAGCTGTATCACTTTCAATACGAATATGAAAAGATGCTGAAGTAACCTTTTTTATTTCATCTTTTAAAAGTGAAAGCACATCAAAACCTTTTAAATACATAATGTTAAATTCACGACCATCACTTAATATTATACTCGTTTTTACTATTCCATCTTTTAATATATAAATATCTGCCTGATCATGACCATCTATCATTAAATATGAATGTTTCTTTTTTTCGATCGTCGCAAGATTCTTCCCCTCAAAAAAATCTAATACAAACTCACTCATAAATTACCCTTTCTAACTCGTTGTCTATTGAATCATAATTAACATACGTCATTCATTAACGTTTGTTATTGATAAATCTAACAACAATGCTACATATTTAATATATCATATTCTATCCACTCTTGACTAAATTCAGTTAATTATTACAAACCCTTACTAAAATGTACAAACGTTACAAAATATCAATATTTTCTCCAGACAAAGCCTTATTCATGCTTCTTACAGCACAGAATTTTCCACACATACTACAAGTATCACTGTGATCTTCTTCTGGCATACGAGATTGACGAATTGCTTTTGCAGTTTCTGGATCTAGCGCACACGCAAATTGAGCATCCCAATCTAGATTCTTTCTTGCATCAGCCATCTTGTCATCAATATCTCTAGCTCCAGGAACACCTTTGGCAATATCTGCTGCATGGGCTGCAATCTTAGAGGCAATAATACCTTGTTTTGTGTCTTCTACATTTGGTAAAGCCAAATGTTCTGCAGGCGTTACATAACATAAGAAAGCTGCACCCGACATAGCTGCAACAGCACCACCGATAGCCGCCGTAATATGATCATAGCCTGGCGCAATATCTGTAACTAATGGGCCTAACACATAGAATGGAGCTCCCATACAAATTTGTTGCTGAACTTGCATATTTGCAGCTACTTGATTCAAAGGAACATGTCCAGGTCCTTCAACAATCACTTGAACATTATGATCCCATGCACGTTTTGTTAGTTCTCCCAAACGCACCAATTCTTCAATTTGACACACATCTGTCGCATCTGCTAAACATCCTGGACGACAAGCATCTCCTAAAGAAATCGTTACATCATATTTTTCGCAAATATCCAAGATTTCATCATAAAATTCATAGAATGGATTTTCTTCCCCCGTCATTGACATCCACGCAAACACTAAACTTCCTCCACGAGAAACGATATTCATTTTACGTTTATGTTTTTTAATTTGATCAATCGTTTTTCTTGTGATTCCACAATGCAAAGTCACAAAGTCAACACCATCTTTGGCATGCAACTCAACTACATCTAAGAAGTCTTTGGCAGTTAATGTGTTTAAATCTCTTTGATAATGAATCACACTATCATATACAGGAACTGTACCAATCATAGCTGGACATTCGGATGTTAATTTTTGACGGAATGGTTGTGTATTTCCATGACTTGATAAATCCATAATAGATTCAGCGCCTAAGTCTACAGCAGCCATAACCTTTTTCATTTCTACATCATAATCTTTACAATCTCTAGAAACACCTAAGTTGACATTGATCTTTGTTCGTAGCATGCTACCAACGCCTTCAGGATCTAATGATTTGTGGTTTTTATTAGCCGGAATAACGACCTTTCCACAAGCCACTAACGCTCTTAGTTCTTCCTCTGTCATTTTTTCTTTTTGGGCTACAATCTTCATTTCTGGCGTAATAATACCTTTACGCGCAGCATCCATCTGAGTGGTATATGTAGCGCCTGTACTTACTGTACTTTCATTTGTGTTCATTTTTAATTCTCCTTTTCCAAATGATTTTTTAACGTGACAAAAAGTGGTGCTCCCATCTTGCCACTAAAAAAAGTGAGCAACCAATATAGGTATACTCACACTAAAAAAGACAAAGTATTTCCCTACGTTGGCATTATCCAAATCAGGTTATAGGTCGAAAGTCATACTTTCCTCTCAGCCTGTACTACAAGCTCCCTTTTTTTATTTACATTAAAGTTATACACCATTTCTAAAAGATAGTAAAGTTGCATAATATTTATTTTCGAACCGGCTTTTCTTCCTTATCCCAAACACCAATTCCAGTGATTGCGCAAATCATTGAGAAAACGGGAACAATAAAGATAAACCAAGCATATGGAATATATGCCGTACTACATCCAAGCACACCCATGACATAAATTGTCGCAACACCCCAAGGCACGATTGGCGCTGATAAGGTACCAGAATCTTCTAGCGTTCTTGATAATACTTTACGCGAAATATTCATATCTTCATATGTAGATTCAAAAGTCTGTTCCGTCACAATAATAGATACGGTTTGTCCACCTGCTGTTAAAAAATTTACAATGTAACAATATACCAAAGTGACAAACACCAATACAGTACGATTCTTTATGAACTTCAATAAAACATTTTTAGCTAAAACATCCAAAATACCAGAAGACATAATGACAGCGCCCATTACACTTGCCACCATAAATGTAACCAACAATTCTGACATTGAAAGAACACCACCACGATTTAACATTGGATCTACTATAGATACACCTGTCTCAATACTGAATCCATTAAATGCATAATTCATTAAATCTACAAAATTTACACCTTGAAACACCATCGCAAAAATAGCCGATACTACAACTGCAAGTCCCATACCTAACAAAGATGGAAGTTTAAATACAGAAATCAAAATAACTAAAATCGCTGGTAAAATCAATAAAATATTAATTGTGAAATGCTTGCTTAAAGTATCCATAATCAATTTTTGTTGGGCAAGATCCATACTTCCACCACTATAATAAAGCCCCGCAATTGTAAATAATACTAAGGCAACTACAGCTGCTGGAAGCGTAGTGTACTGCATAGAATGAATATGATCATATAAAGGCACTTTACTTACACCGCTTGCCAAGTTGGTTGTATCGGATAATGGAGACATCTTATCCCCTAACCATGCACCAGAAACAACAGCACCCACTACCAATGGTACTGGAATACTAGTCGTAGAGGCAATTCCTACCATCGCAAGACCCATTGTGGCAACTGAACCAAATGAAGTTCCCGTAAATTCACTGGTTAAAGCACAAAGCACAAAAGCTAGTGGTACTAATATTTTTGGAGATACAACTTGCATACCATAATACATCAATGTGGGAACAGTCCCACCAGCCATCCAAATTCCTACAAGCATACCCACCATAATCACAATTAAAAATGTAGGCATACATTCTGCGGCCGTTTTAATTATATTTCGTTCCACTTCATTCCATGGAATATTCAACAATCGGGTTGTGATCACAGATACAATAACACCCGCAAAAACAGAGAGTGTTGTATTACATCCCATGTTGATCATAATAATAAGTACAGCAATAATTACCAAAAATGAAACAATCGCAAATAGTGTTGTTGGCTCTTTTCTTTCTTGATTCATATCAAATTCCTTCACTTTCTTTATAATAATTCTTCTTTCAAAAAGTCTAGAGCACCTTGCATTCTAGCTTCTCTAAACGCAAACGATTTAAATCTATGCTCTGCCCCTTTGACAATAATACATTTTGCTCTTTCCTTAAAAATTTCTTTATATTTATAACTACACTCACAAGAAGCCGTAATATCTTGATCTCCATGTATCGTACATACATTCTTATCAAACAAGCTTGCTTCTGAATATGGATCTAATGTACAAGCGTCTTGATAAAACTTCAGGCTCAATTTTAACCCTTCTACATCGGCACATCCATCTGCTTCAATATTCGAAACATCTTGGCCACACAAAGTTTTATGCTCCTTTAAGTTATAAACTAAATCTGGAGCAGGACACCACAAGGATAAAGCTCGAATCTGATCTTTACACTTTCCTGCCACCATACTGGCCACACACCCTCCTAGACTACATCCATGAAGTGCAATTTTTTTAGTATCGACAAAATCCAAGGATCGAACATATCTCAACATGGCTTGTGCATCTAGAATTTCACTTGAAACGGTCATATCTTCAAATCTTCCATCACTTTCACCACTGCCATTCATATCAAAACGAACACTGGCAATACCAGCATCACATAGTCTTAAAGACAATTCATTATGTACAAAATTAATTTCATTTCGATCATCACAAAAACCATGAAGAAGAATGACCATAGGCACTTTTTGGCTTACATCTTTTGGAATATGAAGCATACCACGAAGTGTTAAACCATCTCGCTTGATTTCTACATACTTCTGCATATATATTTCCCTCCGTTTCGGGTATAATACCACAAAAACAACAAAATGTTTACTATTTTTTTACACATGTACTCATCGTAGATACAAATTAACCTCTTTGTTCACAAAGAGGTTATTTTTTTCTGAAAATAGTTGCACTATAACCAGTAATTTTCTTACTTTCATACATTGCAGAATCCGCTCTACAATATAATTCATCAAAACTTAAATCTTCTTTTCCATCAAAGAAACATGCACCAAGACTTAATACAATTGGATGATTTTGTATAGATTCAACATGGATCTGTTTCAAATTTTCAAATAAACGTTTAAAGAAAGAATTTGCACACTTACGATTTGTAACTCCCGGAATATATAACGCAAACTCATCTCCGCCCAAACGCATGACTATATCTTTATCACGACATGATTTTTGAAGCGTATGTGCAATCGCGATAATAACCTCATCCCCTGCCATATGCCCATATGTATCATTAATCGATTTAAATTTATCACAATCCACTAGACACATCATGCCACTAATTTTATTATCCAAAACACGCTCAATCATCTTTTCTCCACTTCGACGATTTGAAACACCCGTCATCGTATCCGTTTGAGCTAGATATAATAATTTATCTTCTCTTCTCTTTTGTTCGTCAATACATTCCACACAATATAATACATGTAATAAATGACCATCCTCATCATAGTCTACCGGAATATAACGTCCACGACACCAACCAGAAATATTACCATAGAAAACACTATCAATTGATTTCTTACCTCGCAGTCTTTCATCCAATGTTTCTAGATCCATAAACTCAATTTCTCGATCCACATAATCTTGTTGACAAAACTCTTTATGAATCTTATAAATATGATCACTAAAACAATCCTCTACATCATTTATTTTGTCGACTTGTAAATATTTAAGGATTTCCGGTTCCGTTTTCACAATATGATATTTCTGCGTCTTTACATTAATATAGTGCATTGAAGTATAAATTTGGGCCAATGCCGAATATCCACTCAATTTAGCCTCTTGTTTGGACTTATTTTGAGAATTACGAATCTTTAAAAAAGATACAACCAACGTTGCGATCATGTCCAAAAATATTGTCAGACTTGAATGTTTATCAAGCGGCGGATTATCAACGCCAAAAAAACCACTAATTTCATCTTTATAGCGAATGGGACAAACCACTAGACGTGTAACATTTTGCACTTTCAACGTATTATACGTATACGCATGATCCTTTTTAATTGTTTCTACATCTTGAATGATCACATTTTCTTTCTTGTCAAAAGCTTTATACCACCAATCAATAATATCCATGTCCACACCTTGTAAAAAATCAATTTCCGGTTGGATACCTTCACTACACCATTCATACGTATTATTTGTCACATGTTCTTTTTTATTATCTTCAAAAATATAAATACGATCACACCCAATGTGTTTTCCAAAAAAACGAATAAACTCATTGATCTGCTCATCCGGTGTATCAAACATAAGTGCAGAACGTAAGGCTTCATTGATGACCAATTCATAGCGCATGATTGCCTGCATAAGTTACCTGCCTTTCTTTAAGAAACATTTCAATTATCTAACCACATTATATCTTTTAAACGGTTATACATTAGTTATATTTTATAAAAAATTAGTCAATTAAACAAGAAAAGAACCACATAGTATGGTTCTTACTTACACTTTTCTATTTTTGATTTCCAAGATTTTGACAAAGGTACACCCGAACATATACACTGAATGGCTTCATCCAATACTTCATAATTCAAACGAGTACCAACAGAATCACATTGATAATTTACCGCATGATCCTTATCGATTCCATATTGACTTGCCGTATCAATCGCATCCATATTGGCTGCAAGAAATAAGAATTCCCAGCCATATTTTTCTTTCTCATATTCAATCATCGACTTGACTCTTTCCTTTGAATAATATCGACTCGCATTTTCCATTCCATCCGTAATAATCACAAACATCGTATGCTCTGGAACATCCTCAACCCGAGCATATTTGTGAATATTTCCAATATGACGAATACTTGAACCTAATGCATCTAATAATGCGGTGCACCCATAAACCTCATAATCCTTGTTTGTCATAAGTCTAACTTCATCAATCGGTTTACGATCATGAATGACCACACTTGAATCATTAAATAAGACGGTCGAAACTAAAACTTCTCCGTCTTGTTTCTTCTGTTTGTTGATTAGAGAATTAAACCCTCCAATTGTATCCTTTTCTAAACCACACATTGATCCACTTCGATCTAAAACAAAAACTACTTCTGTACAATTCTTTTTCATCACTGTATCCTCCTTGATTGATTACAGTATAGTTTTTATCCCCATCAAAATGGTCGCCTTAAAAGCGACATTTATACGCCAATTAAACTTTGATCAAACGCAAACAACGCTTCATTAATTTCAAAAACATTATAATTTCCTTGTGATACAAAATATTCAACAATAATATCAAACTTATTTGAATGCGATAAACTAAACCCTGCCTTATTTAACATATCTTCCATATCATCAAGCGATAATTCTAAAGCTAGCGCAAAGGCAATCACAGTTTGTTTAGAAGGTTTGTAGTTGGGATTTGAACGAATCTTAGAAAACAATTTACGATCAATGTTAGCTTTCTTATAGCATTCTACATCGCTCATACCACTCTCATCAATTTTCCTTAAAAGCATCGTTGAAAAACTTTCATCCATTTGATTTAAAGCATCTATTAAAGAAAATCTTGGAGCAATGATAGAATTGCATACCAACATATGCTCATCCTCATAATAATCATCAATATAAGCTTCAATGGAATCAAATAATTCAGAACTAATTTTATATGAATTTCGATCATAAACAACTAAATACACCATCATTTCATGATCTGTTAGAAAAGAGACAATACTATTCATTGCCACTTGTAAAGCTAACTCTTTTGGGAATTGATTCGTTCCTGATGAAATCAATGGAAATGCGATTGATTTAAGCTTATATTCATTTGCTAACATCAAGCTCGACAAGTAACAAGATTTCAACAAAGCTTCATTATTCTTATTTTGTATATTCCATACAGGACTTGCCGTATGAATAATATACTTACACAATTTATATCCACTTGTAAGACAAGCTTGTCCAACTTTCAAATTTCCTATTCTTCTACACTCTACATCTAATTCTTTACCCGCAAATTGATGTATGTAATGATCTAAGCCACCTTTCGCATCCAAGCTTGGATTTGTCGTATTCACAATCGCATCCACTTTTAATTTTGTGATATCCTGACGAATTATTTTTATTGGCATAAGCCCTCCTATACAACAAAAGAGCTTTATTAAGCTCTTAGTTTTTCGATAAAATCATCTTGTTTTAAAGGCTTTGAATAATAGAAGCCCTGAATTTCATCACAATTCATTTCGATCAAACAATCCCTTTGTTCTTTGGTTTCAACACCTTCCGCAACCACTTTCATATCTAAACCATGCCCCAAATCAATCGTTTGTCGCACAATTTTCATTCCACGTGGTTTGGCAATATAGTCAATTAAACTCTTATCCAATTTAACCGTTGTGAATTTCAATTCATTTAAAGTTGTTAATGAAGAATATCCGGATCCAAAATCATCCATATGTAATTTAAAGCCTGCATTGACCATTTGATTTGTGATTTCAAGAATTTGTTGCGAATATAAAGCTGCAGATTCCGTCAATTCAATCGGAACACAACTAAAAGGAATTTCATTCTCTTTTATGATGTTGATATATCTTTGTACCACATCACTAAAGTGAATACTTGCACGAGATAGATTGACAGAAATAGGAAGGATCGGTAACCCTTGTTTCATTCGATCTTTCTGGAATCGACATACGGTTTCAAATACATATTCATCAAGTTGAACAACTAAACCATCACTTTCAAATAATGGAATAAATAAACCTGGTGAAATCAATGTTCCATCTTCTTTTTGCCAACGAACAAGTGCTTCTGCACCAACAATTTGTTCAGATGAAGCATCATATTTGGGTTGAAAATAGACTACAAACTCTCTATTTTTAATTGCATCTTTAAAATCATTTTCCATTTGTCTTTGCGCAAGTAATTTTTGATTCATTTCCTGCGTAAAGAAGGCGATATTCTGTTTAAAATCTTTTGAAATACTCTTCACAGCCATTAATGCACGATCACACATGATTGGTATCTGAAGACTTGTATCTACATTTTCATAAATTCCTAGTTTCACACGAATATTTGGAATAGGAGCTTCTTCCATAATCTTATTTAAATTGTTTTCGATACGATCCACATCAATTTTTTCTTTACTATGGAATAAAGCCAATAATTGATCCCCCTCATAGCGTGTCAACAATCCATTTTTAATATAGTATTTAAACGCATTCGCAAGGTAAATCAAAACTTCATTTCCCTTTTTCGTTCCGTAAGTTCCATTGATCAATTTAAAATCAGCTACATCTAAAACAACGATATTAAAAATTTCATCTGTCATAAAATTAGTCAATGTACGAGCATGATGATAAAAAGCCTGTCTTGTATATAAACCTGTCAACTCATCTTTTTCAATGGCTGCCAAAGTCATACTTGATTCTCTTAACTTAATAACACTATCAATTCGACTCATTACAATTCTTGTATTATAGGGCTTTGTGATGAAATCAACAGCACCTAGACCTAAACATTTCAACTCATCTTCTTGCGAATTATTTCCCGTTGTCACAATGACTGGAACACTAGCTAACAAAGAATCTGATTTTTGACGAGTTAAGAATTCAAATCCATCACACACAGGCATTACAACATCTAATAAAACAATTGAAATATCTTTATAATTCTGAGATAGAATTTGTAAACCATCTTCCCCATTTACAGCTTCTAATACATCATATTCATCTTCTAAAGTAGCCTTTAACATTTCTCGATTTAAATCATTATCTTCAACAATCAAAATTTTTCTTCTCAAACCACTTGGTGTAATCACATTGTTGATCATATCCAAATTATTTCTTCGAATATCCAAATCTTCATTCGCAAAACCAATGACAATTTGAGTAATTTTATCATGATCTTTAATACAACCAAAGTGTGTGTACATAAAATGAATTTCGGAATCCGTTTTAGATTGATAATGAATATTAAAATGTTCCGCATTTTCTAAACGAGTATAAAGAGAATTAAACGAAAGTGCAATACGTAACATATCACGATTCTTTTCGTATACACAATGATCAATATATTGATTCATCGCGTCATTATAAAGCATATGTGCAGAAAAGCCAGGCAACACATCTGTTTCCTTAAAAGCATGAATCTGTTGAGTTTTGCAATCAACAATATAGATGTTTTTAAATTCTTCGCCTAGTATTTCATAGATGCGATTTGAATCAAAATCTCTCATAATAACCCTCTTCTAAAAATATATAACTAACCAACAGTATTATATAACCAAAATTTAATTTAGGCAACGAAACAAAAAAAAAGCGTCTTTCGACACTTTATCATTAT
>NZ_DS996841.1:36041-65911 GCF_000156655.1 Holdemanella biformis DSM 3989
ATCATTATTTACGGTTTGCGTTTACCGATTTCATGATTTGACGAATTTGTGCTTCACTAGGTTTACGTCCCATTTGTAAGAACATTGCACGAATCATCTTTTCATTAATAGGTGGATTTTCTTTAATTTCTTTTTCAAACTTCTTACGAGTGAAGTAGAAAGTAACCAAGCCACCAATGATGGCTCCCACTATCGTATAAAAAATTGATACACCCATATTTTAGTCAACCTCACTATCTACTCATCTATTCTACTATCTTTTTAAGCTTTTGACAATACGAATTGTCCACTATATTCAGTTAAAATCACGGAAAAGAAGATCAAAAGTCCACCTAAAATCATAATTGGACTCTTTGCTTCATGAAGCAGAACAAAGCCAAATACATTCGCAAATAAAGATTCTGTGCATAAAAGTACACTTGCACTCGATGCATCTGTATACTTTTGTGCCAAGGTCTGTAATTGAAATGCCAAGAATGTTGCCACTACAATCATATAGCCACAACTCATGTAAGCATGCATTGAAATATTTTGTGGAATTGTTTCCAAAGACAATGCGAAAGGAATTGAAAGTAAAGCTGCAACACTCATCTGTACGGCATTGATCGCAATGGAATTACTATTTTCAGTCGCATATTCCAAAGAAATAATGTGACACGCAAAAAACAAAGCACATATCAAAGATAAACAATCTCCAAAACTAAATTGGAAATAGCCTTTTGATAAACTTAAGCAAGCAATGCCTACTAAGCATATTACACTAGCGCCAAGTTGTCTTTTGCTTGGCTTCTTTTTCCATAAAAGCCATACAATATATGGAACAAGAACAACATTGACAGCTGTCAAAAATGCATTTTGACCCGTGTTTGTCATGGCCAAGCCAAAAGTTTGAAATGCGAATGCCAAATACATTAACACCCCTGAAATACTTCCTCGAAATAGTGCTTGTTTTGAAACTTTAACATGACTACAAAGACAAACCACAATACTAACTAGGCTTGCACCAATAAAACGAATCATTAAAACGGTAAAAGGATCAAACGTTTGTAAAGCAGCATCTGTGGCAATGAATCCACCACCCCAAATGGCCGCAACAATTAAACATACTAAATTTGCTTGTTTTTTACTCATGCGTTATCCTCTTCAAATAAAGAAGGTTGTTTGAAATCTTCTTGTTTTACCCAAGATCCATCCAATACATTTTCAAGAGGGCAGATCCATTCAAATGACTCAACTTTTCCATATGGCATTGAAAAAGTTGACTGTGCATTCATCAAACTAATTTCTTTCGCTTCAAATGTAAGGATTTCATCTGTATATATTTCAATTTTCGTATTTAGATCCACCATTTGTAAATTGAAAATAACATTGGGATTCGATTTTACCAACTTACAAATACGATTTCCCTTAGCCGGACGATTTAATGGTGCAATTTCAAGTTGTTTCATACGCTTTAAAGAAAGTGTGGTTGTAGAAATCAATACTTGTTCATCTCTATTTTTACGAATACAAATAGAAGCAACACAATCATCCTTTGCAAGATTCATTGCCTTAACACCTTTTGATTTATTAGAAACCAATGGAATCTGTTCAACCGGATACATTAAACCATATCCTTGTTCACTTACTAAAATCACTTGATCATCTGGTTTATAAGATAGAGATACAGATATCATTTCATCCATACCACCAATTTTCATACAAGTCATCGTTTTATTTGAACGAGAAACCTCAAACTCTTTTAATTCTGTACGTTTGATCATGCCATGACGACTTGCACTCACAACATGTACCCCTGTTTTAAAAGCATCTAATACATAGGCCGCAATGATTTTTTCACTTGAATCCATCTTAATATAATTTGAGATATGACCACCCAAATCTTTCCATTTTGCCTCTTCAATTTGATAAACAGGAATATATCCATATGTTCCACGATTTGTAAAGAAAATCAAAGTCTGTAATGTATGACTCGCCCCATAACAAACCAAAGAATCTGTATCTTTTCTTTGTGTCATTGAATCACTTGATGCATTGAAGCTTCGCATAGATACACGTTTAATATATCCATCACGAGTTACAGTGATCATACATTCTTCTTTTGAGATCATCGCCTTTTCATCAATCACGATTTCCTTAACTTCATGAACGATTTTAGAAAGTCTAGGCGTATTAAATTCTGCATTCACCTTCTCAAGTTCTTCAACCATCACTTTGTGCAATTCAGATTTATCACGAATAATCTTTTCTAATTCTGCAATATCACATTGAAGTTGTTTAAATTCTGCCTTTAATTCTTTTACATCTGTATTCGTCAAACGATATAGACGCATAACAACAATAGCTTCTGCTTGTTTTTCAGTAAAATCAAAACGCTCAATCAAATTCTTTTTGGCATGTGACTTATCTTTCGATTTACGAATGATGTGAATAATTTCATCCATTACACTTACCGCTTTGATCAAACCTTCTAAAATATGAGCACGCTCTTTCTTTGTTTTCAAATCAAATTTACTTCTTCGAATCACCACATCTTCACGATGACTAATAAAGGCATCTAACATCATAGCTAAAGACATTTGTACAGGCGCTTTATTTACAATGGCGATGACGTTGTAGTTATATGAAATTTGTAAATCTGTATTTTTATATAGATAATTTAAAATCTGTTCATCATTACTATCTTTTTTAAGATCCACCACAATACGAAGTCCAGTACGATCACTTTCATCACGAACATCTAAAATACCATCGATTTTTTTATTTAAACGAATCTCATCAATTTTCTTTACAAGATTCGATTTGATCACTTCATAAGGAATCTCATGAATAATAATTTGTTTAATTGTTCGCAAAGGTACTACTTCTACTTTTGAACGAATCAAAACACGTCCACGACCTGTCTGAAAAGCTTGTTTGATACCATCAAGCCCCATCACGATGCCGCCTGTAGGAAAGTCTGGACCTTTCACAAACTGCATCAATTCTTCTAATGAACAATCTGGATGCGAAATACGATAAATACTTGCTTGAATGACTTCATTCAAATTGTGTGGAGGAATATTTGTCGCATACCCTGCCGCAATACCTGTAATTCCATTAACTAATAAATTTGGAAAACGTGCAGGAAGTACGGTTGGTTCCATTTTTTCATCCGAAAAGTTGGGTGCCCATTCCACTGTATCTTTATCAATATCTTGTAGTAAAAAATCACTAATTCTAGCTAAGCGTGCCTCTGTATAACGCATCGCAGCAGCTGGATCATCATCGATAGATCCATTATTTCCTTGCATATCAATTAAAGGATTGGTAATTTTCCAATTTTGTGACATACGAACCATCGCATCATAAACAGAACTATCTCCATGAGGGTGATAATTACCAATTACATTACCTACTGTTTTTGCGGATTTATGGTATGGCTTATTGTATGTATTTCCATCTTCATACATCGCATATAAAATACGTCTTTGAACTGGCTTTAGTCCATCCCTAGCATCAGGTAAAGCACGTTCCTGAATAATATATTTTGAATATCTGGCAAAACGATCCGCCATGATATCTTCTAAAGAATTCTTTAAAACATTATGTTTTACTTCTTTTTCTTTCACGCACTTACCTCCCTATAATCATCTTCTAATGTGAATACAACATTGTCTTCGATCCAATTACGACGAAGTTCTGCCTTATCTCCCATTAGTTCAGTCACTCTTTTTTCGGCCATCATCGCATTTTCAATGGTCACACAAAGAAGAGTTCTAGATTCTGGATTCATTGTCGTATCCCAAAGCTGAGTAGCATTCATTTCACCAAGACCTTTATATCGTGTAATGGTATAGCCATTTTTCAATTCCGCTTTTTTCTCATCCAACTCTTCATTTGTATATAAATAATATTCTTTTCCACCCTTGGCAATACGATATAGTGGTGGAAGAGCAATATATAACATTTCATGCGTGATCAATTCACGCATATAGCGATAGAAGAATGTCAATAATAAGTTTTGAATATGTGCTCCATCATCATCCGCATCGGTCATAATAATAACTTTATAGTAGTTTGAATCTTCAGCCGTAAAATTAGCACCTACACCTGCCCCTAAGGCATGAATGATCGTATTCAATTCTTCATTTTTTTCAATGGCTTCAAGACTTGCCTTTTCTGTATTTAAAACCTTCCCACGTAAAGGTAAAATTGCTTGATATTTTGAATCACGACCCTGTTTTGCAGAACCCCCCGCAGAATCACCTTCGACTAAATATAATTCTTTTCTTCTTGCATCTTTACTTTGAGCCGATGCCAACTTTCCAGATAAAACTCTTTCCGAACGATTTTTCCCTTTTCCATTACGAATATCTGCACGCGCTTTTCTTGCAGCATTTCGAGCTTGTGCAGCCTTGATGATCTTACGTACTAGAGCATTGGCAATCTCTTTATTTTCTTCTAAGAAATAACGAAGATTTTCGGATACAACCGTTTCGGTTGCAGGTTTAGCTTCTGGACTCCCCAATTTCTCTTTGGTCTGTCCTTCAAATTGTAAATAATCTTCTGGAATGGTTAAATTAATGACTAATGTTAATCCTTCCCTAACATCATTTCCATCAAAGCCTTTATCTTTTTCTTTTAAGAAACCATTTTTACGTGCATATTCATTAAATACTTTCGTAAAAGCTTGTTTAGCACCCGTTTCATGAGAGCCCCCATCACGAGTACGAACCATATTCGTAAATGAGAAAATGTTTTCTTGATACTCATCTGTATATTGGAAACATCCTTCAACGACGATTTGATTACTTTCACCTCTAAAGCTAATTGAATCATGCATTGGTGTATGATCTTGATTTACTTCGTCAATAAATGCTTTTAATCCATCTTCATATTGATAGATAACTTCTTTTTCTTCTTTGCGCTTATCACGAACAATCATTTTTAATCCTTTTAATAAAAAGGCATCTTCTTGAGCTCTTTCACAAATGGTAGAATATGAAAAATGAACCGTCTTAAAGATAGTCGGATCCGGTTTAAAGGTTACCGTACTTCCAGTACGATTGGTTTTTCCTACTTTTTCAAGTTTTCCAATCTTACTTCCCCCATCTTCAAATGTCATACTCCAAATATCTTTTCCATCATGTACTGTAACTTTACACCATGTACATAGAGCATTTACAACACTTGCACCTACACCATGTAATCCTCCAGCACTTGTATAGCCTCCATGACTTGTAAATTTACCACCTGCATGTAAAATAGTAAAAATAACTTGAAGTGTACTTACTCCTGATTTATGTTTTCCAACAGGCATTCCTCGCCCATGATCTTCAACTGTTACACTGCCATCTTTTTCTAGGGTAATCGCAATTTCATTTCCATAGCCATTTAAAGCCTCGTCAATCGCATTATCAACAATTTCCCATACAAGATGATGCAAACCTTTTGAATCCGTAGATCCAATATACATACCTGGACGCTTTCTTACGGCATCCAAGCCTTCTAAAATAACGATACTACTTTCATCATATTGTTGTTTTGGCATACTATCCCTACTTTCCAACGTAATCTTTATTATATCAACAAATCAAAAAAAGTGCACATAAATTCCGTCAATTCCATTTGATTATACACGCTATATATACATTATTCATGTCAAATTAAAAAGGTGCTTTCACACCTTATGCTTAAACTTATATTTACCTTTTCCATATCTTTTGACAAATTCTATAATCCCTACTTTCAACAATTTAGAAACACGCTTAGATACAGCTAAAATCTTTAACTCATCCAAATATTTTCATATGATCTAATCCATTGTTCAGTTTTTGTAACTCAATACCTTTAAAAAAACATTATCCACTTTATTCGATTTTGTTTGTGATTCGTTTTAGACTTTGCAGCATAGAATCCTACCCTTATTCGTATACGTTTTTTATCCACACTCTTTGTATCCAATAATTAATTTTTTCATCCAATTCTCGACTAAGAAGATGAAAACTGCTAAAATAAGTTTCGAGGTGGAAGAAATGAAAACTATTCTATGTATTTTATTAGGTTACTTATTAGGATCTTTACCCTTCGCATTGATTATTGGTAAAGTTTTCTATCATACAGACATACGCCAATATGGCTCAGGCAATTTAGGCGGAACAAACGCCGGAAGAGTTCTAGGTAAGAAAGCCGGCATTTCTGTTATTGTATTTGATGTTTTAAAAGTAGTACTTGCGATTGCGATTGCGACACAAGTATCTAAGGTTGCAGGGATCTGGACTGGACTTGCATGCTGCATCGGACATTGTTATCCTATTTTCGCGAAATTCCATGGAGGCAAAGCCGTCAGTACAATGTTTGGCTTCTTATTTTCTACAAGCATTTTCTTATTTCAAGATGCAAGCTACTTACTTGTACCATTTGGCATGTTTATAATTATCCTATACTTATTTAAATATGTTTCTCTAGCAAGTATGTGTGCAGCCATTTCAAGTAGCTTATACATTACAGCCTTAATGCTAGGATTCAATGTTGAAAGCATTTCTGTTATTATCGCAAGCTGGCTTATGACTGTACTCGTTATTTATAGACATCGTACAAATATCGAAAAAATCAAAAAGGGTATAGAAAATACAATCTCGTGGTTATAGAAAGTTTTTTAATAAACTTTCTTTTTTTTATGTCTTTTTCACATTGGACCCGTATTATAGATAATATGAACTATTTATACTATGAACATAAATCAAGCCAAGTCTGCATGGTAAAAGAAGATGAAAGAATGTATCATGCTTGTTTAAGCACACATAATTACTTAAATGAAATGTGTCTTATGAATGGATTTAGCCTAAAAGGAAGGCAAGAAGCCTTTATCTATCAAATGAAGACCAAAAAATTCATTCCCGTTGTTGTGAATATTTCAAAACAAGAAGTATACTTTCCGACCAAATCAAAAAAAGCACATGACTGTATATGGATCAATTATGCCAATATCCAAAATGTCATGTACTATCATTCCTATTGTAGAATTTCTTTTAAGGATGGTACCTTCTTAGATTGCGACCATCCCAAAAGAATTCGCAATTCAATGCACCTTATATTTCGCTTTTTAAATAAAAATACACCGTTTTAACCGGTGTATTAGTGGCATCCTCCGCCACATGATGAACAATCATGTGAGCAACTTGATTGTTGCATTTGTTCTTCATGACGAAGTGTATTTACGCCAAGTCCCTCAATGCATACAGTAGCATTATCTGCTAAATTCGATACTTCTACGATTGTACATGCAGGGAATGGTTCATCTACAAAGTTTTTAAATGTATTCAAGAATGCATCTTTATCCTCGATATTCTTTAAATACACTGTGAACTTCACAACATGATGAAGTTGTAAACCATAGTTTGATAAAACATCAATTACTTTATTAATAGCTGTAATTGTTTGTTCCTGAATTGTTTCTCCAAGGCCTGTTTGACCACTTAAATAAAAGAAGTCTCCCAATTGAACCATATTTGAAACACATGGTGTTCCTTCTTGTTTTCCTGCTGATTTTAAAAATATATTCATAGTTAAAATTCCTTTCTTCTTCTATTATATAGAATCTATATCATCTTCTAAAGTATTTTGCACTAAAATTTCTCTAGGCTTACTACCTCTTGAAGGACCAATGATACCATTTGCCTCTAAAACATCCATTAATCTTGCAGCTCTAGAGTATCCTACTGAAAATTTTCTTTGAATCAAAGACGTGCTCGCCTTTCTTGATGCGATCACAAAACGTTTCACTTCCTCATATAAAGGATCTGCCGTAACATTTTGTGCCTCATTACCTTGATTCTGTAGATCTTTTAATTGAATAAAGGCATCATCATATTTTGGCATTGCCTGCGATTTCACAAATGCACAAATATTATTAACTTCTTCATCCTTAATAAAGACACCCTGAATACGTCTAGGACTCGTTTCTCCATTTGGCAAATACAACATATCACCATTTCCAAGTAATCGCTCTGCTCCAACTTGATCCAAAATCGTTCTTGAATCCACAGCTTGTGATACCGCAAAGGCAATACGACTTGGAATATTTGCCTTAATTACACCCGTAATAACATCCACGCTTGGTCTTTGTGTGGCAACAATCAAATGAATTCCTGCAGCACGTGCAAGCTGCGTAATTCTTTGAATGCTTGCTTCCACCTCTTTAGCTGCCACCAACATCAAATCCGCAAGCTCATCAATAATAATGACAATACGAGGTAAAACCTTTAAGTGTTCATCATTATGCGTTAAAACATATTCATTATATGCCGTAATATTACGAACACCTAATTCACCAAATAAATCATAACGACGATCCATCATTTCTACAATGACCTTCAACGCCTTATTGGCAAGATCTCCATCTGTAATTACTGGAGATAATAAATGTGGTACATCATTATAGGGTGTAAACTCTACTTTTTTAGGATCAATCAAAACCAATTTCACTTCATCCGGTTTTGTACGCATTAATATCGAAGAAATGATCGCATTTACACAGACCGATTTACCACTACCTGTAGCTCCTGCAATCAATAAGTGCGGCATACGATTTAATTCACCATAGACATTATTTCCCATTAAATCTTTTCCCAAACAGAAAAGTAACTTTTTATCTTTCATCGAATCCGGAATTGTACGCATCAAATCCTTCATCTGAACACTTGTCTTTTCAACATTTGGAATCTCAATTCCAACACTTGCCTTACCAGGAATTGGAGCCTCAATACGAATATCTTTAGCTGCAAGACCCATCTTGATGTCATTTTGTAAGTTACTGATTTTATTAACACGAACACCAAGTTCTGGTTTGATTTCAAACTTTGTTACACTCGGCCCAATATGAATCTGAACAAGATTGGCTTCGACACCAAATTCATGTAGGATTTCAATCAGTTTTTCCCCTTTTTCCTTAGCTGTAATTGTATTCGCATTGGATCTTGATTTTCTTTCCATATCCTCTAAAACATTCAATTTTGGAAGCTTATAGTTCTTAAAATCCGAATTTTCATCCCGAATATAATGCTTAGGCTCCGTTTTTTCTACAACCCCTTCATTAACGACAGGCACTTCATTTTTTTCAACAACTTTTTCTTTTGGCTCATCATCCACATCCACCATAAAGCTAGGCTTTCTAGGCTCAAGATCTCCAATAATCAAAGGTTCATCTTCCTTTGTTTCTTCAACGACAGGATCTGGTTGTACAGGTTTTACTGGATCGGCATTGATGATTTGAAAACTCGATTCATTTGTATCTTCGTCTTCAAATATGAAATTCTTACGATCAATCGATACCGGAGTTTCCTTGACTGGTTCACTTTTCAAAACCTTTTTAGGCTTTCTTTCATATCCCACAATCTTTTCATAACCAAACATCAATATCGCAAGCACAAAAAATAATAGTACCATGACATAGGTTCCAGAATAATCGAATAATGACTGAAAAAGACATAGCAACAAAGCTCCTGCTAATCCAGAATATGTTTTCAAATGACCCGTAATAATATTACCGGCATTTTCCATAATATATTTTAATCCATAACTACCTGGATTTGGTTTAAACTCCATAATCGAAGAAATCAAACTTAAACCAAGTGCCAAAAATAAGATTCCAAACATATAACGCTTACGAATCACAGGCTGTTCCTTATGGAAAATAAGAACTGCACACAAGGTAGCATTCAAAATAAATAATCCATTTGTCAAAGCTCCAAATAAGAATTCAAAGAAATGTTTTAAAAAAGCGCCTACAATGCCAAATTCTAAAACGGCAATAATACTAATACATATCATACAAATAAGGAAACACAAACGAAATAAGTTTGAGTGCAACCAAGACGTTTGTGTTTTCTTCTTCGTAGATTTTTTTCGTGTTGTTTTTTTTCTGGCTTTTGCCATACTTACCCCACTTTCTACTTATTTAAGTTAATTTCTAAAATAACCGGTAAAATCATCGGTCTTTTTGCGGTTTGTTTATAAAGATATTTAGAAACTTTATCACGAATCAAATTTCGTGTCTCTAAATTATCATACGTTTTATTTTCAACCGCCTCATTGATTGTGTCTTCCATAATTTTGGCAACATCCCCAGTGATATATTCGGCATCGCGCAAATAGATCAATCCACGACTTTGTACATCTGGACCATTGATGATCTTTTTCGTTTTCGCATTAATACCAATCGCCAAAATCATAACACCATCCGTACTTAATGTTTCACGATCTTTCAAGACAACACCAGCCATATCCCAGTTTTCTTTTCCATCGATCATTGTTTCATGAAGTTCTAATTCCATAGCACAAGAAACCAATTTACGATTTTCAAAAGTAGCAACCTGACCATTATCTAAAATAATGATACGGCTTGGATCATATCCCATTTCAACCGCAATCTGTGAATTCATATGCAACAGACGATATTCCCCTTTAATTGGAATGTAGTATTTTGGTTTTGTAAGGAAGATCATCATCTTCAAATCTTCTTTACTAGGGTGCATACTCAAAACATTCTTGTCTAGAACAATGATTTCACCCTCTTTTTTATACATATCATTTTCCATGCTCTTGAATTCATTTTCAACACCAGGAACAACTGGACTTGCGACCACGATCACATCATCCTGATCAAATACAATCGACTCTAATTCATTATTGGCAATATTGTTGATTGTTTTAAACAAAGACTTACCTTGTCCAGAAATGATGACTACGACATCTTTCATGGAATTATCAAAATCAGCTGGATCAATAACTAAAGATGGATCGACTTCATAGCCAATTTCCTTTAAACGATCCACTAAATCACGTAATTCCTTCGTATAGAAAACCATCTTACGATGATTTGCCACACAACAATCAATGATTTCCTGAATGCGATACACACTTTGTGTATATACACTGACAAAAACACGTTTATTTTCATGTGTTTCTAACACCTGTAAAAGCTTTGGTGAAATACGATGACTTGGAGAAGTATGACCACTTCTTTCAGCCCCCTTACTTTCCTGCAACAATACCAATACACCTTCATTACCTAGTTCCGATATTGTTGTAAAATCAGCTCTATAAGCATCTTCTAAATCATCATAGTCCTCAATGAACTCACCTGAATATACGATATATCCTTGTTCAGTACCAATCGCAAGACCAAACGTTCCAGGATATGCATGGGTAATTGGGAAAAAGACAACTCTTCTTTTTCCAATGCGCTTCTTTTCGTTACGCTTAACACCATGAACACGCACGCCCGTAATGTGTTCCTGTCGAATCATTTTTTGTACTTCTTTTACAGCTAGAGGCGCCGTATACACATCACAAGGAACTTGTTTTAATAAATATGGTAAAGCTCCCATAACATCATCGTGTCCATGCGTAATAAAAATACCTGCGACACGATTTTTATTTTCCACTAAATATGTAAAATCTTGAATAATAAATTCAATACCTAACGATTCTTTGTTGTCTGGAAATTTGATTCCAGCTTCAATTACGTAGATGGATTGATCCACCTCCACACAGAATAAGTTCTTTCCATCCTCATCTAAACCACCAAGGGCGAAGATACGAATTTTTTCTGTCAATGAAGGCATTTTTTCTTCTTTCATATTATCTCCTTTTAAATAGTATTATTTTTCTAAATTATATCACACAGCTACGCCATCTAAAGAGAAAGTTTTCGCATCTAAGATCTTAACTTCAACAAAATCTCCTGCTTGAAGATTTTCTCCTTTAAAGTTCACTAGTTTTTGCGTATCTGTGTATCCCGAATACACATTTTCATCTTTCTTACTAGGACCATCCACAAGTACTGTCACTGTACGACCAATATAAGCTTTGTTCTTTTCTAAAGCTAAATCATTCCATGTCTTATTTAATCTAGCCAAACGTTTTCTCTTTGTCTCCATATCAATCGAATCATGCATACGACTGGCTGGTGTACCAGGTCTTGCAGAGAAAATAAACGTAAAGGCATTATCATATTTACAATAACGAACAACATCTAATGTATGTTCAAATTGTTCATCTGTTTCATTTGGAAATCCAACAATGATATCTGTTGAAACAGCAACATTTGGAATTGTATTGATGATCTTATCATATAAAGCCAAATAAGATTCTTTTGTATAACGACGACCCATTAACTTAAGTACATCATCATCTCCAGATTGTAAAGGCAAGTGAATAAACGGCATGATATTATCATACTTTGCGATGACATCAATCATTTGTTCAGAGAAATCCCAAGGATGACTCGTTGTAAAACGAACACGAGGAATTCCAATCTTAGCCACTTCCTCTAATAAAGTCGCAAAATCTTGCTCATTATCCATATCTTTACCATATGCATTTACATTTTGCCCAAGCAATGTAATTTCTTTATATCCCTCATCTTTCAATTCTTGAACTTCTTTTAAGATTTCAGACATCTTTCTAGAACGCTGTTTTCCACGAGTATAAGGAACAATACAATATGTACAGAATTTGTCACAACCATACATAATATTGACCCAAGCCTTGAATGTTCCAAAACGATGTACTGGTAGATTTTCGTAAACTTCTCCTTCTTTCGAATAGATTTTTACGACCTTTTTACCTTCGAACATACAACTATAAAGCATACTTGGAAGTTCTTGAATATTGTGTGTTCCAAACAACAAGCGTACCTGAGGATATTTTGTAAGTAAAGTTTCAACCAAGCCTTCTTCTTGCGCCATACAACCACATACGCCAATGATCAAATCTTTATTTTCGCGATATAAACGCTTAAAGTTACCAATCTCACCTAAGACTTTCTCTTCGGCATTTTGACGAATCGCACACGTATTGATGATAATGACATCACTGCCTTCAGCCGTTTCATTCGGTGTAAATCCTAGCTCATCTAAAATTCCAGCCAATGTTTCGCTATCACGTTCATTAGCTTGACAACCATATGTTGAAATAAAATATGTTTTTCCTCTTCCCATCATACGAGCTACTTCAGGAATCGTGAAAGTATCAATACGATCAATTGTATTTGTAGTTCGTTTTTGTGCTTCTTTTAAATCGGGTAAAACCCATCCTGGTTTTTGTTTCATATGTTCTCCTTTCGAAAAAAAATGCCAAGCATTAAGCTTGGCAAATGTTTTTAATTTGAATTACTGGTTGATTGCTCCAACTGGGCAAGTTCCTACGCATGAACCGCAGTCGATGCAAGTTCCTTCGTCACAAACTGATTTTCCTTCATCATCTAATGAAAGAGCTCCAACAGGACATCCTCCTACACAAGCACCACATCCGATGCAAGCATCTTTATCGATATTTACTGCCATTGTCATTTCCTCCTTGTTTAATAATTTATACTCAAATTATACTATATCCTAGAAGTGAATCAAGGCAGTTTAGTAAGTGCAGGCTTACCATAATTCATTTACCAAACTAAAAAATTGAAGTCGGGACTAAAGCCCGACATTTTTATTTTGCGTATTCCTGGGCACGTGTCTCACGAATAACATTTACTTTGATTTGACCTGGATATGTCAATTCAGATTCAATCTTATCTCGAATATCACGAGCTAATTTTACACAAGTCAAGTCATCAACGTGTTCTGGATTTACAAGCACACGAATTTCACGACCTGCCTGAATCGCAAATGCATTCGCAACACCATCAAATCCATTCGCAATCTTTTCTAAGTTTTCAAGACGGTTGATGTAAGCTTGAGCACTTTCTTTACGAGCTCCAGGTCTTGCAGCACTAATTGTATCTGCCGCAATAACCAAATGGCTTGTTAAGAATTTTGGCTCTACATCCCCATGGTGAGAGTGGATCGCATTTAATACAATTTCTTTTTCACCATGCTTTTTACAGAATTTGTATCCCAATTCAACATGAGATCCATCTTGTTGCTCAATATTCAATGCCTTACCAATATCATGCAATAGACCTGCACGTTTGGCAATTTGTTGATTCAATCCAAGTTCAGCTGCCATGCATCCCGCAATATAGGCAACTTCCATAGAATGCTGTAATGCATTTTGTCCATAAGAATAACGATACTTCAATGTACCAATTAATTTTACAATTTCACGATCAATTCGACCAATACCCAATTTGAAGATAGCATCTTCTCCAGCCTTCATGATTTCTTGATCAATTTCATTCTGGTATTTCTTTACAACATCCTCAATACGTCCTGGCTGAATTCTTCCATCACGAATCAAGTGTTCTAACGCAAGTCGAGCCACTTCACGACGCACCGGATTAAAACATGTGATCGTAATCAAATCTGGTGTATCATCAATATTCAATTCAACACCAGTAGCTTGTTCAAAACAACGAATATTACGACCTTCACGGCCAATAATACGTCCCTTCATTTCTTCACCAGGTAAAGACACAACACTGACTGTTTTTTCCTGTGTTTCTTGTTGAGACATACGCTCAATAGCTAAAGCAATGATATTTTGCGCTTTTTCATTGGCAGTTGCTTTTGCCTCATCCTCTTTATCTTTGATATATGCGATTGTTTCATGTTCCATTTTCTTCTCTACAATCGCAAACAATTCTTCTCTGGCTGCCTGGCTTGACATTTTGGCAACACTTTCTAAAACAACAACTTGTTTATCAATTTCTTCTTGTAATTTCTTTTCTTTTTCGTCTAATGATGTCAGTTTGTCAGCAACACTCTTCATCTTTTCATTAATCTGACGCTCTTTTTGATTTAACGCTTCATCACGAAAATTCAAGTTATCTTCTCTACGCAACAACTTGTTCTCTAATTCCATTGATTCTTGTTTACGTTCTTTAATTTCTTTTTCAGCTTCAACACGCAAATCATGAGCCTGTGTCTTTCCGTCTAGCACAGCTTGTTTCACGCGAGAGTCTGCTTCATTTTGAGCTTCTTTTAAAATTTGTTCTGCTTTTTGCTGATTCTTATTTAAACCTGCTTTGGAAATTCCGACCATACAGCCAGATCCAATCGCAAGACCTGCGACACCAGACAAAACGATCCATAGTACATCCATACTATTTCCTCCTTTTCGTCCTTTGTTCTAGGTAAAACCAAAAATATTATACACGAAAACAGGCATAAAGTCTATCGTGTCAAATCCTAAAATAAAAGATGTTTGTCTAGACAAACACCTTAGAAAATGGCACGAACCATAAAGAAAACTAAAACAATTATACCAAGTGCGATACGATACCATCCAAACACTTTGAAATCATGCTTTTTAATATAAGACATTAAGAAACGAATCACAAAAATAGAAACGACAAATGCCACAATCATTCCAAAGGCAAGAATAAAAAATTCCAATAAACTAAACGAGAATCCAAATTTCACTAATTTTAATAGACTAGCACCAAACATAACTGGAATCGCTAAAAAGAAAGTAAATTCGGCCGCTACAGCACGACTTACACCAATCATTAATCCACCAATGATTGTGGATCCAGATCTTGAAGTTCCAGGTAAAACAGCTGCCACAACTTGAAATAAGCCAATAATGAGCGCATCTTTATAAGATAAGGCAGCAAGGGTATCTACACTTGGACGCATATTTTTATTACGATTTTCTACATAGATAAACGCAACACCCACTAAAATCAACATAATCGCAACCACAAATCCATTATATAAATGTGCATCGATCCAATCATCTAATAATAAGCCAATAACAGCTGCTGGAATTGTAGCCACCAAAATTTTTGACCATAAGATCCAAATGGATTTAACAGGAACATATTTTCCTTTATTATTTTTTCTAAAAGGAAATATTTTATTACAATACAATAAAACAACCGCTAAGATTGCACCCAATTGAATCACAACAAGAAACATACTCCAGAATGAACTTGATACATTCATCGGCATAATTTCTTCCAATAAAATCATATGACCTGTTGAGCTAACAGGAAGCCATTCCGTAATTCCTTCAACAATGCCATACAATATAGATTTTAAAATCTCAATCATATTTTCCTCCATACTACAGAAAAAGCCAGGATTTACCTGGCTAATTTACTACTTTTCAACGATTTGTTTGCCGTTGTATTCGCCACAAGAGCACATCTTGTGAGCAAGTTTATATTCACCACAATTTGGACAACGAGTCAACGCTGGTTTCACCAATTTGTAATGTGTTCTACGTTTTGCTTTACGTGTTTTTGAATTTCTTCTCTGTTGAACTGCCATGCTTGCACCTCCTAGTCATCATCCAGTTTGAAATCATTTAATTTTTCCCATCGTGGATCAATTTTTGGCTCTTCTCTATCTTGATCCGATAAAAGCTGCCAACCATCTCCCTTTGGATATTGATCACGAGGTAAACGAGTGATACTCATTGGAGCCTCATATAATATCGCCTGGAAAATCTCTGGGTTAATATCGATTGTATCTTTTTTCACCACGATAATTTCCTGATCCTCTGCATCCTCTACAGGAACAAAAGAATACGTTTGTTGCGACTCCGTCTCAAATGGAACATCAATATCTTCATTTGTGATGGAATCTAGAACAACCATTGTTCCGTCCATACTCAAATCACTCGATACGAAATTCATTCCGTCAAACTCTAATGTACCCGTAACATGTACATCTGGAACAGACTTGACAGAAGTATGATGAAGCAGATCGTTTTCTTCAATCGCAATCCATTCATCGATCTCAATAATATGGTTATTTGCATTTAAGAAGTCTTTTCTATTAAATTTCACGATCTTCACCTCATGTCGCATTTGATATTATAATAAAAGTAATTCATAAAGTCAATATTTCCACAAGAAAAAGATTCTGTTATCATAATGAATATGAAAACGTGCGGAATTATTACAGAATATAATCCTTTTCACCAAGGACATATTTATCATATCAAAAAAACGAAAGAATTAACACAATGTAATTGCTTAATTGCGATTGTGTCCAATCATTTTACCCAAAGAGGCTTACCTAGCCTTTTAAGTATGGAAGATAAGACTAAACTTGCTCTAGAAGCCGGTTGCAACCTTGTGATTGAACTTCCTGCTTGTTATGCAGCACAAAGTGCCGATTACTTTGCTAAATATGCAATTGAATCTTTGCATGCGTTAAATATCGATCAAATTTGTTTTGGCTCAGAAACAAACAACATTGTCTTGCTAAGAGAGTATGCCAAACAAATGGAGTCGACAAAAGTAGATCCATCATTAAGTATGAATCGAAATTTATATTCAAAAGACATACAACCAAATGACATCTTAGGCATTCAATATATCAAACAATGTGACAAGTATAATATCCTTCCACAATCCATTTCTCGAAAGGATACTTTCAAAAGTGCCACACAAACACGTAAAGAATACTTTGAAGGCATTGCTCAATTTAAGGATGCCTACTTCAATCCCAATCAAACTTGGGACACTTACTATCCATATCTTAGAAAATTCTTGATTTTAACTGACACAAATATTTTATCCACCTATTTTCTAGTCAATGAAGGTATTGAATATCGCTTAAAAGAAAATGCCAAGAAATATTTGAAATGGGAAGAGTTTCTGTTGGCATCCATTTCTAAAACATACACAAAAGCTCGAATTCAAAGAACTTGTATGTTTATTCTTCTACAAATCACAAAAGCACAGATGCAAGAAAACAATCGTTTCAATCAAGTGATCGTAGCAGGATTTGATTCAATTGGACAAGCATTTCTTAAAGACAAACAAGTCGTCACAAAATTTAAAGAGCTTCCTAAATTCCTTCAAGAAATCGAACTCAAATGTCAATATTTATCTTTTGATACATTTCAAGCTAGAAAGGTGATTTATTATGATCGCTAGTTTATGCATTTTAATCCTTGCATGTATATACATTTATTTCTTCCCCTTTATCCCAAAAAGAAAGAAACACTATACATATGCATTGCTACTTGGATGTCCTGCTCATGATGATGGAACGATGTCTTCAAGTCAAATTAAAAGATGTAATTTAGCCATAAAAGCATATCAACAAAACCTTTACGATACATTAATTATTTCCGGTTCCAATGTAAAAAATGAATTTATCGAAGCCAAAGTTATGCATGCTTATATTCAAAATAAAATGGATATTCCAACCATTCTAGAAACAAACGCAAGAAATACATTTGAGAATTTCAAATTTTCAAAAGATATTATTCAAAAACAAGATGTATTGATTTTAACATCACAAACTCACGCCAAAAGAGCTTGTGCCATTGCCAGACAATTCTTTTCAGATTATGGCTGTATGTGGTTTAAAGATTTAAAACCTAAACACATCACAAGAGAAATCGTTTCTCGTATTCTTTATATTAAAATTGAATTTTTAAAAAAAATAGGAAGGTACTAAAAACACCTTCCTATTGAATTGTACGAATGACTTCATTGACACTTCGTACTTTTTTTAAGTTTGAAATTAAGTTTTGTAGATGCGCTGCATTCTTCACTGAAACCGTCAACTTAGTAGTTGCCTCTAAATTACCATCATCCACCGCAGAATCTACATGTTTTAAATAGACATTGCATTGTTGTAAAGTCGTCACAATATCACTCAACAAGTAATTTCGATCATCACTATGAATAATCAAATTCACTTCATATTGTTTTTCATCTAGACCCTCTTCCCATTGTACAGGAATTAAGCGCTTTTTTTCATTGACAATATTTGGACAATCCGCTCTATGCACCTTGACTCCTTGCCCTTTTGAAATATATCCAATAATCGAATCTCCAGGAATCGGTCTACAACAATTTGCCAAAGATACCGCAATCGTATCAACTCCAGGCACAATAACACCACAACTTGAATGTTTTGTAACGTGTGCAGGCTGCTTGTTGTAAATTTTCATAATTTCTTGATCTTCAAGCATATTCGAGCGGTTTTTAACCAAACGATCCACAATCGACTGCAACGAAACACGCTTCATGGCAATACCTACATATAGATCATCCACACTCTTAAAGGATAAGGATGTTAAAATGGATTCTAATCGTTTTTGATCCATTGATTTCGGATCTAATTTTAAACGTTTAAACTCATCTTCAAGCATCGACTGTCCTAGTTTGATACTCTCCTTACGTGACTGCTGTTCTTGTTTTTGAAGGAAAGCACGAATCTTATTACGTGCATGCCCACTCTTAACAATTTTGATCCAATCCGCACTTGGACCTACCGAATTGTTGTTTGTTAAGATATCAACAACATCTCCCGTTTTTAAAGGCGTATTTAAAGGAACAATAGCCCCGTTGACTTTAGCGCCTACTGTTTTATTTCCAACCTCCGTATGGATTCTATACGCAAAATCGATTGGACAAGAACCCGAAGGCAAGGCAATTACTTTACCTCTTGGTGTTAAACAATATACATTCGCTTCAAAAATATCTTTTTGAAGTACATTCATATATTCAAGTGGATCTTCACTTTCTTCATCGGTCATCATCGAAAAATCTCTAAACCAAGAAAGTTTATCCTCAATCTCTTTTTGTTCATACTCTGGAGTATAATTACGATTTTCTTTATACTTCCAATGCGCTGCAACACCACGCTCGGCAATCGCGTCCATTTCTTCTGTACGAATTTGAATTTCAAAAATATTACCATGCTCAGGCTCTACGATTGTTGTATGCAAAGACTGATACATATTTGCTTTTGGCATCGCAATATAATCTTTAAAGCGACCTGGAATCGGTCTATATTTAGCATGGATATAACCTAGTATTTCATAACAATGCACAACGGAATCCGTAACGATTCGAATGGCCAATAAATCCAAAATTTCTTCAAAACGCTTATTTTTAGTCACCATCTTTTTATAGATGCTATAAAAATGTTTTGATCGACCAAAAATACGATATTGAATATTATACTCCTGCATAATCGATTCAATATCTGAAATCATTTCATGAACTTGTTCGTTACGATCACTTTCACGTTGTTTTACTAAATCTTTGATTTCTTCATATTTTTTATAATCTAAATACTTAAAAGAAAGATCTTCCAACTCGTTTTTGATTTCACTAATACCCAAACGATGCGCAATAGGTGCATAAACACTTAATGTTTCACGGGCAATTTTCTTTTGTTTTTCCGGACGCATATACTGCAAAGTTCGCATATTATGCAAACGGTCTGCTAGCTTAATTAAAATAACACGAATATCTTTGGCCATCGCAATAAATAATTTACGATGATTACTCGCTAAATATTCTTCTTCATCTTTAAATTTAATAGCACCAATCTTCGTAACCGCATCAACTAAAGTTGCGATTTCCTGACCAAATAATTCCGTAATTGTATCTGTCGTTACGCCTTGGCAATCTTCTACAGTATCATGCAAAAGACCTGCCGCAATCGTTTTTGGACCACAATGCATCAACGCTAACGTATTTGCTACTTGAATAACGTGAATCACATAAGGTTCTCCGCTTTTACGAAATTGTCCCTTGTGATGTTCATAGGCAAAATCATATGCCTTTTGAATCAACTCAATATTCTCTGGGCGTTTTATATATGTTTGGACATTTTCCATACACTCTTCAAAAGTTACTTGCTTTTTCTGACTCATAATCACTGCGCCCCCTTTCCTAAACTAAACTTTTTATTCTCCTTCAAAATGTGTTAATGCGCACACTGGGATATCTTTAAATTTTTCTCTACCTTTTAAATCATCCAATTCAATCACAAAAGCCACACCGGTAACACTAGCCTGCATGCGTTCAACCATTTTAATAATCGCTTCTACCGTACCGCCTGTAGCTAACAAATCATCGATAATAACTACTTTTTGTCCTGGTAAAATGGCATCCGCATGAACACAAAGTTCATCTTGCCCATACTCTAGATCATATGTTTCACTTACGGTTTCTCTTGGAAGCTTTCCAGGCTTTCTAACAGGTACAAAACCAACATTATTTTCTAAAGCCACTGGCACGCCAAATAAAAAGCCACGTGCTTCAGGACCAATCACAACATCTGCACCAACACTTTTCACAAAGTCATTTAATTGATCCACGCAATAACGCATTGCACTCGCATTCTGCAAAATGGGTGTCACATCTCTAAAAATAATTCCTTCTTTTGGAAACCCCGGAATACTTTCAATATAATCTTTTAAATCCATACTAAACCTCTTTCTAATTGATTCCATTTTACTACTCATACACAATCTCATCAATCACAAAATTCACCTGCTTACGGCCCTGATATTGATTGATTTGAGCCGTACCTATAAAAGAATGAATCGCATTCACACTTTTTTTATACTCTACTTCACTTTGATTAAAACGCATACACTGTAAGCCAGATTCTAATGTATATTTACGATGTTTATGATTTTGAAAATCATACAACGACTTAATTTGAGGATGAATAATTTCAAAACTAGGAAAAACAAAGCCTGGGCCAAAAGGTCTAAGTACATCTAAGGATTGAATGGTTTCTAAACTCAATTCATCATCCGTTATAATTAATGTTTCCTTCTTTTTCACACTATACGTATATTCCTTGATACGCGCATGAACGAAATCTTCAAACAAATCAAACTCATTTAGATTCAATGAAAAGCCTGCTGCATTTTCATGTCCACCAAATACGACAAAATGTTTGTATGGACCAAGAAATTCCATGCAGTTAAAGCCTTCAGGACTACGCATACTCGCCTTATATCCCTGTTCATTTTTAGCTAGAACAATACAAGGCTTATTAAATCTTGAACAAAGTGCACCCGCCACTAAACCTATGATTCCTTCATGAAAACTTGTATCTTCAATGATATAGATATCCTCATTCGATTTACACTTTAATAAGGCTGTTTTTTGCATCTGATCCGACATTTGTTTACGAATCGTATTCATTTGTGTAATTTGTGAACCCAAAGTATAAATTGTTTCATCATCATGTGCTAAAAAATATCGGACCACATTGTTGACATTGGCAAGATTACTCAATCTTCCAATCGCATTTAATTTAGGAACCACCTGAAAACCAATACTTGTTTCATTTAAGTCACGATCTGTAGCTAAAGAAAAAATATGTTTTTCATGTGTTTCATTGATTGATCTTAATGCATTCTGAATCAAAGCTCGCGTTTGCCCTTTGACAACCATCATATCCGAAATACTCGCAAGACCTGCAAGCTGCAAAAGATAATCATCCTCTACACCAAGTTTTCGCATACATTCATAGGCTATTCCAGCTCCACATAAGGTTTCAAAGCATGGCTCCATTAAATCTGGATGTACAACAATATCACAATTCACTTCTTCATCCATTGTATGATGATCCGTAACAATTACATCCATACCCAATTCTTTAGAAAGTGCTAAAGCCGGCTTACTTTTAATGCCATTATCCACCGTAAGAATCAAAGAATATCCTTTCTTATGTGCCAACATCACTGTTGCTTCACTAAGCCCATACCCCTCTTTAATACGGTCCGGAATATAAAAGCCACATTCAAGACCTAATTTTCTTAAGCCTGACACCATGATTGTTGTTGCACTGATACCATCACAATCATAGTCTCCTGCTACAATTACTTTTTCACGATTTGAAACAGCCTTTAATATTCGTTCTTTAAAGCTTTCCATACATTTCGATTCAGAAACTGGATTTAAAAGCTGTTTACTTGTCCAATACGCCCATTTCGATGAATCTGGTTCTAAAAATTCTAATACTTTTTTTGTTAATTCTGTCATTTGTTCCATGCAAATTATTATACCATATAATAAAAATGTTCACAGACTATTAATCTGTGAACAATTCTTTTTGATATGGTATTTGAAGATGTTCATACGCTTTGGGCGTTACTATTCTTCCTCTAGGCGTACGATTGATAAAACCAATCTGTAATAAATATGGCTCATATACATCTTCTAAAGTCATTGGCTCTTCTCCAATACTTGAAGCAATCGCTTCAAGTCCTACAGGCCCGCCTTTAAATCTTTCAATGATTCCTTTTAAATATTTATGGTCAACCGCATCTAAACCTAAATGGTCTACGCGAAGCCTGTCTAAAGCTGTCTTTGCGATTTCACTTGAAATCACGCCCTCATTATAGACTTGGGCAAAATCACGTACACGTCTGAACAAACGGTTTGCGATTCGTGGTGTACCACGTGATCTTAAAGCAATCTCCGCAACAGCATTTTTATCAATTTCTGTATTCATCACACAACTTGTACGATAAACGATTTTTTCTAAATCTTGTAAATTATAGTACTCTAGCTGTGAAATAATTCCAAAGCGATCACGTAGAGGCGCGCTTAAATCTCCTGCACGAGTTGTGGCTCCCACAAGCGTAAAAGGTGGTAAATTAATACGAATATTGTGTACGGTTGCCGAATCTTTACCCACCACAATATCTAGACAATAATCTTCCATAGCCGGATACAATACTTCTTCTACTTGTTTTGGCAAACGATGGATCTCATCAATAAATAAGACATCTCCCGGTTCAAGTGTTGTAAGTATAGCTGCAAGATCTCCACTTTTTTCAATGGAAGGACCACTAGCCGTCTTTAAATTTCCATGCATTTCATTGGCAAGAATATAGGCCAATGTTGTTTTTCCAAGGCCAGGAGGGCCATAGAATAGAACATGATCTAAAGCTTCATTTCGAGATCTTGCCGCATGAATAAACACATTTAGATTTTCTTTTAATTCGGATTGCCCAATATATTCATTTAAACTTTGCGGACGCAACGTCTTTTCAAAGTTATCACACTCTTGTAAATTTCCATCTACTTCTCTAGGCATCTATCTTATACTCCATTTCTTTTTGCGAGTAGAATCAATGCTTGTCGTAACATCTCATCTTCTCCTAATTCTGTATTTTCGAATTCCTTTTTAATTTTTGTTAATTGATTGGTCTTATACCCAAGTGATAAAAGAGCATCCTGAACTTGAGTCCATACTGGATTTGACACAGGACTATCACTCGTTTCTAAAGATACAAACTTACCTTTTAGATCCAAAACGATTTGTCCTGCCGTTTTAGCACCAATACCAGGTAATGACTTCAATCTTTTAATATCATCATTTTCAATTGCTTCAATCATTTCTTTTCCAGAACATACCGATAACATGGTCTGGGCTGTTTTTGGACCAATTCCTTTTACGTTGATCAAGCGCATAAAGACTTCATAATCTTCTTCTTTGATAAAGCCAAACAATAAGATCGCATCTTCACGAACGTGTTGATATGTATAAAGAAATAATTCTTCATTCATTTTTTGACTTAACGCATTAGCCAAATATACTTCATAGCCAACACCATGTACATCAAGTACTACACGATCATTTCGAATAATCTTTACAATTCCATTCACAAACGCAATCATTTTACACCTCAATATCAAGTTGGACTGGACAATGATCTGAACCATATATATCCGTTAAGATCTTCGCATCCACAATTTTATCTTTTAATTCCGGCGATACTAGCCAATAATCGATTCGCCATCCTGCATTCTTTTCACGCGCCTTAAAACGATAGCTCCACCACGAATATTCCACTTTTTCTGGATATAAACTACGATATGTATCCACAAAATAAGCTAATAGATTTTCTTTAAAACTATTTCTTTCTTCATCTGTAAATCCAGCATTTTTATGGTTTGTCTTTGGATTTTTAATATCAATCTCTTCATTGGCCACATTAAAATCGCCACAAGCCATAACTGGTTTATCTAATGATTTTAGATAGGCACTAAACGCTTTATCCCATTCCATACGATAGTCTAATCTTTTTAGTCCATCCCCTGAATTTGGTGTATAAACAGTCACAACATAATATTCAGGATACTCAAGAGTTATAACTCTTCCTTCTGTATCATGTTCTTCCATATTCATCCCATAACGAATGGATAATGGTTCTTCTTTGCAGAAAATCATTGTTCCACTATACCCTTTCTTTTGAGCACTATTTATATATTGATAAGGATATAATTCACAATCCACTTCAATTTGATCGGGTTGTGCCTTAGTTTCTTGAATACAAAAAATGTCTGCATCCAACGCATAAAGAATTTCCACAAAATCCTTCTTTAAAACCGCACGAATCCCATTTACATTCCACGAAATACATTTCATAAAAAAACACCTCAGAAGCATTATACCACACGAAAAGAAAAGGCTACACAATGTGTAACCTTAGTTTTCAATAAATTCAAATTCAAAGCCTAATAAACGTACTGTATCTCCATCTTGACATCCTGCTTCTCTTAAAGCTGTATCAATTCCAAGATAGCGCATTTTGTTGGCAAATAGATAGAAGTCTTCTTCCGTATTCAATTTATTGATGTCGAATACTCTTTCAAGTCTAGGACCTGAAACATTCCATACACCATCATCTTCTTTTTCAATAAGGATGTCTTTCTTCTTCTCTTCAAATGTATACATAACACCTGTTTCACCCGTATCTTCCGTAATTGGGAATGCAGGTGTTGTCGCAAGAAGATCTGCCGCTTTTCTAAGTACTGCATCTAAACCTTCATGGATAATTGTTGTTGTTTCATAGACTGGAATATCTGGATACTTTTCTTTAAAACGACGAACATTTTCTTGGGCATTTTCCATATCCATCTTGTTGGCAACAACAATTTGAGGTCTTTCCAATAAACGAATCTGGTAAGATTTCAATTCATTATTAATAACTTCATAATCTTTTAATGGATCTCTGCCATCCTCTGCACCCATATCAATCACATGGATAATAACACGACATCTTTCAATATGGCGCAAGAATTGATGACCTAAACCTTTACCATCACTTGCTCCTTCAATAAGTCCTGGTAAATCGGCTAAGACAAAGCTTCTTCCATCACCAGTTTGAACAACCCCAACATTTGGTGTAATCGTCGTAAATGGATAGTCTCCAATTTCAGGACGCGCTTTACTAACAGCATCTAGGAATGTGGATTTTCCTACACTAGGAAATCCTACCAATCCTACATCGGCAAGTACTCTTAATTCTACAATACAATCAAATTCTTCACCCAAAACACCTTGCTCTGCGTATTTAGGTGCTGTGTTGTGACTTGATCTAAAGTGCCAGTTTCCACGACCTCCACGACCTCCATGAGCAACAACTTGGCGTTGGTGTGGTTTTGTCAAATCGGCAAGTACTTGATTATTATCACTTCTTTTTACAATGGTTCCTAATGGAACTTTAACAACTTTATGTTCCCCATTGGCTCCGTGCATTTTTTTATTTTTACCTTTTTCACCTGGAGTTGCGATAATTTTACGATGATAACGCAAATCTAATAGAGTTGTCATACCTGGATCTGCTTCAAAAATGACATCTCCTCCGTTACCTCCATCGCCTCCAAAAGGTCCACCATAGGCAACATATTTTTCGTGGCGAAAACTTACTAAACCATCTCCGCCTTTACCTGCTTTAATATGAACTTTGACTTGATCTACAAACATATATACCCTCCTTTCCATTTCATTAAAAAAGATCCCAGCAACGGGATCTTAAATTTCACACTTGTTAAGCTTGTGGATAAACAGAAACTTTCTTTTTATCTTTACCAAGACGTTCGTATTTAACAACACCGTTAACTAATGCGAACAATGTATCATCAGCACCACGTCCTACGTTAGTTCCTGGATGAATTTTTGTTCCACGTTGACGATAAATAATGCTTCCAGCGTGACAAGATTGTCCATCAGCTAATTTAGCTCCTAAACGTTTTGAGTGAGAATCACGACCGTTCTTTGTAGAACCAACTCCCTTTTTAGAAGCGAATAACTGTAAGTCTAATTTTAATAACATTTTTTACACCTCCTGTACTTGAATATTTTTAGGATAACTTTCTTCAATACTTTGAAACTGAACTAATAGCGTATTTAGTATGATTTGTAGTTCAGCACATTCTGTATTGTTTATTTTCAATTCAACATCCCCTGCATCTACATCATAAGAAATGAAACTTAAATAGCCAAGCTGTGCGATTGCGTTGATACCACCAATAATAATGGTACTGGCTGCAGAACAGACGATATCTTTTCCATACTGATCATATTCAGCATGTCCATGCATAGAGATCAATGAAATACCATTATCATCTCTAGCAATTTTAATTTTAATCATAATTAAGCTTCGATAGCTTCAATTTTTACACGAGTGTAAGGTTGACGGTGTCCTTGTTTACGACGTGTTGAAGATTTTTTAGCTTTGTATTTCACGATTGTGATTTTCTTTCCTTTGCCTTGTTTTTCAACAACACCTGTTACCTTTGCACCTTCTACGAATGGTTTACCAAATTTTCCATCAGCGTATAATACTTTGTCAAATGTAACAGTGTCTCCTTCGTTAGCTTCTAATTTTTCAACGAAGATAACAGCATCCTTTTCAACACGGATCTGTTTTCCACCAGTTTCGATAATTGCGTACATGTGTGCACCTCCTATTCATTCTATTTCACATTTAGCTTGATACTCGCCATCAAGGTGTGAATTAACAACTTAAAACCTTTTCTGGGCGGTTGCAAGTCCATACACGGAGTTTGCAACATTGATATTTTAAAGGATGAAACGCAATACGTCAAGATAAAATTCTATTTTTTAGCTCTATGTTTTATACCGATAAACTGGAATTTATCTTACTTTGCTTCTTACCAACATATATTACCAAATGTGCTTAGGAACTCGCTAATTCTTTAGAGCTCCATTTCACACTCATAGCACTTAAATTTCTTTCCGCGGTATTCCTCATAATCTGAGTTTCCGTTTAGATGCATGCCACACTTTTCCATCACTTTTCTACTGCCTATATTTTCTTCAAAAAAGTCCGCCACGACCTTTTTAAAGCCCATCTCACGTAATTCGTTTATTACTGCATTCACTGCTTCCGTTGCAAATCCTCGCCCTTGAAAAGCTGGGTCAATGACATATCCCAATTCAATAGCTTCATCATCATAACCACAATCATTGACAAACCCAATCATACAACCGTCCAGATAAATGCCATATTCTAGATGGATTGTATCATTAATCTGACTGAATTCGATCAATTTGTCAGCTAACGCATAAAACTGTACTTCTTCACAATAATCAGGCACCATAAACGTTGCCGTAATCTTTGGATTTTGCATCATTTCTTTGAGACGCTCTCTATCTTCTTTACGATATGGCCCTAACGTCAATCTATCTGTAATGATATGTTCTTTTTTTAATATTTGTCTGCTCACCACTCTGTTTCCCCTTCTTGCTGATATACAATATTGATAATTACGCTTTTTATTGTGACTAATTCTAATTTATCTTTTTCTTCTCAAATAATATTATTGTACGAGGTATACAAATCATATTTTTAGACTTAAATCACTAAGATTCCTGCCATCTCTAAAATGACACAAAGAATAAATAAAATGACAATTAATAATACGGGTGAAAAGCCTTTTTTTAGTATCTTTGTACAACAAAAAAATAAACATAAAGAAAGAACTCCTGGCAATACCATATCTAAATCCGATTGAATCTTTACTACATCGATTTGTACAAATCTCTGAACTAAAATTCCAACCACAAACATCCCTAACATACTTGCAGCGAGTGTAACATTCTTTAAGGATGTATCCGATAAGTCCGTAATCAACTTAGTACCTTTCTTATAACCAAGCTCTTGTGTAATCCATAAAAATCCAAAGCGAAGTACGTTCCATGCCACAAAGAAGAAAATAGGTCCTAGAACATTTTGTGATAACGCAAGCGATGCACCAACAGCTGCAAGAATTGGACGCATTGTAAACCAGAATACAGGATCTCCTACGCCTGCTAAAGGCCCCATTAAGCCAATTTTTACATCTTGAATAGATGTATCTGAAATATCAGCACCTTTTGCCTTTTCTTCTTCCATAGCCAAAACGATACCAACAATTGGTGCAGAAACATATGGATGTGTATTATAGAATTTTAAATGACGATCTACAGCCTTATCAAAATCTTCTTTGTTTGGATATAATTCTTTCAATGCTGGAAGTAAACCATAGCACCATCCACCATTTTGCATACGCTCAAAGTTCCATGAACCTTGTAAATATTGATGGTTTAAACAAACCTTTAATCTTGTACTTTTCTTCATATAAACCACCTACTCATAATCATTTAAGATGTCCCCTAACGGATCATCACTTGTCTTATTCGATTTTTCTTTCGCATTCAACAACATATATAACCAAACTAAGCCACCACCAATAAAGCATAAAGATATTAAAGACAAGCTTGTCATACATGCAAGTCCAAATCCAATCATAAAGAATGGATATGTAAATTTAGAGCCTAATACATTCGCTACAATCGCAAAGCCAACCACACAAACTACACCCGAACCAATCAATAGTCCCTTATAAATTGAAGCAGGAATCATTTCCAAGATTGAACAAATCATGGATGATGGAATCAATAATAAAACGATTGTGGGAATCAAAACACGAATTCCCTGCATACAAATACCAATCCATTGATAATAAGAAACTTTCTTTGTCTCATCCATCTTATGTACAAGTTGGATTGCTAAATTACGACATACCTTTGTCAAAGATAAACCCACTAAAGATAATGGTATCGCTAAGGCAATACTAAATGCGATTACGAATCTAGCTTCAATTGTACTTTCAAGGCCATGAATCATAAGAATAGATGATATCACGCTTGCCAAACATACATCCGGAGCAACAGCAGCACCAATATTGGCCCACCCTAAGGCAATCAATTGTAAAGATCCACCTAATAATAATCCTTCTGTTAAATGGTTTGTCACTAAACCAATTAAAGTACAGACAACAATGGGTTGATGAAATTCAAACTCATCCAAGATGCCTTCAATGCCTGCGACAAATGCCACAAGTAAAACTAAAATAGTCT
>NZ_DS996841.1:67817-119638 GCF_000156655.1 Holdemanella biformis DSM 3989
ATACCTCTTCCTCATTTCTTTTTGATTTTTTTAAAATCCTTCGAATTTAAAAAATAATACAAGATAAATGCCCATACAAGAAGGAGTACCGCACCTAATGATATAAATGCTTTGTAGTAAGGATAGGCAAAAATAGCTCCTACACTTAGAATCATGCCAACAAAGATATAGGAAACAAATTCTTGAATCACATCATAAATATCTTGAAAACTATATTGATTATGTGTTCCTTCATTTTCTTGTAGTCCATCATATACGCCTTGTGCAATATCTTTTAAAAACTTTTTCATACCTATAATATACCACAAGAAAAGGCTTTCTCCTTAGGAAAAGCCAACATTATTTATGATTCATCATTTTAAGTGCGATTCTTAAAATACAAACGCCCATTACCACAATCACAATTGAATTCAATAACCAAGTGTTCATTGTACTTGGAAGTTTATAAATAAAAACGGTACATGCCAAGAGAAGTAAAATAAAGAGTTCTACCACTGAATTTTTAATCACAATCATATCTGTACCTCCTTATACTTTTAGTATAAATTGCTTTAAACAAAGTACAATATGACTCGATACGATTGAACAGAAATTTATCCAACACTTAATTCATCCTTAATCTTTGTTAATTTTAATTTACATAAGAACCAATTTCTCATTTGCAAGTTCTTATAAAGAGGATTATTATAAAAGTGTTTAACCATAAAGAAACGGAGTTTATTATGATCAACATACCCGAGATACTGGTGGCAAACGGGACTGGGGCATTTTTAGTACTCTTCTTATTGTTATATCGAATACGAATTGCCCAAACAAATCAGTTTGATGAAAAAGCATATAACTTTATGCTTATAGTTACCTTTATTGCCACGATCAATGAAACGCTTAGTTTTATCATTGATGCACGCCCAGGTTTTATCTTTCATATTTTACAATATATCTCAAATACAATTTCTTCAGCTAGCTCAGGCATCATCGGATATTGTTGGTGTTTATTCGTAGAATATCATATTCACAGAAATTTTAAACGCATTAAAAAGAAATCAAGAATCCTAGCCATCCCATTGATCATAGCTATGATTTTATTAATTATCAATTTATGTGGTACCGATATTATTTTCGATATTTCTAAACAAAACAAATATACTCGTGGCCCTATCAATTTCCTTTTATATATCATTGTCTTTATTTATTATATCGAAAGTATATATACTGTACAAAAAGCTAGAAGCGACTCCATTTTAGTCGAATTCTTTCCCATTTACTTCTTTATCATCCCTTGCATGATTGGCACTATGATTCAAGGTTTCTTCTTTGGGATTTCTACGATTTGGCTTTGTGTCGCAATCGCATTTATCATTGTTTACATTGAAATTCAAATATCTATATCCTTTATTGATGATTTATCTGGACTTTACAATCGAAAATACATGAACCATTATCTAAATAAGCTACAAAACGATAAAACAAAACATGTATATGGATTTTTGATGGATATTAATGATTTCAAAGCCATCAACGATATATATGGACATTTAAAAGGTGATCAAGCCATCATTCAGTTTGGAAAAATTCTACAAAATTCAATTGACAAAGATTCAGTTGCCATTCGTATGGGTGGTGATGAATTTGTGATCTTCGCAATATTAAAATCCAATAAAGAAGGTTTAGCCTTAAAAAAACGCATTGAACAAAACGTACGACAATTTAATACGAATTCAATAGAACCATTCCACTTATCTTTCTCAATTGGAATTGCTAAATACAGCGGTAATATTGAGACATTCTTATCATCGATGGATGATTCCATGTATGAAGCTAAAAACATGCATCGTTTAATGCACTGATCAAGGCGAGTTCATCGCCTTTTTTATTTTGCACAAAAAAAAGATGAGCAATTTTAAAATTGATTACTCATCTAGTTTTTCAATTACTTTTTTAATGTAGTAGGTTCTTAATAAACCAAAGATCAAGATCACGATTCCGATAATGGAAATCGCTTTTTCTTGATACAACAAACCAAACACAAAGACGACAACGCCAAGGCCAGCAAGTTGTAATTGTTTAAAAACAACCTTTTGTTTATCATTCATTAGCGAACAGTTACACCATTAGGCATTTCTTTTGCGACTGTGACAAATGATAAGTCTTTATCGTCTGTAGCACAAAGAATCATACCATAAGATTCTACACCACGTAATTTAACTGGTTTTAAGTTTGTCACTACGACAACCTGTTTTCCAATCAACTCTTCTGGTTTGTAGTGTTTTGCGATACCACTCACAATTTGACGAACTTCACCACCCAAATCAACTTGTTCTACCAACAAACGATCAGCCTTTGGATGAGGTTCACATTTTACAATCGTACCTACTTTAAATTGTAGTTTCGCAAAATCATCAATTGTAACTTCTTCTACTTTTTCTTCTTCCTTTTTCGTTTCTTCTTTTTTCTTATTGAATTCTTCCATAAATTTCTTCTCGTCAATACGAGCAAACAATGGTTCACACTTTTCAACGACATGAATATCTGTTTCTAAGTTTCCAAAAGAATCACAAGAATCTAAATCGGTTACTTTTGTATTTAAGTACGCAAACATCTTTTCAGCTGTTTCAGGCAAGAATGAGTGTAATAATACAGCTGAAATACGAATTGATTCAAGCAAGTTATAAAGAACTGTTGCCAAACGATCTTGTTTCGATTCATCTTTAGCAAGTACCCAAGGCATAGTTTCATCAATATACTTATTTGTACGACGTAACAATGTGAATATTTCATCTAATGCATCACCAACACGAAGTTCTTCCATTTTAGCTTCCACTTTTTTCTTAGTCTCTAAAGCACAAGCCTTCAATTCTTCATCCACTGCCTCACATACATTTGGATTTGTAACTAAACCACCAAAGTATTTATTTGACATCGCAATTGTACGTGATACTAAATTACCTAAAATATTTGCCAAGTCCGAATTGATTCTTTCAATCACTAGATCCCAAGTAATTGTTCCATCTTGGGCAAATGGCATTTCATGTAAACAATAATAACGTACGGCATCTACACCAAAGTGTTCCACTAAATCTTCGGCATAAATTACATTTCCTTTCGATTTAGACATTTTATCACTACCAGTAAGTAGCCATGGGTGTCCAAACACTTTCTTTGGCAAAGGTAAATCTAAAGCCATTAAGATAATTGGCCAATAGATTGTGTGGAAACGTAAAATATCTTTACCAATAATGTGAGTTGCAGGCCAGTACTTTTTAAATTTTTCATCACTTTCACCATTGGCATGATAACCAAGAGTCGTAATATAGTTGCTTAATGCATCGATCCAAACGTATACAACGTGTTTTGGATCAAAATCAACAGGAACTCCCCAACTAAATGAAGTACGTGATACACATAAATCTTGTAATCCTGGACGTAAGAAGTTGTTCAACATTTCATTTTTACGAGATTCTGGTTGAATAAAATCAGGATGATCTTCAATATATTTGATCAAACGATCTGCATATTTTTGCATATTGAAGAAGTAAGCTTCTTCTTTTGCCTTTTTTACTGGACGACCACAATCTGGGCAACATCCATCAACAAGTTGAGATTCTGTCCAGAAAGATTCACAAGGCGTACAATACCATCCTTCATATGTTCCTTTATAAATATCTCCTTGGTCATATAAACGTTTAAAAATACTTTGTACTTCTTTAACATGATAATCATCTGTAGTACGTACAAAATAATCATAGCTTGTATTCATTAAATCCCAGTTGGATTTGATTTGAGCAGCTACACCATCGACAAATTCTTGTGGAGTAACTCCTGCAGCTTTTGCCTTTTCCTCAATTTTTACACCATGCTCATCTGTACCTGTTTGAAAAAATACATCATATCCTTGTGCTCTTTTAAAACGAGCAATCGCATCCGATAAGATAATTTCATATGTATTTCCAATATGAGGTCTACCAGATGTATACGCAATGGCAGTTGTTAAATAAAACGGTTCTTTCTTTTGTGTCATTTCTATTTCCTCCTATATTTTACAAATAAAAAAAGCCTTCATCCAAGGACGAAAGCTTCGTGGTACCACCTTAGTTTGTGTTTGCACACCTCAAGCTGTTAACGCCAGCATACGTCTTTATCTACATATCAATAAAGAAGCTCCAAGACCATATTCTTTATATCTTATACACAGATTTTCACCAAACATCTGCTCTCTATAGTATGCAATATAAATACTCTTCTTTTCTTTGCTTATTGACTGCTCTATTATACGCTATAAAACATATTTTGAGCAAATTTATTTTGCGGCTTTTGTCAAAATTCTTACAAGTGGCAATGCCTTTTCTGGGCAATTTGAAACACCCATATGATATTTTGGCTTAGTCGGACCATGATAATCACTACCACAAGAAACAAACAATTTACGTTTCTGTACAATTTTTAAAGCTGCCGCAATCGTTTGTTCATGAATATCATTTGAGAAGCATTCCACTCCATCCATACCTAAATCGACAATTTCTTCTAATACTTCATCTGAAATATAATCTAAATGCCAACTTGATAAAATCGCAATTCCACCAGCATTATGAATCGCATCAATGACTGCTTGAGCATCTGGATAATCTGCCTTTACATAACAAGGTCCATTCTTGCCAAATACATCTGTTTCAAATCTTGACATTGCAGCACTATGGCTTTCACAATTATCCAAATATTTCTTCACAAATGGCAATGAACGCGTTCTTTCATTATGGAAAACCATTTTTGTAATTTCTGTTGGTGTAATTGTTTGAAAACGAGAATTTGACATCAAAGAATCCACATCGATACGAATTCCTGAGAAATTTTCAAATTTTTCGACACGTTCAATCGATAATTCTTTTTCGCGCTTCAAAGAATTTTGTTCTAGTACTTCAAACACTTCGTTTGTCCAATCAATATAATAACCTAGAATACGAACTCGCATTCTTTTATATTGTGCATCAATTTCAACGCCTGGAATATATTGAATATTATACAGACTCGAAAAACGCATAGCTGCCGCATTTGCTCTTGCACAGTTATGGTCCGTAATCGAAATCACTTCTAAACCATTATCCTTTGCCTGCTTAAACAATTCTTCAACATCATAATATCCGTCATCACTATAATTTGATCGAATGTGTAAATCGATTGGTGTAACATGTAATTCTTCTTGAACCACTTCTGGCTTTGTTTCAAAACGAATCTCTTGATCTGGTTCACGAACTGGAACTAAGCCGAAAATCAAATCAAATAAAGTTTGTTGGTGTGGCATAACCAATACAAAGATTCCATTGATTATCCACCATAAAATAACACCTAAAACTTGAAAGAAGAAGCCAAAAATCATAAGTGGAACACCAAAGCCTAATGCTTGTCTTAAAATCAAGTTTAATGGCATTGCCTCTTTTTTATCTTTTTTTCTGACTAACTTCAAATCCAGCATGGCATAGCCAAAAGATTGACCATTTGTCCTAGCTGTAAAAAATGCAAGCAATAAGACGCTCGACACAAATAATAGTGCGAACATAATATAGAATAATAAATCAAAAAAGTGCGGTGGAATCAATCCACACATAATTAATAAAAACTCAATAACCCATATATAAACAGGAAGTAAACAAATATTGATATCCATTAAAAACGCAAATAAATGATCTTGATAATCGGATAGACTACGTTTTAAAGGCATCGCATATTTATATCCACCTGCACGATACAATTTCGATTTTTTTTGAAAATATGCCAGAGTTAGATCCTTAGCATTGTATTTTTGTTGTTTCATAAAATCATAAGCCTTTCTCGCATTATTATAACAATTTTTAAACATGAAAAAAAGGGCCACAGCCCTTAATCTTGTTTTCTTAGACGTTTTGTTACAAATGTTAACATACCCAAAGACATTACACATAACCATGTATATAATGTAGAATCTGTATTTGTAGCTGTGTTGATACTTGTACCAGAACTCATTTTTAAATTCTGTGCTTCCTGTAATAATTTTTGGTATGTTTTACCAACCTTATTTTTTAATTCGGCATTGACTGCTTTTTGATCCGGTGATGATAACTTTAACCAGCTAGGCATTGCCGAAAGAATCTTTTGATAGTTTAAATAATTTGCGGTAGCAAACACATTTCCACTTGCACTCGTTAAATAAGTCTTAATGAAATTATCTGCAGCGCTTGTTGTTGCCTTAGGCGAAGGTGTTTGTACAGATTGAACTGTATTCACTTGTTCTTGCACAACCAATTGAGGTGTATCCAACATTTGTTTTTGAGGCTCTACAACCACATTATTTTCTAGTGTCATCACCTTATATACAAAATTATCTTTATTTTCAAAATAAGCATTCAATCGTGCTAATGAATCATTGATTTCATCTTGTGTGGATTCATCGTTTGTAAGAATAACACTACAAGCATCCAATTCATTTTTAAAATTCATATAAGATGCTTCTTCAAGCATATCTTTGTCGGATTCTAAAAATGCATAGCCTTCCTGCACCTTTTCATTCAAAATACTAAAATCGGCTTTTTTTACCAATGCTTGAATTGCATTCTCTAAATCCTCTTGTGCCTTTTGAATTTCTTCGGCTGTACTATTTGCATTTTCTAAAACCGGCTTTGCCTGATTCAATGCTGTTTCATATGTGCGATAACTATTTTTTGTATATTCATCTTTCACATAATTTGATTGTTCAACTACACTCTTTAATCCAGAAAGATCGATCAATGCATTTTTTGCATTCACTAACTTAACTTGTGCTTCAACCACCTGCTCTAAAGTTGTAGTATCTTGTGCAATCAAATTATTTGATTCATTCACTTCAGATTTTAATGATGCATATGTACTTGCCGTATATAAAGAGGCATCTAAACTTTCTGCATCTTTTACTAAAAGTGACAATTGTTCTTTCGCATCCAAAACCATTTTACTAGCTTGACTTACAATAATGTCATATGCACTTAATGTACAATTCTTTGCCTTTTTCATACCTGCATCTTTATATGCAGTTTCATACGCATTCTTAATTTCATCCTGGTTTTCTTTTGTCAATTCCTTAAACAATTGATTACCAGTCAATACGATTGTACAATTCTTTTCATCTACTTTTGTGATCGTAGTATATTTTTCAATATCTTTATTGTTAAGGTCTTTAACAATTTCTTTTGTACTCAAATAATACTTAATATAATCTTCTGCTGAAATTGTTTGTTGGGCTTTTTCTTCTAATTTTACTGGCTGTAAATGTTTTGCAAGTACATCCATACTAGGATTTGAAGCCACACAAACCGCAACAGCACTTGCTACACAATAAACCTTTGTTTTATTCACGACAAACCCTCCATTCCATTTCACTATTTTACTCCCAAAATTTCAATTGGTCTAGTCCCAATATTCAATGACGAACTTTCTTGCCCATGCATCCGATGCTTCTAATTGCTCAATTGTAGGATTTTCAATATATTTTCCGTTCTTACAAGCTTGTTCAATACTCTCTTCAATTTGTAAAAAAGAAATCTTCTTCTCTAAGAATAATTGTACGGCCTGTTCATCCGCCCCATTAAATACAGCACCTAGATTTCCTTCTTTTTTACCAATTTCATAGGCTAGTTTCAACATTGGATAACGAACATAATCCATTTCTTTAAAATTCAAATCCATTGTCTTTGTCATATCCAAAGGATGATCCTCCTTTAATACCGGACGATCTGGATAACATAGTGCATATTGAATTGGTAAGCGCATATCGGCTGAACCTAGTTGTGCAATAATCGCATTATCATTATATTCAACCATAGAATGTACAATACTTTGACGATGTAATACTGTATCAATTTTTTCATAAGGCAAATCAAATAAATAATGAGCTTCAATCACTTCAAACCCCTTATTCACCATTGTTGCACTATCCACTGTAATTCTTTTACCCATATTCCAATTTGGATGTTTTAAAGTCTGTTCTACTGTTACATCACTTAATTCATCTCTAGATTTATCTCTAAAACTACCTCCACTTGCCGTAATAATCAAACGTTTTACATCTTCATTACGATTGCCTTGTAAAGACTGGAAAATAGCTGAATGTTCCGAATCAATTGGGTATAATTTTGTATTTGTTTCATGCAATGTCTTACGAACCAAAACACCACCCGCTACCAAACTTTCTTTGTTGGCTAAGGCAACATCGATACCTTTCTTTAAGGATGTAAGAGTTGGTTTTAAGCCTCTAAATCCAACCACCGCATTCACTAATAAATCATATTCACAATTTTCAATACAATCCACCATGGCATTCGTTCCACTAAAAACCTTTACGCCCTTTAATTGATTTGCCTTTGAAACATCTGAAATACCAGCTACTTGAATCGATGGATGTTTATCAATGATTTTTTGCATCACATCCGCTTGATGTCCAGCCGCTATTCCTACTAGACAAAACTTGTCTGGATGTTGTTCAATCACATCCACAGTTTGTAATCCAATTGAGCCTGTAGCCCCTAATAATAATATTCTTTTCATAACTAATCACCTGTATCTATAATTTTATCACAATACCACAAAAATTGTGGTTAAATATCTTTAGGAGGTAACTTATGAAAGTCATTGATTTAACACATACGATTTCTGAAGCTATGCCGGTTTACCCTGGAACCGAAAAGCCAAAACTCACTACCGTAAATACATATTCAAAAGATGGATTTAAAGAAACACTGATTCAAATATATTCTCATGTGGGAACGCATATGGATCCACCTGCCCATATCTTTGCGAGCCAAAAAACATTGGATCAATTTTCACCGGAACAATTCATTGGTAAAGCTCTAGTCATTGATTGTAGAGATTTAAAAGAAGGACAATCCATCACAATTGATAAAATCAATATAGACAAAGCTGTATCTGCAGACTTTCTTTTATTTAATTTAGGTTGGGACAAAAGATGGAAAGACGAGTCATACTTTAATGATTATCCATGTATTGATGATGAAGTATTAGAATTTATCCTTCAAGGAAATTTTAAAGGCATAGGTTTTGATGTGATTGGATTAGATCCTATTCATGATGAAAATTTAACTCGACACAAAGCTTTATTTAAAAATCGAGATATTGTGAATATTGAAAATCTTAAAAACCTAGATCAATGTGGAAATGACTTATTTTGGTTTAGTTGTTTTCCACTTAAAATTGAAAACTGCGATGGCTCACCCATTCGAGCTATAGCTTGGTACGATTAAAGACCGGCAATTTAATTTACCGGCCTTTTAATTTCTTCTTTTCATCATATAATTGTTTATCGGCTTTGATAAACCAATCATTCCATTTACGCATTTCTTTTTTATATTGCGCATATCCAATACTTACATCTAAATCAAACGGAAAAGATAATTGTTGTATATAAGTATGAATTCTTTGGCATAATCCTTCTACATCATTTCCTTTATAGACAATCACAAATTCATCGCCACCATAACGAGCAATAAAATCACTTTTTTCAATACAAGATTCTTTTAAACAGTTCGCGATGGCCTTTAATGCTAAATCCCCTTGCGTATGTCCATGCTCATCGTTGATTTTCTTAAATCTATTCACGTCCAACACTAACAAGTACATATTTAAATCTTGACTTCTTACGCACTCAAATAAATGCTGTTCCATACGATTACGGTTATTCAATTGTGTTAATGGATCAATAGAAATCATTTGTTCTTCCAAACTAATATATACAATAAGGATACTAAGACTAGTTCCGACACAAAAGATAGGAACCTGGCGAAAAACATCTTGAAGCGTACCTACAATCATCATAACAGCCATGTATATTCCTAAAATCTGATAGGATTTCTTTTGTTGATAATTTTTTGCTCTACAACTATACACATAAGCTTTATAAGCTCCTACAAGATAATATAAATCATTTATAAAAACATATAGAAGATAGAATGGTCCTTCTTGAAACTTTCCATTTTGATCAATTTTAAACAATATGCCATTTAATGGATTCATTAATAATAAAACAACACTTACAATCAAAGAAATTAAAGCTATAAGCGTTTGTCTTTTTTTGACATACTGTATTTATAACATTGTTAAAATGTAGTTAAACCATGAAAAAGTACACAATGAAAAGAACAGAAAACTCATTTCATTCAAAAAAAGATTCTGCACATTACTCATTCGTACTAAATCGGTTTGAAAATATAATATATGTACAAAGACAACTGCCAAAAAGCTGACTTTTTGACTGTTTTTCATCATGGAACGATACGTTTTAAAGCCTAGAATCAACATGATAGCTATACATATATAGTAGATTTCCGCAAAAAGAATTTCATTCATACAAATCCATTTTACCATGAAAAAAGACCATATCATCAAAGACATGATCTTTTAAAGTATTTTTATTTTTCAAATGACAATGGTTTTAAATCCCAAATTTCTTTTGCGTATTCGCTAATTGTACGATCACTTGAGAAATATCCAGACTTCGCAATGTTAATTAACATTGTCTTAGCCCAACGACTCTTATCCATGTAACGTGCTTGTACTTTTTCTTGCGCATATACATATGCTTCAAAGTCAGCTAATACGAAGAATTCATCATTACGCATCATTAAGTCGTTGTTGATCAACTTAAATTCATTTGGATCATTTGACCAAGTGCAGTTTTTAAGCGAATCAATTACCATACGAATATTGTAGCTTGAATTATATAAATTCCATGCATTATATGAGTTTTCATGACGAAGTTCATTAATGTCTTCTACATGTAAACCGAAGATTTCAGCATTTTCATATCCAACACGCTCAACAATTTCAACATTAGCACCATCTAATGTTCCAAGTGTAATAGCACCATTCATCATGTATTTCATGTTTCCAGTACCACTTGCTTCTTTACCAGCTGTAGAAATCTGTTCAGAAACATCTGCAGCGTTCAATAAGATTTCGGCAATAGAAACTGAATAGTTAGGAATGAATACAACCTTCATATATTTAGAAATTTCTGGATCATTATTAACCACATTGGCAACCATGTTGATTAATTTAATGATTTCCTTCGCTAAATCATAGCTAGCTGCAGCTTTTGCAGAATAGAAGAATGTACGAGGATAAATTCTGAATGAAGGATCTTGTTTCATTCTTAGATATAAATACATTACATGGAAGATATTTAATAATTGACGTTTGTATGCATGTAAACGTTTTGCCTGGCAATCAAAAATTGAATTTACATCAATATCGATACCAAGATTTTCTTTTACATAAGCAGCTAAGATCTTTTTACGCTCTAATTTCACATCCATGAATTTAGTTTGTAAAGCTTCATCTTCAACATGTGCCATTAAATCTTCTAATTTTTCTGGATTTGTTTTGAACTCATCACCAATTGTTTCTTCTAACAACTTTGTTAATTGAGGGTTAGAGAACAACAACCATCTACGATGTGTAATACCATTTGTTTTATTGTTAAATTTATTTGGATAAATTGTCACAAAATCTTTGAACACATCATTTACTAAAATTTCAGAGTGAAGTTTTGCAACACCATTTACACTATGTGAACCAACAACAGCCAAATTAGCCATGTGAACTTGTCCTTCTTTAAGGATAGAAACATTGTTGAAAATTCCACATAATCCTCTATGATCTACATCATATTTAAAACGACGGTTAATTTCTTCAATGATCATATATAGACGTGGCAACAATGAACGAACCATGTCTTGTGGCCATTTTTCTAGGGCTTCTGCCATAACTGTATGGTTTGTATACGCAACCGTCTTTGTTACGATATTCCATGCATCATCCCAATCATAGAAATAGTCATCTAATAATACACGCATTAATTCAGGAATAACTAATACTGGGTGTGTATCATTTAATTGGATTGCAACTTTATCTCCTAAGTTATCTAAACTTGGATATACACGTAAGTGTGAACGAATAATTTGATCGATACCAGCGCATACGAAGAAGTATTCTTGTGTTAAACGTAGACGTTTTCCTTCGATTGTTGAATCATCTGGATATACATTTGCTGTAATAGCTGTTACTTGATTTAAATATTCATTTAATCCACCTGAGTTTACAGAATCTTCATCAACTTCTGCATCCCATAAACGAAGTGTATTTGTAGTTGTTGTGTGGTATCCTACGATTGGTTCATCATAAGGTACAGCACGTACAACAAAATCCGGGTGATGTTGTGCATGGAATTTTCCATATCCATCCATATATCCATCAACATATCCACCAAATTTTACTTTAACAGCATGTTGAGGTTTCCATACTTCCCAAACATTACCATTTTTTAACCAGCAATCTGGCAATTCAATTTGTTGGTTATTTTCAATTTTTTGTTTAAACAAACCATAACGATAACGAATACAGTTACCATGTCCGGCTAAATCAAGAGATGCTAACGAATCCATGAAACAAGCAGCTAGTCTTCCTAAACCACCATTTCCTAATCCTGCATCGCTTTCAATATTTTCCATGTCATTAATGTCCATACCTAAATCTTTTAATCCATCTTTTACAACATCATAAATGTTAAGGTTCATTAGGTTGCTAGTCATTAAACGACCCATCAAAAATTCCATAGAAAAATAATAAAGCTGTTTCGATTCCGTTTTCTTGATCGCATTTTTTGTTTCTCTCCAATGCTCTCCAGCAAAATCACGAATCATGTTACCTAGGACAATATATCTCTCCTCTGGATATGTATCTTCAAAATCACGTCCGTAGGCATCAGAAACAGCTTCTTTAAAATTCTCTTTAAAACTATCTTTAGACTCAAATAGATGTGGCATAATCTAAAATCTCCTTCCAACGCCTTTATATTATACCTTTATTTGAGCCTATTTTTCAACTTTATCCCACTTTAAATACGTCAAACTGCCAAAAATAACCCACTGTTTTATGCGTTCCAATGTATTCATCACCCAGTAAACGACGAATTGTGGCAATATGTACAGTTAAAGTATTATCTAAAATCTCATGGTGATAAGCTTGTTCCAAGTAAAAGACCAACGCATTTCTTGAAACTGTCTTATGCGGTACATCCATTAATGTTGTAATAATTGTAAAGGCTGCTTTAGAAACCATAATTTTTTCAAGTCCCTTTTGAATAATATTCGAATCCATATCAATCAACAGATCTCCAGTTTTATATAACCCTCTTTTTCTTCGAACATTTTCAATATCCATATGAATTAAACCATTACTATAATTTGTAACCTCATCATTGACCTTCATATTCTGACAAAGCATGGCCGGTGTTTTATAATACACCTGTCCGTTTTCTTCAATACGATCAATGGGATATCCATTATTTAAAAGCCACTCCAACAATTCTAGATCCACTTCTGTGATCAACTTACAAAATTTCATTTACACTCTCCTATTTCTAACCATTTCACATGTGACTCACTATATTAAGTATCCCATATTAATGTGAATTTAACATGAAAAAATAACCAAAAACTAAAATGTGCAAATAATAATCAAAATAAATCAATTTTTCCAAAACAAGTAATACCCTTATCGATGATCATGCCACCATCTTCATAGATTCCATATATGGAAATTCCTTTTTCTTCTTTGACTTTTTCAATACTTTCCATTTGAATCTTACTTCTTCTAAAATGGGGTTCAATATCAAAACCGGATAAACAACCTAAACCATTTTGATACGAAAATTTTGGATAATCTTCATCCGGACTTATATGATACAAATCCAGTTGAATCATAGCTCCAGCACTATATCCAATCATAATACCCTTATAATTTTTAATGATTTTCTTTAACTTCTTTTCCTTAATACGCTTCATCATCAAATCTGGAGCTCCACCTGTCAACATTAAAATGGAACTATTTAATATTTTCATCTTCATTTCATCAATTGTATCTTTAAAATAATTTACCCATACAATTTGCTCATCACAAATACCATATTTATGGAATACATCTTGATTTGAACGATACCATATGCCTTGTCCTGGTGCATATTGTTTATTCCAGTCAACCTCATTTTTTGTATCATCAAAGAAACTAAATGGTAATATACAAACACGATCCTGTTTTGAAATATACTTTTTTAAATTCATATAGATCCATTTTTCATCGATCATACTCGTGTTGAGCAATATATGGACTGGATTTTCTAAGCCCTTTACTTCTTTTACTGTATCAAACGTATATGGTTTACTATTTTCAAACTCCTCAAAACATTTCATATCCCCACTAGCTTCATGCATCGTTACTACATTATTCTTTTGATCAATATATAATTTCATTTTTGTTTTACCTCCAAGAAAAAAGATGGACGCTTATTGTCCATCCTCTTCATTTTGTGCATTTGCGCTATTCTGTTGAATTTGTTCACTTGCTGCTTTTAATTGATTTGAAAGCTCTGCATCTTTAGCGGCTGTCATATTGTCTGTTATAGGACCACTACTTGCACCTGTCTTTGTCAATTTTAAATATGTCCAACCATCCGCAGTATGTGTATCATCAATTAAATAATTATAAGAATCGATTTCTAAATCATACATTTTTGATCCATCTTTGTTTGTAAAATATGTATCAATTGGAAGTTGCTCATTCACAATATTATAAGCACTATCAATAGCTGCACTTGCCACATCATCCGTAGCACTATCTACCAAATCAATATGTACTCTAAGTGTAGCACTCAATAGATTCACACTTACTTTATCTACATTTTCAATATTAGAAAGTGCACTCTCTAATGATGAAATATTATCATCCGTAATAGCTGGATCTAAATCTGTTTTAGAAAAACGACTTCCTTCAACAGGATGATTTTGCCCACCTATACTCGTCAATAATACATAACCCACAATCACAACCGGAATCAAAATTATAATTAACGTAAACCATACAAGTTTATGTCCTTGTCCTTTAGATTTATTGGAAGCAACTCTTTTACGTTTCATCTTGGCCATAAAAAACCTCCTAACAACATTATTATTATACCACAGGATATAAAAACATTAAAAGTCTGAATGAATCAGACTTTTATCTTTTCTTTAATTCTTCTTGAATCAATTCGTTTGTACGCTTAGGATTTGCCTGTCCACGACTTGCCTTCATGACCTGTCCAACCAAGAATCCTACAGCACGATCCTTACCATTTTTAAAATCTTCAATAGATTGAGGGTTGGCATCTAAAACACTATTGACGATTGCCAAAATAGCACCATCATCACTCACTTGTTTCATTCCCTTTTCTTCGATGACCTTCTTAGGATCTTTTCCTTGCATAACTTCTTCAAAGACGACTTTACCTTGTTTACCACTAATTTCACCAGCCTCAATAACATTGATCAAACTAGCTAAGTTTTCACTTGAACAAGGCACATTTTTGAAGTTTAAGTTATTTTTATTTAAATAAGCTGAAACATCCCCGATCACCCAGTTACATGCTTTTTTCGCAAATTTTGTAGATTTCAATACTTCTTCAAAGAAATCCGCCATTTCACGATCTGAAACCAATACACTCGCATCATATTCACTAAGTTCATAATCTTTCATGAAACGTGCTAAACGTGCATCTGGAAGCTCTTCTAAGTTATCTTGAATGGATTTAACCCAGTCAAGATCTAATTGGATTGGGAAAATATTTGGTTCTGGGAAATATTTATAGTCAACATTTCCTTCTTTTTTACGCATTAGAATTGTAGTCTTTTGTGCTTCATCATAACGACGAGTCGCCTGTTCTACTTTTTCACCTGCATCTAACAAGGCACTTTGACGTTCAATTTCAGCTTGAACTGCCTTTTGTACATTCGCAATCGAGTTCAAGTTCTTGATTTCTGTCTTTGTTCCTAAAGTATCTTTATCTTTACTCAACGAAATATTGACATCACAACGCATACTTCCCTCTTCCATCTTAACGTCACTGACATTCAAATATAGAAGGTTTTTACGTAAGGTTTCTACATAAGCCGCTGCTTCTTTTGCGCTATGCATATCTGGCTTAGATACAATTTCAATCAATGGCGTACCCGCACGGTTGAAATCAATATAAGTACCTGTCTCTTTATGGAACTGTTTTGCGGTATCCTCTTCCATATGAATACGTTCGATACGAATTTGTTTCTTTTTGCCATCTACATCAATTTCTACATAACCATTTGTTCCGATTGGATGGAATTGTTGTGTAATTTGAAATCCCTTAGGAAGATCTGAATAATAATAGTTTTTACGGTCAAAACGAACCAATGTTTCTAGATCACAATGCATAGCTGTACATGCCTTAATAGCTAAAGCTACTGCCTCTTTATTTACACAAGGTAAACATCCAGGATGTCCTAAATCAACAACGCTTGTACATGTATTTGCCGTTTCTCCAAAACGAACGGGAGCACCTGAAAACATTTTTGTGTTTGTCTTTAATTCACAGTGAATTTCAATACCAATTGTTACAAAATAATTCATTCCTATCCCTCCACACATTGTCCTTTTAAACCAGTGCACTCTTCAATAGCACTTGACACATCAAACATTTTTTGTTCTTCAAATGGCTTACAAGTTAAATTCACAGCTACAGGCATAGAATCAACTTTACCTAAAGGAAGTGTAATACTTGGATAACCAGAGAAATTTTGTAGTTGCATATGCTCTTCGGCAAAACTAGATACACCAAAACGAACATTTGAACTTTCATGGATCAATGGTGCAATTGTTGGTGCTGCAACACTTAATACAGCATCACATTCTTCAAACATCTTCGCATAAGCTTGAACAATTAAACGACGAATCTTTTGTGCTTTTCTAAATAAACGATCTTGGTTTTCTTCAAATAAAGAATAAGAGCCAATCACAAAACGAGCACGAACATAACTTGAGAACCCTTTTGTACGTGTATTTGTCATGACCTCTTCTAAATCTTGACCTTCTTCACGCATACCAAAACGAATACCATCTAAATTTGAATGGTTGGCCGTTGCTTCTGCATTCGCAATTGTTTTATAAACAGGGGCAATCAATTCCATGTATTCTTTTGGCATTTCAACATTGACAATTTTTGCCCCTTTTTCTTCTAATTTAGAAACTAAGGCATTAAATTGCGCTTTTAACTCTTCATTTTCAACTTCATCTAAAACGGTTTTAAATACACCAATTGTTTTATTTGTAAGATCGCTATTCAATAATTTCGAATATTCGCCAACTTCTTTGTAGCTTGAAGTCATATCATGGTCATCACGACCTGCCAAAACTTCTAAAGCTAAAGCTGCATCTTTTACATTTGTCGTAAAATATCCAACGTGATCCAAAGAACTTGCATAAGGAATAATTCCATAACGTGAAATACGTCCATAAGTTGGTTTTACACCAACAACACCACAATATGCTGCAGGTTTTCGAACACTATCACCTGTATCTGTACCGATTGCCAAAGGTACACATCCTGCGGCAACTAAAGCTGCACATCCTCCACTAGATCCTCCAGGAATACGATCTAGATCATAAGGATTGTGTACGGCTCCTGTATAGGCATTTTTATTGGTTCCGCCCATACCAAGCTCATCCATACTTGCTTTACATATAAAATCAGCACCCGCTTCTCTTAATTTCTTAACGATTGTCGCATCATAAACAGGAACATAGTTATCTAAAATACGACTGCTTGCCGTAGTTTTGATACCACAAGTAGAAATATTATCTTTCAATGCGACTGGAACACCTGCAAGTTTTCCTGCATTTGTGTTTGCATCTTCATCGATCATAGTTACAACCGCATTTAACTTCGGTTGTACGGCATTGATTTTTTCAATAGCCACATTTTTATTTACACAATTTGAAATTTCCATCTTACTTCACCACCTTTGGAACGTGAACATGTCCCATACGAGCATCTTTAACATTTTTTAATGCTTCTTCTTGCGTTAATACGTCACTTACAACATCTTCTCTTAAGAAGACTGTAGGTGTTTCAAAAGGATAGACCATAGGTTCTACCCCTTGGGTGTCCACTTTTTCAAAAAGGGATACTTGCTTCTCGACGGCAACAAAATCTTTTTTCAATTCTTCGATTTCTTCGTCACTCAAATCAAACTTTAAGTCGTTTGCTAATTTGTGAAAATATTCTGTACTGAACTTTTCCATATTCTCCTCCTATATCTTACTGATCACATTACATTCACTTGAACCAGATTTTCTTTCTATTAATGCATACACTGTATCATCATTTAGAATGGTAATCAAATAGTCACACTTCTTCGTTTCAAATGTACTCATTTGATCTTTCGCATGTTCAATAATAGCTAAAACTTCTCCAGCTGTTTTTCCGTGTGCTGTAATAGTCAAATTTAATTTTCTTAATTTTTTCGATTCGAACTTCGCTTCTCCTGTCACAAACGTGTTGTCTGGTAAAACGTTCGCTATCTCTTCTTTAAAGGTTGTAAATTCATCCGCGGCCGTTGCATCCAATTCTGTAAAGCGAGAACTTGGAACTAAGACCCATTCTTGTGTTAAAGATGTAAAATTTCCTTGTCCACCCTTATAATAACCTTCATATACATAGCCACCCTTATCTGTCGCATTTGTATCATCCAATTTATAGGCCGCTATATAGATAGGAATATTTTTATTAATTTCATTAAAACGCTCATGCATATAAGATGCTAATTTAGAAAAAGTCACTTCCAAATAATTTTGCATCTTTTCATCCGTAATATCTACACTCGATCCATCTGATGCATTTAAGTTTCCATTGACGACTAGACCCAATGAAATGCCTTTTAATGTATCGTTTGTATACCAGTCTAATTCATAAATATCCACTAGAATTGTCGCATTTGTCACAATTCCATTTCCCGTATCAAATTCTTCATCTGCACTTGGATTTAGACCATTGGGATTGCCATCACGAACCGTTCCAAGTAATCCTCTAGATCCGTCTGTCGCATCTAATTCGTCATAATCTAAGAATTGGTGTGTCTTATAACCTACAGAAGAAGTGGAAAAATATTTCTTTGAAAGATCCATCAATCCGCTTTCCATTTCAACACGCAAATCTGTATCATTGATCAATCCTACATGTTTACTTCGTGTATCACTTGCTTCATAAGGCAAAATAGCCTGATACGAATCTTCATCTAAGGCATTTGCCTGATTTTTATTACCGGTAGAACAAGCGCATAAACTCATTGCCAATAAACCAATCAATAATTTACTCTTTCGCATTTTCTACCTCCTGTACAAATTCTTCTTCACTCATTGTCATAACACCTAAGCTTTGTGCCTTTGTAAGCTTAGATCCTGCAGCCGTACCATAAATAACATAATCCGTCTTTTTGGATACAGAGCCAGAAACATTCGCTCCTAATGATTCTAAAATAGCTTTTGCCTCATTACGCGTATAATGTTCTAATGTACCCGTTAAAACACATGTTTTATTTGTGAATCGACTTTCAACGACTTGTTTCTTTTCTTGCTTGAAATTACATCCAGCCTGTTTTAATACATCAATTAAATGAAGATTCTTTTCTTCCTTAAAGAATGCCACAACACTTGAAGCTGTAATCAAACCAATATCATGAATTAAAACTAATTCATCAACACAAGCATGCATTAAAGTATCAATATCACCAAATTGCTCAGCCAAGATCATTGCGGCTTTTTTACCAACTTGGCGAATTCCTAAACCATATAAAATAACACCTAATGGTTGTTTCTTACTTTTTTCAATCGATTCTAAAAGCTTATCCACAGACTTTTTTTGATAGCCTGGTTTTTCAATCAATTCATCATAATAACGATCTAAAAAATAGATATCTTCAATCGAATTCAAATAGCCCCATTCATGGAGCTGTTCAATTTTTTTATCGCCTAAAGTATCAATATTCATCGCATCTCTTGAAGCAAAATGAATCATACTTTCAACAACACGAGCTGGACAATCTTGATTAATACAATAGTGTGCTGCTTCATCAGGTAATCGCACTAAATGGGAACCACAAATTGGACAAGTCGTTGGAAACTTGTATGGCACTTGTGTTCCATCTCTTCTTTCAGGAACGCTTGTTACCACTTCCGGAATAATTTCTCCAGCCTTTCGAACAACAACAATATCACCAATACGAAGATCTTTATTGACAATCATATCTTCATTATGAAGTTGAGCAGCACTCACTGTAGTTCCTGCAACACGTACTGGTTCTAATACGGCATTCGGTGTGATTTTTCCTGTACGCCCTACTGTAATCACAATGTCTTTTAATCGTGTTAAAACTTCTTGTGCTGGAAATTTGTAGGCTGTCGCATAACGTGGAACCTTCGCCGTACTTCCAAGCCTTCTTTGATCCGCTAAATTATTTAATTTAATGACCATACCATCGATTTCATATGGAAGATCCTCACGTTTTTCTTGGATTTCCTGGATAAATTGCCAAATCTGCTCAACAGTTGTACAAACTTTTCGCAATGGATTGGTTCTAAAATGCATCTTAGACATAGCTTGCAATGCTTCTTCTTGTGTTTGTACGGCAAAATCGGAAGCATTTTGAAAATAATACCAATAGGCATCTAATTTACGGCTAGCACATATACTTGAATCCAATTGTCGAATGCTTCCTGCAGCTGCATTTCTTGGATTCGCAAAAGGGGCCAATCCTTTTTCTTCTTGTCTTTTATTCAATTGTTCAAAGCTAGCCTTAGGCATATAGACTTCACCACGAACTTCAACATGACGCATTTCAGGAATATGCATAGGTATGGAAAGAATGGTTTTCACATTATTTGAAACATCTTCTCCAACAATTCCATCCCCTCTTGTCACGGCTCTAGTAAAGTTTCCATCATCATAAAGTAAAGCCATCGCAAGTCCGTCGTATTTGCATTCTACGACAAATTCTGGATTTGAAACACTTTCTGAGATTCTTTGAACAAATTCTTCAATTTCTTCTTTATTAAAAACATTTGACAAAGAAAGCATCTGCGTATCATGTGTCACTTTTTCAAAGCCATCAAGTACAGAGCCAATGATTCTTTGACTAGGACTTGTCGCATCATACATTTCTGGATATTTTTCTTCCAATGCCATTAATTCCTGCATTAAACGATCGTATTCTTGATCGGTTATGCTTGGATTGTCATATACATAATATTCGATAGAATACTTTTCTAATTCTTTACGTAATTCTAAAATTCTTGCCTTTTCATCCATCATACTCACCTAGGCTTTCTTTATAGAAGGATGTGCTGCATTTAATTTTTTCACACCAATTGTATGACCAAAGGCAATCGTTGCGACATCTCCACGAATTTCAAGTACAACACCCTGACCATAAATTGTATGTTCAACGGCATCCCCTTTACGTAAACGCACTTTCTTTTTATTCGCACCAAGCTTAGATGGTCTTCCTGTTAAGGATTGAGAAACAACAGCCTTTGGCTGTTTTGGTGCTTCTTCCTTTTCTTCTTGGACAATATATTCCATTGGGATTTCAGCTCTAAAACGACTTGGTGTTTTAAACGCATCCTGCATATAACTAAAGCCTGTATTCCATGTAATGTATAGTGTTTTTTTAGCACGTGTCATCGCAACATATAGAAGTCTTCTTTCTTCTTCTAAAGCTTTCATACCACCTTCATCACAAGCTCTTGAACTTGGGAACACACCATCATTAAAGTTAACTAAGAATACTGTATCAAACTCTAATCCTTTTGCGGCATGCACTGTCATTAAGCTTACTGTATTTTCACTTGTTTCTTGTGTTTTATCTGTAAATAAGGCAATGTCTTGTAAATAAGATTCTAAAGTCATTTCAGGATCTTCGATCATACTTTGGGCAATGTCTTCTTTTAATTCTTTCAAGTTATCAATACGGTCTTGACCACTTTCGCGATCTTCTTTCAACATCGAAATATAGCCTGTTGTATCTAATACATAATCCAAGAAATCTTCTAAGGCATAATGCTCCCTATTTTCACGTAGATCTTCAATTAAATCTACAAACATTTCACATTTCTTCGTAACTGCCGTACTTAATCCAATTGGATCTTTCATAACATCATATAGATTCATGTGTCTTTCGGCTGCCTGTTTTTGAAGATTTTCAATTGTACGCGCACCAATACCACGTCTAGGCACATTGATCACACGTAGTACAGCTAAATCTAATGCCATTTGGTCTGGATCTTCTTCGTTACGGTTTGTACATAATCTTAAATAACATAGCGCATCTTTGATTTCTTGTCGTTCATAGAAACGAATTCCACCATAGATCACATATGGAATACCTACCGATTTAAAAATTCTTTCAAATGCACGTGAAGAATAGTTTGAACGATAAAGAATCGCCATATCTTTGTATTCTAAACCTTTTTTGTGTTTTTCATTAATTTGACGAGCCACAAAGATTGGTTCTTCGCTATCTTCTTTTCCTTCAAACATCGTGATCTTTTCATCACCAGGAAGTTTTGTATATAAATCTTTATCAATACGTTCCTTATTGTATTTAATAACCGCATTACTTGCATCTAGAATAGGTTGTGTTGAACGATAGTTTTCATTCAAGATGACCGTTTTACAAGGTTCAAAATCTTTATTAAATTTCAAGATAATATCAACACTTGCTCCACGCCAAGTATAGATTGTCTGGTCTGGATCTCCTACAACACATAAGTGTGTATTTTTACCTGTTAATAGCTTGATGATTCCATACTGAATAGGGTCCACATCCTGGAATTCATCTACATGAATGTAATCTAAACGATTTTGCCATTTTTCTTTAACACTAGAAACACTATTCAACAAGCGATGTCCTTCTAATAATAAATCATCAAAATCCATAGCTTTCATTTCATTACGACGTGCTTCGTAACCTGCATAGATTTTAGCTAAAGTAATACTTACATCATCCATAGCCATATTTGCGGCCATTTGTGGATCAATATAGTTTGTCTTATAAGCACTAATAGCACCAAGTGCACGATTATAAGAAATCGTTGTTTTATCAACTTCTAATGTTTTATAAATTGGTTTTAAGATGGCCTTTTGATCTTCCGGATCCATAATTGCGAATGTTTTTGGATATCCTATCAAGTCAGCATCTTCTCTAAGCATTCTTACACATAAAGAGTGAATTGTTGAAATACGCACCACACTTGTCATACTGCCTAGTTGTGCAGTTAATCGAGTTTTCATTTCATTTGCTGCTTTATTTGTAAATGTAATGGCCAAGATACGATTTGGTAAAATACCACAATCTTGGACCAAATAAACAATACGTGCCATTAAGACACGTGTTTTTCCACTACCTGCCCCCGCAATAATACGAACGTGTTCGTTAATTGTCGTTGCAGCCGTTCTCTGATTTTCATTTAATGTATCTAATATTGAGTTACTCATAATTTTTAATCACCGTATCAATTTTACCATAAACCCTAAAAAAGTGCTCAGAAATATGAGCACTCCATTCTATTATTTATTGGTAAAACTTTTCGCAATCGCTTTGACAATTTCTACCTTCTTATGTTTTGGTGTTAATACTGTAGGCATAAATCCATAATCCATCAACAATTGATCAATAGATGAATAGCCATTTGCTTTCGCTATCTTTTCTAACACTTTATCTAGTCTTCCTGTGTTTTCGTAAAGCCAGATTCCTTAATGCATTGTTCTAAGAATTTCAAATCTTTTTCTTTAGCACATACATCGTGGAAATATAAGAATTTTTCTTTATAACGAAGCACAGCCTCTAATACATAGATTCCGTCTTCTTGCCATGAATCCATCCAAATCGTTTTCTTATCATATTGGATTGGATCTTGTTCCATAATATGATCTAAGTTTGTGACAATACCCGGTTGTTTACTCGCCTGAATCAACCAATCCCATTGCGCTTCATCTGTATATGGAGACATTAAACATAAGGCTTGATTTACTGGATCATAGCTTCTTTCAGCTGCACCACTGGCAACAACTCTTGCATCCTCAAATAAGTGATACACTTCTTTAATACGATATTGAATCGCTTCTTGTTCCATATTTTTTGCATTCTGTAATTTATTTTCCCTACCCAACTTTTCACATAAGTCAGCATATGCATCTAATGGAAGATCTACATTATGATCTTTTTCATAAGCAGCCTCGATATATTCACAAATATCATTGGCATGCTTAATAGTATTTTCATTCATTAATGTATACTTTCCAACACCTTCTTTGGCAAGTAAAGTCAATGCACAATTCTTATAGAATTTTGCATCTCTTTCCCAATTGTTCCATACATAGAAAGAATCCATCAAGTCACGAGTATTCATATGTTTAAATTCTTTTAAATCCAAATCCCCCTGACTTGTAAGAATGCGATCTTCTTTTTGAAGAGGTAAGAAATACGTTTCATCATACATATAATTTTGTTGGCGCATCACTTCATTTTCTAATAGAACACCACGAATATAATCCATTTCATCCTCATACATAGAACTCAATCGATCAAAATCTTCATCCTTATCAAATTCCATATCATCCATTAGTTCATATTCACCAGGAATTTCTTCCTGAATATCTTTAAATATATCTACCACAAACGCATGAAATCCTGGACCTGCATGACGTGTATTAGCACGTAAAACCATATCACCATCTTCTTCTGTCACAACAATCTTTCCTTGTGGACAAACTAAGATATCAACATGATCATAACGATCTTCAATTTGCACTTCTTCTCGTCTTGCGATAAGTCCTAAAACTTCATACAATTCATTCATTTCTTTTTCATTTCGATCTTTACAAATCATTTGAACAAACATGTTAAAACCTCCTTCTAGAGTCACACTCTATTATATCATAGTTGGCAAATCTATGTTATAATCAAATGGTTAAAGGAGAACTTAAGTATGAATCAAATTGCTAAAGAATGGCAAGACTATGAAGTTATTGATACTGGAAATAAAGAAAAACTAGAAAGATGGAATCAAACGATTCTTAGAAGACCGGATCCTGTGGCAATCTGGCCAATTGAAGATGAGCGTGCATGGAATAAAGCCGATGCTGTATATCACCGTTCTAAATCGGGTGGTGGTCATTGGGAAATGAAAAAGCCTGTTAAAGAATTCTGGACTATTGGATATAAAGGATTACGTTTTAAAATCAGTCCAACCGGATTTAAACACACGGGACTATTCCCTGAACAAGCTAGCAACTGGGATTTTATGGCCAATAAGATCAAAGAATCAAAACGTGATGATTTAAGAATCTTAAATCTATTTGCCTATACAGGTGGCGCTACCATGGCCTGCTCAAAAGCGGGAGCGAAAGAAGTTGTGCATGTTGATGCTTCAAAAGGTATGATTCAATGGGCAAAAGAAAACATGCAACTTTCGAATTTACAAGATCATACGATTCGTTTTATTGTGGATGATTGTATTAAATTTGTAAAAAGAGAACAAAGAAGAGGAAGAAAATACGATGGTATCGTCATGGATCCACCTAGTTATGGTAGAGGTCCTAATGGTGAACTTTGGAAATTGGAAGAAGAATTATTCCCATTGATTCAAGAATGTATGAAGATTTTAAGTGATGATGCCCTATTCTTTATTGTGAACTGTTATACAACTGGATTTAGTTGTTCAACACTCAATGAAGCTTTATCTAGATCGATTCAAAAAGAAAAAGGTGGACACATTGAATGTGGTGAAAACCTACTTCCTGTTACGACAAATGATAGTGTATTACCATGTGGAATCTTTGGAAGATGGACAAATGACTAGTCCATCTTTTTTTGTTTAGAAAAAGAAAAAAGGAAGAAAACTCTTCCTAACAAACCATCCACTCGGGATAGAATTGAATCCCATTTTTGATCATACGATGAATCAACGGTCTTCCTAAAGTCTGAAAATAATGTTCAATCGTTGTGACTTGTAAAACTAAAAGATCTGCCGTTTTTCCAATTTCAATCGATCCACGATCTAGTAAATTAAATTCTTTAGCTGGCAAAGACGTCATACTTTCTAATAATGTTCTCGAACACACTCGATGTGTTTGAAACAATACATAACTCATAGGTGCCATACTATATACATAGGAGTTTGGAAGTCCAAATCCACAACTCATTAAAAAAGTTTCTGGAATTTTATCATTTAATTCATTTAAACGATGTAAAACCGGAAGCTTAGGCTGATTCTTTTTATAAAAAACATCCTGTTCCAACTTCATTCTTTGCGAATTTGGATTGTCACAAATCAAAGTTAAGATTCCATTTTGGCGCATCGCATACAACGCATTGATATCTTGTCTTAATTGATCGCCTAAACGTACGTGTGTAAAACTTTTAAATTGACAATCAATAAAAGCTGGTACAACGCATTCACCTTGCGCATCAATCACTCGTGTTGCAGGATCAAGCCATTCTTTATAAGAACCCGTATTGATTTCAATAATCTTATCATGGTGACATGCAATAAAGGCATGATGTAAGATTGTAAAATTCTTATCACATGTATATAAATTTTCAATATTTTTAATCAGTAAAGTTGCCTTCATGATACATGTGACCTTCCTTTCAATAGATGTTATAATAATTATACAACGAGGTGATGCGAATGTCTTTATTTAATCGAAGAAAGAAACCTATAATAGTAACAATCCATGGATTTGGAAGAAATCTAAGTCATGAATTTGATCCATTAGCGCGCTATTTAAAAGCTAAAAAATATGAAGTAATCCAATTTGATATGTATGATTTAAACAATCCAAATGATGCCAACTACAAAGATTGGGTACAAAGATGTGAAGCCAAATTAAGTCTTGCCATTAAAGAAAATCCCAATGTCATTCTAATTGGATTCTCCATGGGAGGTGTAATCGCCAGTTATTTGGCTAGCATTTATAAAGTGCAATCCTTAATCCTTTGTGCACCGGCCTTTGAATATCTTGACATCAAAAAAGTAACGGGTTTATTTAAAAAATCCGACAAAGAAAAGAAAGGCCCAAGCTCAAAGCAGTACCAAGCCTTCACAAAGATTGTTTCTCAATATAAAGAATCCATTTCTCAAATTGAATGTCCAATCCTTATGTTGCATGGAACAAGTGATGAAGTGATTGCCCCATCAAGTTCTACTCATGCCTATAAAAAAATTCCGGCCCAAAAGAAACGATTAATATATATTGAAGGTGCCAAACATAGAATGTTATATGATGGAAGAATGGAACAGACTGTATTTACAATCATCGAACAAATGCTTGAAAATAAAATATTCTAAAAAGCTGTCGAATAAGACAGCTTTTTCATTTATTGCCAACTATAAAATATGCTTTATCTAAAGATATTCTAGCATATTTTCATTTCCATTTGCACCTTTAAGGACTTTTTTATTAACTTCATTTGCACCTATAAGCACTTTTTTCACTCCTCCATTTGCACCTTTAAGGGCTTTTTTTGCCTTATGATTTGCACCTACAAAGAAAAAAAGCCTGTATTTCTACAAGCTTAATCACCAATAATTGAATAAAACTGATCATAAGAAGGTTTTAATACTTCATATACATCTGGCTGAATACGATATTGCGTATAATCACGCAATCTTCCATCCTCTTCTTTTTCAATGACCCTTCTTTCAATCATTTTTTTATTCTTCAATAAACCACCCTGTTTGACATCACCCTTATATTCCAAAGGTTCATTATCATTATCTAATAGTTCTTCAAACAAAGCCTTATCCTTTTTATTTAAGGATGTCATAAAATTCCATAAATCTGGAACATTCATCTTTTTCTCTTTCTTAAAAAACATAATTATCACCTATTTTTAATACCATTAAAACTTCTCTATTTTACAACGATGTTCTTTTGTCTTGGAATCATAAGTAATTCCAACCAATAATAAATTATCGGTATATTCTTGAATCGATTGAGGATATACTTTTTCCTTGATTTGATCTAATGCACTTTGAACATTATGATTCCATTTTAGCTCCACCAATAAGGCAGGATAATAATCTTTATATTCAAGTTTAGGAATATAAACAAAATCCGCAAATCCTCTTCCTGTTGGCAATTCTCGTATTGGTTTAAAATAATATTTCAAAGTTGATAAATACGCAATTGTTAAAACACTGCTCAAACTATTTTCATTATGATATGTAATATTAGAAGCATACGTATTATGAATCTTTTCCATTTGTTTAGCTACAACTTCTGTCTTCATTTGACAAGTTGCTTCTAAAATGGTATCCGATTCCCTTTCAAATTGAATCAAATCATTCCATTTATCTTCTGAAACAGAATTCACAAATTCTTGTCGAATTTCTTCATTTGGAATAAATACCGTCTTATATGTTTGATTGTATCCCAAATATCCTAAATGAACCAATGCCGTTAAGACATCATCCATATTTTTAAATGAAACCATATCATTTTGAAAAGACGTTGTCTGCATCTTCACTTCATTACCACTTAACATTTCTAAAACAGCTTCTTTTAAGCCATCAAAATTCATTTGAATCAAACTATGAATTGATTCATAGCTACTTGTCTGTGCCCAATAACCTTGAAACACACCTAAAGTAAATAAACTCACAACGGCTTTCGGATTATATACATGCTGATGATTTAAGTAATATCCATCATACCATTTTTTAATTCTATCAAAATCTATATTGTATTTATTACTTAATCCTTTTACTTCCCCCTCTGTAAATCCGATAAAAGAAGCCAATGGACCTGGATTTAACATTGTATATTCATCAAAATTATTCAATGCGGACTGTGTCATCGTTCTTTTGATTGGTAAAATACCTGTTAAATACGCTAATGCGATATAACGAGAAGGTTGTGATCCTTTAAATAATCCTTTTAAGAAATCAATATATTCTTCTAGTAATTTTTTATTATCCGCATTATCACGAATCAATACATCCCATTCATCAATGATTACCACAAAGCGATGTCCTGTTTCATCATTGATTTTAGAAAGTGTACCAGACAAAGAAATAATTCCATTATAGTCAATATTGCAATACTCATTCTGTAATTCATGCATACAACTCTCTTTGATATAATTGACAATATCATTTATATTTTCAACTTGATCTTTACACCACTGTACATCAATATGAATGACATCATACTGATTTATATACTTTTCAAATGTAGAACACGAAGAAATCGTATATGGCTGAAATAATTCTCTAGAATCACATCCCTTTGAATAATAAGCACAAAGCATATCGGCAGTCATGGATTTTCCAAAACGTCTAGGTCTTGAATTACAAATGAATTTAGCTGTAGTTGAAAGCACACTATTTGTATATTCAATTAAACCCGTTTTATCCACATATATTTTTGAATGAACCGCTTCATTAAAATTCGCATTATCGGGATTTAGAAATATAGACATACAAATTCCTCCTACGCCACTATTATATCAGAAAAAGACTATAGTATTTAAAAAAACGAGATGTTAGTTCATCTCGCCTTACTTCACTCCATGGCTTTTTAAATAAGAAGGTATGATTTTTATAAAACAAATGATTGTCACAATACTTGCATAAATATCTGCTACAGGTTGTGCATAGAAAATATTTGAAACCCCTAAAAAAGCAGGCAATAAACATGTGCAACCCAAATACATCAGCTTACGATTTAATGATAAAAATAATGATAATTTTACATTAGATAATCCTGTAATTCCATCCACTAAAACATATTGAATGGACATCATCAAAATACCTAAACAGAAGATTTTAATAGCCCTATTTGCGATTGGCATAGTCATGGCATCATTAGTAAACATAGCCACAAATACATTTGAGTAACACATTGAAATAATGAACATGACCAAACAAAATAAAAACGCAAATGAAATCACAATTTTAAAGGCTTCTTTGATCTTCTTTAAATTTTGCGAACCAAAATGATACGCAAAGATCGGTTGTGTACCCGAACTAATTCCTAATAATGGTCCTGTAATCAATAAGAAATAGCTTTGAGCCACAGTAATAGCCGAAATATAAATATCCCCCATATTTTCACCATACTTTTGAAGCATCATATTCATCACAATCAAAATGATTGAATCGGATGCGATAATCAGAAATGGAGAAAACCCAAGTTTTACAATGTGCTTCATCTTCTCTATAGATAATTCTTCTTTATGAAGTTTGATTTTTGATTTAAATCTTAAAAAACAAAGCACAAACATACACGATAAAAATTGAGCAATCACCGTACCAATAGCTGCTCCAGCCACACCAATTTTAAGTGTACGAATCAAAATAAAGTCAAAAATAATATTTGTGAAAGCCCCAATACATACGCTCAACATCGCAATAGTGGCATAGCCCTGTCCCGTTATAAAATAATTCAATCCAATCGACATTAAGGCAAAGAAAGTTCCTAATGTATAAATTGTTAAATAAGTATTGGCATAAGGATAAAGGGCATCACTGCCTCCAAACCAATAAATCAAATTGTGTTTTAAAAGAATGAATCCAAATGTTAAACAAATAGAAAGAACAACCATCATCACAAAACTGTTATATAAGATTTGACTGGCCCTTTTCTCATTCTTTTGCCCTAAACACATGGATAGCCAGATTGAACCACCAATACCAACAAGCGTTCCAAAACTCGATAATAAAGTTACGATTGGCCCACATATTCCAACGGCTGCCAAACATACATTTCCCACTTCTTCAATTTGTCCTACAAACATACGATCGACAATGGAATATAAAATGTTGACTAACTGTGCAATCATACTCGGTATAGCTAAAGACATGACTAGTTTTAACATAGGAGTATTTTCAAAATCATTTTGTCGCATTTTATACCCTATTTTCTTTAATATAATCTCTAGCTTCCATTAAATCTTTCGCAGTATAAACCGTCTGCTTCTTTTGTACATCTGTAGGTGCAATAATATCTGGCACTTGAATACAGTCAATACCTGCTCTATAAGCAGCCTCAACACCAACTACACTATCCTCTAAGACTAGAGCATTTCTTGCGTCTGTATTCATTTTCTTTAAAACACTTAAATAAATTTCTGGATCTGGTTTACGATTTATGACTTCATCCCCACATAATACATAATCAAAACGATCATATACGCCAACTCGTTTTAATCTATCTTCAGTAAGCTCTCTTCTTGTCGTAGTTGCGACAGCCTTTTTAATATGATGCGCATCCAAAAAATCTAATATTTCAATTAAGCCTGGCTTTACTGGCACTTCCTTTTCTAACATACCATATCCAATACGTTCCCATTCTTGAATAACCAATTCTTGAATGTCAGAAGATAAATATCGATCCAATACTTCTTTTTCATCTCTACCACTTTTACCAATCAATTTTGGAAATAATGTAGAACCCATATTTTGAATACCATACTTATCTCCTGCCTTGTCAAACGCCTTTTTCCATACACTTTCAGTATCTAACATCAACCCATCAACATCAAAAACAACTAACTCTAACATGTGCATCCTCCCCTAGATACGAAAAGCCCATCTGGGCTTTGCTTTTTAATTATACTCTAGTATTCACAAAATCTGTATAGTCATTATTCGCATCACGATTTGGATCTAAACCATGAAGTTCAGGTACAAATACAGATATGATTTGAATCAAGTAAATGATAGAAAATATTGAATGATCCACATGATATAAATCAACAGGATAAATATAATCATCATATGCATAACTTTGATTTGTGATCAATAAAACTGGAATTTGTTTAGATTTAAGATATTGATATGTTTTGTACATCAATTCCTTTTCCGTACCATCATCCAACAACAATACATGTGAAGATGTATTTAAAGATCTGTGCATACCATGTGAAAATTCTAAAATATCATTAAACATGGTTGGCATACACATTGTTTCCATTAGTTTAAGCTGGCCTTCTAGACAAGAGCCAAATTGCATTCCATCACCAATCACATAGATATCTTTCATATCTTTTCCATAACTTGCATCTTTAAGCCAAGATACAAAACTATCCATTAATGATTCAAGATTCTTGATTTCATTTTTTAACTCTTCAAAATATTTCTTCACTTCTTCATTTGAAACAAATCCTTTGAAATATCCCGAATAAATACCAATCAACATCAACAATAATAATGTACAACTATACCCTTTTGTCTTCGCATTACTATCTTCTTCATCACAATGATAATACAACGTATGATTTCCTAATGTATCCATAGGTGAATCTTTTACATTTGTAAGTGTTAGAAGTGTAAAACCTTTATCTTTCATTTGTTCTAAAACTTCTAAAACGCCTCGACTTGTACCTGTTTCACTAATACCAATCACCAATGTCTTATCTTTATTTTCATAATTGATGGATTTGGCATTATGCTTAAAATTACTAGGTGTATAGACATATACACGAACATGAGCCATATCACTTATAAAACTAGCAACTGAAGTAGCTGCATTATAAGAACTTCCATGTGCACATATATAAATAGTATCAAAATCCTTTACTTTTTGAATAACCTCTTTATTTTCTGGATTATTTAAGATATTCAATAAATATGTAGGCTCTTCTTCTATATACTGCCACATTATGCTTCGAATCATTTTACCACTCCTCATCCGATGAATCATCATCTGATTCTAGTTGCTTTTCAAATTTACCAATTTGAGTTTGACCAACCTCACAAGCCTTATTTGCGATTTCAATTGCACTTGAACCCATATTACGCATCATAATACATTCAATCAACATGCCCAAATTTGTACCATAGACAACTTGGATCTTTTCATTTTCTAAAGCTTCCATAACAGCCGTATTAAATGGAGATCCACTTAGTAAATCCGCAAACACAACAATTTCACCATCAAATTTACTTAATGCGTTATGCATATTTTCTTTCAATTCCGTTGCCGTATCTCCTTGTGGAAAATCAACAACTTCTACCCCTTCTAGACTTTGCATGATCAACTCTACACTTGAAGCAATGCCACTAGCAAAATGACCATGGCCTGTAATAAGAATTCCTACCATATATCTTCCTCCATAATCTGTTTTAGTGAACTTATAATTAAGTTTGCGTCTGTCAAATCTTGATAAAGTTTACTATTATATAATCCCATAACTTTTAGTCCTGCTTTTTTTGCAGCTTCAATTCCATACTCCGAATCTTCTACAACCCATATTTCATCTTTAGAAACACCGATTTGTTTACATGTATATTCATAAATTTCTGGATCTGGTTTTGTCCTTTTAAAATTTTCTCCACTCACAATATATTTAAAATAAGTTTCAATCTCACATTGTTTTAAAACATCTTCAATATTGTCCATTGGAGAAGATGAAGCAAGTGCCATCGTAATTTCGTTATTCTTTAAATATGCAAGTAATTCCAATACATAAGGCATGCGTATTTTTAAATAATCCACTTTATGATTTTCAAAAAATGTTTTCTTTAAATCCTGTGCCCTTTCTACACTCATGTCTAATCGACTAGCGATAAATTCGTCTTCTGTCTTTCTAGAACAACCAATAAGAAAGAGAAGTTCTTCTTTTTCAATAAAAACTCCTCTATCTTTAAAAAACTGCATAAATAATTCTTGATATTTCACTTCACTATTTATTAGGACACCATCCATATCAAAAATAATAGCTTTCATTAGTCTTTGTAGTGAGCTAAATTTTCATCAAATGGGTTGATAGCTGTATCAATACCAATATCCTTAGCGCCTTTTGCGGCAACAAATTGGAATGGAACTGTAAACATCAATGGAGCCAAATATTTATTTGTCTTAACAGAGAATACACAATCTCTAGGATCATTTCCTAAATCTTTACATGTGATAAAGTGAACACGATCTGTGTATTTTTTAAAGGATTTACTGAAATCTACACTGTGTTCAAATTCAGCTTCATCACTTCCAATAATACAAATGGTTTGTTTTTTAGAAATAGCCATTGTAGGGCCATGAGAATATTCTTCAATTTCATATCCCAATGCAGGAAGTCTTAACATTTCTCCAACTTTTAACTGTGCTTCAATCGCTGTCGCAAAATCAATACCATAGCCCAAGAAATATAAGCGATCACTATTTACAATTGTTGTGCGGTTACGATCGTACCAAGCTTCACTTTCATCAACTACAGTTTGGAATTGATCTACTAGCTTCTTAGTCTCATCCAAAGCTTTTTCATACTCATCATCACTCATTACGCCTTTTACATGAGCGCATTCAACAGCCCATAGATATACAGAAATAACAGATGTTGTATATCCTTTTGTTTCTGGTGGAGTCAATTCATCCCCAACTAAAAGATGTACTTTTGTATCTACATATTTAGTAATTTCACTATTTAGATTCCCCGTGATTGCCAAAGTATGATAACCTTCTTGTTTTGCGTATTTCATGACTTCACAAGTCGAAATAGATGTTCCAGATTGAGAAATACCAACATATAGAATTTCATCTTTCTTTAATAGTCCTGACCAATCTGCTTTTTCATAATTTTTAAATACAGTTGGATATTGATATTCTGCATCAATTCCTACTAGATGTTTGAAATAATAAGTTCCTAAAATAGATACATTATAAGATGTTCCCGAACCAAAGAAGATCACTTTTTTAATATTATTTTTTGTGAATACATCTACAAATGGTTTCACAAAAACATCTTTATTTTCAAAAACATATTTTAATCTTTCTGGTTGTTCTTTAATATATCCTAATACTGTTGGCTCTGCCATAATCGAATCCTCCTTAAAATTCTTTTGAAATGTCATCTTTTGACACATTTGGTGTTATTTGATAATACATTGGAATATTGTGTTCTTTGATTTTTTTGAATGCAGCTGCCTCTTTTTCATTCACAAACATATTGTTACGAATCTGTTTAGCACCATCTTTTGTAGACATATTACCTACAGTAACATGATCAAATGTATAGCCATAATCTAACATTTCAGCAAGTGGTTCAGGTGAACGCACTAGAATCATAACGCGAATTCCTTCATCGATTTTACGAAGCAATTTCTCTGCAGCTTTCTTCGAATCAAAAATTGACAATTTACATCTTGGTGGAGTACCAAATTTCAAAGATACTTTACGATTTTCATCATTCACGATTTCATTATCGACAATCAAAATTCGTTGTACATCAAACTGTGGAATCCAATAGCCACAAACTTGGCCATGAATCAAACGATCGTCCACACGTACTTCTACTATAGCCATAATAACCTCCTATAGGGCAATAATGCCAAATACACCTAATACAAATCCAATCACTACGATTGCTGAAATAATCTTTGTGATTTTGATATTCCTTTTTAATAGCTGAATAAATACCTAATGTTGCAGCTAAAGGCAATAATTTAGGCATAATTTGATCTAAGTATTCTTGAATTACAATTTTATTTCCTGAAATTGTGAATTCTAAAGGACATGATACAGTTACCCAGCTTGCGATCATACAACCAATGGCAGCCACACCAAGGATACCTGCACAATATGTAAACAATTGCATCTTTCCAGATTTTTCTAAGTCAATCAATAATTGATTTCCACTTGTATATCCAATCTTTAATCCATAATAACGAGTTAAGAATGTTGGAATGTTGAATAAAATTAATAGAATAAATGGAGCAATTGGATTTCCTGCTTTCGCAAAACCAATTGATAATGAACAAGCCAAGATTCTAAAGATACCCCAGAAGAATGTATCTCCAATACCACTTAATGGACCCATCAAACTAACTTTGATCGCATTGATAGAAGCTGGATCAAAATTAGGATCACGCTTTACGCTTTCTTCCATCGCAATTGAGATTCCCATAACGAATGGTGCTGGTGCAATTGTCATATTGAATGCTGCACTTTCACGAAGCATAGCTTGTTTTAAGCCTTCTTCATCATCTTTATAAATTTTCTTTAAAATATGTTCAATACAATATAGATAAGCAAGACCTTCCATCTTTTCATAGTTGAATGATCCAAGTAAAGTAAATGATCTCCAGAATACTTTTCTAAAATCTTTTTTTGTTATATTATTTTCAACACTAATTACATCATTTTTAGCCATGTTCTAGTCCTCCCATTCATCATCCAAAGCTGAAGCACTTTGAACAACTGTTCCTTGGTTTGAGCGAATTTGATAAATAATCATTGCGATTGCGAATGCGATCAATGTGATACCAACCATAGTGATGGCTTGACCTGCATATGCTGCAAGAACAAATCCAATAATTAAGTATGGTGTTAAATCTTTTTCGAAGATAATGTTCAATAATAACGCAAATCCTAATGCAGGAAGCAATGCAGCTACACCGTTTAATCCAGCATTTGCCCATGCAGGAAGTCCATCTGCGATAGCTTGGATTACGCCATGTCCAAAATACATAGCTACAAATGCAACTAATGAATATAATGCGAATGTTGCCCAGTTACAGAAATGATGAGTCAATGCGATTGACTTAAAGTTACCTGCTTCAATATCATTATCTACTTTGTGCATCAATCCAGAATAAGAAGCAATTAGTAACGTGTTAATAAACTGCATAACAACTGCAACTGGAACACCAAATAGAATAGCTGTTTCAGCACCTTTGCCAGTCATAATCGCAACAGCTGCACCAATTGTTCCACCAGTACCAATATCAAGTTGAGCTGTAGGACCAATACCAGTTGCTCCCATCCATAAAAGTTGTAATTCTGCACCAACCTTCAATCCTTTCGTAACATCACCTAAAGCTAAACCAACTAAAAATCCAGTAACAACAGGTTCACGAAATTTCGCTTCACCTAACCAGTTTCCATCCAAAACGGTTAGACCAGCAATCAAGCCGATTAATAACGCCTGAATAAATGTCATATTTCTCTCCTCCTTAATGACATTGGTATATATCAAATACCATTTCCTGATTTATTTATACCATGTATGTATACCAATATCAATAATTTCTTTGGCGCATATGTATACCAATTCGATATTAGTCGCAAAAAAAGAGGTATCCATCAATTAGACACCTCTATTCTAATATACTTATATACCAATTTATTGACTTCTAAACTTCAAGCCTTGGGTTACATATTTAAATGATGAATACTTTGGATTATGATATGAAATTGTATACTCCACCAATTCACGATTCTCATCATAACCATGATAATCAAAAATAAATACATTTCTTTCAATATCCATATATTTTCGATACTCTATCGGCAAAGAATCAATGCGCAAATAAGAAACCATAGTTCTAGGTCGATGTCCTAAATCATCCATATAGTCATATAATGAAAAGCTTTCAAAATCAAAACGCTCTGCATCCTCAAATTTAGAACAAGGAATATATACCTTCTGTAATGCATAAGGCTCATCATTGATATAAGATAAACGAATGATTTCATATATATGATCTTCATTTGGAAAAACTTCCTTTAATTTATCTTCAGGCTTTATCTTTGTCAAAGATAGTGTTTTACGACTCGATTTCATTCCCTTTTGACGAATCTGTGCACTCAATGAATAAACACCGGCACGACCTAATTCTAGTTTTTCTTCAACATATGGAACTTTCGCAACATAGTTTCCACTGCCTCTTTTTGTTTTAATAACCCCTTCTTCTTGTAGTTTTTTTAATGCATTTCGCACCGTCATTCGATTGATTCCATATTGTTCGGACATCTCTCTTTCACTCACTAAACGATCTCCGACTTGAAGCTGTCCATCCTGAATTTTCTTTTTGATGCTGTCCATCAGTTGTACATAGATTGGTTTTTCACTCATATTTCTGACACACTCCTATATCTATAAAAGCTTGGTAGACTTGACATTTCAAAATATTCAAAAAGCTCATGATCATTTTTTGAAACATAAGAAGTTCCACGATTTAATAAAATCTCACATTTTCCTTCTAATCCTAATAATCTTTTTTCTTCCCTTTTTGCTTCCACCAATAATAATTCTTCTTGTGTTTCATAAACCTGTATACCATATTCCTTTAATAAAAGGCCATAAAACGATGTATTCCCAAGATCATATTCTTCAAGTCCTTCCACCTTCGAATATTCAATATATGTTTTCTCAATCGATTGAGCAATACCTTCTACATATCGAACACGACATAAATAGAAGAGTTTAGTAGCCAACGGCACATTTAATTGTTTCGACAAATAGTAATTGGATTCAATCACTTTCTTTTCAATAATACGATTTTCTAAAGTAAGCCCTTGTTCACGAATCGCTTCTGTAACCGACATAAAACAATCTATGTCGCGAAGTACATATATATTATCCTTATCCATACTCTTTTCTCCCTATATAATTGGTATACCCATCATATCATGTTTTGGTATACAAAAAAAGGAGACGATTCATAAATATCGCCTCTGACCCAAAAAACAACATTTGTATAGCACAATAAAAGAAGCAACGTTACTTTGCTTCTAATATATCTATAACCCTTTTCAAATTTTCACATTGATATTGGACATATTTCATATCTTCATCATTGAATTGTACTTGATCAGGAATCCAAACCCTTTTCATATTCGCATTATAAGCAGCACGAATCCCATTCTTACTATCTTCTAGTACGATACAATTTTCAGGCTTTACTCCCATCTTTTTCGCACACGCCAAAAATAAATCGGGAGCTGGCTTTGACGCATATTCATCTTGTGATGAAAGCATCAAATCCGCTCTAAAATCAAACCCGCAGTTATTCACTAAACGCTTAATGTGCGTAACACTTGAGCTTGACGCAATACAAATACTATAGTTATGCGCTTTTAAATAATCATACAATTCTTTCAAGCCATATTTATTGGCAGAGCCTGGAATCGCAAAGCGTTTCTCGTAATAAGAAACAAATTCATCATCCGCAATTTCCAACATATCCTCTAACCATGGATAGTCCTTATGGTAAATCGAATAATCGAAATAACTTGTTCCAAGCATGCCAAGTAAATATTCTCTTGGAAAGTAATGATCGTGTTTTTTACAAATGTCTTCAAACACATCGATATATAGGGTTTCCGTATCAAACATCAACCCGTCCATATCAAAAATAACAGTATTAATCGTCTCCATCATAATTCACAAAATTCTCCGTTTTTGCGGCTGCAATAGCCTTAAATTCTTTCAATAATGGATGTTGATAAATAGAATGTAAATCGTTTGAAATAATAAAGCTTAATAGTTGTACAAATGGTAAATAAACAATTGGTGAAAGTTCACTTGATACAGTACCACTCAAGCTTAAAACATGATCATCATCCGCTAATCCAGGATTATTTGAAATCAAATAAGCACGCTCACTTACTTTGCGTGTAGCCTTATATACTTGTTCTACACGATGACTTGCGCCATCGTTTCCATCAAAGAAAATCACATTGTATTGTGGCGTTAATTGTAAATTCGGACCATGAATATATTCTTCAATTTCGTAACAGCAACTTGGAATATGAATGGTTTCCCCCATTTTTAATGCACTTTCAAGTGCTGTTCCATAATTGGCACCAGCTCCACAACTATAAACCCAAGACATAGATGAGAATTCTTTATAGTGTAATTCAATAAACTCAGTCGCTTTCTCAATCATTTCCTCATTTAAATTGACAGCTTTTTTTAACTCTTCTAAATATTCAGTCTTACCAGAATACGTAATTGCGAATAAATCTAAAAATAACGCTAAAGTTGAAACACCCTTTGTGACATAGCCAACTAATTCTTCGCCAACACCATATTCAATCACAACATCCGCAACATCTTTTACATCGCTATTTATATTTCCTGTTAAACAAATAGCTCTACATTGTTTTTTCTTAATAATTTTTAATGCTTCAATTGCATTTGTACTTAAACCACTCTGTGTAACCACTAAGACTAAGTCGTTTTCTTTAATATCATTTTCATAATACGTAAATGTATATGGAGTAATGATTCTAACTTCTAAACCACTCACTTTTTCCACAAAACTTCGAGCACAATAACATGCATTATGACTCGATCCAGAAGCCACAAGCAAAATACGTTTGATTTCTTTTTGTTGCACTTCCTTCATCAATGGTTCAACCAATGCAGTGTATTGTTCAATATTTGTTCTTAATACGCCTGGTGTTTCTTTCACATAATCAAGCATTGTTAATTTTTCCATATGTACCTCCCCTAAACAACATATAAAAGGTGGAATGGTTCCACCTTTATATTTTAGTATTCTAATCTTCTGTAATAACGACGGATTTCCATTGGGTGACGAGTTTCGATTTCCATGTGAACGTCAATTCTGTTGTTTACAGCATGCATTACATGGTGAGACAAGTGTTTACGATATTTTTCGCTAATACCCTTTAATTCGTAATCTTTAGAATCGATAATTGTGTAGTTTGCACAAATTCTTGGAATGAAGTTAGCAACACGTTCAGATAATGGACGTTGAGCATCTTCACCAATATAAATTGTAACTGGAGTTTCTTTAGTTACGATTTCGAACATACCGTGGAAGAATTCATTTGATGTGATTGATTTAGTTTTTAACCATAATTGTTCTTCCCAGTAGCACATTGCGTATGAGTAAGTTGCTCCCCATTGGTTACCAGCACCTACGAAGTAGTGCATTTCATCATTCCAGTGTTTTTTAGCGAATTCAATTGCGAATGGTTCAGCTTGCTTTTCAACTTCTACTAAATCTTGTGCTAAGTATTTGTCGAATTCTGCATACATATCTTCGTAGTCCTCGAATTCACCATTGTTGAACATGAAACGGTCAGCAACCATGAAGAATTTTAATTGTTCGTTAATTGGATAAGAAATCTTGTAGTCTGCTAAGTCCAATAAGATAGCTTCTTTAGCATCAACAAATGAGATAACTGTAGCGCCAACTTCTGCTTTGATTTTTTTGATAGCATCAACAACTTCTTTAGTATTTCCAGTTACAGAAGAGATAATAACAACTGTATCTTTAGTAATACGTTTGTTTCCTGTAGTTAAGTATTCTGCAGCATTTTCTGCCCAAGTTTCAATAGCACTCATCTCTTTCATGTGTACTGTAGCTTGCATAGCACTTGCCCAAGTACCACCAACACCTAACCAGCAGATGTTTGAATATCCACGTTCGCAGATTTCATCAACGATTTCGTTGATTTGAGGGCGTAGAGCCAATGCTCCATTTACGCTATCGATTTTTTCTTGTTCATTAAATTTAATCATTTTCTTTTCCTCCATTTATTTAAATTTATTAACAACCTAAGATACCAAAGAATGAGCCAATCAATCCGATTGCGACACACAATAACAACAATGTAGTTGTCTTAATATTTTTCTTTTTCAATAAGTAGTAAACCAATAATGTGAATAATAATGGCATTAAACCAGGCATGATATTGTTGAATACATCATTTAATGTAGTTGCTTCATCACCAGAACCAAATGCCAATGGGAATTTGATTGAAACGTTTTCAGCAGTCATACCACCAACAACCATCAATCCTAAAACGCTTGCTGCATAAGTAAGTTTTGACATCAATCCATTTTCCTGGATCTTAGCCAAGAATCCACTACCTAATTTATAACCAGCGTTCATTAAGTAATAACGTAATCCTTGAGCAGGGATGTTGAAGATCAATAAGAATAAGATAGGTCCTAAGATATTTCCTTGGTTCGCTAATGATAGACCAACACCAGTAGCGATGATACGTAATGTTCCCCAGATGAATGAGTCACCAATACCAGCTAAAGGTCCCATCAATGAAACCTTAACGCTATTGATACTTTCTGTATCGAAGTTAGAATCATTTGCGTTACTTTCTTCCATAGCAGCACTGATACCAAGAATCAATGTTGACAATTGAGGTGTTGTATTGAAGAATTCCAAGTGACGTTGCATAGCTGCAATTTGGTCTTCTTTATTTGAATACAATTTTTTGATTACTGGTAACATACAGTAGCAGTATGCCATGTTCATCTGTCTTTCATAGTTCCAGTCCCATTCCATTCCGAATGAACGCCAAAATACTTGATTTAATTCTTTTTTTGTTAATTTATTAGAAGTCGTCATCTTCGTCTAATCCTCCTTCTGTAGCTGTTTGAGCTGAGTTGCTACGTAATTGAGTTAATACGATGGCAATAATAGCTCCAAAAATTGCAATTGCAGTTACTGGAATTCCTAAGTATACGCTTAATGCGAATCCTAAGAAGAAGAAACATGCAACTTCTTTGTCCATGATCATCATCAACAATAAGCCAAATCCAATTGCAGGTAATAAGCCCATTGTAATTTGTAAACCATTTGAGATCCATTCAGGAATTACATTTAATAAAGCCTGTACAGCAGGTCCACCTGCATAGTATCCACATGCTACGATAACACCGATAATCAAGTTAACACCAAAGAATCCACCTAAGAAGTGCATTCTCGCAACGCCAGCCATATTTCCTTCAGCTGCATATGCATCTGCTTTGTGAACAAATGGAGGTAAAATAAATACCATTCCAACGTTCTTTGCGATTAAAACCAATGAAGCAACTGGTAAACCAACAGTCAATGCAGTTTCTGGTCCAGCTCCTGTTGTGATTGTGAAAGCTGTTCCTAATACGGTTCCTGAAATCATTTCAGGTGGAATACTAGCTCCGATTGAGAAAGCTCCCATAAATGCTAATTCTAATGTTGCCGCTAAAGTAACACCTGTTGGGATATCACCAAGTACAACGCCTGTCAAAGCTCCCATAACCAATGGTCTTGACAACAAGCTTGTACCGAACAAATATTCAGCATTTCCAAGCATTGCTACCAAGCCAAGTAAAATTGCTTGTAATAACATATTTCTCCTCCTATAATACTTTCTCTACGTTTACTGGACTATCTTCTGGAACCATCTGAATTGTTACATCCACACCTGATTCACATAATCCTTTTAAAATTGTTTCTTCTGCTGGAGTAATATTCATTGCCTTTGAAATATTACGAGTTTCAGCAGTAGCCTTAGTACCACCAAGATTTAATTTATTGATGTTGCACTCTTTACACAATCTTTCAGCATCCTTAATCGATTCAACTACAGTCAATAATTTGTATTTGTCTGTAACACCACTGTTGATCGCATTTACTGCATCATCCATATTTTTAATAACTAATTTAACACCACTTGGTTTTGCCAACTTAATTGATGTTTTTCTTAAATCATCTTTCATAACTGCATCGCACGCAATTAAGATACAATCTGCTTCAACTGCATTTTTCCAAGAAAAAGCAACTTGACCATGTAACAATCTGTGATCCACTCTTAATAATTTGATCATTTTTTTCTCCTCCTATTAGAAATCTTCATCATCTTCGCTTGTCATACCATTCATAACTGTCATTCCCTCTTTAGCGGCTTCAATCAAATCGTTCGCATCTGCTAATTCAAGATTTTGGTCCAAGCTTTTCATCACTACATCTAATGCCAATCCCATGTTCATTCCTGAAAAAATCATTACATTATCCAATACTGCAAGTTTAGATAAAGCTGTGTGAATACTTCCACCTTTGATATCACACAAGATTACAATTTGTTCTTCGCTTTCTTTTGCTTCTTTCAAAACTTCTTGATAAAAATCTTCAGGATTTTGTCCAGGAAGCAAGCTATATGTTTCTACATCCTTAGCTAAATCTCCAACGATCATAGAAACTGAATCTTTCATTCCTTTAGATAATCCTCCATGTGAGGCAAATATTACTCTGCTCATTCATCTTTCTCCTTTCTGTATTACGTCGTTCACTTATATACAAGCAAATATTATGCCATAGAAATAAGCTTACAAAAAAAAGATGAGTTTCCCCATCTTTACTAGTTATTCTTCACATAATTATAAATATGAATCATTTCCTCTGTAGGAATATCTACACCATAGAAATCTTCTACTTGCTTAAACGCCTTCTTAACATAGTCCACAAAATCTTTGTGTTCATTTAAGAAATCCAAGCTTGGATCATACTCAGCATTTCTTGAAACAACAAGTCTTTCGATCAAACAACAAATGTGTACGTACAATCCAAAACAAGTTCGATTGCTGAAACGAACACCAACATACTTTTGTAAAACATCAATCGCATTGGCAACCTGCTCTAATAGTTTTGCCGGATTTAATATCGTTAGTGCATTCATAATATTACTCAATGAGAAATTATGCAGAATATTTTTATCAAACAAAGACAGCTGTTCTTCATTCATATAATCTTTGAAGTATTGATTGAAATCTCCAAATGTATCTTCAATAATCAAATCTTCAATACCCACAAATGGAATATCCTCCATATTTGGATCTAACGTTCCAAGTACACATAAAACATCATATTCTTCAAATACATTGTTCTTTTTACCTAATTCAATCAATTCCGAATAATTCAACGTCTTCACATCTAAATTGATTCCATCTGGAAAAGATTGCTCCAACATCGACTTTAATTTCTTGGCCGTACCCAATCCACTTGCGCAAGAACATAGAATGACTGGCTGTTTTTGTTGATGCTTTTCAATATGATACGCAAAATTGACACGGAAAGCATCAATCGTTTTTTGTAGTATGCTCTCCATCTCTACATTATTACGAATTCCATTTCCAATTTCTAAAGCGATTGGAGTACTCACATTGTTGATAATTCCAATATTCGCATTTTCTATATGCAAACCTTTATAAATATCTTCCAAACTACCCATATCCACTAAAAGATACAATTCTTTGACCTTGCCAATATGATCCAAATACCGATTCAGTTTCTCAATCATTGTGGCCGTATCAATATATAAAGGCATATCTAGCGCATCAAAAATATATTGTCCTAAAAAACGATTGGCAGCATCCGCAATACTTGAAGCCGTAGAAAAACCATGCGATAGAACAACAGCTGCTTTTTGAGAAAGCCTTGAATCTTTTTGTACATTATAAACATAGAAGATAAATGTACAAATAATAATGGAATACATATCCATTTCTAGATAGGACTTTAAATACGTACAAATTTCTAGAGATACATTGGTCGCTCTAAAAAATTCTTCTTGCAACAATTGATATAAATCATCACACTCTTCTTCATGTTTTAAAAACCAGCTTCTTAAATCATGATATTCATGATGAATCTCATCTAAATAAGATGCGATAGCTAACGTTTCATTATTTGTAATTTTTAATCCATACCGCGATTCAATCAAGTTAAAGATATGCTGCACACCACGATTATAATAATCGACCTGACTCGATTCTTTCTTTCTAAAGATCAAGTTATCAAAATATTTTTGAACATAATTCTTTTCTTTTGCCATAAAATCCGACAAGCTTGTATGTTCCTCTTTATATTTTCGATAACACGCCAACAAGCTATCATTTAATTGAAGAATTTCTTTTGTACCATTATAGTACCCCTGCAAATCATCCACATATATATATTCATCATCATCCAAGACCGTTTTTTGATTCGCATAAACCTGCTGTAAAAGATCTTTAGGCAAACTGTCCAAATGAATCACTAATTCGTCATTGACCTTATCAAATAAAGAATTGATACAACAAGACTGCACACTACTCTTTAATTGACCAATATTACCTGGCATCTTACTTTGTAACAGCGCATTATACACTTTGCTACTCATCTTGATCTGACAATCTAAACGTTTTTCTTCCCGACTAAAAATATCATACAACAACTCAATACGCTCTTGCGTACCTCTTTGTTCAAGACTAGGAATGATGATTGTCATGGGAATACGTCGCATTAATGTTTTTAACAGTACTTTATTCGGATTTTCTGTAGTCGCAAATACAATACGAACATTAGACTTATACCACTTTTCATTATCACCCACACGATGATAAATACCTTGATCCATAAACAAGAACAACTTTTCCTGGCATTCAGCCTTTAGTTCGTGGACCTCATCTAAAAATAAAACACCATTGTTAGCTAACGCAATCAGACCTTCATTGTCTTTTTCAGCTCCTGTAAAAGCACCTTTAACATGACCAAATAAGTTGGCCGTTAATAATTCAGGGTTGTTGGCATATTCACTACAATTGACCTGTACAAACTGTCCATCTTTTGAAATGACGCCCTGATTTTTTGCCCACTCATACGTCAACTTTGCAATTAAAGACTTACCTGTTCCTGTAGGCCCATAAAGTAACATAGGTAAACCATTAGGGGGATACGAAATAGTAGCTTTACATTGTTTAACAGTTTGAGCCAAAGAATGATTCATGCCCACTAGTTTTTCAAAATCCTTCTTTTCCTGATTTGACAATAAATCATCTAAACTTGCATATACACAACCCTTAAAAGGAATTGCCTTTTCTTTTAAATACTCGACAGATATGAAATAAAACGGCTTTGATTCAATGCGAATCAATTTATTTTCTTTTACTAATTTATTTAATACAACAGACACCTGCGAACGACTTATCTTTAGATTTTCACTAATCAAGGCAACACTAGTCTTATCAAAATCTTCCTTGTCGCAGCATGCTAAAATATATGCTAATATTTTTTCTATCATGTTACCCTCCACTTTTTTTGAATTATTATACCATAATATGTTATAACATATATACATATGAAACAAGATTTGATTTATACACACACCTACAAACAGACATTGCATATGACAACAGGTTTAAAGTCCCATCTTGAAATATTAAGTAAAGATCGACAGACTTTATCCGATCTTTTATATAATGTCAGTCAAAACAATCCCTTTTTAGAATACACTCCCAGTCAAGATATCCAACAATATCTTGAAACCGGCATATCCAATAAACCGAGTCTAAAGGATGAACTTTATTTGCAGCTGCATACAAGCACCAAAAAATACAATGAACCCATTGCCAATTATATTATTGAATCCTTAGATAGTCATGGTTTCTTTGATCAAGATATCCATACTGTCCTATCGGACTTAAAATGCACTAAAGCCCAATTTGAAGAAACACTCTCTTTCATTCAAACCTTTGAACCTATTGGTGTGGCTGCTAAAAACAGTATTGATTCTTTAATGATTCAATTAAAAACAAAAGGCTATACAGTCGCATACACGATTTTAAAGAATTATTCAAAAGAACTTGAAGAAAAAGATTTCTATACAATTTCTGAATCTTTAGATATACCTTATGAAACTGTATTTGATGAATTAGCACACATGCAAGAGTGCAATCCATTTCCTTGCAGTGAATATGACACAGAAAGTACGACAAATTTAGCTTTACCTGAATTCACAATTGAAATTGATGAAGATCAATTAAAAATCATCCCCAAAGAAATGGGAAATCTATCGCTTCATTGTGAAGAAGTAAAATTGTCAAAAGAAGCTAAAAAATATTTAAATGAAGCTAAATTTTATATAGATAGTATCAACCGGCGAAATAAAACCATTCTTTTACTCGCAAATATCTTAATTACCCATCAAAAGAATTATTTTCTATTTCAAGATGATTTAAAAGAATGCACACTTAAAGAAATTGCTGAAGAATCAGGCTACTCGATTTCAACCGTTTCTAGGACTCTGAGTGATAAATATTATGAATTTAATGATCATATGTATCCTGTAAAAGATTTATTTATTTCAAAGACACACAAAGGAAGCAGTAAAGACTCGATTCAAAAAGCCATTCAATTATTGATTGAAGTGGAAAATCCAGAAAATCCTCTACAAGATGAAGAAATTGTAGAAGAACTTAAAAATATGGAACTCTACGCATCCAGAAGAACCATATCAAAATATCGAAAGGAATTAAATATTCCCAATTCAAAACAAAGAAAAAAGGCGAGACTCTACTAAATCTCGCCCCTTACCTTGTTCTCTACAAACTTTTTAAATAGTTTTCAACATTTAAATACTGAATAGTATCCATTTCTGTATTTTCTCCACGATAAATCAATAACATGAAAAAGAGGCAACATTACATTACTTCTATAGTTTCACATACAATTTTTTCAACTTCCATTTTATTATACCCTTTATACCCATTACCCATTTTATAGGGGGTATAAAAAAAGGAGACGATTAATAAATATCGCCTCTTACTAGTTTTTTTGAATATATATGATAATACCCCATCAATAGTGCCGCATTTACGATCCATGTCAATGGCCAACCCAAGAATACAGTAATTAATTCCGAACTAAATTGTGTTGCCACAAATAAATAGACTTGTCTTAAAATAACGAAACATAAAATCATTGAATACATTGGTACTTTAGATAAACCAACACCTCTTAAAGCACCTGCAGTAATATGGGATAAAGGAAGGAAGATATAGCCTGGCGCAAAGACAGAAATCATAGTCACACCAGCTACAATCACATCTTTATCTTGTGAGAATAATCCAACTAAGAACTCTCCATTTGTATAAATCAAGAAGGCTCCTAACGCGATGATTATTTCACACATCAATAATGTTGTATACAAGCCTTTTCTTACACGCTTATAGTTTTGAGCCCCATAATTCTGTCCCACAAACGTTGTGATAGCCATCGAGAAACTTTGAATTGGAAGCTGCAAGAAACCATCTAGTTTTGTAGTTGTACTATACCCTGCAACAGCAGCCGATCCAAATTTAGAAATATACGATTGAACAATCACATTGGAAAAAGAAACTATACTATTTTGTAGAGCTGCCGGTATTCCAATCGAAATAATTCTTGATAGAATGGGCTTTGAAAAACGAATCTTAGAAATATATACCTTATACTCTTTATCTGTATGCATCAATTCATGCATGACTAGAATGGCAGAAACAAGCTGTGCCAAAGTTGTCGCAATACCAACACCGGCAACACCTAAATGAAAGTAGATCACAAACACAAAGTCTAATACAATATTGACTAAACTCGATACGACTAAGTAAATCAACGGATTTTTACTATCGCCCAAAGCTCTTAAAATTCCGGCTCCCATATTATAAATTAATGAAAAGGACACACCCGCAAAATAAATTTGAAGATAGATCACGGCCAAAGGTAAAACTTCTTTAGGAGAACCAATCATAACTAAGATGGGTTTAGAAAGGGCAATACCCAATATTGTGAATAAGACACATAAAACTAAAGTTAAAGCTAAAGATGTATGAATGGAATCCTGCATCTTCTTTGTTTCTTTGGCTCCAAAATATTGTGCAATCACAACACCAGCACCCGTTGATAATCCCATAAAGAATCCAACTAACATATTAATGATGGAAGTCGATTGTCCTACGGCGGCAAGGGCATGTGAACTGACAAAGTTTCCTACCACATATGAATCGACTGTATTGTATAATTGTTGAAATAAATTTCCAACCAGTAATGGTAAAGAAAATATCAATATTGATTTCCATATGCTTCCCTTTAATAAATCTGTGCTTTCCAACGCCTTCACCCTTCCCAAAAGAAAATGCAGAATTCCATATTGGTCTTCTACATAATGTAAAATAATATTAACTCTTTTCTGAAAAAATTGAAAGCTTATCCTAAAATTACATCCAATACCATCATCACACAAAATCCAAACAAGAAAGAAATTGTTGGAAGATTCGAATGTTTTCCTTGAGCCATTTCAGGAACAAGTTCTTCAATCACCACAAACAACATGGCTCCTGCCGCAAAACTTAAACAAAACGGTAAACATTGTAAGATCCAATTTGAAAACAAAATTGTGAAAAAACCAAATATAGGTTCTACAATACCCGATAATGAACCTATCAAAAATGCCTTATGTTTTGAAAAGCCATTGCTCTTTAAGGGTAAAGATAAAATAGCGCCTTCCGGAAAATTTTGTATCGCAATCCCAATGGATAAAGCTAAAGCCGCATATATACTTCCTGTTCGAATTGCTTGTGCTAGTACTATACCAACAGCCATTCCTTCTGGAATATTATGCAAAGTTACCGCAAATACTAGCTTTGTGGTTTTCTTAAAATGCGATTCTTTTCCCTCTTCATCATTTGTTCCAGGATGCATATGAGGAACAATACAATCTAAGAAAAGAAGTAATAAAGCTCCTAAGAATATGCCAAGTACAATAATCAAAATATTCTTTTCTTGTTCCATCGCTGGAATCAATAAAGACCAAATACTAGCAGCCACCATGACACCAGAGGCAATACCTGAAAAGCATCTAGATAAAAGTTCATTCTTTTTATTTTTGATAAAGTACACAATGGCTGAGCCTAAAGTAGTACCAAAAAAAGGAATTAGTAATCCTAACCACATAATCATCACCATAGTCAGTTTAAACTAATTCCTTTATATACGTCAATTCAAACGCAAATTATATGCAAATCCATGATGCTCAATATAATCCTCTAAGATCCATCCTTTATCATGAATTTCTTTAGCGGCTTCTTTTCCTACATATCTAAAATGCCATGGCTCATTTGTAGCACCTGTTCTATCACCTGCATTTTCTGGGAAACGCAAAATAAATCCATATTTATAGGCATTTTCTTCAACCCAATTATAGTCTGGTGTTTCACCAAATGTCCCATACGTTCCATCCATTACACTTTGACTTGTTAGATCCACACTCAATCCGCATTGGTGTTCACTTGATCCTGGAACAGAAACTAAACTTGCCGCATAAGCCGCTTCATACATCGCAAAATATTCATTATAAACAGCTAATTGCGTTTTATAAGAACGATACGAACTCTTAATCGCAATACTATACCCTTGTTTCAAGCCATCCTTATACATATTTTCAAGTGCCGTTGCCGCGCAATCTCTTAATTGCCCCACTTCACTTTCATAAGGAATATTTACATCTCTTAAATCACTTGGTACATAATCACTTGGAACACTAAAACCATTCTTAATTAAAACCAACATATTTGAAGGATCCTCAATGGTATATGTACGATCATCACGCTTACTTGAATCAATGCCTGGATAAGAAACGGTTAATACAGCTTTTAATGGTTTGAATCCAGAATCTACATATTCCTTGATATCTTTGATTTGTGCCCCTTTAATTGCCAAATATTTCTCTGCCTTTTTATAAGGTACACTAGCCGAGATCAATGTATCCAAATTTGAAATGGTATATACATCTGAATTTTTAAACAATACATCTTTTGTATATCCTAAATAATTCAAATCTTCCATTCTTTCATAGTAAGAATCAATATAATAAACAACTTTCTTCACACTCTTTTTTGAAGCCCTGTAATATTCATCATACAATAAATAATGCGAATCATTTTTAACCTTATCCCACTTTGAAATATCAATAATTTGATCATAGTCCAAGATATCTTTGATGTCATCTTTTTCTAATTTTAATACAACTTTCTTATCTTCTTTATGATATCCCTTAATACTCAATCGAATACTTGTAAAATTCGCAATCAATAATGCGATACAAATCACTGGAATCAACACGACAATTGCGATTCTTTTTCTATTCACTTTTCTTTTTACCTTTTTCATAAACTCACCAAGAATCATTATATAGAATAAGAACTTGAAAAACAAATGGGCTTCATTTACAAAACATTTTCATCTTATATGTAATATTTTTCACAACGTGATACAATAGATTCTAGAGGTGATTATATGTTATTCAAGAACGCAACCATTTATACAATGGAACAAGAACCTTTTGTAGGCGATTTTAAAATCGATAAGGGTGTATTTACACAAGTAGGAAAAAATCTAACACCAGATGTTGGTGAAGATGTACAAGATTTAAATGGACTCTTTGTATTTCCTGGTTTAGTTGAAAGTCATTGTCATTTAGGTATGGAAGAAACAGCCATTCGCTTTGAAGGTGATGATGTCAACGAAATCACAGATCCAATTACCCCAAATATGCGCGGTATTGATGGATG
>NZ_DS996841.1:119844-122086 GCF_000156655.1 Holdemanella biformis DSM 3989
AATCCAATGGATGAAACCGTAGAACTTGCATTAAAAGGTGGTGTTACTACAGTTGCAGCAGGTCCTGGTAGTGCTAACGTACTTGGTGGAACTTTCTTTGCGTATAAGACTAAAGGAAATTGTATTGATGAAATGACCATTCAAAATCCAATTGCGATGAAAGCAGCCTTTGGTGAAAATCCTAAGCGTTGTTATAAGGATAAGAAAATTGATACACGTATGCAAATCAGTGCTCTTTTAAGAGAAACATTAGAAAAGACAAAGGAATACCTAGCTAAAAAAGAAGCTGGTAAAGATGTCGCTTATGATCAAAAGCTAGAAGCCATGATTCCAGTTATCAAAAAAGAATTACCATTAAAGTGCCACGCTCATAGAGCCGATGATATTTTGACTGTCATTCGTATTGCGAAAGAATATGATATTGAAGTCACTCTAGATCATGCGACGGATGCAAGATGTATTGTTGAACAAATCAAAGAAAGTGGTTTTCCATGTATTTGTGGACCAAGCTTTGGTCATAAGACAAAATTCGAATTGAAATCAAAATCCTTTAAAACACCAGGCGTACTAAATAAAGCTGGAATTCTAGTTTCCATCACAACCGATTCTCCAGTTATTCCAGAACAATATTTATCTTTATGTGCCGCTCTTGCCGCAAAAGAAGGTATGGATGAATATGAAGCGATCAAAGCCATCACAATCAATCCAGCTAAGATTTTAAAGCTCGATAATCGCGTAGGTTCTATTAAAGCGGGTAAAGATGCCGACTTTATTGTTTGTACAAAGAATATTCTAGATACGAAAAATGAAATCAAATCTGTCTATATCGATGGAAAGAAGGCTGTGTAATGCTATTTAAAAATGCGACAATTTATACAATGGAGAAAGACCCTTTTGTAGGTGATTTTAGAATCGATAAAGGAGTATTTACTGAAATCGGAAAAGATTTAAATCCAAAAGATGAAGAAGTACAAGATTTAAATGGACTCTACGTATTTCCAGGACTCATTGATGCTCATAGCCATTTAGGTATGGTATGTTCTTCCATTGGTTTTGAAGGGGAAGATGGAAATGAAGTAACAGATCCAATCACACCAAACATTCGCGGTATTGATGGCTGCAATCCAATGGATGAAACGATTGAGTTGGCCTTAAAAAGTGGAGTGACTACAGTTGCGGCTGGTCCCGGAAGTGCTAATGTCATCGGTGGAACTTTCTTTGCGTATAAAACTGCAGGTCATTGTATTGATGAAATGACAATTCAAAATCCTTTGGCAATGAAGGCTGCATTTGGAGAAAATCCTAAGCGTTGTTATAAGGGAAAGAAAATTGATACGCGTATGCAGATCAGTGCCTTACTTAGAGAAACTCTAGCTAAAACTAAAGAGTACATGTTCAAAAAAGAATCTGGTAAAGATGTAGACTATGATCAAAAGCTAGAAGCCATGATTCCTGTTCTTAAAAAACAAATGCCATTAAAGTGTCATTGTCATAGAGCCGATGATATCTTAACTGTGATTCGTATTGCGAAAGAATATGATATTGAAGTGACATTAGATCATGTAACAGATGGAAGAAGCATTATTCCACAAATTAAAGAGAGTGGTTTTCCATGTATTTTAGGACCTTGTTTGGGACATAAATCAAAGTACGAAGTAAAAAATATGTCTTTTGAAACAGCCAATGAATTCTATAAAGCTGGTATTCCATTCTGCATTATCACAGACTCTCCTGTCGTACCCGAACAATACTTATCCTTAAGTGCCTCTCTAGCACATAAGGCAGGACTACCAGAATATGAAGCTATTAAAGCCATCACAATCAATCCAGCTAAAATTTTAAAACTAGATGATCGTATTGGATCTATTAAAGTTGGTAAAGATGCAGACTTTGTCGTTTGCACAAAAAATATATTAGATACACAAAATGAAATTAAGACAGTATATGTCAATGGAAAGAAGGAAGCATAATGTTATTTAAAAACGCAACCATTTATACAATGGAACAAGAACCTTTTGTAGGCGATTTTAAAATCGATAAGGGTGTATTTACCGAAATAGGAAAAGATTTGAATCCAAAAGATGAAGAAGTACAAGATTTAAATGGTCTATATGTATTCCCTGGTTTAGTTGAAAGTCATTGTCATTTAGGTATGGAAGAAACAGCCATTCGCTTTGAAGGCGATGATGTCAACGAAATCACAGATCCAATCACACCAAATATGCGCGGTATTGATGGATGT
>NZ_DS996841.1:122304-130558 GCF_000156655.1 Holdemanella biformis DSM 3989
TAATCCAATGGATGAAACCGTAGAACTTGCATTAAAAGGTGGTGTTACTACAGTTGCAGCAGGTCCTGGTAGTGCTAACGTACTTGGTGGAACTTTCTTTGCGTATAAGACAAAAGGAAATTGTATTGATGAAATGACCATTCAAAATCCAATTGCGATGAAAGCAGCTTTTGGTGAAAATCCTAAGCGTTGTTATCAAGGTAAGAAAATTGATACGCGTATGCAAATCAGTGCATTATTAAGAGAAACATTAGAAAAGACAAAGGAATACATGAAGAAAAAAGAAGACGGAAAAGATGTAGCTTATGATCAAAAACTTGAAGCCATGATTCCTGTTGTCAAAAGAGAACTTCCATTAAAGTGTCATGCTCATAGAGCCGATGATATCTTAACGGCCATTCGTATCGCAAAAGAAGAAAATATCAAGATTACATTAGATCATGTTACAGATGCAAGAAGCATTCTTCCTCAAATCAAAGAAAGTGGTTTTCCATGTATTTGTGGACCTGCATTGACTCACAAATCAAAATTTGAACTTGCGAATATGTCTTTTGAAACACCAAACGAACTCTATAAAGCAGGTATCTTATTCTCTATCATTACCGACTCTCCGGTTATTCCTCAACAATATCTATCTTTAAGCGCCGCTCTAGCCGCTAAAGCAGGACTTCCAGAATATGAAGCCATTAAAGCCATCACAATTAACCCAGCTAAGATTTTAGGTTTAGATAATCGTGTTGGATCTATTAAAGTTGGTAAAGACGCTGACTTTGTGATTTGTACAAAGAACATTCTAGACACTCAAAATGAAATTACGGCAGTATATGTAGATGGAAAGAAGGCCGCTTAATGCTTTTTAAAAACGCCACTATTTATACGATGGAACAAGAACCATTCGTTGGTGATTTTAGAGTGAATAAAGGAATATTTACAGAGATTGGAAAAAATTTAGAACCCAAAGATGAAGATGTACAAGATCTTACAGGATTCAATGTATATCCAGGCATGGTTGAAGCCCATTGTCATTTGGGTATGGAAGAAACGGCTATCGGCTTTGAAGGCAATGATTTAAATGAAATCACAAATCCAATTACACCAAACATGCGTGGTATTGATGGATGTAATCTAATGGATGAAACTGTACAAACCGCATTAGAAGCCGGTATCACAACAGTAGCTGCTGGACCTGGTAGTGCTAACGTACTTGGTGGAACTTTCTTTGCGTATAAGACAAAAGGAAATTGTATTGATGAAATGACCATTCAAAATCCAATTGCGATGAAGGCAGCCTTTGGCGAAAACCCAAAGAATTGTTACAGAGGAAAAAATATTGATACACGTATGCAAATCAGCGCATTACTGAGAGAAACTCTAGCTAAGACAAAAGAATACATGATGAAAAAAGAAGCAGGCAAAGATGTAGATTATGATCAAAAGCTTGAAGCTATGATTCCAGTCATCAAAAAAGAAATTCCATTAAAGTGTCATGCTCATAGAGCTGATGATATGTTGACCGCCATTCGTATCGCAAAAGAATATGATATTGAAATTACCTTAGATCATGCGACCGATTCACAAGTGATTCTAGACCAAATCAAAGAAAGTGGTTTTCCATGTATTTGTGGACCAAGTCTTTGTCACAAAGATAAGTTTGAATGTGCCAACGATTCATTTGAAACACCAAATAAAATGTACGAAAAAGGCATCTTATTTGCGATCACAACCGATTCCCCATTCAATCCCCAACAATATCTTCCAATCAATGCAGCCCTAGCCCATAAAGCAGGACTATCTGAAAATGAAGCAATCAAGGCTATCACAATCAATCCAGCTAAAATCTTACATTTAGACAATCGAGTTGGTTCTATTAAAACTGGTAAAGATGCTGACTTTATTATTTGTACAAAAAGTTTGATTGATTTGAATAATACAATTAAAAATGTATATATTAATGGAATAAAAGCTGTCTAAGACAGCTTTTTATATGCTAAAATAATGTGGTTGGAGAAAATAGATTATGAATATAGTTGAAAAATATGGTGGAACCAGCGTTGGAACCATTGAACAGATTCAGGCCATTGCGCTTCATGCCAAACACATGAAAGAACAAGGTCACAATCTAGTCATTGTTGCCAGTGCCATGGGTAAAACCACAAATAAATTAATAGAATTAGCTCATAGTGTCACAAACAATCCAAATAAAAGAGAATTGGATAGTTTATTATCTACAGGTGAGCAACAAACAATTACACTTCTTGCGATTGCGATGAATGCACTCGGTGTGGATGCGATCAGTTTAACTGGCTATCAAGCAGGTTTTCTTACTAGCAAGCACCATTCTCGTGCTTTGATCAAAGATATTGATACAACCACAATTCAATCTCATTTAGACCAAGGAAAAGTTGTTGTCGTAGCCGGCTTTCAAGGCGCTACCGAATATGGAGATATTACCACTTTAGGTCGTGGGGGAAGCGATACAACAGCCGTTGCGATTGCCGCAAAACTAAACTATCAATGCCATATCTTTACAGATGTTGCAGGTGTCTACACAATTGATCCACGATTATATACGCGTGCTAAAAAGCTAAAATCAATTTCTTATGAAGAAATGATGCAGATGGCCTGTTTAGGTGCTGGCGTATTAGAAACTCGAAGTGTTGAGCTTGCCAGCAAATATAATGTTCCCCTTTTCTTAGGAAAAGCATTGGAAACAGATTTAGAGAAAGGAACTTGGATTATGCATAAAGAATTAGAAGATATGCCAATTACAGGTTTAAGTGTAAAAGACGACTATGCGATCATGCGCTTTATGCACTTACCTAACGATGGTGTTTATTTAGGAAAACTATTTAAAATGATTTCCGATTTAAATATCAACCTTGATACAATTTCACAACAATTAGACGATGAAGGCCTTGCCAACTTTACTTTATATTGTTCCGAAGAACAAAGTAATCAAATCATGGAAAATGCATCAAAAGAATATCCTGTACATCAAATGCTTGGATATATCAAGCTATCATTAGTTGGTCTAGGAATTTCTACGCATTCTGGTATTGCGAGTAAAGTATTAAACATCTTAAGTGAAAACAATATTAAATATTATATGATCACATCAAGTGAAATTTCCATTTCACTAACGATTGAAAAGAAAGACAAAGTTAAAGCGGTTCAAGCTTTAGGAAAGGCTTTTGATCTATAATGGAACTTCCAGTTAAATTTAAAGAACAAATGAAAGGACTTCTTCAAGATGAATATGAAGACTATCTACAAAGTTTTGATCATGAAAGATATTATGGATTAAGAGTCAATACACTTAAGATTTCTGTTGAAGAATTCTTAAAGATTTCTCCCTTTAAACTAAAACCCATCCCATGGACAAATGATGGCTTCTATTATTCAAGTGAAGATAAACCCAGTAAACACCCCTACTATTATGCAGGCCTTTACTATCTTCAAGAACCAAGTGCTATGTTACCAGCACAAGTTCTTCCTGTAGACGAAAATGATATTGTATTAGATACGTGTGCAGCTCCTGGTGGAAAAAGCACAAAGCTTGCCACAAAACTCAATCATACTGGACTTTTAATTTCAAATGATATCAGTTCTTCAAGATGCCAAGGACTCTTAAAGAACGTCGAATTATTTGGTTGTGACAATGCTTGGGTAACCAGTGAAGATTTGACAAATATGGAACAACATTATCCAGAAACATTTGATAAGATTTTAGTGGATGCCCCATGTAGTGGTGAGGGAATGTTTCGTAAAGAACCAGACTTAATTAAAAGCTGGATTGAAAAGGATGATACATTCTATCCACCTATTCAAAAAAACATTTTAAATGCTGCTGTATCCATGTTAAAGCCTGGTGGATCTATCGTATATTCCACTTGTACTTTTTCGATTCATGAAAATGAAGAAGTCATTCAAGATGTATTAGACAAACATCCAGACTTGCATCTTGTTCCTATTGAAAAAATAGATGGTATGATGCCAGGTATAAACATGGAAGAATGCGTTCGTTTATATCCACATAAAATCAAGGGAGAAGGTCACTTTGTCGCTTTACTTGTCAAAGATGGAGAAACAAAACATAAAAAAGTAAGACTGGAACCAAGCGATAAATTGGATGATTGTGTTACTGATTTTTTAAAACTCATTCATTTAAATAAAGGAACCATTAAAGTAAAAAAAGACAAAGTCATTTGGCTTAATACAGATTTTCAAGCTTATAAAGGCTATCGCGTACTAAGATCTGGCTTATTATTAGGGCAATTAAAAGGTAAACATTTTGAACCAAGTCAAAGTCTTGCCCTTGCCCTTTGTCCTGAACAATTTAAAAATGTATTAAACTTTTCCATTGAAGATGAGCGTGTTATTAAATACTTAAAAGGTGAAACTCTAGATGTGAAGGATTTGGATTCAAAAATATCTGGATGGACACTTGTTTGTGTAAATAACTTCCCTTTAGGTTTTGCGAAACTTTCTAAAGGCTCATTAAAAAACAAATATGCGAAAGGATGGCGTTATCAATGAGACTTGACAAATATTTATCTCACATGGGATTTGGCACAAGAAATGACGTTAAAAAATTAATTAAAAACGGCTGGGTTACCATTAATGATGAAACCATAAAAAAGGCAGACTATAACGTAAAAGAAGATGATAAAGTTTTTGTGGATGATGAGCCTGTAAGTTATGTAGAATTCGAATATTACATATTAAATAAACCACAAGGCTATGTGAGCGCCACAGAAGATATGCTCTATCCGACTGTCATGGAACTTATTCAAAGTCAAAGACACGATCTATATCCTGTGGGAAGACTTGACGTAGATACAGAAGGCTTGTTACTCATCAGCAATGATGGAAAGTTAACCCATGAAGTATTATCTCCTAAAAAACATGTAGACAAAAAATATTATGTTGAATTTGATGGGACTCTACCAGAAAATGCCGTAGACTTCTTTAATCAGCCTATGGAATTTGAAGAATTTACTTCAGCCCCTTCAAAATTAGAAATATTAGATACAAACAAAGCGTATCTAACGATTCATGAAGGAAAATTTCATCAAGTCAAAAGAATGTTTGAAAAGGCAAACTGCACTGTTACCTATCTTCAACGTATTGAGTTTGGTCCTTTAAAACTCAATGATTTACCATTAGGTGAATTTAGAGCGTTAACCCAAGAAGAATTAGATGCATTAAAAGGCTAAGAAAGGGGCTGTAACGAGTAAGTGAATTTTATCGCTTATGGAGTTCAGCTCCTCTTTTTTTTTATACAAAAATGCCCATTTTTCGTACACGGGAACATGTTCTAAAAACGAAATTGGGCTGATTCTTATTTTAATCTAACATAAAATGTAGATTTCCCTCTGCCTTCCCTGCGAAGTTCTCCTTCTGCTACAAGCTTACGAAGTGAACCTTCTATAGAACTCACACTGAGTGCCGGGCATAGTTCCCGAATATCTTGCTTATTGAATTTTCCAATCCTTTGCTGTGTAGCTTTACGAACCATCTCAATTGCCGGAAGTTTCTCTTCTACAATTTCAAATCGGTCTTCAAAATCTTTGTAAGCAGCAAGAATTGTTCCAATTGACGTACTCTCATCATTAAAATGACGAGATTCTCTTTCTCACAATGCGAGAAATGGAGCATCGCAAAGCTTTCAGCATGGTTCTAGACCTTGCATATAGTTTTTGCATAACTCTTGTTTTTTGAGCATTTCCAATCCATGTGGACCGTACTCTGTATTCTCATACTGTATCCAGCAGGGCTTACGCCTTAGACCTGACTGGATGAGAGATTCTTTAAGCTAGAATCCAAAGCAGTGTTTCATTGTTTGTCCACATTTTTTCTTATTTGAAATCAGTGTGTCCTGCATCTTGGCAAAGTGTGGAAAATCAAAATGACAGGCTTTAAAATTAGGGGCAGTCAATGTGTCGTCAGTATGACAAATTAGAAAGGCAGAATACAAATCTCTTTGTACTCTATGTCCTTCAATTGTTTTAAATCTTTCACTTAAAGTGGGTTTGATGTATTCACCTGTATCATGGTGAAGTTGAGAAGCTCGATATTGATGAATATCGATTTCGTAGTATGGAATTCCATACTGTGTTGCTTTTGATTTCAGGTCTGCCTGCATAAGACCTGGAGAACGGTTCTTGATGGAGTGTCCATAACGTTTCTTACGTTTGTATTTGCGTACCATCTTTGAAGAGCCGTCTTTTTGCTTAATGGATACGGCTTTATCCTGTCGTTTAGTCTTCTTTGATTTCTTTTGCAGAGCTTTGAAGTTCATTGGCTCCAGGATGAATTCGCTTGTATTTTGAACGACTCTGTTGATAAAGGTATGATGTGAAGTTTTGATATAAGCAGATTGTTTTCGATAGAGCACGCGTATCTGCCGTTTCAGACGTCTGCATCTTCTTGTTGTCTTCCATTTATGTTTTCCCTTTTTGACTGTACCATTCTTGTTGTAGTTTTCTGGATTATGTTTTCGCATAGAGGCATCCACTAGATTCTGCTTATGACGAATCTCTTTTTCATATTTGGCTGATTCTAGAGCCAATTCTTCCAGATGGACCTCGTTGTTTGAGACTGTCGCAATCGTAGATGTTCCAAAGTCAACGCCTGTACGATGTCCACCATCTTTTGACAGCTTAATTCGTTTTGGTGCATCACCTCGAAGTGTGATCACTACATAATATTTGAATCCACTGTTGAATTCGATTCTTTTTAAAAATGAATAAACAACATCTTCTTTTAAATCAACAGATGAAAGGATGTTTTGGATATATTCATTCTTTGGAATACGCACTTTAAAATAGTGCTTCATAAAACATATGGTATCCCATCTTAAAAGACGTACACCTGTTACAGCACATTTTTGTTTGATGCAATCGAAACTATTATATCTTCGATAATGAAGATGTTGTCCATCCTCAAAAAGAACTTTTTCTACTCCCTTATATACAGCTTCTGCTTCTGCCTGTGCCTGATGAGAGTTGATGTAGTTCTTGTATTTCTTTTGTTCTTTGGATACAAACTTACACAAAGAAGTCTTCGTAAGATTATACTCTTTTTGTTTAATACACATGATATTTGACAATTCTTTTTTCTTCTTCTTTTCAGAAGCTGACAGTTCAGAACCTTTCTTTTTAGAAAATTCAGATTCTCCATAAGCTTTGCGTGCACCCACATATTCTTTATCATGAAATAAAGCATTCAAACGGTTTGTAGCATATCGAACCAACTGGTTATGCATCTGATTCGCATAGAAAAAAGATTTCGACAAAAAACGTTTTTCAGATCCACTTAGTTCCAATTGAAAACGTACTGTATACATATCGAAATCTCCTTTTTTTACGACGTATTCTACGTATATATTATAACATGGTTCACGTATAGAAACTGTTGAAAAACTTTTACATATGTCATTCATCTCATGACTAAAGTCACAAGCGTTCTGACTCTTCCCGTAAAATATAGCTTTGTGTAATAGGAATCGTATCAAAACTCTCATGGATAATATTTAATACATCACGGTATCCTGCGATTTGTTCTTCATCTCTATTCTTTGGTGTGGTCTTCTCCTCCACCAACTGCTTAATTCCTATATTGGTTGTTACAATACCCTCTATCGCATTTGAAGCCTCGGTACTCTGAATCTTTGCTATCTCCACAAGTTTCCCCAACTCGTCTGGTCTTTGCTGAAGATCATAGTTCTTGTTTCCCTGCGAACTTGTATATTGCTGCTATGAGACCAGGAATTTCTGAATCGCACTTTTCTTCTTTAATTTTTGAATAGTTAAACGGTCTCATTATTTAAACACCTGTCTTTCATTTTTCCCTTAAAGTATCTTGTTTCCCTTAAAATATAATCAGAAATAAGGGAAAATCAATATATTTAAGATTATTTTCCCTTAAATTCATTCGTTTTTTGTGGGATAAATAATATTTTATGCGATTTGCAGGGATATATTTACATTTCATTTAATATGTTTTCCCATCAGTCGCATTTGTTGCAAATTTTGCAACAAATGAATCCCGCTGTAATTCACTCTTTCTGTAAATATACTTTTTATATGTCTGGAAATAGTTGATTTATCCCTATCTATTTTTATATATTCAAAAAAGTAAAATGACAACCATTCAGGTTGCCACTTTTTTAACTTCTTACATATGCCTTTAATACTTTAACTTCATCACAATCATACGGTTTGATTGTATACTCTTTTATACTTGCAGGAAT
>NZ_DS996841.1:130679-134872 GCF_000156655.1 Holdemanella biformis DSM 3989
TCTGCATAATGCACAATGAAAGGTTCAAAATCCCCTTCAATTACTGCACTCTTTCCATCCACTAAATTCAACATATTGACTGTACCATGTGTTTTATGAAGTGAACTATTATTAATTGTATATCTTCTAGTTTCAATAAATTCTAGTTCATGTAAACCCGTATGTTCGATCTTACAATCATTTCCTTCTTCTTTTACTTCATATGTCGCATTCACTAAATTTTCTTTAACCCAATCTGTAGTACGATCCCATTGAATGACTTGTTTTCCATGTTCAATATGAATAGGTCTAGGAAGTCCATCTAAGCCTAGTCTTTGCCAGTCCCACAATTTAAACGTAAAAATATATGGTGTTGCACTAATTTCAAGAACCATTGCATTCTTTCCTGAACAATGACAAGTTCCTGCTGGAATCAAGAAGTGATCATGTTTCTTTGCCGGAAACTTATTAATATACTTATCGGCATCAAAAACAATTTCTCCTCTTTGTGCTGACTCTAAATCCGAAATCATTTCAGTTGGTTGAATTCCCTCTTTTAGACCTAAATAAACAACGGCATCTTCTTTGGCATCCAAAATATAGTAGCTTTCATCTTGTGTATAACTCATTCCAAAATTCTTTTTAATATATTCCGTTAATGGATGTACCTGCAAAGATAAGTTTTGTCCTTCCATCGTATCTAGAAAATCAAAGCGAATCGGAAATTCTGCCCCAAAACGAGAATAGACTTGTTCTCCCAATAATTCTTTTGGTTGATATAACACTAGATCCATAGCTGGAAGTTCTACTATAACTCCATCATAATCAAATAGAATGCTGTTTTCTTCAGGAACCCCATCAAAGCTCCATGCATAATTTGGCTGATCCTTGTCTAAGTTACAAACTTCCTTCATCCATTGACCACCCCATACGCCTGGATCAAAGTATGGTACTGTACGAAATGGTTGTTTTGACAATTGATGCAAACTTATCTTAAATGTATCACTTGAAAGCATTTTTGGATCATTCGATTTATTTGTATCCACCACATAATCAAAGCAGTCAAAGCATTTTTCTTTGTGTTTGTCCGCTATACGCCATTCGATAAAATAGCCACGCTTATATTTTTTTAAGATATCTTCATCATAATTATCTACATTATAATTTGCCATCCCTTTACGATAACGCAATTGAATTTGCCATCTAGCCATATCAAAGTAAACATACACATCGCCATGACTTACTAAACTAGCTCCAACTCCATATACAATAACAGATTCTTTCTGTTCTTTAATTTTATTTTGAACTTCTTCTAGCTTATCTTCATCTATAAAATCCACAAGATTACCATAATACATCTTGCCAAACACACGATCATCCGTAAGATTGTATTTCATTTGTTCAGTCATGGTTTTGCCATCTTTAAAGATATCATGCATATTGATTTCCAAAGAAAAATTGAAACGTTTAATCAATTCATATACTTCCTCTTCATCTACACCTGGATAATAATCAAAGACTACAACACTGTTATTATTCATTTTACGATTTAATTCATGATAGATTTCATCATATCCATGAAACGCTTTATGATTCTTTATTGTTGTTTTAGGGAAACGATCATATTCCGATTTGAAATTTAGATAACTCATTCTTCCTCCACCTTTAATTCACCATTTTTCTTAAACACTCTTACTGCAAAAGGATGCTCTTCTACACGCTTATAATCATGACCCGCATGACTTGGCCACATACATTGCACTTTTAATTCACAATTTCCCGTATTCACAAGGCGATGTGCCAAATGACCATCAATATAATGAACACTTCCACATTTTACTTTTTCTGCATGACAATGATAATCTTCATCCATCAATAAAAGAAGACCTTCACCACCCATACCACAATAAATTTCATCACAATCTAAATTCTCATGGAAATGTCCTCGTGTTACATTACATTCTCCATTCACGCATACTGGCTGCATCACAGTCAATCCATAACATAAACCATCATGTTCATAGGAATACACTTCATACATAATTTGATCATCTGAAATACTTGGATCCACACTTGAATAGAATGTTTTAGCATCTGCATATAGTTTTGTACTCTTCTTAACATCCTCACCTTCAATTACACCATTTAAATAATCATGAAATACTTTTGCGTCTTTAATTTCCATAATTGACTCCTGTTTAATTGTTATAACATTCATTTTTATTATAAATCAATTGTTATAACATTTCAATATAAAGACAACCACAATATTTCCTTAACTTTGCAGAATTTGTATAACTAAAAATAAAAGAAGCATTAGTAGCTGAATTCACCAATGCTTCTGTCAATATATTTTTCATCCATATCAAATTGTTTTAATATCATTTTTTGTTTTGCAGTCAGTGCATATTTTCTTCTATATTTTCAAGCTCCGATATTATTTTTGGAACCGTATATGCTTTACGGTTCTTTTTTCTTAGTACTTCTGCTTTCTGGAACAGCTCATTCCTTACGATCAACCATTTATTCAAAAATTCAATTGTAGTTATACATGTTTTACAAAGTTAAGAAGCGTTCTTAGACTGCATTATAAATTCTCGAGTGTTTGACTTTTCATGATAAATTGCTACATTGTTTTCCTGTTATTTCCTATACTTACTCCGTTAACCCCAACAGCCAGTCTCTTGCATTGATTCGTCTAATTCCATCGTATTGTTCTTCCGGCTCCTCATCCATCGTCAGGATTATCTTTGGATAATGATCTCTAATTACCTGCAATGGACGAAGTTCTCTTTGAAGTGTACTTTCGTCATGTGTCGTCAATGCCACCTGATAATATATTGTTCCTCTGCTATTTTTTGCTACAAAATCCACTTCAAAAGTACCGATTTTTCCAACATACACATCGTATCCTCGCCGCAATAATTCTAAATACACAACATTTTCCAAAATATGTCCAGCATCTGCCTGCCTTGACCCTAAAAGCATATAGCGCATTCCAATATCAACAATATAATACTTTTCAAGTGTTTTCAGATATTGTTTTCCTTTGATATCATACCTTTTCGTCTGATAGATGATATAACTTTCGCGGAAAGCCTCCAAATATTTTTCTATCGTTCTTGTATCAATCTTTCTTCCTGCTGATGTCATCGTATCTGCAATTTTTTTCGATGACAATGGGTTTCCTATATTATCAAAAATAAACTGTAGAACACTTTTTAGCATCATAGTATCTGTTATCTTTTTTCTATTTACAATATCTTTTACAACAATCGTGTTATAGATTCCTTCCAGATATTCCCTAATTTCATTCGGTTGATTTTTTAATTCCAATGTATAGGGAAAAGAACTATTTTGCAGATATTCCGCATATTTTATCCCTCTGTCATTCATACTTCCTGTACTTTCCATATATTCACGAAATGATAACGGAAGCATCTCAATCTGTACATATCTTCCAGAAATCATCGTTGCAATCTCACTGGATAGCATATAAGCATTCGAACCTGTAACATAAATATCTACATTGTTCTTTATATATAAACTGTCTAATACTTTTGGAAAATCTGGCACGTTCTGTATTTCATCCAGAAAAATATATGTCATTTTATTTGTCACCAAATGTTCTTTCAAATAATTATATAGTTTTTTATAATCCGTAAGTTCCTCATAATCAAGATCTTCAAAATTAATCGCAATAATCTGTTCTTTTTCTACATTATGTTGCTTCAGATAGTTTTGATAAATTTCCAATAATATTGATTTACCACATCGCCTTACTCCTGTAACAATTTTAATTAATTTCTTATCTTTCCAGGCAATTAATTTTTCAAGGTATTCTTTTCTTTCAACAATCACACAATCACCCCACATTCGGTTTATATATTATATTATAATCCAAAAAAGTAATATGACACAACAGTTTTTGCATCGCAATGCAATTACTATTTATTTATCGTGTTTTTTTACATTTATTGTCTCTTCCCTTAACTTTGCAGAATTTGTATAACTAAAAATAAAAGAAGCATTAGTAGCAAATTAACCAATGCTTCTGTCAATATATTTTTCATCCATATCGAATTGTTTTAATATCAATTTTTGCTTTGCTGTTAATGCATATTTTCTTTTATATTTTCAAGCTCCGATATCATTTTTTGAACCGTATATGCTTTACGGTTCTTTTTTCTTAGCTCCTCAACTTTCTGAAACAG
>NZ_DS996841.1:136055-141815 GCF_000156655.1 Holdemanella biformis DSM 3989
ACCTTAATAATCTTTGAAATTTTTATTGTATCTTAAGCAAAAAAACTATATAGTATTAGTTAGTGATCAGATTTCAGAAACTTGTGAAGCCTGCAATCGTGGGAGGGTGCTGCGGCCCCTCTCCTTTTTTATGCTTTTCGCACTATTCAGCTAGGTGCTGTCCAATTTATGATAGGCAATGTGCAGGCTACAAAAGGACACAAATGGGCCTGAAGATTTTTTAAGAAAATCATTCATGGCTAAGTCAATGTCTACCAAGGTGCAGGTAGAATCTTATTAAAACCTGTTGGTGGCATTACGGCATATCAGATGTTGTACTTCCAAAATAAAATGGATCTGATCTAGTGACCAAATCCATTTTTTGCCTTTTGAATACGCAATGTTTTCCCTTTAATTGTCTTTAAATTCTTTAACACAAGTTTTCCCTTATCATTCAAGATATCTACATACGATTGATGATCTTGTACTTGTATCACACCAATGTCATCAACCGTAACACCATCAATTTCACAAATAGCCCCTACAATATCGCCTGGACGAATTTTCTTATTCTTTCCTCCATTTAAATAGATTTTAGTGATGCCCTTTCTTAAATCTTTTGATTTATCGACCACCACACGATTGGATTCTTTTAATGAATCTAAAACATCTAAATCACTTAAATAAACTTCACCCTCATCTTTAAATGGCAAGTTATAGCCTAGATATTCCTCTAGTTTTTCTTTTCGAACTCCATCATATTCATTCACTAAACTTATAGCTAAGCCTTGTTCATCGACTCTACCACTACGTCCAATACGATGTGTATATGTTTCTACAGGACTAGGCATATCATAGTTAATAATCATCTCCACTTTAAAAACATCAATTCCTCGACTTGCGACATCGGTACATACTAAAATACGTACCTTTCCTTTTTTAAAGCGTCGCATATGTGATAATCTTTCTTCTTGCATCATACCGCCATGAATTTTATCGACACTAACTTGATTCTTTTCTAAACATGCATAAACTGCATCCACTCTTGCCTGCGTCTTACAAAAAATCATACAGGATTCTGGTTTCTTTAATGCCAATAAATGAAGAAGAAACAATTCTTTGTGTTCTTCATTGACGTGATAAGCTTCTTCTAGAATATTTGGCTTATTTGTACTCGTTAGATCCACCTTAGCTGGTTTATACAAATATTTCTTACTCATTCTTTGAATCACTGCAGGATAGGTTGCACTAAATAAACAAGTTACATGTTTTTTAGGCATATATTTTAAAATAGCCTGCACTTCATCTAAAAAGTTCATATTCAACATTTCATCCGCTTCATCCAAGACTACATATTTAATTTTTGATGGATCCAGTGTTTGTTGTTGAAGATGATCTAAAACTCTTCCTGGCGTACCAATCACTACATGACATCTTTGTTTCAAATCTTCCTTTTGAAACTTAAATGGCTGCTTACCAAATATAGGTAGTGTCTTGATTTTTTTAAAGGTTCCAATACGATCAAAATCTTGTTGAATTTGTAAAGCCAATTCACGAGTTGGAGTAAGTACTAACGCTTGTGGACTTCTTTCATCAATTTCTAGATTTTGAATGATAGGAATCGCAAAAGATGCCGTTTTACCACTTCCTGTTCTTGATTTAACAATACAATCCGTTTGCGAAAGAATGTTGGGAATGACTTGTTCTTGTACGGGCAATGGTTTTTCATAGCCTAATGTATGTAAAGCTTGTATAATATTTTGATCTAAATTCATTTGTTCAAATGTCATATTTTTATCACCTATAGAATTATACCATGTTAATATTATTTAACAGAAACAAAAACTATTATGCGCTACAATAAGAGCATGAAATATAAAACGTTAGTGATGAAACAGATCGATCAACATACATATCAATATAGTATGAATGCGCCTTTAGATAACTTGAGTTCTATTCTATCTTTTGATGAAGAAATATTAAAAGTGAATTTCGGTAATGAATTGGAATACACCTTAAATTGTGCAAAACGAAAAGAAGTTTTAAAAGATGGGTTTTTATTAGAACCAAAAGAAAACATGACACTTACTGAATGGGCACCTTTTTTCGCATTATCTTTAATTTTGCAGTACTACAAATCATTTAGAAAACTACCGCCTGTTTTAATGAGTGTAGATAAAAAAACACAGGAAAAATACTCTCAGGAAGAATTAATCCGAAACTTATTTCAATAAGTTTCATTTTTTTATGTAATAATTTTCATAATAGCGTATAATCAAAATGAGGTGAACTATTATGAACATGACAACATTGAACACGCCACTTCCAGAAGATTTAATGAAATTAAAATGGAACGGGCAATTTAAACTGATGCAGGAAATGATTGATTTGCGTCTTCAAAAAGATATTCCTACCAAATTAAAGGAGCGTTTAGAATTAGAAAAAGAATTGATTTCTCGTCTTCCTGAAAATTTTACGTATTCAAAAGAAGATGCTATCGAGTTATTAAAGTCTAAAATTTCCGATTTTAAAGATGAAGAATTTGATGAATTATTCAAAGACAATGCGTTTGAATGGATTTTCATTGAGGGAAAAATGTATTTAAAAGACAATTTCTTTGAAAACCTAATTAAAGTGCGTAAAGCTTATAAAGATCGTTTAATTGAAAAAGATGGTGCTGCAAGTACTTTATTAGATGATGTAATGCATAAGATGAAGGAAGAAAAGGATGTTTACTGCAAGATTCATGTCAAGACAAGTTTGAAGGTAGATCCTGCATTTGAAAAGCCAGGAAAAACAATTCGTGTTTGGCTTCCTATCCCAAAAGAATATGCGCAGGTTGAAGATTTTAAATTATTAAATACATCTCATGAAGGTCTAGTCAACGATAACAGTGTAGATCAAAGATGTGTATATATTGAAAAGCCATATGAAAAATGTGAAGAATTCAGTGTAGAATATGAATTCATCAATCACATGCACTATGAAGAATTAGATCCAAGTATCGTAACAGATGAACATCCAGATACTTGTCTTGAAGAATACGCACCTCATGTCGTATTTACAGATTATTTAAAGGATCTAGTTAAAGAAATCATCGGCGAAGAAACAAACCCATTATTAAAAGCTAAATTGATTTATAATTATATCACAACCCATGTCACATATTCTTATGTACGTGCTTATGCGACTTTACCATGTATTCCAGAATATATCACAACAGGATTAAAGGGAGATTGTGGTTTACAAGCATTGACATTTATTACTCTATGTCGTATTGCGGGCATTCCTGCCACTTGGCAAGCTGGACTTTATACAACGCCTGAAACCATTGGTAATCATGACTGGGCACGATTCTATGTAGCTCCATATGGATGGTTATATGCGGATTGTTCATTTGGTGGTGGATCCTATCGTGCTAAAAACTTGGAAAGACAAGATTTCTATTTTGGACATTTAGATCCATTTAGAACACCATGCTCATCAAAATTCCAAGGTGCTTTTGTACCAGCTAAAAACTTCTTGCCAAATGATCCATTTGATAATCAAAATGGTGAAATGGAATATGCGGATGAAGCCATTCCAGGTAAATATATCATAAAAGAAACCGAAAAAATTGAAATCTCTCTTTTAGAGGATCAAAATGCATAGGCCTATTATTGGTCTAACTTGTAATGAATTGGATAAAGAAAATCTTCCTAAACAGTTTATCAATGAAGCCTATATCCATAGTGTCATTCGTGCTGGTGGTTGTCCAATCATTCTTCCAATCACAAATGACTATGATACAATTCAAGCTCAAGTTAATCTATTAGATGGATTGATTGTGACAGGTGGAATCGATGTAAATCCTATGATTTATAATGAAAATCCAGAACCTTTACAAGGTAATTCAAGCTTAGATCGTGATTATTATGAAATGCGAGTATTAAAATATGCCAACGAAAAACAGATTCCTATTTTTGGGATCTGTCGTGGCATACAGATGTTGAATGTCTATTTTAAAGGATCTCTATATCAAGATTTGTCGTATTGTAAAAGAAGCGTAATCAAACATGCGCAACAAGAAAAAAGAGAAAATCCAAGTCATAAAATCCATATTGAAAAGGATAGTTTTTTATATCCTAGCTTAAGTGATGAAGCTTATGTGAATAGTTTTCATCATCAGGCCATCAAGGATTTAGCACCACACTTTAAAGTTGTAGCTAAAGCACCAGATGGAATTATTGAAGCCATTGAACATGAGTCTTTACCCATTTATGCCGTACAATTTCATCCAGAAGCCTTGTCGCATAAATATGGTGAGATGCAAGATATCTTCAATGTCTTTATTAAAAAGTGTGAGGTGAAATAATGCGTATTCAAGAAAACTTAGAAAAATCAAAATATGAGGCAGATGGAAGCCTACAAATTCAAGGAACAACCATTCCTTATCATACAATTTGTGAAGACAATTTCTTCGTGGATGAAGAAAACAATCCAGTCGCATCCATATTTAGTTATGCCTATTTTCGAAGTGATATTCAAGACAATTCAAAACGTCCCATCTTATTTATTTATAATGGCGGTCCAGGATGTGCAAGTCTTTGGCTTCACATGGGATTATTTGGTCCAAGAATTGTAAAATTAGATGATGAACTAAACCTTCCTACAGTTCCACCTTTTGAATTAGAAGACAATCCACATTGTTTATTAGACTTATGTGATTTAGTCTTTATTGACCCCGTTGGAACTGGACTAGGTCGTTTAATTCAAGAAAAGGCAAGAAAAGAATTTTATGAAACACATGGCGATGTTCGTAGTGTTTCTAAATTCATTGAACAATTCTTAGCTCGCTATAATCGTAGAAATTCACCTGTATTACTAGCTGGTGAAAGCTATGGTACCACAAGAAGTGCCTTACTTGCAGGAGAACTTATGGGTGCAGGTCCTGAAAAAGCCGATACAATGGGCATTAGTGTGAGTGGTATTTTCTTACTTGGAAGTTACTTTATTGAAAAGCTTCCAGTTGAAGCAAGTGCTACAGACTTAATCACAATGGCTGCCACAAATTATTTCCATAATCCTAAAGATGATATTTCACAAAAAGACTTTATTGAAGAAGCCTTTACATTCGCATCCACTGAATATGTTACAGCTTTATTTTTAGGAGATGCCTGCCCGAACAAAGAAGAAATCGCAGATAAATTAGCCTATTATTCAGGTATTGATCAAACCTATTGGTTAAGACACCATTTACATATGGATATGCAGAAAGGTTTTGCGCATAAACTATTAGAAGATAAAGGTTTAGCTTTAGGATTCTATGACGGTCGTTATACATGGAATGATGATCCAGAAATCATGGAAGCTAACGTCATTGCGGATGATCCGGCCATGGGACAATATACACCTGCTTTCCAGACTGCCTATGGATTGATGCGTCAAGAATTAAATATCACAAGTGATCGTATCTCAAAAGGCCTAGTCTTTGATGTCAATATGACATGGAATCATGAATTCAAAACAAGTCCTGCTCAATCCTTAGCTGGATGCATGCGAAGAAACAAACAGATGAAAGTCTTCTTTGCCTCAGGTCTATATGATTTATGTACTACTGCAGGAAATGCCAGATATTTGGCAACCCATTCCAATCTAGATCAAAACCGAGTTACAATTGGTGAATATCCAAGTGGACACATGGCTTATCTTGGTAAAGAAAGCTTTGATCTATTAGCCAAGGATATGCGTGCATTCTTTGAAAGCTGTATTTAACACAAAAACCGTCAAGCGACGGTTTCT
>NZ_DS996841.1:142408-185431 GCF_000156655.1 Holdemanella biformis DSM 3989
AAAAACCGTCAAGCGACGGTTTCTTTTTTTATTTATATTTCTTCAACATTTCTAGCTTAAGATTCAATAACTTTTCACTTAAGTCTACATAATATTCTTGTGGATATACAAAACGTTTGATTTCATCCCAAATTGTAGCAAGTTCCTTTTCACTATATGCACGAATTTCTTCTAGAGTTGGTAAATCATAAACAAGCTTTCCATCTTTAAAGATTGGCACTAACATATCACGTACTGTATATGTATTGGCAGGAATCACTTTATATTTCCAACGTGACATTGGATGATAGATAGTTAGATCTTGCGTTGTATCGATCACTTCATCTTCTAATGTCAATAAATCGGCAATGGCCATACCTGTTTCTTTATCCATGATACGATTTAAATTTTTCATACCTGGATTTGTCACTTTTTCAACATTGTCACTAATTTTGATTTTTGGGATTACTTGACCATCTTTTTCAATCGCCACCATTTTATAAACACCACCAAATACTGGTGAATTTTTTGAACAAATCAAGTTTTCACCAACACCAAACGAATCAATTTTAGCACCTTGTTGGTGAATCAAAGATTCAATGACATATTCATCTAAGGAATTGGATACAACGATTTTACAATCTTCCATACCGGCTTCATCTAACATCTTACGAACTTTTTTAGAAAGATATGCCATATCTCCACTATCAATACGAACCCCTTTTAAACGGTATCCATTGGGTTCTAGATAATCCTTAGCTACTTTAATCGCATTCACAATACCTGATTTTAAAGTAGAATATGTATCAATCAATAAAGTACATGCGTCTGGATATGTTTTGGCATAATACATAAATGCATCATATTCGGTATCAAAGCTTTGAATAAATGAGTGCGCCATTGTACCAAGTACAGGTACACCAAATTCTTTACCAGAATATGTTGTAGCACTTCCTGCACATCCTGCAATATAAGCTGCTCTAGCTCCTAGAATAGCTGCATCAAAGTTATGAGCACGTCGTGCACCAAATTCCATGACGGCTCTACCTTCACTAGCTTGTACAATACGACGTGATTTTGTCGCAATCAAAGTTTGGTGATTGATAGCCAAAAGTAATGCCGTTTCTACAAGTTGTGCTTCAATAATTGGTGCTTTTACACGAACCAATGGTTCATGAGGAAATACCGGTGTTCCTTCTGGAATCGCATAAATATCACCTGTAAAACGAATGATTGATAAATATTCTAAAAATTCTTCACTAAATTGGTTTAATGAGCGCAAATAATCAATATCTTCTTTTTCAAAATGCAAATTTGAAACATAATCCACAACCTGTTCTAAACCTGCAAATACACAATATCCCCCGTCATCCGGATTTTTACGATAGAATAAGTCAAATACGACTTCTTTGTCTTTATTATCATTAAAATAACATTGACTCATTGTTAGTTCATAAAAGTCCATGACTAAACTTAAATTTCTCTTATCTTTCATTTTTTTAATCTTACTCCCTTACTTCAGAAACAACTTGAATGCCATTCATTTCCATCATTCTAAATGCGACATCATTAAAGAATGTAGCTTCATGTACTTCTGGTATATGATAGGTTTCTGTACAGTTTTCAACCACGATAATACGATATTCATTCATATTGTGTTCATTGAACCAAGTGTTTAAACTTAACACAAAATGAAGCACACAAAGATCTGTACAACAACCTGTCACAATTATATCACGATAATATTTCAAATCTGAATTTAAAAACTCTTCAAATTCAGGTGCCATAAACGTATTCGTACTGTTCTTCTTGATGACATGTTTCACAAACGGCTTTAAAGAATCAACTACTTCAGATTCTTCACTTCCAATTACACAATGTGCTGGAAACGAATTGAATTCACGCGTCTTTGGTGGATGTGAATCACACACAAAAAAATTGTTGCACTCTAAACATGTTAATAGATTTTCAATATTCTTTTCCACATTGCCAATGGCTTCATCATGAAGTGGTCCTATATTCACAAACCCTTTAATCATATCCACCACAAATACAACCGGATTATTTAATTCAATTTTTTGAATGGATTTATAATTCTTATTTTCTAAACGTGCCATATAATATATACCTCTAAATGAAAATAAGAGTTCTACGCAGAACTCTTATTCTTCAACATCTTTGTTTGTTCTAAACTCCTTTAATTTCTCTTCAAGCATTGATTTGAATTCTGGATTTGCCTTGATGTAAGCTTTGGCAGCCTCTTTTCCCTGTCCAATTTTTTCTCCTTCATAGCTGAACCATGCCCCTGCCTTTTTTACAATATTGGCATCAACACATAAATCTAATAGTTCACTAATATAAGAGATTCCTTCTCCGTACATAATTTCAAGTACAGCCGATTTAAATGGAGGAGCTACCTTATTTTTAACAATTTTTACTTTGACTTTATTACCTACAATGTCTGTACCATTTTTAATGGCATCTGCCTTACGAATATCTACACGAACAGATGAGTAGAATTTTAAAGCACGACCTCCAGGTGTTGTTTCTGGATTTCCATAAATAACGCCGACTTTTTCACGAAGCTGGTTGATAAAAATAGCTGTACAATCATTTTGGTTCATTGCTCCGGCAAGCTTACGCATAGCCTTAGACATCATACGAGCTTGTAATCCAACTTGATTATCACCCATTTCACCATCTAATTCGGCTTGTGGAACTAAAGCTGCAACACTATCTACAACAACCAAATCAACAGCTCCACTTTCTACAAGCATCAACATAATATCTAATCCTTGTTCACCTGAATCTGGTTGAGACAAAATTAATTCATCAATATTAACACCTAAATTTTTTGCGTATACAGGATCGATCGCATTTTCTGCATCAATAAAGGCTGCACGACCACCCTTTTTTTGAACTTCAGCAACGGCATGTAAAGCAAGCGTTGTTTTACCACTTGATTCCGGACCGAAGATTTCAATAATTCTTCCCTTTGGATATCCGCCAATACCCAAGGCATCATCTAAAAGTAAACTTCCTGAAGGAATAGGTTCAATATCAACAGCCGCTCGATCCCCAAGTTTCATGACAGAACCTTTACCATATTCCCTTTCGATTTCATTTAAAACATCACTTAAAAGCTTATCTTTATTTGTTTCTACTTTTTCTTTTGGCATATATTCTCCTTTTGAATTGTTTGAATCAATATATCAATCATCTGCATAACAACATGTTCTCTAACATCATTTCTAGACAAACTTGTACATTGAAAACCATACACTTGAATAGCTTTTTTTGATGCGATTGCACAATATACTCTTCCCGCTGGTTTTTCTTCCCAAGCATCCGGTCCAGCATTTCCTGTAAAAGAAATACAATAATCCACATCCATAATTTGTCTTGTATTTTTAGCCATCGCATACGCACACTCTTCACTGATTACACCATATTTTTGAATTAAGTCCACATCCACATGAGCCAATACACTTTTCATTGGTGTAAAATAAGTCACTAAGCCACCTTTTAATATGGCACTTGCCCCAGGTATGGAGGCAATCGTACTCGTAAATAATCCAGCCGTTAAACTTTCACAGCTAGAAATGGTTAAATGATTTTCTGTACATAAAGAAACTAGTTGTCTTGCATCATTCATTACATAGTCTCCAAAACATATTTTTTTAATTGATTGAAATAAATCAATCCACTATATAAAGAAGCCGCTGTTGCTGCCCACAACAAAATTTGATCCATACGAATCCCCATATAGACAAATGGCCAATCTTTCAACAATAAGAACACAAGTGCAAACATTTGTAGTACAGTTTTTAATTTTCCAAAAATTCCTGCACTGACAACTTCACCAGAATTTGCAGCACTCATTCTTAATCCATCTACGATCAAATCTCTTGCGATCATCAATAATACGGCAATCACATTAGCCTTATGAAAATAAACCATCAAGATCAATACTGTATTGACTAACATCTTATCTGCGATTGGATCCGCAAATTTTCCAAATGAAGTAATCCAATTGTTCTTTCTTGCCAACATTCCATCAAAGAAATCGGTAATACTCGCAACCGCAAAGATCACAAACGCAATCACATCTCGAAGGGCTAAGCCGCTTGTTTCATCAATTACGCAAAGAGTAGGATCCATACACAAATATACAGCTACAACTACCGGTACTAATAAAATTCTAATAATCGTTAGTCTGTTCGGTATATTCATTTTGGTCATATGTATAATCCCCCTCTTGTCCATAATATTCATCTGAGTAACCATAATCATAGCCACTATCATCATATTGTGAATATTCTTCAGTCTCTTTTTGATTTCCTTTTCCAACCTGTAAAGTTATGATGGCCGGTTGACCTTCTTGCCAATCTGTTTTATCAAAAGAAATCTCTTTTTCATCAATAGTAATCGAGTTATCTGAATACGTTTCAATACTAATTTCAAAAGTACAATTCTCGGATAATTCTAGAGATTGCGTAAATGTACCCGTATATACTTTTGTATCATCATTGATTGTTTCACCATCTTTTGTCACAGTGATCTTTGACTTTGTTGGCAATGTGATACTTAAATCTAATGTCTTCATATCCTCTTGTATATTTGAAAGCTGATATGCATTGGTTTCACCATCTATTTTTTTGACAACCAAAGCCGCAGCTTCTTTTGCCTTTTGACGCTGATTTGCCAATTTATTCGTTTCCTGTTCCTTTTTTGAAAGTTGTTCTTGACGCAAAGCCTCTTGCGTTTGAAGTTTCTGATTTGAAATGGCACGAAGCCCAAAATTAATAACAGATAAAACGCATAAACCTGCAATTCCAATCAGGACAAGCACTTTAATCAATTGCGATTGATTTGTACTCAAAGAAGAACTTGTTCGACTTACATGTTTTTGAAACCAAGATTTTTTCTTTTTAGTCGATGACTTCTTTTTCTTTTTTTGAACACTTGCCATCTGCTCTACCATTCGTCTTTGTGCCATTGTCAAAGCCATATCTTTTTGATGAGCCACTTCATTAATATCCATGTCCACTTCATCAGCGATTGCTTGCCAATTTACACCAATGGCATCGCAATAGGCATGTACAAAATAACGAACAAAAGAAAAATCATCCGAAAAAACATCTAAGTTATGTTCTTCGATAGCTTGTATATATTGAGGCGCTAGTCGCGTCTGATTTGAAACATCCTGAATGGAAAGTTTTAGATTTGTACGACGTTCTTTTAAGATGTGATAATAAGCCACTAAAACTCCCCCTTTGAAGTTTATTATAACAAATAAAAGGAAAGAATACCATGTTGTGCTATAATTATTTATGAAAGGATGAATGAAATGTCACAACTTAATTTTTCAATTGGAACATTTTCTCAATGCATGAGTTTTTCACCTCAAAATATACAAATCGATAATTTTGAAGACTGTACACTCTATTGTATTGATTGCGAAAATGTCCAACAATTCGATATTAATACACTGAACGCCACAAGTCCTAGCGTTTTCTTTTTCTTTGGAAACTTTGAAAAAATAGGACAAAAAGCATGGCAACAAATCTTTACGATTGCCAAAGATTTTCCTAATTCCTATTGTTTCAATACACACCAAAGTCAAAAGAATTTTGCGGACATCTATTGTGCTACACTTCTTGGTCAAGTTGTCGCCAATGTTATACCTAAAAAAATTCTTCTTGTCACAAATGATCAAGGATTTCATGGCATTAAACAAGCTTTAATGTTTCAAGGTAAAGACATCGACATCGAAATTTTACAAACAAGAGATACATTCTTATTGCCATTAAAAGAAGAACAGCCAAAACAAGTTCAAAAAGCAAAAAAACAACTCCCGCAAACAAATCAAAAGCCAAATGAGGCGAGTGATGAAGAGGTTTTAGAAGCCTTAAAAAAATATCCTAAAATCAATACACGCTATGCATCGATTGATGATTTAAGCAAATATTTAATGCCTATCTTAGCGAATAAACAAAAGAAGTGTAAACTTTCAAAATGGATCGAAAGTGATTACGCAAAAAAAGTAGGTCGATATAAAAAGGATTCGAAAGGAAAATATTATAAATTAAAATGATAAAAACAATATATTTAGCAGGTGGCTGTTTCTGGGGTGTACAACACTATTTTGATCAATTTGATGGCATCTTAAAAACAATTGTTGGATATGCGAATGGTAAAACGCAAAATCCAGAATATAAAGATGTTAAAGCAGGGCTTACAGGTCATGCAGAAACATTAGAAATTCAATATGATGACAAAACAATTTCATTATCTAAAATATTAGACTTATACTTTGATATCATTGATCCAGTATCTGTCAATCAACAAGGTGAAGATATCGGTATTTCCTATCGTACAGGTATTTATTATGTGGAAAAAACAGATTTAGAAACCATTCAATCTAAATATAATGAAATCCAAAAGAAATATGATTCACCTCTAGCTGTTGAAGTAGAGCCTATGAAAAACTTTTTTAATGCCGAAGAATATCATCAAAAATACCTGGATAAAAATCCAGGTGCCTATTGTCATATTCCTGCATCAAAATTTAAGAAGGGACTTTAATTGGCCCCTTCTTTTATTGTGCTTCCCGCAACATATCCTGTTGTCCATGCGATTTGTAGATTGTATCCACCTGTTTGTGCATCCAAATCTAAAACTTCTCCAACAAATTTTAAACCTTTAATTTTCTTAGCTTCCATTGTCTGAGGCTGAATTTGATTAGTCTTGATTCCACCCACAGTAATCATAGCTTGTTCAAAACCTGCAAAATTTGCGATTTCAAAACTTAAGCACTTCAATAATTCACTAATACTTCTTCTTTGTGCTTTTGTGGTTTCATTGGCTTTTAAAGAAGCATCAATATATAATCGATTCATAACATATTGAACCAATCGCTTAGGAATCATTGTTTCTAATATATGGCTCAATTTTTTATTCGAAGAATAATTCATTCGTTCTAACAAGAGCATGTCTACTTCATCGATTGATTTGTCACAAATTAAATCTAAAATAATTCGTTCAGGTTTTGAATTAATGACATAGCTTGACATAGCCAAAATTGCAGGTCCACTCAAACCTTCATGGGTAAATAAAATATCACCACATTCTTTATAAAGAACTCTTTTACCTTTCTTTATTTGAATTCCAACATTAGACAATGAAAGTCCTGCCAAATCAAAGTCTTCCTTAGTGCGTAAAGCGACTAATCCAGGATACAAATCACTTACTTTAATATCCAAATTTTGAGCCCATTGATATCCATCTCCACTACTTCCTGTGGATACAAATGATTTTCCTCCCGTTGCGACAATAACTACATCAAATGAATATGATCCTTTACTAGTTTCAATACCAACAACTCTATCGTCTTCAACAACTACATTTGTACAAGCCTCATCCATATGTAGGATGACATTATTTTTGCGTAATAAATCTACAAACAATAAGACAACGTCTTGACTTGAATTTGAACCTGGAAACATACGTCCGTGATCTTCTTCAATAGTAGGTAAACCATTGGATTTTAAAAACTGAATCATATCCAAATTTGAGAATTGTGAAAAAGAACTATACAAGAATTTTTCATTGTGTACAACATGCTTGAAAAATTCATCTTTTGAACAATTGTTTGTCACATTACAACGCCCATGACCTGTGAGTTGTAATTTCTTACCCAATTGTTTATTCTTCTCAAACAATTCTACTTGATGTCCTTCTAAACTTGCCGTATAGGCAGCCATCAATCCGGATGGACCGCCTCCAATTACGCATACTTTTAGCATAGAATCCCACTTTCTTCTAGATAAATAGCTAAGCCATCGTGATCATTATCCTGTTTAGTGATGGCATTAGCACAAGCTTTTGTATCATCTGTACCATTGATCATACAAACACCGCAACCCGCTACTTTTAACATGTCATTATCATTGGATGTATCTCCAAAGGCCATGACATCCTTTATATCTAAATCATTGAGTTCGCATATTTTTTGTAGTCCATATCCCTTATTAATTCTTTTATCACAAAATTCAAGTAGTGTGGATTGTGTTTTAAAACCATGATAATAAGGATTTGGATGTTCTTTTACCCAAGCTTCCGCCTTAGGCATATCCTCTTCTTTCATACGGAACATGATTTTTGCGTTTTCATGCGCATAGAAATCTTCTAATTTTACAACTTCCAATTCTTTATGCGATGTCGTAGCCGAATGAATCATCATATCATCAATATGAACACAACGAATCTTTCCATTCCAATATATCATTGGATTACATTTGACAACTTTCATGATTTCCATAGTTTCTTTTAACCATTCCTTTTTCATCATGAAATAACTATAAAATTTTTGATGCACTCCATCCCAAAGTTCTGCACCATTCATTCCTACCACAAAATCAAAGTCAAAAGGTAAATCCCAATACTCTTTATTGCGTTTTAATTCATCTGCCGGACGACCAGATGCAATACCAAAATAAATCCCTTTTTCATGAAGTTGAATTAAATCTTTCTTCGTTCTAGGTGTCAATTCTTTCTTTTCATTCACTAATGTCGCATCAATGTCACAAATCACTAATTTTGTCGTCACTTTAAATCCTCCAATTCATAAGTAAATCCTTCGCCATCGACTTCATGAACACTATTCACGATAATAAACGCTCTTGGATCCACCTTCATGATTTCATGTTCTAAATTCGAATACATTTTTTGTGGAATAACAATCATCAATACAGGTTTGGATTCGTTTGTATATCCACCCTTACCTTCTAAAACAGTAACTCCACGTTTCATGTTATCTAACACATGATTTTTAATTTCAACCCATTGGTCCGAAATAACCATACAGTTAATAGCTGTACTTGAACCAATCAAAATCGTTTTATCAATCGCAAAACCAGATGTGAATACAGATAAAACTCCAATCAAAGCTGGTTCTACACCATATGTAGACATTCCCAATAATACAGTTAAAGCATCAATGATCATTACAGAATTTCCAGAAGAAATATGCGTATATTTATGAATCAATAATGCAGGAATATCCATTCCTCCTGTACTTGCGTTTACTCTAAAACAAAGTCCTAAGCCAATACCTGAAATCAACCCACAATAAATACTTGCCAACATGGGTTGCATCACAAATGTATCTTTTGGAAATAAAGTTGTCACATAAGTCAACAAAGAAACGAAAAACGAATAACTAAATGTTGAAATTAATGATTTCAATGCGAATGCCTTTCCTAAAAAAACGGCTCCCACAATATAAAGTCCAATCATCAATATGTTGATCAACCATACTGATGGAATAAATGGCAACAACGGTTTTAATGCCACTGCCACACCGGCTACCCCTCCAGTTAATGTATTATTCGGTAAAACAAAAAAAGCAACCGACACTGCCACCATAAAATTTCCCAATAATACAACCAATACATCTTTTACATAATTTGTTTTTTTCATATAAGCCTCCCCAAACGCCATCTTTATTCTATCAAAAAAGAAGGGTTTATGAAACAAAAGAAAAAGCTGGGTATCCAGCTTATCTTTACAGCATTTCTTTTGCGGTTTGTGTAATCAAATCAAACAGTTCAATCACTTCAGGTTGTCTTTCATAGCCAATCTTATCAAACAATTCATCTACAATTTTTAAAATCTTTTCATGTTGCTTCTTATAGATTTTAATCATCGAATCATTTAATGTAATATAGATTTTACGCGTATCCTTTTCACTACGAATACGTGTAATCAATTGCTTTTTTTCCATACTTGTAAGCGTACGATTCATCTGCGATTTTTGCATGCGCATATAGTTGCATAAATCCGTTGCGGTTACATCTAAATCTTGATTTTGATATAAATAACGACAAATCATCGACTCATTGTAAGGAAGATCTGGAGTGATTCTTTCATTATTGATAACAGTTGTCATTTGAAGCCATGCTTCTAATACTTGTTCATTCTTTTTCATAATTTTATTCTAGCACAGAAATTGTGTATTTCGCATCATAATTTTGATTCACACAAATCGTTACCTTTTTATTCTTTAAATCATATACACAAGACCATTGTGTCTTTGATATTTTTCCCTGTTTGTTTTTATGCGCATCTTGCGAACAATCGGATAAAAGTTGCATAGCTTCATGTTTGGATAGTTTTCCATTTGTGGAACTTAATTTTTCATCAATAATTTGGTAGCGGTCTTGGCCAAAATTAAATTCTGCATCGGGTTGAGTCAATAAGAAATTTGTGGCACACTGATAATTCTTGTCTGGATATACAGCCTTCATTTCATCATCCACATACTCTACAACAACACTCTTTCCAGAAGCATCACAAATTTGGAAGTGATAACAACTATTCGCACTTGAATGCATGTCATAAGAAGATAATAATTCTACTGCTTCATCCACATTTTTGGCCTTATCAAGCATTAAACGAATCGCTGTTGTTGTTGTGATATCCACCTTTTTTGTATTCTGATTTGTAGGTTTTGTATCAATCAACAATACACCAACCGCTAATCCTTTTTCATTCATTCCATCTAATGGTGCATAAGGGGCTGCCAAAGTTACTAATGAATCCTTTAATGTATCTGGTAAATGTTTTTCGTTGTATCCCACAAAGCCCAAATTCACCATGGAAACAGAGGCATACCCATTTTTAGGTTTCGTCTTCACTAATACACTTGGCGAATAATCCATATCAAAGTTGCGTCCAAACAGATATCCTGAATCTTTATTTTGTGCAATAAATGTAGAACAACCTAAATCCGGAATATTTATGCTTAATGGTAATCCCTTCATGACGTGATTCACCACAAATTCGACAAGCTCTTTATCATTGCTTGCACCTTTTTCTAAAAACTCATCCAATCCATAATCCGCACTATAATCCATTGTATACATTGGATAAGCATCTACTTTTTTTAATGATTTTAATGAGCTATATTCCTTGTGAAACAGACAAACAATTCCTATTCCACAAATCAATAATAAACATAATATAGTAATTCCTATTTTCTTTAATACTTTCATACATACTCCTTTAGTTCATTTTGTGAACTATTAAAGTATACAATATTAGTTTACATTGTCAACCATAAAAAATAGAGATGAAACTAATCATCTCTACGTCCTAATAATCGCAAAATGTATAAGAAAATATTCAAGAAATCTAAATATAGCTGTAGCGCCATATAAATCGAAATCTTTTCATCTTCATAGCCATTCAACATATAATTCATTTTTTGTATATCCCAAGCTGTAAGTCCAGTAAATAATAAGAGTCCAATCACGCTCCATAAGCGTACATCCATGCCAACTCTAAATAGCATGAAGAAAAATTGACTAAAGATCATCGCAATCAAACCAATCAAACAAATGTTTCCCACTTTACTAAGATCCATTTTAGTCGTCTTTCCAATAATAGCTAAACATGCAAAGTAGATAGCGCTAATGCCAAAGGCAGCTGCAATCTGTCCAGCACTATATACATAAGCCAATGATGTCATATTGATTCCCATTGTAAGTGAATACACAATAAACATCGTCTTCATTGTGGAAGCGGGTGTATTACGTGATAATTGACGTCCCATTGAAATCGTTAACGAAATTTGTACTATGAATAATAATAGTGAAATCATGGGAATTTGAATAATAAGCATGAATATGCCTGAAGCATACAACAAGGCCGAAGTGATTGCCGTAATTCCAAGGCCTACCATCATCCAGCTGTATACTTTATATAATGAATTTGTGCTAACTGAGTTTGAATAATTGTTTGTATACATAAATATATTTACCTCCTATTTTTAGAGTATTTTATGTTTTTTACATATACATTACAATGTACAACTTAATCAAATTGACTATTATATCCATCGATCTTGCAATAAAAAATCTTGTAGATGCACAATTTTGATTCCCTCATCATTTCCAACATCTAAATCATTTAACGTTACTACATACTTAGGATAATTATCTTGAATATCCTTCAAATTCGAAGTTTCACGATCTGAATTTTCGGGTAATTGAACACAGACTTGTACATAGATTTTTTCATCTCTTAAAATAGCGACAAAATCGATTTCCTTTGTACCTAACTTTCCAACATAAACATCATAGCCTCGTCTTTTTAGTTCTAAATACACAATATTTTCCATTACAGCATCTAACATATTTCGATTATATCCAAACAAAGCATATTTCAATGAAATATCTGCCAAATAATATTTTTCTTGTGTTTTCAAAATATTTTTACCCTGCAAATCATATCGTCTACATGGATAAATAATAAAGGCTTGTTCTAACCATCTTAAATAATTATATATACTTTCATTTGAGAGTTGCCGATTCTCACTCTTTAAGAATTTAGAAATTGAATTGGCCGAGAATGTCTTACCTGTATTTTCAACCACATATTTGACAACACGATCAAACAATTCTTGTTTATGAATACGATGACGATTTACAATGTCTCTAGAAACAACAGTATAATATATACCATTCACAATTTGATATGCCGCATTAGATTCATACTCATTTAATGCGACAATAGGAAAGCCTCCAAAACGTATATACTCATTCAACAACTCTCTTTTTGATAATTGACTCTTAGATTTAAATTGTAAATACTCCCTAAATGACAATGTATATACAGGTATTTGCACATATCTTCCAGTTAGATAAGTTGAAATCTCACTCGACATTAATTTTGAATTTGAGCCAGTCACATAAATATCGAAATTTCCTTTTTCCAACAAAGAATTTACTACCTTTTCCCATCCCGATATTTCTTGAATCTCATCTAAAATCAAATATGAATATTCATTATCTTTTGATTCACAAACTAGTTCATCATACATTTGTTTAGCCGTAATATTCTGCGCTATATCCATATCTGTATATCTTTTACTGATGATACATTTTTTCTCAATTCCAGAAGCAAGCAATTTTTCTTTCAACATTTCAAAGATAGTTGATTTTCCACAACGCCTTACACCAGATAAGATTTTCACTAATGGTTGACCAATGAATGGAGCTATTCCTTCTATATAATCATGTCTATTAATAATCACAATATCACCTTCTTTATTCTAAGTATACCAAATAAAGTATACAGTTTTAAACATTTTTTAAAATATAGCCTGTAAAACTTTTGGCTTATGAATACTTTTTCAAGTTAAAAAGAGAATGTATTTCTACACTCTCTTACTTAACATCCAATTCAATAGGCTCATCCATCGTATCACTGACGTATTTGCCATTCTTTTTTCTTTGTTTCACACACTCTGTCAACAAGTATTCGATTTGTCCATTAACACTGCGAAAATCATCTTCTGCCCATGAAGCGATTTGATCATACAATTTTTTTGAAAGACGCAAAGGAATCTGTTTCTTTTCCATTAATACAAACTGCCAGAATTAACAACTGGCTGCGCATCATGGTTTCCACAAAGTACGACTAACAAGTTAGAAACCATAGCCGCTTTCCTTTCTTCATCCAATTCTACAACCCCATTTTCATTTAAACGATCCAATGCCATTTCAACCATACCAACAGCTCCATCGACAATCATCTTACGCGCATCAATAATGGCACTTGCCTGTTGTCTTTGAAGCATAACGGCTGCAATTTCTGGTGCATATGCCAAATATGTAATTCTTGCCTCAATAATTTCAAGACCTGCATCTTTTACTTTACATTGAATTTCATCACGAATTCTAGAAGCAACCACTTCACTAGAACCTCTAAGACTTCCCTCATCGGCAATTCCATCTCCTGTTGTATCTACATTTTCAGCTACATCATAAGGATAAATACGAACAATATTTCTTAATGCACTATCGCATTGTAAAGAAAGATATTCCTTATAGTTATCTACATTAAATACAGCTTTTGCGGTATCTGTAACACGCCACATCACGGCAATTCCAATCTCAACAGGATTTCCTAGACAATCATTGATTTTTTGGCGATTGTTGTTTAAAGTCATGATTTTCAGAGATACTTTTTTCGAAGCCATTTCTACCGTGCTATTATTTTGCGTTTGAAAAATACTCTTCTTAGACCCATCATCCACATCTCCACTTTGATTCAGTTTTGTCTTTGCGGCAGGATTGACAGCCTGACAAAAAGGATTGACATAATAGAATCCAGCATCCTTTAAAGTCCCTACATATTTACCAAACAATGTTAAAACCAAGGCTTCTTGTGGTTTCAATACTTTTAAACCCAAAAATGGAATCCAACCAATACATAGCCATACAACACCAATAATAAAGAGTGGCCAAATCACTGCAGCTCCTACTATTGTCATCAACACTGCTGCAAGATATAAAACAATCCATACTATAAGCATGGCCATGCCATTCTTTTTGTTGCTTAAAACTTTTTCTGTCATATAAGCACCTCCTGATACCTAGATGATATCATTTTGATATCTATTGTCAATAGAAAAAAGCAACCATTGCTGATTACTTTTCTTTCGGTGGTTCACTTACTAATAAATCCACGTTTCCTTTTATAGAGTATACTTTTACACCACTTGTGACAATAAATCCAATTCCGGCATGAATATCATAATCCACTCCATTTATGTTTAATACACCATTTCCGCTCAAGGGCAAACATAAAGAATATCGAGAATTTTGGATTGTGATTTCTTCTTCAATTTTATAACGAGTCACTCTAAAATATTCCGTATTGACATATTCAATGACTTCATTACCTTGTACCAATGTAACGTTCAAAGAAATTTCAGGTTCTCTATGCGTAATATTCGTTACATTACACGCTTTATCGATATGTAGCTCTCTTGTATTTCCATTGGCATCTTTTCGATCATAATCATAAATACGATATGTAACATCGCTACTTTGTTGAACTTCAGCCATCATAAGTTGACCTTCAATACCATGTACAGTTCCCGCAGGCGTATAAACAAATTCATTGGCATGAACTGGCTTTCGAATAAATAAAGTATCCCATTCTTTATTTTCTATCGCTTTGCGAAATTCTTCTTTTGTTTTAGCTGTATGACCACGAATGATCTTTGTTCCTTTTTCTACATCCAGCCATAAACAAAATTCAGCTTTTCCGAAATCATTTTCATATTTTTTCGCATAGGCCCCGTCTGGATGCACCTGTACAGAACAAGGTTCTTGAATCTCGTTAATTTTAACCAATAAAGGGAATTTTTCATGTGTATCTCGATCAAACAATTCCCTATGATTCGCATAGACTTCTTTTAAAGTTTCTCCTTTATATTTTCCATTGGAGATAACACTTAAACCATTATCATGCGCACTAATAGCCCAATATTCACCAATTTTTAATGATTCATCCCCAATATGGAACTTCTTTTGAATTCGATTGGAACCATACGGTTTCTCTTTTAAGACCGAATCTAAAAATAAAACATTTTCCATATTTACTCCATATTCGCATGACGCCCAAACATTGTATCACTATCCATGTGACGACGCTCCATCAACATCATGATTGCGATATCCATAAAAGTTCCTTCAGACTGTTCAAACAATGACCCCATTGGCTGAATAGATTTGATATCTCCTTGTTTAGCGCTCTTGGGACTTGGTGCACTGATTTCAACCACGACATCTGCTAATTTGGCAATTGGGGATTCTGAATTGATTGTGATTAAAGCAATCTTAGCCCCTACCTCTTTCGCCTTCTGAGCATGATTAACTAAACTCTTGGTAGAACCAGATCCTGAACAAATAACCAACACTCCATTTTCATCAATATTTGGTGTACACGTTTCTCCGACAACATAACTGGCGATTCCCATATGCATTAAACGCATCGCAAAACCTTTGATTTCAAAACCACTACGTCCAGCACCGGCACAAAATACTTCTTTTGCCCCATCCACAAGTTCTACAAACTTTTCAGCTTGCTCACTATCAATACGAGTTAATGTATGTGTTAATTCTCTTAAAACTACTTCTGCATATTCTTTATTTGTCATAATATCCTCCTATTTTAAATGTGATTTAATTTCTTTGGCATACGCTTGACGATCTTTGGCATTACAAATTGCGCCACCAACAACGATGATTTCAGCTCCTTCGTTCACAATTGCATCCACCGTTTCTAGTTTTACACCACCTGCAACTGCACTCTTTGCGTTTTTAATCACAGAGTTCACTGTTTTTAAATCATTCAAAGGATCTTGTCCTAGTTTTTGAACATCAAATGCCGTATGTACACAAATATAATCCACTCCCATTTGATCAATTTCTTCCGTTCTCTTTTTTAAATCAGGAACCGCAATCATATCAACCATTACTTTCTTACCATATTTTTTAGCACTACGAACCACACCTTGAATGGTTTCGTCATGACTCACACCTAAAACTGTACAAATATCAGCACCAGCCTCAAAACATTTATCAGCCTCATATCCACCGGCATCCATAATCTTTACATCCGCCAATACTTCAATATTTGGAAATTTGTCTTTAAATGCTTTAACAGGAACCATACCCTCTTCAATAACGAATGGCGTCCCCACTTCTACAATATCGATAGAGCCTTTTGTTTCCTCCAATAATTCTAAACATTCCTCCAATGTTAGTGTGTCTAAAGCTGCTTGTAATTTCATTTGTTTTTCCTCCGTTTTTCTGCATTTCTTTTTACATCCCAAGTATAAAAAAACCAGTTATTTTCAACAATAGATTTTTGGTGTTTTTAGAATATCCAAGAATTTTTATTTGGTTTTATGAATTTTATACCCAAAATTGCCAAATTATTGTATGATATGGTTATGAGTAAAAAAGCAGAAAATAGACAAAATGACATCTATTCTAAAATCTTATCCGATGGACAAGTCAAAGTTGTAGATTTAGCCAATCTCTACCATGTAAGCATGGAAACCATACGTACTGACCTAGCTACTATGGCCAATCAAGGACTCATCAAAAAAGTACACGGTGGTGCGAAATTAAACGAATCCTATTCTGAAGTCAGTGTAGAATTTAAAATGACAAAAAATGCGAATGAAAAACAAAAAATTGCGAGAAAAGCATTGGAATATATCGAAGATGGAAGCACGATATTCTTAGATCCCGGTTCGACTACATTGGCACTTGCCAAATATCTTCCATTAAAAAAAGATTTGTTGGTTGTTACAAACTCCTTAAAAATAGCTCAGGTTGTATCGGAAACAAAACACGATTTGATCTTCTTAGGAGGTAAAATGTTAAAAAAGGCAAAATCGACAACCGGCGCCTTCACAAATAATCATTTAGACGCTTTGCACATCGACTGTGCCTTTATGGGATGTGACGGATTTATGAATATGGAGGGGCCCACTACATTTGCCTTTGAAGAAATGGAAGTCAAACAACACGTCTTAAAAAATTCAACTAAAAAGTATCTACTGGCAGACCCATCGAAGTTTCACGAAACCGGAACCTACACATTTGCCAAATTTTCCAATTTTGACATATTATTTACAACCCATCTGAACAATTATGAGAGAAGAGTTGTACAAGATGTTCAAAAAGTAATCATGGCTTTATGACCCTGACCAAACCGCACACTATTTCTATGTGATATTGAAATCGCAGTGTGCTCTTTTTATATTCTTATTAAAACCTCTACGATCACATATCATCTATATCCAACATAAATATGGGTGAATCTAGCACAATAGCTCTTGCGATAAATAAAATCTGCCATTGTACATATATAAAATAGTAATTTTATAATCTTTGATCGCACTGCTGATAGGTAGCACGAAACCAACAACAGCAAGAAGACGTGATATTTGATTTTCTAAACATATTGAACAATATATGAAATGCATCCGAACGGATTTTATTGCGTTCCCGGACAAATAAAGAAGATGAATCGTTCATAGTCTTAATGTAAAATTTCAATTATCCTTTTAATGATTTATAATCGTTCATCAGTACCTTCAAAACTATATACCTATAAACAATTGGCTGTGCATATTGACAAAAAAGAGGAGCACAATAAAATGTGCTCCTTACGAAGATGTCACTTCTTAACTTAATGATTATAAACTTTTGTGTAAAGTTTCAAGAACTGTCTTAAGATCATTGACACCCATTTGACCTGGAGCACTCGCTTTTTTAGCAGCACCAAATGTCAAACAAGAACCAAATACTTCACCAGCTAAACGAGAAATTACTCCAGTAGCTGCCATAGACATTGTGATGATTGGACGATTGGCATGTTCTTCTACCATTTCATTTGTAGCAGACAATAATGTCAATACATCCTTTTTAGATTGAGGCATAACTGCAATCTTAGGAATGTCTGCACCCTTTTCTTGCATAGCACACAAACGAGAAATGATTTCTTCTTTTGATGGTGTTTTGAAGAAGTCATGGTTCGACATGATTACTTTTACTCCATTTTCATGCGCTGTCGTTACAATCGTTTCAACTTCCTTATCTCCTGTATATAATTCAATATCTACTGCATCTACATAACCGCTTTTGGCAACTGCACAGTTTAATTCCACATAATATTCAGTAGATACTTCTAATTCTCCACCTTCTTTTTTAGAACGGAAAGTAGCTAAGACTGGAGTTTCTTTAAATACTTCACGTAATTCTTTAGCCATTTCTACTACAGATGCAGTATTTTCAACTTGTTCAAACCAATCCATACGCCATTCAATAATATCAGCTGGAGTATCTAAAATAATCTTAGCTTGTTCTAAAACATCTTCCTTAGTTTTTCCACAAATAGGAACACAAATCTTTGGTACACCTGCACCAAATTCAACATTTTTCATTGTTACTGTATTCATTTTTTTTATTCTCCTTTATTCATATTTTTTGTATACGCATCAAACAATTCGTCACCAACTTGTTGTCTGATTTCTTCATAAACCGAACTTAAACGGTTTCTCATTTCATTTAATACTTCTTGTGATAAATCAATCTTTTGTGTACCACTCTCTTTAATAATACTTAAGCGATCCGACACACGTTTATCACATTGTTCACGCGAATAATCACGTGCATTTTGTGCTGCCTGATTCACGATTTTTTTATCTTTAGTTGATAAACGATTATAAAAATCTTCATTTACAATCATCGAAAGCAAATGTAGTAAATGATTGGTCTTCACAACATAATCCTGTTGCTCATAGATTTTCCCAGATACAATGACTTCATAAGGATTTTCTTGCGCATCAATCGTTCCTTGCTGCAAGCCAATGTATACCTCACTAAATGCCATTGGCGTAGGATTGGCTCCAATGGATTGCCAGAAAGCTAAATGATATTTATTTTCCATTGTACGAATCTTTTGGCCTTTAAAATCATCTAAAGATTCAATCTTTTTATTTGTCGTCATGACACGGAAATTTTGATCACTCATCGCAAGCAATCTTACACTATGTTCCAAATATACTTGATTGATTAAATTCATAAATTCTTCATCATCTAAAGTACTTCTTAAATCTTCAATATTTGTATAAGCCATAGGCAAGTCAAAGATGGCTAGTTTTGGGATAAAGTTAGCTTGGGGAGCCGTATTTTGAACCACAAATGGGATATCACCATTCATACAACTTTCAACCAGTTCTCTATCCCCACCAACAGTACCATTATGATAAGCTTTGATTTGAATTTGCCCATTCGATAATCGCTCTACTTCTTCAACAAACTTATTTGTGAAAATACCTGTTACTGTATCAGGCGGTGAATCATTGGCGATGATCCAAGGAAAAGATTGACTAGCCTTTGCTGGATCTTCTTCTTTAGCTACACAGGCCGTTAATGAAAAGGCAGTTATCATCGAAATTAAAACGGAAACTATTTTTTTCATACGTACCTCCTATGCCACTAATGCCAAAGAAATTTGTGGAATAAATGTAATCAACAATAAAGCGATAAAGAAGAAACCAATTAATGGCAACGCTTTTTTCGCAATATTCATGACTGGAATATTCACTAAAGAACTGGCTACAAATAAGTTGATTCCAATTGGTGGTGTCACAAAACCAATAGCTAAGTTCACAACCATAATAATTCCAAAGTGTACCGCATCTACACCAACACTTTGAGCAATTGGAAGTAGAATCGGTGTTAAAATCAAGATAGCTGGACTTGTATCCATTACCATACCTACAATCAACAATAAGATATTGATCACAATCAATACAGCTACTTTTCCATGAATCGTATTCAAAATAAAGTTTGCTGCTATATCTGGAATTTGAAGTAGTGTAATAATTCTTGAAAAGGCAACGGCCGAGGCAAGAATAAATAAGATTGGTGCAAATGTTTTGATGGATTCTACAAATACGTCATATAAGTCTTTTACACGTAAAGATTTATAGATAAACATCGAAATAAATAAAGCGTAGAAAACCGAAATCACAGCCGCTTCTGTAGGACTTGCCACACCTGAATAGATACATCCCAAAATGATTACGGGTGTTAAAAGAGCCCAAAAGCTTTCAAAGAAAACTTTTTTAAAACCTTTATTATGAAGCGCATTTACTTCTTCATTGATCTTATCTTTATCTTCACCATGTTTTTTACAATAGTAAAATGCATAAATCATCAATAGTGCAGCAATCAATAAGCCTGGAACAATACCAGCCATAAACATCTTTCCTACACTTGTACCACTTGCCATACCATATAAGATAAATGGAATACTTGGAGGAATGATTACGCCTAGACCACCGGCAACCGCAACAATAGCTGTGACAAACGTCTTGTCATAACCTAATTTTACAAGTAAAGGAATGGTCATACTTCCTACCGCTGCAACCGTTGCAGGGGCACTTCCTGAAATTGCACCATAGAATAAACACGTAATAATCACCGCACATGGCATTCCGGCTGTTCTTTTTCCAATAAAGAAAGAAAACACATCAAATAATTTTTTACTAACGCCACCTTTTGCCATTAAAATACCAGAAAGCACAAACATAGGTACGGCAAGCAATGGAAAGGAATCGATTCCTCCAAACATAGCACGAATAATGTATTCTGGTGAAATGGTAAAATTTGGATCAAATAGGGACGGAGCCAAAGAAACGATACTAAGGGTAGACGATATAGGAACGGACAATAATAGAAGCCCAATAAATAATATAAATACAACGATGGCTAACATTATCTTCCCTCCCTTGGATCTTGATCAATGATTTTTTCATGATTCAACATACGTTTTACATTGTCGATTTCATATATAATTTGTTGGAAAGAACGTATTGTAGCCAACACAAAACCAACAAAAGGCGCACATTGGACGTATGGCATTGGAAGTTGTAAAGCAGGGCTTGTCTGTTTTGAGGCAATTGATTGCATCAAAAATTTATATCCATGAATACTCAAATAAAAGAAGAGTACAAACAACAATATATTTAAGAATAATTGTGCAAATACATAAGCTTTTTTAGGAAACATATTGATGACTTGATCAACCTTAATGGAAATCCATCTTTTAATGCAGTAACTAATACTGATAAAGCAAGACCAGATAAACATATATCTCGTTAGTTCTTCTGACCAGCTCAGTGAAAAATTCAGTATATAGCGACAGAAAACCTGAACTCCCATAATGCATGCCATTGCCACAAGCAATATAATAAGTAGAATTTCTTCTAACTTGTCATCGAGCAATTTTATAACTTTCAATTTATCACTTCCTTTTTTTCATTATTTTAGCAAAAATACGGTACTTTTGTACCGCATTTTATTCATAATTAATCTTGCGCAACTAAATTTTTGTAACGTAAGTTCACGTACAATCCAAGTAATACACCAACAGCAGTTAACACAATATTCATAGTCATAACGCCACTTGGTGTCATGTTACCTGCAGCTGTTAAGATTGTGTAGTTACATAAACTTGAAGCAATCATAACCAATGCAGTCACTGTACCTTTAATTTTAGGGAAGATCATATTACATACGGATGTAGCAATCTGTAGTAATCCACCAGCACCAGCCCATCCAATTACGAATGCACCGATTGTACACATTGTTTGACTTGGAGCCACCAATACAACAATTAACATTGCCAAACAAATAGCTGGATAAGCCAAGATAAAACGAACATCTTTAATTTTACGAGTTAAGAATGAAGTTACGATTAAGGCAATCAAAGTTCCCATTGAATAGTATGTTTGCATAGCACTAGGATCTGCCCATCCAGCAACGTCTTTCGCAAAGTTTTGAGCACAGTTTAACCATAATTGGAATGTTCCTGTACATGTAAATCCAATTAAAATCATTGCGATAGATTCAATTGAGAAGTGTGTTTCTTTCATGCTGGCAATTAAGCCTTGTTTCTTTTCTCCATTTGCTGAATCTGTATCTGGCATTGGACAGAATAGAATCAATGCTGCAAGTACTACATAGGCAATTCCACATACCCAGAATAAGTGGTTGTAACTAGTTGCTCCTGTAGCTGTTGTACTTACGGCAACGCCTAAGAAGAATGGCAAGAACATCTGGCTAACTGAAATGAAGAATTTGATTCCCATTGTCGCAACACCAGGTGCATCACTAATTGCTTCCGCAACGGCAGGATAGATTCCTGTATCCAAGAATGAGTTTGCGATACCACCAACAATGGCACATACATAGGCAATTGTATGTCCTCCGTTTACTCCTGCATTAAATGCGAAGACTAAACCAATCATATATACGGCATAACTCAATCCACCAATAAACATAGAAATTTTACGTCCTAATTTATCAGATAATGGACCCGCAAAAGGAAGGGCGACTAAACGTCCAAGTCCTAATGCAGCTGAAATTTTTGTGATTGACATTGGGTCACATCCCCAACTAGTCGCAAGTGATTCTTTAATCACAGCTTGTCCAAGTACTGAACATCCAACTCCATGAATAAAGTAGTTCAAGTACATAATAAGGACAGAAGGTAAATACTTTTTATCTTTCATGTTCTCTTTCCTCTATAATAATATCTTAATTAAAAATCAAATCCCATTACTTTTTTAATGTGATCTACAGGCATTTCTTTTCCAGTCCACAATTCAAATGCTGCAGCACCTTGGTAAAGCATCATTGGGAAACCATTTAATGTTTTACATCCAACACTTTCTGCCATTTCCAACAATTTAGTTTTTGCTGGGGCATACACTGTATCTGTTACAATTAAGTCTTCACGTAAGAATGAAGTGTCTGGCAACCAAGTTTGTCCTTCTAAAGGTTTCATACCCATACCAGTCGCATTTGTTAAGATATAGCTATCTTCGATTTCTTTACGCAATGCTTCTTTATCATCTAAATCAAACAATTTAGCTTTACAATTTGTGTTTTTGTTGATTTTTTCAACAGTTTCTTCAGCATTTGTCCAGAATTTATCTTTACGGTTGAAGATTGAAAGTTCGGCAACACCATCTAATGCAGCTTGGATTTCAATAGCTGTAGCAGCTCCACCAGCTCCGGCAATTGTCATTTTCTTACCGATTGCGTCGATTCCTGCATCTTTTAAACCTTTCATGTATCCAACACCATCTGTGATTGTTCCTGTTAATACACCATTGTCATTTACAACTGTATTTACAGCTCCACACATTTCAGCTGCTGGAGTCAATTTGTCTAAGTATTTTCCGATCACAGTCTTGTTAGGCATAGATACGTTCCATCCACGAACCTTCATAGCTCTAAATCCTTTTACTGTATCTTCCAAAGTGTCATTATCTACTTCAAATGCAAGGTAAGCATAGTCTAAACCTAATTTAGCGAATGCTTCATTGTGCATCTTTGGTGATGATGAATGGCGAATAGGGTATGCGATCAACCCAATTAATTCTGTGTGTCCTGTAATTCTTTCACTCATGTTCTTTTCCTCCTAAAGTGATTTTATTCTAAGTATCCCTTTGTTTTTAATGTGTTTAAAATATTACGTCCTTCAGCCGTACCATCAATAATACGACGAGCACGAACACTATCACCAATATTAACGATTTCTACATCTTTATCTTCAAATGCATCTGTTAAATCTTTCATCAATGGTGAATAGCTACGCATTCCTAAACAAACGAATCCATAATCAAAGTCTAATTGTTCGTTTTGATCATTGCGTTTTACAATAAAGTGATCCGGATGAACTTCCTGTAAAGCAGTTGATGTTAAGATATTTACATGATTCTTTTCTAACAATGCATATGTACCTACTTTAGTAACGATATCTAAATCTTTACCAACAACTGGAAGCATTTCTACGATAGAAACTTCAGCCTTACGATTTGAGAAGAATTCAACTACATCAAGACCTACAGCTCCACCACCAACAACAACAACTTTTTTCCCCTCCATATCCATTGGATAGTTATCAATATTGTTGATCATACCTAAGATTCCTTTAACGCTGCTTTGTGGACGATCAATGTTTTCACGCAATCCAATAATTGGAGGTAATAAAGGAGTTGATCCTGTTGCATTGACAATTACATCTGGTTTTAAAGCTTCTACAAATGGAATTGTAGCTTCTGTATTTGTGAATGTGATTAAGTTTTTCAATTTACTAGCACGACGAATCAAATAGTCTGGGAAATCTCTTAAACGTTTCTTTTCAGGAATTTTAGAAATTTCAACACTCAATCCCCCTAAATGATCTTCTTTTTCAATCAAGAATGTCATGCATCCAACTTCAGCAGCAGTACATGCTGCTTCAAGGCCTGCAGTACCTCCACCAATCACAACAACGTTGCATGGTTTCTTTACTTTTTGGTTCTTATAAGCTTCACCCTCATTTACACTCGGATTGATTGTACAACGAATTGGACGGTTTAAGCCAATACGGTGACCACTACATCCAATGTTACAAGAAATACATTTACGAATTTCGTCTAAACGTCCTTCTTTCACTTTTAATGGCCATTGAGGGTCCGCTACAAATTGACGTCCTAAACCAATGAAGTCTGCTTGATTTGATTCGATAATTTCATTTGCGACTTTTGGATCACGAATATTACCTACTGTAATAACTGGCTTATTAAATTTTTCTTTAACTGCAGTCGCTAAGTAAGTTCTCCAACCATCTTTTAAATAATTGGCATCAATTTGGTATTGAATAGAATCTACAAGTCCACAAGATACATCAATAATATCGGCTTCTTCTTGGAAATATTCTAACAATTTTAATGTATCTTCCAATGTGTTTCCACCTGGTAAGAACTCATCTGCACTAATACGAATCAAGATTGGAAAGAAAGGTCCAACCGCTTCACGTACAGCTTTTAAAATCATTGTCGCAAAACGCGCACGATTTTCATAGCTACCGCCAAATTCATCTGTTCTATTATTCGTTAATGGTGATAAGAACTGACTAATTAAATAAGAGTGTCCACAGTGGATTTCAACTGCATCAAATCCAGCAATCTGAGCACGCTTAGCTGCTTTTGCATAACTTTCAACGATCGAATTGATTTCTTCTACAGTTAATGGACGAGGTGTAGCTCCACCTTTTTTATTTGGTAAATTACTTGCAGATACAGGCTGCATGTTGATTCTTTCAGCTACAGCACTTGCACCAGCATGATTTAACTGAACCGCAATTTTAGTATCGTGTTTGTGGATTGTTTCAGTTAATTTGAACATTCTAGGAATGTAGCTATCTAAATCCAAACGCAACTGTGTTGTTCCATTTGATCCTGCTGGATAGTCAACACACGCGTTTTCAACGATGATAAGACCAGCTCCACCTTGTGCTCTTTGTTCATAATAATCAATGTGCAAAAAACTCATTTCTCCTGTGTTTTCTGCGAAGTTTGTTCCCATCGGAGTCATAACGATACGGTTTGGAATTGTACATCTTCTGACTTCTAATGGTTGAAACAATGAATTAAACTTTGCCATTTTTTCCTCCTAAATGTTAACTTATTCACAAGACAACCCTATTATAATTATTTAAATCTATTGAAACAATTATGTTTTATCTATTTATTTATAGATTTTATCTATAGATTATTTTATAATCAAAGCAGGAGGACACCATGAATCTTAACCATTTATATTACTTTAAAGTACTTGCAGAAACCGAACACTATACGCAAGCCGCCAATATGTTAAATATTACCCAGCCTTCCCTATCGCATGCCATCTCGCAATTAGAAGATGAATTAAATTGTTATTTATTTGAAAAACAAGGAAGAAACATTCGTTTAACAAGATATGGAAAAATCTTCTATGAATATGTCACAAAGGGATTAAGCGAAATCGAACTGGGTCAAAAAAAGATTGATGCCATCACTTCCCCTAATCAAGGATGGATCAACCTAGCATTTATTTATACACTTGGATATCGTTATGTTCCACATTTGATTCAGCATTTCCATTTTGATAAAAATAATAGTAAAATTAAATTCACTTTAAAACAAGGAAGCACAAGTGCACTACTTGATGGATTAGAAGAAGAAAAGTATGATTTAGTTCTTTGTTCCTATCAAGAAAATCGAAACAATATCAATTTTGTTCCTATCACAACGGAAGAATTGGTCGTTGTAGTATCAAAATTAAATCCATTGGCATTAAAAAATGAAATTGATTTGCAGGAACTACAGAATGAATATTTTATTTATTATAGTAAGCAAAGTGGATTAAGACCTTTGATTGATGATTTATTTCATTCCAACAATATTGAACCCAACATCATGTTTGAAGTTGAAGAAGACAGTGCCATCCTTGGTCTAGTTGATATTAACTATGGTGTAGCTGTTGTACCAAACATTCCCATGATTGATCATTTCCATTTAAAGAAGTTAAAAATCAAGAACCCACAAAAGAAACGTATTATTTATATGGCTACAGTAAAAAATAGATATGCACCTCCGGCTGTACATTCATTTTGTAACTTCATTATTCAAAACTCAAATATAGATTAAAGGAAGAAATCATAAATTGATTTCTTCTTTTGTCTAATAAGTTTTCATATTGAATATAGTTTCTTAAGAAAGTAACATGCACATAAGTATACCAGGTCAACTCATTGAAACAATATGGATTTTTTCTTTTCTTTAATATAACATCAATCCAAACACATCTGTCTTCATGTTATCGAAGCCTCCTTTTAACTCTATCATTTCCTTTTTAACTTTGGTAACGTTAAAAGTGAAGTTTTTGCGTTAAATCATTTCAGGCATAATAAAAGGCAAAAACGTCAACAATTTCAGGTTTATGAAGTACGCTTTTGCCATAAATATTATATTAAATCAAGAAAAAACGTGAATTTCTTCTTTTAGTCCAATAATAAGTTTTCATATTGAATATGATTTCTTAAAAAAGTAATGCCTGCTAAAGCAAGTGCACAGCCTAGTCCTGAATAAAAGAAGACAATAAAGATATCTGAAAAAATGCCCATAGCTCTAAAGCCAACACCTCCACCCATCATGCAAGCCATGATCATATAGGCTTTTAAATCAAAGAAGTACCAGAATGGACGTATTTCTTCATAGCCCATAATGCGTTTTGTATATTTTTTGTTCATCTTGATAAACATCATTCCAAATACATAAAATACAACAACTGTTAATATATATAAACTTTCATTCTTTCTGTCAACACTTATATTGAACCATGAATGTATTCGAAAAGTTTCTCATATACATTTATTGAATCAAGTACTTTTCAAACGCCTTTTCGACATCCAAATTAAAATTACGAAATAATAATATTAACCAAACAAGAATAGCTACAATTGCGACATATGCACTTAAATAATAAGATAGAACAGATCCTATACATAGAATCACAAAATAGATGAAACATTGATTACGCATATCTCTAGAAATATATGCCTTGTCATACTTTTCTGGATGGTTCAATGTATTAAAGCCAGAAACATAATTTGCACCTTTTTCTTTTAATAGCGCAAATATAATGCTTAATATTAAAAACAATAAAGCTAGTATTGTGCATATACAAAATCCAATATTCATAATAATCACCACTCTTATTATACTCTTTTGAAACAGCTTTCCTCTTTTTACATTTATTTTCATTTTAGGGTTGCCAGTTTCAATGAAATGGTGTATCCTATGCATATGAACAATTCAAGACAATATTACTACTACTTTAAATAGCCCTGAAAAAAGCCATATGTATACGATGGTTATTTTTAAGTTTCAGGGCGTTACACAAAAGCATTTCTAATTCGAAATGCTTTTTTTCACATTTAAAGAGCTGTTCTAGAAAAGAGGAAATGATATGAAATACGGATTGATAGGTGAACACTTGGGGCATAGTTTCTCCAAACAAATTCAGACAAGAATTGCAGAGATTGAGAATGTAAAAGATTATGACTACCAATTAGTAGAATTAAATAAAGAAGAATTCAAAGAATTTATGGAAAAGAAAGATTTCAAAGGAATCAATGTGACTATTCCATATAAAAAAGATGTCATTCCTTACTTAGATGAAATGGATGGGAGTGCTAAAGCCATTGGTGCTGTCAATACAATCATCAATGTAGATGGCAAATTAAAAGGATTCAACACAGACTTTGGTGGATTCTTATATATGGTTAAAGCACACAACGTACATATGGAAGGCAAAAAAGTCTTGATTATTGGTAACGGTGGTGCTTGTGCAGCAGTTAAAGCCGTTTGTGAACATGAAAAAGCCAAAGACATTGTGATTGTTTCAAGAAGTGCAGATCGTGGTGCCATTGGATATGATGAAATGTATACATCCCATTTAGATGCAGATATTGTCGTCAATACAAGTCCTGTTGGAATGTTTCCAAATATTGCGAATGCACCAATTGATGTAAGCTGGTTCCATAAATTAGAATGTGTATTAGACGTTGTATACAATCCCATTCTTACACGTTTATGTTTTGAAGCTCAAGAAGCCGATATCAAGCGTGTGATTGGTTTGGAGATGTTGATTGCGCAAGCCAAATATACATTTGAAATCTTTGAAAATATGTCTTTTGACGACTCTATCATTGATGAAATCAAAAAGGAGATGTTGAAAGATCGTTGTAACATCGTATTGATTGGTATGCCAAGTGCTGGTAAAACAACAATTGGTAAAATGCTTGAAGAAAAGCTTGGAAAAGAATTTTTCGACTTAGACGATATGATTATTGCCAAAGCCGGCAAAAGCATTCCAGAAATCTTCCAAGAATCTGGAGAAGCAGGATTTAGAGCGATTGAAACAGAAGTTGCGATTGAAGCGAGTAAGATGAATAATAAAATCATTGCAACTGGTGGTGGTGCCATTAAACATAAAGTCAATATGGACTTCTTACGTTTAAATGGAATCACGATCTTCATTGATCGCGATATCGATAAGTTAATTAGTTCCGATCCAAATAGACCTTTATCAAGTTCTAAACAAGCCCTTCAACAAATGCATAAAGAAAGATACCCATTGTACCAAAAATACGCAGCTTATGTAGCCGTCAACAATGCGAATATTGAAGAAACGGTAGACGATATTGTGAATGCCTATCACAGCATTTTAATTGATGCCGTTGCAGACTAGCGAGAAGGTTTATTATCTTCTCGTTTTCTTTTAAAAAAGGAGAAATTATATAGAAAATCAAGTTACTCAATTATTAAAAGCTATGGTAAAACCAGACTATACAGCATGTAGCTATGCCTTCATGCAAAATGGAAAAATTGTATGTGCCGATGCGATAGGTGTCATAGACAAAATCAACAATCAGCCAATCACAACAGATTGCACATTTAATGTATGTTCCATTTCTAAAATTTACTGCACTGTATGCATCATGCAGTTAGTGGATGAAGGATTGATTCAACTCGAAGATAAAGTTGCAGATATTCTTCCTGAATTCACAATGAAAGATGAAAGATATAAAGATATTACAGTACGTATGTGCTTAGATCATTCAAGTGGACTTCCTGGAACACAATGGAAACATTTTAGTGTAAGTACAACTTCTAAGTTTGACTACTATAGCGAAGTATTAAACTATTTTTCAAATAGCACTCTAAAGGCAGATCCAGGAACTTATAGTACCTATTGTAATGATGGTTTTACACTCGCTGAAATGGTTGTTTCAAAAGTTCGTAATATGCCTTATGAAGATGTTTTAAAGAAATATATTACAGAAAAGATTGGCGCAAAAAGTACCAACACAACATATACAATCAATTCAGATTGTCCTTTAGTTTCTGAAGGTAAGAAACCAAAAGAATACTTCCCAATTCAAGGAGCTGGTGGTATCACTACTTCTATGATTGATTTATGCAAATTTGGTCAACTCTTTCTAGAACCTAATTCTATTATTAGTGAAAAGTCAAAAACTTTAATGGCTAAATCCTGGGGCACTACATTTCTTGAATCGGATCTAGGCGCCATTGATTTTGGCTTAGGCTGGGATCTAGTCAGACACCATGATCCAGACTATGATTTTGGTGATGGAGTTCTGGCAAAAGGTGGAAACAGTATGTTCTTTAGTTCAAGACTGATCATTGTTCCTAAATACAATGCCGTACTCGCATTCAGTGAAACACATGATTGTGGATTAGAAGTTCCGACAACTTTAATGCGCCTATTCAATACCTATTTAGAACCAAATACATATCCAGATTATTCAGGAATTTATGCCCATGCCTTTGGTTTACAAAAAATCACAACCATAAAATCAAGTATGGTTGTGCAAGACAAAACAGAAAAAGGCTGGATCATGAGTGATTTATTAAATTATTCCAATGGCAAATGGACCAATGAAAAAGGAAATCAAATCTTCTTTGAAGGAGATTATCTTTTAAAGACAACAAGAAATCGTACGGGTGCGTTTGCACAAAAAGCCAAAAAACAAGAACTCAACTCAGTCTGGAAATCCAGATTAAATAAGAAATATATTGTGTGTGATACAACTTATTATGATATTGTCACAAACCAAATGTTATGCAGTGTTGAATTTAATAGGACAGAGGATACACTATCATTGATTGTTCATGGTAATAAATCCGAGCCAGTCATATCTGAATTTCCAATTGAAGTAATCGATGATACACATGCCAAAAGCTATTTAAATACGCCTTGTAACGGTTCTAGAGATCGTATTGAACCTTACTTTGAAGATGGTAAATTATATTGTGCTAGCTACACCTATATTTGTGAAGATGATATAGAACCATATAATTTTCAATTGTTTGAAAAAGAAAATCAAGTCTACAAAATCAACAACACTTTAGAAGTCTTACCAACGATTTGTGAAAATCATCGAATTCTAGTATTAGATTCAAATGGAGATCTATACTATGATTCAATGGATGTCGAAGAATATAAACCTATTGAATCTGGATTTATCATCTTGGTTTAACCTTAACGTGGATGGAAGTAATATATTCCTCCACTTTTTTTGTTTCATGTATATCAATCAATAAAAATTCCAAGAATGGTCCTTCGATTTTATAATTGTGTTCTTGAATCCAATCTTTCATTTTATAAAAGATTTGATTTGTACGATCATACTCTCCTGAATACGTATATGTACAATACATGCCTTCATCTAGAATGAAATCGTGTTTTTCTTCTTGAGTTAAAATAAATACACTTGTATAGACGAATTCATCATTTTTATATTCGACTACACTGCCTGAATCCATGTTTCCTAGCACTGAAATATCTTCTTCCATCGATTCTGTAAGTTTTGTCAGTAAAAAATCGATTTTTTCATCTTGATCAATTTTTTCTTTTAAATACCGACAATATCTTTTGGGATATGCTTCAATTTTGCATGTATTAAAATCAATTTGTTTGGTACGATCCAAATCTTCAATACGTGTTTGAATGGAAGACAATGTAGATTGTAAATCTCGAATCTGTCTTTGAATCAGCTTTTCTTCTTCCTTTAAAAACGCAATCGTATTATTTACGCTTCGATTGTCTAAATATTCCTTAATTTGTGATGTATCATACCCTAGTTTTAAACAATCTCGAATAATATTTAAAATATAGATATCATTCAGTGTATATAATCGATAATTGGATTTTGAGCGCATTGGACAAATTAATCCTACTTCTTCATAGTATCTTAAAGAGTCTGTTTTAATATTGTATAATTTAGCGATTTCATTAATTTTATAATACTTTTTCATACCATCACCCTTGACCTTAGTATTATACCAAGGTTTACACTGTAATTGGTGATTTTATGTTGAAACAATATCTTAAGTTTGTCATACCATCCATATGTTCGATGGTTATCTTTAATCTATATACTTTAGTAGATGGTATATTTGTTGCCCACTACCAAGGCGACACGGCATTAGCTTCCATAAACGTAGCTAGTCCTTATGTAACGACGATCTTCTCAATCGGGGTATTATTTGCGATTGGATCAAGTACTGTAATGTCCATTTATCGTGGTGCGAATGAAAAAAGAAAAATGCATGAAGTATTCACAATGAATACCATCACAATTTCTTGTGTGGCTCTATGCATTGCGGTTTTATCTTTTATAAATTCGCATCATATTACAGAATTTTTAGGAGCCAATGAAGATGTATTTAACTATACAGATACCTACATAAAAGTATTATCCTGCTTCTCCTTCTTTTATATTGTATCTTATTGTTTTGAAGTTCTCTTAAAGGCCGATGGCTTTCCACAAAAATCCATTATAGGTATTTGTCTAGGAGCTGGAACCAACCTTGTTCTTGACCCATTATTTATGGGACCCTTGAATATGGGAATTAGTGGTGCTGCATTAGCTACAGGTTTATCTCAACTTGTAACTTTCTGCTTCTTCTTTTATCATTTTGCGTTTAGTCATAAATCACATTTCCATTTTGTGAAGGCAAACTATCCTTGGCATGAATATTCTAGAATTCTTTCATTAGGACTTCCCGATTGTATTTCTGAAATTTCTCCAGGCATAATGATTACAGTATTTAACTATCGGATCAATCAACTCCTTGGTACTAATGGACTCGTTACTTTTACCGTCTTAATGTATATCTATAACTTAGTATTGATGGTGATGGTGGGAACCAGTCAAGGAACGCAGCCTTTGGTTAGCTACTACTATGGTCGAAGCGATAAAAAAGCCGTTTCAACTTTCCATAAATATGCACGTGTTTTAGTCTCTTGTGCTGGAGTTTTATTATTCTTAATTGTAGAAGTATTTGCACCAAATATTACGACTGCCTTTATTCCGGTAAATACAGAAAACTACTTTAATACCATTACGGCCCTACGCCAATTTAGCTTTGTCTTTTTAATTATGGGACATGTCGTGATCACTAGCGGCTACATGGTCGCTTTAGAAGAGTCTAGAAAAGCCTTTGTGCTTTCGATTTCTCGTGGTATTCTCTTTGTCTTATTATCTCTATTTGTTTGTACAACATTATTTAAGGAAAATGGAATTTGGATCAGTTGTACCGTCTCTGAAATCTTCTGTTTAGGTATTGCCCTTTATGATTTAAAAAAACAAAAGAAAATATAAAAAAAACAGATATTCAGTATAATTTTGAATATCTGTCTTTTCTAATATTAAATACCTAAAAACAAATGGCAGAACAAAGCAGCAAGTAATGCACCTACAAAAGGAGCAATTCCTGGAACTAATAGACCATATTGCCAATCATTATTGGCTTTATTTTTAATAGGTAATAATTGGAAGGCCAAACGAGGTCCTAAATCACGAGCTTGATTCATCGCAAATCCAGTTGTTCCTCCAAGACCCATACCAACAGCCCATACAATAAGACCTACTCCAATTGGTAATTGTGTTTCATATTTTGTAGCAACAGCTAAAATGGCACTCAAGAAAACTGTAGTGGCAATCGTTTCGACAAAGAAGTTTCTTGGCAAATTTCTGCAGTTTGGATTTGTAGAGAAAATATTGCGAATGGCGATTGGATTTACATTTCCTTCACTTTCTGTAAAATGATCTTTATACATCACATAACAAATCAAAGCTCCTACAAGTGCGCCTAAAAATTCGGCAATAACGTATGGAATAAAGCTTGTCCATGGAAGCATGCCTAAAACACATTGTGCAAGTACCATGGCAGGATTCATGCATACGCCACCAAAAATGTATAGACAAACACTTATGCCAAATGCCCATGTTGTGATCGCAAAGATATGTCCGCTTCCGTGGTATTTTGTGTTTGTCAAAACCTCATCACAATGTACTCCCACACCAAATAAGATCATAAGTCCTGTTGATAAAAATTCCGCAATTAAATTGTGTAACATAAATTCAAATTTCCTTCCTTACATATTTACAACGACACCCAAGCCATCAGGAATGACGGCAACTTTGGCATCTTTTCCTTTTATTTCAAATGCTTTTTCTAAAGCTTCATCTACAGTTGTAGCTAAATCCATATGCATATCTTTCACAAGTTGAGGATCTACTAAATCGGAAACCAAAATAACTTTGTGATGAGCTAGAATACGTGCACAGATTTGAGAGGTCCATTGATCTGGAACCGTTTCTAAACGAGGTGTATGAATAGCTTTTTGTTCAAATTCTTCTGGATCTTTTACATCGGCAATATTGTGGTAGAATCCAATACCTCCATGTCCATCACGACATCCTGCAATCATGATGATAATACCATCGGGATTTAATGTAGCTTCAGCAGCTGTCATACCTTTAATGGCTTGATAAATATTTTGATCCAAAGGATAACCACCATTCGTACTGATTGCGATATCGCAATTGACTTTATTTACACTTGCCAAAGAACGAACAAAATCACAACCTTTTTCATGAGCTTTTTCCATGTCTCCGGCAAAAGAGCCAATAATCTCATGATTTCCATTCAATACGACATTGACAATAAAGGCAAGTTTAGCCGTTCTTGCAGCATAAACCATATCTTCATGAATTAAATTGTGCTGCAAATTTCCTGGACGTGATTTTTTATCATTAATAAATTCACCACTATGATTTGCCATAATTGTTTTATAAGAAGCAATACCAGGCAACACTGATTTTCTTCCTCCAGAGAATCCTGCAAAGAAGTGTGCTTCAATAAAGCCTTCAGAAATCAATAAATCAGCTTCAGCTGCAACTTTATTGATAATGCAGTCTCCTCCACTTGGTAATTGTCCGATTTTTACCATTGAAGAATCATCTGTTGATACGTGCATGACGATTTCTTCATTTTTTACAATTTCTTCACCATATTTAGCTACAAGCTCTTCATGAGTACTTTCTCTATGAAATCCTGTCGCAACTAAGATTCGAATACGTGCATCGGGTGATACACTACGAATTCTTCTTAAAAGAATAGGTGTAATAATTTTTGAAGGTACAGGACGCGTATGGTCTGAGCTAATAATGACAATATTTTTCTTGCCTTTGGCAAGTTCTTCTAAACTTTTGGATCCAATTGGATTGTTTAACGATTGTTCTACAATTTCATTTTCAGAAAGTGTAGTTTTATAATCGCTTTGTCTTCCTTCAAGGACACCAGCTAAGTTCTTATCTTCTAATTTGATTTTCATTTGACCTTTATCATAAGGTACATTCATTTCAAACATTTTTATCTCTCCTTTTTTTACCCGAATTAATATAATCCGAATTAAATAATTATGAAACCTCATTTTATGTTAACATTTGTTGTTTCGAAAAATTTGGAGTATTGTTATAATCCAAAACTGGTAAAGGAGAGCGAATATGGACAATGAATACTTATTAAATTTTTTAAAAAAGAAAAATGTGCCTATTATACAGAAAAAAAGGCACACCTATTTAGCATATTATGGGCTTGAACAACAAGATACCTATGTGTTAAAAGAAGGGGTAATTAAGACAAGTATCATCCTGCATGATGGTCGTGAATTCAACATTTCTTATATCAATACACCTGATATTATTTCTTTATTAAAAGATGAAGTAAGTCAATATACATCGGCTCCATTTAATGTTCGTGTTGAAAGTGATGTGGCCACATTCTATAGAATTCCTCGAGTGTTATTTTGGAGTTATGTAAATCAAGATCAAAAATTACAAGATTATGTAAACGCATATTATCGAGAAAAATTAACGGAAGCTATTTTCCGCCAACAACTTATGATGATGAATGGAAAAACAGGTGCAATATGCTCCTTCTTATATCAATTAATCCATTTATTTGGTCGAAAAGTAGAGGCGGGTATTCTTATTGATTTTCAAATCACAAATGATGATATTGCAGGATTTTGTGGAATTTCCACTCGAAACAGTGTGAGTCGAATTCTTTGTGAGCTAAAAAAGGAAGGCGTCATTAAGATTGTAAATCAAAAAATATTAATTCTAGATATCGATTATTTAAAACAATATGTGCAATGCTAAATCTTAATCTGTCCATACATCCTTACCAAGTGTTTTTTAGAAGAAGAGGTATTTAATGATGAATAGTATCACCAAAAAACTAGTATCTTGCGCTTTATGCATCGCTTTAGGTGTATTACTTCCAATGGCATTTCATGTGATTCCAAATGCTGGAAGCATATTTTTACCAATGCACATTCCTGTATTAATTTGTGGATTATTTTGTGGCTGGCCATATGGTTTAGCATGTGGAATTATTACACCATTTCTTTCAAGTGTGACAACAGGTATGCCACCTGCAATGATGTTGCCACAAATGATGATTGAACTTGCGGTATATGGTTTAGTAGCTGGTTTATGTACACAATATATTTCAATGAAGAATGAAATGACAAAACTATATATGAGTTTGATCATTGCGATGCTTGCAGGAAGAATTGTGAATGGTTTAGTCAATACATGTATTCTTAGTACACAAGGATATACATTATCTGTATTTATGACAGCTAGCTTTATCACTTGTCTTCCAGGTATCATCCTTCAATTGATTGTCATTCCTGTTTTGGTTCGTATTTTAAATAGAAATATTTATAAACAACCAGAAAAAGTTTTAGCTTAATGACAAGAAAGACCGAATATTCAGATTTTAATCTGACATTCGGTCTTTTTTTCATCATTGCCTATCAAAATATTTCTTACCAGAATCTGGATTAAAATAGGTTCGAATATACCCATCCGTGGATACAACCACAAATTCATTGGTATTTTCTTTGTAGTATACATCATCTCCATCTTCTTTTTCTCTTTTATGTAAAGAATCTGGATCATTCACAACATCACTGGCACTCATTTCGTATTCTTTTAATGATGAAAATCCCATTTCTTTACCATGTTTTTCATAGTGAGACTCTAACAAATCTTCATTACGAAAATGGTATTCTTGATAGTCTACGACTACTTGTTTTTGTTCCTTAATTTCACATCCTGTTGGAAGCACAAGTGAGAATATACAAAAAAATAAGAGCAATTTATTCATGATTTTTTTCATATTGTTTTTTGTACTCCTTTAAACTTAAGCGGTTCGCTCCACCTTTTAAATTTGGATCTTTATATTGTGCTTTATCATCTTCCCATCCACATACTGGACAGATTTCATAGCTTCCTGGTCCGGATTGAAATGTATATTTTCCACAAACGGGACACTTAAATGTTAATACTCTTGATAAGGTTAAAATAACTTTATCCATATCGATTGGCTTTGCGATATGTCCGTTCATTCCAATGGATAACGCTTTTTGTTTATCCTCTTCAAAGGCATTGGCCGTCATCGCCACGATTGGAATATCACTAAGTTCACGAATTTTTTGTGTCGCTTGATAGCCATCCATATTTGGCATTTGAATATCCATCAAAATAAGATCATACTTATTTTCTTTCACTTTTTTAACACAAGCAATTCCATCATTTACGTGATCTACAATCAATCCATAGTCTGATAAAAGTGTCATCGCAATTTCTGCATTTAAATCATTGTCTTCAGCAAGTAAAATGTGTTTTCCTTTAAGGTCTATAATATTCGTTTCTTGATTTTTTTCTAACTCACTTTCTTTGGCAATTTCAAAATGAAATTTCATTCGAGTTGTTGTCCCTTGATTGACTTGACTTGATATTTCAATTGTACCATTCATTAATTCAACCAAAGATTTTACAATTGCTAAACCAAGTCCTGTACCTTTTACGCTCGTTTGCGTACCTGATTTTTCTCTAGAAAAGTCTTCAAAGGCATGTGGCAAATATGCTTCGCTCATTCCAATACCTGTATCTTGAATCATGCATTGAAACTGGCCAGATTCTCCTTCTTCTATTTGAATTAAAACCATACCTTCATCAGTATATTTAATGGAATTACCTATAATGTTCAATAATATTTCTTCAAGTTTAATTGGATCACAATAAATATATGGATGTTGAATTTTTGTCGTACATTGATACTCTAATCCTTTTTCATGAGCTAATTTTTCAAAGACAGAATTCAAAGAATCTAACACATCAAATATATTACATGCCTTTATATTCAATGTTTCTTTTCCACTTTCAATACGAGCCATTTCTAAAATGGAATTAATCAAATCTAAAAGAAATTTACTAGAAGAATGAATCTTGGATAGATAATCTTTTTCTTTTTCTGCATTTCCAATATTCTTTTCCATCAATTCCGTATATCCCATGATTGCGTTCATAGGTGTACGAATGTCGTGTGACATACTAAATAAGAAACGAGATTTGGCAGCACTTGCTTCTTGTGCTTTTTTTGCCTGCCATTCAATTTGACTTGCATACTCTAAATCTTTTCGATGGCGAATTTCAAATTGAGCAATGGCTGCCGTTACTAGAAAATCAATTAAAACACTCGCAATAACTAAGCTTCTTATTACATATGTATTGATCCAACCTTGTTTTGGCACAATTTCAAAATTCCATTTATTGTTGGGAAGCTTACATTTAATTAACAATGTATTTGAATCTATATTTTTTGAGCTTTGTGCTATTACTATCTTTTCCTTTGTACTACGATCTTTTTTCCAAATCACAAAATCATAAGATGCTTTTTTCAAATCACTTAAGTGAATTTCATCTAAAAATGCATCCCAATCAATGACTAAAATGGAAAATCCCCAGAACTCTTCATTCACATAGATTGGATCGTACAATAAAGCTCCTTTTCCACCTTGTTTTAAATCATACGGACCTTCCAATGTATATGTCTTTGTATCTTTTGCCAAAGTAGCAGCCTCTTTACGTTCATGTTCTGCCAACATATCCATGCCAATAGCTTTTTGATTTTCTTTGAAAGGATATACATTTTGAATAATTCCGTTTGGCGCAAGTTCAATTGTCTTAACAGCCGGATCATCTCCATACAGTCTAGATGCGATAGATTGAAAATATGCATCATCTAATTCAATGCCCGATTCAATCGTTTTCTTTAGAAAATCCACTTTTTGTATATACGACTCAAGCTTTATTTCAACACGATCGATTGTTGAGTTTACTGTATATTCCGCTTTTAATTTTTCTTGTTGAATTACGCTGTTACGAATAAACAAACATACCACATTCGTGATAACAGAGATCAACACAAAACCAATCAGTATTCGACAAACTAAATATTTATTTTCCATGGTTTCATTATAAAACGAAAAGAGATGTGTGACAAAACAAATATCACACATCTTTTGCGTTAAACTTTTCACTATAATGCGATTGCATAGCTTGCCAATCCATAAATAAAACATAGAAAACTCGACCAAAACGTTCGCTTTCCACAATTCTTCCTTGATCAAGTACAGGAATATAGGTTCCATCTTGTCTTCTCAATTGATAATGAATATAGTCATTCTTACTTCCACTTTCAATTTGATTCCAAATACTAGCTTCTACCGTTTTTTGTTGATCTTCACAAATTAAGTTTCTAAAACTTTTCTTTGTACCTTTAAATAATGCATCTAGATTTTCATATCCAGCCAAATCTAAAAATTCTTTATTGGCATAAAAAATTTCATCATCCTCTTTATCCGCACGATAGATCATAAAGGCTCCAGGTAAGTTTTCAGAAATATCATTTAACACAAATCCTAGTTGTTTACGAACACCCGATTGAAAACCTTCCTGATAGGCCATACATCCATTTTTACCATGAAGTTTTACTTCATAAAGAGATGTATCGGCACAACGCATGAGTTGAGATCTTTCAATCGCATTATTTGGATATTCGGCATATCCAAGTGAGATACTAAAAGAATATATTTGCCCTTTATACATAAATGTTTTTGGTGTTTTTGTGAATTCAATCAATGATTCTTTTGCTTCTTTTGCCGTACAATTTGGTAAAAGCATACAGAATTCATCTCCACCATTTCTACCAAGCAATGCAGAAGATGAAAAAAATTTTTGCATATTTTCAGATAGGCTTATTAAAGCTTTATCCCCATAGGCATGTCCATACATGTCGTTTATTAATTTGAAATCATCTACATCTAATAATACGGCTACACAATGTTCTTTTGGATTTTTTGAAATCATCTTTTCGGCCATTTCATCAAATCCATATCGATTATAAAGCTTAGTCAGTCCATCTTTATGAGCTAGTTCTTTTAATTCAACTCTTCTTTCATCCAAAAGGAATAAGACTATTGTAAGTCCAGTTAGTAGAAGAACTAAGGATAGTCCTCCAAAGAAAATTAAATATAAAGTTGTAGAGTTGCTCCATCCAGCTCCAGGCATGATTTCAAGTTTCCATTTTTCTTTTCCAACAGTCAAATTATAAGTGACTGGGCGAATCATTTTATCACAATTCGCATCAACCACTACATGTTTCTTATCTAAAACAGACGCTTCTCTTGAAAGTCGATAATTATATTTAAATTTAGATAAAGCGTTTGTCGAATCCTCAAAAACTTCAGGAACACGCAAAATCGCAATCGTAAATCCCCAAAAATATTCTTGTCCATTTTCATCTTTTAGATAAATAGGATTACGAACAACAAGCCCAGAACCTCCTTGTTTCAATTCAATAGGACCTTGGGTAATAGTTATATTATGATCTTTTGCGTAATTTGAAATTTCACCTCGATATGAATCCTTTAATAAATCAATTTTACCTGTTTCATTTCCTTCTTCAGGATAAATATCTGTTACCACTCCATTTGGTGCTAATTGCACACTTTGCACAGAATAAGACATTAAATTTTCGGCTATTTTGGAAAAATTTATGATTTGACCATTTCCATTTATTAACAACTGTTTTAAAGTATCTGTTATTTCAATTCCATTTTCAATATCATTTTCTATATGCTGACCATATGTCACAGCATTTAATTTTGCGATCGTACGCCTATCTTTTTGAATTTGAACATTTGTATTATATGTAAATACGCTCAATAGACATATTCCTACAAGAAATACAATCAACGGAACTATAGTCTTTTTCTTCACTTTCTTATACCTCGGTTATATTTTCCAATTTTATATTATAGCACAAGTCCTTATTAGGAACTATAAAATTTTTGTATAATACTTAATGTACGATTGCTGCATAATATCGTCAGTTAAGAAACCTTACTGCTTGCGGTAAGGAGTAGTCAGTACTTATTAAATAAGTTAACGGCACTTGAAAATGTTACTCTATCTATGGATATTGCGAATGTGCATCAAAATGATAAAGAAGTAAGAGCTGTTGAATTATTGGAAAAAGTAGGTTTAGATCAAGACCAGATTCATCGTCGTATCTTAAAACTTTCGGGTGGTCAGCAACAAAGAGTAGCCATCGCAAGAGCTTTAAGTTATGATCCAAAAATTATCTTGGCAGATAAGCCAATTGGAAATTTAGATTCGGATACGCGGGATGAAATTATGGATATTTTTGATGATTTAAAAGAACAAGGAAAATGCATTATCATTGTCACACATTCAAAAGAAGTGACCCAAAGAGCCGATAAAGTATATGCATTATAAGAAAGAAAGCGTAGGAATTTTCCAACGCTTTTACTGTAATATATACATATTATCTTCAATCAATCGAATCACTTTTCGTACAAATTGTACACTTACCAAATCATTGACTTTATGTCCCGTCGTTTCTAACTCACTAATTTCAATAATGGGTAAAGAATATTTGTCTAATTCTTCTTTTTTAATAGGTGTATGAAACGTATGTCCACAATCCAAATCGTAAAACAAGTAATAGTGATATATCGGCTCATCCTTAAGTTCAACATCTCCAAAGTACACAATGGAATAATCATCGTCTATATACTGCCCTTCGTAAAAGAATTGTTTCTTGTACTTTTTGTACTCCTCAGTTTCGTAGCTATAGATTCTTTCAATCTTGTAACCAATGAATTCTTTGTGAATACAAATGGGTGTCAAAATTTGCAACAACATATCTTTCATGCGATACATCTCTAGTTTCTTCTCTCTAGCTCCTTCAATAAATGCAGAATTATCTACATACCGATGACATCTAGAATACGCTCTTTGTTCCCTTTCTTTGTCCCGATAGTTTTTGGCTCGTTTATTCACACTATACAAACAATCCACTAGCATTTGTTTGGTGATAATGTGATTTAAAAGATTATCCCTATATTCTTTTGGTGTTTTCATATTTGTCCTCCATTTTCGTATAATATTCAAATTTATAATTCTTATTTGAGAACAAATACTTGCATATTCATTATATCATTAATAATCACTTTTTAGAGATAAATAATCCTATTGAAATTTCTGCACGTTTTTGACATTATTTTCAGTAGCATTGACATTTATGTATATAATCGACATTATTTTCAGTAGCATTGATATTTATGTACAGTTTTGAATATAATTTCAATAGGAGGATGTGCATATGATAGTTCGAGAGAAATATTTATCAGAAATACGTCCATTTTATAATGCAATCTAAGAACACTCGTGACTTTAGTCATGAGATGAATTGGATTGGCAGATGTTAGATAAATAATTTAAAAATAAATCATAAATATAGCGCTTAAAATATATACATATGTTATAATATTGATGAGGAGAAAACATATGGAAGTTGTTAAAGGAAGAGGCTATGTCTATTCAATACAGTATCATATTGTATGGTGTGTAAAGTATCGTCGTGATGTCTTGAACGGAAAGGTTTCAACAAGATTAAAAGAGTTGCTGACTCGGATTTCAAAGGATAATGGTTTTCAAATTCTGGAAATGAATATGGATGAGGATCAC
>NZ_DS996841.1:186054-192474 GCF_000156655.1 Holdemanella biformis DSM 3989
AAAAGTGATCAAGAAAGTAGACACATTCTATGCGAGCAGTCAGACCTGTCATTGTTGCGGATATAAGAATGAAGGAACAAAAGATTTAAATGTAAGAGAATGGATATGTCCAAAATGCCATTCAAATTATGACAGAGATGTAAATGCATCCATCAATATATTGATGCAAGGCATATTAGCAAATTAGCTAAAAAAACCGCAGGAACTGCGGGGATAGCTTGGTAAGAAAGGTTTCGATAGAAACCTGTTCCCAAGAATCTCATCACTTCAGTGATGAGAGGTTCAAGATAGTGATTTAATTAAAATCATTACGTGAGTCAGAAGATGTGGAAAATCCATCATATTGGAACAAATCAATACTGAAATCGCAAAAAAATCATCAAATATAATTTATCTTGATTTTGAAGATCGTGCCGTTACATCTAATTTAACCTCATGGCAAGACATTGTAGACTATATTGACAACAATCGTGATACAAATGAATTATGCTATGTTTTCTTAGATGAAATTCAAACAATTGATAATTGGTCTGTCGCATGTAAAACACTTCGAAAACATAATTGTTCATTATTTATTACCGGATCCAATTCCAAGCTATTATCTCGTGAATTCACTAAAGAATTATCAGGTCGCTATGTCGCATTTCATATTCGTCCATTTGTATATAGAGAATTATATGAATATGGAAAAGAATTAAACAAAAAAATTTCTCTAACGGATTATTTAGTATGGGGAGGCTTTCCTAAACGAATTGAATTTGATTCTTTAGAAGCTCAAAAAAGATACTTGAATGATTTAGATGAAACCATTGTTTCGAATGATATAATCAATCGCTATAAAATTCGAAAATCCGAAGATTTTAAAAAGGTTGTTAATTTCATTTTAATATCAAATGCAAGAAATTATTCCGTAAAATCTATTTGCGATTATATGAATACGCATGGCACAAAATGCAGTATAAATACCGTCAAGAAATGGATTGGCTATTTAGAAGAGGCTTATATTATTGAACCAATCAAACAATATTCTTCTAGAACAAAAACAGAATTGGAGTATCCTACAAAAATTTATAATTGTGATGTTTCGTTAAATTCGATTCGTAAATTAAACAATCGTTATGATTTAACGCATAATCTAGAAAATATAATATACAATGAACTTATATATATGGGATATAGTCTTACCGTCTATGACAATAAGGGAAAGGAAATTGATTTTCTAGCTCAAAAAGACAATCTAAAGTATTATATCCAAGTCGCATATAGTGTTGCCGAAGATAAAGCGTATGAACGTGAATTCAAAGCTTTTAATGGTGTTAGTCAAATAGATAAAAAAATCATCATCACAATGGATGATATTGATTATTCTACAAGTAATATACAACATATTAAATTTAAAGACTTCTTATTCTTAGAAAATTTAAAATAGCGGACTGAAGTGAACCCCTAAAGTTGGACAAACTTAGGAGGTTCACTTTTTATATGAAATTAACTTATGAACAAAAGCTAAAAGCTTACAAAGATTGGAAAAGCAATCTTAAGTCACCGAGAACTATAGCTAAAGAATTACATGTGAAGCATTCGACAGTCGAATATTTTTTAAAGTCAGCTGATAGACATAGTACCATTTATTAATTATTATCGTCTTCACAAGATTTGTATAACTCAAAATAAAAGAAACATCAGCATCTGAATTCACTAATGTTTCTATCAATATATTTTTCACCACTCTTGTATCAATCATTCGCAAGTTTCCAGCTTACTGCCTGCTCTCTAGAATCTACAAAACGTTTATAAATACCCTCTTGTTTCATCAATTGATTGTGTGTTCCTTGTTGTACAATTCTTCCCTTATCTATCACAACAATTTGATCCGCGTTTCTGACGGTTTTTAATCTATGTGCAATCATAATAATTGTCTTTTCTTTTGTCAAAGCATCGATTGCTTCCATTAATTCCTTTTCATTTTCTGGATCCACATTGGCTGTTGCCTCATCCAAAATAATAATAGGTGCATCCTTCATAATGGCACGCGCAATGGAAATACGTTGTTTTTCACCACCAGAAAGAGTGGCTCCACCTTCACCAATAACTGTATTATATCCATCTGGCAATTGACTTATAAACTCATGGCAACAAGCTTTCTTAGCTGCCATTACAACTTGTTCATGAGTAGCTTCTTGATTGCCGAATTTAATATTATTTTCAATGGTATCCGCAAACAAATACACTCTTTGAAATACAAACGCAAAGTTATTCATCAAACTATTCATACTATAATCCTTTACATTTATACATCCAAGACTCACTTCACCTTCATCTACATCCCAAAATCTCGCAATCAAATTGCACAATGTAGATTTACCTCCTCCAGAAGGACCTACAATCGCTGTAGTTGTTTTTTCTGGAATCGACAAGGATACATCATCAATGATTTTTCGCTTATCATAAGAAAATGAAACATGATCCAATTGAATATCATGACTCTTGGGTTCTATTTCCCTTCCTTCAATATCCATCGAATTCAATGCAAGAATATCATTGGCTTTATCTACACAGACACTTACCACATGTAAAAGGGATGAATAATTTCCAGCTGTTTCTAAACTTGAATAAAGTATAAAAGCCGAAACGCTCATACCAATCGCATACACCGAATTCATTGTTCCATTAATATAAAATGCAGCACAACAAACAATGATAATTGTCCCAGTAATCTTTGTCACAATACCCTGAAGAAAATGATAAGGTACAAATACAAGTTCCATTTTTGTATTGATTCTTGCACATGCATCATTGGCATCATTCAATCGTTTTGCCTGTTTACCCAATAAGTTATAAGATTTTACTTCCGAAATACCTTGCACATATTCCATGATTTGATTCACAAGTTCTGTATCACACTGCACCTTTTGTTCTGAATCTTTTTTACCAGCTTTTTGCATAATTGAATTGATCACAAAAAATACAATGACACCTAATAACGATATCAATCCAATTCTTACATCAAAAATTAGAATCATACATATAATCATTGTAGTTTCTAAAATTCCCTGCATCGTAAGCATTACCACTCTTGATGCAACATCTCCAAGTACTTCCATTGTATTTGTCGTAACAGAAGCAATCTCACCAATACTATTTGAATTAAAATATCCCATTGGAAGATAGCGAAGATGTTCTGCAATCTTAATTCGCATAAATGCACTCGCATTATATCCACCTTCGGTTTGAAGTATAGACGAAATTCTTTTACAAATAACATCCACCACAATCGCAATAATCATAATGATCAATGACCCGAAAATATATTTACCCATTGATTTGCCTTCAATCAAGCCCATCAAAATATACATAATAGCCGGTATTTTCATAGCTGAAGCAAGTGCTTCTACTAATCCAATTCCTATTGATAATTTAAATTTCTTACTGTTTTCTTCACCAGAAAATTTAAAGAATTTTGCCAAGATTTCAAACATATTATTCCCCCTCCTTTACTGTATCCTTCACAGAAATGTGTGCATTCCACATATCTTTATAAAGTGAACAAGACAAAAGAAGTTGTTCATGTTTTCCATGTGCTACTACATTTCCATCATTTACCACAAAGATTTGATCACTGTCTTTTATTGTAGAAAGCCTATGCGCAATCACAATCAATGTTTTTCCTTCTACAAGTTTAGCGATAGAATTTTGAAGAATTGCTTCATTTTCAGGATCCGTATACGCTGTAGCCTCATCTAAAATCACAATAGGTGCATCTTTTAACATGGCTCTAGCGATAGAAATACGTTGTCTTTCTCCTCCAGATAGATGACCACCAGCACCACCGACAATCGTATCAAAACCATTTTCCAACTGCATAATAAAGTCGTAACAACCACTCTTTTTTGTGACTTCAATTATATCTTCATCACTCGCATTGGGATTTCCTTGACGAATATTTTCACGAACCGTTTCATTAAACAAATAATTATCCTGTGCTACATATGCGATTTTTTGATTAAAGTCCATAAGAGACATTTGTTTGATATCTACACCACCAATTTTTATACTTCCAGAATTCACATCCCATAAAGACGCAATCAACTTTGCGATTGTTGACTTACCACTTCCAGAAGGACCCACAATCGCATTGACACTTCCAGCCTTACATTCCATATTTATACCATGAAGAATTTCTTTATCATGATAACCAAACTTAACATCTGATAGTTCGATCGAATTATCTTTTGGCACAGATGTACTTTTATATGGCCTATTTAACTCAGGCTGATCTAGAATTCCAACAACCTCGTCAACAATGACACCAATCTTTCCCAAATCATCTGTATAAGAAAAAGCTGTGATCAATGGTCCGGCAATACCTAGTGATAAAATGATGCATAAGATAAAATCCGGCATTGTAAGTGTGCCATTTTCAACATAATGAGCTCCAAAAGGAAGCACAGTCAATAATGTATAGGGAGTTATTGTCATCATGAGTGCATGATAAATAGAACATTTTTTCATCCAGGAAATAAAAGAATTGGCATAGGCCTTGGCAGCACTCGTAAATTTCGCATAAGAACTCTCTGTTTTTCCAAAAGCTTTAATGACTTCGATTCCATCAATATATTCAACGGCCGCATCATTTAAGTCTTTTGTTGCGTTTACTGTCTTCTCAAAGTTTGGTTTAAAATCAATCATCATTCCAAAATAAGACAAAAAACCGATAATAATGGGTAATAATGACCAAAGAGCCAATCTATAGTCGATCGTAAAAAAGTAGATCAACACAACGACAGGTCCCATAAGATTTGAAGTAAATTCAGGAATAATATGTGCTAGCGTTGTTTCAATACTATCAATTCTTTCCACCATAATATTCTTAAATGTACCTGACGAAGTATCTTTCACATATCCTAGTGGCACTCGTGCTAGCTTTTCAAAACACGCCTTACGAATGTTTGAAAGCACAGTAAACGTAGCCTTATGCGAAAGAGTTGTTGAGAGTGAATGACAAAACTCGGCCACAATAAAGGAAATAGCTATGCATATTGAATTTTTTAGATATGTATTAAAATCTTTATTCCCCTCTAAAAACATCCTTACAATCGTTGCGATAAGAAAATAAGGAATGATTTTAAAAATCACATTACCCATTCCAAGTATGACACTCCATACATAATCCATTTTCTTTTGTCCAGCCCACTCTAGTATCCAACGCATTGTAGATTTCTTTTTTTCTTCCATACAAATACCCTCCTAATTATTAGTCGTGACTAACTGCATTGTTATAAGTATAGGTGGCAATTGCCACCTTATTTAAATTGAATATTCCAAATTCTTTCCCAACCACCTGTATTAAATTCTTTTAATTGATAAACATTTTTCTTAGCTATCTCTTTATCCATATCGTGTTCAACTATTTGCAGTACAGATGAGAAAAAACCAGTATATATCATATGCATAAGACTTTCATCAACTTTTAGTAAATCCATTCCAGACTCCTTCATAATCTGCATATATTTCTTGGTTGCCTTCATTTCTTTATTCACCATGTTATGAATAAAAGCTTCATATTTCCCACTATCTCCACATTTAAACAACAATCTAAAATGATCATAATGCTCATAAATATAGTCAATCATCTGATTTGTTCCATCATTGGCTGCATTTGACATATTGTTTGTCTGATCATGAGCAGAAAGCTTTTCAAAATCAGCTAATATCCCATCATATATTTCATATATATGCTCTATATACGGATCAATTAATGCATCAAAAAGCATTTCCTTAGTCGGATAATACTTATAAAAAGCTCCCGTTGTAAGTCCTGCATCTTTCACAATACTTCTTAAAGAAGCACCACTAAATCCATCTCTTAAGAAATGTTTGATGGCAGTATCCAATATTTTTTCTCTTGTTTTCTCAGCTTTTTCCGACATATAAATCTCCATCAAAAAATATAACAGCGTTATATCACACTGTTATATTATTCTTATCCATAGAGATTTGTCAAGTATATAAATTGAAATTTACTATTCCCCTATTACTTTGAAGCAGACTACTAAACCACAAATAAATAGTGTTATACAAGCAATGAATGGAATTATTAAGTCTAATCCCAACAAACTACCTAAAACTCCAGTAATCCCGTTATAATCCCATTGATGAAGTGTTGCTGAGCACAAAATAGCTATTGAGCCAAGAAACCCCATAAGTTGCCAAGCAATGCCTAATATCATTTTTTTCACACAATCACACTCCCTTATTTTATCCAATTACATCCGTAATGGCCTTAACACCTTTACCTACAAAACTAATGACTTTCTCATTGAATACACTTCCATCTTTTAATATTTTGACATTCGCAAGACCTAGTTGATCATTCTTTTTAGGTTCTGTACTCCCTGAAAGTGTCATCCATTTAATTTG
>NZ_DS996841.1:193140-246787 GCF_000156655.1 Holdemanella biformis DSM 3989
CATCTCTTACAAAATTATATATTTCCTTGATTCTTTCAAATTCATCCAATTCCTTCCACTTCTTCTTTTGAATCAATTCTTGAATTGCAGGATTTGAATAATCAAGCATTTCTGTTTCTCTAAGATACTTATCCATCATTTTTCACTTATCCCTTCAGGATTTCAGATTTGAACCTACAAAACCTCAAAATCACTATCGCAATATTTACATAACGACTTTGATCAAATTTCACCAAGCAATACCACAATTCCTGCAACTACAAGTGCAACCACCAAATATAGTACAGTAGCCACTCCTCGTTTTATCAACACAGTCTTCCAAGACTTTACATATGGAATTCCTTCCATACCCTCTATATGCCAGATTTTGCTGTGTCCTACCCATAATCTGTCAATCACAATACCATCAAACCAATTCATGACCACAAGAAATAGGCAGGCTTGAAGATATGCCGTTTTTAAATCCGTAACATGATTCCAAACAGAAATAATCAGGATCAAAGCCACAAATATAATGATACAAAAAGGGATCATGAACCATTTTGACCTTTTCATGACAGTTTTCTTATCGGCAATACCACGTTTTTGTGCTTCCACTAAAAAATCTTTCGGATAAAAATATAAACAGTTACTCCCATCGTTTTTTACTGCACATTTTATTAATAATGCATACAACAGACAATATAAAACATTTTGTAAAAGTAATAACATTTTTGCGATACCTTCTTTCAAAATGTCAACTCAGGTAATCGATCTGTCTTAATAATCATTTCTAACATTCTGGCAAATCCATCTGGATACCGAATTTGATACTCCATATGGTTCAATCCCTCAAAAACTGGAAAATTCTCATATTTATAGGCTTGCATTACTGCATTTCTATATTTAAAATGATCTTCTTTACTACCAAATTCCCAGAATGTATGTTTTTGTAGCTCTTCTGATAATTTTGGAAATGGCTTATCTTCTAAACTATCATCCATCTGTTTTCTCAAATTTGTATATGACAAATTCTTTCCTGCTTCAATAAAATAAGGCTTAATATTATCATCGTCACACCACATAATTTTCTTCAATGTTTTCCCATTTGTCCAATACAAACTTTTCATGGCCACATATAAAAATGGAACCATAATTCTACGTGTTATCTTACCAATCTGTGCAAATTGACCACCATCAAAGAATATATGCTTAACCGGTATTTTTGTATCTGTTAGAAATACCATCGCAAGATCTGCACCAATCGAAGATGCTACTACTAGTTCAATCTCTTTGATCCCATGATCACTTAAAAATCGTTTAATCTGTTGTATCTCATCACTTTTACCTAGATACTTTTGATTTGAACAATAAACAGTAGATGTTGGCATAACACAATAATATTTATCTGACAGTTTTTCGGCAATTGGCATACTGCTTTCTCCAGTTACACCCATCGCATGAAAAAATAAAATCACAGGATTCAATTCATTTCCAATTGTTTGAAACAACATAATCTCACCTTCTATCCATACATTATTTTGTGCAACAAAAATATACCATCGATCCATCTATGTGAAGATCTATTTGTTTGTACATCTCTTTTAGAATATTTCTAAGTTCTTCCTCCGTTTGAAATGGTGGGGTGAACCATCCTTTCTTAGAAAGAATATGATTCACAAGCCAATCTGTTCTTTTAGATTTACCCCTAATATAAAAACATCCTATAAAGGTACCACCTGGTTTTAAAACTCGCCACGTTTCTTGAAATGCCTTTTTCTTATCTGGAAAAGCATGAAATCCATTCATAGAAACCACAATATCATAGGATTCAGCATTCATTTTTAAATTGGATACATCCCCCTGAATACATTTAATATGTGTATACCCATCAAATCTTTTCTTAGCTTGTTCAAGCATATCCATACTGTAATCAAGACAAATAATATGCGCATCTTTTAAAGCTATCCACTTATGTTGGGTAAATACAGCTGTTCCAACTGGAACATCTAGAAGATTACCTGAAAAATCATTTGGAATATATGATAATACTTTCTGTGCTATATCATTATCATTAGTACCATTCCAAAATAATTTAATATACAACTTACTGAAAATATTTCCCTGTGTCAAAACATCATCATAAATATTCTTTGATGATTCATACGCATTTTGTATTTTATCCGCCATATCCAACTTCACCTTTTTTCCATTCTTCAATCGCATTCCTAATACGAACATCAATATCTATGCGTGTTTCAAGGCATTCCTTTGGATGTTTTCTTGCGGATTGAAACGCAAATTTCACAAAGCTTGCTGAACCAATTGGAAGCATCATCTTTAACATGCTTTCTGGAAAAACAAAATGAGTCCCATATTTATACACAACAGCTTCTAACTTGCATATATGTTCTCGTTCTTCCATGCGACGAATGTATTTTGCAGCATCCCACAACACATCATCTTCAGCGCCAATCAACAATAGTTTTCCATGAATCTTTTCAATCTTGATTTTTTCTTCTTCCAAAATCGGATGAACGGCTTCTGAATCATCAAACAACTTTCTAGAATTGATCATATCACCTGTTCGCTTTGTTTCTTGTTCAATCACATGCCAATATTGAGGATGTTTATAACAAAATGGCATATATGGAAGCGGTTTTTCTCTATATGAAAATAGTGATTCACCTTCGATCGGCCATTCTTTACAACCATCTTTTTTACCTTGCATAAAGCCTTGCCAAATAAAATCACTTGGAGTTAAGCCAATTGTCAAAGTGATATCTTCAAAATAAGAAGCTGCCGTAAGTGCTAGTGTTCCTGTAGTGGATGCACCCACAATTCCAACCTTCTTGTTTCCATGTACTTTTAGCCATCTTATCGCATTCTCTATTCGTTCTAAAGGATAATTATGATGTCCATAATCTTTTTTTGCGGGTGACATAGTCATTACATTTAATCCAAGTTTATGTAACCATTTTACAGATGTACAGGCTAAATAATCCTGGGAATCATCACCAATCATGGCAATCATCGCACAATCTGAATCCGTTTTGCATTTCCAATAGTCACCATAAAATCCGTCTGTGTGTACTTCAAAATGAATTTTCTTCATCCGTATTAACCCCTATTCTTCAAAACTATAATTTTATTTGAAATATTTCGAACCAATGGAATCCATCCAAACAAATGATAAATAGGATGCAATTCTTTCATACCTTCAATCAAACTAACTTCCTTTTCAAAAATAAATTCTGGTAAAATCTTTTGTAGTTCATTTCCATTCTTTACACCCCATAAAAATTTAGCATTACTTTGATCTATCGACTTTTCTTTCATATGCTTTACTACAAAAGGCGACATAGTTTCGACAAGAACAGTTACTTTTTTAAAGGATTTTTCAATAATAGAAAACATCTTCTGCACTTCTTTTTCGTCTAAATACATAGTTAACCCTTCAATGATCACTAGAATATCTTCTCCATGATACTCAATATCATGGACATAAGAATCATCCATAGCTGATTTTGCGATTTGATACATTGGCCCTGTTTCAGTAAGAAACTGTTCCCTTATCTTCATAGTTTGAGGCAAGTCAAGATTATACCAACGAAGATATTTACCTTTCATTCTGTAACAACGAGTATCCAATCCACATGCAATATTTACTACAACTGCATTTGTATGAACATTTAAATATTGTTCGACCATACGATCCAATACAATCGTTCTTGCGATAACACCACTACTCATAGCACTATCTTTATCAGCTTTAGAAAAATCATAATCTATATTTTCAACAATATGTACGGCAATATCATCCTTGATTTTTGCATTTTGACTATTCGTTTCTTTTGCTCTAGCATATAAAGTCTGAAGCATTGTCTCTGAAACACCTGTAATATCTATTTTTGATTTCATAATCCAACATCTCCAATTACAACATTTCTTACTTCTTCTATCCACTTGTCAGGATGGCAACAAAACATTTCTTCATGCTGCATATTAAATCTATGAATATCTGGATTCTTAAAATATGTATAGTATCTCTTTTCATATTTTTTACCCATTTTTGTCGCATAAAATACGTGAATTTTTGTGTTTGGCACATCCATATTGTGTTGAACTTTTGTCACTAAATCCGAATAGAACTGATTATAAATACTCTTCTTTGTGATCCAAGAACCACCTAAACCAAACATATCTAAAAATCCATTCACAAATTTCTTCTTCGAATCATCCATTTGTGCAATCTTTTTCTCCATAAGTTTTGGAAGCGTTCCTGTATGCACCATTTTATACATAATAGGCGTTACTATAGATGCCTGAATTGTAGCCATCACCTTTCCAGCCTCATCCATATCACTACTTCCAATAATGCCATGATCCATATGAATTCTTTTTCTTTGAATCAACAAAGAAACAAAACTGCCTCCAAGTGAACAGCCATAAGCGGCTTTAATTCTTCCGCCATAATGATCTATAATTTCTTGTTCAATCTTTTCACACTCTTCTTCCATCGAATGAAATTGAGTATTCTCATTTGGATCAAAGCCATCATAAGAAACAACCACCGTATAAAAATATACATGTAATCCTTCTAACACATGATCAAAACTACTATATAAGCAACAAGTGCCCGGAAACAAAAAGATGACTGGTTTACTTTGATCTCCACTTTTATAAAACTTCATAATTAACCCTTAAAATGTTAGATAAAACTAACTTTTTCTTAGCTTCAGTTTACCACTGCAATTAACGACACGCAAGAACAATATGTAGTACAAAAGAAAAGACAACTCCTCTTAAGAATTGTCCAATATATGATTTATTTATTCCTTCAATAAATTATAGTATCATTTGTTGATATAGAAAAAGAGTAGAAGCTGTACCACACAATACAATCTCTACTCTAGTTTTGTAATTATCTTATTTCTTAATCAACCTTATCATCAAACAATGCTTTTAGAACCATGTTCCACTTTAACTACATAGCACTGTTTCTTATAGAAAGATATTCCATAGCCAATTACATTTTCATATTTTTTAAATTTATGTTCTTCAAGATATTTTTGTTCGACAATTTGTCTTGCTCCTTCTTTAGCATCATCAATCAAATCATCTTCACTTATTGAATGTTTACACTCAATAAGCACGATTGTTCCTAAGATATTTTCTGGTAAAACACATACATCAAATCTACCATTTCCAGATTCTTTATTAGATACTACCTCATAATCATTCAACAATCCTACTAGAAATCCATGATAAAAGGATTCTTGATTATCAAAATAACTAATACTTCTTAATAGTATATCATTCAACAATAGATTTACTTTTTTTGCATCTCCATCCACAAATTCTTGATACAATTCACCTTTTCTACTTGTTGTATAATCTTCAAAATATGACATGAAGGATTGTTTATAGATTTCATAAACCTCCTTATTTGGGATAACCAATTCGTATTGATTTTCTCCCCTATCTTTAATGACCTTTAAATATCCAGTTAGTAATAAAAAGCTATAAATATTATTGATATTATCCATTTCACGATACGTAAGTTCAGGCTTGATATATTTAATAAGGGATTGACCATTCATTAATAAATCAAACTCCTTGCGCAATTTTTTATCACCATTTTGAATATACTTAACAACAAGATCATTTCCACTAGTATTTGCCCAAAATGAAATTGGTTTAAAAGACACATCTTGCGTTATATTTTTTACATACATGAGTGTACTCCATGGATTATAGATTTCGTTATTGCCAAATTGATATCCATCATACCATTCTTTTACTTCATCCATCTTTTCTGATAAATTATAATCCTTTAACAACTGTTTAACTTCCGATTCAGTAAATCCAAAAGATTCACTACTAATATTATTTAAAACAGAATAAGCCGTAAAATTATTCAATCCAGTAAAAATACTTTCCTTAGAAATACGAAGGCATCCAGTCATAACACCTTTTTCTAAAGCATCATTCGTTTTAAGCGCTGAAGAAAAAACACTTCTTAAAAACTCAACCATTTCTTCATAATAATTATTTTGATATGCAGCCTGTAAAGGAACATCATATTCATCGATTAAAACAATGACTTTTTGTTGATAATAAGCATATAACGCATTTGTTATGACTCTCAATGAAATTTTCAAATCTTCAACACAAGATGAACGATTATGCAATTTATTTAAAATATCTTTAGTTGTATCCGACAATTGATCTGAAGATAATATTTCTAAGTTTTTATCTAACAATTCATAAATCACATTTGAAAAAGATGAAATTTGCGCATCAAAAGTTAAGCTTTTCATTTCCTTTAAAGAAATAAAAATCGTTGGATATTTATTTTGAACCTTTAAAGCATTCTTATTCTTCGAAATATTTAAGCCATCAAATAGATAAGAGTTTTCCTTTTCTTTGATTGAAAAAAAATAATAAAGCATCGACATATTCAGTGTTTTACCAAATCTTCGAGGTCTTGTATATAAAACAACTTGTTCATTTAATACATCTTCAATGAAATTTGTCTTATCTACATAATACGCACTTTTATCAATCATCATCTTAAAATTTTCAATTCCCGTCGGTAACAATTTCATTCTATCAATTCCTTTCACAGTTATTATACTTTATATTATTAACTTTTTCTTCAATTCCTCATAAGATTTTAAAATTCACATAACTAAAAAAAACTTCCTTTATCAGGATATCCAATTTTCTAGGGGTCTATGAAATGCAATTATTTTCATTCCTGATTCATTCTCTTTTTTTATATCTGATATAACCGTTTATAATTATTTCGTTATGTTCATTGCTTTCAACCAGGAGGTATTCCGATTTGTATTTCAGTTTGCTTTAAAAATGGAGAATCCATATTTCAGGACTCCCCATACATCGTACTAATTATGTGAATTTTTCTTGCTTGCACAAAAATCATTAACTCCAATGGTTTACTATTTTTCTTTATTCTCATCTTTTCTTATACAATACAAGTTCCGGATTTTTACCGTCTTCTTCATAAGTGCAAATAAGAATAAAATCCATATCTGCAACAACGCCGAAACATCTATCGCCGCCGTATTCACATTCAAGCTGATTGCCCAGATATGTCTTTGCCTCATTCAAAAACTTAGCCACTTGCCCATTTGGAAGCTGGTACTCAAGATTCACGTACTTTCCCACAAGGGCATTCAGTTTTTCCACCTTTGGCATTCCGTCAACATTCAATTCGTTAATTTCAATGATTAACTTTTTCTTAAATTCCTCAAATTGACCATTATCACTAAGCTCATCATATTTCTTCCAATAATCCAAAGAAGGAAGCAGCTCTTTCATATAAGAACGAGCTTGTTCCTCCGTGAAATTCTCGCTTATCATATTTTTAACACAAACTTCAATCAAATCGTCCATATCATTGTAAGTATACGTTCCATCGGCATAACACCACTTACAATAGTCCTCATTAAAAGAACCATCGTGATTATGCCCGATAATATTATCATCTTCAAGCGGCATTCCACAGCATTGACAAACAAGCTTTCTCGGTGAGCCTAAAAGTGTATTTATGGAAACATCGAATACTTTTGACAGCAATTTCAATGTTTCCGTATTAGGAACTGTTTCTCCGTTTTCCCAACGTGAAACCGCCTGACGACTTACAAAAACCTTTTCTGCAAGCTCATCCTGCGACATTCCCCTTTGGGTGCGAAGTTCAAGTATAACCTGTTTTGTGTCCATTATGAAGTACCTCCCTTACACCTTTATTATAATCTCACGCATTATCTAAAACTAGCAACTCGCAGTTGCTATCGTTATGACTCGCCTTTTTTATTCCCGGCTAAACAAATTTCACAATAATAGTTTTGATCATTTGTATCCGCAGACGGATAACCTTCAAGCTCCACTGTTGTTCATAGCCAAACTTCAACCTCCTTGTGCTTAGAGTATATGAAGTTTTGGCTTTTACTTGTAGTTTGCGAATATCCGTATAAATAGAAAAAGCCCTTTGAGAAAAGGATTTCTCCTCTCTCAAAGGGCAGGTTGGCAAACTGAAAGTTGTTTATTAAACCTTTTTAACCTTAACCAACAACATCATAGGTCTACGCATTTCATGACACATTCCCGGCATACCCATCATATCTGCCGAAGGCATTGCTTCCTCAATAGCCTCAATTTGAAAACCACATTTTATAAGTGGATTCAATATCTGCGTTAATGTGTGGTGCTGTTTAATTACTCGTTGACCAAGAAAATTGGTTTCTCTTTCGCCTGTGTAATAGTAATTGTCGATTGGCCAATATTTAGGTTTCCCATTTTCATCATAAATCCAATCCTCATTAACACCGGCGGTGAAAGTCGGATGTTCAATATTGAATAGGAAATACCCACCTACTTTTATGTGCAATACACCTTTTGATAAACATTAGCTAAATTTTCGATATAGTGCAGTACCAGGTTAGAAACAACTAGGTCATAAGTATTTTCAGGATAAATGTATTCTTCAACACCGCAAACTTTATACTTGATTTTGTCATCAGAGTTATCAGCTACTGCTTTTGCAATCATTTTTTGACTACTATCAATACCAAGAATTTCAACAGCTCCCATTTGTGCGGCATATTTGCAATGCCAACCGTAACCACATCCTAAATCCAAAACTTTTTTCCCTGTAATTTAGGGAATAACGGTTGCAACTGATGCCACTCTCCAGCAGCTTTCAGACCATCTTTGCTTCTTCCCATTTCAGCATATGCGGCAAAAAATTCACTATTATCGTAAATATTTCTCATTGATAATTACCTCCACAACTTCCAATTTATCTTTTTCTTTCTGAAAATGGGCAATTCCACAATGGAACTGCCCATATATTTTGAAAATTATGTGATTTTTAAGGCTCTGCACCGTTTCAAGCACCATTTGGTGTATTTACGTATTTTTAGAGCTTTTTCACAAATGAAGTACATCCCGTTTTGTCGGGTAAAACGGTACTTCTTAATAAAGCTTAGCACCTGCAGGAATGTTGTCATCAACCATCAATAAATTCAAGCCTTCGTGACCATTTTCTTCATGAACAGCTGAGATCAACATACCTTCAGAATTGATACCCATCATTTTTCTTGGTGGTAAGTTTACAATCGCAATTGCAGTCTTTCCAACCAATTCTTCTGGTTCATAATATTCGTGAATTCCGCTTAAAATAACGCGATCTTTACGTTGACCGTCATCCAAAGTGAACTTTAATAGCTTCTTAGATTTTTCTACAGCTTCACAAGCGAGAACTTTAACAGCACGGAAATCTGACTTACTGAATGTTTCAAAATCTACCATATCTGTGAAGATTGGTTCGATTTTTACATTCGAGAAATCAACCTTTACAGGTGCAGATTCCACTGGTTTTTTAACTTGCGCTTTCTTGTTTGAATCCCCCAAGTTCTTCATGTGAGGGAATAATAATACTTCACGAATTGTTCTTTGATCTGTCAACAACATTACGAAACGATCAATTCCAAGTCCTACACCACCAGTTGGAGGAAGACCATATTCCAATGCTTCTACATAATCTGTATCTACTTCGTTGGCTTCATCATCACCTAATTCACGAAGTTCTAATTGTTTTTCGAAACGTTCTCTTTGATCAATTGGATCATTTAATTCAGAGAATGCGTTCGCATATTCGTGTCCACAAATGAACAATTCATAACGATCCGCAAATCTAGGATCCTTCTTATTCTTTTTAGCTAATGGAGAAATGGATGTTGGATGACCATATACAAATGTTGGTTGTACAATTGTTTCTTCAACATATTTTTCGAAGAATAAGTTGATGATGTGTCCAACTGTATTATGGATCTTTTCAACTTCAATATCATGTTCCTCAGCCAATTTCACAGCTTCTTCATAACTCATATCTTGCCAGAAATCTACACCACAAGCTTCTTTGATCGCATCAACCATGTGAATACGTTTGAAAGGAGCCTTTAATGATAATTGTGTTCCTTGATAAGTAATATCTGTAGTACCCAATACTTCATTAGCTACTGAATCAAATAAACCTTCAATCAAGTCCATCATTCCATGTAAATCACTATAGGCAACATACGCTTCAACGGTTGTAAATTCAGGGTTATGCATCGCATCCATACCTTCATTACGGAATAAACGTCCAATTTCATAAACACCTTCTAAACCACCAACAATCAAACGTTTCAATGGCAATTCAGTTGCGATACGCAAATAGAAATCCATATTTAATGTGTTGTGGTGCGTTACGAAAGGTCTAGCACTTGCACCACCTAAGATTGGTTGCATAACTGGAGTTTCAACTTCCACTAAACCTTGACCATCCAAATAGTGTTGGATTGCACGAATAATTTTTGGTCTTGTTAGTGCAATATGCTTAGCTTCTGGATTCATAATCAAGTCTACATAACGACGACGGAAACGCTCTTCAACATCTGTTAAACCATGGAATTTTTCTGGTAAAGGACGAAGTGATTTTGAAAGATGTGTATAATTTTTAGCACGAACAGACAATTGCCCATGATCTGTCTTCATAACAGTACCTTCAATACCTACGATATCTCCAATGTCATTTTTCTTGAAGATTTCATATTGATCATCCCCAATTTCATCTTTACGAACATAAATCTGAATTTGACCTTCACGATCCTGGATATTCATAAAACCAGCCTTACCCTGACGACGCTTCGTCATGATACGACCTGCAATCTTAACAGTTACTTGTAATTCATCTAATTCTTCTTTTGTCTTGTCTTCATAAGATGATTTGATAATACCCGAATTTGAAGTACGATCATAACGAGATCCAAATGGATCAATACCCATGTCAATCAAATCTTGCATCTTTTGACGACGAACTTGTTCTTGTTGCGTTAACTTTTCCATTGTTTTCTCCTTTTTCTTTTATCCATAAAAAAAGGCACTTGCCACAAAGGGACGAAGTGCTCGTGTTACCACCCTAATTTACCAGACAAATCACTTTGTCTAGCCTTAGTCACTGTCTATAAACAGCGCTTCCTTTAATGCAGGAAATACAAATAGCTCCAAGTCTTTATTCCCAATTAGTCCTACGCTTTTTTTCACCAACCAAAAGCTCTCTAAAGTATTTCTAAAAGGTACTCGCCCTCTTCATTGCCTTTTTATACGCTTTTATCCTACTAGACAATACACAATTTGTCAATTTAAGATTTATCCATATATCGAATATTTAATTCTTTAATACTGTTTTTAAATAAAATATCAATCTTGGCATAATATGTTTCTACATCCGGTTCAAAATTACGAGAAATCCAATACTTTAAAAAGTATAATAAATCATTCGCATAATAATCCACTAAAAAATCCACTGTGAACCTTGAATCCAACCTACTCACATCTAAATAAGAAAATACATTTCTAAATATTTCTTTAAACACATTACTCATTAAATCTTCAAAACCATTCTGTCCTGTGATTCTGTAACAAGATTTAAAGAAATCACGATCATCACTTACAGTCTGAAAGATATGTTTTATAATTTGAGGATTGGATTCATGCTCAATCCCTTTATAAAACATACGATGAATCAAGTATTCTAAAGCCTCATACTTATCCATAAAATGATTATAGAAAGTTCCACGAATAACACCTGTTTTATCGCAAATCTGTTTGATTGTGATCTTTTCGAAAGGCTTTTGTTGCATCAAAATATACAATCCCTCACTCAGAAGATCTTTCATTGTCACCTTTTCATTTAATGTCATGAAATCACCTCTACAATCGAATTAATTTAAAAATTAATGATAAGCTCATAAATAAGTATACGACTCCGCAAAGAAAATAATAAACCTTTTGATATCTGGCACCATTATAATATCCAATATAAAAATGAATCATATAGCCAGCAAGTACAATTAAAAATAAGACTAAAGACTCCATCAAATAAGGAAGATTCATATAATAACAGCCAACTCCAACAAAGAAACAGTCCAATCCTCCAATAAGAGCCAATTTAATAATTTGTTTTGTATCAAACTCTTGTAGTCTCTCCACAAACTTTCCACGCTTAAAGCTATAGATGATCATTCCATTTCCAAGAATCAAAAAGACAAATATCGCAACATATTTATTCAATGTTGCCAATGGACGTCCAAAAATATATGTGGACATTCCATGTCCTAATAAAAACATACCTGAACTGCATAGCGCAAAAATCAATCCATAAACCAATGCTTTTGAAAAGCGAATATTACGAATTGAAGCACCCTGTTCTAGTGCACATACAAATACGTCTAAACTCAGACAAATACACAAAATTCCAAATATCAACATAACAATCCACCTTCACTAACTTTATTGTATACGAACTTTATAAAATTTAAAATTATGGATGAACATATTTCATTAAATGTATTTATGCACTACAATAAACCTATGAAAAACATCATTGACTACATTAAAGAATACGGAAATTTAACCCTTGAAGAATACCCATTTAATAATGTGGACTCTTTAATTCTCTCACAAATTTCCTATATTAAATTTGAAAACTCAAGCATTGACATCGAATCCGAAATCCATTTATTAAGTGATTTTGAAAATGAAATTAATGATTTATGTACTAATACCCGAGTACCTGAATTAAACGAGGAATTATTCCTTCAAACGATTCATTCACTACGATATGAAGCTATTACGATTTCTCATCTACAAACTAATTTTGACAAAGATAATGAAAAACAATTCTGTGCTATGACTTATCACTTACCCAACCAAACAGACTACATTGCCTTTCGCGGAACCGATGCTAGTTTTGTAGGATGGAAAGAAGATTTTAATCTTTGTTTTCAAGAAAATATTCCCAGTCAAATTTCTGCATTAAACTATGTAAACAACTATAAGACAAATCATAAGCTCATCTTAGGAGGACACTCCAAAGGAGCCAACCTTGCCCTATATGCAGGCATACATACACATAATCCAATTTATTGTATATACAATCATGATGGGCCTGGATTTCTTACACCTTATCAAACGGATAAGAAAGTATTTAAGACCATACCACAATCGAGCGTTATTGGACTCTTACTTGAAGAAACAAATAATTATCAAATCATTCAAAGTGATGCCATATCTATCCTTCAACACGATCCATTTACGTGGTGCGTTGAAAACGGTGATTTTATTTATCTTAAACAAAATGATCAACTATCTAAACATACACAATCTACACTATCAAAATGGCTTAAATCCATTGATATCAATACTCGCAAACAAGTCATTGATACCATTTATTCTATCTTTTCAGATTATGAAAACCCAAAAGATTTAAGAAAGAATATCGATATAGCTGAGATGATCAAATCCATTCAGAATATGGATAGTCAAACTAAGAAAATGATTAGTGAAACGATTCAAGTCTTATTCAAATGTATTCAAAACGAAATCAAGCGAGGATTTTAAATTCCTCGCTTAAATAATATGTAGCTATAAATACATGGAATAATAGTCGCTACAAGAATCACAACAATGCCCATTGTCACATAACCAAGTAATCCAAGTACTATAAATAAGATTCCAGCAATGACCATACAATAGCCACCCACACGATTTGATAACACCCAGTTTTCATCACTATTTAAAGCCCACGATGTTTTAATTCCAACCGAATAATTCCGTTTTACTTTCGGCAAATAATTACCTAGTACAATAAGTAATACACCAACTAAAATATTCATCACAAAACTTACATCAAACGAATATCCCAATCCAAAATAAATAATTGTCATATTTGTCACAATACAAACAACGGGACAAATCATAAATAAAATATTCATCATAAAATCTGGAATATTATTTCGCTTTGGATCTTTTACACTCACAAAACAAGTAAATACATGAATTGCCAAGCACAAAAACAACATACCAAATAAACCCATAAACTTAGGCATTGTACCATCGACTTGTCCATTTACATCAAAATGGGTTGGTACAACATCTGGAAGTTGATTATAGAAAACTAGATTCAATACCAAAGGAATCACAAACAAAGCTAAACTAAACATAAACCATTTATTTTTCAACATCTTCATTCCCTCCAATAAAAGATTTAAAATAACACAACATCTCCTCAAAAACAGATGCGTTGATTTGATAAAAGATAAAATTTTTATCCTTCTCTTCACAAATCAAACCTGCATCCTTTAATAAAGATAAATGATAGGAAACGGTTGCCTGAGACATATCAAAATGACTCGCAATATCTCCAGCTGACATTTTGCCTTTTTTTAATAAATTCAATATGTCTCTTCTAACTGGCGCACCTAGCGCTTTAAATGTTTTTTCAAACAAAGTATCACCACCTATTTAGAAATATTTCTAAATAGATTATATACCTTTTAAATATTATTTCAACTCTATTTAGAAAATTTTCTAAATAGTTAACAAAAAAATCAGGAAGACTACTCTCCCTGATACGATGTATATTTCTGATATTCCTTTGTCGTTTCTTCATCAAAACAATACAAACTGATCTTCATTGTATAATCACTATTCGCATCCAACCAATCCGCAATCGTCTTTAATACAAGGGGCACTGCCTTTTCTACTGGATAGCCATAAACGCCACATGAAATAGCTGGAAATGCGATTGTATGAATATCATACTTACGAGCTAACGTTAAGCTATTCCAATAACAATCTCTTAACATATGCTCATCTTCATGTTTACCTGAATACATCGGACCCACAGTATGAATTACATACTTTGCCTTTAAATCATACCCTTTAGTAATCTTAGCCTGTCCTGTTTGACAGCCATTTAATAATTTACACTCTTCAAGTAACATGGGACCGGCCGCTCTATGAATAGCGCCATCTACACCGCCGCCACCCAAAAGCGATTCATTCGCTGCATTGACAATACAATCTCCATCAAAAGTAGTGATATCTCCTTTTACTACTTTGATTTCACTCTCTAAATTCTTATTGTCTAAAATCATTTCAATTAAAACCTTTGGTAAAAAATATGAATCTTTCCAAGGATTTAATACAACTCCACTTACACCTTGTGTATCATGCACCATATGGAGTACATCCATCACACTTTGATTTAATGTTTCTGTAGCCTGACCCAAATCCACTTGAGCCTGCGTCGTAAAAGCGACAAATACATCTTGTCCATCATCTAAAGATAATCTTCGATAGACCTTTTCACCATTTGCATCGCCAACAGGAATAATAAATTGTTTTTCTTCTTTTGCCAGTTTACGAATCTGCGAAAGAACCTCCATATTCTTTTCACGAGTTCCTTCTTGATATAATTCTTGAATCAATGTTTCTAATTTTTCCATACCTATTTCCTTACTACAAATGTCAAACTAAAAGGAAAAGCTCCAATCACATCTTGATAAATAGAGTCATCAATAAAGAATCCCTCTTTCATTGCACTTTCCTTTAATAGTGAATCTAACGAAATAAATTCTTCCTCGCTGATTTTAAAATCATTAAAACAATATCCATCATTAAAACGTTGATAGTTAAATACTTTATCCATTAAATCCCAAGTACTGACTTCGCTACCATCTTCTAATGTATCCATATAGTTTAATAATTCATTTACGATTTCTTGTTGTCTTTCTTGTACCATAAAAATCACCTACACTTATTCTAACACAAAATGAAAAAGAGGCATGGCCTCTTAATCAATTTCTAAATATTCTTTGATTCTTTGAATCTGATTCAAACCATCCAAATATCCCATGTAGTAAAGATTGGCGAGTTTATCCACATCTCCCTCTACACGCGATACATTCACAGGCTTGCTTGGGGCAATCGTAAAGATTCTTCCCTCATTTTCAAGCCTTGCTAATTCATCACACTGTTTATTGTAGTCACTATTCATTGATTCTAGCTTCTTTTCTAAAGCTGGATAGCCTGCATACAATCTTTTCGTCATTTTTTGAACCAAAGGATTCGTCTCACCCTTTCGATACTCTCTTTGACGTGTACGAACGACAATAATCTTTTCAAAATCATGATCCAACGCCCATTGATACGCTATCTTATCACTGCAGCCACCATCTAAATATAAACCATCTTCAATTTCAACCATCTTTGAAACATAAGGCATGGTTGCACTGGCTTGTACGGCTTTAAAAATATCTTGCGTTTTATTCTTACTAAAATATTCGGGTCTTCCCGTTTTACAATTCGTACATACCGCAATAAAATCACGCGTTGGATTCATAAAACGAGGCATATTTAATGGATCAAAATATTGAGTTCCTTTCATCAAAAAATCAAATCCAATGATTCCTTTGTTGTTTTTAAAAGCTTCTAAACCAACATATCGAGAATCATGACGATACCCTAAATTAATTCTAGCACTACGACCAATTTGACCAGCTACATAGTTAAATCCGTTTAGTGCCCCTGCACTTGTACCTACTGTACACTGCATATTGATTTCAAACTGCATTAAAGCATCTAATACTCCTGATGTATATAATCCTCGAAAGGCACCTCCTTCCAGGACAATACACCCAGGAACAACTTTATTTGAAGTATTTCCATTTGGAAGTTTGGATATTCCCGAAAAACGCTTATTATTCTTCTTCATAACATCCCTCCTTCTTAGCTGAAAATTTTAAACTTATTTTTTTTATTTGTCTACTTCTTTTGTTCATTCCAAAGCTTGTCAGCCATTGGCTTCCAATTTTTTGCATATGGAACTGTCTTTTCTAATAAGTGATCCACATCTTCTAATGATTCATAATCTGTATTGACTGCTTTACTTTGTTTAACCAACTCTTGAATGCGTCCCGCATTTTCTAACATTGGGCAAGGTCTTAACATATTTTCATTAAATGGTTGATTATCATGATAAGCCTGGAACAATGGAGATCTTAGTGCATCAAGTAATGTCGTATCATGAATGTTACAGTTTGAATAATGAATAAATACACATGGTTCTACATCCCCTTTGGCATTGATATGAAGATATCTTCTGCCTCCGGCAATACATCCACCCACATATTGCGCATCATTTTGGAAATCCATAGTGAAAATTGGTTTTTCACTTCTGAACTTACGAATCTGATGATAAACATACGCTCTTTGTTCTGGTGTTGGAAGCAATTCTTTCACAGCCCCATTTCCTACTGGCATATAGTGGAAGAACCAGCAGAATAAAGCACCTGAATCAATCATTAAATCAAAGAATTCATCACTTGCGATATCTTTATAGTTTGCACTTGTATAACAAGTACTAATTCCAAAAGGTAATTTGTGTTTCTTTAATAATTCCATGGCACGCTTTACATTTTCATAACAACCCTTACCACGTCTAGAATCATTGGCTGTTTCAAAACCTTCCAAACTAATAGCTGGCACAAAGTTTTTAACTCGCAACATATCCTGACAGAATTCTTCATCGATCAATGTACCATTTGTGAAAGATAAGAAGGCACAATCGGGGTGCATTTCACAAATTTTAATCACATCTTTTTTACGTGTTAAAGGTTCTCCACCCGTATAAATATACATGTAAGTTCCTAATTCTTTTCCTTGACGGATAATTGAATCAATATCGTCTAAAGATAAATTTAATTGATGACCATATTCAGCAGCCCAACAACCTGTACAATGCAAATTACATGCAGATGTTGGATCTAATAATACAGCCCAAGGAATATTACAATTATATTTTTCTGACAATTCCTCTTGTTTTGTACTACCATTTAAAGACGCATTAAAAATATAGTTTTTAAATACAGTCTGCCGAACATCTGCATCTAAATCATACAACTTTAAAATGTAGTCATACCAAACACCTTTTTCATCAATTTGTTCACGAATCACTTTACGCTGTGATCCATACCAACCTTCAGGCATAACCTTATCTACTAAATTCATTAATTTAGGAATGTTTGTTTCTGGATCCTTCTCCAAATACTTCAAAGCTTGATTCATACCAAACTTTTGAACACTACTCTGTAAAGAACTAAAATTCATAACGATTCCTCCGGTTTCATTTATAATTTCATTCTAGTTCTTTAAAAATGAGTTTTTAATAGACAAATTTTCAAATATGTAAATATTTATGAGCTATGGTCATTATTTTTATACCGTTTTGAGATATATATTATATATAATTTATATATTTATGAACCACGGTCATTTTTTTGTGAAAAAAGAAGGTGTTTTCACACCCTCTTAGATTTCATTGGCAGCCTTATATCCTGTACGAATAGCACTTGCGATATCCGCTGTTCTTTCACCACTGCAGTCTCCTACATAAGTAAATGGAACACTTAACTTACTATCATCAAATACATTCTTTTTAGAACCTAATGCATTTATAATTGTATCTGAAGCAATTTCAACATTTGTTTCATCTTTTGTATTCACTGCATAGATGACATTATCTTTAATTTCACTAACACGTGTATTCACAAATTTTTGAACATTGTGTTCTTTAAAATCAGCTTCCATCAATGGCAATACGGTTTCAGATTCTTGTGCCGCAATTTTATCCATCATTTCTACAATTGAAACTTCTAGACCTTTATTTGCCAAATATTCAGCGGTTTCAGCACCTACTAAGCCTCCACCTAAGACTACACATTTACCGGATACTTCTTGACCATTCAAGATATCCCAACTTGATACTACATTTGAATTTTCTACAGGCATAGGAAGATCCATATTGTGAGCCCCAATGGCCAAGATCACATGATCAAATCCATTCAATTCTTCCATTGTTGGTTCGTGGTTTAATTGAATGTCTACTTTACCAGGTAAGAATTTTTCGTAGTATTGAACCGAACGTAAAATTTCATCTTTTCTAGGTGGAACTGATGCGATATTGATTTGTCCACCTAAACGATCTGATTTTTCAAATACAGTCACTGTATGTCCACGCTTATATGCTACACGAGCTGCTTCTAAACCAGCAAGACCTGCACCAACTATGGCAACATTCTTAGTTTCTGTACATGGTTTAATGAAGATTGTTTCTTCATCTCCATTTTCAGCATTTAAAACACAGCTTAAGTAACGACGAGATTGGATGGCATCTACACAACCTTTATTACAGTTCAAGCATTCACGAATGCATTCACCTGTTTCCACTTTATTGGCAATATCTGGGTCTGTTAACAAACTTCTTCCATAGCCAATCATGTCAGCTGTACCATCTTCTAGAATCTTTTCACCAGCTTCCACACTAACAACACGACCCACTGTTGCCACAGGACAAGAAACAACGGCTTTTACTTTTTCACAAGCACCTAAAGTCCAGTTGTATGGAACCGCACCCATAGGAGGAATTGTATCGCCCATGTTTCCTGTGTGGTTAGCTTGAGCCACTTGAATCATATCAATTCCTGCTGCATCTAACATTTTTGCGAATTCAACCGCTTCATCTTCCAATAAACCACCTTTACCACGTAAAGATCCATCTGGATTTACAGTAATGATTGGAAGTTTATATTCGACCATCATGGATGGAGCCGCTTCTTTAATCGCTTGTAAAACTTCTAATGCATAACGAGTACGATTTTCTAAGCTACCACCATAATTATCTGTACGGTGATTTAATACTGTAGAACATAATGAACCAAGTAAACGGTCCCCATGAATTTCAATCGCATCAATACCAGCTTTTTGTGCTTTTCTAGCACATTGGGCAATGCTGTTTTTAATAGCTGTTAATTGTTCAACACTTGCTTCAGTCACAAAGTGCTGCATATCATGATGTAATTTTGCGTAGGCACCCTTTGTCAATTCGTCACAGATTTTTTGTTGTTTTTCAGCCTCTTCTAAATCATTGGCAGCCTTCGCTTTTGCCGCCAATTGACCAGCAATCCCAGCTTCCATGATCATTTTTCCAACGCCTTGAACATCATATTCTGGGTGGAACAATTGTAAAGCGACTTTACAATCGTATTCATGTAAGGCATCTGCCAATTTTTTATACATTTCAATTTGTGATTCATCATATAATTTTGGTGTTGGACTTGCCGTACGAACAGGAGCCACATCACCAATAACAATATAGGAACATCCACCTTTGGCAAGTCTTGTATAGAAAGCTAATGAACGAGGACCAATTGATCCGTCTCTTTCTTCATATCCTGTTGTCAAAGGGGGAAACATAATTCTATTTTTAAAAGTTAAGTTACCAACTTGAATTGGTTGTAGTAATTTACTTGTCATATTTTCTCCTATATATTTTTTGCGATTTCATGCGCATTTGTGATCGCATCTTTTAAAGTTCCTACTTTTTCACAATCACCAATGTAGTGTACATTTTCAGCTTCCACTTCCACTTTCTTAGGTGCATAACCGACTGCGAAAATTAAAGTATCCGCTTCTGTAAGCTTGTGTTCAACACCCTCTTTTACATACGTAATTGTATTTTCATCCACACTTGTTACTTGTGCGTTCAATTCGATGCGAACACCTTTCTGCATCAATCTTTGTGTCAATCTAGATTTTGCAGCTCCACCTTCACCAGGCATTAAGTTATTTGTCATTTCTAATAATGTAATCTTACGATTCATTGGGAATAAGTCATTGATTAATGGTGCTAAATAATCGGCTGTTTCACATCCAACACTTCCACCACCTAATACAACAATATTACGTCCTGGATATTTCTTTCCAGATAATACATCGTCTGCAGTCATCCAATTTTTAAATACTTTGAATGGAGGAATTTCTTTTGGAGTAGCTCCACTTGAACATACGATTTCGTAATCTTTAAATTCATTTTCAAGCATTTCTTTTGTGACTTCTGTATTTAAACGAACTTCAACACCTTCATGATCTAAACGACGAATCATAAATTTAATAACTTTACACAATTCTTGTTTCGCAATTGGAACCGCCGCAAGTCTTAATTGTCCACCAAGTTCATTTGATTTTTCACAAAGAACAACTTCGTGTCCACGTTTTTTAGCAACATATGCCGCTTCCATACCAGCAGGACCACCACCAATGACTAATACTTTTTTCTTATCTGTAGCTTCTTCAATCGTATCATCTTCCACACTTGGATTTACTGTACATCCAATACGTTTACCCATCATGATACCTGTTAAACAACGTCCACATCCAATACATGGACGAATATCGTCTACTTTACCTTCAAATGCCTTATTCGCAAATTCACTATCACATAAGTTTGGGCGACCAATCATACACATATCACATTTTTCATTGGCGATTAATTCTTCAGCCATCCAAGGTTCATTAATACGTGCTACAGTGGCAACTGGAATATTTACATGCTTTTTGATTTCTTCACTTGAGTGAGCGTGAGGTGCTGGACTTGTACCTGGTGCAGGCATACTTGATCCACGTTTGATTGTGTTACCACCAGATACGTGAATAAAGTCAACTCCAGCTTTTTCTAGTTGCTTACAAACATAGATTTGATCATTTAATGTCAATCCACCTTCACTATATTCATCACCACTAATACGAACATCAATAATGAAGTCATCTCCACAGTATTTACGAACAGATGCGATAACTTCTAAACATAAGCGTAAACGTCCATCAATATTTCCACCATATTCGTCCGTACGTTTATTATATAAAGGCGTTAAGAAACCACCTAATAATCCGTGGGCATGAGCACATTGAATTTCAACACCATCACCACCGGCAATCTGAACACGGTGAGCCGCTTGACCAAATTGATCAACGATTGTGTGTAATTCTTCAATTGTTGCAGGTCTTGGTGCACTTTGTGCATAATAAGGACCCACACAGCTTGGTGCAATTAATTGAGGTGTTCCTGGAACTGGGAATGCCATATAAGCTGGGTGGAACAATTGTGCTAAAATTTTTGTTCCATATTGGTGTACGCCATCCACCAATTTTTTCCATCCTGGAATAAAACTATCATCATAAATTGACATATCTCCTGGAAGATATACATACGTTGGTTCTACAGTTACAACTTCAGTAACGATAAGTCCAACTCCACCTTTTGCACGTGCAGAATAGTGTGCTACTAAATCATCTGTAACATATCCTTTATCGGCCATGTTCGTTGAAATAGGTGGCATAAAAATACGGTTTTTTACAGTTGTTTTTCCAATTTCAATTGGTTCAAATAAATGTGGAAAATTATTCATTTTCTAAACTCCTCCTCATAGATTCTTATTATTTTATTCACAAATAGACATAAAAAGCCTATCCCTTTTCTTATGTTTATTATTATGAATTAAAAAATAAAAAGAATGCGCTACCATCATTATAACGCATTTGTTAACATAAAACTATCTATTTGGTTAATTTGTGAACTTTTTTAGTTAGGATTACTTAACAATTTACCTTAAAATTTCATCATTGATTGTCACAATCGGATCAAGTTCACTGCCATCTCCATATAGGTCCGGCCTTGATAATAAATATTCCTTTACTTGTTTTTTATTTTGGAATTTTGTTGCTTGAAAAGGTGCAATATTACTATATTTTTCAAAATATAAGTATCCATCTTCTGTATTCACAAGTAGTCCTGTATGACCTACAAAACGAGTATTTTCTTCAGGAACATGTAAATATATACTTACGATCGAAATGGTATCTGTTTTTAATTGGATATGTCTTGATTTTAAAGTCTCTACAATTTTATCTTCTTGTTTCTTTAAAGTATCTTCATTAGATACATCAATCGAATGAAACAGTGTGACAAAATCCTTTATCTTTTCTTCACTTGTCTTAAATTGTTTAACTGTATTTAATGCTTCTACATCAAACATTAGCCAAGTATCATTTGAATCCTCATCTTTTGATGTTTCAACTACATTTTGAATCAATGAAAAGGCAGTTAAACGACAATTTAACCAATTTAAATAAGCATACGATTTAGCTGTATCATCCAAATACAACGTATCATAATTTACGCCGTCTTTTGGTAAGCGAACAAAACCTTTCTTATATGAATACTCTTTCGAAATCGAATTAAATTCATTCACCCAGTCCATGACTTTCTTTACATCTTTTTTAAGCAATTTATTTTGAATCATTAAATCTGCCACTTCATTTCGTGTCTTTTCATCGACTAAATTTGAATATGTAACAGAACTTGATTGACATCCACTCAAACCAAATGTCATACATATTGTAAGGATGATTGTTAATAGTTTTTTAATCATATATTTCTTTACCTTTCACCAACTTTATTATACGCAAATAAGAAAAGGACTTCAGTTCATATGCCTGAAATCCCATGTTTTTATTTACCATATCTACGTTTTGGTTTATCATCATTTAAACGTCTTCTTGGTTTATATTCACCATCTTTTCGATCATCAAATCTACGTCTAGGCTTATCCTCATCAAAACGACGTCTTGGCTTGAAGTCACCATCTTTTCAATCATCGAATCTACGTCTTGGCTTATAATCACGATCTTTGCGATCATCAAAGCGACGTCTTGGTCTATAGTCATCATTGCGAACAAGTAGCGTAACACTTTCTACATGTGGAGTTTGACTAAACATATCGACTGGTTGAATCTTGACAATACGATATTCTTTCTTTAATACGCCTAAGTCTTTAGCCAAAGTCGCTGGGTTACAAGATACATAGATCATCGTTTTGATCTTTGATTTTAAAATGGTTTCCTTCATTGTATCATCCAAACCAGAACGAGGCGGATCCACAATCAATGTATCCACATCTTTTTCTTGCACTAAGTGTGCTAAAGCACTACCCGCATCTTCACAAATGAAAGATACATTGTCTGCATGATTTAACATCGCATTTTCATTGGCATTATCAACCGCATCCTGAATGGATTCAACGCCAATAATTTCTTGCGCCTTATCTTTCACAAATAAACTGATGGCACCAATTCCACTATAGGCTTCAACCGTAGTCTTTGATCTTGGCATCCAATCTTTAACCACATTATAAAGATTCACGGATTGTTTCGTATTTAACTGGAAGAAAGATCTTGGAAGTAAAGAAAGTTGAATATCTTCTAATTGAAGATGCATCTTTTCTTCTCCCCAAATAAAACGCATATCCCCAAATACTTCGCGTTTTGTTTCTGTTTTTACACTTTGCCAAATCGAAACAACACCCTCTAATTGAGTTACGTCATGAATAAATTCTTCACTTAGATTTTCTTTTCCCGTCACAAAAATAATTTGAATCTTAGAATCAAATTCTTTCATGACCAACGTACGATAACCTGTTTTCTTTTTATCATCATACATCTTTAAATGATGTTCATTCATGATTTTTAAAACAGCCTGACGTGTCTGTTCTAAAAGTTTTGAGTGCACATAACATCTTTCCATCTTTTGGAAATGATTTGTGTCACGCTCATACATTCCAGTATATAATTCACCATATTCTTCACCAAAAGGAAGTTTACAACTATTACGATAAGATAATGGTTCCGGATTCTTTATGATTGGTAATATACGACCATTATAATCTGCATACTTAATTAATGTCTCCTTTAAATTTCCCTCTTTCATCTTACATTGAGCCGGATATTTCACGTGCATCAAGGCACATCCACCACACTCTTTCCAAATCGGACATAAAGGATAACGACGCTTTGAACTCTGTTCTACCAAACGAGTCATTTCACCAATCAAGTATGTATTTTCATCACTTTTAATATCAAATTCGATTACTTCTTCAGGAATGGCATTTTCAATAAATACAGGCTTTCCTTCATGGAACGCAATCCCTTCACCATTGATTCCCCATTTTTTTATTGTTGTTTTCATATTTTTTTGTACACAGTTACGACAAATTCAAACGTAACCTCTAACCTTTCTAATTCTTTTACACGATCAAGACCAGCTTGACTTGTTTTATATCGATATGGTGTCATTTCCAGTAAAGACCATACATCATCCACCATCTTTGTTTCTTGAATGATATCTTGACTCATCAATTCATATTGTTCTTGTATTTCTGGCATTTCATTTTCGTAGGGTGTGTCATACAATACTTCTTTTAATTCAAAACAATGCTTAGGACCCGGACCCACTACAATCCAATATCCATTTTCTTTTAGAATACGATAGATTTCATCTTGGCCTAAAGGCACAAAAATACTGGTAACACAATCTATACTCTCGTCTGAAAAAGGCATATCAAATAAACTCCCCACAATATATTGTGTATGTTTATCTTGTTTAGATGCATGAAGTATCGCTTCCTTACTTAAATCGATGCCATAACTCTGTTCGAAGTTTGCACCAATCTCTTTTGTGTAATAGCCTTGACCGCAGCCAGCATCCAAATACACATTTCCTTTTACCTTTTTCTTTACATATTGACGCATAAAATCATAATAATCTTTTTCCAAAAAATCCGTGCGCGCTTTGACCATTAAAGCATTGTCCCCATGATTCTTTGTCTGTTTACGAGATAAGTTCACATAGCCTTGTTTTGCACAATCAAAAGAGTGATTATTTACGCATCGAAATGTTTTACTTTCTTTTATTAGTTTCTCTTTACACACCGGACATATCAACATAGAAAGATTATAACATAAAAGAAAAAGAGAAGTGCTTAATTTTCACTTCTCTTAGAATAAATCTTCTTCAACCTTAACTGGATGTACCCAAATATCTTCTGTATTATCTATACAATCTTGTACCATCTTGTCAAAATCCCATTTTCCCTCATATTTTTCGCATTTATCAACACGAGGTTTTGTGACTGGATTTTTAGGTGTAAAGATCGTACAACAATCTTCATAAGGAAGAATACTTGTTTCATAGGTTCCAATCTTTTTAGATAGATCAATAATCTCAACTTTATCCATACAAACAACTGGACGAATAATTGGCATGTTTGTGACATCATTGATTGCAAGCATACTTTCTAATGTTTGACTTGCGACCTGACCAATTGACTCACCAGTAGCGATTGCTTGCGCATGTCTTTTTTGAGCTAGACCTGTTGCAATACGCATCATCATACGACGCATTAATGTGATCGCATAACTCTCATCCGCATTTTGATAGATTGCCAATTGAAGATCTGTAAATGGAACAACATGAACTAAAACATCACCTTGATAACCAGATACAAGTCTTGCCAGTTCCATAACTTTTTCTTGTGCATTTTGTGAAGTATATGGAGGAGATGCATAGTGAATACATTCAATATGTACACCACGCTTCATCATTAAGTAGCAGGCAACTGGAGAATCAATTCCGCCACTCAATAAAACCATGGCCTTTCCACCAACACCAACTGGATATCCTCCAGCACCTTGAACACGATCTGTCATGATGTAAGCTGCATCTTGGTGAACTTCAACAACAATTTTAACATCCGGATTATGCACATCTACTTTCCAGTCACTGTTCTTTAAAATTTTAGTGGCTACCTTACGATTAATTTCATCCGAAATATAAGGGAATAATTTATCGCTACGACGTGCAGCTACCTTAAATGTTTTTGGCGTTGTTAAATCTAAAGATTCATAACAAGCATCAATGATTTGATCTAAATCTGGTTCCACTTTAATAGCCAATGAGAAAGATGAAATTCCAAATACTTTCGCTAAAATTTCACTTACCTGTTTTGAATCTTCATCATGAAGGTAAATATACATACGATCATGTTGTTTTTCAAATTCTAATGTTGGAAATGCTTTTAAAGCCTTACGAACATTATCATAAAGCGCCTTAATAAAGTTGTTACGGTTTTTTCCTTTTAAACTCAATTCGCCATAACGAATCAAGATGTGATTATAACGATAAGCCATAATTCTCTATAATCTCCTTACATGTTTCTATAAAATATTTTGCCTCTTCTAAAGTATTCTCATAAGAAAATGATAAGCGAATTCCATGTGTCGCATCAAATTCCGATTTATGCATAGCCAATAAGACTTCAGAAGCATTGGTATTTTGTGAAGAACAAGTGCTTTTTGCGGATACACAAATCCCCTTTTGATCCAAAGCATTCAATAAGACTTCACTTGTGATTTGATCAAATGAAATATTTAGAATATATGGAATCGCACTCAAAGGTGAATGAATATGTGCACCCTTAATTTTAGATAATTCTTCACGCAAATATTGATTGATTTTTGAAACATGAGCATACGCACTAGATTGTTCTTCTAAAGCCAAACGAATCGTTTTTGCCAAAACAATATTGGCAGGTGCATTCTCTGTTCCTCCACGAAGACCCTGTTCTTGTTGACCACCTTGAATAATTGGAACAAGCTGAATCTTCTTTTTCTTCATTAAAATGGCACTTCCCTTTAGACCATGAATCTTATGTGCAGAGATTGTTGCCATATCTAATTTGTCGAAAGGAATATCAATTTTTGAGAAGCTTTGTACACAATCCACATGATAAACACAAGTTGGATTTTGATGTACAATTTTCTCTAATTCTAAAATGGGATTGATGGCACCCATTTCATTATTCACATGCATAACAGAAACTAAAATCGTATCTTTACGCATATGCGCTTTTAAACATTCTGGCGTTACAATACCTTCTTCATTAATTGGAAGAAATTCAACTTCAAAGCCAAAACGCTTTAAAAACTCCATCGCATGACGAACACTTGAATGTTCAACATTACTTGTTAATACATGATGACCTCTATGTTCATTTGCTAGAGCATATCCAACAATAGCTAATGTGTTGGATTCACTAGCCGCTGAAGTAAAAATAATTTCACTAGGCTCTACATGAAGCATAGAAGCAATATTTGATCGACTCTTTTCCATGAGCGTACTTGCTTGACGTCCTATTGCATGCAAACTATCTGGATTGCCATAACAAGTTTCTAACATTTGCCCATAAACACGACGAACCTCTGTACGTACAGAGGTTGTCGAAGCATTATCAAAATAAATCATTACTGCACCTGATTCATAACAGCAGGATCTTTTTGAGCAACTAGTTTCTCATAAATTCCTGGGTGCATGTTTTCGATTGCCTGAATCGCAATCTTAAGTGCACGAGTATATTCTCCATTTTGGAAGCATAACTCTGCACGAGTTAAATCCGAATCCATTTGTGCATGCGTACTACGGAAACGGTTACCAAACACAATCGCATTTTCTACCATAACAGCAACACCGACTAAATTGTTTGCGTTATTGTATAACTTATATACAAAATCGATGGCATCCTGCAAATCTGCATTTAATGTTTGTACATCTAATGGTGAGTGATCCAACACAACACGAACACGTTGAATCAAGCGTTCGCCTTCTTTTAAATCTGCAGAAAATTGAGATGAAATACTAGGTAAATGACGTGTTACTGTATTTAGACGCACTTCATTTAAAATCAATTGTAATTTAGTCAATTGTTTTTTAGCACGTGATTCATCACTACTTGCTCCCACTAGCATTTCTTTCATATCCTTGACTTGATCGTGGAATTCATTAACATCTTCTGAAAATTTACGATAACCATGAACTACATCTACGCTTGGACGTTGATTTTGTTTCAATTCATTTTGAATTTCATCACGACGCTTTTCTAAATCTTCCATTTGGATTTTTGCCAAAGAGAAGCGGTGTGTCCAATCTTCTAAACCAAAACGGTCTTTAATATTGGCATAAAGTGCCATGATTTCCTCAAGTTCCTGACCAATGACATTAACAATATCTAAATTTGATTGAAGACTCACATGAATTTCTTCATATGCCTGTTTTTCATTCGTCACATCATCTTGTAAAGCTAAGATGTGATCTCCAATGATTTCCAAGTTTTCTTGTGCCAATTCAAATTCACCAGCATCCAATTGATCAATTGTACTTGCCAATGCATTTTGAATGGTTGTTAATTTTTCTTCTGGTTCTAAATAAGATAAGTCGATATCTTTTTCTTGTAATTCCTTGATGTGCAAACGAACTTCGTTGATTGCACGAGGTAATACATTCTTGGCCTTTTCATAGAGTCCAGGGAAGGCTGCAATTTTAGAGCTGATCTCATCCACCATTTTTGAGATTTTTTCTTGTTCTTCCTTTGCCTTATTAAATTCAGAAGCAAACATCCATTCTTCGAAATTAGAGAATTCATTTTCGATTTCCTCTAAACATGAATCTACATAATTAACCGATCCATAGAATGAAGAACGATTATCTTGATAAACAGTTTTCACATTACGGAAACGTTCTTTTAAAGCATTTGCCGATTCACGAACTTCTGTTTCACGAGCTAAGATGTGATCCAAAGATTGCGTAACAATACGAATTCTTTCTTTTGTTTCATCCATCATTGTTTCTAAATCATCCATTGCACGCATTGATTTACGCAAACGATGTCTAGAAACATAATCATCTGCTTCATTGAACAAATCATCACATGCACTTAAGTTATTTTGACAAGTATCATATTTTGGAGTTAATTTTTTAACTTTATCCATGATATCATCATTCACTCTTGCGAACGCCGATGCTTTGTTAAATTTATAGGCCAAGGAATTGTTACGAATTTCATTCATTTCAATTTCAAGATCTGAAAGTCGCTTCGACGCCTTTTTACGTTTGATCATACGCATGATGATCCAAACCAAGATCAAGACTAAAATCGCTATACAAAGATAGATGATTACAGTCACAGAAAGTTGATTTTTTATGAATGCGTATACTGATCGAAAGAAATTCAAAACACTATCCATAGTGGTACCTCCTTGCAAACCATTCTTATTATAGCAAAACTTCAAAATCATTGCATCCTTTTCTTGATTTTATTCATGTTCTTTGATATGATACATAGGCATAAATTGATAGCAGCATACAAAGTTAAAGGATATGCGTTACAGCACTAAGCGATATGAGTAAGCTAATAGCTGATAGCGGAAAATATCATTGTTAACACAACCTTTAAAGATTTGTACTGTTATTGTTTTATGAATGATATAAAACAATAGGAGGAAAAATTATGTCAAGAAACACAGGAAGCATTTGGAAAAAGTCTCGTCGTCTTGGTTTCTCAGTTTTAGAAACTGGTGAAGAATTAACTCGTCGTGATACTATTCCAGGACAACACGGTTCACCTCGTCGTCCAAAATTAACAAACTACGGTATCCAGTTACAAGAAAAACAAAGAATTCGTCACACTTACCAATTAAGTGAAAAACAATTCTACAACACTTACTTAAAAGCAAGTAAAAAAGCTGGTTCAGCTGGTGAAAACTTCTTAGTAATGTTAGAATCTCGTTTAGATAATATCGTTTATCGTATGGGATTTGCACGTACTCGTCGTGCTAGCCGTCAGTTAGTAAACCACGGACACGTATTAGTAGATGGTAAGAAAGTAGATATTCCTAGTTTCCAAGTAAAACCAGGACAAGTTATCGAAATCCGTGAACGCGCTAAAAACTTAAGCGTAATTAACGAAGCTTTAGAAGCTGCAACTGCAACTGTTGATTTCGTAGAAGTAAACAAAGACGCTAAGAAAGGTACTTATGTTCGTTACCCAGAACGTAAAGAACTATTCACAGCTCAAGAAATCAACGAATTGTTAGTAGTAGAATTCTACAACCGTTAATCTTAGACATAAAAAAAAGAAAGAAGCGACTTGATTCGCTTCTTTTTTTGTGGATGTGTTTTCTTATTTTGTGTATTTCTCTTTGTTTACTAACGTAAAAAATCAATTTTTTCGGCTACAAAGCCATAGTTTAAGTATACCTTTTCATCCTTTTGATATTTACGCGAATGAATACGACCATTGATTCCTACATAATCACCAATCTTACATGAAGCACTTACCGTTTCAGCAAGTCCTCGCCATACTTCAATAACCATATCATCATTTTCATAAACACCATCTGAATTTGGAAAGTTACGCTGCACACGAACAGGAAGTTCACAAGTTTTTAAACCATTTGTTGTTTCCTTTAAAACAGGCATTTCCGTAATTTTCCCCACGATACTAAACGCATTCATAATTGATTATCCTCCTTCAATTCTGACCACCATTTTCATCACCATCCTTCTTCAAATGTATTGTACAAACATCCCTTATATAAAACAAACGACCTATTTTGTCTATAGGTCGCTATTTTGCACATATTTCTATTGTTTTCAGCCTCTAATTTGGCTAAAATAACGCAAATTAGATCAGATAGAATCATTCGGAAGAATTTTTGTCACACATACATTTGAAAAATCTAAATCATCCAAATTAGAAAGAACCTTGTCTAAAGACATCTTTTGAATGCGATTTAAACTATCCATATAATCAAAATTTTCAAAATGACTTCTTAATAAATCATTCGCTAAACCATCAAAATGATTTAAGCCCCTTAAATTATTCGCTATAGCCTGCGCACGCAAAGATTGATAATCTTCATTCAATATTGTTTTCTTCTTCACCTGCTCTTTTACAAGCTCAATAAAAGCCTCTGGATTTGTTGTTTGTGCATAAAATAAGACATAACTATGATCTGTAGTGAAATCCGCTTCCGCTCCTACAAATTGCGTAAAAATTCTTTGATCCAGCCATTCTTGAAATTTAGGATTCAAAGGCCCCATTAAAGAATCTAGCCACATATTAACCGCAAAATCCTTTTCTATACTCTCCATAACATTTGAACAAGGCTTCATTTTAAAGCCAACACACACAAAAGGCTGAGAAATATCCATTGTATCTACAAATTCTTTGCGATTGACTTCCATCGGTTCTTCTTTAAAAACACGCGAAATCTCTTTATCACACTTACTTTCTACATCCTTTTGACAGTCTTTGATCCATTCCATAATTTCGTCTGTATCTTTTCCAGTGATGCCTACAAGACATAATTTACTTGGATCATAATTCAACTCATAAAAATATTTAAGATCTTCCATACGCATATTTTGAATATCTTTCTTAGATCCTAATACATCTACTTTCATTGGATGATTCTTATATAAAGAGATTAAAGTCTCCTTAAAAAGACGCTGTTCAGGCGATTGTTGATACATATCATATTCACTTAGAATAATTCCCTTTTCTTTTTCAATCGTTTTGTTTGTCACGTCTAGATTCTCAACAAAATCAAATAATAGCTTTAATGGTTTTTTTACATCTGCTGTCGTTGAAAAATAAAATGCAGTTTCCGTATATGAAGTATAGGCATTTGTAGAACACTGCAAACCCGCAAACAATTCACTAACATCTTCTCCATCTAAATAAAACATTTGATGCTCTAAATAATGAGCCAATCCACTTTTATGATGAACAAGTGTTCCATCCACATTTTGATCTATGTCAAAGCCACCAACTTTTGCCCCCAAAAGAAAGAGTGATCTTTGATAATCCGGCTTATGCACAAGTAAAACTTGTAAGCCATTTGGTAAAGTTTCTTTCGTTAAATCCAAATTATAATTCATTTTCATTCTCCGCAACAATGGCTACTGATGCCAAATTCATTTGTAAAGCAACACGCGAAATATCTTCCTTTGTCACCTTCATAATCCTTTCAATTCTTTGTTCTGTTGTTAGTTTACAATGCAACAAATCATCTAAAAACGCTTGGGCAATTAAAGAGAGTGCCTGATCCAACCCGCCAACAAGGCGATCTTTAAATCCCATTTTCGCAATTTCTAAATAGGCATCGTCATAATCCATATTCAATAATCGATCCATTTGGGTTTCTATTAAATTCAATACTTTAGTAACATCTTTACGATTTACACCCGTATGAATCAATATCGCACCATCAAAACGAATGATTGATGAGCTTATTGAATAACAAAGGCTATTCTTCTCACGAATCTCATCAAACATCAAATTCTTTTGACTTTGTCCTAAAATACTACACAAAAGCAATTCTGCCTCATAGTCTGCACTTGAAATATCCACACCTGTAGAATACACTTGCGAAATACAGGTTTGAGAAATATCCTTTTCAAATGTCTTATAACTCGTTTCTACTTTTGGAAGCAATGTTCTTTCTGAAATAAAAGGAAAATGCGAATCCAAAGAATCAATAAAATCATATAATTCTTGATCAACATATCCACAAATATAGAAATGTTTAGCCATATCCATATAGAGTGTATATATTTGTTTGACATCTTTTAAAGTAAGCGTTTCTAAGTCCTTTAAACTTCCTTGTACAGGAATCGAAATCGAATGCTTGTCATGAGCCATTTCAAAGGCATACATACAAGATAAATTGGCTGGGTCATCCATTTGTGCTAATAATCTATTTTTTAATAGATATACAGACTCTTTGAAGTTTTCTTCATCCAATACCGAATGAAATAAAGCTTGATCCATAATATCTTTGATTTTATTTACATAATTCTCATCTTCAATCCAGTCTGGACGAACAAATTGAAAACGCACATCTACTTGAATTAAATCCCCGAAAGATGTTAATCCATAAGATATTTTCGTACCATAAGCTAGATTTAACGTAGAGGCTAATTTCTGTTTTGAATCCATCTTTTCTGTTTTTGCCTTCATCATATATACAAGAACATTGAGTGCTGTAATTGTATTTCGATTAAAAGGCATCATTGTTTTACAAGAAACATAGACATCGCTAAATTTTTGCGTTTGAATATAGTTCATACAAGACCTCCTTGAAAAATATATTATTGATTTTACCACAAAAACAAAAAAAAGGTTAGAATTGAATTCTAACCTACATGAACATATGCAATCAATGCATTACCACAAGAAACCGACTCTATTACTGTTTGATTGCCTAGCCATCCACCATGAACAGCTTGTCCGTTTCCAAGATAAATCGCAACGTGACCTGAATAAACAATAATATCACCTGCAACTGGACTTGATGTAATGCGTCCTAAACTTAAATATTGTTCAGGAGAACCATGGAAATTAATTCCTACGGCTTTCAAAGCATTTGTGACTAACATTGTACAATCTTGACTTGCTCCTACTTGTGCTCTAGCTGCAGCCGCAATAGCTGAAGAGTTTACACTTGGAGTTGATGGTGCATAGTTATTGTTGTAACTATTGTTTGTAGAACCACCTGTTGTATTCTGTGAAGGAGCTTGTGTAGTATTTGTACTTGTGTTTGTACTCGTGCTTGTGTTTGTAGTAGTACTTTGAGCCGGTGTACTTGTAGTGTCTTGAGTTGAAGAATCCTGAGAAGGAGTTATTTCAGTCGCAACACCATTTTCATCGATCTTATATCCATCTTTTTCGGTATTCTTAATTAAATTACCATTTTCATCGAATGCGTATTTAGTTCCATCAATATCTAAGAATTTATTCTTAGTGACTTCACCATTTTCTGCATAATAATAATCCTGACCGTTGATTACTTGCCAACCAGTACGGAAGATTCCATCTTCACCAGTGAAATATGTTTTTCCGTCTACATCAAATTGACCTGTAGCCATCTTTCCATCTTCACCAAAATAATAGTCCTGGCCATCGATTTTTTGCCAACCCGTTACGCAATTTCCTTTTTCGTCAAAATAATATTTTGCGCCATTGTCTTCAACCCAGTTTGTTGAAGTCTTGTTTCCTTTTTCATCGTAGAATGATTTACCATCTTCACTCCATCCATGAAGAAGAATACCTTCCTTTTGGAAATTATATTCACTGCCGTGAATTGTAACCGTGCCTGTTGCTGCAGTTCCATCTGCTTGGAAATAATACGTTTCATCCGAAACATTTTGCCAACCAAACTGCATTTCACCCTTACTATTGAAATAGTAAAGTTCAGTATCGATTTTTGTTAAACCAGTAGCTGTTTGACGATTTGATTCTAAAATATAATAACGATCTGCGCCTTCACCATGCCATCCTGGTTGAACTTCTTTGGCATACATTGTCGAAACAATTGGACCAGAAGTCAATAGACATAGGCTTACGGCTAAAATTTTACTATGTTTTTCGATAAAATTCATCATATCACCTCTTCGTTACAACAACTGAAGTTTAACAAGGATTCTTTTTTGTTGCAAATTTTCGCTTAAAAATCATTTGCACTTTTTAGTAATTTATTTCTTAATTTTCCCTTAATAAGCTTTATATAAAGCATTTGAATCTAAATTGTGGTAAATTGTGTGATTTTATAAAAAATTGTACACAATTTAGTAAATGCATAATATTGTCTACAATTCATGAACAAAATCATCATAATCCGCAATCATTTTTGAAAGCGTATACAGTAAAACTATAGAAACAATCAGCATACTTATAAAAAGCCCTAAAGAAAGCCATTTTAAACAAGAAATTACCAAATATACACTTTTTGAATTTAATGCTTTAACAACCCAAAACAAGCCCCAAACGTATTTAATTCCATTAAAAATAACGACAATTCGAAACTTTTTTATCAATAATATGACTCCTGCAATAGCCAAAATGTCTATTAGTTTTATACAACTAATGAGTTTTAATACATTCAAAGTTGGATTTGAAATCACATAATATAGGATACGAATGAAAACACTCGATTGATACATACCTAGTGTTGACTGAATATGAAATAAACTCTCATAATTCGTCACAAAGAATAATTTACCAAACAGAATGAGCTGCCATACATTCTGCCACAACCAATATAGACAAAGAAAGAAAATAAAAAGAAAGATTCGCTTTTCAAACGAATCTATGCATTGATCAATCAACCTTAAGATTTTCAAGCCAATCCTCTCCCTTAAGCTCTTCATGCGTACTAAGTCCTGGATAATCAAGTTGACGCAACACTTCATATACAATAATGGCAGCACAATTGGACAAATTCAAGCTTCTTGCGTTTGCGACCATAGGAAGACGCATACAAGTATCTAAGTGTCCTTTGAGGATTTTTTTGTCTACACCCGTACTTTCTTTTCCAAGCACTAAATAAACATCGCCCTCTTCTTTTGCGAAGTCAAATTCACTTGGTGCCTTTTTTCCATAGCGAGTCATAAAATAATAATGTTCACATGGATTTTCAGCCACAAACGCATCCCAATTCTTGTGAATATGAATATCGGCATCTTTGATATAATCCATTCCCGAACGACGCAAATGTTTTTCATCTAACGAAAAGCCCAATGGTTCAATCAAATGCAAACGAGAACCTGTAGCCATACAAGTTCGAATAATATTTCCTGTATTTTGTGGAATTTCCGGTTCATACAATACTACATGCAACATACTTATTTACTCCAATCTTTCAAAAACTTCTCAAGCGCAATACCACGATGTGAAACACTATTTTTCTTTTCTTCACTCACATTGGCAAGCGTTGTCTTAAATGCAGGATAATAGAAAATAGGATCATAACCAAATCCATTTTCACCTTCCAATTTATCGTGAATCAAACCTTCACATTCACCACGATATACATGTTCTTTTCCATCTTCATCAATATAGGCAATTACACACACATAACGAGCTGTACGCACCTTACCTTGTACTTGATCTATAATATATTGATTCTTAATATCATAGCTTGTATCTTCACCTAAAAAACGAGCGGAATAAACACCCGGCTTTTTGTCCATCGCATCCACTTCCAAACCTGAATCATCACTAATGACAGGTTCATGTAGTTCATTAAATAATGTACGAGCTTTGATCAATGCATTTTCTTCAAAAGTTGTTCCATCTTCAATAATATGGATTGTATGATCTAAATCTTTTAAACATTTCACATCACAATCCTTCAACATCGTCTGAAACTCTTCCACTTTATGAGCATTGCTCGTTGCTATCCAAATTGTTTTCTTCATAAATTATCACCGATATATATTATAGAAAGAAAAAATAGGGTTTTCAATAAAACTTATGGTAAAATAAAAATCGTTTTTGAAAGGATGATTTATTTTGCATAAGAAACAATGGATGCCACTTTTAGGAATGACAATTGCCGCATTTATTTTTAACACTTCTGAATTTATGCCCATTGGCCTACTTACAGATATTGCCCAATCTTTTTCCATCACCCAAACACAAGCCGGTGCAATGATTACTATCTATTCTTGGGCTGTGATGCTACTTTCTTTACCATTAATGATTTTAGCTTCTAAATACAACTTAAAGAAAGTCTTACTTACTACACTCTTCTTATTTGGACTAGGGCAAGCCATTAGTGCTATTTCTATGAATTTCGCTATATTAATACTAGGAAGACTTGTCGTAGCATGTGCTCACGCCGTATTCTGGTCTATCGCAAGCGTCATAGCTGTAAGACTTGTCAATGAAGATAAACGTGAATTTGCGATGAGCATGATTGTTACGGGTACAAGCGTTGCCATGATTGCCGGTTTACCACTTGGAAGAATGATTGGTTTATGGATGGGATGGAGAATCACATTTTTGATTGTAGGGATCATCAGTATCCTTCTACTACTTTTTCAAACACACTACTTACCTAGTCTTGAAACAACTTCTGCCTTTACTTTATATCAATTACCTACACTATTAAGAAATAAACAGCTAATTACCATTTACGGTATTTCCTTATTATTTGCGAGTGCCTACTATACGGCCTATAGCTATATCGAACCCTTCTTATCACAAGTCGCAATTTTATCCAATACAACAATTACACTTGTACTCTCTTTATTTGGTGTTGCCGGAATCGGTGGAAGTATCTTATTCTCTAATTTCTACAACAAGAACAGAAAGAGATTCATCTTAGTTTCACTATTCTCTCTTACACTTGTTTTATTCTTATTAAAACCAAGTGCAGTATCCATCATCACACTCTTGTTGATGTGTATTGTATGGGGAACTAGCTCTACTGCATTTAATGTGGCTTGCCAATCAGAAACAATGTTGGCAACTGATGAAAATACAAGTTCTGTTGCAATGTCGATTTTCTCAGGCATCTTTAATCTAGGTATTGGATTAGGGTCTTTTATCGGAGGACAAACCATTAATTGGATTAACATTCAATCCATCGGATATGTTGCAGGTATAATCAGTATACTTGGTATAATCTTTTATATAAGCCGACGCTAATATATGATAAAATAAATGAGTTGGAGGCATTTATGGAATATAAAAATGACAATAAATTTTATTTTGAAATTGAAAAAAGAATTCCTGGCCATTTAGGAAGAGCCGGAATTATACATACACCTCATGGTGACATTAAAACGCCAGCATTTATGTGCGTAGGAACACATGGTGAAGTTCGTTTTGTTTCTATGGAAGAATTAAAGAGTATTCATGCTCAAGCCATGTTAAGTAATGGATATCATTTACGAAACATTTCCCCAGAAATTGCCGCTAATGGAGGCTTATCTGCATGGTCAAAATGGGATGGTCCAACCTTAACGGATTCTGGTGGATTTCAAGTCATGTCTTTAGGTTCAGGTTGTGGAAAAGTTGTCAGCATGAAACGTGAAGACAACATGAAAAATACGGAAGAAGAAAAACGTTTAGCCCACGTTACAGAAGATGGAGTACACTTTCATGATCCATTTACAGGTCAAGAAGATTTTATTGGTCCTGAAGAAAGTATGCAGATTCAATGTCGTATTGGAGCCGATATCCATATGGCTTATGATGAATTAACTTCTTTAGCGGATACTTATGAATATAATGTTGAATCTTTGGCAAGAACTGAGCGTTGGGCAAAAAGAAGTCTTGATGAACATAAGAAACATTGTGATGATTTAGGATATCACCAATCTCTATATGGCGTAATTCAAGGTGGGCGTTGGGAAGATCTTAGAAGATCTACTTGTAAAAAGTATGCACAAATGGATTTTGATGGTTATGGATTAGGTGGAGCTTTCTTAAAAGAAACATTAGGCGATATTTTAACTTGGTGTAACGAAGAACTACCAGAAAACAAGCCAAGACATTTATTAGGTTTATCTCATCCAGATGATATCTTGATTGGAACTGAAAACGGTGCAGATACATTTGATTGTGTAGCCCCTACAAGAGAAGCAAGACATGGAAGATTGTATACAATGCATGGTCCTATCAATCTATCTAAATATAGAGATAGCGATGAAATCATTGATGAAGGATGTGATTGTCCAACATGTCAAAGTAAAATCACATTAGGCGAATTAAGAAGACTTTGGAAATCACAAGACCGCACAGAATCAGCCAAATATTTTGAACTAGCTTCGATACATAATCTTCGTTTCATCATTCGTCTTACAGAACAGGCTAGACAAGCTATTTTAGATGGTACATTTAAAGAATTCAAAGAATCTTTCTTAAATTCATACTACGGGAACAAATAATTGTTCCTTTTTTTGTGAAAAAAAGAGAAATCGAACGATTTCCCTTAAATGAAGTCTTGGCAAGATACCAATAAATCAATTTTCTTCCATTGTGTTTCTTCATCAATGCAGTTACCTTCTTCTACAGAGGCAAATCCACATTGTGGAGAAAGTGCAATATTCTCACCAACTACAGCTTTAGCTTGTTCATAACGCTCTTTAATCGCGTCATGCTCTTCTAATTCTTTACGCTTAGTCGAAATCAAGCCAGCTACAAATGTGCGGTCAGTGCCTTTTAAAACAGCCCAAGGATCAAAGGTTCCACTACGAGCATCATCATATTCTACAAAATAGCCATCGTATGGAATACTTGCGACCGATTTGGCAATCGTATCATAGAATCCATGGAATAATGGATTTCCTTTGAAGTTTCCTTTACAGAAATGTGTTGCGATCTGCATATCTTCTGGACGATTTTCTAAAGCCTTTGTACTTACACGCACAAACCAATCTAGTACTTGTGCTTTTGTATAACCCAAACCTTCTACCTTTGATACAAACGTATCGTCAATCATATATGTCCATGAAGTATCATCAATTTGAATATAGCGACAACCATGATTATAGAAATCACGAATGGCTGCTTGATATGCCAATCCAATATCTTCAATCACCGCTTCAATATCCGTACCATAATATGGTGTATCTTTAATGCCTAGTTGTAAGAAATGATCAATCAAAATCATATTTGGTCCAGAAATACATTTCTTGGCTTCTACACCATATTTACTTGCTTCCTTCTTTAAGAAATCCCATGCGTACATTTCTTTATGTGCCTTATTTGGATCATAGAAGATCTTTCCTTCAATCATACCCAATTCAATATGATTGTTTCTTCCATTAATAAACTTATCTAAGTGTTTTGTGGTAAAACCATCAAATTCTTTTAGCCAATCCAAATGCCACCAGCGACGACGAAACTCTCCATCCGTCACAAACTTTAATCCGTGTTGTACTTCTTTGGCAACCAATTTTGCGATTTGTTCATCCTCAATATCACGTAATTGTTCATATGTGATTTCATTATTATTAAATTTAGCACGAGCCTCTTTAATTTCTTGTGGTCTTAAAAAAGATCCTACAATATCATATTTAATATTCAACATTAGTCAATTTCCTCCAATGACATTATTTTATCATTTCTTATTGATTATTTATAATATTTAAAAATATGCACTTGTTATAGTTTTTATCTATAATCAAAAAGAAAAGAATATGGTAAAATAATTTCTATGAACACAAAAGAATATATACTTAATCAATTTAAATTATATCCACAACTTGAATTACAAGACCTTATGAAGTTTTTGTACCAAAGTAGTTTTGGATGTGAACACCTTGTTTCTGATTTTTCTACCGTCAAATCAAGTATTGAACAAGAACTACAAAATCATCAAGATTCTTCAAATTCAATTGAAGAATTAGATGGTGACTATATTCGTCTACATTTGAATTATGGCTTAAATGTAAACACACTAAGTACCTTATTTATACGATCATGCCAACAAGAAAAAAATGGGATCAAACAACTTGAAGATAAGATTCAAACTCTTTTAGATCTTATCTTCGACAATACTCTTCCCTTTTCATTCGAAAAATCTAAGGATTTACTTTTAAAATGGAAAAAAGAGGGGTATCCTGCAATTCATCATTCAGATACGTTCAATCAATTGTATCATCCTGCATATCGTTTGATTCACAAAAAATATATTCCATTTTTAGAACTATTCAAATATATAGACAACAATCACCCTTCTATGATTTCAATTGATGGTCGTTGTGCTTCGGGTAAGACAACACTTGCAGACTTACTTAAACAAATATATGACTGTAACGTATTTAAAATGGATGATTTCTTTCTACAACCTTTTCAAAGGACAAAAGAAAGGCTTGAAAGTCCTGGAGAAAATGTGGATCATGAACGTTTTGAACAAGAGATATTGATTCCATTATCAAAACATGAAGATGTGAAGTTGTGTAAATTTAATTGCTCAACTATGTCTATAGAACATGCTATCTTGATTCCATATAAACCATTCAATATTATAGAAGGCTCTTATTCTATGCATTCTCGTCTTCAAAAATATTATGATTTTTCCGTTTTCTTAACAGTCAATAAAGATGAACAAATAGAAAGACTAAGAAAAAGAAATCCAAAGATGTTGAATAATTTCATTCAACAATGGATTCCTTTAGAAGAAGCCTATTTTAATACTTTTTCAATCCAAGACAAATGTGACATTCAAATTAATACATCAAAGGCCTGATTTCTCAGGCCCTTTTTTAATTTCTATTCAACTTGATCGTCTTCCATACTTACAATACGACCTTTTCTTTGTCCAAGATCATATTTTTCTTGATATTCAGCCAACGTTGTTTTATAATCGTCACCTTCGATCGCATATACCTTTGAATCGTGAATATGGATATCTGTATCTTTTTCACGAATCTTAATCAAGGCCACCATACTACTTGCACAATGCGTGGCAATACGATTTAAACTATTCAATAAATCATTGAAGACTGTACCTTCTTCAAGTCCACAGTTTCCTTGTGATAAACGTTCAACGTGACGTAATTTCATTTCATCACAAAGTCCACGAATGACAATTCCAAGTGGGGATACACGTCTAGCTAACACAAGATCATCTTCTAAATAAGCATGATATGTCATATTCATAGATTCACGAACAGCTTCCATGACAAGATTTAATTCATCCATAGCCGCTTCCGACATTTCCATACGATTTTCATTGATACTCTTTGACATCTTGGCAATATCTGCAGCATGATCACCAATTCTTTCAAAGTCACTAATAGTATGAAGATATAATGAGGCTTGTCTTGTTTGTTCAGTATTTAATGCTTGTTTTGTAAGTTGCATCAAATAAGAACCTAAACGTGCTTCATATTTATCAATCAATTTTTCTTTACGCCCAACTTTTTCGTATTTTTCAGGTCTAAATTCATTAATTAGGTTCATCGCACGATTCACATTGTTACGCACTTTTTTAGCCATACCATTCATAACACGATGACATTGTGCAATTGCCAAAGCAGGATATGGAATCAAACGTTCTTCTAATAAATCAAAGTCCGCTTGTTCTTCTAAATCTTCAGGACTGTCTTTAATGAATACCATTAATAATTTTTCAATTTGTGGAATAAACCAGAATAAAACTAGAATCGCCCCAGAACGAAGAACGGTGTTCATTAAAGCAATCGTTACAGGTGTCATGACCATATTCACAAAGGTAAAATGTATAAATGCATTCGCACCATAAAATAAAATTGACCATATAATCATACCGAAAACATCATTTAATAAATATTCAATGGCTGTTCGCTTTCCATTTTTATTTGCACTTAAGGCAGAAATCAACACAGGACAAGCGGCTCCAATTCCAACCCCTAACGTAATTGGAAAAGCAGCAGCAAACGTTAAAGAACCAGTCATTGACAAGGCTTGTAAAATACCAATGGCAGCACTTGCACTTTGTAGAACAGCTGTAAACAAAATACCAACAAGAATACCCATAATTGGATTTGAGAACATTGTAAGCATACTAATGAATGTTTCATTTGTTCTTAAAGGTGAAACAGCACCACTCATTTGTTGCATACCTGTCATTAAAATTGCAAAACCAAGCATGATGTTTCCCACATTTTTATGTGTTGTACGTTTTCCAAATGTTTTTAAACAAATACCAATAAACGCAAACAATGTTGTGATCGTAGCTGTTGAAAATAAGCTAGCGATACCACTTGATCCACCAACATAAGATAAACACAATATCCAACCGGTAATACTTGTACCAATATTAGCACCCATAATAATACCGATTGCTTGTCTTAGTTTCATCATACCTGAGTTAACAAAACCAATGACCATTACTGTCGTAGCACTACTAGATTGAATAACAGAAGTAACACCTGCACCTAGGGCAACACCTTTTAGACTTGTGTTTGTCATCTTGTACAAGAATGCTTCTAACTTATTACCAGCTACGCTTTTTAGTCCATCGCCCATTAAAGACATACCGAACAAAAATAACGCAATGCCACCTAATAGGGATAAGACCATTGTAACTATTTCCATCTTGAACTCCTTTTATAAAATGAATATTTTATTTTCAATTTTTTCACGCAAAAAATTCCACATTGCGACGTCTTTATTATGCAATAAAAATAATGTCAAAACAATATTAAATTTATGTTAATTTTTAGTAAAATGTCATTTTTTGTGAAAGCGTTTAAAAAAGATGACTTTAGAAACCTAAAATCATCTTTGCGATCATCTCGAAAAATTGAATCATATTTGAACGTAACATACCTAGTGGATAATCTAATAGACCTGTAAAAATCAAAAAGATAAATAAGATGTTCATCCATGGTGCACCATCAATAAATTTATAATACTTATCATCTGGTAAAAATGAAAATAATATTTTCGATCCATCTAGTGGTGGAACTGGAATTAAGTTAAAAATTCCAAATCCCGTAGAAATAAGTCCTGTATAGGTCAATGTGTTTGATACAAAATAACCAACACTTGTCATCATAAATTGAGGTGCAAATTTATAAAGTGCATAAAACAGGAATATACAAATAAAGCTTAAAAGAAAATTTGCGACAGGCCCCGCAAAACTAGTCCAAATAATCCCTGTTTTTGCGTCTTTATAATATCTTGCATCAATTGGAACCGGTTTTGCCCATCCAAATCCACAGATCAATAGACAAACTAAGCCTAGCCAATCCACATGTTTAAAAGGATTTAGACTTAATCTTCCCTCTAATTTAGCGGTTGGATCTCCCATCCAATAAGAAACTAAGCCATGAGCTGTTTCATGAATTGACATGGATAGAATAACGGCAATCACCAAATAGACAATACTTTGTAGACTAAACATTAAATCTAAAATGCATTACATCGCCATCTTGAACGACATAATCCTTTCCTTCTAGGCGTAAACGTCCTGCTTCTTTAATAGCTAATTCACTACCCAATTCATCAATATCATCAAAGCGATATACTTCTGCTCGAATAAAGCCTTTTTTGAAATCTGTGTGGATAACACCAGCACAATCCGGTGCTTTCATACCTTTTTTGAATGTCCATGCACGACATTCATCTTCTCCAGCCGTTAAGAATGTACATAAATCTAATACGGAATAGGCTTCTTGAATCAATTGATCTAAGCCAGATGTTTCAACACCTAATTCTTCTAAGAACGCATCTTTTTCTTCTTTATCTAAACCAGACAATTCCTCTTCCATTTGCGCACACAAGGCAACGACTTGATTATTTTGACTTGCAGCATATTCTTTTACTTGATTGTAGTAAGCACATGAATCTGGATCCATAATACCTTCATCATCTAAGTTGGCAACATAAATCATAGGTTTTGCGGTCAATAAGTTATAACCCTTCATCAAAATTTGTTCTTCTTCATTTAATTCTAATGAACGCGCTGGTTTTCCTTCTTCTAAAACAGGTTGAAGACGATCCAATAAAGCAAGTTCATCCAATGATTCTTTATCTTTGTTTGTCTTAGCCTTACGTTCAATCTTACTTCTACGATTTTCAATTGTTTGAAGGTCAGCTAAAGTCAATTCTAAGTTGATAATTTCAATATCACGAATTGGATCCACACTATTTTCTACGTGTGTAATATCCGGATTGTCAAAACAACGAACTACGTGACAAATCGCATCTGTTAAACGAATGTTCGATAAGAATTGGTTACCCAAACCTTCACCTTGACTTGCTCCCTTTACTAATCCTGCAATATCAGTAAATTCAAATGTTGTATAAATCGTTTTTTTAGGATTGAAGATTTCAACTAAACGATCAATACGATAGTCTGGTACTTCTACAACACCTACATTTGGCTGAATTGTCGCAAATGGATAGTTTGCAGCTTCCACTTGAGATTTTGTGATAGCGTTAAATAAAGTCGATTTTCCTACGTTAGGAAGACCAACAATTCCTGCAGTTAATGGCATAATTCAATACATCCTCTCTATTCTTCTTCATGTCGAATTACTTTTTTCAATTTCTTTTCAAATTTTTGTCTAGGCATCAAAACACTTGCTCCACAACCCAAACACTTAATTCGAATATCAGCACCCATGCGAATAATTTTCCATTCTGTGGACTTATGACAAGGATGCTCTTTTTTCATTTCAACAATATCATTTAATCCATATTCCATAATTATTCTCCCTGCATATGCATTTTATATGCATCTAGCGTATTCGATAATAACATACAAACCGTCATTGGACCAACACCTTTTGGCACAGGACTTACATAACTTGCTTTTTTCGCAACCGATTCGAAGTCACAATCCCCAACAAGTTTTCCATTGACACGATTGATTCCCACATCAATCACGACAGCTCCTTCTTTTACCCAATTTTCATTGACCATTTGACTAACACCCATCGCAACAATCAAAACATCCGCTTGTGAAGCAATCTGTTCAATATTTGGTGTTTTCGAATGTACAATTGTAACTGTCGCATTGCGATTTTGAAGCAATAATGCGACGGGTTTTCCAACTAAATTACTTCTTCCACAAACAACAGCACGTTTTCCCGATAAATCTTTATATCCAATCGAATCTAACATAGCCATCACCCCTTGTGGAGTACATGGAATAAAGCCTGGACGATTTGTCAATAAACACCCGGCATTCATAGGGTGTAATCCATCCACATCTTTTTGTGGATCAATCAATTCTAATGCGGCCGTTTCATCTAAATGTTCTGGTAGTGGCATCTGTACTAAAATACCATCCACTTCCGGATCTAGATTTAGCTCCATAATCACATTACTCAATTCTTCTTGCGATACATTTTCATCTAAGCGAATCGTTTTTTGAAGCATTCCTATTGAAGAACAAGCCTTTTCTTTACCACGAACATAAGACATACTTGCCGGATTATTTCCTACAAGAACTACACTTAATAAAGGTAATCTTTTATTTTGGGCACGAATGTCATCAATCTTTTGTTTCATTGAAGACTTAATACTTTCTGCCAATATATTTCCATATATAATTTCCATTAAAATAACTCCTTCGAATCCAATACAATTGTAACTGGACCATCATTCAACAATTCAATCTTCATATCGGCTCCAAAAATCCCCTTTTCTACATGCATACCTTGATCTTGTAACTTCTGATTAAATTGATCATATAATACTGTAGCTACATCGGGCTTTCCTGCATTTGTAAAACTTGGGCGATTCCCCTTTTTACAATCCGCATATAAAGTAAATTGTGAAATAGATAGAATACTACCATTTACATCTTGAATCGATTTATTCATCTTCCCATTTTCATCTTCAAAAATACGTAAAAATAAAATTTTATGAATCATTTTATCAATGATTTCTTCAGTATCCTCATTATTAAAACCTACAAAAATACAATAGCCATGATCAATTTGTCCTGTCACTTGCCCTTCAACTGTACATTTTGCGTTTTTTGCCCTTTGAATTACAACTCTCATCTTTTTTTCTCCAATATACAAACACTTAAACTCACTATGCCCTCTTCATTTCCTACAAAGCCTAGCTTTTCTCCACGCGTAGCCTTAATGGAAATGTCTTCCATATCACAATGTAAAACAGCTGCAATATTTTTTCGCATAGCCATAATGTGTGGTGCCATTTTCGGTCTTTCTGCCAAGATTGTCGCATCCACATTTCCAATCTGGTAACCCATTTCATTCATCATTTCATAGATATGAGCCAATAAATCTAAACTATTCGCGCCTTTATATTTAGGATCCGTATCCGGAAAATGCTTTCCTAAATCTCCTAATGCAAGGGCTCCTAAAATACTTTCACCTACCGCATGTACTAAAACATCGGCATCTGAATGTCCTAACAAACCTTTTGAATGTTCGATTTCTACACCGCCTAGAATGAGTTTTCTACCCTCTTGAAGTTGATGAATATCTACAGCTTGTCCAATACGTATATTATGCATAAATCACCTTAGAAGTTCTTTCAGCACGCTTGTCAAGCGTATTTGCACGATAACCTAAAATACAATGGCCAATTCCTTCATAAGATTCTGGTAAGCCCCATTTTTTCTTTAATTCTTTACCAAAATCCGTTTCAAAAACTTCTTTAGCACGATGGATCCAACATGAATCGACACCTAAGGCATTAGCAGCGTTCATTAGATTTCCCATAGCTAAGGCTCCATCATATAAATATGTCGGTGCATTTGAATCCGCAAATACAATGATCATACTTTTAGCTCCATAGAAAGGATCCGATGATGAATTCATAACTTCTGCATTCATTTTAGATAACACATTAACTAACTCTTCATCTTCGACAACCACAAAAGCATAGATTTGACGATTCATTCCACTAGGCGCACATTGACCTGCATAAACAATTTTTTCAATTAAGTCATGACTGACCTTTTTATCATTATATTTTCGAACACTTCTTCTCTCTAAAAGATTTTTATATGCTTCATTCATAAATAATAGCCTCCAAAACTACATCATATTATACAATACAAAAGAATTAAAAAAAAGCCTGGCAAATTGCCAAGCTTAAAAATTCAATTATCTTACTACACGAATATATTGTGGATTACCCATACCATTTTGGTATGCACTAGCTATTACAGTTTTACCATTATAGTTTCCGTGTACAGCTTGTCCATTTCCAATATATACGGCGATGTGGTCAACGCCACGTCCACCATTGTTGTAGTAAATCAAGTCACCAGCTTGAGGACTATCTGTATAATATCCATATACACCTTGATATTGATCAGGCCATAATTGATATGCATCACTTACACCCGCATTAGCTAATGCTTGTTGTACAACTTGTGTACACCATAATCCATCCGTTACACCGACTAAACCTTGGGCTGATGAAGAAATACGATCACCTAAGCTAGAAGCTGTTTGTTCTGGTGCTGGTGTTACAGTTTCTTCTGGAGCAGGAGCAGGAGTCTGTTCTGGAGCTGCAGGAGCTTCTGGAGCAGGTGTTGGATTTTGCTCTGGTGTTTGTTCTGGAGCTGCAGGAGCTTCCGGGGCAGGTGTTGGATTTTGCTCTGGAGTTTGTTCTGGAGCTGCAGGAGCCTCTGGAGCAGGTGTTGGATTTTGCTCTGGAGTTTGTTCTGGAGCTGCAGGAGCCTCTGGAGCAGGTGTTGGATTTTGCTCTGGAGTTTGTTCTGGAGCTACAGGAGCTTCTGGAGTTTCAGTAGTATCTGTTGTTGTATCTGTAGTTGTTTCTGTTTTAACTTCTTCAGTTTGAACAGGTGTTTCATCTACAACTGCTTTTTCTTCAGTTTCTTGTTTTACAGCTTCTTGACTAGCTGTTGTTACTGTTTCTTTCACTTCCCCCGTAATGTTACTTGAAACACTTGCTGTAGTGGCATTTTCAGTTTTTGAAGAGTTTACTGTACCATCTTCTGAGAAATAGTAAGATTTTCCTTCAATTTCTTGCCATCCTTTAGCTACAGTTTTATCTTCGTTTACGTAACGATCGCCATGCCATCCTGGTTCTTCCTTGGCTGCAACCACTGTTGCGACAACAGGGAAAGCAGATGCTACACAAAGAATTGCTGCGACTTTTTTACCATTATTTTCTACAAAGTTCATTTTATTCTACCCCCTATTTAAAATAGTTCATGATTAGTTTACCACGAAACCACCTCACAAACAACCCTTAAATTTATTTTTGGTTAGAAACAGCTAAAAATAAAAGGCCTCAAAGAGGCCTATATAATCATCAATTATTTTGTTTTTTCAATGATTTCTGTGAAGCTATCTTCTTTCAAACTAGCACCACCAATTAATGCACCATCGATATCTGGTTGAGCCATATATTCAACGATGTTATTAGGTTTAACACTTCCACCATATTGGATACGTACTTTTTCAGCAGCTTCTTCACCATACATAACCTTAACTTGGTCACGTACGATTTTACAGCAGTTTTCAGCAATTTCAACTGAAGCAGATTTTCCAGTTCCGATAGCCCAGATTGGTTCGTAAGCAATTACCATTTCACCAACACATTTTGGACATAAGTCAGCTAAAGAACCAGCTAATTCTTCACGAATTACTTTTTCTGAGTTTCCAGCATCATAATCAGCTTCTGTTTCACCAACACATAAGATTGGAGTGATTCCAGCTTTGATCAAACGTTTTGCTTTTTTGTTAACTGTTTCATCTGTATCGCCGAACATTTCACGACGTTCTGAGTGACCGATAATGCAGTATTTAACTCCCATTTCTTCTAACATAGGAACACTAACTTCACCAGTGAAAGCTCCACTATCTTCAAAGTGGCAGTTTTCAGCAGCTACAACTAAGTTTTTAGCGTGATCCAATGCAGTTCTTAAATCAGTAAATGGACATCCAATTCCATAAGTAGCATTTTCGCTAGCAGCAACACCATCAACAGCTTCGAAGAAAGCTTTTGTTTCAGCGTTGTTTTTATTCATTTTCCAGTTTCCAACGATAATAGGTTTTCTCATTTTAAGTACATCTCCTTATTACTTTTCGCTGATAATAGCGATACCAGGTAATGTTTTACCTTCCATATATTCCAAACTAGCTCCACCACCAGTTGAAACGTGAGAGAATTTGTCTGCATATCCTAATTGTTTTGCAGCAGCAGCAGAATCTCCACCACCAATTACTGTAATAGCTTCTGGTAATTCAGAAATTGCTTTACATACTTCTTCAGTACCTTTAGCAAATTTAGGCATTTCGAATACACCCATAGGTCCATTCCATACTACAGTTTTAGCACCAGCTAAAGTTTCTTTGAACAATTCAACAGATTTAGGACCAATATCTAATCCCATCCATCCATCAGGAATTTGTCCAGCATCAGCAACACTAGTGTTAGCTTCTTCACTAAATGCATCAGCGATTACGTTATCTACAGGAAGAACTAATTTGTCTCCAGCTTTTTCTAAATATTCTTTTGCTAAATCTAATTTGTCATCTTCAACCAATGAAGTACCGATTGAACCACCAACAGCTTTAGAGAATGTATAAGCCATTCCACCACCGATGATAACTTTATCAGCTTTTTTCAATAAGTTGTCAACAACATCGATCTTACTAGATACTTTAGATCCACCAATGATAGCTACGAATGGATGAGCTGGTTCATCAACAGCTTTTCCTAACATTGTAACTTCTTTTTCTACTAAGAATCCTAATCCATTTTCTTTAATATTTGTAGGGATACCTACAGTAGAAGCGTGAGCACGGTGAACAGATCCGAATGCATCTTCAACGAATACTTCACCTAAGCTAGCCCAATATGCACCTAATTCAGGATCGTTTTTGCTTTCGCCTTTTTCGTAACGAGTATTTTGCATTAATACGATTTCTCCATCAGCTAATGCATTTACAGCGTTTTCTAATTCTTCACCACGAGTTACTGGGCAGAAAGTTACTTTTACATCTGGTAACAATTCTTGTAAACGTACAGCTACGCATTCCAAGTTGTTTTTAGCTTTGTCTTCTTCAGTCTTAACTTTTCCTAAGTGAGACATCAAAATAACTTTAGCTTTGTTTTCTACTAAATATTTAATTGTAGGTAAAGCCATTACGATACGGTTATCATCAGTGATAACACCATCTTTTCTTGGCACGTTAAAATCACAACGTACGATGACCTTTTTTCCAGCTACATCAAGGTCTTTAACAGTTCTCTTTGTCATGTATATTCCTCCTACTGTCATTTTTTTGCACATCCATTATATCACTACATAAATTGATTGACTAGTTTTTCACAAGTAAAATATTTCACAAAAAGCGCTTACATCATCTACTTGTGGTAATTACGACCATTATTGATCATAAAACCACGATAAATCTGCTCCAACATCAAAACTCGCGTCATCAAATGTGTAAAAGTTAGATCCGATAATTTCCAACGATAATTCGCTCTAGAAACTAATTTTTCACTCGGTCCTAGACTTCCCGCAATCACAAAAACAATATTTGAATGCTTCATTTGCCAAGTATCCAAATTTTTCGCAAACGTCTCAGAATCAATCATTTTGCCATGAAGATCAAGCAATACTACAAAATCTTGATCTGATAATTTTTCTAGAACACGATTTCCCTCTTTTTCTTTCACCAATAAAACCTCGGCTTCTCTAGAAACATGCTCATTTGCCTCATCCTTGACTTCGATTTCACTAAACTTACAAAAAGCCGACAATCGCTTCATATATTCTTTCTCTAAAGACTGTAACGCCTTATCTTTATTCTTTCCAATCGCAATTAATTTAATCACAATATCCCTCCTTCATTATTCTCTTGAATATCTTTCACAAAATAATCATACCGATCCAAAAACAATTTCATTGTTTGATAGCTAGACGTCGATTTATAATCTACTTCTTCTACCTTACCATCATCAAACGATAAGATTTGAGCATTGGGAAAGCCCAATAATATCGGTGAGTGTGTCGCAATGATAAACTGACAATTTTGTTTCACACATTCCTCAATCAAATAGAGTAAGGCCAATTGATTCTGACAAGATAAAGCTGCTTCAGGTTCATCTAGAAAGTATAATCCATTTTTATTTGTTTGTTTCATCAATACAGAAAAGAAACTCTGACCATGCGATTGATCATGGTATCTTTCAGAAAAAATTCCTCCATATTCCATTTCCTTTGTCGCCACATTATAGAAGCTTTCTGCACGCAAGAAATACATCCAATCCGGTTTTCTATTACGCCACAAACGCATATGTTTATGTAAACTAGAATACGAATCATACGTAGAAAAATCATAATTTCTTGTTCCACCCTCTGGATTCAATCCATTTTTAATCGCAAGAGCCTCTAATAAAGTAGACTTACCACTTCCATTTTCCCCACAAAAGAAAGTCACTGGCTTACTAAAAGTTAATTGATCAATACTTCGAATACTTTGAATATCGGCCACATAATCATCAATTTCATCCCATAAGATGTCAAATCCATTAATAAACATATATATCACCTAAAAAAATAGTACTCTAATCGAGTACTAAATTCCATGATGATTTACATAATAAATATAGATACATAACCCAATCAAAAGAAATCCTAATATCCAATTAAACATTTCTTTTCACGATTCCATAATAGATTTTTGAAGTTAATACATAAATCACAATGTAGACTAGCGCAAAGGCCACAAAACAGAATATTGTCGTACGAATATAAAGCCATGAATCACTCACAAATAATAAATGAAGTAGCTTTTCAATCATTGGATACGCAAAACAAACATGAAGCCCTGCCACAAGTAATGGCATAAAGAATACCGTTAATACCTGTGAATGAATAGCCTTCTTTACATCTTGTTGTTCAAGACCTACTTTTTGCATGATCTCAAAACGATCCTTATCTTCATAGCCTTCTGTAATTTGTTTATAGTACATAATCAGAATGGTTGCCATGATGAATAAAAAGCTTAAGAAGATTCCAATAAATAAGATGCCTGCATATAATTCAATCAAACCTTGTTTCTGATCCAATTTACTTAACCAAATAAAATCATTTATATTCTCATTCTGACCTAACTTTTTAATAACTTCACGCTCATTCGCATCACAATCAAACGAATAATAAGCACGTATTGCACTCGCATTATCGCCATACACATGTATCTGATCTTGTTGCATCTTCTCTAAAGTCTTTTCTGAATTCACAATAATATAATAATGTTCTGTCACATTAGGATTACTCTCATCCATCTTCAAATGATCCAATTGTTTTTTTACAACATATTCTTTTCCAAATAAAGACAAAGTCTTTTTCTTAATCGTCTCTGCATTAGAATACACATAGATTTCATTTGGTTTTAAAGACCCCTTAATATTTTCATAGTCCTGAATATCTTTTAGTGGAAAACAATAAAATTCTTGTACTTCATTTACCGCATTCATCCCCTCATTCCGATAATCCGTAATCAAAGTTCCATTCTTTAAATATCCAGCATAATCCAATCTCTTATACGCAAGAAGATTCTTTGGAACAATGCCCATACGAATCAATTCTTCATTCATTTCATCAAAATCAATATTGGAAGCATCCCCATATCCATTTCCCATTACACTTCGAGGATATTGTGAATCCACAACACGATCAATACTTGACCACATACTTAGTGTTGTAGACAACATGACTAAGACCATCGTTGAAAGAATACAGATATTAGCTAGTCCTACGGCATTTTGTTTCATACGATACATCATGCCAGAAACACTAATAAAGTGATTCGTCTTATAGTAGTAATTCTTATTTTTTTTCATTAATTTTAAGAAAGTCACTGATATAGATGTAAACAATAAATACGTTCCAATAATGACAAGTACAACAGCCACAAAGAAAAAATAGAATGCCGTTAAAGGATTTTTAGTCGTAATTGACAAATAGTATCCAATACCTAGACAAA
>NZ_DS996841.1:246877-275169 GCF_000156655.1 Holdemanella biformis DSM 3989
AATAATAGAAAGAACCCATTTGGCCTTAGGCTCTTTTTCACCCATATGACTCGAATGAAGCAATTCAATTGGACTTGAAATATGAATACGAATCATAGAATAGAAATAGATCAATACATAGATCAATCCAATCACAAGAACACATTGTCTCATACTTATAAATGAGAAATAGAAACCAAGTATAATATCTGCACCAATCATTTTTGCGATGATTAAAAACATCGCTTTATCAAACAAGATACCTAAACCAATACCTAAAGCTAATGATACAAATAAAGTAATCGCAGTTTCATAAAACAAGACGCGAGCTAAGTGTTTCTTTTCCATTCCTAATATAGAGAATAACGCGAACTCTTTTTGTCTTCTTTTAATTAAAAAGCTATGTGTATAGAACAAGAAGATAAACGCAAAGATTTCAATAATCACAACCCCAAAGCCTAACATCTGCGTTAGTGTCATTGCCCCTAACATCTCATTTAAGTTTGGATTGTTTGCCAAAGAAACAACCATATACAACATCATTGTCGTTAAGACACTCGTTAATATATAAGGAATGATGGTACGCGCATTCTTCTTCAAATTATCTACAGCTAAATTTAAATAGAAAGCTCTACTCATGGTGAACACCACCTGTAGCTAATAATGTCAACGTATCACTAATACATTGATACATCTGATCTAAATTTTTATTTCCCTTATAAATTTCATGGAAGATCTTTCCATCCTTAATAAATAGAACGCGAGACGCATGGCTTGCTGCCTTTGTCGAATGAGTAACCATTACGATTGTTTGTTGATTCGCATTGATCGTTCCGAATAAATGTAAAAGTTCTTCTGTACTTTTTGAATCCAAAGCTCCCGTTGGCTCATCCGCCAAAATTAGATCTGGATTTGTGATGATAGCACGAGCTACAGCCACACGCTGTTTTTGTCCACCACTAATTTCATATGGAAACTTATCTAAAATATCCTCAATCCCTAGTTGTTTGGCGATTGGAGTCAATCTTTCTTTCATTTCTGGATATTTCTTCTTACTTAAAACCAAAGGCAAGAAAATATTATCGCGATTATTAAAATTATCTAATAAGTTAAAATCTTGGAATACAAAGCCTAAGTGTTCTCTTCGAAAGTTCGCAATTTCTTTTTCTGAAATATGCGTAATATCTTTACCATGTAATAAGACTTGTCCACTTGTTGGTTTATCCAAAGCCGCCAAGATATTTAATAAGGTTGTCTTACCCGAACCAGACTCACCCATGATAGCTACATATTCGCCTTTATTCACACTAAAATTCACATTACTCAATGCCTGTACTTGATTCTGTGTAAATCTTGTTGTATATACTTTTTTCAAATTTTTTACTTCTAATAATGCCATATTCATTACCTCCATGTACACCAAAATTCTACAAAGGATTCAAAAATGCAGCCATCGATTCAGCTAACACTCATCTTACAAGATTGTAAGATTACTCTATTCTTCCTTCAAAATGCGTAAGATCTAATATCACTCGAGTGCCTTTACCAACACTTGATTCAATTCGAATTTTATGATTCAACATATCTAAAATATTTTTACATAAATATAGACCTAGACCACTGGCCGTTTTATCACTACGCCCATTCATGCCTGTATATCCTTTTTCAAACACACGATTTAAATCACTTGCACTAATACCTATACCATTATCGTCAATCACTAAAATATGTTTAGACTTCATATATATAGATATCAAACCATTTTCATTGGTATATTTAAGACTATTCGAAAGAATTTGTTCCAACACAAACACAAGCCACTTTTCATCACTCAAAATAACATCCCCGGTTTCTTTAAAACTCAACTGAATGTGTTTACGAATAAATTCTGTAGAAAAGCGACGAATCGATTGTCGAATTAAATCGTCCAATTCTAATTCTTTAAATAAGAAATCGGTATGCGTACTATGTAAGCGTAAATAGGCTAAAACCATATCTGTATATTGGTCCATACGTAAGAGTTGCAACTTAATTTCACCACGACTTAAGTTCTCATCTTCAAGTAGTAACTTCATAGCGGCAATGGGAAGTTTAGCCTGATGCACCCACATCGTAAAATAATCTTCTAGATCATGCATTTTATTTTCAGAAGAAATAACATACTCATCATGATACTCTTTCATAGCCACTAAGATTTTATGATAGTCTTCTCCCATCAATGAAGAATCTTGAAGATCACAAGACAAAGAAACATTACTATTGGATTGAAGCGTTACTAGTGTTTGGTGTTTCTTATAATATTTGTAGTAATCAAACAAGAAACAAACCACCAATAAAACGCATAAAATCATAAAGGCATATGTAAAAGCTTCAAGTTCTAGATTATAGAGTTTAAATACACATAAACAGATCAAAACACTTACAACATAAATCATTATAAAAAACAATCGATCTTTTAAATAATGGCCAAATAATTTCATACCTTATATCCCAACCCTTTTTTTGTTTGAATAAAATCCACAATGCCAATACTCTCTAACTTTTTACGCAAACGATTCACATTCACACTTAATGCATTTTCATCCACATAAAAATCCGTCTTCCACAAATATTCCATTAAACGATCTCGAGATACAATCGTCCCCTTCTTTTCCATAAGTAAGCGTAAGATCTTTGCCTCATTCTTGCTCAGTTCAATTTGAGAAGATTGAAAACTTACTGTATTATCATCTAAATTAAAGCGTATACCTTGATATTCCAGAATATTATGATTGGATACAAAGTCATAGCTACGTCTTAATATTGCCGTAATTTTAGCAGCTAAAACATTTAAATCAAAAGGCTTTACTACAAAATCATCCGCACCCTTAGATATAGCCATCACAATACTCATATTATCGGTAGCACTTGAAATAAAGATAATTGGAACTTTGGATTCTTCACGAATCTTTTCTGTCCACAAATATCCATTCAAATAAGGTAGCGTTATATCCATTAACACTAAGTCTGGATTAAAGGATTGAAATGCATCCATCACATTATAAAAATCAACCACTCGATAAACATCATAGTTCCAAGATTTAAGAAACGATTCTAACTTTTTTGAGATGAGTTCATCATCTTCTACAATCAATATTTTATACATAATCTCACCCACTTTATTATACTGCATAAACTAAGAAATCTTTCTAACAATGGTGTAAGATAAGACCAAAAGGAAGTGATAGTATGATCTATCTTCAAATGGGAATCCTTATTCTAGAAATCGGATTATGTATATTACTAAACAATCTTTTAAAGAACACATTAAACAAAAAAATACGATACGCATTTGTATCGCATTACTATTAAATTGTTGGAATATGCGTACATATCAAGCCATGTGAGCTATACATACACTATTCTGTTAACCAATCCTATTATTAATATTCAAGAAAAGAAAACCAATATTCTGCATAATAGTATCAGCTATCATATCCACTTCCATCGTTACTTTTGGTTCTGTGAATATGTATACCATCCATCAAACCACATATAATCTAAAAACAGAAAAAAGCATAACTCCAACAAAGATCTGTTTCATTTCAGATGTTCACTATCCCAATGCGAATAATCCTCAAAGATTAAAAGAAATCACAAATACATTAATGAAAGTTAAAACCGACTTCTATCTATTAGGTGGAGACTTCGTGGATGAATCCACATCCAAAGAAGATATGGAAATCCTATTTAAACAACTCAGAAGACTTACTAAAGTAGCCCCTGTTTATTTTGTATATGGTAATCACGAAGACAAAATAAAATTCACAAGAAATAAACTCAATCAAAAAATCACAAAAAACAATATCACCATTCTAAATGATCAAGAAGTACATTTTAATAACATAACTCTAATCGGCAGAAAAGATTACACAAACAAAAACCGCAAGAAAACAAAAGACTACAATCTATCCACTAAAACCTACAACATCATCCTCGACCATCAACCACAAGGAACAAGGGAAAATATCAAAAACAACGTTGACCTTCAACTCAGCGGTCACACTTATAACGGACAAATGTTTCCACTCTCTTATTCTTACCATTTACAACCTGACTTTGCCGGTAATTACGGAAAAGAAACATTCAAGCACAGGACAAAAATCATTAATTCAGGCCTTGTTGGTTGGGATTTTCCTATAAGAACAGAGGGTATATGTGAGTATGTGGTAGTTAATATAACACCTAAGAAGTAGCAATACTTCTTTTTTAACACTTAAACAACCACAATTCAAATCCTTTATAAGAACAATATTCAACTCAAACCCAATTGATAAGAATGTAATCTATCATGAGCGTTAATCCTTTATAAGAACAATATTCAACTAGATGGAAAAAAGAAAAAAAACATTTCAATTATTAGCGTTAATCCTTTATAAGAACGATATTCAACAAGAAAAATGATTGAAGAAAGAATCGATGAGTTGATGCGTTAATCCTTTATAAGAACAATATTCAACAATTCAGATCTGGACTGGTAACAGCGCTAAACATGGCGCTCAGCGTTAATCCTTTATAAGAACGATATTCAACACTTGCATTGAATGTATGTGTGTTCTTGTCTACTAAGCGTTAATCCTTTATAAGAACAATATTCAACAGGAGTAGGTAAAGAGGTAATTATACAAAACGGGAGAAACAAGCGTTAATCCTTTATAAGAACGATATTCAACATAAATAAGTTTATAAGTTTATTAAATAAATTATTGGCGTTAATCCTTTATAAGAACGATATTCAACATTATATGAGGATATACCAGCTTATTGCACTTTTACAGCGTTAATCCTTTATAAGAACGATATACAACAATAAAAAGCCGCTTACAGATCAGCAAAGATTAAAGCGTTAATCCTTTATAAGAACGATATACAACAGAAGATATTGACAAAATCGAAGAGTGCGAAAGCCAAAAAGCGTTAATCCTTTATAAGAACGATATACAACAAAACAAGAAAAATGATAGGATTTGAAAACATTACAAGCGTTAATCCTTTATAAGAACGATATACAACTATTGTTAGAACATCCATCGTTGAGCAATTCAGACAGCGTTAATCCTTTATAAGAACGATATACAACTGTGGAAAAAGAAAACGAACAAACAGGTGAGATCATGCGTTAATCCTTTATAAGAACGATATACAACATATGCGTAAGAACCAAGAAGGTATGTATGAAAATAAGCGTTAATCCTTTATAAGAACGATATACAACACAAAAAGAAAACGGCAGAAGAATGTGGCATTGAGCGTTAATCCTTTATAAGAACGATATACAACAGCAAATTTTTGCCATATACGTAGTATTTTACTACAAAAATATCTATAAATACTCTAAAATTCAGTAATCATTAGGAAAATATGTCAAATTTTTTCGACCACTTTTACTTTTTAATGGAAATATAGGCTTTTTTGGTTGAATTTTATACTGATGGTCGAATGATCAATCAATCAAAATATTTAGAGATTCATTCACTTTATTCAATCCTTCTTTATATATCTGTTTTTCATTATATGAAAAATAAAACAATACTGAATCCTCATCACTTGTAACTTTATGCAATTCTTCTTTTAAGACACTAAATTGTTTGGGTGTTAAAGTTCCTTCAAAAACAGACTTTTGTATATGAAACAGGTATTTTCTTAAAATTTTCATTACTTTAACACATGTTTTTTCGTTAACATCATACACACATATAACGTACATAATCTCACCACTTCATCACAAAAAAATCAAGTGTAATAGACTTATCTTTAATGTATTCAGATAACCGATGTACTTCTTTTGATAATATAGAGCGATAACTATAATTTCGCTTTGAATATACGATTGTGGATTGTAATAAAATATTGAATTCTTCAATAAATACCTTTGTTCCTTCTTTACTTAAGTAACATCTTCCGTCTGGTTTATATTGAAAATGAGATTGTTTTATCTGTTTTTTACGAATCAATCTTAAAACCATTCTATCTATATACACGGGTTTAAAAATGTCCGCCAGGTCATATTGTAATGAATCTGAGTTTTTACTTAAACTATGTATAAAACTAATTTGTGGAAATAAACTACTACGATCAAGAATTGATAAAATAATTCCATATAGTAATGTATATCCATAACTAAGCATAGCATTCACTTCATTTTGTGGTGGATTTTTTGTTCGCTTTTGAAACTTAAACTCTTCATTTTCTAGAACAACATCAAACATTTTATAATATGTCTGTTTTGCATTTGCCTCTATCAACATTAATTCATTCATAGTTTCTATATCGGATGCCATTCCCACCAAATCTTCAAGTTTTCTTATTAATTCATCCAAATTTTTTCCTTTTTTTCTATAATACTTTAAAACAGATAACATATTTTTGATTGAAGCTTTTAGAATAGACTTTGAAATATATAATCTTTGTGATTCATCCCTATATTTATTTACTTGGTTTACTAAAACACGACCATCTTTATAATCTTTAGGAGCATATCTTCCTATATAATTTCCATAAAAATTATAAAATAATATCAATACTTCATACTTGTTTAATAGAGCTAATACTCTTTTATTTAAACTAACTTCTGAAAAACAAATAATCATATCTACTTGCTCTATCGGAATATAATCATCTTTGTCTTTACTCTCTAATACAAGAGAATTATCTTTTCTTTTTAAGTTTCCACTTTTATACAAATAAACTACTTTCTTCACTCTTTTTCACTTCTATCATTCCAAAACCAGCTGGTCCTTTAGCTGAAATCCCAGTATCACACAATAAACTTAATGTTTCAAAATTAGTTTTTACTATCATTTCACTCAGGTATCCAACGTAAAATGTATTTTTAAATTTAACTAATCTTTTTTTCTCATATAAAACTTTTTCCACATTAAAAGAAATATCGTCTTGTTTGATATCTAATGCATGACATTTATCTAGTAAATTATTCATACAAAGAGTATTAAACTCAGCATCACTAGGTTTAAAATAATTTACATAACAATCTGTTGTAGTATAAGTAACAATTGGAGAAAGTGTATGAATTACAATTTGTTTCTCTCCAGTAAAATATTCTAAATTCATAAATTTTATAGACACCAATTGAATGAATTGATTATTTAAAATAACTTTTTCATTACTTGTATAAAAATCATAAATTTCTTTTAAGAATTCTTCAGAATAACTGGAAACATAAAAAGTAATTGAATCTTCAAAAACCATAAATCTATCGTTTATTTTATACTTTCCGAATAGATTACTGAAGACAAACATTTTAAAGACTTTTCTCTCAAACCGATATCCTTGATTATGAAAAAAATCACCTTTATCCTCTTTATCAAAAGCACTATATATTAATCCTTGAATCATATGTTGATAATTAAAAGGTACTTTTAAATTATTGCATTTAAACGTTAGTTGTAATCTCAATTTGTCCACCACCTACACAATTATATTTGCCAACACCAATTTCTAAAAAATCAGAATTTAAACTAAAGGATTTATTTACACATCCAATAAATCCCTTAGGATAGATTTTCTTGGTTTTCATAAAAGCAGAAACGCCTTCTACATACCGACAATTTTCTAACTGCAAATCACTTGAAAAAAATTCATAAGCTGTCTCATAATGCTCATTATAATAAGCAACCATTTTATTATAAACCTCAGAAACATTCTTGTTTTCTAATGGAGTTGAAAATACTAATTTATCACAATTCATATTTTTTGAATTCAAATCCGTTTTCGTAATTTTGATTAAATAAAAGAAATTACCAAACAAGCTCTGATTCAAATTGGAAAACAATAAATCTACATAATCTGAATAAGATTTATTGTTTCCAATAAAATAAAATTCAAATCTTTTTTGTTCATTTTTTCCAAAATGGGACTTACCAAACATATCACTTTTAACAAGAATACCTGGATAAAATCTAAAATTTTCGCCTGTCATTAAGTAATACCTGCATTCTTTACATTGACTGCACTCATTACACTTAGTCATAGAGTTGAAACAGGATAGATCATAAATAAAATTCATCAATTTTCTGTATATTGATAAATCTAAGTTTTCTCTAAATTTGGCTCCCATTGGAAAAGAAATCAAAACTTCAACTTTTTTAATCATATTGAATTTTAATAAATCCAGGCAAATAATCTTTTTCTCCATTTGAATAAATCATTCGTGTTTTAGGCATTGTTCTCTCGTTAGGCTTTGTTTTCCCCTTTTTCACTGGAGCAAAGTGCTGCCAGAAACATTCTTTATATAAACCAGGATCATTATTCTTAATCAAATAAGAAACTGTCTTAGCAAAATAATTTGTTGAATTACCCACTCGTAGAACCACTGTATTAGGATTTTCTAATTCTTTCTTTATTTCATTTAACTTCTCATTTATGCCAACAAAGCTTTCGTAAAAGTTAAAATAATTTTTATCTGTATCTGCATTTAAAATATCTTTTGTGAAAGCATTGCATGCTTTTAAGAAAACTTTACGCTTAAATGAATTTATCAATGTGATATAAGGCTTTTCTTTATATTTATCTTTTAAGACATTCAATTTAAACTCGTCAAAATGAAACAATACTAAATTAGTAGTTTGTAATGGTGGAATACATTCTTTATATGTAGTTGGAATTGAACCACTCATATCTCGATTACTTCCCTTTCTACTTGCAAAAAACAATTCCATTTCATTAAAATATATATCCTGGCATAACAAGCAAGAATATAATTCTTTATAAAAATTTGCATGATCATTATCTAAAGATTTTCCAAACATAAGTTCATGAAAGTCAAGATTTTTATTTTGGCCACCCTTGATTTGTTTATAAATATTAGGTCTAATTTGATCATAGTTTAATTTTAATAAATAATATTTCCATGAATTTAATAACGTACCCTTTATAGTAGAACCAGGTATAAAAGGTTTATGTAAATCATGCATCTGCTCTGAAACATCATTTCTAGCTTTACTTAAAGATCCATCATATGTATACTCCAAATTATATAGTGGAGTTAGTTTTGAATAATCAACATATTGATGTATATATCTATATAACAATTTTTTACTAGGCTGTCTTGAACTTAATTCGTCAAGTAAGCGTGAATCTGTCATCACCTTAGGTGGAAGTTGTGAAAGAACATCTGTAAACCTATATCGATTAACAGTAATATCATTAACTTTGTGATAACAAGGCATTTCAACCTCATTACCTGTTGCGATGTGAACTGGGGTCAAAATTGTAATTCTATCCATATTACAACACAAAACCTATTGCATAATGATAAACAGTCTTACCATTTACACAAGATTCTAACACCTTTCCATAATATTCTTTATTTTCTAAAAATCTCATAAAACTTCCCTCCATCAAATGCATAAATCTACCACTAACATAACCCCCAGCATAGTTTTCAGAAGTACGATACACATTACTAGTAAGTTTATAAAACGAATTGCTATAATCCACTTCTTCATCATTTGGAATATAACGACTTAAAACCAATTTACTCTCCATATCACTTGATTGATTCCATTCTTCAATTCTTTCTAATCTAAATGAATTATCTCCAACCGTTCTTCTTGAACCTACTCCAAAATATTCAAAATAATTAAAGATAGATTTTAAATAATCCACATTTTCTTCTGTTTTTACATATATGCAAAATTCAGTACCTTTCGGATAATAAATCGCATTAGAATAGAACAAAGTCTTATCATTTTCCTTTTCAGGAAATCCATTTCGAGTTAATAAAACTGAATCCATTTCCATATCAAACGTTTCACTTGAATATTTTAACAATCCATTTCTGATCTCAAAATCATTACTTTTTTCTTGTAAATCTACAGTAAGTGTTTCTATTCTGTTATTTTCTACATAATTTTTATAAACCATTTCTGACATCGATGAAATTTGTTTATATCGCTTTGCATTTTCAAGCACCCTTAATTTATCCTCTGCTTTTACATTGCCAAGTAAGGTATTAATATACTCTAAAGAAAAAACATTCTTTTTAATCATAGGTAGCGTATGATTTAGAAACATAGATGAATGTACCATCTTCGCCTTTGCATTTAATGAGGAAATATATTCATCAAGCGCATCTTTTCCTCTTGTTTGCAATAAAATATTACATATTGCACCGAAAATTGTTTGGGAATTTGGTATCTCATTCACTACAGATTGGCAAGTAAAAACAATTTTATAAGTTTTCATTTTTAGAATTCAACTTTCTGAAAATCTTGGGAATGAATTTCTACTCTACCATATCCTCTAGTTCCGCTACCTCCAAGATAATTTAATTCCAACATTTTCAAAGCATCATTGACTACTTCTTTTAATTGTTCTGCATCGTCACCTTCATAAATCTGCAAAACAATTTCACCACTAAATTTTGCACCTCTAGGAACACGTTCAATGAATCGTGGATTTGCTGCTCTTCCATTTAATAAATCAATACTATTTTCCGCCTTAATTTCAGTAAACGTTCCTAAACCAAGGTGTTTTTGTAACTCCTCTTTACTTTCATCTGTTAAGTATGCATCTCTAAAAATACATCTTGAAACCTTCAACTCGTCACTTGTTGAAACAGGCTCAAAAAGACATCGTATTTCATCTCTTTCAAGCACCATTTCAGATTCTTTTTTTCCAAGCAATACTTTTCCATACTTTTGGGTCAATAAAGAACGCAGTTTTCCTTTAATAGAACTACCAGGAATATATGGTTCATGTGTCAATGGATTCTTTATAACTGTTGAATCAGCTCCACCAATATCAAATGTATCTGTAGAACCTCCAATATGTAACCCTGTCAATAACTCAATTTCAAAATCTAATCTATAAATACGTTCTAACATTTTACTTTCCTCCTTAACATTTATGGTATGCAACAATACTCGTAAACAATTCATCAAATACTTCTATATCTTTAGCGCATGTAATCGAATTTTCATTTAAATGCTCTACTAGAAATCGATAAATCTTTTTTAATTTTGGTTCTCTTCCTCCATTATATGCAGACAAAGGCAATAACATAAATAATCGATTTCTCACATCATCGAAGTTAGCATCTTTATTTCCTAGTTCTTGTCTACATAACTTTACTTGATTTAAAATTTTTCTTAATTGATGCGTTGTGATACCCTTAAAACTAACTGCAATTTTATAAGCTTCTCCATCCGGTAAAAACAATTTTGATTTATCCGCATAATAAATATGTAACGGCTTTTCTATTTTATGTATTTCCTGTTCTATATTTTGACTTGAATAATTATTAGTACGATGACCATGGCCTGTATAATTTTTTCTTTGTTCCATTATTAATTACCCCCTAGTTTGCATAATAGCTAACTTCATTTCCAAAACCAATTTTTTTAATTGATCACAATTCATATTTGCCATACTTATTTTTGATATTAAATCTTGTCGAACATCTTTATTCTTAACATTTCGCTTTAATGAATATAAAAGAATAGGAATATTGCGATAGTATTTTTCCATATTTTCTACATCCAGTACTTTCATCATATTATAAAAGTTTGTTCGGGAAATATCTTGATTCGTAATATACTTTCTGAAAACATTAACCTGCTGTAACACTTGTTCATACTCATTCATTTTGCAAGATGTATGTATCAATGTAATTCCATTCTTTCCATCCAATGCTTTTGATTGATTTAAATATTCCTCTGCTTCTTTAATACCAAATCTTATCGGTGCACTTGGTGATTGAATAGTGATGCCACCAGAAATCGTTATATTTTTATTTAACGTGTATTCACTAAACCTTTCATTAATAACTTTAGATAATTCTAAAATTCCTGAGGCTGGACCCATTATCACCAAATCATCTCCACCTGCATAATTGATATAAAACATAGATTCATTGTTGCTGAATTGACTTATATTCGAATTCATCTTTTTTGAAACCTCAACACAAATATTCATCAATTCATGTCCAAAAAAGTTTTCCATCATCCTACTCAATGTCAAAAACTTAGATAATGATCTTTGTTTTTCCATTCCAAACGCAAATATTGCACCTAAATTATCCACATCCATTTTCAAAATCCCTAATTTAGGATCCCCATAAGATGTATCCACTAAATTTATTACCATATTTTCAAAAGGAATAATTCTATCATTCTTTTTAGGTACTAAGTTTGCTATTAAACGAGTATTCCCCAAATGAGATTGATTTAATGATTCAATATAATCATATTTATTTATGATTAGTGGATAATCCTCTTTTGAAATCAAATAAAAATCCATATATCCCATATCAATTTTTATACAATCACTCACTTGATCATCTAATCTGCGATTAAAATCATAAACCAAGAAAAAATCATCATGCTTTATGCAGAAATCAGATATTTCAATTATCGTCTTACAGATATCACATGTATCATTTTCTTTTTCTACAAAATTTGTTCCGCACATCTTACATACATAATTTGACTTTGGTTTGTTAAAGAAAAAATCACTATTTAATACTTTATTAAACTTTCTATTCTTTTCTTCATCTAATTTCGATTTTAATTTTGTTGCTTTAGAAATTTTAAATGTTTCTAATTCTTTTCTATCACATTCAACCCATGCATATACATAATTGATATCTACACTGAATTTATCAAGCAGAATCTCTTGAACCTTTTGTGTTACTTTGTTTAATTTTTCTTCAAAATTTTTACACTTTGGAAGCAACAATAAAGCACCTCCACCTGTGTTAAAAATAATGTTACTTTGAGTCAACCCAAATTCATAAAGATAACTATAAGTAATGATATTAGTTATTGCTGAAACCAAAAAAGATCTACCTCTTAATGATTTAGCAACATCCCTTTTTGTATCTTTACCTTCCGTTACTTTAAAAATGAATTTTTGTATACCAGAAACATCAAATTCAAACATAATAAAGTTTTCGTCTTCCGTATCATTTAAATACAAACAGCTCGCAATTGCAGACGTTAATTTGGAATGATCAAACAAGCTAACATATGTTTTACTTCCCTCATAAGTTGAAGCAGGAACTAATGTTGTGTATTCATACATCAAAGCGTACAAACGATCAAAACAATACTTATCTACTTCCGAAGTAAAATAATCCTCAGATTTCAAATCATTAATAAAGGCTTGAAATAGACCTAAATACTCTCCTACACTCTCATTCTTATCTGTCATTTCAAAATCAACTGTTGGATACCCCATCTTATGAAATGGTCGTAACGGATAAGTTGCCAAAGCCTTCTGTTTTCCAAAATCTACTTCATGCACTACAGACGATAATCGAACTTGTTGAAATGTCCCTTTCTTGTTATTTTCTTCATAGTCCTTTTCTTCATCTTTTCTATCAATTGATGAAGCAATTTGATCTGCCTTACGCAAAATTTTAGCCAATGGTCTTTGATCATCAATATGGTGAGAACTCGTGATCATTTCTAATTCATTATCCATTCCTAGATATTCATGAAAAAACCTAGATGTATAACCACTATGTAAATGAGTATAATATCCAGCCTTAGCCATGGGTGTCACTAGTTTTTCTCGTTCTGTTAAATCAGACACCATCTTTGTTCTTTGGTAAAATTTGCCTATATCATGCATTAACCCTGAAAATGCAACATCTAAAACTTTATATTCCATAAACACATCCCCTTTCTTTTATGCTCTATATAAAATTCTGGCTAGATCAATATATCCTGCAATAGCTTCTTTAATGTCATATACATTTGTTTTTCTTTCACCAATTGCATGATTCGCAATGTTTCTTTCTTGTTTTAATGTATAATGCAAAATTAAAAATCTCATGCACATATCTTGTAAATATTGATCTATATAAATACCTTTTTTTAACATTACTTTTAAAAGTACGTTCTTTTTATATGAAATAGTTAAAAATACTTTATTATTAAAATTTGGTGTAGATTGCCTTGAAAAATTCAAATACTCTTGATGAGTCTTATTTAATTCAAATATAATTTGTTTACCATTATCATCTTTATCAAAAATATTCAGAGCTTTGATCCACTTAATAAAAATAAAATTAATATCCGATTCCCACTCACGATGTTGCATAGCTTTTGCACATTCTATCGCATCCTTAACTTTTATTTTTGATTTGTTTGGATCCTTTTTTATTTCCACCATAAAATTTTCATCGTAGTGAAATATACCCTTTTTGAATAATTCTTCTGGCATTTTGCTTTCGATTAAAGTTAATGCTTGTTGCAAATACCCTTTTGTTAAGCACCATTGAATTTCATCAATAACATCATGATCTTCTTTTAATAGTACTCCATAATCCATACGAATATTTTTTATAAATAATTCAAGCAAAGAATCTTGTTTGATTTCACGATTGTTTAACCAATTCGACATATCTTCCAGCGACTTTTGAAATACCGACATATCACATAGGGTTAGCGCATCCGCTACTTGATTTGCCTTTTCAGTAAAATCACGAAGTGATAAATCATTTAAATTATTCAGACTTTTAATTGAAATCGGCTTACCAAAATTTAAAAATTCATTCATACCACTAACAAAATCTATATAATCAAAATACTTTGTATCATCTTTGATTGTATTAGGTTTTGATTTATTCATAATAATCGTATAAATTGCAGATGGATATATAGATTCATGTTTTAACAATGAAAGAATTGTTTGAAAAGTCATTTGAGTATTTCGCGGTCCTCCATGCATATCTATATATAAATTAAAATCATTACTTTTATCTTTTAATTCCCTCAATTGATTCATCGCAAGAATAATACCCGGAATAATATCATCTACATCAATAGGAATGGATATGATTTTTGGCATTTGTTGAAATGCCTTTTGACCATTACATAACATTTTTTCAAAAAACTCTTTTGCATTAATATCAATAAAGCTATACTGTTCAACATTTTCTTTTATACATCTAACTCTAGGTAATATGGCATTATCTACTTCATGTGTATTTAAAGTTATAATACAATCCAATGACTGATTATTCTCTTTTAATTTTTCATTTAAAAATTTAGGAATAGGTTCCAATTGATAATATCCATCAAAACAAGGATCTTCACCATACTGATATTCAAAACATTTTAAATTTTCTCCAGAAACTGTGCTTAATGCTAATAGTAATACATTCATTGTCCAAACCTTCTCATTCTTTCGGTAATGTAGCTTTTACGAAACCACAATGCTTAAATATTAATGTCTTTTTAACTCTGCCATCTTTTTGAATAACATCTTTACTAATGCGCTTTGTAAAAGAATAATATGCATCAATATTTCGTTTATTTAATTCAAAAATCAAAAATGGCATCAAATACATTGCACCACCGATCAATACTGAATCAGCATTTTCATGTAATGCATAATCAGCTAATTGACTTGCTCTATTTTTTAAATCAGATTCTGTTGGAATATCATAAAAAGTTAATAAAGAACAAACATAACGCTTGTTCAAAGGCTCTATGATTCTATTTTGGGCTTGTTCTTTAGTTAAAATATGCTGTGTTAAATTTAACATCATAATAAATACCTTCTTTCTACTTTTAAGAAAGTAGAATTTTACAGGTAAGTGTCTCATTTCACTTACATTTAAACGCTTACATATATGTATATATTTTAGCACATACTTATTTCATTTCCTACTTTCAGTTTGATTATTAAACTTTCAATTCATTAATCTAAGGTAAAACACATAAATTGTGTTTTACCTTAAACTTAGTGTTCAACTCCTACTGTCTGATTATCCATGATATTCACCTTCCTTTCCCTAGAATAAATTGAAGAATAGACTGACACTGTCGATAAAGTCATCAACCTTGTCGCCAACTCTATCTAGTCCTTCACCAATACTATCGACAACCCTATAAGCGACTTCGTCAGCTGCATCAGAAATAAAGTCTCCAACACCTCGACCAATATCTTCTAATACTTCTTTGACTTCTCCATCTGTGGCATCCATAACAACCTTTCCTGCAATGGTGGCTGCTGCAATACCTGCAGCTACTGGTGCTGCTACCGCTACTAATGGTGCTGCCGCTAAAGCTGGTACAGATGCGATTCCAGCTGCCGTTGCTGAAGTTGCTACAGTAGCTGCTGCAGAGCCTACATAGCCTGAGGCAAAGCCTCTAACACCATTAGATGCTGCATGAGCTAACATTTCCTCGCCAGATTCACAATTCACAATATCTTCAACAGCTCCAACCGCAACATTTGCAACAGCACCAAATGATCCAGCTCGAGATGAGTTGTGTGCAATATTGTCAAGACTTGGCATTTTGCCTGAAAAAGACTCTGTAATTCTAGAAGTATCCTTTGATGAGATTCCTGTTGAACTCATTTTCTGGGCAGTCATATTTTCAGTTGCCTTATTGTAAAGTTCTGTAGTTTCTTTTGTCCCCATAAAATTAGTGCCTTGATACTTACCATTTACTCCTTGAGTTACCGTTTTTTTCACTCCAGAAGAAGATACAGTATCTTTCAACTGAGCACGATACTTAACGACACCATCTTTTACACTCACTAAATCATCGCGCACTGCATTAGTTTTTGTAGATAGTTTTGTCACACCAAGTTCTGGACGTGTAACATTTAATTTATCTGCATACATAATTTCATGCGCAATACCCTTACTTTGTGAAGAAGCTAGATTTCCCGCTCTTTCAACGACACGTGCATTCACACTTCCTTCATAAATTGTTTGTACAGAATTCAATCCTGTAGATACATTTGATTCATAATTTTTTTGATCTTTATTCATACTATTTTTCCTCCTACAGGTTATCCCTGTTTACACATGAATATTAACAAAATAAAAGTAGTTTTAACATGGATACTTTTTTCATTTTATGTACTACTCATATTTGCATTTTAAAACTATATTATCAATTATTTTATATATTTATGTACTACTATAATTAGTATATGTTATAATTTAATTGAAAAAAGGAGGAAATTATCATGGATTTTATTGACCCAATACGATTATATTTCACAAATTCTCAATACAATTCTATTCTAGAGGACGCGAACCGGTTTCAAATCTGCAACAAAAACAAACCAAACATAAATCGATTTATTAATATATTGATTCGAAATTATCATTCTGATTTTGAATGCACAAAACTAAATCCTATAAAGGATTATATTTCCGTAGTAGATACCGTTTATGATCAAACTATACAGATTAAATTAAAAACAATGTTTTATGATATTTCTCTAGAGTCTAGTGGCGAAAAGAAAAATAAAACTATATCATTTAAACCTCAAAAAGATATCTCCGTATTATTAGATAATATCCAATCTAATTTCATCACTCCACTCAACTTGAGCTTTCCTATATACATTAGAATGTTGATTGATTCTTTTTTTCAATTACCAATATATAAAAGAGAAATCTACTTATTTAAAGAAAACTATTCAAAAATACAAAATGCGATTGATCAACAAAAATCAATTTCCATTAAAACAAAGGATAATAGTATTTTTGAAATGAAGCCTTACCTAATTATGGAACATAAAGAAAAAATATATAATTACGTGATTGGAAAAGTTAGAAACAATCAAAATGATTGTTATGAAATCGCAACAAGAAAATTAATGAATATTACTGAAGTGTCTGTTCACTTCAGTAGTGAATCTGACATTACATTTTCCGATACAGATTTCAAAACTTTTCATAAAATGATTAAAAATGGTGTTCAATTCAAATATGGAGATAATGAAGAACCTATTATTATTCTATTTAATCAAAAAGCATATGAACTATTTAAAATTAGATATTTAAATAAACCTATGCCAATAAAAACAACACAATTAGAAAATAATGAATATCTATTAGAGTTTGATTGTTCCTATTTCCAGGCAAAAACCTTTTTCTATATTTTTGCAGAAGACATAAAAATCATCAGTCCACAGGTTTTGGCAACAGAATTTAAAAATTCCTATTTAAATGCTGCAAACCAATACAATCAAAAATAAAACGGCAAAATAAAAAGCGCTAACCACCCACTCACAACGGATTTAGCGCTCTGCGTTATCTAAACAGATAACTTTCATATCCTCATGCTTTCGATCCCAAGGATAAAGGAAAAAACGTAGCTTTTCTTCCTCTTTATTATACCAATTTAAGTTGTGACAAACAATATTAGATTACTTTTTTTAAAAAATTTTGATTTTTAATAATCTTTTCACATTGGACCTTTATAATGGAAATGACTACTAGATATGTAGGGTGGTTTTCATGAATTAATCTACCTCCAAAGTCTTTTAATTCCAAAGACGTACGCAAATTCAAGTTTTTGTCTTAGGCACTCTAACATATCTAGTAGTCTTTACTGATTCACACCTCGATATAGAGATGTCATTTCTGAATTTCCCTTTAATTCTGAAGCCATATATTTAACTAAGAATAAGTCTTTATCAAAATTAGAAGCCAATTCTTTCTGGTAAATCATCATGTCCTTATCTTTATAATAAGCACCCTTTTTATCTGTAATTAATACAACTCTAAGATTGGGATATTTATTTAACAATAATTCTAGAAGTCTTTGTTCATCCTGAATTCCATTTTCTAATTTACTCGCATATTCTTTATTCACAAATATTGTATTTACTTTAGTTAAATCAAGATGTCTAATTTCTTTATCCACCATATGTAAATATACCGTACTTGATTCATTTAAATAGTTTTCTAAATCTTCATCATTATTATCAATAAATACTGTCTTACAATTCTCATTATGTTCCACTTGAAACTGTTTAAATAAATCCTTTAAATTTTCTTCTCTTACATTTAATTCCATACAATTAGCCTCCTTTCTTGTACAATAGCACAAAATGAAAAAAAATTTGAATACATTGTTTAGAATTTGTATAAAAGCGTATAATACATACAGGAGGAGTTTTAAAATATGCAACCATTTGATAAAGAATACGTTTGTGGCATTGCCAAACAAATTTTGAACATTGATTCACCAACAGGCTACGCAAAAAGAGCCATCGATTTCATGGATGAAGAAGCCAAAAAATTAGGCTATACAACAGGACGCAACCAAAAAGGAAACTTGTTGATCTATGTAGACGGAAAAGATTCTGAACACACATTAGGATTGAGTGCTCACCTAGATACATTAGGACTTATGGTTCGTTCCATTAAAGACAATGGAAAACTTGCCATTACTAAAGTCGGAGGCCCATGCTTACCAACATTAGACGGAGAATATTGTAAGATTTATACTCGTGATGGAAAGGTATATACAGGAACGATTCTTTCATGTTCACCAAGCGTACACGTATATCCAGATGCTTCAACATTAGAAAGAAAAGAAGATACAATGGAAGTTCGCATTGATGAAGTTGTTCACTCAAAAGCAGATGTTGAAAAATTAGGTATCTGCAACGGAGACTTCATTTGTATTGATACAAAAACACAAATTACAGAAAGTGGATTCATTAAATCTAGATTCTTAGACGATAAGATTTCAGCTACAGCCTTAATGGGCGTACTAAAATACTTAAAAGACAACAACATTACACCTCAAAGAGACTTAGTCATTATGTTCAGTACATATGAAGAAGTGGGTCATGGAGCAAGTTGTTTACCAGAAGAAGTCGAAGAATTATTAGCCGTAGACATGGGATGCATCGGTACAGATTTAGCTTGTACTGAACAAGATGTTTCAATCTGTGCAAAAGATTCAAGCGGACCATACGACTACGAAATGATTACACGTCTAGTTGAACTATCAAAAGAAAACAAGCTTAATTATGCCGTTGATATCTACCCACAATACGGTTCAGATGTCAGTGCCGCATTACGTGGTGGTAACGACATCAAAGGAGCCTTGATTGGCCCTGGTGTTCATGCTAGCCACGGAATGGAAAGAACACACTATGATGGTGTAGAAAACACAATGAAGCTTGTTGTTAGCTATATCACAAAATATTAAAATCCTTTAAAGCAGCTACAATTCCCTGTTCCACATTGGACTTGGTCACATGAGCTGCTTTTTCTTTTACATAATCCAAAGCCTGACCCATCGCAAAACTATGAGTTACAACACCAAACATACTCACATCATTTTCACCATCACCAAATGTGAAGACTTTATCCTTATCCCAACCAAACATATCCATCATACGAACTAAAGTAGCTCCCTTACTATATCCTTTAGGCAATACTTCAAGTTCTCTAGGACAAGTACGGAACACTTCATATTGATCTTTAAATTCATTTTGAATATCCAAAGCCAATTGGGTAGTTACCTCTTCATCCTCAATTGTCTGAATCTTATTTACAGGATATTGAATTTCACTAAGATTTTTAATATAAGTAATCTTAGGATAGCCATCACGCATATCTGCAAGCCAAGACCAAGGACCACCCGTCCAAGGAAAATCCTCTGGATATTCTTGTGAATTTCTTAATACTTTTTTCTTTTCCATTATATGATCTGGAATATAATCAAATAATCCATCATTAAACACAGCCATTGTCTCACAATTTTTATGCATCAAATACGCAAAGACAGGCTCAACATCTTCCTTATACATCTGTTTTAAAACATGACGCTCATCCTTTTGAACATCATAATACGCAATACCATCTACCTCTAACAAATAGCCACCATATACATCCATCTCTAATTCTTTAGCATATGAAAGTAATCTTGTATAACTTCTTCCACTGGCAAGTACTAGCTTAGTTCCCTGCTTTTGACAAGCAATCAAAGCCTCTTTTGTTTCCGGTAAAATCTTATTATTTGGATCCAATAAAGTACCATCCATATCCATTACAATCGCATCTAACATAGTTCATTCCCCCATTTAAAAAATAATATATCATAATTTTATAAAAAGTACTTGCATAACACAACATCTTTTGGTATTATATACAGGCAGTCAAGTGAAAAACAAATGCCTGAATAGCTCAGTCGGTAGAGCATCCGGCTGTTAACCGGCAGGTCACAAGTTCGAGTCTTGTTTCAGGCGCCACTTGATTATAAAACCAGCAATGCTGGTTTTTTTTATGTCTGTTTAAAAAAAATTAAAAAAAATACTTGCATAACTCTAGTTCTTTTGGTATTATATTTAGGTAGTCAAGTGAAAAACAAATGCCTGAATAGCTCAGTCGGTAGAGCATCCGGCTGTTAACCGGCAGGTCACAAGTTCGAGTCTTGTTTCAGGCGCCACTTGATTATAAAACCAGCAATGCTGGTTTTTTTTATTATATATAAGGAGCAGTTATGACAGAATCCGAATGGTTTGAACAACTTTTTAATCGCTTATCCCACTCCAAATTTAGGAGCCGTTTTCATCTGAAACAAAAAGATAAGGAATATATACAAACTAAAGGAATGGACACCATTGAAAAACATGCCATAGATTTTGTTGAAAAAAGATTAGCTCCAGCCTATATACCCAACGATGGTAAACAAACACCATTTAAAGGACACCCTATATTCATTGCCCAACATGCTACTGGCTGTTGTTGTAGACAATGTCTATACAAATGGCATAAAATCAAGCCAAATCAGCCACTAGGCCCTAGACAAATGGCCTACATCGTTAAAGTATTAATGACGTGGATTCATAAAGAGGTCGATTAATTTGACTTCTTTTTTTAGTTGACTATACTATTCATGGAATTAAATATCGAATATATATTTATACTATGTATATTATATATAAATGATATAGGAGATGATCTTATGAACAACCACATGGACATTCCATGGCATGAATATACGAACAAAGATTCAAAAGTCAAGATTGAAAATGCAAGTCTTACAGAAAAATCTTCCGTTATAGGAAGAATTGGATTGATGCTTCTAGCCTGTGGTACAGGTGCCTGGCGAGTCAGAAGTTCAATGAACACCATTGCTAGTGAACTAAATATTACATGCATTGCCGACATTGGACTTACAAATATTTCCTACACATGCATTGATGGAATTAAGTCCCATGCCCAATCTTTGTCTTTACATAATACAAGTGTGAACACATCCAAACTTGCACGTATGGAAGACTTTGTCTATCACTTTAAAGACGAATGTAAAACATGCACATGCAATGAGATTCACAATCAATTAGACCAAATCGAAAGCATTCACTCTAGCTACTCCCCCATTATTCTAGGATTAGCTGCAGCCCTTGCCTGTAGTTGTTTTACCTTTCTACTTGGAGGAGGCCCCATTGAAATGCTTTGTGCCTTTGTAGGTGCGGGACTTGGCAATACACTTCGAATGAAACTCATCAAACATAACTACACCCTATTTTTAAATGTCGCTGCCAGTGTTTCATTAGCCTGTCTTGCGTATGCCTTATTATTTAATTTTCTAGAAACCTGTTTTGGCATAGCCACACAACACGAAGCTGGATACATCTGTTCTATGCTTTTCATCATTCCAGGCTTTCCCTTCATTACAAGCGGTATTGACTTAGCTAAATTAGATCTTCGTTCTGGTATTGAAAGACTTGCCTATGCCATTATCATTATTTTAGCTGCCACACTTACTGCATGGATCTGCGCTTTAGTCTTACATCTGCAACCCGTTGATTTTGTAAAGCTACATATTTCAACATCCACCAAATTACTATTAAGACTATTAACCAGTTTTGGAGGCGTATTCGGATTCTCCATAATGTTTAACAGTTCAAAAAAAATAGCCGCCAGTGCCGGATGCATTGGAGCCATCGCAAACACATTGCGACTAACACTTGTCGATTTATCTTTACCTGCTGCAGCCGCAGCCTTTATTGGCGCATTAACAGCCGGACTACTTGCCTCTATGATTAAAGGAAATACAGGATATCCTAGAATTGCCATAACCGTACCATCCATTGTGATTATGGTCCCAGGCCTATATATGTATCGAGCTATCTATAATCTCGAACTTGCATCCACCATGTCAATTGGAGCTAACTGGCTCATTCAATCTTTATTGATTGTTTTGGCCCTTCCAATGGGACTTATATTTGCCCGTATCTTAACCGATCCCTCATTTCGATATTGTACATAAAAATGCTGAACTTAATCGTTCAGCATTTTTTGTATACATTCATATAAAATACTATTTGAAACTTCAATATTCTTCTCTAAATTATGTTCAAAATGTGTAAATGGTAAGAACACACCTACACAATACTTTCCTTTAAAATCCCCACAATAGAAGAATGCATTATACAACAAATCTTCAAGCTTCATCATAGAATCCCACAAGCCAGAATAAATTTGTGCATCACTTAACTTTTCATGAACCTCTTCAGGCATTTCTTGAACAACTAAGATACCTAAATGCGATTCATTTTGAATAGTTTGAATGGACATGTCCTCTTTAAAGCTATGCTGTTCTAAAAAGCCATACGCTAAATACAAATTCTTCTTCACTATTTTATTAAACATATGCTTCTTTAAATCTGGGATATGAATATCACTTTCTATAATATTTCCATTTTCATCACTTAAAAGAATCGGATTCTCTTTTCCCTTATCGTTAAATCGCAATGGAATTAAGAATGCATTCCGTAATAAGTCAAACATACTATTGCCGCATACAGCCATTAAAAATGCCGACAGATCTTTGTTCTTGTATGCAGTAAATAAGGCATTGGTAAATACTTGTTTATCTACAAGTACCCTTTCTTCTTCTACACCTGAATCCTCATCACAGGCAATACCTTCATAAAAGGCATCCATTAATCGTTTACAGGCTCTAGGATCCTTGGCAATTTTATCAAACAAAGCCTCTGCCTTTTCTTCCCTAGGAAAAATTGTTGGCATGATTCTCACTTCTTTTCTAGTCCTTTGGGCAAACAGATACAAGAAGTCTTCCTTTAACACACTTTTTGTATCTGTTTTTGATGGCTTGCCTACTCAGACTAAAAGTATTATACTAACACCTATAAAATATGTGAAATGTATATTTTAAATATGCATTATATAAAAATTATATGGAGGTTATACAATGACACTAGACTATTACCGTATTTTCTATTATGTAGCTAAATACAAAAGCTTTTCAAAAGCCGCAAAAATCCTGCATAACAACCAGCCTAACATTTCAAGAACTATGAACAACATTGAAAGTGAATTTGGATGTAAGCTTTTAGTACGCTCCCATTCCGGTATTACCCTAACACCTGAAGGTGAACAACTCTATGAACATGTTGCGATAGCCATTGAACAACTTTACCAAGGAGAAAGTGAAATCCTTTCAAATAAAACCTTAGAACATGGACATATATCAATTGGTGTAAGTGAAACAGCTCTAAATATCTTTTTATTATCCAAACTTGAACAATTCCACAAAGCCTATCCACAAGTCAAAATCAAATTATCCAACCATTCCTCTATTCAAGCTGTTGATGCCTTAGAAAAAGGAATTGTCGATATTGCCGTAGTCACAAGTCCAATCAACATCAAAAAGCCATTACATACTACTTCACTCTACTGCTTTGAAGAAATATTAATTGGTGGAAAAGAATACGAAAACTTAAGCAATGAAATTCTAGACATTCAACAAATCTCTAATTATCCATTTATTACTTTAGGCAAAAACACAAGTACATATACCTATTATTCAAACTTGTTCTTAAATCAAAAAATCCCTTTTCATACCGATTTAGAAGTGGCTACTGCCGATCAAATACTTCCATTAGTCAAACACAACCTTGGCATTGGATTCTATCCTAAAGAATTAATTTCTAAGGATTCTGATATTTTTGAAATTCATACAAATATAAAAAATCCTGAACGAGATATTCTTCTTGTCCAGGATGCAAGTCGTGCAACCAATATTGCCACACAAAAATTTATTGACACGATTTCTTTATAATTCAAAGTTTACCAAATATGCATTACATGCTGCATCACTAAACTTACAATTGTGATACCACACCAACATGTTGCACCAACCGCAATTGGCTTTCCACCCGTTTTGATCAACTGAATTACATTGCTGTTAAGTCCAATGGCTGCCATAGCCATAATGATCAAAAACTTAGATAATTCTTTAAGTGGTGCAAATACACTAGAGTCTACTCCTAAATTTACACAAATCGTTGTAAAGATTGCTGCCAAAATAAAATAAAGTATAAACATTGGAAAGGCACGTTTCAAACTAAAGTTTGATGCTTGTCTTTCTTTTTTAGCACGAACAAAAGATAGTCCAAGTGTAATTGGAATAATCGCAAGAGTACGAGTCAACTTTACTGTTACTGCCTTATTTAATGTAGCACTACCAAGACCCCACATACTATCCCAAGTAGAAGCTGCAGCCGTTACACTTGATGTATCATTAATAGCTGTTCCTGCAAAAATACCAAAGGCATCGCCATGCATTGTATCAAAGCCAAGTGCTTTTCCTAACATTGGAAAGAAAATAGCGGCTAATACATTAAAGAAAAAGATAACTGCGATAGATTGGGCAATCTCATCATCATCCGCACCAATAACAGGTGCCGTTGCCGCAATGGCAGAACCCCCACAAATCGAAGAACCAACACCAACAAGTATTGATGTATTTGTAGGTACTTTCAAAACTTTCTTCATGATCCACGCAAGCACAAGCGATGTCGTAATCGTACAAAGAATAATCGGTAAAGACTGCTTACCCGTTTCAAAAATAACACCTAAATTCATTCCAAATCCAAGTAATACAACAGCCGTCTGTAAAACTATCTTAGAAGTCCATTTAATACCAGCTTCTGCTTTTTGTTTATCATTCCAAAACATCGCGATAATCATACCTGCAAGAATTGCAATGATAGCACCACCAATGACTGGAAACATCTTTCCAATGATCCATGATGGAATCGCAATTAAAAGACAAATTAAAATGCCTTTTCCATATTTATTTACAAAATTCATTTAAAATTCCCTCCATGCGAAGAATTGTATCACTATACAACAATAAGGTAAAATTATATAATTATATCGAACAATAATTATTTCTTATCAATAGAGGTACCTATGCTAGATTATCGAACAAAAACATTTCTTACTGTATGTAAAACTTTAAATTTTACAACAGCCGCCAAACAATTAAATATCACTCAACCTGCCGTATCACAACATATTCATTTCTTAGAAAAACAATACAATACCACATTATTTGCATACAAAAATAAAGAGTTATCACTAACTCCTTCCGGTGAAATACTATATAAGCATCTATTAGCTATGAAAAATAATGAACAAGCCATAATGAATGAAATCAACAATATCACATCCAACATTGAAACACTATCCATTGGAGTCACTATGACTATTGGTGAATATGCGATTATTGATAAATTGGCAAACTTTATTCAAAACCACCCAGAAATCAACATCCACCTTCACTATGGCAACACATCTAAACTACTCGAATTACTCGATCAAGGTCAAATCAGTATGGCCATTGTCGAAGGTAATTATCCAAAAGAAAACTATTCCCACATAAAATATAGCACAGAAGACTATATTGCCGTCTGTGCTACATCCCACCATTTCACAAAAGAACCCCATACCATTCACGATCTAATATCTGAGCATCTTTTAGTTCGCGAAAAAGGTTCTGGAACAAGAAATATTCTTGAACAAAGCCTAATTGCCCATGGTTTACATATTTCAAATTTCACACATTATACACAAGTTGAAAATATGCATACCATCATGAATCTATTGAAAAAAGATTGTGGAATTTCTTTCCTATATAAGATAGCTGTAGAAAAAGAATTAAAATCAAAAGAACTCAAAGAAATTACTTTAGATGATTTTAAACTACAACATGACTTTGATATCATCTGGCAAAAAGAAAGTATCTATGCCCATAAATATCTGTCAATCAGTAAAGAATTTATTTAATAGTTCGATTCGCAAGTACTACACGATCTTCTTTTATAGGACAAAAACCATTCTTAATCCAAAAATGTTCAGCTTGAAGATTTCCATTTATCCAACCTAAGCGAACTTCCTTATATTTAAGTGTTGCTAAATATTCAATAAGTTCATTGACTATTGCGCTTCCAATCCCATTCTTTTGTACATTGATATCCATCATAAAGAATCCAATGAACACAATATCCTTTTTGGGATATCCATCAATTAAATCAAGGACTGCGATTAACTTCTCGTTCTTAAAATATCCCACATAATACTTATCTTTAATATCAATATTGCCTGGAAGAGTCATCATATCCGATTCAACACTCTTTCTTGTCACATAAGGAGGACAATATTGATAATATAAGTGATTTTTACTACAAAAACCATATATTTGATCAATATCATTCTTTTGTAGTTTTCTAACAAAATATTTCTTGGAAAATAGTAACTCATTCATAGTTTATTTCTTCTTTTTTGGATTTGGAAGCTCATCATACATCACTTGAAACAAGCCTTCCAAAAATTCTTGGTTATCCACTTCATCTACCAACAACATTTCTTTAGCCCCATCATATGGTAATTCATATCGAACTTTTGACATATAACGAATTGCGGTTTCTACAGGCTTAACAAGTAATCGATCATCATATATACCACCAACAATTTTTCCTCGATAATAGAGGATATATTCTTTCATCATAGCTCGATACGTAATTTCTTCTAAATTGGATAGTTGCCCTAAAATAAAATCTAAATATTCTTTAGTTGATGCCATTTTGTCACCTCATATTGCCATAACATAGATTTGACAAGGATTGTTTTCATCCCACAACGAATTCAGAACTTCAAATTCTTTAAATCCTAACGAAATATAAAATCGATTTGTACGATCATAATCTTCATACATTCCCATCTTCACTGTTTTTACCTGGATAAACGAATATCCACGTTCCTTTATACTTTCCTTTGCGTATTCAAATAGTGCTCTTCCAATTCCTTTACGATGATATTCTTTTAATACACCCATTACAGCTAGTTCAACCGTATCTTTACCCGTTTGTTTAAGATACAAAAATCCAACAACCTTATCCTTTTCAATAGCACAAAAGAAATCTTTTCCTACACTATCAAGAATATATTCTTCTCTTGCTTCTACAATTCCAAACCACTCAGGCAACGCTTCTAATATAGCTCTTGTGATTTTCTTTTTATCTTCATCATTTATAACTTTAATAATCTTCATATTCATACTTCCTTTACTCATCGTTAAACGATTGTTGTAATATTTCTTTTTCATCATCGACTATACAATGAATTTATTTAACTTCCTTTAAAATTTCTTCAGCAGTGACTCCAAATAGCTTAGCTAAAGCCATTAGATTCGTTGTACTTGGATCCGATGCACCAG
>NZ_DS996841.1:276844-279084 GCF_000156655.1 Holdemanella biformis DSM 3989
GTGTTTACAATACCTGCTTGCAAGTAAAGTATAACATGGGTTATTTTTCACATTCAATCTATTTCTTACAACTGCACCGAATTTATGCGATTGTCTGCTTTGCTTTCTCAAGCATAACATCAGTCAGAAGTTCTTCCATTGTCTTCCCCTTTTCGGGAAAATGCTCTTTTACAACAATCTTTGTCTTTCCTCTGTTTCCAATGCCACACTTGTTATTTTTCTTTTGAATTGTTTTTACAGTATTATCAATAACACATACCCCCTTTCTGTAAAAATCTTTTCTAAGCAATTCAACGGCTTTTGTCATAGCCCACAGGAGTTCCACCTCTGCATAGTTTTTATGTAGCCGTACCCATTGCGTGCGACGCTCTTAACGCTCAAACTGTGGCTGTACGGGAGTATCATTATCTGACAGCACAGGTCATGGCGATAAAAGAGGACAAGTCTTTTACAAGAACACAAATAGAGTTCGCTCGCTTTTGCAGGGGAAAGGTCATGGCGTATTTGTTTCAACGGCTAGCTGTCTGTCAAACGTATTGAATTGCTTTATTCAGTTGTCAAAGAACCCGAAAGAAGAAAATCATCTTTCCTATATACCGCGTTGGAAAAGAGGGGAAATGTAACCAAAATTCAAAACTTTTTCCATTATTAGTACAAATGGAACGGTTCATTTTGGCAATCAACGGTTGATTTTCTCCTTTTTCACTACTATCTGTACAGCAAACGTCCATTTGTTAAGTTGAAATGGAAAAATTTTAACTTCTTTTCTTGCACCATATAGGGATAGAAATTGTCATTTTGCTAAGTTAATGACGAAAAAAGATTATTCTTCTTTTCACACCCTAACTACCCAAACCATACCGTTACTGCCAACAATAGAATGAAATATTTTCTTTGCACCATATAGGGAACGGAAACCTTAAATTGTTAAGTTTAGAATAAAGTATTTTCCTCTTTTCACATCAACACTCAACTGCTAATGCCTGTTTGAATACAAATCAAGAAATGACATAATAATTTCTTCTTTCTTGCACCAACACTCGACACGAGTAAGATATTTGAATACAAATTTAAGATAGTTTTTCCTCTTTTCATAGAACACTGTCCATTAATCACGAATTTCCGTCATTTTTTCAAAACTTTTTTCTTCTTTCACATCATATAGGGACAGCAAGCCCTGATTTAATGACCTATTTTCAAAAAAAGTTTAGATTTCCTTTTCTCGCACCATATCTGTACGCAAGTAGCTGTTTTGTTGCAGATTTGATAAAAAAGTTCATTTTTCTTTTCCGTTCCATATAGGGAATAAAAATGACTCTTTGCTGACTAAATCTGAAATTTTTCAATTACATTAAAAAATACCGTCATTCTCTTGTGGAACAGCGGTATCTATTCGTTCTTCTATGGTCGATTTTTCTAATTGTAATAAATGTTTATGCTTGCCTTTGAGTTCTGCCTGTTCAATCATATCTTTCAGTATCGTTGTATGATTTTCTCTGTCTAATGCTTGTACCATTTTTATGGTTGGTGCAACCTGTCTTTGTAACCAATGCAATGCTTTTTGTAAAGTATAAGGTTCTGGCTTTGTAGTTAATCGTATCGGTTCTCTGTTTTCCCCTACAAACCACGCCCAATCATCATTTGTTTTCCATTGACTTTTTGGCTTGTCGTCCTCTCTGTCAACAAAGCGGACATAATGATTGATGATAGAAAAAGCGGTGCGTTCAGCGTCCCGATAGGTCAGTAAATCTACAACCGCATAATAGGCTCGTTCATTCTTCATGCGTATTTCAAAACGGTTTTTTATTTCCGTATCTTCAACTTCTATGCCATTTTTGACATACTGCTCATAATTCTTCTGATAAGCACACATATATAATTCACTGCTTGTTGAACCGAGATATAAGGTTTCTCCTGTATTCTTTGGTAAATCACTACCGCATTTTTCCGTACCGCTGTAATCTTTCTGCATACGAAAGTAGGAGATACATTCGCCAGCCTTATATTTTTCCTTTAATTTTGGAATATCTAATATTCCTGCTTTATCATTGATTGCCAAGTCAAGACGTTTCATCTTACCACTTGCCGTTAAACAATCAAGCATGAAGTCATACCATGAGCGTTCTTGTGCCAATAAATAACTTTCCATTTGACGACAGCCTTTGCCTTTCAATTCCAATAAAACACCTAAATGTTCCTGCATGGAACACATGATATTGATGTCGCCAAGTACATATTTG
>NZ_DS996841.1:279329-282962 GCF_000156655.1 Holdemanella biformis DSM 3989
AGGCAACAGCAAGCCTTGTTTGTGTTACTCCGTATTCCTCACGCTTTTGTCTTAATTCTTCAATAAAGTTTTTATCATTCATTTTTAAATTCCTCCAATCAAAAAAGGCAACTACCATATTTGATAATTGCTTATACTTAAATTTCTGCAAAAGAAAAAGACAATCAATTTCTCGTTTGAAATCAACTGTCTTTCCTATGTCTTATTCGATTTTCCCAAGTGATAATGGCATAATTTATATCACACCATGTAAAATGCGGTTTCGCCTTGTAAATACAGCATTTTCCGCTTGTTAATGTATATTGTCTCTTGTTTTTTGTGCCCCCCTTGTTAGATAACGGGGGCTTAATCTTCGCTCGCCACAGGCTCGCTCGCAGACGAAGTGAACCAGCCACTTGCAAGACATGGCAGAAAAATCTGAGAGATTTTCCTGCCAACGTGTCTAGTCCGCTCCGTCTGTACAACTAATGATATAGCATTAGTTAAAACTTATAAACTCTTTGTCATTTATGCTTATTTACCCAATAAGATTTTACAGGTATTCTTCTCCTTTTTATGTCCTCCATAAATTCTTTTTTGTCAATATTGCTATCAATGGTAAATAATTTTTCCCCATTTACATATACACGCATAGAACCTTTCTTTCTCTCACAATATGTAATATCTTCAAATTGAAAGGTTCTTTTTTTCCCAAATGTTGAACGCCATGTAATTTCATCTCCGTTCACTTCAAGTTTCCACATTATCATGTTTAATGAACCGATTAAAGAAATTGCAAAAAAAATACTAAAAACGAGTGGCGGAAATAAATCATCTTGTTGAATAGCACTTGCCACCGTAGCTCCACCAAAAAGAAACCCTCCCACAATAAAAAATATAGTAAGTATTTTTTCGGTTTTTATTATATAATGCGTTCTAATTATTCCCTTTTTCTGTTCTTCCTCACGCTTTTTTGCTCTATTTTGTTGAAGTTTTGCAATATATCCTAAGATAGCAAACACAGCTAAGTATGGAATAACTTGTATAAATATTTCTATAACTCCCATTGTTACCAACTCCTAATTTTTACTGTATGAACATTATATCATTTGCTACATATAATATCATCACTTTTCTGCTGTCTATCAGCATATTTTTAGAACATACATTATCAAGAGTGCAAGCATTGCTTACGCAACAAGCTCTTGACAATTCATGTTCTAAAAAATGATTGATAGTCAAGCAGAAAAAGTATAATTATGCTGTATCACATCAGCAAAAAAGACATCTCATATCCTGTATGAAATGCCATTTTTGCTTTTCTTTATGCTATTTTCTTTGTCGTATCAATGTTCTTTCAATCGTAGTAAATTAGTGGTAAAATTCTCTTATTTTTTCGTTTATATTGCTTATAGTCTCTGTGTTTATGCGGATAATTAGATTTTTAATCTTTTTTTCTTATAAAAAAAGAGAGAGATAAGACTTTATTACAATAAAATATAATTTATTATCTTTTACTATTTCTAAATAGACAGATTACTTCGTAAATAATAAAAGGAATTGAACTAATTATTCCAATACAAGTATAAATAGGAAAAGCAATGATTCCGATTATTATTTTAGGTGCAATCGGTGTCAACCATTTTTTTGATATGTTCCTATAAAAAATCAAGCCCGTCGGTATTCCCGAAAATAGTAATGCAAATGAAATAATACTTTTTGTATATCCTAACGGCTCTGGAACAGGCATATTATTATTAGACCAAAACACAATGTATTCAGGATCACTAAGTTGATTTATTTGATTAACTGCTACAAAATAGCCAAGTACAGAACCAATAATCAAAAATATACAAATAATCATTACTTGTTTCTGTTCTTTTTTCATCATATGTCGTCCTCTCTTTCTATATTTGTTACTTACTAATATAGTATATCATTAGGAAAATAAGCTGTCATCACTTTCTGCTATCTGTTAGAATATTTCTTATCCCATGCCGTATTTGAAGTGCTGTTCTATTGTACATCAGTAATTTTGCAAGCAGGTAAACACCGGTTATTTCTTAATATCCTTTTGTTTGGGAAACTCCACTTTCCCATTTTGATACAGCCTGTCTTGTAACCCCTAAAGACTCTGCCACAAATTCTTGAGTCATTTTGCGTTGCGTACGATATCTTTTAATCACTTCTCCAAGTGATTTGGCACTTTCAGCCTTTTCCTTTCTTACAGGTTCAGATTTAATATATTTCTTTAATGCCCTAACAAGCAATACGAATAAGTATATAAATGCGACACCAACTACAAAATACATCAACAAAAAAATATAAGCTATAAATACAGTTGCCTTCATAATACATATTTCCTCCTTTTCACCATCATTATACGGTAATTCATTGCGGTTGCTCTACCAACTATTTGTCAACTTTATTATTTTATCTTTTATCACAATACAAAAAGAAAAACACTACAAGTGTAGTGCTATTATTTCTCATATTTATCTTTCTTACAAAAGCTTTTAAAAGGACATCTTTCACATTCTGGATTTCTTGAATGACAAAGATAGCGACCAAAAAATATAAAGTCATGATGGCCTTGATTCCATCTTGAACGATCGATTTTTCGTTTTAGTTTTTCCTCAACCTTTTCAACCGAATCATTATATTTAGCTAAACCCAAACGCTTACTGACACGATTGACATGGGTATCTACCGCAAAGCTAGGAATATCGAAAGCTACACTACGAACGACATTCGCTGTCTTTCTTCCAACACCTGCTAAAGACATTAAATCCTTATATGTATAGGGTACTTGGCCATGATATCTTTCAACTAAATCTTTACTTAGATTTGAAATGGAGCGAGCCTTATTACGATACAAACCAATTCTTTTAATGTATGGCTCTAATTCAGAAACTGTAGCTTCTGCCATCTTTTCTGCCGTAGGATACGCCTTGAATAATGCAGGCGTTACTTTATTCACCATCGCATCCGTTGTTTGTGCACTAAGTACAACCGCAACAATCAATTGAAATGCAGATTCATGATACAATTCACACTTGGCATTCGGAAAGATCTTTTCCATTTCATCCAAAATTTCATTCGCATTCATCGCTTACCATTCTCTATATCCTCAGTTGACAAACCTTTTTGTTGCCAATTCTGTAGAATTCTTTCAATATAATTTAAATCACAAGCCTCATTACATACAGCTTCATTTAATGCACAAATCACACGACGTTCATCATACATACTTGCCATATCAATAATTCTTTGCATTTGGGTTGAAGATAGTGGATGTGCAAACTCCATCTCAAATTGTTCTAATAAAGAACGATCAATGGAAGTATCACTCGCTTTTGAAAGTTCAAAGATTCCTTCAATATTAAAAATCAAAGATCCATCCGCATAATCTAAAGACAAATACCCTTTATCTGATAATTCGGTAAAGATATCTTCCACTTCATCCACACTAATCTTTAGTTTTTCACTAATCAATTCGTGATCAATTGAAATATGCTGCTGGTTGAAAAAATCAATCAACAATACGACTAATATCTCTTTTGGTTCTAGAATTAAATCTTGTAGATGATCAATGATCCAAGTTCTACGATCTACATAAGGTGCATTAAAATCAAAATCAGCCATTATTGTATC
>NZ_DS996841.1:284638-299290 GCF_000156655.1 Holdemanella biformis DSM 3989
ATAAACACGTTCAAAACTATCATAATCCAATAAAATCAATTTATTCGAACCACGAATCTCATATACTGGGTTGTTGTAGCCATACCCAAGTACAATGGATTCACATTTGATCTTATAATTCTTTTTCGCAATACGCTTTGCCTTTTTATAATTCAAAGTCTCAATATCTCTTGATGTTATCAATTCAGACTTCGCATTATACCAATATAAAGTCGTATCATCATATCCTTGATACGTTGTATAATCAAAGACATGCTCACTAATTCCTTTTATATGTTTATTTTGTTTCTCTATTTTCTCAACTCTTTGCGTATAAATCTGTTCCTTAACACGATTCGGTCCACTGATAAACTCAGACCAAATCACAAGTAATATAAGAACAAGAATGATAACTAATCCAAGTGTCGTTTTTGTTCCATGTTGTTTTTTATGTCTACGCCTTAGTTTCATCCTTATCCCTCCTTTTTTACTATATACGCATCAACCAGTTTTCAATTAATTTAGCCGATTGTGCACTTGCCTTAGAAACATATGTAGAAAATTCCATTGGATTTTCATTATGATGCACAACATCACTTAGGCAACGCACAATCACAAATGGAATATTAAATTTTGTGGCAACCGCACCAATCGCTCCTGCTTCCATTTCTGAACAAATTGAATCCGGGAAATTATTCATCAACTTTTCAAAATCCTCATCTCTAGACATAAATAAGTCTTGAGAAGCTATCGTACCTACATGATAACGAATCTGCATAGCATTTGCAGCATCAATACAACTTTGAGACAATTTTTCATCACTATTATACACCAATCCAACACCTGAAGGACCATCTAATGGACTTGTATCATAATCAGCTTGAATAACCTTATCACTAATCACAATATCCAACACTTGTTCATCCTGTGTTAATCCACCAGCTGTACCTACATTGATAATGCTGTCGATATTTCCTTGCATACACAAAATTGTACAAGACATAGCCGCATAAGCCTTACCTACACCACTTTTACATAAGACTACATCTTTACCTTGCCATTTTCCATAAGTTAATGTACATCCCGCAATTGTCTTCGTATGATCGACTACATCCATACGCTTTTCAAATTCATGGATTTCAGCATCCATTGCCGCTACAATACCAATCATTCTTGTACCTTCTTTCTACATACATAAAAATACTTTTCACCAGGCGCAATACCCTCAATGTCAAAGTCGGTTGTGACTTTTAAAATATCAAAATACTTCGATAAAATTTCATCCAACCATTTTGGATCATATACCCTTTGAATATGATGCTCCTGAATCACTTTGTCTTTCATATAAAACGCAAAATCCTGATATACATAATCATCCTCTGCCATGATTGACCATTGGTATTGACAACCATCTTCAAAAGCACCTGTCTCATTATATTCAGAATCAAACTCTTCTAAACGATCCAAAGAATGTGTATCAAAGAAGAAAAGTCCATTTGATTTTAAATGTTGACTGACTTCATGAAAGAATGCATCAATTTCTTCTTTTTCTAAAATATAGTTAAAACTATCACACAAACAAAAAATACCCGAATAAGATCCTAAATTATTTAAATGACGCATATCCTGACATAAAAACTCAATCGAACCCTCTAAGTTTTTACTTTTTGCCTGTTTCACCATTTCCTCACTTAAATCAAGAGCTGTCATAGTATAACCTTTTAAAGCAAGCATTTCAGTGATCTCACCACTACCACACGCAAGTTCTAAACAATCGCAAGGTGCAAGTTCACTCTCAATCCAAGAAACCCATTCTCTAGAAGCTTCTTCATCTTTTACTAAAGCATCATAATAATGTGCCAATGTATTATAAATCATACGTTTTTACTGGAACATCCGAATATAAACGGTCCAGATTATAAACCTGCCTTTCCTCATTCACAAATAAATGGACTACCACTTCTTTTAAATCAATCAAAAGCCATTTTGAACCCGAGTCCCCCTCAATATGCATATCCCCCATATATCCAGCTTCTCTTAAACGATCCTTAATATTTTGTGCAATCGCATTATTCTGACGAATATTCGTAGTCGAACAAACAATCATTGAATCCATAAAAGGAGTCAAACTCGTTACATCATATACACGTACATCTTGTGCTTTCTTTTCACAGATCGCATGAACTACAATATCTAAAATCTCCATGTCTAACCTCTCTTTAAATACTCACGGTTTTGTTGAACCACCAATTCAAATCCTTCTTTAATATCTTTGTTACAAATTTCAATCAACTTACTAGAATCATATCCACGCAAAAAATCTAATTTATCTGCACAAAATACCATCATCGCATAAGGATCTTGACTCGTTCCAAGTACATGATGATAGATTGCATTATATACGATTGGATCATCAATCAAAAAGATATCTTTCGTAACAGCAGCCCCTACAAAACCATGCCATACAGCTACAGGATATTCCATGTTTTCAGGACAAATACTATTCATCCATTTTACCATCTCATCCTTTGGCATATATTTAGCTATATCATGAAACAAACCAATATAATACGCAATATGCATATCATACCCATTGTTCAACGCAAACTCTTCACAAAGTTTGGCAACCGATAAAGAATGTTTATATCTTTTTTCTGTTAATCTAGAAGCCACAAAATCCTTCACATACAACCTGTTTCGATAGATATAACGTAAAACTTCTTTTGGCAAATAATTCAATTTATTTCCCATACGAATTTCTGAACTTGAAACTGGGACCGAGGGCATTGTCATACACATAATGTCATATTTTGAATCTGCAAGCTTGCCATTCCTATCAAAACACACAAAATGAGCCATCTTAACAAGTTTTTCGGCATGATACCACTTATCAAACTGCTCCAATTGATCATTTCCTATAATCCAATAAAACTCATGTTCCGGATAGGTTTCAATCAATTTTTTTAGCGTATCATACGTATAGCTTTTACCAGCTCTTTCAAGCTCAAGCGTACATACCTTAAATCTTGAGTCTTTCTGAACCACCAAATCAATCATAGCCAAACGCTCTTGATCCAATGTCAATTCACGATTTTTTAAGGGCGTACTTGAAGTAGGCATAAACCACACTTCATCGACTTGTAAAGCTTGTAAAGACTGATTGGCCATTTGAATATGTCCATTATGGATTGGATCAAAAGACCCGCCTACAATGGCAATTCTCATTTTTTAAGCCCCAATTTATTTTCTTTACTTCTTCTATACAATAAGAAAGTATGTCCAACAATATGAACTACTTCACTACCTGTTGCACTTGCACACTCAATAGCTGCCTCACGCACATCCACTGGACATGTCTTTAATAAATTACATTTTACTAATTCATGTGCCTCTAATGAATCGGATAAAGTATCCATTAAGTTATCACTCAAACCATCTTTTCCAATCTGGAATAATGATTTATAATCCATTCCTAATTTTCTTAAATATTTTTTATTTTGACTCGTTAACATTAAATCATCGCCTTTCTAAACGTTACTTGAATTCCTTTATGTACTTTTACATATACATCTTTTACTTGTCCACTAATACAGAACCATCCAATACCATGAATACAAACATCCATCTTTTCATCCTCAAGTTTAGGTGCATGGAACGTATGCATCGTTAATAAGGAAGTGTCCACACAAGGCACTAACATGCCATTTAAATGTTTTTGCCACAACGCATCCGCATTACTTAATTTTCCTCTATGAATCGATAAAGAACGAGAGAAATATCCAACTACTGTTGCCTTACCACTTACCACTACATCTAGTCTTGCCAAACCTGCAGCCGCAAATGACTGATCTTCAAAGATTTGTGAAACAAATGGTCGAATTGGCTTTGTCGGAATCACTGTCTTTAAATCTTTCGATTGAAGATACGTTAATAAAGAGTGCGTATTCTCAATGCCTGGTGTATCATAAATCGTATAATCCTCAAAAGGAATTGGAACTAAATCTAATGTAGTTCCAGGATTTTGAGACGTTGTTAAATCTTTTGTTGCCAATAAATGATTCAATACAGTCGATTTACCTGCATTGGCAACACCCATAAAAATCACATTTCGATTTTTACGATATTTTAAGATCGCATTCACAATACGTGAAGAGTATTCTCTAGATTTATCATTTTCCTTTAACAGATAACCACAAATCACAATATCCTTCACAATAATATTTTCTTCATGAAGACGATGCTTCACAAAGTTGATAATTTTTTCATCGGTTAAAGTTGTCGGCAAAACATCACGCTTCGTTAATACCATGACAATATCTTTACCAGGAAGTTTCTGATTCAAACGCGAAATCAAATTCGCCTCAAACGCAAATAAATCTACGACCCAGAATACAACCCCATCAATCTTGTTGATTTTTTCCAATGTTGCGTTGGATTCAATCCCTTGCTGCATATTGATCGTAACATCCCCATAGTGACGAATACGATAACATCTTTGACAATAAGAAGCATCTAAAGTAGGTACATACCCAAGTGCTTTTTCATCTTCGTTTTGTAGTAAAACACCACAACCCTTACAATATTTAGTCATCAAATTCACCTCGCTTCAATATTTTTTTCTTTTCTAAATAACCATATATTAATTCTTCAAAGAAACGAAACACCTTTGTGATATTTCGATCCTTTATCGCAATTGGAGCCGTTAATATCGTATATAGGCCCCAAATATTTCCACCCAATATATCTGTATACATCTGATCGCCTAAAATCGCAATCTGACTAGCCTTTAAGCCATGATCTTTCATTGCCTTTTTAAAACAAAAAGGAAATGGTTTACACGAAAATGGATATGTCTTGGACACTGGAAGATGCTTACCAAAATTCTTACCCCTTGAACTCGGTGAATTTGAACAAAGCGCAACTTCAATTCCATTCATTTTTAGCTTATGAATAAAATCAACCACATCTTGACTTGGAACTTCTTCATCATACGCTACCAATGTATTATCAATATCACAAAGTAACAATTGAATTCCCATTTCATGAAGCTTTCTAATATTCAAAGTTTTAAAACTCTGAACATAATAATCCGGTGCAAAAATATTCATTAGAAATCCCCTTTGGCAAAATATTCAATCAAATGCTCAGCACTACGAATACCATCAATTGCACTTGTCATAATGCCACCTGCATAGCCACTACCTTCCCCACTCGGATATAGACCTTGAATATTAGATACATAATTTTCTTTATCACGTACCAAACGCACACTGCTGCTGCTTCTTGATTCCACAGCACTTAATATTGCACCACTCGAAACAAAGCCAGGCACCTTCTTTTCAAAATGTTCTAAAGCTTCATGTAAGGCTAAATTGACTTCTTTTGAGAATAAATCATTCAAATCACAGAATGTTGTACCAATTGAATACGTTGGTAATACCGATTCAAATTGTTTAGACACTCTATGCGCTAAATAATCCTTGGCTAGCTGCACACAAGCTTTATAGTCTTGTCCCATCAAGAAAGCTTTTCTTTCTAACTCTTCCTGATATTTTAAACCGGCAAACAACTCATTGCCATAATCCGAATCATTAATTTGCACAAGTAAAGCGCTATTGGCATTTTCACCACTACGACTCGCATACGACATACCGTTCACAACCAATTGTTCTTTTTGACATGAGCTTGGAATCACATAGCCACCTGGACACATACAAAATGTATATACACCTTTCGAGTTGGAAGCTGTATATGTCAATTGATAACGTGCAGGAATCAATCTTTCATCTTGACTATACTCATGAAGCATAGCTTCATTTATATATTTTTGTTTATGTTCAATACGAACACCTACCGCAAATGGTTTATTTTCAATGTGCATACCATGTTTATGAAGCATTAAAATTGTATCACTTGCACTATGTCCAGTTGCTAAAATCAACGCATTACAATCCATCCATTGATGATTGAAATAAATTTGTTTTAAGATACCATTTTCTACTTTGATATCTTCTAATTTCGTATCAAAATAGAAAGTTCCACCCAATCTTTCAATTTCTTTACGACAATTTTTAATAATGGACAAAAAAGCATCCGTACCAATATGAGGGTGCTGATCCATCAATATATCTGGTTTTGCCCCAAAAGAAACAAGTTCCTCCAAGACTTTGCGACATAAAGCATCCTTTGATCGAGTGGTTAGTTTTCCATCACTAAAGGCACCAGCTCCACCTTCACCAAATTGAACATTACACTCTTCATCCAACACTCCATTTTCCCAGAAAGTTTCTACCTTTTGTTTGCGAACATCCACATTCGATCCTCTTTCTAAAACAATAGGTTTATACCCATATTGTGCAAGAATCAAGGCTGCAAACATGCCTGCCGGGCCAAATCCAACAACGATAGGTCTTGCAGATAAAGCGTGTTCTCCACTCATTACTAGATGATATGTTTCATCGGGTGTTAATGAAACATCTTTTAATTTTAAAAGTTTCTTTTCATTTTTGACTTTACAATCTACGACATACGAAAACAAGACCTTCTGGTGGCGTGCGTCCACACTTTTTCTATGTACGTGCCACTGCAAAAGGTCTTCTTTACGGATTCGCAGTTTTTTTAAGATCTGTGCTTCAATTTCATTTTCACTCGCACATTTCACTTGAAATAATCGAATCATAAGCTTACAGTAATTTTTTTAATATCGGATATTGATCCTGATAACGAGTCACAAAACCAGCTAAACATTGTGCACATGCCAAAGTTAAGAAATATACAACTAAATGTGCATGTGGCATCAAAGCTAAGAAGATTTTGGCAAACAAAATATGTGAAGTATAAATCATCAATGAATCGTGGCGTAAAATGGTAAACATTTTACGATATGGAATATTGACCTTCAATAAATAATTCACTAAGAAATATACAGCTGGAACTAAACAAATATACATACTTGTTAGATCGCGCAAAATATTAAAATGACGATATAGAGCTACTTCACAAAACAATAATACAAAACTAATCAAGAAAGCAAGTAAGCTTACTTTTTTAGGTAAGCGACGTGTTCTTGAAAGTAACAAACCAATCGCAATAAACATAGGACCAAAGAAGATTCCATTTCTTGCGGTTGATAATGCTTTCGTAAAGAATCCAAATAAGAAAGAAATATAAGGTAAACTTTCCCATACTGGTGTATACACATTAATTAAATAACCCACAACATAGAATGCAAATGTGGTAATCAATGTAAACTTCAAACCTTTTTTCTTATACAAATAATACACGATCACATCCGCCAACATTAAGGCTGGTAAAAACCACAAGTGATAATAACTTCCATTAAAGATAAAATCTCGAACGTATGTGAATAAATACGATATGCGAAAGCCATTGTGTGTATAATCAAAAATCGTATATGGCAAATAAATAATTGTCCATATCAAATAGATTCTAAAAAGACGAAGTAATGCTTTCTTTAAACGAGCGTCATTCACATCTTCATTTTCCAAGTCATAATTTCTAAAGAAGAAAAACCCGCTTGTTGTAAAGAAAAATGGAACGGCCAAACGACAAACAGTATGAATAAAGTACGTGTTAAATGTTTCTGATATTTCTAAAAATGGAAATGTATGAATACATACAACCAACAATGCCGAAACATAACGCGCAATATCTATCGATGCATACTGTCTTTTCATGAGCGCACCTTTAATCTAGGTACACGTGAAGAAATTGAAGTTAATGTCTCATTGTTGATGGTCTTAGCCATACGACTGATTTGATCTACAGTTACCACTTCATTTCCTTGATGACCAACGATGCATACCACATCGCCTTCTTTAACATCTTCTACTTCTGTAACATCAATCATACATTGATCCATACATAAGTTTCCAATCAATTTACATCTTTGACCATGTACTAATACTTCGAATCCTTGATTGGATAATAAACGAGGCAATCCATCCGCATAACCAATGCTCATAGTCGCAACTTTTGTTGGTTTTTCAGCTATAAAATGACGACCATAACTTACACTTTGTCCTGGATAGATCCATTTCACTAAACTTACATTGGCATACATAGACATGATGGGAATAAAATCAGGATTTGTCTTGATTTTAATATGATCATCACTCGTAACACCCATATATAATAGGCCAGGTCTACAATATTCATATTCAAGTTCTGGATAATTCAAGATTCCATAGCTATTTTGAAGATGACGAATACCCGGATCAATACCTTGCGATTTTAATAAATCAATCACTTCATCAAACAATTGAATTTGTTTTTTTGTAAATTCAGTGCAATCTTCATCTAAACAATCACTCACTGGAAAATGTGAAAAGATTCCTTCTACACATAAGTTTTCTAAGCGATACTCTTCATAAATATCTTCAATATGTTTATCTTGTTCTTGATATACAATACCCGTTCTACACATACCTGTATCCACTTTACAATGACAACGAATCTTTACATCATTTTCTTTGGCATAGGCATTTAATTCTCTAGCATATTCAATGGATACTAAAGATTGAACGATATTCTGTTCATGAAGATAATGAAAATGCATGCTTGGTGTATATCCTAAAATCAAGATGTTATCTTGGATTCCTGCATTTCTAAGATTTAATGCTTCATCAATACTGGAAACTCCAAAATAGTCCACACCACATTTTTGTAGAGCCTTAGCACATGCGACATCACCTAAGCCATACGCATTGGCTTTCACTATACCCATGATTTTTGTGTTTTTTACAAGCTTTTTAACTTCTTTTACATTATGACGGATCGCATCATAATCAATTTCAGTCCAAGCTCTGCTATAAGCTTCTAGCATGCTCCAATTGTCCTTTGCATAGCTAGTTCAATTAGCTTATCAATTAAATCCGCAAATTCAATACCGGCTACTTTCATCATAGAAGGATAACGAGAAGTCGCTGTTAATCCAGGAATTGTATTCAATTCATTCAAGATTACTTCTTTATCTTCTGTCACAAACATATCTACACGTGCCATTCCGCAGCAATTCATCGCAATATATGTTTTGCGAGCTAATTCTTGCGCTTCTTTAAATGTTTTTTCATCAATACGAGCCGGACAATAAATAGCGGCTCCTTTCATTTCATATTTTCCTTCAAAATCGAAGAATCCACCTGTAATTTCAATTTCATCAATAGATCCTGTAAAGATTTCTTCATTTCCCATAACGGCACAACCAATCTCAAAGCCCTTAATTACTTTTTCGACTAAGATCTTACCTCTACCATCATAGAAGAATGCATCTTTACATGCACTTTCAAATTCTTCTTTGTTGTTGACAAAATGCACACCATAGCTACTTCCTGCATTACATGGTTTAATGATCCATGGCAATTCAATCTTTTCTTGAATTTGCTCAAATGTAGGATTTTCTCGATTGGCATATAAACAAATGTAGTCAGCGCAAGGAATTTTTGCTTCTTTACACAAAATATGCATAATTTCTTTATCCATTGACATAGCACTTGACATAACATCACAACCTACATAATGAATATTCATCAATTCAAGTAAACCTTGAATCAATCCATCCTCACCATTTTTACCATGTAGTACCGGGAATACACAGTCTAGTTCAATCACTTTATTTGAACCATCTAATGGCATGATTCCCCCGTTTACCCATGCACAAGATACACAAGTTTCTTCATTTTCCCATGTATCATGTTCAATAGAATCCACATCTCCATTATATAAATAGAAATGTCCATTTTTATTAATACCAATTAAAGTCATTTCATAGTTGTCTGCATGAATTTGACGTAAAAAGGAAGTGACAGAATGTAATGAAACAGAATATTCACTACTTTGTCCCCCAAATACGACACCTAAACGTAATTTACTCATTGTTTTTCCCCCTAAAAGCATCTACTAATGTATCCATCTTCATCGCTCTTGAACCTTTGATCATAATAATGCAATCTTTGTCTAACAAAGGTTTGCAAGCTTCATATATCTCATCTTTAGTTTCATACCATTTCCCATTAAAACCATCGGCCGTTTCTTTTGAAAGAGGACCTGTACAATATAATTCGTCCACACCTTTTTCTTTGGCATAAACACCCACATCATAATGCAACTGTTTTTCTTCACTACCAAGATCTAACATATCCGATATAATGGCAATATGTTTATTGGCCGGAAGTTCCATCAATGTATCAATGGCTGCCTTAGCACTTTCTGGATTTGATTTATATGTATCATCTAGAATATATGCATTTTTTACTGAAATTAACTGCGTACGCATCTTTGTCATTTCTAGATTTTTCAATCCATTTAAAATCGATTCTTCTTTTAAATGACAAGCTTTTGCGATATAGATACACGGCAATGCGTTCATTGCCTGAAAATCACCAAATGCACGCAAATGTACAGGTGCATCTAAAATATTACATTTAAATACAATTCCTTCTTTATCATATTCAATATCACTTGTGATTGAAACATCTCCACCTTGACCAAAAGATACAACATTTTTATTTTCTGTATCTAAAGTACAAAGCACTTCTTGGATTTCTTTACTTTCATAATTATAAAGGAACAATCCATTTTCTTTTGTACCCTCTAAAATTTCACATTTAGCTTGGGCAATCTGTAATTTTCCACCCAAATTTTCCATATGAGCCGAGCCAATTGAAGTGATGACAGAAATATCCGGTTGAGCAATGGAAGTTAATTGTGTAATTTCACCTTTATTTTCCATACCCATTTCTAAAATGGCCACTTCAATATCTTCATCAAAATCAAATATCGTTAAAGGAAGTCCAATCTCACTATTGCGGTTTCCTTGTGTCTTCTGTGTTTTTTTCTCTTGTGAAAAAATACTATATAACATATCTTTACAACTTGTTTTACCATTTGAACCCGTTACACCAATAACTAAAGGATGTAACTCATCCAGATATGCTTTTGAAAGATCCTGCATAGCTCTAAGTGTATCATCTACTAAAATTACAGGAAAATCAGGATATGGGACATGGTCTTTTTGCCACAAACTAATCAAAGCACCATCTTCAATTGTTTGTTTGGCAAATGTATGTCCATCCACTCTTTGACCAATAATAGGTACGTATAAAACGTCTTTTGTCACTTGTCGTGAATCAATCACAACACCATGAATTTTTTTTGTATCATCAATATCACCATGCAAAGTTGCATGCATCATATTTGTTATTTCATGAATGGTTTTTACAATCATCTCAAAACCTCCGCTTAGTTTACATTATAGCATAAAACTAGTTGTCAATATTTATATTTCAAGAAAAAACCAAATTTTCCCATTTTTAACTCTTGCAAACTCATACATTTTCATGAATTGAGACAAAAAATCATCAAAAGTGGGGCCGAAACACTATATTTTTGAAATATCTCATATTTTCCCACACTTTTCACATTTTATTTGACACAACTTATGGTATACTTCTTTACAAGCAAGGAGTTTGAAGACCTTGCCGGTATGAAATCAGTCTATGGTATTCATACTATTTTCTATCCCCTTATTGAAAAGCCAGACACCCCCTTAGTCTGGCTTTTCATTTTATCTAAAACGATGTATTATTTTTAATAAGGAGGACTTATTATTATGTGTATTTTTTGTATGATCGCTAATGGCGAAATTCCAAGCAATAAAATTTATGAAGATGAAAGTGTCATCGCCTTTCTAGATATCAATCCAACTTCTTATGGACACACCCTTGTTGTTCCAAAAGAACATTGCGATTCATTTTTAGATTGTCCAGATGAAACCAGAAATCATGTTTTTGAAGTTGCAAGTAAACTTGCCAATAAATTAGAACAAACTTTACATTGTGATGGCATTAACATCTTAAGTAATGTTCATGAAGCTGCTGGACAAAGCGTAAATCATTTCCATGTTCATTTAATTCCACGCTATAAAGATAATGATCATGTTACGATTGAATTTCATGAAATCGAAAAACCTGATTTTGAAGAATTAATGAATAAACTAAAATAAAGAAGTCGTCGACTTCTTTATTTTTTTTGCTCAATTTGATATTTTGACGAATAGACACGATCTACATACCCATTAAAATCTTTACCATCCAATTCTTCTTGCGTTAAATATGCTTTTTCTCCATATATATTATGTGTATCAATTTCATTGGAATCATTGATATTTGGAATACACACCATATAATAAAGAACTTCTGAATCATAAGTCATTTGTACAATATACACAAAACGATCACTATTCTTTTTCTGGTTCGATTTTAAATATGCTGAATATACAATTTTCATTTTATCAAGACTTGGTGTCTTTTCTTCTTTTCCATCTAACTTATAGATTGCATCCTGATTTTCCTTTACATAATCAAGTGCAGCATTTCTACCATCTTGAATCAATGTCTTAGGAATATCCTGCAAAGCCAAATAACGATTGGCAAGTCCTTCAACGACAACATTTGCCTCTATACTTTTAGGTTTGTAATGATATTGATTTGCTAAAGCCTCATCATAGGTTGCCGTAACATGAATTGTATCTCCATTGGATAAATCTGAACTTGGACTCACTTCATATTTGACTGAATTCAAAAAGTCCTGCATTCTTTGATTCAATTCCCCCTGCTTTGCGCTTACCACAACACTTGCATTTCCATTTTCTCCAACATAGGTATATTGCGCATTATCCATAATATCCACTTCAACATTACGCAAAAAGAAGAAATATGCAATCAATACAAGAATCATTACCATACCAAGTAAGCTGATAAAATATATGAATTTATTCTCTACCTTTTGTTTATCCATCATTAGTCTCCTAATCAAAATATTGTGCATTTTCAATCGCATTCGAAATATACAACAAGAGATCCACATCCACTTGATCTTGTATAATTTCTTTTGCATCCTGAATACACATTTCCATCATAGCCTGGTCTTTTTCAAAATCACCAAACACAAGACAAGGCATACCACTTTGTCTTATTCCTAAAATATCACCTGGACCGCGCATATGCAAATCATAATTTGATACTTCAAAGCCATCCTTCAATTCTTCCATCTTTTTTAAACGCTCAATCGCCTGCGGATCATTTGATGATGACAACAAGAAACAATATCCTTGTTTTTTATCACGAGCTACACGTCCTCTTAACTGATGTAATGTACTTAAGCCAAAGCGATGCGCATCATAAATGACCATCACACTCGCATTGGCTACATCAATTCCAACTTCAATAACCGTTGTAGAAACAAGAATATCGAATTCATGCTTAGAAAACTTAGCCATCGTCTCTTCCTTTTCTTGACTTGTCATTTTCCCATGCAACAAGCCAATTCGCACATCCTTTAATGTCTTTGTCATTCCCTCATAAATTTCAAACACATTACGCATCTTATACTCATCATTTTCTTCAATCGCAGGACATACGACATAACATTGTCTTCCTTCTTTAATAAAGTTTAAAACATCCTTTAAGCAAGGTGCCATACTTGCCGTTTTAAAGTATTTTGTGACAACACTCTTTCTTCCTATAGGCATCGTATGAATTGAACTAATATCCATATCTCCATATAAGAAATGTGCATATGTTCTAGGAATCGGTGTAGCTGACATCATTAAAAAATCAACACACTTTCCCTTTTCTAACAAAGACCTTCTTTGTTTCACCCCGAAACGCTGTTGTTCATCCGCAATCACAAGGCCTAATTTATGAAATACAACATTTTCTTGAAACAGAGCATGTGTTCCCACCACATTAAAAATCTTGCCATTTTCAAGTTTCTCTAAAATTTCTTTCTTTTCCTTAGCCGTAAGACTTGAAACATATAAAGTCGCTTCAAGACCTAATTTATGCATATTCTTTACATGTTGTCTTGCCAAAATTTCAGTTGGTGCAAGTAAAGCCGATTGATAACCTGCAAGTTGATTGGCATACATACTAATTTGTGCCACAATCGTCTTGCCACAGCCAACATCACCTTGAACAAGGCGAAACATCACATTTGTACTTTTTAAATCATATAGAATATCATCAATACTTGAAAGCTGATCTTTTGTCAATTCAAAAGGAAGATTTGAAATCCAATTTTTTACTGTAGAAACTGAAAAAACCTTTTTTGTTTTAATTTCTTTCTTTTCATGCATCGACTGCATTACACATTGAAAACACAAAAACTCTTCATATTTTAATGTACGAATGGCTGCATGCAGCTGCTTTTCATTTTCCGGAAAATGAATCCACTTATAAGCGGTTGATATATCTAATAATTTATACTTATCAACATATCTTTGGGGTACTCTTTGAGGCAGAATATCCACATGTTTAAGTGCCTCTTTCATAATCGCTTGAATATCCGACTGTTTTAAACCTTCAATTAATGGATACACAGGATGTAACCCCAATTGTTGATCTAAAGGTTTGAAATTATAAGTAGAAGCTAATACATTGTTATTTCCTTGGTATTGACCATAAATCGTTATCGTCTTACCAAAGCCAAACTGACTTGGCCATGGACGATTAAATAAAGTAATATTTAATTCTTCATTCCATGACATCACTTTAAATTTAGTCATCGAACGATTCTTAGATAAACGGATCACTCGTGCAGCCGAACAAATTAAGCCTTGAAAAACAACATTTTCTTTTTCATTCCACGAAGCAT
>NZ_DS996841.1:299620-313946 GCF_000156655.1 Holdemanella biformis DSM 3989
GGGCCGCACTAAACAAACCACCTGACATTGTATCCAATACAACGATTAAGATGAGTAGTGAACAATACCAGTTCAACATCTTTTTCTGATGTTTTTTTAATGCATAAGGAATAAATTCCTTTAAGTTTTTATCATGAATCAAGCCATAATAGAAAATCAACTGGAATGGTACCATCACAACTAAACAGAATGCACTCATAAGCTGTAATACTAACATTAAGCTTGTATTATTTGCGCAAACATTTACAAGATTTGAAAGAATTCCACTCACAATCAAGATATAAATACCTTGTAGTACGAATACTTTTAAAATTGCAGAAGCCGAAAAGTTCTTTGCCTTCCAGATCTTTGTACAGATGAAGTAAAAGCCTAGACTTGATAATAAGCTTAGTACAACTTCTAGACTTTGTCTTATATAGACATTCATAGCAGATGCACTCATCAACAAATATGCGATATTGTATAAAAAGCATAAAACTAAAGTGAATACGATTGTTTTATATATACTTCTAAAATGTAGTTTTGACATTAATTTTTTCATTCAAAAATCTCCTTTTGGTTAAGATACATGTATTCTAATCCTTTGTCCAAATACAATTTGATTCAAATGACCAGAATCACATCCACAAGTATGTATCTGTGTTATAATATTAACAAATTTATGGAGGAAATGTATATGAATTCAAAAATAAAACGAATTCTTGACTTCTCAACTGCCTTTGGACCAAGTGGCATGGAAGATGAAGTATCGAAATTAGCCATGGAAGATGTCCAAGATATTTGTGAAGTTCATGATGACACAATGCGTAACACATATATGCATTTTAAACAAGATAAAGAACACAAGACAACCATTCTTTTGGATGCGCATGCAGATGAAGTTGGTTTTATTGTGCAAGCAATCAAGCCAAATGGTACAATTCGCTTTTTACCACTTGGAGGATGGGATCCAAAAAACATCGTATCAGGTGAAGTTTGGATTTTAAATGATAAGGGTGAAAAAATTTCTGGTATTGTCGCAAGTCAACCGGTTCATTTCTTATCAGCCGAAAAGCGCAATGGAAAAGTAGATTTTGATGATTTAGTCATCGACGTAGGAGCTACAAGTGCTACAGAAGTTAAGGAAGATTTCCATATTTCTGTAGGTAATTTCATGTGTCCTGCCGTTACTTGTAAATATGATGAAGCCCACAAAATCTTTTTAGGTAAAGCTTTTGATTGCCGTATTGGATGTGCTGCCGTAATGGATGTTCTTCACCAATTAAAAGATGTAAATCATAACATTGAAGCCACATTAACAACGCAAGAAGAAGTGGGTGAAAGAGGTATGGATACGGCCATTAAAAACTTACATCCAAATATTGCGATTTGTTTTGAAGGATGTCCAAGTGATGATACTTTTGAACAAGATTACATGATTCAATCGGCTCTTAAAAAAGGTCCAATGTTACGTTGGTTTGATCGTTCATACATCACTAGTCCTCGTTTTATGCGCTATGCGATCGACTTAGCCCATGAAAAAAATATCCCTGTACAAGAAAGTGTAAGAAAAGGTGGAGGAACTAATGCAGGTATCACACATCGTTACAACATACCAACGATAATCATTGGAATTCCTGTTCGTTTTGCGCATGCTTCTTTTGGCATTTGTTCTGAAGAAGATTATGACAATGCTGTAAAACTTGCGGTTGAAATCATTAAAAATATCGATGCTGAAACGATTCGAGGATTCTAAATGGAAAAAATTGCTGTTGTAACAGATACGGGTTCAAATTTATCTTTTGCACAGGCAAAAGAATTAGGAATCTATCTACTCCCTTTACAGATTACAATTGATGAAACAACCTATCAAGATACATTAGAAATTTCTACCCAAGATATATATAACGAATTAGCGAATGGTAAAATGCCAAAAACAAGTATGGCTGCTTATCAAAAAATTTATGATTTATTTGAAGAACTAAAAAAAGACTATGACACAATATTTGCCATTCCTTTGACAAATGGATTATCCACAAATGCTAGCACCATGCAAAGTATCGCACGTGAACTCGAAATGAATGTTCATGTCATTGATATGTATTCAACGTGTGAAATTGAAAAACATGTTGCGATCTGGATCAAGAAGTTAGTGGATGAACATAAATCTTCAGAAGAGATTTTAAAGATCATTCAACCTACTATTGATGAATCCAACTCATTGATTCTTGTCAAAAATCTTCAACATTTAAAACGCGGTGGAAGATTAACACCTATGGCTGCTACACTTGCGGGTTTATTAAAGATCTATCCTGTTTTACATATAAATAAAAGTACAGAAGGTAGAATTGATGTTTTAAATAAAGTTCGTACAGAAAAAAGAGCCGATGCCTATGCGATCGATAAAGTCATGGATGATATTGATATTCAACATACACATATCTATATTATTCATTCTAATTTTTTAGAGGGTGCCAACCATTTTAAAAAATGTTTTATCGAAAAAGGTGTACCTGAACAAAATATTCATATAAACTATATTAGTTCTGTAATTGCCGTACATACTGGTCTTGGTTGTATCGCAATTCAATATATAAGAGAGGAAAACTAAAACATGGAAACAAAAAATATTTTAATCACAATGAAAAATGGAGATCAAATCAAAGCTGAACTATATCCTGAGATTGCCCCAGAAACGGTTGAAAACTTTTTGAATCTAATTGAAAAGAAATTCTATGATGGACTTACTTTCCACCGTGTTATCAAAGGATTTATGATTCAAGGTGGATGCCCGATCGGAAATGGTACTGGTGGTCCAGGTTATACAATTCATGGAGAATTCGCATCTAATGGATTTAAAAACGATTTAAAACACACTCGTGGAGTTTTATCTATGGCACGTGCTATGGATCCAAATAGTGCAGGAAGTCAATTCTTCATTATGCACCAAGATGCACCTCATTTAGATGGTGAATATGCTGCGTTTGGAAAAGTGATTGAAGGTATGGAAAATGTGGATAAAATTGCGAAGACCCCTACTACATTCAATGACCGTCCTAGAAATCCTCAAGTGATTGATACAATCACACTTATTGACTAATGACGCTACAACAATTGCGCTACGTGATCCAGGTCGTTGAATCTGGATCTTTTAATTCCGCAGCTAAAGCCTTATTTATTTCGCAACCATCTTTATCAAAAGCCATTCATGATTTAGAAGAAGAAATGTCCATCTGTTTATTTGTTCGCACGAACAAAGGTATTTTACTTTCTGAACAAGGTGAAAAATTTTTAGGATATGCTAGACAAGTCGTTGAACAAGCAAACTTACTTGAAGAACAATATAAAAACGCCGTTCCTGCAAGAACTGTATTTGCGATATCAAGTCAACATTATGCCTTTGTGGTCAATGCCTTTGTTGCCTTAGTCAAAGAGTATAATCAAAGTGAATATGAATTTTCTTTAAGAGAACAAAGAACATACGATATTATTGATGATGTTAAAAATCATCGCAGTCAATTGGGAATTCTTTATCTTTCTCATTTTAATCGTGAAGTTATTCAAAGTATTTTAAAGAAAGAACATTTAACATTCACAAAACTATTTGAGGCTAAACCTCATGTCTTTGTATCTAAGACAAATCCTTTATCCAATAAAAAATTAGTGAAAATGGAAGATTTAGAAAACTATCCTCGTTTAACTTATGAACAAGGAATCAACAATTCATTTTACTTTTCAGAAGAATTACACAGTACGCAACCATCTAAAAAGAGTATTGTTGTTTCCGATCGTGCTACCTTATTTAATTTATTGATTGGACTTGACGGATATACGATTTCTTCAGGTATCTTAAGCACGGATTTAAATGGAAACAATATTGTATCCATTCCACTAGATAGTGATGAAGTCATGGAAATAGGCTATATCAGTGATGGAGTCTTATCCAACATGGCAAGAAACTATCTAAATCATCTAATACAATATATTGAACAGACCAAGTAAAATTGGTCTTTTATTATAGCTTTTACCTATAACAGCATAAAGATTTTTTCAATTATTCTGTACTCTACAAATATGATAGACTTAACACACACGAAAGTTGAGGAATTTAATTATGACAGTTCAAACACCTTATAGATATGATGTGGTCGGAAGTTTTTTAAGACCCGAAAAATTAAAACAAGCTCGCAAAGATTATGAAGCCAAAAAGATTTCAAAAGAAGAATTAACCAAAGTTGAAGATGCATGCATTACGGATTTAATTCAAAAAGAAAAGGCAGCCGGACTTCATGTCATTACAGATGGTGAATTTAGACGTGCTACTTGGCACTTAGATTTTATGTGGGGATTTGATGGCGTTTCTCATACACCAACAAAAACAGGTCTTCCTTTCCATGGTGAAGCAGCTATGATTGATGATACATATATTACTGGAAAAGTAGGCGTGAATGGTACGCATCCTTTTGTAGAACATTTTAAATTTGTAAAGCAGTTTGAAGATGAAAATACGATTGCCAAACAAACAATTCCAGCTCCAGCACAATTTTTAGAACAGATGATTCTTCCATTTGCGCTAGAAAACACAAGAAAATATTATGAAGATACAGAAGAATTAGTTCAAGATATTGCGAATGGATATAAGGTTGTCATCCAACAATTATATGATGCTGGATGTCGATGCATTCAATTCGATGATTGTTCATGGGGTATGTTGGTAGATGAAAAAGCACCGTTGTTTTTCCAAACGGATCAAGAAGGTTTATTAAAAGTTCAAGAATTATTCTTGCGTATCAACAATCTTGCGATTGAAGATAAACCAGAAGATCTAACAATCAATACACATGTTTGTCGTGGTAATTTCCATTCAACATATGCTTCAAGTGGTGCATATGATGCCGTCGCAAAAACATTATTTGCAAAAGAAAATGTACATGCCTATTTCTTAGAATTTGATGATGCTCGTTCTGGTGGATTTGAGCCATTAAAAGAGGTAACACCTGATAAGAAAGTTGTACTTGGTTTGGTTACGACAAAATCCGCTAAATTAGAAGACAAAGAAACTGTGATTGCTCGTATCAAAGAAGCAAGTCAATATGTCCCATTAGAAAACTTGTGTCTAAGCCCACAATGTGGTTTCGCATCATGTGAAATTGGAAATAAATTAACAGAAGATGAACAATGGGCTAAAGTTAAATTGGTCAAAGAAATTGCTGAAGAAATCTGGGGTTAATTCCAGATTTCTTTTTATTATAGTTTTTACCTATAACAACATAAAGATTTTTTCAATTATTCTATATTCTACAAATATGGTAGACTTAACACACGAAAGTTGAGGAATTCATTATGACAGTACAACCCCCTTTTAAATATGATGTAGTAGGAAGTTTTTTACGTCCTGACTATCTAAAAAAAGCTAGAGAAGAATTTGCGAATAAAACAATTGATGCCAAGCAATTAAAAGCCATTGAAGATAAGGCCATCCAAGAGCTAGTCGCAAAAGAAAAAGAAGTTGGACTTCAAGCTGTTACAGATGGAGAATTCAGAAGAAGATATTGGCATTTAGATTTTCTAGCAGATCTAGATGGTGTTGAAGAAATTAAGGCGGATCATTGGTCTGTACATTTTAAAGGACATCAGCCAAAGGCAGCTACATTAAAAATTACAGATAAAATTGATTTTGGTAACCACCCATTTGTAGAACATTTCAAATATCTACAAAGCATTGGACAAGATACACTTTGTAAGATGACAATCCCCTCTCCTTCTATGCTTCATTTGATTTGTTGCGTACGTAGTGAAGAATATACACCAATCCAACGTTATGAAGATATGGATGTGTTATATCACGATATTGCGATCGCATATCAGAAAGCTATTCGTGCATTTTACGATGCTGGGTGTAGATATCTACAATTGGATGATACTTCTTGGGGAGAATTCTGTGATGCCAATAAGCGAAAGGCCTATAAGGAAAGAGGTCTTGATCTAGATAAAATCGCAAAATCGTATGTAGATATGATCAATCTTGCCTTAGAGACAAAACCAGAAGATATGACAATCACAATGCATATTTGTAGAGGAAACTTCAGATCTACTTGGTTTTCATCAGGTGGTTATGAACCTGTTGCCGAGATTTTATTTGGTCATTGTAAAGTAGATGGATTTTTCCTAGAATACGATTCAGAAAGATCTGGTGATTTCAGTCCACTTCGCTTTATTAAAGATCAAAAAGTCGTTCTAGGATTGATTACTTCAAAATTTGCGAAACTCGAAGATAAAGAAGAGGTTAAGAAAAGAATTCAGGAAGCCGAAAAATATGTGGCAAAAGAACAATTATGTTTAAGCCCACAATGTGGATTCTCTTCTACGGAAGAAGGAAATATCATGACTGAAGATGAACAGTGGGCTAAAGTTAAATTAGTCAAAGAAATCGCTGAAGAGGTTTGGAGATAGAAAAAAGTTTGGATCATTTCCAAACTTTATTTTTTTGTTTCAAAAACAATTTTATCCAAGACGATACAACTGTTAAAATATGTGGAATGAGACAAATATTCAAAATCACATAGATAATTTCATACCATCTTAAATGGACTATGTAGAAAAAATTCTTACATAAGATTATTGAGCCTACAAATATCATACACATGATAGTAACTAATATTTTTCTTAATGTTGTCATAGGCACACATACGCGTATCAATACCATAAGTGCATTGACTCCGGCAAGAATTGTACACATCGTTGAATATTCACTTGGCGAAATATAGATAAAATGACCTAGAATCGATACACCAATTACGCTACATATAACGCATATAGCTCCTGGCAATGCTTTTGAGATAACATTTTGTAGAAAGTTACCTTTCACTTTATTTCCATTGGGTTCTAATGTTAATACAAAACTAGGTATTCCTGTTGCCAAAGCGGAAATCAAAGTTAATTGAATAGGTTTGAATGGATAATTCTTTAAAAATATCAGTGTCAACAAGGATAGTCCAATTGAAAATAGTGTTTTAACTAGAAACAAAGATGCTGTTCTTTGAATATTATTAATGACACATCGTCCTTGATACAAAATGGCAGGTAATGCATTCATTTGATCTTTCAATAAAACTAAACTTGCCACACTTTTACAAGCTTGTGAACCAGATCCCATCGCAATCGAACAATCCGCTTCCTTTAATGCCATGACATCATTGACGCCATCTCCTGTCATTGCGACTGTTTTATTTCTTTTCTTTAATGCCAAAACAAGTTCTTTCTTTTGTTCGGGAGTCACACGTCCAAAAATCGAATAAGAATCAACTACAGTTTCCACATCTTGTACTTTGGACATATCGATACTTTTAGATGTAAAGCCAGCTTTTCTAGCTAGAGCTTCAACTGTTTTTGGATCATCTCCTGAAATCAACTTAATGTCCACGCCTTTGTTTTTTAAAAAAGTTCAATGTATCTTTGGCATCGTCTCTTAACTCGTCACGCAAACATATATAAGCTAAAACAACATCATCTTTCATCAACACAATAACGCGCATAGCTTGAGATGTATATTCTTCAATATGTTCTTCTACTTTTGAATCTATCTCTTTGGCAATATAAGAATAAGCACCGAGTTTATATTCTCCATCTTCAAATGTCACACTTGAATATTTTCTTTGACTTGAAAATGGCAGAAAAGATACGACTTTATTATGATTTCTTGTCTTAAAATGACTTCTTAATGCAAGTGCTGTCGCATTTTCATCAGGTAAAGTCTGCATCATATCGCCTAGAATACCATCAACATTTTTAATTTCTTCTACATGACATACACTCAACTTTCCTTGTGTCAGTGTGCCTGTTTTGTCTAAACAAAGTGTATCCGTTCTTGCGAGTGTTTCAATACAATAGAGTTCTTGTACTAAAACGCTCTGTTTACCAAGTTTAAATGAACTGATGGCTAAGGCAACACTTGTTAAAAAGACAAGGCCTTCTGGTATCATACCAACAACGGCTGCTACTGTATTTAAGGTAGCTGTTGTATAATTGGTCTTGATGAATTGTTTAATAAACAAGGCACATCCAAGTGGAATTAGAATGTATGTACACCATTTAATAATGGTATCAATCGAATTTCGTAACTGGCTTGGATATCTTTTAAAGCGTTTCGCATGTTTTAAAATCGAATAGGCATATGTATCTTGTCCTACTTTGTCTACTTTCATCAAACATTTTCCTGAAACCACAAAGCTTCCACTAAGCAATGATGAATTTTCTTGTTTATATACCGCATCACTTTCTCCTGTCAGCATGGATTCATCGCATTCAATACTTCCAGATACGATATGACCATCAAAACTGATTTCATCCCCAGGATATAATATAAGAATATCATTGACTTTCACTCCTTCAACACTTAATTCAAATTCAATATCATTTCGAAGCACATGAATCTTTGGCTGATTTAATAAGGAAAGCTTGTCTAGCATTCGTTTAGATCGTATTTCTTGAAAGAGTCCAATCAGCATATTTAAAATAACGGTGATCATAAAAAGCATGTTGCGATAGGAACCCGTAAAAAATACGAATATAGCCAATATTACATTGATTCCATTAAATAAAGTAAATACATGTTGTTTAATGATTTCTTTATAACTTTTTGATAAATTTGATGAGTTTTGCATATACCTATTGTACTACCTTTAAGCATGCAAAATAATTAAGTTTTTATTAAAAATGATACGACTATAGCCGTATCATTCAACAGATTCAAGTGGAGTATTTGCAAGCGTAACGGCTTGGGCATAAGATGTGATTGCCAAGTTGGATTCAATGGCTTTTTGTAGACAGAACATCAATAATCTTGTATCAAATGCCTGTAAATCTTTATCGAAATTAATTGCTGGATATCTTGATAGATGATCCAATAATGTATCTACATCTTTTTTTATATGTTTAGTAGAAATACCTGTCACAACAACATTTTCTTGTTTAACAGCCTTTAAACCATTCAATAAAGCCACATAAGGCTTGTCCGGTCTTTGTACAAGCATCACCTTATTTTTAGGTGATGAAGCAAGTCTTAGTGTCCATACACTTTTACAACTTACAACAATTTGTGTGCAGTTTTCATCATTCGCAAACAAATCGATTGTTGCTAATAATTTGTCATACGTATCTTCTACTTCTTTACAATCATCAAATACCAAAGCTGAATATTCCATCTTTATACCTATCCTTTCAAATCTTCAGGTAAAGTTATTTTTTTATTTGTGAAACTTGATAAAACAACCTTTACTTTTGTATCAGAAAACCATTCTACAAGTTGTGCATCATCTGTTGCCTGCACTTGTTTATCTCGTGCAAGCTTATGACACTCTTTAATCAAATCAGTTTTAAAACATTGCGGTGTCTGGGCATGATATACAAGCTTTCTTTCTAACGATTCTTTCACATATCCATCCACAACAATTTTTGTAGTATCCACACTTGGAACCATTAATAAACAAGCCGATTCGGTTTCTAATGTTTGTTTCAAATCAAAAATCCAATTCTTTTCAACAAAAGGTCTAGCCCCATCATGAATCATAACATAATCTTGATCAACAACTTGTAAGCCATTATATACACTATCTTGTCGTGTTTTCCCTCCTGTTACAACTTGAATTCTTGAATCATATGTATAATGTTCATTCACATAGTCCTTTTCATAATCAGCACAAACTAAAACCACTTGTTTACACTCATCATCTGATAAAAAAACAGACAGACTCTTATTTAACACAGTTTGTCCGTTTTCAAAAGTATAGAATACTTTATTATAATCTAAATTTGTACGACTGCCTCTTCCAGCAGCCAAAACAATCACACTATAGTTCATGAGACCATTATATCAAATTTTCTTAACAATGGATAAAAAATGTGTTCTATTTTAAACATGCACAATTCAATCCACAAAGATGCCCTTGAAGAATCATTCATTTCCATATATCATATTCAGCTTTCATAAACTCTTTTTATATTTAGCAATTTCAAACATCAAACTAATTTTTCCAACGAAGATACTCAATGATTTTATCCACTTGAACATCCGATAAGCAGGATTCATCATTATTATCCATTGGTTCTGGTTCTTTCTTGTCTTTAAGTCTAGCAAAAATTGTCCTAATATCACTCGCCATTGTTTTAAACATATAATAACCAAAATCTAATACACCATTCCATACATATGTTATTCCTTGATATGCAAGAATAGCTAATACACATAAAAGCCATAACACACCAATAAAAGCCGCTATTCCTAAAGCGATTATAATAATTATTTTCATTTTTACCTCACAATCTTATCCATTACTTACTGCATAATCATACGCTTGGTCAGCCCTATCAATCGCATCATTCACGCCGGATTGTAAGCCAGAAATTTCTTCATTTATCGATTCAAACTCTTTCTTCATGTCTTCAATTTCATAATCGAAATCATCCACATCATCTTCTAAATAATTCACCTTTTCGTGAATTTTTTCCATTTCTTGTTTTAGACTAGCCATATTTTTTTCAACTTCTCTAAACAAATCTGAAAGGGAAGATAAATATAATGCTTCTTCTAAATTATCGGCTCTACCTTCTTCAATAAAGGATGCGATTTCATTTAAATGAACAACATCTTTAGACTGCTTTTTAACCAAATCAAATTCTTCAATTATTTGATTCAACTCCTTGATTTCTTTTTCATATTCTTGAATCTTTTCTTTTTGTTCATTTGCACAAGAAGTCATTCTATCAGATTTAGATTGAATCTCTTCATACGCCTTTCTTTTTACTTGCTCACGCTCATTCGAATAAGCCGTATAATAATCAGGGACCACTCTCTTTATCGAACTTCTGTAATTTTTAAGTTCTTCCAAATACTTTTTGTGCATTTTTTTCTTAGTTTCAAAAAATCTTGGTGTACCTTCTTCAGGCGGTCTTCCAACCATTTGCTCAATATATTCTGGCAAATTCTTATTGTCATAATCTTTTAATTCTTTACATTCAAATGTTTCATAAGATGGCATACAAGAAGCATCCATATATTTTTTGAACAATTCTTTACTACTATTTAATTTATTTACCAACTCATCTTTTCTTTGAATGTTTTCAGCCATATTTTTTAATTGTTTTACATCATTATTTACCATAAATAATCTCCATCCCTTCTTTTTTCTTCATCTGTTCTCATTGCGCTAGCTTCACTTTCCGCTCTTTCACAAGCCCATTGTGCTTGTTCTAAGCCGGATCTTACGTCCCATAAATGTTGGTTGACATAAAATAAATCTGATTTTATATTCGCTAAAGCATCATAATTGTAAGGCCCAATTTCTATACCACTTATTTTTTCCTCAACAGCTTTCATATCCTCCATCATATTTGCCATCTTACTTAACAATTCTAGCTGCCATTGTCCAAAAAAATACATATTAAGAGCACTTTTTAAATCTGGAATATCTTTATTTTGTATAATTCGAATTAATGCGCTTATAATTTTCTTGTTCTTAAACTTATCAATAACCATTTTATCCAATTCAACTTCCTTAGCTACTACTTCATCATATTGATTTTCTAATAAAGTTAAATTTCTCAACAAATGATTCAATCGTTCTAATTCTTCTCTTTTTTTCATAATATCACCATCTATCCTCCATTTTTTTGCACAAAGGTTCTAATTTAGCGATTTGCTCTTCAATTTCTGTAAGCTTCTTGGTCTGTTTTTTTATTTCTATTTCATACTGCTCAATACTACTTTGAAGTGAATAAACCGTATAATGTATTCTTGTTTTAATAGTTTCTCTATTATATTCATCCACATATTTTTTTATTTCCTCTTCAGAAAATTCAAATGGACTTGCGATACGGCTCTCACTTTCCCATCCTTCCCATACATGATGCAAATCATCTGTCGCATAATTAATCATGCTTCTTAAATCTAAGGCGAAGTTTTGAACATTACGTTGTCTAGGAAAGCATAATCCATTCTTTCCTTCTGTTGCATACCATGAAGTATATGCATCTTTATATACTAATTTTGTTTTATATTTTTCTTGATAATTTAAAGTACCAAAACTATCTGTCACAAAACAATAAATATAAATTTCTTTAAATTCTTTCTTCATCACAATTCCTCCTTCAATGTTTGACACAATTTTTCTACTTTCGCTAATTGTCGAGTACAAGCTAACATCTCTTCTTTTATACATTTGATTTCTGACTTTACTGCATTTCTTTTACCCTGCCAATATTCCATTTGAGATCGGCAATTTATTTCTTGCAGCATACAAAGAATCTCTTTCTCAGAAAAGCACTCAAAACTATATTCCTCACAAGACGACCTGCCCACCGATTGTCTTTCCTCATCATCAAAAATAGGCATACTTTTTGGAATAATTTCCTCCAAATCAGTTTGAATCATTCTGTTTCTAATCATTTGTGGTCTGTTAAAATAAGCTTCATGCCCATCTTCCATAGCCCAAACTGCAAAATCAGTTCTAAATTTCACATGCATTCTTTCTTTTCCACAATAAATGGTATTGCCTTGTTCATCATGTTCAAACATATATTTATAAACATATTCTCCGTATTTTGGTTGTGATTTTTCCATATTTAATTTTTCCTCCTATTCAACAACTTCATCAATCAAGCCATATTCAACAGCTTTATCACTTGACAAAAATAAATCCATTTGTAAATCTGCATGGATTTTACGCTTTGTTTTTCCAGTATATTTAACATATAATTCTTCAATCATTTCTTCTGTCTCTACCATGCGTTTAGCTCCAGATTTTATATCACTGAATTTACCTTCGCAAATTGTAGAGCCTTGATGAACCATAATTGTAGAATGTTTCAAGGCTTTTCTATGACCCTTTTCTCCAGCAGCTAAAATCAAAGATGCCATAGACATCGCATTTCCTAAAGCCATAGTATATACAGGTGACTGGATTGCTTCCATCATATCGATAATAATCATCCCATCTCGTAAGGATCCACCTGGACTATGAATCTGTATCGTAATTGGGTCATGATTTTTTGCATTTAACTCTTGCAATCTTGTAACAACATATAAACTCATTTCTGGAGTGACTTCACCCCATAAATTAATAATTCTTCCATAATCTTCAATTTTCATTTGTTTCCCCTTTTTCTTAAAATTCAATTTCATCCTGTTTAGATTTGAAATATTCAAACTTATATTCCACTCTATGTTCTTTCATAAATATATGAACACTACTCAATTCTTTACATGATGAGACTTTTTCAATCACAGGCATCATCAGCCTTGTCAATTCATTTTTAATAATGCGTCCACCAATACATGAATTTAGAGATTTTTTAACAATTTCTCTTTTCACTTCTTCATCAAAATCAAGCTTTATTCCATGTTCCAAAAAATGTTGTTTATATAGATGCAATGCTGAATTATCTTTATTCAACATATCCATATAATCGTCCATGGTTAAAGCATTCAATCTCACGATATTTGTGATTCTTCCCATAAATTCAACAGGAACTCCACAATGAATAAAATCATCTATTTCTAAGTGGTCATACATATTAAACTTCTTTTCTGTAAAATTGTATGGATTACTATATTTCTTCTTTAAATATTTTTCCACAATCATAAAACTACCAGTAAAAGCAAACAAAACATCTTTATACGTTTCTGTATCTTCAATCACTCTCAACAATTCATACAGACTTGTTGGAATCTGGCCATCTCCAAACTCAAGCAATTTATCGACTTCATCAATGATAATAACGCCCTTATTGTTTAAAGCTTCCATAGATACTCTTAATAAATCCGATAATTCTTTTCCTTTATATCCTTTAGGAGTTACTTGACTACAATCTAAAATCTCAACTTTAACTCCCATCTTTTTAGCTGCAACTTGCCAACTGTATGTTTTACCACATCCACTTGGACCAACCGCTAAAATCACAGGTTTTAAAGATGGATCAATCTGCTCATCTTGAACTTGTGTCAAAATATAAAGTGCATTAGCGATTTCATTAATATAATCATCTTGATGAACAATGCTTGTTTTCATTTTTTTCTTGAATTCACAAACATTAAACCTATCAACACTGATTTCTCTTAATCGTCTTCTGCTTTCTTCAAACACATCATTCGTATCATCTTCAAAAAAGACACTTCCCAAAAAATCTTCTATATTGTTTTTATCATTAGTTTTATTTTCCATAATTTACCTTTCTATTTTTTGTTTCTACAACATTTCAATTTACAAAATCCACAAATCTTACAACATTAAATATGTTGCAGCACAATAAAAGGTCCCTTTAAAATTTTTGCTTTCCATTTTCCTATATACCT
>NZ_DS996841.1:314253-317596 GCF_000156655.1 Holdemanella biformis DSM 3989
TTAAATCGAATCCATGTTTTCAACGAGGTTCAATATCGTCAAACACAGATACCCTTTCGCCTCCTATTTCAATGTATTAAACAACTATTTAAGTTGATTTACGAACACTTTTTTATGATATTTCGCTTTTATTTTTTCACCTCCTTTTCTTTTTTCTTGATTAACACATAAGTTGTTCCAGCTACAACCAATGTTCCTAAATACAATTCTGTATTCAAATCAACACCCGTATTCACTATGCTATTCTTTGAAACAGTCATTACATTTTCACTTTCGACTTTTTCTGAAACGCCTACTACCTGTTCTAAATGTAAATACTGATTCAATGCGTTTTGAGCTTCACTATAAGCTTGTTTTGCATTCACAAATGCCAACTTCAAATCAGCATAAGATTGTTTTTGTGAATTATAGGATGCTTGGGCTTCACTCAATACTTTTTGTGCATCGTCCAATGTCACAATAGCTGATTTTAAGTTTTCAAATAATGCAAGCTCTTCCCCAGTGAATGTCACGCCATCCATTTGTGCTGCCAATACACCATCCACAATTGAATGATACATAGACATGACTTCTTGTAGTCGAGATGCTTCTGCTTCTAATTCTTTAGCATCCAAAGATTTAGATTCAAACTTCTCTTTATTTACACCTAAAGCCTGCAAATCATCATTTAAAGTAGTTTTTAATACATTCAACATATCTTGTTTTGCATCTAGAGTCCCCTTCACTGTTTCAATCTCAGATTTTTTTGTTTTCAAATCTGTAATCAAACGATTTAAATATTCTACATTAATTGATGCTTGATTTTTATTTGATTCTAAGTCAGCTAACCTTGAATCCAAATCATTACGCACATTCTCTTTGACTGCCTTGTTTGCATAAAGAGTTTTTAAATCTTCATTAGCTTTACTGTATTGAGATGAAGATGAATCATAATCAAGTTTAGTCTTTTGCACTAAATCCTTAGCTTGATTCAATTCATTCTTCAATTGCATTTCTGTATTTTTCGTATTCTCAATAATTGCTGCTAATGCATCCACCTTATTTTTCGCATTATCCACACTATTTTTCATACCATTAACATTTCGAGTTTTTACATCCAAAGCTTGTCGCTGTTTCTCAACATCTTTTTTTGCTTGTTCTATGCTCTTTGTTTGTTCGACAACATCTTGTTGGTATAAGACAAGATTATACTCAAGACCTTCAATATTATCTTTCGCATATCTTGCTTCACGTACTGCCTTTTCAATCTTAGCTTGTGTAGCCTTTTTAGCATCTTGTGCATTTTCTAGCTTTGTCAAAGCCAAGTCATAAGCCTGCATTATCTCTTGCATTTCCAATGAATCTTTGTCATTTGAATGCTTTTCTAATGCTTCTTTTGCAGCTTCATAAGCGACTTTCTTGTCTTGTAACTCTTGCTTTAAGTTTGCATAATAGGCATTAAATAATTTCTGGAATTCTTCAACACTCATTTGTCCAGCACAAGTATTGTAGACTTTGTTTTCATCAATCTCAGATTGTACGCCATAGCCCTGTTCAAAATACTTAGTATCAGACATGAATTCTTGGGCAAATTCACCTGTTGTCCATTGCTTATCATATTCATTTCTTTGAAGATAAGCCGCTCCTGTAACTGTGTAGCCATCCGACAACATGTTTAAATAATGTCCAATTTTGTTATATAAATCTGGATATTTTCCAATGGATTCCCAAACGTTCTTATCTTTCTCTTCTGGATGTTCATTATAGAAATCTTCCATAAATTGTTTTTCCCAGCTATACCAGCCAACAAATGGTCCTCTTCCTCCATCTGCATTTCCAGGACCTTGAGATTCTAGATTCCAAGTAAATCCTGCAGCGATATTTTCTCCACCACCATATAAATGAGTGTGTGGTGAATCAAATTCTCCTTCTCGGTTATAAGAATGATTGATTTTCACTTGGGAAATCGCCATCATAAGCGCGCTTGTTTTTAATTCGGAAACCCCATTTAATTTACGTAATCTATTACATTCTAACAACAATGGAATACTTCTTTTCATACCATCTAATGATGTCGCATCAAATTCTGAACCTAAATGCGTTGTTCCAAGTAAAACACCTTCTTGAATAATATCTGCAGCTTGCTTATCATCAATACTTTCATAGAATCCTAGACTTCCTTGATTCCATTGTGCTAAAACTGCATCATAGGCTGCTTTTGTGGCTTGTACTAAATCTGTTAAATCTTTTGTTGTTTTTCCAAACGCATCTAACTGTGATTTTTTTGCTTCTACTTCTTTTTTCGCCTCCTCAATATTTTTATTTGCCTCATCCAACAATTGTTGTTTTGCATCAATAATTGTTTGAGCCTGGTTTAACTGTTGTTGATTTTTAGCCAATGCATTTTTAGTATTGTTTAAACTTTCAATTGAATTTTGAAGATTATATTCAGCATCTTTGATATCCAATTCAGCCTGTGTTAAAGCTTTCTCTTCCTCTTCCAAACTAGCTTTAGCCTCTTCATAAGCTAAAGATTCATTTTCAAAATTTGTTTTAACTTCTTCTAAACGATTTTGAAGTTGGGCTTTTACCGTTTCATCCGTTGCTGCATCATAAGCTTGTTGTGCCTGATCCAACACGGCTTGAGCATTTTGTAAAGAATCTAATTTTTGCGATAATTGAACATTTAATGCATCAACCTTTGTCTGTTGTTGACTAATGTTAGCTTCTAAAGATGAAATTTCTGAAGTTAATGCATTGTATTTAGATACCTCTTCATCATATTTAGCCTGTACTTGCGCCAATTCTTGTTTTGCGATTTCAACAGCCTGTTGTTGAGATTCAATTTGTCCATTTAAATCTTCAACAGTTCCATCACTTACTAAAGCATCATATTTAGCTTGCATATCTTTGTATTCTGCTTCTAAACGATTTTTTTCTGCTTGTGAATCTGCAGTTTTCTTTTCCAAGCGTTCCTTTTCATTTTTTAAAGCCTCCAATTCTTTTTTTGCCTCATCCACAGTCGCTTGATTTAACGTAATTTCTTTTGTCACATAAGCATTTAATTCTTGGCTTGTACTATTAAATCCAGTATTTGCCAAATCATAAGAAGTCTTGGCCGTTTCTAAATTCTTAGATACTTCTTCCATAACAGGTGTTGCTTCATCTAATTTAGCTTTTGCCTTTTCCATTTCTTCTTTTTTTCTATTCACTTCTGATTTTAAAACATCTAATGTTTCATCTTCTTTCACAGAGTCCGTAGGTGTTTTTTCTACGGCTTGCACAAGTGTAATAACTGGGCTTAATGTCATAATTCCTGCTGCTAATGTTGTTAATAAAGTTTTTAAAGTTTTCATAATTTATT
>NZ_DS996841.1:320394-324580 GCF_000156655.1 Holdemanella biformis DSM 3989
CTCTTGCTTGAACCTCTTATATAATAATTCGAATCCATGTTTTCAACGATGTTTAATATTGTCAAACACAGATACTCTTTCACTTCCTAGTTTTTAGTATTTTATTCATATATACACTTGTTTACGAACACTTTTTATATATATATTGTTTTTTTTCTACCTCCACTCCTTATATGTATTGATATTTCATAGAATTAACCAAATTTATTTAAATTTTTTCTTTTTATAAACATTCCTCCTTGTTATCTAAATTTTTAAAATATGAATATACATCCATATTGTTTTCCTTCAATTTTTCTGGATACACCGTATACCACCAACCTGCTTCCGCAAAGAATTCACCTGGTGAAATCTTTCCATATTCAGTGACACTGTCACCACCATGTAAATATAATGCTTGAAATTCTTGAGAATCTGAATTTCCATGATTAAAGTCATAGATATGCCATAGTTCATGAACTAAAGCACTCTTGTCTAAGTTAGATTGATATTGCACATGCGCATGCATATTTCTTTCTAATGCATAACCAATTATCTCCTCCTTATCTTTATTCGAAACATCCCCTTCTTTTTCACCGACCATATAAGTCTTGATCAATTGATCATGGCCTACAAAATGAATCGCCTTACAATCTTGTAAAAGATATGAAGGAAGCTTATTTAAATAAGTTTTTATTCTATTCACATCGTTATTTATCTTCTTATTTTCAGTTTCAACAAATATTGCTGGCATGTCATCATCTTGAGACTTCAAGCTTTCCCCCTCTAATGCGACTGGGCGAATCTTACAAAGTTCAAGATCGACAAATCCGTAATTTGCGAATATTTGAAGATTTAATAAGCAACAAAAGACAATATAGCTGCACCAAATGACTTTAATCACATGTTTCATAAGTAACCTCCCTTTTTATCTAGTAAGCAACATAGATATCAGGCTGACTATAAGTCTTACAAATCCAGTCACGACTGAACCCAACATAAACCAGCCAAGAAAAAACATGACAGAATACAATAGCGTATAGCCAATCGGATGACCATCCGTTATTGCAGAGCCATATGTATATATTGCGTATGCCTGTACGCAAGTAATAAGAATCGCTAAAGTAAAACCTGTCTTGAAATTTTTAATCATTGTTTCCATAGTTTTCCTCCAATTTTTAATGGTAGTGAGAGTACCATCGATACTCTTCCTCTTGACGTTGCAACTCCTCGGCTTGATTGTTCACGTAGTTTGTTGCGACATTGGTGATAGAACCTCCTAAACCACTAAGAACAACCACAACTCCAATAGCCGCAATAGCTCCTATCAAAACGGGTCCTCCATAGACAAACAACATGAGAACAATCTTATTCTCAATGAGTTGTAACCATTTTGTTTGTGGCAAAAAGAAGAACAATGTATTACTCATTGCCTGCAATTCTTGATACACTTCTGCCTGACTATCATCTAATTTCATGTCAAAGTATTTGACATCGATATATCTCATGACAAAGTACAAAGCTAGTGCAACAACCATAGTTCCAATCAATCCAATCACTGCTTCAACGACATAATCTTTCTTTTCCATTTCTTCTTCCTCCTAATACTCTTTTCGGTAATCAAATCTTGATTTGCCTTTGCGAGTATATTTCTTTTTATTTCTATAAATATTTCCACCTTGTCTGCATGCATCTAAATGATACAAGTTTGGCAATTTTAAACTTCTTTCTTCAAATCTATATGTTTTCTTTTTCATTTCCATTTCCTCCTGTTTGATTACATATTAAATTTATCACTCATTTTGGACTTAAAACATGTTCAATAACTCATATAACAAATACATTTATTAAAGCTTATTTAAATATATTCACGCATTATAAAATGTTTTATCAAACACTTTTTATAATCAGAGTACAAAAAAAGATGACATTTCAATATCACCTTAAATCATTTTAATTAACCTTTAGCATTGTATCTCCACAAAAGAAAAAAACTACGCATTAATCGTAGTTATTCTTCATCCTTTATCAATATCATATTTCTCACATGGAACTTTTTTTAGAATTAAGGAGCCTGAATGGTGTCGATCCTTTATAAGTATCATATTTCCCCCGGAAATGTTTGGATTGTGTTCGGAATGTGGCTCAACTGGTGTCGATCCTTTATAAGTATCATATTTCCCTTACTAAATATAGCACATTTTGGACTTTAATTGCTGAAAATGTTGAAAAAAGGTCGATTTTGGCATATATTTTTCGACCACCTCCTGTTTTTCGACTATTTTTAGTGTTTAAATTAACTCAAATTTAGGTGATGGTCGAAAATTCATACTTTTTGGTTTTCGTTTTTATAACCGTATACAGTATTTTTTTATTCTTAATGTCAGAGTTCTATTTAGATGTTGAACCCGCATCAAAGAAACCACAATCCTCTAATATGCTCTCTATATACTTAATATCATCTGAATACATATTTCTTTCATCTGCAATTCTCTCTTCTTTTCTTTTCTGAATAACCTTCTTTCTATTCTTCTCTATTATAATTTCTCGAACAACTGAAGAGATTTGTGTAACAGTAAATACCATTTCAGTAATCATTGAACATATCATCATATGTCCTGGAAACATAAAGAATACTGTAGAAAAATCTAATCCTCCATTTCCTAAAGCCCATGTTATTATGGATACTACAATGGCTTCTACAAAGCCAAAGCCATATGCATAAACTATTTCGTACAAATTCGAAAATTCAAACACTTCTATAGTTGGAAAGAAATCGAGTGTATCTGCCAATTCTTTTAAACCGAACAACACAAATGCTAATATTGTTAAGATTGGATATCCAAAAACATAAATGACTCGCATGTAATTGGTGAATATCTTATTCCAAAGAGCACCAGATGGTATTCTATACATCACTTGTATATCCATTAATGTTTTTAAATCTTCTTCATTTAAATCATTTAAAATAAAACGATTGTATTCAGCACAACTTTTACCTGGATAACGAGATGCAATACCCTGTCCAAAATATACAGTTACTTTATAAATCAAGTATGCCGAAGCAAACATCACCAATAACACACATACACTTTTTAAAATTCTTACAATTTGTTCTTTATTCATTCTATTTCTCCTTTTTTTCTTCTCGCTCGCTTCTTCTCGACACCATACATCTCATAATTCCATTTTTACAATTTATTCGTTTTTAATGTCAGCATCACCTTCACTTTTGGAAAGACTAAATCCTCAATTTCTTTTCGTACATCCATACACAATGGATTAATCACATAATCCTTGATTGTATATCCATTGGCATCTTTCACAAATTCACCATTCTTTTTACGATAAGTAAAAGGAAAATCTAAATAGATTTCCCCACTTCTTCTTTTACGTACACTAATGTTATTAATTCTTAAACCTTTATAAAGTACTGTCGTAAACGCAACAATATCATTAGACTTCCCATTATATAACTCTACATACGCTTTATTTTCCAACATAATCCTCTCCTTCATATTTATGAAATACCACTTCAGATGAGCCACCCTCATATTTTTCTTGTAACCTTATACGCTCCTTATCTATCCCTTCAATCACCTGCATCATAATGCCTAATTCTCTGTAATAATTACGAAGACTTAGACCCATCAAAAATCCAACTACCAATAAAATCACAATCACAATTTGATAAAACAAAATAATATTACTCATAATTTCTTTTCCTCCTTACATTTAACCTTTTATATAGACTACAGCTATGTCATCTCATCTTTCTTTGACAAACTAGCTTTAGCACACGCATCTTCAAATTTTGACTCAATTTCAACTCTTCTTTTCAACGCATCATCCAATCGAGTCATCGCATCATACATATTCTTTGTAGCTTTCATCCATCCAGATAAATCCGTATTATTCTCTTTAATCGAATTGAATAATCCCCTTGAAAACTTCACAAGACTCTTTCTTTCTTCAACCTCTGCATTAACCTTATTCCACGCATCCACAATATCCTCTACATCATTGGAAGCTTCATCACACACACTATCATTTTCAAGTCCATCTTCTTCTTCTTTCTTTTCTTTCTGAACCGCCTTTACAAGTGCAACCACCACATTACAAGCTACAAGACCTGTCACTAATGTTTTTAATAACGTTTTCATAAATTTATTTCCTCTTTCTTTCTATAAGTTTTGCTTTCTATTTT
>NZ_DS996841.1:324898-335523 GCF_000156655.1 Holdemanella biformis DSM 3989
ATAAATCGAATCCATGTTTTCAACGATGTTTAATATCGTCAAACACAGATACCCTTTCACATCCAATTTCAATGTATTTAACAACTATTTAAATTTATTTACGAACACTTTTTATATGAGCACACCTCTTTTTCTACCTCCGACCCTTATATGTCTTGATATTTCATAGAATTAATCAAGAATTTAAAAAACATGAATTTAGACAAATAAAAAACGCTATCCAATCAATCTAGATAGCACTTTCAATTCCAATCACAATTGTTCATTTAACAAAAAATCTATAAACACATGTTCTTACTGACATCATTACAACACAACACTCTTCTGCACATAAAGCAGCATATATTTCATCACTAAAATAAATTCACGTAGAAACAATAATAAAAAATTGGAGGCCAAGCCTCCAAAATTCACTCCTTATAAGTAGCATAGTTTCCAAATATAGTTAATCCAATGGCTGGTAACAGTTACTAGCGTTGATCCTTTATAAGTATCATATTTCCCATTATGTCGTATTTAGAATTGAAAAGAAAGCATCAGTGTCGATCCTTTATAAGTATCATATTTCCCATGATGGATTTATGAAGAATTTATTCGTAATCCACAGTGTCGATCCTTTTTAAGTATCATATTTCCCTCATAATGTAAATGAACCAATTCAAGGGCCTATTCAAAGTGTCGATCCTTTATAAGTATCATATTTTCCCTTCTCAAAAATCAGAGTATGATTACGATGCTAGCGAGTGTCGATCCTTTATAAGTATCATATTTTCCGAAAAGAATATTCAATTACTGAATTTGCTCATGAATTCGTGTCGATCCTTTATAAGTATCATATTTTCCATGAGGAAGTAGATACAGATTCACCTATGGTTACTTTAGTGTCGATACTTTATAAGTATCATATTTTCCTCGGAATACAAGATGAAACAACAGAAAAAGCACAGATAGTGTGTCAATCCTTTATAAGTATCATATTTTCCCTTTGGAACCATGAAATTAAGACATATGTTAAGTTGTGTCAATCCTTTATAAGTATCATATTTTCCTTTGACAATGACTATGAAGGAAAGGAAAACTGGGGGCAGTGTCAATCCTTTATAAGTATCATATTTTCCTGATGGAGACAAAGTAAAAGACCATCTTTGTCATTAGTGTCAATCCTTTATAAGTATCATATTTTCCGCAGGAATTAATCGCTGTATTTGGAGAGGATCTTTATGTGTGTCAATCCTTTATAAGTATCATATTTTCCTGTAGAAGACGTTTTGAATTTCGATGGAAGCATGTGTCAATCCTTTATAAGTATCATATTTTCCCAGTGTCAACTGCTTGTAAAGATGTTATCGATAGAGTGTCAATCCTTTATAAGTATCATATTTTCCTTACTAAATATAGCACATTTTGGACTTTGATTGATAAAAATGTTGAAAAATAGCTGATTTTGGCATATATTTTTCGACCATCTCCTGTTTTTTGACTATTTTTTATGCTTAAATCAGCTCGAATTTGGGGGATGGTCGAAAATTTAGTCATATTCTGGTTGTGAATGTATAACCATGTATTAATATTTTAAACTCTTGTTTGAATTATATAAGAATATTGTTTACACTTTAAATATAAGTAATCACAAGGAGGTACCTAATCTGAAAATAAAATTTATAAAAAGAAGAAGTTAGAAGTACAAAAGGGCGCAAAGCCCCTTTCCCCAAATATAAAGATTATTGTGTTGCTATAATATTGGCATTTTGCTGAATCATTAATGTTAATTCTTCAACTGTAAGTCCAATATCTAGTAGTTGCTTAATATCTGATTTCAAGTTGTTCTTAACGTATTTAAGTCTTTGTTCAACCGGTGTTTCAACTTCTGACAAGTCTGCAGGATTCCAGATTTCTCCTGTAAGAAGCATATGATATGTGGCTACAAGTATTTTTCTGGCAATCGCAATATAAGCACGTTTCTTTCCTCGGCGCTTTGAAATCTTATTAAACTTGTTGGCGTAGTAAGGATGGCTCTTATCATTGACTGCTGCATGTGCAACTTCAACCAAACATGGTTTAAGATATACTCCGGCTCTGGAAATGCGTACAGATTTTTTCTTTCCTGCTGACTGGTTACTGGATGGAGTTAAACCTGCCCAAGAAGTTATTCGTCTTGAAGTAGTGAATTGATTCATATCTATACCGATTTCAGAAAGAATAATGATGGCAGAGTTTCTAGAAACACCAGGTATTTGACACAAAAATGAAATATAGTCTCCGTATGGCTCAATCATCAAATCAATAAGTTTATCAAGTTTTTGAATATTAGATGATAATTGTTTAATGTGATCATTTACTAGTTCTATACGAGCTTTCTGGACTGGTTTTAAATCGGTTCCGTTAACAGAGTCAAGAATCATATCAGGAGATGCTTTACATTTTTTGTGAACTTTTGAAAGAATATCTTCATCTGTGTATGGATTATCTGATAGAATAAGGGCGATGATATTAGATGCGGATTTGCCGAAAACATCAGTAAAGACCATATCCAGTTTACAATTGCCAGAAGTAAGAGCATTCTGAAAACGGTTCTTTTCACTGGAACGCATATTAACAAGTTTGTATCTATAGCGAGTGAGTTCACGGAGAATACGGAAATCTTTTTGAGGTATAAAACTACTTCTAACAATACCGAACTTAAATAAATCAGCAATCCATTTGGCATCTTTATCGTCGTCTTTCTCGCCTTTAACAGCGCGCACCCATTTAGGGTTGGCAACGACGATATTGGAAATGTGAGATTCCAATACATTGTAGACAGGAATATAGTACTTACCAGTGGATTCCATGCATACATTTTGACAGTCGTTTTGAATCAGCCACTCTCTAAAGCGGATCAAGTCGTTGTGAAAAGTCGAGAATCTTTTTTTTAGATAAATGGGTTCAACGGATTCAGAAATGCAGATAACTGCGACAATGAATTTTTTGTGCACGTCGATACCACAAACACGAGGATAAATGATTTTCATGGAAAAAGCTCCTTTCAAAATAAAGAAGAAAGAAGCATTGACTGAACGAGTGGCACTAAAGATTAACTAATAGTCAATGATTAATCTGCGGACTTGATGTCAACACTAATGTGTGCTTGAAATACTCGAACTTACACTGGTTAGTATGCTGATTTAATCTGAACGAGATGCAGAAGTCTGCAACTCACCCCACCGTGCTCTGTAGTGTACTTCTAACTTCAAGAACATGGTAGCAAATAAAAGATAAAAAATAAAAGCAAAGCTCAATGCACATTTTAATTCCAATGTGTGCCTTGGAGCAAAGCGGAAAGGCATGGTAGGTTAGTATGGCAACAATAAAATGTCCTTATTGTTCTAGTAAAATAAAGCTTGAACGATTTCAATATAAAGATATTGTTGATAGTGAATTGAATGATAAATATGTAGAGGAAAAACAGAATCCACAAAATTACTATAGTGGAAATGACACCACAAATATATATGTAGATGAAGAGATGTGTAAGAAGTTGGATCAGGATGCAGTTGAATTTGGGTTTGTTCGAAACAAAAATGGAAATGCACATTCTCCAAATAGAAATGCCTTTATTTCTGCAATCATGATAAATTACTATGATGAATTCAATGTAGAAGAAGAACAAAAGAAAGGTGTCATTGTTGATACTTTAAAACAGAATATTCCACTTCTTAAAGATGTATCCACAAATCGAATTGCTTCTTGTATTATGGCTGGTATGGATACTTTAGCTAGCGAAAAGATTCGAAATAAAAAGATTATCATCAAACTTAAGAAAACGAATATGAATGAAAATATTTATGATGATATTCAATATAATAAATTCTTTAATAACTCTATATCATCCATTAGTGAATTCTATTATTCTATGTTCCAATCTTTCTTTAAACTTCCTCAATACCTTCGTGAACAAATCATATTTAAAAAGAAGTTCAAAGATTTAAGAAAATATATTGAAGATGGTAAAACCATTCACATGAAATATAAGAAGGATAAGAACTATAGAAATGTATTCCCATACAAAATTGTTCAATCCGTTGAAGAAAGCCATAACTACTTGTTGTGTGTGGAAAAAACAGAAGATAGAAACAACCCTGGAAGCATTATCACAATGTGCATTTCTTATCGTATTGATAATATTGGAGATACCATCAAACTTTCAAATTCACCATTTGAAATCACTGAATCACAAAAACAAGCTTTGGATGAATCTATTTCAAACAGCCCTTCATCCGCTCAACAAGAACCTGGTGAACATATACTTGTAGCTTTAACTTCAACCGGAGTTGGCTTATTAGATGCAATCTATACTTTTAAACCTACACACATTGAACCAATCAAACAAATTCGTGAATATACAATTTATAAAGTATATGGATCAAAATTTCAAAGCTATACTTATTTCAAACGTTTTGGAGAACATGCGATTATTTTAAATGACAATAGTTTTAAACAATCGCAACTCATCTCTGCTCAAAAAATAATCAACAACTATAATTCAATAATTTCACAATTAGAAGAAGAGTTAAATCAATAACTCTTCTTTTTTACATTTCATCAAAATTAAAAACTGTTTTTAAAAATTTCATTGGATCCTTTTCTTCAAATCTAGAAATACTTTCAATTAAGTTATTCAACAAAAATAAACTTGTGACATCCACAATTGGATGCACATAATTTTCATCCATTCCAAAAGTATAATGTGCATATACAACATCACATATTTTAAGTCCAGGTATGAATTTTTGTGCATAATTACAAGATACAAATACAGTCATCGGTGTTGGTTTAAGTCCAAACGTAATATCAAAATACACTTGATCATTTTCTTTAAATGTTTCATACAAACGCATAAACGTTTGAATCTGTGATTTTTGTTCATGTTCAAAATGTGCATTCACATAATGAAATTCAAAATCGTTATTAAAAGACTTTTTCAATTCCTCTTTTAATAATTCCACATTCTTATGACTATCCATTGTATCAAATGAATCTACTGCCACCACTTCAAACTTTTCACCTTCTTTAATCACAGTAGAAATATGGGCAGTAATAGGAAACATGCACTTTAAAGTCAAATTTTTATGACCATAGTTCACCTTTCCAATATGTTGTTGACCAATAATTGTATAAAATTTTTTCATTTCAATTCCTCCATTCTATCGCCATTGTTTTAGGCGTTCTTTTAACAATTGTGCGAAATACGCATCATACTTCGCAATCTTTTTAGATATGGCAGCACCAGAAATATGCATAGTTTCAGCTATCTCTTTTCCTTTCTTGATTTTTTTATGGTTTTCAAGCACTTCCAAATATCTCTCACGAATAAAGATTTCATCTTCCGGATGATTTTCAATATGTGCATATAAAATATCTAGAAATTCTAAGATGACATCATCCAATAATTCTGCCTCTTCTACTCGTTGTTCCGCCTTTTCATCCCTTAAAAAAGAAGCATTTGTCGGTATATCATCTTTTTTAGAATCCTTGTCCGATTTCATACGCTCTTCAAAAACAAGCGTTTGTGTTGGATTACTATATTTAAAGTCATCTTTTTTAGCTTGTCTTGCCGCATTATTTAAATTACCTGCAATTAAAGCCTTCACATAACGAATCATCTTTGCCTCTGCATATTCATCGGCAACTTCAATCTTATGTTCAACAAGCTTCTTCAAGAATGTTTCAACCGCTTTATGAATGCATTCCGGCATACAAGCAATTGCGTGCACAATATCTTTTGAATACAGACAAACAGTAGCATCTGTAGTCACAAACTTCTTTCCAGAAGCTTCATCTGATGCATTTGTTTCAACATAGCGAATTGTTTCTGAACATAGTTGTGCCAACAAATATACTTGTTCCCAAAGAAACATATACATTTTTTGTTTCTCTAATTCATCTTTTGAATCATAATAATTCATCACTCCCTCACATACTTTTTTTGCCAAATCTAAAAGTGCTTTATATTTTTTGTTCATAATCATTTCCTCCTAAGCCTTGCGGCCTTTCTTTATCTAAGAAAAGTTTATCAACAAATTATTCCATTGTAAGTTCCTTATATCAGTTACTTTACGAACACTTTTAATAGTCTATTTAACATTTCTTTATATGTTATAATATCTTTATATGTACTCTTTTTATTCATTTTAATATCAGCTCCTTTCATTTATCTTCACTACTAATTGTCAAAAAACACAAAATTATTAACTTAAAAGTAAAAAAAAGATACTTGCATCGCACAAATACAAGTATCTTATTCATTTAACCATTAAAAATTATTCCAAATATAATACAACCTCTTGTTCCTTCAAAGATTTCTTCATATCAATCACTCTTTGATTTCTTGAACCACGAAACGCCAAAGCGATATCTTTTTCTTCTTCCTTAAAAGGACCATCCACTAATACATCTAATAAAGACAACATTTCATCTGTGACTTCGCAATGTTTTCTTCCTCCATCTAACAAGTCTTGATCAAGAATAAATCCAGTAAACGACCAAATATTCTTTTCAGGTAATTCTTTACGAACACGACGAAGAAGTTTCACAAGTTCCCTTTGATTTTCTGGTTCAAATGGTTCACCACCAAGCAATGTCAATCCTGCAATATGAATTGGTTTTAAAGCTTCAATAATTTCATCTTCCGTTTCCTTTGTATAAGGCTTACCATAATCAAAGTTCCATGTTTCTGGTTGGAAACAATTCTTACAATGATTTGTACACCCTGATACAAATAGTGTTACACGTACACCTTTACCATTTGCGATATCATTCTTTTTTATATTTCCGTAGTACATTTAAATGCCTCCTAAAAAGTTCATATAGTGTAAGCGATCAATTCAAAATTGTAAATATCACAAAAAATTCTTTTGACTTTTTAAAGCCAAAAATTTTCTGTTGTAATATCAGAATCATTCTTTCTATTTTCTAAAATCACATGATACAATATATCTGAGAGTAGACAATGGGATGGCTTAAAAAAGCCTAAAGGTAGTTCTCCTAGGGACGATCTGTATTAATCGTTATTAATACCGTCACAGGGGCTTTAAGCTACGAAAACGCTTGAGTTTCAATAGCCCCAAGGAGGTGATATTGTGCATGGATATTTAATATTTATTGCAATATTCTTATCGATTTTGCTAGTGATTGTCCACAAATTAGTTCAGATTGCTGAAGCAATTTTAAAACTACTTCATATAATTGAAGATATGGGCAAACAAATACATAAGTTGAAAAGACATAAGAAAAAACTACCTCGATATTCCGGCAAGAAATTAAAGTAGTTTTTTCATAACTATACATTTTCCCAAGGAGAACCCTTTATTGGATACTCTCTTTTCATTTACATTCTACCACATCAAACCGTTTTATCCAACAAAAATCTATTATAAGTGTAGTACTCTTTCTTTGATTTCTTGTGTTCTTCCTTGGTTCCAGAACTGAGTTCCAATATATCCACAAGTACGACGAGCCACATTCATTTTTTCTTGGTCACGATTGCCACAATTTGGACATTCCCAAACTAATTTGTGGTTTTCATCCTCTACAATTTTAATTTCACCTGTATATCCACATACTTGGCAATAATCCGATTTTGTATTCAATTCCGCATACATAATGTGATTATAAATATGTTTCATAATTGCCAATACTGCATCAATATTATTTTCCATATTTGGAACTTCTACATAACTAATAGCTCCACCTGGAGAAAGTTTTTGGAATTGCGATTCAAATGATAATTTCGTAAACGCATCAATTTCTTCTGTAACATGCACATGATAACTATTTGTGATGTAGTTTTTATCTGTTACATGAGGAATAATTCCAAAACGTTCTTGTAGATGTTTCGAGAATTTAAATGTAGTTGACTCCATTGGAGTTCCATATAATGAGAAATCAATATTTTCTTCAGCCTTCCATTTAGCACATGCATCATTTAAATATTGCATAACTTTTAAACCAAATGAAGTTCCTGGCTCCTCAGTATGAGGGTGTCCAGTCATATAATATACACATTCACATAATCCGGCATACCCTAATGAAATTGTAGAATATCCACCAAACAATAATTTATCGATTGGTTCGCCTTTTTTCAAACGAGCCAATGCCCCATTTTGCCATAAAATAGGCGCTACATCACTTGGTGTTCCAAGTAATCTTTCATGACGGCACATCAATGCTTTTTTACAAAGTTCCAATCTTTCGTCCATGATTCTCCAGAATTCGTCTTCATCCTGTTTACTTGAACAAGCCACATCCACTAAATTCAATGTAACAACACCTTGGTTGAAACGACCATAGTATTTTGGTTTTCCATTTTCATCTAAATATGTAGTTAAGAATGAACGACATCCCATACATGGATAACAATGACCTTCACCATTCGCATCCACTTTCAATTCCAACATTTTCTTTTCAGAAATATAATCTGGAACCATACGCTTAGCTGTACATCTTGCAGCTAATTCTGTTAAATACCAATATTTTGAACCTTCTTCAATATTATTTTCTTCAAGAACATAAATCAATTTAGGGAATGCTGGTGTGATCCAAATACCCTTTTCGTTTTTAACACCCTTGATTCTTTGTTTCAACATCTCTTCAATAATGATAGCCAAATCATCACGAGTTTGTCCTTCAGGTACTTCATTCAAATACATAAACACAGTTACAAAAGGAGCTTGTCCATTTGTCGTCATCAATGTGATGACCTGATATTGAATCATCTGTACACCTTTTTCAATTTCTTTACGAACACGCATCTCTGCCATTTTATTTACTGTATCTTCAGAAGAATCTAGATTTAATGATTCCAATTCCTCTTTTACTTCACGACGCGCTTTTTCTCTTGAAACCTGTACAAAAGGAGCTAAATGAGAAAGCGTAATACTTTGTCCTCCATATTGAGAACTTGCGACTTGTGCAATAATTTGTGTAGCCACATTACATGCAGTTGAGAAACTATGTGGTTTTTCAATCATAGTTTCAGAGATAACTGTTCCATTTTGAAGCATATCCTCCAAATTTACTAAACAACAGTTGTGCATGTGTTGTGCAAAATAATCTGAATCATGGAAATGAATAATTCCTTGTTCATGAGCTTCCATAACATCTTGAGGCAACAAGAAACGTTTTGTGATATCCTTTGACACTTCACCCGCCATATAATCACGCTGAACACTATTCACCAATGGGTTTTTATTTGAGTTTTCCTGTTTTACTTCTTCATTATTACGCTCAAGTAAAGACATGATTTGTTTATCGGTTGAATTTGCCTTACGAACCAATGCGCGTTCATAACGATACGTAATATAGTTGTGAGCCACCGCAAAACAACGATGCTCCATCAATTCACCCTCAACCATATCCTGAATTTCTTCAACATTTGGACTTCTCTTTAAATTTTCACATTTATTGATAACACTCTGTGTCACAGAACGAATTAATTCATCAGACATTTGATTATGTGTAGTTGCTTTATTGGCTTTTTTGATCGCATTTTCAATTTTCGATGCATCAAAAACGACTTCTTCTCCACTTCTTTTAATTACATTCATACTATTCCTCCTAAAATAGTTGAACCTTCAACTATTTTTAATGACTATCTTAAGTATACTTATATTTTTTTCTAAAACAAGACTTTACATTCCTACAAAATAATGCTTAAGCGATAAGTAAAGGATACCAGTTTCTTTATTTTAAAAATTCAATTAATTTGTATAAATTTTTCTTTTCCTTGACTATTTTGTGCAACCCTCCTTTACACATAGGATAACTCCTATACAGACATCATTTATGTCAATTATATTTTTTTCAATATTTCATGTTAAATTCACATACACTTGATACAATAGAAGAAAGAAAAGGAGATCATACTATGGATTACAAAATCAAAGGGGATTCTGATTGCCCTATCGTTGAAATCAATTTACAGAATAATGAAACGATAAAAATCGAAAGAGGCTCAATGGCCTATATGTCGAATGTTACAATCGAAGGTAAAATGAACAGCAATAAGAAAGGTCTAGGTGGTGTATTAGGAGCCATCGGACGAAGTCTTACAAGTGGTGAAAGTATGTTTATCACAGAAGCCACTGGTACAAGTCATGATGGTTTACTGGGTATTGCACCTTCCATTCCAGGAAAAATTGTATGTTTAGAAGTGAATTCACAAAATCACTACTATTTAAACAATGGGGCTTTTCTAGCCTGCGATAATAGTGTGAGCTATGAAATGAAAACTCAAAGCGTAGGAAAAGCATTGTTTGGTGGAACTGGTGGATTCTTTGTCATGCATACATTTGGTCAAGGAGATCTTTTAATCAATGCATATGGAGATATCATGGAAATCAATGTAGACGATGCACACCCAATCACAATCGACAATGAACATGTTATCGCATGGGATGATTCTTTAGATTATGAAATCAAGATTGCTTCTGGAACATTTGGATTTACTACTGGTGAAGGTTTAGTCAATGTATTCCACGGCAACGGAAAAGTATACATTCAATCTCGTAACCTTCATTCACTTGCCGATGCATTGACCCCATTCATCCCTCAAACAAAAGACTAAAAAAGCGTGATTTTTCACGCCT
>NZ_DS996841.1:336269-337751 GCF_000156655.1 Holdemanella biformis DSM 3989
AAGCGTGATTTTTCACGCCTTTTTATTTACAGCCATCACCCTTACAATCAATACAAGATCGAACGCATTTATTGCCCTTCAATTTTTTAAAGCTTTCTTCACTAATTGTATGTTCCATACGACAAGCTTCTTCTTCTGCAAGAATCGGTTCTACACCCGCATGTAGCAATTGATTTTTAAAATAAACATGTCTTTCATACACTTGAGTTGCCTGTAGTTGGCCTTGTTCTGTAAAAAAGATATATCCTGTTTTATCTGTATAAATCAATTCTTTTTCTTTCAAGTCCTTTAAAGCATGTGAAACACTCGGTTTAGAAAAACCTAAAGCCGCAGCTACATCAATAGCACGAACATTGTCTTGTTGAGACTTTAATACATATATTGTTTCTAAATAATCTTCCTGAGATTGTGTTAGTTGCATTTCTATCCCTCCGGTTAGCTTAAACTTACCATAAAAGTATAACAAAATTTCACATAAGATTCAAAACTTTTGCACAAAAATTAAAGTTAATATACACTTATAACGTATTAGAAAATAAAAGGAGAACAAAATATGTTTAAATGTAATAAATTATTAGGCGCATCCCTTGCAGTTGTAATGGGTGTTTCAGCTTGTGCCACAAATGTATTCGCAATCGATACATCTGTCATTGATGAAAAGTGGGGTAAACCAACCGTTGTATATGGTGGTGGTTTAACGAATGATCAAATTCAAAGTACACGCAATCTCTTCGATATTGAAGATACAAATAACGTATATGAAACAAGCGTTGATGCCAATGATCTATATAACTACCTTGGAATTGCAGGCGGCGATACATCTAGCTTGATTTCAAGTGTTATGGTGCAAAAACAAGATGCAGGAAAAGGCGTCAAAGTAAAGATCATCACAGAAGATAACATCACAAAAATCACTTCAAACCAATATGCCAATGCCGCCATCACAGCTGGTGTTAGCGATGTTGAAATTGATGTAGCTTCTGTTTCAAAAGTAACGGGAGAATCTGCATTAACTGGTGTTTATAAAGCTTTAGAAGCCAATGGCGAAACATTAGATTTAGATCGTACTCAAGTTGCCCAAGATGAACTTGAAACGACAAATGAAATTGCCGAAAATAATGCAGATAATTCAAATTTTGATTCTGGACGCTTAGATCAAGCTATGGTTGAAATCAAACAAGAACTTGCCGAAATCAAAAAAAATCAAGGAAGCGCTGCAACAGCTGAACAAGTCGAACAAGTTGTAACAGACGCTTTAAAGAAATTTAATTTAAGTGACATCATCTCACAAGATGATATTGATAAATTAATTGCGTTTGCCAAGAAATACCAAAATACTTCAGCCATCGATTCACAAGAAGTATTGGAACAATTAAACAAATTGTCTGGTAATTTGAAAAATCAATTATCTGGACTTATCAACAAAGCACAATCTGAGGGTTGGTTCGATAAAATCATCAACTTTATCAAAAGTCTGTTTAA
>NZ_DS996841.1:338391-353981 GCF_000156655.1 Holdemanella biformis DSM 3989
AAACTAAAACAAGGAAGTCTTAAGCGACTTCCTTTTCATTTGCCATACGATAAATTTCAAGCATATCTGTTTCATCTAATTCTTTAAATTTTCCAATTGTTCGCGTATGTTCAAAACTACACTTATATGTTAATTCGTACAATTCTTGTTCCGTACATTTACGTTTCAACAATTCCTGAATACTTGTAGGCATGCCAATCGATTTAAAAAACTCTTCCATCTTTTCAATTGTATTCAAAGCACAAGACAAAGTATCTGAATCATCCAAGCCAAACACGCGATGTCCAAGTTTGGCAAATCGTGTTGGATTTTCCATATATACATGGTTTGCCCAACTATCCCAAATTGCAGCTAGCCCTGCTCCATGTGCCACATTAAACATACCACTCAATTCATGTTCCAATTGATGGCAAGCCCAATCCCCTAAAGAACGATCTCCTGTCATATCATTATGCGATACACTGCCTGCCCACATAATTTCAGCTCGAGCCTTTTCATTTGTAGGATCTTCCAAAAGAATCTTTGCGTTTTTGATTACTGTACGAACAACACTTTCTGCCATTTGATCCACCAAATCTAAAGTATCATAAGGCGTAAAATATCTTTCAAACGTATGCATAATTATATCTGTACATCCACACATTGTTTGATACTTAGATACTGTATATGTTAATTCTGGATTTAAAATAGAAAATTTAAAATATCCATATTCACTACTCAATCCACGTTTTAGATTTCCATCCTCATTCGTAATAACACTCGAATTACTCATTTCACTGCCCGTAGCCGCAAGCGTTAATATGCATCCCATCGGTAAAGCACCCTTTACCTTTTTCTTTCTTGCATAATAATCCCAGACATTACCTTCATTATAAACACCATACGCAATGCCCTTACTTGAATCTAATACGCTTCCACCACCAACAGCTAAAATGAAGTCAACACCTTCTTCTTTACAAATTTGAATGCCTTCATTTACCTTTAAAAGTAATGGATTGGCAACTACACCACCACATAAACAATACACAATATTTTCTTCATCCAACGCCTTTTTTACTCGATCCAAAAGACCAGATTTAATAGCACTTTGTCCACCATAATGAATCAACACTTTCTTTGGATGAAATTCCTTTAAAATCTTTCCAACCTTTTTTTCTTCATCTTTACCAAAATACACTTTTGTAGGTGCATAAAACTTAAAATTTTCCATAATTACCCCTTAAATTCTTTTCATTGAAACAACTTCAATCAACAAGCTAATGCCCGCCACAATAAGATAGGCAGCTAAAATATAATTGATGACTAAAGCACTTTGGAAAGGCATCACCATAAAGATAATACCCAACAGTAAATTGACCCAACCTGTTAAACTTAAATAATTGGTATTGATCACTCTAAAAAAGCTTAACCGAGAACCCCAAGTGATTTTTTGAATTCCATTCACCAATAAAACAAACGCAAACAAGAACGTCAAAGTACTTACTGTAATCGTGACTGGCATCGTACATAATAAACAACCTAACAAGATGTTTAAGATTCCACTAGCCAACCACATCGCATCTCTAAAGAAGAAAGTTGTCGTGATATACGAATAGATTTCACAAGCACCCCAAACAATCAATCCAATGGCTGCAATAATTTGAATCGTTGTGAATACTTTTTCTGGAAATGCAAAACATAAAATACCAATTAAAATCAAAACCACACTTAATATTATACCTATTCTTTTAATCTTTTTATACCTTTCATTCCATTGAGTTGTGAATTCATCAATATAATCATAATCCGAATCAAACCATTTCATATGTAACATCTCCTTTATGACTTCAGTATAGCACTAATTTTAGCGCTTTCAACATAACAGTGCTAGACACATCACAATATTTGTCTAATATTGTAAAATCATGTCATCAATGATAAACTTTTACTTGTCGAAAAAAGGAGACTTGTATGTTAAAAAAATACTTAATTGTGTTTTTGGTATCAATGGTACCACTCATTGAACTTCGTGGAGCCATTCCTATTGCCGCTGGAATGGGATTGCCATTTGTACAATATTATATTATTGCGATTATTGGAAATATGATTCCTGTTCCATTTATCTATTTCTTTGCCAGAAAGATTCTTGTTTGGGGAGCTGACAAACCTGTTATTGGAAACTTTTTTACTTGGTGTTTAGAAAAGGGTGAAAAAGGTGGAAAAAAACTACAAGAAACTGCCGGAAAAGGGTTATTTGTTGCCCTACTATTATTTGTAGGTATTCCATTACCTGGAACAGGTGCTTGGACTGGAACACTTGCCGCAAGTATTTTAGATATGGATTTTAAATCAAGCGTACTCGCTGTTATGTTAGGAGTCATTCTTGCAGGTATTATTATGGCTTTAGCAAGTATGGGCTTATTTGGAGCACTTGGAGCACTATTTTAAGTAGTGCTTTTTTCTTTTGTCTAAAAGAAAAAGGTTTGAAAAAAATCAAACCCTACTTAAACATATTATGTCTAAAAAAGTATACGGTCGCAACCACACAGGCCAAAATAGCCACAAAGCTTGGGAACCATACAAATGGAAATGGCAACCGCACATTCATTCCGTAGAAACCGAAAATAATATTGGGGATGGCCATTACGATTGTGATTACAGTTAATTTGTTCATGACAATATTCATATTGTTAGAAATGATACTTGCGAATGTATCCATAGTTCCTGCCATTGTATTTGAATAAATATTACACATCTCAATGGCCTGATGAATTTCAATCATGACGTCCTCTAACAAATCCTCATCTTCTTCATACAATTGAATTTGTTTTCCACGCATAATTTTATTTAATGTTACTTCATCCGATTTTAACGAAGTCGAAAAATAAACCAATGATTTTTCTAACCCTAACATTTCAATCAACTCATCATTTTCTACCGATTGATGTAACCGCGTCTCAGCACGACTTGATAGACGATCAATTTGGCGTAGACAAATCAAGAATCTTTGTGAAATACGCAAAGCTAAAAGTAAGAAGAACCTCGTTTTTAAACGCGTATCCATACCTTTGATTCTTCCTTGTGACATTTCTAAAATACTCCAGTTTTCATACAAACTAATTGTGACTACATATCCTTTTAAAATCACAATACCAATTGGCAATGTGGAATAAGTTGAATCAATCGAATCATCATCTTCATTTTCCGCACTTGGATAGTCAAAAATAATCAACAACTGTCTAAAATCATCGTCATAATCCATATGCGAACTTTCTTCTTCATCCAGTGAAGATTTGACAAATTCAGGTAAAACACCAATTTGTTCAATCAAATAATTTCTTTCTTCTTCTGTAGGCGCAATCGCATTGATCCAACAGCCTGGTTCTGGTTCTTGAATTTTGCGTGTTCCATCTTCAAATGTTTTATAAAACTCTAACACAATTTGTCCTCCTTATATCTTAAGCGAAGACAAATCCCATGTCTCCGAACATATATACATTTTTATTATTAAAATAACTCGGGTCTGGAGACATGTTTCCACCTACTTTCTACTAAAGAATATTGTATCATATTCATATCAAATTCTTGTGAATTTTCACAAAAAAAGACTAGCAAAAACTAGTCATAAGGTTTATATTCCACTGTTTCTTTGTCAAAATCAATAAACAATTGGAATGCATTACGATCTTTGTCTTCATCCCAGATTTCAACAAACTTAGGTGTAACTTCAATTAGAATTTCTGTATCTACATGTGAATATGCATTGTAGCTTTGCCACAAGAATTCTTTGTATTTCTTTTCAAAAATACGACCAGGTTCATCAATAACTAAACCTAAATTTTTAGCTGTACCTTCTACTTGCACACCATTAAAGCACATAGCTACTCTATCATTTTTAAATAATTGTTGCGTTTTTCTAAAGTTTTTATCTGTCTTAAAATAAATTTTGTCATTGTAGAAAACACAACTTACATTTCTTACCATAGGATAATCATCAACACAGCTTGCCAAAGCCATGATTTTATAATCTCCTAATTTTTCATCCATAATTTTTTTTGCTTCTAAAAGTTCCATTTTTCTTTTAACCTTTCATTACTAATATTAAAACAACAATTGACACAATAATAAATGCGCTCACAATTCCAACATCTTTTGTAAGAGTTTCATTTGTGTTCGATTGAGGAACAAACTGTGTATTTCTCAATGCGTTTACAAGTGGTTTGTAGATCAACATCGCACATGCAGCATTCAATGTACACTTAATAATATTGAATGGAACAATACCTGGAAGTAACATACCAACGACTGCACTTCTTGGCATTTGATAATAAATTGGAGTAATAATATAGTTCCATAAAGTCATACTCAATGTGCAACATACAGTTCCTAATACCAAACCTGCAATAGCTCCTTTTTTAGAATGTTTATATTTGTAGATGCAGGCAGCCACACAAGCGAATGTACAAGTAGAAATCACATTCATCAAAACATCTAATAAGTTTCCTCCACGGAATACAATTTCTAAAAATGAACACAATAGACTCATAATAAAGGATGTCATAGGACCATAGATAAATCCTGCAATCACAATAATGATATCTTTTGGATCATAGCTTAGAAAAGATACGGCTGGTACAATTGGAAATTGTATCAATAAATTTAAAATCATTGCCATCGCACTTAAGATTGCAATTGTTGTTAGTTTCTTTGTTGAACTCATAAATCATCAATCCCTTCATATATCAACTAAAAAACGTGCCTAAAGAAAATCCTCTAGGCGCGTTTAAATATACAAAAGAATATATAAAAACATCTTCTTCCATCCAGACTATACTGTCGCCACTGGAATTTCACCAGTTCCTGCAAAATGCTCGCGGGGTTTACCGCCGATAGGGAATTTCACCCAACCCTGAAGATTTAATTTATGCAAATTCAGTATACACTTGTTTTAGATAAAAAAAAAGAGCAATTTTTTTGCTCTTTATGGTTTCTTAAATCATAAGCCATGTTCTGTTCCACTTGCGTGGTGACAGTCATTTATCTATAGCAATGCTATCCAGCTTTCCTTTCGTTTCATTCCAGCCGGTTCCCCTACCAAATTTGGGTTTCTCGCTTGTGGGGTTTACCCGTTCCACCCTATACGTTTCCATATAGATTCGTCTCTGTGGCACTTTTAAAGTTTGTTTACATAGTTTCCCTTAGCAAACAAAACAGCCGTCAAGTAAAAACTTGCCTAGACTTATTTATTCATCTAGCACAAACACTACAATCATCACAGATTGTGCGAGCATGGACTTTCCTCTAACTATCTAAGTAGCCAGCGACTGTCGATTTAATACCTATTCTTCACTTTGATTGAATACAGCTTTTTCCAAACGTGCAATACGTTTTAAGATATCCACTGTGTTGCTACTTCCATTCACAAAATCAGAATTTACTTTTTCATTCAAGTTTTCATTCTCACTTTGTAGTGCAAACAATTGTTGCTGCAACTCTTTAATTTTTTCTTCATAACGAGTCACTGCAGCACCTAATTCTTCTACTTTTTCATCGTATTTCTGATAGTCTTCAATGACCATATCTAGAAATTCATCTACTTCAGCAGGGGCATATCCCTTCAAGTCTACATGAAATTCTTTTTCATAAATTTCTTGCGCTGTCAAATTCATATCTGTTGCCATATATATAGTCCCCCTATATCCACTTAGATATTATGAAGGTTTTAACAGAAAAAATCAACTCTGAGTTTTGAGTTTCATTGAATGTTCACTCTTTTTCATATATAATGTTCCTGATGAGCACTATTAAATATCCGAATGGAATTTCGACCATAAATACAATGCAATCAAAGAGTTATAGTTCAAGAGGTATGCGCCTTGAGAATGATATAAATGACTCCAATAAATATTATCGGGAACTTGATAAAGCTTTGATTTATAAAAAGCCTACGCCGGTTCAAGTTGTTCATGTTGATTATCCGAAAAGGCAACGTGCAAAAATTACTGAGGCTTATTATAAAACGCCATCTACAACCGATTATAATGGTGTATATCGAGGTAAATATATTGATTTTGAAGCAAAGGAAACCAAAAACAAAACGAGTTTCCCACTCTTTATGATTCACCCTCACCAAATCAAACACCTAAAAAAAGTTGTATTTCATGGAGGTATTGGTTTTTTTATCATTCGATTCAATTACCATAATGAAACCTATCTTGTAGATTCAAAGATGCTCATAGATAAAATCGAAAATATAGATAAAAGTTCCATACCTTATACTTGGTTTCAAAATCATGGAACTCTTATTCAAGAAGGATTATATCCTAGGTTAGCGTATTTAAAAGTTGTAGATGAACTCTATTTTAAGGAGGATAAGTAAATGGCCCAACCACAAAATGAACAAAAAAAGCCAACAGCACCAAAGACAAACAGAAGAAAATTAGATATATGGAATAAACTTGCCGTAAGTATCCTATCTATATTCTTAGTTGGATGTATATCTGTATTCTTTGTACTTGTGAATATTATTAATGATCCAGATGGCATGCGTTTTTCACAAGATGGCTTAACAACATTATCCAATTCAAGATTATATGACTCTTCAGGAAATTTATTCTATGAACTCGGCGATGAAATCCGTGAAGACGTTACATATTCACAGATTCCACAATCGGTAGTGGATGCCTTCCTTTCTATCGAAGATTCACGTTTCTTTGATCACAACGGATTTGACTTGCCACGATTCTTAAAATCCGCAATGGCAAACTTAAAATCTGGTAGTTTTTCACAAGGTGGTTCAACCCTAACGATGCAGATGATTGATAATGCATTTACGAAAAACCAAGAGAAAAAGATTGAAACAGAACAAGGCTCTGTTTCAACAGTTCAAAAGTTAAAATTAAAAGTACAAGAAATCTACTTATCTTTAATTGCTGAACAAAGTATCAACAAAGAACAAATATTTGAATATTATGTAAACCGAATTTGGTTTGGTTCCGGAAACAATACGCGTGGTATTCAAAAAGCAGCACAATACTTCTTTAATAAAGACGTATCCCAATTAAACTTAGGTGAAGCTGCATTCTTAGCTGGTTGTATCAATGCGCCAGACACATATAACCCATTAAACAATTTAAACGAAGCTAATACGACTGTAGATCACTTGAAAGCAGCTCAAAATCGACGTAATGTGACTTTGGAATTAATGATGCAACATGGATATATTACAGAAGAAGAATATAATCTTGCTTCAAATCAAGACATATCTTTCTCTTTACAATATATTGAAAGAACAAGTGATGATCCAAACCAAGCTTATATTACCCAAACACTTAGTGAAGTTATGGAATTGACCGGACAAGATCCTGCCATTATTCCAATGGATATCTATACCGCATTAAATCAAGATGCTCAAAAACAAGCCGATGAAATCTGTAATGGTAATATCGTACAATATCCAGATGAAGCATTCGATGTAGGTTTCTCAATGATTGAAAATGATACAGGAGAAATCATTGCGGTAGGACCTGGACGCCGTTACCACTCTGACTCTGTTAAAATTGATAACTCAACAGATTCAAAACAACCTGGTTCAACAATGAAACCATTGCTTGCCTATTCAAGTACATTTGATATTCTTGGCTGGTCTACAGTTCACCAGGTAAATGATAAGAAAAAGGATTATTGGAAAAATGGTTCATATGCACCAGCTAACTCAGATGGTAAATACAATGGTAAAATGAGTTTACAAGATGCATTAGGCGTATCAAAAAATACAACAGCCGCGCAAGCTATGATTGATTTAGTAACAGCCAAAGGCTATGATTACTGGATCGATTTCTGTAAGAAGCTTGGTTACGATGAAGACGTAGCTAATGCATTCAACGAGCAATATGCGATTGGTGGTTCTGGAATGTATGCGAGCACTGTCCAACAAGCAAGTGCCTACTCTATGCTTGCCAATGGTGGTAAACGTGTAGATGCCCATAGAATTCGTAAAATTATTCGTAGGTCTGATAAAAAAGAATTTGAAACAAAAGCTCAAACACATGAATTAATTAGTGAACAAGCCGCTTGGATGATGTCGCAATTGCTTGAAAAAGTTGTTAGTGGTGGCTACAACAACTACAGCAACATCTTAATGAGTAATTATACAGTTTATGGTAAATCAGGAACTTCCGATTGGCAAAATGAAGGTGCTCAATATGGTATTCCTGCTGGTACCGCAAAAGATGAATGGTCTTTAGGTTATACAAACAAATATACAATTGCTTGCTGGAGTGGATATACAACAGAATATATTCAACAAGGCTACTACATTACAATCTATGATTTAAATGTTGCGACTGCATTCCATATTTCTCACTATATGTTAGATTACATGCAAAAATATGCGACATATTCAGCTATTGAAAGACCAAGTGGTATTTCCGATTATAAAGGCGGATATATCAAAGATGAGTTTAAATCAAAAGGTGATACAGCTTCTGAAAACGCAGACGAACAAGAAGCATGTGTTGCCGATGGTGGTGAATGGGATGAAGAAGCTGGAACTTGTAAGAAAGCTGACGACGAAGAAAAAGAAGCTTGTGTTGCCGATGGCGGAACTTGGGATGGAACGACTTGTAAAAAAGAAGATACAGAAACCAACGATGCTGAAACAACATGTGTAAATAATGGTGGTACTTGGGATGGAAGTGCTTGTACATATCCAACTACACCAGATCCTGAACCAACACCAGATCCTGAACCAACACCAGATCCTGAACCAACACCAACACCAGATCCTGAAAATCCAACAGGATATGTCTGGTATGATCGAAGAAGTTTATATAACATATTTGATAGACTTTAGTAAAAGTGCTCAATTGAGCACTTTTTTTGTATACAAAAAAAACAGGGATAATCATTTCCCTGTTTCAAGTATCGTATTCGCAATTTGAAGTTGTTGATCACTTGGTGTTGGTATTCCTTCTAAAGGATATTCTAAACCTAATTCTTTCCATTTATAAGCCCCTAACGTATGGTATGGAAGGACTTCCACTCTTTCTACATTTTTTAACTGAGCAACAAATTGATGTAGTCTTTTTAAATATACTTCATCCGTATTAATAGTTGGTACTAATACATGACGAATCCATACAGGTTTTTGAATATCAGATAAATATTTAGCGAGTTCTAAAATATTTTGATTGGTATGCCCAGTTAATTCTTTATGCGCCTTTTCATCAATATGTTTAATATCTAATAGAACTAAATCTGTAACTTGCATAAGCTGTTTAAATTTAGAAAAGAAGGGTTCTTCAAAAGTAAAGGGCTGTCCACAAGTATCTAAAGTTGTATGGACCCCTTCTTTTTTTGCCTGTGTAAAAAGCTCAATCAAAAAATCAATTTGAAGAAGTGGTTCTCCACCACTGACAGTAATACCGCCATTCTCTTTCCAGTAAGGACGATATCGCAAAGCTTTCTTTAAAACGGTTTCTACATTTTGATCGGGTTCTTTTACTTTCCAAGTATCCGCATTGTGACAAAACTTACAACGCATATGACACCCTTGCATAAAAATGACATATCTTACGCCTGGCCCATCTACAAGGCCAAATGTTTCAATTGAATGAATGGCTCCTAACATCCTGTCCTCCTAACTAGAAAGAGCCTTATTAAAGGCTCTTATGACATGTACGACTAATAACATCTAATTGTTGTTCACGAGTTAAATCAATAAATTTAACAGCATAACCAGAAACACGAATTGTAAAGTTAGCATATTCCTCTTTTTCTGGATGTTCCATCGCATCTTTTAATTTTTCTACACCAAATACGTTCACATTTAAGTGGTGAGCACCCTGATCAAGGTATCCGTCTAATACATTGACTAAGTTATTCACTCTTTCTTCTTCACTATGACCCAACGCATCCGGATTGATTGTTTGCGTATTACTAATTCCATCTAATGCATATTCATAAGGAAGTTTTGCGACAGAATTTAGTGAAGCAAGCAATCCATTTTGTTCTGCACCATAAGCAGGGTTAGCACCTGGTGATAATGGCTCTCCAGCCTTTCTTCCATCAGGCAAAGCACCAGTAGCTTTACCATATACAACATTTGAAGTAATTGTAAGAATTGAAGTTGTTGGTTCACTATCACGATATGTGTGGTGCTTTTCAATCTTACGCATAAATGTCTTTAATAACCATACGGCAATTTCATCCGCACGATCATCATCATTTCCGTAGCGAGGGAAATCCCCTTCAATTTCATAATCAACAACCAATCCATCTTCATCACGAATTGTCTTAACCTTTGCGTATTTAATGGCACTCAATGAATCCACTACATGAGAGAATCCGGCAATACCTGTTGCGAAAGTTCTACGAACATCTGTATCAATTAAAGCCATTTGACTTGCTTCATAATAATATTTATCATGCATATACTGAATTAAGTTCAAGATATTTACATATAAACCTGATAACCAATCCATCATGATATCGTACTTATGCATAACTTCATCATAATCCAAATATTCACTAGTGATTGGTTTATATTCTGGACCCACTTGAACTTTTGTCTTTTCATCTATACCACCATTGATCGCATATAATAAACATTTAGCTAAGTTTGCACGAGCCCCAAAGAACTGCATTTCTTTACCCGTTTGCGTTGCACTTACACAGCAACAAACCGCATAATCATCACCCCATACAGGACGCATCACATCATCGTTTTCATATTGAACACTGCTTGTATCAATACTTACTTTTGAAGCATATTTCTTGAATGGTTCTGGTAAATTTGAAGAATATAGTACAGTCAAGTTTGGTTCTGGACTCGGTCCCATATTTTCAAGTGTATGCAAGAAACGGAAACATGTTTTAGTAACCATGCTTCTTCCATCCATGCCTAAACCACCAATATCTAGTGTTGCCCAAACTGGATCTCCTGAGAATAATTGGTTGTAGCTAGGAATTCTGGCAAATTTAACCATTCTAAATTTCATAGTTATATGGTCAACAATTTCTTGAATTTCACTTTCGGTAAATACACCATTTTCTAAATCTCTTTCAAAATAAATGTCTAAGAAAGTCGAAATACGACCAACAGACATAGCTGCACCATTTTGTGTTTTAATAGCTGCTAAATATCCAAAATATAGCCATTGTACAGCTTCTAAAGAGTTCTTAGCAGGTTGAGAAATATCATATCCATAGCTTGCTGCCATGACTTTCATTTCTTTTAACGCCTTGATTTGTTCCGCCAATTCTTCACGCTGACGAATCACATCATCGCTCATTGTTCCATCGCCACAATATGCGAAATCTTTTTGTTTCTGCTCAATTAAGTAATCAATACCATAAAGTGCAACACGACGATAATCACCAACGATACGTCCACGACCATATGTATCTGGTAAACCAGTCACAATCTTATTACGACGTGCTAAACGCATTTCTGGTGTGTATGCACTAAATACAGCATCATTGTGAGTTTTATGATATTTTGTGAATATTTCATGTAATTTTTCACTTGGTTTATATCCATAAGTTTCGCATGCCTCTTCACTCATACGAATACCGCCATAAGGCATAAATGCACGTTTTAATGGTTTATCTGTTTGTAAACCAACAACCTTCTCTAACTCTTTATCTAAATATCCAGGGCCATAAGCTGTAAGACTTGAAACCACTTCTGTTTCCATATCCAATACGCCACCTTTGGCACGTTCTTCTTTTTGTAATTTTTGAAGCTTTTCCCACAAAGTATTTGTTGATTCTGTTGGACCCTCTAAAAAGCTTTCATCCCCATCATAAGGCTTATAGTTGTTTTGAATAAAGCCACGAACATCAACTTCATCTTGCCATTTACCACCTTTAAATCCTTGCCATTGTTCTTTCATAATTACCTCCTTTTAATGACAGTTAGTTATAACTAACGCTTGATTAAAGTTTACTATGATTCCTTCGAGTAGTCAAATAAAAAGACCCACCAAAAAGACAAAGTAAACTTGCCCAGACGGTCGGCCTATAATATCATACTTCATGTGGTAACTCCACTTCCGTCAGTCATATGATATTCAAATCATAACAAAGAACTATCAATTACGCAAGCGTTTTCATCATGGACATGAATTTAGCTTTGCGCTTCTCCAATATTTGTCATTTTAAACCCCTCTCCATGCACTTCATGCGATTCGACAACCACAAAAAAAGATTCTGGATCCGCTTCTTGTACCGCCTTTCTTACTTGATACATTTCTTTACTATTACAAGCACACATTACCACTTGCATATCATCTTGTTTATATCCCCCTTGTGCATTTAAAATCGTACTTCCCCTTTGACTTGTTTCATCAATCACCTGACAAATTCTTTTTCCCTGTTTTGTGACAATAAAAGCCACTTTACCTGAGTTCATACCATAAATCATTTTATCCACTACAACCGCAAATAACAAATTGACAATCATACCATAAATCATTCCATCTACATCTTTAAATAGAATACCACCCACTAAAATAATGCCAACGTCCGATAAAAAGGCAATATTTCCTAAAGATAAATGCGGTCTTAATGCCTTTACAGCCATGATGATAAAATCAGATCCTCCTGTAGATGAATTTCTTGTATAAATCATCGCGTAGCCAATTCCACCAAAAACTCCCGTACATAGGGCAGCTAATAATCGATCTCCTTGGTAGACTGGAAATAATGGCGCCACATAGTCGATAATCAATGAAGATACAATCATACAGCGAATGGAACTGATAAAAAACTTCTTTCCTAATAATTTGTAACAAAGTATCGCAACAGGTATATTCAATAGAATCGTTGAAAAACCAATAGGAATATGAAATAGTCGATAAAAGATAATTGAAATTCCCGAAAATCCTGTCATAGGAAACTTAGCTTGTACGGCAAAATTATAAATTCCAATCGCAACAAAGATACTGCCAACTAATTCCCACATCATTTGTACCAATAATTCTTTTGTCTTATTCATAAACACCTCCAAAAAAAGAAGCGCCTAAGACCAAATCTTACAGTGAAATCACTGCACCTACGATTTGATCCTAGACGCTTTAACCACTCATCCGGTGAAGAGTGAACGTTATTTTTAATGCACCAATCTATTGTATGGAACATGATCATTTAAGTCAAGAAGAATCAGCTAATTCGCCATTTGTGGTATGTTCAATCTATACTAGAAATAGTAAGATTTTAGATGAAAGGAGGCTAATTATGAACACAAAAAAGATAGGAGCCTTTATCGCAATGAATCGCAAGAAAAAAGGATATACACAAGAGCAGTTAGCTGAAAAATTAGGTGTGACAAATAAAACCATTTCACGATGGGAAAATGGAGTTTCCCAAACAAAAGGATATTAAGGAATAACCTGTGTTTACCTGCTTGCAAAAGTTTAAAATAAATAGGAGAAGATTATACTATGACTGAAAGTATTAGAGAGATTGTATGAGAATCCATCTATATTATTGAATTCGCTAGAAAAGACAAAATATTTAAAGCAATGGTTAAAAGAAATAAAACAACAAATTTTTATAGATGTTTTAACAGTACCGATATTGATGTCTTTGCTGATAATTATTTTTCAGATTAAAAAAAACAATCTATTTGAAAATATAATTAAAATAATATCCATCATAGTTTTAGTGTATTCTATATGTAGAGGATTATGGTTGCTTTGTTATGAAATTGAAGGATATATGCAAGGGAAAAGATGCTGCTGGTATAAATCAATGGTATATATCGAAAAATGCAAGGGAGGAAAAACTAAAGGGGCATACGTAATTGAAAATGAATTTTTTGAAGGTGAACTTGTTAGTGATTATAGAAGAAACAAAATTAATTATGGAGAAGATAAATTTGCTGTATTGTTGTATTTTGGACATCATAAAAAAGTGATATTGTTGCAAGAATAAAGTAGTATTTTAATATAAAAAAGAGTAAAAATCGAATTATCCGCATAAACACAGGGATTTTAAGCAATATGAAACAAAAAATAAAAGAATTTTACCACTAATTTACTACGAATGAAAGAACCTTGATACGACAGAGAAAACAGCATAAATAAAGGCAAAATTGGCATTTCATACAGAATATGAGATGTCTTTTTTGTTGCTGTAATACAGTATAACTATTCTTTTTCTGCTTGATTATTAATCATTTTTTAGGACATGAATTGTCAAGAGCTTGTTGCGTAGCAATGTTTACACTCTTGATAATTTATGGAATAAAAAATATTCTGACAGATACTAGAAAAGTGATGACTACTCAATTTTCTAATGATATAATATGATAAATAATAATAGATAAACTTGAAGTGATTAAGGAAGTGTATGCCATGAAAAAATTTTTGAAAATAATGTTAATCATAATTGGAGCGATTTCTTTGATTTTTGTAGCTCTGATAGGGATTGGGTTATTTGTTGATGTTGAATATGATGACCATATTGAAAATGGTCGTTATACTTATGTTCCGGAAGAAGAAAATAAAGATAATGAATACGTGGAATTTACGATAAATGATTATGATAAAAATAATGCCAAGCTTGTATATTATGACACGATTGAAGAAGCTATTCAACTTTCCACTTTGAATGCTGAAAATGAGGAACTTTCGGTTCCTGCTGATTTTCTTAATCATGTTGATGAAACCTTGCATATATGGCAAGGCAAAAAATATGATACGATTTTCTATCGGGCTGGAAATGATAACGATGATATTCAAGGCTTAGTAATGGCTCGTTGTAAAAAGCAGATACAGAATGGGCATACACAATACACATTTATAAATGCTACACCGGTTACAACGAAACGAGATAGAATTTTGTTAGATGATATTACAGAGCTTATTCACTCTTCTTTGAAATTAAGTGATTTCCAACAAGACTTAAACCCCGATTATCCAAGCAAGCGTTTTGTTTACGGCTATGCACATGATAAAGAAATCTATTCATTGGAAGTAGAAGGACAAAAACCGGACGGTGTAATTGAAATCAATGTATATGACAGAGTCATGTATCTATGGTATTACAATGACTTACAAAGTAACAAAAGAGGTGACTGTTTAAGCTATTCGGTAGATGTACCTAAATAAAATGACATTTTTACATAATACTATATTATTAGTTAGGCAGACGGAGTGATCCAGACACGGTGGCAGGAAAATCTTTCAGATTTTTCTGCCATGTCTTGCAAGTGGCTGGTTTACTTCGTCTGTGAGCGAGCCTGTGGCGAGCGAAGATTAAGCCCCCGTTATCTAACAAGGGGGGCACAAAAAACAAGAGACAATATACATTAACAAGCGGAAAACGCTGTATTTACAAGGCGAAACCGCATTTTACATAGTGTGATATAAATTATTCCATTATCACTTGGGAAAATTGAATAAGACATAGGAAAGACAGTTGATTTCAAACGAGAAATTGATTGTCTTTTTCTTTTGCAGAAATTTAAGTATAGGCAATTATCAAATACGGTAGTTGCTTTTTTGATTGGAGGAATTTTAGAATGAATGATAAAAACTTTATTGAAGAATTAAGACAAAAGCGTGAGGAATACGGAGTACCACAAACAAGGCTTGCTGTTGCTT
>NZ_DS996841.1:354275-356383 GCF_000156655.1 Holdemanella biformis DSM 3989
TAAATATATTTTAGGCGACATCAATATCATGTGTTCCATGCAAGAGCATTTAGGTGTTTTGTTAGAACTAAAAGGCAGAGGGTGTCGGCAAATGGAAAGTTATCTATTGGCACAGGAACGCTCGTGGTATGACTTCATACTTGATTGTATGACGGCAGGCGGTGTGATGAAACGTCTTGATTTAGCAATCAATGATAAAGCAGGAATATTGGATATTCCCAAATTAAAAGAAAAATACAAGGCAGGTGAATGTATCTCCTACTTCCGTAAGCAGAAAGATTACAGCGGTACGGAAAAATGCGGTAGCGATTTGCCAAAGAATACAGGAGAAACATTATATCTCGGTTCAACCAGTAGTGAGTTATATATGTGTGCTTATCAGAAGAATTATGAGCAGTATGTCAAGAATGGCACAGAAGTTGAAGATACAGAAATCAAGAACCGTTTTGAAATACGCATGAAGAATGAACGAGCCTATTATGCGGTTGCAGATTTACTGACCTATCGGGACGCTGAACGCACCGCTTTTTCTATCATCAATCATTATGTCCGCTTTGTAGATAGAGAAGATGATAAACCCAAAAGTCAATGGAAAACAAATGATGATTGGGCATGGTTTGTAGGGGAAAACAGAGAGCCGATACGATTAACTACAAAGCCAGAACCTTATACTTTACAAAAGGCTTTGCATTGGTTACAAAGACAGGTTGCACCAACCATAAAAATGGTACAAGCATTAGACAGAGAAAATCATACAACGATACTGAAAGATATGATTGAGCAGACAGAACTCAAAGATAAGCATAAACACTTATTACAATTAGAAAAATCAACCATAGAAGAACGCATAGATACCGCTGTCCCACAAGAGAATGACGGTATTTTTTAATTTCTTCAAAATATCTGCAACAAAACATCAACTTTCGTACAGATATGGTGCGAGAACAGGAAATCTAAACTTTTTTTGAAAATAGGTCATTAAATTTTGGCTTGCTGTCCCTATATGAAGTGAAAGACGAAAAAAGTTTTGAAAAAAATGTCGGAAAATCGAGTTAAGCGGACAGTATTATGCAGAAAGAGGAAATCACACTTTATTTCTTGATTTGTATTCAAACAGGCATTAGCTGTTGAGTGTTGATGTGGAAAGAGAAAATTATTTTATCCTCAACTTAACAATTTAAGGTTTCCGTTCCCTATATGGCGTAGAAAGAAAAAAGTTTAAGAAATGTGATACAAATAACGCTTTTCTGTCCTGATATGGAGTGAAGAAAATAGTTCATTCTATTGTTGGCAGTAACAGTATCTTTTGGGTAGTTAGGGTGTGAAAAGGAAAATATTCTTTTTTCATCATCAACTTAGCAAAATGACATTTTCTATCCCTATATGGTGCATGAAAAGAAGTTAAATTTTTCTATTTCAACTTAGCAAATGGACGTTTGCTGTACAGATAGTAGTGAAAAAGGGAAAAAGTTTTGAATTTTAGTTACATTTCTCCTCTTTTCCAACGCGGTATATAGGAAAGATGATTTTCTTCTTTCAATCGCTCTTTGACAACTGAATAAAGCAATTCAATACGTTTGACAGACAGCGAGCCGTTGAAACAGATACGCCATGACCTTTCTCCTGCAAAAGTGAGCGATAACCTATCTGTGTTCTTGTAAAAGACTTGTCCTCTTTTATCGCCATGACCTGTTCTGTCTGATAATGATACTCCCGTACAGCCTCAGCTTGAGCGTTAAGAGCGTCGCACGCAATGGGTACGGCTACATTGGATAATGCAGAGGTGAAAGTCCTGTGGGCTATGACAAAAGCCGTTGAATTGCTTAGAAACTATTTTTACAGAAAGGGGGTATGTGTTATTGATAATGCTGTAAAAACAATTCAAAAGAAAAATAACAAGTGTGGCATTGGAAACAGAGGAAAGACAAAGATTGTTGTAAAAGAGCATTTTTCTGAAAAGGGAAAGACAATGGAAGAACTTCTGACTGATGTTATGCTTGAGAAAGCAAAGCAGACAATCGCATAAATTCGGTGCAGTTGTAAGAAATAGATTGAATGTGAAAAATAACCCATGTTATACTTTACTTGCAAGCAGGTATTGTAAACAT
>NZ_DS996841.1:356730-357990 GCF_000156655.1 Holdemanella biformis DSM 3989
GATTGATGAATATATTGATGACGGCTGGTCGGGAACAAATTTTGAAAGACCGAGCTTTCAAAGAATGATTGAGGATATAGAGGCAGGAAAAATCAACTGTGTTGTAATAAAAGACTTATCACGACTTGGTAGAAACTATATTATGACAGGACAATATACAGAATTGTATTTTCCTAGCCATAATGTCCGTTACATAGCGATTGACGACGGTGTGGACAGCGAAAAAGGCGAAAGTGAGATTGCACCATTTAAGAACATCATCAATGAATGGGTAGCAAGAGATACGAGCCGTAAAGTGAAATCAGCGTTTAAGACAAAATTTGCAGAGGGTGCGTATTATGGGGCTTATGCTCCGTTAGGATATAAGAAACACCCCGACATCAAAGGGAAACTGTTGGTTGATGAGGAAACAAAATGGATTGTTGAAAAAATCTTCTCTCTAGCCTATCAAGGTTACGGTAGTGCAAAAATCACAAAAATACTGCGAGAAGAAAAAGTCCCGACCGCGTCTTGGTTGAATTTTACAAGGTACGGTACTTTTGCTCATATCTTTGAGGGAAAGCCCGAAAGTAAGCGTTATGAGTGGACGATTGCTCATGTTAAAGCAATATTAAAAAGTGAAGTCTATATAGGAAACAGCGTTCATAATCGACAATCAACAGTTTCATTCAAGAGCAAGAAAAAAGTGCGTAAGCCCGAAAGTGAATGGTTTCGAGTAGAAAATACCCACGAACCGATTATTGACAAAGAAGTGTTCTATCGTGTGCAGGAACAGATAAAACTAAGGCGTAGACAGACAAAGGAAAAAGCAACGCCGATATTTGCAGGGCTTGTCAAGTGTGCGGATTGTGGCTGGTCTATGCGGTTTGCGACAAATAAGGCAAATAAAACGCCATACAGTTATTATGCTTGCAGTTACTACGGACAGTTTGGCAAAGGTACTTGTTCTATGCACTATATCCGTTATGATGTGTTGTATCAAGCCGTATTGGAACGATTGCAGTATTGGGCTAAGGCAGTACAGCAAGACGAAGAAAAGGTGTTGAATAAGATACAAAAGGCTGGGAATGCAGAGCGAATACGGGAAAAGAAGAAAAAGGCAAGTGCCTTGAAGAAAGCCGAGAACCGACAAAATGAGATTGACCGCTTGTTTACGAAAATGTATGAAGATAGAGCCTGTGAGAAGATAACGGAACGAAACTTCATCATGCTGTCGGGGAAATATCAAAAAGAACAGATAGAACTGGAACAGCAGATAAC
>NZ_DS996841.1:358820-465026 GCF_000156655.1 Holdemanella biformis DSM 3989
GCGGACATTACATGCCAGATTTATCTTTACTTGAACCACTCAGTAAAGAATTAGATATCACATTAAATGAACTTTTAGCTGGAGAAGAGATCATTAAAGAAGAAGCCATGGAGTATTCTGAACAAAACCTAATCCAAACAATTGATTATACAGACAAGAAAATCAAGAATGAACATAAGAAAATATCATTATTCATTATTGGCATAGGTATTTTAATATCCCTTTGCGCATTTACTGTTTTCCCTTCTGAAAGCAGTTGGGGCAGTATCTATTCTATGATTGGATTGTTCTTATTTGTAGTTGGAATATTTAGAGAATTAAAGATTGCTTCTCTACTCAAGAAAGGATTGATTTCAACAATTTTATTCATTTTACTTTTAAGTATCTTCTTTATTTTCGACTATGCCAGTGTAAGCCAATTTAAACAACCACCCATCTATCGACTGACTACAACTACTGTATTTAGTGATGATGGCAATAAAATGATTGAATACCAAAATCCATTCTATAATGTATTTCGCATCAATGCCGATACACCCAATGAATATTACTTAATTGACAACAAGAAACAATATACCATTGATACCGTTCCAACAAGTCCTTTTAATGTAGATAAAAGTTCATTTGAACAACTAAAAAAATATAAAAGTAAATATATTGGAGACAACAGTAATACTTCCCATTTACTAAATGCCTTACCCCTATCGGAATATGGCTATGTATTTGAAATTGATTCTGAAAACTACGGACTTACAATAAACTATAATTGTACAGATTGGTACAATAATGAAAACTTATATATACATAAAGCTCTAGTGTACAATTCTGTATCTCTATTCAAATTGATTGATAATCTTGAATACATCACATTTAATTTTAGTGGAAGCAGCTATACAATGACACGAGAACATTGTCCACTCAACAAGAATATTGAACAAAAAATCAATGATAATGAGTTTGTATCCGATAGGATGAAATTATTTGAAACAAATTAAAAAAACGCAAACGCGTTTTTTTATTTATGAATAATTTCTTCAGCACGATCTAGTGCAGCACTGATACTTGGTTGGAAGTTAACTTTACCAACAAGCTCAATAAAACCAGCCTTTTTCATGACTTTCATTGGTTGATCATTCACATGTGAGAACACAATCGTGATTCCTTTGGACTTGCAAACCTGAACTAAATCCTTTAATGCGTTTAGTGCCGTACTATCTAATGCAGGAACACTGCGCATACGAAGAACTAGGCATGTTGTAAAATCTTTGACGGCAATTTCTTCAATTACACTAGCTGCCCCAAAGAACAAGGGTCCTGAAATCTCATAAACACGAATCTGAAGTGGAAGCTTTTGAAGGTGTTCATCAACATCGGGTGTATCCTCATCTACATATGTCCAGCCATTAACTTTTGTTTCTTCACTCATACGTTTAATGAATAATAAACAAGCAAGTACCATTCCTACTTCAATGGCTACAACCAAATCAAAGATTACCGTTAGCACAAATGAAGTGACTAAAACAATAACATCACTCTTAGGCGCTGTTTTAACTAAGTTTAAAAACGTGCGCCATTGGCACATATTATAGGCAACAATAAATAGAATCGCTGCAATGGTAGGCATTGGAATCATTCCGGCATATGGCATCAAAACAACTAATACAATGACCAATGTGATAGAGTGCACCATACCGGCAATTGGTGTTTTTCCTCCATTTTTAATATTGGCAGCCGTTCTTGCGATAGCACCTGTTGCAGGAATTCCTCCAAATAATGCGGATGCGATATTTCCTGCTCCTTGCGCAACAAGTTCCATATCCGAACGATGTTTACCATTGATCATGCCATCGGCAACAACACAAGAAAGTAATGATTCAATGGCAGCCAACACGGCTATGGTTAGTGCATTCGGTAATGCATTTTGAATCCTGTTTAATGATAAGCTTGGAAAATGTAAAGTAGGTAATGCATTACTGATTGTATAAAGATTTCCAATTGTATTTACCTTTAAAGGCAAGAATTGAACCATCAAAATTCCTGCAATAACGGCTAAAAGTGAGCCTGGAATTCTTTTAAAGATATATGGAGCAATAATCAAGATAGCTAAAGATACTCCACCTACTATGACGGCATCCATATTGATTGTAGAAAAATTGTTAATCACAGCTTCAAATTTTTCAACCGTCTCAATAGGCTTTACTCCATTTGGATAGGTTAATCCAAAGAAATCTTTTAATTGTCCAATCACAATCGTAACGGCAATACCCGAAGTAAAACCTGTTGTAATGGTAAATGGAATAAACTTGATTAGACTTCCAAAATGACAAAGTCCCATCAAAATCAAAAAGATACCCGCAAGAATCGTGGCAACAATAAGTCCATCCATTCCATCATGGGCTACAATTCCAGCAACAATCGTCGCAAATGCAGCGGTCGGTCCTGCAATTTGTACACTGCTTCCACCTAGTGCTGAAATGACAAAGCCAGCAACAATTGCAGTAAAGATTCCGGCTTCCGGTCCAACACCAGAAGCAAGTGCCAAGGCGATGGATAATGGTAATGCGATAATAGCGACAATAATTCCAGCTGTCACATCTTTGACAAACTGAGACTTATCATAGCTTTTCAGCGATGAAAGTAACATCGGTTTTAGTGAATTCATTTGTTAATATCCCTCTCTTTTTAAAAACCTTTAAAGTATACCATAATTTAAGGATTTTTAAGGATATTTCTATAATACTATTTGATATACTGAATATATAACGATAATAAATCAGGAGAATAATCTATGAACAAAAAGACTAAAATTATAATTTTAATCTCACTATGCATTTTAATTGCCATTATAGGCATCTATTTCTTATTTCCAAAAGGAAGTAACACCCAAAACATCTATGTTCAAAAAGTATCTACAATCATTGGTTCTTCTAATACGGAAAACCGATATTCAGGTGTAGTAGAATCCTCAGAAACTGTAGATATCAATTCTGATGGAAATAAATCCATTACTGAAATGTATGTTGAAGCTGGTCAAAAAGTAAGAAAAGGCGATAAATTATTTTCTTATGATACGACTGAAGCATCCAATTCCATCGCCCAAAAGAAATTGGATATTGAAGCACAGAACAATGAAATCGCTGCTCAAAATAATACAATTGAAGATTATAAGGCTGAGCTTAATAGGGGTGCAGATAAAGTTGAGATTCAAGCTCGAATCAACGATGCAAGTTATGCGATTCGCCAGGCTCAAAATACAATCAAGGCCACACAGACTGAAATTGATCAGTTGAACAAACAAATCAAAAATTCGACTGTTCTTTCAACAATTGATGGAATTATTAAAGAAGTCAATAAAGATGGTGGAACGGATGAAAGTGGAAACAAAAAGCCATTGGTGTCGATTACACAAACTTCAGATTTTAGAGTAAAAGGCTCTATTAGTGAAATGGGATCTATTTCTGAAGGAACAAATGTGATTGTAAGAAGTCGTATAAATGAAGATCAAATTTATAAAGGTACAGTGACAAAAGTGGAAACAGAACCTCAATCCAATTCTAACAATAACGTTTATGGAAATGATTCAAATGAATCAGCATCCAAATATCCTTTCTATGTCACTTTAGACAATAATAAAGGCTTAAAACTTGGACAACACGTCTATATTGAAGTGGATAATGGACAATCCACAAAGAAAAAAGGAATTTGGTTAGATGCGAGTTTTATTGTTTCGGATGACAATGGAAATTCATATGTATGGGTTTCTGAAAAAGGTAAATTAACGAAAAGAAAAGTAGAACTTGGTAAAACGGATGAAGAAACATCTACCACAAAAATCAAGTCAGGACTAAGCGAGGATGACTATATCGCATGGGCTGATAATACATATAAGGAAGGTATGAAGACAACGACGGAATATCAAACGGAAACGGATGGTGATGCGAATGCTTCTTAATCTTAAAAACATTTATAAAAATTATGGAAAAGAACCCTTGATTGTTCCTGTTTTAAAAGATATAAGTCTTGAAGTTATACAAGGCGATTATGTTGCGATTATGGGACCTAGCGGCTCAGGTAAAACAACACTTATGAATATCATTGGATGTTTAGATCGAGCAAGTACGGGTACATATCTATTTGAAGATGAAGATATTTCTGAAATGAATGATGATGCATTAAGTGATTTAAGATTAAATAAAATTGGTTTTGTCTTTCAAAACTTCAATTTATTAAGTTCTGAAACCGCTCAAGAAAATGTAGCTTTACCCTTAATTTATGCAGGAATCCATAAAGAAGAAAGAAACCATAGGGCGGATGTTGCCTTAAGTAAAGTTGGTTTACAAGATCGTACAACTTTTAAACCAAGCCAATTGTCCGGTGGACAAAAACAACGTGTTGCGATTGCCCGCGCCCTTATCAATCATCCTAGAATTCTACTTGCCGATGAGCCTACAGGAGCACTCGATCAGGCAAGTGGTAAACAAGTTATGGAATTGTTTAAAGCTTTAAACGATGAAGGTGTGACAATCATTATGATTACGCATGATGCCAGTGTGGCAAGTCATGCAAAAAAGATTCTTCATATCATTGATGGAGAAATCATTGAAAATAAACAAGGAGGTGCAGCATGAAACCTTCTATAAAAAAAGGAATTATTATTACTTCTGTATGCGCATTTACCTTAGTTGGAATTAAGTTTTACTTAAGCTTGTCCAATACGATTGAGGTTCATTCTGTATCCAGCTTAAATACAGGCTATTGGGATAATCCATCCACTTCAACAGGTCTTGTATCCAATAGTGATACACAATCGGTTTTATATGATTCTTCTAAAACAATCACACAAGTCTTTGTCAAAGAAGGGCAACAAGTAAGTGTAGGCGATCCATTGTTATCCTATGATTTAACGACACTTCAAAGTGCAGTGGATACGAGTCAATTGGAAGTGGAAAAAGCACAAAATGCGATTACACTTGCCAATCATGAATTAAAGAAATTATTAAATACAACGCCTGTTCCAGATGTAACGCCTGAGCCAGATGTACCAGATCCTACACCTGCACCGTTGCCTAGTGTTCCTACAAAAAATGGAAATGGCTTATATCCATATATTCTTTCTTTATCCCAAGCCGAAAAGAATTTTACAGACTATAAGATCTATTATACAAATACAGAAAGTGACGCGCCTGAAAAAGGACCTAAAGAAGATGTGGATGCATGGAAAGAAGAAAGAGTTAAAAAAACACCGGATAATACATGTTGGTATTGGATCGAATATACATATACAGATGGTTCAAACAATGCGTATGATTCAAAGGATGTTGTTGAGTATTATAGTGACAAACAAAAGATTCCTTATGAAGACATTTCTACAGTTGGAACCAAAAAGAATCCCTATGTGTTCAAGTTAAGTGAAGGCCAGGGATTTGTGTATGGAAAACTATTTTTAGACAACAAGAATCTAAATTCTTATTTTCGATTTGATGTGTATACAAATGATGGTGAAATCAGTTCTTCATGGCTTGTTCGTTGTGACAAGTTTGCCACTAAACAATCTATGAATGAAGGCGATATGTATTCGGTGATTTCACATACGAAAGAAGAACAAAAGTATATAGAGACCGAACAAAATCAAAGTCCAGATAATACATCAGGTTATACAGAAATAGAACTTGCGAAAGCCATTCGTGATAAGAAACAAGCATTAAAGACGTTAGATTTAGATTTAAGAAAGGCAAAGCTTTCATTAAATGAAAATAAAGCTTTATTAAATGACGGCATCGTTCGTGCAAAGCGCAGTGGTATTGTGCGTAATATAAAAGATCTATCAAATCCTATTCAAGATGGCAGTGCCTTTTTAGAAGTGGCAACCGGCCAAGGAACTTATATTAAAGGAAACATTAGTGAATTGATGTTAAACCAAGTTAAAGTTGGTGATACCGTTTCAGCTTACTGTTGGACAAACGGAGAAACATTTGATGCCAAAATTCAAAGTGTAGATACAGTTCCTTCTTCTAGCAGTAACTATAATGGTTCGGGAAATCCAAATGTAAGCTACTATGGTTTTGAAGCAATCGCCAAAGATGCCTCAAATATTGCGGTTGGTGAATATTTAGAATTAACTTTCCATTCAAATACAGATACAACGAGTTCGATTTGGCTTTCTAAGGCTTATGTCAAACAAGAAGGAAGTAAATACTATGTTCTTAAAGAAAATCACGGAAGATTGAAGAAGCAATATGTAACGGTTGGAAAGATTGTCTGGGGCGATACGATGGAAATCAAAGATGGACTTTCAGGTACAGATTATATTGCGTTTGCGTATAGTAAAAACGCGAAAGAAGGCGTGAAGGCCCAAAAATCTTCGGAGGATGCATCATGATTGAAAACATAAGATTATCCTTTCGAGGTATTTTTGCTCATAAAATGCGATCATTCCTTACAATGCTTGGAATCATTATTGGAATTGCCTCCATCATTGCGATTGTTTCTACAATTAAAGGAACAAATGATCAAATTGAAAAGAATCTAATTGGCTCCGGAAATAACACGGTAAAAATTTCGTTGTACCAAGAAGATTGGGAATACTCTTTTGATTCCGGTATTCCAAATGGAGTTCCAACTGTGTCAAAATATACACTTGAATCCTTAAAAAACATTGATCACGTAGAAGGTGCCACCCTGTATCGTTCTAGACAAAGTAATCAATCCATCTTTCGTAATAACACTTCTTTAGATGGTGGATATATCATGGGTGTGAATCAAGACTATTTCTCAATTGCTGGACTCACCATCAAACAAGGAAGAGGCATTACAGAAGATGACAACATGAAATTTAGACAAGTTGCCGTACTCGATGAGACAAGCGCAAGACTTCTATTCGGTGAAGATGATCCGATTGGTAAAACGATTGAAATTTCTTCAACACCATTCACCATTGTTGGTGTGTGTGCAGATAAAGAAACTTTTGAACCTATAATGGAAAGTATTGATGATTACCGTACATATAATCAGTCTACGGGTTCTAAAGTCTATGTTCCAAGTGAATCTTGGCCAATCTTCTATCAGTTTGATGAACCACAAAACGCATTACTAAAGGTGGATGCCACTTCTAATATGACTCGTGTAGGAAAAAAAGCAGCTCAAATCTTAAATACAAATGTTTCTTCTTCCAGTGTTCAATATAAAGCACAAGATTTATTAAAGCAGGCTAAAGATATTCAAAATCTTTCTAAATCCACAAATGCGATGTTGATTTGGATTGCCGGTATTTCCTTACTAGTCGGTGGTATTGGTGTTATGAACATCATGCTTGTAACGGTAACCGAAAGAACGAAAGAAATTGGTCTTAAAAAAGCTATTGGTGCCAGAAAAAAAGCCATTCTATTCCAGTTCCTGACTGAAGCTGTAGTACTTACTTCGATTGGAGGTATTGTAGGTGTATTAACAGGTATTGGTTTAGCTAAATTAATATCAATATTCAATGGCACTCCTGTATCCATTAGTATTCCAGCCATGTTGTTATCCGTCTTATTCTCTATGGCAATCGGAATTATTTTTGGATTACTTCCTAGCTATAAGGCTGCAAATCTAGATCCAATTGAAGCTTTAAGACATGAATAAAAGCTGTAACTTATGTTGCAGTTTTTTTATTTGAATTCCATCACTGCATATGTATAATAAATGGTTCCACATTCTGTTTGGAATGTATATACATCATATTTTCCACTAAACCATCCTTCCGCAATCATTCTTTCATTAAGTTCAGCTTGTGCAACCGCATTCACTTCACCCCAAGATGTATATCCACCATATGGAACGGTATCATCACATGCGGATACTTGTGGTTGTGGTTGTTCAACAACTGGTTCACTGCTTGGTGTATTATCAACAGGTTGTGTATCATAAACAATCGTTTCACTTTCCGTTTGTGGTTGTGGTTGTTCTATATATTCTGTCACTTCATTATTTTCAGTTATTGTTGATAAGTTGTTATCTTCAACTTTTTCATCCTGAACTTTTGGATTCTCATTGATGTCATTTACTTCATTTTCTGCAATATTATTACTAGCACATCCTACTAAAATCATTGCGAACATTAATAATTTAATCATCAAGCTTTTATTTAACATATAGTAACACCTACTTTCCTTCTTGTAACAACCCTTCAATTTGTTCATTAAAAGATTTAACAAATTCTCTAAAATATTCAGGATCTTTCATGGCATCCTTTTTAATGTCTGCCAGTTCCTTGTCTGAAATATCTAAATAATGATCTATCATCAACATTTCATCTTCTACCCATTCGGCATATGTCGCATAATTTTCTTCTTTTATAGAGGATGGTTTTTCATAATTAATTTCTTTATTGGCACATCCTGTAAAGAAAAGTAACACAAACATCAAACCTAATACTTTTTTCATTTACTATTCCTTCTTTCTAATACATTTGATAAATATGATTCATAAAATTATAAATATCCATATTGATCCACATCAATTCTTTTGGATTATTCACATACATAGCGCCTGCCTCCGCAAAAAATTCATCCGAACCAGAAGCCCCATACTCTCCTAAACAAGACGCGTAATTTTGATACAAATATTGCCATTCTGAACTATCTGAAATGCCATGTACTACATATCCATTTCCAGAAGCATAATCGAATAGATGTGTTAGTTCATGAGTGACTGCACTTTTTTGATCTTTATATATATTTGGATCCATCTGCAAAGTAATGGAACCATCACAATAAGATGCATATGCGTACACTGTGCCTAGTTCATCTGAGTATGTCATTCCTCTAGATGTAACAATACTTTCAAAATTGGCTGGATCACAAATATGAATAATTTGACAATTATTTAATAAAAACTGCGGCTGCGTTCTAATATATTGATCCACATACTTTTGTACATCGCCCACCTTTAGACTATTCCCTGGAATAATATGAATGGTTGGTAATCCTTCATAATATAAATATTCTTCTTCAACAATTTGGTTATAAGCCTCTTCTTGTTGTCTTAATATCTCATTATATTGTTCTTTAGCCAAAACATAATCCGAATAGGTTGGATTTAAAACAATCGTTAGAGCTAATACAATAGCACTTAAGAAACCAAGCTTCGCAAATTTATTTGTCTTCACCTTCTTTTGATTCACATAATTTCTACATTCTAATCTTTGTTGGTACGTAAAATCATTAAAATGAATTTCATACGCAACTCTTCTTTCCTCCTCATTCAATCCATCAATTCTTGCTGCTTCTTCATCACTTAATTGATTACGAATATATTCAAATCGATAGGAATCTAAATCATCCTCTTTGCGATAGAGCAAAACATAGACAAATAGTGCAATTAGAATGGCGACTGTAAAACACAGCTCAAAACTAAACGCATTGATCAATACTTGATCTAGTACACTTGGATTTGGCGTAACCAACATATCTTGATATCCATACATCAATGAAAATACAACCACAAATACAATCATCGAAAACATCATTTTATTTTTACTCATAATCAATTTTTCCTTCTACTTAACAATAATTTAAAAGTTCTTTCTTATAATCGAACTTACGCTTTCCCTTTCGCGTATACTTCTTCTTATTCTTGTAAATATTTCCACCCTGAATACACGCATCCAAATGCATAAAATTAGGAATTCTTAATCCTCGTACTTCATATCTATAAACATGTTTTTTCATTTTCTTTTCCTCCTGTTTGTTTGCACTCTTACTATACTATCCATATTGTTCTTTCATAATGGTTTTAGTACATAATTACATGTACACTTTTTAAGCTTTATTAACCAATTAATCAAATTTATTCAAATTATTTTTAAACACTATTTATAGACCGTATACAAAAAAAAGATGATCATTTTTCAACAATCATCTTTCCTTGGATATTATTTTTTTAATAATACTTTCGCATCTCTCATCAATTTATCTAACACTTCGATATATAATTCAATCCATCTTTTTAAATCGTCTTTTGACAACCTGATTGATTCTTCAGCATTAGCATGAGATACTTTATTTCTATACATCTTTAAACCTCTATGTATAAATAACAACTTATAAAACTCATTTACATAATCACTATTATTTCTCAACGCCTTCACTAAAGGTATATTAGTTCTTAAATAATATTTATTATATTTAACACTATTATTCCTTCTATCAATATAACCTGTTTTAATCCCTTTTGAGCAGCTTTGATAAATTGAAAACTTACAACTTTCATAGTATTTCGTAGGACTCATACCATAATTTCTATGATCAAGTATTTCACGTAGAATTTCATTTTCTATCGCATGTTTACTTTTACCTTGTACAGCCAATTTTTCATCCATACCACAAAAAAATTCTGTATAACCATCAAAATATGACATTGAATCCCGTTCTTCCATTTCGCGTTCCACTGTACCTTCTTTTACCACCCTAACCTGGCCATCGCATTCGAATTTAAACAGTGATAAATTAACCCAATCATCAAAAGCTTTTTTGAAATCATTTACTCTTTCCGGATAAGAGACAATTCCCTCATTAATAAGAGATTCTATCATTACACTTTCAATTAACGTTAGTGTCTGCTGCAACAAATCCTTGTCTAAGCACCATTTCAATTGTGCCGGTAGATAGTTCCTTTCTATTCCTAAAAGATCATATCGACTCTGTTCCCCATTTTTATTCTCAATTTTATCAATATAAACAACATAATTGTTACTAATTAATTGTTTTACTATTCCAAAATTTTTTTCATATGAAACACAATTAACTTTATCAGCTAACTCTGAAAGTCTGTCTGAGAATAGTCCAGCTTGATTCAATGAAATACCATCTGAAAACATGTTGATTGCATCTACTAAAGCTTGATTTTTTTCATGCAATTCATTATCGTTAGATTCTTTTTCCATTTCTTCTTCAACATATTTTATTAATCCATTTGAACGACCAAAAGACAAAAATTCTTGCATACCACCTACAAAATCGTAAATATTTGAAGTTCTCTTTACAGATTTAATAGTTCCTATTGAATCTGGATATTCTATTGAATAAACATCTTTCAATTCAATATTATTAATATCCTTTATCAACATCAAAATGGCATCTAGAACAGTTGCAGTTTCACGGAATCCACCATGAAGATCAACATATAAATTCACTTTATATTTTTTTGTTAATTGAACCAACTCTGTCGTAAAATTATATAATGCCATACTTACATCTGCATCATTTATTTCTTTTTCTACAGGAATATCAATTATATCTTCTTTATCGATAATTTTTGAACATCGCTCCTGAAAATACTCAAAAGCTGTATATTCTTTATACTCATCTGAATAATATATACTCTTGTCATTACCATTCGTTAAATACGTTTTAGTATTTTTTGATTTATACGTATTTAAAGCATATATATAATCTAACTTTTCATTATTTTTAGCCAATTCTTCAACCAACATTTTTGGAACTGGTTCTAACTGATATACATACGAACCTTCTGCATTTCCTTGATTAAACAAATCTTTGATGGAATTATCTATCGCATACTTTGAAACTTGTTTTTCTCTTGAAATTATACTCATCGCCAATAATAAAACATTCTTTTCATTTGGATTACTCTTAATATCTTTTACCAATTCCTGTAATTTATTCTCTTTTTCTTGTACCTTTAAAAAGTCTGGGTGCATTATAGGATCTAATTTTTCTTCAACTTGTTTTTCAACTTCTTTGACATTGATGCTACCTGTTTTTGTCGTAACACGATTTCTTGAATCTACAATTTCTACTTTGTAGTTTAATTCACCACCATGCTCAGGTGGATCTGTAATAAACTCTTCACCAAAATAAGTCTTGCCTTCTAAACTAGTTTGAATGGATTTAATGGTTGCACCACAAGATCCATTCACATGGATTTTGAATTTTAATCGATCTTTATTTGGTTCAAATTCATCTAATTTTGAACCATCTTCCTTCACAACTTCAACCAATTCAATAACTGATTTATAAGTTTCTGGAATAATAACACGAATATTTGAAGTAGTATCCGAGCCAATAAATTCTCCATTATAATATGTATCTAATCTAAAGGATACCTTTCCTTCAGTTTGATTCGGTAAATCATTCGCAAAACTTAATGGAATTGTATATGCATGTTCAAAAGAATTTTTTCCACTATCAACAGAAGCAATCTTTTCATCTTTTCCATTCCAATTCACATAGATTTCATGCGAAAACTCATTTGATTGACTTTTACCTAAAATTGTGATGATTTCATTTATATCACATTCTTGTTTATCTACATTGATTTTTGAAGGTGCTTTTTCAATGAATTTAAATGATTCCAACTTATCCTTAATACAATCCAATTTTGTATTCACAATCCACACAAGATCATTTTTTGAATTTGAAATGTTTTCCAACAAGCAATCTAAAGAAGCTTTTGAAGTTTCTTCTTCTAAATCCAAATCATCCAATCCTTTGACAACAATCAATCCATGTTGATTTTGAAGATTATCCATTTCAATCAATTTTCTAACATCGACTTCTTCAACAAACGTTGAATAAATGACATCATAATTTTGAGAATTTAAAAGTCTTGCGTAATCTCTCGCAAAATCTTTAACTAAAGAATCATTATTCGTTTCAATACATAAGTTATACGTATTTCTTGAAGCGTCATGCTCTTTATTGGTCTGGACAAGATTCAAAATTGTTTTAATACTTGTATACTTCGAATATTTATCTTCAATATCCTTTTGAACATCTTCGCTCAATTCTCTTTTCCAATATACTGGAATCGATTCAGGCGTCACATTTCCATCTTGATTTAGTTTCATTGATTGACGAATCAAACGTTTTATTATGCCTTCTACAAAAGCTTCTCCTTGTAAGTCTGCCCTATGATAAACGGTACGAATCCATTCTTCATAAGCTGGTAAAAAAGTCTTTTCATCATATGTTAACCCACTATTTTCCAAGGCATAGTCAGCTCCTGAAATAATTTCAGAAATTGAATATGGCTTCAATCGAATCACAAAATCAAAAGTATTAAAGAAATCATTTGAATATTGTTTGCGTAATACATCCCCGTGTTCTTTCGTTGTTAAAAAAATCGTAAAGATATGCGAATCCTTTAAATTTTGTTTTAACAATTCCCACTTGTCCTTATTGATTTCATTTTCTTCAATCGCATCAATCACAACACAATTTATAGTTTTCGTCATCAAATATTGTTTTAAAAATAAAGACAATGGTCTTCTTGCAGGATAAGAAATTAGATTCATCCCCTTCAAAAGTTCAATGACATTTTTAGAAAACTCCTCCAATTTCAACACATCATCCGATTCAATATATAAACTCATCTGATTTGTTCCACTATTTCTTAATAAATTTTCAAGTTCGACGACTTGTTCATGAACTTCCGGATTCAACATGCCCTTAAATACTGAATCCACCATATTATTTTCCATACATATAAACTCCTTTGATACTTAAGTTTATTATAATCTTTCTATTCCAACAGAAACAAGATTATATTCAAAAATCTAACCATTTTAATATAATCCCATCCAATTATTCATATAAAAAAACAACGATTCATTTTTAGCTTTTAACTTCTCTGGAAAATTCACATAGTAATCCCCGGCATCCGCAAAGAATTCAGCTGGATCATGCGAACTATATTCTCTAAACAACATTGGATTTTCATTAAAATAATTCATAAAATCCTGACGAACAGAAACTCCCATATACGATGTATATCCATTGGCCATAGAATAATCAAAAATATGTGTCAATTCATGTGTAACTGTTTCCTGATCATAATCCGTTAAATTTAATGGAACAAATATATTCATATCATCACTGCTCGCAAAGGCATACGCATCATCATCTAAAGACATATCATGTGTTTGTTTAAAATAATTCATATTATTTTCATCACAAAGATTAATCATAACACAACGATTCAATAAAACAGCTGGCTGACTACGAATATACGTATCAATATATGTATTCACATCCCCTGTTTTAAATGTATTACCAGACACTACATTAATAGGTGGTAATCCCTCTAAATAAAGAACCTGATCTTGAAAAGGCGCATTATAAGCAGCCTCTGCCTCTTTTGCACGTTGCTCTTCTAGTGCAAGTTGTTCATTATATAAAGTTAAACCTTCATCATACGCCAACTTTACTGGTTGACTTACAAATATTGCACTTAAAACAATTCCAACAACCAAACAAAGCTTTAAAGGCTTCTTCATCCCCTTATGACTATCCACATAATCAAGCATCGATCTATATTCAACATTCGAAAGATCTTCCTCACTTTCAAATCCATTCTGATCTAAATATTCCTTTCTCAACTTTTGAATACACTTTTCTGACTTACCATAAGAAAACACTAAATATAACCCAACTGCCAATAAAGCCATAATAAAACCATACTTAGGATCCATTTGTGTTATGATGGCACGATCCATTAAACTCAAGTTATTTTCACCAACTAAAGAACCATAGTTTGTGATAAAACCATAAACTAATCCAAATAATGCACTTGAAACAATAATCTTTTTAATCATATTTCTATCCACCTATCCCTTCTAACAATTCTGGACAATTCTTTTTATAAAACGCAAACAAATCATAAATTACCATATTCAAATCAATCCCATATGCCTTGATCACTCGACATAACTCAATAGGCTTCACTCGAACCTGATTCTTCTCCATCACAAACGAATTCAAATCTTCTAATCCATATAAAACATCATCTGCACCCACACTCACATCACTAGCCGAAGGAAACACAACTAATCCATTAATAGGTACAGAAAGTTTTCTTTTCTTATTCATTCCAAACAAGATACGCTTCTGGTTTCGCATCTGCAAAATAGGATTACACATAGTTCTTTCAAATCCATTATTTTTATATTGTTTCCAAACACGATCACTACAATCCCCTTCAATTAAACCCTTATGATTCTTCACTTCCACAACATACATTCCATAAGGACTCATCACTAAAGCATCTACCTCCGAACGATTCTCACCATAAGAAACAGGAACATTTGTCGCCACAACATATTCATTTGGCAATTGACGCAACATATCAAACACCCTATTTTCTCCACTTACTCCACTAGCCAAAATTCCAGCCTCATTCATCACATTTCCATGTTTATACATTAAATACACTAAGCTCAACACACCAAAACCAATCACACAAAAAGACACTACAGAAAACGGAACCATCATCACACAAACAATCAAACCCAAAGTCAACAAAATACCCATATTACGAACACTACGAGCCTCTTTCACTAAAACATCATATTTATCTTTATTTTCATTTCGATTATGAAATACATAAGCCATTACTTATCACTCCTTTACTACTATTACATGTAGAAAAAAAGCAATAAATTAACCAACAAATCTAAAAAGAACATAAAAAAAAGAATACTATTTCTAGTATTCAATAAATCAATCCTTTACAAGTATCATATTTCCCTGGAAAACTATAGAGCTTGGCAGAATTAACTGCTGGTGTCGATCCTTTATAAGTATCATATTTCCCCAATAGAGGGCATGATTTTATCAGATTATCACATCCAAGTGTCGATCCTTTATAAGTATCATATTCCCCCCCTACAATTAAATCATAGATTCTATACTGTTCGAGTGTCGATCCTTTATAAGTATCATATTTCCCTGAACCACTTTCATGGATACGCCGCTAAGCGGTAAGAGGTGTCGATCCTTTATAAGTATCATATTTCCCATTGCTAAGTTTGGTTGTTATCATGGAGAATATATTTTTAAGTGTCGATCCTTTATAAGTATCATATTTCCCAGAACTTTGGGATACACAATATGATGCTTTAGTACTTGTGTCGATCCTTTATAAGTATCATATTTCCCATACGAACGTATCCTAAAGGAAGGAGACTTTGTAGAGTGTCGATCCTTTATAAGTATCATATTTCCCATAGATTTTCATCGCATATACCGCCAGAAGGCGAAGAGAAAGTGTCGATCCTTTATAAGTATCATATTTCCCTAGGGTTCAAACCGAGAATCGTAGCTGTAGGTATTTGCAGGTGTCGATCCTTTATAAGTATCATATTTCCCTTTTTCTGTTTTTTATGATGCGATACGTGCCAATTAGTGTCGATCCTTTATAAGTATCATATTTCCCATTACAAACATTAAAAGAGTTGTTTTTTCAAGGAGAAGCAGTGTCGATCCTTTATAAGTATCATATTTCCCATTTAGATTTAACAAAATTAATGAAGGCTCTAGAGGGTGTCGATCCTTTATAAGTATCATATTTCCCTTGTTTGATTATGACCCTTGCTGTTCTGATTCTAACATGTGTCGATCCTTTATAAGTATCATATTTCCCCTTACTAAATATAGCACATTTTGGGCTTTAGTTGATAAAAATATTGAAAAATGGCTGAATTTAGCCTATTTTTTTCGACCACCTCGGTATTTTGTGGTGTTTTTGGTGCTCAAAATCCTTCAAAATAGGTCGATGGTCGAAAAACGTAGACTTTTAGTTATTGGTTTACTGGTTTTAGAATCATAAAGCCAAGTCTTTGTATTTCTATATTTGGATGGATTGTATCGTTATTGATAATATTGATAAATTCATTTTGCATTGGCAACATTGTATTAAGAGTATACTCTTTTGTGTTGACTACGATATAGAGTGTTTCATTTTCATTAGCTCGTTTCATAATTAATAATTCATTATGATGGATCCATTCAATGCTTCCTTCATTAGCTAATACTGGATGTTCTTTTCTGAGTTTTATTAATAATTGAGTCATATAATAAATGTCTTCATAAGACTCCTTTGGTTCTTGCCAATTTGTTGGTCTACGATTATCTGGGTCTGAACCACCTTCCATATATCTTTCAGTACCATAATAAATGGATGGTGTTCCATAGAATGTTAGTAACAACAACAAGCATAGTTTCACTTTATCTTTATCATTTTGACAAATGTTACGAATACGTGGTGTATCGTGTGAATCTAATAGTGGCATAGATGATTTTAGTTGTTTTAAAGTATAAGAATGCATCAACTCATCTATACTACTTCTATATTTCCAAATATCATGATTTGGATCACACACAAACGCAAGTATAGCTCTAGAAACAGCGTAGTTTGTAACTCCATCTAATGCATTATTACTAATCCATTCTGTCGCATTATGCCATATTTCTCCAACGATATATGTTTCTTCTTTATAGTTATGAATATAATTATTCAATCTTAGTAACATGCCATCACTAATTTCATTGGCAACATCGAGTCTCCATGCATCCACACCTAGTTCCATCCATTTCTTAACAACTTTATTAATAAAATAATCCGCTGTTTTAAAGTTTTCTGTTTCAAACTTTGGCATAGAACGAATCATCCCAAACATCTCATATCTTAAATGACCCTGTTTATCTTCTTCAATTTTAAACATAGGCCAATACTCAGATTTTTTTCGTTTTTCTATAGCATCTTTAAACATTTCATTCTCATCACTACAATGCGTAAATGAAATATCCAACATAACCTTCATACCCAAATCATGGGCTTTGTCACACAACTCTTTAAAATCTAATTCTGTTCCCAATTCAGGATCTACCTTCATATAATCAATCACATCATATTTATGATAAGAGTGTGCATAATAAATAGGATTTAAATACAAACCGTCAATACCAAGTTCTTTTAAATAATCCAATTTATCAATTACACCCCTCAAGTTTTTCTTGAATCGAGTAGGCATGATTTGATACCAAACTACATTTCCAACCCACTTAGGCTCCTTAAAAATATTAGACTCCGTAATATACGGAATGAAGAACATAGAAAGATCATCATCACGATAATTCTTTGTGAATCCACTTTCACTAAACTGCAAACATTCATAGTCATCATAGATTTTAAAATAATACTTTAACCTATGAGATTCACAAGGAAGTACAACACTAAAATAATACGAATCAAATGTTTCTCCTGTACGCTTCATATCCACTACATAGTTTGGCCAAACTAAACCATTTGAACCTTCATATCGAATATATGGGTCATTATATACAACTTCAACCCTACGAATATCCTTCCCTGTTTTTAAACGAATACAAACATGACATTGATCAATCAAATCACAATCAATCTTTTTATAACGCCCATTAATATGAACAATTTCATTCGTTCTCATGTTTAATACTCCATAAATTTAATAAATTCAAATTCACTTTCACGACGCGTATTCTTGTTTTCATCCACAAACTCAATCGTTCTTCTCTCGCTTTGAGCTGCAACAACACGAATACCATGCTTCTTCAATAATACAATCATTCTATATGTAAAGATGAATTCTCCTTGTACCATCACAACCACATCTGAATATTTTTGAATCTTATTAAAATATTCTTCAACCAATTCATCCAATTCTTCACTAGAAATATGTGGAGAAACAGCCGGAAAAGGTATATCCACTATTTCTCCATATTGTCTAGCCGCTTCTTTTTGTGCTTCAGACCATCTTGTAGATGTATGATTCGATAAGTTAATAAACATCTTAAGCTCCTTTAAAATTTCCAAACATTTTCGCCATTCTTTTTCTTAAAGTTTTTATTGTTATTGTAAGAATTACCACCATTTACAGCTTGTGGCAAAGAAATGTCATTCTCTAAAATTTTTGGTAATGCCCTATTAATTCGCATTTTTTCACGAGTATCCGGCATTCTTCTTCCACCATGATTATTTTGGAACCATTCAAATCCTTTATCATGATCTGATGTTTTTGGATAACAAATTTCATATTGTTTAGGCACAGACTTTAATCCTGCAATCTTTTCAAATTCTTTCTTTACAGAAGGACTTAGTCCAGCACTTTCATAAGTGACATTCGAATAATCATAAGAAGAAACATCATATTTTACCTTATCTTGATCAAATACAATTTTTCTTTCTTCTACACCACTTACACTACAAGTAACACTACCTAAACCTAATGGTTTTCCCATACCTAGTTTTAAGCCAAGACCATCTTTTCCTGTATTTAAAATATAAATCAATTGATTCAATTGTTTTTTAGAAATTCCATCAAAATACAACTCCCCATTAAATGTAATTCCTTCTTTAATCGGACGAATTGTTTTATTTAACTTTGTTCTTTTCACATTATTAAAACTTATAGATTCAGGATGATGATGCCAATAATATTTTCTACCTCTTAAACTACCATCATATAAATGAATCTTGCCCCTCTCAATATAGTAATCATATGTCCAGAAATCCGCATTTTTAGGTTTAACCAAGTAAAAATCAACATTCGAAATCTTAGGAGAACTCAAATTATCAATCGTTACAAAATCCTTTACATAATAAGATTTATTTGAATCAAGTTTTTCAACATACATATCCGAAAAACGAATACGCGAACCCTTCGCATTATCTCCAATCTTTCCAAATAAATCACAGGCAGGGCACAATTCTTCTTCGCATGGTGTAAACACACCTGCATAATCCGATAAACTTCTACTTGAAACTTCTTTTGAGAATGTGGCTGGCGCAATACTTACAATATCATTCCCAACGACACTGTAATTAACTGGAAAATATGCTTCCTTATCGCCTTTAATAAACTTCTTAAAGCTGCTTAGATAACTCTTGTATGCATCTTCATCATTTGATTTAATTGAAGGCTGTTCAATATAAGAAGTCACGATTGCGTCCATCATATTTTTTACTGCAGCTGCTTCCATATTTTTCTTCACTACTTTGTTACTTGCTTTAAACGCATGGAAATGTTCTTTCCTTACACCAAGTCCCCATTTAATTACATAGCCACATGTATTATAAGCACCTTCATTTTTAGAAAATTTACGAATCATTCCACGACCATTTGAAGCTTCATGATTAGAAAAATAAATCTTATCTCCATCTTCAAACTTCTTCATCTCTTTTGGATGCTTAGCACTTTCTCCAATTCGTATTGAAATTGCTTCTACTAATGATAAGCTGCCATCTTCTTGAATATGTAACAATCCAGGTTTAAATTTAGCACCAATTCTTTTTACAGGATAATCATCATTTAAAACCCCCATACAAGAATCGGTTAATGTTTCATATACATTACGAACCAATCCACGCATTTCACTACCAGGAACTACTGGTTCATAATATTTTCCACTTACGTTTTTTTCATTGGATAAATCTGTATACGAGAAAAAATCAAAAGACTTATGATCTGCTTCTTTACAGCCAAACGCATTATCATTTGATGAATTAGGAATGAACAAAGGTGTTTTAGTTGTGATTGAATAATGAATCACGCCATAATGTTTATCCTCATCCAAATAGGCTTTTGCCTTTTTGTTTGGAAGAGAAATAAAGTTATATGGATTTACGAAACGATTACTATCTGCCATTATGATTTCACCTCCTGTAAACGATAATTTGTGATTGTTAATAAATCTTCATCATTATATTGAATATAATTCACTACATTGACTCGATTTGATGAAGATGTTACTTCTTCATCTAAATTAGATTGAACATATGTTGATTCCACATATACATCTTCATGTTCAATGGAATCATCAATCACACATTCAATTTCTTTTAATCTTGACTTGATATAACGATACTCTTTGTTCTCATCAAACAAATGCATTTCTAATAATTTATCTTCTAAATACGCATCCTTTGTCAATTGATCTTTTGTATATTCCTGAAATACCATTCGATCAATATATAAAGCGTACATTATCCCTTTTTCAGGCGCTAAATTAATGTTCATAATCCATCTCCTTATATTTCACGATAGATGATGCAATGTAAGCATCCTCTTTATTTTCTTCACCATCAATTGTCAATGGTCCATTTGCTTCAAAAATACCTCTACCAATCGATGTCTGTCCCCCAACAGCTAAGAATCCATTCTGTAAATCTTTAACTGCCAATAAAAGAATTCCAATAATCCAATCCATATTTGGATTTTCTTTATTTATAGAAAGTTTTAATGTGAAAGTCCCATTCACATATGTCTTTTCCTTATATAAAGCTCCATTGCGAGCTGAATTTTCAAAACGAGAAATACCCGTTCTAGTCATCTCCAAAGCTTTTGCCCCTTCAATCACCATTTCATCCACAATAACACCTGAAATATGTGCATCTTTACCACTCACAAACCCAAACATTTCATCAATCATTTTATTTGGATATAAACCATAAGAACTATCCTTATCCAATTCCTTAATAATTTCTTTAATTCGATGACGCAAAGCACCCATGATACTTGTTCCTGGAATGACTGGACATCCATGATCTGTCATATGCTCAAAATCAGGAGCACCTTTTCTTACCGCATACTTACGAATAGAAATACCACCCTTTAAACGTAACGGAACTTCAATACTTACCATGTGACCTTTTGTTGAATAATCTAAATCATATGCTTTAACATTTTTCCAGAATGTTTCTTTGAAACAATCTTTATATTCTAAGAAATTATTCTTTGTGAATTCAAGCATCTTAATTTGGTCAATATCAATAATTCCATAACCTCTTGTTTTATTGCTTCCCAAACGAATCTCTTTTAAATGAATTCCATTAAAGATTTCATTTAATGCACCTACCAACAACTCTTCATTATCCTTTTCACGAATCGTTAGTTCAATATAGAAATAGCCTTTTGAATTACCCTGAAGAACTTCAAAATCAAATTTAGCTCCTTCTTTTGTAATCTTGTTATCATCCAAAGCTACACTGTCTCGAATATCATTTTCTACCTTATTGAATTTCAAATCCGAAATGAATACTGGACTCATTTTACCATCTTCATCATTCGCAAAACCAAAGATGTCATTTCCATTATTTTTAGATTGAACATACGCTCTAAATGCACCCGCAATTGAACTTCCTGAAATAAATGGTTTTCCATCATAATCACGAAGCACATCACTATCTGTCATTCCTTCTTGTCCTGAAGAAACATTCACAGGAGAAACAAACAATAGTTCAACTCTATATACAATTCTTTTTATTACTGAATTCATTTCCTATTCCCCCGCTTTCACTCTATACTTCAATTCACGAATATATGAAGAATACAACTTGTCAAACTTCTTAGTTTCACTCCAAGAAAGTTTAAAGTCAGCATATTCTTTCTCTTGAATTTCTTTTTCAATATCATCTAAAACATCCATTGGAAGTTTTTTCATCAAAGAAACACACTTATCTTTATTGGCACTTTCTAATTGTTCAAATTCATGCAACATATCCTCATAATTTGACTTTGTTCTAAACAATAAACGCATCTTAGATAGAGCTGGATTTAATTGATCAGAACTCATATGATTATTCGCAACCACTTCACGAACTCTTTCATCCATGATTTCTTCAAATTCTTTTTCTAACAAAGAATTGATTACTGTCAAATCCACATTTGAATTCTTAATATTCTTATGACCAAACGGTTTATATACACAAACACAATCCGTATCTTTTGTCTTTTCTAAAACAACTTCTCCAAAACCTTCAGAAACTCTTTCACCCACAAAATAAGAATGATTGTAGCTAGCCTTAAAACCAGTATCCGAATGAATTTTCATACAAGAAGATTTAGATAAGGCTGAAAAGATTTGTTTCTTTCTTCTCCAAGTCACATTAAATCCACCAATCGCATTATAAGATAAGAATGGACTTTCAATTTCAATATCATCCACGCCAAAATAGGCATTTAAATAATCCTTCAATACATTTACATCGGCCACCAACATACCATTGTCGTTGTATAAAATCACGTCGGAAGCCAATAATAAATCCGCATCATGAATCAATGTCTCTTTATTTCTTGCATCTTCGACAGAATCTAAAGTGAAATCAATCTGACCAAATTCACTGTTTCTACCATATCCCATACGAACTTGTCCAAGTTTTGAAACAGAATCCATAATTTGTTTGGCTGTTTCCCGATTTGCGTAAATAAAGCCTTTAAAAGTCTGTGCCTCACAAATACTAGCCAATTGATAGAATTGTCCTTCCCTACTTGTAGCACGACCAATCGACTTATCACTAGGACGTTGGTGATGGTATGAAATCTGTTTTTCAACCGACAACACTTCATTCTGATCTGACATATAATCAATATTCGCTGGTGTACGTTGCTCTTTATCATTATCATTCTTGAAATACATCATATCGACAATTTCCATTTTGCCATCCACATAAGACTGATTCTTGATTTTCTGTAAAGAATTTCTCCCTGGAAGTGAACGATTTCCATCCAATGAAACATAGGCATTGGAAACCACAATATCATTCATAACCTTTTGGTAGGCATCATTTCCCATACTTCGTGCAATCAAACCTAAAACCTTACTTCCCACAATATAGTCTTCTGTTTTAGCCTGATTCCCTTGAGCTGATTTACAAATCAATGGAGAATGTAAATGAATCGTATATGAAATCTTATTTTCATCCTTCAATTCATTTTCTTTAAATAAAACATGATCTACAGATGTAGCTAAACTATTTTCAACCTTGAGTTCAACCAAACCCAAACCACGAGTTCTAGATACACCCATGTGTTTTACCATGGAAACTGCATTCTTGAATTCTTCAGCATAATCATTATTTTTTAAATCCACATCTGCATGGAAAATTAAACCTTTTTTCAAGACACGCAACGTTCTTAAACTATTCTCAATAGCCGTACCCGTATTTGTATCTACAGCGGTTTGTGTTCTTAAATATGTAAAAAGCGATAATACTTTTTGTTGATTGACAAAATCAGCCTCTTCAAATTGATTCAATCCATTCACGATTTCCTCATAATCCTTTAATTTCGCATTTGAAATTGTGAAGGCTGAGGCATCGCTTCCTTCTTTTCCAAAAATCGCATTATAATGTGGCAACAAACCCATTTCATATAGTTCCAAAGCTGCTTCACGAATACATCCCTTAAGTCGCTTGGCAGGAATATATGGAAGTCCATAATCATCATAAACCACATCTGTATCTACGGTTGTATTGTATACTTCACCTGAGTAGCAACATAAATCACTCAGTAATTTAATTGAAATTTCCATAACCTTAACCCTTTCTATAATTGAAGATCCATCAATTCACACGCATCGTACCATACGTTTTTTTCTTCTTCTAAACGATCAAATTCATTATGTTTACGACTCTTTAAGAAAGCCACTTCCTTTTTGATTTCATTATTACCCTGCGGAATCACATTACGAATTTCTTTACCCAAACTTCTAGGAAAGTCCGGACTACATAATATACTCAATTTTTCTTCTAGATTTGAAACAGAATACTTTTCATTCTTCACATTCAAACCTTTATCATTTTCTACACTCACATAATAAGGACGCTGAATAAAAGATTCATTGTCTACTACATAATGTTTATCCCTATAATCATCTAGATTCGAAGCATTCACATTTGTACACAATTGAAAATCAAAGAAGTTTCCTACAATCTGATCAATACCACTCATTGAACACTCCTTACTCTTTGCCCTTTTCTTTGCACTGTCACAACATGCTTCAGCCACCATATATGCATCTGAGAATGGGAAGTGTGAATTAAAGAAGGCGATACCTGCACATGCGGTAAAAATTGGATTCTCATCTTCTTCTGTTTGAATAAAATCCGTTTTCTTTTCATTTAACTTTTCCAAGAAATATTTCACAGCCGGAATAGCTAACCTTGCATTACATACAAATGTAATATCATCACCAGCCACAACAATCTTTCTATATTTCATCGTATCCGTTTTAAATTTGTCTTGCTGACTATCCATCCAACTTGTCATTTCATCAAACGTATCTTTAAAAGTCTTATCAATACCACTTGATAAACGGCGCATTTTTTGAATAGCTGACTTATAATCCTTTACATCACGCATTAAGTTCATAATACGCTTTCCTAATGAGTTACCATCAACGTGAATCAAGGCAAGTGTACTATTATCACCCTTTTGTGTAACCATATTATCAAAGATTTTTTCTACATTCTTTTCATCAACAGAAGCACGCTTTAATAAAGATTCTGTACAATGATATTCCTTATCTGCCACACCCGTAATTGGCATGCCCGTAACTGTATCTGTTGCCGTAAATGAGAAAGCTCCAACAGGCTTTGAGATTGGCATATGCGCTTTGATTCTACGCATTTCAATATTGATCTTTCGATAATCTTCTTTATAAGAATCCGTCTTTTCAATCACCGCAATTGCCACATTTAATGAATATGTTTTCTCTAAAACATACTTGCCCAAATATTTATTTACAGCTGAACAAATGGAACCATTTCTAAACAAAACATAGGCATTTCCACCACCGACAAACATAACCTGCATTAATACTTTAGAATCATTTTTAATAAACGCATCGGCAGTCGCTTCATTATGCCAATCCACTAAATACAAGTCTCTTTCTTCTGTTGACACACGATTCTTTACATAACTCTTTAATCCATTGATGATAATATCATCCACTAACTTAGAAGCTCCGATAATTTCTTTTACCGCATTCGTTTTAAAAATATAGCTTTGAATCCCACGAATGTCATACATTGCCAAAACTTCTTTTCCTAATAATTCTTCTCTCATTGTGTTCTCCTCTCTTCAATTATGTTTAAATCCCTTGAATCATTTCCCAATTTATCTTTATAAATCTGCTTGTTGTTGTAACAATAATAAAATTGAACACTATCCTCACTCAAAATAATCTTCTTTACCTTTTCCTGAAGTTCCTTCATTTGATGGGGTGTAAGCTCTCCTTCAAATACCGATTTCTGTACATGAAACAAGTATTGTCTTAATAGCTTTTTCAACTTGTCACAACGCTTCTCATTCACATCATATGTACATATCACATACATAATAAAACCTACCAATTCATAAGAAACGGATTATATTCCGTACTCTTCTCTCTAATATAATTTGACAATTCATGCACTTCTTTGGAAATCAATCTTTTATAAGAATAGTCAACTCCATGAATTTGTATTGTCTTATTTAATTGTTTATCAAATTCCTTCACAAAAAATGAAGCTCCTTCTTTATTTAAATAACAACTTCCATCCACACCATATTCAAACATATCCTTACGTATTTGATTTTTTCGAATCAATCTAAAAATCAATCGATCTACCAGAACTGGTTTTAATATATCTGCCAAATCATATTGTAAAGAATCCTTTGACTTACTCATACTATGAATAAAGCTTATAGAAGGTAATAAGCTGCTTCTATATAACACAGATAAATAGTGTGAATATAACAGTGCATATCCATAGCTCATCATCGCATTCATTGCATTCTTTGGTGGGCAAACCATTCTTTTTTCAAATACAAAATCCTGATTCCTTGTAATTTCATCGAAACCAGAATAATAAAATTGTTTCGCCATAGCCTCCAGTAGTAACAATTCACTAATTGATTCTTTAGATTTGATTTTATCTATAATCTTTTCAATTTCATTTATCTCATTAGTTAAATTTCTACCCTTTTTCTGATAATACTTTAAAACAGAAAGACAATTATGCAGATTGGCATATGTCATCTGTTTAGCGATATATAAACGTGTTTCTTCATTTTCATACGCATGTACCTGTTTTACTAAACAACTACCATCATAATGTTGTTTTGGAAGAAACTGACCAATATAGTTCGCATTATGTGTAAAGAAAAATATAGAAATACCATACGCATTCAATAATTCTAGAACTCTTTTATTCAATGTAATTTCAGAAAAACAAATAATTAAATCCACTTGCCTTATGGGAATAGGAATCGTTTCATCCTTAGTTACACAAGCTAAAGAGAAATCTTTTCTTTTTAGTGTTCCACTCTTATATAGATAGATCGTTTTTTTCATGGCACACCTCAATCATGCCAAAGCCACAAGAGCCCTTTGAAGAAATTCCTGAATTATAAATCAAATGTAGTAAATTTGGTGAAACCTCAATTTTCATCTTCAAATGATAAGCTTTGTAGAAACAATCCTTATACTTAACCATTCTTTCCTTTACATTCTTTACTTCTAGAATTTCAAATACTTCCTGCTTATAATTCAAATCATACGCATACACTTTATTTAATAGATTCCGTCGTATCAATTGTTCAAACTCTTCTTGGATGGGAGAATAATACGTTGTGAAATCATCTTGCGTAGAATACACACTAATCGGTGATAAAGTTTTGATCCAAACCTTTTCTACACCTTGTATACGATTTTCTTTAAGAATATGAATATCTTTGATCATGACCTTTTGATTCAACATAGTTAAATATTTGTGTGAAGAACAATATTCATAAATTCGTTCAATAAAATAATCATCCATGGCACTCACATAGAAACTGAAATGATCTTTAAAAATCATAGATTTATTTTGAATTGTATAACTTCCAACTAAGTTACTAAAGACAAACATCTTATAGATTTTATCATCTACTTGATAACCCACATCATGATAAAAAGCACCATCACTATCATAATTCAACATATTATAAATTGTTCCTTGAAGAATATGATTATAGCCAATGGGAATACTAAAATTCTCTTTGTATAAATCTATCTTTAACCTCATACTATAACCCTCTAAATACTGATTTAATTATAACCCATGCCCTATGAAAATCAATAATCCACAAAGTCAATAAACTCAAAAATACTATGCTTATGGATCACATTATTCTCATCCTTGAATTCCTGACACACACGCTCACTACGAGCTGAAACAACTCGAATACCACTAGCCTTCAGCTTACCTACTAACCTATATGTAAAGACAAACTCACCTTGGACCATCACAACATCCGGATAAAGACCCATAATTCTTTCATAATACAATTCAACCAATTCATCATACTTATTACTATCATAATCCTTATGAATTGCAGGAAAAGCAACATCTACAATACTTCCATAACACAAAGCACACTCTTTTTGTTTATCTAACCACAATTCACTAGGATGATTTGAAACATTCACAAACATCTTATCCCCTCCTTCACTTCTTATATGTCAAACAATTCAAATTAATTAACCTAAAACTAAATAAATTAAAAAGAACATCCTCTGATGTCCTCTTCAACCAATCAAATAACAATAATTCAAAACAAAAGCATATTACACCAAACACATAGTCCTTTATAAGTATCATAGTTCCCTGGTATTGCAAGGAACGTTTGGGCCTGGTGAATATCAGTGTCGATCCTTTATAAGTATCATAGTTCCCCGTGGTGATGGCATTGGTTGCTGGTACATTAGGGCTAATGTGTCGATCCTTTATAAGTATCATAGTTCCCTTACTAGAAAACGGACATAATTTATGGAATTCTCCTAAGTGTCGATCCTTTATAAGTATCATAGTTCCCGAAAGAACTTTAGAAGAAATATTTGCCGCTAGAAGTGTGTCGATCCTTTATAAGTATCATAGTTCCCAAAACTCAGCAAGATGTATTTGAATACATCAAAAAAGTGTCGATCCTTTATAAGTATCATAGTTCCCTAACGGCTATTGGCAAGCTTTGGATATCAACGAAGATAGTGTCGATCCTTTATAAGTATCATAGTTCCCGTTTCGGGAATCCAAGAGGTATGTCTATCAGACATGATAGTGTCGATCCTTTATAAGTATCATAGTTCCCATAGTTTGAATACAAACAAAGTGGAAGGTGCTCAAGTGTCGATCCTTTATAAGTATCATAGTTCTCTTGTCAAACATTGCGGAGAGGCTCTTGAAAAATAGGAGCGTGTTGATCCTTTATAAGTATCATAGTTCTCTTACTAAATATAGCACATTTTGAGATTTTGTTTTAAAAAATGTTGGAAAAAAGCTGATTTTGGCATATATTTTTCGACCACCTCGCTTTTTTTGAGTATTTTTTGTGCAATTTTTACTTCAAAATAGGTCGATGGTCGAAAATTTTATTAGATTGATTAAAAATATTAGATAAACTAAAGCAGGAAATGCCTACTTTAGTTGTTGATTTCATTTACTTTATTTATTTCTCCTCCCTTCTTTTTTTGTGTAGGATGCCTACAATTCCTAGGCCTGCTACCATGCTTGTTAACATGGATCCCATCACATTTGCATCAACGCCTGTATGTACATTACCTTTGTTGGTTGTAACTTCAGTTTCTTTGGTTGATTGTGAATTCAAGTAGTCATTTAATGCCTGCATAGCCTTATTGTAGTTGGCATCGGCATCTGCTTTTTCTTTCTTGGCATCTAGATACAACTCGTATTTGGTTTGATAATTTGTCTTGGCGATTTCTAACAAACCATTGACTTCATTCAAGGCATCTACATTTTGTGCTAGACTTGTCATCTTTTCTTTCATAGTTGCATCTTCTACTTTAGATAGGTCTACCTTACTTCCTTTTTCTTTTGTATCATTTAATAGATTCATTAGAGTCTGTTCTGGTAAAGCCTTATCTTTTGATTTTGTAAGACTATCATTTAATGTCACAATTTTATACTTCAATGTTTGAATATCCGCCTTTAGAGTTTTCTGCTTTTCTTGTAGCAATTGAATTTTCTTTGTTGTTTCACTCACTTCTTGTTTTATCACATTTAACTCTTCCACTGTATTCTTATAATCATCACTAGCTTGTTTTGCAGCATCATAATGATCGGATTTTTCATTGAATGCATCTTGTTTTTGTTTCAAAATAGATAGATACTTATCTGCACTTTCTTTTGCCTTAGATTTCACATCCAATGCCTTTTCATATTCATCTTTTAATGCATTCGCATTTTCTTTTTGCGTTTTAGCTAAAGCTTTCGCATCCTTAAGACTATCCTTAGCATCCTTTAAATCTTGGTTCGCCTGCGTTTTATTCGCATCCCAATTATTTAAGCGATCACTAAGTGTATCAATCTTCTTTTGAATGGTTGATTGTTCATTCTGGATATTTGTGAGTGCATTTTCCTTATCCTTCTTTTCATTTGCCTTTGACTCCACATTCTTTTTAGCTTCCTTTAATTGAGATTCTTTTTCAGACTTTGCTTTCTCTTTTTGTTTTACTTCAGAAGACAATTCTTTTACAGAATTCTTTAATTTAGAAACTTCATTTTGTTTCGCATCCACATTATCTGAAATTTCCTTTTTATCCGTTTTAGCCTGTGCTAATTGAGCCTGTAAATCCGATAATACAGATTTTTTTGAATTCAATTCAGACTCTGCTTGTTTTAATGCGGTATCATCTTTCGTATTTAAAGAAGCCGCATTCTTTACTGCATCCTGTAAAGTCTTGTGTTGAGAATCCACAGATTTCAAATTGTTGCAGTAGTCATTGAATGATTGCTCAAATTCAGAAACAGTCATTTGAACATCATCATCTACACCCATTACCTCATCTAAGAATTCCTGGCAATGAGCCATAGAGAACTGACCATTGGTTCCAATCGCATAACCCGTTACAGTATATCGACCTTCTACAATATTTTTATAGTGACCAATATCCGAGAAGTTATGGTTACCAGCTAAATATTCAGCCTTTTCTTCATCATACCACCCTCTATATGGACTTGCCGCAGTATTGGCATCTCCATATCCCCACGCAAGGTTTTCACCCGTTACATAGACCCCTGCATGTTCTATATTATATTTGGCATGATTGGCATTGACTTGAGCTACTGCCATAAGCCATGCACTGACTTTTAATTCTGGTAAACCTTCTTGTTTACGAATTTCATTACATTCTTTCAAATATGCGATAGATGCCTGCATGTTTTTTAAACTTGTCGCATCATCAACTTGACCCAAATGTGTATAAGAAGCTAATTTACCTTCTGCAGAATTATCAACTTTAAACACATAATTCGCAAGATCTGAACATCCAATTGAATCAAAATATCCTTTACTTCCCTGATTTAAACGAGCAAGTTCTGCAGCATACTTTGTTTCAAAATCATTCAGATTCTTTTTAGCCTGATCAAGTGGACTTGAAATACTATTATAATCATTCAAAGCCTTATCATACTTCGATTGCGCCTTATCCACATCTGATTTAGCCGCATCTATCTTTGTATTTAAACCCTTGATTTCTTCATTTTTCTTTTCCATTTGCGACTGAAGATTATTCACATCCTCTTGTACTTTAGCTAATGCATCTTGAGCTTGTGCTAGAGTAGCCTTTGTATTTTCTAAATCTTGACAAGAAGTATCATAAGCTTGTTGTGCCTTTTCTTGAATTGTCACGGCATCATTATAAACACTTGTGGCTGTATTTACGCTTTCTTGTGCCTTACTCAATCTATCTTTGGCAAGATTTAAATCCGTTTTTGCCTGCTCTAACTCGGCTTTGGTCGTATCCTCATTAAAAGAATCAACTAAAGCTTGTTTTTCCTCCACAATCTTTTGTTTCTCTGACACATCCGCTAATGCCGCATCCAAACTTTGATTTGCCTGATCTAAAGCTACCTTTTTATTGGCTGCATCAGAAGTTGCTTGCGACAATACAGTATTTGCATCATCCACATTTTTCTGTGCATCACTTACGGCTTTTTCAGCCCCATCTTTTTCTTGTGTTGCCTTCTCTAATTCTTTTGCCAAATCCCCCTCATCTTTAAAAGAATCGAGCTTTTTTTGAAGCTGTTCTAAAGTATCCTTTTTTGATGCTAATGTATTTTGTGCTTCTTCTAAATCTGCAGCTGCCTTTTGACTTGCACTGATTTTATCATCCAAATCCTTTTTGGCACCTTTGATCTGCCCTTCTAAATTTGTGATTTCATCTAATAAAGGCTGCAACTTACTATTAATCGCATCATACATTGCTTGATAATCTTGTTGTACCAATTGACTCTTTTCATCTTGTTTAGACTCTAATATTTCTACTTGCTTACTTGCAACACTTAATGCCCCTTTTGCACTATCTAAAGCCAATGTCTTTTCTTCCACATCTTTCTTTGAATCATTTAATTTAGATTCCAATTCATCCTTTTGCGACATCTTCACATTCATGACACTCACATGTGTCATTTCATCATTTTCTTGTGCACATACACTCATAAGTGTTGTACTCATACCTTGTAAAGCTGTCATTCCTGCTAATGCACTTACTAAAATTTTTTCGTTTGTTTTTTTCATTTTCAAATTTCCTCCTATTTCTTTCCTATAAATTCATATTCCCATCGTATAAACGATTTAATCTCTCTTCACTTTTCTCATCGACTAAAATCGAATCAATAAACATAATGGAAATCATACAACCAACTATCAACAAAAATACTTCAAACATTCTCTATCCTCCTCATTCTTCATCTTCTTTTCTTTTTTGATGTAAAACACCCACAACGCCTAAACCAGCCAACATTGCACTCATCATAGAACTCCATGTATTTACATCTACTCCCGTATTTATATTTTCATTTGTACTTGTCACTGTTTCTGGCTTAGTTTCACCATTTAAATATTCATTTAAAGCCTTCATCGCATCACTATTTTCATCCTTGGCATTCGACAAATCATTTTTCGCATCCAAATATAAATTGTATTTTTCTACATATACATTCTTAGCTTCATCTAAATCTTTTCGAATACCTTTTAAATCATCCACATCCATGGAAAGTTGAATCAATAAAGCTTTGACTTGATCATTTTCAACCATACTTAAATCAACCTGAGTACCCCTATCCATAACATCATCCAACAAAGATTTCATTTGTTCATATGGCAACGCATTAGATTTTTGATTTGTCAAAGACACATTCAAATCTTCAATCTCCGATTGTAAACCAAAAATCTTTTGATCAAGCTCTGCCTGCGCTTTCTTTAACACATCCACATGGCCTTCAATCTCGGTTAATTCTGTTTCCACAGATTCAAGTCTAGAACTACTTTGATCATAATCTAAAACTGCATTTTGTACTTTTTCATACACACCATTCTTTTCATTAAATGAACTTTCAGCCTTTAATAAAGCAGCACTTGTAACATCCGCTTTAGCTTGTGCATCTTCACAAACCTTCATCGCCTCATTGTATGCATCTGTTGCCTTCAATAAATTTTCTTTAGCATTGGATTCCATCTCTTTTGCGGCACGCAAATCCATTTCAGCAATACTCAACGCTTTCTTTGCCTTTTCCTTATTGATATCCCAATTATCAATATTGTCTTGTAAGCCATCTATTGTTGCCTGTAATGCATCCACCTGCTGTTTTGCTGTAGCCAATTTACTTTCTGCATCTTTCTTTGCATTTTCTTTTGCCAAAACATCTGCCTTTGCATTATCTAAAACTTCACTCGCACTAGCCGCATCCAATTTCTTTCGATCAACATTTACCTTGGCATAATCCACATCCTCTTTGGCCTGATCCATTTCATTCTTTTTCGTTGTTGCGAAAACTACTAGACTATCTCTTTCACTATTTGTTTGATTCAATTGATTTTGAAGATTCAATAAATCATTCTTTTTAGTTGCCAACAAACTTTCTGCATTCTTTAACGCTGTATCATCTTTTGTAGTAGTTCCACTTGCATTGTTTACAGCGTCTTTTAATGCTTTATGCTGAGCATCAACAGATTTTAAATTGTTGTAGTAGTTGTTGAAAGATGTTTCAAATTCATCTAAAGACAAGATAACATCTTTTGTGAATGAATTATGTTCTCCGAATTCCTGAGCATAGACACCATTCACCTTTTGCAATGCAAAGCCAGTGATTGTATTCGCCGGATGTACGATATTCAAATAGTGTCCCACTTCAGAGAATTTGTGATTTCCAGCTTCATACTGTTTCTTTTCGTAGTCGTACCAGCCTCTAAACGGACTTGCTCCTGTTCCTGCTTCTCCATATCCCCATGCAAGGTTTTCACAGGTTCCATACGCTGAGGAATGATTTCCTTCCACCTGTGCATAGTTTGCGTTGACCTGAGCAATTGCCATCATAAGCATACTTACACTCAACTCCGGCAATCCTTCTTTTTTACGAATTTCATTAAACTCTCGTAAATAAGGAATAGAAGCTTTCACATTTTCCAGACTTGTTGCATCTCCAGCCTGTCCCATATGCGTATATCCTGCAACTTCACCTTGATAGCTGTCGTCGACTTTGAACACGCTTAGTACATCTTCCGAACAGCCAAGAGATTCAAAGTATCCCTTGCTTCCAGTTGTTAAACGACTCAATTCTGTAGCATACTTAGATTCAAAGTCCACAAGGTTTTTTTTAGCCTGCTCTAAAGGACTGGAAGTGCTGTTGTACTCATTCAAAGCTTTGTCATAATCAGTCTGAGCTTTATCAACTTCACTTTGAGCATCTGCAATCTGTGTATTTAAAGCTAAGATTTCGTTATTCTTAGCTTCCATTTCTTTTTGATTCGCATCATATTCAGCTTGAATACTTTCTAACTTTTGATTCGCATTATTCAAATTAATTTGAGCTCCATTTACTTCTTCTTTAGCATTTTCATAATCCTTTTCGAATCTATTATATGTACCTAAAGCATTATCATAATCAGCCTGTGCATTCATCATTTCTGAGAACTTATAGTCAACAAACGTTTTCGCATCATCCAAATTACCCTTTGCGATATCCAATTCTGTTTTTGCGTCTTCTATACCATTTTCATCTTTAAATTGATCTACAATTGCCTGTTTTTCTTTGACGATTGCCTCTTTTTCAGCCATTGTATTCACAGCCTCATTATAGACAAATGTTGCTTCTACAAGTGCATCGTCCGCAATTCCAATTTCACTATATGCATCCTGTAATTTTGCATTGGCTGCATCCGCATCTTGTTGAGCACTATTTAAATGAGTTAATACTGCATCTCTTTCTTCTTTAGCCCCCTCTAATTTCGATTTAAGATCCACAACATTTCCTAGTCCTGCCAATTTATTCTGTAATTCAATCAACTCTGTCTTTTTCAAGCCCAAATCTTTTTGAGCCTGATCCAACTCTTCACTAGCCTTTTGACTTACACTAATTTTTTCATCTAGATCCTTTTTAGCATCATTGATTTGTGATTCCAAGTCTGAAATCGTATCTAACATTGGCTGCAACTCATTCATAATCACATCGTAAGATACTTGATAGTCTTGTTGCACCAATCGATTCTTTTCATCTTGTTTAGACTCTAATATTTCCACCTGTTTCTTTGCGACACTAGCAGCACCTTTTGCACTATCTAAAGCGAGTGTCTTTTCATCCACATTCTTTTTAGAATCATTCAATTTAGATTCCAATTCATCCTTTTGCGACATCTTCACATTCATTACACTCTCATGTGTAGTTTCATTATTTTCTTGTGCACATACACTCATAAGTGTTGTACTCATACCTTGTAAAGCTGTCATTCCTGCTAATGCACTTACTAAAATTTTTTCGTTTGTTTTCTTCATTTTCAAATTTCCTCCTAATTTTTACTTTTCTTAAAACATTCCACCAAAATCATTATTATTCCATGAATTACCCTGTGTCATATCATATCCACCCATCTCAAAAGGTGTGACACTCTTTAAAGACTCTTCCGTAAAATGCCGATTCATTTCATCAAATTGCTGTTGCTGCACATTACGTTGGAATTGATTAAATTGATCATCTTCACTAGATTGATATGAATACATTCCAGTAATACCACTAATCACATTTACAACTACACAAATCATCACAAATACTAAAAATAAACTAAACATATTTTCTTCCTCCTATTTCTTTGTTCATTACTAATTGATGTCTTAACCCCTTTTTAAAACATTCCCCCAAAATCATTGTTGTTCCATGAATTACCCTGTGTCATATCATATCCACCCATCTCAAAAGGTGTGACACTTTTTAAAGACTCTTCCGTAAAATGCCGGTTCATTTCATCAAATTGCTGTTGCTGTACATCTTGCTGGAATCGATGAAATTGATCATCTTCACTAGATTGATATGAAGACATTCCAGTAATACTGCTAATCACATTTACAACTACACAAATCACCACAAATACTAAAAATAAACTAAACATATTTTCTTCCTCCTATTTCTTTGTTCATTACTAATTGTCTTAACTTCTTCTAAAATTAACCTCTTTTTTAAAACATTTAACCAAACCCGTTGTTCCAAAAATCATCCTGCTTCACCATCTCAAAAGACGTGATACCCTTTATAGTTTCTTCCATCCTTTCAACAAAACTATCACATCCAATAGATTGATATGAAATTTCACCAAATCCATAAATCACCATAAATACTAAAAATAAACTAAACATATTTCTTCCTCCTGTTTCCTCGTTCATTACTAATTGTCTTAACTTTTAGAAAAATTAACTTATATCACATTAAATAAAACGACTGTTTGTTTTCATCATGGTCATCACATATATCCATCAACAAACTAAGCACTGACTTTTCTGTCCTTTCTTTGTACATTGTTAGTCTATCAGTAAATTATTCCGTATAATATTCCTTGTGATATTATTTTTATGAACACTTTTCTTGCTTATTTTTAAGCTTTAAATAATATAATTATTTATTTTTAAACACTTTATATTCCATTTAAAAAAATTAAAATAAAAAAAACTCCCATTTTATAAATGAGAGTCATTAAATCTATTAAGATTTTGATATATAATCCACATCCTGTCTAACACTTGTTGCAGTAACCTCATATTGAGGATATACAACATCATATTCAAACATTTCTTCACAATACTTACACTTACAAGGAATCGTATATTTGATTATACGATCATAAATCGAGCCTTTCACAATCACACGATTGGATTGTTTCACTGTTTTACTAACATGTGTGGCAAGACCATTAAATGTATTCACATTTACCAAATTGAAACGTTCCGACCCCGCTAGCAACTCCTCAGTTACAATTTCCATAAGATGTTGTTGTGCTTGAATCGGACGATTATTTACAATCTGAAAACGATTATGCCCTTCCCTTTGTTGAATCGGATTATTTACAACACCAGTCAAAACCACCCTATTAACACCATCTGAATCCGATAAGTCAATTCCCTTCGTCACTTCAAAATCACGTAGAATAATATCTGTATTCTGGGCTTTTCGCATACGATAACCTTCCTTGCCACAATGTGGACATTTCACCAATTGTTTACGCTTATATTCCAAAGACACAAAATGTCCGAAACAAAATAGATAATCCCCTACTCCAATTGTATTCATTGCTCTTTCAATTAATTCTTTATCAACAATTAAACATGTAACATGTTCAATCTTATCTATATCTTTGCGATTTATATCCAATCGGATTTCTAAAACATCACCATAAAACAAGCTATTCATACGCTTTGGCACTTCTGCAACAATTCCACCAATTTTACATTTATTTATACTCATTACCCTAACTCCTCATCACATTCATGTGTTTATTTACTCTTTTTTCTTATCTTCCCAATAATTCTACGAATCAATAAAATTAAAAGTACAATTAGTAAAATAATGACTAAAACGATTGCCACAATCATTGCACTAAATTTATTTGGCTTTTTAATCAAGTCAATTATATTCTTACTATCATCCACAATCTTATGATCATGTGTTGAAGCATAATACTTTGAAACATTCGCAATACCATCACCATCTGTATCATCAAAAGAGCGCATATATCTTGCAATCGCATCCCAAGCTTTTAGTTCTTTGCCATCTTCTTTAATGATATGATCCTCTAGATTTTCAATTGGATTTCCATCCTGATCTTTTGGTTCAAGTGACAAAAGTCCATATGACATTTTATTTACTGAACCAAGCATCTGACCTGTATATAGATCTGTCACAACATGATACAATTGATCATCTTGAATCTCAATTCTTTGACCGTCTTTTGTCAGGTAACAATCTGTAACTTTATTTAAGATCATACGATTTGGATTGTAAGTAAAATTAAGTCCGCTACAATACAATCTTGCCGTTGTCATGAAATCTGAAACTGAAGCATCCACTTCGGCTGCAAGTTTTAATTCTTTACCCGTAAGATAAGTAGAAATCAAAGGATATCCAGCTATACCATCTTTTCCAATACCCAAAGAAAATGAATTATATACATCTTCTACGGTAATATCTCCTTTTGTATATGTATCTCGTATAGTTCCACTTGGTACAACGGCTACATCGACTGAATCGACAGCATACGCAAATGAATCCGCAATAATTTGTCCAAGATTTGATTCTTCATGTTTTGAATACAATTCATCTAAACTATTAAATTCAATATCATTTTGTGCAAGAACGCAATCTCTTGTATAGCCAAAATCAGCAAGATAATTTGTATCCACTGTATCCATTAATTCATCAATACGATTTTGTGTTTCTATATCTGGCTGTATATTTTCAGATACAGGAATTAGTTCATAAGAACTTAAATCCCAACGCCCCTTCGAATTCTGTTTCATTGAAAGAGAACCGATATTTTTTCCATATTCCCCACAAGATACGATATATGTATTTTCATGTTGAATCGGTTCTTTTAATTCTGAATGCGTATGTCCACTGATGATTAAATCAATATCCTTTACATTCTTGGCAAGAAGTTCATCTTCCGATTTATTTTCATCTTCCCAAGTTCCACAGTGAGAAACACAAACAACCATATCCACTTTTTCTTTCTTCTTGATTTTTTCAACTGTATCTTTCATGGCTTCTACAGGATCTTTAAACAACAATTCACATGTTGGTGCACATTCTAAAGAATCTTTTCCAAAAACACCCGTAACAGCTATCTTTGTATCCCCTTTTTGAATGACAACATAATCCTTTACTCCATACGTTTCAAATCCGGACTGAATCTGTCTTTGACCTTTACTCAATCCAGCCTTTTTCATGCCATCCCAATCCACATTGCATACGACAAGTTCTGGTATTGTTTCACCCGAACTTTTGGCTGCCTTTAACATATTGGCCAAACCTTTTGAACGATAATCAAACTCATGATTTCCTAATGTTGTGACATCATATCCAAGATAGCCAAGCATTCTAAGTTCAGCTGCTTGCGTATCATATACTGTTTGTATCAACGTTCCCATTGAGAAATCCCCACCATCCAATATTAGTGTATTTGGATTCTCCTTCTTTTGTTCATTAATCAATGTTTTAATTCGAGAAAAACCACCTACTTTTTGAAGTTCTCCATCTACATTTGTTGTGAAACTATCCAAATGAGAATGCGTATCATGTGTAAACATGACATCCACCTCTTTTGTATCTGATTCAGCTTTTAATGGAGTAATTTGTGCAAGTGGCACTAGTAATGTCATCGCTAAAAAAAGCGACACGATTCGCTTCCTTATTATCATATTATTCACTCCTCAATATGTGTTCACCTACTTTTTAGTATACGTGACCACACATAAAAAGTACATGTTTTTTATCAATTGTAAGCGGTTATAGTAAAAAAAGGATGCAAAAAAAACATAAAATGATTTCAGCGCTATTTTTAACTCTATATGGTGTCCCTGATAAGATTTGAACTTACAACCTTTCGTTTAGGAAACCTATTCTGTAGGTACTGCTCCTCTCTTGTCTGTAGTCTCATCAGAAAAGGATTCGCAAGAAAAACATTATATATTGTACTATAGATATAAATGGTAAATGCAATTATAATGAAAATATATAGCGAAAGCGTGGTGTATTACATATGAATGAAGTAAGCAACAAATTTCTAAATAAAGTTTCTTTATTAATCGAAGAAGCCAAGAAAAATGTTAAGACTGCTGTGAATATTGCTATGGTCTATACATATTTTGAAATTGGACGAATGATTATTGAAGAAGAACAAAATGGCGATAATCGAGCAAAATATGGTAAATATATAATTTGAAACTTATCGTCTTTTTTGACTGAACATTATGGCAAGGGATATTCTGTTGACAACCTTAAATTAATAAGAAGATTTTATACAATCTATAAAACTGACTCAATTGGGAAAACAGTGTTTCCCCAATTCAAAAATTACCCTGTCACTATTACTGGCCGTAAGTTCTATTTAAGCTGGTCACATTATTTGAAACTAATGAGAATTTCAAATATTGAAGAAAGACATTTTTATGAAATTGAATCAGTAAAAAATGATTGGAGTTTATCAGAATTAAAAAGACAATATGATTCTTCATTATATGAACGTCTATCTTTAAGTAAAAATAAAGATGAAGTGATGTTATTATCACAAAAAGGACAAATAATCGAAAAGCCAGCAGATGCAATTAAAGATCCATATGTATTAGAGTTTTTACAATTGCCAGAATTACCTGTATATTCCGAAACTGAGTTAGAGAATAAGATTATTGATCATTTACAACAATTCTTACTCGAACTTGGTAAAGGCTATACATTTGTAGGTAGACAAGTTAGACTAACATTTGACGAAGAACATTTCAAAGTCGATTTAGTATTCTTCAACAGAATATTAAAATGTTTTGTATAAATTGATTTAAAAATTGGAGAATTAAAACATCAAGACATTGGACAAATGCAAATGTATGTGAATTACTATGATCGTAAAGTAAAACTTGACGATGAAAATAACACTATTGGAATCATTTTATGTAAAGATAAAAAACAATCTATTGTGGAAATGACTTTACCTGAAAACAATAACCAAATATTTGCGAGTAAATACCAAACAGTATTACCAAGCAAAGAAGAATTACAACATCTTTTAAATGAAGAATAGAATTACAAATCGGACTTGATGGAGGTATATTATGAAAACAGCATTGGTTGGCTTCTTCTTTGGCTTTGGAATGAACGAAGCAATGACCAGAGCAATATTACTTTCAATGATTACTGTTTTTGCTTGCACGATTAGTGCTATTGAAAAGAACAAGAAGGAATGACAAATTCTAATTTATCTACAAGAATTCACACAAAGAAATTAACTTGGAACGAAAACATTTCCCACTCCTCACTTATCACAAAACAAAAAGAGATTTGAATGATGAATACACATCAGACAAATCTCTTTTATCATTCACAGGCCAAAATTCATTAAAACCCTGTTAAATCCCTTAAAATTGGCGTCCCAGATAGGAGTCGAACCTACGACCTTTCGCTTAGGAGAGCTCCAACCTATTGTCACTCTCTGTCAATCTGAGGTAAGGTAAACCCAAGTGGGATACTATATAAAACTGTTTCCGATTCAATTCGAGTTATTCTGAATACCCCCTCTGTCAAGCTCTGTAAAGCTCTGAAAGTTAGCTGATTGTTTGCTCCAGCTAATAATTGGGGAATGCCTTGATATTACCATCGACATCTGTTATATGACCACCATGCTTCGTACGTTCGATCATGGTAAACAGTATTCAATTAAACTTCCTATCGAAAGCACAAGATATTTTCTTGTCTATAAATAATATAACGCATACGAGACGGTTTGTCCATGCGTTTTTGACTGGCAAATTTTATTCAGTAAAAATATCTGTAACCTTTTTTGTAACTGAATCTCCATCATTCCATCATCAAATGATGGAGATTCCAATAGATATTATGGAGATAGACTAATTACTTCATCGTCTTCGCCAGTGAATTGAGCAATGCCCGCATCTCTGGATTTGCCAACACTTTTGCCAGAAGTTCCGGATCGACTTCATCAGCAACAGTTGCATTATTATTTTCCTGCTGTACATGCATCTGTGGATCCAGATTCTTTTTCTCATAAAACGCTTCTTCAAAAAGCTCTGCATTTTTCCTTCGGTCATCATCCAGAATATGAGAGTACACATCCGTAACCATATTGACCTGAGCATGGCCGGAATCACCCTGTACCGCCTTGATGTCTCCACCATTCAATTTCAGCTTATAAGTAACGCTGCTATGACGAAAACTGTGAAATACAACCGGTGGGAGATTATAGTCCTCGATCAGTTTTTTTAAAGGACCACGGATTGCTCCATCTCCGAGAGGAAGACCAAAGGTACTTGCCATAACCAGGTTATAGTCCATATATTCATCACCAAGAATTTCTTTCATTTCATCTTGCTCAACCTTCCAGTCTACCAACATATTAGCAACACTCTTCGGTAAGAATATTTTACGCACACTGCTTTCTGTCTTCGGTGTTTTCAGAATACGGACCGTAGAATTCTTCTTATGATTTGTCGGAAATACCAACAACACATCTTTTCCATCCAATGCATTTAAAGATTCTTTTCTTATACGCTGTGATTCTTTGTTGATGAAGACATATGCACGGTTTTCTTCAATTGCCTCAGGAGAAATATCTACACAATCCCAGGTAAGACCAAGCAGCTCACCAAGTCGCAGGGAACATGAGAAAGATAGATTAATTGCGAGCTTTAATCGTTCATCTTCACAGACACTGAGCGCATACATCAATGTATCCGCTGTCCAGATGTCTCTTTTTTGTGATTTATGTTTTGGTACAGTCGCATGGGTGCAAGGATTCTTCTCCATCAACTCCCATTTCACTGCCTGTTCAAAACAGTTTCTAAGCAGCTTATTAATATCCCTGACCGTACTGGAAGATACAAATTCATTTCGACTGGTTTTATTCAATGGATTGATAACTGCACGTCTCTTCAAAAGACTCTGATAATATCTTTCGATGAAACGGGTATTGATCTCTGAGAGTTTCGTATCACCAATGATCGGAAGAATATAGTTATTGATAAGAGAGACATTTCCTTCATATGTAGAAAGCGCCCAGTTTTCTTTGCCATAAAGTGCAACATATTCTGTAATAAGCTCGTCCAGTGTTTTGCATTTACGGACGACAAATGATCCCATCTCTTTTTTATATTCAATTTCTTTTTTTCTTCTTTTAGCTTCGGCTTTTGTTTCATAGGTTTCCCATTTTTGTTTTCTCTCGCCTTTTTCATTCGTATAAGAATAGATTACATTGAATTTTCCGTTTCGTTCTCTTATTGATGCCATATTATTGCATACTCCTTTCCAAATCTCTTTGCTCCATCCAGTCCTCAAATTCATCCCGACGGATCCTAACTCGACTGCCAACTTTTATTACGGTGAACTTTCCTGTATCCGCCCACTTGTTGATCATGCTTCTGCTGACCTTTGCCAGATAGGAAGCTTCATCAAAAGTAAGATACTTTATATTTCCATTGCTTCCTCGTATTCCGGTCTGTGATAATTTCTTCCGCCGGAAATTAGCCAGGGCAATATTCTGTTCCTGTGCAAGTTCTTCATAATCATTCGATGGATCCAGCTTATACCGATCCTGACCTTCCAGGAATTTTTGAAAACTCTCTTTTGTGATCCTTTTCTTTTCTGCAATCACAATGAATTCAAAAAAATGACTATACTTTGGATTATCAAGAATTGTATATACTGCGCTTCTGGTTGTTCCAAGCAGCTGTGCCATCTCAGGCATCGTAATTGTTGCATCTTCCAGAAGAGCGTCTTTTTCTCTGTCTTCCTTTGTTCGATACCGGGACTGGCTTTTATACCAGTTCTGAAAAGATTCTTTTGGTATTCGTTTCCAGTAATCGACAATAACAGCTTCCATTTGATTTTTCTTGAGTAAATCATAAACAAGATACTCATCAACACCCAACAGATCCGCAACTTCCTTAACGGAATAGGACCAGGATTTCAATTCTTTCCCCGGTTCTTCTCCGGTAACTTTATGGTATTTAATCTGATTGGCGTACCATTTTTCAAAGCTGGCAATATTGATTCGTATCTTTCCGGCAATCTCTTTAGATTCAAAAACATTTTTATGCACCAGCCAGTATCGATCTGTCTTTTTTAATCCCAGCAGCTTTCCCATTTCCGGCACGGTCATCCAGGTTCTCTTTTGTGTCGGACGCCGTTTGTAAGGACTGTCTTCTGATATCTTTGAAATGATCTCTTCAACAGCGTCCATTTCCGGAACTTCTTTTTGTTTCATAATTGCTGTTGCCATTTATTCTTCACTTCCTGTCTTTTTTAGTGTTAGTGTTTTTTCTTATATCATATCTCAAATCCAGATAAAAATTTAGGATGTCGATTGCAGACAAAATCTGCCTGATCAACACCCTGTTTTTTATTGTTCCAAGTTATCGAGCCAGTCATCGAAACTCTTCTTAGAGATGCGATACTTTCCGCCATCCAACTGGATCCACCGGAATTCCTTTTTCTTTAAAAGGTTATAAATAGTAGGTCTGCTGACTCCTAAGATTTCCTGTAACTCTTGAACTGTATAACATCTTTTTTCTGACATTTCTTTATCCTCTTTTCTTTGAAATATGAAAGAAAAATTATCCCTTCATATAACGAAACGCTCAGAGCATGTTTTACAGTGGTCAAAAGCAAATTTTTTTACTTTTTTTCTTACGAGTTTTCTTTAATGCAACTCGTAACATTAGATTTTTACATTTTTCATGAAATTAAGTAAAGAAAAAGAGCATATGGAATTGAATCCATACACTCTATGATTACTGGAACTTTATTTCATTTTTAATTCAACAAACTTGAATTTACCTTCTGCTCATATAAAATATATCAATAGCTTTACTTACAAACTCTGCTGTGCCAACTCCTCCAACATCATCAATATTTTCCGTAAGTTCTCCTCCACCGGCATACATTCTTCCAAGACCGCATAAAATCTTATCAGAACATGTATAAAAATGATCTGTAATGTAATCCTGAAGTTTCCTTACCTGCAACTGCACCTGTTCATCTTCTGGATCCATTTCTTTCATTTGTCCGAATTCAACAAATAATTGCATAAACTCATTTGCAACAGTAGCTTCATCGTCTTTCGTCCAGTTCTTTGTTTTCTCTTCAAACTCCTTATACTCAGAGGTTTGTCCCCATTGTTCTTTTGCTCGTTTAGAATACTCATCAATCTTTGTTGTATCAAATACTTTAAAATCCATATATTTCACTCCTATTCCTTTTATTCCTCGAGCGAAACTAATAAGATTTTCAAGATGCTCTTTTTTCATAGTTAGCAATTCAATCTGCTGCTCTAATGCTTTGTTCCTGTCAAAGTTAGGGGCATCAATTATCTTTTTAATCTCCTTAAGCGGAAATTCCAATTCTTTAAACAGTAAAATTTGTTGCAGCCTTTCCAAGGATGTATCGTCATACAACCTATAACCTGACTCTGTATATTCAATAGGTTTTAAGAGACCAATGGTATCATAATACTGCAGAGTGCGTATACTCACTCCTGTTAATTTACTTACCTCATTCACTGTCATCATTGTCATTTCCTCCTCTCGATAAACATATCGTAAACTATTACGTTGCGTAGGAGTCAATAGTTTTTCAAAGAAATTTTCAAAATTAACAGCTTGATAAATCCCGATTTCTCAGTTTCAAAAACTGGAATTTATAGTCCTCTCAAAACCAATTTGCTTTTTCTTCTCGAAATACGGGAATATCACTATCTCGATATGGATTGTAATTATGAAGATTGCAACCAAACTCTTTTAATGATTTTATTTTGTTATCCTGTGTCCATACAATTAAAGATATTCCGTCAAATTCTTCAACATTTCCATTATTCATTTTGCTTTTAAAATACCACTCCACGATTGTTTGATTGCCTTGATGAAAAAATTGCTTAATCTCCCAGACAAGAACACTTCCGCGTGTATTCCATTCGTCAAACCAGTGCTTTACCGTTTTGCGGTTTTCATATTTAGGACTCCAACTCTCAGTATATACAACATCATCTGTAAAAATATTGTCAATTCCTAAATCTGCTTTCTTAATCCACATATCAAACCATAATCGGATAATTTTTTCTCTCTCGTTCATAAAGTACCTCCATAACTTTCGATTTCTCAGTTTCAAAAACTTAAAGTTATCTTTTTCTTCCTAAATATCTGCATACTTTTGATTTGTATTGCAGGTACTCATTTCCGAATGCTTCTATCAAAAAATCTTCCTCTACATTGACTATCTGCAAATGAAAAAATACCACTGCAAAACCTGTGGCAAAGCAAAGGAACCAATTAAAGAACGAAAACAATATTCCTATATACATTAAATCAAAACCCAAAAATGCAGGATTTCTGCTAATAGAATAGATGCCCGTTGTTACCAAACTGGTCTTTTCTTCTTTTTGCACACCTGCTCTCCAATTCTCCTTCATTTGTGTAACAGAAACAATAAAAGCAAGTACACCGAACATTGTTATTACAACTCCTGTAAATTGCAACACAATATGTGCTGTTCCCGAATAAAACACAATACTGATAATTTGTATTACAGGAAGCAAATATGTGATTATTTTAAGAGCCACTTCTATAAATTTGACAAATCCCTCTTTTCCTTTTCCTAATTGATCTGTCTTTATGCCTTGCTTTTTCTGACTAATCAGCTTTGCAAAATAGCAGATGTAGAACACTGCCATCAGTGAAATTGTAACAATTTTTATTATCATCATCATGTACCCCCAAATCCCGATTTTTCGTTCTCTGCGACTTCCCAATAAACGGGAAGTTGGTTACTTCTTGTAATTCATTTTCTTACTTAACACCCCAAACAAAGCCAATAAAAATATTCCAATTCCAAGCAATACGCCAGCCACTTTCATTAATTCATTGTTTGTATACTCTGTATCCGGAAGAATCCCATACTTGTAATAAGAATAACTAACATGGTCTGTGGTATATGCAGCTATGGAATCTCCTACATTATATTCCGAATATACAAATCCCGGTACTTGCATTCGCTTGTGATAATCATTCACTTTTCCATTGTTGTAGTAGAAGAAATAATTCTGAGATATCGTATCAGCCGAAGCATCTTCAGCCCTTTTACCTGTAATCAAAATATCCTCCATATAGTAATCTTCTCCCAGTACCATCTCTTCCATTTGTGTATTAAATGCTTTAGATGTCAAAAGTATATTTATCCAGACTGTAATGAAAGCTATACTTAAAATAATGAAACAAATCCAAAACAAAATTTTCTTTTGATTTCCAGTTAATATTTCTTTTGATTCTTTGTGCTCAACCAATTTATTACTCATTCCATAATACCTCTAAAGTACTTTTTCCTTCTTCCTTCCCTTCGTCCAAGAAGTGTATCTCACTCAAAGAACTCGGTCAATCCCGATTTCTCAGTTTCAAAAAATGGCATTTATCGTCTTGTTCCATTCTTATCAAAATTCTTTTTTAATGCTATTTCTGTTGGGAGAATAGACCCAATTAAAGGAATAAGTTGAACACCACAGATAATTCCTCCTATACTCCCAACACAATCTTCATTTTTTCCAATCACTAAAAGCATGAATATTACTGTTATCGGCAACATAACCATTCCACAGACATACCAGACTTTACCACAATATTTATGAGCAAATTCCCATGTGTCTTTGTTCTTCATAGACATCGAAGTCCGATATCCAAATACTGAATTTATTTCCTTTGGAGCCTTTTTCATAAAATATCTTCCAAAACCAATCATCGTAAATGGAAGAAGCAAATCCATAATCAACATAAAAATCCAAAACCCCATTGTAAACCTCCTTTACTACAAATCCCGATTTCTATTTTCGTTTCCATAGCATAGTGTACTCTTTTTCACCAGTAGCTTCATCCAAGCCTTCACATTGAATAATGAACGCTTCTCTTTGGTAAAAAGAAATTGCTCTGGCATTCTTCTGGTATACATTTAATCGTAAGCTAACTTTTTTATCCTTAACATAATCTAATAAAAACTTACCTATGCCACATGACTGTATTTCATCGGAGACAAAAATACCTTCTATATATTCATCATTTAGTCCTACAAATCCTTGTATCATTTTATCTGCTTCAAACACATAAACTTCGTATTGTGACATCATTTCTTTTACTAATTCATAATTACTTTTCCAGTATTGATTGGAAATAAAATAATGTGCTTTCAGATTTGTCTTTAACCATATGTCAGCAACTCTATCGATATCTCCGTTCAGCAACTTTCTAATCATAACAAATTTTCTCCACAACTACATCCTTTATGCTTTTCTCTTTTTTTCATTCTATCACAAGCTCACCATTAATCATTATTTTTTTGATATTTTTTCTTTTCCCCCACTGTAAAACAGCCTCTGAGCGTTTCGTTATATAGAGGGGTACACATACAGAGCAAGATCCACCCATGTTTAACAGTATTGCCATTTGGCATCCTGTTCTCCTATGGGATTTATCTTGATGGGGATCTCCCCATACCCTCTCAATAACAGACGTTTCACTTGTCTGTTGGTTCCACCTAAAGGTGTTCACAGCACTATTTCTAATATCGGAAGGGACAGCCGATATTGAAATACGTGGATTCCCGGCGGGAGGAATAGTCTCAGCGAAAGGAGGAGTATGAGAACAAAAAACAAAGATAAAGAACTGAATCACAGACATTTTATAGGATTACGTCTTACAGATGTCGAACTGGATTTATTAGACCAAGGCGCTGCTTGTTTATCTGTTAGCCGATCAGAATATCTGAGGAAACTTCTATTGGAAAAGCAAATCAATCACCAAATTGAAGTTGTTGCAGACATGAATGATCTCAGAAAACTGGTCAGTGAATATGGAAAAATCGGATCGAATCTCAATCAGATCGCCAAGCATTTTAACAGTGGTGGCAGTCAGTCTCGTGCTATAGAAAATGAAATCCATCAGTGCATCACGGACTTATTCCTATTGAGAAAAGAGGTACTGAAACTGGCAGGTGGTATGAATGGCAATCGTAAAACACATTAAAAGCAGAAATGCAAATTACTCGGCTGCTATCAATTACCTTCTGTTTGAACATGATGAAAAAACCGGGAAAAAGATTGTAGATGAATCCGGACGAAGCATCCTGCGAAAAGAGTTTTATATGGATGGGCTGAACTGTGATCCGATGTCTTTTGACAAGGAATGTGAACTGACAAATGCTCATTTTCACAAAAATAAGAAACGTGAAGATATCAAAAGTCACCACTACATTATCAGCTACGATCCAGCCGATGTGACAGAGAATGGACTTACCGGAAAGAGAGCACAGTCAATCAGTTTGGAACTTGCAAAGCAGATGTTTCCCGGATATCAGGCACTGGTAGTTACTCACACCGATGGCCACAATGAATCCGGAAATATCCATACTCACATCGTTATCAACAGTGTGCGAAAGACTGCAGTGGAAAGGCAGCCATATATGGATAAACCACATGATGAAGCCGCCGGTTACAAGCATCGATCCACTGATAAATTCATGAACACTTTTAAGAAAACCGTCATGGATCGGTGCCAACAGGAAGGACTTCACCAAATAGATCTTCTTGCACCGGCTGAGAAAAAAATCACTCAGAAAGAGTATATGGCACAGAAACATGGCCAACAAAACCTGGATGAGATCAACCAGAAAATCATCGAAGATGGTCTCAAACCAACATCCACCGTGTTCCTTACACAGAAAGAATATTTGCGAAATGCAATTGATGAATGTGCTGCCACATCCAATAGTTTTGATGAATTCCAATCCAAACTTCTGGAACAATTTCAAATCTCTGTGATTGAGCATCGTGGCAGATACAGCTATCTTCATCCTGATCGACAGAAGCGGATTACTGAACGTGTACTGGGAACACGATATGGAAAAGAATACCTGGAACAGACTTTCTTACGCAAAGATCCATTGACCATTCTCTACGTCAGATCTCACCTGCGCCTGGTTGTAAATCTCCAGACAAATGTGAAAGCAATGCAGAGCCCGGCTTATGCTCATCGGGTAAAACTTTCTAACCTGCAGCAAATGGCAAATACCATTATCTATGTGCAGGAACATGGATTTGATACGCAGTCAGATCTGAAAAACACACTGCTTGCCTCAAAGCAGGAACTAAAAGAAATGCAGACACAGGTTGCTCAGCATCGTTCCGATCTAAGGATCCTCAACAATCAGATCCGTTATACCGGACAGTACTATGCAAATAAGGAAGTTTATTCCCAGTTTTCAAAAGCAAAGTACAAAGGAAAGTACCGGAAAGAACATGAGAAGGAAATTCAGAAATATGAAGAAGCCAGAGATTGGCTGAGATCCTTTTATCAGGATGGAAAGATGACAAGCCTAAAAACCTTGACTTTACAAAAAGAAAAACTGCAACAGCAGATAGCTTCCGAAGAAGAAGCAATAAGCAGCTTGAAAGAAAAAATAAAAGATCTGGATACTGCCGATCAGAATATTGATTTCATTCTTCAGATGCAGATTCCGGAACCAGTAAGATCAAAAACCAAGGATCTCGAAAGATAACCATCACAAAACAAAGGAGGAACTATCACATGACACAAGAAGAATTTAATATTGTATTTGAACTTCAGATGAGAAAGTGTGCCGATATTCTGGCACATAAAAAGAAAGAATATACCGGTGACAATATTGACCGCCTCAGTGCATTCAAGATTGCTGCCGCCTTACAAAACTGCGATCCAAAAGCAGCACTGGCCGGTATGATGTCGAAACATGTCGTATCCCTTTACGATATGTGTTATTCCACTCTGTTACATTTTGACATGGAACAGTGGGATGAAAAAATCACAGACTGCATCAATTATCTGATCCTTTTAAAAGCTCTGGTAAAGGAGGAACAGGCCTATGGATCACATTGAAACAGCTATCTTAAACTGCTATGGAATCCGGGAAGCAGAACAGAATATGGTCTTTGCTGCCAGACTCACACAACACGGTCATACGATCCAGAACATGGCAGATCTGATGGATCTTTACCGTCAATCCTACAGTCAGAAGACTGTAGAAAACATTGCAGGGCTTCCGCATCCAACCGTGCAGAAATTCATGGTCATTACCGTAGCTGTTGTTGGTGCAAGCAGACGCTTCCTGGCACAGATCACAAGACATCAGAACGAAGTAAAGTACATGAGTGCATCTCTGCAGTACAGCAATTATTCCGGTCATGCTGCATTTGCTATTCCATATGGAATCATGAAAGCAGATAAAGAAATCCAGGATATTTACAAGAAAAGCTGTCAGTCAGATCTGGATCATTATGCAGAGCTTTGTGGCTTAGGCATTGATCATGATTCAGCCGGATATGCCACACCTCAGGGACTTCGAAACGTACTGATCATCAGCGCGACACCTTACCAGTGGAAGCATATGATTGGCCAAAGAACCTGCCGAAGAAATACGGATGAAACAAGGATTGTGATGCTACAGATCTGGCAGAGATTGTACAAATTAAGCCCGATTCTTTTTGCACCGGATCTGACCGGTCCATTCTGTCAAAGAGGTAGCTGTATGGAAAAACAGATGTCCTGCCAGAATCCTATTTTGAAACTTTGGATGCCGTCAGATATTTTAAAAACTGATTATCCATTGCTCATCAGGAAGGAGGTGAGTAGCCATAAAGATTAAACTGATTGACTTTGGTCTGAAAGCAGATCATCATCCCTTCCGGCCACATGAAAATGATGCCGGTGCTGATGTATTCATGCCTTATGATTGCGTATTAAAACCAGGTGAGATTGCAAGAATTCCGCTTGGATTCGGTCTCATCATCCCGGATGGATTTGCCGGATATGTCTTTCCTCGAAGCAACATGGCAGCAAAAGGACTGGTATGCGAACTTCCACCGATTGACTCCGGTTACCGTGGTGAGATCCATGCCATTATCAGTAACGTGAGCACATCTTCTCAGACCATTCATAAAGACACACGCGTCGGTCAGCTGGTGATCACACCGGTCGTGATCGCAGACTTTGTCCTGGACCTCGGTGAAGAACGAGGAACCGGGGCATTTGGAAGCACAGGAGAATAATAATATGATTACATTTGGAAGAAAATTAAAACACTTAAGACAAAAAAATCATCTCACCCAGAAAGAACTTGGGATGGCTGTTGGATTTCCCGACAGCTGTGCTGATGTCCGGATTGCTCAGTATGAAAGCGATGTCCGAACGCCAAAAGAGGATCTTATGAAACTCTTCGCATCAACACTCGGTGTTCCGGTTGAACTCTTTACTGTACCGGTACTCTCAGAACCTAGGGAATATGAGGCGGCGGAGTATTGGAGGTATGAGTTAGGGGCGGAACTAGATTAATTGTCATAATACTGATATGAGGCAACGGATTTTCCGCTGCCTCGCTTTTATCATTTTGAGGGTAATTGAAAATATCCTCCTGTGTTGAGCAATCCTCTTTTTCTGCGCTTTACCTGCATATCTATATATTTCATTTTATTTCTGTTCCATCGATAAAAAGCACATATTTATCCGGATTATGAACAATATCATAATCTTTTCCATATTCAATCGGTCTAAATTCTATCTGCATAATGGATTTTCCATTTTCGATATCTTCTTTCCAAGAATATACGGTCATATCAAGGCTGGTTGCATATCCATGATCTGTAGAAAATTTTATTGAATGAAATGAATTCTCTTTGTACATTTTTAAAAGCAGTCTTGTAAATGCTTCTTTATCAGAAATATTTTTTCTGTTAGCAACTACTGTAAGATTCTCATCTCTATTCATAGAAAAACTGCCAACTACATCTGGCTCACCTTCTTTATGCTTTAATAAGCTTTTCCCAATTATCATTCCAACAATAATCGAAAAAACGATAGCAACAAATACAAGTGTTATATTTTTTTTCTTCATTTTATCAAGTTCCTTAGAATTATATATAAGTCTTTAGAACTACTATATCATATTTTCACGTTAAACCAAATAAAAAAGAAGAGCAATAAGCCCTTCCATCTTCTTATTCACGTATTTATTCCACCAATGCTCTCACTGCATTGATAATTCTCTGTTGCTTTTCTTTAGGTAGTTTCTCTATCATTTCAGATAATTCATTCGTAACGCCGCTAACCGAATGTGTCACAACATCAATCAATAGTGTATCTGCTGAAACATCTAATGCATTTGCAATCGCAATAAAAGTATCAAGTTTTGTTACTTTCAGTCCTCTCTCTATAACACTTACATGAGTTGGACTCAAGTTTACCAGTGCTGCCAATTCTTCTTGTGTAAGATTCTTAGCTTCCCTTGCAGCTTTTATTCTCTGACCAACCGCCTTTAAATCCATTGTGACACCTCCTTTAGAACGATAATTCGGTCTAAAACTAGTATAACGATTGATCTTTAAAACATACAGAATCTACAGATTGTTAACTTGTTCTTTAGAACTATTTTAAATTAAAAAGGCCCAAAAGGGCACTTTCCCTTTTGAGCCTATACACTTTATCAACTAACGTATTTTGCTTTCATTTTTCCTCATGGTCATGAGGCTTTTTTCTCTTAAATCGCATTCTATGAATCCTTTGATTGTTCTTTCTGTTCTTCAATAATTCGTTCGGTTGCTTTATGAATCCTATCCTTGGAATAGGGTGGTCTTAAATTCAATGATAACCGTCCCTTTCTGATCATATACGTTTCACTGCCATCTTCCGAAGCTCCTTTCAACCAGCAATCATCCGGATACTTCTCAGCAAAGGATCTCAACCGTTTCTGCAAGCTCTGATTGAAGGTATACACATCATAGAATCCGTCATCTTCATTGGTCAGAATAATCGTTTCTTTTTCACACTTTAACCTTCGCATATTCTACCCCCGCTTTCTTTCCATTTCCTGATCCAGGTACTTTGGTATCGGCTTTCCGGACCGACGAGCAATAGCAATCTGTTTCTGATGCAGTCGTTTAATCACGGATCTTCGTTTCTTAGGTTTGCCATCCTGTTGATTTCTGGGAGTCTGTTTGTTGCTGCGGGCATTAGAGATCTTTTCTGGATTCTTCTTCTGATTATTTACCAGACCGTCCACCATATCATAATTGGCTTCGGTACCGGATTCTCTGCTTCGTTCATAAGTGCCGTTCTGGTAGAACTTCTGGTAATGTTCCAGACGGATTTTACCATCTTGTTTTAACTGTTCGACTGAATTTAGCGGTGCCTGCTGTTGAATGTAATTATGGATCTTTTGTTTTGTTTTTTCGTCGAATTTCTTACATTCTTCGACAACCATTTTTCCATAGGCATCCAGGATAACACCTTGAGCCTGATCCCGGTATACTTGATGCTCCATCAGATAAAACTGTTTCCCGTCGATGATGATGGTGTCTGTTGCAATCCAGTTCCCTTTTTTTCCGTCAATTTGATAATTCTCAGTCTTCATAGTGATCAGTGCGCCCGATGTATTGATACGAATGAATCCGGCCAGATACTGTGGATAGTTCTCATCTACATAGTAGCAGTTGATTTCTCCATCCCTGTTCAGTACAAGTACGTCACTGACTTCGCATTGCTTTTTCATTCGTTTCCAGATGTCAGCGACTTTTTCTTCTTCCTGCATTTCATGAATCGAGATTACTCGGTAATTTTCGACAGTAATCGACACATTCTGCTGTCTTGCTTCTTGATATGGCAGATGCCACAGTGCTTTTCCTGCTGTCTGCTGATCTACTCGGTAGACTGCAAATTGATTAAGCTTCATAGGCATCGTCCTCCAAGTTATTCAGATAATAATTCAGATCCAGAGAATAGTAGTATTTGTCTTCGATCTGCTGTAATTTTCCAACTGTAGAATTGATAATCTCAATTATTTCATCATTCTCAGGATCACTTTCTTCCTGTTCCAAAACTTCCAAAGCTTCTTTCAGTGTTTGGATTGTTTCTTCCTTTGTGTGCTGCTGGAAGATAGCAGTAATAGTCAGTTCATTTTCTTCCAGGTTTACATTTCTCATAGGCTCATTTCCCCCCTTTTCTTTTTCGGTATTGGTTTCATCTGTATATTCAGCTCCTTCTCGTTTTTTTCTTCGCTTATATTTTTTTCGTTATCCACTTTCTTATTGGATTCCAGAGGATTTTCCACATTTGGATGTCTTTCTTCCAAGTACTTTTCCACACGACTGATTGCATTTTGCACATAAGAATTTTCTCTAAATCCAGGAATCGAATTCAAGAATTCTTTCTGTATTTTTCCTTCGATCATCAGACTCTGCATTCCTTCATAATCACTTCCGTCTTTCAGATCAAAGCCAACACATTTCAGTCCATGCATACGTTCTGATGGGATTTTCTCATAAGCTTCCAAGGCTTCTGGTAATGTCAGGTCATAATGTACTTCACCCATTACAGGAAATTCAGCACATTCAGCCGCATAAAAGCTGATACATGTAAGATCATTTTCATAATCCACATTTTCTATTTCCGGGACAATATCGAGTATTTTTTCTCTTTGTGCTGCAAAGTCTGGAAGTTCTGCAAATCCAAATCGATCCACGTAATATGCCTGCATATCCCCACCACGGTTTGTAATAATAACATCACTGACCGACATAGAATGTGCTTTATAATCTGCCGGTGGATTATCGTTGAATACGGCATACAAATCATCCAGCTTTTCATTTCCATGTAATCTGCCAGAATAGACACATTTATAATTTGCTGCATCGATTGTAATGCCATCTTCTTTGACCATTGCCATATTCATAAATAAATGTTGTTTTCCCGGTGTGCCTTCATCCACATGGTAAATCGCATAGCGGTTACCATTACCTCTGAACATTTCTTCCTCTAGGGTATAATCAAACTTAAATGGATACAAAGCCCGATCAACTCTTTCCGAAATATCCGTTCCTTCTGCAATCGTATCTTCCAGCCAATCTTTGATATCTCCCCATGATTCAAACTGCAAATACCCGGCAATTTCATGTGTCCCATCCGGTGCCAGTACAATATGTCCCGGTTCGCTTTCCCGATAATCATAGCGGTATCCAGCTGCTTCCAGTGCATCTACCAGAATGCCGTATTTTTCATGTAATTCTGTTTTTTGTTTTTCTTCAAGAATGATTTCCAGTTCTTCTGTAAGCTGATCGATCATTTCACCGGCTGTCTTGCGGATCACATCCATAGATGCTTTCATTTCCTTCATTTCCCGGCTGCTGCTCCAACCTGCAATATAAGGAAAACTATAATCCGATGTATCCAAACCAAAGGAAGAACACACACAGTAAGCAACGGATTCTGCTTCAACTTCTTTTGTCAGACGGTCTTTTTCTACACCCAGGCTTTCCATGATTTCCTTGTCATGCAGTTTAGCATGGGCTGTTTCATGAATAGCAGTCTTTAAGGTCTGACTTTCACTGAGCCCTTTTTTGATCACGATTTCCTTATCTGCATTGTGATAATATCCATTGGCATTACCATCAATCTCATCGAATCGTATCGGTACAGGGGATATTTTCTGAATAGCCTGCATGAAAGAATCAAAATCCTGTACAGCCGCAGTCAATAATTCCGGTGCCAGTGTCTGGATCGGTTCCCCGGATGTCTGAGCAATATCAAAGACGGTAACTGCTTTAAAATGTGGAACCGTAACTTCCACCTGTTCCGTCTTTGGTTTTCCATCAGTTCCCATAACTGGACGCTGATTCTCATCCAGAACCTCTTTTTCCTTCATTTTCTTATAGGGTGCCGGTGCAATGATTGTAATTCCTTTTTCACCTTTCATAACCTGTCTACCCATGGACTGCCAGTTTTTGTAGCTGGTAACAAGTGTTGCATCCGGTCGCTGCATAGCGATCAGCATTGTATTGTTAAAGGAATAATTGTGAAACTTTGCCATGGTTTTTAGAAATTCCTGATAGCGATTGCTTGTAAAAAGTTCTTCCACACCGGATTCCAGTGACTGCATAATGCTGTCCATATCTTTTCCCTGAACCGGCAGTGGAATAGTAGTAGTTTTATTTTGTTCTGCCATAATACTCCTTTCCAAAAACGCCCTACGACATTTCTTTATGCCGCAGGGTGTTTGCTCATTTAACGTTTTTCATGCTTGGTATTAAAGTTCCATATCATGTTTCTTTGCTTTCGGTTTCTTATCCGGCTGTTCTTTTCCGGCTTTCTCCGTTTTTGCAGCCTGTGCTTCTTTTTCTTTCTGACGTTCTGTGAATCTGTCAGCTTTTTCAAAGACATGATCCTTTGTATCAAAGTGATATACATCATTGGTAAGGCGTTCTGCGGGGGCTACCTGAGTGGCATTTACTTCTTTTACCATATCTCTTAACATTTCTGCATCCACTTGCCCGTCATCTGGAAAGACCAGCATTTGATGGATGGATGATGGCAAAATGAAGAAATCATTTCCAAGAAGTTCCCCCATGTTATCCATGAATTCCGGATAAAAGATCACACCGGCTCCATCAATTCTTTCTGTATTCGTAACAAAAAAGAATGTCGGCATCTCACTTGATTCCTGCAATGTTTCCTGCAGCATTTCACGTTCATCCGGTGTCAGCATGAGAATATTTTTCTGATACATTTCATCTATCAATGCACCTATACTTGATACCTCCGGGATCATGACATGCGGTGAACTTTTCATCGCATCTTCATGAAGCTGTTCTGCCGAGATTCCATACTGTTCAAGCAGATCATTCTTGATAAACATGGAACTTAATCCATCCTGATCCTTGCCTACTGCCACATGATAGGTAATTGCGAGGTCTTCCTTCAGCTGATGCGGCGCATTTTCGAGGACTTCCTTATTTGCTTCGGCTGATGATACACGGATAAACAGCTTGTCCTTCACGTCTTCATAATTTAAAATGGATTTCAGATCAACCTGTATCGGTGCCTCAATGACTATATCTGCAATCTTTCTGCATACAGTTTCCATTGTTACGCCAGGCTGTGCTTTATATGCTTCATACAGCTGATTAAGATTGATCGTCGGGGTAAGCATCTCACCTTCTTTTCTCACCATCAATCCCGTATAGGCACGGTTCAGTTTCTGACACTCCATCGTTGATACTTCTGCATTCTCATAATCCTTTGGTAAAAAGAGTCTGATATTGTCCTTTACTTCATTTACAAATTCATTAAAATTCATTTTTCGTTTCCTCCTCTAATCTGTTTTCTTATTTCTTTTTGCTTTTGTTTTTTGGTTTCTTTTGTGGGAAGGATAAAGAGAAATTCACCCTTCCGGTTTCATCTGCATCCATAAGAAGATCTGCCTCAAAGTACATATTCTTCTTTTTGGAATACAAGTCTTTTACATGCACACTTCCACTTTTCAGAAGTTCTGCAGCCATCTTCTTATCCATGGCTTTTTCCATGCTCTGCAGATAGCGATTCTCTTTCCAGAGAGCAAAGTGGCAATCGTGGTTGCTGCAATAGAAGTTGGTTTTGCTTTCGTATACCAGGCTGCCACATACCGGACAGGTTCCAATGCTTTCTCTGGTCTGAAATCTTCTGGTTTCTTCTTCTGAGATTGCATCACATCCATTCAGCATCATGGTGAGCATGTTTTTAATCCCGGTCATAAACTGTTCCGGTGCAATCTCTCCATACTCCATCAAGAGCAGCTGATTTTCCCATTCTGCAGTCATACTCGCAGATTTCAGGAAGTCTGGCAGAATCTCTACAAGAACTTTTCCATCGTCTGTCGGAAGGATCTGTTTGCCTTTTCGGGTGGCATACTGAGAATAGATCAGTTTTTCGATGATACCGGCTCTTGTTGCCGGAGTTCCTAATCCTTTCTTTTCTGTATCTTCATCGAATTCCTTATTTCCAGCTGTTTCCATTGCCGCAAGGAGAGTATCTTCTGAAAGCTTTTGTCAAGGGGGTGCGTGGATATTTTTCATATTATTTACGCAGATTCTCTCTCTGCTTCTGCCTGAATAATGCGTTTCAATCTGTCCTCAGCAGTCAAACCGCTACTATGATCAAAAAACACTTTGACTTTATAATTTGTTTTGCCTTGCTTAATCACAAAAACTCCATCCGGTTTGTTTTTCTCCGAATGGTTATTTTGGGTGGGTAGTGTACTGTTCACAATATTTGTCATACGATATTCCTCCTAATTAAATGAAAAAAGCCCGACAAGGAAAGGTCTGACAACGAAGTTCCGACAACGGACATCAAAAAACCTTTTTTCTTTATCGGGCGATACTATCTTTTTACTATTTCCTTTTTCTTTATAATATTGGTTGTCATGGTTGTCAGAGAGGGAAAAGTGCCGCAATATCAAGGCTTTCGGGATTTTTGCCCGACAACCAGACCGACAACCGGCTCGACAACCGAAGCGACAACGGGCTTTTATTTTTGCTTCAACCATTCTTCTGGAAGTCCTAACTGTTCCATTTCCTCTGTCGGGATTTCCTGAAAACCATCCATGCTGTTGTCAGGCTCGTTGTCGTTCCTGATACGCTCCCAGCCTTTTTGTCTGCGGTAAGGCTCTGGAAAATACCTAGGATTGCTGAACGCCCTCCAGCCTGTGACAGCGTTATTCATAATGTCGTTGATCTCTCGCAGTTCCCATTGTTTCGGTTCGTCATAATCATGCCCCAGTGCTTCCTTATAAAGCTGTTTGGAACAGACCATGCTGCCGGAATAGCGTTCCAAATAGTCTAAAATCTGTCCTGCCTTTGTGTCCTCCGGCATAAAGTCCTTTTGGTGGGCTTTCAGATAAGCGTTCATAGCCGGACTGAATCTCAGACGGAAATTGCCGCTTCTGTAAATCTCCATAGCTTCTGCCCACATCTGATTGATATACTCTCTGGAAGCCTGTTCATCTGCCAAAATATGAACCTCAGCCCTTTCAGGATAGACCATAACCGGAACGAAGCGGCGGTTGCCTGTTCTGTCAAGGGGAAGAAAGTCAAGGGTATTAGAAGAACCTCCAAACACACATTGTCGTTTTCTGTCTGCCGGATGTGTTTCATAGGGTATCTTATAGGTTTCCTTTTGGCGGCTCAGAAAGGACTTGATTTCTTCAATGCTCTTAGCGTTGGCGGTTGCAATCATTTCCGACATTTCAATAATCCAATGCCCCTGCATTTTGCGGTACACATTTTCATCATCCAGCTTTTTCAAGTCATCAGAGAACCAATCATCATTGACCGCAAGCAAACGGAAGAAAGAGGACTTTCCAGCTCCCTGACCGCCCACAAGACAGAGCATAACCTCAAATTTGCACCCCGGCTTAAAGGCTCGTGAGATAGCACCCAACAGAAACAACTTCAATGCTTCATAGGTGTAATCATCTGTATCAGAACCGAGAAAACGGTGCAGACAGAAGCGTATGCGTTCCGTTCCGTCCCATTGCAGGGCATTGAGAAAATCACAGACAGGGTGGTAACGGTTTTCATTAGCAATAACCGCAACTGCGTCTATGATTTTCTTCTCTACGGTCAATCCATAGTTTTCTTCAAAATATAGGAGCAGATATTTCACATCCACATCCGTCAATGTCGGGCTGTCACGATACCAACCGAGGGGCTTCACAATGTCGATTCTTTCGGTCAGAAGATTTTTTCGGATAGCCCCTTTCAAAAGTGGATCATATTGCAGAACACGCTTATAATTTGCGGCAGTATTATAAACCTTACCTTTCTCGCTCTGCTCTAAGCTGTTTCGGATTTCTTCTACTGTGCATGGTTCTGTCTGCTGACAGTTCTGCAATTCGCTGTTCAAGTTTTAACACCTCCTTTCTCTGTTCTGCCACAAGTGCTTTTCGTTCCTCCAATGAACCATACAGAAGAATATCAAGCAGATATTCGATATAGTTCTTCTTATGCAGTGCTTCTGCAAACAGGGGATTCCATTCCTCATCCGGCTGTTTAGGAGCGTATTTCTTTTCCCATTCTCTAAGAAGATGAAAATAATCCGTCAGCACCTTGTAGCAATGATTTTCTCCTTTTTGATACTTCTGTTCCGGTGTCGGCTCACGAATACGAGGGCGGACACTGGGCTTTTGTCGGCTGTCATAGTTAAGACCAAAATCTTCAGCAAGTTTGACAGCAGCTTCCCTCAGCCCGATACCGAATAGCTTCGCTGTGAGATCAACAGCGTCTCCGGTTGCTCCGCAGCCAAAACAGTAATAGCGTTCATCCAGCTTCATACTGGGGGACTTATCTGAGTGAAACGGACAGCACGCCATACCTGTGCGACCCACTTTCAAGCCATAGGCTTCTGCGGCTTGTCGGGCAGTAACATTTTCTTTTACAACTTCAAATACATTCATGTGACTCCTTTCCTGAAACGAAAAAAGCACCTGTCATTTTCAAAACGAAAACAGCAAGTGCCTTAGAGTTCCATATTTAATTTTAGGTGCAAAAAAGCAGGAGACCTTTTCAGATTTCCTGCTTAGCAAAGCTGTGAAGATTTAATTGTGGTTGGGTTGCCAGTTATACAAACTGGAAATTTTCTTTTTAGAATGAATTATTTAATTTCTACAATAGCACCATATTTCGTATGCGGAAGATATTGTACCTTTAAATAAGTATTTTTATCAATATACCTTGAAAATACTGTGATTTCGATTTCATCATCTTTAACTTTATCATATAGAAAAATACTTCTTCTTTCAGAAGATATATCTGCACCACCATGAGATTGTTCAGTTACATATCCTTCTGCATAACTATACTGTTTGTTTATGATGTAAGGCATATCTAAAACAAAATCTTTCAAATATAAGATTAAAAGAATAGCTACTATAACAAGAATGGTATTAGCCAATCGAAGAAATATTATATCATTTTTTCCAGTATATTCTTTTTTTATCGCTTCTTTATCAAAAAATATCGAATAGATAAGTTTTCTTTTTTTAATTAGATAGATAATGCAAGCAATTAACGCTATAACAAATAATGAAACTCTTATAAACAATCTAAATATAGCAAAATCCATAATATCATCCCCTTAAACTTCAAGTTTGTTGCTTACATTATACTTCATCAACCTAAAGAATGGAAGATTTTTTCTTGCCTCCCAAAGCAAAAGCACCTGTCATTTTCAAAACGAAGACAGCAAGTGTCTTAGAGTTCCACATTCTATTTTGAGTGCAAAAAAGCAGGAGAACTTTTCAGATTTCCTGCTTAGTAAAGCTGTGAAGATTTAATTGTAGTCAGTTTTTCTTATACCATCCGAAATTTATACTTTAATGTTCTCTCATAACAAAAATCAATTTTGTCCTCCAACAAAAATACCGTTTGGGGGATTATCCCATATAAAATTATCCTCAGCCACTTCGCTCTCCAATGCAATTTCAATTTTATATATCCCCACATTTTGGGCATTTTCATCATCCTCACTATACATATAAAAATTCATACAATACCTTTCCTTCTCTGTCAATATGAGATACATACCATCCAATTCCGTTTTCCTTTTACCATAGTTGCTTTCACTTGATGATGCACAATCGCCCTCAAAACTTTGGATACTGCCCTCAATATAATCGAAAAAAGCAGAGATTTCAGTGTCTAAATTCTCAATGTTCTTTTTGCTTTCTTCGGAAAATAGAGATTTGAGTTTCTCTGAATCCTGTTGCTTATATGCCTCAATAACTTGTTGACATATTTTATCCGTTTCATTTTGTTCAGAGCTAAACCAGTCATTGAAATACTTGTTAGAGCAGCCTGTTAAACCGAGTATCATAATCACACTGGAAAACAACAATACCTTTTTCATATAATTACATCCTTTACTTGATAATTGCAAAATCACTTATTGGATTAAGGTCATTACAAAAAATTTCTTACTATCATTATACTTCATCAACCTAAAGAATGGAAGATATTTTCCTGCTCCCTAAAGCAAAAGCACCTGTCATTTTCAAAACGAAAATAGCAAGTGCCTTAAAGTTCCATATCCTGTTTTTTGCTTTTCGCCGGAATTGTCCGGCTGACTTCACGCTCTGCCATTTCCTTCTTCTTGCGGCTCAACTGCTCTATAATGGAACCTTTGGCTTTCTTCTTGATTTGCTCCGTTCCGGCTTTTTTGACCTCCGGCTTCATCAGCGTGGTTTGAATTTTCTGAATGGTTGATTTCATAGCGTTTGTGATTCTGGCAATCACTCCATCCAATCGTTTCACTGCATACTCAACTTCTTTCTTTGAAGCCTTACGCTCAGGGGAGAGAACCCATGCCTTAGACTGCTCCACCAGCTTAATATCCTCCTTGTGCGTTTCCAGTTTTACAGTATCAGCAACGACCTCAACCGCCTTGTCATAGGCAATATCGGCAACCTCGTCCACCAAAGCTTCCACATCTTCAATCTTCATCGTGAGTTCTTCCAATTTTTGCTCCTGTGCTGCCAGTTGCTCCTTTTGCTTGAAAAGAATATAGTCCTGTTTTTCCAGATATGTACGACCACCATATTCCGGTTCTTCTTCCAGTTGTAAGCCATGCTTTTTCGCCACATCAAACAGCAGTACTCGGCAAGCTGAATCGAAAGTCATCTTGCGGTTGTTTTTTCTTCCGACTGGCTTCTCCGGTTCCGGCAGTTCAAACCCCAGTGCTTCCAAAGCCTTTTCCTGTTGTGGGGCAATCTCCCCATATTGATTTTCACAGTCGAACACATGACGCTCGTGAATATGAGGGGTGCTTTCATCCAAGTGCAGCGCCCAATTCAGGATATGGACATGAGAGCCGAAACGCTCATTTACGATTTCCATAAATTCTGTGACGATCTCAATGAGCAATTCCGGTGGAACATGATTATCAAGCGTTCCAATCTGATAGACCGTTTCCTCTGGACAGGTCTTTTTGCTTTTGAGCAAATCTCCGGTTTCCTTATTTCTTTCAGGGTGTCGGTTCTTCACATTTCTTTCGTTCTGCCTGGTCACAAAATCACGATACCGCTGACGATAAAAAAGCTGTTCCACATCTTCAAAAGTGGCAGACAGCTCATTTTCCTTTTCGGGATTTTTGAAATTGCGGAAGCCATTGTAACAGTCCCAATAGAGATTTTGTTTGGCTCGTTCTTCGTCAATGTGTTCGCTGTTGGCAATGTCAAAACTGCGGTCATTGTGCTTCGGATTATAAACGCCATTCTTTCCGGCTCGTCCATTGTGTCTTGTTAATTTCACATGAGTTCCTCCTTTTCTTTTTGATTTCCCCGACAGGGGAGAAGGGCAGCGAAGCTGATTCCTTGCGGCTTTCTGCGTCAAGTAATACCCAGTACTAAGTGGCGAAACGCCACTTAACTGGGCAAGGCTGCCGCCCTTGACCTGCACAGGGATATTGCATTCCCTGTACCCATGCACAAAGGGTTGCACCCTCTGTACTCCCGCCCGAACAAACTGACTTCACCCCGTCTCAAGCTCTGTCAGTTCCTTCGGTTTTACAAAACAGTCCACCGGACTATTTTGCAAAAAGAAAAACCGACGCATGATCGCTTTACGCTCAATACATCGGTTTCTTCATCTGACCTTAACGGTCATATTCAGTTGTGGCAGATTACAGGTAATCTACAAATTTCCCAAAACAAAATAGGATATTTATTTTTATTCTATTCAACTACATACCCATATTCTGTGTGTGGTAAATACCTTACAGTTATCTTATCTCCTAAATCGCTACCGGTTCCCCAATATTTTAATGAATGTTCTTCTCCAGTTTTCTCATCTCTAATATGTATTCTTCTTTCACTATTAGAGTTTTCTCCTGACATTGCACCTTGTGTAACTTCTCCGGTAACTTCAACTAAATTATTAGATAGTAAATAAGGTATATCCAAGCAACAAGGAACAGTTATAAATATACCGAGAATCAATAACCCAACAACTGCCATCACATTGATTATTTTTTCCCATTTTTGATATTTTATTTTTTCTTCTTCATTGACAGCCTTTCGTTTTATAAACTTCCCATTTTTCTTTCTATGCAAAACATACATAATTAAGACTATAAATGATACTATAATCACTCCAAAAGTTCTAAACATCAATAATGCCATAAATTTGTACTCCTTTCAAAGCGACACGCTATTTATTAACAGCTTTATCAGCTAATCTTTTATCTCCCCATGGCGTTTTCAGCATAGGCTCATTATCAATAATTCCTGCTCTTAAAATTTCAAGGGGTTTTTCTAATTGTAAGATGTTTTTATTATCTATAATAATAGCAGTTTGAAATTCCTCAAAACTTTCAAAAACTCTGTCTTGAAATATAAAAGATATATTTTCTTTACATTCCTCTGCGTTAGCAGGTAAAACACAGGAACCCATCACATATTTTTTCTCATTATAGGAAAACTCAACAAGAGTAAACGCCATATCATTATCATAATCAGACTTGATAATTTCCATTAGATCTTTTGCTTCAATAATGAGCGTTGGCTTTTCATTTTTCTTAAAACCAAACATGAATAACACCTCCAAGAATTAACTTTATCTTATTTTTCATTATACTTCATCAACTTAACGAATGGAAGAAAAAATTTGTGTGCAGAGTTCCTGTTCAAGCCTTGTAACGCGCATTTATGCAAAATCCATAGTCACCGATACTTTCCTCACGGGTGATATACAGTCGGAATTCTGTCAGCTTATGAAATAAGAAAAACCGACGCATGATCGCTTTACGCTCAATACATCGGTTTCTTCACCTGACCTTAACGGTCATATTCAGTTGTGACAGATTACAAATAGTCTGCAAATGGATAAACAAAAACGACCAACTATGCAGCTGATTATCATTTATGTGGAATATAAAGATTATTTATTCATTCGGTTTTAGCTTATATTTTTTTATCAAAAAGTACTTCACGAAAAAAATTATACTCATTAAACATAGTAACGAAAGAACATAAAATCCCAAACCTGCTATCCTAATCATAGATATATATGGTATTTTAGAACTCATTATTTTAGCGACGGATATTCCGAGCATTCCAAAACAAACGAAACTCCAACCTCCCATAACTTTTTTATTAGAATCTGAATTATATATATCCTTTTTTATGAGAAACATAACTAAACATGTATGTGCTATCGCACTCATTATATATACAATCAATAAAATAGCCATATAAGAACTATAATCTTCCTTTTCTAATGTTGAAAACATGAGAATAGTCCCAAACCAACCGGACAAAATGCTCATTCCTAAACCTTGAATGCCATGAATCCAAAAAGTTTTTTCGCCAGTCACATCTGATTTTGAAAATGTAGCAATTACGAAAACAACATAGAATAGTATTAAAAAAATTCTGTAAAAAGAGGGCGACGGAGTTGAATCTGCTATAACCATTGCTAAAAAACAGAGAAAAAGTATTGCTCCATCAAATTTATAAATCTCTTTCCTCTCTATTTTATTTTCAATACCATATAGTATGAAATTTTTGGTTTTTTCACTAAGTTTCATCATATAAAAATTACCCTTTCGTCATTATTTGTTGCTATTCTAACATATCTCCATACCTTAAATCTACAAATAAGTGTTAATAATTCCGAAGTGGCATTAAATTTTCACAGCTTTTTATCTTGCTACCCGTAACGCACATTTCCGCAAAATCCATAGTCCCCGATACTTTCCTCACAGGCGATAGGCAACGGTCAAAACATCAGGTCTGCACCTGACATTTTAACCGCATATCAGCCCTGATTATCACATTGTCCCTGCTGGCTGTTCAGCCCATGCTTTTTCGCATATTCACTGGCTTTCTGTCTGCGTTCCTCACTGTAAGGCGGCAGGAAGCGGATAGACAGACGGGACTTTGCCAGCTCATAAGAAACACCGCCTTGAACATTGGATTTTTCCAGTCTGCAAAGGTCAGGGTACTTCTTAGCAAAAGCAGCTAACCTCTTTTTCAATCCGGCGTTGTGGGTGTAGATATTTGCCTTGTCCTCGCCCTCATTAAAGAGAACGATTGTTTCTTTCTCAATCTTCGTAAGTCTCGCCATAACAGCCCTCCCTATGGTTTTTCAACACACGCAGCTTGCAGTAAAAGCAGCAATACCACCTTTCAACACCCTCAGCACTCAGCTTGACGGAAAGCATATAAAACAGCTTCTTCGCCGCTGGATCGGGTGCGAGGGCAGCTACCATACGCAAACGCTCGACAGTTGCTTTCAGGTTCGGACAGCCAAAGGCATAAAGGGTTTCCATTTCATTCCGGTTCATCTTCATTGTGTTTTCCTCCTTAAAATTTGATAAATGAAAAGCGACAGACACTTCATAAGGAAATACCTGTCGCTTCGTTGACGATATAAAATTGTTGGTTTTGGACTTGATAAAATCAGCAGTAAATCATTTCCTGTCTGATGATTTCTTCGGCTCGGTTACGGATAGAGTTCATGGACTGTACCCACAACATCTGATTGTCTGCTTTCATGGTTTCGGTCACACCCTCGGCTTGTTTCATCTGCTCAATGATAAGGCTGCACCTTTCCGCTGCCTGTTCGTTCAGGTCAGCAAGGTAAGTATGCAGTTCGCCGGATAAACAGAGGGCAGATAACCTTGCAGGGCGGTACTGCTCCAAATATGTCCTGTGCAGTCTGCCCCACATACCGATAGGGCGGTGTTCCTCCGGCAGCTTCAAGTCCGGCACATAGTAATCGCCCACAAGAACATAGTCCAGACCGTTACATTCATCATGGATTCGTGGTTTCAATTCTGTCATGCTATTTTTTCTCCTTTCACTTTTTGCCGATTTGATTTGCTTGTGGCGTTCTGTTCAACACACACATTGCTATCAGAACTTTTTTCTTCTGCTATAAGCTCATGCTCCGCAAATTCTTTTGATTTCTCACGAATCTTTTTCATATACTTACGATTGGATTCTCGTTTTCTGCGAAGTCGTTCCGCCTCTTTTTCAGCAGCAATCCTTTCTTCCTCGGTTGGTTCATGCTGCTCCACAGGTACTTGAAATTGCCCGACATAGTTAAGATATATCTCCACCTCTGTGGTGCGGTCTGCACCTTTTCCCTGTGGCTCGTGAACCAGTATTTTGTCTATAAATTCATTTATCATGGTAGGAGTAAGCTCTGTAATGTTCTCATACTTTTTAACCAGCTTTATAAAACGCTCCACATTATTTTGACCGCCTATAATCCGTTGCATATCAGCGGTGTCAGTCTCAATAATCTTGTTTAGCTCGTTCTGCTCATTTTCATAATCAGTAAGCATACTCTGAAAAAGTCTGTCCGGCAATCTTCCAATCACATTATCTTCATAGATTTTCCTGATAAGCATATCCAGTTCGTGAACTCGCTTCTGATTTCTTTCAATGCGGTTTTTTACAGTTTCAGAAACAGCAATATCTTTCATCGCCGATTCTTCTTGCAGAGAATAGACAAACCCCTGCTCATTCAAAGAAACATAATGGCAAGTCTCTTGTATGGTTTTCAGAATGATGCTTTTAAGTGCTTTTGTTGAAATATGGTGGCAAGTACAGTGCCGATCATACTTCTGATAAGCAAGATTATAAGTGGAACATTCATAACAATCTGCCGGATTTGAATGGCTTATCCGCTTTTCGCCTTTGGTAGTATAGTATATTCTTTCACGCCCTTTTCGTTGCCTGTGATTATACATCGGCGCACCACAGTCAGCACAGTAAATCTTTCCGGTTAGAACATTAGGCTCACCCATAGGATCTGCTTTTCTTACATTCTGTCTTAACTTTTGAGCAAGCAGCCATGTTTCTTCATCGACAATAGGCTCTTGTGTATCATCAAAAACCACCCAATCTTCCTTATCTGCCCTTTTCGTCTTTTTGTCCTTATAGGAATTTTTGAATGTCCTGAAGTTGACAGTCTTTCCAATATACTCTGGTCTGGCAATCAGAGTAGTAACCTGATTTCCTCGCCACATATACGGATTTTCTTTGTCATAGTTGCTTGCATGATTTCCAAGTCCCTTTTTTCCAAGATAATAAGACGGTCTTTCTATTTTTTCTTCTGAAAGTTCTCTTGCTATCTGATAAGGTCCTTTTCCCTCAATAGTCATGCGATAAATTCTGCGGACTACTTCGGCAGCTTCTTCATCAATAATCCAATGGTCGGGGTTTTCGGGGTCTTTCAAATAGCCGTATGGTGGGATATTACTTGTATGAGCGTTGCCGGAAGAACCTCTGGATTTCAGTACAGCTTTAATTTTCTTACTTGTATCCCTGACAAACCACTCATTCATGATATTCAGAAAAGGGGCAAACTCACTGGTTTCTTGACGGTCACTGTCAATACCATTATTGATTGCTATAAATCGAACTTCCTTTTCTCTAAACAGAATGTCAGTGAAAAAACCTACTTGCAAATGGTCTCTGCCGATTCTGGACATATCTTTGCAGATACAGGCAGTGATTTCTCCGTTTTTAACACCTTCAACAAGTCTGTTCCATGAAGGTCTGTCAAAGGTCGCTCCACTCCAACCATCATCGGTAAAATGAACAAGATTCGTAAAACCATGTTTCATAGCATAATCTTCAAGCATTTGCTTTTGATGAACTATACTGTTACTCTCTCCAGCATTATCATCATCACGAGACAGTCTTTCATACAAAGCAGTAATGCCATTGCTTCTATCTTTTTTTCTTCTCATGCTGAACTCCTTTCTTCAATTCCTATCCACTCCTTACGCTCACAAAATATCACATCGCTATATGGTTTTGGTGGGGACGTAAAATGTTCTGTCTTTTCTGCAGCTACAGCATAGAAAGTCTGTCCCTGGGTTACTTTCGGCATTCTCTCTTTCATTTCCAGATCCGGATCTACGATTGCCATGCGATCCTTATTTTTGAAGCAGTTTTCAAAGAGTTTCCATCCATCCTGCAGAACAATCTTTCCTTTTGCTTTGAAGATTTCTCCCTGGCATTCCACTTCAATCTCTGTTTCCTGGTAAATGTGATCCTTACTCATTGCCATGACCGTATGGACTGCGATCAGGAACAGAATCTTTTCTTCCCAGGATTTCAATTCATCCAGATGGCAGGATGCAAGCTCCATCGTTGGAATGATTGCATGGTGATCCGTCACTTTGCTGTTATTCATGACTTTTTTCACATCCGGCTGTTCTGGCTGATCAAAAGGACCTGTCAGCTGATATTTCTCATAAATCTGACGGACCACATTTCTTGCTGTCTGTTCCATATCTTCGGTCAGATACTGGCTGTCCGTTCTTGGATAAGTAATCAGCTTCTTTTCATACAGGCTCTGTGCGGTATCCAGTGTCTGTTTGGCTGTCATTCCGTAGATGCGGTTTGCCTCTCTCTGCAGTGTGGTCAAATCGTAAAGCCTTGGTGCTTTTACTTTCTTTTCTGTTTCTTTTACTGCATTGACAATGGCTTCACTTCCCTGGCATCTGCTTCTTAACTGTTCTGCCTCATCCGGATCAAAGATCTTTGGCTTTACTGCCGGAATTCCGTCACAATCCAGTTCCACATTGAAATACTTTTCTTTCTGGAAATTGCTGATCTGTCCGGCTCTTTCCACCAACATGGCAAGTGTCGGTGTCTGGACCCTTCCAACAGTTAGCTTTTTGAAATACTTTGTGGTGTAAGCTCTGGTTGCATTCATTCCTACCAGCCAGTCAGCCTGAGAACGGCATACAGCAGCTTCGGCCAGATGTCGGTATTCCTCTGCGGATCTCAGATGCTGCATTCCATCAAGGATTGCGGAATCTTCCAGAGAACTGATCCATAATCGTTTCACCGGCTTTTTACTTCCAGATAAGTCATAGACATGTTTGAAGATTAATTCTCCTTCACGTCCGGCATCACAGGCATTTACGACGTATTCAATTTCCGGACTGTTGAGCAGTCTTTTTAAGATATAGAACTGATCTTTCTTATCTTCTGAGACTGTAACTTTCCAGTCTTTCGGGATGATCGGGAGATCTTCATATCTCCACTGGTTAAATTTCTCATCGTAAGCATCCGGTGAAACATATTCGGCCAGATGTCCGAAGCACCAGCTGACCATACAGTCGGTTCCTCGTAAATATCCGTCTTCTCGTTCCTGTGCTCCAATCACTTCTGCGATTGCTCTTGATACACTTGGTTTTTCTGCAATTACTAAATACATGATGTATAACCTCCTTCATATAACGAAACGGAGAGAGCATGTTTTACAGCCCCCTCCGCCAAAAAAGTTTATTTATTTTTCATTTTCTTCAAAATCTTCGTCTTCAGACTCTTCCTCATCCGAAATTTCTTCCAGTCCATCTGTTTCCAAACCTTCCGGCTGATCATCCTCATCTTCCTCTTTTTTAGGCTTATAGATCTTGAAGTAGTAGTAAGCTGCCACACCGCCGAGAGCCAAAATCAGGATTGTTGCCATTGCACCCATATTGGTTTTGGTAGATGCTGTTTTCTCCGGATCAACGGTAGCTTCCTTGTCTACATCCTCATTATTTGTTTCATCCAACACTACCTTTGATGTATCCGGCTGTGGTGTTACGACAGTAGAAGTGCTGTCTTTATCCAGAAATTCAGACAGATCATTCTCATCAATCTGGGATAACATATAGACATTCTGGGATGTGGCACTGCGGTCGATCACGATATAGAAAGTGTTATTATTCTTCGTTGTAACCGTAAGAAATTCCTTTGTGGAATCATCGGTAATGTCATCCTTGACTTCGCCATTTCCTGGTGTCGTAAAGGCAGTTCCCTTGTCTGTTCCATCTTCCGGCAGCACCTCACTTGTACTTGCCACCTCATCCTTTTTGTCATCTTTTTTCTCTTCTTTGTCTGTTGACTGCTCTGTCTGAGTTGTCTCTACTTTGGATGCCTCTGCTGATTCATCCACATAGGCAAATGCTGTGGTTGATGCTGTAAAAAGCATCATGACTCCCAACAACAGTCCTGCCATTTTCTTATTCATTTTCTTCCATTTCACCATTCTGATTTTCCTCCTTATTTTTTTCTGTGAATACAAAGGAGCCTGAACCTTCTTCGTCAGACTCCCTGCTTACCTGAAATTTAACTGTTCCACTCTGGATACCATCCAAAAGATCATATAACTGATCATTATCCATCTTCATACCACGGATGCACCTGATCATCTCATTGTCCTCTTCCTGCTTTAATGCAGCCTGGACACCTCTGAGATATTGCTGCAGATCCGCAATCTTTTTCTCTGTCTTAGCAATCTCATCCAGATATTTCTTAATCTTTTTATTCAAACTTTCACCTCCCTTCGTTCACCCCTTTATGGCAGTCTTCCAAAGCACATGAAGTGTTGCTGCCAGTAGGATGTGCTGATACTTGAGTAATGGATCGGATCTCCACAATGGATCATCATGTTGTTACCGACATAGATACCCACATGGCTTGCACCGGATGTGTTATACGTTCCCTGGAAGAAGATCAGATCTCCTGGTTTTGCTTCTCCCGGTGATACATAAGTACATACACCTCTTAATCCTTCCGCGGTCAATCGTCCATAGTTCCAGCCATTACCACAGTGGTTAATGACATAAGATACGAAACCTGAGCAGTCAAATCCGGACGGAGAGTAGCCACCCCATACATAAGGTACTCCCAGATATTTTTCTGCTTCTCGAATCATCCGGGCGAATTCTTCATCCTGCAGTGCTTCCGGTGGAATCTCATAACTCATTCCATTACCGCCTGATCCACTGGTCACATTGTTTACATCCCACAGATAATTTCTGTTTCCATAGGTCGTATTTAATGCATTGTAGATGATCAGCTGCTCCGCATTCAGATTGGCTCTTGCCACAGCATCAAAGCTTCCATTTGTCAGTGTCACATATAGAATCTTCTTAGTGCTTGTACTGGTAACCGTTACTTCCTGACTGCCATTGTCATCTGCGATATAGGCTTCCCAGGTCTGGTGTCCATGAGCAGAAGCGGCAGCATGGTTATCATAGTAAACGTCAAACTGCACACCATATCGTGCAAAGGCTCCGGTATCCTCAACTGTGTATTCCACACCATTCATTACTACCTTTGTTCCAATCGGCACAAACGGATTGGAAGCATCTACAGCAATGGTATGGTTTGCAGTTGGATATGCACCACTGGCAGTTGGACCTCCGGACCATACGCCACAACAGATTCGACAGTTACAGTATCCACTGGTCACTACCTGTCCCAATGATTCTCCGACTCGAACATTTCTGGTTTCTGTCACCGTTTCTGTTCGACCTTCTGTATTCAGATGATATTGTGCTTCAAAAAGAGCTTGCAGCTCGTTTTCAACATCTGCGTACGTCCAGTCCCCATATTTTGCGGTAAGATACGAGATAAGATGGTATGGATTATGGCCGATCTCAGCAATGTTGTACTGATACTCGTCATAATTCGGATGTCTTCGTTCCATCTCATTGATCTGCTGGTTCAAGGCACTTTCCAAAGTGGCATATCTGTTTTCAGCAGCATAGATATCCTCATCCGAACTTGGATACGTTGTAATACCGATCACAGATCCAGCTCCCTCGATAGAGGCACTGCAGCTCCCCAGGGATACCGCTATGACAAGAAAAAGAAGCGCAAAAATACCGATGCCTGCGAACATGGCACGATTACGCTTTATGATCTCTTTCAAGGCAATCTTTGCTTTTACCGTCATGTTCTCGACACCGGCAATGGTTGTTGCTCCACCCAGACTACCAGCGGATTTTCCAGCTCTGGCTGCCCGGTAAGCATCCTTATATCGTTTTTTCTGGAAGAAGCGATTATAAAAATGTCTCTTTTGTTCGGCTTTCTTCACCGATTCTGCATGTTTTGCTCCTTCCATACTTTCTGCAGAACCAAATTTCAGTTTCTTTTCTACGGTAGCCTCACGATAACCTCTGCGATGGGTTTTCACATCCGTTCGTTTACTCCGGATCTGAGCATGACGCAGACCACGTAACGCATCTTCTGTTTCACGCTCTACAAGTCTGGCACTTTCCACACCTGCATTTTCATCTGTTTCTTCCTCTTCGGAAATGACTGCTTTCATGCCAGATATAACAGTTTGTGTGGCAATGTATTTCCCGGCTGTCCCTCCCGGTTTCATACCAGCACCTTTCACCATCTGATTTCCTTCATCATCAAAGGATAATCTTCCGGCTTTTGCCTGTTCTTTGGTCATCTGTTTTTGCAACTGCTTCTTCCGAATAGATTTCTTTTGACTGTTCAGGCTGTTATCATCATCCGGGATTTTTTCATGACGATGCAGTTTCTTTCGATATCCAGATACTTTTTCTTCCGGTGTGACTTCAACTGTATCCTCAACAGTTTCCTGTCGGACAGATGATTTCCGGATTTTCTCCATCTGCAGTCGTTTTCCTTTTCCCGATTTTGAATCTTCGCCCTCAGTCTTTTTTCGTTCCCGTTCCGGAACAAATTCTTCTTTATTTTCCGGTCGCCCCCGACTCCTGTGACTGATATCTTTTATGCTGCCATCACGGAGATTTTCTTCTATCAGACCATCTCTGGTCATCTTTGCGACCTTTTTATCTTTGCCTTTAAATTCTTTTCCAGCTATAGGTCATCACCTCCTGGCACAACTTTTCTTTCTGTACTCATTCAGTTCCTGGCGTCCTATAATCGGGATACCAGGATAACCATCTGCCTGTGTCCTGATTGCTGGAGAGCTCGCCTGGATATGAAATACCCAGTTCAATTCACTCGGATCTCTCGGCCAGAAACCATTGATCAGCATAGCCTCCTTGAACTGATTGTTGTGCAGATGGATCTGGGTACGTTTATACAAAACTTCTTTCAGATCATCACTGGTAAGATGCGGATAGATTTTCTGTGCCGGATAAAAATTCCAGAATACCCAGTCAAGGATAATGTTCTGTGTTTCCAGCGGAAGTTCATACAGATGATGATCATCATTGACTGTATGAACACGGTATCCAGGCTGTGCATTTTCCAGATTTTTCATCTGAATGTAAGGATTATCCTGATTCCACTGCCTGATTCGGATCTTATCAATTTCCTTCATGCTTTTCCGCCTCCATTTCTTTCTCTCGTTTTTCAACTTCTTCCGGTTTTGTAGTCATCAAACTGTACAGCTTCAAGTTCTTATCGAACTTGTCCTTAAATGGAATAATTGTTGTTCCATAGAAAAGAAGTCCTTCTCCTTCCCCGGAATTCGTCACATAAGACAACTGATACGGGGAAATATTCAGCTGTTTTGCAAGGATCTGTCTGTCACCTGCAGCCTGGTTCAGCATCAGGATAAAATCACTGTTCTCAAAGATATTTTCAATTTCCCTGCTGGCAAGAAGATCTTTGATATTCTGGGTGATACCACTTGGAATACCACCCCATTTTCTGAATCTCTTCCATATTTCTACGGAATAAGCTGCTGTCTGTTCTTCTTTGAGCAGAAGGTGGAACTCATCGATATAGTACCTGGTGGATTTGATGCCGCGGTTGATCGTAACTCTGTTCCATACCTGATCCTGGACGATGAGCATTCCGATTTTCTTCAGCTGCTTTCCAAGTTCCTTGATGTCAAAGCAGACAATACGGTTATTCAGTTCCACATTGGTTCTATGGTTAAATACTTTCAGTGATCCATTTACATAGATTTCCAACGCTGTTGCAATTCTCTGTGCCTGCGGTTCTTTCTGCTTTCTGAGGCAGTCATACAGGTCACCAAGGACCGGCATATTTTCCGGTTTTGGATCTGCAAAGTACTTCTGATACACCAGTGGAAGACAGCGGTCGATCACTGATTTTTCCTCTGCTTCAATTCCATCCCTGCTTCCCATGATCAGCTCACATAAAGACAGGACAAAATCAGATTTTACACCAAGTGGATTGTCATCATCGGAATAATCCATATTGATATCCATCGGATTGATATAATCCTTACTGGTTGGTGAAATGTGTACGACCTGTCCGCCAAGTGCATGGACCAGTGGGTAATACTCACCCTCCGGATCTCCGATGATAATGTCATCCTTCGTAACAAAGAAAGCGTTGGTGATTTCTCTTTTTGCTGCAAAGGATTTACCGGATCCAGGCGTACCAAGGATCAGTCCATTCGGGTTTTTGAGCTTTTTACGATCCACCATGATCATGTTGTTACTGAGTGCATTCAATCCGTAATATAAGGATTCTCCTGTCATAAAAAGCTCCTGTGTCGTAAACGGAACAAAGATTGCTGTACTGGTAGTCGTAAGAGCCCGCTTGATTGGGATATGATTTACTCCCAACGGAACACTGCTCATCAATCCTTCTTCCTGCTGATAATCCAGACGTTTCAGCACACAGTTATATTTCTGTGCAATACCGGCCGTCTGGAAGATGGCATTATCCAGTGCCTGTTTTGTCTTTGCAGTATTTAAAAAGAGCGCTGTTACAAGGAACATACGCTCATTTCGTGACTGCAGATCTTCCAAAAGACGTTTGGCTTCTCCTCCATAAGTATTCAAATCCGATGGGATGATATCCATGTCGTATCCGGCCCGGACTGCTTTTTTCTGTTCTTCGATTTTCATACGGTTGATATCCGTCACTTTGCTTTTTACCAGCTTGATTGCCTTCATCTGATCCACAGACTGGACATGCAGGTTGACGATCAGGTTCTTATCGATATCCAGAAATTCTGCCAGCATCTTATCCGTAAGCTCCGGTGCCAGGATCTGCAGATAAGAGACAGCCCCGATAGTATTTCCCATGCGGAATGTATTTCTGTCCTTGAATACAAAACTGGTCGGTGCCACATAATCTTTGGTATTGAGTCCAGTACGGATCATGGAACCATAATCAAACTGGAAGTCTGCCATGATATCCGGATTGAAAGTCTCATATAAAATCTGCAGTCTTTCCACTCCATTCAATGGATAGGCCGGAACTCCAAGGATCTTGAAATTATTCAGGATATCTGACTCAATACGTTCCAGCTTTGGCTTTGCTTCCCGGATATTATCTGCTTCGATGGAGAAGGTGATATATTTTGATTTCACCAGTCCATTATTTCCTTTCGCCAGCTGCTGTTTCAGCATCTTGGCATATTCCATACGAACATCGTCAAAGGCATCATCCTGAGGACGGATCCGGATGACCTGTTCAAATTCTTTCATGCTGCTTTTATGATTGATAAAACTCAGCTGAAAATGGATACTGGCATCAAAGTAATTGAGGAAATCGCACCAGTTTTCAAAGATTGCATTTTTGTCCTCGTTCTGAGCCAGCTGATAGTTGATGTCATAGAAGCGGATACACTTAGAATACGTTTTTCCCTGTACCCTGCAGATTCCATCTCTTCCCATTTCCTTATAAGCGATCGACTGCTGGACGGACAGTTTTTTCTGCCTGCGTTTCTCTTCCTGCTTTTCTTTTTCTCTTTTCTGTCTACTTTGTTGTATCCGGTATCTGCGACAGTTTTCTTATTTTTCTTTTTTCGCAACCGTTTTTCCTCCTTTCGGTTTTCCTGCATCCGGAGACTGTCTGATCTGTTCCGGATCTGTCTCATAATAGTTTTCAGTTTCATATTTTCTGACGGATGGACGAAGAAACTTCACCCGGATCATATGCATCAGAACATCTTCCAGATGCATCCCGTCTTTTTCGTACATGGCAAATAAAAATGCCGGTAACATCAAAAGCACCATGACTGTTGCTGCATTACTGTTTCCCATCACATTACGCAAGAGGAAATAGCTTGGAATTCCCATTGCAGCACCTATACCGATACAGATCAGCTGTCTTTTGGTCAGGTTAAATGCTACTTTATTCTTTACCTTTGTTAAATCTTTTGGTACGCTGACATATGCCATGATTTTCACTCCTTCCTGTAATTTAGTGCGCGTTAAATATCGACTTACTTAAGGATGCCGTCTTAAAGAGGCTGTAACATAAGATCACTGTGTAAGCCATAACGCCAAATAATGAAGAGCTCAGATTATCTGAATACTGGATACCTGCAACAAGCACTGCATAGATTGCAACGCATACCATCATCAGAAATGCCTGGAAAGCCAGGGCAAAGAGTCCTCTGAAATAATTCGTGCCGATCTGTCCCCATTCTCTGTTACTCATAGTTGCGAATGGAATCGGCGCAACTGAGGTATATAGGTAAATCTCTATCATACGTCCATACATGATCACTGTGATCAGTACAGACAGGATTCTCATACAGAAGCCGGCGATAAGGGTTTCCAGCGCCAATACAACAAGTTCTCCGATTTCCATACTTTCCAGGGTTGCGGAAAGATCCGTCAATGCCGAAGAAATATCAATGGCGGTATTTCCGCTGATAACACCGGCCGCAGAATTAACTACGTGCTGGCCCACATCGAATACCGCCATTGTGATCGTAAATGTGTTACTCACCAGATATACAGCGATCCACATTTTTACGAAGTACTTGAAAAACATCCAGGTATCAATATCATGCATGTTGTTGCGCTCGGTCAGCATAGAAATCAATTCGTAACAGAGTACGAGAGTGATAATAATACCTGCGATCGGCATAATCACAGAATCCGATAAATTCCGGATCATACTGAATATGCTGCCGTTCCACCCTTGCGGGGTCTGTCCAACCTGGGTGGCAATCTCACCAGTCTTTTGATTGACATCAGTAAACATCGTGTCCAGGTTGGAAGTGATCATCCCGGTTAAGAGTTCCCTCATCCATTCCTCAATCGCATCAAAAATCTGACTGAACATGGATCTCTACTCCTTTCTCTTAACTAAATAATCCACTCAGAAGCGGGATCAGCTGTGTTCCGATCAGGATAACACCACCACCGCTCATCAGCTGTTTTATGTCTTTTATGAGAAAATATTTGCTCGAAATGAGCCTTGAAAAGATTAAAATAGATTAAATTTTGATAGATTTTTCTTATTTATGGGAGCCGGAACCTCTTTCGATGGTTCCAAGCTCCGGTATTGGTTTTAAGTTGAAATGAATTTCCATTGTGACCGTTTCAGGAGTACGGCAGTAATTTTCTGTTCCGTCTTTCTCCTGCGGTTCTGAGATAACGATTTTACTGATCAGCCGGTTCAGAAGATTGGCATCCAGTTCTTTGATGTCCGCATACTCGCTAATATCGTCAATCCACTGCTGGGACTGTGCATCCAGTTTTTCTTCCGTATTCAGCACACTCTCATTCTGGAAAAGTTCCTTTTTGATATCTGTCTGCTCCTTCTGTGTCTTCTCCAGCATCTTATCAAAAACAGATTCTGTAATCTTGTCATTGATAAGGTCATCATACAGTTTTGCAATCAGCCGGTCTAACGTTTCCAGGCGGTCTTTCTGCTTTGATACCAGCTTCTCCAGACTTTCCCTGTGTCCCTGTGTATCTTCCTCGCATAACTCCTTTACCCGGTTTTCCAGTTCTGTTCCGTCTCCGGTAACTGCTTTTGCACATTCCTGGATTCTGGTAAGGACTGCATCATACAGGTCATCAGCGTCCACCCGGTGCTGGGTACAATGTGCTTTCCCCTTATGGATATAAGTGGAACAGGTATAAACTTCATGCTGGTCTTTGGTGTGCGTCTTCTTCAACGTCAACGCACCGCCACACTCTGCACAGCGGAGTAATCCGGCAAACATGCTGTATTCTCCCTGTTCTGTCTGGCGTTTCCTGCCTTTCATCTTTGCCTGTACCAGATCAAATACATCCTGCGGAATGATTGCTTCGTGGGTATCCCTGACTGTGATCCAGTCCTCCGGAGCTTTATCTCCCTGATTGCCAATCTTGAAACGGTAGTACCTTTTCTGGGAAGCCATGTCACCACAGTAAACGGGATTCATCAGCAGGGATTTCAGATAGGATTCATCCCATACATATTTCCCATTTTCCGGGTCTTTCTTTTCCCATTTTGTGTAATAGGTGCGGAGTCCCCGTTTCCGGTGCCACCATGACGGGCAGGGAATCTGCTGGCGTTCCAGTTCTCTGGATATAAAGTTAATCCCATGACCGTCCACCGCCCACTGGAAAATTTTCCGGACAATCGGTGCTGTCTCGTCGTCAATCAGGAGATGTCCCTTTTCCTCCGGGTCTTTCTGATATCCCAGTGGTGGAACAACACCTGTAAACTTTCCCTTGGTTGCCTGCAGGTGATAGGACGCATGGACTTTCTTGGAAATATCTCTGGAATACATCTCGTTCAGCACGTTCTTAAATGGGGCAATCTCATTGTCTCCGGCAAAGGTATCCACATTATCATATAATGCGATATACCTTACTCCATGCTTTGGGAAAAACTCCTCCATCAGAAATCCTGTCTGTACATGGTTTCGTCCCAGTCGGCTCTGGTCTTTGGTAATTACAAGATTCACCAGTCCTTTTTCACAGGCTTTGAGAAGTCTCTGCAAATCAGGTCGGTCTGTGTTCAATCCTGTATAACCATCGTCCTGAAACACATCCACCACCTGCCAGCCCTGTGACTGACAGTAATTCACCAGTATGTCTCTCTGGTTGGAGATGCTGGCACTCTCTCCGGTCAATTCGTCATCTTTGGAAAGTCGGCAGTATACACCAACTCTCCAGGTTGCATTTCTTTCTATATTGTTACTCATATATCTGTTGTTCATCTGATACCTCCGTTACTTTGCACATCCTACGCAGATTTCAGATTACTGAACTCATAATCATTATACTGCTTATCTTTCATTATTGCAAGTTTATCTTTTGTTTTCGTGTCACGTATTTTCTGTGCGATCACCTCTGCAAACACTTCTTTTGCGTCCTGATCACCGTCAAAATATACTCTGATGTTGATAATTTTCTTCTTCACTGCCATTGTAAAACCTCCATTTTTTGCAAAAAAAGAGCAGCTAATCCATTTTTACAGATTAACTGCCCAGACTGTTGGTTACATATATTAAAATTTTTGTATTAACATTTCAGAAATTGGGGATATAATAAAGACAGGGATAAATCCCTGTCAGATGAACTGCATATTTTAATTTTCCCATTGAAAACAAGAGGAATGTGTGGTACATTTGTTATAGGAAAAGCACCCACTCCAAAGTGGATGCCGCCTGAGTTGACTAAATGGTCTTACGACCACCGCCTATCCTGTTGGCAGACAGGATAGGCATTTTTATTTCCTCTTGTTCTTCCGATCAAGAAAGGCAATAATCGCAATTAACAGGCTACCAAAAGCGATCAGTAAACTGAGTACGCCTAAGAATATTGAGATAATCTCATAAGCTGTCATATCACGCACCTCCTTTCTTTCATCTCAGAACCCCGAAAGGCTCCGGTCTGTAAATATCAGGAGGCAGCCACACCCTGTCACAGGTGCTTCCCCGTAACATTGCTGTTACCGGATAATCATACCATTATATCCGCCATATTACAATTCATTTTTGTTCCAGATTCACAGCAATCCTTATTCTGTATGGATACCTGCTATTTCCGTTTGATTGCCTTGCACCGGCAGACGGCAGACGGCAGATAGGGTATCTATAAAGCCTGCCGTTCACTCCAAAATTCTGCCGTCACCCATTCTCCCTTGTTTTTTTAATCGAATGGTATTTTCCTGCTTTTCATTCATCCGATAATCCAGTTCTTCTTTCATCCGGCTTCTGGCTTCTCGCATGGTTCTCTGGGAGATTCCCTGTGCTTTTGCCTTTTCATCCAGTTCCCGGATTGTGACTGCATTTCCGTCTGCAAGCAGTTCATAGATCAGTTTCGTTCCCCGTTGCAGTTTTGTTTCTGTCGGCTTTCCTTCCTTTCCGTCCAGAAGATCATCTGCGGAAATCTCATAAGCTCCCACCCAGCGGAATCCTTCTTCATCTCCAAGTTTAAATGCCATCGTCTCACCTGGAGGTGCAAGAGAACTTTTCTCATGGATCAGTACTCTTGTTGTCGGGTCTTTCTTTACTTTCCCGATAAAAAGCAGGCTTCTCACCGCCGCCATGATATCAATAGAACCAAGTCCCCGGTAAGTACTCTGTGTCCCTGAAGATTTATTCAGATGTCCGATCAGCACAATCGCACAACCGGTCTTTTCAGCGATCATTCCCAGTTTCCGGAATACCGGACGGACTTCATTTGCCCGGTTCATATCCACATCGGCACCGATAAAAGCCTGTACCGGATCAATGATTAAAAGTCTGACCTGATTCTGACGGATTGCTTTTTCAATACGGTCATCGGATAACGTCAATGCTTCCTCTGTATCATCAATGACCATCACCCGACTCAGGTCTGCTCCTGCTTCCACCAGCCTCGGCTTAATCGTATCTCCCATACCGTCTTCTGCAGTCTGATAGATCACATTAAAAGGTTCAATCTCTTCCATGTTCGGGAAAGTCTTACGGTTCGTGCAGGCTGCGGTCAGCATCATGGCAAAATAAGTTTTTCCCTCTCCTGGATTGCCCTGAATAATCGTCAGTTTTCCAAATGGCAGATAGGGAAACCACAGCCATTCTACACTGGTCTGTTCAATGTCTTCATAACACAACATCGGCACCAGTTCTTCCTTCTCCGGTACTTTCATTGTAACTGTTTCAATGATTGATTTCTTCCTGTCTGCATTTTTATCACAGAGGATTTCATTCCAGTCCTTTCGGGACGGTTTCAGACGGATGACACTGTATCCGTCCGGGATTTCTATTGCCAATTTCTCACTGGCTTCATTCCCTGCATGGTCATTATCCAGGCACAGGAAAACCGAAGTAATCTGAGGGCGTTCAGAAAGAAAAGCCATCAGTGCCGCACTGGAAATGCCACCCAGACTCAGGTAGCTCCGCTTTTTCCAGTCTTTGGGAAATAATTGGATAAAAGAAAGCAGATCAATGGCTGCTTCAAACACAAACAACTGATTATCCGTCCCTCTGTGACAGAATCCGTAAGATTTATCAGATTCAGCCACATCTCCCCGGTATTTTGTTTCACCAGTTCCCCTGCAATGGGCATATCTTGGAATACCGTCTGCATCTCTGCCAACAAACACCACATTATGGTGCTTCTTTTCTTCATAAATATCCCCACTGCCGATCCATTCCTCCACCATATTCTTTTCAATCCCTCTGTTTTCTGTCAGATATCTGATGATTCTATCATTATTTTCCTCTTTCTCTGGTAATCGGAAGTCAGGGGACGGGGCGGGGCAGGTACTGTTCCTGCCTTCGCCTTCCTCCCCGGTTAGCATCTTGACAGCTTCCGGAAATGTGGCATTGTAAAATTCCATCACAAAATCCACCGGATAGCCACCCCTCCCCTGACTGTGCCTGTACCACCGGTTTCCGGATACCGTTACACTGTCATGCTTTTTCCAACGGTATTCCTTTCCGCTTTTCCCTAGTTGTTCTCCCTGTGCGCTCAGAAAAGAAACAAGATCTGTCTGATTTGCTCTTATAATTTGTTCTTCTGTATACTGCATTTTGCTCATCCTTTCCCGTCTGTCCTGCTGACAGACTGTTATAAACTCATGTCATAGTTTCGCTTTTTCTTCACTGCCTGTTGTTTTGCATCACGCTCTGCACACTCTTTCTTTTTTTCATCCAGTTTTCTCAGAAGAGAGGTCTTCTTTTCTGGATTCTGCTCCGACTGGTTCAACGGCTGTTGCTCTGCTTTCCCGTTTTCTTCAAGAATCTCTTTCGCCTGAACTGTGTAAAATGTCGGGAACTTCACCTGCTTCTCCCTTTTTTCTTCTGAACGCCCGGAAGTATCTGCTTCTGCCATTTCCCGGTCACGTCTGGCAATATCCGCACAGCTCTGTACCTTTTTCACAAAAGTTAGTTCCTCCTGGTACGGCTGATTATCTGCTTTCAGCTCTTCGATCCCCGCCTGAAGTTCTTCTTTCTCCCGTTTCCATCTGGCAGTTGGCACTTTTCCATTTTTATCCAGATGTTGTTTCAGTTCCCGTTCACATTTGCGGTAATAATTGATTTCTTTTTTATGCTGCTGATAATATCTCTCCCGTCTTTTCTGAAAATAGAAATGGTTATACTCATCAATCAATGGCTGATTTGTTTTTATTACCTCTGCCATCTTTTCCAGATTCTCAAGTTCCTTTAACTGTTTCCGCTTTTCAGAAATTTCTTTTTTACTGACAGAAACAACACCGTTCAGTTCCTCAATCCGTTCCTGCAAGTCATCCATCGTTTCTATCTGATGTGTCTGAAGATAACTGATGGATTTTGCAAACTCCTGTAAATTGGAGAGATTCTTACCTCTCTGTTTCATCTCCGCATAAAAATTGGGAAGTGGTGGTCTGCCCTGTGTCTTTTTATCATAATAATCCTGCAGGCTTTCCAGCAGTGTCGGGTTCTGCCTGCGATCCAGCTCTGCTTTCATTTCCTCATAAGCTGTCTTCATCCACTGAATGGATTCTTTCAGAGAAATAAACATCTGGTTAAACTGCCGGATTGCCCGGTTCAATTCTCCGATCACCGTTTTGATTCCCTTTTTCTCCATTGCCCGGACTTCATATCCCTCATGGATGGTCGGGATCAGGTCAATCCCCTGTTCTTTGTAGGAACGGTGGTCGATTCTGGATGCCATGTGGCACTCCCTGAATTTCCCATTTACTTTCTCTGTCCATGCCCGCCGCCATTCTTTTAAAAGCTCCGGATCATTCCATCCGGTAGTAGAAACAGCATTGAACATATCTTTTCCTTTGGCATCCTTCACCCGGTTTCCATCCTCATCAAGAATATATTCCCTTCTCTGCTTATTGCCCCAGATTCCTTCCTCTGTAAAAGGACGGATTGGGACAAGCACATGGAAATGGGGATTATCCGGTTCTTCTTCATTTTCCGCTTTTCCCTCATGGACTGCCAGATCCACGATCATGCCACGTGCCACAAACTGCTCCTGGCAGAACTCTTTTGCCAGTCTGATATTTTCCTCAAGTGTCAATTCATTCTGCAGTGCAATGTCAAACGAATAGGCAAGCTGTGCCTTGTTGTTCCGTTCCACATGCTCCACCTCGTTCCAGAGTGTTTCCCTGTCAGTCAGACGCTCTGGCACATACTCCGGTGTCAGGATTTCTGTAAATATCACACCTGACTTGCTCGTATAATCGTGTATCTTGTTGTAATAACTGTCAAAAATCCTCTGCCCGGAAATATAGGCTGCGGAAGCGACCACCATCTGCCCTTTCCCTCTGGATACATTCCTTACTGAAAAATGATACAGTGCCATTAACTGTCATCTCCCTTCTCTGTCTTTTTTACTGCTTCTGCAATCTGCTGTTGATCTTTGTGTAAGGCGGCTATATGAGCCTGCCGCACAATACTCTTGTTGTAACTGCTGTTCTGCAGTTGATTCATCATGTCCTGGACGTCTTCCTGTTCCAGATCTCTGGACAGCGGAAATACTTTCTCAAACTCTGCCCCTTTGACAATCAGCCGGTGGGAACGTTCCCTGCGTTCTACCAGCTTCTTCCGCTGCTCCAGAATGTTTTTGTGGTGAATTGCTGCCTCCAGTTCCTGTCTGCTCTTTTCCATGTTGGCCTTCAGTTCCTCCAATGACATGGATTCATACTTTGGATTTTTTGCTCTGCTCATTTTCTTGTACTCCTTCTTTTTTCTGTAAACAAAAAGAACCGGCTTATTCATGAATGCCGATTCCTGGGTATAAAAAACTGAGGTCGTTGTCCTGTGATTAGGAAATGCTGACCTCAGCGTTTTTGAAATATTTAATTGTTGCTCCTTGGAATGAAAGTCTTTGTCACCATTGTCGTATAAATTTAAACTCACATCCCATATCAGGATTTCTTTAATTCTTCCATATACAGTTCAGCTATATATGCCGGACCAGTGCACCACAGCTTTGTCTTCTCATCATACAGTGCTTTTCCTGTCTTTGAACACAAAAAATCTGTCAATACCTCGTTTCTGTCCTTGCCTGTCTCTTCTGCGATTTCATCTGTCACCATAGTGATCAGAAGGTCGATTGTATAATTCATTTTTTCCTTTGGAATTGTTACTTCAGCCATATCTTCTCACCTTTCACAAATTTCAGACACTCAATAGCTGCCTCAGTTTTAAAGCAGTATTGATCTTTCAATTTATTCGGCAGCAACTGTCTGATACAGAAATCGTCTGCTACTTTATCACCTGCAGTCCCAAAAGCACCCGCAAGATAAGCGGTAAGAGTAGCGTTTGTTGCATCATCCGCAATCTTTCCTGCAATGATATCATATTTTGCCATTTCACGTTCAACCTCAATAAACATTTTTTTCTTTCGGTGAGCGGCGATACAATGTAACCAGTCCACATCTGCATTTTCAAAAATATGCGTTTCAAGATTTTCTGAAAGTTTGAATTCAAAAGTTGAAATATATCCAAACTTCTGCCCCTCTTCAATTGTTCCGGTTGCGATGGCTTTGGCTATTGAGGTTCTCAGAAAACTTTCTTCCTGTTCCTTTGATGTGGTTAAATAAAATCCCTGTCCAAAATCTTTTCTCTTTGCACATTTGGCAAGATCTGGCTCTTTTACTTCACAATAACTTCCATGATAGAGAACAAATCCATCTTTTAACTCAAGCACTAATCTCTATCCCCTTTCTTTGCAAAAATTCAGTAATATCTTCAAGCACAGCTTCATCGCCTTCACAATGAAAAATCCCATAGCATTTTTCTATATATCCAAGAACATCGGCTTCTTTAAACAAGTGGATAATCTGTTCAACAGGTAAATGCCACTCTTCTGAAGCAAGCCGGATTAGTCTTGTTTGCATAAAAGTAATCTCTGTTTTCTCACTCATTATGAATCCTCCTCATTTTCTTAGTCAGTAAAACCGGAATTGTTGATTACCAAGGCATATTTCCAAATCGACTAATAAAAGTTACTGTTAGTCCGGTTTTATCAATCATTGCAAGTTTTACGATTGCGCCTGTACTGTTTGCTTTCCTCCGTCGACATTCAAATCTGTTGCCGTGGCACCTGGATCAGCGCAGTTCACCTCTTATGTCTTGGAGTCCTTTTGCATACTTCCAAAAGAACCCAGTCCGCTTGAAACATTTACGATAATAGTTTTATTTTTTCTCTCATTGTCATACAATGCACCTACTTCCCCAGAATTTATTTTACCACGTATTCTTCTGTTCGTCTGTCACCTGCATCGTATCTGCATTTACCAGATAAAAATCTACCAATTCGGTCTCGTAATTGCCATCCGGATATACTTTTTCTAACACCAGTTCTTCGCAGGAATTACCATCTGCATCTGTCTTGGAACCATTATCGTACAGACAGTATCTCACATTTACCGTATTACCGTTCTTTGTTTCCTGCGTTTCGCTGACGACAGCATAGACTTCTCCCTTTGCATTCGCCGTGTAACTGAACGCCATATTTTGAAGTGTATTCTGCTCCTGAAGGTAATTATAAACTGCCAGCATTGCATTTTGAATTGTCAGACCATCATGCTGCCCTTCTGTCTCGTAATCTTCTATGGTATTTCCACTCTGAATATCCTCTGAATCTGTTGAATTCTCTGTATCCAAATCCGGTAATTCTGTAGTATCCTCTTCTTGATTATCTTCTTCATCTATTGTATCCGAAGACCACCACAGACCATCCATACTCTGCATAACAAATGGATTATTGGTTCTGTATCTCCGTTCACCACCATAATCTTCCTGCACAGTTATATACGTATATTTGCTGTCACAACCAGTCACCGTTTCTGTTCCATCCATTCCGAACACTACACTCAGACCACTCATTCCAATAATCAAAAGTGCAAATATCGCAGCAGCTCCATAGACAATTATCAATGCCACTTTGTTTTTACCGAATTGTATGGATAATGCCTGGCAATTGTGTCTGTATAAACTCACGATCCCCCAGATCAAAAGAACCGCCAGACTGATTGTAATAACAGTAATCGATATTTCTGCGAAACGATATCTCACTTCATATCCCATATCACGTTTTATACCATACCACAATCCATAGAAGAAGGTACTATACGCAAGAACCAAAGTAATGATACTGATCCGTATCGGATGCTCTTTTTTATCCGGCACTGCCTTCTTCAGTGCCTCTGCCATCTGCGCTGCCGCTCTCTGCTCTATCCACATAGCAAGCTCTGCTTTTGACGGATATGTGCATTTAGTATCCGGAATCCCTGCGTAACACATCTGGCTCTCTTGAATCCCTGTCGCATCTCCTGCTGCCATTGCTGTAACCACTTTCAGGTAATAATACAACTTCAACTGTGCTGGATTGAATTTATCTATACGAATATCTGCCAGCTCCTGTGCAGCCCGTTCATAATTGTTAAGGAGTACACTCATCCGTGCCATAACCAAAAGCATCTGATTCGCTACAGCAGGGTAACGGTGATATTGCTTCTCATATAAATACCGTGCATACTCATGTCGTTCTTCCGGTGTTAACCGATAGGACTTCTTTCTATTCTGTGCCAGCATCGCAATTCGCAGACCATAAGCCAATTCCAAAATTGCAATCAGCTGGCAGATAAATGCACCAAATCCCCAGATATCCGTTGTATACCGCACATAGGTCACCAACACAATGCCTAGCATTGCCGGAATCACGATCAACCATTTTGTCCAACCTGATCTTCTCATAAAAATCTCCTGAATTGTTTTTCTGAATATAGTATATTACCGCACACACCAATCGACCATATACATATTGTGACGATGCTGTTACTTACCATAACAGTTGCTGTTTCTAAGGTCATCTATTTATAGCCTGAGAAATAACTGGTTTCCCATCTCTGTCCAACAATGGAGTCAGTCCACCTGAATACCCACATGCATGATATAAATAATTCACACCAGTTTCCTTATCCACCCATATCTCAGTAGTAGTTAATGCTCCCTGAGAATATATTTTTTCAAATCTCTCTTCTTTCGCCATTTTCAATTTCCTCCCATAATCAATTTTTCGGTTTTATAAAAAATGTTTCTCTGTTACTTTCTCGATTGTATCATGACATACAGTTCCATCTTCGGCAATCGTCGATTTTCTGATAAATCTCGAATGATGCTTTAATACTCCATAAGCATACCAGTCATGGTTGCAAAATACTTTGCAGAACTCTGCATAGCCATGTTCCTTACAGGTATCGAAATACAGACACCTGCTGATTTCATAAGTAAATCCACTATCATCATCCTGCAAAATTTCTGTCTCCCAACATACCTTTTTTTCGCCCTCCAGATCATCTACCAGAGACTGTCTCACAATCTTATAGCCATTCGGCAATAAATCGACATGCTTTTTTCTCTTTTTCCGTTACCATATTTTCTCCCAACTTGCACACTAAGTCATAATTTTCCAAACACTAAAACTTGAATTTCTATTTCTGCTGCCATGCCATTACATAGTCTTTTTCTCCAGTAGCTTCATCCAAACCGCTATACTGAATCTCAAATCCTTCTCTTTGATAAAAGGATATTGCCCGTGTATTTTTTTGATATACATTTAAGATTAATTTGTTTCTTTTTCCCTTTACATAGTTTAGCAAAATTTTACCTATACCTTGAGATTGCATTTCGGCAGAAACAAAAATACCTTCAATGTATTCGTTACTTAACCCTATAAAACCCTGTATTTCCTGTTTATCCTCGTAAACATAGACAGTTGCCTGTAATAGAAGTTCTTTTACTAACTCAAAATTACTTTTCCAATATTGAGCAGAGATAAAATAATGTGTCTTTATATTTGTATCTAACCATATTTCTGCAACTTTATTTATATCCACTTTCCGTAATTCTCTAATCATAACGGTGATGCTCCTCAAACTCCGATTTTCTCAATTTTTCAGTCGAGTAGACTAAGACCTCTCAATCTTAGCCCCTCACAGATCCGTACGTGCGGCTTTCCCGCATACGGCTCCTCATAGTAACATTCGCTTCAATATAAACAATAGTACGTTTTAGGTTTTGCTAACGGGTAATACTTGAGCATTTCCACAAATCCATTCCATGTGTATGCCCGTCTACAACCTCTCCGATTCATGGCTTTGAATAGAAACTGTTGTACTCTATGCAGGAATGTTGTTATCTTCCGAAAATTCCATGTAACACCATAATACCGATAGTGTCCAATTAGTTTTACGTTCAACTCTTTAATTATTTCTCGCATTGGTCGATTTCGATTATCGTAAATCCAGTTCTTGTATGCTCTAACCTTTTGCTCTAACTTCTTTCTTGAAGTCTGTACCTTTGGCACGAAACCTCCCTTTCGAGTTTTGCTACAATAGAAGGTAAACCCCAGAAAATCAAATGTTTCAGGTTTTCATTCTCCTCTTGCTCTACGATTCTGCTCTGCAAATCTCCCAAATTCAATTAGTCTGCTTTTACTACTTTCCAGCTCCAGTCCAAACTTTTCCATTCGTTCCTTTAACTCTTTATAGTATCTTTCAGCTTCTGACTTATATTGAAATCCTGCAACAAAATCATCCGCAAAGTTGACGAGAAAACACTCTCCCTGCATTTCCCTTTGCACCACCAGCTTAAACCACAGCGTCAGCACATGATGCATGTATATATTTGCAAGCATCGGACTCATTGCTGAGCCTTGTGCCGAACCTTCCTCTGTTGGCTCGAATTTTCCTTGCTCCATTATTCCTGCTTTAAGGTATTTACGTATTAGCCACAATAAGTTCTTATCCTGTATATTCCATTCAAGGAACTTCATCATCCAATCATGGTCGATATGGTCAAAGAAACCTTTGATATCGGCATCTACGATATAGCTGATTTTTCCATAGCTTATCCGTTGGTATACTTCTTTTATTGCTTCGTGACACCCCCTATTCGGTCTGAATCCATACATGCAGTTTAGGAATCTCGGTTCATAAATAGCTCCCAGTATTTTCTTCACTGCCATTTGTACAATCTTATCTTCATAGGAAGCAATCCCTAATGGTCGTTTCTTTCCATTTCCTTTAGGTATATATACCCTCAGTGACGGAAGTGGCTTAAAGGATTTGTTTTTCAACCTCTGTACCAGTTCCTTGATATTTCTATCAAGGTTCTTCCCATACTCATCCTTAGTTACCTTGTCAATTCCGACTGCTTTGTTCCCATCTAATTCCTTATGGCATTGCTTTAGCATATCTTCATTTATCAAGTGGTACACTGATGTAAATATAGGATGTTTTGATGTTGCTGATATCTCAGCTATTCTTACTAATTTCGTTTCCATTATTTCCTCCGTCCCTGAGTACGGATAATGTGTCCTCAGTAAGACCTTTACTATGCAATCCCCTTCCCTCCATCGGCATTGCCCGATTTCTACAGTACTATGGGATTGTCCGACCACCTACCATTCATTTGAAATACTCCGTTTTCAGTTGCAATTTCATACTCTTCTTCGAGAAATGGCAGGTTCTCCCCAGTTGATGTGTATTCACAATGTAAAACATGATTGGTTCTCTGACTCCGCAGTGCCACATAACACTCGCCATATCGCATTACATGATATTGTCTTCCGCACCAGTTAAGACGTCGACCGACTGAAGTTAACGTTTCGAAGCTCAATCACTATTCAACCCTGCTTTCTTGCTGTCTACGCTTGTCAGATGCCGTTACCGGCATCATCCCAAGACTCGCTATTATCTGGTTGGCTAAACCTTGGATAAACCGGAATCCCACCGGCTTGACTACACACCCTTAGCTGGGCGCACAACTGGAATTTACGAACTACAATATCTTTTCGAGAAAAAGATGGTTTTTGTGTGCAATTACATCTCCAACTTTTTTAGAAGCACTAGCAATTATTTCAAATCCATTTTTTTGATACAAAGATAGCGCAGGAATATTTTGACTTCCTGTATCCAAACGTAGTGCCCTGCAACTATTTTTTTGTGCTAATTCTGTAGCGAATTTTATTAGTGATGATGCAATTCCTTTACCAGACATACTCGGACGTACCATTAAAAGGTGAATTACCATTACCTCATCTTCAGATAATTTTTCTTTCCAAGGAATAGTTGCATATTCTATTGGTTGAACTTTATCAATAATGATACTTCCAACAATTGTTCCGTTTTCTTCATATACAAACAAAGCACCAGCATAAATAGCCCGTTCTGCATCATCTTTCGTTGGATAAACCCCTTTCTTAAATACAGTAAAGGCTGTATGATTCAGTTCATACTGGAAATGCTCATTGTAAGTATCTTCAATCGAATTAACATCTTTTAGTATTGCTTTTCTAATCATAAAATCTCTCCACAAATTTTGATTTCACACTTTCTTTCCCCTTATATGTCTATATCTGAAATATTCAGTCACAAACTTTATCAGGGATAGGCATCTGTGCCGCAAGGGGATCTTCCCCTTGTACGAAATCTCTGATTTCGCTGTATTTCCCGGTTTGAGATTTCTTGAAATCGGGAACAGCACCGCAGGTCGCACGATACAGGCAGATGGAATTGCCTGTATAGAAGTGCGCTCTTAGCGTTGCTAAGAGATTTATGCCGTATCCGGCGTGTTATCTTTTTTCAATTTCTTTTTTCGACTTCTGAAGCATTCTTCCAGTTTTAATAATTTGACATGTCTGCTCTTGTTACTCATCATCTGTAAATTCCAGCATCTCATCAACGGTGCAGTCCAGCTTCTTGCAGATCTTCTCAATCGTCTCCATTGATACATACTGGTTTTTTCCCATCCTGGCAAGAATATTTCCACTGATCCCGGTGAGGTACTGCATCTCTATCCGCTTCATATTTTTATCTATGAGCATTTTCCATAATCTGTTATAACTTACGCCCATAAGCAACCTCCATATTTTTCATCTGAACATATTTTGATTATATCACGATTTCGTTAGGTTGAATACCTGTAATTTTTGATGTCTTCTGTAAAATGGAAAAGAGGATGCCCCGACAAAGGGCAACCTCTCCAACCATTTACTTCGGTTTAGTCGAATGGAACCTCACCTTCCGGTGCTTCCATAAATCCGTCCTTATCTGTTTTCGGTGTTTCCGATGAATCAGCTCCAACACCATTATCCTTGTTCTGGGCAAATTCATGTTCTTCCACGATCACATCTGTAGTATAAATTGTTTTCCCGTCCTTGTCCTTATAATTGCCAGTGCTGATACGACCGCCAATCACAATCCTCATTCCCTTGTGAAGATATTTCTGTGCAAACTCTGCACTCTTTCCGAATGTGACACAGGAAATAAAATCCGCTTCCTGTTCACCGTCACGTTTATATCTTCTGTTTACCGCCAGTGTATATCTTGCTACTGCCATATCATTATCTTTTCCGGCATATTTGATCTCCGGATTCTTTGTCAGTCTTCCCATTAAAACCACTTTATTCATAATCGTTACTGTCCTTTCCGCAGCTACGCTGCCATTGCATATTCTTCATCATCTGTTTCATCGTCCGGCATAAACATTGCACATGCTTCCGGTGGATTGGTATCATCCGGTGAAAATATTTTCCGGATCATTTCATACATGATCGGATACCGATATGCGATTTCTTCTCTTGCAAGGAATCTGCATACCCTGTAAAGATTCTTTTTCATTTCTTCATCTGTTGTAAGCATGGCAACCAGATGGATTCTCTCCCTTGTATAAATCAGATTCGGGCATCCAAACCAGTTAATCAACTGCATTTCTTTCATTTTCAGTTCTGTCATAAACTGCTCCTTTCCGGGCATTTTGCCCTGTAAACATTGTCATCAGTTTCATTCGTCCGGCGGTCTGGCGTGCGTTTCCCTGTCACCTGCAGCCGTCTCAGACTGCCTCTGCCTGCATCAGCAGGTCACTGACCATAAGGCTTCGGTCAGCCGCCCATCATCGGGAGTGTCATTATAATTTCGCTCGCTCTCAGAAAAAGAAAGGTCATGGCATAACTCCTGTTAGGCTTCCAGGGTGCACTTATCGGTTGTCAAGGTTCATCGAAGGAACATTCCAAAACGTCCTCTGATTACTAGAGTCAAATGACTTCGCAAGATGCAAAAGATTCGTGATATTTTTTTGCATTTTTATCATTTTTTCTTTTACTTTTGTTAGTCCCTTCACATACTCTGTACTGAGACAGGCAAAAGCGGACATCTTTGGGGTAAAATTTTTAAAATAATTGTTCCTCTACCTATAAAGCCTGGGAAGCGGTATTTACCAACCCCCTTTTGCAAGTTTTTTTCGCATAAATGAAATATTCCCTCACTAATAGCAAGTTTCAGAGGGCATTTGGACGGTACTTTTGCAGAAAAAATTATTTTTCCACTAATCACACGTGGGAATTTGAAGAATGTCAGATAATTTTGAAAAAATCCAAAAAAGAAGCACCGACCGTTATAGTCAGTGCTTGTAAGATATTATATTCGTTTTTCTCAGGAAAGATCATCCCAGTTTTTATATGTTCCATTGTACAGACCTGTAAGTTGTTTTATTGTAAGATTTTCCAGTGGATTTTCTTCATTTATCACAATAGCTATAGCATCTTTTCCAATGACTTTTGTTTCCAGAAGCTCTGCTTCATAATCCTTTAATTCTCTGGATGACATTGCGAAATCACACTCTCCACTTATCACCGCCGTAATCCCTCTTGAAGAATCTGTTGCTTTTACTTCTATTTCAGCATTTGGATTTTGTTTCTGATAGTCATCTGCCAGTGCTTTTACCATTGGTTCCATTGAAGTGGATCCTTCAATCAGAATCTTTCCTTCTGACTTGTCAGAAAGGAATGTTGTTGTACTGTCAGCCTGAATACAATATTGTTTCACAATATCCTGTCCTTTACTCTTTACATAAGTCAGGAAATCCTGTTCCACATCTGTCAGTTCTCCATTATAAGCCAGATAATAATCCCTGCAAAGAGGATAACTGTTATTGTCTATTGTTTTCTCAGAAGGAAGAACTCCGTTGATTTGAAGTATTTTTCCATTCGTATCTGTTGCGGAACTATATGCGACATAACCAACTGCGTTTTTATCTTCTTCCACCTTTTTCAGAACTTTCTCTGTAGAATCAACAACTATTCCTGTATCACTCTCAGGCAGTTTCAAAAGATTCTCAAATTCTGCTCTGGTTCCTGACCCTTCTTCTCGTGATACAGCTGTGACAGCTCCCATAGCAGACAGATCCGGCAATGGCTCTTCCTCGGTTCCACATGCTGTTATTCCCGTTGCCAGCATTATCATTATCAGCAGAAGTGCAGATTTTCGGATGTTTTTTTTCTTTACCATTTTATACTGCACCTCTTTCCATCATTGATTTTCCCGTCTCTTCATCAAGGTTTATAAAAGCCACATTATCACAGGCTTCTTCTGCAATGCTGACACAATTATCTGCCATACGGTCAAAATTATACATGATCCCAGAAAAATATCTTGTCATAGACGCATCACAAACCTCATTTTTTACACGGTTTAAATGTGCCTTACTGTATTTTTTCTCTGCTTTATGCATTTTTTTCTTATTTTCAAAAACTGTTTCAGCCACTACAGCATCACCCTTACGGATTGCCTCCATTGCTTTCTTTAAAAGCTGCTGGATAATATCAATGCAGTCTTCCATTTCTGAGGAGGCTTCACTGGTCAGTCTTTTTCCATTGTTATTTACTTTTTCACATATCTGGTCAATATCTTCACATCTGTCTGCAATCCTCTGAATACTATTGTTTACATACAGTAACCCTGCCGTCTGCTCAGACTGTTGTTCTGTAAGGTTTCCGCTTGCGAATAATCTGGTAATATATTCTGTCACACTGTCCTGTAACTGATGTACAATCTCCAGATTTTCTATAAACGAACCATGAGTTTTTGAGTCTCCATCTGCTACAATCGCCGTTTTTAAATCACTTAACAGAGATTCTGCCAGTTCTCCAAGTCGGTTCAGTTCCTTAGATACCAGAACCATAGCAGCCGCCGGCTGTTCAATCACTTTCATATCCAGATATTTGGGTTCAAAAGCTGCTTTCTCTGTTTTGTCATTTCCACGGATGATTGTTGTAACAATTTTTACCATCAGCGGAATCAGTGGCAGCCAGACCAGTGTACAGACGATATTAAACGTTGTATGTGCATTTGCAATCTGTCTTGAAATCACATCAATCTCATTTCCCTTTGGTGAAATAAACTGGACAAATTTTGCAAACCACGGAACCAGGAAAATAAAAACGCAGCTTCCACTGATATTAAAAATACTATGCGCAATTGCTGTACGTTTTGCATTTTTAGATTGTCCAATTGATGCAAGAAGTGCTGTGATCGTTGTACCTATATTATCTCCAAGAAGAATCGGAATCGCACCGGTAAGCCCTATTACACTGCTTACTCCGTCCGGTCCTGCCTGTGATGCAAAATTCTGCAGAACTGCAATCGTAGCTGAACTACTCTGCACAACCAATGTCATGACCGCTCCCAGTACAACACCAAGAACCGGAATGGATGAAACTTTTCCCATCAGATCAACAAAGACCGGACTTCCCGCCAAAGGTTTCATGACTTCACCCATGATTTCAATTCCTTCAAATAAAAGTCCGAATGAAAAAATTACCATACCGATATTTTTAACCTTTTCTTTTTTGCTAACAAAGTTCAGAATAAATCCAACAAAGATAATTGGATAAATATAATTGCTGATTTTAAATGCCATCAGCTGTGCCGTCATAGTGGTTCCTATGTTGGCACCAAAGATAACAGAAATTGCCTGCGGAAGACTCATAAGTCCCGCACTGACAAAACCGATAACCATAACTGTCGTCGCTGAACTGCTCTGCAATACAGCTGTTACAAGTGCTCCGGCAAGTGCTCCCATAATTGGATTTCTTGTAAGAAATCCAAGGATTTTTTTCATTCGTTCTCCTGCGGCTTTCTGAAGTGCATCACTCATGCTGTTCATTCCATAAAGGAACAAGGCAAGGCCACCGATCAGACCAAAAACCACTTTCACATTCTCGTTCATTTCTCTGTCCTCTCCTGTTATTATATAAGATCTACATTTTCCTATACAATTATAGAAGACAGAAATCAAATCTATGTGAGTGCTTGTGTAAAATAGGTGTAAAAATCAATGGAAATCTTTATAATGTTATAATTGACTTATTCATTTTTCACCTGCTGACATATAGTTTTCATTACGATTTATTATTCAGTCTACGTAATACCAACATCGCCTCATTCCTTACATTTTTGAACGTTCTGTCCGGTCTTCCAAGAAAATATCCTTGTCCGTAATGAACACCTAATCTACACAGACACTCCAACTCTGCTTCTGTTTCTATCCCTTCTGCAATCAGAATTGCTCCTGTCTCATTACAGTAATGCAACAGAAATTCCATCATAATTTCCTTTTTCTTATGTTTTTGAATATCTCTGACCAGTTCTATATCAACTTTTAAGTAGTTTGGCGATGTATTTACTACACGGTTCAGACCAGAATATCCAGCTCCAACATCATCCAAAGCTATTTCATATCCCTGATCTGCATAATGCTTCATAATCTGTTGCAGAATCTGATAGTTTTCTATATCCGACCGTTCCGTTATTTCAAATACAATGTCACAGGACGGTACTCCGGCTTTCGCAGCCTTACGGTTTGTAAATCCCTGTATGAACGATTTATCCTGAATGATATTACCATCTACATTAAGAAATAATTTTGCATGTTCTGGTTTATTCGCCGCTGCCTTCAATGCTTTATTTCTGCACAATTTTTCCAATTTCCAAACACAGCCTACCTGTTCAGCAATCACAAACAAATCTGAAATCATAAGAGTCGTATCATGCCTGTCGATACGACTAAGAGCTTCATATCCTGCCACATCTCCAGTCTGTAAATTTACAATCGGCTGAAATACCGGATATATAGCCTTTCTTTCTAATATTTTATAAAATTCATCTGCATTTTTTACTTTCATTATTTCTTCTCTGCCTCTGTGAATACATTTTCTGTAACCCTATCAACCCACTATATGATATCATCACTTTTTCATCCTTCAATCAGATTTAAGTAAAATCATAGTAAATTTTCACCATTGTTCAGCCAGACCAATTCTTATATAACACAAAGCAAATACGTACTACCACCTGTTTTTTATTATGAAAACTATATTAAATGAGGCTCTTACTGTCTATACAATAAAAGCCTCGTTATATATAGTCTATGTTCTGATTATTCAGATCTTACTGTCTTTTTCACACACCAGTCTTTCATAATCCAGAAATCCCCGGATATACATTTCTTTTGCCACAATTCCCTCCATTGCATTTTTCGCTGAAATAATCCTGTCCAGTGTCTGCCACATCTCCTGTCCGCCATCTCTGAGGACCGGTTCCAGTATTTCTATGTAATGATGAATTTCTGCTTCCAGAGTGAACATCTCCGGGTCAGATTCAAGAAATCTTTCCAGCTCCCGCTGGTATTCTTCATAATAACTTTCAATCAGTTCTCTTCTCATATCTAGAATCCCCCTTATACATAAATCAGTTCCTGCTTGATGATCTCAGCAGCCCGGTTGCGGATATTGTTACAGTGGCATAGCCATTCCATAGGATTCTGTCTCTTCAGTTCCTCGGAAACTCCCTCCGCACTTCGCATCTGAGTTTCGATCAATTCAAAGCGTTCCTGTGCCTGTTCATTCAGATCTGCCAAATAACTGTCCAGCCTGGCGGTCAGAAGAAGATATGTATAAGTTCCAGATTTATGTTCTTTCAGATATTCCTTCCGAAGCATTCCCCATAAGCCAATCGGTCTGGTTTCCTCCGGGTAGTAAAGATTCGGTAAATAATAGTCTCCCACTTTTGTGTATTCGATTTTCATGGTGTCTCCTTTCGCTTTGCATGAAATTGTCATGTTATCTGCGTAGGATGTGCATTTTCTCTTTAAAATCTTTTCACATAGAAGACATTAAGTGCTTAATTCCCTGACTTTTTGCGCCAGATAGCGATAGGTAATCCTTTGAAATTATCGCTGGATTTTCCCCCGCTCCACACCGTGCATGAGAGTTTCCCCTCACACGGCGTTCCATCGAGTTTAAAATTTTTTTGTTTCAAATAAAACGTACACTCTTCGTTACTACAAGCATTTTATTTTAAACAAACTCTATAAAATACGCGTATTTTCCTCATAGGTACTGTTTTTAAACGCACTTTTCCAGACCTTCTTTTCATAGAAAGCCCAGGATTCCTTTATGGTTTTAAAATTTATACTGTTTCTTTTACTGCAAACAAGTGTTACCCTGTTTTTCAGGGCTGTATTTTATGATGTAGCTTATTGATATTGTATACAATCACAATGGTACTCCTTTGCACTGCAACATTTTCTTTTACACAATACATATATCTTCGGAATTCTATTTCTTGTTTTTAAGAAACCTAGAAACACTCTGCCCGTATACTTCAGTTTTATTCTCAACCGGATTCCATAGCTAGTGGTTATCCGTTTGAAATCTTCTTGATGGATTATCTACTGAAATAATTTCTATATCCAACAGAAGTTTTATTTGATAATACAGGCTAGATGCAGTATAATTTTTCTGTAATTTAATGTGTTTGGCCATACATTAATTTTACGCTAGGAGCCCGGCTTTTCGAAGTCGGGCTTTTAAGTTTATGAAAATTTCTTTCTAAACTCGACTTGGGGCCATCCCTCCATGGCTTGTTATCACCGCTTCATCGGTACTATGCCCCTACTCTCACTGGGATTAAGTACGGTTATACCAGTCTTATCCGGCTTTCCCGTCCAACGAACCTACAACAGCTTGTTTTTATACGTTCCCAGCTTTCCACGTTCCGACAATCCTATCATGAGATACTTTTAGGTGCTTCCTCTAAGCCTGTGCCCAGTTCTAAGAACTTTATCGCCTGTAACGATATGTGGACGTTCATAACAACCACTCTTACTAATCCACGAGCACCCCAATTAAATGGGGAAATGCCTTTCGACAAATCCAAATGTTTAGACCCGTACATTCAGAAGTTCGTCAGTATTTTTATACATTCTCACCATGAGTATCTGACACCCGGTATATAGGTAACACCGTCCACCTCTGGACAGGTTTCGTGCGGATTGATCCACTTACGGTTACTCTCTACCGACTTCACCGAGCTTTTGACAGTCGGATAGTTGTATATCCGATGCCAATCGGAGTATCAGTGTGGGCGTTTCTGGTCGTTACTCCTTCATTCCACCCATCAGATTGTCAGTTCTCCTAAGATTACAGGCTATCAAGCCCTTCAACCTAGTGCTTAACCTTTTCAATTAAGAACGTGTCGCACGATTGTCATTACCATAACCTTCCATCAGATTGATCACTCCCCATACACCAAGGCCTGCACCAATGGCAACGACCAGTGTCTGAAGGATATTGATAGCACTACTGAAAAATCCCATTTTGTTTTCTGAACAAACGCTTTTCTTATGGTCTGTAAGCGTTTGGCTCTCTCCTTTCCCATTTATTCAGACCTTTTGATACACCACTGTCTGGTACAGGGTGCGCGAATTTTTACTTTCATAAGTTTTAATCCTCTCTTTCTTCGGCTTCAACAGCCGCTATCTCTTCTTCTGTTACATTGCATTCATATAATTCAAACTCTGCATCTCTTGGAAGTACCAGCCGATGCTCCAGATATTTTTCAACATCAAAGGCATTTCTCTTGTCATAATCGGCAAGTTCCTTGTAGCGTTTATGCTTGGTGATATCATACTTATTGCTAAGGAACGGCCGCACTCCACGGAGCTGCAGGATACATTTATCACCATCCATGACCGCCAGCTCATCTCTACTCATCAGTTCTTTTCCAGTCTTTTGATAGTTCAGCCCATAGGATCGGTTGCTGCCTCTGGTGTCTGATGTGTTGTAAAGATCAATGGTTTCCTTTCCCAAAGTTTCTGATATTTCTTTCAGTGTGGAACTTTCCTTTCCACCCAGGAAAAGAACGGTGTCACAGTTACCCGTGATCGTCTCAGCCGCATCCTTATAGATGGTTTTCAGCTGAGATTGTGACTGCAGAATGATAGAAGCGGAGATTTCCCTGCTTCGGATCGTAGCAATCAATTTGTCGAATTTTGGGATCTGTCCGATATTGCTGAACTCATCAAGAAGCAGTCGTACATGATAGGGAAGCCTACCTCCATGCTCATCATCCGCCTTATCACAAAGCAAGTTAAAGAGCTGAGTGTACATGATCGCTACCACAAAGTTGAATGTGTCATCGGTATCACTGATGATGACAAACATGGCTGTTCTCTGATCGCCGATCATATCCAGTTCCATTTCGTCATACGACATGATTTCTCTTAGCTCCTGAATATCAAACGGTGCTAGTCTGGCACCACAGGAAATCAAAATCGATTTTGCAGTTTTGCCGGCAGCAAGCTTGTACTTGCGATATTGCCTTACTGCAAAGTGTTCCGGATTTTCTGCTTCCAGTTCTTCAAACAATTCATCCACCGCATTTTTAAATTCTTCATCATCCTCCCTGGTCTCACTGGCATTGATAAATTCCAGCAAAGTAGAAAAGTTCTGTTCTTCCTCTGGTGCCTCATACCAGATGTATCCGATCAGTGCAGAATACAAAAGACGTTCGGCCTTCACCCAGAAATCTTCCGTTGATTTTTCGCCTTCACCCTTGGTATTTGCGATAATGGTATTGACCAGCTTCAAGATGTCTTTTTCACTCCGGATATAATGGAACGATAGTGATAGGTAACCCTTTGAAATTATCTCCGGGTTTTCCCCCACTTCACACCGGACATGCGACTTTCACCGCATCCGGCGTTCCATCAAGCATAGTTTCAGCAGTGATACACAATCACTCTTTCACATTGGCTAAGTTTGCTACTTTGCTGCCAATAGCGGCAGTCCTGCGGTAGCACGCAGTTTGTTCACTTTGGTAATAACTTTGGCATTCAGAGAGTATTCCTTCACCAACGCCACTACAGACATCATGTCTTCCGAGCTGACTATTGCCAATCCCTGCAAAGAAAGAAGCAACAGGTTCTGGTAGCTGTCATTGCCCTTCTTACAATTGTTTGTTTTCCTGTAACAGATACAGGTTTGAACATCCAGTTTCTTCCCGGTGATTGCACATTTACCGTCTTGCCCTGCATAGAGGGAGACCCGGTTGTCGTTGTATCTCACTGATTCGGTCGGTATCGGATGCCTCATCAGCCAGAGCATTGAATTTACGTCAATCCTGAGATTATCGTGTATCTCTGCTCTACCTTCGGGCGTATACGGATTGATTTTTCGGCTTTTCCTCATTGGAATCTTGAATTGCACGTAGGCTAATGGAACCAGTGGCGTTTCTCCAATCCATCGCATTTGCTTCGATTTTCCGTATCGTTTCCTCAGATATCTGTTTTTGATCTCGCCCTGCTTCTTGATTCCGTCAATACGATGGAGAAGCTGTCCATTGATTGGACGGGCGATATCGCTGAAATTCAAGTTGACCCTTGTCGCAATGCAGTAATAGTCCTGCACTCCGATAACCTTGGCATTATAGTCCCCCACATTCAGGCTTATTTCTTCAGCCGTCTTACTGCTTTGTATTGCCTTGACACTATCAGCCATTTCCTTGCTGATTCTGTGTATGGCTTTATCGCAGACATTTGAAGTTATCACCCACGAGTTACTTTTGCGCCGCAGTTTTATGCGAAAACCCAGAAACTCACTGTCACGTTTCCTGAGATTAGTCACTTTTGACTTTTCATCAGACACTTCCAGTTTTAGCCGTTTCCATAGCCAGTCTTTGACTGCATAATAGGTTTTCTCTGCATCCTCTTTGGTTCTGCAAAATATCTTGAAATCATCCGCATAACGGACAATCCGCATCTCCTTGAGGTTGCTTTTCTTCAAGGCTGTATAGCTGTTGCACTTTTTCTCTGCGCCGTTGGGATAGTAGGTCACTTTACACGGATGTTTCATGTGCCTCACCATTTCATCCCACTGAGAGGCAATCCACCAGTCCAGTTCATTGAGGACAATGTTTGCCAGCAATGGTGAAAGGATACCACCTTGCGGCGTTCCCTTGGATGGGAGGACGTTTTCTCCATCAGGCATTTCGATTGGCGCTTTCAGCATGGCCTTGATGATCTGAATCAACTTGGTGTCCCGTATACCTAAAGTCCAGATCTGTTTTAGCAGCTTTCTGTGGTCGACGTTATCGAAGAATCCTTTAACGTCCACATCTACTACATAGTGAAGCTTGTTCCTTTGGGCGAGTCCATACGCATAGGAAATCGCATTTTCTGCGCTCCGACACGGTCTGAACCCATAAGAGTGCTCATAGAACTTTGCTTCGCAGATTGGCTCCATGACCTGCAAAATACATTGCTGTACTATTCGGTCAATAATACACGGTATTCCCAGAGGCCTCATCTTTCCGTTTGGCTTTGGTATTTCTACTCTTTTTACTGCTTTTGGTTCATACCTCCTGAACTGTTTCTGGATGAGCTTTACAAACTTATCCTCTGGCATGACTGCCAATGATTCTATTGTCCGCCCATCCGTGCCTGCGGTATGACTGCCATCATTGCCTTTAATATTTCTGAATGCCAGCTTGATGTTGCTTGGGGCACTGATGATATCCATCAGGTGCCCAAAGACTTCACCACTTTTGCTGTCGGCATACAGACTGTCAAAGGTTTTCTGCATGTCATAGTATTCCGCATGGCGCAACTTGCTTTTCTTCTTAGCTTTTTGTGCCATGTACATCACCCCATTTCTATGAAACCGAGCGACAATTTCTTTTTCTTACTCGACTGCATGAATAGTGGTTGTGTACTGCTGACGTTTTGCCTGACTTGTGGCCATTCCTAACCGTCCTCTTTTTCGCAGACGATATCATCGGTTCGACCACTGCTTTTCAGCAGGAATTCATCCGCTTATTATTCTTCGCCGGATTATCCAGTAGACTTCCTGCCTTTCCTTGTTCCGATAATCCTATCTGTACATACATACCTTTAGGTGTTCCCTCTGGGCCTGACAGCTTGGACACGCCTGTAACGTGCCACGGCGTTTCGTAACAACCATTTCTACTAAACCGTACTGCCTGGGCTTTAACCCACACACCCATTTCTGAGTGTGGCACTTTTAGACCTTTACATTCGGGAGCTTCGTCAGACATCTCTGTCATTCTCACCATGGGTATCTTATAGATCCCCGGCATATAGGATGCACCGTCCACCTCTGGACAGCTTTCGTCAGCTTAACCTGTTACGGCATCTCTCTGCCGACTTTACCGGGCTTCACACAGAGTTTGGCCTCTGCATGCCGGAGTATCAGGGGAGGCGTTTCAGGGCGTTACCCCTTCATTCCACCTCTCGAATTATCAGTTCACAGGACTGATTGAAACAGCGCTGTGCGCCGCCTTTTCAGCGACGAACAAGTCGCACGATTGTAATGCATGGACTTTTTAAAGTTGATCGTATTTAATACCTTGATCCGGTATCCTCCATTTACCAGCATCTTCCCGCATTCGACGATGATCGTACCCTTCGGATCAGTGACCACATAGGATACGTGATCCGTCATCTGCATAAGGTTGGGCTTCACATAGAATCTTGTCTTACCGGATCCGGAACCACCGATGACGATCACATTCTTATTTCTGGCATACTTTGGTGCTTTTGGTCGGCTGTTCATGGTCAGACGTTCTGTTTCTGTGAGGATGACATTGTTTTCAAAGACCGGATCCATAAAGGGTTCGATGTCTTTTCTGTTTCCCCATCTTGCAGATCCATACTCCACACCTTGTCGGAACTTCTTTGCATTTTTAGAACGATAGTAGACCACCAGTTTTAATGCACCTGCAACCAGAACACCTACTGTAAGATCCTGCAAAGCGATACTTGGCAGCCAGCTTAAAAATGCCAATCGGAAATTGACTAACATCACGCCAAGTCTCTGGACCATGCTTTCTCCCAGGCAATGCCGGTACAGCCAGGATCCTTTATCTGCTACATAGAAGATAAAGAAATATGGGAGATTTAAGATCACCAGCCGTTTGACCTGGATCTTCTGTAATTTCTCCCGCATCATCGTTCCTGACCTCTGGATTTTTGTCTCTGCTTCACACGCTGGCGGTGCTTTGCTTTTCTTTCTACAGATTTCTGCAGTTTCTTTCTGACCGATGGTTTCTTCACCTGTTTCTTTTTCAGTTCTACTCCGGCATATTCCCGGAAAGCCGCTGTCATCACATCCACATCTTTAGCCTTAAAGAAGACCAGATATTTCGGTGGATCCGCACCGACTTCTTTTTTCAGGCTGTAATCAATCCCGTATTTTCTTGCCACACGGTCAAAGGATTTGATATTTTCATCTGTGATCTTTATGTTGGAAAGCTGTACTCCCTGTGCATTCAGCTGCTTGATGGTCTGCTTTCCATGTGGCTTTTTCTTTTCAATCTTTTTTCGGGCTTTTTCCCTTCCTTTCTCCTGGGCCCGTCCGGTCTTTTCAGCCATTTTCACCTGCGTTGCTTTCTGTTTCCTCCGGTTGTCCATTTCCAGGAACTTCCGAATGGCTGCTTTTAGCACACTGGCAGTAATCTTGACTCCCTGGATGCTCAGGCTGATCACTTTCTGATTTACTTCTTCCTGCAATTACCCACGTCCTTTCTTTCCTTTCATTTCAGAATGAAGACGGGCAATACAATATCCGATGCATGGAACATGTTTTCCATACGGACAGCCACCACATGGTGTTGTTTTTACTGCTTTTTTCTTTTCCGGAAGCAGATAGTGGCACTGTTTCAAGCTACAGCCTTTCTTTTTGCCTTCCCACCAGTAACAATACTTGCAGGACCATGGCTTTTCTTCGCTGTACTTTCTTCCCTCAATAGCTGCATTTGGTTCTATAATTAGATCTTTATTTGTCTTCATTCTGTTCTTCCTCTTTTCTCATGATTTCTGTCAGTTTTTTCTCTGCCTGACTTCCGGCAGCAATGAGACAATACAAAATTGTAAATATTGCCGCTGCTCCCAGAAGAGCAACAAAAATAATGATATTTCTCATGGTTTCTCCCATCTAAAAAAGTGTCTTCGACACTTCAACTCCCCTGCCCCTCAATCTTGAGGGGATAGGGGTTTCTTTTTTTCAACTTTTCATTCATAATAGGCTTATGAATATCTTACAAAGAATCTTTACTGACGACTATGAAGAAATTAAATATACACTTCATCCCAGATCTACTGAGATGGAAAATATCGATAAGATGATCAACTGTGGTGATCCATCTTTTGGCGGTGCCATGTACGGTTGTCCCCATTGCGGCAAGCTTAAATTTGTCCCATTCCGATGTCACAGCCGTTTTTGTCCTACCTGTGGAAACAAGTATTCTATGGCACGTACTACTTCTATGTCTTTTAAGCTTGTTAATGTCCAGCACCGCCACTGTGTTTTTACTATTGATGAAAATCTTCGTGACTTTTTTCTTGAAGACCGTACTCTGCTCGACTGCCTCTTTCACTCTGTTACCAGTGTCGTCTCTCGTATGTTCTTCAAAATGAACAAGTCTAAAAATTATACACCTGGTTTTATTATGGTACTACATACTTTTGGCAGGGATTTAAAATGGAATCCCCACATCCACTGTCTTATATCGGAAGGTGGTTACAGTGATGATGGATTCTGGCGTCCGGTCCATCACTTCAATTATACTTATCTGCGTAATGCTTTCCGCACAGCACTGCTTGATGAAATGGGACGCAGACTCGGATCC
>NZ_DS996841.1:465550-483828 GCF_000156655.1 Holdemanella biformis DSM 3989
ACTCGGATCTTCTTTCAAAAAAGTAAAATCCCAGTGCTACACGAATCATAAAGAAGGCTTTTACGTTTATGCAAAACCAAACAAGTGTGACCCTGAAACGGTCCTAAAATACATTGGACGTTATCTTGGACGGCCAGTTATTGCCACATCCAGAATTGACAGCTATGATGAGGACTCGGAAACAGTCACATTTCATTACAACCGTCATGAAGATGACAAATATATTCAGGAAACAATCCCTGCATTAGATTTCATCAGGCGTTTGATCCGACACATACCGGAGAAACACTTTAAAATGATCCGGTATGGCGGCCTTTATGCACGTCACCGCGAAATAGATAAAAATCTGCACCTAGCAATTTCAAAAGCGAAACGGCATACTCTGCGCAACTTTAACAAATGGCGCACAGCTATCCTTTCTTCTTTTGGATATGATCCATTAAAGTGTCCAGACTGTAAACATGAAATGCTCTTTCTGGAACTTTACTTTAACCACAAGCGCGTCTCCCTCGAAGAAATGTACGAGAAAATAATGTCCAAAGCTCGTAGAAGATGGTCTTCTGCATAATTTTTATGGATTCTGTGATATAATCCTCTCAAAGGAGGAAAACACCATGAAACCAGATATCGAGGAACTGCGCAAAAAATACATCGAAAATCCACCAGAAGGAATGACTTCCAGGGACATTCGCCACATGAGCGAAGAAGAACTTCTGGATATGGATTATTTTCTAAATGATGACGAACTTGATGACGATTTTGGAGAGGAAGGCTTTTATATCTTCTAATCCAAGGATCGTCTTGTCGTCGTGCCCGCCTCCGTGCGGGCATTTTTCAATTCAAGAGAGCGCCACAGGCGGTCTTTCCTATAAAGTAAAAAAGCGTCCACAGATTCCTTTCGGTTTCCATGAACGCTCATTCTTATTTGATTAGTGTTTCTTTTTTCTCATAAATGCAAGGGCTCCTGTACCAGTCGCACCAATGCCGAGAAGCATAAACCACAGCCACAGATTGGTATTATCCCCAGTCTTTGGTGAATCACTGACAGGTTTTCCACCTTCCGGTGTCTTTTCTGCCGGTTTTTCCTCATCCACCATGGTTACATGCTGTACTTTACCGGTATCCTTTACTTCGAATTCCACATCTTTTGCAACCAGATAGCCATCCGGTGCTGTTTCTTCACGGAGAGTGTATTTTCCGATCGGAAGCATTTCGATGTAATGTGCTTTCTCTGTGCTGGTCCAGCTTTCGACAACTTTTCCATTCTGATCAAGGATTGTGAGTTTTGCTCCCGGAAGTTCTTTTCCGGCGATATCCTGTTTGGAGATTTCTACCTTCGTCACATCATCCTTCATCTCGACTTTCTGCACATCGGCAGTATCTTTGATCGTGAATTTCACGCTTTCAGCTGTCACATAACCATCGGCCGGTTTTGTTTCAACCAGTGTGTATTCTTTTCCGACAGTCAGCTCACGGATCATATGTGCTTCTTTACCGGACGTCCATTCATCCACGATATTTCCATCAGCATCTACCACTTTCAGCTTACATCCCGGAAGTTCTTTTCCGGTTGTCAGACTGGATTTGGTAAATTCTACAACGGTTGGCTGATTTTCAAAGGTAAAATCATAGGTTACTGTCGGCTGGTCTTCACCTGCATACTCAAAGGTAAATTCCTTTACTTCATCGTTGGTTACGAATCCGTCCGGTGCATAGAGCTCTTTTACATAATAAGTAGCTCCTATTGGAAGATCTGCAACAAATGTGATCTTTCCTTCTTCATCCGTAGATTTCAGTTCAATGATCTCATCGGCTTCGATCAGGACTTTACCAGTTGTCTCAGACTTAATGTCTTCCTTGGCAAATAATCCAAAGATAGCGCCTTCCAATGTACGGTCAGAATCTTTTTCTTTCTTAAGTACACTGACTTCTACTCTCTGGCGGTTGTTCTGCCAGTCTTTGTCATAGACTACAACTGGTGTATTCTGATCCACGTAAGTCAGATCTACATGACGGATCTCACCATCCAGTACATGACCGTAAGCAGTTCCTGTTTCTTTCACATAGTATTTACCAAGTGGAAGATTTTCCAGTTTTGCAATACCGGTTTCATCTGTCTTGATCGTTGCAATCAGTTCATCCTTTTTATAGTAATCGTCACTGACGCCATCGGCAGCCTTAATGTCTTCCTCAGCATAGACTTCAAACGTAACATCTGTCAGTTTTCCGGTTACATAGTTGAAAATGTGTTCCACCACACCTTTGACCTTATCGGCCAGTGTAACAGAATCCAGAAATTCTCCCTTTTTGTTGATGATGAGTTCACCAACCGGTACCTCGTCCTTCATTTCCACTTTCTGAACCTCTCCGGTATCTTTGACTGTGAATGTCACATCATTGGCTACCAGATAACCATGCGGTGCAAACTCTTCATGTAGGGTATAAGTCTCACCCACCTTCAGATATTTGATCACATGCGGTGCATCTTTGGAAGATGTCCAGCTATCTACTACATTTCCATCTTTATCCGTTACTTTCAGATAAGCTCCATCCAGTTCTACACCGGTTGTTGCATCTGATTTTGTGATCTCAACAGTTGTCGGCTGGTTCTTCTTTACGGATTTTAATGTTACTGTCTGCACATCCTGCCCCTGATAAGAAGCATCAAATCTCAGTACTTCATCCGAAGATACGAATCCATCTGGTGCTTTCAGTTCTTTTACATAATAGCTTCCAAGTGGAAGATCCAGTGTACATGCTGCCTGACCTTTTTCATCAGAAGTCATTTCCTGTAAAAGAGTATCTGCTTTGACGATCACTTTTCCATCTTTCGTCTGAATGTCTTTTGCATTGTAAATACCGAATACTGCTCCGGCTACTGTATTACCTGTCTCAGCATCCTGTTTTTCGACCGTAATCGACACTTTCTGTCGTTCATCTGTGACAGAGATTTCTTTCTCGATCACTGCAGTATCCTGATCCGCATAAGCAAATTCGACATTTTCCGATACAGTATTTAACACATAAGTGTCCGGTGCATTCTTCTCTTTAACATAGTACCTGCCAAGTGGAAGATTCTTTACGGTTGCATAACCATCTGCATCCGTTGTGACGGTTGCTACCAGTGCATCCTTTGAAAAATACAGAGTTCTCTGTCCATCTGCATCTACCTGATGATCGGCAGTATAGATATCCTCTGCCGCATAGACTTCAAATTCAGCACCTGCAAGTCCAGCCATCTCATACTGGAAGTCCTTATCAAATCCCTTTAACACTTCACCCTGTTTATAGATCTTTAACTGACCTTTGACCGGGGCATTGGTATATTCCACATCAATGACTGCATCTCCTGTGACAGGATCGGTCAGATAAGCAGTATCTGTATCAACGGCAACTGTCACATAGTTTTTGGATATTGTGTACCCATCGGGTGCCGTCACTTCCTCAATCCTGTAGTTACCAGGTTTCAGATTCTTTGGCAGTACCAGGTATCCTTCCTCATTTGTGAAATAGGATTTGTGTACCGTTGGCTTCGGATAGGATGTTGTCTGTTCCACATATTTCTGATTATCCAGGTCGTATACCTTGAACTCAGTATTAGCCAGGAGTACAGATTTCTGTGTTTCTGCATCCTTTTTGATGATCTTTAATTTTGCTTTGAATTCTTTATCCAGCAGCACTCGCCATGTCTGCGGTGTATCCGGATGATTCTCTGTGATCTTCACTACAAAATCATCAACCGGTGCATAGTTGTGTTTGCTTGTGGTTTCTCTTACCACATAAGTTCCATATGGAAGCGGAATCGATCTTGCATATCCTTTTTCATCGGTAAACATTTCTGTCTGTCCATCTGCAGTCAGTACAACTGGTCTGGCTGAATCAAAATCATAACTTCCATCTGCTTTTACCTTCAGATCACTGACAAGCCATGCCGAAAAACCAACTCCCTTAAGAAGATCTGCATCGGTCTTCCCGTTGTTTGCTGCCTTAATGATCTGGAATGGCTGCTTGACGACAGTTTCTTTACATACAGAAGTTCTTTCTACTGTCGGAACAGTAGCACCTTCGTAAGTACAGTCCACATCATGTTCTGTCGGATCCAGTACGTATCCCACCGGAGCACTAAGCTCTTTCAGATAATACTTTCCAAGATAGAGATCCGATACAGAAGCTTCGCCATTCTTATCCGTTGTCAGGGATGTGATCAGGGTGTCTTTCTTATAGATTGTTCCGGTTCTTCCATCCGGATGAACAATGTCTTCCCTTGCATAAAGACCATATACCGCACCTTCCAGTGTTGCATCACCCTGGGCTTCATTGCCTGTCTCAGCATCCTGTTTTGCAATGTTGAGCTTTGCATTTACTCGTTTGTCCGTTACATTTTTAGTCGTTGTCTTTCCGATAGCAAGAGTCACATTATAAGACTTTGTATCGATCTGATATCCTGTTGGAACAGAGATTTCTTTCAGATAAACAACTTCCTGTGTCTTTTCCATTGTGAGCTGTGAAGCACCATTCTGATCAGTTGCAGGCATCTCTGCAATCAGCTTTGTACATGCAGCATCGGAATAGATCCCGTACACTGCACCAGCCAGTGCATTGCCTGTATCCTGGTCTTTCTTTACAATGGATACCTTACATTCTTTTGTCCAGGTTACTTTAAAATCCACATATTTCTCATTTCCGACACCTTCACCGAAAACAAGAGCCAGGTCCTGTGTTCCAGATCCTGTTACAATCTTGTAAGCAGAGTATTCTTTATCAATGCTTCCCTTCATCCGAGAAGAAAATGTAGCACTGACGCTCTCTGCCTGATCAAGTGGTGCTGTCAGATAAAACTGTGTACCTCCACTGATTTCTACACTTGCTCCTGCAGCACTGGTTTTACCGGTTGTCACATTTACAAGCTTTACACCGCTTGGCAACTTAAATGTGATTGTCTGCAGTTTATCTGCTTTGAATGTGATCACACTTGTTCGCTGGCTGTTTCCTTCCACATAAGCCTTTACATTAGATTCGGAAAAGCTCATATCTACAGACGGAATGTCCGGCATATTTACACAATAGTTATAAAGTTCCATTGCCAGGTTCTTTCCTGTCGCATTGGTTCCGGATGCCCAGTCACTGGATCCATTTGCATAAGCCGCTGCAAGATGGGTAATGATGAATCTCTTTCCTGCCGGAAAATCCGGATGTTTCTCATCGAAGAAACCATTCTCATCACTTGCTTTTGTTCCGTAATAGCAGACCTTTGCAAGTGTCTTTCCATCGGCAAGTTTCTGGATCGTATAAGTTCCATTTCCCGGTCCTTTTTTCGATGGTTCAACACAGTATGCTGTCGCATTGATGCTTCCCCATTTCACATAATATGGACAAGTCAGATAAGAACCTAATCCATAATCTGCGTAATAGTACCAGGAACCGGCTGTGACTGTGACTGATTTTGTTCCTGTTTCACCGGAAGCAAGCATCATTGGCATATCAAAAGTAATACTTTCGCCTGCTTCAAGATCTGCAAGAGCAACTTCCTGGTCAACTGCTTCCTGCATGACCTCAGAGAGTGTGATCCCTGTTTCCGGATCAACGGTCTCCTGGTCTTCAGTTGCTTCGATCTCTGCATCAAATTCTTTTTCTGTCAGTTCTGTTTTGCTCTCCGTTTCAGCAGCACCAGTTTCCTCTGTAGACGAGTCAGCCTCAGAATCCTCTGTTTCTGTCTTATCGGAAGAACCAGCATCCTGATCAGAAGAACTTTCTGACTGCGAATCTTTCTGCTGATCCGCTTCTTTTACCACGATCTTTCGATTGATCTGGTAGGTTGGGTGATCCGTTGTCTGTGGTTCTACATAATAGACTGCCTTATAGGAATTGGCATAATCGGTAGAAAAGTCATTTCCATCCGTATCTTTTGCTTCCTGAAATGTAACTTTTACTTTGCTGTCATCCTGAATCGTAAGACCGATATAATCACTCTTTACATCGAAATTGTCTCCAACCTTGATCTCATAATCCTTTGCAGTTACCACTTCATCTTCATCCAGCTGATCCTTGATTTCCTCATAATACGGAATCTTTTTTACAGATCCGGCATCATCAGAAGCATAGGCAACAACGGGAGAGAGTACCGTCGATAGGACCGTTACTGCTGTCAGTAATCCAGACATCACCCTGCGTGCTTTCTTTTTCACGTTCATTCTCTTAAATCCTTCCTTTCTGATTCTTTTGTGTATGGTTATCTGTTAGTTTCTGCGTATTATCTTTTATACGAAGATGATCGCCTCCTTTCCTGAAATTTGCGCTATTTGGGATAGTCAGCACAAGCTGAGATAACAGCACAAATATATGGCGGTACCTGTTTGTCACAAATACCGCCACATCATTTCTACTGTCATCCTCTTTTCAGATTCAGACATTTTATTTTGATTTAAGATTTAAGCGTTTTCCTGTTTTCTTTCCCGGATCCGTTCCTATATCAGTTTCCATCTCTGATACGTTTTCTTCTGGCAGACACGCAGCTTTTCGCTTTATGCATGTTCAAACCGAATATCACTCCGGGCAGGCTATTCATTTTTCAAGGTACATGAAGGTGTTCTATGCAAACCCTTCATATAACGAAACGCTGAGAGCCTGTTTTACAGTGGTCTGATTCAATTTTTTTGAAATTTTTTTAAAATTCTTCGTTTTCAGCCTTTTTTTTCATCGTTTTTAATGCCCTGCTCAGGAGGTCATTTACACTCTGCTGTTTGATTCCCAGATAATCCGCGATATCCTGCTGGCGCATTTCTTCGAAATAAACCAGATTAAGCACCGTCTTTTGTCTCTCTGTTAACTCCTTGATCAGAGCATTCAGAATTTCTCTGTCGATAACATCGTCAACAAAATCTTTTGAAGATCCTCTCATAATCTCCGCATCATCTGTAACATCGCTGTTAGAAAATACAGCATGATTGGATTTGATTTTGCTCTGACTATATTCCATACGGTCTTCAGCCTCCATCAGCAGACGGATATACCAGTTTTCATTATCAAAAAACTCTTTATTGAATTCCTTGTTATCACCAGTTACACTCACATATTCATAGTCATCACAACTATGCAATGGAAATACGGTTGATTGATTTCCCGCTGTATAAAGCACATATCCGTGATCATAAACAGAGATCGTTGTTTCTGCATTGATCATTTCTTTTACTACAACTTTGTGTTCTTTCAAGGATTTCACGCTTGGGATTCTTTTCTCCATATCAGCAACTTTCACGATTTTCTTCAGTTCTTTTAATGTCAACATAATGACCACCTTTCTGCCTTTCGGCTCCGGGTGGTCCTTTCCATCTTTTATGAAATTTCTGCACAGACATAAAGAACTGCAACACAAGAGGTCACGAACTCACCCGTTTTTTTTGAACGGGAGTCCGCGACTCCTTGATAACGCATGCATCTGCGTTTAGATTACGTTTGCCAGATTGCCTGGCTTATTCAGTTGCTATGTGGATTTTCTGATTTATTCTCTGTTTGCTGTTTGCGAAACATGGAATAATCGCCCATAGCATCGTAAGGACAATGCCTTACAAATTCCTGGTATTCGATTTCAGCCATCTTTGTTTCCTCCTTTGTGTCATATTATCAAAATCTCTATTTACAATTATTTTTGCAAAAAAGAATTCAACCTCTATATAACGAAACGCTGAGAGCCTGTTTTACAGTGGGGTACGACAAAAAATTTAAAAATCTTTCGAAATACGTCAAAAAAGCCCGACAAAACAAATACTTCAACAATCTCCAAAACCAGAAAATACTTCTGATCTTGCAGTGTATCCGTAAATGTTTTGCCGGGCTCTTAGTGATTCCAGTCAGGTTCAGCTCCTTGACAAACTCTTACTGCCTGGTGCGTTCTTGATGGTTCCTGCCAAATCTAACGCTTACTACAGACAGCTCATTCTATTCTGTTATGATCCCTGATTCATCATCTTTCGGGAATACGTCCGCATCCTGGACTTTAATTGTTCATCTCGGATGTGGATCGGACGAACCGACACCATATCATCCTTTACAAATATCTCCAATGTACTGCGACATTTTTTGCACTCCACTTCTGAATCGCTTTGTGCGCTTTTTTCAATAAATGCTCCACATACAGAGCAGTGTACATGCCATTTAATAGCACCTAATCCCATATAGGCTTCCTCCTTTAAGCAATAAGATATTTCTCCATTTATTACTCAACGGACCAAAGGGAAATCAAATCCGCCTTATGAGCATCATGCCATCCATTCCGTAAGTGCCAAAGCTACACGAACAGCACGATTTCTATTCTGATCAGATCTGCTTTGTCGATCTGTGCATCCTTTTTTATCCTTTCACCAGCTACCACTCACTCTTTCCGGTATAAAAAATTCCGCTGTGATTAATTAACATGATATTTCAATAGTTTCAAATACATCACCAGTCAGATCACAGATGTCCTGGATCTGAATCTCGGTATCATCAATCCGTAAGTGGACTGATGGATCAAAAAATTCTACGGTTCCAGATAATGTATGGTACTGACCAATTAATGGATTCTTCCATGACTTTTGAAAATAAGTTGCCTGTATCTTCATTCCATATGCCAGGATCCTTAATTTCATATCCAGCTCATTTTTCTTTTCCTCAGATAAATCTCTTTTTGGTTCATAAATGATTTCCTGTTGCCGGATTGTTTCATCCAGTCCACGAAGTGCCGCAAATGGAGCAAACTGTTTTGCCCTGCGTCCTACATCCATGGGATGTCTCCTGGAAACCGGTCTTGGTAAATATAAATACGGTTGATATGCACTTGCCAGCACTTTTTGCACCTCCTCTAAGCACGGTGTCCTCCAACCTGTTCATTGCGTTCTCTATAGGTGGAACACTCCAGCAGGTTGGATCCCCGCATGATCGCATTCTTTCCATAACGCTGCTTTACATTCAATACTGCTTCCTGTAAATGCCGTTCCTTATCGGTCTGTTTGGGATCATCAAACAGGCTGTACTGCACATAACTTTCAGGAGCAACCCTGTTTGCACACACCTCGATTCTTCGGATTCCGGTATATCTGTCTGCGATCCTGAGATATAAATTTTCCACTGCATCCATGATTTTTTTTGAACTATTACTTCCTCTTTCGAGTTTTACAGTTCCTTTGGATGCCTCATGCTCATACCTGTGGTCATAGGCGATCCATAAGGTGAGAGAGCTTGTTACCAGTCCTTTTTCAAACAGATCCAGGACCAGATTATCTGTCATTTCCCTTACGATCACAAGTGCTTCGTCAAAAGAATAATTTCGCATCAGCACCTGACCATTTGAAAGGCTGTGTTCCTCCGAATGATAGTTCTTGATGTCACTCATCCGGCATGTTTCATATCCCCATGCATGATCGATCAACAGCTCTGCATCAATCCCAAACATCTTATACAGCCAGTCTTCGGATCTTAAAGAAGCCATTGCAATATCGCCCATTGTATGGATTCCATAACCGGCTAGTTTTTTTTCAGTCCGGGATCCAATCCTCCAGAAGTCACTTAATGGTTTATGATCCCATAGCTGCTCTCTGTAAGAGAATTCATCCAGGATTCCAATATGGTCATCCACATGCTTTGCTACGATATCCATTGCGATCTTAGCAAGATACAGATTGGTTCCCACACCTGCAGTTGCAGTGATGCCAGTTTCCTCCATGACTGCCTGCATAAGCTTTACCGCCATTTCTTTTGCAGTGAGATGATAAAGCTGCAGATAGTTTGTCACATCAATAAAACATTCATCGACACTGTACACATGGATATCTTCTTTTGAGACATACCGCAGATAGATTCCATAGATTTTTGCGGAATAATCCATGTACAGCTGCATCCTCGGCATGGCTGTAATGTACTTCACACAATCCGGTATCTCATGGATCCAGCACCGGTTCTTGATGCCAAGCGCCTTCATGGCCGGAGTGATTGCCAGGCAGATTGTTGACTTTGATCTGGTCGGATCTGCAACCACCAGGTTTGTTTTAAATGGATCCAGTCCACGTTCTACGCATTCTACAGAAGCATAAAAGGACTTCAGATCAATACAGATAATAGAAGTCTGATCCTGACTCACATTGCCACCTCCCATACGTCTTTCCTCTTTTTGTAACATGTATCCCATTTTGACTATCAATGATTGTCTATTCTTCCTATTTTCATTGAATTACAGGAAATTCATTTCACATATCCATTGACAAAAGAGGAAATATTGTGTATCTTATAGGAAAGATGTTTCCCTTATCTGTGATTCACATTATAGGAGAGATATTTCCTTTTGTCAAGATTAATTTTTATTTTTAGGAGACACATTTCCTGTTTTGCCTTGAAGCGGCTAATGAAACTTATAAGACAAGGCTTAGAAAGAGGTATGTTTATGACATTCGGTGAAAAAGTAAGATCATTAAGAAAAGAAAAAAAGATGAGTCAGCAGGAACTGGCCAGTATGGTTGGTGTTTCATATAGGACCATTCGATCCTGGGAAGTAGAAGGACGTTTTCCAAAACAAAATGTTCTGTATCAGAAACTGGCAGATGCATTACAGTGTGACGTTTCTTATCTCATGAGTGAGAATGAAGCTTTTATCACAGAAGCATCCGAACAGTTTGGTAACCGTGGTGCCAGACAGGCTCAGCAGATTCTGGAACAGGCTGCAGCTATGTTTGCCGGTGGATCACTGACAGACGAAGATAAAATAGCTTTTATGGATGAGATCCAGAGCCTTTATCTGGATTCCAAAAGACGTGCAAAGAAATTTACACCGAAAAAATATCTGAAAAAACAAGAGGAAAAATAATAGAAGGCGGGATTATTGTACACCTAATCTGTTACCTTATAGTTACAAGGATATTTCTGCCCTTTTTATTTTTTACTTTTGAGGTGATTTATTTGAGAAACACTTACATATATACAGAAACAAAGAAATTAATCAAGAAATATGGCACCAGGGATCCCTTTGAGATCATGGATCAGATGAACATTGTTGTCGGGGAAACTTCCAGATATAAGACACTGAAAGGATATTGTTTTATGAGCTGCAAGACGATCTATGTCATGATCAGCAGTTTCCTTTCAGAAGAAGAAAAGATGATCGTTGCCGCCCATGAATTAGGGCATATCATCCTGCATCGTTCCCAGCTGAAAATGGCTCCGATGCAAGATGATACACTCTACAATATGACGGATAATACAGAATACCAGGCCAATCTGTTTGCTGCCGATCTTCTTATTGAAGATGAAGACATTGAAGAGATGGTTCAGAACGAGGACCTGGATTATTTCGGACTCTGCAGCTCTTTGAATGCAACTCCGGAACTCATGAGCTTTAAATTATACAGCCTGACAAAACGAGGCCAGGCTTATCATATGCCGATGGAGATACAGAGCAATTTTCTGGCGAAATAATAAAGGATAAGCGTATTCTACAATAAGAAAACTATAGATTTATCTCACTGAAAGGGGGATTATTTATGTCAAAACATCATATGGAAAAGGTCACTTGCCCTTCCTGTCATCATGAGGGAGAATTTGAAGTCTGGGACAGCATTAATACTGTACTGGATCCTGAAATGAAGGAGAAGGTACTTAATCAGTCTATTTTCCTTTATACCTGCCCGAACTGTGGAGAAACCTTTCGTTTAAACTATCCTACGCTCTATCACCAGATGGAAGATCTTATCATGATTTATCTGGTTCCTGAATCAGAAGTAGAGAAGACATATGAAATGTTTTATGGAGAAAATGCTTTGGCTGATTTTCGTACCGAAAAGTACTTAAACCGGATTGTTACATCAGCAAATCAGCTCATTGAAAAGATTCAGATTTTTGATGCAGGTAAAGATGACAGGATAATGGAACTTGTTAAATTACTTGTGGCAGATTCTCTTCACGAGAATAATCCTGATAAAGAATTTGATGAACTGCGCTTTGCTGTCGACAACGACGGAACAAATATTCTTGTAATCATTAATAATGGTGAGATTACTGGTGCAGTTGACATTGACAATATGTATGAATTTGCTTCTTCACACTGCGATGATTTCAAGGATCTCCGCGATGATGATGAAATAGTTATCAATAGGGAATGGATCCTTAACAAACTTGCCGAAGCAGAAAACGAATAGTATATTTGGTGGCTACACCCCCAAGCCCCTGTAGAATAAATAACGCCAGTACTGGATATCAAAATCCCGCACCGGCGTTATTTATTAAAATATTTTGTTTTTTAATCTTCAACACTCTCTGCTGAAACTTCTTTTTTCTTCCTACTTTTACCAGAAATCATCTTGTGTCCTGTATAAATAGCCATAATCATGCAAAGCAAAGAACTTGCTGCAAAGTACTTATGGCCTTCTTTTGATCCCTTATAACCTGTATAAAAAGTTCCAAGCATTGTAATCAGTGCACCGATAGACCAATATTTATGTGATTTCATTCAGATACCTCCTGCCGTTTTTCTTAATCATATAACTTTTAAAAGATATATACAAACTGGTATTTTGAATCAATCGACAAGCAGCTCGGAGCTTCCACTATAAATTCATACCTTCAGCAAATAGGATATGACAATGAAAATATATTCGGAGATTTCTCTTCCTACTGGATGCAGTCATCCTTAAAGATTTCATCAGTAGAACAAGTTGAACTTTTGGAAAATTTATATCGAAACAACTTCAACTTTACTCCTGCTAATATTCATGCCGTCAAAAATTCCATCCATCTTACCGCCTCTGAAAATGGAGAATTTTATGGAAAAACCGGAACCGGACGAGTGAACGGGCAGGATATAAATGGCTGGTTTATAGGTTTTATAGAAAGCCAAAATAATACATACTTTTTCTCCACAAATATTCAAAGCGAACAACGTGCAACTGGTAGTAAAGCATCAGACATTGCTTTATCTATCTTGTCTGATCTGAACATATGGAAATAATCAAAACAGAGAACCTTAGCAAAAAGTGCTAGGGTTCTCCTTCTCTATTCATCCAAACTCGACAATTACTAATCAATTTTGTTTAGAGATTATTGGTTGCCGTGTTCGCTTTTCTTTCAATTATTTGATTTATCCATATTATCCTGCCTATATGGGCTAATGTTATCAGTTTGTTATCGGTGTTGATAACACTCGCTCCGTAACTGTGGATAATAACAATATGTTCCGATTCAGATTATAAACGGTTTTGCTTAGAAAAGCAACAGTATATAATTAAAAACAGTAACCACTTCAGACAAATTAAATACAACTACTATTCCTTATTTATATTCGCCATCTTACTAACGCCGATATACATTTTTATGAATTTCCAATAACTGCTTTAACACATCCTCTATCATCTCATTATTTTCGGTATAAAAAATGTTCTCTTTCTCGTTCAAAGTATTTTCCATGATCTCGATATTGCTATCTTTATCAAAGCAACCTTTTATACTTCTAAAATGATTAAATTCAATAGCAAAATCCTCTCCATCATAAATAGAAATACTAATCTCTATATCTTCAATCATAAAATCGGCATAACTGTTTTTTACATGAAAGTCCTTCTTTAAGAACGGGAGTTTTTGGTTTGGCAGTCGATACCGAACATTGTCTTTTTCTAATTCGTAAAGTTCTCCTTTTACGAATCCTAATTTCTCTGCATTCATTTCAAATGCTTGATTCATATTTCTTTCTGTAATTTTCCAGTTAATAAATACAATTGCAAATATAAGCAAACCAGCCAACAGACACATGCCCACTAATCGAATTGCCTTTTTATATTTATTGTAAAAATCTATTTTCTCAACAAACTCTTTATCCTCGTTTAATAGCTTATCCAAAGAAACATGATAGGTGTTACAGATATCAATCAACATTTGAAGATCTGGCAGACTTCTTCCATTTTCCCAACTGGAAACTGTCTGTCTTGAAACACCAAATTTTGCTCCATATTCTCCTTGAGTCATGTTTGCTTCAGTCCGAGTTTTTTTTATCATCTCTGCAACTGTCATTTCAGCTCACCTTTCCATTGTATAATAATGCTCTGTCTCAAGTATGCCATAATCGTGTATTTTACACAAGATATTATCGTTTTACATGCATGTAAAGTAACCTTATCCTTCTAAAATCCAACTGTAAAAGGCTATTTGCTTTATTTTTTTCTTCCAACAACCTATACTTTCATTAACAACAGCAATTGCCGTACAGATTTAGAAAGGATGAATTTTATGAATGATATTATTAGAACCCAAAACCTTTGTAAACATTACAAAGAAACAATCGCTTTAGATAATGTTTCCCTTCATATTCCTCGAGGTGCTATCTATGGATTGATTGGAAATAATGGTGCAGGCAAGACAACTTTAATGAGAATACTTTCTAATTTGCAAAGTCCATCCTCAGGAACAGTTGTTAAATCTGAAAATATTAAAATCGGTGCCATTATTGAAACACCTGCATTATATCCTACCTTAAGTGCAAAAGGAAATTTGAAGTATCAGCTTAAAATTTGTGGATGTCCATCAAAGGAAGTAAAGTCGAAGATTGCTGAACTATTAGAACTGGTACATCTGAAAGATACTCGAAAACTGGTAATGAATTATTCATTAGGTATGCGTCAGCGTCTGGCTTTAGCAATGGCACTTGTAGGAAATCCGCAATTCCTCATTTTAGACGAGCCTCTTAACGGACTTGATCCTGAAGGCATAAAAGATGTCAGAGCTATCATCGCAAAGTTAAATGAAGAGTATGGTGTTACCATTATGATTTCAAGTCATATCTTAAGCGAACTTCAAAAAGTGGCAAACCACTATGGTTTCCTCAAAAATGGTGTTTTAATTCAAGAATTCTCTTCATCAGAAATAGCCGATACCGATTTAGAAACTTTTTACTTCAAAAATTTTTTATAGAAAAGCAGAAAGGAGACTTAAACTATGAATAAACTTTTATCTATGGAACTAAAGCGTGCTGCAAAATCTCCAATTCTATGGCTTGGAGTAATCGCAGTAATTGCCATCAATGTTTATGGAATCTTATTAAATGGATATGGTTTCAAAATCTTTACAACAACATTTTTATTGGAAAATTCTGACCTGATATGTATCATTTTGGCAGTGTTGATTCCGTTATACTTAGGGAGTGACTTTGAAAACAGAACAATCAACAACAAGATATCCGCAGGATATACACGAAAAGAGATTTATATTGTCGAACTAATCGTCAGTAGCATATGTGCTACAGTTCTCTTTGTTGCTGATATATTATCTGTTTTCACAAGCTCAAATATTGCTGGATTAGAATTTAGTGATAAAGTCAATGTAACTGAATTTGCATTTCATGCTGCGATTGCTTTTGTGTGCATCATCACAGTATCTGCTTTGTACACTATGATTGTAATGATTTCACATAAGCAACTTATCAGTCTTGGAATTGCAGTTATTCTAACCTTAGCATTGTTGACATTAGGTGGAAAGTCAGTTTCCAGCTTAAATCAATCAAGCACTTGGACTGATCCTATCACTCATGAAATTGTGGAAAACCCTCTACGAATAGATAGTTTTGCCCGTACAGCAAATAACATTCATGTTTTAGTATCACCGTTTGCGCAGGCTGAATTTCACAGTTATCTGCTATTTGAATCAGAATTCGGCACAAAGGAAGAAACTTCTCTTATTTTCAAAGACTTTCCTTACCACATAGAATTTTGCCTGTTCAATATTCTGGAAATTCTTCTGTTTTACAAGATTGGGATTCGTATTTTTAGAAAGCAGGACTTGAAATAGTAACTTTAATAGTCTTTGTCCCCTGCATTATAAATATGCTTAATACAGATTTTATTAAGAAGGTAAAAACAGTCGCAATATACGCCTGCTTTTACCTTCTGATATTAAATTCATGAATTTATGATTTATAATTATATACATCAGCCGCCTACATTGTAAAGCAAAAAGCAAGCCATTTTAGACTTGCTTTCCGCCACTCTTATTCGAATTCGACAATTACTAATCAATTTTGTTTAGTGATTATTCGTTATCGTGTTTGTAATTCTTTTGATTATTTGATTTATCCATATTATCCTACCTATACGGGCTAATGTTATCATTTTGTTATCGGCATTGATAACACGCACTTCGTAACTGTGGATAATAGCAATATGTTCCGACTCAAATTATAAGCTGTTTTGCTTAGAAAATCAATAATCTTATTGTTAAAAAAACATCTGCCATACTCTCATAGATAACAATGACAAAATATAAAATGGAAGTATATATAGTAACCTTTGCAACCGGTTCTTTGCAGTAAATATTATAATACTCTGAATCGGCATCCATATCCAAAGGAGAATACTAAATAATTCAATTTTATACGCTATCCAATAACAGAGCATCGGGAGTAACAACAAGAACATTCCAATAACTGACTTGCATTGTAATTTTTCTTTTAAAGAATATCTGAGCGGAAATCCTTTTTTAACTAAACGTAATTCATTTTGCACATTATAGCTGACAACATTCTGTCCTAATATCAATATAGAAAACAATAATACATACTCAATATATTTTCCGTCTATCTGCGATAATAACATTGTGATTAAAACAATCGCAAAATACTGATACATAATCTGTTTCTTTCTTCTGACAATACTAACCACCTCATAAACCATCAAAAAACGATAGCGGCTGCCATAATATTTCTTCATCAGTCCTTTCATTTCCTTCTGATTATTTTGGAAGAACACTTCATCCTGCGTTTGCAAAACTGTATCATATTCTCTATTCAAAAAACCATATAACATCTGATTATATTGTTGAAAGAACGGGATAATTGCTTGATAGCTAAAATAAGGATATAAAATAAAATATAATCCGTAAATGATCAATAATATACTTGTAACAAATACACTTCCATTAAAAAAACAAATCATTACTACTGCCAACATACATATATTCATAATATCCCGATATTTATATTGGGTTGATAAAACCGTATGCATATTGACGATTGGGTTACAAAGCATAGCCACAATAAACTGTCTCAAAACTATTCCCTACATTGGGAAAGCCCAAAATAAAATCAACGCAGCACACAGCGTCAGTACCATGCTTTTTCCTATCTTCTTCACTCTCCAAATATATGTTTTTTCTATTTTCCAAATATAATTTTCAGGAGAAATACGCATTCTTGGTATTGTTCCAAACAAATTCATAAACAAGAAACAGAGAATACCATATGGTATAAAAACAGTAATATCCATTCCATAGTTTTTCTGAATCATAGATTGCAATATAAGAATACATGGCACAATAGCAATCAGTATAAAATAAGCACCTATATTTCGTTTGACCATTCTAACTGCAAATTTGAATTTCTGTTTCAAAAGCAACTGATACATACCTACTCCCCTTCAGATAAAATTTTTGCGATTTCCTCTCTGTCAACTTCCTCCATATTGATTTCTCTAATTTGTCCGTTATGTAACAAAAGACACTTGTCACAAACATTTTGTAAACACTCTATATCGTGGCTTGAAATAATGTAAATTCCTTTTTCTTTCTTGTGAAACTCCACTATTACATTTTCTAAAAGTTTCATTTGGACAGGATCAAGCCCTGAAAATGGTTCATCAAAAATAGTAATTTTTTCTTCTTGTATCATTGCACAAGCATTATTTAACCGTTGCATTGTACCTTTTGAAAGTTCTAACGGAGAATAGTTCTCATATTTTTTTAATCCCAACCCATCTAAAATCCTCTCGATTTTATCAAATGCCTCTTGTTTTTTTATCTTTCTGCTTGAAGCAATCAAAAGAAGATTTTCATATATCGTCAACTCATTAAAAAAACTTGGTTGATCCATTGCATAGGCAACCGGCATATCAAGATAATCAACCTTATTCATCTTTTTTCTGTCGATAGAGATTACTCCTGTATAATTTTTTTCATAATTCGAAAGTATATTTAAAAGAGTAGTCTTTCCAGCTCCATTTCTTCCAACAAGTCCATAAATACAAGCATTTTCAAATGTATAGTTTAAGTCCGAAAAAACAACCGTTTCACCATATTTTTTACTTAAATTTGAAATCTGAATCATAAAATTTCTTTTCCTCTCAAATCCATTTTCGTCAGCCCAACGACTAACAATCCAATAAAAACTACTGTGTCCACAAATAACAGTACAACAATATTTTTTACCACTCCGAAAGTAAAAAGTATGGAGAAAATTTCTACCGACAACACAATAAAACACATATAATTTGTCAAATACTCTG
>NZ_DS996841.1:486158-493070 GCF_000156655.1 Holdemanella biformis DSM 3989
TCACCATAATAATTGTTCATCTGTAATTTGGCATAGATAAAAGGTTTTAATAAATAACGGATTATGATACAGCTAACGGGACAAATAAAAATCCAGTTTTTATTCACCAAAGATGTTGCCACACCTTTACTCCATTGTACCGGAATCTCTACCGGCAACTTAGAATAAGACAACGCCCCAATAATCAAGCATAATACGGTAATCGTTATCCAAGTAAGCATACTTCCCCATATATACAAAAAGCTGACTGAATCCAATTTGAAAACAGTTTGATTATCTTTCCAATAATCCTGCAACTCTGTTACATATTGTTCTACCTGTAATTTTTCATAACTAATACTTTCTTCATCCAGCATTTTTTCGCACATGAGTTTCGCCTTATTCAAATCAGTAATCTGACTTTTTAATACTTCATTCTGCTTCTCAAGCGTTTCCTGCAATGTTACTTTTCCAGATATAATGCTTCGTATATCCTCAATAGAAATTCCTAATGTACGCAGATATGCAATCTTCTTTATATTTTCCACATCATTTTCTGAATAATCTCTATAACCATTACTTTCGTTTCTTGAAGGCTCAATGAGTTTTTCCTTTTCATAAAAACGAACATTAGAACGGGATAAACCTGTTCGTTCTTCTACGTCTTTTATTTTCATGTTATGCACTCCTTTCAAGCAACTCTATTTTATCTTAAGAATAAGCTATAAACAAGGTTTACAGTCAAGCATTGATCCAAAATCTCTTCTCTTTTAGTTATAAATCAATTCAGCATTCACAACCGCTCTTGCTCTACTCCAAATATTATTCATTTCTCCTACCCAACGACTTGACATTTTCTATTTACAATTTCATAGCCATAGGGATAGCGACTGGAATTTTGATAAGAAAAAAAGCAGTCAATCCTAAGACTAACTGCTTTGTGTGTATGGATATGAAATTGTCAAAATTGAAATTCACAATATTAATTGAGAGGCAGAAGCTTCTTCATTTTCACATTCTGCATAATCAATATTTTTTACATTTCTTTGAGTGGCATATTGAACAATTCGTTCTTGAATTATTTCATATATAGTTATTTTCCCACATTCAGGACATATTTTTGCTGGTACATTTGTGGCATGATATATTGTGCCATCATAAACTACATCAGTTTCTGTTGTAATATTTTTTAACCATTTTTTACATTTTTGACATCTAAACATAATCGCTCTCTCCTTTAACTCCCGATTTGCACTTCAAATCGTTTTCTTTATTCTATCATAGCATCCATTATTCCGCCATCAGTCTTTCGAACCAAGTATCCATGACAATGATGAACTGGCCTACTCCTGGCAATTCTTGCAGCATTTCGTCAAGAGTTTTCTGTTTCACATATTTCTCCACATACACCCAACAGGCAATGCTACTGGCTTCTGATACAATGTCAGCTATGGTTTTGCGCATAAGCTCTTCAAATTCAGCAATTTCTTCTTTTTGGACAACATCATACAGTGTTGGTGCCTGATGACTTAATTTTACGCCATTTTCATTTGCATCTTTAAGCAGATTCTTAACTTTTTCTCTTGAGTTCTCCGGTACTTTCATGTACTCCCACATAAATGCTACCACATCAGATGGTGTGTCTTTTTTTAGTGGTGGTAACTGAATATAATCATTGTTTTTGCTCATTTTCATATCCTCCTCACAATATAATAAAATCAATAATACGTTCTCTTGTCATGTCCAGTACAGTATCTACGAAAACTCCTGCAAACAGAATCAGATACAGAATAACACTCAACGAAAACAGAAATGTAACCTGTACCCAGTCATGGTAACAATATGCAGTCGCTATAATCAACAAAGTGAATATAAATCCAAGGATTCCTCTGACAACCGCATAAGTCTGTACTGTCATTTTTACTGCCAGGCCGATCACAAAAAGGATCAGCCATATCGGCAGTAATAATATCTTCCCAGCAAGTTTTAAAATAAACATGTGCACCTCCTATCTTACCAGTCCTGGCATATCATGGTTCACCTCTGCCTGATAATACCCATTCATCGTAGACGGTGCATTAAACAGGGCTGCTAATAAGTATTTCTTGATGTTCTTCACCTTTGTGGTGTTACCACGCATACAGTGTAAGACATACTCAATATGTGAATAGGTCAGCATCAGAAATTTTTTCTTTACCAGTGATGCCGGATACCAGTTGCTGGCAATCAAGATCTTGTCATGTTTACACATCACAGTTTCTACGATCAGGTTCACGATTTCATCTACCTGTCGCATATCGTCATGATGGGTTACTTCCAGTGATTCATAATCAATGGTCTCTTTGACAAGGTTTTCATAAGCCTGATAATCCTCAGAGTGATTATCGCTATCAAATCTTTTCTCATCTACAGATATGATATGATTAGATTTATTATCATTCATTTCAGTATCACTAAGATTAGTATTATTAGGGTTTGAAATGTAAACTTCTTGAAGTTTGTTTTCGGGACTTCTAGAAGTTTGATTTTGGGACTTCATGAAGTTTGAATTGTAAACTTCTGTAGATTCCTCATTTTCCACAGAAGTTTGTTTTTTAAACTTCTTTAATTCCTCTTCAAATTTTTTCTCATCTGTTTTCTCAGGCATAAAGGTTTTCACGTAGATAACGTTCACCTTTCCAAATCCCTGTCTGCGTTTCTCAATCAGACCAATTCCTGTTTCGTCATCCAGTTCTCTCATGGATTTGATAGCTTTATTTCTGCCACAGTTCAGTAATTCCATGATATCTTCGATGGAAAAGTAGATATATGCTCTGTTTTTGTCGTCAAACCACTGATTCTTGATGGAAAGAGACATTCGATCCAACATCAGTCCATATAAAATTTTAGCATCGCTTGATAAATCTTTAAAGTAACTGTCTGTAAATAATACTTTTGGTATGCGGTAGAAGCTGAACTGATCAGCTTCGGTACCGTAAAAATAATTAAATGTCATTTTTTTCTCCATAATATCCTCCTTTCATTTTCTGCTAAGAAGTCCTCTTTTTAAACTTCTTTGACTTTGTTTTCTTAGCTTTTTCTATCTTTAACAGGACTGTTCCTGCATCCATTTTTCTAATAATGATTCAATCACCTGTTCCATATCTTTGGTTGTGTAATCATTCGGAAAGTACTTTGTCAGTTTCTTTTCTGAGAAAGTGATAGACCGGGATACTTTCTTTGCCATCACACAGTTATTGAAAATTGATAACATCTGAATCTGATTGATTGGTCCATCATTCAGTTGAGTTCTGAGTGTTGCAATCTGTTTTGGCTTGATAAATCCAGTGTCGCTGATATATTCATAAATCCATTCTTGTACATCCTTATCGATGTAAGAGATATCAATAGCAACTGTAAATTGGAGCTTTTTCTTATCTACCAGATCTAAAAGTTCTGGTATTAATTCCGTGAGACGAATATATCTTTGAACCTGTCGTCCACTTTCTCCATTATCCTTTCCAATGAGATCTGCCGTCTCATAATTCCCGACATTTTGTCGGGGATTTTCTTTTGTCGGACGACCTGCTGTTCTTCTCATAGCATCCATTTTCATCTTATATGCAAATGCTTTCTCACTCGGTAACAGTTCCTCTCGCTGAATGTTAGCGTCCACCATCGCAATCACGGCATCATCATCCGATAATTCTCTTACAATCGCCGGAATAGTCGTAAGTCCTGCAAGCTGTGCTGCATGCATTCTTCTGTGACCTGATACCATTTCATATTCTTCATTTTCATCCATGCGAAGCAGTACCGGTGTCAGTACTCCATTAATCTTTACACTTTCTACCAGATCCTGCATCTTTTCATCATCCAGCACCTTGAACGGATGATTTTTAAACGGATGGATCTTACTGATTTCTATCTCCATTGCAGATTCTTCATTTACCACACCAAGCAGTTCATCAATACTTGCCAGTTTAATCTTTTCGCCACTTCTATTTTTCATTCTTCAAAACCTCCTGTGTCAATTTCATATATGCCTCGGCAACTTTTCCTTTCGGACAGTGCATGTAAATACTTTTTCCCTCTGCACTGGTCTCAGCTGCTTTTACAGACATCGGGATCACATTTTCAAATACTTCAATCTGGCTTCCGTAGGTTGTATGTACTCTTGATGCAATATCTCTTGCGTAATTGGTTCTGAAATCTACCATAGTCAGGAGAATGCCCTCAATCGCCAGTTTCCGGTTTAATCTTTTCTTTACTGTAAGAATGGTCTTGATCAGCTGTTGAAGTCCTTTAACAGGCAGATATGCGGCCTGCACAGGTATCAGCACGGAATCGGAAGAGACCAGTGCATTGATCGTCATCATACCAAGGCTTGGCATACAGTCGATCAGGATATAATCGTATCGGCATCTTATCGCATCGATATATTCTTTCATGATCATTTCCCTGCTCATAACATTTCCCATCGTTACTTCCAGGGCAGAAAGCTCAATATTTGCCGGAAGAAGATCTACATTTTCCTGGTGATGTAAGATACCATCTTCCAGAGAGATTTCTTCTTCGTTAATGACATCCATCATAATCGTTGCCAGTGTGATGCGAAGATCATCCGGTTCCTCATATCCAAGACTTGCTGTTAAACTTCCCTGTGGATCCGCGTCAATCAGCAACACTTTCTTACCTTCTCTTGCCAGTCCTATGCCTACATTTACGGTTGTGGTGGTCTTTCCGACTCCGCCTTTCTGGTTTACTACGGATATAACTTTACACATGATTTCTTCCTCCTTTAACTTTCCCATGATTCTTTTTTCCATAATTTCAGCAGTGCCAGTATTTCCCGTTTCATCATTGCCGGTGTATAGGAATTTGGAAAATACTTGTGTAACTGCTCGTTTGTGAATGCCACTCTTGTGATCTCACCCTTTTTCACTTCACACATGATCTCTTCCATCTTTTCCAGTGACAACTGCTTTTCTTTACTCAGTTGCCGGATTCTCTGGGCCTGTGAGAGTGATGGGATCGCCTGTGCATACTCCATTGCTACAAGCAGTTCCTTTTGTTCTTTTTCACTCAATGCAGCTATCTCTACAGCCGGACAAAAAGAAATGATCTCATCATCCAGTTTCTGCAGCATTTCCGGTATCAGTTTGGTCAGTGAGATATAACGCTGCACTTGTTTTGGGCTATCACCACAATCCTCACTGATGATCTCTATTGCACGCTTTCTTGGTATTTTGTGGTCAACTTGGCTCTTTTTTCGACCACTTTTTCTTTTCAATACGTCATTCTTCAATTTGTAAGCAAAAGCTTTTTCACTGTAGCTGATCCGTTCTCTGTGAAGATTGGAATCTACCATGCTCAAGATGGAATCATCTTCACTTAATACCCGGATAATCACCGGTACTTTACGGTATCCCAGTTTCTCCGCAGCATGTTTTCTTCTGTGACCGGATATGATCTCATAGTATCCATCCGGTACCGGTCTGACGATCAGCGGATTTAAAATGCCATACTTCTCAATGCTTTCCTGCAGAAGAAACATTTCCTTATCATCTTTTACCTGAAACGGATGCTCCTTGAACGGTCGAAGACGCTCAATCTCAATTTCTATGATTCTTTCTTCGTTTTCTCCTGATTGTCTGTTTGGCTCAGTCATCTTGACTCCTTTCCTCCAGGATTCAGGAAATAAAAAATGCCTGCCTGGAACTTTTATAGATAGTAAAGTTCCAAACAGACATTGCTGTTTGACCATTAGCTGTAGCTAATAGAATTGAGTACTGTTTCAGCTAATTTATGTTTGCAGGTTTGGGAGAGATTGTTTCTTTTCCCGCCTTTTCTCTGATTTACATCCCCGAATAAGGGGTGACAACAGAGCGGAACCCAAATGTTAGCTGGACTTCCTAAAACCCATGTTTGCAAAACGGTAATTTTGATTAGCTGTCAGCTAACAAAAATCGGATTGCGTTAGCTGGAAATTGATCATTTTGAATGGAATTTCATGTCACGAACGTGATTAGAAAATAACAAAAGCGTTCGTTGTCAGCTAATCCAGCTAACATTTTCGAACGCTTTGAACCGTCCCTGGGGGGATTCGAACCCCCGCAAAAACCCGCCTTAGGAGGGCGGTGCTCTATCCAGCTGAGCTACAGAGACACATGCCGCAAACCCTTGATTTTACTGGGTTTCTGGGATTTTTTCCTTCGGCCATATATAAGATTATCAACTCTTTTTCGAGTTGTCAATCTACAGATTTTTTCGATTCGGTAACATTAGAACGCTCCCCAATTTGGGGAATGCTTTGTTGTCACCTTTGGCATTTTTCAGAATAGATTCGAACTGAAAGTTGTTTTTCATTTTTTCCCTTTGGGGAATGCCTCGGCTTTCTCTTAGGAGTTGACCCCATGTTTTGTCCGCTTGATATCGTGAAGTGTTAATTGTGCCGTAAATACGGCATTTTTAGCACTTTTTTGATTCTTCATTTTTGTCCGTTTTGTGCTAATAAATGGGTTCGAATGATGGTTCGGATGACGTCATCCGAACCCCTCTAATTAGCAAAAAAGTTCGGACCCGCATAGGTCATCCGAACACTTTTCACCCATTTTTGGAAGCCCTGGACGTGCATTCGAACCCCATGGCACGGAGCCTGAACAAATTTGGAGCCCCCCGACAGCATCCGAACCGTTCGGATGCTCTTTTGGATGCCTACTTTGCCCCAAATACACTCTTCTGTAGTCTAAAACATGAGTTATGGAAAGAAAATTATTACAATTTTGATGAATAAAGCTTACTATGCTATAGTTTCTTTAAAGAAACTCTTTATTAAAATCATTCAAATATAAAAAGATTGGAGAAAACATGAACAATGAAATTATTAAATTTATAAATGGCGATTTACAACTAGATGTTACAGTATCACCTGATAACGAAACGGTTTGGCTC
>NZ_DS996841.1:494190-523100 GCF_000156655.1 Holdemanella biformis DSM 3989
CGCAATAAATGAGAAAAGAATTGAAGTATTAAACAAAACTGTATCCATTCAATCTAGGATGCTTGCTTCTACTTTAGGTATTGAAGAAAAAGAAGTATTGAATGTCATTGAAGCCTATTCAAATGCACTATCATTACTTGATGATTATGATCATGGGTGTATTTCTAAACCAAAAGGTAAAGACTCTATTTACCAATTAACCTATGAAGAGTGCAGAACTCTTATTGATTCTATGAAATATGGTGGATTTTCTGATGTATTTGGTGTTGAAAAAGAACCAGGCAAATTGAATGGAATTATTGCAGCTGTATATCAAAATGTATTTGGACAAGAAATCTATCCAAGCATTGAAGAAAAGGCAGCTAATCTACTGTACTTTCTAGTCAAAGATCATCCTTTTGTAGATGGATGCAAACGAATTGGCGCTTCTATTTTTCTTGAATTTTTGAATAAGAATCAACATTTAATCATTGACGGAAAACAAATCATTTCAGATAGCGCCTTAGTTGCTATTACATTAATGATCGCCGAATCTAGACCAGAGGAAAAAGAAACAATGGTCAAGCTAGTTATGAATTTCTTAAAAGCCTAATCTATGTCCTTATTCCCTGCTCCTTTTACATAGCCAACAAATGATTGGTTGTGGGAAAGGAGTTTTTTTATGCGTAAATGTAAAGTGATCGCAGTCACAAACCAAAAAGGTGGGGTTGGTAAAACAACGACTACTGAGAATGTGGCCATTGGATTAGTACGACAGGGATTTGATGTATTGATTGTTGATTTTGATCCCCAGGGTGATCTGACAAGTTGCTTAGGTTGGAAAAACAATGATGCTTTAGAACATTCTGTATCTTCTATGCTGGACGATTATATAAATGACAATGACATTGATTATGATTCTTTGATTTTGCATCACGAAGAAGATGTAGATCTGATTCCGGCAAACATTGAATTGGCCGATTTTGAAATGCGTTTAGTCAGTGTCATTAACCGGGAACAGACATTAAGTAATTGTATTGAACCATTAAGAGATAAATACGATTACATCTTTATTGATTGTCCACCTTCTCTTGGTATGCTTACCGTCAATGCGTTGTCTGCTGCAGATGAAGTACTAATACCAGTACAAACTCAGTATTTACCAGCTAAAGGAATGACGAAATTGTTACAGACGGTCAATAAAGTGCAGCGTAAGATTAATAGTAATTTGAAGATTACTGGAATTGTAATGACACTTGCGGATCTAAATACAAACATTACCAAAAGTACGATTGATACGATACGAGAAAGCTTTGGAAAGAACATTCGTGTATTTGATACGATCATTCCAAAAGCTACAAAAGCAAGTGAAGCATCTATTTCCGGTAAAAGTATCTATGCGTATGCCAAAGATTCAAAAGTAGCTGTCGCCTATGATAATCTGACAAAAGAATTGGTAAAAAATCCAAAAATAAGACAAAAAGATGAAATAAGTCTTTAGGAGAAGTAGAATGAAAAACAATCATGTGGAATTATTTGGAACTTTGACAAGAGATATTGAAGTATCCAAGAATGGAAAAGGAAATACTTTTGTGAAGTTCTCTTTAGCTTGTTTACGAGATGGAAAGAAACCATGGTCAGATTATATTAACTGTATTGCCTTTGGTGATATGGCAAATGATATCTGTAAACATGGTGATAAAGATACAGGATTTTGTATTGTAGGCAATCTTCGTACAAGCTCTTATGAAAAAGATGGTAAAAAACAGTATTCAACCAATGTCGTTGTTGAGTCTTTTGAATTGTTAAATGACTAGAATTAAACGATGTCCCTATTGTCATGGTGCAGCACATTTGTTGATTGATTGGGACAGTAAAAAAATCAATGGATATTATGGTCAATATGTTACATGTACTTTGTGTTCTGCAAGGACACAAACCAAACAAAATGCAGATCAAGCCATTGATGAATGGAATCATCAAACAATGAAAAATACAATACAACTCACTCTATTTTAAGGAGGTGGCACATTTGCCAAAACTAGATTTAGGATTGCCTAGCTATGACTCTTTGTTTTCTACAGAAGAAGAAAGACAAGAAGCCAATAGTGAAAAAGTAATGACAATCCCTATAGATAAGATTACAGATTTTAAAGGACATCCCTTCCATGTCACGATGGATGAGGATATGGCAAAGCTTATTGATTCGATTAAGGAAAACGATATGCTGATGCCTGCATTAGTTCGTCCAAAAAAAGATGGATCGTATGAAATGATTTCTGGTCACAGGCGTAAATTTGCCTTGTCACAGCTAGGAAGAAAAGAAATGAATGTAATTATCCGAGATTTGGATGATGACCAGGCAACGATATTAATGGTCGATTCCAATATTCAACGTGAAAACATTTATCCTAGTGAACGTGGTTACGCCTACAAAATGCGACTTGAAGCTATGAAACATCAAGGAAAACGAGTAGATATTAATATCGATGATGTACCTGTTGAATATTCAAAATCAACTTCTACTCAAGTTGAGCAGAAGTCAAAAAATAAATATTCAGTAGAATTATTAGGTGAACAATTAGGATTAGACAGAAATCAAATACGTCGTTTTATCCGCTTAACCTATCTGATTGAACCATTACAAGAAATGGTGGATGGACGCCATGAAAATGAAATCAAGATTGCATTTAATCCAGCTGTTGAACTTTCGTATTTAACAGAATCTGAACAGTATGATCTAGCCAATGCAATTGTTGAAAATCAACGAACACCATCTTTAGCGCAATGTCAGGAATTCAAAAGATTGAGTCATGATGGTGAATTAACATCCGAATTCATTGAAGACACTTTATCGGAGGAAAAACCAAACCAAAGAGAAAAATTATCTTTTCAAATGAAGGAAATCGATAAATATTTTCCCAAGGACTTCACACCAGGCAAGAAGAAGGATTTGATGATTCACTTGCTGGAAAACTGGGCAAAGAAAAGATCACGAGAACAAGAACGGTAGTTGAACATGCAACTGCTTTTTTTCTACTTGTGATTGTTTCCAAACTGTTGGAGGGGCAGTTTGTCTTTGCGTCAGGGCGTGTGACTGTAGCCTCCCCTAAAACCCCTCCTACCTACCGAAACAATCTTTATTACCTACCGAAAAAGAAAAAATGTTGTTATTAAGTAAGTAGTAGAAATATTTGTATCTAGGTAATGATTTAGAAAAGCATGTATTTTTAAGATAGAGATATTTATCAAGACATACAATTGGAGGTAAAAACAATGAAAAGAAAGTTAATTGCATTATGTGTTTCAAGTGTACTTGTTGGAAGTGGAATCATCTTTAACATGAATCAAGATGTATCTGTACCTACTGTAGAAAAGTTTACGGAAGATACTTCGGCAAATGTTAGTAAACATAAGAATGTTGGCAAGAACGAAGAATCCAGTGAAGTAACTCAACCCAAAAAATCAGAATCTGAGAAATTGGAAAACAAAGGCAAATCTACTGAAAAAAATGAATCTCAAAAATCTTCAAGTAAGCAAACATCTACAAGTAAAAGTGAGACTACAGCCAGTGTTTCTTCGGAAAGCAAAAAACAAAATTCCAAAAAAGAAGGTTCTAGTAAGAGTTCTTCCGGTTCAGATAAAGAATATTCAACTTCAAACAGTTCCAATACATCAGATAAATCGAACAATGATGTTGTAAGTCAGCCTGTTGAAAAGCCTAATGAATCCAAACAAGAACCTGCGGTAGAATCTACACCTACTCCAGAACCGACAAGACCAAGTTATGCTTGTCCAGGTGGAGTCAATCCAGATGTGAGTTGTGATGTGATTTTAGATGCAAACTTTTACTATGCAACCTACGGATCACAAGCTGAAGCAGATGCTGCAGGTATGTATTACTTGGATGAAGTGATGTACATCGGTGATATTGAAATCACAAATTACTCTGTGCAGCCTGTTTATCGCAATGATCATAGTATTGCCTATTATGGTTTGAACCTTTGGAGTAATGGAACTTTGATTCAGTAAAGGATGTGATAAATGACAATTGACTAAATACTTTGGCGAGATCTTCTCGTCTTTTTTGTTGCAACAATTTAAATGAAAGGAAAATGAGATATGAAAAACATATTGAAGAAAGCAAGTAAGTTTTTCTTAACGACACTTGTGATATTGAATTCAATGACAAATACGCTTTCTGTACATGCTCAAGAAACGGATCCTAATGAGGATTACAGTGAGGCAACGGAAACAGTCACGGAACTTGGTACAGTTGAAGATGTGTTTCCTGAAGTTTATGAAGATATGCATACAAATCCTTATGCAAGATCAACACCTGGTTTTGCTAGTGAAAGACTGGCAAGAATCAATGGTGTTGGTGTCTATGGATATGATTATGTTCGTAAATTAACAGTAGATGGCAATGTTGTTTACTGTATTGAACCAAGTGCTTTATTTGATATCAATCATGATTATCCAGTGAACAATACAAAATGGGATGATTTATCAGAAAGTCAAAGACAGGCTATTTGGGAAATCAACTATTATGGTTATTCTTATCCAGGACATGAAACAGATAACTACTATGTAGCTACACAGTTATTGATCTGGCAGATCGTAGATAAATGGTATGATCCTTATTTACCAGATGGTGTTACTCCATTAGATGTCTCTGGTGAAATTAATACCATCAATTCTTTAAGAAGTCTGCCACAAGGAAGACCTTCTTTCAACAATCAGACAATCAAGATGGGTTTAAATACACCTATTACTTTAACTGATACAAAAGGAACCTTGGCTAATTACTCTATTACGAATGCCAATGGTATCAATGCTTCTGTAAACGGCAATAATTTAACTGTTTCCATTACGTCTGAAAATTACGACAAAACAATTACTTTTAGTCGCACTAAAACTGCAAGAGATGTTCATATCATCTATGGTGCTGGCTCAGATCAAAAAGTTATCTATATGGCCACTCGTAGTGATCCAACACCAAATTTCAAATTAAATTTTGATTTGATGTATGCCGATATTGAAGTGGAAAAACAAGACGCAGAAACAGGCAACAAAACACAAGGGGATGCCACATTTAATGGAGCAACCTTTGCCATTAAAGATACAAGTGGCAATACACTTGAAACCATTACAACAAATGGATCAAAAGTAAAATCTAAAAAGTATCCTGTTGGAACAACTTTAAATGTATGTGAAGTTGCTTCTCCCGAAGGCTATCTTACAAACAACAATTGTAATTCTGTAACTTTGGATTATTCAGGTGATAATACACCTTCAACGTTTAATACAACCATTAAGGATCAGGTTATCAAAGGACGTATTGAAATTGCGAAAACTGTTGATAAAGATAAATATGGTTTATTCCAATCGAATGTTCAAAAACCAGGCAAAGGATTCAAGTTTGATATTATCCTAAAATCAAGTGGCAAAGTTGTATCCACATTAACAACAGATGAAGATGGTCGAGCAATCAGTAATTATCTTCCATATGGAACTTATATCGTTAAAGAACACGAAACAAAAGGTTATGATACTTTAGATCCATTTGAAGCAAAAATTGACAAAGATCAAAAGACATATTTCTACAATATCTATAACGATACAATCAAAGCTGAATTAACAATCTATAAAACAGACAGCGAAACAGGTAAACGTATTCCTGCTGCTGGTGTTGAATTCAAAATCAAAGATGCAGATGGAAACTATGTAACTCAGACTGTGACATATCCTAAAAAATATACAACAGATGTATTTAAAACCGATGAGGATGGTTCTGTTCACTTACCTGCTCCTTTAAAATATGGAGAATATAAATTGGTTGAAATCAAAGCACCACATGGCTATGTGTTAAAAGATACAGAAATTCCAATCAATGTAGATGGTTCTAGTACAGAAATTTTTATGAACTTTGACAACAAGACCCAAAAAGGACAGGTCTATGTTGAAAAGAGCGGTGAAATGCTATCTGGTGCCAAAGAATTCAAAACAGATTATGGAACACTTTATACACCAGTCTATAAAGAAAAATATCTATCTGGTGTTACGTATGAAATCACAGCACGTGAAGATATCGTTACACCTGAAGGAACTGTGTGGTTTCATAAAGGGGATGTTGTAGATACATTTACAACAGGTGATGGAATTACAACTTCTTCCTTACTCCAGTTAGGTAAATACTCTATTAAAGAAACTGCAACGCAAACAGGATTTGTATTAGATGAAAATAGCTATGATTTTGATATTGAATATGCAGGTCAAATGATTGATGTTGTTGAAATCAAACAGGCTTATGTCAACGAAAGACAAAAACTAGATTTACAGATTACTAAAACATTTGAAGATGAAGACAAAGATGCTTACAAAGATGTTGTCTTTGGCGTCTATTCTAAAAACGATATTACAGTCGATGATAAAGTCATTATTCCTGCGGATGGATTAGTTGGTACTTTAACTATTGATAAAGATGGTAAAAATGTTGAACAGTTGGATCTTCCTACTGGGGATTACTATGTGAAGGAACTCGAAACAAATGTAGGTTTCAAATTAGATGAAGAAGAACATGATTTTACATTCAACTATGATGAAGATACGGCAAAATCAGCAGTCATTGTTCCTATGGAATTACACAATGAAAAACGTCGTATTGAATTAGATGTCAACAAAGTGGACAAAGATCATCATGATCATTTCTTAAATGGTGCAATTTTTGAAGTTTATGATAAAACAGCAAAATCTTATGTCACTACCCTTGCATCTGGTCAGTTAATGATTGTCGGTGATGATACAAATGAAGAATATGAAATCTCTAAGGATGAAGATTTTAAAAAGATTATTAAGACAGTTAAAACCGATGAAAACAAACAGATTGTTTTAGATATTGATGATGGTACTTATTATTCTAGAAAAGTTGGAGATAACAGAGTAACAAAACATGTTGTAAAAGATGGAAAAGCAGTATTAGCGGATGCTATTTATGGGCATGAATATGAGTTCAAAGAAATTAAAGCACCTACTTCTTATCAGTTAGCTGATAAGTCTAAAGCTTATAAAGTAGAGGCAGATGAGGAAACCGATACAATTATTTATTATTTTGAAAATGCACGTATCGTCGTTCCAAATACAGGGGTATAGATAGTATGAAATATAAGAAAATAAAAATAGCAGCACTTGCGATAGTAACTGCAAGTCTTCTAGGTGGTATTCTATATAGTGAGTTTGGTACAAAGAAATCTTATGATTATTCGGATTACTATGTAGAATCTAAGGCAAATAAAACAACAAAAGAGAATAAAGATAATGAGGAAGCTTCTGAAAAGGAGCTTTCTTTATCTCTTCTTAAACAAGCCAATAATGATATTGTTGGAATACTAGAATCTGATAATAGAGTTATTTATGAACCTATTGTACAGGCTCCGGATAATGATTACTATGTTCGTAAAAACATCAACAAAGAATATGCAAATGCCGGAATACCATTTGTATCGGCAGATGGAAATATTGATTCAAAAAATGTTGTGATTTATGGTCATTCCAGTAAATGGAATAGTATCATCTTTACACCATTAATGAGCTATATTAATCAAAGCTACTACAAAGAGCATCCAACATTCAAGTTCATTACAGAAAATGAAACAAGAACTTATCAGATATTTGAAGTAATGAATGTAGATCTAAACAATTTAAATGATTCTTTAGAATTTACACAATCCAGTTGGGATTCAGATACTTCATTCAATGCCTTTATCTCTGATTCTATCAATCGAGGGCTTTATAAAACAGGTATTTCAGTCAATACGGATGATAAGCTGATGACTTTAGTGACTTGTGATACAAGAAATGATAACAAGAGAATTGTCATACTAGCAAAAAGAACAGACTAATTCAAAAAATCCATAAATTCATGAAATGTTAATAATTGTATGATATCGTTGAATTAGATAGATTACGAAACGAGGAGGCATAAAAATGTACGAACCTTACACAAGACAATCATTACCCTCAAAAGAATATCGTGAATTGTTGGGTAGTGCTCTGTGTGTCTTTAGTTCAAATAATGGATTTATTATAGAAAATATTATTCATACAAGCAATGCATATGATTGGTATAATCTTATTGATTTGGAATCTGGAAAACTTAAAAAATCTATAGCAGATACAATTTCTAGAAATACAGGAAATAAGGATATTGAAATATTATTTTCTGAAATAGTTGAGATGAGAAATAGAATAATTCATGGATTTAGAATTACATCAAAACAAGGAGAGCAAATACTTGCGACAAAAACTCGAAAAAAAGATGGAAATATTCAATTTGAAATAACCAAAGAATATTTGTTGGATTTTATAAAGAAAAATGAAGAGCTCAGTGATATGCTTTATAAATATCGTGGATATTAATGAATAAATTCATGTTGAGATACCATATGAAAGCATTACTTCGGTAGTGCTTTTCTTTTACCCTATTTTAGAAAGGATGGTGATGTGATTGACTAATTTTAAATCTTCGAATGAAAAAACTAAACAAGCTTTTGAAATGATTGAACAAGGTGTAAAAGATGTATATTCTTCTGATTCTTTTAAACAATATTTATCTTGCTTAAGTAAGTTTCATAATTATTCATTGAATAACACTTTACTGATATTAGCTCAAAAACCGAATGCAAGTTTGGTTGCTGGATATCGTTCATGGCAGATAAACTTTAATCGACATGTGGATAAAGGTGAAAAAGGATTGATGATCCTTGCTCCTGTTACGTACAAAGAGGATCGATTAATGAATAAAGTGGATGAAAATGGAAATGTTGAATTGGATGAATCAGGTTCACCCATCCAAGAACAACGACAAGTAAATATTACTCGATTTAAGACAACTACTGTATTTGATATATCGCAAACTTCAGGTGAACCTATCCCTTCTTTGATTCATAATTTAACAGGATCCAGTCATGAATCTCAAGCAATCATTCAATCTGTACAATCCATTTGTACAATTCCAATTGAATTTAAGATTGAAACGGAAGATTTAAATCTTATGACAGGTGCTAAAGGATATTACTCACCTTCAAAAGATAAAATTGTGATCAATAAAGATTTAGAAGATCTACAAATCGCTAAAACATTGATCCACGAGTATGCTCACAGCCTGCTTCATAAACAAACCAATAAAGATCAAAACCAGCGAGAAATTGAAGCCGAATCGCTGGCTTTTGTGTTATGTGATCATTTTGGATTAGATACTTCAGAATATTCCTTTGGCTATATCGCAAGTTACGCCAACAAAGATTTTGACGAATTGAATTCAATCTTAAACAATATTCAAAGTACAGCTCATGAAATGATTGAACAACTAGAACCTGTATTTAAGGAGAAACTGCATATGATAGAAATCAAAAATAAATATATAACGCCATTAGAAATGGAACAGATGAATCACGATATTGTGATTCAAGTTTCTTCTCTAATGAAACAGTATAAAGACGCACTAGATGATCCAAATGTATCCACTTCGGATATTCATGAAATGGTAGATCAACAAATCTATGATGTTATCAATAGTAAGCCTGAATTTTCTGATCAGGCTTTTTTGTTCGGAAACAATCATGACTATTACCAAGCCCTTCGAACTGTATGTTTTGAAGCATTTACGAATCAAAATTTTGATACAAGTAAGAACTGGTTTATTGAAAATTCTATTGAACATAGAAACTATGAATTATTTGAACAAATTGCTCAACCATTACTGACCCATGATGCTTACTACATGAAATATACAACACCTGGATTTATGGATCTGAACGTGGAAATCATTGATGATGATCGTTTTGCGATGGCTCATAACTATGAATTGAATGGTGATTTAATGGCTGATCCTGATATTGAATTTACAGTGGATAAAGAAAACAGACTGCTCTATCCACAGTCTTATCAACAGGATAATCTTCAATTCTACCAACGAGTGGATGGTGATCCATTTCGTGCTAATGAATTAAATCGTTTTATGAATCAGTGGATTCACAATATCCAGGAACAAAAATACAAAGTAGAAACAATTTATACAGATGAACTTGAATTATCCACAAAAGAAAATCCATCTGGTGTTCGAAAGTTTTGCAAAGAAAATGGAATCGCAAAGATGGCACCAAAAAGTAAGGAGTTGGAAAGATGAGTAAACGATTTATACGAAAAGATGTTCTAGAAAAAGTAAGAACCCTATCTGCCTTTGATTATTTAAGAAACTATGCACCAGACCTGTTAGTAAAAAACGGGAGAACAGATTATTATCATCGAGATCATGATTCCTTGCATTTTTCCAATGGAAAATGGTATTGGTGGTCACAAGGTAAAGGTGGAACATCTGCACTTGATTATTTGATAATTGTAGAAGGTTATGAATTTAAAGATGCTTGCAACTACTTATCCGAATTAATGAATGTAAGTGAACCAGTAACAACTTATTATCATCCAAAACCAATAAAGCCATTTGAATTACCAGTCAAAGATAAGAACAATGATCTAGTGATTCGTTATCTGTGCGAAATACGAAAAATCGATAAAGATATTGTCGATGACTTCATATCCAAAGGAATGATTTATCAATCCGCTAACTTCAAGAATGCCGTGTTTGTTGGATATGATAAAGATAAACCAGCCTATGCATTTAAACGAAGCATCTTTAAGAATTTTAAATTAGATCATGCCGGAAGTAATAAAGCGTTTAGTTTCAATTACACAAATAAAAATAGTAATGAACTGCATGTATTTGAAGCAGCTATTGATTTATTGTCCTACATGACACTTTTAAAAATGGATGAAATAGATTATACAGAATTTAATTATCTATCTCTTGCTGGTGCCAGTGATAAGATTGCGAGTAAATCTGAAGCCGATATTCCTATTGCACTAAAAGCGTATTTAGAAAGAAATCCAAATATCAAAACAATTATCTTTCATCTGGATAATGATGAAGTTGGTATTGGCGCAACATCTAAAATTATTTCCATTTTGAATTCAAAATATCCATGTATTGATGAACATCCAACTTCTTATAAAGATGTAAATGAAGAATTAATTCATAAAAATTCGTTACTATCGACATTTTTTTGATTTTCTGTTGGTTACAAATTATTTTAACTTCTGAATTCTTACAGGAAGCTCTGCAAAAGGATGAAATCAAATAAATGTTTATAGATAACAATGTTGCGTCTAAAGAAGCAATCAAAGATTTCCTAGAAGATGTGCAAAAGCAACCTGGAAAACATTAAATTCTATATTAGAAATTGCATTGCAAACACTTTATAATCTTTCACGAGGTGATAAAACAATTGAAAGATTTTGAAGGCATTGTTTTATTAAAACAAGATGGAACTGGATGGGAAGATACACTTTATTTATATGCTGCAGATATCCCATCTTTGAACATTAAACAATGCGGTGCCTTATTATGAGCAAATACTATGTGCAATCGATTTTAAATTTACAAGCTCCTTTAGACCGGATGATTCCTGTTTATCCAATTGATTATCGAACAGAGCAGAATTTCAAAGGAACAGAAATAGAAAAACAAAAGCTAGACAACTTACTTCTTCTAGTAGCAAAAGCGATAGGAATCAAACTGTTTTTGAATCGTGAAATACCAGAAGTATTAGTGCTTCCTTGGGAAACACTAGAATCAGAATTTGATTGTTAGAATTGGAGTCATAGATGAAACAAAAAAATCTTAAACAATTATCAGAAAAAGAATTTCTTGAACGATTAGAAAAATCAAGAAAGCAATCTAAAGATGGAAAAGGGAAAGATGCAGATATTGCAATAAAAGAAATTCGAAAGAAATACAGTTTGTAATTATGATCAAGGGAAAGTTGATGCTTTCTCTTTTTTGTTATTCAAATTTAAGAAAGTGAAGGTGATGTAATTTGAATAAGCAATTTGATTTATTTCAGAAAATGAAGATCAAAGAAGTCTGTGAAAATATTAGTCGTATGACCTATGCCTATATTAATCCGGACACAAAACAACCTACTGTTGTTCCATCAAAACATTATAAGGATATTCTAGATCAGCCTGTAGAAGTTTTAGTTAATGATCAGGTAAAGAAGCAGTTCTTAAATATCATGTTTAAACAAATGAAAGCTTTAAAGGATGAAGAACCCATTCTGTTCAATGAAACATTGTTGTTGATGGATTTAAACAAAACACCAGATAATTTAGAGCTGAATGAAGAAGCTGCATTAAAGATTACAGCTACAGAACTTGTAGAAAATGAAAAAGCACAGAAGAAGAAATTCCATCTTATTGATAATGAATATTTGAATGCCTATGAATCCACAAAGAATGATTCAGAATTGATGGCTCAACTTTTTGGTGAACAACAAAATGAACGTATTTATTCCATTGAATTAGATGAAATGGATATGGAAAAACCAAAGGCAAAAGGAGGAAAAAGCAATGACTTACAACACTAGAATTTACAATTATGCCAATCTTCACTTGGAAGATAAACAAATCATTCAGGCTCAGTTGCTGATGCTTGAATCTGTAGAAGATACCATTACAAATTACACATATGCAAAAGAAACTTCCACAAATACTTTAGAAACAATTTCCTTTGAAGAAGGAGTCAATGCATTAGAAGAAGCAAAACGAAATATGTATAACGATATTGTTGAATACATGATATTTGCGATTGATAGTTATGAAGATGAAGTAAATGAAATAGATACCAGTGATCCCTTCTATGGATTGTATGAAGAAATGGAGAACTTAGAAAATGAATAATATAGAAACTATGGAATTCAGTACAGCTAATCTAGAAAGATTGGCTTTTTATTTTAAGAATTTAAAGATGGAGGTTAGTGGAAAATGGTACACAACGACAAAGTTTTAGATGATGTTAATGCTCTGCTTGATTACAATGCTGTGAAAGATTATTTGTTTATGACAGTTATCAATGCTGAAGAAAATAAAAATGATTTAACCACTATGCCTCACACCATTATTGGAGATCTTGCGATTGTTTATAAGGTCATGATCAAAACTACGGATGAACGTTTTTGTGCAGCCAAGGTTACAAATCAACTGATGGATGCCTATGGAATCGATGTAAATAAACTTCATAATGATGCACTTATCTCATCTCCAAACATGATGAAGCCTGAAATTCTTCCACTAGAAACCATGTTGATGGGAATTCCAAAAGATATAGCCTTAGAAGAAAAAGAACATCAACTTGTTGTTTTGACAAATGAACACAAGACAGATGGTGCAGCCACAATGTTCTATGCAGGGGTTTTAAATGATTTGGCTGAAAAATTAGAACATAACTTATATATTATTCCATCATCAACAGATGAGTGTATTGCATTATGTGATTCGCCATCTTTAAATATTGATCATGTCAAAGAAATGCTTCTTTCAGTTAACAAATCAGAGATGGTCGATCCTGATAAAAAGCTATCTGATCATTTGTATCATTACGATAAAGACGAACACATTTTAGAAAAAGCAGATGACTATGAAAAGCGAATCAATAAACATAAATATTCGCAATTGCTTCATTAGAGATTGGGGATTTCAAAATGATAAAATACGAAGATATCATTAAAAGAATTGCCAATATCGAAAAGAAAAAAATCAAAAATGAAGAACGAATCAAAGCACTTTCGGATGAAAACAATATTCTAACTGCGAATCTAAAATTATTGAATCAAAAGAAGGAAATGCTAGAAAAAATGGATCAAGATCTTGCAGATTTGATTTCGGACAAGAAAAAGACTGTAGCCAATTAATGTCTACAGTTGTAACAAGCAACGTCTTTTGGGGACAAAAGACAAGTATTTAGGGAATATCCCTAAGACCCTGAGCTATCACAATTTGTTGATAGCTCTTTTAAAATTGGAGGTACATGAAAATGTTTAATAGTATAACACTATGTTTTATCAGTTTCCTTGGTGGTGGAATGATTGGAATGGGTACAGTTTTATTTGTTCAGGGTGCTTTCTACAATGAAAACAAAATCGAAGAAAAAAGAAATCAAAGTCAGATTAACGAATAATGACTTGGATCATCTTAACAATCTGGTTAAAGAATCAAATCTGTCACGAGAATCTTACCTTCGAATGTGTATAAACGGTTTGTTACCTAGACCTGCGCCTACTAAAGAATTCATCGAAGTAATCGAAATTTTAAGAGAGATTGCTGAAAACATGAATCAAATCGCGATATCTGTTTATACACAAAATGCAATGGATAAATCCTTTTACATGGAAAACTATGAAAAGCTGCAAGATCAAATCAATGAGATTATGATTTTGATTCGACAACCAATCAATATGGAGGAAGTATGGCAATTACCAAAATATGGGCAGTAAAAGATGATTTAAATCGTGTCCTAAACTATATTAAAAATCCAGATAAAACAAAAGAAGATATGAGTGATGGTTTAAAAGAAGTTTTAACTTACACTACCCAAGGCTATAAAACAAACGAAAAAGAGTTTATTACCGGAATCAATTGTGAACCTCGTACGGCCTTAAAACAGATGATGAATACAAAGCTTTCTTACAACAAGATGGATGGTCGCCTTGCCTTTCATGCGGTGCAATCTTTTAAGCCAGGTGAAGTGACACCAGAACAATGCCATGCATTAGGTGTTCAGCTTGCTAAACAAATGTGGGGCAATCGATTTGAAGTGGTTGTTTCTACTCATTTGGATAAAGACCATCTACACAATCATTTCGTGGTAAACTCCGTTTCCTGGGTAGATGGTAAAAAGTATGACAATAAGAAAGCTGATATCGATCACTTCCGTGAATTAAATGATGCAATCTGTAAAGAGCATGGTTTAACTGTCATCACAAAACCGGAAGGCAAAGCGATGAATTATGGAGAATGGAAAGCAGAAAAGAATGATTCTATCTATTTACGGAAATTGATTCGCTATGACGTGGATTCTGTTTTATTGTATGCAAGAACACCTGAACAGTTTCAATCTAGTCTTGAAGAAATTGGATATGTTGTAAATTTGAATGGTAAACATTGGACTTTAAAACATCCACAATCTAAAAGAACATTTCGCTTTTATAAACTGACTCGTGATAATCGCTATGATGAAGAACATTTGATGGAACGGATTAACAGTAACTTCTTGTTTCCCATGCAGTCATCTGTTAAAGATGTTATACCTTGTAAAGAATATCAAGGCAATCATAGAAAATTAAAAGGAATCAAAGCGATGTATATTCGATATTGTTTTGAATTAGGTATCTTAAAACCAAAAGGCATACCACAAAAATATCCAAGTCCATCACTTAGAAAGGATTTGATTTATATGGACAAAATCACAAACGAAAATACATTCATTGGCAAACATAATCTTGAAACAGTGGAAGATGTGCTTGCTTTTAAATTGGAATTAAACAATCAAATAGAAAACTGGATGAATCAAAGAAAATCCATTTACAGCAAAATCAAAAGATGTCGTAATCATGATTTGAAACAACAATTAGAACAAGATCGAGATACACTCACTTCTAAAATTGCACATGGGAAAAAGGAAATTCGAATATGCGAAGATATAGAAAAGAGAGTACCCGATATTGAAGAAAAACTAAAAATGATAAATGCACTAGAAACACAGCGTATGCAAACACAAAAAGAATACGAAAGGAGCTTGAATTTATGAACAGTGCCGATACTGCAGATCAAATGATGAAGATGACATTAGAAGGTATTCAAGTAGCTGCTGAAATTGGATTAAAAGCTGGTGGTACAGCTGCCAAATCTTTAGCTGTCACTTTGTATGCAATCATTAGTGACAACAAGAAAATCAAAGGAAAAACAAATCTAGATAACCTATTAAAATCCAATAAGGAATTAAAAGTATTCGCGATTCACCATTCTGACTTAAAAAAGTTTTGTGAAGAAGCAAAACATTATGGTGTCCTCTATTCTGTATTAAAAGAAAAGAACAATACAGATGGGATCGTAGATATCATGGTCAAAGCAGAAGATGCTTCTAAGATATCTAGAATGGTAGATAAATTTGACTTAGCTACCATTGATACTAAAGCAATTCGTGAATCGGTTTTATCCCAACAAAAGATCAAAGATGCAAAGCCTTTAAGTGATGAAGAACATGATGCATTGTTATCAAAACTGATGGATGAAAAATCAAACCCCAACAAGGCTCGGACAAGCAAGGACGGTACTCCGTTCGAGCCATCTTCAAAAACATTGAAGAAAGAAAACAAGAAGAAAACCGTCGAAAGAAAAAAATCAACAGCTACTACGGATAGACCATCTGTTCGTCAGGAGCTAAAAGATATTAAGCAAGAACAGTTAAAATCTTCTGCACCAAAATATCCGGTAAGAAAGAAATCCAAAAAGAAAGTGAGATGACAAATATGCGTAACTGGTTTAAAAAACAAAATGATGAAATGATTGAAATCCAAGTCGATGATACAGAAAGAAGAATTATTGTACGTGCTCTTGCCGATTTAAGAGACAAACAACGCATGGCACATAAGAATTATGACTTTCTAGATTCATTGATTGTAAAAGTTTGTGATGCAAATTCACCTTCTATAAAAGATCATTATGAGAGATGCTAAAAAAGATGAATATGTGTTTCTTGGCTTATTACTAATACCAACAATTTGGTTTGCATTGCTTATTGCACCCTACATGGATAAAGGATTAATCAATGCAATTCCATATCTTAATGAAGCTTTAAATCATCCATTTCAAATTCAATGGACGAATTCAACATTAAAAACGATCGGTATCTTTCTGATAATCTATGTATTAGGTGTTGGGATGTATTTATCTTCATCTAAAAACTATAGAAGAACTGAAGAATACGGATCAGCTAAATGGGCAAATCCCAATACTGTTTGTAAGAAATACGCGAATAAAGATTACTTTGCTAACAAAGTCTTTTCACAAAATGTACGAATGGGGTTAGATGGTAAAAAACATCGTCGAAACTTAAATACAGTTGTGATTGGTGGCTCTGGTGCTGGAAAGACAAGATTTTATGCAAAACCAAACATCATGCAGTGTAATACAAGTTTTGTTGTATTGGATCCCAAAGGTGAAATCATTCGAAGTGTTGGTCATCTATTAGAAGAGAATTGTTATGTCATTAAAGTCATTGACTTGATTGATATGTCTAAATCTCTTGGATATAATCCATTCCATTATATTCAAAGTGATAAGGATGTACTTAAATTAATTACCAACTTGATCCGTAATACAACACCTAAAGGTTCTTCTACCAATGATCCATTCTGGGAAAAGAGTGAAACAGCACTATTGGAAGCGCTGATGTTATATCTGTACCATTATGCACCAGAAGATGAACAGAATTTTACAATGGTCATGGAAATGCTCAATTATGCAGAAGTCAAAGAAGATGAAGAAGACTACGAAAGTCCATTGGATGAGTTATTTAAAAGACTAGAAATGATAGATTCTAATTCATTAGCTTTAAAACAATACAAAATATATAAACAGGCAGCAGGTAAAACCGCCAAATCGATTCTGATTTCGGTTGGTGTAAGACTTGCTGCTTTTAATTTGGAAGAACTTGCATCATTAACCAAATATGACGAGATGGAATTAGAACAGATTGGAGAAAGAAAAACGGCTTTATTTGCGATTATTCCAGACAACGATTCCACATTCAATTTTGTAGTTGGAATGTTGTACACCCAGTTATTTCAAATGTTGTATTACCAGGCGGATTATGTACATGGTGGAGAACTTCCTGTACCCGTCCATTTCTTGATGGATGAATTTGCCAATGTTGCTTTACCAGATGAATTTGATAAACTTCTTTCAACCATGCGTTCAAGACAGATCTTTGTATCCATTATTTTACAGAACCTGGCTCAGATCAAAGCGTTATACAAAGATAGCTGGGAATCCATTTTAGGTAACTGTGATGAAACGTATTACCTAGGTGGTAATGAACAAAGTACACATAAATACATCAGTGAATTGCTGGGAAAAGAAACATTGGATACAAATACGTATGGCAAATCTGAAGGAAGAAGTGGTAATTATTCTACAAATTATCAACAGACAGGAAGAGAGCTTTTAACCGCAGATGAAGTTCGATTGTTGGATAACAACTATGGACTTCTTTTTATTAAGGGAGAACGCCCTGTTAAAGATAAAAAATATGATTTATTAAAACATCCAAATATTAAGCAGACATTGGATGGAGGACGAGAGCCTTATATTCATGGGCAAACGTATCATTTCATTGATGATTGGCAAAATATTCTTTTGACTGATAACGAATATGAATTGTTAGATCAAGAAGAAGTAGAAAAATATGTAAAGGAGATCAAAGAAAATGAAGAAAACAAAAACAATTAGAAAAGTAGTGTTCTATGCTTATACAGCATTGATACTCATCACAAACTTTATAACACCTGTCTATGCAGCTAATGATCCAGTCACTGTAGTCAATAATTTCAGTGATTTTATGTTTGGACTTATTCGAGCTATTGGAATGATTCTATTGGGCTTTGGAATTGTGCAGGTTGGTTTATCTTTAAAAAGCCACGATCCAAGCCAAAGAGCAAATGGATTTATGACTGTTGCTGGTGGAATTATTATTACGTTTGCGAAAGAGATTTTAAATATTATTGTAGGTTAATGTATGGATGGAATCATCGATAACCTAACAAGTGCTATCAATACTTGGAATTCTAAACTTGCTGAAATATGGTTGTTACTGACTGAATCTCCAGAAACATTTAAAGGTGGAGATATATGGAAAATCATTGTAAAAGTACATGAAGGTTTACAAGCTATTGGTCTTGCCCTTCTTGTACTTTTCTTTGTATGGGGATTAATACGAACCTGTACAAGCTGGCAGGATGTCAAACGTCCAGAGCAAGCCTTCAAACTATTTCTAAGATTTATCATCGCAAGAACCCTAGTACTTTATGGAATGGAACTAATGACGAAAATCTTTGAAATTGTACAGGGTATCATTCAATCGATTACAGAAACTGTAGGACTTGGAGTATCCAATGAAACAGTGATTCCACAAGAAATTGTAGATGCAGTAAGTAATACCGGTTTTCTAGAATCCATTCCATTATGGGCAGTAACCTTACTAGGATCTATATTTATCACAATATTATCTTTCGTGATGATTTTAACAGTATATGGAAGATTCTTTAAACTATACATGTATACAGCTATATCTCCGATTCCACTTGCAGCAGCTGCAGGAGAAAGCACACAAAATACAGCTTTTACCTTTATTAAAAGCTATGCAGGAGTGTGTTTAGAAGGAGCTATCATTGTCCTTTCCTGTATTATCTTCTCTGCCTTTGCATCAAGTCCACCGGTAGTAGATTCAACAGCATCTAGTGTATCTATGGTATGGAGCTATATTGGAGAATTGATATTCAACATGTTAGTTCTAGTAGGAACAATCAAGATGTCAGACAGAATTGTTAAAGAAATGATGGGACTATAATATGTAGCTACTCAGTTACCACATTTGTTGATATTTTGTAAAAAACTGATTATAATATATACGAAAGGAAGTGTTAATTATGCGTAACGTAATCAATGCTCAAAAAGATGATGTATTTAGAATTCGCATGAACTCAGAAATCAAGAATGAATTAGAAGAAGTTTTTGCGAAAAATGGTTTAACTCTAACGGATGCCGTAAATGTATTTTTTCAGCAAGTATTAAATACAGGTGGTTTTCCATTTTCTGTGACCGAAGATAATGCTGAAAAGATGAAAGCAAAAGCTTTATCTAAATTAATGAAAGAATTAGAAATTGGTATGAATTGTACTGAATCTTATTCAGAAGAAGAAGCCAAAAAGATGTTAGGTTTGTAAAATGAAGATTATTTATAAAAAAGCAGCAATTGATGATCTTCTTAATACCGAAAATTATATTATTAATCAGTTTCATAACGATCAAGCCGCAAAAAAACTTAAAAACAATATTGTAGATACAATTTCATTATTAAAAGATAATCCTTATCTAGGTCCTAAAATGTCAGATCGTTTCGACATAGATACACCATTTCGCTATTTAATCGTATCTAAGCAACTTGTATTCTATAATGTCAATGAAGAGAATATTGAAATTATTAGAATACTTGACTCAAGGCAGGATTACTTATCATTACTATTTTAATTACTACTGCAGGAGCATATTGTTCCTGCTTTTATTATGCCTTTTTGGCAAGAAAGGAACACAAAATGAAAGATTATATATTAAATAAAGTTGTATTAAAAACAGGAGATTCATTAGATATTGTTGAATCTTCAACTTTACCATTAACAGAAAAATTGATGTACAAAGTGGAACATGAAAAGGATAAAATCATTGTTCGTCGTGATGGTGGAAAGATGGTTATTCCGGTCGATAATATCTTATTTGCATCTTCTATTCCACTAGATGTCATTCATGAGGATTTAGATGATGAAATCTAATTTTGAAATCAAGATTAACAAGGAAATACGTGATTATACGGAAAGTATCTTCTTTGGATTGTCACTTCGACAAAGTATCTTTTCTATCATTGCCTGCGCTATTGCGTGTGGTTTGTATTTTTTATTCAAAGAAAGATTTGGTACAGAAGTGACTAGTTGGCTATGTATGCTTGGAGCTGCACCATTTACAGCATTTGGATTTATCAAATTTCAAGGGATGTATACAGAAGATATTGTGAAGATGGCAATATCTTCTTTTGCTTTGTCTACAAGAAATTTGATTAATGCCCCTTTTAATCTTTATTACGAAATATTGGAGCCAGTTATTAAACAATCTAGAAAGGAGTCGATTGTACATGATAAAAAGCTACGAAAGATTGAAAAAGCTCAACAAAGAAAAAACAAGAGTGCCTAGAACTGTTCAGGATACCATCCCCGTAGATATAATCTATAAGGATGGTATTTTTCGTTCTGGTAATAAATATACAAAGAGTTATAGATTCTTGGATATCAATTATAAGATTGCGTCTGGTGAAGATAAAAACAATTTGTTTTTAAGTTATAGTGATTTGCTAAATTCATTTGATTCTTCTGTCATGACAAAGATAACTATTAACAATCGAAAAGTGGACATCAAGAAGTTTAAAGAAGATATATTAATTCCATTAAAACAAGATAGCTTAGATCCATATCGTGAAGAATACAATAATATGCTTTTAGCTAAATTGTCCGAAAGTGATGATATTGTTCAAGAAAAATATATTACGGTAACAATTTTTAAAAACAGTATAGAAGAAGCAAGATTTACCTTTTCTAGAATCACCACTGAATTCTCTACCCTGTTTGCACGTCTTGGCTCTTCTTGTATCGAATTAAATGCAGAAGAACGATTAAAAATGCTTCATGATTTTTATCGTAGTGAAACGGAAGAGTTTTCTCTAGATATGAATGATTTGGCTAAGAAAGGTCATTCTTTTAAAGATTTGATTACACCCAGAATGAGTAAATACCATAACAAATATTTTGAATTTGATGGTAAATATGGAAGAGTCCTTTATCTAAGTAATTATCCAGGCTTTTTAAAAGACGAGTTTGTATCCGAACTTTGCGATTTAAATAAGAACTTGATGTATTCCATGGACATTATTACGATTCCTACAGATGAAGCTGTTCGTGAAGTAGAAAATAAATTCTTGGGTGTTGAAAAGAACATAACGGATTGGCAAATGAAACAAAATCGAAATAATAACTTTTCAGCCATTATCCCTTATGATATGGAACTTCAACGTAAGGAATGTAAAGAATTCTTGGATGATTTAATTGTACGAGATCAGAGAATGATGCTTTGTAATATTACGGTTGTTCATCTTGCCGATTCATTAGAAGAACTGGATAAAGATAGTGAAACATTAAAAGCAGTAGCTCGAAAATATGTTTGTGAATTAGAAACACTCTACTTTTCAAAAAGACAATTGGACGGTCTACAAACAGCCCTTCCTATTGGAGTCAACAAACTTAATATCACTCGTACCCTGCTTACAGAAAGTGCTGCTGTATTTATTCCCTTTAGAGCACATGAAATCATGCAAAAAGGTGGAATTTGGTATGGACAGAATGCCATTACTAACAATCCGATTCTTTGTAACAAAGCTTTATTACAAAATCCAAACTCTTTTGTACTGGGTATTCCTGGATCAGGTAAATCTTTTCTTACTAAAGAAGAAATTGAATTCTTAATTCTGTCTACGAACGACGATATTATTATTGCGGATCCAGAAGGTGAATATGATCCAATCATTAAAGCGATGAAAGGACAGATTATTCGTATTGGAACAAACAGTAAAGATTATATTAATGCCATGGATATGTCAGAAGGATATGGAGATAGTGGTAATGCAATTGCAGATAAATCTCAATTTATCATGTCTTTATTTGAACAGTTAGATACTAATCAAGATGGTATATCCCCTATTGATCGTTCTATTATTGATCGTTGTGTATCTTTGGTTTATCAGGATGCCATGAAAAATAACTATATTCCAACATTAAAGCACCTATACAACAAGCTGCTAGAACAAAATGAACCAGAAGCTAAATCATTAGCTATCAAGCTTGAATTATTTACAAATGGATCCTTGAACATTTTTGCTCATGAAACCAATGTAAATATCAAATCTAGAATCCTATCTTTCAACATCTTTAATTTAGGCAAACAATTAAAGACAATGGGATTACTCGTGATTACGGATGCGATTATTAACCGTGTCAATGAAAATTGGAGAAAAGGAAAACGTACACATGTCTTCATTGATGAGATTCATGTTATCTTTGAAAATGAAGAAAGTGCAACCTTCTTTGCATCTGCATGGAGACAATTCCGTAAAAGAGATGCCTATCCAACGGGTATTACACAAAATGTAAAATACTTATTATCAAGTCAACAAGGAACGAGTATGCTATCAAACTCTGAATTCATTGTGATGTTAAACCAATCTGCCAATGATAGAGAAGATTTAGCTAGACTTCTAAATATTTCAGAAGAACAGATGGGATACATCACAAATGCACCAACAGGATCTGGATTAATCAAGTATGGTGGTTCTATTGTTCCTTTTGTAAATAAGATGCCAAAAGGATTACTGTACGATCTCAATACAACTAAACCAGGAGATAGAAAACTCCTATTCAACTAAGCAGAATTCACTTTCTGCTTTTTTACATACAAAGGAGTTGATGAATTTGAGAGATATTAAGACAAAGCAAAAAATGCAAGCTATCAAAACAAAAGATACAAAAAGAAATATTCAGCATTTTATTAAACAACAATCCATTCATACTCGTAGTAAAGACGTGGATAAAAAAGAGGATGCTTCAGTTAAATCCAATGCTCAGGTGCAGGCTACAAATAAAGTAAGTGTTGCAGCAAGACAAACTGTAATTGAATCTAAACATCGTACTACTAAGTTTATTAAACAAAAGCATCATGAATATAAGATCAAATCGGCTAATAAGAAACCGATTATTGAATCAAACCATGATATTCATCCACAGAGAATATCATATATATCCAAGGCAAAGAAGCACGTTGTGAATAAAATGAATGCTTCAAAGATAAAACAGTCTACAGAACAATTTGTTTCCAAGCCTATTGTCCAAAATACAACACACGCTATAAAGAAATCATTTCATATTGTTAAGAAGGGTGTTTCTACATTGAATACACTCTTTTCTTTTGGAACAGGATTGATTTTATTGATTGTGATTACTCTGTTTGTTGGCACATTTAGCGTTTTAGCACAAGATGGTGGATCTAATAGTGAAATTGTTTCTTTAAGTGAAGAAGTTATTGCATATGAAGATACCATTCGTAAATATGCAATAGAATACGATATAGAAGATTATGTATCTTTACTTCAAGCGATTATGATGCAGGAATCTGGTGGTAAAGGAACTGATCCGATGCAAGCTAGTGAATCGGGATATAATACAAAATATCCTAGAGTTCCTAATGGCATTACAGAACCAGAGTATTCCATAGATGTTGGTACACATACCTTTTCGGATTGTGTTAAAAAGGCAAATGTAAAAGATCCATCAGATACAGAACACATCTATCTAGCTTTGCAAGGATACAACTATGGCTCTGGCTATATTGATTGGGCAATTTCTAATTTTGGTGGTTATTCCAAATACAATGCACAACAATTTTCAGATATGAAGAAACAACAATTAAATGTATCTGGATATGGAGATCCATACTATGTAGATCATGTTATGCGCTATGTTGGTATTACCTTTAGAGGTGGAACTAATCCAAACTTCAATAATATGGAAGCATGGATTACGAAAAATCCATATGCCAAAGCAGGCTTATATGGTCAATGTACATGGTTTGCCTGGGGAAGATTTTATGAGCTATATGGTTATGATCCAGGCTTTTCTGGAAATGGATGGGATTGTGTAGATGAACTACTAAAAGCACATCCAGATAAATTTGAAAGATCTTCAACACCAAAAGCCGGAGCTGTATTTTCAGGAATAGGAAAAAACCATGTTGGTATTGTCTTAAAGGTAGATGGTAACAACATTACAATTCAAGATGGTAACTATGATGGTATTACCAATACGTTTGAAGATGCAAAAAAGGACTGGCAAACCAACACGTATACTCTTGATTACTACAGATCAAGAATGGGTGGTATTGTATTTGCCAATCCAAAATAAAAAGCGGAGAAACCATCATCTCCACTTGTTTGCATTTTGATGTTGTTCAACAACCTTCTTTGCCTCTTCTTCCGTACGATACAATTTACTTTCACGAACACGCGTTCCAGAAGTACCACAATTACCATCTGAAAATCGTATTGTACAAAATCCACCAGCATTACGAATAACAGTAGCTTTCTTGATAAAGACAGAAGAGGAAATAAAGTAAACAACATCTCCTTCATTAAATCGTTTCAAATTATCATCTCCAAACAATTAATTCACAAGTATATTTTAAAAGATGAAAAAATTCTTGTCACTAAAATAATCCCATTGATTTTTCAATGGGATTAGATTTGATACTATAGTGATCTTAGCATTTTATCAATTGTTTTTTTCTTCTGTTCTTTATTAGGATGTACGTACAAATTTAATGTTGTACTAATGTTAGAATGCCCTAATAAAACAGAAACGGTTTTATAATCCGCTTTTGATTCTATACATCTCGTTGCAAAGCTGTGACGTAAACCATGAAATTTTAATTCCGGTATATCTAACTGTTTACAAAGCTTTTTATAGTAATTTCTATATGTTCTTGGCTCAATTGGCTTAATATCATTAGAAATTACATAATAGTTTTCATTTACCACTTTATTGAGAGATTTAAGCATCTTTAGCAATTCACTAGACATTGGAATATCTCTAACAGAATTAGCAGTTTTAGGTGTATCTAACAGTAACTCTGTATGTCTTGTTTCGCCTTCGATAATATAGATGCGTTGCAACGTATGTCTGACTTTTATTACTCCTTCAGCAGTATCTACATCACACCATCTTAATCCGCAAATTTCACCAATGCGCATACCAGTGCTTAAACAAATAAAAATGCCTAAATTTTTAAAAGTGAAATTATTTCGTAAATGCTCCATAAACTTTTTTTGATCCGCTTTTGATAGCACATCAAGCTCCTTTTTTTCTTGCTTTGATGGAAATTTAGCATCAATTTGAATATATTCTAAATATCCATTTTTAATTCCAAACTTCAAAATCATTTTTAATACAATGATAATGTCTCGTATTGTTTTTTCACTTAAACCAGCATCTAACTTATCAAAAACGAACTGCTGAACCTTTTCCTCGTTTACTTCATAAAGATCACCAAAATAAGGTTTAATGTGATTTTGAATTAGTAATTGATAAGCTGCATATGTAGATTTCTTTACATACTTTTTCTTTTCCTCCTTCCATTCTTCAGTAATTTGATTAATTGTTTTTTCTTTGACCATTTTAATTCCTCCTCTCTGGTCAGATCAAAACAATATGAAATTTTTATTGATATATGTTCCTAATTTGAGATTTTCATTTGAAGAAGATTGGTGTACTTCTACGATAGGAGAAAATTTCAGATTATCATCTGGTCTTACTCCATCAACAAAAGAAAAAGCATACTTTAATAATGGAATTATTCCATGGATTAATAGTGGTGAATTGAAAAACAAATATATTTCGTTTACTGAAAATAAACTAACTTTAGATGCAGTTAAAAAACACAATTTAACTATTTATCCTATGGATACAATGGTTATTGCAATATATGGTTTAGAAGCAGCTGGAGTAAGAGGAAAAGCAAGTATAACGAAAATGGATTCCACAATAAGTCAATCATGTATGGCATTTAACTCTCTTGGGAATGTATTAACGCAATTCATGTATTATGTATATAAAAAAGAAGCACAAATTCTTGGAACTCGATATGCTCAAGGAACAAAGCAGCAAAACCTTAGTTCAGATCTTCTTTCGTCATATAAATTACTTTACCCTTCAAAAGAAGAACAGCTTAAAATAGTGAATTTCTTATCACTTATCGACGAAAAAATAGAAACCCAAAGTAAAATCATTAATGATTATAAATTGCTAAAAAAGTACATTACAAAGAGCTTTATCAAACAGAAAGGAACTTCTTATTTATTGTCTGAGATAGCTGAATTAGGAAGAGGAAGAGTAATCAGTTCTGCAGAAATATCTAAACAAAAAAATCCAATCTATCCAGTTTATTCTTCACAAACATCAAATAATGGCGTAATGGGATATTTAGATAATTATGATTATGAAGGTGAGTATATCACTTGGACTACAGATGGTGCTAATGCAGGTACTGTTTATTACCGAAATGGAAAATTTAATTGTACTAATGTATGCGGTATTTTAAAAATTAAAAATGGTTATGATGCATATTATATTTCAAATATTTTAAATTGTTACACTAAAAAATATGTTTCAACTAACTTAGCAAATCCTAAACTAATGAATAATGTAATGGCAAATATAAAAATTAATTTACCATCTATCGAACGGCAAAAATATTTTTCAAATATATTAAAGGCTATTGAATATAGAGTTAAAATAGAGCAAGATATTAAATTGAATTTAGTGAAGCAAAAAGTATTTTTATTAAAAAACATGTTCTTATAATGAAACATGTTTTTTAGATAAATAGGTTATTAAGCAAAAATTGTTTTTGTAGTCTATATTTTTCTAATAAAGCTTTTTCATTTCTTAATTTGTTGTCAAAAGAAGTAAATATCTTACATACAAATGTTTGCTCCTTTAGATTTGGAACACTTATATCGGTTACTGCAACTTCTGATAAATAGTGCCGTTTATGATCTGTTGATTCAAAATTCAAAAATTGCAAATATTCATAAAAGAATTTTAGCATTAGTCCTTCTTTTGTTTGAAGAATCTTTAATGCTGATGATTTCACTTTAAATGGAAAATCAACATATTTATTTTCGTTAGTAAAGTCATCAAATATAATACAATCACCTTTTTCATAAATACCATCTTTTTCAAGAGTATATCCTAAGATAAATGACTGGTTAGCAGTTAATACTGGTGTATAATCTTTTCCATACGATAAATAATCAGTACTATGCACAATGTATTTTTGTGGCTGTTCATAAATTACATAATCTTGAATACAACAGTTTGCATTTTTATGGATATCTTTAAAAAGCAAATTTCTTATTTGTTTTTTTTGAGAACTTAAAGTGTCAATGATTTTAATTTGAGTTTGTATACGCTCCTCAATTAAATCTAAAAACCTAGCAATTTTTATTTGATTTTCAATTGTAGGAACAGCATGTTTTGTATTGAAAAAGTCATTAACAGCAATATTTAACAATCCGTGATTTCTTGCTCCTTCACCAGCAATATCCGCTACTTGTTTATGCCATTTTGGGGATTCAAAATAATGTACAAGGTAATTTGAATTTACAATATTATCATTAGATTTAAAACATATATACAAAGTTGATAAACATCCCATATTATATAAATCTAATCGTTTTATAGCACCCCAAGGATAATCGTTTGAATAACTTTTGTTATAAGCAAACTCTCCATTTTTTAATAAGTAATATCCACTCATATCTTTACTTGCAACGGTTTTATTAAAAAATGATACTTGATCAACTAGACCATATTGTGCTGATATCGTTAAAGGTAAATTAGAAACATTATCTTTATTTTTTCGTGTAACACGAGTTGCAAATTCATATAAATTATATTTTTTATATGGGTTATTGTTAAATCTCAAATTAGGAACACTATAGAAATAAACACTTAAAAAAACATAATTGACCATTTGATTCAAAAAAGTTCAGAACTCTCTTTAGAGTACGTTTTTTGACGCAGTAAAATCGTATTACTGGATATACACTTTTTCTGCGAGGTAAAAGTATATGTCTAAATATAAAGATAAAAAACCCATCTATGATTGAATTTACCAGAAAGTATGCAAACAATGATCAGGCCCGTGAAGAATTCTTCCTTCGTGCCAAGTATCCTAACGGTTACTACTGCGAAAAATGCGGCTGCACTCACTACAGGAAGACACTTGAAAGTGGCAGACTTTATCCGATGTTGCAGTTAAAGCTTATTTATGCCTAAATTACATTTTGTTTGTTTTTCTCAGCTGTGAACATTATGTATTAGCCTTGTTTAGAATAATGTTTCCTCTTTCGAGAAGTTTTGAGCTATCCCTTTATATATAATAATGTTTGTTTTTTTATTCTATGATTAATCGTCAACAAGGTATTTGGTCGCAATCTGCAAAAAAAATACATTTTACACATGTAATCGGAGCAAAAAAAGATGAACGTTTACAAATCTGCAAAATTACGACAACATTTATGTCTTTAGATAGATTAAATACTCATAGAATCG
>NZ_DS996841.1:525430-547194 GCF_000156655.1 Holdemanella biformis DSM 3989
GTACTAGAAAATACGTTCATGATGAAAACAAGAAAAAACCATGGAAAAGAATGCAAAGAGAAAAAAATAGTGTTGAAGATTTGAATGAATTATCAATTGTTGGTGATAATGATGGAAATCCAGAACCTAGATGTTCTATTTCTAACATTATCATTACGACTATTTCAGTATCATTAGTGTCTATTTCATATTTTACTACTAGTCCAGAGCAGTGCTAGTTAACTGGACGTATTCTTGCGTTTATTCGAATCGCTGTTCCAAGTTCGCATAGAAGCGTAGAGAGGATTTATGTGTATGGTAGAAAAGTTTTATGATAATAGAAATTTTAAAATACTTAAAATAAACAAAAAAACAGAAAATATTTGTATGTTGATCATTGTGTTATGTATATTGCTACTATTGATATTTTTTTTAAAGATTAAAAGATTTTATATTAATGATATAGGCTTATTTTTTTCTGCATTTGGAGCTGTGCTTATTTCTGCTTTTCCTTTTAGTATTGTACATGAATATATACATTTGCTATCATATCCGAAAAAAAGTAGAAAAAAAATAATATTCAAAATGAAGAACTTACAACCGATAATGTCTGTTGAAAGTGATGCGAAGATGAGTAAGTGTAGAACTCTAATAATGTTAATATCTCCGACGCTTGTCTTGGCAATTATTCCTATTTTTTTATCATTCATTATAAAAAAATTGATTCTTATGACTTTTCTTATCTTTTTTGGCTTTTCAAGCTTAGCAATGTCGGTAAGTGATATATATTTTTTTATTGTTATATTGTTAAAAATGAGAAATAATGAACTTTTTTATCAAGAAGATAATAAGATTTATATTTTTAAAAAATGAAGTTTTTTAGGCTGTTGTTCCGTACAACAGCCTTTTTTCATAGCTCTGTCAGCAAGCAGAAACAGTAACTATCCACAGTTCAATAAATTGAGAGTAGTACCAAAAGATGACAGTGAAACTACAAATGCCTTTCTGTCACAGTCACTTGTTCTATCAAAAGACAGAACATTAAACACAGATGGTAAAACAACATTCAATATCATGAAAGATAGAATCACAGTAGTAAATGAGAAGATAGATTATTCTAAGAATGGTCATAGACTTTATTGACTGAATACTATTGTTGGAGACATCAAGAACAATATCATTGGCATTTACCATGGTGTACGAAAGACAGATTTGCCATTATTTTTTGGAGAACAGGAATACAGATTCAATCATAGAAATACAGGGAAGCAGATGATGGATAAAGTAGCTAAATATATTTCTAAATCTTATCCAATGACCCGTAAACAAATTACGAATGCTTTGAATGCTGCTTTTCCTATTTTTGCTCAATAGTGAATCTTATGGTCAGTTATGTAAAAAATCATCCTTTACGCATAAGATAAAGGATGATTTTTATTAATGGTTCCTAATTTGAGATTCTCTTCATTCGCTGATCCATTTCGTATATATACCCTTAAAGAAGTGTTACAACGAATTTCATTTCCGGTAACTGTTGATGAAAATAAATTGTATTATCAAATTGGTATCAGATCTCATTCCAAAGGGATTTTCTACAAAGAAGCTGAAATTGGAAGACAAATTGGAAATAAAAGAATCTTTTGGATTGAACCAAATTGTTTGATTCTTAATATCGTATTTGCCTGGGAACAAGCAGTTGCAAAAACTTCTGAAAAAGAGGTTGGAATGGTAGCTTCACACAGATTCCCAATGTATAAAGTTTTAAATAATTCATTAGATTATATTGTAGATTTCTTTAAAACAGAAAAAGGTAAACAACTTCTTCAAATGGCATCACCTGGTGGAGCTGGAAGAAATAAAACATTAAATCAAGATTTTTTTCTTAATAGCAAAATTTATTTACCTTCATTAAATGAGCAATTAAAAACTTCAGAATTAATAGAGCTAATTGAAGATAGAATTGAAACTCAAATTAAAATCATTGAAGATTATAAAGTTTTAAAAAAGAAAATTAGTAAACAAGTTATCGGAAGTCAAAAGCCGAACACTCACATTTATGAATGTTTAGAAAATAATAGTTCTTCATCAAAAGAATCTGATTTTGATGAATATACAGAAGGCCAGTTTCCTATATATGGAGCTAATGGAGTCATTAAACATATTAATTCTTATTTAATTGATATTCCATCTATATCCATTGTTAAAGATGGTGCAGGTGTTGGAAGGACAAGATTTTTATATGGAAAATATACAGTAATAGGAACATTAAATTACTTAACATCAAAAAATGGATATGATCTTTTGTATTTATATTATGCATTAGATAATTTAGATTTTACTAAATACATCGTTGGTTCGGGTATTCCTCACATTTATTTTAAAGACTATAAACGTGAAATGATTTATATTCCAAAAGATGAAAAGACGATAAACAAAATTGTTAGATGCCTATCGTCTTTGGATTTGCTAATACATAACGAACAAAATTTACTATTGTACTTAACCAAACAAAAAGAATATTTATTAAATAATATGTTTATATAAACATGTTATTCAAAAGGTAACTCTTTTCTTGAAAATAGGAATTTAGAATTGCCTTTTCATTTTCTATTTTTAAATCAAGAGATTTAAAACAATTAACGATTTTTTGTTGCACTTCTAATTGTGGACACCAAATTTTAAAATTTAAGAATTCTTTTTCAGACAGTTCCTTTTGCCCTGTACCATTAGCTTTATAGGATTGAGAATTCAAATAGTTATTGTTGGATATTTGATAATAAAGAAAATCACTATAAATGCCTTTGATTTTAAAACTCATAATAGCATTAGAGCAAATGCAATTGTCAAACTGTTCTGTAACAATGGCTATACTACCATTAAAATAATTTTGTTTACCTATAATTAATTCACCTTTATGTCTCACATAAAACGGCCTAGTATCTGCCATTTCTCTATTTAATTCAGAAAAAGCTAGCCCTTGATTATTAAGCTTAACAGTTATTTTTTTATAGCAAGATGTATCAACTGCTGTTTTATCACCTTCTATTAAATATTCAAATAAATAATGATTTGATAATTCTATTTGTTGTAATTTGAATAGTTTATTACTTATTCCGTTTTTTACAGTCAATAAATCATCAATGATTTTAATTTGAACTTCAATTTTTTGGTCGATTAATTCTAGAAATCTTGCAATTTTTCTTTGTTCCATTATCGAGGGTAAATGAAATTTTACGGAGTTAACTAAATCACTACTAATATTTTTAACAACTCCACCTGCAGCTGTTGATTTATATTGATTTTGTACAACATCAGATGATAGAAGCTGGCATAAATATGTCTTATCTATATAGTTTTGATAATCACGTATCACGAACCAACCATCATGAATAAAGCCATCTATTTCTAAAATGTATGGCTTTCCAAAACTCATTGAATTAGAAAGAATTATGTCTCCTTTATATACTGCTCGAGATTTTTTAGAACCTTCTTTATTGATTCTTTCTTTGCAGAAAAAGACTCTATTTCCAGTAGAAGGCATATCACCTATTTTTATCCAATTCAGGCCACTTTTATCGGTTGTTACGTAGTTGATAATTGGACGTGGTGAACTTCCTCTGTATAGTTTCATTACATGTCCAAAAGATGTGTATACTAATTGTTCGTTGAATTCTCTAAATCTCAAATTAGGAACATTTGGGTTTTTATTTTTCTTATCCATAGCATTAATCCTCCAAAAGTCCAAGTTCTTTTAAATATACATCAATTTCTTTATCTAACTCATCACGCTTAGCTTCAAGTTCTTTGATTTCTTTCATGACAGCATGAATATCGATTTCTTCTTCCTCTTCAAATGTATCTACATAACGAGGGATGTTTAAGTTATAATCATTCTCAGCAATTTCCTCTAGAGATGCACAATGAGCATATTTTTCAACATCTTTACGTGCTAAATATGTATCCATGATTTTTTGAATATTTGCATCAGTTAATCTATTTTGATTTTTACCTGATTCAAATTCTTTTGAAGCATCAATAAAGAAGATATCATCATGTGTTTTACATTTTTTAAATACAAGCACACATGTAGGAATGGATGTACCAAAGAATAGGTTTGCTGGTAATCCAATAACTGCATCTAACCAGTTCTTTTCTTTGATTAAATATTGTCTGATAATTCCTTCCGCAGCACCTCTAAATAAAACACCATGTGGTAATACAACAGCCATAGTTCCTGCATCATCTAATAAATACAACATATGTTGTACGAATGCATAATCTGCTTTTGACTTTGGTGCTAATTTTCCATACGCACTGAATCTTTCATCATCCAAAAATTTAGGATCTGCAGACCATTTAGCACTATAAGGTGGATTTGCTACTACTGCATCAAATCTCATTTTCATGTGTTCCTCATTTGGATGTTCAAGTGTATCGTTATTTTCAATATCAAAATGATTAAATGGCACTCCGTGTAGTAACATATTCATACGCGCCAAGTTGTATGTTGTTGATACTTTTTCCTGTCCATAGAAAGATACAACATCTGTTTCTTTGGCAACGCGTAACAATAATGATCCTGATCCACAAGTAGGGTCATATACATTTTTTAATTTTGACTTACCAACAGTTACTAATTTTGCTAATAATTTTGAAACCTGTTGTGGTGTATAGAATTCTCCAGCTTTTTTTCCGGCAGATGCAGCAAATTGTCCAATTAAGTATTCATAAGCATCACCTAAAACATCAATTTCGGCATCTTCATAATGAAAATTAATGTCATCAATTTTTAACATTACTTTTGCAATAAGCGCACTTCTGTCTGCTTCACTTTTCCCTAATTTTGATGCGTTTAAATCCATATCATCGAACAAGTTTTCAAAATCCCTTTGAGAGCCTAATCCTATTGTTGATTCAGTTAAATCATTGACTGCTTTTGCTAACATTGAAATATCAAATTGCTTGACGTTGATTTTATCAATTAATGTTGACCAAAGATTAGCTGGTTCAATTACATATCCTAATCCACCTTCATCATCAACTAATGCATCAATAATATCCTGTTTGAAATCTTCATCTTTCCATGCATCAGCATAAGAAATATCGTCGTCTTCTAATTCTTCATCTACAAAATTTGAAAGCTTATCTGATAGATAACGATAGAAGATTAATCCTAAAATGTAATTTTTAAATTCTGAAGCATCCATGCTTCCACGCAAATCATTTGCCATTGCCCATAATTGAGTGTGTAATTCTGCTTGTTGTTTAGCTTGAATTTCTTGTGTTTCCATAATGTCCTCCTAAAGTATATTTTCAATTTTTTTATTTAATAATAGTTGTTTCAATTCAATTAATCTTCGTTCATAACGATTTTTTCGAATTGATTGATAATAGATTTTACCAATAAGGATTTGTTTGTTTATTGGCGGTAAATCCAAATCTAAATCTCTTATAACATCCAGGGTTATCATTTTTACGTATGATTGTCCTTGCATACTACTTGTAAGTTGATGCTTCATTATTGAATTTTCATTAAATAGCCAAGCAAAGTAATAAGGATCTAAGAGATTTGTATCATTGATTCGAACTAGACAAAAATTAGAAAGTAATAAACTATTTGCGCGCTCTTTTGTTATTACCATAGCCATCTGCGAAGATAAACCAATAACGATATCATTTTCTTTTGTTAGTAAACATTTATCAACTTTTTCTATGTCAATTTTAGAAATGATTTCATCAAATGAAGAATCATCCTTTCCACAAATATAACTCAATTCCTGCATACTAATTGTTGATATTTGTTTAAATGATTGAAGTTCAGATTTTGGCTTTACTCTTGTAAGAATAGTACCTAAACTAATTTCTGACAAATCGGAAAGTTTTGTACTCATCGTTTAACCTCCTTTGCAACTTACATAAATAGCATAATCAAAGAGAGATAAAAAGTCAATAAAAAGTGCAATTTATTTATATTGCACTTTACATATATTTAATGACAACATCTTTTATAAATTGAGTAATCGTATTTGTTATAGAATTTTTAGCTCTCATACTAGAAGAAAAGTTATTTTCTTCTTTTTCTCGTTTAATTACATCTTTTGTAAGATCAGTTTTAATGTCATTTTTATCTACAAATCCACCAAACTCATAATCACCAATTAATCTATTAATTTTAGGTTCTGGTATTTGGTATTTTGCAGCAACTTCTCGTATTTCATTGGTACGTTGCTCTTCCATATATTGATTATATTCATATTCAAAATCAGCATCAGGATCCATCTCACTTGCAATACTATCGATAAATCCATGGATCAAATCTGATTTCATATATAGCTCTGGATCAGTTGCAGATTCAATCATCTTTTCAATTTCATCTAAAGTTTTACGACGTTTTTCTCTAGATGGTTCACTTACAGCATTTTTAATTAGCTCTAAGATATAATGAACGTTGATTTTATCATTTCTAAGAAGTTCAATATCGAAACTTACGTCAGAAAGAATCGATGTTTTTTGCTGATCTGGTCGAATATCTCGATAGATTTTTTTATATTTACTTACAAAATCTTCATATAATTGATTTGACATCCCAAGTTCATCTTCAGTAAATTCAAACTCGTCAAATGTTTTTAATTTAACCATTAAGCGAACTAATTCACGGAATAATAACACAAATTTATATTCTTCCTGTTCGTCTCCACCATGTTCTGCTTCTTCTGGAGAAGGAGTATGTTTTAATAGTTCTTCAACGGCTTTTCTAAACTCATCTCTATAATATTCATATGGTTTCATTAATACTTCATCAGCATTATCTGTCAATGAGAACAACTTAACCGCATCGTCAACTGCCTTTTTATTTGTTTGAAAACACACAATGTTTCCATATGGCTTATTAGCTGTTTCAATACGATTTGTTCTTGAAAATGCCTGGATTAGATCATGATGTTTTAATCTTTTATCAACATATAAAGTATTCAATCTTTTTGCATCAAATCCAGTTAAGAACATATTTACAACTAATAAAATATCTAACTCTGTATTTTTTACTTTTTTTGATACATCTGTAAAATATGCAGAGAAAGTATTGGTACTATAATTTTTATCAAACATTTGATTATAATCTTTGATCATTCTTTCAAGTGAATCACGAGAATGTTCTGTTTCGAGTTCTCCGTCTTCATTTGCACCAAAAGTAAAGATTCCGGCTATTTTTAAATCAGTATTACGCTTTTTAAATTCATCATAATACTTAATAAGCATTGGAATACTACGGACAGTAAAAATAGCGTTGTATCTTCTATTGTTAGTTTTAGAATTATGTATTTTTAAAACATAATCAACAATGTTAGAAATACGCTGATCATCCATTAAAACTTCTTCAGTATCAATAGCTTCAACTTCTTCATCATCCTCAATATCTACAGTTGAACTAATTGTTCTAACATAATCAACATTAAAGCCCAAAACGTTTCCATCGGCAATGGCATTTTTAATCAAATAATGATGGACTAATTTTTCAAAAATGTCTGCTGTAGTTCTACCATCCTGACTGGCATTTTCTGCAAAACGAGGTGTCCCAGTAAAGCCAAAATACTGTGCTCTTGGAAACTTTTTCTTTATCATTTTATGCATTTCACCAAATTGGGATCTATGGCATTCATCTATGATAAAGACAACCTTTTTTCCATCAAAGCGATCAATAACATCCTGATACTTATCATTTTTACATGCATTAGACATCTTTTGGATTGTTGTAAGAATAATCTTCTTTGAAGAATCTTTCATTTGAGCAATCAATGTGTCAGTACTATCGGTCATATCAACTGTATCTTTCTGGAAACGATTGAATTCTTCAATGGTTTGACTATCCAAATCTTTTCTATCTACTAAAAAGAACACTTGAGCAACTTCTCGGTTTGTACTTAATAACTGACTTAATTTAAAAGATGTTAATGTTTTTCCAGAACCAGTTGTATGCCATACATAGGCATTGTTATTTGTTTCATATGCTCGTTTCATTAATTCTTCTACTGCATAATATTGATATGGTCGCATGACCATTAGACTTTTTTGTGTATCATCTACAACCATATATCTAGAAATCATCTTAGATATATGACATTTAGGTAGGAAATCTAATGCAAAGTCATATAAATTATCTATACGATTATTATTTTTGTCTGTCCAATAGAAAGTGTATTGGAAGTCCATTTCTTTATCACTGTTTGCAAAATATTTAGTATCAATTCCATTGCTGATAATAAATATCTGAACATATCTAAACAGGTCATTAAGCGAATGCTTTTTATAACGAATCACTTGATTAAAAGCTTCTTTGAAATCAATACCTCTTCGTTTAAGTTCTATTTGAACAAGTGGCAGTCCATTGATAAGTAAAGTAACATCGTATCTATTTTCATACTTTCCGACCATAGTTACTTGATGAGTGACCTGAAATTCGTTTTTGCACCACTCATTATTTTTAGTGTTAAAAAGTTCTATGTATTGTGTACTGCCATCATCCATTGTAATGTCTTGAAGACTTCTTAAGGTTTTAGAACTTCCGTATACACCTTTCCCTTGAATTTTTACTAATAATCGCTCAAATTCTTTATCAGACAATTCATGGCCATTTAACCTTGAGGCATTATGTTTATTGACTTGCTTTCTAAAATTCAAGTGCAAATCATCAATATCATTAATTTCAACAAATTCATATCCATCTGCACATAACTGCTTTATTAAATTATCTTCTAAAGTTTTTTCACTTTCATATCCTAAATTACTGCTCATTTAATATCCTCTCCAATCTCAAAGCTTTAACATTAAGGATTCTACAAACTAAAATAATAATCTCTTATCTTTTGTGACATTAGATATCTTCTTTTGGCTAAAAATTCATAATAATTGTTAACATCGTAATTTACAAATTCGTCGGGAATGCAGTTTTGTTTGAATGATTCATTTAATTGTTCTTTAGTTAATATTCCACCAATAACCGATTTTTTAGATTCTATTTGTTCAAGAATTTTTGTCATATAAATATTTGGTGCATCATCTTTTATTTGAATATTAATTTCAGATTGAGTAATAGCATAATTTGCAATTTGATTGTATTCAGACCTAGAGTTGTGACCGTTTCTTTGTAAATATTTTTTAGGGAAAAGATGATGAATATCTCCTCGGTTAGAAATTAATGCGCCTACAGTAATTTGGCTTGATAAAAAACCTTTATCACCTGAATGCACCTGAGCCATTAAATACAGTTTAAAATACGGACTACTTGCAACGGATGTGTTTAATCTTTCAGGTAGTATATGTTCCCAATAGGCATCTGATAATTGTCCAAGTTCAACACTCTTTAAATATTCCTCTGGGTCATTTGTATTAAAACGCTTAATATCATAATCAAACATGGATTCAGGAGAGCCAGAATATCTTCCTGTAAGAATTGATAATACAAGCCATTTTCTTACTACTGTTTCTATAGAGTTAGGATGAACACCTTTATCTCTAAGCAAGATGAATAGTGCATATGCAAAATTTAAAGCATTATCAGATCTGATTAAAGAAGCATCAATAATTCCAGCTGATTTCAGAATCATCATATAACGATCGTAATTTGTTTTATTAACAAATTTCAGCACACCATCATGCAATCTATCGTAAGATTTTTCCGCAATTTCTTCTTCATAATCACGTGTTTCAAAATTTCTTCCAGATAATAAATTCACTAAATCTGATAATTTTCCTCTATGAAATTGTGAAGTGAATGCAACACGTAAAATATCAGTATATGCAGGAGAATAGATATCATCTGTATTATTAACAATCCAAGTGATCTTATTGAATTCCTCGAGTTTTGAAAATTCCAGATCATTAGCTTTTATTGCTTCTAAATCCATAGGTCTTTGATTTAGATGACAAAAATAATCAATTGTTTTTCTAATAATATCTCCACCATATTTTTCATTTGAAGATATTTTGCTCATTGCAAAATCAGCTTGAGATAGAACTGTGCCTTTTGAATTAATACGAATAAAAATATCTGTCACTGTTTCAATATCTAATTCTTGATTTAATTCAATAACACCAATACTGTTTCCTAAAATTCCTTTCAATTTAACAAGTGTATTGTTAATATCTGAAGGATTTGAATCGTTTTGGTTGCCATACTGTATAGCAAAATTGAAACAATTGAAATCAGGTTTAAAAACTTCAGATATATCATTGATATATTTACTGTCCTTTTCAAGCGCCGGATTACAAACTTCAAATTTTTCATCAAGTGGATTAAATGAAATTCTAATCGGAATTTTTTTATATTCCTGATTAACTACTTCTTGCCCAGTGATTGCTGCAGTTAGAGCTGTAATTCGTTGCTGCCCATCAATAACAATTTTTTTACCATTACTAAAAGTACCGTCTTTTAATTTAACGTCTGGATTTTTCCATATTATTATGTAACCTACTGGATAACCTTTATACAAAGAATCCATCAAATCTCTTACTTTACTGGCTTCCCAAACAAATGGTCTTTGCATTTCTGGAATTGCAATTTCGCCACTATTGATCCAAGAAATAATATTTTCAACAGAATGATTATTAACACTATACTTCGCCATTTTATTCTTCCCCAACTATCTCTACAATATCATCAAATGTACAATTTAATGTTTTACACATTTTAATTAAAGAATCCATTGAAACTGTTTGATTCTTTGAAAGTTTTGCTAATGTTCCAGGAGTCAGCCCTGCAATCTTCGCAAATTCAGTTTTCTTCATACCTTTATCAATTAATAATTTAAACAATCGATTATAACTAATTTCCATATGATTAGACCTCTTTCTTTATTTTCAATTATAAAGGAAATTACCATGAACATAAATATAAATATCACATTTTTGTGATATTTTTTTATTTTTTGCTTATCTTGTCTTAGCTATTGATGAACTAACATCACCATGCTCTAATAATGTTAATGGTAAAGAATCGAAGCCCTCCTAACTCTTTTCGTTTTTGAAAAGAGAATAGATTTTTAGAATACAACGAATTGGTACAGATCTCTGTTTCAGACAGTTGATCTGTTTTTTTTATCCCTTTCAAGGCTAAAAAAAGCCTTTTTTGTGGACTTTCAAGTGAAGGGGAATTGTTTCTCCTTCACAAAAGGAGGAATAATTAAATGTATAACTATGGTTACGAAAAGAAAAAGTATTTAGAAGAAAAAGAAAAAGAAGAAAACTTACTACGATTATTAGGATTTCCTGAATGGAAGATTCAGTACCTTCGAGAACTAGATGATTTTGATTTCAACAAAAATCGCAGTTTTCACCGTAATGAATCGCCAACTGAAGTAAAATTTTTTCTAAATGAACCTTCTGAAGATTGTATAAGTGAATATACATGGGAAGATGTACTAAATGGAGTAAACGATGCCGTTGTTTATAAGCATTTGAAAAAGTGTGATCCTGTCATGCAAAAAATCATTGTAATGTTGAAAAACAAGTATTGTGTACGGGAAATTGCTGAAGATCTACATATGACGACTAACGCTGTTTATAAAAGAATCGAAAAATTTTCAAAAAAATGTAAAAAGAGAGGCTAATAATTAGCAATTTCAAGGACTATCTAGTGAAGGGGGATATACATATCTTCCTAGTAGCTCTTTGAAAACAGCATAACAACTATTAGATACAACACTTATATATTCGAGCTGTTTCACTACTGCGCGATGATGTTTTTAACGAGCGATGATACTTTAGATTGATAAACAATTTTGCTGATTGTGCCATGACAATATATAAGATAATGATACTTCTAGCGACAGGCCCACGCGTAAGATGGGTTGGTGCGATGCCAATGAAAGATAATTAGCAACTATCTTGTCTAATAGGATTCCTTTGTTTTCGGGTAATCAGGTGATAAATAGAAAACACGATAAATATTTTATTTTTAAACATCAACCGGGACTTGCTCCCGGTTTTACATAAGGAGTGAATCGAAATGAAAGTCAAAAGAGGAGAAGTTTATTTAGCAGATTTAAGTGATGCATCTGGATCAGAACAAGGTAAAGTTCGACCTGTTGTAATTATTCAAAATAATCGGGGTAATAAATATAGTCCAACAACCATTGTGGCTTGTTTATCTTCCAAGATTTATACAAAACATCATTTACCAACACATCATCTTTTACCGGAGAGTATTGGATTGAAATATAAATCCATGGTCATGTGTGAACAGATTCGTGTCATCGATAAAAGTCGTTTGCAAAAGAAAATTGCTACTGTAAGTAGAGTGGATATGTTGGCAATTGATCGTAAAATCAAAATCAGTTTGGATCTACGTTTACATAGCCAAAGAAAGTAGCATTGGTTATGTACCCTTTCCTTTTGGAAGCAGTCCTTTCCCAGCTGCTTCCTTTTAATTTGTAGGTGAGAATTTCTGTTTTAAAAAATTTATAGTAAGGAGGAACAAAGCGATGAAACCTGTTATATGCGAAAAGAAGACGTATACAGTTGCTGAAATCATGGAAATACTTGGCATTGGAAGAACAGCAGCCTATGACTTAACAAAAAAAGGGTTGTTTAAAGTAATTCGTGTTGGCAAATTACTTCGTATTAACAAAGAATCCTTTGATCAATGGTTTGACAGTCAACAATAAAGGAGGAATGAGGGATGGCTGTAATTTTAAAATTGGGAAAGAAATATCAAATTACTTACGAAGTAGTCACACCTACAAAGGAAATAAAGTCAATCAAAGAAATATTCGATAATTATGAAGATGCAGCTAAACGAAAAGAATTATTAGATGGTGAGACATGTATGTTTTCCCCAGATAGTTTGTTTGTAGATGTAATGAAAGATTGGCTAAATGATCCATACTTTGTTGAACATATTCATAAGCATAGAGAAGCAACTAAAAATTTTGAAACGTATTTACTAATTCATCTTGGAACAACCCATGTTTCAGAAATCAATGTAGATTACGCGCAAAGTTTAATTGAAAAAATTGGTGCAACTCAAAGTGTGAGATCCAAAAAAGGGTTATCTACCAAAACAATAAGGTCATGTAAATTACTATTATCGGAAACATGTGATCATGCGATTCAATTAGGTATTATGGATTCCAATCCTTTTATTAGTATTCATATCACAAATCCATCTACACACAAAAAAGAAAAGAAATCAGTGGATTGGACATATGAAACCATGCTTCAGATTTTTGAAGGATGTAAAGAAGAAAAACTATATGTCATCATGCAAATTATATTTGCGACAGGCTTAAATGTTTTTGATGTAGTAGGACTTTCCTGGTCAGATTTTTATAAAGGTAAAGGTGGTGCCTATATTCGTTCAAACAAAAGTCTACGAAGATTGGCAAGATCTTCTGTTGGTTTGATTCCAAAACAACAAATCATTCAAGAATATTCAAATGAACCATCAACTCGAACAGTGAATGTACATTATTATAAAGAGAAACAAGAACTTATTCACATTCCAGATGCTTTATATGAATTATTATCTCAATGGAAAAAGCGCTGCAATTCAATTTATCATTTTGATACAAATCCTGAATCACTTATGTTTACTACACATGGCATTGCCCCCTATGATGATCGACTTATGTTAAAACATATGCGCCTAACCACAGATAAATTAAAACTACCTCGACATACTTTAATGGGTTTAAAAGCTTTTTCCAACAAAGTTTACGTAGATGGAAGAAGTTATCGTGATGTTTATTATTATGAGCATAGTAATATTTCTTTTGATTACAGTGGATTAACCGCAAAAGAAAAAGCTGTAAAGATAAACAAAGAATTCACAAAATCTATGAAAAAAGAATTACCTGATAAAGACAAAAAAGATGCTGTGGATTTAGTAAAACAACTTAGTGAAGATAAAAATATTCGTAAGAAATTATTGATGAAACTATTAGAAATTGAGAGTGGTGAATAAAATGGCATCCATACAAAAACGAAAGGATAAATACAATGTAGTTTATTATTATGCGGATAAATATGGAAAGCAAAAACAAAAATGGGAATCCTTTAGAACGTTACGAGAAGCAAAAAAACGTAAGGCAGAAGTTGAATTACAACAAGCCAATCGAACCTTTATTGCACCAAGTACTACGACTTTAAATGAATTCTGGCCAAGATACGTGGATCTATATGGATGCAATAAATGGTCAATATCTACTATGGAAAAGAATACGGCCTTATTTACAACATATATTTCTCCATATTTAGGGCATTATAAACTGGATGAAATTCGTCCGATAACCATTGAGCAATATTATGCAAATCTAAAAGAAAGTGAAAATACAAAGAAGACAGGAAAAGTATCCACTCGTGTTGTTGCTGAAGTCCATAGAATCTTACGATGTACATTTAATGTTGCGGTAAAATGGGAATATATTTCCAATAATCCATTTTTAAAAGTGGATACGCCCAAGCATGATTATGAAAAGCGAGAAATATGGACAGCCAATCAGATTGCCAAAGCACTTGAAGTTTGTGAAGATCCAAAATTATCCATTGCCATTCAACTCGCATTTGCCTGTTCTTTAAGAATGGGCGAAGTGCTAGGTTTGACTTGGGACAATGTGCATATTAGCGAAGACGATTTTGCGTGTGGAGATACACACATTTATATAAAACAACAATTAGAACGTGCCCGTACGGATGCCATTGAAAAATTGAACAATAAAGATGTACTATTCATCTTTCCTCAATTTGAAAAGAAAAAAAATGCAACAAGACTGATATTAAAAACTCCTAAAACAGATAGTAGTGTACGAAAAATATGGTTACCAAATACATTAGCTTGTTTCTTGAAACAATGGAAAGAAGATCAAAGTAAATATAAGGAAGCCTATGGAGATGCTTATCATGATTATAATCTTGTAATATGTCAGCCAAATGGGATTCCGTGTGATGGAAGTATTATTCGTAAAGGTCTATCCAAATTAGAAAAAGAAGCTGGACTTCCCCACGTTGTCTTTCATTCTTTGCGCCATACTAGTACAACCTATAAATTGAAATTAAACAATGGCGATATAAAAGCAACCCAAGGAGATACTGGGCATTCTCAAGCAGATATGGTCATGGATCTATATAGTCACATCTTAGATGAAGACCGAAGAGTAAACGCACAAAAATTTGAGGACAGTTTTTACAAACAACATATAGAAAACTATGTTGATGTTCCACAGGCAAATAAGAAAGTCGACATAGATAAAGTACTTGAAAAAATCAAGCAAGATCCTGATTTATTACAGCTTCTAATAGCCACTTTGAGCGGTGATTGAATGATGTTTATTAGCACGTGACGTATCGTTTGATACGTCCTGTGCCACAGGGTCCTATTAAATGGCTATTAGAAACTCATTAGATGACCCCAAAAATGGCACTAAAAAGTTCGGATTCAATAAGAGCATCCGAACCTTGCTATTTATTTGGTTTTGTGTAGAAAAAGAAGTTGAATTTTCATATCAAAGATATACATTTCCAATCTAAAAATGGTAAACAAAAAAGCGGAAAAATCCGCTTAAATAAAGGCAAAATGGTGCGAATATGGCGATTCGAACGCCAGGCCTACGCTTTAGGAGAGCGTCGCTCTATCCAGCTGAGCTATATCCGCATTTATTAATATTTTACTACAAAAGGCCGCCTCTTGTTTAGGAATTTGACCTCCTGTTTAGGAGGCGAATGCTCTATCCAACTGAGCTACTGGGACACATCATGATTTTAACACAATTCTGTAAAATCAACGATTGTTTTTACATGGTTTTTTTCAAACACCTTTTGATTGTTTGGATTTACTAAACCAATACACTCAATATTTAATGATCGAGCTGTATTGATCGCATACATCGAATCCTCAAATACAATCGCACTTTCTGCAGTTGTATTTAAATCCTTCAATACATACTCATAAATATCCACTTCTCTTTTTGACATCTTCAATTCATCTGCAGAATATACATTTTCCATATATTCCAACATACCAAGTCGATCTAACACTTTTTCAGATAATGCTCTTGTGTTTGATGTTAATACAGCCATCTTTTTATTTTCTGAAGCACACTTCTTTATATAATCCAAAGCACCCTTCTTTGCCTCAATATGATACGCATATTGATTTAAAATATCTTCATTTACTTCATTGAACATCCAAGCCTCATCTTGTTTAGTATGAAATCTTTCTTTGATGTATGTTAAAACCTCTGAAAATTTCATCGTAAAAAAGATTTGACGAGCCTCTTCCATACTCATATACAAATTCATCTTTTTAAATAAATGAATGATGGCATCTTCCCATACATGCATCGATTCAATTAATGTGTCATCTAAATCAAAAAGTATTGTTTCCATATTTCTCCTAAATGGCGCGCCTGACAGGGCTCGAACCTGCAACCGCCAGAATCGGAATCTGATACTCTATCCAGTTGAGCTACAGGCGCATTACCCGATAATTATAGCCTAAATTAGTTTCATAATCCATTAAAATGTGGTATAAAAGTTAAGGTATATTTTAGGAGGAGAATATTTTTCATGGCAAAACGAATTATTCAAGTTGAAGAAAAAGTACCCGCAAATCTGCTGATACCATTAAGTATTCAACACATGTTCGCAATGTTTGGAGCCAGTGTATTAGTACCATTCTTATTCGGTATTAACCCAGCTATCGTACTATTCATGAATGGTATCGGAACATTGTTGTTTATTTTTATCACAAAAGGAAAAGCACCAGCCTATTTAGGAAGTAGCTTTGCCTTCATTGCTCCCGCAAATATCATTATCGCAAAATTTGGATATCCATACGCATGTGGTGGATTTGTTGCGGTTGGTTTTTGCGGATGTTTATTGGCAATGATCATCAAGAAATTTGGAACAAAATGGATTGATATCGTACTACCATCTGCCGCAATGGGACCCGTTGTTGCATTAATTGGTCTAGAATTATCTTCATCGGCTGCAAATACAGCTGGAATTCTAGGAGATAACATTGACCCTAAAAACGTGATTGTTTTTGCGGTTACACTTGGTATGGCCGTAATTGGAAGTGTATGCTTCAAAAAATTCTTAAGCGTTATCCCAATCTTGATTGCCGTAGTTACAGGATATTTAACTGCTGTTGCCGTAGGTATTGTTGACTTTACTCCAGTCCTTCAGGCAAGCTTTATCTCAATTCCAAACTTTCAAGCACCAAAATTCAGTATGGATGCCATTCTAATGATGCTTCCCGTATTATTAGTTATCGCATCAGAACACATTGGTCACCAAATCGTTACAGGTGAAGTTGTCGGAAGAAACTTAATTGAAGATCCAGGACTACACCGCTCTTTATTTGCTGATAACTTTTCAACAATGATTTCAGGTTTAATTGGATCTGTTCCAACTACAACTTACGGAGAAAACATTGGAGTTATGGCAATTACTGGCGTATACAGCGTACAAGTTATTGCTGGAGCTGCCATCCTATCCATCATCTGTTCATTCATTGGTCCATTATCTGCATTGATTCAAACAATCCCAAATCCAGTTATCGGTGGAATTAGCTTCTTACTATACGGTATGATTGGTACAAGTGGATTAAGAATTCTAGTCGACCAAAAAGTCGATTATGGAAAAAGCGTAAACATGATCTTAACATCTGTTGTATTCGTTGTTGGACTTAGCGGAGTAACAATTCACTTAGGAAATATTTCCTTATCAGGAATGGTACTTGCTTGTATCACTGGAATGATCATGTCTTTACTATTCTATATTTTTGAAAAATTCCATTTATTAAATGAAGAAGCATAAACTAAAAATTGTCATCATTCACGATGACAATTTTTTTAATGCTTCGCATCATAATAAATTGATGCTTTTACTTTTTCTGTATGTTCTTTACCACAAAGTTTTTCTAGAATCGCAAACGCAAACTCAATACTTGCTGCTGCACTTACACCCGTAATGATATTTCCGTCTGTAATGGCATAAGCATATTGGTATTCACCACCAAAATCTTCATCCATATCTTTAAAACAAGTATATTTCTTACCTTTTAAGATACCTTCATGACCTAAAATTGTTGGAGAAGCACAAATAGCTGCTAATACTTTATTTTCGGCAAACTCATGAACTAATTTTAATACTTCTTCATTCTTTTCTAGCTTTTGATAATGTGGACCACCAGGCAAAACTAAACAATCCACATTGCTAAAGTCATATGTGTTCATTGGAAACACACTCGAATAGGTTATGCCAAAACGACCCGTAACCTGTTCTTCATTGTTGACACCAATCATATCCACATCAAGTCCACCACGTCTAAGTAAGGCAATGGGACCCATAGCTTCTAATTCTTCAAATCCAGTTTCTAATAATACTGCTACTTTCATGTTCGTCACCTCTTTAGATTTAGTATACAACAGACTATAATAATTGTGAAAGGTTGTGATTATATGAAAGAAACAAAAACAGAAGCTATATCATCAGCAATTCTATGCATTCTATCCGGCTTAGTCTTATGCATATTTAACGTCTCCATATTAACAACAATTACGCGAGTTATTGGATGTATCTTTTTAGTCATTGCGATTCTATTTCTTTATACATATTTCAAGAAAAGAAATAGTACAACGCTAACAACACTTATATTAAGTATATTCCTATTATCTGCAGGCTTATATATGAGTTTAGACCCTAAGAAATTTATCAGTATTTTACCTATGCTTGTAGGAATTATATTGATTATTAATTCCCTATCTCATTTTCAAAAAGTATTACTCTTAAAAGATAATGGATTTGAGCAATGGAAAGTCAATCTTGCAGGAGCTATATTCATTCTAGTCATTGGTGTTGTATTACTTATGAAACCCATTCAATCCTTAGACTTTATTTTCTCTTTAACCGGATCTTTCCTTATACTAAATGGAATTCTTATCTTTTTGGATCAATATTTTATACAAAAAACGAATTTATAAATCGAAGCACGCCCTGCTCATTATTCGCATAGTCGCTAATATATTTAGCGGCTTTTTTTGCCTGTGCACTCCCATTTTTCATTGCAACGCCATATCCACAAGAAGCTAGTAAATCCACATCATTTCCATTGTCTCCAAATGCCATTACACTAGAGATTGATACACCCTTCTTCCTACATATATATCGAATGGCTTCAAGCTTACCTACATCCCTTTTACATAGTTCTGTACCAAACTTTCCTACATCATAAAACCGATATTCTGGATGTTGTTTTTTTAACTTATCAATTTGAATTCCCACAAAACAAACCTTGTCATACAACGCTTCATTTAATACAACATCCGTTTCAAATTTCGTTTTTTGTAATGATTTTATGTAATGTGAATCCAAAGGAATAAGTGAAAATATCTTTTTAACTGCATCCAAAATAGAAACACCAAACATTGTATATCCCCCATTTTGCCAAACATAACTAATCATATGATGTTTCTTTGCTTCTTTTACCAATTCTTTTACTTCATCTTTTGAGAGTCGTGTAAAACTCTTCATCTCTCCATCTAAAAAATCATGTATTTCTAAACCGTTCGAACTCGCCACAAAACCATTGTATTCTCTTAATTTTATTTTTCCGATAACCTCACCTAATTCTTCATAGAACCTTCCAGTCACAATGCCAACTACAATACCCTTTTGTTCAAATTCAATTATTTTATGAATTGTATCTTTGTCAATATGTTTATGCTTATCATACAAAGTTCCATCTAAATCAAAAGCAATAATTTTAGCCATTTTTACCTCTTTGCTAGAAAACCTACTAAATATATATTATTATAATAGAAAGAAAAGGGGAATAAAAATGAAAATATCAACTAAAGGACGCTATGCCCTTCGCTTACTTATAGATTTAGCTCAACATAATGATTCAGGTTTTATAACACTAAAAGACATTGCCGCAAGACAAAATATCTCCAAAAAATATTTGGAACAAATCGTACCCATTCTTACCAAGAGCCAAATGGTTCAATCCAATCGTGGTTTTCAAGGTGGCTATAAATTAGCCAAAAATATCGACCAAATCTGTGTATATGATGTACTTGTCGCAACCGAAGGAAATTTATCTTGCGTTGCCTGCCTAGATTCAGATGTAAATACATGTCCTAGAAAAGAAGATTGTGCAACACTTTATATTTATGAAGGATTAAATCAAGTGATTAAAACCTATTTAAAAGGAATCACACTCCAAGACATTTTAAGTCACGAACAAAGCTTTGATTATATAATCTAAGCTTTTCTTTTACTTTTTTTAAAGATAATATTACAATAATGGATAGGAAATGAGGTAAATTTATTATGAAAACTGAAACAAAATGTTTACATGCCGGATACGAGCCAAAAAATGGTGAGCCAAGAGAAGTTCCAATTTATCAAAGTACAACTTTTAAATATGATTCAAGTCTTCAAATGGGAAGATTATTTGATTTAGAAGATAGTGGATATTTCTATTCACGCCTTCAAAACCCAACAAATGATATTGTCGCAAGTAAGATTGCTGCATTAGAAGGTGGTATTGCTGCTATGCTTACATCAAGTGGACAAGCTGCCAACTTCTTTGCGGTATTCAACATCTGCGAAGCTGGAGATCACCTAATTGCTTCAAGTGCTATCTATGGTGGAACATACAACCTATTTGGTGTAACAATGAAGAAAATGGGTATTGATTGTACATTTGTTGACCCAGAAATCAGTGAAGAAGACCTTCAAAAAGAATTCAAGCCAAACACAAAATGTGTCTTTGGAGAAACCATCACAAATCCAACTGTACGTATTTTTGATATTGAAAAATTTGCGAAAGTTGCACATGCGAATGGAGTTCCATTAATTATTGATAACACATTTGCTACACCAATTATGTGTCAACCAATCCAATGGGGAGCTGATATTGTTACTCACTCTACCACAAAATATATGGATGGACATGCATCTTGTGTAGGTGGGGCCATTGTAGATAGTGGTAATTTCAACTGGCTAGAACACGCCGATAAATATCCAGGACTAACTACACCCGATGAATCGTATCATGGAATTGTCTATGCTGAAAAATTTGGTAAATTAGCTTATATCACAAAAGCTACAAGTCAATTGATGCGTGATTTAGGATCGATTCAAGCACCTCAAAATGCATATTATCTAAACTTAGGACTAGAATCATTAGCTGTTCGTATGAAGGCACATTGTCAAAATGCACTAGCTGTAGCTAAATACTTAGAAGCCAATGAAGATGTTGCATGGGTAAAATATGCAGATCTTGAAAGTGACCCTCATCATGAATTAGCTAAAAAATATTGTCCAAACGGAACTTGTGGTGTATTGTCATTTGGATTGAAAGCCGATCGTGATCAAACTGAAAAATTCATGGACAGCTTAAAACTTGCTTCTATTGTAACCCATGTTGCCGACGCCAAAACTTGTCTATTACACCCAGCAAGTCATACACACCGTCAAATGAGTGAAGAACAATTAAAAGAAGCTGGTGTTGCTCCAGATTTAATTCGTTTCTCTGTCGGTCTTGAAGATGCACAAGACATTATCAACGATTTACAACAAGCACTAGACGCCATGAAAGCATAGTCTTTTACAGAATGGAATTTTCCATTCTGTTTTTTTTCGAGTATAATAAAGTGTATACAAAAAAAGGAGTTGTTTATATATGCCAATCAACATACCCGATGCATTGCCCGCAAAAGACATATTAGAAAGTGAAAAAATCTTTGCGATTGAAGATAAAAGTGCACATAGACAAAGAATTC
>NZ_DS996841.1:547214-579876 GCF_000156655.1 Holdemanella biformis DSM 3989
GACCATTAAAGATCGTGATTCTAAATCTAATGCCCAAAAAAATAGAAACGGAAACACAAATCTTACGATTAATTTCAAAAAGTGCACTACAAGTTGATATTGATTTTATGATGGTAAAAAACCATGTTTCTAAAAATACAAGCCAAGATCATTTAGTTAAATTCTACACATACTTTGAAAAATTAAAAAATAATTATTACGATGGAATGATCATTACAGGAGCTCCAGTAGAACATCTTGAATATGAAGATGTTGATTATTGGAATGAACTTGAAGAAATCATGGAATGGTCTAAGACTCATGTATATTCCACACTACATATTTGTTGGGGAGCACAAGCTGGACTTTATTATCATTATGGAGTTCAAAAGCATATCTTGCCAGAAAAAGTATTTGGCATCTTCCCAGAACAATTAGTCGATGAATATGACTTTTTAACGAATGGCTTTGATGAAATTCACTATACACCTCACTCTAGACATACGGCAATCGATGAAGATGCCGTCAAAAAAGTGAAATGCTTATCCATACTATCTAAAAACGATGAAATTGGATCAAACATCATTGTCACAAAAGACTATCGTCAAATATTTATTTTAGGTCATTTAGAATATGGAAAAGAAACATTAAAAGATGAATATTTCAGAGATTTAAAAGCCAATAAACCCATCCATATTCCATTCAATTATTTTCCCGATGATGATCCAGAAAAAGAACCTATTTTAAAATGGAGAAGCCATGCCAATCTTCTATATCGAAACTGGCTAAACTATGTATATCAATTAACACCATTTGAAATTGAAGAAATTGGAAAAATAAAAGAACCCATTGGTACGGGTTCTAGAGAAGATCATGGCTATGCCAAGACATTTACGAAGTAATTTTTTACTTCGTTTTTTATTGTTCTGCAAACATTGGAGTGGATAAATAACGCTCACCTGTATCTGGTAACAATACGACGATTGTTTTCCCTTTGTTTTCGGGACGTTTTGCGATTTGAATAGCGGCATATGTAGCAGCACCACTTGAAATACCCACTAGCATACCTTCATTATGTGCAATTAAACGACCTGTTTCATAAGCTTGTTCATTTGTGACTGTAAATACTTCATCATATACACTTGTATCCAAAGTATTCGGAACAAAACCAGCACCAATACCTTGAATACCATGAGGACCTGCATGACCTTGTGAAAGTACTGGACTTGTTGCAGGTTCAACCGCAACCACTTTTACATTTGGATTTTGATCCTTCAAATATTTACCTGTACCACTTACAGTACCACCTGTTCCAACACCGGCAACAAAAATATCAACTTTCCCCTCTGTATCCTTCCAAATTTCTGGACCAGTCGATTCATAATGAGCCTGAGGGTTTGATGGATTTTCAAATTGACTTGGAATAAAACTGTTTGGTGTAGCAGCTGCTAATTCCTGAGCTTTTGCGATAGCCCCCTTCATCCCAGCCTTTCCATCTGTTAAAACAACTTTTGCGCCATACGCCTTCAATAAGTTACGACGCTCTACACTCATTGTTTCAGGCATTGTCATAATAGCCTTATATCCCTTAGCTGCTGCAACAGACGCAATACCAATACCTGTATTTCCACTTGTTGGCTCAATCAATGTAGCTCCTGGCTTAATCAACCCTTTTTTCTCAGCATCTTCAATCATTTTCTTTGCGATACGATCCTTTACACTTCCAGCTGGATTAAAAAATTCTACTTTCGCAACTACACTAGCATCTAAACCTTCTTTTTCTTCAATATGTGTTAATTCTACTAATGGTGTATTTCCAATTAAATCTGAAATTGCTTTATATACTTTCATTTTCTTTTCCTCCTATTAAACAAATTCAATATAATTCATTTAAAGAGCTACAACATCGTTTCATAATTAGTACCTCCACTTATTATTCCTAGTAACTTTATAGGCATTATAGGAGTTTGACTTCCCATTGTCAACAAAAAAATGATAGAAATTCATCTATCACTAATCCAACAACTCTAACCTATACTCCATCAAACACTCATTGGTTTCATATACACTCTTATGATTCTCAATACAATATACCAATAATGCATCTCTTTTTACTTTTGGATACAACATGCCATTATTCGATAACGACAATAAGTTGTTTGTCATACGTAAATCTAAACCTAATCCTAAACTTAACTGAATCACCTTATCTTTATTAGGAACCTTGGATCCATCAAATATTTGATACCCATAATTCCTTTGAATCGTTGTCTTCGATAAAACTTGTGCCTTAGTTACATGTTTAATTTCTAATATGTGATTTAAATACTGTGAAAAAGTTAAATCATCTAGACTTTCCATTAAAGTATTTAAACCATCACTCTTTGTTTCTTGAATTGTTTTTAATAATTGATTTGTCTCTACCATAATACTTATAATATACACAAGAAAGAGCAATTTATGAAGACTTTACAAATAATTAAACAAGATCAAGATAAAAACATTTCATTAGTAGAACATGAAACAACACACACTAAATATATCCAGAAAGAATTGAATTATTATGATAAGACTCTTTATCAAACGCTTCAAAAGATAAAGAATCCTTACTTACCTAAAATTTTTGTGATACAAGAAAATGACAACCATCTAATACTAATTGAGGAATATATAGAAGGTAAAACGTTGGATCAACAATCCTTTTCAAAAGAACAAGTTAAAGACATCATGCATCAATTATGCGAGTGTTTAGATTCATTACATAAGTTAAATCCACCTATTATTCATCGTGATATCAAACCAGAAAATATTATTTACCATGATAGTAAGGTTACACTCCTTGATTTTGGCATTGCTCGTTTTCTAGATTCCAAGAAAAGTAAAGACACTCTTATTTTAGGCAGTGTTGGCTATGCAGCACCCGAACAATTTGGTTTTCAACAATCCAATCCACAAACTGACATTTATGCCTTGGGTAAATTAATGAACTACTTATTAAATGGTTCACTAGAACATCAAAACAATATCCCATTTGATTTAAAACAAGTCATCTTAAAGGCAACACAATTAGATTATAAAAATCGCTATAATTCTGTGAAAGAAATGGATCTAGCCATTCAACAAAAACTAGTTGTTATTCCACCTCTTAATAATGACACATTCAAATCTAAGATGATCAGTCTTGCCTGGATCGTATTTACGCTTATGATTGTGGTAGATATGGAGCCAGGTGAAACCATCAATAATAGCTTTATCAATAAACTGAGTTGTTTTTTGTTTATATATTTTGGTTTATTCCTTTACTACAACAAGAATTTATTCCATAAACACATGTCTAAAGTGCCTTGGCCAATCCTTTATTCCATCATTTTCTTTCTATTTTTATGTCTAGACGTATGGTTTTTTATGTGGATTGATTCCCTAATTTAAATGTATGCTCGCGGCATACCAAACCTTTTTATATTTTTCTTATACTAAAGAAAAAGAAATAAGGAGTATATATGAAAAAGGGTTTAAAAGTATTTTTAACAGCCGCTATTGTCTTATCGGCTGTCGCATGTTCAACAACGAGTGATGAAGAGACAAAGACTAAAGAAACAAAAGAAAAAATAGTAGAAACAAAGGAAGATACAAGTGTTCCAAAAGAGTATCGTAATGCACTGCATAAAGCTGAAAATTACAGTAAAATGATGCACATGTCCAAACAAAGAATTTATGATCAACTAACTTCAGAATATGGAGAAAAGTTTGATGCAGAAGCTGCACAATATGCGATTGATAATCTAAATGCGGACTATAATGAAAATGCATTAAAATGCGGAGAAAACTACAAAAAGACGATGCATATGTCAAAAGCTCGAATCTATGATCAATTAACTTCTGAAAGCGGAGAAAAATTCACAGCCGAGCAAGCACAATATGCGATTGACAATATTAAGGGAGACTATTTAGAGGCAGCCTTAAAATCTGCCAAGAATTATCAAGAAACTATGAACATGTCAAAAGATGCCATCTATGATCAATTAACTTCGGAATATGGAGAAAAATTCACGGCTGAAGAAGCACAATATGCCATTGATAATTTAGATGAATAATCCTATACTAAAGACATGAAACTCGCTATATTATTTCCTGGAATTGGATATCACACGGATAAACCATTACTATATTATTCAAAGAAGATATTAAAGAATATGGATTATGAAATCAAAGAAATTCATTTTAAAAACCTAGACTTTGATTTAAACAAATCTAAAGATGAGGCATATAAACAAGCCAAAGATCAAATTGAACAAATAGATTTGGATATGTATGATTCCATTCTCTTTATCTCAAAAAGTATAGGTACTTATTGCGCAGCTAAACTTGCCCATGAATATAAGTTAACTGCCAATATCTATTTCACGCCATTAGATTTTACTTTGGAATATCTTCAACAAAAAGATTTAGTGTATTCTGGAACTCAAGATCAGTGGGCTACCTTCGATAAGATTGAACATTATTGTATTCATCATCTTATTGAATTTCATAGTATTGTTGATGGAAATCATTCCTTGGAAACAGGAAATATTCAAACAGATATTGAGAATTTGAAACAAATCATGTATCGTGTAGAAACATTTATCCACAGCTTATAAGGCTGTGGATATTTTTAATTGAACTTTTAACACTCAAAATCACTCACATCATGCAACAAACACGCAATCATTAAATCTTCTACATTCAATCCTTCTTTTTTTGCGATTTCCTTTCCAATATTTGTGACACGATATGTATCCTTTATTTTCAATTTCAAATAGTCTTGAGCCTTAACTAAGTACTCCATATATTCATTATATTATTTCTTTCAGAAAATTTCTGAAAAAAGCTTATGTTCATGGTATGATATACGAAAGGAGTTTTTTATTATGAAGTTAAATGTCGATTTAGAGAATCATTCATATCCAATATATATTGAAAGAAACGCAATTCAAAAAGTACATGAATATATTCCTGTATCAAGAAAGATTGCGATTATCACAGATACAGGTGTGCCTGAAAAATGGGTCAATATTGTCAAACAACAATGTCCAGATTCATTTGTATGCACCATACCACAAGGTGAACCATCCAAATGTTTTGATCAATATAAAAAGCTTTTAGAAGAAATGATTTCACACAACATGTCTAGAAAAGATGCCATTATTGCACTAGGCGGTGGGGTTGTCGGAGATCTTGCAGGCTTTGTTGCTGCAAGCTACATGCGCGGCATTGATTTCTACAACATTCCAACGACTGTATTAAGCCAGGTTGATTCAAGTGTAGGTGGAAAAGTAGCCATTGATATGGGTTCCTATAAAAATATTGTAGGGGCATTTTGGCAACCTAAAACTGTTATTATCGATCCAAACGTATTATCTACGCTTTCCCTTCGCCAACAACACAACGGTCTTTGTGAAGCACTTAAAATGGGACTGATTCTAGATGATCATTTAGTCTCTTTATTTGAACAAGAAACATTAGATATCGATGCGATTATTACGCGTTCTATTGAATTAAAGCGAGATGTAGTTCAACAAGATGAAAGAGAAAGTAATCTTAGAAAGATTTTAAACTTTGGACACACCATTGGACACGCCATTGAATCTGCATATGGATTAAATACATATCTTCATGGAGAATGCGTGGCGATGGGTATGTTATTCTTTATTGAAGATGAGACATTAAAACAACGCGTATTAAATATATATAAAAAGCTAGATCTGCCACAAGTACCAGACTATGATACTGCCACACTATTAGAATATGTAACACATGATAAGAAAAGCAGTCATAATACCATATCTACAATTCTAGTAAAACAATCTGGTTCTTATATCATCAAAGAACTTTCTTTTAAAGAAATACAAGAAGTATTAGAAAGAGGACCTTATGAAAAATAATTTCGGTACAAATATATCTTGGACATTATTTGGTGAAAGCCATGGTCCTGCCATCGGTATTACATTAGATGGTCTTCCTGCAGGCTTTAAGGTGGATATGGAACAAATCAAATCGGACATGGATAAGCGTAAGGCAACAGGTAAAATTTCAACCCAAAGACACGAAGCGGATGAAGTGCATATTCTTTCTGGAATGTATAATGGCTATACAACAGGTACAGCACTTACCATTCTAATTGAAAACCAAAACACAAAGTCAAAAGACTATTCTGCTTTTCATGGAAGATTGCGTCCTGGACATGCTGATTTTACTGCCTTTGAAAAATACAATGGATATCAAGACTATCGTGGTGGCGGACACTTTTCCGGAAGACTTACCGCATGCATTGTAGCTGCTGGAAGTATATGTCGACAAATTCTGAAATCACAAGGCATAGTAATTGGATCACACATTGAAAGTTTATATACTCTATCGGATATTCCTTTCTCTAAAGACTACACTGTTCTAGAAAAACAAATTCAAGAAGTCAATGATAAAAATTTTGCGGTTTTAGATAATCAAGTCAAAAATCAAATGATTCAAGAAATCGAAAAAGCAGCTGCTGAAGGTGATTCATTAGGTGGTGTTTTAGAAACCGCCGTTATAGGCCTTCCCGCAGGACTAGGAGAACCTTTCTTTGATTCTGTAGAAAGCATTTTATCCCACTTGATTTTCTCTGTACCAGCCGTCAAAGGTGTTTCCTTTGGCGAAGGATTTCGCTTTGCGAAATTAAAAGGCTCACAAGCCAATGATGCCTTCCGTTTTAATGATAAAATTGAAACAAAAACCAATAATAATGCCGGAATCAATGGTGGCATCACAAATGGTATGCCAATTTTGATCCATACTTGCATTAAGCCAACGCCATCGATTTTTAAAACACAAGAATCTGTGGATTATCTTTCAAAAGAAAACGTGGATCTTAAAATTCAAGGAAGACACGACCCATGCATCTTGCACCGAGCAAGAATTGTTGTGGATAGTGTAGTTGCGTTTGGTTTATTAGATTTATATATGTCTAGGCTTGCCATTAAGCCACTTCAGGGGGATTTTGAATGAAAGTAAAAGTAACACCAAGTAAAGTACATGGAAATGTAAAAATACCTGCATCCAAATCTATGGCGCATAGAGCTTTAATTTGTGCCTCATTAAGTGATGGTACAAGTATTGTTTCTAATGTCACAAACTCAAAGGATATTGAAGCAACCGTTGGCTGTATGAAAGCTTTGGGAGCTAACATTAAACAAATCGATGAAACTACATATGAAGTAACAGGTACTAATCTTTTCAAACAAGAAGGAAATATTACATGTAATGCGAATGAATCCGGTTCTACTTTACGTTTTTTGATTCCACTTGCTGCATGTACAAATGCCAAAGTTAAATTTTTAGGTCAAGGAAGATTGCTTCAAAGACCTATGGATGTATATGCGAATGAATTTAAGAAACAAAATATTGAATTCAACCAATCCGATAAAGAAATTATTGTGAGTGGAAATCTACAAGCAAAAGACTATGTTGTACAAGGAGATATTTCCAGCCAATTTATTACAGGATTCATGTTTGTCCTTCCATTATTAAATCAAGATAGTACACTAACAATTACTAAGCCTTATGAATCGAAGAGCTATGTAAATTTAACGATTCAAATGCTAGCTAAATTTGGCATTGAAATCATTGAAACTAGTTCAAATTCCTATTTAATCAAAGGAAACCAACACTATAAAGCACAAGACGTTTCTGTTGAAGGAGACTTTTCTCAGCTAGCCTTTTTTGCGGTATTAGGCACTTTAAACAATGCTCTTTCATGCTCCAATATGGATATGTCTAGTATTCAAGGTGATAAGGCAATACTAGATTGTATTCCTAGTTTTACAAGTAACAAGGATACAATCACGTTCACAAAAAAACAACCTGCACCACAAACTATCGACTTATCTAATTGTCCAGATTTAGGACCAATCTTATGTGTCTTAGCCAGTTTCACAAATGGTGAAACAAATATTGTGAATGCAGCTCGTTTACGTATGAAAGAAAGTGATCGTATTCTTGCTATGGAAACCGAACTTAAAAAATGGGGTGTGGACATTACATCCACATTTGATTCGATTCAAATTCATGGTAAAGAACACTACCAATCAAATAAGGCAATTGAAATCTTTGGACATAATGATCACCGTATCGTTATGGCAATGACCGTATTTGGATTATGTGCAGAATCTGAATGTATTATTGATGATGCCCAAGCCATCACAAAGAGTTATCCTACTTTCTTTGAAGACATTCAAAGCTTAGGTGGAAAGGTTGAGATTCTATGACAAACATTGCGATTATCGGACTTGGATTAATGGGAGCAAGTTTTGCGAAGAAACTAACACACTTAAACTACAACGTGTATGGTATTGATGTTTCTCAACAAACGATTGATAAAGCCAAAGAATTAAAAATCATCGTAGATGGTAGCACAAATCCTTTAGATGTCATTTCAAAATGTGATACATTTATCTTCTGTCTATATCCAACTAAAATTCTTCCTTGGATTGAAGTCTATCAAAATGATATTCCTAAAAATTCATTATTAATGGATATTAGTGGTGTAAAGACAAATATTGTCAAACCCATTCAAGACGTATTACGAGAAGATCTTGAATTATTAAGCATTCACCCCATGTGTGGTAGAGAATCTCGTGGTATTGAATTTAGTGATGAAACGATTTTTAAAGGTTCAAACTTTATTCTTGTTCCTACTCAAAAGAATAAAAATGAAACAGTTGAAGCCATAAAGGAATTAGCTAATAAGATGGAATTTGGTAGAATCTGTACTCTATCTATTGAAGAGCATGATAAAATGATTGGCTTCTTATCCCAATTGACCCATGTCATTGCGGTATCTTTAATGAATACACATGATAATGCACATCTTGTAGAATACACAGGAGATAGTTTTAGAGATTTAACACGTATTGCGAAAATCAATGAAGATTTATGGACGGAACTCTTCATTATGAATAAAGATATCCTATTAGATGAAATCAACCAGTTTATCGATTCAATCTCTCACTTTAGAGATTCTTTAGAACAAGAAGATACACAAGAAATGAAGCGTTTATTCATTCAATCTACAAAGCGTAGAGATAAGTTTAATAAAACCGATGCAAAGAAGAGATAATCCTCTTCTTTTTTTGCACTTTTTTTGGCATAATAAAAAGTGGAGGTTTTACAAATGAAAACGAATACAATAAAAAGTTTTTTAACTATTACACTCGCCATGTTTATCATCAGTGTCGCCATATATTTCTTCTTAATTCCTAGTGGTGTTATTACCGGAAGTGTTACTGGTTTAGCTATGGTTTTAGCTAAAATCACAAGTCTATCTATTTCTACACTTACCTTTGTGATCAACGCCTTATTGTTGATTCTAGGTATCGTTCTAATTGGTAAGGAATTTGGGGCAAAAACGATTTATGCCTCTTTATTATTACCTTTATTTCTAGCTGTATTTGAAAGAATCTATCCAAACAACATTTCTTTAACCCAAAATGCTGTTTTTGACATGGCTACATATACATTGATTTTAGCTTTTGGACAAACTATACTATTTCGTGTAAACGCATCGAGTGGTGGAACAGATATTATTGCGAAAATCGTCAATAAATATACACATATGGATCTTGGTAAAGCTTGTACATTAGTTGGTCTACTCATTTGTACAACAAGTCTAATTGTATATGATATTGGTGCTTTAGTGGTTGGTGCTTTGGCAACTTTAGCCAATGGTCAGGCTGTAGATTATTTTATTGATGGTTTTAATAAGAAAAAGAAGATTTGTATCTTATCCAAAGAATATGAAGTGATTCAAGATTATATTATGAACACATTAAAGCGTGGTGTTACTTTATATTCGGCAAAAGGTGGTTATGATAAGACAGAACATACAGAGCTTGTCACAATTATGGCTACAAATGAATATAAAAAATTACTATATTATCTTCAAGAAAGTGATATTGAAGCATTCGTTACTGTATCTACAGTTAATGAAGTCATCGGTACTTGGAACACTAAGAAAAATCACGTTTAAAAGGACTCAGCCTCATAGTTTAATTGCACTTTCGATAATCCTTTTTGTATTCGAAATGGATTGTGATATTTTGTTTTTTAATATACAAAAAGACTGTAGCGACTCACATATCGCTACAGTTTTATTATTTATATTGAACTTTTATTAGAGGTTTGTCTAATTGATCGCCTTTTAATTCGACTGTATCCAATCCAACATGAATCAATATTTTAATACCATCCTCTGATTGAATCCCAATCGCATGAAGGCTATCTTGGATCCTGACTACTCCTCACTGCTTGCGGTGAGGAGTAGTCAGGTGTTTCTAAACTTATAGGTACAACCACAACTGGTGTTTTTTGTATAGCTGCATCTAAAAAGTTTAATTCATAATCATAAGACTTTCCCTCTGTACAAAGAGCTAACTTTTTTAATGAGGCTGGAAAACCACGAAGACCACTTCTAGGATCCGGACATTCTTTTCCATGATTAGTAATACGGAAAAATAATTTCTGGCAAGAATTCAACCAAAATTTTACTTTCTTACCTTTTTTTCTTTCGTATGTACGTACGCCGAGCACAAAACAATCTGGATTCTCTAATAATTCTTTTGCGACCTTTTCAATATCTTCTGGAGAATATTGCCCATCACAATCGGCCGTAATATAAAAATCAGACTCTCCAATTTTTTCATCCGCCAATCGTAATGCACTTCTTAAAGCTACCCCTTTTCCCATTTTTTTAGAATGATGAATCACTTTAACGCCCATTATTTCTACTTCTTGAAAGTATTTCTGTCAATCATCACTACTTCCATCATCCATAACAGCAATTTTATGAAAACCTAGTTCATGTAATCCATGAATCATTTGAGTCAAACGCTCATCTGGCTATAATGCTGGAATCAGGATAATACAATTATCATATGCTCCCATCTTCTTCTCCCTAACCAAAATATGTATACTATACCTTTATCATATATGGCTTTTGAATCGAATGATATATACAATGAAAGAAAAATATTCAATTCAATTAAATATACAAAAAAAGACCATGGAATAAATCCATGATCTTGAAATCTCTTGTACGTAAATATAATTAACGTTTAGAGAACTGAATGTTTCTTTATTTAAAGCACATTCAGTTATTTTTGCGTCTTATACGCGTGCTTAAAGTGCATTTTAGATATTTATTATATGATCCGATCTTTCTGGTATATTTGAATATTTAAAGTTGCGTGGAACCACCAAATCCATAAAATAGATCCACCGAATTCATTTAGACAGAGCTACTATCATATCCACGAACAAGACCACTTCAAATTTTAAAATAGCTCTCATTATTGTTTGACTTTTGAACAATCTTCTCGAAGTTATCTATCTTGAATATATTAGGGATAAATAATAAATCAACCTTTAAACACTCATAAGTTTTCTGCATTACAATTCTTATAGCCCATATTTAATCGTTTATATCTAATTGCAGATTACCTGAAAAACATGTTTTGTAAACGAAGTTTCTATATTAAAAAAACTTTTTTTTCTTTTGATTCAAGATACTCTAAGTCATCATGAGAAATAATTATTATTATTTTGTTTTCAATTTTATTAATGCATTGTTGAAAAAATCTCGAACTCTCTTTATCTAAAGCCGAAGTTGGTTCATCAAACACTAATACATTTGCTTTAGATAATAAAGCCCTAATAATACCAATTTTTTGCTTTTCGCCTCCTGACAGATTTGAATTTAATGGATGCAAAACAGTATTAATCCCATCATCCATATTATCAATTATTTCAACCATATTAAAACCTTTTAACAAATATTCTAAGTATCTACCATTGTAATTATCATTTGGAATTAGATTCCGTTCAATAGTATCTTCAATAATTAATGGTTCTTGCAAGCAAACAGCCACATTCTTAAAAATAAAGTAATTCATATCAATTTTTTTCATATCAATACTATTCACTAATATACGTCCACCATAATCATTACCAAACACGCCTAAAATAACTTGTATAAAAGTACTCTTCCCAGTACCGTTTTTTCCTAAAATTCTATAAATATTTCCTTTTTCAAAAGAGCCATTGTAATGTATTAATTCCTCTTGATCTATATATCTAAAAGAAAGATGATCAAAATACACAGTGTTAACATCTTCAATCAGTTCTTTTCCATTCATTTTTGATATATTATGGTAAATACTTAATCTATCACAACTAACTCTACATTTTTGCACATTATTCCAAAAATTTAATATTATCTGTGTGTTTGATATAACGTTAGCATAATAATTAGTAATTGTTACTACCATGCCAACAGTAATGTGATGTTTAACCACTAAAATCGCACCGATTATATAAATTAGAATTTGAGTCAAAATAGACACTAAATTTATAAAAATGTTATTGCAAGATTCTATAAATTGTTGTTTCTTATTTACAGAGAAAAAATGCATAAATACCTTATTTTCAAAGGATTTAATATTTTCAAACAACGAACACATTTTAATAGATTTTAAATAATACACAAGTTGATATAATGCACCAAAATAAGCTCCAGTGCTTTCTAACACTTGTTTATTAGAATTATATATTTTATCCTTAAAATAATAATATATAATCAAATATAAAATCGTAGAAATTAGTAGAACAAATACAAATAGAATTGACTGTGTCAATACAATAAAAATCATAAATAGAATTGAAAATATCGCAATGATTATTTGTTGGACCGAGCTTAAACAAAACATAATAATATCATTACAATCATTATTTATCGTTTGATTCAAAACAGAAGGATCTTTGTTTAATAAATTTTTATATGATATTGAATATAAATTGTGTATTTCATCTACATTTGCTTCATTTCCACATTTTACTTGAAGTAAAAAATATAGGTAAGATCCAATAATAGAGAAAGCCAATGAAAAAAGCATTATTAGGATTAAAACAATGATATTTTTTATGAAAATATTTAAATCAGTTTTAACCAAACTATCAATTACAGCTCCTTCCATAATTGGAATAAACAGCTCACTTAAACTAATTAGTATTTGTGATGCAAAATAGACAAAATATAAAGTCTTATATTTAAAAAATATATTTAAAAACCATACAACAATATTTTTTTCATAAGCTCATCTTATCTTTCTGTCGAACACTCACAAAATTCACAAATAGTAAAACAAAAATAAAAACGACACATATACAAATCGAATTCAACCAGTTTTGCATACCACAACCCGATAAAACACTCAAACTCGGACTTATACTAAATGGATTTATAAAAGATATCAAATCCATTCTTTGACTGATGACATATAAAATAATACAAATTATTCCAGATAAATAATTAAATCCTGTTTTTGTGAAGGTATATACACAAAACATAGCCATTTGAATATAAAGTTCTAATTTCAGAAGAATTAATGGTAAAGATATTATTAAAGCTTTCCATAATGGAATAAAAGATAAATCAGGTATAAATCCTAGTTCTGTCGCATAATATTCAGACATATTATTTATGACATAATTGTCTGTATGATACATCCTTTTAAAAGAGAAGAAATGTTTAGTGTCAGCCAACAGCCATATATCCCATCCTGCAAAGCCATTACTAATTCCTAGCAAAAGAAAAGGAATACCTATTGATGCAATCATAAGAAGTAAAAAAGCTATAAATAATTTTACTTGTATGTGTACGAAAAAGTGCACATCATTTAATTGTTCGAGCTCAAAAACACCTGTCTTTTTTTCGTACATTAAAACAACAACACAATAAACCAAACATAAAGGCATAAACAAATACGCAAATGAACTGTCTATTCTTAACTGGTGTGCTAAAAAATACCATGGACCTTTTCCTACATATTGTTCCGTATTTGTTTCTAATTGATGTAGCTGTTCTTGAACAGATAATTCAACGGTTCTATATTCCTCTTTTTTATTTTGAGATATTTGGCTTCCAATCATAAAAATCCGACTCTGCTCAAATGAAATGTCTGCTTCTTCAAAGCCTAATTTATGAACTTGGCGCATAAATTTTTGATCACCATTCTTTTTTAAAGCATCCAAATGATACAGCTTATCCCATAATGTAATTTCATTATATCTTTTTATTAATCCTTTATTTTTAAAAACTTCTTTTCCATATTTGTTAAATAAATTCCATCCAGCTTTGGCATTATCAATAGCCCAGCTTAAATAATCCTGATAACTATTCCAATACACCTTTTCCTCTGCACTCATATGTTTTACGGCCATGTATTGTAGATTGATATCTGATAAAGCTCTTTGGTATTGTTGAATCTGCGTTTCAAAAATATTCATATTCTGTTCCACATCATACTCATGTCCCATATAATTTGGTACTTGCACCATGTTCAATACTAATAAAATGAAAAAGATAACAGCACTCACTTTGTTCTTTAATACACTTTTTATTTCTAAACTCATAAACTTAACCTAAATCCAATCTTTCTAAATAGAGACATGAAATGAACTGTATGCATATTGCGCCTATAAAAAACAAAGATGTATAGGCCCATAAAGTTTCAATATGCAAATATGTATACATAAAAACAAATAATAATCCCGTCAACATTAGACTCATTCCTTTATTTTTCGTCAACAAAGATAAACATTGTATGCATGAAGCACTAAACAAAACCCATCCAAGTACAGAAAGAATATGATGAGACAAGTAAATAATCACTGGTGTTGTTCCAATCAATAACTCTATGCCACTTCCACAATTTATATATCCAATCAAATACAATACAACGAAAAATAGTATACTAAAAAAAACAGTGATAAGAATATGTAACAACGCGCGAAGTATATATACATATTTACGACTTTTCCCTATTGTAAATAAATATCGAAATGTATTGTTTTCTAAATCTTTAGACCATATATCCACATTCCACACTAGAATCAAAATCATGAATAAATAAAAGAAAAGATTGTTTCCTTTTAAAAATTGCACCATCAAATAACAACCCGTCGGTTTATTTTGATATACAAAGTCATAATATTCATTTTCAATATATGTTTTTTCCATTTGAATTCGTTTTTTTAAGTCTTGTTTATTATTTTGAAGAATCGATTTAAAATTGGATAAATCCATACCTGAATCAATATATTTTAAAATGTTTTGATCCCTATCATACATATCTTTTGCGATTGTTTTTGCATCCTCGTCATTTTTCCAATCACTTAATAACTTTTGACAATAAATACTATCCTCTCTAAAAAAGGCATTCAGTTTTTCTTTTGGAAGAATATTGATTCTTTGGTTTTCTTCATTTAACGTTTCATAATAATACATGATTTGATTGGATGCATATTGTTCATATTCAGTATTGTATTTAAAAAAATACACGGATAAAACGCCAATTAAAACAAGGATCAATGCTAGAATATTTCTTTTTGAAAAAAGAAATTTAAATTCATTTTTTAATAACATACGCTTAACCCTTATATAGTTCCTTATAATATGTTTCCAAATCCTGATGCACTTCAGCTAAGGAATAAACCAAAACATCATTTTGAATCAGTATTTGCAAGGACTTAGAAAACTCTTCTTTGGAATCACATTGCATATAAAGAATATGCTCTTTAATAAAAGAATTTTTTAAAAGGAGCAATACATTTTTCGGATTAGAAACTTCTAATCGATAAATCGAATGATTTTGACGAAGTTCGTCCATATTCTTCTCTTTGATCAACTTTCCACTTTTAATAAATAAAGCTCGATCAGCTAATTTATCGAGTTCACTTAACTGATGAGAAGATAATAAAATACTTGTTCCTTCATTTCGTATAGTTAAAAGCTTATTTCTTAAATCAAATATAGCTTGTGGATCTAAACCATTCGTAGGCTCATCAATAATAAGTAATTTAGGTTTGGACATCATAGCCAAAGCCAATACTAATCTTTGTTTCATTCCCATCGAATAATGTTCTGTGGCTCGATATAAGCCATCCTTTAAATCACTGAATTGCTCCATTTCCTCAATTCTTTTAGAATCTAAATGCTTCCAATTTGCCATGATTTTAAAATGTTCATGTCCAGATAACTCTGGATATAAAGATGGATATTCAATACTTACACCTATATTTTTTAACGCATTGGATGAATCACTCTTTAAATCATATCCACAGATAGTAATTTTCCCTTCACTCATATGATATAGTCCTGTAATACATTTCATGATTGTACTTTTTCCAGCACCATTTGGCCCAATCAATCCTACAATTTCATTTTCAAATATTGAAAAACTAATATTATCTAAAATCCTATGATTTTTAATCTGCTTTGAAACGCCTTCTACTTTGAGTATTTCCATATATAAATTCCCCCCCATATTCCTTCCCTATATAATAAGGGATAACAAAATGTTATCCCTTAAATACTTATAGCTTAAATCCCAATAATTCGGTTTAGTTTTCACTTTATTTATCCCATAGATACTTTATTTCCACTTGGAGTTACACAAATCATATATCCTAGACAAGAAGCATTTTTTGTGCAATTAGTTACAGTTCCTGAATTTCTTGTACACGAACAATTTCCAATAGGTGAAATTGAGTTATGTGGTTTAATCAAATATTCCATGTATAAGCCCTCCTTTCATCTTTTCACATGCATGTTCAATTTTAAGCTACAATATATTATTGGGTTAGTACAGACCTATATGTTATTCATTAAGATATAGGATTTTTCAATATTTTTTTGTATATTCTTTCTAATGTAATCACAATCAGGATTATACCCATCTCTTAAGATTCTATGCAAACAACCTCCGCCCATACAAATCGGTAGAACCGAACAATTCTTACACTTTTTGTTTTCTAGTGGATTATATAACATATAATCATAATAAATATGATTCATACTACAATATTTAAAATCAGAAATATTACCAATACAATATTCTAAATCTCCCATTTCTTCCCAACATTTATATAGTGATCCATCTGCATCTATTACGAGACCAGTTAATGTATCACAAACACAATGAGTAGCCATTGCCTCTGGATAATACTGTTTATAATCATTGGATTTTTCACTTTTAAGACTTGATTCTATTTCCTTAAACTCTTTAGAAGTATACGTATATGTATTGTAAACATCACTTTTATCATAAACAGCAGCAATATAAAAATTAATATACCTATTATAAGGTGAATCAGTCATAAGTCTTTTTAATTCATTTACACCATCTATGTTATTTTTATCCACATTCATTCTAACTGAAATAAATGGAAAATTGCAATTTGAAGAAATATCCCCAAAGTCTTTTATATTATTTAATATTCGGTCAAAAGTTGGCTTTTTCCCTATTAAATATCTACGATTGTCATGATAACTTTTTGGTCCATCAAGTGTAATTTGTATATTTTTAATTTTACAGTCAATCAATTTTACCATTACTTCCTTTGTTAAAAGGTATCCATTTGTAATTATGCTAGCAAAATACCTAACATTATTTAATTTACATAATTCTATTAATCGTTTGCTAAGTGTACATATAGTTTCCATTTCTAGCAAAGGTTCTCCACCATACCAAGTAATGTTTACGGCCTCTAAATGTGACATTTCTTTTTCAATGAATTTATAAATATCATTTACTGTACTATCTGTCATTTTTCCAGGGCGTAATACATCTTTTTCAAAACAGTATGGGCATCTAAAGTTACAATTTGACGTTGGAGCTATCGTTAAATTCAAAATATTGTTTGAAAATCTACTAGCTAAAACATTATTCTTAACAATATCTAGTTCATTAGTTTTATCTTCTAATAAATATCCTCCATAAACAAGAGCTTCTTTTAACTCTTTGGTAATTGTGCTTTTTGTACCTAAATCACATTTTTTTAATTGTTCATACTCATTTAAACTTAGCTTAGCCAATGCATTAGTTCTTGCATTGAACATGATTATATTGTCACCATTTTTAAAACAATAATTATAAAGTGACTGTTTCATTTCAAATATCCTTTCTTCTAAAAGAGCTCTTTCTGATTTCAATATAAAGTAATTATAATAAAAAAACAATATCAATTTTTTAATTAAGTTTTAGCCCTATTTCTTCAATTATTTGGTTTGCATATGACATTTTGTAGAAATTTTCTTGCAATTCTTTCACCTTTTTTAATTTATTTTGTAATCCATGATCAAGATATAACTCATTCAATTGTTTTAAAACAAAAATTGCTCTATCATATTGTCCATTTTTTAATGCGATTTGATAACAGGTTTCAAAATTAGCAATGGCTTTCATAGGTTTATTATCCATCATATACTTTAAAGCGCGGATAAAACTCTTATGATATTTTGAATCCTTTACATCTCTAAAAAAAGAAGCAATACACTCTTTTGATTTCGTATATTCATGGCCAAAATAGTATAGAAGACATTTATACATTCTTAAATCTAAGTCATCTGTAAATTGTTCATCGATTCTGTTTAGATAATCAAATCCGCTTTTTATATCTTTTTGAATTAGCGAAGTAAAAACTAAATTTGATAAAATGCAATACTTCATGATTTCGTTTTGTCTTTTAATGGATTCATTTAATAGCTTTAAAAACAGCTTATTTGCTTCATCATAACGAGATGTATACATGTAAAGTACACCTTGATTCAACAACAAATAATATAATCGATCGAAAGACAATTGCTGAACTGCCATTTTTAAACTCTTATGAATATACTGCTGTGCCAAATTAAAATACCCTAAATCCAAGTAAATACTGCAATAATGGTAATTTATCATTAAATGATTACCCTTATTAGATAACGCCTTATCTAAGTATCCTAATGCTTCTTTTATTTCATTCGAATATATCTTCTCTAATGCCATTATATCGTAATAAATGGATAATTCCCTAACCGAAAAGTTATTCTTTCCTAATTCAATAATTCCTTTGTATAAAGCTGTATCCACTTCTTTTTGGTTAATGATAGCATCCATATACAGAATCAGATAATATTCAAATCTGGCATAGGAACAAGCTATATTCTTTGTGTCTTTTACTATTTGAATAGTTTCATTCAACTCTTCTTTTTTTAAATCTGTATACAAATCATAAATATCATATACATGATTTACAATTAGATCTCTATCCAAATCAAAATTAAATGTTTGGCCACATATTTCTGAAAATAAAGTAATCTTCTCATTTGTTGGTTTATTCTTACCAGTTTCAAATTGTGAAATTGTTGCTTCACTCACATCCATATTCTGTGCAACTTTTTTTATAGGAATCTTTTGCTCTGTCCGAATGCTCTTTAAAACATTTCCTATTAGTATACGACTAAACTTTTCTTGCACTATTGCTCACCTTTATTTCCGCAGCACAATGATGGTTCATACTCATTTGAATCTTCATGTTGATTCTCATCGTTATTACGCGTATTCTCAACCGGATTATCGTCCTGTACACCCTCTGCATAGATTTCAATAACGGGTGAGCCAAATACGCATAATAACAAAAATAAACTTGCTATTATTTTTTTCATTCCCTTTTCCTCCTATCCCTAATTTTAATTCATTTTATATTTCATTCAATACGCAATATTTAATTAAAAAAACATAGTCTATTTAAACTATTTGGTAACCCTTTTGTTACCAATAACCTCACTACGATCAGGATCGAATAATACTACATCAATATAGAAATCTAAATGATGATATTTTTCTTTTTCAAATAAATCATACATTTGATGCTGCTTTTCATCTTTATTGTCAAATAAAATATGTAATCCTCTAAATGAATCCATAATAGATAATGTTAATGACACTGCATCTCCTAAATAACCAATAAAATTTTTATCTTCCAATACATCATTTATAGATATTCTCTCAAAAAAACGATTGCAACTCGCAACGATCACTATATTCTTATTTTCCCTTTTCTTTATAATTTTCGCATCAAAAGTACGCATATAATTTTCTGTTAAATGTAATTCAAACGGACTAACGGTAATATTCCATCCTAATAAATACATATATGCTAAATATCTGCATGCCAAATATCTATTTTTTATGTCTTCTTCATCAAATAAAATATGCATAATCACATCATTTTGACTGCTCTTTGTATATTCACATATATTCTCTAATAATTTATCACTAGGAAATTTTGTGGTTCCATTCTCAATTAATTTAAGTGCAGTCACACTAATATTCATTTTTTTCGCCATGCTAACTTGTGACTCTTCACGATCCAATCGAATGTTTTTCATATAAGTTGCAAATGCCATATTATCACCTCTGTCCCTATTACATTATATTAAAAATAGTAAGTATTTTCAATTTTTTGAGTTGCATTTACTTTCTATAGGTAGTATATTGTTGATGTAGCAAGTATATGCATTTGCGTAGCAATAATTTGCTTGCTACACATTGACAATCTTTAAAGGAGGAAAATTTATTATGTATGTTGAACATTAAAAAAGATCCATTAGATAAAGTTTGGTCACCGCATCTAATGAATCTACTCAAATGAAGAACTGTTTTTATAATGTCTTCACGTAAGCATTATAGCAAACATTTCTTTTTCCAACAAAATAAAAAAGGAGGAAAATTTGTATGGAAAACACAAAACTATATATTGAAACGCCTGTTTTTACAGGTAGAAATGTTCCTATTAATGAATTAGCAAAAGCCATTGGGAAAGATGCCCAATACATTCGAATCGGTCTTCAACAAGGTGTTTTAAATTTTGGCTATGCTATGAAAAAAGACAATTCAAGCGAATACAACTACTATTGTCCAGATAAGAAAGTATGGGAAGAAACAGGGTATTTCAATGGATAATAATATTGAACTTATCACCGGAAATGAGATCAGACATAAAACATATTTTGAAAACAACTATATTGTAGATTCTCTTATCAAAGGAAATAAGGTTAGTATTTTAACTGGTGGAAGTAAAACTGGTAAATCCACATTAGCATTACAACTCGCAAATTCAGTTTCTAAAGGCATTCCATTTCTTAATAACAATACGATCCAATGTGATGTTCTCTATATTTGTTTAGATAACGATGAAGATTTGATTGCAGAAAGATTGAAACTGATGAATCTTGAAATGGATGATTCTGTAGTTTTTTGTTTCAATAAAAACATAGTTTTAGAAGATACTTCTTCAAATCAAGATGATATATTATTACTCGAAGTTGTTACGGAAACATTAATTTCTCATCCATTTCTTAGACTAGTTATTATTGATCTATTCGATAATATTCGCAATCTAACTATTAAAACAGAAGCAAATAATGTTAAAGATACAGAAGATATGGAATATTTAAAAGGAATTGCTGATGGTTTAAAAATTCATATTTTACTACTTAACCATGATACGAAAAACGGAACTCAAAATGGTTATTGTTCATCCAAAGGAGGTGTAAAACTTGTGGGATCATGCAATGGCACTTATCTACATTTAATTCGAAGTGGTATTGGACAAACAAGTGCTACGCTTGAAGTTGGTGGAAGGAATATTAAAGAAGAAATCCTACAATTACATTTAGATACATCAACCCTTACGTATTCATTAAGCGAAGAAAATATTAATGATGATATGCCATATGAAATAGGTATAATTCGAAACTATATCATTAAAAACAATGGATATTCAGGCACTATCTCCAATCTTTTACAACTCACTAAATTAACAATTGCAGCAAATAGAGCATCGCGATTATTAAATACACACAAGGACTTACTAGCTTCAGAAGGAATTACTTTTTCAATTGATCCTAGCCGTTCGAATGGAAGAATCTATACTTTTCAAGTTGAACAAAAGGACGATAAGGACGATACTTTATGCATATAGTTATTTATCGTCCTACCGTCCTAGGATTTAATAAAACCTTTGTTACTTTGTCGAAAGTAACGCAAATGCACTTTTGTCATAAACAAAAGATGCCTTGCGCTCTACGAGGTTCATATGGAACAAAGCATTAGCTTTAAAATTGGCAAAGGAAGCATCGCTCACAATGCAAGAGATTTTACTGCAAGTAATGTCGACAGCAATCGAAGCCAATATAATATTGAATATGTTAATAAAGATCTAAAACAAACTTATCATAAATTATTTGATGATGCCGTCACAAAATACAACGCTAGACAAACTCGTAGTGATCGTACCATTCCAAATTATTATGAAAAAATAAGAATGGGTAAACAAGAAAAATTATTCCATGAAGTTATTGTTCAAGTTGGAAATATGGACACAATGAATTGTCTTGGAAAAAATGGTGAACTAGGAAAAGTAATTCTCGATGAGTATATGAAAGGTTTTCAAGAACGTAATCCGAATCTCTATGTATTCTCTGCTCATCTTCATATGGATGAACAGACACCTCATCTTCATATTGACTTTATTCCTTTTACTACAGGAAGTAAAAGAGGACTCGAAACTCGTGTTTCATTGAAACAAGCCTTAAAATCTCAAGGATTTAATGGAGGGAGTCGATCAGAAACAGAGTGGAACCAATGGGTGAATGCTGAAAAAATGGAAGTTGCCAAAATCATGAATAAGTATGAAGTTAAATGGGTCAACCTTGATACACATAATAAACCACTTGATGTTCTTAACTTTAAAAAAGAAAAAAGAAAAGAAGAAATTTCAAAATTGGATCATGAAATATTAACATTGAAAAAGCAATATAATTCGCTACAAAATATGACCCCCTATCTAAATGATGCGTTTAACGCTTTAAACAATGAAGAATTATGGTTGTTACCAGAACCAAATAAGCTCACACTTGCTTCAACATATCATAAAAATATTGTTCAGCCAAAATTTTCCAAATTAAGAGCATTTATACAACCGTTGATCAACCAAGTATTTGATATTGTAAAAGAATTAATAAATCTGAAAACTCAACTGATCTTTTTAAAAAGCGAAAATACTGAATTAAAAAATTCAATAGATGAATTATCTTATGAAAATCGAGAATTAAAAAGAGATATGAACAAGCTCAAAAAATTCTTTGGTAAAGATACAATTGAAAATGCTCTTACTTTTAAGATTGTCAAATCCAAAAGAAAGGAAATTCATAAATGAGAAAAAGAAATAAACATATGCGATTGCCTAGTGGTTATGGGTCAATTGTAAAAATGAGTAACGCAAACAGAAGACGAAGACCTTATATTGTTCGCATAACAACAGGTTATGATACAGATAAACAAACAGGCAAGACTAAACAAGTGATTGGCATTATTGGTTATGCTAAAACTCGCGAAGAAGGACTTCAAATGCTAGCGAAATATCATGAGAAGCCATACGATTTAAATCAAGGAAATCCCTCTTTTCGAGAAGTCTTTGAAGATTGGTTTGATGAAAAGTTCAAAGACAATATGGAAGCCAAAAAAATAAATAGTTACCGAGCCGCATATAATACGTGCACACGAATCTTCGAATACCCATTTAGAGATATTAGAACCAGTGATCTTCAAAATATTATTGATAATTGTGGTAAAAACTACCCTACTCTAAGAAATATTAAAATCTTATTTAACCAAATGTACGCATATGCGATCAAGAACAATCTTTGCAGCACAGACTACGCAAAATTTGTAGATATAGCCAAATACAAAGATAGAAATCCGAATAGCTATGATCGGCAACCATTTTCAAAAGAACAATTGAATGTATTGTGGTCACAAAAAGAAGATATATACATCCAAATGATTTTAATTCTTTGTTATACAGGTGTACGAGTAAGTGAATTATTGGATTTAAAGAAGCAAAATGTTAATCTTGATGAACATTTTTTCACTATTACTAAATCAAAAACACAAAGTGGAATCCGTAAAGTTCCGATTGGTACTATGATTTATCCATTCTTTAAAGCCTGGTATGAATCGAGTCAATGTGATTATGTATTCCACACGCCCGATCAAAAACATTTTACGTATCGTAACTATTACGACAGCTACTGGAATCCATTTATGGTTCGATTCGAATATGATCAAACACCACATTGTTGCAGACACACATGTGTATCTCTACTTGCAACTGCACAGGTATCACAAACATATCAAAAACTAATAGTTGGTCACAAAGGTGCTATGTCTATCACGGAAAGCGTGTATACTCATATTGAAATGTCAGAACTTATTAAAGCAATTGATTCTGTTTATTATCCAGAAGAAATAATTAAAGAAGTAAAAAAATCAAAGAAAAGAAGTGAACACTGTGAGAGATAAGAATTATATTTATAAGCAGAAGAATCCTTTAATAGTCCATGTCATGAAGGAAGTTCATATTCTTGGATTATACGCATAATAGTGTATAATGCAAATAAAAGTAGAAATACCAAATCAGTATGGCTCCTACCGCCATAAGCGTAGGGCGTTAAAGTGTGGAAGGATATGAGTCCTTCCTTTTATTTTTCCTACGGGAAAGAGGCCAGCAATGCCGGTGTTAATACACACCGAACCGTACTCTGCAATTTTCCTTTCCACTTGCTTGTTGAGTGCAGTTATCCAAAGCCTCTTTTAACACAGAATTTCATTCTGTGGCTACACGTTTTGCGAACGCTTTTTAACCAGAACCAGCTTACCGCTGGCTGTGGTCTTTTTCTTTTAATTTAACTTGATTATTAGTTTTCATATTCAAATAATTTGGCAATCAACACTTTGAGTTCACCCAAAGCAGCTGGAGTTCCAACAATGACTCCCAAACATTCATTTCCAGTACGATAAACAACAACCTGTATAGGAGTGGCGTTCGATTGACAACGATGGTCAACTAATGACTTTGGTAACCAGTGACACAAAAGAAATAAACGAATTATAGTCATTGGAAAACAAATTCGTTTGCTTCTTTAGAATCATTGACATAGTTATAATAGCTAAAAGCATACTATTCACTTTCAAAAATTTAAAAATTTTTATTTTTTGAAAGTGGCATATTGCATACAAAGATTATAATCGGATATAATACAAGTAAGGATGACTTTCAAAAGTTTAAAAAAATTCATTTTTTGAAAGTGAGGCAACACTATGAAAACCATTGAAAGAACTGAATACCTAAATCGAATAAAGAATCTGAAGGATACGCCTGATATAAAAGTTATTACCGGTATCAGAAGATCGGGTAAGTCAATACTGATGCAGGAGTATATCCAGTATCTGAAAGACAACTTTAATGATATCAACGTTATCTTTATTGACTTTATGGATCTTTCATTTGAACACCTGAAAGAGTATCATGCGCTTCATGCCTATGTTGAAAAACGATATGTGGAAGGAAAATCGAATTATCTTTTCATTGATGAAGTGCAGATGTGTCCAAATTTTGAACTGGCTGTAAATAGCCTATATTCAAAAAGAAAATATGATATCTATATCACCGGTTCCAACGCTTTTTTGTTAAGTGCAGATTTAGCCACTCTATTTACCGGGCGTTATATTGAAATTCATGTCTATCCATTCAGTTTCAAAGAATATTGTAATTACTACGACAACAACCACGACATAGAAAAGCTATTTGAAGATTACACCATCAAAGGTGGATTAGCTGGGTCCTATGCCTACAACACCGAAAAAGACAGGAAGGATTATATCAAGGAAGTCTATGAAACAATTGTTACAAGAGACCTTGTACAGAAGTATTCCCTGCCAGATACTCAGGTATTACAGCGCTTAAGTGAATTTCTTATGGACAATATATCAAACCTGACCTCACCAAGCAGAATCAGCAATATGCTATCCGAAAAGAACATATCAACCAATCATGTCACCATTGGAAAATATATCAAGTACCTGTGCAACGCCTTTGTTTTCTATGATATCAAGCGCTACGATATCCGTGGCAAGAAATATCTTGAAAGCACAGAAAAGTTCTATTTAAGTGATATTGGCATACGTTATGCTGTTCTTGGTACAAGAAACATGGATTATGGCAGAGTGTATGAAAACATGGTCTGTCTTGAATTATTACGTAGTGGCTATGATGTCTATGTTGGAAAGCTTTATCAGAAAGAAATCGATTTTGTTGCCCAAAGAGGTAGTGAAAAAATCTATATTCAGGTAAGTGATAATATCACTGAAGAGGAAACATTCAAAAGAGAATATGCGCCTCTTTTACAGATCAAGGATGCATATCCAAAGATTATCATCGCCAAAACCGGTCATCCAAAGTATTCATATGAAGGAATTGAAATCTTTGATATCAGGGATTGGTTGCTAAATAAAAAACAAGCTATATAATCAAAAAATTAGTAAGATTAAAAATATTAAACGCATCAGCATCTGCTGGTGCTTTTCTTGTAAAATTACATTTTGTGCGTGCTTTTCGATAACTGAGGAGTTAATTTTGCTACTTATAAGCGTGCTGTATGCGTGCTTAAAAAGACTTTTCAACACTATTCAGAACAATTCACAGATATAGAAAAAACCACCCAAAGCCCATATATAAAGGGCTTGAGTGGTTTTGAATCTCCTTGCAGAGTAGTCAAAAGTATGTTCTGACTAACGTTTAGAGAATTGTGGAGCACGACGAGCTGCTTTAAGACCGTATTTTTTACGTTCTTTAGCACGAGGGTCACGAGTAACGAATCCTGCAGCTTTTAATACTGGACGGTAGTCTTCACTAGCTTCCATTAAAGCACGAGTAATTCCGTGACGCATAGCACCAGATTGACCAGTGTATCCTCCACCTTGTACGTTGATAATCACATCAAATTGATCAGCTGTGTTAGTGATTTCTAATGGTGATTTAACAACCATACGTAAAGTTTCCAATGGAAGGTATTCTTCCAAAGTTTTTCCGTTGACTACGATATTACCTGTACCTGGACGTAAAAAGACACGAGCAACAGATTTTTTACGACGTCCAACGCCATGATATTGAACAGTGTTAGATTTTTTCATATTCTATTCCTCCTTATCCTCTTACCTTCAATTCAACAGGTTTTTGAGCAGCATGTGGGTGTTCGCTACCTGCGTATACGAATACGTGTCCACGTTGTACATCACCTAATTTAGTGTGAGGTAACATACCTTTGATTGCTCTTTCAACCCATTCAACAGGGTATTTCTCTTTCATTTCTTTAGCTGTACGCACACGCATACCTCCAAAGTATCCAGAATGGTTGTAATACTTTTCAGTATTCAACTTGTTTCCAGTCATTTCGACCTTGTCAGCATTGATCACAATTACATAATCACCACAGTCAACATTTGGTGTGTATGTAGGTTTGTGTTTACCTTTTAATACATGAGCACAAGTTGAAGCCAAACGTCCTAAAGTTTGTCCGTTTCCATCAACTACATACCATGTACGTGTTACATCGGCAGGTTTTGCCATAGTAGTTTGACGCATATCTAATTTCCTCCTTGATTTGAGCGTTTACCGGGGCTCAAAAGGCCAGAGTTTAGCCACCTAATATGATATGCAATATCCATATAAAAGTCAATGAAAAAAAGAAAAAGTTTAGCTTTATTTTTGCCAAACTTTAATCTTTTCTGCTTTTATTTTTTTATAATCAATTGAAGGTACATCATCAATGATTTCTACATCAAATTTAGATAGTTTTTCTAAAGCCAAATTATATAATTTTTGATCCAAATCACCTACTCTATGTGCATCCATACCTAGAATTGCCTTCACATTATATTGAGCAGCGATTTGCCAAAACTTAGTGTGTGGATACTCCTCATACCCCATACGCATATTGTGTTGCATACCCAATACGTTAAATTCTAATGGAACATTATAATCTTGACTGATCTTACAAATACGGTGAAATCCCTCTTCAATTTCAGGTGTGATAAAACCACCTGTATCTCTTAAAATCAATTCAGGATGAGCTAAGTATGCATACATACCTGTTTTCATACCTTCGACACAAGTATCGAAATATCCTTTAATATATTCTCCTTTAGCCCCACCTAAATAAATATGATCCTCATCTGTACCATAATAATGATTGCCAAAAATCAAATAATCAATTCCATTTTCAATACAGAAATCCAACAACCAATCCATATACTTAGGAAAGTATTCTGCCTCTAAGCCAAAACGAATTTCAATCTGCTTCTTATATCGATCTTTCAAATATAAAACACTATCTTTATAATTCGCAAATTCATCCAGTTTCATACGCATATGTGCCACAAAATCGGAATCATATTTCCAACATGTATGATCTGAAATACCTAATACTTCAAAGCCATTTTGAATGGCAGCACGAACCATTTCCTCATCCTCACCATACGCATGATGACAACGTGAAGTATGTGTATGAAAATTAGTTTGTCTCATTATATTTTACCTCCACTAAATATAAACCACAGCTAGACGCATTATAACGACATGCCGACTTATCTTTTGCATCTAACATTCTTTGGACATCATCAACACCTATCTTATGTTGACCAACCGCAATTAAAGTACCCGTCATCATTCGAACTTGATACCTTAAAAAACCTGTACCCTCAAAGATAAAATGCACATCCATACCCTCTTCAATAATTTCAATATTTGAAATCGTTTTGACTCTAGGCTTTCTCGGATCGATTTTACTTGAGGCAAAACTCGTAAAATCATGAGATCCCAAGAATACTTTTGATGCATTTTTCATCGCCTCAATATCCAATTTTTTAGTTAATAAATTACGATACTTATAATTAAAAGGATTCTTTATATCGTACGAACAATAATAATCATAACGTTTGCCTACAGCACTAAAACGTGCATGAAAATCATCGGGCATTTCTTCCGTTTTTAAAATACGAATATCTTTGGGAAGCAATGCATTTAATGCTCTTTCATATTGAATAGCCGGAATATTTTTATTTGTTTCAAAATGAAAAACTTGACCAAACGCATGAACACCAGCATCCGTTCTTCCACTCGCAACAACATCCACATTCTCTTTTGTGATCTTATACAAAGCTTCTTCAATCACTTGTTGAATGCCTAAGGCATTCTCTTGTTTTTGCCAGCCTGCATAATTAAAACCATCATAGCTGACAAGTGCTTTTACAATCATAATACCCAAATACCAATACAAGCACAAAGAACGACAACACTTAAAATCATTGAAGCATAATCGATAGTCTGCATCTTTAACACTTTGTAACGTGTTCTTTTTCTAGAAGGATCATACCCTCTAGCTTCCATCGCATTCGCAAGTTGATCTGCACGATCAAATGCAGAAACAAATAGTGGAACAATCAACGATAAAATAGCCATAATTTTTTCTTTGATACTCCCATTTTCTAAATCCACACCACGACTAGCCTGCGCATTCATAATACGCTGTGTTTCTTCAATTAGTGTTGGAATAAAACGCAACGCGATACTGATCATCATCGCAATAATGTGAGCTGGTACACCAATTTTTTCAAAAGGCTTCAACAATTTTTCAATTCCCAAAGTCAAATCCAAAGGCTTTGTTGTTGCTGTTAATACAGTTGTGATAATAACCATCAACATTAAACGTACGACAATATACAAAGTTTGATTTACGGCATCGCTATAAATTGTAAATCCCTTAATCGAAAACAAAGGTGTTCCTGTTTTAATAACCAATAGGTTAATAACCAACAAGAAAGCCATCATCCATAACATTGGTTTCATTGTTCTTAAGGCATATTTAATATTTAATTTTGATAAATACAAACTCAATAAAATGAAAATACCTATAATCACATATCCAAGGACTCCTGCAGGAATAAATATCGCAACCATTAAAAACAACATGATCATAATCTTAGATCGAGGATCCATCTTATGAACCACAGAATCTAATGGTATATATTGTCCTAACGCAACATTATTCATGTTTCTTCACCTGCTTTTCTATTGAATCCACAAGTGAATTCATATCCATAATATCTGGATCCATCTCAAATCCATTTTCTTCTAATTGCATTTTTAAACGCACAATACTAGGTGGATTGATACCAATCTCATGTAAATATTCAGGATGCTTAAAAAATTCCTTCACATCCGCTTCCTGCGTTACTTCACCATGACTCAACACAATCACATGATCACAATAGTTCATGACATGCTCCATATCATGTGTAACTAAAAGAACCGTTTTTCCTTCTTTTTTATTTAGATTCATAAACAAAGTCATCATTTCCTGAGCACCTTGAGGATCAAGCCCTGCTGTTGGCTCATCTAAAACTAAGACTTTTGGATTTAATACTAAAATCCCCGCAATCGCAACACGACGTTTTTGTCCTCCACTCAAATCAAAAGGAGAACGATCCAAATAACTTTCATCCAAACCTACAACAGGCAATATTTTCTTTACGAGTTGGGAAGCATCTTCTTCACTTGTTCCAAAGTTTTTTGGTCCAAACGCAATATCCTTACCAATCGTTTCTTCAAACAATTGATATTCAGGAAACTGGAATACAAGCCCAACTTCCTTTCTTAATTGTTTAACATCCTTAATTTTCAACAAAGGCTGAATATGGAAACCACAAATATCCAAAGTACCCGCTGTTGGAATCAACAAACCATTTAAATGCTGAACTAAAGTAGATTTACCAGAACCAGTCTGCCCAATAATAGCTGTAACTTTTCCTTCTGGAATTGAAAGATCGATACCCTTTAATGCAGCATGTGAAAAAGGTGTATTTTCATTATATGTGTGTTCTAACTTCTTTATTTCAATCGACATAACTTTCCAACCACCTCATCTAAACGACATACATTTTCTTTGAAGATTTTACGCTTCTTTAATTCCTTCGAAATCTTTAACGCAAAAGGAATATCCAACTGCATTCTAGCCAATTTATCTTCTTGTTTAAAAATTTCCATTGGCGTTCCCTGCAGCGCAATCTCACCATTTTCTAACACTATGACATTTTCAGATTGAGCTACCTCTTCCATATCATGGGTAATGGATAAAATTGTGATATTCTTTTCTTCATGTAACTTGCGAATCTGCGCATTGATACTCGCCTTACCTTGAGGATCTAACATGCTTGTTGATTCATCAAAAATAATGATATCAGGTTCAATGGCCAAAATACCTGCAATCGCAACACGTTGTTTTTGTCCACCAGATAATTTAGTTGGCTCTGCACTTAAAAAATCCGTCATTCCAACACGACTTGCGACATCTTCAATAATACCTTGCATCTTTTCTTGTTCTACACAATGATTTTCTAAACCAAAGGCAATATCATCTGCCACTGTAGAACCAATAAATTGATTATCCGGATTTTGGAATACTATTCCAACATGACTTCTCAATTCATAAACACTTTCTTCATTGAGTTCTTTACCTAAAATCTGAATTTTTCCCTTTTTCGCCTCCAACAAACCAATGATTAGTTTTGCCATTGTACTCTTACCAGAACCATTATGTCCGATAATCGTTGTATAGCTTCCTTTTGGGATTGAAAAAGAAACATCTTTTAATATATCATTTTTCCCATCATAGGAAAAAGTTAAATGTGAAACTTCAATTGCTTCCATCACATATCCTCCACCATAAACGGAACTATTATACCATATTAAAATGAAATCCTTTATATTCAGCACTCGCATTTGTGCAAGCATTTACAAGTGTATCGGATAAGATTTTTAAATCACTCTCATTTACACCGTCATGATAAATTACATCTACAATTTTATCTTCATCATCATAAGAAGAAGTTAAGCCGTTCTTTGCAATTTCTGTCTGGAATTGTTTTGCGCTATCCTTTGAATCAAAACTATAGGTTAATGTTACTGGAAGAATATCTTCTTGTGCTTCTTTAAATCCCATGATATCTGCTTCCATATGTTTTAATGGACTTTCATTTGATTCAATCTCTTTTTCGATAGGTTCATCAATGTCTGGACATAAGAATTCATCTAATTCTTCCTGTCTTTGTTTGTCACGACGCATTTTACCTGCAACTGCACAAGCTCCAACTGTAATGGTTGCAGCACCTAATAAAAACTTAAAAAGCTTCATAGTTATTTCCTCCTTGTTACGGCAACTCCATCTCCATAATCATAAAATGCGGTTTCATAATCTGAAAGATTTGCCAAATACGTATGATAATCATGGATCTTACGAACTAATTGGCGTGTATTACGATTTTGAGTCAATTCCGGATGTTGTACAAGCCCATGAAAATTCATATTATCTGATACAATTATACCATTCTCATTCAAATGCATACAATATTTCTCAAAAAAACGTTGATATTGTGCCTTAGCTGCATCTATAAAAATGCAGTCAAACATACCATCCACATTCACTTCAAGAGCATCGCCCTCGATCAATGTGATTTGATCAGATAATCCACTTTCTTCAATATTCTTTTTAGCCTGAACAATCATTTCCGAATTTCTTTCAATTGTGACAACTCTCATTCTAGGATCTAACTTAGCAACTTCAATCGATGTACGAGCAATCGCAGTCCCTAACTCTAAAAATGATAAACATTGATTTTCTTGAAGTTTTTCCAATAAAAAGGAAAGTCCATCATCCATCATGATAGGCACTTGATGTTCTTTTGCGTATTGTTCTAAATCACTCATATTTTTAAGCTCCTTAAAAGAAAAGTGAAGTAGTAACTACTACTTCACGAATTGTACAATAGCCATTGGGGCTGCATCTCCACGACGGATACGTGTTTTAACCACACGAGTGTATCCACCATTACGATTG
>NZ_DS996841.1:580444-581423 GCF_000156655.1 Holdemanella biformis DSM 3989
ATTCTTACTCCTCTTATTCATACGATTTGAAGAACAATCCCAATTGGTACATTTTGTCCTTCACTTCTTTGAGTGATTTCTTACCCAAATTCTTAACATGCATCATTTCATCTTCTGTTTTTTGTGTAAGTTCATCGACAGTTTGAATTCCTGCACGTTTTAAACAATTGTAAGAACGAACAGATAAATCCAAATCTTCAATCATCATTGTATTTACTTTCTTAACATCCTCAACTTGAGGTTTTTGAACCATGAAACTTTCTTCTAATTCTAAGTCAGAAACAGTTAAAACTTCATCTAAGTTTTCCATACAAACCTTTGCAGCCATTGTAATAGCCTGTAAAGGTGTAATTGTTCCATCTGTTTCTACATTGATATGTACTTTGTCATATTTTTTATCCAATCCAACACGAGCAGGTTCTGATAAATAATCTGCTTTACGGATTGGAGTGAAAGTTGCATCTAATACTACGACATCTTCACCAAAGTCGTATGACACTTTGTTTTCAATTGAACTCTTATATCCAGTTCCAGTTACTGCATAAATTTCCATTTCTAAACTTGCACCTTTTTCTAAAGTACAAATCACTTGTTCAGGATCTACAACTTCTACAGCTTCCGGACAAATAATGTCAGCCGCCTGAATTGTTGCTGGTCCCTTCTTTGAAATATGCAATGTTTGGAATCCTTCTCCATCATTGTATAATTGTACAGCTTTTAAATTTAATGAAATACGATAAATATCCTCTAAAATACCATCAACCATTGTTGCTTTTCCATCAAATCCAGATACTTTAAATCCAACAATGCGTGTGCCAGGTACACTTGTTAATAATGTACGGCAAATTGTATTTCCAATCGTAATTCCAAAACCTCTTTCTAGAGGTTCAAAGATATAAGATCCAGTATTGTTCTCTTCATTCACAAAATCTTTATGAAGTGAAGCTCTTTCAAATTCCTGCATCGTTATCCTCCTTTT
>NZ_DS996841.1:582084-585067 GCF_000156655.1 Holdemanella biformis DSM 3989
GGACTCGAACCGCTGACCCTCTGCTTGTAAGGCAGATGCTCTCCCAACTGAGCTAAACCTCCAAAACTTGCCATACAAAGGGATAAAATTAATGGAGCAGGTGATGAGAATCGAACTCACGTAGTCAGCTTGGAAGGCTGAAGTTCTACCATTGAACTACACCTGCAAATGATGGCTGGGGTACCTGGATTCGAACCAGGGAAATGCAGGAGTCAAAGTCCTGTGCCTTACCGCTTGGCTATACCCCAATAAGTGGTGGAGAAGGACAGATTCGAACTGCCGAACCAAAAGGAACTGAGTTACAGTCAGCCGCGTTTAGCCACTTCGCTACTTCTCCATCAACATGGTGGAGGTTAACGGGCTCGAACCGCTGACCCTCTGCTTGTAAGGCAGATGCTCTCCCAACTGAGCTAAACCTCCATTTTTTTCGCCGCAAACTCGTTTGCGCTCATTTATATTACCAAAGGTTGTTAGGGATGTCAACGTAATTTTTAATTTTTTTTATAAAATTTTCAAACTTTAGCTCTAAAGCCCTTATATAAAGCTTTTTTATCATTTTATTATTTATTCTTTTTTGTTCATTTACTAATTTTTTATCATGAACCACATACATTTTCGGTAAAATCACTCTGTACTTTTTTCCAAAAACTACCTTTTCTTGAACACAATCTAATCTCTCAATTAGATCTACATCTGAAATATAATGAATATCTGTATTATAAAACCGATAAAATTTTTTCAACTTCATAACATCATCTGGAAAAACAATATATATAGGTATACCCACATTCTCGAATGCCTTACTCCACAATAAAAACAAATCATGATGCGACATTGTTTTTTCCAATTCTACAGAATCCAAAATAACTAAGAGTGCTGTTTCTTTTATATTATTAATTTCAATATTATTCATTTATATACGTAGGAATGCATGGATATTGTATCACAATTTAACCTGGTGTAAAATAAAGGCATATATTATTAGGAGGAATCGTATGATTCGAATGGGAATAGATTTAGGTACAAACTATATACGCTTATGTACCCAAGAAGATGGATTACTTTATAATGAGCCATGCATGGTTGCGCTTGATAATCAAAACCATGTGTTAGGCATAGGCGAAGACGCCAAAGATATGATTGGTTCTGCAGATTCAAATGTTAGAATCATATCCCCTTTACGCGAGAATCCGATCAACTTTGATGCTCTCGACATTTTATTAGAACAATTATTATATGAACACAAAGCTTTTAAAATGTTCCAAAAAACCATTCTATTGGTAAGCTACCCAACAAGTTTTAGTGAAAAATCATGTCAAATACTAAAAGAACATTTAGAAGACCTAGGAGCGTATCGTGTTTATTTTGAGCAAGAAATCTGGATTGCGGCAATCGGAGCTAAACTTGATCTTTTCTTACCCGTCGCAAGCTGCGTATTGAACATTGGATCATCCAATTGTGATATTGCCCTATTCTTAAATGGCAAAATGGAAAAGAAAGCACGTTGTAACGTATCAGGCATCACAATCAATATAGCCTTGAAAAACTGGCTAACCAATTCATACAATATCAATGTTTCTAATAAACAAATTGAAAAAATTAAACGAAAACTTGGCCAAGTCAATATTCAACAAAATCCAAAAAGTCTTGAAATTGTTGGTATGGATAAAAACAGTCACGTATTAAAATCGATTATCATCAATGAAAATCAAATTGTTGGCGTTCTAACCCCACTCGTACAACAATGGGCAAATTGGATTCTACAATTTTTATCAAACTTACCAATCACAACGCAACAAGACGTAAAAACGAGAGGAATTGTATGTTGTGGAGGATCCATGTTACTAAGTGGACTACCAACCTATCTACAAAATACTATAGGATGTCCAATCTTTGTCACAGACGATCCATTAAACACCGTTTCAGCTGGACTCATGATTTTATTATCTCGTATGGACGATTAAGTTAAATTTAAGAAAAATCATTTAGTATTAAATCACAAACCAGCAAGACTCAATCCATATTCTTATTTCACTTTTCTCTTATTGCTGTTTCAAAAGCTCCCAATGGGAGTTTTTCTTTTTGTGTGATATAATTCATTTCAAAAGGAGAACCATTTATGAACAAAAATATCGTATCATCGATCTTATATCTAATCGCAGCTATTTGCTTATTTATATTTGCCTATAATCTTACACATGCGTTCCTATATATAGGTATCTTGTTTTTATTTATTGCGATCATCTATTCAAAAAGGGTAAATCAAAATGAAAAGAACAAATAACAACAATTGGATCTTCACTATTTCTATCATCCTAACGGCAATCATATTGGCATTCTTATCTTTTATACCTATAAATATAGATTATATTAAACCATTTGTAGTATATTTTGATCCAACTAAATTACTATCAAACTTACCACTATGGATTTTTATAAATAGTATCATAGCCCTATATTCACATTCTGAAAAAACAGCAACATTAAATACAACCCTGTTCAACATTATTTGTTTTGTAAGTTATTGTCTATTCTCAAAAATTCTTACCCATGCCATGCCAAAAGAAATGTTTCTAACATGGATCGTATTCACACTGATTTGGACAATCTTTAGTTATTTAGTATGGTCAGCCAATCGACAAGATACAAAAGGTTGGATTCTTTCAACCATTCTTTTAGCCATCCTATTTAGCACATGCTTCACATATACAGAAAACACAATATCAAGTACAACTATATTGAATTTCTTACTCTATGTATTCCTAGTTGTAATCCTATATAAGGGCACAAAAGAAACGTTGATCATCGTCGTTTTATCCATTCTTTTAGCTATGATTCTAAACAAATTTCAAATTCAAATAATTTTTACAAAAAGTGCTTGCATTTATTTTAACTCAGTGCTATTATAAATAGGCACTTACGGAGGTTTAGCTCAGTTGGGAGAGCATCTGCCTTACAAGCAGAGGGTCAGCGGTTCGAGCCC
>NZ_DS996841.1:585331-598044 GCF_000156655.1 Holdemanella biformis DSM 3989
GTAAAATATCTACTCGCAATTGCGAGTTTTTTTTATCAAAAATGCCAAGGTACTAATCCTTGGCACTATTTATAAATTCATATACATCTTCATAAATCCTTTGATTTTCTTTTTCATTTAAGATTTCATGTTTTAAAGTCGGATACAATTTACTAGATACATTTTTATATCCAACCCCCATCAAAAATTGTTTCAACTGTTCAAATTTATCTTTACCCTGAATGACCGGATCTTCTTGACCTGCAATCATCAAGATTGGCAATTCACCATTCGTAACCTTCCAATCCTTTTTATCAAACGCTTTAACCATCAATTGAAATAAGTTTATAAAACCATTTGTTGTAAATAAAAAGCCACACAATTCATCCGCTTCATACTGATCCACATTTTCTAAATTTTTACTTAACCAACGATTATTTGATTCATATCCTGCAAAAGCCATCTTATTCAACAGACCATTACCTTTCTTTTCTTTAAAGAAAGGTTTTATTATTTTAGCCAATCCAACCGCAAAACTAGCAGTCGAATTTTCTGTAGGAGGACCACACAAAATCAAACGACGAATATATTCATCATATTTTTTTAAGTAACAACGAGCTACCAAAGTACCCATACTATGACTAAATAACGTTACCTCTAATCCAGGATATATATCACGTATGTACTCAGTCACCTGAAATAAATCATCCACAATATAATCAGCATTTTCCGTATAGAAATATCCATAGTCATTCTTTGATTTTACACTACCGCCATGCCCTCTATGATCATGAATCACACAAATATAGCCTCTTTCATTTAAATACTGCATAAAATCAAAATAACGCTCTTTATGTTCGGCCATCCCATGTGAAAACTGTACAATTCCTTTTGGATTTTTACACTCCATTATCGCAATCTCTAACTTTAATCCATCTTGTTTTGATGTAATTTTTTTAATTATCATATTATAGTACCTACATTTCTTTCTTGATTTCATTGTATCAAATATATAATTATCAAAACTATACAAAAACAAAAAAAAGACCATTTTTTAAATGGTCCAACTAGTTTTCACTAATTTCTACTTTTACTTTGTGATCTGCTTCCACATCAAAAGTAATCTTTGCGAAGTCATCTAAATGATTTGTGACAATATTATGAACTTGGTCAAATACTTCGTCCTCTTTTTCTTCAGACTTGCAATCATATTCAATAGATGTAACTGTATGCTTTTTAATTTTTACATCTTTTAATTCTTCTAACATTGATTTCATAGTTATCTACCTCGATATAAGTCTATCACTTATTAAATCCCGTTGTCAAATCTATGCGTGAAGCCAATCTATTCTATGATAATACATAAAGAAAGTAATACTTGATAAAGACCAAGTAATTGGATAGATCCAATATACACACCATATATTATGTACTAACATACCCATAACTGTAAGGCCTGCAACACGCACGAAGCACCAACAAACCATCATAACAATCATCGGAACCATTGACTTTCCTGCCCCTCTTAAAATAGCCGACACACAATGTGAATAAGCTAATAAACAAAAGAAAAATGCACTGGTTTGTCCACGCAATGTACCAAACTGAATAACTTCAGGTGTCGCATCAAAGGCCGCAATAAATTGTGAACCGAACACAAAAATAATCACACCAATCATTTCTGCCAAAGTCATCGAACAAATCATACCAAACTTAGCACCCTTTAAAACACGGTCATATTGCCTTGCCCCTAAGTTTTGCCCAACAAAAGTCGTAAGTGCCATTGTAAAACTAGTAATTGGTAAGAACGCAAAACCTTCAATCTTTGAATAAGCTCCACATCCTGCCATAGCCATATCTCCAAAAGAGTTGATATTCGATTGAACAACTACATTAGCTAGTCCAATAATGGAATTTTGAAACCCACTAGGCAAACCATACTTTAAGATTTCTCCCAAAAACTCCTTATGAATCCTTATTTTTGAAAGAACAATACGATGTGTTCCACTCGTCGTCAATAATAAATATAAACATAGACCTGCCGAAATATATTGCGAAATGATTGTAGCCATAGCCGCAGATCCTACTCCCATTTTAAGAATGGCAATAAAGAATAAATCCAATACAATATTTACAACACTAGAAACAATCAAATAATAAAGGGAGTGCTTGCTATCTCCTACAGCCTGTAAAATACCTACAAAAAAATTATACATAATCGATCCAAACGAACCTAAAAAGTATATTTTAAAATACGTTACAGAAGCATCCATAACACTATCTGGCGTTGACATCCAGCGAAGTAATGTAGGCGTAAAAAAAATGCCTATAAGTGTCATAAAAAAACTTACAATCAACCCAAATGCAACCGTTGTATGAATTGCCTTCTGCATACGTTCTATTTCTCTTGCGCCAAAATAGCGCGATATAACTACTCCTGCACCAATCGCAACTCCATTAAAGAAACCAATCATCAAGAATATAATGTTTCCACTTGAACTCACAGCTGCAAGTGCCTGACTTCCCAAAAAGTTTCCAACAATCAATGAATCTACCGTATTGTATAACTGTTGAAATAAGTTTCCTAATAATATAGGTAACGCAAAGAAAACCATCTGCTTAGGAATCGATCCCGATGTCATTAATTTTTGTCCTTGTGCCAACCCTAACACCTCCTATGTTATAAAAGAAAAGGAAGTTTAAACTTCCTTGTAAAAACTTTGTAGATGGCTACAAGAAGAATCAAATTGTTCTTTTTCTTCTTTTGTCATTTCAATCTCAACAACCTCTTTGACACCTGTCGCATCCAAAATAGCTGGAACACTAGTGAATACTCCATCTTGTCCATATTGACCATCTAAATAAGTAGAAACTGGAAGAACTACCGATTCATTAAACATCAATGCACGAACAATACGTGTTGTACTTGCTGCAATGCCATAACAAGTATTTCCTTTACGATTAAAGATTTCCCAACCATCTTTCTTTACCGCTTCATGAATACTATCAAACATTCCCTCATTCATACGAGTTGGATTGTCTTTAATGATTTGATAAATACCTTTACCACCAACACGAACAGTACTCCATGGAATCATTTCACTATCTCCATGTTCACCTAAAACATACGCATGAATACTCTTTGTATCTACATCAATGCAATCGGCAATATGACATTGTAAACGTGCTGAATCAAGTAATGTACCCGATCCAATAATTTGATTTGCTGGCAAACCAGAAACTTTATAAGCTACATAAGTCATAATATCCACCGGATTCGATACAACAACAATAAATCCATTAAATCCATTTTCCATAGCACTCGATACAATGCTAGTAACAATCTTAGAACTTGATTTTAAAGCCACTAAACGATCATTTTCCTTACCCATTGGAGCGCTAGCTGTAATCACTAAAACATCAGCATCTTTACAATCTGTATAATCCCCTAATTTAATTTGCATATTACGATTCATAAAGGCAATACTATGAATCATATCCAAAGTTTCTCCTTTGGCTCTTTCTGTATTCATATCAATTAAAACAATTTCATCACAAATCCCTTGGTTGATCATGCAGAAAGCTGTACTTGCTCCCACATTTCCCGCACCAACAATTACTACTTTTCTTTTCTTAATCATAATGGCTCCTCCTACAAAAATTTAGAGATATATCCCTGTATAAATATTACCAAAATAATCACAGGAATGATATATGAAACATAGAAACCGACTTGTTTAGGAAAAGAAATTCCTTCTCCACAGTTGGCTTCCTTTAAAAAGTTTTTAAATCCCCATCCATATTTAGATGTACAAAATAAAACATAACATAATGAGCCTAATGGCAATAAATTATTGGATACAATGAAATCTTCCAAATCTTGGATGGTTGAACCAGCACCTAATGGTTGAATAAAAGACAACACATTAAATCCCAATGCACAAGGTAAAGATAGCACAAAGACAAGTACAAAACTTACTTTTATGGTTTTTGAATGGGACCATCCAGTCCATTCCATTGTCATAGTTATAATATTTTCAAATACCGCAATAATTGTAGTTAATGCCGCAAAGCTCAAAAACAAGAAGAACAAAGCTCCCCATACATTTCCAAGCTGCATATTCGCAAAGATATTAGGTAATGTCTGAAAAATCAATCCAGGACCTTGCCCAGGATCTACGTTATACGCAAAACATGCCGGAATCACAATAAAGCCTGCAACCAATGCGACAAATGTATCTAAACATACAACTGTAATAGCTTCCGAAGTTAATTTTTTACTTTTGTCAATATAGCTGCCAAATATCGCAATGGCACCAATACCTAAACTTAAAGTAAAGAAAGCTTGGCAAGTAAAGAAAGCTTGGCCCATAGCCGCAAACACGACTTCTGATATATTTTGCATCTTTGAAAAATCAGGCAATAAGTAAAATTTTACACCCGCCATTGCCCCTGGCAAAATCAGTGAACGTATTGCTAATATAAGCATCAACACCAATAAACACAACATCATATACTTGGATACTTTTTCTACACCATTCTGCAAGCCTTTTGAACAAATGAAAAAGCCAATGCATACAACTAGAAACATCATTCCTACTTGAACAAAAGGATTTGACAACATCAACCCAAACTCATCATTAATTTGACTTGCATTCAAGCCATTGAAATCCCCTATCAACATCTTATAGAAATAATAGAATAACCACCCACATACCGATGTATAAAACATCATTAATATGTAGTTACCTGCCATAGCCACATATTTCATAAAATGCCACTTTGTACCTTTTGGCTCTAATACATCAAAAGAAAGTGCTGCACTTTTTTGACTGGCACGACCTACCGAATACTCCATAACCATAACTGGCAAGCCCAATATGACAAGAAAAAACAAATAAATTAAGACAAAGACAGCTCCACCATATTGTCCAACAATATATGGAAAGCGCCATACATTGCCAATTCCTATTGCGCATCCCGCGCTAATTAAAATAAATCCTAAACGATTTGAAAACCGATCTCTCATTTTTCCAACTCCCTATAAAAATAATCTAAACAACCTATATATTTGCCACTCCACGGCTTCATTCTTCCACAATAATGAATAATCACACTATTTTCTTTTACCCAATCTAAATCCATCTTATTTCTTGGATTTCGTAAATTATAAAAATTCATCATTCTTTCACTCAAATTATACTTTCGATAATCCACAAGTCTTGTCTTATCTCCATATAATGCCGTCAATACATCCTGATCAAATAACACAAGTTTTTTCTTATATGCATTTACATAATTAAGCACATCTTGTTTATTCAATTGTTTACGCAACGCTATTAAATTCATCAACAAGACCCCTGTATTGATATACGGTACATCTTCTTTCAACCCTAATCTTTTCGCATTTAAATGCGTCATATTATCACTTACATGGCTGCAAGCGATATAAAGATTATCCTGAAAATCCATGTTATACAATTCCCTTAAACTTTGAATCACAACAATATCCACATCTAGATATAGAATTCGATCTAACGTATCTGGCAATAAATCCGATGCAAATAATCGATAATAAATTTCTAATGGATATCTTGATGAAGTAGGAAAATCCTTAAAAGATTCTTCCTTGACTTCAATAAAGTGAAAGGTGCATTCTGGAAAAGATCGCACTAAATCATCCTTATGCTCCTGATTCAAATCTTGATGCAAAATATAAAAGTCTATATTCTTATCAAAACGAACGATGGATTGTATACATGTCTTTGTCAAACCTATGAATTTTGCGTTAATTGAAAATAAAATGTTCATAGAATGATTTTATCACAAAATAAATTGAAAATCTTTTCATATTTTGTGATACAATACTTACATTGAGGAGATGATGATATGAAACTTATTATACCTGAAAACTACGATCCAGTATTAACTGTTAGAGAAACACAAGAAGCTATTAAATATATTCGTGATACTTTTCAATACGAATTTGGTAAAGAATTAAATTTATCAAGAATTTCAGCACCATTATATGTCACACAAAGCTCTGGTTTAAATGACAATTTAAATGGTACAGAAAAGCCAGTATCTTTTACTATGAAAGAATTACCTGGTGAACAATTAGAAGTTGTACACTCTTTGGCAAAATGGAAACGAATGGCCTTAAAGAAATATGGCTTTAAACTTCATGAAGGCTTGTACACAAATATGAATGCCATTCGTAAAGATGAAGAATTAGATAACTTTCACTCTACATATGTCGATCAATGGGACTGGGAAAAAATCATTTCTAAAAATGAACGTACCCAACAAACACTAGAAGAGCATGTTCGAACGATTTTTAAAGTCATTAAACATATGGAACATGAAGTTTGGTACAAATATCCTCAAGCTGTTAATCATTTACCAGATGATATTTTCTTTATCACAACGCAAGAACTATTGGATAGATATCCAAATTTGAGTGTCAAAGAAAGAGAGAATGCCATCACAAAAGAACATGGCTGCGTATTTGTGATGCAGATTGGTGATAAATTATCAAATAATGAAAAACATGATGGTCGCGCACCCGACTATGATGACTGGACATTAAATGGAGATATTCTTTTCTGGTATGAACCGCTGCAAAGTGCTCTTGAAATTTCTTCTATGGGAATTCGTGTGGATGAAGATACTTTACTTGAACAATTAAAAAAAGAAAATTGTTTAGAAAGATGCGAACTGCCATTTCATAAAGCGATTCTTAATAAAGAACTACCATATACTTTAGGTGGAGGAATTGGTCAATCAAGACTATGTATGCTTCTACTAAAAAAAGCACATATCGGCGAAGTTCAAGCTAGCTTATGGCCTGAAGACATGATCGATACATGCTTAAAAAATAATATTCAAATTTTGTAGGACAAACGTCCTACTTTTTTATTATTGTTCCATTGGAGTTGGATGCATAATTTCCATATACTAAATCAGCTAATTCACAACCAGATAGTGAAATATTCCCATCACAAACTGTAATTGTTCCATCTATATTTTCACAATATCCATCATATATGAATGCACCATCAAATAATAAACCATCCATGATGATATGTTTGATATCGATATCATCACATATTACACTTACAGTACACTGATTTTTCTTTGTGCTGTTTTTTAAATATGTATAATAGGCTCTTGACAATTCAAAATATTTTTCCATACTATCTCCTAAAGAAAAGGAATAGGCATTCACCTACTCCTTAAATCTTATTCTTCAGATTGGATATCAATTGAACCATTGTCTGTAGTTTCTGCATCTTGTAGAATTGATTCTTCTACTGAAGAGTCTACAGTATCCATCATATCTCTATCGTCAGATCCTGATACTAATTTATCAAATTTTTCAGAATCTTCATTATGAACTTCATTCATACGTGCAATACGTTTGTCTCGAAGTTCTTTTGCCTTTGCAGCTACAATATCGTTTTGAGGACGATCACCTTGACATCCTGTACCTGCAGGAATCAATTTACCAATGATAACATTTTCTTTCAAACCAATTAAGTGGTCAACTTTACCCTTGATAGTCGCATCTGTAAGAACTTTTGTAGTTTCCTGGAATGAAGCGGCAGACAAGAAAGAATCTGTTTCAACAGAAGATTTAGAAATACCTAGTAATACAGGTTTGAAAGTAGCTGGAGTTTTTCCACTTAATAATGCTTCACGGTTAATTTTTGTGATATTGTTAAGTGACAATTGAACACCCACATTTAAGTCTGTGTCTCCACTGTCTACAACGATTACTTTCTTCATCATCTGTTTGATCATTACTTCCAAGTGTTTATCGCTAATTTCGATACCTTGGCTTTGGTATACCTTCTTAACTTCCTTCAAGATATAATCTTGAACTTCACGTACACCAGCAACACGTAATAATTCTTTTGGATCTAATGGACCTTCAGTCAACGCAACACCGGCTTCGATCTTAGCACCGATCTGAACCCATGGACGCATTGATTGGTTCGCATTGATTTTATGAGAAACACTTTCGTGTTCATTTGTGATAATAACTTCTTGGCGCATTGTTCCTTCAATACGTTCGATTGAAGTGATTTCACCAGAAATCTGAGCAATTACCGCAACACCTTTTGGACAACGAGCTTCGAACAATTCTTCAACACGAGGCAAACCTTGAGTGATATCTTCTGCACCGGCACCGGCAACACCACCTGTATGGAATGTACGCATTGTTAACTGTGTACCTGGTTCACCGATAGATTGGGCAGCCATAATACCAATAGCTTCACCAACTTCTACGTCTTTACCAGTAGCCATGTTACGTCCATAACATTTACGACAAATACCTAAACGAGACTTACAAGTAAATACAGAACGGATATACATACCTGTAACACCAGCATCTACAATTTTCTTAGCAAGTTCATCTGTTATAAATTCATCACTCGCAATAATTAATTCACCAGTTTTTGGATCTGTTACATCTTGTTTTGAATAACGACCAACTAAACGATCTTGTAATGGCTCGATAACAGAATTTGTCTTACGATCCATTAAAGTTTCGATCCAGTAACCCTTATCTGTACCACAATCATCTTCTTTGATGATTACATCTTGTGCAACATCAACCAAACGACGAGTTAAGTAACCAGATTCGGCAGTCTTCAAGGCAGTATCCGTTAGACCTTTACGCACACCGTGAGTAGAGATAAAGAACTCACTTACGTTCAATCCTTCACGGAAACAAGAGTAAATAGGAACTTCTATGATAGTTGGAACATATTCGCCAGCACCCGCTTTAGCGTGACCTGGTTTAGCCATTAAACCACGCATACCGGCTAACTGCGTAAAGTTTGACGCGTTACCACGAGCACCAGAAGTCGCCATCATGTTGATTGGGTTTTTACGAGGTAAGTTTTTCATCAATGACGTAACGATCTTATCTTTTTGATCATCCCACATCTTAGATAAATGACGTTCCCATTCTTCCATAGTCAACATACCCTTACGTTGTAAGTGTTTTAATTGATCGGCTTTAACACGACCCTCATCGATATATTCATCTTTGTGAGGAGCCACTTCGATATCGGATAAGGCAACTGTAATACCAGCTACTGTTGAATATTCAAATCCTAATGATTTGATTTGGTCAAGAATTTCAGCAGTTTGATCTGCATCATAACGTTTGAAGACTTCGGCAATAACTTTACCTAAATCTTTTTTCTTAACAGCATCCACCAAAGGCATAGCTTCGATGTATTCTTTAATGTTTTGTCCTGGAGAAACAAAATATTTATCAGGAGTACTTACAAAGTTTTCCTTACTAACCTCATTGATATAAGGGAAATCTTCAGGGAACATAGAGTTGAATACAATCTTACCAACTGTTGTAATTAAATAATCATTTTTATGTTTTTCATCAAATGATGTTTTATGCATGTTACATACAGGTAATGCGATACGAGTGTGAAGGTGAACTTGTTTTGACTGATAAGCCATCATAACTTCATCTTCATCTGTATATACATGACCTTCATTTTCACCAAAACGGTGCCAGTGAGTTGCTTCTAATGGGCAACCAACTTCTTCGTAGTGCTTAGCTTCTGCGAAGAATTCATCTTTCGTTTCTTCCATTGTTAAATAGAAGTTACCCATAACCATATCCTGTCCTGGCGTAACGATAGGTTTACCATCTTTAGGACCTAAGATATTGTGAGAACCTAACATCATAACTAATGCTTCGGCACGAGCTTCTTCTCCTAATGGAACGTGGATGGCCATCTGGTCACCATCGAAGTCGGCGTTGAACGCAGTACATACTAATGGGTGAAGACGCATTGCACGTCCTTCTACTAATTTAGGCAAGAAAGCCTGAATACCCAAACGGTGCAATGTAGGCGCACGGTTCATCAATACTGGATAGCCATCGATTACTTTTTCAACAACATCCCAGATACGAGGATCACGACGTTCGATTAATTTTTCAGCATTTTTAGGATTTTGAGCCAATCCTTGATTTACAATTTCATTAATGATAAATGGTTTAAACAAGTTAACTGCCATTTCACGTGGAATACCACATTGGTACATTTTCAAATCTGGTCCTACGGCAATTACTGAACGACCAGAGAAGTCAACACGCTTACCTAATAAGTTTTGACGGAAACGACCTTGTTTACCTTTCAATGAGTGAGACAATGATTTTAATGCACGTCCACCAGCACCTGTAATAGGTTTTGAACGACGACCATTGTCAATTAAAGCATCTACAGATTCCTGTAGCATACGCTTTTCGTTTTGAACGATGATATTTGGAGTACCCAAATCTAACAATTTACGTAAACGATTATTACGAGTGATTACACGACGATATAAATCATTTAAGTCACTTGTCGCAAAACGACCACCATCCAATTGAAGCATTGGACGTAAATCAGGAGGTATTACCGGAATGTTAGTCAGAATCATCCATTCTGGTAAGTTTTCACTATTACGGAATGCATTGATTGTATCTAAACGCTTGATTAATTTCTTACGTTTTTCACCTTGTGCTTTCTCAAGTGCATCTTGTACTTCTTGGTATTCAGATTCTAAATCTACATCTTGTAATAGACGAAGTACAGCTTCAGCACCTGTTTGAGCTGTAAATCCTGTTGAACCATAAATAGCTTGGTTTTCACGGAATTCACGTTCAGAAAGAATTTGTTTATAAGCTAAACCAGATTCTTTGGGATCTGTAACAATATAACTAACAAAGTATACAACTTCTTCTAATTGTTTAGGTGTTACATCCAACAACAATGCCATACGGCTAGGAATACCACGTAAATACCAAATATGAGCTACTGGGGCAGCCAAATGGATATGGCCCATACGCTCACGTCTTACGCTTGCCTTTGTGATTTCTACACCACAACGATCACAAACAACACCTTTAAAACGTACTTTTTTATATTTACCACAAGCACATTCCCAGTCCTTAGTTGGACCGAAAATGCGTTCGCAGAATAAACCATCACGTTCAGCTTTTTGTGAACGATAGTTAATTGTCTCAGGCTTAGTTACTTCACCATGACTCCATTTCAAAATCGTTTCTGGACTCGCTAAGCGAACCTGAATCGAGGCAAAATTGTTAATACTCATATTTTATACTACGCCTCCTCTTCTTCTTTATTTTCTTCTTCAATATCGTCGACTAACTCTTCCTTTTGAACTTCCTCTTGTAAAGGTTGAACTGGATGAGCATCCTGGTCATCATCATCTAATGTGATGTCAACCTCGTTATTGTTTTCATCTAACAAACGAATATCGATTGCTAGACCTTGTAATTCGTGCATCAATACACGGAATGATTCTGGAACACCTGGTTCTGGAATATCTTTACCTTTGATAATAGCTTCATAAGTCTTGATACGACCTTGAATATCATCGGATTTGATTGTTAAGATTTCTTGTAATGTGTGAGCAGCACCATATGCTTCCAATGCCCAAACTTCCATCTCTCCAAATCTCTGACCACCATTTTGAGCTTTACCACCCAAAGGTTGTTGAGTAACTAAAGAATATGGTCCTGTAGCACGAGCATGTAGCTTGTCGTCAACCATGTGGGCCAACTTAATCATGTACATTACACCGACACTAATACGTTCATCAAATGGTTGTCCAGTTTGTCCATCGTAAAGTACCTGTTTTCCATCGACAGTCATGCTTGCTTCGCGCATTACATCTTGTAAGTCTTCATTTGATAAACCATCGAATACAGAAGTAGAGAATTTAACACCTAATTTACGAGCTGCATAACCTAAGTGGATTTCTAAGATCTGTCCAATGTTCATACGAGAAGGTACACCGAATGGATTCAACAAGATATCCACTGGATGTCCATCCGCCATAAATGGCATATCTTCGATAGGTAAAATCTTAGAGATGACACCCTTGTTACCGTGACGACCAGACATTTTATCCCCTTCAGAAATCTTACGTTTCTGAACGATATATACTTTAACACGCATATTTACTCCAGGAGGAAGATCCGATCCATCTCCACGTTTAAATACACGAATAGAATGAACAATACCAGCACCACCATGAGGTACTTTCAATGAATTGTCACGAACTTCACGTGATTTTTCACCAAAGATTGCTAATAATAATTTTTCTTCTGGACTAACTTCACTTTGTCCTTTTGGAGTAACCTTACCAACTAAGATATCTCCTTCTTTTACTTCGGCACCAACCATAATGATACCGTTTGAATCTAATTTACGAACCGCTGCTTCACTAACGTTAGGAATATCACGAGTGATTTCTTCAGGACCTAACTTTGTTTCACGACAGTCAATATCATATTCTTCTACGTGGATTGAAGTATACACATCATCACTAACCATACGTTCAGACATGATGATGGCATCCTCGTAGTTATATCCATGCCATGTTGTATATGCGATAACAACGTTTTGACCCAATGCCAATTCACCATTTTGCATACTTGGACCATCTGCTAAGATATCCCCTTTTTCAACCTTTTCTCCAACTTCTACGATTGGACGTTGGTTGATACAAGTACTAGCGTTTGAACGAGCAAACTTACGTAATTGATAAGTGTGGTTTTCACCTTCATTATCTTTAACTACAATACGCAAGCCATCTACATATTCAATAACACCATCTTGTTTAGCGACAATACCAACACCTGAGTCTTTGGCAATCTTATATTCAATACCAGTACCAACATAAGG
>NZ_DS996841.1:598623-653920 GCF_000156655.1 Holdemanella biformis DSM 3989
TTTAATTGCAGCTGTCAAAGGACGAATGTTAGTCAATTTTCTTGGAGTTAAGCTATCCATTTCCTGAATTGACATACGTTCTTTAACAACACGTTCCATACGAGATAAACCAATACGGAATTGGTTTTGAATCAATTCACCAACAGAACGAATACGACGGTTACCCAACATATCGATATCATCTGTTGTTCCTACACCTTCCATAACATTTAAGCTATATGAGAAGAATGCATACATATCTGAAACTGTAATTGTATGTTTATTTGCGAATGGGTCATTTCCAGCAACACGTACTTCATCCCCATTGTTATCAATAATATATACTTCTTGAACACATGCACCAATCAACCATGCCGTAATATCTTCGCTTAAAGCACGTTGCTTAACTTGTGTTTCAACATCACTATCGATGGCATCTGGACTTACACCAACCATATAACGGTTCGCAACTAATTCCATATCTGCATCAACAATATCTTCACCTTGCGCATTTGTTAAACGTCCAAGAGCATATAAACGTTGACCATAGTTAAATACAGAATCCATATTTTCGGCTGTTAATTTAACTGGTTGTGCAAACAATCCTGCAAAAATATCAACATTTTCAACAACCTTTTGGATTGCTAAAACATCTTGTTCAGTTAATACTGTACCAGCATCTAAATATGCATCTTCCGTTTCCACATCACTAGCCAATACACGACCAATTAATCCTGTAGTCCAGCTTGTTGGAATTGAAACGATATCTTCTTCATGGAATTCTGAGCGGAATGGATAAGCGACACAATAAGTACCTTTCGCTAATTCTTCACGCAATGCATTTCTTTCATCACGGTGAACCATTGTACCTTTTTCCATGAACACATTGCCATTTACATCAACAATATCATGAGCAAGGCTCATACCATACATACGATCGATCGCATTTAATTTCTTGCGTAATTTATAACGGCCAGCCTTTGTCAAATCATAACGACGGTGATCAAAGAATTTAGCCTGCATCAAAGTGATTGATCCATCTAATGTAGGAATTTCATCACTTCTCTGGTTTTCATAGAAAGAAAGTAAAGCTTCCTGCGTTGTTTTAACTTTATCGTTCAATAAAGAATTTTCGATTTCTTCATATTTTCCAAAGAAGGCAGTGTACAACAACAAATACATATTCATGTATTCGCGATCTTCTGCATCTGTAGCTACATCAGACCAGTTACGTCCCATTGCACGTAAGAACGTTTCCATCATTGATGTATCATGAGTATCTTCATTTACCCCAATATTCAAAGACATACCTATAGCCTTGAATAAGATACTGAATAATACTTTACGACGACGGTCAATAGAAACGTTGATCAAACGTCCATTTGTAGTTTTCTTTTGCTCAGTCATGAACTCTAACCAAGTACCACGACTTGGAATTAATTCACAGCTAAAGTTTTGTTTACCAGTCTTTTCATCATAACTATCCGCAAAATATGCGCCAGGAGAACGTACGATCTGACTAACGATTACACGTTCTGCACCATTGATGATGAATGTACCAGTTTCTGTCATTAAAGGGAAATCCCCTAAATATACTTCTTCACTCTTAGTTACTACTTCCCCAGTTTCTGAGTCCGTAACTTCTAATTCCATATCTGCATATAGAGGTGCTGCAAAATTGCATTCTCTATACATAGATTCCTCAGCGTTATATTTTGGTTCTTCAAAATGATAACGTAAGAAATTTAAGCGAATGTTTTTTCCATAGTTTTCAATTGGATAGATTTCTTCAAATACTTCTTGGATACCTTGTTGCGTAAACCATTTAAATGAATCTGTCTGGATTTCGACAAGATTAGGTAACTCTAATTTACCACTAACCTTTGAGTAATCTCGGCGGGAAGATTTTTTTCCACACGAGACAATACGATATGCTTTGTTGTTGTCCATGCATGCCATCCTTTCGTTCGAATTTGTACTATATTAGGAAGTTTTCATTCGAAAACTTACACTATTATGCAATTTATTATACTACTAGTAAAACCACCAAATGTCAAGAAAAACTTGACAAAACTATAAAAATGGGTTATAAATATTGCCTATCCTTTTTTAGCACCTTCACAAATTAGGTGCTTTTTTATTTGTCCATTTTGACAACCCATATATTTATGCATACAATAAAGAAGTTAAAAGGAGTCTTTAATGAAAAAAATATTAACTATAATCTTAACTTGTTTTTTATCACTTAACCTTGCAGGATGCTCGGCCTCAAAAAACAATGACGATATCCTTGCATTCTTCAATGCATTAGATAATACACTAAATTTAAAAAGTGCCCAAATCAATGGAACACTTGCAATGAAAGATTCAAAATTAAATATTGATGCACAAATTCTTCAAAAAGACGAATTACAGGTTTCTAGTTCCATTGGTCTTGTCGCAGGAAAAAATGTGCAAAATAACTTTTTGAACTTCTATATCAAAGATGGAAAAACATATTTAAATTCCATGGGAACAAAAACACAAAGTACAGTCGATAAAATTGGGTTAAAAAAGAATTCAAAATTAAATGCATACAACCCATTTCTAGATTTAACCGACGATCAATTATGTGAATTGTTTGATTCTTCTAAAAAAGAAAATGACACCTACACATTTAAAGTCAATACAAGCAAATTAGCAACACTACTCGATAACATGGGATCCGTTAAACTAGATCATGCTACACTTGTTGCAACCATCAAAAACGAAAAAATCTCACATATGATTTTAAGCTTTACCGGAACACAAACCGTTGATGATGCGAGTGCTGATATTGATGTTTCAATTGAACTAAGTATCAAAAAACTAAACAAAATCAACTTCCCAAACGATTTAGACAATTATAAAAACGAAACTGCAGAAGATTAATTCCTCTGCAGTCTTTTTATTTATTCACTTTTTCTTCAATCTCTTTTTGTTTTTGCATAACCTCATTAATTTTTTCTTGAATTAAATGAGCATATGCATCAGCACCAGATTCCATCGGATGTATTCCATCCTCTTCTAATAAATCTGTATGCTTAGAAATATAAGAGTTCCAATCTATAATTGTGACATTTGAATGTTTTTTAGCCAATTCATTCAGATATTTATTGTTGCTAGCTTCCCATTCAACTCCAGGCGCATATACATTGACCCAGAAAATAGATTTATCTGAACCAATCATTTCTAATGTTTGTTCAACCGTACTCTCATCCAATACCCCATTTGTTCCTAGTGACATCACAACTGTATTATGCACAGCCCCTTTTGACTCGTACCAACGCAAAACATCTGGTGCTTGTGACATTTGTCTTGAAACAGCTGCATCGACAGTTGCATCTGGATAAACAGCTTGTATATTTGTATATGCTGACAACATAACGGAATCTCCCAAACAGAATAAACCTTTATCAGATACTTTCTGTGAATTTCCACTAGGACTATAATCTACACTTTTAGCCTTTTCCATTTTGCCATCTGATTTTGCATTCTTTTTCTTATTCTTGATAGTTTCTTCATTTTCAGCAATACGTTTTTGCAACGCACTAGAATCCACTTCTTTTGAAGTTGCTAAAGCAATAACACCTGTGGCCTGAAATACAAACCCAACGATTCCACAAGCCAACACGGCTTTTTGAAATTTTGGTTTGATTTGCTTATATTTAAACACCTTTAAGAAATAATTTGTCCATACAACAAGTGCAATCAAAATTACAAATTCAAATAAATATATGATGAAATGTTTATTCCAATCCTTATACTGAAACAAATAAATGACTGGATATTGCCACAAATAAATTTCATAACTATGTTTACCAATCCAATCTAATATAGGCACATCCAACGAAACTGAGCTATTTGCCGTTTTCTCAATTAAGAACATAGACAAAATTGTCGTTAGTGTTAACACCAATAAATATACAATTGGCATTTTACCATCAAAAATAAAGTAAGAAGCTACTAATATAGCTATTAATGAAAGTGAAATGTAAAAATTCTTTTTCGTTTCTTCTTCCTTTGTATATATCCAACCCAAAAGCATACCCGCGAACAATGCATAAATTCGAGTATCCGTTCCATAATACAATCTTGTGACATTCACTTTACATAAATAAAGTATTGGCATTATTAACGCAAAAACAACAGTGACTCCAAGCATTGTCTTGATTGTATTCGACTTTCCTTTTTTTTCTTCCAACTTATATAATCCAAATAATAAAAGCGGAAAAATCAAATAAAACTGCATTTCAATAGACAAGAACCATAAATGAGAAAATGGTGAAGTATTCGCAATTCTAGTAAAGTAATCCAAACTTTGTGAAATCTGCCAAAAGTTATTAAAACCCGCAAATATACTTAATACTTGCATCTTCATTCCACGCAAACTATCATTAGCCAAAAAGAAATAAACACCTAAAGTTGTAAAAACCATTACCAACAATGGTGGATACAATCTTTTTATTCTTGATATATAAAATTTGATAGTAGAAAACTCTCTGTTCTCCATTTTTTTCTTATTTGTGATAACCATTAAAAAACCAGTTAAAACAAAAAATAAAACAACCCCTAAATAACCACCTTTAAACACATTAGGAAACATATGAAATAGCGTAATTCCGATAATCGCAATACCACGCAATCCATCCATTCCCTTTATACGATTTCCTTTTTCTTTCATATCCACATATCCCCTTATAACGCTATTATTAGCACTTTATATTCTAACACAAAAAAACCTTAACAATTATTAATAAATATATAAATTTTTAATATCCCTTTTTAAAAAAATACAATATAATATATTAAGATTCTGAAAGGATAATAACATGCAAAGTATTAAGACAATTTATAAAATCGGACCCGGACCTAGTAGTTCACATACATTCGGTCCAATGATGGCTTCTAAGTATATCAATGAGCATTATCCAGATGCCACACACTTCAAAATCACTTTATTTGGTTCCTTAGCACTTACAGGAAAAGGACACCTTACAGATAAAATCATTTTAAAAACATTGGGTGCTAGTAAATGCGAAATCATTTTTGATATGAAAACGGCTGTCGAACATCCAAACACAATGATTATTGAAGTATTTGACAATGATACAAAGGTTGCACAACACACATTTGTTTCAATCGGTGGCGGCAAAATTGAAATCGATGGTAAAAAAGGCAATGTAGATCCAGAGATTTATCCACACACAAAGATGGATGATATTCAAGTCTATTGCAACGAGCGTCATTTACGTTTAGACCAATATATCGATGAAGTGGAAGATTCTGATTTTGATTCTTATATGAATCAAATCTTTAAACAAATGCTAAAAACAGTAAATACAGGATTAAAGAAGACAGGTGTATTACCTGGAAGCTTAAAAATTGATCGTGTAGCCCATGCATTACACCAATCCGCACAAAGTTGTAGTGATATTCAAGATAAAAACAGTTTATTACTAAGCAGCTATGCCTATGCAGCCAACGAACAAAATGCCAGTGGAGGTATTGTCGTAACTGCTCCAACAATGGGTAGTTGCGGCGTTTTACCAAGTCTTGTATATCATTTCTATCACGATCAAAAATATCCTAAAAAGACACTTATTCAAGGTTTAAAGGTTGCCGGATTAATTGGAAATCTAATCCAGACAAACGCTACTATTTCAGGAGCTAAAGCTGGATGTCAAGCAGAAGTTGGTGCCGCTTGTTCTATGGGTGCTGCTTTTGTTGCTTATTGTCAACTTCAAAACAACGAACAAATTGAATGTGCTGCAGAAATTGGATTAGAACACCATCTAGGACTTACTTGCGATCCAGTTGGTGGATACGTAATGATTCCTTGTATTGAAAGAAATGCAGTAGCTGCACAAAGAAGCGTGGATGCCGCAAGACTTGCCAAATATTTACGCAACGTAAAAAAGAATCGTGTTAGTTTTGATATGGTTGTTAAAACCATGAATCTAACAGGAAAGAAACTTCCAATTGAACTAAAAGAAAGTGCACTTGGCGGCTTAGCCGTTGTTGTACCTGAAAAAGCATAAAGGTCTAATTCATATGAATTAGACCTTTTTCTCTATTTATCACGAACAAAACACTCTAACACTTTATAGCCCTTTCGCTCTAGATCTGCCTGCAAATCATCCGGATCTGTTGTATCACAACGAATAACTAGATTGGCAATTCCATCTTCAAAAGAATACACACCAATATGATTGATATTCACTTTGTTTTCAACAAAGATTTCCGACAACTTACCAATGGCACCAATTTCATCTTTTACGGAAACCGTAATTCTTGAACCCACTTCATCCCATCCAAGAACATTCAAGAAACATTTAAATACATCATTTTGCGTTACAATACCCGTAACTTCACCCGATGCATTGATGACCGGCAAACATCCAATATTGTTTTTCAACATTTTCTGTGTCGCATATTCCATCAATTCATTTTCATCCACAGAAATGACTTTTTTTACCATCACAGTACTTACAGTCGTTTTTGACAACAAATAATTTAATTCATATATACTTAAGCTTGTCGCATTCGTTGTACCCGAATTTGAAATCATACCCTCAGTAATCAATCCAACAAGTTGACCTTTTTCAACAACTGGAACACGGTGAATTTCCTTTTCCTTCATCAAATCAATGATTTGTGAAATCGTTGCATCTGGTTCAGCACATATAACATTTTTTGTCATATAATCCTTAACTTTAAACATCTTATTATCCTCCTAGATATGCCTTTTGAACATCCGAACTTTTGGCAAGTTCTTCCCCTGTACCTGACATTACAACTTTACCCGTCTCTAAAACATAGGCACGATGCGCAATTGACAAAGCCATCTTTGCGTTTTGTTCTACCAATAAAACCGTTGTTCCCGATTTATTGATTTCTTCAATAATATTAAAGATTTCCTTAACTAATATTGGAGCAAGACCCATGCTTGGCTCATCCAAAAGTAACAATTTAGGCTTAGCCATTAAAGCACGTCCCATCGCTAACATTTGTTGCTCACCACCAGATAAAGTAGAAGCATCCTGATTCATACGTTCTTTTAAGATTGGAAACTGTTCACAAACCTTTTCATAATCATGCTTAATTCCATCTTTATCTTTTCTTAAAAAAGCACCCATCATCAAGTTTTCATATACACTCATACCCGTAAAGATACGACGACCTTCTGGCACTTGCGTTAAACCCATCTCAACAATATGTTTCGGATTGGCCTTCATAATTGATTCATTTAAAAAGTTGATTTCTCCAGCCGACTTTTTAACAATGCCACTAATGGACTGCATCATTGTCGTTTTTCCAGCACCATTGGCACCAATCAACGCGACAATTTCACCTTCATTTACTTCTAAACTGATGCCTTTTAAAGCTTCAATAACACCATAATGCACATGAAGATCTTTGATTTCTAACATTGCCATACTAGATCTCCTCTCCTAAATATGCCTTAACTACAAACTCATTTTGCTTAATTTCTTCAGGCGTACCATTCGCTATCATTTTACCATAGTTCAAAACATAAATACGCTCGCAAATCTTCATAACCAAAGACATATCATGCTCAATCAGGATTACAGTTAATTTATATTTTTCTCGAATATGATCAATCAATTCCGTTAACTCTTTTGTTTCTTGCGGATTCATACCTGCAGCTGGCTCATCCAAATATAAAATTTTGGGCTGAATTGCCAAAGCACGAGCAATCTCCAATCGACGTTGTTTACCATAAGGAAGATTTGTCGCCAATTCATTTCTTAAAGAATACAATCCAACTTCTTTTAATAATTCTTCTGCCTTTTCTTCGACCCACTTCTCTTCTTTATAATATGTAGGCAAGCGCAAAATTGCAGCTAATGTTCCATAACGAATATTTTTATGCATCGCAACCTTAACATTTTCTAAGACTGTCATCGATTTAAATAAACGAATATTTTGAAAAGTTCGGGCAACACCTAAGTTTGTGATTTTATAAGGCTTCAATCCCCCAATCTGAATACTTTTATTTTGATCCATCAATTCAATCAAACCACTACTTGGTTCATAAACACCTGTCAATAAGTTGAATAATGTTGTTTTCCCAGCACCATTTGGACCAATCAAACCAATAAGCTCTCCCTCATTGATTGTCATAGACACATTAGAAACTGCACAAAGGCCACCGAAATTCTTTGTCAAATTTTTTACATTTAAAATTGTTTTCATGCAGATTTCTCCTTTCGCTTATCAAATAATTTCTTAAATGACAATTCTTTTGTGCCTAAAATTCCCGTTGGCTTAAAGATCATGATTCCAACCAATGCCAAGCCATAAATAATCATTCGAATTTCTGAAAAGTTTGCCAAAACAACATTGATAATACCAATCGCAACAGCTGCCAAAACACTCGATGTCATAGAGCCCATACCACCAAATACGACCATAACCAAGATATCGATGGATTTATTAAATGTAAATTGATCTGGCTTAATAACATAGAAGTTACAAGCAAACAATGCTCCAGCTAAAGAAGCTAATAACGCACCAATCACAAAGGCAATAACTTTATATTTCGTGGTATTGATACCCATTGCCTCACTAGCAATCTCATCTTCACGAATCGATAAACAAGCTCGTCCTGGAGCGGAATGCGTAAAGTTACAAACAACTAAAATTGAAATAACAGCACACACAAACAACAATGGAAATGTTGTTAATTTGGGAATTCCATTTAGTCCAGCTGCTCCATTTGTGATTTCCATATTCTGTACTAGGATACGAACAATTTCTGCAAATCCCAATGTTGCAATCGCCAAATAATCCCCTTTTAAACGTAATGTTGGAATAGAAACAATCAAAGCTACAATGGTTGAAAGAACAAAACCAATCAATACTCCAATAACCAAACCTGTCATATTTGGCATCATTTTAACCATAATACCAGCACAATATGCTCCAATACACATAAATCCAGCATGCCCTAAAGAGAATTGGCCACATACACCAATAACTAAATTTAACGAAACAGCTAAAATAATATTAATAAAAATATTATATAAAGTAATTGAATAATAAGATCCAATAATTCCAACTTTCATTAAAATTGTTAAAACTACAAAAGATACGACAGAAAGTAAAAGCCAAGCAAAATTTGCCTTATTCAATAATTCTTTACGCATGACTTACACCTTCTCTCTCACGTTTTTACCTAATAAACCAGCTGGTTTTAAGATCAAAATCAAAATCAAAATAATGTAAACAATCGCATCCTTATACAAAGAACTACCATATGCGGTAACCATCGTTTCGGCAATACCAATAAATAATCCACCAATCATGGCTCCTGGAATACTTCCAATGCCACCAAATACAGCGGCAATAAATGCTTTTAACCCTGGTGTCATACCCATTAATGGATTGATTGAGTTATAGTAAATACCAACTAGAACACCGGCAACACCTGCTAAAGCAGATCCTAATAAGAATGTAAAAGAAATTGTTTTATCTACATCGATTCCCATCAAACGTGCAGCATCTTCATCGACACTTACAGCACGCATGGCACGGCCCATTTTTGTCTTCTGAACAATAAATTGCAAAACAATCATTAAAATTACGGTAATGACAAAAATATAGACTTGTTGCATCGTAATCGTAACGGGGCCTAAATGAAAAGAGGCACTCGTTAATAATTTAGGATAGGTTCTTACTTCACTTCCCATAATATATTGTGTTGCATATTCCAACACATAACTTACACCAATAGCTGTAATCAATGCGGTAATTCGAGTCGCATGACGAAGTGGCTTATACGCAATGCGTTCAATCAAAACACCAACGACTCCACAAAAAACCATTGAAATCAATAGGGCAGGAATAAATCCCAATCCACAATATGTTGTTATTAGAAATGCACAATAAGCTCCTAACATATAGATATCTCCATGTGCAAAGTTGATCAATTTAATAATTCCATAAACCATAGTATATCCCAAGGCAATCAAGGCATAAATACTTCCTAAGGATAGACCATTGACTAGTTGTTGTAAAAAAGCAGTCATATTAACCTCCTTATTAAAAAAGAGGGGGAATTGTCCCCCTGAACAAATACTTATTTATTTGGATCTACTGATACGGCTTCAGTTTGAACACCATCTACTAAGTTAACAACTAATACAGATTTCTTAGGTGAATGTGTCTTATCAAATGTGAATGAACCCGTTAAACCTTCAAATTTAGCATCAGCGATAGCCTTTTGTAGATCTGCACCTGTTTTACCAGCTTTTTCTAAAGCTTGTAAACCTAAGTTAGTAGCATCATATGTTAATGCAGAGAACATATTTGGAGCTTCCCCATATTCTTTTGTATATGCATCTACAAATGCAGTTAAATCATCACTTGCGTTAACTGTAGTATAAGCAGTTGAATAGTAGCAGTTATTTAAATTTTCTTTACCTGCAAGTTCAGCTAATTTTTCTGATTCAAATCCATCAGCGCCTAAAATTGTGCAATCCATACCAGCTTCACGAGCCTGTTTAATAATTAATCCAGCTTCTGAATAGTAACCAGCGATGAATAATACATCTGCTCCTTTATCTTTTACTTTCGTAATGATACCTGCAAAGTCAGTATCTTTCGCATTATAACTTTCAGTAGCTACAACTTCTCCACCTAAATCTTCAAATTTTTGTGTAAATACTTTAGTAAGACCCTTTCCATAATCACTGACTTCATTGATAATAACCGCTTTTTTCTTACCTAAATTTTCATATCCAAACTTAGCCATTGCCTTACCTTGATATGAGTCTTCAAAACAAATACGGAACGCATATTCATAAGGAGAATCTCCATTCATTGTTGCATCGACCTGAGTAGCTGATGGTGAAATAACTGGAACCTGGTTTTGATCCGCTACTGGATATGTTGCGATAGAAGCACCAGAAGTTGCAGGTCCTACCACAAAGGCTACACCATCTTCAGTCATCAATTTTGTAGCCGCACTAGTCGATTCACTCGCATCTCCTTTATTATCCATTTTAACAGCTTTAATTTTATACTTTGAATCCTTATTTGCGTTATATTGTTTAATCGCAAGAGAAGCCCCTTTATACTCCGCTTGACCATAAGAAGCTACAGCACCCGATAATTCATAGTTCAAACCAATTTTGACTGTATCTCCCTCTTTTAATTCTGTACTAGCAGTTCCACTTCCCGAACTACATCCGACTAACATGCTTAATGCGACAACACTAGAAGCAAACGTTTTTAATAATTTACCTTTCATAATCTATACCTCCCTCGAGTTGTACTGATATAATAGCGCAAGCGGAAAACGTTTTCAAGTGCTTTTTACATTTTGTTACATTTGATTTTACATTGCATTTTACATTTTACATCGTTTTCAGGCATTTTCTTGGACAAAAAAAATAGCCAAGGTTTATTAAACCTTAGCTATTCAATCACCTATTAATACATTCCTTGAGGCATTGCAGGTGCAGCTTCTTCTTTATCGATTTTTGCCACTCCAGCCTCTGTTGTTAAGAACAAGGCTGAAATACTAGAAGCATTCATCAATGCATTACGAGTTACCTTTGTAGGATCAATAATTCCAGACTCAATCATATTAACCCATTTACCATTTTTGGCATCGAATCCTACATTTTCTTCAGCTGCTTTTTGTCTTTCAACAATCTCTTCACTGTTATATCCAGCATTATCGGCAATCTGAGTAATTGGAGCTAATAATGCATCAAATACAACTTTAATACCCTTTTGAACATCCACTACATCCGATTTCACTTTATCTTTTAAAGCCCCATAAGCCTTTACTAAACAAGCTCCACCACCAACTACAATACCTTCACTAACGGCAGCACGAGTTGAGTTCAATGCATCTTCAATACGAAGTTTCTTTTCTTTCAATTCACTTTCAGTTGCAGCACCCACTTTAATAATCGCAACACCATTTGATAATTTACCTAAACGCTCTGCCATACGTTTCTTATCATAATCACTTGTTGTGTTTTCCATTTGTGCTTCAATTTCAGATACACGAGCAGCCACTTCTTCTTTGCTTCCAGCTCCGCCGATCATTGTTGTATTATCTTTTGTGACAACAATCTTTTTAACTGTACCTAAATCCGATAACTGCATATCTTTCAATTCCATATTCAAATCTTTAGAATAGAATTTAGCACCTGTCATGATCGCAATATCTTGCAACATTTCTTTTTGATTATCACCAAAACCAGGAGCTTTTGTAGCTACTACATTGAATGTTCCACGAAGTTTATTCAATGCCAAAGTAGAGACAACTTCATTTTCTAAATCTTCTGCAATAATTAATAATGCACGATTTGCCTGAACCAATTGTTCAAGTAATGGCAAGATTTCCTGAATATTTGTGATTTTTTGATCCGTTACTAATACATAAGCATTTTCCATTGTAGCTTCCATCTTTTCACGATCACTAACCATATATGGAGAAACATAACCCTTGTCATATTGCATACCTTCACTAATTTCAAGTTCTGTTTCAAAGCCTTTTGAATCATCCGTTGAAATGACACCATCACGACCAACCTTTTCCATCGCATCCGCAATGATCTTACCAATTTCTTCTGAACCTGATGAAATTGTCGCAACATTAGCAATATCCTTACTGCTTTCTACTTTCTTAGAAACAGATAAGATATATTCACTTACAGCCTTAGCTGCCTTTTCAATACCTTCACGCATCAATACAGGATTTGCCCCACGATCAACTTGACGCAAACCATTTTCAATCATACTTTGAGCTAAAATGGTAGCCGTTGTCGTTCCATCACCCGCTGTATCATTTGTCTTATTGGCAACTTCATATACCAATTTAGCACCCATGTTTTCAAACTTATCTTCCAATTCAATTTCTTTGGCAATACTTACACCATCATTAGTGATTAATGGTGAACCATAATCTTTTTCAAGAACAACATTACGTCCCTTAGGACCTAGAGTAACACGAACTGCATTTGCCAATGTGTTAACACCTCTTAACATGGATTCACGAGCATCTTTTGAAAAACGTACTTCTTTAGCCATAATATATTACCTCCTACTATTTGCTTACCGCAATAATATCTTCATCTTTGATGACAATAAATTCTTCATCATCGATCTTCATTGTAGTACCTGAATATTCTTTATATAAAACCTTGTCTCCACAAGCATATCCAGCCTCTTTGACATCAGCTCCAATACTTGCGACAACTGCAAGCTTTGATTTCTCTTTTCCACTTGTCAAAATGATTCCACTTGCCGTAGTTTTTTCTTCTTTCTCTTTCTTTAATAAAACATAATCATGTAAAGGTTGTAACATAATTCATCCTCCTTTTAGCACTTAACTATTCTAACTGCTAAATACTATTATACTCATTTTTAGCACTGATGCAACAAGTTTGCTAAAATTTGACAAAAGAAAATGGCGAGGATTACTCGCCATATACATGAATTCTATTAATAGCTCTTTCTAAAGATAATTGAGCTCTTTTTAGATTCGTGTTTGAATCTTTCTTTTCTAAACGCTCTTTAGCACGTTCCATTGATTTTTTAGCACGCTCAAGATCGATATCTTTTTTACCCTCGATCGCATCAGCTAGAATCATGCCTTCATTTTTATTGAATTGTAAAAAGCCGCCAGAAATCGCATAGACTTCTTCTTCGTCATTTTCATTCTTTAAAACAAGTTTACAAGGAACTAAAGATGCAAAGATTGGCATATGATTCGGTAAAATCGTAGTTTCACCAATGACTGTCTTTACATGAATACTCTTTACGTCTTGTTTTAAATATTCGCCTTTAGGTGTTACAACTTTAAAAGCAATCATGACTATTCACCAGCCATTTTTTCAGCTTTTTTTTGTGCTTCTTCAATTGTTCCAACAAACATGAATGCTTGTTCAGGAAGATCATCGAATTCACCAGCTAATAAACGTTCGAAACTACGAATTGTATCTTCCAAAGGTACATATTTTCCAGGAATACCTGAGAATACTTCGGCTACATTAAATGGTTGTGACAAGAAGTTACGAACACGACGTGCACGGTTTACAACTTTCTTATCTTCTTCACTTAATTCATCCATACCTAAAATGGCGATGATATCTTGAAGATCTTTATATCTCTGTAGGATATTTTGAACTCCACGAGCTACTTTATAGTGTTTTTCACCAACCACAAGTGGATCCAAGATACGTGAACTCGATTCAAGTGGATCTACGGCAGGATAAATACCTAATGCCGCAATATCACGGTCCAATACGGTTTTTGCATCCAAGTGAGAGAATGTTGTTGCTGGAGCTGGGTCCGTTAAGTCATCCGCAGGTACATAAATAGCCTGTACAGAAGTAATAGAACCATCTTTTGTTGATGTAATTCTTTCTTGTAACTGTCCCATTTCTGTAGCTAATGTAGGTTGATATCCTACGGCACTAGGAACACGTCCTAATAAGGCACTTACTTCAGATCCTGCCTGTGTAAAACGGAAGATATTATCAATAAACAACAATACATCTTGATGTTCTACGTCACGGAAATATTCTGCCATTGTAAGACCTGTTAATCCAACACGCATTCTGGCTCCTGGACTTTCATTCATCTGTCCATAAACCAATACAGTCTTATCTAATACACCACTATCTTTCATCTCGTGATACATATCATTTCCTTCACGAGTTCTTTCGCCTACACCTACTACAACGGATTTACCACCATGCTCTTTGGCAATATTGTGGATCAATTCCTGAATCAATACGGTTTTACCAACACCGGCACCACCGAACAATCCAATTTTACCACCCTTTGCGTAAGGACATAATAAATCGATTACTTTAATACCCGTTTCTAATGGTTCACTCGTCGTACTTTGTTCATCAAATGCAGGTGCTTTTCTATGAATTGGCATAGTATTCGCATCTACATCACCTAAACCATCAATTGGCTTACCTAATACGTTAAACATACGACCCAATACATTTTCTCCAACAGGAGCTTGAATTGGCTTTCCTGTATCAATGGCATCCATACCACGTACTAAACCATCTGTACTTCCCATCGCAATACAACGTACTCGATCTGAACCAATATCTTGTTCGACTTCTACAATTAGATTTTCTTCATTTGGGCGTTCAATTTCAATTGCCGTTAATAAATCTGGTAAATTGTTTTGTGAAAACTGAATATCCACAACTGGACCAATGATCTCAACGACTTTTCCAATATTTTGACTCATCTTTACCCTCCTTTATGAAAGTGCATTTGCACCACCGACAATTTCAGTAATTTCTTGCGTAATTGCACCCTGACGTACACGGTTATATGCAAGTTCAAGATCATTCTGCAACTCTTCTGCATTGTCAGTTGCACTCTCCATTGCCATTCTTCGAGAAGCCTGTTCGCTAGTTTTACTTTCTAAATAACGAGAGTAAAGAATTGATTTTGTCACCATAGGAATCATGTTTTGTAGCATTGTTTCCTTATCTGGTTCAAAAATCATATCCGCATGCATGCCTGACTTCTTTTCTTCCTGAGGCTTAGAAACAGGTAAAACCGTTTCTAAAGTAGGAACAAATGTCAATGTATTTTTATAGTGCGTATATAAAATTTGAATTTTTGAAATTTCTTTCTTTTCAAACAAGTCTAATGCATCCTGCATACATTTCGATAAAGCATTATATACATCATCCTCGTCAAGATCACTTAATACAGTTTCAACATTATAGTCACGTTTTGAAATCCATGCAGCACCACGAACTCCAACCATAACTATATGATCCTCATTTGAAAACTCATCTTGTATCATACGATACACGTTCGCATTGTAGCCTCCACAAAGTCCCATATCGCTCGTAATCACAAAGATAAAGCTTGGCTTTCCTTGATTCTCATTTAAATACATGGAATCATTTCCAGCACTACGAAGTACCATTGTGAAAAGTTCTTGAAGACCTTGTGCATAACTACGGTTTTCTTCCATAATTTGTCTTTGTCTAGTTAATTTACTTGAAGCAATCAGTTGCATTGCTTTTGTGATTTTCTTTGTTGAACTAACGGAACTGATTCGAGCCTGAATAGCCTGTCTACTTTGTGCCATGTTGCGCACCCTTTTCTAGCGCATATTGATTTGCGTAGGCATCTAAAGCCTTCTTAATATCGGCTTCTAATTCATCGTCAATTGCCTTTTTCATTTCAATCTGATCTAGAACATAAGGATATTCACGATGTACATATTCCAACATTCCTTGTTCAAATTCACCAACTTGGTCTACTTCAACAGGTTTTAAATATCTATTTTTTGCAGCATATAAAGATAATACTTGTTCAGGCACTGTTAATGGTGAATATTGTTTTTGAATCAATAATTGAGTCAATCTTGCACCATGATCCAGTACATCTTTTGTACTTGCATCTAAATCAGAACCAAATTTCGCAAAAGATTCCATTTCACGATATTGGGCAAGCTCTAATTTTAATGAACCAGATACCTGCTTCATAGCCTTTGTTTGTGCAGCACTACCTACACGGCTAACACTTAAACCGCTATCTACACTTGGACGAATACCTTCATTAAACATATCTGTCTTTAAGAAGATCTGTCCATCTGTAATTGAAATTACATTTGTAGGAATATAAGCAGAAATATCTCCGGCTTGCGTTTCAATGATTGGTAAAGCGGTTAAAGATCCACCACCATAATTTTCATTTAAACGAGCAGCACGCTCTAATAAACGAGAATGCAAATAGAAGACATCTCCAGGATAGGCTTCACGTCCAGGAGGACGACGAAGAAGTAAAGACAGTGTACGGTAAGCTACGGCATGTTTTGATAAATCATCATAAACAATTAGTACATCTTCTCCATTTTCCATCCATTCTTCACCCATAGCACAACCTGCATATGGTGCAATATATTGTAATGGCGCTGCCTCAGATGCAGTAGCCGCTACAATTGTTGTATACTCCATAGCTCCATGTTGTTTTAATTTTTCAACAATTTGAGCTACAGTACTCGCTTTTTGTCCAATCGCTACATAAATACATTTTACGTTTTGACCTTTTTGATTCAAAATCGTATCAATTGCGATAGCTGTTTTACCTGTTTGACGATCCCCAATGATCAACTCACGCTGACCACGTCCAATTGGAATCATAGAGTCAATAATTTTTAAACCCGTTTGTAATGGAACAGAAACACTCTTTCTTGTCATTACACCTGGGGCAACACGCTCAACCGGACGTGTTTTATCTGTTTGGATTTCACCTAAACCATCAATCGGCTGCCCTAATGCATTGACAACACGACCCATCAAACTATCACCAACTGGAACTTCAATGATGTGACCTGTACGTTTTACAACGTCACCTTCTTTGATATCTGAATTATCACCTAAAAGTACAACACCTACTTGTTCATCTTCTAAGTTCATGACCATACCATATACATCATGAGGGAATAACAACAATTCACTCATCATGGCATTTTTCAATCCATATACCGTTGCGATACCATCACCAACTGTAAGAATAGTACCACTTTCATTCATTTCAAGATCCTGGTCGATACTTTGAATCTGAGCTTTGATTAATTTTGAAATCTCTGCTGGATTTAAACTCATCATATCACCTGCTTATCTATTAATTGCTTCCTTCATTGCGTTAATCTTCGCAACAAGGGTATTATCCATCACCAAGTCACTTGCCTGTACTTTAATACCTGCAATCAAAGATGGATCCACTTGCACTTCAAGTTCAAGTGTTTTATTTAATTTTTTCTCTAACATCTCTTTCAATCTTGATAATTGATCTTCATCAAGCTTCGATGCACTTGTAACCTTAACAATTTCAATTCTATGTCTCTTTCGATAACACGCTTCATAAGCATCACTAATTTTATCAAGATGAGAAAGTTCATTATGCTCATTTAACACAAGCAAAAAACGAAATACAGTTGTATCTAATTCGGATTCAAAAGCTGTCTGGATGATTTCCTTTTTCTTTACTCGAGGAATACTTGGATGTGCTAAAATTTGACTCAATTCTGACACTGAAGTAATCACTTGCGCTACTTGTTTTAGCTCAGACATCCAAGCAATTTCTTGTTTTGAATCTTGTGCTAATTCAAATAGAGCCTCGGCATAAGGCGTGTAATCTACCATTGTTTATCGCCTGCCTGTTCAATAAAATCTTCCACGAACTGCTTCTGTGTTTTTTCATCCATTTCTTTTTTGATCAACTGACTTGCAGCACTTAAAGCAACATCACTGATTGCTTTTTTCATTTCTTTTTGAGCGTCACGCTTTTGACGTTCAATATCTTCATTTGCGTTTTTCTTAATACGCAAAGCTTCATCATTTGCTTCTTTTATAATCTGCTGTTTTTCTTGATCCGCATGTGCTCTAGCTGAAACAAGAATGGTATGAGCTTCTTGCGAAACATTACGCAATTTTTCATCATACTTCTCTTTAACATCTTCAGCCTGCTTTTTAATAGCTACTGAAGAATCGATATTTTCTTGAATTAAATCTTGTCGTTTTTGAATTAAAGTTAGTAATTTATCCCAAAAGAATTTTTTGGCGAACATTACAATCAAAAATGTAGAAATACAAACTAAAACAACATCGGTCAATGAAATACGCAAATAATTGTCAATATTAAAGTCAATCATTACCGATTCTCCCAATCATTAACCTTTGATGAAAATTAATAAAATCGCAATGATCAACGCATAGATACCAGTTGTTTCGGCTAAGGCAATACCAAGTACCATGATTGATTGAATTTTACTTGCTGCATCTGGGTTACGACCAACACTTTCTGCACCTTTACTAGCTGCAATACCCTGACCAATACCAGGACCTAAACCAGCAATCATCGCAATACCTGCACCTAAGCAAGCCATACCACGTACGAAAAATTCATTAAACATTTTATTTTCCTCCTATTTATTAATCTTCCTGAATCGCTACTTGTTGTCCTAAGAAAAACGAACTAAGCGTAAAGAAGATATATGTCTGAATTACACCTGAGAATATATCAAAATACATATGTAAGAAAGGCGTTACTAATAAACCTAAAAGTCCTACTGGCATCAGCATTTTAATTAATGTATAGACCAACATAGAAATGATATATCCTGCCAAAATATTACCAAATAAACGCATTGTTAATGAGATAGGCAACGCCAACTCTCCTATGACATTCAATGGTGTCAACAAAAACATTGGTTCCGTCAACTCTTTCATTCGCGCTAATAATCCACCTTTTTTAATACCATTACCTTGGATCATCAACCACATTGTGACAGCCAATGTCGCATTAAAACTTACATTGCTCGTTGGATTTTGAAGTCCAATCAAACCAATTAAGTTGCTTACAATCATCATCACAATCAAAGTACCAAACAATGGAATATACTTCTTTGTTGTTTCCCTTAAATTATCTTTAATTACGTAAAGTACTAAGTTGTACATCTCCTCACAAATATACACAATCCCCTTACTTGATTTGGATGGATCCTGTGCCTCAATTTTCTTCCCCGCAAAATAAAAGAAGAACGCAAAGAAAACACAAATTCCAAGCCAAACAAGAATCGATTGCTGAATCTGTAAAGAGAACTTTCCTATGTGAATGATAATTGCACTTACATCACTCATGGAAATCCTCCTTTTCTTTTAGTGCATATAAAAGAATCGCTCCTTTATTACACATTAGCCCAACAAGAACAGCCAATATAGGCAATTCCATCAATTGACAAACAACTAGAACTAGACCATACATTAAATATCGTTTCATATATTCTTGTGTACCAATCTTTTTTCCAGCCGCTTCATCCGTTGGGATATTTAAAGCCATTTGAACAATCTTATGATATCCAACTAAACCTGTCAGACATCCAATCCAAACCGCTATAAATACTTGAATCATTTGAGAATGAAAAATCATTGCACAAGCTATAGAACAAAATAAGCTAAAAGCCAAAGTATACCTTTTTATTTTTTTATTCATTTGCTGCATTGTTCTACCTCGATTTTTTAATCAATAAAATTACGCTACCAATTATGCTATATAATAAACCAATAATCACAAATAGTGGAGTTGTATGTAACCAACCATCAATATTGTAACCAATAAGGCCAAATATCAACATACTTGTGCATAGCATTCCCGAAAAAGCATAAGGTTTCATCAACTATTTTGTACCGAAAATACGATCGCCTGCATCTCCTAAACCAGGAACAATATATCCATGCTCATTTAAATGATCATCTAATGATGCCAAATAAATATCTACATCTGGGTGTGCTTCTTCAACCGTTTTCACACCTTCAGGAGCTCCAACCAAACAAACTAATTTAATATTTGTAGCACCTTGTTTTTTAACCATATCAATAGCCGCAACACTAGATCCACCTGTTGCCAACATTGGATCCACAACAATTGTAATTGCTTCTTCTAAATTTTTCGGATATTTTTCAAAATAAGTGTGTGGTTCTAAAGTTTCTTCATCACGATACATACCAACATGTGCAATTTTAGCAGTTGGAATTAAATCTTGAATTCCATTTACCATACCAAGTCCAGCACGTAAAATTGGTACAATAACCACTTTTTTAGCCAATTCATAGCCAGTGTACGGACAAATTGGAGTTTCAATCTCAACTGGATTTAATGGTAGATCACGCGTGATTTCATAAACCATTAATCCTCCAATTTCATCTAAGTTTTGACGAAAATCTTTCGTCCCCGTATCCTTTTTTCGCATAACTGTTAGTTTATGCTTAATTAAAGGATGATCAATAACTGTTAACATTTAAATTACCTACCTTTATACTCATAATTATAACATCCTTATCCATAATAGAAAACACTGAAAGAAATGGATTCCTCCAAAAACTTCCAGTGTTATATTATATGAATATTCTATTTTTTATCATTAAACAATTTTACTCAATTGTCAAAATTTCAAACTGCTTTGCCGCCCTTACATCCACTTTAGAAGGATGTAAGTCCTTTCTAAGTAAAACATCTGAAAAAGTATCTAACGCCAAATCTTGCGTATTTGCCTCTTCACTCAAATGTGCCAAGACAATATTTTTTGTCTTCATATTGATCAATGAAGTTAGATTTAAACTTGAATCTTCATTATTCAAATGTCCACTATCACTTAAAATTCGCTGCTTCAAAAACATAGGACGCTTTGTCTGCATCAAACGATTGACATCATGATTACTTTCAAAAATATAATGATCGGCATTGGCAATATATGGCTTGATTTGATTAGGCACATACCCTGTATCCGTTACATATACTAGCTTTTCCGTTTCTGATTCAACCACAAAACCAATGGTGTGTGGTGAATCATGGGATAAACCAATAAATTGAATACTTAAATCGTTAATAATCATTTTTTGATTTGGGAATACATCATGCTTATCTAAAGCATCCTTTAAATCACAATAGGAATATACATCCAAATGTTTAAAATGTTTTAATTGCGAAACATGATCTGAATGCGCATGACTAATTAAAACGCCATTTGTATCATCCACACAAGCCCCAACCTTTTGAAAGCTTTCCATTAAATACTTTTTGGTTGAACCACAATCAATCAACAATTGCGTATCTTTATGTCGGATCAAACAACTATTGCCTTTTGAACCACTACACAACAAATCAATGCGCATAAATATCATCTCCGGATGCTTCTAAATTTGTAAAGCGAGATATGTTTTTTTCAAAGGCCAATTGAATCTTTCCAATACCACCATTACGATGTTTTGCCAAAGACAAATCTACCACTTCCGTTTCTTCTTGTGATTCCTTATCTTTATCATAATAATTACTACGATATAAAAACATGACAATATCGGCATCCTGCTCGATGGATCCAGACTCACGTAAATCGGACAACTGCGGTTCATGATCTGTTCTTTCTTCAACCTTACGAGAAAGCTGAGAAAGCGCAATAACGGGACATTCCATTTCTTTTGCCAAAATCTTTAAATTACGCGAAATATCACTAACCTCTTGTTGACGAGAATCGGCACGTGTTCCGGTAATCAGCTGCAAATAGTCAATTACAACTAAAGAAATAGAGCCATTTTCACTCTTTAATTTACGACACTTTGAAAATATCTGAGATACCTTGATACTACTTGTATCATCAATATAAATCTTTCTTTCACTCAAATGTGAACCTGCCTCATATAAACGAGACATTTCTTCATTTGTCAATTTACCACTACGAAGCTTATCTGAATATACCTGAGATTCAGAACTCATTAAACGTTTCATCATCGAATCACTCGGCATTTCCAGTGAGAATATCGCAACAGCTCCTTCGTTACGTTTTGCAACCTGGGCTGCAAAATTCAAGGCCAAGGCACTTTTACCCATGGCCGGACGAGCTGCAAGAATAATTAAATCACCTCGTTGAAAGCCATTTGTCATACGATCCAACAAGACATAACCCGTTTCGATTCCAGTTACACCTTTCATCGTACGAAGCTCTTTTAATTCATTAATAACACGAGTAACGATTTCTTCACTCGATTCAAATTCGCTTCCCCTACGATGCCTGGTTACATCCATAACTAAACGTTCCGCATCATCTAAAACTGTATCAATATCTTCACCAGATGAGTATCCTTCTTCACTGATTTTATCCGCAACATAAATCAATCTTCTCAATTGCGCCTTATTCTTGATTGTTTCAATATACGATCTTGATGTTGCACTTGAAATAGCTGAATCGGCCAAACGAATAATATAATCTGTTCCTTGACTAGACTCTAACTGATCTGTTTCCTGTAAACGCGTAACCACTGTATTCATGTCAATAGGCTGACCATTTTCATGAATTGTACAGATAGCCTGATAAATCTGCTGATGAGAAGGCAAATAAAATTCTTCTGCATGTAAATCAAGTTCCTGACAATCTTGAATGACTCTTGGATAAACCATTAAAGAACCAAGAACAGATTGTTCTAAGGAAACCGCATTAGGCATTTCACGAGACATATTATGCCTTTTCACTTACATGAACAACAATTTCACCAATCACTTGCCCATGATATAAGTCAACTGGAACACGAGTTACACCCAAAGAAGCAATTGATTGATCCAATTGAAGTTTTCTTTTATCAACACGAACTCCTTTTTTAGCCAATGCCTCAACAATTTGTTTACTTGAAACGGAACCAAAAGTAGCTCCATTTTTTCCTGTACTCAATCTAAACTCTAAAGTAATACCCTTTAAAGTTTCGCTTAAAGCCTCAGCTTCTTTTTTCAATTCTGCTTCATGCTCCGCTCTTTCTTCCATTTGTTTATCTAAAACTTTGGCAGAACCCTTTGTGTAGGCAATGGCAGACTTATTTTTGAACAAGAAATTTCTTGCGTACCCATCACTTACTTCTACTACATCGTCTTTCTTTCCTAATTTACGAATATCTTTAAGCAATATTACTTTCATTATTTTGTTCCTCCTCTATACATTTTAAGATCATATCCTTCATCTGTTGTACGGATACATCTGCCCTTTCAACAGCAGCCGCACTAAAGTGACCACCACCATTTAATTTTTCCATAATCTTTTGAACATTGTATGAACCATCACTACGAGCACTTACCGCAACCGCATTTGAATTGTTCTTAACTTTCGCAATTGTAAAACTTGCGATACAACCTTTGATCAAAAGCAACGCTTGTGATACTTGAGCCATCATCGTTTTTTCTAATGTTTCATCTTCAATAGCCGCAATCATAAAATGATTATAATAAGGCTTAGCTTGCTGAATCAATGCATTCTTCATTGAGAAATACAAATAATCTTCGCACAATGCTTTTTCGGCACGTTTTGTATTAGCACCCCAATTTTGTAAAGCAGCTGCAGCTTCAAATGTACGCGCATCCGTATGCATTTTAAAACGATTTGTATCCACTAAAATACCCAAATACATAATCGTTGCTTCCATTTCATAAATAGGAATATGATTTGGAATATTTTGAAGCAATTCAACAATCAACTCACAAGCTGAACTCGCACTGCTTTCAACATATGTCAACAAAGTATTCTTAACAAACGCATCACTACGTCTATGATGATCAATCACAAGAATACGATTGCACTGATTCACAAATTCTTTAACACTTGAAATAGCTGGAATACCATGATCTGCCATAATCAATAGATCTGAATTGAAATCCATAGAAGCCATTGCCTCATCTGGAGTAACCAAATTATGCCTTTCTTGAACAACTGAGCTAAATGAATTCATCACTTCTTGAAGTTGCTCATCTCTAGGTACATCTTTTAAAACGATATATACTTCTTTACCCAACGCATGCACCCAACTTGATAAGGCAAGACAGGCACCCATACAGTCAAAATCACTCATCACATGTCCAGAAATATAGACACGATTGGATTCCATAATAGCTTCTTGAATCGATTGTGCCATAATACGGACACGCACTTTAGAACGAGTCGAACTTGTCTCTGAGTTTCCACCCACAAACTGCACGGTTCCCCCACTAGCACGAATGGCCGCTTGATCTCCACCACGACTTTGAGCTAGTTCAATCAATTCATTAACCATATCATCTAAAACCGTGAAATCATTGGATCCATACGCAAAAGCCATACTTAAAGTAATCGAAACATCCAATTTATTCGCTTCATCTTTGATCAACTGTAGAATTGTAAAATTCTGCTTGCGTACTTGAGCCAATATCTCTTTATTTAAAATAACTAAGAAACGATCTGAACGCAAACGTCTGACAAACATTTTATTTTCTTTTGCCCAAGTAACTAAAGACGCTCTTAAATGCGTATTGATTTGTGCCATGATCTCTTCATTTTCATAAGATTGATATTCCATATAATTATCGAGTTGCAACAAACCAATCACAATTTCATTATCTAAATATTGTTGGCGCATATTATAATAATCTGTAATATCTTTTACATACAAAATTTGTGCATCTCTTTTACGCGTGATTTCATAGATACGACCTTCACTTTTTCCTATAACCATATCTACATCATCATCAAATAAAGTACGAATATTACTGATCCAGCTCGTTAATTTATCATTTGTTAGATTGATTCCTTTTTCTTTAAAGAAAGGAGAAGCCCACGTTACAATATATTCTTCATTGTATGTTACAATACCCACATCTCCAAAATTTAGTGCGTCCTTGGCATCTTTACCTAACACTCTTGATATATCGACTTCTGTTTTCATGCCATGCTTCTTTAATGACTTCCAAAAGCCAAAAAAAGCACACATTAAAATAATCCATATAACTAAGGCTGCAACCATGAATATATATTCTTTTTTCAAAAATAACAGAAACGATAGTATGCCACCTAAAACAAGGCCTGTAACGCATAGGCTACGCCACTTTTCAAATTGTTTCATATAGAAAACCTCTATTCTTTTCTCAACTGTAAAAGACAGTCTAATTCTCCCATAAACATCCACAATAAATTAAGTCCAGGTATAAAGGCACCAAAAATAGATAGAAATGACCATTTCTTTTTTTGATACTTTACACATAAACTCATAAAATAAACAACACCAAAATATAAAAGTAAAGCACAATCCACAAAAAATAAAATTTGTGCTAAATCTTGAATCCCCGTTGGACATTTTAACACATTTTGAATAAAAAAGAACGCAATCCATACCACAATAGAGCATACTCCAACCCATCTTGGACTTTGTACCTTTGATAATGGTTGTAAAGGAACAATATCCATATGCATACGCATGCATACCATTAATGCGACTAGATGTATACATAAAGCTTGTAAAAGTCCTAACATTCCTATCATCAAGTATGTAAATACTTTTAAGCTAATAAATGGAATGTATTGTGAAATTAAGCGGAAATCTTCATAGAAATCAATACCGAATAATGTACTCCACAATAGAATAATACATAAATTAGCCAAAACAGATAGAATAAAACAGAAAATAAAATTTGTCATATTCTTAACATGTTTAGACACCCCCACACCATATAAAAAACCAATCAATAATGATGTCCAACTATAAAACCAGGTCGTGAAGCCACCAAAAAACATGGTCATCAAGCCCATACAAATGGTTACCAAAATTCCCATTTTGACTCCGCTCATAGCTGTATAAATGAGTACAGGGAAAGCAAAAATCCAGGAAGCACTGGATTCAATCATTAATGCACTCTGTTGATTTAAAAATAATAAAGCTCCATAAATAGCGCAAACCATAGCGCCTTTTGTGATTTGTTTCGTTTTAATCATATTCTTATTATATAAAAATAAAAAAAAGACTTCAATATATGAAGTCTAATTAGTCAACCACGTAAGGTAACAAAGCCATTTGACGAGCACGTTTAATAGCTGTTGCTAACATTCTTTGGTATTTTGCACGAGTTCCAGTCACACGTCTAGGAATGATTTTTCCATTAGCGTTGATGAAACGTTTTAATAATTCTACGTCTTTGTAGTCGATTTCCTTAATTTTGTTCTTAGTGAAGTAACAAACTTTTTTACGACCCATACGTTGTTTTTTAAATGCCATAAGTAAGTCCTTCCTTTCTAGAATGGTAAGTCATCACTAGCAATATCTAGTGAATCATTCGCATTGAATGTTGAATCAAATGCGTTGTTTGTATTCTGCACAGGATTTGAGTATGAATTTTGATTATATCCATTCTGTGCAGGAGCAGTATATGTATTTTGAGCAAAACCTTGATTCATTCCATAATCTTGGCTTCCAGCTGAGTAATTTGATTGTGCATTTTTTGGTTCTAAGAATTGAACACTTTCTGCCACAACCTCTGTAACATATACCCTTTGTCCTTGTTGATTATCATAAGAACGAGTTTGGATACGTCCCTCTAAACCAATCAATGAACCTTTGTGTAAATACTGTGTCATCAAATCAGCTGTTTTATTCCAAGCTACACAGTTAATAAAATCTGCATCTGGCTGTCCTTGCGTTGAAACACGACGGCCAACTGCCATTGTGAATGAGCAAACACTTGTTCCACTTTGCGTTTTACGTAATTCAGGATCACGTGTTAAACGCCCAACTAATACTACTCGATTAATCATATTTATTTAACCTCGATTATTTTTCGCTTTCAGTTTTTACAACCATAATACGAATAACATTGTTGCTGATACGAGACAAACGTTGGAATTCGAAAACTCCCGCATTGTTTGCAGTTACGTTGATAACTACATAGTGTCCCTTCTTCATGTGATCGATTTCGTAAGCGAATTCTTTCACACCCCAGTCATCTACTTTGTCAATTGAACCACCGTTTTCAGTGATTGTTGCATGTAAACGATCTGAAACTGTTTTGAACGCTGCATCATCTAAAGATGCATTCACAATGTACATAATTTCATATTTTTTCATGTGTACACCTCCCTTTGGTCTTTTTTGGCTTCTTTCGAAGCAGAGAACAGGCATAAACCTGCTTTGTTATTATAACAAAAAAAGACTTTGCTTGTAAACCACAAAGTCTAATATTTTTTTAATTGATATTGCGCATTATAGTAAAGCTCATTAAATTTAGTTCCCGCAAACACTTCAAGCACATCGCTTAAGCCTGAAACCAACTTATAATCCTGAATATTCGATAATGGAATCCAATAGGATTCTTCATTTATCTTTCCATTAAACACATTCGTTTTATATAAGAATACAATATGTCTACAATTATCACTTGTGATAAACTGTTTAGTTCCACAAAGCTCTAATTGATCAACATCCAAACCTGTTTTCTCTTTTACATCACGAATTGCCGATTGCACAAAGGATTCACCAAGTTCAATATGACCTGATGGTAATGTGTATCCATTTGGATTTTTGCTATTTTGAACTAACACATTTCCTTTTTCATCTTGAACCATGACCATATTTGTTAATTCGCAATATTCAGCTTGCTTATTCGCATTCAATCGTCTTCTTTCAAGTGCTAGTTTACCATCTGCTACAATATTACGAATCTCTGTAGAAATACGACGTTCTGGGAAAGCTTTTGAAATATGTTTTTTTGCTTCTAAAGAGAAGTTATCTAAACTGCTTTGGAATTCTTCAATACGCTGGGATAAATCAGGACGAGACAACATCCATTCTTGAAAAGCTTCTTGCGCTTCTTGAACACGCAATTGACTTTCGGCTTCGAAATCCTTTTTGAAAGCTTCCATTTGTGTTTGCACCTTTTGGAATACTTTCTTGCGACGAAGTAAAGCAAGCACAGTAAATACACAGTCAATACCAAAACCAATCGTAAAGGCTGACAAAAAACTCATCAATGCCGTAAGTGGAATATCTAACACGATATCTTGAATCACTGGATGAATGATATAAACCACCACAATAGACATAATGCCAAATAAAGTGGAGTTCAACAAACATACGCGTCCATTAATATTCATAAATCTTTTAGAGTAATCCCACCATCTTGTTTTAAATAAAATTTCCATTACCCAACTCGTAATATATTCCAAAGTACTTGTGATAATGACACCCAAAATAAATACAAGTATTGGATAATCTTTCACAAATAACAAAGGATATAAAACCAATAAAGCACCTACTCCATAAATCGGACAATATGGACCATAAAAGAAGCCTCGGTTAATAAACTTCTTTGCGGGAATCCCACAATATAAGTCTTCACACACCCATCCTAAAAAGGCATACAAAATAAAGTAGGCATAGGCATATACAAATTCCATCATACACTCGCCTTCATTTCTTCACTTAATTTAGCGTTGGCCAACATCAATCGTATACGATTTTCCTGATTTACTTTAGATGCACTTGGATCATAATCAATCGCAACAATATTGGCTTCTGGATACCCATCCTTAATTTTACGAACCATACCTTTGGCAACAATATGATTTGGCAGACAACCAAATGGCTGTGCACTAATCACATTGGTAACACCAGATTTAATAAGTGAAACAACTTCACCCGTTAAAAGCCAACCTTCACCCATTTTTACACCTGGATCAATAAAGGCTTTTCCATTATCAATCACTTCACTAAAATCATCTGGTGCAATAAAAGTACCCTCTTTTTTCACCATATCTCTAAATGTTTTCTGCATGCGCATAATTACATCTTTTACTATATTATATATATAGTGATTTTTTTCGTGCATATGATAATATTCATAATCAATAATTGAATTTTCTACACAATATAACGCAAAATCCATCACGCCGGATAGAACGGGTTCAAAACCTTCTTCAATTAAATAGTCTTCTAAATGTTGATTTCCTAATGGAGAATATTTCATATAGATTTCTCCAACAATTCCAATACGAATCTTTGTCTGACTACGATCTTGTGGAATGAACTTAAACATTTCTAGCATTTTTTTATAAATACGCTTAGATTGTTTATAAGAACCATGTTCAAACATTGGAATCAATTCATCAATAAATTGATTGACCGCCTTATCTGTAGATCCTTTTTCAAGTTCATAAGGCTTCACCTGATTGCCTAGCCACATTAAGGCATCTCCATATAAAGCTCCATAAAGAATGCGAAGAATCAACGGCATTGTAAATTCGACACTGCTGCCTTTTTCTAGACCATTCGCATTAGCAGATAAACAAGGAATGTGTTGCCATCCTTCCATAGCCAAAGCTTTTCTCAATAAAGAAAGATAATTGCTAGCACGACATCCTCCTGCTGTTTGTGTAATGGCACAAGCTACATGATTCATATCATACTTACCACTTTTTAATGCGTCAATCATTTGACCAATTACTAATAATGCTGGATAACAAGTATCATTATGCACATGAGCTAAGCCTTCTTCACGTACTTGCTCCCCTTCATTTGTCAAAACTTCTAATTTATACCCACTTTTCGCAAAGACAGGTGTCAATAAGCGAAAGTGAATAGGAAGCATAGAAGGAACTAAAATTGTATAATCCTTCTTCATATCCGAATTAAATAATGTATATTCTAAACTCAATTTTAGACTCCTTTCCTTTGGGCAATCGCCTCTTTTAAAGAACGCAAACGAATTTTAGCAGCACCCAAATTATCAATTTCATCAATTTTGATTTGTGTATAAAATTTATTTCCATCCTTTAATATATCTCGAACCTCATCACTTGTAATGGCATCAATACCGCATCCAAAGCTAACAAGTTGAATTAAATTCATATCTTTATTGTCAACCACATAGTGTGCTGCTTGATATAATCTTGCATGATAAGTCCATTGATTTAAGACATTCACTTTATGTCCAATTTGGCGAGGAACACTTTCTTCACTAACAACCACAAAACCAAGTTGCGTCAATAATTGATTCATCTGGTGATTGATTAGAGGATCTAAGTGATATGGTCTTCCACAAAGAACAATAATTGGATGATTGTTTTCACGTGCATACGCAACGGCTTTAAGATGTTCCTTTACTAATTGTTCATGAAAAGCTTCATATTCATTTGTAGCTGCATTTTTCGCAATAATAATATCCTTTTCACTAAAATGAATACCCACTTTTTCAAAATGCATACAAATGGCCTTCGCAAAAGTTGCATCATGATCAAAATTAATAAATGGGTATACAATTTTTGTCTTACCAAAATCCATATTGGCCGCGATCACTTCTGGATAATAAGCAACCAATGGACAATTATAATGATTATCCGATTGATGTTCATCTACATTATATGTCATACATGGATAGAATATTACATCCACATCTTTATCAATCAATTGTTGAATATGCCCATGCACAACCTTGGCTGGAAAACATGCCGTATCACTTGGAATACTTTGTTGTCCTGAATGATACATTTCTTTAGTACTCGGTGTTGACCACACAATTTCATAGCCTAAACTATCAAAAAAACGCGTCCAGAAAGGTAATAAGTCATAATTATTTAAGACGAGTGGCATACCAATCTTTTTATTATGTTTGAATTTCTTTTTTTGTGCATCCAACATATCTGTTTTGATCTTATATAAATCTGGAAGTTCTTCCTTCTTTGTATCTAAATTATGCACCATCTTTTCACATTTGTTTCCTGCAACTAAACGCGTTCCATCATTGAATGTATTAATTGTCAATGAACAATGGTTGTTGCAACCTTGGCAAGCAACAGATTGTGATTTATGCGTAAATTTAACAAGTTGTTCATAGTTCAAAACATTACTTCTTGTTCGATGTAATTTTTTCGCATATAAAGCCGCTCCGTAAGCACCCATTAAAGGTGCAATGCTTGGTCGAATGACTTCAAGACCTAGCTCTTGTTCAAAACAACGAAGTACAGAATCATTTTGGAAGGTTCCACCTTGTACAACGATATGTTTTCCAATATCATCTTTATTTTTTGCACGAATCACTTTATATAGTGCATTCTTTACAACAGATTTACAAAGTCCAGCTGAAATATCTTCAATACAAGCCCCATTCTTTTGGGCTTGTTTAACCCCTGAATTCATAAATACAGTACAACGCGTTCCTAAATCGACTGGGTGTTTTGACTTTAATCCAAGTGTCGCAAATTCTTTGGCATCATACCCTAGTGATTTTGCGAACGTTTCAATAAATGAACCACATCCACTTGAACAAGCTTCATTCAGTACAATATCATCGATATGTCCATCACGAATTTTAAAACACTTAATATCCTGCCCACCAATATCTAGTATATAGTCTACTTCTGGATTGAAAGATCGAGCAGCTGTATAGTGTGCCATTGTTTCGACAATTCCACCATCTAAATGGAAGGCATGACGCATCAATTCTTCACCATATCCTGTGGCATAGGCTCCATAAATCTTAATATTTGGATTTGTTTCATAGATCTTCTTTAAATCCTCTAACACAACATCTAATGGATTTCCCTTATTCGATGTATAAGAATCATATAGAATCGCATCGTTTTCATCGAGTAAAACGAGTTTTGTGGTCGTTGAACCGGAATCGATTCCTAAATAGGCTTTACCTAAATAATCTTTTAACTGAGCATACTTCGCATCATGTGATTTATGACGTTCAATAAATTTTTGATAGTCTTCTTCACTTTCAAACAAAGGTTTTGATTCTGTTAATTTAGCTGGTGCATGCACTAAATCTTCTAAAGCCTTATACAATTCATCATATGTATATTCTTGATCTGCGCAAATGGCAGTTCCTAAAGCCACAAAGTTTATGGCTGTTTCAGGACAATTCACTTGTACATCACTTAATTTCAAAGTCTCAACAAATCGTTTTCTAAGTCCACTCATAAAATAAAGTGGTCCTCCTAAAAACAATATATTTCCTTCAATCTTTCTTCCTTGTGCTAGCGAAGTAATGGTTTGATCCACAACAGCTTGAAAAATACTCGCACACAAATCGCATTTATCCACACCTTGATTGATCAATGGCTGAATATCTGTTTTCGCAAACACACCACAACGAGATGCGATGGGATATAAACGATGATAGTTTAAACTCGCTTCATTCATTTCTTCCAAAGACATATTTAATAAGGTAGACATTTGGTCAATAAATGCACCTGTTCCACCAGCACAAGTTGAATTCATTCTTTGTTCTACACTTCCTTGAAAGAAAAGAATTTTCGCATCTTCTCCACCAAGTTCAATTGCACAATCGGTTTCTGGATATAATTTACTGACTCCAGTCGCACTTGCGAATACTTCTTGAACAAAAGGCAACTCGCCTTGTTCACATAATCCTAAAGCACCCGATCCACTGATCGCAAATTTAAATGGTTCTTTTGTATATTTCTTTAATTCTACTAATTTATCTAAAGCTTTTTGACGCACTTGCGCCTTATGTCTTTCATAACTTTTATAACAGATTTGGTTATTTTCATCTAAAACAACCGCTTTGATTGTTGTACTTCCAATGTCGAATCCTATACGATAACCCATAATCTCCTCCATTTTCTTTTCTTATATCAGTATTATTATACTCATTTTTCATTTTTTTTCATGTTTTCAGTTCAAAATTAAGACAACGCAATAAATATGTTCACTTTGTTGTAGATTATTCGCGACAAAACATATATCATTAAATTAACAAATAGTTAACAAGTTCAATACACAGGATTGTTATAATTATTTTTGGAAAGTTGGTAAATCAAATGAAAAACAAATTAACAAAACTTGAATTCAAGTGGATTTGTTACGACATGGGAAACTCTGCCTTTATTTTATTAGTCGCAACAATTCTTCCTATCTATTTTAATTATCTTTCAAGCTCACAAGGTGTAGCCGAATACAACTACCTAAGTTATTGGAGCTATGCTGCAAGTATTTCGACATTAATTGTTGCACTTGCTGGTCCAATTCTAGGAACACTTGCTGACTATAAAGATCACAAGAAGAAAATCTTCTTAACTTGTGCAATGCTAGGCGCATTAGCATTAGCTTGTTTCTGGATTCCAAGTTCTTGGTTTGCATTTCTAGTCCTATTTATTGCTGCCAAAGTTGCCTATTCTTTATCTTTGATTGTATATGATTCCATGCTTACAGACATTACTACTGAAGATAGAATGGATGCCGTAAGTTCAAAAGGCTATGCTTGGGGATATATCGGTAGTGTTGTTCCATTTATTATTAGTTTAGTCTTTGTATTAATGTATGACAAAATGGGCATGACATTAAAGGCGGCCATGATGATCGCATTTATTTTAAATGCTGTATGGTGGATTGCATTTACACTTCCTTTAGTAAAAAGCTACAAACAAAAATTCTATATTGAACCAAAGGCACATCCTGTTTTAGATACATTCGCTCGTTTAAAAAACACTTTAATGAAGGCAAAAGAACAAAAGAAAGTCTTCTTATTCTTATTTGCGTTCTTCTTCTATATTGATGGTGTTTATACAATTATCGATATGGCTACAGCCTACGGAACAAGTTTAGGACTAAATACAACTGGCCTTCTATTAGCTTTATTATTGACGCAAATTGTTGCCTTCCCTGCAAGTTTAACATTCGCTGTATTATCCAAAACAAAAGATACGGCTTCATTAATCAAGGTTGCGATCATCGCATACTTCTTAATTGCCTTATTTGCCATACAATTGGATAAACAATGGGAATTCTGGGTATTAGCGGTTGCGGTTGGATGTTTCCAAGGTGGTATTCAAGCTTTATCTAGATCATACTTTGCAAAAATCATTCCAGAAAATGCCAGTGGTGAATACTTCGGTTTATTTGATATCTGTGGTAAAGGTGCTAGCTTTTTAGGAACTATGTTGATTGGTGTTGTAACACAGATTACGGGTAAACAAAACTTAGGTGTTGCCGCTCTTTCCATCATGTTTGTGATTGGATACCTAATTTTTAATAAAGTATCTAAAATGGACGACTAAAAAAGATTGTACAAACAAAGTACAATCTTTTTATTTCTCTAATTTCATGATCATTCTTACAATTCCATACATGGCTGCATATAAGACGGCAGCAACAGGCCAAATCATATAGGTTACATCCCATTGTTTTGTCCATAAGCTCCAACCAAGATAAATAGCTGTCACAAGACACCAATACACACCTGTGAATGTTTCCGTTTTCTTCTTTGCGAGCTTTTCTTTTTTCGTATAATCACCTTCTTGCAACAATGTATCATAGCTACTTTTTATTGTGGAAACACGAATCAGAATATTCACACCAACGGAAACCAAAATGAGTAATACAGCTAAACATAATGTACATATATAATCAGATGCTTCCATGCAACCTGCAATAATCAACGGAATTACAGATAAAATACATAGAACAACACCACAAGCTAACGAAAAGGAGTAATGTTCTTGATAGCTTTGATTCTTTTCTTTGACAAGTCCTGTTACACCATATTCTGTTTCAAAGGGTTCTTGTTCTAAATATTGTAAAGGGCTCAATTTAATTCCCGTTTTAACAAAGATAAAAACCGCAAGTGCAACCGTCACTATTAAAGCAGTACACGCAATTCCAATGGCTAAACCATCATTTAAAGTTGAAACTAGAAACAAAGGAACCAGGCTTAAGATACACAGTGTTGTCGCATTCGCAAGCATAGGTGCTGCTTTTTTCTTTTCATCCATGTATGCATTTGCTTCTTCCATTGTGACACGATGTAATTCACAATCTGTATCACATGATATATCTGTATTTTCTTTTTCAATTTCATCTTTTAATAAATAATCTGTACTCACTTCAAATAAGTCAGCTAACTGAATGATCTTTTTTAAATCCGGAATAGCTCCTGCACTTTCCCATTTTGAAACCGATTGTCTGGATACACCTAGTTTTTGTGCAAGATCTTCTTGTGTCCACCCATTCTTTTTTCTTTCTTCAATTATTTTATCAGCTAGAATCATTGTTCTTCCTCCATAGCCAAAGTTTACTAAAATTTGCGGTTGCATTCTACCAACTAGACTTGTCAATTTATCAATTTACAGTTGCATAGACTAGAAAAGACTTGATTCAAGTCAAGTCTTTGTCTTATGCCACATATTTGCTTAATATTTGATCAAGCTTTTGTTCATCAATCGGTTTTGAGATTGAATCATTCATAATTGTTTGATCAATACTATATTCTGATTGTGCACTCATGGCAACAATTGGAATAGATGGATTGATTTTACGAATACATTTAGCCCCTTCATCCCCATTCATTTTTGGCATCATGATATCCATTAAAATTAAAGAGTATTGATTGGGTTGTTCCTTAACTTTTTCAACTGCTTCTAATCCATTCCATGCCTTATCTACATTAGCATGTACGGCATTCAAGTAAAACTCAGCCACTTCCATATTGATTTCATTATCTTCTACTAAAAGAATTCTTTTATCCTTTAAATCCAATTTTGAAGTATCTTGTTTTTCATTTTTAGATGTATCCAATTGGTAAGTAAGAACGACCTTGATTTGTGTACCTACACCCACTTCACTTTTAACATCAATATTGCCACCAAGCTTATCCACTAATCCCTTCACAATCGACATGCCAAGACCAGTTCCTTCATATCTTGTTCTGGCATCTTGTTTAGCTTGTGAAAATGGCGTAAACAAGTGATTTTCAATATAATCTTCACTCATACCAATTCCCGTGTCTTTAATTTCAAATTCAAATGTAACTTTTGAATCATCACTCGACATTTCTCTGACAAACATATCAATCGTGCCATTTGACTTATTGTACTTAATGGCATTCGTTAATAGGTTAATGAGAATTCTTCTAAGTTGTAACGCATCCCCAATTAAATGCGTATGGACTACATTCTCCATATGATTGTGATATGTAATATTTTGAAGAGAAATTTCTGCGTCAATCAAACTATTCAATTCTTCAACAAGACATTTTAAATCAAATGGTTCATTCACAATCTCCATATGATCTGATTCTAATTTAGACATATTCAAAATATCTTCAACCAATTCATTTAAATGTTTTGTCAAAACTTCCATCTTATTTAAAGAATCATCCAACTTATCCATATCACCCCAGTTTTTACGTATAATTTGCATCATACCTAAAATGCCATTGATTGGCGTACGAATATCATGGCTCATGCGATTCATAAAATCTGTTTTCGCTTTACTTTCTAAATCTACTTTTTGATATGCTAATTGTAGCTTTTCCTTATCTCTATCTTCCTTCTCATGAAATGTCGATGTATTTCTAAATAAAATAATGGCACGCACTATATTACGTTCCTTTTGAATATCTATATCATAAATTGTTTCTTCACTCATCAATATCATTTCTTGAACCCAAATCACTCGATCATCTGGCATTTTAATTTGATATTCAACCGTAACATGTTTATCTCCAGCCTTATAGCGATCTAATAAATTTTGACAAGATTCCACAATACTGAAACTTCCCAAACAATCTTCTAATACATTGGATTTCCATTGTTTAAAATATGTCTCATATGAACAAGGTAAAACAGGTTTTTTATTTTTCTGCATATATTTATCATAAATACCATCGATTTGATTCTGCGTTAAATTCACAGAAAAAATAGATTGCGCCATATTCATCAAGGCTTCAATATAATTCGCATTCTCTAAGATAGATTGTTTCAACTGATCATAGTAACGCATCAATTGTTTCTTTTCATCCATCTCAACCGTATCACTATACATCTTAAAGCCCAGCACAAAATGGTGAAGATTACCATACTCATCGCTATCCAAATAGACAGCCATGATTTTACCTTTCATTTCTGTATTATTCAATTGATGATAATATGGTATTTCGAATATAGGATTATCTTTTGTGACATGCTTATTCAAACTATCCACATTTAAAACATTTCGATAATCCTTTCTTTTATCTTCATTAAACAATTCATTTAAGATTTGTTCGATTGCTCCCGAATAATTTCCATCTTCAGCTAAAAAGAAAGAATAGCCAGCACGCAAAGTAAAATATGCGTCTGCCTTGGCATCACAATAAATACAATCTGAAAAATTGAATCCTTTTTCTTTTAATTGTTGAATCACATTTAAAATTAAATTTCGTTTATGATTCGCTTCTTTGATTTTTGCCTGGTTTTTATCAATATACATATTTTTATCCGCCTGACAAAAAAGTTCACGCATTGTTAATGTTGAAAAATCATTTGAATACGCAAAACCAGCCGCATAACTTAATGGAATTTCTGAACATTTAGCACATTCTTTTTTGATATTTTCTAAATTTCTTTTTACATCTTCCTTTGTCACATTTTTAAAAAAAACAATGAATTCATCACCGCCACAGCGACCTACAAATTGATTTTCATCCACACCTTTACGAAGACTTTTCGCAAACGAACGGATGTATAAATCACCTCTTTCATGTCCTTGTTGATTATTGATGATTCTAAGATTATTCAAATCAAATACGCAAATCGCCATATTTTGTTCAGCTTCTAAAGTTAAAATCTCTTCACACTTATTTTTATTTGGCAATCCCGTAGCTTCATCTAAATATATTTTGCTTTTTAATTCTCGATTCGCCTTCGCATAACGCAAAGCTTTAAGTAGTTCATACAAAATCATAAATACTAAGATAACAATATCAATAACCGTCAAAGTTTCAAATTGTTTAAGTCTTGTCGCAATTCTTTGTGAATACGATTCCGCAAGACCTGTCGCAACATCACATAAGTTAAAAAATATTTCACTCTTTTCAATTATATTTGTATTCTCATAGCCAACTTGTCGGACCAAATCAATTTCTTGTTTTAAAGTATCAAAATAATCATCTAATTCTTCCATCTTTGCTTGAAAAGCCTTATCATCTAAAGATACTAAATCTAGTTCTTCACTACCAAAACGAAGGCCTTTTATATAGCCTTTGACATCCGCAATCATATCATCTTGAGGCATTCTGGCATCTTCTAATTTAACGATACGCTGTGTTTTTCCACGTACTAATCCCGCATAATTGACTACACGTGCGGTTCCTTGAATACGTGAAACCATAAGTATGATAATTAAAATGAGCACAATTAAAAGACTGGTTAAAGCCGTCATTAAAATACGCATTATTTTTGAGAAACGATTCTTTTTCTTATTCTGCATACAACTATTGTATAAAGAAAATGAAATTATCACAAGAAAATAATAAAAGGACAAATCCTAACGATTCATCCTCTTATTAATCCATACTATGATCCAAATGCCAATGCCAATACACACTAAAGCCAAGCCAATCAGCATTAAAGCATTACCATCATGCATCGCACCATCATATCCTACATATGCGTTTATTTTCCCCTTTAAAAACAAGAAAACAGTTCCTGCAATTAAAAATAAATTTGCGATAAATGTAGGCGTAAAAACACGATCCTTTTGATCCATAATAACATCCCCTTATTGTTACCGATGTATTATATCATTTCATTCCTTTATTAAACCTTAAATTTCTCTTAACTTTCTTAGCATTTGATTGTACAATAGATAGGAATAAAAGAAGGAAGGATTCTTATGCAAAACATTGATGATTTAGTTGAATTACACGAATGCCCTCTATGCGAAGGTGGTTCGATTCTAGAAGAAGAAGGAAACGGATTCTATGCACAATGCATGGATTGTGGCTGCTATACAGTTCACGTTGATTATAAAAACGAAGAAGATCGTTTAGAAGCGGCAAAAAGAGCTGCTGAACTATTTAATACAGGTAAAGTATTAAAATCAAATCCTGGTGAATAAGAAAATGAGTGGAATTCCACTCATTTTTTCTACTCAATTGAATTTTGGTCTAACCACTTACCTCGAACCATACGAATAAAGAATAGAATACCTCTAAATACCAATTCGAAAGTCATTGTAACCCATACACCAATAACACCATATCGTTTGGTGAAGATGATAATTGGTAAAACACGCATGCCCCACATACTCAAGGCATTTAAGATAAAAGGACGTTTACTATCCCCAGCCCCACGTAATGCTCCCATGACTACAATACTTATCGCAAATAATGGTTCTGAAAAAGAAACAATTCTTAAGCATTCACTAGCTCCATCTATGACTTCTTGACTATTTGTCAAAGTTGAAGCTAAGAATGGCGCAAACACAAATAGAATAACACTCATAAATATGACAAGGACAAATGATAATAAAGTCGTTAAATACGCAAAGCGTTTCGCCATATCTTTTCGCTCTGCACCAATACTTTGTCCAACCAATGTAGTTGCAGCACCACCAATTCCATAGGCCGGCAAATAACATAACCCTTCTGCAGATACAGCTACATAATTGATGGCTATACTCACAGCTCCCATACTTGAAACAACACCTGTCATTACAACTTGAGCTAAAGAAAGTGTGACTCTTTCAAGCCCCGCAGGAATCGAAAGATTAACTACATTCTTTAAGATATCCTTATCAAACTTCCAAGATTCATCTCCTAAAAGACGTAACGAACTTTCCTTTTTGACTACTATATACATTAAAATAAAACCTACAACCAACTGCGCCATTCCCGTACCAAGTGCAGCTCCTGCAACTTTTAAATTCAATATATAAATAAAGAAATAGTTAAAAAGAACATCAAATACACACATTGAAATATTCATAAGACTTGGAAGCACGGCATTTCCTGAACATCTTAACATTCCTGAATGTAACATAGCCATCATATTAAATGGTATAAAAGCTCCTACAATAGCTAAATATAAAGTGGCATCTTTACATATTGATGGATCAGCCCCTAATAAAGTTGGCAAATAAAAACTGGCTCCTACTACAATTAAAGCCATACATAAGCCAAAAATAATATTAAAAAGTATCGACTGACAAACAACTTGCCTAGCCAGTTTGTTTTTACCCGCCCCTAAATATTGGGCTACTTGCACTGAAAAGCCTAATACGGCTGCTGTACAAATACCACCAAATAACCATGTAGTACTGGCAACTACACCAATAGCTGCCGTAGCCTTATAGCCTAAAGATCCAACCATCGCCGTATCAATATAACTCATGGCTGTTCCAACTAATTGTTCTAATATGGCAGGTACAGATAATAAAATGACAATTTTTAATTGATCTTTAAATTCTATTTTTTTATTTTCGCGCATCTGCGCCGTTATTTCCATCATATTCATAAATTGATTATACATAGAAAAAAGATGTATGTCACCATACACCTTAATCTTCTACCTCTTCACGCCACATTTTAGCACCTAAATGAGCTAACTTTCCATCTAAGTTATCATATCCACGATCAATATGATAAATATCATGAATTTCTGTAACACCATCTGCCATCAAGGCTGCGATCACAAGTCCTGCACCACAACGAAGATCTGTTGCGGTTACTTTCGAACCATGTAACTTTGTTTTTCCGTTGATAAATGCACTTGGTGTGTGTACATCAATATTCGCACCCATCTTATTTAATTCCGCACAATGCTTAAATCGCTCTGTATAAATCGTTTCTGTGACAACAGACTGTCCTTCACATTGCGTTAATAATACAGTAAATGGTTGTTGCACATCGGTCGCAAATCCTGGGTATGGTTTAGTCAATATTTCTGTGCGTTTTAACGGCTTATCACTCTTAAATACATGAATAAAATCTGAACCCACTTCCATATTGATTCCCACTTCTTGAAGTTTCATAACAATGGCTTCAAGATGTTGAGGAATAATATTCTCAATTCGCATATCATTAGCCATAGCTGCTGCCATAATCACATAAGTAGCTGCTTCAATACGATCCGGAATAATTTCATGAATACATCCCTTTAAGTAATCAACACCATCAATTACTAATGTACTTGTACCCATACCATGAATTCTTGCGCCCATTTTATTCAATAAAGTCGCAATATCAATGATTTCCGGTTCACGTGCCGCATTTTCAATGACAGTTCTTCCTTTTGCGTAAACAGCTGCCATCATAATATTGATTGTAGCCCCTACACTTGAGATATCTAAGAAAATATTTGTTCCTTTTAATTCTTTCGCATCCAATATATAACATCCATTTTCATATTGAATATCTGCACCCAAAGCTTCAAAGCCCTTCAAGTGTAAATCAATAGGTCTAGGACCTAAATAACAGCCTCCTGGCATTTTAATTTCTGCATGTCCAAATTTTCCTAACAAAGCTCCCATAAAATAGTAGCTTGCTCTTAATTTTGAAACAGCTTTAGATACCATAGGAATATTTTCCATATGAGTAGGATCTATATATAATGTTTCTTCATCTCGTTTTTCAACACAAACACCAAGTTCATTCAATAAAACGATTAAAGACTGTACATCTGAAATATTAGGTACACCATAAATTGTCACTGGCTCATTTCCTAAAACACATGCTGGTATTAAAGCCACAGTCGCATTTTTAGAACCACTAATACGAACTGTTCCATTTAAATGATGTCCACCTTCAATTTTAATGACTTTTTCCATTCATTTTCCCCCATTTCAAGGTAATGCCCATCTATTATATCCTATTCAATCCGGATAATCTAGAAAAAATTTGTAAATTCAAAAAGCCATCTATTTTAAGTGTTGTTCCATCCAATTTGTGATTTCATTTAAACGACGCAAACGATGTTGTGGAAGTCCCGTACGTGATAAATCATGATTTTCACCATGGAATAAGCACATGCGAGCCTCAATATTTTGATCTAATAATGCATTCAACATTTGTAGACCTTCACAAAGCGGACAACGATAATCCTCATCCGAGTGAATAAACAATGTTGGTGTCTTTACATTACGCGCATATTTCAATGGTGAATGCCACCATAATTTTTCTGGATTCTCATAATATGTAGCTAATTGTTGATCTTGCGCAAAATATGGCCCAATATCACTTGTCTGAGAGAATGAAATCCAGTTTGCGATACTTCTTTGACTAGCTGCACACGCAAAACGGTCTGTATGACCAATAATCCAGTTTGTCATAAATCCACCATAACTTCCTCCAGTCACGCCGACTTTACTAGCATCAATTTGAGGATATGTTTCCAACACTTTATCTGTAAACTGCATTAATTCATCATAATCAATCGTTCCATATTTCCCACGGATATCCATAAATTCATTGCCACGTCCATCTGATCCATGAATATTACAGAAGAACACAAAATAGCCTTTGCTTGCCCATACTTGCATCTCATGATAGAACACTTTTCCATATACAGTTTTAGGACCACCATGAATATCTAAAATAGCCGGATATTTTTTTGTTTCATCATAATCTTTTGGCAACAATACCCATCCTGTTAGATCTTCACCAAAACTTACTTCTACTGGATCTGCCACATACGTATCTTCCATCTTATTAAAGTCAGATAATTGAATCACTTTTCCATCTTGAACCTTATATAATTGTTGAAGACTCGCCAGATCTGCTCCAATAAAATATAATGTGTCATCTTCAAATGCGAAAGTCTGAATTGTTCCTGGCCATTCAAATACAAGTTCAATCTTTCCATTTTCTAATTTATAAAGATTATTATGATCATAAATGGTTGATACAAAATATAAAGCTTGATCTTTTACTAAAGTCGCATTTCCTGCAACTAAAGCACAATCTGTACCCACGCTGTTACCAACACATTCTTGCCAATCCACGATTAAATTAAAGTCTTGATCAAAGAATTTTGGATTCTCATTCAAACCATATTTTTCATGTGTACTTGCGATCAAAACTAATTTATCATCCACAAAATCAAAACTTTGAATACTTCTTTCTTTAGCCTCTACAACTGTACTTACTTCACCATCATACTTATAAAGATTTTCATATAAAGATTGTTTTCTTGTCCAATTTTGACCTGTATAATACAAAGCCCCATCATGAATTTTTGCGTTGGATACATCAAAAGTGCCTTTTGTAACACAAACAAGTTCTTTTGTATCCAAATTATATGTATATAAATGACTACGATGTTTATTTGTGACTCCCTGACCATTCATGTAGAAAGGAATCTCATCAAACACTTCATAATCACTTTCTTCTTCCACTAGTTTTTCTTTAGTCATCAAAGCCAAAGTATTCTCGTTTAAATATCCCAAAACACTCATTCCTGGTTTATCGAAGCGAGCAATTTCTTTGGCTTCTCCACCATTTAAAGATAAACGATATAAAGAAGTGGATTTTTCAATATTTTTACGATTTCCACAGAATAGAATCGAATTCTCATTTTCGATATAAAAACCAGATTCTTTTCCATAAGAAGTTAAATCATATACTTTATCGTCCTTTACGCATTTTAAAGTATAATCATAAGCATTATCTTTTTCTGCTGCTACTCCATCAACAAAGACTTTTACTCCATCTTTCACTTTTAAATTTCCATAAAAGTGATAAGACAATAAATCATTAATTTCAATTGACTTCATATATTTCCCCTCCAAATTATGCAAAAAGCAGGCATAAAGCCTGCTTTATTTAAAAACTTTAATTATTCAGCTTTTCCAGCAGAACCAAAGAAGTTTTCCATCATTTCTTTACATAATGCTGTGATTGCATCAGCACCTGGTTTTAATAATTTACGTGGATCGTATCCTTTTCCTTCTTGGTCTTTTCCAGCTTCGATGTATTTACGAGTTGCTTCAGCAAATACTAACTGGCATTCAGTATTTACGTTAACTTTAGAAACACCTAATGTGATAGCTTTTTGAACTTGTTCACGAGGGATTCCTGAACCACCGTGTAATACTAATGGTTTTCCGTTTGTTACGTTTTGGATTTCTTCTAAACGATCAAAGTTCAATCCAGCCCAGTTTGCAGGATATTTACCGTGGATATTTCCGATACCAGCTGCTAAGAAGTCTACACCTAAGTCAGCGATAGTTTTACATTCTTCAGGATCAGCTAATTCACCAGCAGATATGACACCGTCTTCTTCTCCACCGATTCCACCAACTTCACATTCAATTGATAATCCTTTTGAGTGTGCTAAGGCGATCATTTCTTTTGATTTTTCTAAGTTTTCTTCGAATGCATAGTGAGAACCATCGAACATTACAGAAGTAAATCCTGCTTCGATAGCAGCTTTTGCACCTTCATATGAACCGTGGTCCAAGTGTAAAGCTACAGGAACTGTAATTCCCATTGCATCGTGGATTTCTTTTACCATAGCAGCAACTGTTTTGAAACCACACATATATTTAGCAGCACCTTCAGATACTCCTAACATAACTGGTGATTTAGCTTCTTCAGCAGCAGCTAAGATAGCTTTTGTCCATTCTAAGTTATTGATGTTGAAAGCACCAATCGCATAGTGCCCTTCGTGAGCTTTGTTGATCATTTCAGTAGCAGATACTAACATTACTCTATTCCTCCTTTAAACATTTCTGTCATAACTATTCTACTCCATAACGCCTAATTTGAAAAGTGAAATTATTAACTAACGACGTGATTTCCCCGATAATTCGACGGGTTTCGATAAAGTACGAATTCTTTCTAGAATTCTTAGACTCGCAATCGTATTATTCGGTTTATTCGCAAGACGATATTGTTGTTCTAATTCTTCCATGGAATAATTCGATGTAAAATAAGTTTTCATTCCTTTATTCATACGCTCATCTAAAACCGGAAGTAAAATTTCATCACGCGTCCATTGCGTAATACTTTCAGCTCCAATATCATCCAAAACCAAAACATCACTATAACGCAAATGATTCATCACTCTTTGACGATATTCATTATCCGTCATAAATTGTTTTAATTCTTGAATCAATAAAGGAACTTGCACAAAAGAAACACTCTTATTACTTTTAGCATAATAATTACAGATTCCCTTCATTAAATACGATTTACCCGTTCCAGGATTTCCATATAAATACACACCCTGATTTAATGGAATACTACTTACACTTTGCGTATACGCAAGGCCATATTCCTTTTCTTTGGCAGCACTTAAAAAGGAAGCATCATTTAAATCAATCAAATAATCATTTAAAGACATGTGAGAAAAACGAAACTTACTTTGATGAGCCAAATGTTTATCACGATTCTGTTCATATTGACACGAAGCATAATATTCATTTAAAAAACCTGAATCATCGATTTTTAATTTTGAAACCTTACCACGAATCTTTTGAACACAATACTTTAATCCTTTGCAGTTTCTACAAGCACTCACACTTTTTAGCCACTGCAACAAAGCACCACTGTTTTCTTCTACAAAAGATGCATCTAAATGGTTTTGGTTTAAAAATAATTGAATTAATTCATTCTCTTTTAAACGTGCGATATTTCGTTGTCTTTCTAACATTTGTTCTTCGGAAAGTTTAATATTTAAATTCACTACAATTTACCTTCTTTCAACATCTTCTGTAACTCCAACATTTCCTTATGTAGCTGTGCATCTGATTTTTCTTCTTTTTGCGTATAGAATTTATCATCTAACACAACCTTCTCTGCCTTTTTATCCCTTTTATTTTCAAGAGGACTTTGATTGATGATATCCAAAGCCTTCTTTCTTGAATCCACACCCAAGCGAACCCAGCTTGCCGCTACTTTTTCTACATAATTTCGAGAAAACTGTTGATTCGTTTGTTGTAAAGTATATTCAATCAATGTATTTACGACTTCTATAGGAAATTGGAATTCTTTACACAAACGCTCGATCAACGCTTGATCCGATTTCACAACTGGAATTCCATTTTGTTTATTCTGCAAAAATTTAACTGGAGACATTTTATATGGATCTTTATTCACTTCCATAACCTTACGATTACGCATAACCATATCTTTTAGTTTTTCTAAATCGAATACATGCGTAGAAGGATTCGTACTTCTTTGTACATATTTACGCATATCTTTGGCATCAATTCCATATATTTTAGCCATTTCTGCGATACGATCCAAATTTTTGCTTGTACGTAAACGCACTGGAAAAATTCGATCCATCCCTTTAAAGAGTGTCGCAAAATCAAAATCATATTTCTGCTTTATCGTTGGCTTCACCTTTTCAAATGCGATTTCTTTTGATTCATTCCAAGAATCTAAAATAGAAACGTCCAAAGGACTTTCTACTTTTGTATATGAAGAAGAAACTGTTTTATCTTTATAAAGCATCGCCTTCACTTTGTCAAAACACTTTGCGCCAACACTTGCCAAATACAATCTTGAATATGTCTCATGACATAAAAACGAATCTGGCAATAATGGAGCATATAATAAAATCAACATATCCCCTTCATGAACGTATGTTTCAATCAAATGATATTGTTCCAAACGATTTCTTGCGATGTCAAATTGCGAAGCATTCATATTCAATAAAAGATATACATCTTCTAATTCAACCAAATTTTGAATAGAACCCAAAAACTCATATAGACAAATTGAGTTTTTCCCCATTAAAGGACCATACAATAAATTTAAAGATTGTCTTTGTTCGCTAGATAAATGTTCTATGCATCGTACTTCAATCGCCATTTAACTTCTCCTCTTTTAATGCATCCTCAATCTGCATATGCAACTGTTCTACCGTACTATTATTACGTAATACAATATCACTTTTTGCCATTTTCTCTTCTGGATTCATCTGTGATACAAGTCTTGCCAAAGCTTGTTCCCTAGTAAAATTACGATACGTTTGTAGACGTGATAATGCCACATCTAAATCAGCCACAACGCACCAAATAGAATCAAAATGTTCTTGTGCTGAAATCTCAAATAAAATTGGCATCTCCACAAAGACAATTAAGCTCTCTTGTTCATGGATCCATTTGTGCATTTCATCAAAGATTAAAGGATGTAGAATCGCTTCTACTTGTTTTCGATGCTCTACATTTGAAAACATATAGGAAGCTAGACTCTCCTTAATAATTTCTCCATTCGAATCCAATTCAACAATGTGTAAATCATTTAATTTCTGATAACCCAAATTTCCCTTTTTTAATAAATCCGCATTGACCTGATCACAATCTAAAACAGGATATTTTTTTCTTAGATATCGAGAAATTTCGCTCTTTCCTGAGCCCATTGATCCCGTGATTCCGATTACTTTCTTTTTTGACATTTTGGACATAAATAAGTCCCCCTTTGTGATACAGTTATTTTTTTTATTGCATGATGACACACTTTACATTGTGTCTGATCATGTACTTTTAAATGAAGTTGAAAACGCCCCGTTACACCTAAACTTGATGTATAGGAACGAATGGTCGTTCCACCATAGTGTGTGGCTCCTTGCAAGATCCGTCTTGTTTCTAAAACAATTTTGTCACAATCTTTTTTTGATAACTTGCAAGCACGACTTCTTGGATCTAAGCCTAGCGCAAAACATATCTCATCGGCATAAATATTTCCAATACCTGCCATAATCGATTGATCCAAAAGACAAGATTTTAAATTTCGTTTTAATGTATGAATACAATGATAGAAATACATTCCATCTACTCTTTGATCCATATAATCATATCCAACATTTTTAAAACAAGGATATGCATGAATATCTTCTTTTTTAGAATACAAATACATTCTTCCAAACTTTCGAGTATCATGATACGACATACAGATTCCATTATTTAATTTGAATACGACATGAATATGTTTGTCCTCGCAAATTTTATCATAAAGATAAAACTTGCCTTCCATTCTTAGATGAACAACTAAATCATAATCATCTAAGCCAAAAATCAAATATTTTCCAAGCCGATTAAATGTACGAAAGGATTGCCCAATCAATCGATGTTTAAAAGTTTCTACTTCTACATTATCAACAATCTTAGGATAATATATCAATACATCTTCAATTGAAATATCTTTAATTTGTGTTTCCAACGTACTTAATACGGTTTGTACTTCCGGTGCTTCCGGCATTATTTTGCCTCATACCAAGACTTGCCAACACTAATGCTTGCCTTTAATGGAACCTTTAATTCCATTGCACTTTCCATTGTTTCTTTGACAAGTTTTTGCATCAAGTCCAACTCTTCATCTGGCACCAAGAAAATCAATTCATCATGGATCTGAAGAAGCATTTTTGAGTTTACGTTGGCATCCTTTAAAGCTTGATCCATTTTCAACATCGCAATCTTAATCAAGTCTGCTGCACTGCCCTGGATTGGCGCATTCATCGCCGCACGCTTACCAAATTCTCGTGTCATAAAATTCTTGTCATTGATTTCTGGAATTTCTCTTCTTCGATGGAATAATGTTTCTACATATCCATTTTCTTTACAGAAATCAATCAATTGATTCATATACTCATGAATTTTTGGATAACTTTCAAAATACATCTTCATAAACTCACCCGCCTCTTTGCGTGTGATATTTAATTGTGATGATAAACCAAATTCCGTTTGACCATATACAATTCCAAAGTTTACTGTCTTTGCGATTCTTCTTTTGTGTTCATCCACTTCTTCTGGTGAACAATTAAAAATCAACGTTGCCGTTTTTGTATGAATATCCAATCCTTCATTAAACGCTTTAATCATATGATCTTCATTTGCCATATGTGCAAGCATTCTTAGTTCAATTTGCGAATAATCAGCTGACAATAAGTGATAACCCTCTTGAGCAACAAAAGCTTTACGAATTTCTTTTCCCAACTCATCACGAATACTAATATTTTGAAGATTTGGTTCACTACTTGAAAGTCTTCCTGTTTGTGTCATGGTTTGATTAAAAGAAGTATGAATCTTTTGATCTGAACGAATATGTTTTTTCAAACCATCAATATATGTACTAGATACTTTTGATATTTTACGATATTCCAAGATATCATCCACGATTGGATGTTTTCCACGAAGCTTTTCGAGTACATCAGCAGAAGTCGAACGCTTCTTACCGCCAGAGCTTAAATTTAATTCATCAAATAAAACATTCGCCAATTGTTTTGGAGAATTGATGTTAAAAATCATGCCGGCATGAGAATAAATTTGTTGAGCCAAAGTCTCTAGCTTTTCATTTAATAAAGCCCCATATTCATCCAAGAAGCTTTCTTGAATCGAAATCCCTTCTTGTTCCATAGAAAATAATACTCGTGTAAGTGGCATTTCAATTTCTCTATATAAAGAAAGCACATTTTCTTCTTTTAAAGATTGAAGGATTTCACCTTTCTTTTCATATAACTGTTGTGTCAAACTATGACAAAGTGCTTGTTCTCTATTCAAACTAAAAGCAGGTTCTTCTTTCGTCTTTTTGGATACATCATGAAAAGATTCTGGCAAAGTAATATGAAGAGCTTCTAGTACTGCATCACTATCTGTTGCAGTAGAATTCAATAAGAATCCTGCAATATGAAGATCATCATTAAATGTATTCCATTTAAATCCATATCGATCTAATAGATGCATCATTTCTTTGGTATCCCATGTACTAATTTCTTTTGTTTCTAATATTTTTTTAAAGTTTGTATCTTCCAACGCATTTTCTACGGAAATATAGTAAATTGTCTTATCTTTTGGAATCATAAAGCCATATAATTGCTGATCTAAGTATGGTTGTTGTGTACATACTGGTAGTACCATTAAATCCTCTATATCAAACATTTCAAAATGTTCCACTTCTTTTAATGGCCATTTTTCGTTCTTAGCTTGCTTTGTTCGATTCACTAAAGATCGCATTTCATATTTTTCATAGAATCCATTTACATCTTCTTGAATTCCTGTAAACTCACAATCATTTAAACTAAACGGAAGTTCCATCTTTGTATAAATGGTTGCCAATTCTAAAGACATAAACGCATTGTCTTTATCTTTTTCCAGCTTTTCCTTTAATTTCCCCTTTACCTCATCAATATGGGCATAAACATTTTCTACAGTTGAATATTGATTCAATAAACGCAAAGCCGTTTTTTCACCAACACCTTGCACACCTGGAATATTGTCGGCTGTATCTCCCATTAGTCCTTTCATATCAATGACTTGGCTTGGTGTAATTCCATATGTATCGAATAGATTTTGTTCGTCCATCAATTCCATTTCACTTAAGCCTTTTTTCATTAAAAGAACATGTGTACTTGGATCAATCAATTGAAGTAAGTCGCGATCACTTGTTAGAATGGTTGTTTGAATATCATTACAACATTTAGCCATACTTCCAATAATATCATCCGCTTCATAACCCTCTTGTTCATAACGCTTGATTCCAGCTGCATCTAAATATTCTCTTACAATTGGAAATTGTACGATCAATTCCTCATCTAAGGGTTTACGTGTTCCTTTATAGGCTGCAAATTGTTTGTGTCTAAAAGTCGGTTTTCCTGCATCCCAAGCAACTAGAATCTTGTCGGGCTCAATAATATCAATTGCCTTATTTAACATCATCACAAAGCCATAAACTGCATTGGTTGGAATCCCATTGGATGTTGTCATTCTGTGTGTATATAAAGTTGCATAATATGCACGAAATAGCATGGAGTTTCCATCTAATAATAATAGTTTTTTCATCTGAATACCTCTTTTCTTCTATTTTAACACATATGAAAAGAAGGAAACGAATCCACGACTCATTTCCTTCGAATATTTTGCATGTGCAACTTTTCCATTCGTTTAAAACGAATATTTTTTATAGTTGCATATCGATTGAATACTGTAATAATATAGAGCAATACAAATATCCAAGCCCCATTAAATATTAATGTAAGTGCTTCAACGTGAATAAACCATTTCACAAAGCTCATTGTAAGATATCCAAATAATTTTGCACCCAAAAAACAAATTAAATCATTTATAAACATCATTAAAAAGACAAGGGCAAATTGTACCCAGTGATCTTGATCCATTGCATTTTTAAATAGTCCCGATAGCCATCCAAAAAGGCCAAATAGAATCATTTTAAAAAACCAATCCGAAGTAAAGAACAATCCTACACAAAGGCCGCATAGGCATGCATATAAAAGTCGATTTAAGCTTTTTTCATGACTCACAACAAGTATGCATCCACAAAAACATAAATGACTGACAAAAGATAAGGAAGAATATGTAAAATCCACACTGAATAAAGATGCATTCATTTGATCAAGTATTGCTAAAATCAATAAGAAAATAAATGAGCAACGTTCTTTATTTATCATTTACTCTCCTCTTTTCCAATCACAAGACAATAGTCAAAGCTTTTCATATTCGATACCGGCGAAACATAGACTGTTGAAATAATCGAATCATCGTTTAAAGACACATCTTTTACTTCTCCAATTAAGATTCCACTCGGATAATTTCCACCCTTACCACTTGTAGCTACTTTTTGTCCTTTTGTGACAATCGCATCATTATCAAATAATGAAACACGATAGGCCTTCTTTTCAGTATCATAAGACTGTAGCACACCTTCTACGCTTGTTCCATCTTCTAATGACATCTTGATTGCAATATCATTATTCAAATGTTGACTTGTCAACAACTGAACAGTACTTGTAACGGTTTGTACACTATCCACTAATCCTATAGCGCCATCGCTTGTTGCCACAAGCATATTTTTTTCGACACCTTGTTTTTTTCCTGCTGAAATCGTTACCGTCTGAAGCCATGAATCGCCTGAACGTTCTAATACAGATACACTGATTGTCTTAGCATCCCCTAGACCACCTTTCATTTCCAACAAGGCTTCAAGTTGTTTGTTTTTATTTCTTTCATCTTCATATGCCGTTTGATAGTTTTTTTGTTGAGCTAATTGTTTCGTCAAATATTCATTATCGTCATAGGCATGCCATAAATTTGAAAAATCATTTACCGCATTTCCAATCGATGATAGTGGATATTGAATCAAACCATATTTCAAATATGTCCAAGCACTGTAACCAATATTTGTGATGGAGTTTTGTCTTAAGCCAAACATAGCACACGCTAATATACATAAAACGACAATAATCGTAAGTAATCTTTTTTGAATTCGAGTAAATTTACGCATAATATCCCCCAAACTAACTTATATTATAGCGATAAACCCTCCTTCTTTCAATCGAGATATTTGTGCTCTTTAAATGAATAATATTGATTTTTACATACAATAATATGATCCACTAAACAAACCCCCATTGTCATCGCTACATGAACCATTTTGTAAGTTACTTCAAAATCTGCTTTTGAAGGCGTACAATCCCCCGAGGGATGATTATGTGCAATCAATACTGAATTTGCGTTTTGTAAAAAAGCCTCCTTAAATACTTCACGTGGATGTACCACGCTTTCATTTAATGTTCCTTTAAATAAAACACGATGCGAAATTAGCTTGCTTTTTGTGTCTAGATAAAGGGCGATAAAGCATTCTTGCGACATAGTTCCATACTCAAATTTGAACCATTCGATCACATCTTCTGGTTTTAAAATAGGAGCATGATATACTTTTGATTTAATAACACGCTTACTAAGTTCTACACTTGCCAAAAGTTGTAAAGCCTTAACTTCACGAATTCCTTGAATCTGCATCAATGTATTTACGTGCATTGTCATTAATTTTGATAAACCTTCACTTTCTTTCAACACATCAGATGCAATTTCAAATACGGAACGGTTTTTATTTCCGCTTTGCAGAATCAACGCAACCAATTCTAGATCGCTTAATGATTCTAAACCATAGCGCAACGCTTTTTCTCGTGGGCGTTGCTCCACTTCCATCTCTTTTACCTTCATATACTCTTATACGAAAAAAAATACACTTTTTTTAATTTATTTTCATTTTTTGCTTGCAAAGAAGAGAATCACATGATATATTATACAAGCGTTAAGCAATTATGGCGGTTGTGGTGAAGTTGGTTAACACAGCGGATTGTGGCTCCGTCACGCGCGCGTTCGAATCGCGTCAGCCGCCCCACAAAGATTTTTAAGCTTCGAGAGATCGAAGCTTTTTTCTTTACTTTTTTTTATTTTATTTGTATATTAGGAGCATGAAAAAATTTTTACTCATACTTTTAAGTCTTACATTATGTGCGTGTCAAACACAAACAAAGAGTACAACTTCAACTTCAAAAAAGGCTTGTGATGTTACAAGTGAAGAAAAAACATGCAACACAAAAGATGACACAAAAACTAATTTTAATGAAATTAGTTTTGATGAAGCTATTCAATATTTTACACAAGAAAAATCAGATGTTTTATATTTCGGATTTTCAAGTTGTCCTTGGTGCAAAGAAGCAAAACCCATTTTAAAGAAAGTGGCCAAAGAAAACGGAATCGACATCCAATATGTAAAGGTAAGAGATGAAGAAAAAAATCGTCTTTACACGGATGAGCAAAAAGCGATTATTGAACCATATATCCAAGATTATATGTCCAATAATGATGAAGGTGTTCTAACCTTATACGTTCCTTTAGTACTTGTGGTAAAGGATGGAAAAGTCGTTGATGGACATGAAGGAACATTAGAAAGTCATGATGCGACCGAAAGAAAAATGACGGATGATGAAAAAAAAGAGTTAACAAAAATCTATACAAAATTAATGAGTGAAGCCAATTAACTTCACCCATTTTATTTTCTTCGTATTTTGATTTGATCATCCAAATTCAATTGTCCAATCAATAAACTAGAATTCACATCATGCATTTTATAGTTTGACACAATTTGTTTGGAATCAAAATTGGCATAACAATATTTGCATCCGTGTAAACAAGAATTGTAAGCACCAACATCCACCATATTCACACAATGGCAATCTCTTGCCTTCCACTCTTTAAAAAGCTTGCCTGTTCTTTCAAAAGCATATTTAATGCTGATGCAACAATCCTTTTCATCCCCAATTTGATATTTATTTTCCATACAACTAATGATCTTTATATTGTTTTTTTCGAACTCTTCTTTTAATTTAAGATATTCCTCATTGGATGGTTCATGATAATCCAAATGATTATTTCGAACATTTTTATAATCATCCACAAAAGAGACAATCATTTTAGATACATATCCTTTTAACATTGTGCATAATTTGTTAAAAGCACGAACGTGATAATCAACATTATATTTGGAATTCAAAAGGATAGGATCATATCGAACACATACGTTTTCTTTGCCTAAATAAGATGATAGCTTTTTAATGCATTCAATGACTTGTTTCTTATCCAAAACATTAGGCTCCATATCTTTAAAGTATCCAGTGATGGTAACTTGTAGCTGAATGGGTACAGAAAATAGATGTATCGTATCTAATAATGGCAATGGATTTTTTGTGCAAAATACAATCATATCTACATCCGATACAAAGATACGACTGACAAGTTTTGGATTAAAAGGGTTTCTTACATCAAAATATCCTTCATTCCATCGGTTCACAAACCAATCCATATAATAGGCGACAATATCTGTTCTTCCACTTGCGTTAATAATCATAGATTTATTAAACTAAGAAACAAAAAAATAGTCAATATAAAGAAAAAAGCCATCCTAAGATGACTTATATTTCTAAATGGCGGTCCAGATGGGACTCGAACCCACGATCTCCTCCGTGACAGGGAGGCATGTTAACCACTACACCACTGGACCAATATTCAATTTTAAATGGAGCAGATGAGGGGAATTGAACCCCCGTATCAGCCTTGGCAAGGCTGTGTTCTACCATTGAACTACATCTGCATGAATGGCGGTCCAGATGGGACTCGAACCCACGATCTCCTCCGTGACAGGGAGGCATGTTAACCACTACACCACTGGACCATAATTTTCCAAAAATAAGATGGCGGAGAAGGAGAGATTTGAACTCTCGCGCCAGTTTCCCGACCTATACCCTTAGCAGGGGCACCTCTTCAGCCACTTGAGTACTTCTCCAAGAATATTTTCAGAATACTTATTTTTTAGAACAACCTGCGTTATCCGTAACGCCCGTTTATAATAACATGGATAAAAACTTATTGCAAGCAATTTTTTCAAAAAAGACAAAAAA
>NZ_DS996841.1:656006-672077 GCF_000156655.1 Holdemanella biformis DSM 3989
GACAAAAAAAATTAGAGGCCAATTTTTGACCTCTAAACTTTTACTTTCCAAACAATGTTTTGTTGTCTACTTCCGCTTTAAATTTAGCTAAAGCTTCATTTAAAGATAATGTAACACTATCCTTTTTACCACTCTGACGAATTGTTACTGTGTTATTTTCTTGTTCTCCATCACCCACTACGATTTGGTAAGTAACCTTTTGTAGCTGTGCCTCACGAACACGATAACCCAATTTTTCATTACGAGAATCTACTGTAGCACGCATTCCTAATGCTGTTAATGCATCGCATACTTTATTTGCGTATTCAACATGTTTTTCATGGTGAACTGGAATTACCACAAATTGACGTGGAGCTAACCACAATGGGAAGTGTCCGCCAAAGTGTTCGATCAAGATACCAATGAAACGTTCAACTGATCCATAAACCACACGGTGTAACATAATTGGTGTTTTCTTAGTTCCATCTGCATCTACATATTTACATTCGAATCTTTCTGGCAAGTTCATATCCAATTGTACAGTACCACATTGCCATACACGTCCTAAACTATCTTTAATATGGATATCCAATTTAGGTCCATAGAATGCACCATCTCCAGGATTTACTTTATATTCTTTACCTGCATGAACGCAAGCTTGTGCCAATGCTTTTTCTGAAACATCCCAAATTTCTTCAGAACCAATATATCCACTTTCTGGACGAGTTGATAATTCAATCTCATAAGGTAAACCAAATACAGAATAAATACGATCTACCAATTGTAATACTTTTTTAACTTCTTCTTCCAATTGATCTGGAGTTACAAATAAGTGCGCATCATCTTGTGTAAATGTACGTACACGGAATAATCCATTCAATGCACCACTGGCTTCGTGACGGTGTACTTGTCCTAGTTCTCCTAAACGCAATGGTAAGTCTTTATATGAGTGTAAAGTTGAGTTATATACTAATAATGCACCTGGACAATTCATTGGTTTGATTGCGAATTCACGATCATCAACCATTGAAGTGTACATATTGTCTTTATAGTGATCCCAGTGTCCACTTAACTCCCATAATTCTTTTGACATCATAATTGGAGTCTTAATGAATTGGTATCCTTCCTTTGTATGTTCTTGGTACCAGTATTGTTCCAAGATGTTACGTAAAATCATTCCATCCGGCAAGAAGATAGGCATACCTGGTGCAAATTCACTAATTGTGAATAAACCCATTTCTTTTCCTAATTTCTTGTGGTCACGTTTTTTAGCTTCTTCTAAAGCTTCCAAGTGAGCTTCCAATTCTTCTTTTGTATCGAAACAAATACCATAAACACGTTGAAGCATTTTATTGTTTGCATCACCTTTCCAGTAAGCACCAGAATGTTTCAACAATTTAAAGTTTTTACACATTTTAACAGTCTCAACGTGAGGTCCACGACATAGATCCGCAAATTCACCTTGACGATAAATTGTGATATTTCCATCTTCTAATCCGTTGATCAAATCAATTTTATAAGGATCGTCCTTGAACATTTCTAAAGCATCTTCTTTAGAGATTTCTTCACGAACAATTCTCTTTCCGTCTTTGGCAATTTTCTTCATTTCTTTTTCGATTTTTGCCAAATCCTCTTCTTTTAATTTTACATCTCCTAAATCCATATCGTAGTAGAAACCTTCAGAAATAACAGGTCCTACCCAAAATTTAGCATTTGGATATAAACGCTTAACAGCTTGAGCCATCATATGAGCACATGAGTGGTTCAACATAGATAAATGTTCATTTTCTAATACATTCACTAATTCCATTTTATTTTCCTCCATTTTTCCATATAAAAAGCGACAGCCATCAAAGGACGTCTGTCGCACGCGGTACCACCTTTGTTTATACAATTACTGTATACACCTCAAACCTTTTAACGCAAGAATTACGGCACACTTTTTCAAGGGCAATTCAAAGGGAGTAAATACATACATTCGCAAAGTGTTTTCACCAATCACACTCTCTCTACATTTGAATAGAATGTATTCATATCCTTATCACTATTGTTGCCTAGATTATAGACCGAAATACAAGGCGTGTCAAAAGAAAAACTCAAGAATTAATGGCAATGTCCACCACAAGAATGACTTTTGCCAGATTCATGTTTTGTACAAGTCACATCCGTTGTAAATTCAAGCTTTCCTCTTAAATATTTCTTAACAGCCTCATCCGCATTTCCGGTTACCCCACCAAAAGAATGGATCCCAAAACCAGCCAATGCAGTTTTAGCCCCTTGTCCAATGCCACCACAAAGTACAATGTTTACATTTTGTTCTTTCAATGCATTTGAAACACCAACATGTCCATGCCCTTCGACTGTAATTATTTCACTCTTAATAATTTCATTATGATCTGTGTCATAGATTTTAAATTCTGAACTATGCCCAAAATGTTGGAACACTTCTCCGTCTTTATAGCTTACTGCAATCCTCATATGTAAATTTACCTTCTTTCTTATTTATTATACATCAAAAAATACATCACGATAAATTAAAACGCCCTTTAAATAAGGGCGTTGATTGTCTTTGGTGGAGATGAGGAGAATCGAACTCCTGTCTAAGCAAAGTCCCACGAGACAGCGTTTACAGCTTTTTCCATCTAGTTATCCAAAAGTTTCGGATGGAAACAAAAATTCTTTTGGTTTAGCTATAGTTGATTCAAAATAAGCAGCTAGCCAATGCTTATTTCTATCTTCTTTTCTTTAACACTCAGTCTAAAATAAGAAAGCGAAATTTCAGAAAGGGGCTGCGAAGCCAAACGTAGGCAATAAAATTAAGCAGCGAAAGCCATGCTTTGGTTCATACCAAATACATTAGCAAGTTTATTTTTAGCAATTAATTTAAGTTGGTTATTACACGTATCCTTCGTGGCTGTGGCCGAATCCAAACATTTACTCATCGAATGCCTGAACATCCCCAAGGAATATCAGTATAATCTATTAATACTGATTTTTCAAGGCCTTTTGAATCTCTCTTTGCGCATCCTTCGCCTTTTGAGATTCACGCTTATCATGAAGATTTTTACCTTTTGCCAAAGCTATTTCAAGTTTAGCTAATCCTTTATATAAATAAATTTTTACTGGTACAACTGTATATCCTTTTATACGAGCTGATTGTTCTAATTTTTGAATCTCTTGTTTATGCATTAAAAGCTTACGATCTCTTGTTTCATCATGATTGAATCGATTTCCAAATTCATAAGGAGAGATATGCATTCCTTTAATAAAAGCTTCACCCTTTTGAAAACTAATATAACTATCTTTTAATTGGACTTTTCCTCTTCGAATACTTTTGATTTCTGTACCCTGAAGTACGAGTCCAGCTTCAAAACGATCATACAATTCATAATCGTGTCTTGCCTTACGATTTTCGGCTATTGTTTTTTGATTTTGACTCACTCTAATACCACCTCAATCCCTTCTGAATCTTGCATAACAGATTGAACATATTGTTGAACCCATTCTTTAGACATATCATATTCACCTGATAATCTATGTGTTGAAGCAATGGAATCATTATAATCTTCAATCGAATATGTTTTCCATGTACTATATCCTGCATCAAACCATGTAATCAACGGAATAAACTTTGTATTTGTGAAAGATGTCTTTTTAGTATTTGGATCATAGTTTACAGTAAAGCTAGCCATTCCCCCAACCATTCTTTCATCCACATCTTGTGTACTCGTATAATTTCCCAACGAATAATATACAAGTGTATCTTGTTTTTTCCCTTTGATTATTTTAGCTGGCTGAATTACATGCGGATGCGATCCAATCACAACTTCAGCACCCAACTCATTTAAATAATTTGCCAAATCTTGCTGCTCATCATTTGGATATGTTTGATATTCATCGCCCCAATGCATGGAAACCAATTGAATATCGCTTACTTTACTTAAAGCTTCCATATCCTTTTTCATTTGTTCCTTATCAATCAAATCCACAAGCCAAGGCTTATCTTCTGGCAAGACAAAACCATTCAAGCCATAAGTATAGCCTAAAAAACCTACTTTAATACCATTGATTTCTTTAACTAAAGTACGATTTCTATCTTTTTTGGATGTATGAGAACCCGTAGTAATGACATCCGGATAATTTTCACGAACCAATTCGATCTGTTTCAACAAGCCCTCAACGCCTCTATCCATTGAATGGTTTGAACTTAAACTCCACCAATCAAAGCCAGCCTTATTTACGGAAGATAAAATTTCCGTAGGCCCATTAAAAGTAGGATAGCCACTCAATCCATATTCTTCACCTATACACAATGTTTCAAAATTGATATAAGCCAAATCGGCCTTTTGTGTATATTTATTCGTCATTTCATAATAAGAATCAAAATTATAGTATTCATTTTGTTCTTGACACATATATTGTGTATTATGATATAAGTTATCTCCGACACCAACAAATGTAAAAGACTTCTTCTCTTCTTTTTCCACAATTTTTGCATCTTGTTTTTTTGATGTTGGATGCGTTAAGATAAATCCCATCAAAGTAAAATTGAATACACATAGAATCATGATCCATGTCCATTGTTTTTTCATATATTAATTTTATCAAAAAATACTTGCTTTTTCCAAAAAAATTCGATAATATTATAAGGCACTTGGGGTGTTAGCTCAGCTGGGAGAGCACCTGCCTTGCACGCAGGGGGTCATCGGTTCGATCCCGATACGCTCCACCAAGTAAAAAATACGCTGTAAGCAAATTTGCTTACAGCTTTTTTTCATTCAATTTCTTCAAAAATGCCAGACTTTTGATAAAGAACCCATTTTCCAACGTTTACACAATGATCACAAATTCTCTCTAAATATTTACCTACTAATAAGACATCTACCAATGTACCTGTATCATGTTCTTTTTTAGCTAATAAATCCACATAGATTTCTTTCGCCATTTCATATTGTGCATCCGCTTGATCATCCATTTTAATCACTTGATTTGCTGCCTTTTCATCCTTTTGAATAAAAGCTTCAATCGCAAGAGTAATCATTTCTTTCGCAATTGAAAACTGTTGTTGAATACAATCATCCACAATTAAATCTTCCATATTCAATGCACAAATTAGTTCTGCGACTTCTTTTTCCTGATCCATGATACGTGTTAAATCACGAATTGTATTTGTAGCTACCGTAATACGCCTTAAATCTTTCGCAACCGGATGCTGAAGAAGAAGGATCTTCATGCAAATTTGTTCAGCCTCTCTTCCTTGTTCACTCACTTCTTCGTGCATTTGTGAAACATCTTGAACTAAAGTTTTGTTTCCATCTAAAATAGCGTGTTTGCAAAACCATAAACCTTTCAAACAGTCTTGAGACATTTGTGTCATAGTCAGTTCTAACTGTCTTGTTTGTTTTAAAAACTTTGTAGGTAAAACCATTATCCAAACCTCCCCGTAATATAGTCTTCTGTTTTCTTTTCTTTTGGTGTAGAGAACAATGTTTCTGTATCACTATACTCAATTAAATCCCCCAATAAGAAGAAGGCAGTTTTATCACTGATACGCATAGCTTGCTGCATATTGTGCGTAACAATAACGATTGTATAGTCTTTCTTCAATTCTAAAGTTAACTCTTCAATCTTACTTGTGGAAATTGGATCTAAAGCACTTGTAGGTTCATCCATCAATAAAACTTCCGGCTGCATTGCCAAGGCTCTTGCGATACACAAACGTTGTTGTTGACCACCTGACATTCCTAAAGCCGATTTATGCAAACGATCTTTTACTTCATCCCAAATGGCAGCTTGTCTTAAGCTTCTTTCAACAATTTCATCTAATTCACTTTTCTTTTTAATTCCAAAAATTCTTGGACCATACGCAATATTGTCATAAATACTTTTAGGGAATGGATTGGGCTGTTGAAATACCATTCCAACTCTACGTCTTAATTCAATCACATCCATGTTTTTGTAGATATCCGTACCATCTAGACAAATATCTCCGGTAATTCTAGTGTTTTCTACCAAATCATTCATACGATTTAATGTTTTTAAAAATGTCGATTTACCACATCCACTAGGACCAATGAATGCCGTAATTTCTTTTTCTTTGATATCCAAATTTATATTCTTTAAGGCATGGAAATCCCCATAATATAAATTCAAATCATTCACTGTAAATTTATTATTCATAGTTAACCTTTCTATTTCTCTAATCCAGCTTGTTTTTTAGAGATATGTCTTGACCAGACATTCGCACCAATACTAAACGCTAATACTAAAATCATTAATACAGCACTCGATAGATTCGCCAATGCACGATCTTGACCATTTGTCTGTAAATTCCAAATTTGAATAGATAATGTTTCAGCCGGTCTTAAAACATTAATTGGTGATGTTGGAGATGTAAAACTAAAGTTATTCCAACGCAAATCACTTCCTGATCCTGTTGTATAAAGTAATACGGCAGCCTCACCAAATCCACGACCAGCCGCTAAAATGACTCCAGTCATAATACGTGATAGACACGCAGGCAATAGTACATGAAATATAGTTTGCCACTTTGTTGCTCCAAGTCCCATACTTCCTTGATAATAACCTTCTGGTAAACCTTTTATCGCATCTTCTGTAGTGGTTGTGATCAAAGGTAAGCTTAAAATCGAAATAGATAAAGCACCTGCTAATAAACTTTTTGATAGTCCTAATACAACCAAGAAAATCAAATATCCAAACAAGCCCACTACGATACTTGGTAAAGAAGACAATGTTTCAATACAAGTTCTTAAAAAGCGTGTCACAAGACCTGGTTTTGCGTACATAGCCAAATATATGCCGGCTAACACACCAATAGGAACAGATACAAGCAATGAAATAAATACTAAGTAAATTGTATTAAAGACTTGGTTTCCAATACTGCCAGATCGAGAAAAGCCAAACATCTCTGGTTTAGCACCTAACAAGCCACCAACAATCACTTTACCGGCAAAGCCTACAAGAAGTAGAAAGAAGAATAAGGCGATACCATAAAATAGAATTGTCATACATTGATCTACCATTTTTGCTCTTTTAATTCTAGAATCCATCTTTATTCTCCTTTCGGTTTTGAAAACTTATGAATGATTGTGATAAACAATAACGAAATCAAGAATAATAATAAAGCCATTGTCCATAAGGCTGCCTTCATTTCTCCGCCTTCCATCGCATTTCCCATTTGAGCAGCAATTTCAGTTGTTAGTGTTTTTGAAGTGGAGAAAATACTCTTAGGTAAAGCAGTTGTTTGACCAATGACCATCGCAACCGCTAAAGCTTCTCCAAATGCTCTTGCAAGTCCTAAAACAATACCTGAAATAACGCCTGGCAAAGCAGCAGGAATCACAACACGATATATCGTTTGCCAACGTGTTGAGCCAAGTCCATATGCAGCCATTCGTGTTTCTTTTGAAACAGCTCGAATCGCATCACTAGCTACACTTGTAATCGATGGAAAAATCATAATTGATAGAACTAAACTTGCTGCAAGTATGGAGTGTCCTACCTGCAAATCAAATACTTTCTTTAAAAAGGGAATCAAAACCGTTAATCCAACCCATCCATAAACAACACTAGGAATTCCGGCAAAGATTTCAACCATAGGACGATAGAATTTTTCACCAAACTTAGGTGAAATTTCTGTCATAAAAATAGATGATCCTAACGCAAATGGTGTGGCAATCAATAAAGCTAAACCACAAACACATAGCGATCCAACAATAAAGATCAAGGCTCCTACATGTCCTTTTGAACTGGCATTATCCATAGGTGCAAAGTTGGCGCTGCCAAGAAATTCTTGTAGAGTGTGATGAAATTTAAAAAATGTATCCGAACCTTTGTAAACCAGAAAGGCTCCGATCAATAAAGTTACGAATATTACGAACAGTCCACCAATTGTTACAAGAATCTGCCAGAAATATTCTTTACAAAACATGCTTTTACGACGCATCAAATTCCTCCAAACTAAATGAATAACGGACATATATTTCAATGTCCGTTAAAGAACTAGTAATTAGTGATCTGTTTTTTCCATTTTACTAGAAACACCATAGCCTAATGATTCCATTTTCTTACCGAATTTTTCACCCATGATGTAATCTAAGAACGCCTTTGTTGCTTTATCTGGCTCTCCATTTGTGTACATGTGTTCAAATGTCCAAACTTTGTAGTCACCACTATAAGTATTTTCTAATGTTGGTTTGACACCATCAATTGCGATAGTATCTACATCGTCATTGTCTACTAAATAAGATAATGCTACATAACCAATTGCACCCTTTGTATCTGTTACATTTTGTAACAATACACCTGAATCATCTGTTTCCATTGAGGCATTGCTTGCTTCTTCATTTCCATCTAATGCATATTTTTGGAATGTGGCTCTTGTTCCTGATGAAGTTGGGCGAGTCACCAATACAATATCTTCATCCGGTCCACCAACATCTTTCCAGTTTGTTGTTTTTCCTGTGAAGATGTCAATCAATTGTTGTTTTGTTAAATCTTTAACACCTACATCTTTATTTACAATTGGAGCCATTGTTACAACACAAACTTGGTGATCGACTAAATCTTTAGCTTGATCCTTATCTAATTTTTCTTCAGCTGCAACATCGGAATTTCCAAGTGTAACTGTTTTATCAGCCACCTGTTTTAAACCTTCTCCAGATCCACCAGCATCGACTGTAATAGAAACATCTGGGTTTTCATTAGAGAATTGTTCGGCTGCAACATCAACCAATGGTTTCAATGCACTTGAACCTGCGGCTGTAATTGTTCCGCTTAAACTTTCACTTTTTGAATCACTGTCATTTGATGTAGCATTTGAACTACATCCTACCATAGCTGCAGATAATCCTACGATCATTGCACCTTTTAAAAACTTATTCATATTTTCTTTGTCCTCTTTTCTTTCGACACACATATCATAGTGCTTGTTTGTTAAACAAAAAGAATGGTTCTGTTAAGCTTTCGTTAAATAATTTGTTTTAATTTTAAATACACTTGAATTTATTTTATGAACAAATTTCTTGAAATTAAATGTAAATAAATGTATAATCATGAAACATAAAGAAAGGAAAGGCGGAAATATTTTCACCAAGGTAACAATATGACACGTGTATATAACTTTAGTGCCGGTCCCGCATGCTTACCAGAATGGGTACTAAAAAAAGCTGCAAGCGAAATGTTGGACGCTCACAATAGTGGAATGAGCGTTATGGAGATGTCCCACCGTTCCAGTGAATTTAAGGATATTATAGATACTTGTAAAGCAAGACTAAAAAGATTGATGAATATTCCAGATGAATATGAAATTTTATTCTTACAAGGAGGTGCTTCTTTACAATTTACTATGATTCCTTTGAATTTAGAAAAACATAACGTAGATTTGATCAATACGGGCCAATGGACAAAAAAGGCTTTGAAAGAACATGAAAAATTAGGAAAAGTAAATGTAGTTGCTTCTAGTGCAGAGGACAACTTTACATATATTCCTAAAATTAAGCAGGAAGATTTAAGTGAAGATTCAGATTATGTATATATTTGTGAAAACAATACAATCTATGGAACGAAATATAAAGAGCTTCCACCTCATGCAGGTAAGCTTTTAGTTGCTGATTTATCAAGTTGTATTTTAAGTGAAAGATGCGATGTTTCTAAATACGATTTAATTTTTGCCGGTGCCCAAAAAAATATGGGTCCTGCCGGATTGACCGTGGTTATTATAAAAAAAGACTTGATTGGTTTAGCCGACGAAAAAACACCAAGCATGTTGAACTACAAAACATATGCTGACAATGATTCTATGTTTAACACACCACCTACTTATGCGATCTATATTTGTGGTTTGGTACTTGAATGGCTAGAAACACAAATTGGTGGATTGGAAAACATGGAAAAGATCAATCGTCAAAAAGCTAAATTATTATATGACTATATCGATGCTTCTAAACTCTATTCAAATCCTGTTGTACCTGAAGATCGTTCTTATACAAATGTTCCTTTTGTGACGGGTGACAAGGATCTAGATACTAAATTTGTTCAAGAAGCTAAAGAAGCAGGAATTGTGAATATTAAAGGTCACAGAACGGTTGGTGGTATGCGTGCAAGTATTTATAATGCCATGCCACTTGAAGGTGTAGAAGCCCTAATTGCATTTATGAGAAAATTTGAAGAGGAGAATTATAATGCCTAAAATAAAACTCTATAACAATATTGCGCAAATTGGTTTAGATCAGTTTACGCCAGATTATGAAGTAAACGAAAACATGGAAGATGAAGATGCCATTTTAGTTCGTAGTGCCAATCTTCATGATATTGAATATGGCAACAATTTAAAAGCCATCGCTCGTGCAGGTGCTGGTGTCAACAACATTGATATTGATACATGTACTAAAAAAGGGATTGCCGTATTTAATACTCCCGGCGCAAATAGTAATGCCGTAAAAGAATTTGTGTTTGCGGGTATGCTACTGGCAAGTCGTGATATTTATCATGGTATTGAATGGATCCAAACGCAAAAAGAAAATGAGAACATCGCAAAGGATGTGGAAAAACAAAAGAAAAAATATGCTGGTCATGAATTAACAGGTAAATCTTTAGGTGTCATTGGTTGTGGTGCTATTGGTATTCAAGTTGCCAATCTAGCTTTACGTTTCGGGATGAAAGTATATGGATATGATCCTTATATGTCTGTTGATGCTGCATGGAATTTATCTCGATATGTAAATCATGTCACAAATATTGATGATCTATATCGTCAATGTGATTTTATTACGATTCATGTACCTTTAAATGATGGAACAAAAAACTTTATCAATAAAGATAGTTTTGACAAGATGAAAGATGGCGTCAAATTATTAAACTTTGCGCGTGGCGGCCTTGTTGATGAAGATGCTCTATTAGAGGCGTTAGATGAAAATAAAGTTGCATCTTATGTAACTGATTTTCCTAGTCAAAAAGTACTTCAAAGTGATAAAGTCATTGCGATTCCTCACTTAGGTGCTTCAACCGAAGAAAGTGAAGAAAATTGTGCTGTAAAAGCAGCTCGAGAATTGATGGATTATTTAACTTATGGAAATATTTCAAATTCTGTCAATTTACCAAATGCGAAAATGGATATGAATTCACCATTTAGAATCACTTGTATTCATGATAATAAACCAAAAATGATTTCTCAAATCACGGATATTTTAAAGGATGCCAACATCGAAAATTTGATGAATAAATCTAAGAAGGATATTGCGTATACAATTATTGATTTGGATACAAAAGTCGATATTACACCAATCGAGAAGATCAATGGTATGATTAAAGTATCTACTTATAAGAAATAGGAGCTAACTATGATTGATGCACATACACATTTAGAAAATGGTGATTTAAGCGTTGAATATGTTTGTAAGTTTATTGATGCTGCCAAAGAAAAAGGAATTACTCATCTTCAGATTTTAGATCATACGCATAGATTCTTCGAATTTAAAGACTGTTATAAAAGAGTTTGTGAAGTATCTAAATTACAAGAAGAGTGGTTTTTAAAGAAACAAAAAAACTCCATAGATGATTATTTAAAATTAATTGCAGCCTTAAAAAAAGAAACTTTTGACATTGATGTGCGTTTTGGTCTTGAAGTATGTTATACGCCTGAAACAGAAAGTCTATTATCCTCCATCCTTAAAAACTATCATTTTGACTTTCTAATTGGTAGTGTACACTCTGTAAATGGCTATTTATATGATATGGATTCCTTTTCTAAAGAATTACTTTGGAACAAAAATGATCCTTCTACTATTTATAAATCCTATTATGACTCTATTGAAAAACTAATTCAATCCAATCTCTTTGACCAAGTGGGTCATCCAGATGTGATTAAATTGTATTCGATTGATCCAGGCTACGATTTACATCCTACCTACCATCATATCGCTCGTCTGGCAAATGAATACAACATTAAAATGGAAGACAACACTAAAGCTCATTATTCATATCATCATCCTGATATTGGCTTAAATGCTGATTTTAGAAATATCCTAAAAGAAAATAATGTACAAATTGTTACTGCAAGTGATGCTCATTATCCAAGTGATGTGGGGCGTTGCTTTGAATTATTAGATCCTAGATAAGCCTAGGATCTTTTTTTAGGCAAAGAAAAAGACAGAACTCAATCTGTCTGCGTTTCTTTATTGACTAAAAATACACTTAAGCTAACTAGAACCAAGGCAATTAAACTTGAAAATTGGAATGCCTGATTGGATTCATGTAAGACAACACTTGATAAAATAACACCTATGATTGGTGTTACACACATATAGACACCAATCTTACTAACAGGATTTACAGATAACAACAATCCCCAAATCGTATAGGCGATAGCGGATACAAGGGCTAGATGAATCAATACTAGAAGGCCTAGATTGAATTCAAATGTAATGTGTCCTCCCATCAAATATCCAATGATAATTAGTAAAACACCACCTAAAAAGAATTGGTATCCACTTAATAGTACGGCATTTTGTTTTTGTGTAAACTTCTTAATAAAAGCGGCTGATATAGCTCCACATAATTGTGACATTAACACAAAGCCTTCGCCTATAAATGAAAAGTTTGCACTAGCACCACTCATATTCATAAATAAAATACCTAAGAATCCGATAAAACATCCCAATGTTTTCCTTAGTGTCAGCTTTTCATAATGAAAGATCAAACTGGCTACTAATAAAGATATAAAGGCACTGGTACCGGTAATAATCGAACCATTTACGCCCGATGTATATGAAAGTCCTATATAGTAGAAAAAGTATTGTCCGGCTGTTTGAAATAAAGCTAATGTACATATGCCTTGAATATTTTCTTTTTTTGCGACTAATACTTTTTTCTGTAAGAAAGAGCCAAATAATATAACTAAAAGTCCGGCTAACGCAAAGCGAATGCCCGCAAACATCAATATACTTGGTACGCCTTCAATGTTAAATAATTGATATCCCCATTTAATAAAGGGAGCCGCACTTCCCCATAGTATACAACATAGCATAGCTAACAAAAACACATGGGATGGTTTTTTAAAAAATCCCCTATTCTCCATATCCAATTAAAACTTTATCCTTCCTTTTTTTCTTCTAATTCCATCCAACGATTTGTCAAAATTTCTAATTCTTCTTCTTTTTGTGTTCTTATATCACTTAATTCTTTTAATTTCGCAAAATCATTTTGACACTCATTCATTTGATGGTCTAATGTTTCCATTTCTGTTTCTAACAATTCCATTTTTTCTGGTAATTGTTCTAATTCTTTTTTCTCCATATAAGATAATAAAGAACGCTTTTTCTTTTCAATTGGTTTTTGTATAACCACCTTTTTATTTTCGTCTTTGGATTTTATTAAGTAATCACTATATCCACCACTATATTGTTTAAATGTACCATCTTCTTGATGAACAAACACTTTATCTACAACTCGATCCAAAAAATAACGATCGTGGCTAACAGTAATAATGGCACCTTGAAAATTATCTAGGTAGTCTTCTAATACGTCTAATGTTAAGATATCCAAATCATTTGTTGGCTCATCTAATAATAAGATATTTGGTTCTTGCATCAAGACTCTTAAAAGATATAATCTTCTTCTTTCTCCTCCGGATAATCTTGATAATGTAGTATAGTGCATGTTTCTTGGAAATAAGAATCTTTCAAGCATTTGTGATGCACTCAGCGTCATTCGATCGTATTCAATGACTTTTGAAACTTCTTCAATATAATCAATAACACGCGTATTTAAATCGACACCTTGATCGGCTTGCCTAAAATATCCAATTTTAACAGTTGTGCCATATTCAATAGTTCCAAAAGTTGGTTGTTTTAAACCTGCAATGACATCAAGTAATGTGGATTTACCACATCCATTTTCTCCAATAATACCGATACGGTCTTGGCGTAATAAAACATAGTTGAAATCATGAAACAATTGTTTTTCTGGATAATCAAATCCTAAATTCATACATTCAATTGTTTTATTTCCTAAGCGTTGCATAGCGGCATTGATTTTTAATGACTCTTCTTGTTGTTTAAAGCGTTTCTGACGCAATTCTTCAAACCTTTGAAGTCGACTGTTGGATTTGGTTCCACGGGCTTGTACACCCGCTCTTACCCACTCTAATTCTTTTTTATATAAATTCTTATGTTTATGTGCAGCTAGTTTTTCTTGTTCGATACGCGTTTCTTTATTTTCTAGATATACTTCATAATTTCCATTATGAATATATAGGTCTCCTTGATCTAATTCAATCATTTTTGTACAAACACGATCTAAAAAATAACGATCGTGTGTGACCATAAATATTGCACTTTTTGAACGAATTAAATAATTTTCTAGCCATTCAACCATGTCATTATCTAAATGATTGGTTGGTTCATCTAGAAGCAACAAGTCACAGCTTGTACATAGCGCTAAGGCAAGAGCCACTCTTTTTCTTTGTCCGCCTGACATAGTTGACATTGCACTTTGATAATCTGTAATACCCAGTTTTGTTAGGATCGATTTCAATTCAAATTCTGCGACGGGGTGCTCATTTTTAGAATTCACAAGTTGAATTTCATCCCATACACAATCTGTTTTGAATTCTGGATTTTGTGGCAAATAATGAATTTTAATTCCATTCTTTTTTATAATGGTTCCTGAATCATAATTTTCAATACCTGCAAGTATCTTTAATAAAGTACTTTTACCTGTACCATTGACTCCAATCAACGCAATTTTATCAGTATCTTCTATTGTAAAAGATGCATCTTTTAAAATGCATTTGTCATTTATATTCTTTTTTAAACTTTCTGTTGAAATTAACATAACATCACCTGAGTTTTATTATATAATAATTTTTGAGGTGACACGCATGAAACTTATTAAAAATATTCAAATTTATGCACCTAAAAATTTAGGAGTAAAAGATGTATTGATTTCTGATTCTAAAATCGAAAAAATTGATGATCATATCGAACTAACTTACCCAATTGAAACAATTGATGGCACAGGCTGTGTTTTAACGCCAGGTTTGATTGATCGCCATGTTCATATTACTGGTGGTGGGGGTGAAGCTGGATTTGTTTCTAGAGCTAGACCTATAGATGTACAGGAAATATTAGATGCCGGTATCACAACTGTCATTGGATTATTAGGAACGGATGGTTACACAAGAAGTACAAAAGAATTATTTGCGAAAGCGAAAGAACTCACACAAAAAGGTGTACATACATTTATCTTAACAGGTAGCTATGCCTATCCTAGTAATACACTAACTAGTTCTATGGAGGACGATATTGTGTTTATTGATAGTATTCTTGGTGTAAAACTTGCTTTAAGTGATCATAGATCGAGTCATGTAACAGAGGAAGAACTAACTCGATTGGCTTCAAGAATCCGTACCGCAAGCTTAATCGCAGGAAAACAAGCTAACTTAACAATTCATATGGGAGACGAAAAACAAGCCTTAGAATTAGTTTTTAACATCTTAGAAAAGGCGGATATTCCTATTTCTTTATTCCAGCCAACGCACTGTACAAGAAATCCTCATTTATTTGAACAAGCTATAAAATTTACAGAGATGGGCGGTACAATTGACATCACTTGTGATGGTAATGGCAAAACATTAAATTATATTCGAAAGATCAAAAACACAGAGAAAGTAACCATTTCTAGTGATGCTCAAGGATCTTGGTCTACATACAATGAAGATGGTTCCGTTAAAGAAATTGGTATTACGCCAATTTCAAATTTAAGAAATGAATTCATCCATCTTAAAAATGAACTTGGATATGAAAATGCTTTGCCATTCTTCACAAAGAATGTAGCGAATGTATTAGGATTTCAACATACTGGTCAAGTTAAAGAGGGATTTGATTGTGATCTTGTCATTTGGAAAGAGGATCAAATTCAAAAAGTTATCGTAAAAAAATAGACACTGATCAAAAATCAGTGTCTTTTATTCATTAATGGAATTACTTCACGAATTGTACAATAGCCATTGGAGCTGCATCTCCACGACGGATACGTGTTTTAACTACACGAGTGTATCCACCATTACGATCT
>NZ_DS996841.1:672287-673276 GCF_000156655.1 Holdemanella biformis DSM 3989
TATTTCCTCCTATCCGTTATTTTGTCTAAAAGACAATCCTAATTCTTTAATTTTGTCTTTAACTTCTTGTAATGATTTCTTTCCTAAATTACGAACATGAATCATTTCCTCTTCTGTTTTCTGAGTTAATTCATCAACAGTCGCAATACCAGCACGTTTTAAACAATTATAAGAACGAACTGATAATTCTAAGTCTTCAATCATTTTGTGAGTTGTATGAACTACTGGTTCTTCTGAAACTTCAACTTCTTGTTCTTTCACTTCAAGACTTGCTTCATCAACAGAAGCTAAAATTGATAAGTGATCACGTAAAATTTTAGCTGCTACAGCCAATGCTTCGCTAGGTTTGATTGTTTCATCTGTAGTAATTTCCAACTCTAATGAATCATACATACTTCCATCTTCACTTTTAATTGGATTAGCTACATAGCTAACGTTTTTAACTGGTGAATATAAAGAGTCTGTATAAATAATACCAAGAGGTTGTCCTTCGTTTTGATACATTCTTTTATTTACATCAGAACGTACAAATCCACGGCCTAAACGAGCCTGAAGTTCCATATGTATAGAACCTCCTTCAGACAAAGTACAAATTGGTAAATCTTTGTTTAAAACAGTAACACCTGTTGGACATTCAATATCTCCAGCAACGACTGTTTTTGGTCCTTCTTGGTCAATACGTAGTGTATAGACTTCATTATCATGAATATCAATATCTAAAATCAATTGTTTCAAGTTTAAAATAATTGAAGCAACATCTTCTTTTACACCTTTAATACCTGTAAATTCGTGGTATACGCCGTCAATACGAATACTGAAGATCGCACCGCCAGGAATTGAAGATAATAATACACGACGAAGTGCATTACCTAATGGTGTACCATAGCGATATTCTAATGGTTCAAATAAGAATTTACCTTCTTTTGTAGTTTCTTCGATAGTCGAAATTTTATACTTTGTGCTCATTTGGACACCTCCTTAGTATGGTG
>NZ_DS996841.1:674122-692597 GCF_000156655.1 Holdemanella biformis DSM 3989
CTTCCTCCTACGTAATGATTCACGTATTTTAATGGCCCTGCTAAAATGCGTATGTGTACATGCGGATTTTAACAGAAACGTGAATGTATAATCGCAAGCAAAGTTGCGCTTATATATTATAAGCGCAACTTACTTGTTTTTCAAGGCTTCTTTTAAATCTGGCCAAATTTCTTCCATAGATTTTGACGCATCGATTCTTGAAACCATATTTTTTTCTTCATAATATGCAATTACAGGTTCTGTATTCTTTGCATATTCATCTAAACGAACCTTTAAGCTTTCTTCATTGTCATCTTTACGTTGAGTTAATTCTCCACCGCAAACATCACAAACACCTTCAACTTTTGATGGTTTTGAATAGATGTTGTAGATTTCTCCACATTTTTTACAAGTACGACGACCTGTAATACGACGAGTTAATTCGTCAAATGGAACATCCATATAAACAATTTTTTCAACTGCCAAATCTGTTCCTTCAGTCATTTCTTCAAAAGCTTTTGCCTGAGCTAAAGTTCTTGGATATCCATCTAATAAATATCCATTCTTTTTATCTTCCAAAGTGTTTAAGTAATCCTTAACCATTTTGTTTGTGATTTCATCAGGGACTAACAATCCTTTTTCAGAATAAGCTTTTGCTTGTAGACCTAATTCTGTTCCTCCAGCAATATTTGCACGGAAGATATCTCCTGTTGAGATGTGGTTTAAGTTAAATTCTTCTTTAATTTTTGTAGAGAATGTACCTTTACCAGATCCAGGAGCACCCATAATAAATATATTCATATCTATTCTCCTGAAGATATTAGTCTTCGTAATATTTTTTGTAAGATTTTTGAGTAATCAATCCTTGAACTTGGCGTACAGTTTCAATAGCAACACCAACAACGATAATCATTCCTGTTCCACCTAAAGCCATTGAATTTGGAAGATCAGGCCATACAAGAGGCATGATATGTGGCATAACAGCAATAATTGCTAAAGCTACAGATCCAAGTACTGTAATTCTTGATAATACTCGATTGATATATTCTTTTGTTTCATTACCTGGACGAACACTTGGAATATATGAACCTGATTTACCTAAATTTTCAGCAACTTTTTCTGGATTGATTTGCATCTTTGTATAGAAGAATGTAAAGAATAAAATCAATAACACATAGATTACAAGTGAATACCAAGTTTTTAATCCCAACCATTTTTGCATTTCTTTAATGAAATCATTTGATGGGAAGAATGAAGCAATTTGAATAGGAGCCATCATCAATGAACTTGCAAAGATTACTGGAATAACACTTGCTGAATTGACTTTCAATGGCAAGTAGTTTGCTTCACTTGGTTTACTTAATGAAATTGAACTTGATGTATATTGAATTGGAATTCTTCTTTCAGCTGTATTAATTAGTGTAACAAATATAATAATTAATAAATAAACTAATATATATGCGGCAAATAACCAAGCTCCATAGGTTGGCGCAGACTCACCCGTAATTAAGCTTGACCAGGCACTAGAGAATTGTTGAGGCATACGCCCTACAATACCTGCCATAATCACCATTGAAATACCATTTCCAATACCTTTCATTGAAATTTGATCTCCAACCCACACTAAAAACATACTTCCTGCAGCAAAAATTGTTGCAATATATAAAATCTTACTGATTGTAACACCGCCGACAATCAATCCTGTATATGCTTTTGAAAAACCGTATACTAATGAAAATGATTGTACAAAGGCAAAAACGACCGCAAGATATCTAGTGTACTTGTCTAATGTTTTACGACCATTTGCTCCAGCTTTACTCAATTCAGTTAGGTGTGGAATTACATCCATACTTAATAATTGGATAATGATAGAAGCAGTAATATATGGAGTAACACCTAAAGCGAAGACAGAGAACTGTTCAAGTCCTCCACCTCCCAATAGATTTAACATTGCGAACAATGAGTTTTCTCCAATACCATTTACAAGATCTGCTGTATTTACATCAGGAACTGTAATGGCTGATCCCAAACGATAGACAAGAAAGGCAAATAGGGTGAATAGAATCCTATTGCGGATATCCTTATTCGTCCACATTGCCTTTATCTTGCCTGCCATATTATAGAACCTCTACTTTTCCGCCTGCTTTTTCGATAGCTTCTTTAGCTGACTTAGAGAATTTAACTGCTTCAACAGTTAATTTTTTAGTTAACTCACCGTTACCTAATACTTTAAGTCCAGAAAGTTCTTTATTGATAACACCAGCTTCAATTAAAGCAGCTGCATTAACTGTTGCTCCATCTTCGAAACGATTTAATGTTTCAACGTTAACAATAGCATACTCTTTACGGTTGAAGTTTGTGAATCCACGTTTTGGTAAACGTCTTGCTAATGGTGTTTGACCACCTTCAAAACCTAAGCGAACTCCTCCACCTGATCTTGATTTTTGACCTTTTTGTCCACGACCGCTTGTTTTTCCGTTTCCGCTTCCAGGTCCACGACCAACACGGTTACGTTCTGTGCGAGTTTCGGCTAAATTCATTGTATGTAATTTCATCTGATTTACCTCCTATTACCCGCGAATTTCTTCTGGCTTCTTACCACGAAGCGCAGCAACGCTTTCTACAGTTCTTAAGTTCTGTAATCCATCAACTGTTGCACGAACAACGTTGATTTTTGTACGTGATCCTAAACATTTAGTTAAGATATCAGAGATACCTGCAAGTTCAAGGATTGCACGAGTTGCACCACCAGCGATAACACCAGTACCTTCGATAGCTGGACGCATGTATACAGATCCTGCACCATATCTACCAGTGATTTCGTGAGGGATTGTTGTACCGATAACTGGTACTGTGAAGATGTTTTTCTTAGCATCTTCAACCGCTTTTTTGATTGCATCAGGAACTTCGTTAGCTTTTCCTGTACCAACACCTACACGGCCTTTACGATCTCCAACTACAACTAATGCAGCAAAACGGAAACGACGTCCACCTTTAACTACTTTAGTTACACGGTTGATTGAGATTACTTGTTCTTCAAATTCTTTTTGGTCTCTTCTTGGTTTTCTATCCATTGCCATTGTGCGACCTCCTAAAATTCCAAGCCAGCTTCACGAGCTGCTTCTGCTAAAGCTTGTACACGACCAGCGTAAACATATCCACCACGGTCAAATACAACCTCTTTAATATTCTTTTCTAGTGCACGCTTAGCAATTTCAGTTCCTACCAAACGAGCTGCTTCCACGTTTCCACCATTTTCTAATTTCATGTCAACACTTGAAGCACTGACCAATGTGTTTTGGTTAACATCATCAATGATTTGTACATGGATGTGTGCGTTACTTCTGAATACGCATAAACGTGGGCATTCAGGAGTTCCGCTAATTTTTGTACGTACACGTTTGTGACGACGTACACGAGTTTCATTACGTGATACTTTAGTAAACATTTTTGATCTCCTTTCCCACTACTATTTCTTACCTGCTGTTTTACCTTCCTTACGACGGATGTTTTCACCAACATAGCGAATACCTTTTCCTTTGTAAGGTTCTGGTTTACGAACAGCACGAACATTTGCTGCAAATTCTCCAACTTCTTGTTTATCGATACCTGCAACTTTGATAGTTGTAGCAGTTGGACAAGTTACTTCTAAGCCTTCTTTAACTGGCATCTCAACTTGGTGAGAATATCCAACGTTTAAAGTTAATACGTTTCCTTTCATTGCAGTACGGAATCCGATACCAACTAATTCTAAGTCTTTAGTGAATCCTTCAGATACACCAACTACCATGTTGTGTAACAATGCACGAGTTGTTCCGTGTAATTGTTTTGTGTGTTTATCGTCATTTGGACGTTTTACAGTGACAACATTTTCTTCTACGTGGATTTCCATCAAAGAAGAGAATGTACGTGTTAAAGAACCCTTAGGTCCTTTAACAGTCACCTCATTCCCAGCAGCTACTTCAACAGTAACGCCTGCAGGAACGGTAATCAGTTTATTCCCGATACGTGACATTACGTTTTATCCTCCTATATATTTATTACCAAACGTAAGCAATAACTTCTCCACCTAAGTGGTTTTTTCTTGCTTCTTTGTCAGTCATCATTCCATTGCTTGTTGAAATGATTGCGATTCCTAATCCGTTCAATACGCTAGGTAAGTTTTCTACTTTAGCGTAAACACGAAGACCAGGTTTAGAAATACGACGTAATCCGCTGATTACTTTTTCATTGTTAGGTCCGTATTTCAATTCAATGTTTAAAGTTTTCTTAACATCACCTTCAATGTTGAAGTCAGTGATGAAACCTTCATTTTTCAAAATTTGAGCAATTGCTTTCTTTTCATTGCTCGCTGGCATACTGACAGAGGCATGCTTTTGTTGCAAAGCATTGCGGATTCTAGTCAGCATATCCGCAATAGGATCAGTCATAATCATATGCAATATACCTCCTTACCAACTAGCCTTTTTAACTCCAGGAATTTGACCTTTGTAAGCCAATTCACGGAAGCAAATACGACATAATTTGTATTTTCTTAATACAGAGTGTGGACGACCACAACGTTCACAACGAGTGTACTCACGAACTTTAAATTTTTGAGGACGCTGTTGTTTGTTAATCATTGATTTCTTTGCCATTTAAAAGCTCCTCCTACTTTTTGAAAGGCATACCCATTTGAGTTAATAATGCCTTTGCTTCTTCGTTTGTTTTCGCTGATGTAACGATTACGATGTCCATACCACGAGTACGGTCTACTTTATCGAAATCAATTTCAGGGAAAATGATTTGTTCTTTAATACCTAATGTATAGTTTCCACGACCATCAAAGCTAGTATCGCTAACTCCACGGAAGTCACGTACACGAGGCAATGAAATGTTGAATAACTTATCTAAGAATTCATACATTTTTTCTTTACGTAAAGTAACTTTACATCCAATTGGCATACCTTCACGCAATTTGAAGTTCGCAATTGATTTTTTAGCTTTTGTTACAACTGGAGCTTGACCAGTGATAGCTGTCAATTCTTCTACAGCTTCATCTAATAATTTTGCATTAGTGATGGCATCCCCTACACCAATGTTGATTACTACTTTTTCAACGTGAGGTACTTCCATGACAGATTTGTATTCGAAATCTTTCATCATTTGAGGGACAACTACGTTTTTATATTTTTCTTGTAAACGATTCATCTTCTACCCTCCTACTTCACTTCGTTACCGCTCTTTTTAAAGATACGTGTTTTAACTTTTTTACCATCTACAACTTCAACTTTTGTTGTAATACGGCTTGCAACTTTTGCTTTTTCATCGTAAAGCATTACATTTGAAACGTGAATTTTAGCTTCTTTTTCAACGATTCCACCTTCAGGATTAGCTTGAGTTGGCTTCAAGTGTTTTTTAACCATGTTAACACCTTCAACGATAACTCTATCTTCCTTAGGGAATACAGCTTTTACTTCACCGATTGTGCCTTTGTAAGCACCTGTAATAACTTTTACTTTATCACCTTTTTTAATGTTCACTTAGACACACCTCCTATAATACTTCTGGCGCAAGAGAAACGATCTTCATGAAGTCTTTATCACGTAATTCACGTGCAACTGGACCGAAGATACGAGTTCCTTTTGGCGTCTTATCATCTTTGATGATTACACAAGCGTTATCATCGAACTTGATGTAAGTTCCGTTTTCACGACGAACACCACGACGTGTACGTACGATTACGGCTTTAACTACATCACCTTTTTTTACGGATCCACCAGGAGTAGCCTGTTTAACAGCACATACAACGACATCACCGATGTTTGCAAATTTTCTAACGCTACCACCTAAACAACGGATAACTAAAACTTCTTTAGCTCCAGTGTTGTCAGCAACGCGCATACGACTTTCGTTTTGAATCATTGCTTTCTCCTCCTAGTATTAACCACGAGCCTTTTCAACGATTTCTACTAAACGGAAACGTTTTGTAGCTGATAATGGACGAGTTTCCATAATTACTACTGTATCTCCGATACGAGCTTCGTTGTTTTCATCGTGAGCTTTAAATTTCTTAGAATATTTAACACGTTTACCATATAATGGGTGTGTTTTTTTAGTTTCTACCATAACTGTGATAGTTTTGTCCATTTTATCAGACACAACTGTACCACGGTATACTTTACGAGCGTTTCTTTCCATTAGATACGTCCTCCCTACTCTTGACCAGCGTTTTCACGCTCTGTCAATACAGTTTTAATACGAGCAATTGTCTTCTTAACAGTTTTTAAACGAGCTGTATTTTCTAACTGTCCTGTGGCTTGCTGGAAACGAAGGTTAAAAAGTTCATCTTTAAGCGTATCGATTTCCTGAAGAAGCTCTTCATTTGTTTTTTCGCGGATTTCTTTAGCTAACATTACTTCACTTCTCCTTTTCTAGCAAAACGAGTTTTAACTGGTAATTTGTGAGCAGCAAGACGTAAAGCTTCACGAGCTACTTCTTCACTTACTCCACCAACTTCGAACATTACACGTCCTGGTTGAACTACGGCTACCCATCCTTCAGGAGCACCTTTACCAGAACCCATACGAACCTCTAGAGGTTTTTTAGTACGTGCCATGTGAGGGAAAATACGAATCCAAACATTTCCTCCACGTTTCATATAACGTGTCATAGCAATACGGGCTGCTTCAATTTGACGGTTGCTTACATAGTTACCTGATTCTGCAACCAATCCATATTCACCAAAGTCAATTGTACGACCTGCTTTTGAACGACCTTCGTAGCTCAAACGGTGAGGACGACGATACTTTGTACGTTTAGGCATTAACATTATTCGTTACCTCCTTTTTCTGCAGGTGCTGCAGTTTTAGCAGCATCTTTAGGGGCACGGTTTGAACGAGCATCTGGACGACGACGTCCTTTTCCTTTACGCATTGGGCGTTGTTTTGGAGCTTCTGGTTCTTTAACCATTTCACCAGGTAATACTTCACCACGGCAGATCCAAACTTTTACACCTAAACGACCATATTGAGTCGCTGCTTCTTCCCAAGCATAGTCAATATCACTACGAAGTGTATGTAAAGGAACAACTCCTTCTGAATATCCTTCAGTACGTGCCATATCAGCTCCACCAAGACGTCCAGATACTGCAGTTTTGATACCTTTAGCACCAGCACGCATAGTGTTTTGAATAGCTTTTTTCTGAGTTGCACGGAAAGATTTACGTCCTTCCAATTCATTTGCAATCCAACGAGCTACTAAACGAGCATCTAAGTTAGGATTAGCAACTTCTACAACGTTAATTTGAACGTTCTTTGCAGAAGCAATTTTAGCTACTTTCTTTTTCAATCCTTCGATTGATTTTCCATCTTGACCGATTACTACACCAGGGTGAGCAGTACGGATGATAACTGTCATACGACCCTTAGTACGTTCGATTTCGATACGAGAGATTTGAGGGTCTGCCTTACGTTTGTCGACAGCTTCGTTTGATAATTTAGCGTAGTATGCTTCAACCAATTCACGAATCTTAACATCTTCCATTAATAATGTTCCGAATTCTTTATCGTCAGCGTACCATCTTGATTGCCAGTCACGAATGACTCCGACACGCATTCCAATTGGACTTACTTTCTGTCCCATAGCTTACCTCCTACTCTTTTTCAGCCACTACAACTGTAATGTGGCTTGTACGTTTGTGAATAGCACTCGCACTACCTTTAGCACGAGGCATGAAGCGTTTCATTGTGATTCCTTCATCAGCCCAGCAAGCCTTCACATATAACTTGCTTTCATCTAAATCGTTATTGTTAACTGCGTTAGCAACAGCTGAGTGTAATACTTTACCAACAAGGTATCCACCTTTGTTAGGTAAGAATTTCAAAATAGCAGCTGCTTCTTCTACGTCTTTTCCACGGATCAAGTCTAAGACTAGTCTTGCTTTACGAGGTTGAATACGTAGAGTTTTTGCGGTAGCTTTTACTTCCATTTCTTCTCCTCCTACTATCTAGATTTCTTATCATCTGATCCATGACCAGTGTATTTACGTGTTGGAACGAATTCACCTAATTTGTGTCCAACCATGTCTTCTGTTACATAAACAGGAACATGTTCCTTACCGTTATAAACGGCAAATGTGTGTTCAACAAATTGAGGGAAGATTGTAGAACGACGGCTCCAAGTTTTAATAACTTCTTTTTTTCCGGCTTCATTTAATGCAACAACCTTTTTCATCAAATGGTCATCACAGAAAGGTCCTTTTTTCAAACTACGACTCATTGTATCTTACCTCCTTGCCTACTTACCATTACGACGACGTACAATTAATTTTGTACTAGCCTTCTTATTACGACGAGTTTTAACACCCAATGCTTTTTTACCCCAAGGAGTCATTGGTGATTTACGTCCGATAGGTGTACGTCCTTCACCACCACCATGAGGGTGATCATTAGGGTTCATTACAGAACCACGAACAGTTGGGCGAATACCTCTCCAACGGTTACGACCTGCTTTACCATAGTTAACTAAGCTGTAATCTTCATTACCAACTGTACCTACAGTAGCACGGCAGTTAGCCAATACTTTACGAACTTCACCAGAAGATAAACGTAAAGTTACATATTTTTCTTCAATACCTAAGATCTGAGCTGAACATCCAGCACTACGAGCCATCTGTCCACCTTTACCAGGTTTTAATTCAACGTTGTGAATAAATGTACCTTCAGGCATGTTTCTCATTTCACAGCAGTTACCAATTTTGATATCTGTTTCTGTACCAGAGATAACTGTCATACCAACTTTCAAATCTTTTGGAGCGATGATATAACGTTTTTCACCATCAGCATAGTTTAACAATGCAATGTTTGCTGAACGGTTTGGATCGTATTCGATTGTAGCAACACGTGCAGGCACGTTGTCTTTGTTACGTTTGAAATCGATGATACGGTAAGTTCTTTTGTGTCCAGAACCTTGATGACGTGTTGTAATACGTCCTGTGTTGTTTCTTCCACCTTTAGATTTCAATGGTGCTAACAAACTTTTTTCTGGTTTAGATGTTGTGATTTCATCTTTAGCCAAAGTTGTCATTCCACGACGTCCAGGTGTCATTGGTTTATACTTCTTAATTGGCATAAACTTAATTTTCCTCCTTATCGCAATATTTATTCAGGAAATAGCGTCTTCTCCCTGATTATTCTTCAGAACCGAACAATTCGATTGTTTGTCCTTCTTTAATTTTTACAATAGCTTTGTGTACAGCGCTTGTTTTTCCAACATAACGACCTACACGTTTTGTTTTTGGTTTGCAGTTCATTGTATTTACTTTTACAACTTCTACATTGAATGCAGCTTCAACGGCTTTAGCAATTTCAATTTTGCTAACACCTTTAACTACTTCAAAAGTTACTTTGTTATCTTCAGCCATCATCTTCATAGTTGCTTCAGTGATGATTGGGCGGATAATTACGTCTCTGTAATCTTTCATTATGCCAATGCCTCCTCAACTTGTTTTACGGCAGCGCTTGTCATAACAACTTTGTTTGCATTTACTAAATCATAAGTATTGATTGCAGAAGCAGCCATTACTGTAGCTCCAGCAATGTTACGTGCTGATAAGTAAACGTTTGTTGCTTCTTCGCTATCAGCAACAACAAACAATGTTTTCTTTGGCGCTTGGATAGCTTCAATAATTGAAACAAATGTTTTTGTTTTTGGTTCAGCAATTTCAAATTTATCCAAAACGCTGAATGCTGTTTCTTGAACTTTTTCGCTCAATGCAGATTTAACTGCTAAACGGCGAACTTTTTTATTAATGCGGTATGCATAGTTACGTGGAGTAGCTCCAAATACTGTTCCACCACCTCTAAATTGAGTAGCACGGATAGAACCTTGACGAGCACGTCCTGTACCTTTTTGACGGTAAGGCTTGCGTCCACCACCAGAAACTTCGCTACGACCTTTAGTGTCAGCAGTTCCTTGACGACGGCTAGCCATTTGCATTACCAATGCATCATACATAGCCTGTTGGTGTGGTTCAATTCCGAAAACAGCGTCGTTCAATTCGATTGAACCAACAACTGCACCAGTTTGGTTAATTACGTCGATAGTAGCCATTATTGAACCTCCTTATTTGCAGTATAGTCAACTAAAGTAACAGGTTCTTTATCTCCCTTGCTAGTTTTAGCAGTACGTACCATTACGCAACCTTTTCTAGGTCCAGGAACGTTACCTTTAATTAACATATAGTTGTTTTCTGTATCAACTTTAATAACTGTCAAGTTTTGATTTGTAGTAGTATATCCACCTTCTTGACCAGCCATGATAGTACCCTTCATAATACGTCCTTGACGTGAAGTAATACCGTTTGTAGCTAATGAACCGATGTGACGAATGTTCTTAGATCCACCGTGAGTCTTTGGACCTTGGTGAGCATTGTTACGAACGATTGTACCATTGTAACCTTTACCTTTACTTGTACCGATTACATCTACTGTTTCTCCTGCAGCAAAGATATCAACATTAACTAAATCGCCAACATTTACATCCATGTCACAATCGCGCACTTCCTTAATGAAACGCTTTGGACTTGTATTTGCTTTTTTACAGTGTCCGATGTTTGCTTTAGTTGTGCGTTTTTCTTTGATTTCTTCAAATCCTAATTGAACTGCGTTGTAACCATCTGTTTCAACTGTTTTCTTTTGTAAAACAACGTTAGGTGTTACTTCAACTACAGTTACTGGAATTAATACACCATCTTCAGTGAAGACTTGTGTCATTCCTAATTTTCTTCCTAATAGTCCTTTCATCATTGACACCTCCATTAAAGTTTAATTTCGATGTCGACACCGCTAGGAAGTTCAAGTCTTTGTAAAGAATCGATCGTTTCCTTGTTTGGTGCAACAATCTCAATCAAACGCTTGTGCGTACGAATTTCAAATTGTTCACGTGAATCTTTGTATTTGTGAACCGCACGAAGAATTGTTACTACCTGCTTTTCAGTAGGTAATGGAACGGGTCCTACAACCTTTTTAGCTCCGTGTTTTGTCGCAGCTTCGACAATTTTCTTTGCACTATCATCTAAGATTCTGTGCTCATACGCCTTTAAGCGAATTCTCATAGTATTTTTTGCCATGTTTAACTCCTTTCGTTTATTCTAGATAAACATGCTCCATGCGAATTACCTGGCCACACCCATGACAACGGTTCTCAGTGGGTCAGCAACCTCGCACTTCATCGCAAGCTCCTGTATTCTAACACATATATTTCATGTGTTCAACCCCTAAATTAAAAAAAATTAATATTTCTTTTAAAGCCTTTATTTATCGTGTTTAAACACTTTTTAATTTCCAAAAAAATGGATTTTAAAAAAATTATGTTGTGACAACTGATGTCAGTGGGTCGTAAATGCTGATTTTCACAATAAGATCATGCCTGTTTTTTTGAAATATGTAAAAAAGCATCTGCTTTATTCAACAGATGCTAACCAATCCTTCAAATTTTGACAATATGTATCATGATCATCCACAAAGCACATATGACGACATGCAGGCATTAAATGCCATTTTGAATTTTTAATGCCATCATACATCGTTTTAGCCACTAATGGCGTACATAAATCATTCGTTCCACTAATTATTAACGCTGGCACATCAATTTCATGTAAACGATCGGTATACTCAAAATCCTTTAAAGTACCTAATGGCGTATATTCATTAGGACCCCAACCAATCAAATAAGATCTTTGTCCTGCTTTCTTTTCTCTAGTGACACACTCTGGTGTATCTTTATCAAATGGACCTGCGCAATGAAGCTGCATATAATGCTCATTCGCCGCTTGATACGCTATAGAATCATAGTCCTCACTTAAAATAGCTTGCCGCTCATCATCCGACATAAACCCAATCATACGATGTCGTTCTTTTGCCCATAATGAAGCTGAGGACAATGTACTTGAAAGAATCAAAGATTTAAGTTTGGCATTTTTCTTTTCAATCGCATACGCAATCGCTAACATACCACCCCAAGACTGTCCAAGCAAATGACATGATTCAATATTTAAATATTCCATCAACGCAACAAGCTCTTCCATCCAAGTTTCCTGGTTCCATAATTCATCATGACCTTCCACATATGATTTACCACATCCTATTTGATCATACATAATTACTTTTCTTCCTGTCTTGGCAATACAATCCAATACTTCAAAATAATTATGTGTTGATCCTGGACCTCCATGTAAACAAATCAATGGAGTCTTATCTCCACCATCCACAATTCGATAATATGTTTTAAACCCTTTAAAAGGCATATATCCATCAATTATTTTCATTCAAATCACCATTCACTTATTCCATCATTATATTTGCTGCAACAATCTATCCAATATTCCTTATCAACACGAATTGTATCCATGAATTCTTCATAGTCTTCTTTTGATAATCGATTCGATTCATACATAAATCGATAAAACTTTTTAAGACTAGCAATTGTTGACTTAACTGTATCCGGTGTACTCCACATACACTTACGTATGAAAAAGTATCCAAAGAAATCACTTAAGTATTCATCCTTACAACCATTTTCCATTGTCAAAGCATTTTCTCTTAACAAATATGTGTTTAAATAGAAATCTACATTCTCATAGTGACGCTTTATCGTTTTATCAACAAATCCCTTTTTTGAAAGTTCATCTACAAACTCTTCAATATACTTTGCGTTAATTTCACGAATTTCATCGCATTGCTTTTCGAATTTCTCAAAATCTATCATATCATTTCTTTTGTAGATATATATTTATATCTACATCTCCTTCTACCCCATTCACTTGGCCAATATTTGAATATTGCCACATTTCAAACTTATCCTCCATTGGGCAATCTGAAGAATAAGACGCTAACCATATTGGATACTCGGATATCTTTTCAAAATCGTAATTTTGATAAAGCCAAGTCATATTCCCATAAATCATAGGATCATATCCAGCCTTTTTGATTTTACCACAAAATCGAAGTGCCAAATTTGTTCGCTGCTCTTGTGTCAGATTATCTATTCTTCCACCTTTTTCAAATTCTTCCATATCAAAGACAATGGGCATATCAATTTTATAATTTCGAATCTCATTTAATACCATATTCACTTCTTCATCAATTTCATCTTCTGTAATAGCACTCGAGAAAAAATAGGCTCCAACTTTGATTTTATTCTGAATTGCCGCTTGCATATTCGTATTAAAATATGCATCTTCATGTAAGATTCCTTCTTGAGCACCACGATAGCCAACTCTGATCATCGCAAAATCAATTCCATCCTGTTTTACAGAATACCAGTCAATATACTGATTATGGCTTGAAACATCAATTCCTGTTAAAGACTTATAAGAAGAATCTTTATAGGTCATCCAACCATTTTCCATAGAAAATAAATCTAAATCGTAATAACTTTTTTCTTCTATTATCTCATCTTGTCGAAAAAATGTTCGAATACAATATACACTAGCTGTCACCACAAGAATTAAGACAACAAAAAGAGTTAAAATTCTACCTATTTTTAGTTTTCTCATACGCCAATAACCTTTAAAATCTCTAAGCTTGCATTTCTAGACATAACAGGACTTTCTATCATTCTACTCTCTATACAAGTACACGCATGTTCGATTTCACCAGTAAAATCCGATTTTTGTTCTACCACAATCTTTTTATCATTCATTACAAGTTCTGTGTTCTTCCAAAAATTCTTACAAGTAACACTACCCTTTGTACCATATATATGAGCTGTATTTTCCATATCTACATCCCAGCTTGTTGCGATATGTGCCACACACCCGTTTTCATATTCGATCAAAGCCTCATCTTGAAATCGAGATACTTTCAATATTGAGCTATTCGCCATCCGATTTGCATAACAAATAGGATAAACCCCAATATCAAACATACATCCAGATCCTGGCTTATTAAAATGCCAACCTGAAATGGTTTCTGTTAATCTTGTCGCATATTGTGCATCTATTGATTTAACTTGTCCAATCTGTTTATTTGAGATGACTTCGAATAGTTTTTGATTCAATGGCGTAAATACCGTTTTATGAGCTTCCATCAAAAAACAATTTTGTTTCTTTGCGTAATCAAAACATGCATTTAATTCTTTTGATGATACGCACATTGGTTTTTCACACACTACATGCTTATGATTATTTAAAGCCATTTGAATATGTTTCGCATGCAAATAATTCGGTGTACAAATATATACCATATCCAAATTTGCATCCTGTAACATCTCTTCATAGCTATCGTAAGCCTTTCTTGCCCCATACTCTTCTTTAAAAGCATTTGCCTTTTCTAAGTTTGAAGAACACACGGCATATAAATCTGCATTATTAGCATATAAAATTCCTTGAATCACACGATAACTAATTTTTCCAAGTCCATAGACTCCTATTCGAATCATTTTTCATTCACCCTCTTTAAGATTACTTTAAGCTATATTGCTTATTCTATATATAGAAATAAGCAGTCAACCTCTTTTGCTCACTATACTTATCTCTTCTGCCTATTTCTTTCATATATGACAAATGTCCATGGAACTATTCCATGGACATCTTATTGTATGCAGTTTTTGCCATTTGCGCATATCCTTCATCACTTGGATGTAAATGATCTCCACTATCAAATGCATCTTGCATTTTATGTCCATCGCAAATATCTTTATCAAAATCAATTACGCCATCAATTTCATCCGTTGTACGAATCCATTCATTGACTTCATTACGCAAGTTCTCTCTAAAATATGCATATGTACGCCATCCTTCAATCGGAATCAAAGTACCAATATAGACTTTCATTCCTAATGATTTCGCGTGCTTTACATATTTTCTTAAGCCCTCAATCAATTCTTGACTTGACGGAAGATCTTGCCATGGTCTAAATTCATTCTTTTCAACACCGACTGGATGAATAATATCGTTGATTCCTTGCAAAATAATTAAAGTATCACTTCCAGCCACATGCATTTCGTGTCCAAAGCGATAATCACCTTTTAATCCATAAGCTTCATATTGAACACAAGAATACTGCCTTAAAATACGTGTTCCACTAACGGCTTTTCGAACTACAGACACTTTTTTATTATTTTCCCACATGAGCTTCTGTAAATAATCCGGCCAATCCTGTGAAGTAATAGAATCGCCATAACATGTGATAACTTGGTTTTTGGCATCGGTAAGTACCGCAACTTCACTTAAGAAAAATACCCAAGGTGTTTTCATACTTGAAGCATGATCCATAATGCCTGCATGAGAAAAATCGCCTTCCCCAAAGTAGCCTGTGCTTAATGGTCCTTGTGTATAGACTCCACAACGTAAATGCGTAAATTCTTTTAGGTAAAAACTTATCGCAATGGTTTCTTGTTCATGCACCTTAAAATCCAATGGATCACTATAACATTGTTCTCCCACATCAAGATGAAGTCCTTTTGAACCATTAAAAGTAATATCAACGATGGATGTTGGATCTAAATCACGTCCACTAATAACTCTTCCAATTGTGACTGAATCAAAGACCACACCTTCTTTACCTGTAAAGTTATCCAAACAAATACGTACTTTATCCCCTTTGAATGTCGATTTCATAGGATAACGCAACGTAATATTTTTAGCATATTGACTAGGTTTATGCGTTACAATTGACATTGCCTGTCCATATATCGCTTTAAATTCTTTTTCCATAGTTGACCTCCAAATTATTTATTATCTATTTCTACATTCATAAAACATATGTTTTTATCCACAAATAATCATACATGAAACGTTGCAAAAATCCAAACATATACCTTATTATATTAAAGAAGTTGAGGAAATAATGCATGAGTAAATTAGAAAATTATTACGGTAAATTTTGTGAAGATAAAAGGCTCTTATCAAGACATGGCCAAGTTGAATATACAACAAGCATGAAATATATCCATAAATATCTAAAGTCTGAAGATCGCATACTCGATATTGGAGCCGGAACTGGCAGATATAGTGTTGCCTTAAGCAACGAAGGATATCAAGTCGATGCGATTGAACTTGTTAAATATAATCTTGGTGTTTTAAAGGCTAAAAAAAGCAATGTGAAGGCCTATCAAGGCACTGCTTTAGATTTATCAAGATATCAAGATAACACTTTTGACGTCACCCTACTATTTGGACCTATGTACCACTTATTTAGTTATGAAGATAAATTAAAAGCATTATCCGAAGCTAAACGTGTTACAAAAAAAGATGGAATTATATTTGTGGCTTACGTTATGAATGAATATAGCGTTCTAATTCACGGCTTTAGAGATGGGCATATTAAAGAATCATTAGAAGCCAAAAAACTAGATGAAACATTTCAAACTCAAACAAATATTGATGATTTATACAGTTACATTCGTCTAGATACAATTAATCAATTAAATGAAGATGTAGGTTTAGAACGAATCCAAATTATTGCAGCCGATGGCCCAAGTGATTATATGCGTCCTATCTTAAACAAGATGGATGATGAAACATTTGAATTATTCATCAAATATCATCTTGCGACATGTGAAAGGCAAGAACTAATTGGTGCTAGCTCACATACAATAGATATACTAAAAAAATAATGTCACTTTTGTGGCATTATTTTCATATTATATATTCCAATGTTAAAACTACGAAACAGCATGCAAACGATACTTGAAATAAGCTTTTATCTTTCCATGCCAAAACAATTCCAACTATTAGCGCTGCAAACCCTGCTAACTGAGAATTAGTTTCATATAATATAGTTAAATTTAACATAGTTTTTATACTGTTAAGGTTGACTCACTTACTAATTTATATTATTCTTTTCACGTACATAAAGATATACGGTAGGTGAGGTTACCGCAGGGATTTGGATTTCCTAAGATTACTGCCGCAAAGTTGTGGAGACACGACTCGTTGGTCAGCAGGCAAAGTCGCAAAGGCTTGGCTTAATGTAATTTATATGCCCTGTGATACTAAAGCTTGAACGGTGATACTAGATTAATAACGTCATTGTTTAAGCAATGGCGTTTTCTTTTGTTGATAAGGAGGTGAGGCTTGTATGTGTACGGATCCGGATGGGAATAGTTTGAATTATAACAAGAAAGCAGAGGTACATAATCATGATGAACAAAGAAGAATTCATTCAATTACTACAAGACAAAAAATACAAAACTGCACAAAATATACTTTCCGAAATGAACGATATGGATACAGCTGCCTTTTTAGAAGAATTAGATGCGAAAGAATGTGCTTTGGCATTTCGCTTAATTTCTAAAGAAAAAGCTGCCGATGTATTCTCATGCATGAATTCAAAAATGCAGACATTTTTGGTAGACATGTTTTCGGAAACTGAATTAAAAGAATTATTAGACGATTTATATATGGATGATACGGTCGATATGTTAGAGGATCTACCCGCCAACTTAGTTACGCGTATTTTAAAAAACTTGGATTCAACAAAAAGATCAACAATTAATAAGCTTTTAAAATATCCGGAAGACAGTGCTGGATCCATCATGACAACTGAATATGTCACATTAAAAAAGACAATGACAGTAAAACAGGCCATGAACCATATTAAAGAAATTGGTATCCATAAGGAAACTATCTATACTTGTTATGTCACTGAAAATAAAAGATTGATGGGTATTGTCACTGCCAAAAGTTTAATGACAAGTGATGATAATGAAAACATCACAAATTTGATGAACACAAATATCATTTCTGTGCATACGCATACAGATCAAGAACAAGTAGCTCACTTATTTAGAAAATATGATTTAATTGCGATGCCCGTACTTGATAGTGATGGATGTCTTGTTGGTATTGTTACATTTGATGATGCCATGGACGTAATGGTTGATGAAACTAACGAAGATATTTCGCGTATGGCTGCCATGGAGCCCAATGAAAAAACATATTTTGAAACTACGGTTTGGCAGCAGGCAAAGCACCGTATTTTATGGTTACTTGTTTTGATGTTTTCTGCAACAATCACAGGAAGTATTATTACTCGATATGAAAATGCCTTTAGTGCTGTACCATTACTTGTGTCCTTTATTCCCATGTTGATGGATACAGGTGGAAACTGTGGTTCTCAAAGTTCCACTTTGATTATTCGTGGTTTGGCTTTGGGGGAAATTCACTTTAAAGAAATTTTTAAAGTTATGTTTAAAGAATTTAGAATTTCATTAATTGTCGGATCTATTTTGGCTGCAGCCAATGGCTTGCGTATTTTCATTCAGTACCAAAACTTCAATATCGCAATCGTTGTTGCTCTTTCATTAATGGTTGTCGTTATTGTTGCCAAATTAATTGGTTGTATTCTTCCACTATTTGCGAATAAATTTGGTGTAGATCCTGCCATTATGGCAAGTCCATTGATTACTACAATCGTGGATACTTGCTCTATTCTAGTTTATTTCAATATTGCAGTACATGTTTTTAATATCGTAGTTTAAGAGGTGAGAAATCATCTCTTTTTTACTACAT
>NZ_DS996841.1:693294-708572 GCF_000156655.1 Holdemanella biformis DSM 3989
AACCTCAATTGAGATTCTTTTATCAAAAAATATAATTATTTAAATTAGATATCCATATCTTTTTGAGCAGCAGTTACAATAGCCATCTTGTAGATTTCATCTGAAGTACATCCACGAGACAAGTCGTTGATTGGAGCATTCAATCCTTGTAAGATTGGTCCAACTGCTTCATATCCACCTAAACGAGCGGCAATTTTGTACCCAATATTTCCACTTGACAAGTTAGGGAAGATAAAAGTATTTGCATGTCCAGCAACTTTTGAATTAGGAGCTTTTAAACTAGCAACTTCTTCACTTACTGCACAGTCAAATTGCATTTCTCCATCGATATCGAAGTCAGCAATACGACGTAAACGATCGCTTGCTTCAGTCATCTTAGCAACACATTCACCTTTTGCACTACCCATTGTTGAATATGATAATAATGCAACTTTTGGTTCTACACCAAATTGACGAGCTGACTTAGCTGTTTGCATTGTGATTTCTACTAAATCATCTGTGTTTGGGTTGATGTTAATTGAGCAGTCACCCATGATCAATTGAGTTTCTTCTTTAATTAAAATGAAGCAAGAAGAAACTAATTTGTTTCCTGGAGCTGCTTTTACCAATTGTAATGCTGGACGTACAGTATCCGCTGTAGAATATGTAGCACCACCTAATAATCCATCAGCGTATCCCATTTGAACTAACATAGTTCCAAAATAGTTTGTGCTCTTCAAAGCTGTACGAACTTTTTCTTCGTCCATTTTACCACGACGTAACTCAACCATTTTACGAACCATTTCATCCATATGTTCGAAATTATTTGGATCAATTTGTTCGATTCCTTCAACATTTAAACTATTTTTTTGTGCACAACCAGCGATTTCTTCTGGAGTTCCTAATAATACTGGACAAACAACATCATTGTTTTTCAAATCAATAGCTGCCTTTTGTACACGTGGATCCCATCCTTCAGTGAATACAATACGTACTCCCTTTCCTTGGACCTTTTTTTCTAATTCATCAATAATCATAACTTTAACTACCTCTTTTCTATCAAAGTATAGTCCAAAAATGCTTTATTTACCACAAAAACAATGTGAACTTTTTCTCATAGTTTATTTATAAAATGTGTATACGATAAACAGCATATTGTTCATATATTATGTACATTATGTATGAAATGTAATTATTTTACATACAATTGAAAATTAATGTAAATTTGTCTTGCATTTCTTTCTGTAAAGTTTTACACTAATGACATCACAAGAAGGGATAGGTGCAAATTATGAAAACAAGTCACTATTTAAAGAAGGCCGGTGCCGTATGTATGGCAGCTGCAATGATGACTGGTTGTGCTAGTGGATCATCTGGTACAAATGGTAAAACATTGACAGTGGGCTTAAACACAGGTTTCAATGGAATTTTCTCTCCATTGTATTATCAAACTGTATATGATGATTACGTTATTGAAATGGTTTATCAAAGTATGTTGAGCTATGATCGTGATAATCAATTACAACCAGAACTTGCGACTGAACAACCAACAATAAGTGAGGATGGATCAACATTAACATTCAAATTGAAAAAAGGAGTGAAATTCTCTGATGGTTCTAAATTGGATGCAGACGATGTTGTATTGACATTTACAGCCATGGCTGACCCAAGCTATACTGGTCGTTTCTCAACATATGTTGATTACTTAGAAGGTTATAAAGAATATCACGAAGGAGATGCAAAAACTCTAAGTGGTGTTGAAAAAATCGACGATTACACAGTTGCTTTCCACTTGGCAACACCAAGAATCGATGCTATCAGTCAAGTTGGTACATTCCCAATCATCTCTAATTCACAATTCAAGAAATACAAAAAAGGTGATACAAAGATGTTTGAAGACAAGGCTAGTGAACCAATTGGTACTGGACCATATGTATTGAAAAACTTCCAAAAAGATTCAGCTGCCACATTTGTTAAGAATGATAAATTTAAAGCTGAAGATGGTGAATACCAAATTGATAACGTTGTAATGAAGATTTGTGATACTTCAACAGAACTTCAAGAACTTCAAAAAGGAACTGTTGACTTATTACCACAAGCTGATAATGCCGATAAAGTTGGTACTGCAAGCTTAGACAAAAACTTAACTTACAACAACTATGCATCAAGCTCAATGCAATACTTTATTTACAACTGTGAAGCTGGAGCCACTGCAGATCCTGCTGTACGTCAAGCATTAACTTATGCGATTGACCGTCAATCATTTGTTGATAGCTACTACTCATTCTCTAAAGGAAGTAAAGATGTTAAGAAAACTCAACCTGGTTTCGTTCCAGTATTAATGGCTAACCCAATTTCATCACAATTAGGTGATATCATTACTGGTAAAGAAAAAGATGACAACATGACTTACTATGATTATGAAATCGAAAAAGCTAAACAAATCTTAGACGATGCTGGTTGGACTGTTGGAAGTGATGGAAAACGTGAAAAAGATGGACAGAAATTAACTGTTCGTATGGTTTCTACAAAAGGTAAAGATCAATTAGACACAATGCTTCCAATGCTAGAAAAAGCTTGGGGCGAAGAACTTGGCGTTGATTTCAAAACAAACTTAAGTGAATTCAACACAATGGTTGCGACTGTTCAAGGTGATGATACAGTTAACGATTGGGAAGTATCTTACATGGGATGGCAATTTGGTTCAGGTGATGACACTGGTATCAACTTATTATGCCAAACTGGTCAAACAGATAACACATCTCGTTTATCAGATCCTGATCTAGATGCATTATTAGATACTGCATTACATACAACTGATCAAGCTGCAAGTACTGCTGCTTATAAAGAAGCCTATGAAAAGATTTCTGCTTTATGTCCATATGTAGCAATCAATGGTTTAAGCTACTATGATCTATACAACAAAAAGATCAAAAACTTAGATACAGCTGCATTGTATGACTTCGTTAAAGCGTTAGACAAAGCTACAATCGAATAACAATTCAAGAGATCTGTTGACAGATCTCTTTTTTATACATATAATTCAACTACATACAGAGTAAAAATATGTGCGTTAAGTGTCTTTAACACGGGGAGTTGGTTAAGGAACGAAAAGTTATTCTTGCGGTACATATTTTGCATCCCGCTGTTGTGATCGAAAAAAATTAAAGACTTTCTTTTTTTGTATCGCAATATGGAAAAAAGGAGGTCTTTTTATATATGAATCAATACTTTGTAATGTTAAAAGAAAATGCACGTTCCCTAAAAAATGTTCGTGTCATTGTTGGGGTAGCTTTATTTTTTGCCCTAAATGTTATTCTTAACTTGTTTGGATCCATCCAAATCACAAACCAGCTAAAATTAGGCTTTGCATCCATTGCGACAGCTGCTAGCTGCTTACTTTATGGACCCGTTCCAAACTTAGTGCTTGCACCATTATTAGATTTAGTCAATTACATGGTTAAACCTGTGGGTGCATATTATCCGATCTTTATGATTTCTACAATGGCAAGTGCATGTATTTTTTCAGCTTACTTCTATAACTGCGAAAAAATCACTTGGGTTCGCGTCATCTTATGTCGAATAACTTATGATGTAGTTGTCAGTTTATTCTTAAACACACTGTTTACATCTATGTTGTGGTCAACGCCATTTCTAGTTATTGCTGGCCCTAAATTAATCAAAAACTTAATTTCATTACCATTCCAAGTCGTTATTCTATATTTAGTGATGAAAACATGTATCCAGTTAAAGCCAAAGGTGAACCGTTAATCGGTCCACCTTTTTTACTGCAATTTAAACATCTCTTTTTTAGCCCCACAAACTGGACATACATAATCATCTGGTTCATTTTCAAAGTCATCTCCATCATATACATATCCACAAACACTACATACCCACTTTTCTTCTTTTCTGTATGTAGGTGCTTTTGCCGGTGCGCTTTGTTTTAAGACATTATGATAATACGCATAGGTCATTGGTTTACCAGAATCACCTTTTTTGGCATCAACGACTTTGGCCAAGAATACAAAGTGTGTTCCTGCATCCATCTGACTTTGTACTTCACACATCATGTATCCTAACGCATCATCTACAACTGGCAATTCCTTAAACAAATGATGATTCAACTTCGCCCACTTATCTTTATCTTTTCCTGTTTGAAAGCCTAAATCCGTAATCACTTGTGAATCTATTGTTTCAGGTAAGATTGATAAAGAAAAACACTTACTTTTTTCAATCAATGAACAAGTATAATTATCCTTATTCATACTCAAGGCAATGAGCGGTCCTATCGTTGAAACTTGAAATACAGTATTCACAATACAACCACATTCGCGCATGCCATCTTTTACGCCCACGGCATACATACCATAAGAAAGATCATACAAAACTGTGTTGTCCATAAGAACACCTCCCTTGTTACTATTATTGTAACAAGTTCAGCGGTTATATTCCATACAACTATTTACCTTCTTCAACACGTTTTTGTAATTTGTTCATTGTCTGCTTCAAACTTTTCATTTCTTCTACAGACACATCATAAAATAATGTTTTATTAATTTTTCCAATCTCTTCATCAATAATTTTTAAAACAGGTTGACACCTATCTGTTAATCGTAAATGATGTATTCGAGTATCTTTTCCATCTATACAAATACGAATTAGCCCTTTTTTCTCCAAAGAATCAACACTTCTAGAAATCAAAGTTTTTGAAACGCCTAATACAACTTTTAATTCTGTACTCGTTGTAATTGTTGAATTATTTTTTAAGATAATCAAAATAGAAATTTCATTTGGTGAAAAATTAAATTCTTGAAAACTATCTTTTATTTTTTTTGCATAATAATCTCTCATTTGATTGGATATACGCAAAAACTCCTCAATTGTAAACATATTATCGCTCCAACTCCAATAGAACAATTGTAAGCGCTAAAAAGGGGCGTGTCAAACATTGCCCCATTTTTCTAATACTTCTCCTACATAATAGAGAGAACCACATAATAAACTGTCTTCTTTTGTATCTAATAGTCTTGAAATCAACTCATCCACTGTAATAATTGGATACCCTAATTTTTCTAATGGATATAAACGTGCACTTGAAATTTCTACCAATGTAATATCTTTACTAATGGTTTGTAGAAGTTCAATCATGTGTGGTGCATCTTTCTCTTTCAATACAGAGAAATAAATTTTACCATGAAAGTTCTTTAATGCATGTATCAACGCAGTAATTCCATGTACATTATGTGCTCCATCCAACAAAACCAATGGAGCTTTTCTAAGAACCATAAATCGGCCTGCCCATTGAAAGTGATCAATGACTTCTTGTATTTCATTTTCTTCAAGCCAAATACCTAATACATTTAGTGTTTCCAAGGCAAGAGATAAATTTTTAGCTTGATACAATGGTGGATTCAAATGAAAGGTCATTCCATTCCATCTCAATACATCTGTTTCCTGGCAATCGATAAAACATAGTGGCGTATTCATATAATCGGCAACAAGTTCCATTACTTTTCGACATTCTGGTTTATCTTCCGTTGTCAAAGCAGGAACATTTGGTTTAAAAATACCTGATTTCTCATATGCAATCTGTTCAAAAGTATTCCCTAAGTATTCTGTATGATCGAGTCCAACATTGGTAATCAAACACGCTTGATAATCCAATGCCGTTGTCGCATCTAAACGCCCTCCCATTCCTGCTTCAATAATGCAGTAATCCACTTTTTGCTCTATAAAATAGGCAAGTGACATCCATAGATCCATTTCAAACATAGTCATTTTATGGAATGAGAATAACTCTTCATATTGATCATATATTCTTTCCCAATCAGCTAGTGAAATACATGTATCATTCACGCGTATTCTTTCTGTATGATGAATCAAATGAGGGGATGTAAATACACCTACTCTATATCCTTTTTTCATCAACAAATCTCTTAACCAAATTGATGTACTACCCTTTCCATTAGTTCCTGCAACCTGAATTTTTTTTAAGGCAGTATGATTTGGCATTGCATCTGTTAACCATTGTCTAAATTCTAATAAGTCGTGATTTTTTCCACGACAATTTTCCATTTTATTAATTTTATCTTGTACATTCATGATATTATTATATCACTAAAGAAAGAAGTGAATCACATGATTATGCATAATGACTGGGATCAATTGTTTGATCAAGAAATACAAAAAGATTATTTACAAAATTTACGCTACTTTTTAGCTAAAGAATATAAGACTAAAAACATTTATCCTGCAAAAGAGAATATTTTTGCAGCTTTTAAAACAACTTCATTAAAAGATACAAAAGTTGTTATTTTAGGACAAGATCCATATCATGGTCCAGGACAAGCTCAAGGTTACTCATTTAGTGTACCAAGCAACTTTCCTTTACCTCCATCTTTACAAAACATGTATAAAGAACTAGAAAATGAGTATCAAACTCCTGTACATCGCACGGGTGACTTAACGGACTGGGCTAAACAAGGTGTACTATTAATGAATACTATCCTTACGGTTGAAGAGCATAAGCCTTTATCTCACCAAGATATGGGATGGCAAAATTTTACGAATGAAGCTTTAAGATGGATCAATGAAAAGGATGGTCCTGTTGTTTTCTTATTGTGGGGTGCTAAGGCTATCCAAGCCAAAAAATTATTGACAAATCCAAAACATTTAATTCTTACAAGCCCGCATCCAAGTCCTTTAAGTGCTTATCGAGGTTTTTTTGGAAACAATCATTTTAAGCTTGCGAATGAATATCTAGTTAAAAACAATGAAACGCCTATCCAATGGATATAGGCGTTTTTCTTATAGTGCAAAAGAAAAAGAAGCATCATTCTTGATACTCCTAGTCTTTCATTTCATTAAACACTTGTAATGCTAAGCAGCCAAGTCCTGTATGGATTCCGACTGCACTGACTAAATCAATGACTTTGACTTTTGCTCCTTCAATTTGACTTTCAATCTTTTGTGCATATTCTTTTGCAGCATCTAATGCATCAACATGTGCAACAATAAATGTATAATTAGAATCTACATTCAGTTCTTTTAAATGTTTTATAACACGATCCTGGGCACGTTTCATTGTACGTACTTTATCTAATACATCCACTTTTCCATTTGTACTTTTACCAATATGCAAAATAGGTTTGATTTTCAATAAACCACCTAATGCAGCAGCCATCGGTGTCAATCTTCCACCACGTTTCATGTGATCTAAATCATCACACAACAACACAGTTTCACAACTATCCGCAATGCTTTGTAGTTTTTTTATAATTTCATCAATTGGAATGTTTGCTTCATACATCTTTTTAGCTGTCTCAATCATACATCCTTGTTCAACCGCTGTACAATAACAGTCAACACCTACAAATTTCATTTCTAATTGATTCGCAATCATTTCCATAGAATCTAATGTTCCGGATAATCCTCGACAAATAGGAACCGCAAAAATTGTGTCATATCCTTCATTTTTTAATTTTTCGAAACAATCTTGAATTTTACCTAAACTTGGTAAAGATGTTTTCAACACTTTTTTCTCATGTAATTTTTGAATCACTTCTGAATATGTAATTTCTGTATATTCATCTTTTGATTCACCATCACATGTAATTTGTAGAGGTAAGCAATAAATTCCTTTTTCTTCCCAATAGTCTGGATGCTGGCCTGTTCCGGTATCCGTTACAAATGCAATCTTCATGGCTAGGCCCCCTTTACTTTTTTCACAAATTGAACGCCTACAGCACCTAATCCTGTGTGTACTGCAATAACGGCATACATTGGATCTGTATGAATTTGAATGTCTTCGCCAAACACATCGTGTAGCTCATCAATCACCAATTGTGTACCTTCTTGATTTTCTCCGTTTAATACATAAAATTCATAATCTTGTGCATTCGCATCTTTTGAAATCACTTTAACAGCTTTTTTAATAGCTTTTGACATTGTTCTTACTTTATCAAAAACATCTACCTTACCTTCTGTATTTTTAGACACTTCTAGGATTGGTTTAATTTTTAACATACCTGCAAGCTTAGCAGCCATTGGAGTTAATCTTCCTCCTTTAGCTAAATGATCCAAATCTTCGGGAATCAAGAATCCTCTCGAATGTTCAACACTTTCCTTTAAACGTGAGATGATTTCTTCTGGATGTATTTTTTGTTCAACTAATTTTTGGGCAGATAACACTAAATATTTTTCCACACCTAAAGTTGTATATATATCTAATGTATGGATTTTAACTCCATGCCATTTACCAGATGCCTGTATTGCTTGATTTGTTCCTGATAAACCATTAGACAATGTAATTAAAATAACATCTGTAATGCCATCTTTTTTATATGATTCTAATAAAACCTCAATATCGCCTAATGGTGGCATGCTTGTTTGAGGCATAAAGCCTCTTTCTAAGAATGAATTTAATTCTTCTACTGTTAAATCCACCCCATCTAAATATGTTTTATCTTCTATTTGAACCTGTAAAGGTAAAAAATCAATTCCTAAATCGTTTGCTTCTTGTTTTGTTAATCCACAACCACTTTCTGTTAATACACGAATCTTCATTAAAACCCTCCTTTTATAAAATCATCCTAATCCTAACACGAAATATTAATTTTCTCAAATGTCTGATATAATTGGATTGAGGTGATTTATATGAGCGCTTTCATTTCTTTTGAAAATGTTAAAAAGACTTATCATATGGGAGAAATCGATATACATGCATTAGATGATGTAAGTTTTGAAATTGAACAAGGTGAGTTTGTGATCATTGCTGGCGCAAGTGGTGCTGGTAAAAGTACTATCCTAAATTTACTTGGTGGAATGGATACTGTCAGTGAAGGAAAAATCATCGTAGATGGTCGTGAAATCAGTTCTTATAAAGAAAAAGATATGACACTTTATCGAAGATATGATGTTGGATTTGTTTTTCAATTTTATAATTTAGTCCAAAACTTAACTCTTCGAGAAAATGTCGAGCTAGCAACACAAATTTGTAAGAAGCCACTTGATATTGATGAAACTATAGATCTTGTCGGATTAAAAGATAGAACTTACAATTTTCCGAGTCAGTTATCTGGTGGTGAACAACAACGTGTTGCGATTGCGAGAGCTTTGGCTAAAAATCCAAAACTTCTACTTTGCGATGAGCCTACAGGTGCTTTAGATTATCAAACTGGTAAACAAGTCCTTAAAGTTTTGCAAGATACATGTAAGACACAAAATAAAACAGTTATAGTAATTACCCACAACTTAGCATTAACACCAATGGGAGATAAGGTCATTAAAGTTCGTAGTGGAAAAATCGAAAGTATTACATATAATGAACGTCCAATGGATGTCAATGATATAGAGTATTAATATGCCTGCTACTTATTTAAAGGATATTTTCCGTGAAATTAAAATCTCCCTTGGCCGTTTTCTCTCTATCCTTTGTATCGTGGCGATTGGCGTTGCTTTTTTTGCAGGTATTAAAGCCAGTGCTCCAGATATGAAGAATAGTGCCGATACATATTTTGATAAATATAATGTTCAAGATATTCAAGTTTATTCTACAATCGGTCTAACAAAAAAAGATGTAGCTGCCATTAAGAAAATTAAGGGTGTTAAGTCTGTACAACCAAGCTTTTCAATGGATACATTATCTCAAATTGATTCCACGCAAATGGTTATAAAAGTCATTTCTTATGGAATTGATCAAAAGATGAATAAGATACGTGTGGTGGAAGGGCGAATGCCTGAAAGAGAAAATGAATGTTTGGTTGAAGCTAGTTCTGCAACGAATAAGCTATATGGAACTTTCCACATTGGAGATACTATCAAACTACAAAGTGGTACAGATGAAGCTTTATCCAAATCATTAAAACATACAAAGTTTAAAATTGTAGGTACTTGTTATAATCCGAATTACTTATCTTATGAAAAAGGTTCAAGTAATATTGGTTCTGGAACTGTAAACTCATTTATATATATTCAAAATACAAATGTTTTAAAAGATTATTATACAGAAGTGAATGTATGTGTAAAAGGCGCTAAAGATTTAGATTGTTATAGTGATGAATACTTTGATGTGGTTGATCCAGTATTAAAGAAGATCAAAAAGATTTCAAACAAACAAATCGATGCACGTATTCAATCTTATCAGTCTGAATTAGATGAAAAAAAGCAGGAAGCAACCGATAAATTTAAGGATGCTGAAAATCAATTCAATGATGCTCAAAATAAGATCGATTCTGGACTTTCTGAAATTCAAAGCAATGAATTAAAGCTACAGAATTCTAAAGATCAAATCAATCAAGGGTGGAATGAATATTATGCAAATTTACAATTATTAGATAATATTCCTACTTTACAAAATGCGATTGCTCAAATTGAAGAGAGTGAAAAAAAGCTACCTGAATTATTGAGTCAAAAAGAACAGGTTGAAAATGGTTTACAACAAATCAATGCCGAAGGTGATTTAAACACAAAGAGGACATTAATCCAAAATGCTATTGATTTTATTGATTTTGCACTTAAAAAATTAGAGAACTATCCTGATTCAAGTGATGCTGAAACCATAAGGATCAAATTAAATGAAAAGAAAGAACTACTTCAAGGACAACTATCTTTAATTGATCAAGCGATAGCTAAAAAAGCAGAGTTAGAAGCAATTCTACCTCAAATTCAGTCTGGAATTGAGCAAATTCAAGCTGGTGTTGCAAAAAAGGCTGAATTACAATCTCAACTTAATCAATTATTGAATGCGAAAAATGAATTGAATAATGCTTATGTATCATTAATTAATGGTCAAGCTCAATATGAGGATGGAGTATCTAAAATTGAAGATGCAAAAAATGAATTGAATAAAAGTATTGAGCAACTTACGTTATCAAAAGCGGAATTCAATATTCAAAAGCATGATGCTTTAAGAGAATTAAGTGATGCTCAATTAGAAATCGATAAAATGGAAGGTAAGTGGATCGTATTAGATCGCAACTCTCATTATTCTTATCGTGATTATGGTGCTTGTGCAGATCGTATGGATGGTATTGCCAAAGTATTCCCTGTATTCTTCTTCTTAGTAGCGGCCTTAGTTTGTATGACAACAATGACTAGAATGGTTGATGAACAAAGAAATGAAATGGGAACTTTAAAAGCTTTAGGCTACTCAAAGTTACAAATTGCTTCTAAGTATATCATATATGCCTTGATCGCTAGTATTTTAGGATCTATATTAGGATGTTCTTTAGGAATGTATTTGTTCCCAACCGTCATTTTCAACGCTTGGAACACATTATATAATATTGATCAAATTAAATTTTTATTTCAACCAGGACTTATATTATTAGCTAGTGGATCTGTTACAGGTATTACTTTACTGGCAACACTTTATTCTATTTATAGTGAATTGATTGAAATGCCTAGTCAATTGATGCGTCCTAAGGCTGCAAAAGCTGGTAAAAAGATTCTTTTAGAAAGAATTACATTTATATGGAAACGATTATCTTTCCTACAAAAAGTAACGGCTAGAAATATTTTCCGTTATAAAAAAAGATTCTTTATGACCATCATTGGTATTGCTGGATGCTCTGCATTACTAGTAGCTGGTTTTGGTATTAACGATAGTATTTCGGATATTGTTAATCAACAATATAATGTTATTTATCATTATGATGCAACAGTTTCTGCTAAAACGAGTGAAATTACTTCTCAAATAAAATCTTTAAAAGGCGTTAAAGATGTTTATGAAGAAGATCATCTTGCGGTAACTACAAAAATAGAAAACAAAGATATTTCAACTACAGTTCATATTATTTCCAATGACAAAAAATTTAAAGATTTCTGTACTTTATTTAACGGTAACAATGAATTCGATCTTGACGATTCTTCTGTATTGATTTCTCAAAAAATGGCTACAAAATTAAATAAGAAGGCTGGAGATACAATTAAAATTAAAGATGCGAATAATAAAGTCATAAAAGCTAAAATAAAAGGTGTATTTACGAATTATGTTGGTCACCATATTTATGCAAGTGAATCTTTATACAAGAGTTGGAATACAAACGCAAAAACAACGCATATTTACTTAATTAAATCTAAAAAAACAACTAAGAAGTTTGAACGTAACTTAGGTAATAAAATTATGAATATTGATGGTGTACAAAGTGTAACTTTCTATTCTTCTCTACAAAAAAACTTTAAAGATATGATCAAGAGTATTTCTTATATTGTTGTTGTTCTTGTTATTTCAGCTGCTTGTCTTGCCTTTGTAGTTCTGTATAACCTTAGCAATGTTAATATTTCAGAAAGAAAACGTGAAATTGCGACGATTAAAGTACTTGGATTTACTAGAAAAGAAGTAGATGCATATATCAATAGAGAAACAATTCTATTAACTATTTTAGGTTCATTGATTGGTTTAGGTATCGGTATTGGATTACATCACTTGATAATGAACTTGGCCGAGATGGATGATATTATGTTTGGTAGAACAATCAATTCAATATCTTATGTGATTAGTTTTGTAATGACGATTGGTTTCAATGCAATTATCAATTTGTGTATGCATAAAAAACTAAATAACATTCAAATGGTTGAATCATTAAAAGCTGTGGAATAACCCCACAGCTTTTTTGCACTAAAAAAAGCCCTCAAATGAGGGCAATGTTAACTAGATTTGTGCAATACGCATCATATTTGTGTTACCTGATCCTACCGGATATCCAGCAACAACAATGATGTGATCTCCTGTTTTGAATCCAGCTTGTAATGCTAAATTACGAGCTAAATCAATATCGTTTTCTTTTGTATTTTGAATATTTGAAACGACTGGAGTAACACCATTAACTGGTAATAAGCTGCGTTGCGTAACTTCGTCAAATGTAATACCTAAAATAGGAGCACATGGACGGAATTTAGCTAAACGACGAACTGTATTTCCACTTTGTGTAAATGCAATAATACATTTAACATCAATTGCCAATGCAGTATCAGCTACTGAAATACCAATAGCATCATTTAAAGTACGTTTACTTGATTTAACGTTAGCTTTTAAACGTTCTTTATAAGGAATCATTGGTTCAATTGCATTCGCAATCTTAGTCATTGTTTGAACACATTCAACTGGGTAATGACCTGCAGCTGATTCACCAGATAACATAATACAATCTGTTCCATCCATAATAGCGTTAGCTACGTCACTTGCTTCTGCACGTGTTGGACGAGGATTTTCCTGCATAGATTCTAACATGTGTGTTGCAGTGATAGCTGGTTTACCAATTTCATTCGCAACCGCAATCATACGTTTTTGATAAATAGGTACTAATTCTAAACTTACGTCTACACCTAAATCACCACGAGCAACCATTACTCCATCTGCAACCTCTAAGATTTCGCGGATGTTATCAAAACCTTCCTGGTTTTCAATTTTAGGGAAGATTTGAATCATATCTTTATTTTCATCAATTAAAATTTGACGAATTGCTAAAACATCATCTTTACGACGTGTAAAACTTGCTGCGATATAGTCAACATCCATTTTACATCCAAAACGAATGTCAGCTTCATCTTTTTCAGAAATAAATGGCATACTTAATTTAATGCCTGGCAAGTTACATCCCTTACGGCTCTTTAAGAAATGTGGGTTATTTACAACACCATGGATACGATCAGGAGTTACTTCTGTAAAAGTAACTTTCATTTTACCATCATCCATTAAAATGTAGTCACCAACTTGTACGTCATTGAATACTTCTGGACAACGTAATGTGAATCTTTCGTGGTTTCCCAAAACTTCTTCTTTAACTAAATCAATTTCATCACCTTCGGCAAATTCACATCCACCGTTTTCAAAATCACCTAAACGAATTTCTGGACCTTTAGTATCTAATAAAATTCCGATAGGTTTTCCTGTTTCTTTACTAACTTCACGAATACGTTTAACACGTTCTGCATGTTCTTCATAGTCTCCATGAGAGAAATTCAAACGTGCAATGTTCATTCCAGCTTCAACAAGTTTTGTTAAAACTTCTTTACTTTCACTAGCTGGACCAATAGTACAAATAATTTTTGTTTTTTTGCTCATTTTTTTGTCCTTCCTTTTTAATTTATCCTAAACCAAACGATCAAATAAGTTCATTAGTGGTTTACGAGATTCTTGTGGCATGCTTAATGCTTCTTCAATTGGATACGAAATAATTTTATTGTCTCTAATTGAGATACATTGTCCGCCAATGCCTTGCATCAATAAATCTACGGCTTTTTCGCCCATTTGTGATGCTAACAAACGATCAAATGGACATGGAGATCCTCCACGTTGAATATGGCCTAATACAGTAGCTCTACCTGAAAAACCTGTATTCAAACTTACTTTCTTTGCAAATTGATCGACATCAGTGATTTTTTCACTAATTACTACAATTGCATGCTTTTTCTTTTTGATAATATCAATATCTCTTAGACGATCTAAAACATCTTGTTCATCAAATCCAGTATCACTTGTTACTACAATTTCTGCTCCACAGGCAATACCAGACCATAATGCTAGGTCTCCACAACGATTTCCCATAACTTCAACAATAGAACAACGGTGATGTGAATTCGATGTATCTCTTAATTTATCGACGCATTCAACAACAGTTTCTAATGCTGTTTGGAATCCAATTGTGTAATCAGTACAAGTAATATCGTTATCGATAGTACCAGGCAAGCCGATACAGTTAATTCCCATTTCAGTTAAAGATAATGCACCACGATATGAACCATCTCCACCGATAACGACAACGGCTTCAATGCCTCTTTTCTTTAATTGAGCAATTGCTTTTTTTCTGACTTCGATATCTTTGAACTCAGGTAAACGGGCTGATCCTAAAATAGTACCGCCTCTATTTACAATATCTCCAACAGTTTCACGAGTTAATGGTTCAATATATCCTTCTACCATTCCTTTATAACCATTGTAAATACCAAATACTTCTAGGCCACTATTTAATCCAACGCGTGTAACCGCGCGTATTGCAGCATTCATTCCCGGTGAATCACCACCAGAAGTCAAAATACCAATTCTTTTAACCATAATATGTCCTCCATAGACTCATTATTAATCATCATAAATATACCACATAACGAATGTTTAAAAAAGGGAAAATTCACCTGAAAACGCTTTTAGGTAAAAAAGAATTATAGCTATATTAACATTTGTGAAATATTTGACATTTTGTTAACAATTACTAAAAACATGTGCTGTTATTTTAAGATGCATCTAATTATTTATGCAAGAAAAAAGCCAGGTCTAGTAAATAAAGACTTGGCTTTTG
>NZ_DS996840.1:0-10088 GCF_000156655.1 Holdemanella biformis DSM 3989
GAGCAGCAGCCATTCCCTTTAAAAGATTGTTCGATTTTTTTCTTCTTATATTCTTTTTCTTTTTCGACATTCTACTCATTCCTTCCCAAAAAACTTTTATATTTCTATATAGCCCATAAATTAGAAATAAAAAAATCAAGCAGAGTACACGAAAAGATGCACTCTTCCCTTACTAGGTTTAATAGTAAACGGAAAGCTTGATTTATTCAAGTAAAAAAACACGATTTCTAACCAATTTTTTTAAAAAAATCTACATTTGTTAATATGCGTGAACATATATTAAAATAAGCATATAAATAATATAACCGGTATGCTAACCAAAGTTATATTTAGATAAACTCATCTAGTCCAAAGCCATGATTGTATCTACAAATAATTTCTTAGTAAAATAGCCATTATTTATTAAATATTGTACATGTTTTAAATTCGAAACCATCTGATTATAATTATCTTCTGTACAATTTTGAACCATCTCATTAGCCTCTTCTAAACTTGAAACAACAAAACCAATATTATTTTCTTTCACAAAATCTGCATTTGATAAATAATCAGGAACTATAACCGGAATACCTGCTGATAAATAAGAAGCTAATTTATAAGAACAATTCATTTTGTAGTAATCTGGTTCATCCTTAGGATTTTCTTGATTCCCCCAAACCAAACCAAAACCACCCTTAGATAATTCAAGCAATAATTCTGTTTTATTTAACCATCCACCAAAATGTACCTTAGAATAATCATAATTCTCCATTTTGTTTCCAAAGACATGTAATTCGGTATTATAATGCCAATTTTCAACAAAAGGAAAACGAGAAATATCCCCCGTAAAATATAATTTTCTTTTAAATGACGGACTATAAAGTGTCTGATCCACAGTAAAATCCCACATATGTTGTACTATATATTTTTTGACTGTTAAACCTTCTTCAACCAAACGACAATACATCTTTTCTGATGGCACTATTACAATTTCAGCTTTATTATACATTGAAATAAATTTTGACATTAAATAATAATTACTTTCAAATTGCAATGGTTGAACATCCTGTATAAACATTACTACACGACAACCATATGCTTTCAATTTATCTACCAAACCATTATCCCAATCTACCCCATTCCATGTTGGTGATTGAAAAAAAACAACATCTCCAGGTGATACACGCGCAATTATTCCATCATATCTTGAACTCAATTCATTCATTGGTTCGTTACTTGAATCATAGATATATACTGCTAATTCATTAAAGCCTAGATTTCTAGCTATATTCCTCACTTCATGTTGAGAAATCAAAACTACACTTTTTGGTGAAAAGCCATATATATTTGTAACATGAACATTCATTTTCCATTCTCCTTTCAAAAATATAAAACCATTTATTTAATAAAGTATTTCTTTCCACTTTTCTGCAATTTTATATATTAAAAAATTGTTAGCTAACTCATATGAGTTATTGCTAAATTCATTAAGCATATCCTTATTGTTTAATATTTTTAATATTTTTTCAGCAACACTTTCCACCAATTTAATTTCAGTTTCTACACTCTGATTATAACTATAATCAATAAGATACCCATTATAATTTTCTTTTATAAATGTAGTATTTCCGTACGGCACATCCAATCCAATTAGTGCACACCCGGATGCTACCGCTTCTAAAAGTGTTAAGCCAAATGTTTCAAACATTGACATTGAAATATATAAATCATAATTTTGATACACGTTTTCCAATGATTGATGTCCCATAAATCTAATATAGCTTTCAGCATTATTTTCTTTAACAATTTTTCTTAATCCATCTTCAACATCTTTATCCCCTTTACCATAAACATCTAAAGTTATCTGTCCATTTGAATTATGTGCTTCAATTACTGCTCTAATAATCAAATCTATTCTCTTCTCATTCACTAATCTAGATGCTGTGATAATCGAATTTGGCTTTCTGTCATTCGTAATGCATAAATGTTCGATAGAACCTACAGGTATCACTTTAATTTTTGGAATATCGTATTTATAATCACTAAGTACATTCATTAAATCTATTCTTTGCTGTTCTGTTGAAACTATAAATGAATCAATATATTTAGAATATTTAAACCAATAATAATATTCATAACTCAAATACAGTGCATATTGACATTGATAAGGTTCAAAATAATGCCCCGAATGAATTACACAAATTTTTTTACAAGGTAATCTTTTTTCAAAAATTACATCATTAAATTTTAAATCATATGCTCGATCCAAAAGTAAAACATCTTTATCATTCAAGTCTAATGAATCAAAAAATAAATCTAATAAATCATATTGGTTTAACATTTTACCACTACAAAGAAAATAATTATCACCAATCTGTTCAAAACAAATCTCTCCATTTTCTTGATAAAAAGATCTTTTTACAATTTTTGCATAAAGACTACCATCTTCATTTTCAGACGTCACAAAAAAATCTGAATAAACTATTCCACCTGAATAAAAATCTTTTTTGATCAAGCAGTTCTCTTTGAAATAAATGATCTCATAAAAATAACGCTGATCATGAGGCAAAGTATGTATTTCACATACCAAAAAGCCATCCTTCCAAAATTGTATATTATTTTCTAAACGTACAATATTGGATATATTCATACTTGTTTTAATCACTTGTATCATAGATTCTGTTTCGTCAACGAATTCAAAATGATCTCTTTTCGTTAACTTCAAATGAGGAGTCAACATTTTTGTAACTGGGATACCAGTATTTTTATATAACATGATATCTCTCATATCGGGAAATTCAGTAAATACATATTTACTATCTAATCCTATCTGACCAAACATTTTTTCTCGATATCCTTGAGCATTGTCAATTCCATTTGGACTAAATCCAACTAATAAATTAAATACATATACCGACATAATTTACCCTTCTATAAAGCTTTCTACATATTGAACAAATTCTGTATAAGAATAAAACATCTTAACTTTATTCAATTCATTAACAAAAAACACTTCATTTCGATGATGTATAGTTAAAACTTCTTTATTGTCATCCGTATAAAATGATGTCATTAACAAACCCATATTTTGATCATAATACTCTGTAAAAAACTTCAATCCATATAAATCATAATAATCTGTTTTAAAGTTAAACCCATTATTTAACCACTCTACTTTATGAACATTTCTTTTGATTATTGGTTCTTTAAAAAATACACTTGCCTTTTTCTCACCTTGATACATGATTTGCCCATTATCCCATTCTGGATAAACACACCAAAATTCAGGAATATCTAAATTATTATAAAATAAATCCGAATATTCATGTTGATATTTATTATAGTAATTAATTAGTATTCTATACGGAGATAAAACAGTCTTCTGCCCATCCTCATGACCAAAAATGTATTTATTATCTGGTAAATCATCAAACTCATCTTTATAACATTCTTCTAACAATCTCATTACCTTTCACTCCTATTAAAAGTGGACATAGAATCATCCACCATTTTCAGCCTATACACTTATAATTATAAATTTTGTAGATATTCATTTATATCTTTTATCATTTTTTCTACATCATTGTCTTTATAAATGTAATTCAACCCCGAGACATCATGATTTGTACTTTCAAATGAATAAATCGGCTTGCCAATCTTGTGAACTCTATTGATAATATAATCAACTTCCCCTTCATAATTAACATCCAAATAAATGTCCATCGTATTTAATACCTCAGTCTCTTTAAAAAGATTAAATTCTGGATATAGCGAAACATTCATGTACTTTTCTAAAGAGACAACTCGAGGGCCAAATAAAGTATGTGCTAATATATGAAAATTAACATTAGGCAAATTCTTAATCAATGCTTCAATACCATGTAAATCCTGCGTATTTGTATAAATAACCGCATTGTGTTTTGGCACATCAATTAAATTATTAAAGCTCTCATACACTCTTGGCTCATTCAATATCATTTTATCCCAGGATATTCCATGATAGAACCACCAAACCTCTTTAAAACGTGTCATATTATACATTAGCCAAGGCTTATGGGTATATGTATAATGAATTACTTTAGGAATTCCATCAAACAATTTATACCATTCCATATTTCCAATCATATGTTCTTGACTATCCGAACCAACCTGTAAATTGTAAGTTAACGGTAATCTATACCATTTATCCTTAAATAATATATTTAATATTCCTTGATCACCGTAAACTTTTTCATGATATTCAACAGTTAATTTAATTAATTTGTTTAAAATGTCATTCTCTCTCCAATATTTATTATTAATTAATAGCACACCAGAATTAAATCCATCATTTGTAGTCGGTAAATCAGGAACTGCCGCAACTGGATAATTTTTCAAATCCAAGTTAAATAGACCATCTAAGCTTTCAGTTACTATAATGTCACAATCTAAATAAAGCACCTTTTCTTCACTTACATAGTCCGGAATTAAATAACGAAAATAAGATTGATAATTTATGTGCTCTGAAGGACATCTAAACTTTTTAAAACTATCACCCGAAACCTTAATATTTAATATTTCCGAATTGAAATAAGACAATCTCTTTGTCATCAATCGAAACCATTCAATTGGCAGATCCTCATTTAAAATATAAAACTTAATATTCTTATTATGCGCGCAAATAGACTTAATTGTTGTTTCCAACTTATCCATATAACTATTATCACACGCTAAAACAATCGCATTTCTCATTACCACAACACCTCCCATAAGAAAAAATGGACATGTTGTTAACACATCCATACTATTCTGGAATCGTAACTCCAACTTTCCATATTTGATTCAAAAAACTAAGATTCAACGTAGCCAAACGATTATGCTTATCATACTTCACAATATAATCATCCATATTTTTTAGTGGACCTTGAGTCACATGAATCTTATTATTCACTAATTCACCATACGACATTCTTAGAACCTTTTCATCATCCAACAACATATTCAAAATACGAATCTCCTCATCCGTTAAAGCTGAAACTTCCTCTTCATATTTCAATTCATGAATAAAAACACTCTGCAAAGGAAACTTTTTAAAGATCGCATCCACTTCAACCTGAGAAAGTTTACTCACCACAAATACATACCCACCAAATAAAGATCTTTGTTGAATCTGTTTTGAAACTCTATGATAAAATTCCATCTTCGGACTAAAAGCGTAAATACCATCATTCTCATTCAAATATTTACATACCTCTTCTTCCTTAGAACGAATGGTCAATAACACATACCAATGTTCATTATTCATACGTAAAACCCTTTCAATACATACAAAAATTATAAAATGTATATTTCGTTATGTCAATTTCATAACAAAAAGGATATGCACATGGCATACCCTAATATCTTTTATAAGCTTTTTAATTCTTCTGTGATCGCATTGATTGCTTCATCAACCTTAGAAGCATCCTTACCACCGGCTTGAGCCATATCTGGCTTTCCACCACCATTACCAGAACAGATTTGAGCCGCTTTCTTAACCAATTGACCAGCATGTACACCAGCCTTAACAGCCTCTTTACCTGCACCAGACACAAAGACAACCTTTTCACCATTTGTATTCACAAAGAACACAACCATCTTGTCATCATTAGCCTTTAAGTTAGAAACAATATCCTTTAATGCACCCGCATCCATGCCAGAAACAGACTTGATCAATACATTGACTTTTCCAAAGTCTTTAGCTTCTGTAGCCCATTCTTTAGACTTCAAAGTAAAGATTTGATTTTTCAAATTATCAATTTCCTTTTGCATATCATGCATCGTCTTATAAGCAGCCTCAACCTTTGTATCAATATTCTTAATACCCTTTTGTTTTGCACTATCCGCAATATTTTCTAACATTGCATGTTCAGACGCAAAATCTTGGTAAGCCGCAAACTTAGTTTTAGCCGTAATACGACGAGAATCCGAACCAATACTTTCCTCACTAATAATCTTACATAAACCAATTTGAGCTGTATTTTCTACATGACATCCTGCACAGAATTCTTTCGATACATCCCCCATTGTTACAACACGAACTGTATCTCCATACTTTTCATCAAATAATGCAGTTGCACCAGACTTTTTAGCCTCTTCAATAGGCATAATCTCTTTCGTAACTGGATAAGCCGCACTAATATATTCATTCACAATACGTTCTACTTCAGCCAATTGTTCAGCTGTAACCTTTTCATAATGATTAAAGTCAAAACGCAAATATTCAGGACAATTATAAGATCCAGCCTGGTGAATATGATCCCCCAACACTTTAACTAAAGCAGACTGCAACAAGTGTGTACAAGAGTGGTTCGCTGTAGTTGCCAAACGATCTTTGACATTTACTTCACCATGTAAAGACATGCCCTTCTCTAATACACCACCATTGATTTTAACCGTATGGATATGTTGTTTATTACGCGTCTTTTGAACATCTAATACTTCAACATCTACACCATCCGCACTAAATGTACCTTTATCCGCAACCTGTCCACCACTTTCGGCATAGAAACAAGTCTTATCTAAAATGATCATTCCTTCATCTTCTAAAGAATCCACCATTTTACCCTCTGCATTAAATAACGCAATGATTTTACCATCACAAGTTAAATGATCGTAACCAATAAATTCACTAGGCTCATTGAAGTTCATTAACTCTTCATTTTGAGACGCAAAAGAATCCTTTACATTACGCGCATTACGAGCACGCTCTTTTTGTTTATTCATTTGAGCATCAAAATCTTCATGACTCACTGTAATACCACTTTCCTCGGCAATTTCTTGTGTTAATTCAAATGGGAATCCATAAGTATCATACAATTTGAAGACAACTTCACCACTCAACTTACCATCTTTAGCCTTGCTGATTTCATCATCCAATAAAGCTTGACCAACCTTTAAAGTCTTCTTGAAAGTTTCTTCTTCCACCTTAATCAATTTTTGGTTGAATTCAACATGCTCTTGTAAGTATGGATAGAAATCCTCCATTAAATCCGCAACAACAGGAACTAATTTATATAAGAATGGTTCATCCAAGCCTAATTTTAAACCATAACGAACAGCACGACGAAGAACACGACGAAGCACATATCCACGACCACTATTTGAGAAGTTAGCACCATCACTCAATGCGAAAGTTACTGTACGAACATGGTCCGCAATGACACGATATGCCATCTTATATTCCCCTTCATAAGGATGTTTAGCCATAGCTTCAGTGGCACGAATAATAGGCAAGAATAAATCGGTATCGAAGTTTGTTTCACCATCCTGAACTAAGGCAACCAAACGCTCAAGACCCATACCTGTATCAATATTCTTCTGAGGAAGTTCTTTATAATCTTTACGATCAATACTTGGATCACAATCATATTGAGAGAATACAACATTCCATACTTCTACATAACGATCATTTTCCATTTCATCAAAGAATAATTTTTCTCCTAAACCTTCAGGATCATATTTTTCTCCACGATCAAAGAAAATTTCACTGTCAGGTCCACCAGGTCCCTTACCAATTTCCCAGAAGTTATCATCTGTCTTTAAGATATGACTTGGATCTACACCACAAATTGTAGTCCATACTTCATAAGCACGCGCATCATCTGTATATACAGACACATACAATCTGTCCTTATCAATACCCATCCATTCTTCGCTTGTTAAAAATTCCCATGCGAACTGGATTGCTTCATCCTTAAAATAATCTCCAATTGAGAAGTTTCCTAACATTTCAAAGAATGTGTGGTGACGAGCTGTACGCCCAACATTTTCAATATCGTTTGTACGAATTGACTTCTGCGCATTCGCAATACGATTTGAAGCTGGTTTTTCACTACCATCAAAATATTTTTTCAAAGCCGCAACACCCGCATTGATCCACAATAAAGTTGGGTCATTATGCGGAATCAAACTTGCGCCCGGTTCAATCATATGTCCTTTTGATTTAAAATAATCCAAGAACATCTGACGAATCTGATTACCAGTTAATTGTTTCATCTTTCTTTCCTCCAATAAAAAAACGCTCCTATTTCTAGGAACGTATAATTACGCGGTACCATCCTAGTTCATTTTCCAAAATAGAAAATGCCCTCAATTCACTCGTTAACGCCGACTACGTTTCAACTCCAAAGTAGCTTCAAAAATAAATTTCTGAAAGGCTTTCACCAAACGCCCTCTCTCTAGACAAGAAAATTACTTTCTACTTATCTTCTTCACTGTCGAATCGCTAAAATTTTAACACTCTTTCACCAATTCTGCAAGACGAATCACACCATCTTTCATCAATTCTTTATCCATACTCGCAAAAGATAAGCCTATCCCACTACTTGAATAACTAACACCCATCCAATTGGATTCACACAAAGACTTGAACTTTTCCATATCCACATCCAACTCAATCCAATACGCCATATACGTTTCATCCAATATATAAGAAACACTCAGATATGTATCCAACAACTTCTTTAAATACAAATGCTTCTCTCTATACTCACGCACCAATTTCCTTAAATGCTTCTGCAAATACCCATCCATAATATACTGACTAAAAGCCACCTGCTCTAGTTTACTTGCCGTAGGACCAAAGAAAGAAGCACAATACTTCTTCGTATATTCCTCATTTAAGATCATATATCCAATACGAAGACTGGGAAGTAAAAGTCTTGAAAAAGAAGAAAAATAAATCACATGATTCGACATCGAACATAAACTCGTCTTAATTTTAGAAGCATACACAAGCTCCCCATTATAATCATCTTCTAAAATCAATATATGACTTAGTCCAACCAACTCTTTTCTCATCTTTTCAGACATAGACTGACGATTCTTACTAAAACAAGTTGTATTCACATACACAACATCCACACACTTCGTTTGAATATCTTCAATAAAATGATCTGGATCTAAATATTTCACAGAAAAGCCATAACTTAAAAATACTTGTTTAGCTTGTTCATCCACCAAAGTTGACAAGCCAATCACCTTTTGTTTATCCAACATTCCACAAAATATATACAACAAAGACTGATAGTTAGAACCAATCACCATCTGCTCAGGAAAACACAATATATTTCGATTTTGATATACATACTTACACAAAGCCTGTCTTAAACCATACTCCCCTTGGGCTAAACCATAACTTGACATTAACTTCTTATCATTCAATACATTCTTTATATATCGTTTCCAAATCGATGTCTCAAATGAATCAATCGAAACCGATTGAATTCGAAAATCATAATCATATTCCTTTTCTTTGTGACTTGAAGAATAATCCAAGATTTCATGATGCAATAAAACCCTTTCCGGATTCATACTCACAACATACCCAACCTTTTCTTTACTTGAAATAAACCCATCTAACACAAGCTTATTATAAGCTAGCTCCACCGTTGTCTTAGACACATTCATCTTCTTGACACATTCACGAATCGAATCGACACGATCCCCATATTTTAAGATTCCAGAAAGAATCGACTCCCTATATGTATTATAAATCACTTCATATTTCTTCATCATCTGTCCCCTATTTATTTTTTATAATTGTATATTTTTTTAAATACAGAAACAAGTATAATAGTCATTAAGTTGTAAGAAAGAAGGAAATAATCATGAAAAATAAACAAACCTATGAAATCGTATTAACAGGACTTGGCATGGCACTTGTCTTTGTGGCAACCATGTTTATCAAAGTTCCAAACGCACTCGATGGATATTTCAATCTAGGCGATGGATTCATCCTATTATTCGCAAGCTTTTTAAATCCATTTGAAAGCTTCTTAATTGGAGGACTAGGAAGTGCACTAGCCGATGTAGCCGGAGGATATGGACACTACTTCTTTTTTACCCTAGTCATTAAAGGACTTGAAGGAATTGTCGTATCTCTACTGATGAAAAATTACTCTAAACCCAAACAAATCTCAAGCTACGTATTAGGATCTATCATTATGGTCTTTGGATACTTCATCGCCAAATATATGTTAAAAGGAAGCTGGATCGTTGCCGCTAGTGAAATTCCAGCTAACATTGTACAAGGTGTAGCTGGCATTGTGATTGCACTAATCGCCTATCCAATGGTCAAAAAATCGTAC
>NZ_DS996840.1:10418-18754 GCF_000156655.1 Holdemanella biformis DSM 3989
AAACTAAAGCCTGGAAATTCCAGGTTTTTAATTTGTTTTGAAAAAAAGGATATGCACTATACATATCCTAAAATCTATGCTTCTACATTCAAATATTTTAAGCCTCCATATTTTACTTGAAACTTATAAATATTACACTTCAATTGAAGCCATTCCATATCCGTAATCGCATTCTTTCCAATACATTCTATAATCAAATCTTCAGATGCCTTTAAACAATCCAATGTCTGCATCCATTTATTATAATTTTTACTATTTGGTTCAACCGCCATGTCTATGAGCTCATCATACTTCACATTAATAGCCTTATAAATCACTCGAATATTGTCAATCGTAGGCTTTTCAATTGTGTCCAAATAATCAAAAAATCTCATAATAAATCATCCTTTCGTTTTTTTATGGTTTAATAATACACCTTGAAAAAACGTTTGTATAGAAAAATACCCAAATACATGGGTATTCATTGAACTATATTTTTCTTTTATTACGCGTATGAAATGATTTAGACACCTTTCGAACTCCAAGTACTGGAGACAAGAAAATGATAATTGGATAAATCTCCAAACGACCAATCAACATCGCAAAAGATAGTACGATCTTACTAAAATCAGAGAACATGGAAAAGTTGCCCATTGGACCACACAAACCATATCCAGGACCCACATTTCCAATACATGTAATGACGGATGTGATGGTTGTTTCAAAATCAAAATTATTAAAGGAAATCAAGAACAATAAGATGCCGACAATTATGATAAAGCTACAGAAATAAGCCATGATCTGATTGACAACCTCTGTATCCACCACTTTACCATCCATAGTGATGGCCTCTACTTTTTGTGGGTGTAATAACTTTTGAATGTCCAATTTAATTTTCTTTACAATAATCAATAGACGACTGATTTTTACACCACCACCAGTCGAACCAGCACTTGCACCACATACTGTTAATAAGAATAATATCATCTTACTAAATTGTGGCCATACACTATAATCACAACTTGAGTATCCTGTTGTTGTAATGATTGAACCCACTTGAAAACTAGCTAGACGAATGGATTTCAATACATCAAAATTATACATAGACAAAATATTGATTGTGATACAAACAATAGAGAATAAAATCACACCTAAATAGGCACACAACTCTTCATTTTTAAAGACTTGTTTAAAATCTTTAATTAAAAGGAAATAATACATATTGAAGTTAACACCAAATAAAATCATAAAAATCGTAATGATGGTTTCATAATACGAATTGTTGTAGGCACCAATACTTGTATTCTTAATCGCAAAACCACCCGTACCTGCTGAACCAAATGTGTTACAAAGCGCATCAAACAATGGCATTTTACCAATTAAGAGTAAAATCACTTGAATGATCGTAAGACCCATATACATTGTGTATAAAATCATAGCCGATTGACGCATACGAGGCACAAGCTTACCAATGGTAGGACCTGGTGCTTCTGCACGCATAATATGCATATCACGATCGTTGGATTTTGGTAGTATTGCCAAAATAAAGACTAAAATTCCCATACCACCAATCCAATGTGTAAAGCTACGCCAGAAGAGTGTAGCATGCTTCAAACTTTCAACTTCCGTTAAAATACTCGATCCTGTCGTTGTAAATCCACTCACGGCTTCAAAGAAACAATCCACAAAAGAAGGAATTTCACCCGATAAATAAAAGGGTAAACCACCAAAGAAAGATACAACGATCCACGCAAGGCCTACCGCAATCATTCCATCTTTCGCAAAATAGTTATTGACTTTTGCACGCGTACGCGTTAGCGCATATCCTAAAACTAGACAGATTCCAATCACAATCAAGTAAGAATCATACAAGCCCTCTTGATAGATCAAATCCACAATGACCGGTAAAACCATTAGGCAAGCTTGTGCAATTAAAACCATACCCAATACGTTACCAATCATCGCCCAGTTTAATTTATGTAAATTGTGCTTAAGATAGTAAATCATTGATATCCCTCAATCCTGCAACTTTACTAATAATAATAACCGTATCTGACAATTGAATACGCGTATCTCCCGTTGCCACTTTTGAAACACCCTTATGCGTTACATACGCAATGATGATCTCTTCACGAATATTTAGATCCTTAATTGGCACATCAATAAAACGACAGTTATCACGAACTCTAAATTCTAAAGCTTCAAGTTTGTCATCTACAAGTTTGATCAATGATTCAACATTTGATCCAACTGTATTTTGCATAGCACGAACATACTGCACAATTTGGTTGGCCGTAATAAATTTAGGTGTAATTGAATTTTCTAAGCCTAATTTATCCAATAAGAATCCTAAAGAAACACGGTTTACCTTAGGCAAGACATGCGTAACACCATGAGACTGGGCAAACATAGAAATAATGACATTCTCCTCATCATTATCTGTAAGTGCAATAAACGCATCCATTTCCTCTAAAGATTCACTCAATAATAATTCATGATCCGTACCATCGCCATGAATGACTGTAGCCTGTGGGAATTTTTCTACAAGACTAATACACTTATCCTTATTGATTTCGATGATCTTTACATCCATTCCCAGTTCTAACAACATATTTGTCAAATAGTATGTGATTCTTCCACCACCAACAATCATTACTTCATTGACCGTACGATTACTTAAAATACCCACTTTAATAAAGAACTTTTCAAGCTGTGTAGTCGAACCCGTTAATGTGACACGATCCTTTTCATAGATGACGGTATTTCCATTTGGAATGATCACTTCCCCATTTCTTTGAACAGCCACAAATAACACTTCACTTTTCATACGACGATTGATGTCGCAAATACGCATATTTGAAAGTGGCGAATTTTCTTTAATTTTCACTTCCGCAAGCTCAATTCTTCCCTTCGCAAAAGAAGAAACCTTGATCGAATTTGAGAAACGAATCGCCCGCAAAATTTCACGAGCCGCTGCCTGCTCCGGATTGATACTCATACTCAATCCCAACTCATCCTTGATCAAACGAACGGTATTGTTGTATTCCGGATTACGAATACGTGCAATCGTATGTCTTGCACCCAATTTCTTTGCCAATAAACAACAAATAATATTAACCTCATCCGTTGATGTAGCCGCAATCAACAAATCCGAAGATGAAACACGAGCTTCCATTAACGTATCTAAACTCGCACCATTTCCCTGTACGCCTACAATATCCAACTGATTCATGGTACTCGATAGAACACTCGATTTATTTTCAACCACTGTAATATCATGACCTTCCTGGTTTAATTGTTTTGCGATCGCAAATCCAACTTTTCCATCACCCACTACAATAATTTTCATAACTCCTCCAAAAAAAATGAATTCCCATATGGAATCATCTCAAGTATAATATAAAACATTTATAAAAACTAGTACTACAAAGGCTTGTAATGAACACTTAGTCAATATCAAAAGACAAACTATTCATACTTTTCAAACTCTCCACTAATATACATCTTTTCTAAATTGTGTCCTTCACTTAATTCTCTTTCAGTCGCATCACAAAGTGCCGTTAATGTACCTCTACTTGATAGAATAAACAAACAGTCTGGACGTACAATTTTATTTGTCATTAAATTCGTATTATGTGAAGTCATAATAAATTGACATTCTGGGTATTTATCTTTGAAATAACAAATCAATTTCTCTGCCATTTCATAATGATAAAAAGCAGCAAAATCATCTATATAGATCAACGAACAATTAGATACTATTTTTTGATAAAGACTAGTCAATGCCAACGTCCCACTTGATGCAGTACGATAAAATGGAACTAACTTTTTATGAGCAAAATATAATTCAACCTGTCCATCCGGCAATTCTTTTAAAACCAATTTACATTCAATTCCCATCAAATTTAGAAAATCTTCAAAGTTATGTAAATAAACCGGATTTTTTAAATTCTCAAGAAAATTTCTATTAGAATACAACAAATCATGTCCCACAGTAATCATGTCCATTTTACGTACATATTTAGATAATTGAATCAAAACAGAATCATCACTAAAAGCCGTATTGTTTATTAGCCATCTTAAAAAAGGTAACACATACTCATTATCCATCTCATCTTTATTTAAATAACGTTTAGTATTCACTGTCTCCGCACTAATTATACTTAAACCTTGAAAATCAAATTTACTATTTTTAAAATCACACTTAAAGATAGCTTCTCCATTTATATACAATTCTTCATCACATAACTCAGTATTCGCAAATCTAGAATACTTATAAACAACTTCATCACTTCCAAATTGAAATTCATATATAAATTTTGCCGTATCCTGAGAATCTGCATTGATTAAAACACTATTTTCGTCATTTCTAAACATACCATACAACAAAATTTTAATATCAAGAAGTGCCCTACCAAAATTAGTCTTTCCAGTTGCATTACGCCCATAAATCAACCTCATCGAAAGACAATCCGCATTAAATGAATATTCACCAATTTTACTAAAATCAAGTGAAATCTCATCTTTAAAATTCTTGTAGTTGCTCACAGTAAACTTTTTCAACATATTCAATCACCCTTCTTTATGCAGCATAATACACTTTTTTGTTATATCTAAAATTCCAGTGTTTTTACATAATCCGTAAAAAAAGCCATCATTAATGAATGCAAATCACAAAGGATGGCTTTACTATTTAATCGTAAACTATTTATATGCATGAACTTCAAATTCAACTGTAGAAATATTTTCTAATCCAGTATCAGATATAGATTTTTTTGGATATATATTACCATTTGAAGTCTTAAGATCAAAATCAATTAAGCCATCAGATTTTATTGCATATATCTTTCAAAGTAATTATGGAAGATATCAATATAATCAAATTTGGATATTTCTGAATGCTCAAAATTTTACATTTTTTTAGTTATCATTTATGTTCGTAAATTACGCTATAAACAAACTATAATTTTTGCCAACTCCATTTACTTAAAATCTCTTTCAAAACAACATTAGCATCTAAACTTTGTACTTCAGATTTGCTCAGTTCACGAACTAAGTTAAGATTATCCTCTGTTTCTTTATGATTCATAGTATTTGGAAGTATTAAATACTCAGCTTTATTCACATTAACATCTTCATCCACTCTTACAGTTTTGCAAATTGCGAGACTTTCTTTCCAAGTTACATCTTTACTTTTAATTTTTTTAATTTTTAACTCATCATAGTCTGGCAATAATTTATCCTCATCGATTTCCACTTTAAATATATAAACATATTTTAAATCATCGTTTGTTTCAGAACGAAGCGAGTTTATGTTTCCATAAAAATATGCAGTTTCTATATTAGGCGTTAAATAAACATATCCATTAGTTGTGTCACAATCTAATTTTCCTGTATTTGTATATACTCTTGATATATCATGTTTAATACAATGATCTTTAATTATCCCCTCTCCTCTACTTAGAGTTGTTCCGTGATATAATATCATACTTTTTTACTGGGTATATTGTAATTGATCCATCTAGCTGGTCATTTACAACATACTTCTCCTTTCTTTCAACCTTTAATAACCGTGGTTGAAGACGGTTTTGTTAATTTGCAAAATTGAATATGTGAATGTGGATTTGTATATTTATACCCTGTAGCTTGACTACTTTCGGGAGGTTCTTACCATACCTTATTCCAAAACAGTGATTAGTTAGATGAGTCTTTGAACGCATATTTCGAACTAAGTTTTATATCCTCTTTTTTTTTACTGCATAAAGATGATAAAATAATCACTATAAGGAGTTACTTGACTTATGAAGCCATATATGAATAATGAGGAATTGATTGATGAATTAGTAATTCACAAAAATATAAATCGTGAAACAATTCCAGAAAATATATTTAATGAAAGAGGATATACAACACTTGTATCACCATATAAAAGATTGATTTGCACAAATTTTGACACGATGAGACAAGAATATATATACAAAGAAAATGGTGACTTTGCCGAATATATTAATTTAGCAAAGATAGATGATTTTATAAGCAATAAATTTAGCATGTACATCGAATGTTTTGAGAAACACTTCAAGACATATGTTGCAGAAAAATTATCTGAAAAATTCAAAGATACAAATTTATCATGCAATGATTATTCCGAACTTTCTCGATTATCATCTTGTTTACCTAGTACTGAAAGAATTCAACACTGTCATAATATTTTACAATTAGATTGTCATTTTAATTGCTATGATTTATTGTATTTTGATAAAATGTATAATTCTAATATGAGAGAAGTTCAAGCTAACAAAAATATTATTGCAAATAGAAGACGTGCTTTAGATACCATATTAAAACTAAATACTACACATGGTTACTCTTCAAATATGTTAATACAACATAATTTTAACAAGAACACAGTTCCTCCTATATGGGGAGTTATTCATACACTATCATTGGGAGATGTATTAGCTTTATATAACATGCTAAAAATACAAGATAGATTAAGCTTTTGTCAAGCAATCTATAAAAAGCAAAATGTATCGTATAGAGAAATTAATGCATTATCATCAAATATTAATTTTATAAGAAAAATACGAAATAATATTAACCACTATGAGCCATTAATACCCGTATTATTAAAGTATCAAGATGAAGGGAAAGAAGAAGCAATATTTAAAATTTTAGACCTTCTAAAAGATTTGTATTATTCTGGAAACATTCATTCAATTAATGTCGTTCGTCGTGTAAAATTTCAAAAATTATCAAAATGTGATTACAACAAAAAACAAGTAGTATATTTAAATAAGATTTTAAGAAACATATAAAAATCGATGGAATACAAACTATCGATTTTTCTTATATATTTACCCAAACCAACCATTATCAGAAAAAATAAAAAATGACAAAACAAAAAGGCCCCTCCGTTTCAGGTGGACCAGTTCTAGCGTACTAGGTACGCCACTTACAAGATTAATATACCGTATTTTTTTTAAAAGTCAAGTAAGCTAATAGTAGATTAGTGATTACGCATGAAATAATCTTCAAATTTTAGTGATTTAAGATTAGTTATATTTTTATGCATATGCACTTTAATAGTGTGCTCGTGTACACTATTATTATGAAAAGATATGTACTTATCCTGACCAGATCGAAAAGTTCCGTTCTCCTGCTCATACAATCAAAAAACGAAACAAGATTATAGTCTCTATTCGTGTACTTCTAAATATGCGCCTTGTGGTAAATCTAATTGTGTCCGAGCCCAATATCAGCTATAAACCGTTTTGAGGTATATACCACCCTTTAAATCTTGGAGAGCAAATTCACCTAATCCCATACAAATTAAATACACCAAGATCACCTAGATAAGATTCTACTTTATATGTTTCAATAAACAATTTGATTGTTAATAAAAATTTAGTTATTCATGTCATTTTTGATTTAGAAATCGTCTTTCCATATAATCCTTTAATTCCCTTTTATCTTGATCATCTTGGTCCAAACATAATTGGTCATATATATCTAAAGCTATTTCATACAACTCTTTTTCAACTTTTGATACCCTGCGCACACCTTCATCAACTTTATCAAAGCGAATATCAAACAATTTAAGAAACAACGTGAATACAAAAACCGAAAGAATAGTTTCAAGTTTAGGGTCATCTACACCCGCATAAATATATACAACCATTCGAAACATAATAAATGTCAAAATTAAACGTATAATCGCTACTTTATAAGTCATATACAGTTGTCTTGCGTTAAACTTAATTGTTCTATATAGGTTCACATTTTTAATATGCTTTTCATCAGAATATTCTATACTTTTGCATAAAAATAAAGCACGATTTAGTTTCATTAAATATAAATCATTTTTATTACTACTATCATTTATTTTTCTATCGCTTGAATGTACATTCTCTTTATTTTTCAATTTGCTGTTCTTATGTATTTTTATACCCAGTTCTTCAAGTTCCTCATAAGTTACCTGCTTTTCATCATTTTTAGACGCTTTAGCATCTAAAAAATATTTAAAAACTATTTTAATTAATAATATAGATAGTACAATAACATACAAAACAATTTGCCAAAAACTTAAATCACCTTTGGATACAAATATTCTAAGAATAAAACCACATATAAAAAGGAATAATGCCCAACTATTAGAATATGCTTCTAAAAATTTTTCTTTAAAATCATCCTTATTGTATTCTAAATTAGTTGTATTAGATATATTGCTAAAAAATCTTTGATTCTGACTACTCCTCACCGCAAGCAGTGAGGGTTCTTAACTGACAACATTATGCAGCAATCGTACATTATTTTCAAACTTTGGATTCCTGTCTTTCTGTTGGAGCAGTGAACTC
>NZ_DS996840.1:19478-26572 GCF_000156655.1 Holdemanella biformis DSM 3989
CTCTTTTTTCCATTCACCAGGAATGGCAATATTGATCTGAACATTGTTTGTTCTAGGTCTACCCAAGATATCAACTCCGAACTATTTATACATATATTATATATTTTTTATACGTATTATGCAATACAAAAAGTGGCTTTCATCTCCACAGCAAGCTATGGAGTTTTCGCCACTTAATTATAACATTTCAAAAAGCAAACAAGATGCAACAAATTGCATAGATTAAGCAAAAATATAACCAACCTCATTTAAATTAATTAACTTAAAAATCATAATTATAGAACTCTCCTTTTTTTACCTGTCTTTTACACCTTACTACAATTCTATTTTGACTATCCAAAGTACAAGTGACTAACGTAAGTGGCCATTTACCATTGGTTACTTCAGCTACACTTTCTGGACTCACTACATCCATTGCGTCAACACTATATTTAAAACAATTTCCTGAAGCATCTGTAAAAATAATTTCATCCCCACTTTTTAATGTATTTAACCTACCAAAATGAAACCAATAATTATGAGCCACAATCACCATATTATTCTTATAAATACTACCATAATATCGGCAAGGAAGTTGTTTCATGTTTTCATCACTAAATGTACTTGTAACACAAAAATTCAAATCCAATCTAGGAATTTCTAAAGTACCAATACAAGAAATTCCATCCACATCCACTTCAGGCATTTCCATATCTGGATTCAATACATAATCCGGTATAGTACCTGTACTTGTCTTTACAACATGATACGCATTCATCTTTTGTTTAGAAACAAAATACGATCGATACGAATCATATACATTATATGCACATAAAGAAATGGAACACACAACACAAAAGATTCCAATCCAAGAAATATATCGATACAATCTATTCTTCATTTTTCAAATGGCGTCCTAAACCAAACAACACAAGACCCACAAATAATAATACGGGAACTGGCCACCACAATTGACCTGAATTTGGAAGTACTTCATCTTTCTTTTCAACCTTATCCGTTAAATTACCCGTATTCGTTAAAACAATCGTATCCTTTTCACGAGTACAACTCTCCTTATAGCCAGAAGGAACACTCGTTTCCATGACACGATATGTATATAAAGTAGAAAGATTGTCCCATGTAGTTGACCATTGATTATCTGAATTTAATACCACTCTATCCACCACTATACCATCCGATCTTAATAAACATACCTCAATCGATTTAGGACGAGACTTCTTATTATCCTTCTTCCAAACCTTTAATACATGAATACGACTAGGCTTATCACTCATTTCATATTTTAAATCCACACTCAAATCCCCACTTAAAGAAACTAAGGATACTTGTGGCATATAAAATACACCATCCTGAAAAACTTCTTCTCCAACCACCAAATAAATACCGGTTTCTAAGCCGGTAAAACTAGCATTGCCCACACTATCCGAAGTAACACAAGCATCTGCTTCTATTCCATCCATTAAAATACGATTCTCTAATGCATTGGCAGCTCCTTGTACATCTTGTTTTAAATCAATGGAATAATGAGAAAATGCATCAACTAATTTATAATTCTCATCCGCCACTCGATATAAAGATACCTGCATATTTGATACTGGACAATTAACAACCAAATTCATGAAATCAGAATCCGCAAATAGAGTCATAGGTAAAAGACAACATAATAAAGTTAAAAACACGAAACAAACTATTCTTTTCATTACCTACACTCCCTTCCTTCGAATTCGATATACAACATAACCAATCCCATATAGAATCAAACCAATAATACTAGCCACAACCAAAGGATTTACCCTTGCTGCATCTGCCGTTAAATTTTTCTCATCCATCACATTCTCTACACGATGGCCACGAACTAATAATCGATGTGTATTTATACCATAAGGCGTACAAGTAAATAGAGTACATAAATCCTTACCTTCTTCAATTTCTAATAAACCATAGTCATTCGGTTCAACAATCGCTATATTATCCACCTGATACGCAAGAACCCGATCATATACATGAAGATAAAATACATCTCCCTTTTTCATACGATCCAATTCCGTAAATAACTTCGCACTCGGAAGACCTCTATGACTAGACAGAACACAATGCGTACCACTACCTCCTACAGGAAGACTTGACCCTTCTAAATGACCAACGCCCACCTGCAATACAGCATCATCTACCGTATGATAAATCGCAAGCTTCACACCAATCTTAGGAATCGTGATATATCCCATCATACCCGTACCATCCGCATTTAATAGACTCTTATATTCACTAAGCTCAGAATCACTTGGAGTAAAGCGACCACCATTACTTGCTAACCTAGAATTATATTCAACAGCCCGATCAATCTCAGCCTGTTTATCCTGTTTTGTTAACTTAGCCATAGTATCCGAATAATTTGCGACAACACGACTTTGATGTAAAGAATTCCAATAATTACTAACCGTAGGATACAACAATAAGGACAAGCCTGTAATAAAAACAAGTATCGCAATTATAGTTGACATATGTTTTCTCATCTTACAACCCTCTCCCTATTGTTGTATAGAAGGGGAAAACAATAATTCCCCCCATACAACATATAAAACAAATCAATTCAATTTAATTATTTAGCTTTCGCTCTTTTCTTATTAGCCAATACAAATCCTGATCCTAGTACAAGTGCTCCACCTACTAAATAAATAAGTGTTGTACCCATACCACCAGTAGATGGTAGTAATTTACCTTTGTTGTTTAGAACTTCAACAGTAGTTTGAGGATTAAATCCTTCACCAACATTTATCGTGCCACCATCACCAACTTTTACTTTTATAGCTTTATCCAACTCATTGTAACCAGGTAATGCTTTTGTTTCTGTTAAATAATATTCACCATGTAATCCATTCAATTTAAAATAACCTGAATCCGGAGTTTTAATAACTTGTGTAGAACCGGTTGTGCTTGAAGGAACTAAAGTGTAAACATCTATACTTTTTCCTGAAGCATCTACCTCCGAAGACTCCTTTTTAAAACTTAATAAATTATTTCCTTCTTTATCAGTACTTAATTTAAACTCAACACCACCAAGCCCATTTTTTGATTCATCATCCAATTTTGTATATTTAAACACCGGCATAGTATATGTATAAATATTTACCGAACTGTCCCCTGTGCTATTTGAGTGTCCATACGAAAGATGAGCTTTATTGCTATTTGCAGTATTGGATGGATCATTACTATTAAAAATTTTAGCATTATCTTTTAAATACCCAGTATATGTCACTACTACCTTATCATTTTCATTTAACTTGTTTTGAAAATCAATATCGAATGTACATCCATCGGTCACACTATTATCCAAATTATAATCACTATTTAATTTTTCAGTTCCATTAACAAAAACTTTGACACTAGTATAATCAATATCTATACCGTTATCAGCTGTATCATGTAATACATAATTTTCTACACCTTTTAGAGCAGTAAAACTAATTTGAAATTTAATTTTCTCCCCAAGTTCAACATAAACCGTATCACGATACTTACTATCATCATCTCTTTCATGTTTCACTTTCTTTTCAACTGTTGGAGCTTTATTCTTCTCTTCGATAGTAATTTCATTATCAGTAGTAGTTAATCCACATAATGCTCCTGAACTTGAATCTACTAAATAATAACCTAATCCTAAATTATCAAAAGTGACACTATCACCCTTTGCATTCTTTGTATTTGTTGCTGTAATACTATTTGCTGGATTTTTTGCATATTCTAACGCTTTTTTTGTGAATTCTTGCATTCTTGTTTCATTCTTAGTACCTTCACCAATCCATTTAGTTACATATCCATTTTCTGTAGCAACATATGTATTTTTAATATCCCCTTGTTCAAAAAAGTTCACCCATTTTGAATCTATTTTATATGAATATATATTATTTTTTTTATCATAACTTTCTAATGTTAATAACTTGTAAATTTTATATTCTGCCTTATCCACAGCTTGATTAATTATAATCTTTCCAGTTCCTGTTGTTTCTTCTGCGTTAACATTACTACTCAACGTGAATACCATCATGAACGCAAACATAATGGCTGCAATCTTTTTAATTAGTTTCATTTCTTTCTCCTATTTTCTTTTCTATTCTTTTTATTTATATTTGACAGGCATATTATACTTGCAACCACCAACGTTGCTCCTAATAACCTGTAAATCAGGGTTCCCATACTACCTGTTGAAGGTAATATTTTTGTACGACTCTTGTTTGTTACTACAATTGTTTCGCTGCTTTTGTCACTACTTAATGTAATTCCATTCTTCTCATAAACCACTTGATAATTCATAGTGTTTATTGTTACTTCTTTAGATGTATCCGTAATTGGTTGATCTTTATCATCTAGTTCATAAACATAATATGTTTTATCTAATTCTAGATTCTCAAACTTAACGGATTTATCTGGATTGTCATTTGCACTATAAGTAATAGTTTTTATCGGCTGTAATCGCGTATTCTTGTCATCATACAATCCAAATCTATATGTTCCACTAACAGGCTTAGTTGATTTTCCTGCTGCATCATTTATGAACTTTTTGACTACAGTAATTTCACCCTTATGATTCGTTACACCTATACTAAAGTTTTCTTCCTGATATCTCACTCTTAAGTCTTCAGTTTTTAGACATTGTGTTATGGTGTCCACATCACTATCTTTTGCTTTATTTACATCAAAAATATAGATTGGTTCTTTATTTAGAACATAACCATCTGGTGCTTGTGTTTCCGTTATTTTGTAAAGTGTATCATATTGTAAATTCTTGGTAATTGTTCCATTCGCATCCGTAGTTGCAGTTGAGATCTCTGATGCAGTAATATCTCCATTTGCTTCGATTGTACACTTATCTATTTTAAAAGTTGCACCACTTAATACTTTATCTATATCATTCTCATCTTGTTTTGTAAGTTTGAAGTTTACTACAGAAGAAGATCCAATCGTTCCGCTAACAAAGTATTTATAATCTTGTTGTACAGTTCTACCACTATTTTCTTTATAACCTTTCCAATACGCTGTATTTGCGATATTCACATCAACATCTGGCTTTGCATTTACAGTCGCTGTATATTTTATTTTTATTGGAATATCATTTGGAATATTACTAATTTTTAAAGTATTATCTTGATATGCTATTACACAACCTGTTACTTCTTCATCATTATTTTTATAAACTTTAACTGAAGTAGTATCCAACTTTAGATTATCACCCAACTTATCCACAAGTGTTAATCCACCATTATCATTTGTTGGTAGTGTTTGACCAAGCTGATTCGTATTGATTTCAAAATCAAGTTTTTGTCCACTCCAATTTGCTAATTTCTTATCAATATTCTTATCCGTGTCAGCCAATTTAAAAGGTATTTGACTGGATGATGTGGCTATATTTTGTCCATCTTTTTGAAGTGTAACTTTATTTATAAAATTATTAGGTTGAGCACCTAATAATACTTGTGGATCTGTGATTCTACAAACAACTTGTACATCCACTGAATTATTATCTCTTATACTCATTGGTTTAAATTCACCCAGTCGAATCATAGTCTTTTTCATATCTTTACTTACATAATAGATTGTATGTTCAGAATTCTTATTATCATTTGGCGAATCATTTTCTCTGAATTCCCAACCACTAAGATTCTCTATTTTCTTTGATGTAACTTTTGAAGCATCATCTCCATGCCACTTGACACGCATATATGTAAACTCCATGCCATCTGGTATATCATCTATCACATCATAAGCTCCACTTAATTGTCCATCATAGTTCACTTTAAATGCCCATGATATAAATACACCTTTACTATTGTCTAGTAACTTAGTATCAATCTTGTTAGGATCTGCATCTCCATTGTTTTTTTTGTCTGCACCTATTTGAAGTGTTGTAACTGTAGTTCCATCATATTTAAAGACTTGTCCTAATTCCTTTAAAATTTCTGGAGAAGTATATAAAGTCTTTTCAGCAACTATTTCAGAAACATATTCACCATCTTCTTCAATACTAATACTATTTTTAAATGTCTTTGTATCACAATTATTTGTTGGTGATGGCAATTCAGAAGGTTCGGATTTTATAATCATATAAACCTTTTCATTACCAAGCGGAATATTTTCCTTAGCCGTTAATAATAATTCATTTGTACCATTCAATTGAGATATAAACTTATCATTAATAGGAGTTAAACCACTATTGTTTTTTAAATCCTCTATATGTTTATAATCTGAAATGTTCTTTCCTTCTAGAAGCGTACCTTTATAGATACCTACCAAAGAACCTTCCCGTAAAATTGAATTCGTTATTCCATCACCTGTTTTTATCAAATCACGAAATACCATACCCTTATTAATTTGAGCACCACCAATATCCACTACCCAATAAAGCTCACCATTCGTCCAAGTATTCGAATCTGGTTCTTTATAGTACCAAGATTGTTTATTCGCATGTAAATTTAAATTTCCCTTGATTGTTAATGTCGTCTCTTTAGAAACATCCTCTTTATTAAATGTAAATGTTCCATCTCCTTTTTTAACAACACCCTCAAGAGTAAATTTATTCTTTACCTTTGTCTCTGTAAAAGCATCTAAATTATCTGGCTGTGCATAATACGTGAAACGATACGCATAATTTTTATCAGTCCAACCCAATTCAGAAGGTTTTAAACTAAAGGTTTTCTGACCATCTATCTTGACCCATTTAGTCTCTACTACATTATATGTTGGCTGTAACTTATAATTTTGAGATGCTTAATCCCACTGCAATTTTTGAGAATTCACTTCCGCTTCTAAAGCATCCACCTTCATATACCCAACATACTTCATATGTTTAGAAGTTAAAGTATCTGTCATTTTTACTTCGTTAACATTAAAATCATTCAATGTCTTATTTGTTTCAACCGTATATTTATAACTTCCCTCAGGAATTGTAAAACTAGTATTTGAGGTTGAATCCTTTTGAATTTCCTTATTTTCGTAGATAAATCTATCTCCACTCATTGTTTCTGTTTTAGATGATGTTGTTGCGGTTTTTTCTACCTGTTTTCCATTCCATTCATACGTTTTAATATTAGAGATAGAAT
>NZ_DS996840.1:27168-28427 GCF_000156655.1 Holdemanella biformis DSM 3989
GATAGAATTCCAAGCCTCAAATCCACCCGCAAAATCATCTCTTTTATTCACATTATCCGCATGTGCAATGAAACGGTTAAATGCATGGATTGAATCTGTATGCAACTTAGCAAAAGCTTCAGGCTTTACAGTAACGCTATATGTAATATAACAACTCTCACCTGGACTTAAATTGATTGGAGTATCCTCATTTCCAGATAGTACAAAACTTCTAAAATTATCTTTATCATTCCACTCTTTAAATTCTGTATTATCGGTTGACCACTTTATATTGTATTTTGCAGAATCAACAACACTGTTATTCTTATACAATTTAAAAGTACTTTTATCAAAGTGAATATATTGTAATAAATCCGCATTTATTTCTGTATTTAAATCATGTTTCAAATAATCATAGAATTGAAGATTCTTGATTGTATAATTACTTGTATCTTTCTTAATAGAAATAGACGACTTAAATGGAATTGTATATGAACCATCATCCGCATTCCTGGTAATATTTCCATCTACTGTTTTTTTGAATAAACCATCATAATCTATTTTTGGAGTAAAATCAGCATTACCGGTTCCTTTATCATAAGTATCTGTAGAACCTTTTGAATATAAAGACGCACTATTTTTTATTGTATTTCCATTTAAGCTCTCTTTATCCTTTAACTTCACATAATAAGTAAGTGTACGAATTTCATTTGGTTCCATATTTCCAATATTCCAAACGATACAAGGATTTGTGATATTTGGTTCACCTGATGCAGGTATTTTAGTATTAGAATCTGGAATTTTCGCTTTATAAATCTTTCCATGCGATTGTGATGATGATTTCTCTATTGTTTCAAATGGATCTTGTTTATTATCTGTACTATTTAATTCTGTTTCTGTAGAACTAATATTTCCTAAATAACTTACTAAATTAGAATTTGAAGTAAACTTATCAACAACATACAAACCTTTACAACCATCCTTATCAGCCTTAACTGTTATTGTATAAGTTAAAGTATTCTTTTCTTTATCTATTTTAGATATTTGCTTACCACCAATTGTTACACTACCAAATTTTTCTATGCAATCTGGACCATAATCTAAAGTAACCGTTTTATTTCCAACAGTCAGTGTAGCTTTTCCATCAGTATTGTTTATTTTTGTTAAATCAATCTGACCCTTCACATAGAATGAACCGTTTAATTGATTCCTTCCTTTATCTACTAAACCTTTAAGATAGGTTTGATCAAGAGTAAACTTCACTTTATTCTTTTCAATTT
>NZ_DS996840.1:28761-37420 GCF_000156655.1 Holdemanella biformis DSM 3989
TTTCAATTTCAATTGTTCCTATATTCTTGTCTCCAGCTAAAAGAGTTCCATTTCCAGCCTTTTCGAAATCTCTCATAAAATCAGGAAGATTGTATACAAGTATACCATCGTATTGTTCTAATAACACTTCTGTGTCAATTTCATCAAATTCTACTTTCAAATAAAGTTCCGTACTATTTGGATCAGCATTTCCTTCATTCAAACTTTGCCATTTGTCATTTGCATCTTTATAATACACATCAACAGATTTAATCTTCTCTTTATTTGCATCCGAACTTAAATCAAAAGGTTGTTTTGTAGTTTCTGTTGTAGTTTCTGTAGTTGTAGTCGTTGTCTCTTCTTCTTCACTTTCTTGAGATACCTGTTCATCATTGTTTTGAGTTTCTGGCTCATCCTCAACAACTTCTTCTTGTTCATTTACTTCTTCTTGTTTGTTACAATCATCCGTATGCGTATGCTCTTCTTTTTCGCAAACCAATTCATTGTTTTCATCATAACACTCAGCCGTATGTGTATGTTCTTCCTTATCACAAGTTAATGTTTGAGCTGGTAAAGATAATGCATAGACCGTACAAACAACCACAATACAAGAAAGTGCTATCATGACTCTTTTCCATTTTCTTAAGCGCGCTTTGTCTTTTAATAAACGCCTTAAATACTCTTGCACAATCACACCTACTTTCTGTTACTTTACAATTCCAATTTTATTTAAAGGCCAAACTGAAAATAATACCTTACCCTCAATTTGTTCTTTTGAAATATCCCCTATTGCAGCACTTCTAGAATCTATTGAACTCTCGCGGTTATCTCCCATACAAAACCAACGAGACTCTTCTACTTGATGGGGAAAATCAATGTCTGTATTTCCAAGTGACTCACTATCCAAATACGTTTCATGAATAGCTTTACCATCCACAGACACCTTTCCATTCACATCTATATCTACCTTTTGACCAGGACCCGCAATAACACGCTTTACCAACAACTTATTGCCCTGCCAAAATGCTACAACATCTCCAGGCTTTAATCTCTTTGTCTTTATAGATACCACGATCTGCCCATTTTCTAAAGTTGGATCCATACTCGACCCATAAATCTTTAATACAGGCAGCCACAGTGTTGCCACCAATACAGAAATGGCAGCCACGACGACAAGTACACTTAAAGTCTTACGTAAATGCTTTAAATACTTTTCTCTCTCTTTTAATCGACCAAGCTCTTCTTTGACCTCCTCATTAGATACAAGATCACTTTCTGTTTGCATCTTATCAATGAGGTCAATCAACTCTTTTCGCTTTAAATGTCTTAAATCCTTCTTTTCCATATCTCTATCTACACATTAAGATTATGTTAAGATAAACATACATCATCTTATGTTAATTGGTTGATATATTCATTTTTCCTTTATCTTAAGCTAATCTAACCTTTCCGTTATAAACAACCTAACAAGAACGAAATTTCTGTTAATAAATATACTCTTATCTGTAATCGTTTTCAAACAACATTTTCTAACTTTTGTTTATTGGTTAGCTATTTTGATAACTTATAGATATTATTATCCTTTACTTATCACATATTTTTACATTTTTGGTTATATACACTTATTTCTCCCTTATATAAAGTCGATTGATTTGTGCAAATGGCTTTGTTAATTTGTGCAAACTCATTATTTACTAAATTTGAATCTTTATATATAACCAAAGATAGTTTGTATTAACAATTTCTTAATATAAAAAAAGGATAGTTTAACACTACCCTACTCTGTGAATTGCTTTAAATAGTCCATATCTAAAACAATAATTCGATTATTCTTTACTTGAATGATATGCTTTTCTTTTAAACCACGAATCACTCGATTCACACTATTACGTGTTGTAATCCCACAAAAATTCGCAATATCCTCATTTGTGACCTGCAAATCAATAAATATACCCTTTTGTGTTTGAATGCCAAATAAACTCGCTAAACGATATAACCAAGAACATACTGCACCTGCCTTTGAATTCATGATCATCACTTGTTCTCTTGTGATAGCTAGTTTTAATCGATTGCGATAGTATGTACTTACATAATTTTGAAGATTCGCATCTTCATTAACTCGCTTATAGAATTTTTCTTTTGAAATACAATACAACTCTGCTTGTTCACTCTCAATACGAATCTTTGGAAGACATTTTCTAAATTCTGTTAAACAATCACAATACAAACTCACCACATCCGGACCTTGTAAATAAGTAATATTAAATTCACGCTCATCTTGCATGATCAAACTCACTTTAACAATACCCTTCTTTAAAATATACATATTACTATCATTCAAATCTAAACATGTATGTCGATCTTTTATAAGTATAGAAACCTTCTCTTTTTCTAAACATTGTATGACACCATCACAACACATATTACTCACTCCTGTTATCCTTTTCATTGTATCATATTGTGGAGCAAATGTTATATCTTTGTCTATTTAATCATATAGTGATATACTATTTATTGTTGGATTATTTGTCATTTGCATATCCAGTTTCCTATGTAAGATTAGAACTAAGTCTCCACAAACTTATGTTCAACTCTTTTTTAATAATTAAAGCGGACATTTTAACTGCCCGCTTTCTCTTTTAATATCTCTATAATTTGACTTTGAAGCTTATCCATATCGATTGGCTTAGAAATATATCCATTCATTCCCGCTTTAAGTGCCTGCTTTTTATCTTCATCAAACGCATTCGCACTCATCGCAATAATTGGAATCGTATTCTTTTCTGGAATTGCCCTAATTTTTTGTGTAGCTAAATACCCATTCATATTTGGCATTTGAATATCCATTAAAATAAAGTCATACGAACCAACCGGTTTTTGAATCACTTTACTAACACACTGAAAACCATCCCTTGCCAAGTCTACATGTAAGCCACAATCTTCTAATATAATCTTCGCAAATTCCGCATTCAATTCATTATCTTCTGCTAGTAATACATGTTTACCTTCTAAAGAATGCTTAGAAACTACAAGATCCTCTTGTTTCACTTTATCTTTTTCTTCATTTCCAAGCTTATGATCAATCGTTATTGTAAAAGTACTACCCTTTCCAAGCACACTTTCAACATCAATCGTACCACCCATCATATCTACTAGTTTTTTTACGATAGGCATACCAAGCCCTGTACCAATAATGTCACTTGTTGCTTCACGTGTAAATGCATCAAATAGAGTTGGAATAAAACTCTCACTCATTCCAATACCCGTATCTATGATTTGAATTTGATATGTACCATAACCCTCTTTTGAACACTCAAATTCCTTTATATCCACTGTGACATGACCACCATTTGGTGTATATTTAATGGCATTGCCAATCAAATTCACTAAAATTTCCTTCACCTTCGTACAATCACACAATACTTGTTTATGTTTTATATCCATTTTTGTATCGAATACAATCTCTTTTTCTTTGGCCATAGCACCAAAGACGTTCGATACTTCTTCAACCATATCCACAATGGACTCACTACTTTCAACTAACACACTCTTACCACTTTCAATACGCGCCATATTCAATACATCATTAATAATGGAAAGTAACAAATTCCCCGATTGCTCAATCTTCTTTTGATAATCCACCAAAACAGGATCTGTAAGCTGCTTTTTCATCAATTGATTATATCCAAGAATTACATTCATAGGCGTACGAATATCGTGTGACATATTATTTAAGAAATTTGTCTTGGCCTTACTTGCATTTTCAGCTTGAATATAAGCCTTTCTTAACTGTTCCTTTTGAAGACGCTCCTTTTGAATCAAATCATCAATATCCCTTGTACCAATCACTACCGCTCTAGTACGATCCTTTTTCTTAACATAAGAAACACGAGCCTGGTAATATAAAACACCCTCATCCGACATATATTCATAAGTAAAAGAATAATCTTCATTGGTCGATTTCAGTTTTTCAAAGGAAAGTTCCTCTAAAAAATTTTCTCTTGAAGCATCCGAAACCAAATCTTTGGCATAAGCCGGTAACAATTCAGTCCAACGATCATGATAAGACCGACAAAAATCCGCAATACGCTTACCATTACTACCCGCTTCACGATATGAATAGATTTGTCCTTGATCTAACTCCACTAAAAGTACAGAAAAATAATCCTTACTAATTCCTTCAATAATCTCTCTTTGAAGTTCTAAAACATTTTCCTTTTTACGAACCTCATCCATTGGACGAAATCCCATCACAAAACGAAAATGGTGCTTTTCATCATATAAACGAATTGCTCTTGCATATAAAGATTCATATCCATTAGAATTCGGATAAATCTGATACTGCAATTCTACCGTCTCATTTTTAAGAAGTGCATTCATAAAAGGAACGGGAGATAAAATATCTAAAAAGTCTGGACACGATTCTTTTACTAACACACGATTATAGAAATCATGCAAACAACGTGTATAATTCATCTTATCCTCACTTGAAAAATCATCAAGCCCACCATGATCATACATATGCCCATCATGCTTAACGACAACCATCGTATTCTCCATTAAGTCACCCATGATCACAGTCGAATATTCCATTGTCAGTGCCGTAAGCATTTGGTTACGCTCCTCTGCCCTTTTTTCTTTATCCAACATAAAACTTGTAACATCCGTAATATTTCCCTGAAAGAAAAATGTTGAATCTTGTTTTAAAGCCAAATAACAATCCGATACCCAATGATACCCATCCTTACCTTTCAAACGAAAAACCACATTCTGACAAGTACCAACCTTATATTGATTCCTCAACAAATCTCTATCCTTTTCGAGACGACTTCTATCTTCAGGATGTAACATATTCACTAACTTATTATCAAATTTAGTTTCAATTTCTTTTTGCGTCCAATGTAAAGTATTTAAAAAATCATCGCTCACAAACAAAAAAGGATATCCCTCTTTATAAGAACACCTATAGTATCCTTTAAGCAACTTATACACTTCATCCAATTCAATATTATCTTTCTTTTGACGCTTAAAAAATTTCATATTATACCCCGAATTTCATGTAAACCCTTACAAGTATAATAACAACACAAACTTCATTTGTCACGATAAAATAAAGAAATAATTACATGGTTATATTTCATATTTTTGTTGTATATTATTTAATCCTTTTTAATGTGTTTAAAATACTTTTAGTTATATTTTACTATTGTGTTCATTTTAAGCTATGTTATAATTTATCCGTTAGATAAAAATTAAAGATGCCCAATCTTTTACATCTAACACTTTTCGACATGAGGACTAGCCCTTCCCAAAAACTAAACATAGCTAGTTCTCTATTTTTTTGCATTTAGATGCTATAATGAAATTGGCTGAGTACTAATCCTTAGCTTGCAACCAACTTAAGCTGACAAATCCCACATACTTGTCAGCTTTTTCTTATATGAAGAAACTTAACTAATCACCTTATGATTATATAATATAAACGAGTTTATCATAAGTTGATTTATCATAAGGAGAATAATCATGAGATTCATAGGCAGAAAAAACGAATTGCATACATTAAATACAGAATATAATCGTAACAGTAGCTTTGTGGTTATTTATGGACGACGTCGTGTTGGAAAAACAACACTGATCAAAGAGTTCTTAAAGAATAAAACTGCATTCTATTATCTTGCGACTGAGGAATTAGAAAGCCAAAGTATGAAACGACTTGCTAATGTTATAGCTCGTACTACAAAAAACACATTGCTACAAAAAATAGAATTTACAGATTGGTTGGATTTATTTCAACTAATTGCTGACTATAAACCAGAAGAAAAGAAAGTCCTTGTCATTGATGAATTTCCATATCTAGTAAAAACAAATTCAGCATTCCCTTCCATTTTACAAAATGCATGGGACGAATTTTTAAAAGACAGTAACGTGATGTTGATTCTGTCCGGTTCCTTGATGGGTATGATGCAAAAACATGCACTTTCTTATGATAGCCCACTATATGGTCGTAGAACAGCACAAATGCGTTTGACACCACTACCATTCACTAGTATTTATGAAACACAAAATCTTCCTTTTGAACAAGCCGTAGAACAATTTGCTCTAACAGGTGGTGTACCAAAATATTTAGAATTTTTTGAAGATGGAAGCCCTTTAGAAGAACAGCTTAAAGATGCCGTTTTTTCTAAGAATGGCTTTTTATATGAAGAACCCAATTTTTTATTAAAAAGCGAATCCTTAACAGCCGTAAACTATTTTTCAATTATTAAGACAATTGCAGACGGCAATCATAAACTCGGTAAAATTGCAAGTGCATTAGGACAAGAATCTTCATCACTTACACCTTATCTATCTACACTTTCGGATCTTGGTTTCATTGAAAAACGAACACCAATCACAGAAAAGAATCCAGAAAAATCACGTAAAGGATTGTATTTCATTGCAGATAATTTCCTTCGTTTTTGGTTTTGCTATGTCTACCCTTACAAAGGTGAATTGGAATTAGACAATATGCAAATTGTACTAGACGAAATTCATAAAGATTTTAAAGAAAAATTTGTTGTCTTTGCTTATGAAGATATCTGTAAGGACATTTTCGCAAAACTATGCAGTAACAACGCAATTTCATTTGTACCATCACGCATTGGATCTTATTGGTTAAATGATTATGATGGAGATACAGAAATCGATGTCATGTCTGTAGACCATCAAAATAAACAAGTTTTTGTTGGAGAATGTAAATATCATACAAAACCAGTAGATGCCCCCGTATACTTTACATTAAAAGAAAAAGTAGATAACGCCGCAGAAATACGCAAATCTTTCCCAAAATATAACGTTATCTATGGCTTATTTAGTAAAGGTGGTTTTACAAAACGTATGCTCGATATCGCAAAGGAAAACCCAAATATACTACTAATTCATGAAGATCATTTAATATAATGAATACTTCTTTAGCTGACAAATCCCACGTACTTGTCAGCCTTTTTTATGTAAATATAGCGATTACCTTGTATTCGCTATTATTCTACAAATTCTAAAGTATATTACGATAGTCCTTTTTATCGTTCCTTATAATCCATATTTTATGATATTTTAGTGCTATTTCACATGTGGTATTTCTCTGTTCCAAAACCAAAATCTTAATATACATAAAAAGTGTTAGACCTAATATCATCTAACACTTTCAAAAACAATACTAGCGGTTTTCTGCTGGCTGTCAGCCGCGATACCCTACAGAGTATCTGTATAACCAAATTTAGACGCCATACTTGCTCCTAATATTAGAAATTGCAGTGTCTCCATCTACAGTATTTCCAGATTTTGCATCTTCTAAACCATCCAAGATTGATTTTGCTTCATCCATCTTTCTCATTGTTTTTTCATAATAATCGATGTCCATAACAACCAATCTGCCATATCCATTCTTGGTTATGAACACAGGACCATTTTCTTCTGCACAGCGACGTTCTACTTCAACCGTATTTTTCAAATCACGTATTGGAATAATCTGCATACAATTAGCCCCTTTCTTGTGACTATAGTATAACCTATATTTAGCCACGGTTTCATACTAAAAAATTTTTTGGTTTCAATAAGTACTTCAACTGCCTAAAATTTTTTTCAGTTACTTTTGGACTAAATTTATCATTTCCCGTAACGTCGTTTGACGCACCCTTTTCTGTTTTAACTTAACTTGTGTCTCAAATAATTGTTTATTCCCTATAATATACAATTGTTTTTTAGCACGAGAAATTGCTGTATACAATAAACGTTTCTCCAACATATTTTTCGCATTCACATCCACTATACAAAATACACTCTGATATTCATTACCCTGTGATTTATGTACACTAATACACCACGCATGCTTTAGGTAATATAGAAAATCCGTAGAGAAGTCAACCACATTGTTTGTGAAATCAACTGAGATTACATTTCGTTTCGTATCAATCTCTACAATCGTACCAATATCACCATTATAGACATCATCATCCGGAAGATTCTTCAACAACATGACCTTATCATTCTCTCTAAAAATCGTTGTACCAACCTTCATCTGATTCTTTTGTGGACTCTTTGGATTAAACAAGACCTGCATCTGACGATTAATCTCATCAATACCAGCTACCCCTTTATACATAGGTGCTAAGATCTGCATTGAATCTAGATCCATATCCTTTACATAATCAATAAGAGCATCCATGATTTTTGGTGTCGTTCGCTCAATAAACTCTACCCCATCCTCATAATGACAAGTTGTTTCTTCACGAATCTCTTTTGCTAAAGTTACAATACCAGAGCCATTTGATTGTCTAAAAATCTTCTTTAAATGCACAGTATCAATCACATTGGATTTGATTAAATCCTCCAAAACCTTACCTGGACCAACACTCTCTAACTGATCTTCATCCCCAATCAAAAGAATTCGACAACGATTTGGCAAAGCCTTTAATAATTGGGCAAACAAATGCGTATCCACCATACTAAACTCATCCACAATAATGAAATCTACATCCAAAGGATCGTCTTCATTCTTACCAAAAGAATTATCCTCCAAATTCCACTGCAACAAAGAATGAATCGTCCTTGAATCACAATTGGATAATTGGGCTAAACGCTTTGAAGCCCTTCCTGTTGGTGCACAAAGCTGAATCTTACTATCCGGATACACTTCTTTACA
>NZ_DS996840.1:37653-59607 GCF_000156655.1 Holdemanella biformis DSM 3989
CTTCTTTACATATTTCCAAGATTCCCTTTACCGTTGTAGTCTTTCCCGTACCTGGACCACCCGTTAAAATCATAAAGGAACGATCAAAGAACAATTGAATCGCATCCTTTTGTTCTTGATCATATGTGATAGCTAAAGAAAACTCCACCTTTTGGATACGGTCTTGAACATCCACATTTTCCACTTCAAACAAATGATTCTTCAATTCTTTAGCAATCACAACCTCATCTTCATGCAAAGTAAAAGGATAAATACGCGTATTTTCAACATACAAATACTGCATAGCCACCAAACGATCAATACTATCATGAATCAATTCTTCACTTACACCTTGCACATTTGAAAAAATTGTCGCAAACGTAATATACGTATTTCCCGTTGCCATAGATAATTGTCTAGCCAACTCATAAATATAGGCATCCAAGCGTCTTGGATCCTCATTCGATAAACCTATAGCACTTGCGAGTTTTAAAGCCGTCTTGTAACCAAAGCCATATACTTCATAATATGGTTTGAAACAATCCTCTTCAATCACATCCAACACATCATCATATGTATCCAATAACATCTGAATTTGCCTAGGACTCAAACCATACTTCAACAATTTGGCATACGCCTCATTAAAACCTGTAAATTCCTGAATTCCTTTTTTAATGATCGCAATCTTTTTTTCGGAAAGATTTGGCACTTCATTTAATATTTTAGGATCCTTATGAATCTTCTCTAAACAATTCTCACCCAAGACATCATAAATACTTTCCGCCGTCTTCTTTCCAATCGTAGGAAAATTTTCACCACAAAGAAAATGAATAATCGCATCCGAATTATCCGGCAACTTCTTTTTAGCCATATCTATACGAAATTGTTCCCCATACTTAGGATGCGTTATATAATCCCCCTCAAGCACATATTCCTGATCTTCAATTGGATCTTCAATACGTCCAGCCGCAATGAAATGATGATACGTCTTTAATTCAGAAAAGCCAGCCACCACATAATGATTCGCCTTATTTTCAAAGATGATATATTCAAGCTTAGCCTCGATATCCATTGGCCGTCTCCATAATCAACTGATTTAAATTCTTGCCATCCTTAAACACTTCTTCAATCACACCACCACCAATGCACTTATCACCATCATAGAATACAGCTTCCTGACCCTCAGTGACAGATGCAATTGTTTGTGGATATTTCACAAGTACACTTGTATCATCCAATCTTTCAATTTCAATATCCTGATCCTTTTGACGATATCTAAACTTACAAGTACACTTTGTAGGAATCTCTTCTAAACTTGGCAAGATCCAGTTGATTCCCTTCACAATACAAGAATCTGAATATAATAAATCTCTTTGATCTGTACGACATACATAAAGAATATTCTTTACAACATCTTTACCAACCACAAACCAAGGACCCTTTTCATGATCAATATTCAAGCCCTTTCTCTGTCCAATCGTATAATATAAAACACCCACATGACGAGCAATCACTTTACTTGTATTTACATCCACAATATCTCCATCTTTACTAGGAAGATAGTTTGATAAGAATTGTCTAAAGTTTCTTTCTCCAATGAAACAAATACCCGTACTATCCTTTTTAGTGGCAACAGATTCCAAATTTAATTCAGCCGCAATCTGACGAATCTCAGGCTTTTCAAGATGAGCCAAAGGAAAAATTGTTTTGGCAATCTTACTCTTTTCTACCTGACACAAAAAATACGTTTGATCTTTATTTTGATCTTTAGCTCGCGTCAAATAAGTAAAACCATTCTCTTCAGCATTGGAAGCATAATGCCCTGTAGCCACCTTATCAAACCCTTGTTTCATGGCATATTCAAAAAATGAATCAAATTTAATATATTTATTACACAAAATATCCGGATTTGGCGTACGCCCCTTTTCATATTCACTTAAAAAAGTCTTAAATACATTATCCCAATATTCTTCAATAAAATCGACACGCTGCAAAGGAAGATCCAAATGATTGGCAACCGCAAGTGCATCTAAATAATCCTGTTCCTGAGGACAAGTATCATCTTTAATTGTAGGATTTCCCGCAATATCATTATTCGCAAAACTATCCCAGTTACGCATAAAACAACATGTTACATCATACCCTTGTTTCTTTAATAAATAAGCTGCAACCGCAGAATCAACTCCACCACTTAATCCAACTAATACTTTCATTATGTAATCCTCCAACTATCAAAAATTATATCATAAAAAAGGACCAAGCCCGAAAAACTTGATCCAACAATTCAAAATGGTGCCCAGGGCCGGACTCGAACCGGCACGGTATCGCTACCGGTGGATTTTGAGTCCACTGCGTCTACCAATTTCACCACCCGGGCAAAAAACAAATATTTAATTTTAAATGGTGCCCAGGGCCGGACTCGAACCGGCACGGTATCGCTACCGGTGGATTTTGAGTCCACTGCGTCTACCAATTTCACCACCCGGGCATTGCTTGACTATTATACCAAAAGATAGAATCCCATGCAAGAGATTTTTTAAAAAAGCCACTAAAAAGTGGCTATCTCAATAAGTCCCTAATTTCATCTTCACTCTTAGACAATGACTTAGAAATAAATTCTAAACTCATTCCATTCGTAAGCATCAATTGAATCATCTGTTTTATTTCTTGATTCTTCTGCTCAACTTGTTTATTCGCATCTTCTACTTGTTTATGAGCTTCTTCTACTTGTTTATGAGCTTCTTCAAGTTCAAGTTGTAATTCCATTCGTTCTTCATTTTCATGCAATTTTTGAAAATCTTCTATTATTTTCTTCCAACCATCATCCGATATGGTTTCTACACGCTTCTCTAACATTTGAATCACCCCATCACTTTCTATCATTACCTTAATTTTACTATCATCCATTCCTTTGTGGCAATTCAAAAAGTAATAAATCATCTTTTCCTGTTCATTCATTTCTTCAAGCGGCTTGTTTACATCCAACTTTGCCATCTCAACTGTACGTAGCTTCATACGATCTTGACTTTCTTCTACAAAAGATAAGCCATCCTCATTCCTTAATGTAAATGTGTTACACATTCTATTATTATCAATTAGATTCACATTAAAGAACACTAAGACGATTGTTTCCTTTAACTCTCCATAATATTTTCCTTCCAATTCTTGTGACCCATGAAGTCTAGCCAAATAATAACTAAAGCGAATTGGCAAATTATCTTTCGTTTGTCTTAACTGCATTTCTAAATCTACAGTTGTTTGATCATCAAATTCGACTAATAGATCCAAACGTGGACTTTTCATTTTACTAAAGTCTTTTACTATTTCTGAATTCTTTACAACAACATGATTCACCTTCCTTTCTAAAAATACCGTAAGTAATGATTTTAAGGCATCATTGGCCTCTTTACAATCTTCGCCAAACACATACTTAAAGGCGAAATCATTTAATAAATTAGCGCTTCTCATAAGCACCTCTTTCTAGTAGGCATTTAACTGTCATCTAGATAGATAAGTATCGTAATGTCGATTTGTATATTTCCTTGTAGTTTGATTACTTAATAAACAACAATTCGTTTGATAAGACTTTAAATTCAGTTAGTATCGATATTAAAAGAGCTAACATCACTTTTGAGTCATAGATCAAGATACATTTACCTCTTCATTTTATGACTATCTATTCAACTAGGTGCAATAGATATAGAACACCAGATTACCTACATACTCTTATACGTAATTTTTTCAACAAATTCTAGAAAAGATGAAAAAAATGCATCCATTTAAACAGATGCATTAAACAATATCACTCAATTTTAAAATATACTTATGAATATCTTCTTCCTTTGAAATATCATACTCATTACATATTTTAATAAAGTAATTTTTAATAGAATCCTTTGTGATCAATTCATTTGAAGGTATATCATCACCATAACCATTACGAGCAATTAACCATGGATTTTCTTTATGTGTTGTTTTCTCCAAAGTTTTACCCCCATATTGACCAAATGTATTTACAACTAAATCTATAATATATTTATCTTCATCATCTAAATATTTTTTATATCCTTCAAACATAATAAATTTCGGATCATCAATCACATTAAAACCAAACTGCTTAAATATATTATACACATCTTTATAAACCGGTCCGTGTACCCAAGCCTCGCAATTTTCTTCAAACATTTCTCTACCATTTAACACAAACGACAATCCCTGTATATAATATAATAATTTCTGAAGCATTAATGGAGTTACCTCATCTAATTTTTCAAATATATACGAAATGACACCAATCATCTTATTCGAAATAATGAATATATTTTTTAACTCACTTACTCTTTTCATCGATTTTTTGAATGCTGCCAAAGCAACTCTATCTTTATTTTCCAACAGTTTTTGTTCCATATATACCGGAGACGATAACGCATTACGTATGATATTTGAATACTCTTTTGAAGGCACTTGCCCCAACAAATATCGCGTAATCGTTATTTCACCAAAGCCTAACACAATGGATAATGGAGCTTTTCCAATATTATACAATTCCATCAAAGTATGAATATCTTCTATTGAAACTAAACCTTTTAACTTTCGGTACTGCTCATCTATTTCGTGGACATTTAAATCGATAATACCAGGAGCACTCATGAATCCACCACATGTATCACAAACAGCACAAGTAATCTCAAAAGTTAAATTTTCTCCACGAATATTTTTTGTGACACATCTTTTTTGTAATGAATAAGACGACATCTCTCTACACTCAACACAAAAATCAGTTTCTCTTTGCATACTACAATTACCTCCTTCTTTTATTGAAAATAATACACCAGTGGATATTTTTGTTTATGAAAAGATACCACAATCAAAAACTTATCTTCTATTTTATTAAACTTAATTTACAATGGAACCATTTCACTTTTTTCTTCGAATCTTTTAATCAAATCAATTTCCTTTCCAAAAACATATAGCCATTCATGATTAAAATTCGCATGTTTATTTTGAACCTTCTCACAAAAGTCATATACCGTTAAATTCAACAATATTGATTTAACACTTTCCTCATTTATCAAATATTCATCAAATAATGACAAATTTGTTAATCAATTCGAATTCAAAGCAATTCTAAACTTACCATCCAAAATCAGTTTTTTTGCTTCGCCTAAATAATCATTAATTTCAGATTCATCAATCAAGAGATTCACCTCCACTTTATGATGGCATTTTCTTCTTTCTCTATCACAATTATATCATATGATATGTTTTTGTAAATATCCTATCATAAAGAATATAAATAAAAATGCATCCATTTAAACAGATGCATTATAATATGTCGCAATATCACTTTCTGAAATATACCCACACTCTGCCATTGCCTTTAATACCGCATATTGTTTCTGTTTGGCCTGGGAAAAATGATTGACCAATTCATAATGACTTGGAGATTGTGGAATACCCGCCAATAAAGAAGCTTGCGCAACCGTTAAATCTTCAGGAAGCGTATCCAAATAGCCCATACTCGCCTCATATATGCCTGTATAATTATTTCCATAATTGATCACATTCACATATAAAGTAATGATTTCATTTTTTGAATAATGCTTCTCTAAATAACGCGCCACAAAGAACTCTGTACTCTTACGATCCCATGAACTTTCAAACATCCCATACAAGTTTTTCGCAAGTTGCTGCGTAATCGTAGAACCACCACTCGTTAATAGATCTTCATCAAATTGAGAAATAGCCGCACGAACCAAACCAATATAATCAAAGCCACCATGATCATAAAAGCGACGATCCTCTATCGCAATGGTAGCCCGAATCAAATTTGGTGATATATCATCATAATCCACATAATAAGGACTTGTCCTTACTTCATTGACTACCTCATCAACTGATTTTGTTTCTGTAAGCTGCAAATAATTCCAATACCCCTTGCCAAAAAAGACGCCGACAAAACCAATAATTAGAATCAACAACAATTTAAATATAAACTTAACTAACTTTTTCATACCTAAACCTTAACATAAGAAAAAGAACTTGTAAAATTACAAGTCCGTAAGATTAATCTTTTAAAGTTACATGTGTGGCATCTTTGAAAATAGAATTTGCCGCAATCTGACCACGCACACGAGATAATGGATATACATTTGTATGTGGACCAATAATCGTTCCTGGACATAGAACAGAATTACATCCAACCTCTACATAGTCACCCATAAAAGCACCGATTTTTCTTAATCCCGTTTCAAATTCTTCAACCACATTATAATTCTCATCTTTTCTTCTCAAGATGATATTATCACGAGCACTCTTCAAATTACTTGTGATACCACCAGCACCTAAGTGAGAATGATATCCTAAAATACTATCCCCAACATAGTTATAGTGAGGGGTTTCTACATTGTCAAATAAGATGCAGTTTTTTAATTCCACACTATTTCCAACAACACAATTTGCCCCAACCAAAGCACTACCACGAACAAAAGCACAATGACGCACTTCCGTTTTTGGACCAATAATACATGGAGCACCTAAATAAGCACTTTCAAACACATGAGCAGTTTTATGAACCCAAACATGCTCTTTGACTTCCACATAATCTTCCCCTAAGTTTTTTCCTAATTCTAAAATCAATTCTTTGATTCCAGCCAAGGCTTGCCAAGGATATTCAAACTGTGCCAAGTAATCCTTAGCCAACGTATGATCTAAATCATAAAGCTCACTAATTTTGTACATAAATTTCCTTCTTTCTTACCATTCAGGCTCAAACTTAAATTCAACCCGAATTTCATTTTCATCTATATCTAAAATCGCATAACTACATGGTCTTCCATCCCTTGCATGCGATAAAGATCCTGGATTCAATAATGTTATTCCATCCACTTGATCCAAATAGGCAACGTGCGTATGTCCAAAACATACAATATCACAATTCAATGCTTTTGCCCTATTTGAAAGCTGTTCGCTTCTTGAAAAATACGAGAAGCGATGCGAATGCGTAACATAAATACGATGCTTACCAATTGGAATAATTCTTTCATCTTCAAAGCGACCATAATAATCATTGTTTCCACGAACAACGATATAGCCTGGATAAAACATTGGATCAGCCTCTAAATCTCCACAATGAATAAATAATCCTGCATCTGGATGTTTTTCACGAATTGCATTTAATATATCATTTCTTCCATGAGAATCACTCACAACCACAATTTTCATAAATTACCCCTAATTCAGTTCATCTTGAAAGGACATTTGTTCCATACTCTTATCACCATCATGCAAGATCTTAGCATTCTCTATACCCACATATCGAAGTACAAATGGCAAATACCAATGTCCCGTCTTCTTTTCATGACCTTTTCCATAACGCACCACAAAACCATAGCGATACGCATTTTCCAATATCCATTCTACACGATTTTTATTTTCCTTAGACAATTCTTCTTCGACTTGCGTATAATCCATATCTTCATTTAGATGCTGCTTACAAAGCTCTATCCACTCATTTTGACCATCTAAAACAATCGTATACCCTAATTGCTGCTCATTCTTTCCTGCCCCATACATATAATGATCAACACCCGCAAATTCCTTTGACGCATTGACATACTGATCTAAGACTTGTTCATAACTCAAATAACCACTTGAAACACTCAAATGATCTTGGCCATCCATAACGGAAGCATAAGCATCGAGCATACTTGACAGATTATCAACCATAGCATTTTGAACATATATACCATTAAAATCCACTAAATTTTCTGGTTCATATTTATATACTGTATTTTCCTGATTTAAAACAACATATGGATTTGTAGGATCTGCCACCAACCTTAAATCTGAATATAGGACAGCCTCATTTTCATAATATGTTGTTAAATCAATATAGGAATAGTGCGACAACAATTCCTTTAAAGAATCATACGAAAAATTCTTACGGAAACGATTCACAAAATTGACAATATATTCATTATCCGCATCCTGCGTATCTTTTGCCTCTTTATAATACAACGTGTTTTTTAAACTAAATCCATCTAGCTTAATAAAATCCATAAACTTATCTGGCGTAATATGCTGATTGATCAAATAATCAATATCATTACTATCTAAATATTCTAGAATGATATCACGATTTGCATCCGTCGTATAAGGATACCTGGCTAACGGATCATATGACTTATCCATATGGTAAAGACAAAAACATCCCACCGCAAAACAAATCACAATCAATAAAACACGTGCTCGCATTTCTTTTCTACTAATCAAAATAAGTACCTCACGCAAAACATTATACTAAACTATCATTTTTCATGCAAACGAGCATAAAGAATCTTAGCCACATCTTCAGGAATCACTTCACTAAGCTGTTCTACACTAGCTAGTCGCATCTGCTTCATACTCTTAAAATGCTTCAACAATTCTTTTTTACGCTTAGGACCAATACCACTTACCGTATCTAGCACCGATTTTGTCATCGACTTGTCTCTTAACTTTCTATGATACGTAATCGCAAAACGATGCACCTCATCTTGCATACGCGTCAACAAAAAGAATAAACTTGACTTTGAATCAATTGGAATTTCATTTAAATTTACATCCATCAAAGCACGCGTCGCATGCTTATCATCCTTAACTAAACCTGCCACTCTTAAATCAAGCTGCAACATATCTATTATTTCTTTTGCAGCCGAAATTTGGGCAGCACCACCATCCACCAACAATAAATCTGGCATCGGCAAATGTTCTTTCAACAACCTGAAATATCTACGATAAATAACTTCCTTCATACTATCGACATCACTTCTGTAGCCATCCAATTTATAATGACGATACGAATTCTTATCAGGAATTCCATCCTTAAAGACAACCAACCCACTCACATTAAAAGTGCCTTGAATATGTGAATTATCAAACATTTCTACCGTATGAATATTGGCATCAAATATTTTTGACAACATAGCATTGGCCTTTTTAAGCTCATTATCCTTACGAAATACCAATTGAAATTTCTGTTCATGCGCCTCTTTCGCATTTTTATACACCATTTCAATCAATTTTTTCTTTTCCCCACGAATTGGAATATGCACATTCGTATTTAAAGCCTCTTTTAAAATATCAACTGGCGTACCCTGTGGCACCAAGATTTCTTTTGGCACTACATTCTTCTCATAATACTGCATGATAAAACTTGTAAAGGCATCCATCTCATCTTCATATAAAGGCGTAATGGACATATTTCTTTCCAACAATTTTCCTTGTCGAATAAAGAATGCCTGAAATGAAATATAGCCAGAATCCACATAATATCCAAACACATCGCGATTGCCCCGATCTTTAAAATCAATCGTCTGCTTTTCAATCACATGCTCTAATGCCTGAATCGTATTATAAATTTCCTGCGCTTTTTCAAACTGCAAATTTTCACTCGCCTCTAACATTTTATCCTGCAAAGAATCCATCACCTCTTTGGTATCCCCACACAAAAATTTCTTAATTTTTTTACGCGTCTTCTCATTTTCTTTAGGATCAATTTCATGGATACAAGGCCCTAAACACTGATGCATATGGTAGTACAAACAAGGACTATCCGGAATATGCCGACACTTTCTTATACAAAAGATTTGATTGATCAACCTCACAATTTCATAAGCCGACTGACTACTTGGATATGGCCCAAAATATTCACTCTTTTTACTTTTAATATTACGCGTTGTGCGAACCACAAAATTATTTTCCTTTGTGATCTCAATATACGGATATGTCTTATCATCCATAAACATAATATTATATGGAGGTGTATGCTTCTTAATTAAATTGATTTCCAATAATAAAGCCTCTTTTTCACTGCCCGTCACAATAAATTCAAAATCACGAATATGCGAAACTAAACGCGTTGTTTTATTATTATGTGTACCATGAAAATAAGAACGAACACGATTCTTTAATACTTTGGCTTTTCCTACATACAAAATATTCTGATTCTCATCCTTCATGATGTAACAGCCAGGTGCATCCGGAAGTAAAGCCAATTTATCTTGTAAATGCTTAGAAATACTCATTTTATCCCCTACTTTAATATGACTATCGTTGCTCCAAGTCCACCTTCACTAGGACCTGCACTTGTAAATTTAGAAACATTTGGCTGTTTCTTTAAATCCTTCCATACGGCTGTTCTTAAAGCCCCCGTACCCATACCATGAATAATACGAACTTGTTTTATGTGTTTTACAACAGCCTGATCTAAATATTTATCTAAAGCCGCAATGCCTTCTTCAACACGCATACCAATTAGATTCAACTCTAAAGGAAAGCGACTCGATACACTTTCTACATGCGCTTTATACGTTGTCTTTTTAATTTGTGGTTTATGCATAGGCTCCAACTTAGAAAGCTTGACCTTCATCTTCATTCCATTTGTTAAAACCGTAGCTTCATTTCTTCGAATATCTACAATTTCACCATGTGAATTCAAACCAGAAATCTTTACATAATCCCCCACTTTGAATTCTTTCTTTTCCTGTTCTTCTTCTACTACATTCTCACTTAAAAGATCCAACTCATGCATCTTTTCAATCTGTTCATGCTGCTTACCCGTCTTCTGTTTACGAAGTACAGTTAAAATTTCTTTAGCCTGTGCCTTTTTCTTTTCAAGCATCTCATTTAACTGTTCTTGATAGGACGCATCCAATTCAGCCTTACGCTTTTCTATTTCTTTTTCTTTTTCATAAGCCTCTTTTTGAACACGATGCGCATCCTCAATCAATGCATTAAAACGCTCTTTTTGTTTCAATACATCATTTTGAAGTTTCTCTAATTTTTCTAATTCTTTTTCCGTCTGCTTTTCATTTTCATTCTTTAAAAAATCAGCTCTTTTTAAAATAGATTCTTCCAAATGATATTCTCTCGCAATATGAAACGCATAACTAGCCCCAGATACACCCGGAATATATTTATAGGTTGGCTTAAGAGTTTCTGGATCAAATTCAACACTCGATACCAATACATGCTCATTGGCCTTTCCATACGTTTTTACTTGCGAATAGTGCGTTGAAGTTATGATTGTACTCTTTTTTGAAATCAAATATTCCAATATCGCAACCGCAAGACTGGCTCCTTCTAAAGGATCTGTACCATTTCCAATTTCATCCAATAAGATAAAACTATTCTCATCACTCTTTTGACAAATATGAGAAAGCCTAGAAATGTGACTTGAGAAAGTCGATAAATTATTTTCAATGGATTGATGATCTCCAATATCAAAATACATCGATTGATAAAATGGCAAGATGGCCTTATGACATAATACAGGAAATGCCGCATGAGCTAATGCCACAAATAGACCAATCGTCTTTAAAGTTACTGTTTTACCACCCATATTCGGTCCTGAAATCATAAGACAAGCTTGTTGATCATTTAATTCATATGTGTTACAAACTACTTTCTTTTCATCAATCAATGGATGCTTGGCATGCTCTAAATACAACGAATGATCTCTAGATTGTAAAGAAGGAATACATCCATCATAGCGAATGGCCCATTTTGCCTTTGTGAAAGCGACATCAATGATTGTTAATGTTTCTAAGGCCGAAGTTAATGCGAGTGCATGTTTCTTTACCTGCATAGACAATTCTTTACAGATTCTTTTCTTCTCTTCTTCAATACGAATCACTAAGGATGAAATCTCATTATTATCCGCTACAAAACTCGATGGCTCTACATAATAGGCAAGACCCGAACTGGATTGTCCATGAATCATACCTCCAAAAGCATTTTTATCTTGGGCACGCACTAATACGACAACACGTCCCGAAACCGTTGTCGTCATATTTTCCATTAATTTTGAACTATTCTTCTTTAAAAACTGTCTCGATTTTGACTGCAAAGCTAAACGCGTATCCACCAAAGCCTTATGCATACTTTTTAATGCAGGCGTCGCATCTTCTTTAACACTCCCCGTTAAATCGATTTTGGAAATGATGGAATCCATCAAACGTGTACATCCATCCATCGATTGAGCTAGATTGGTTAATTCTATAAATTCAGAAGAGTTTAAACTTTGTTTCGCTTGCTTAACAGCCGTTAAAAAATGATAGATTGAAATTAATTCTTTACTTGTTAGTGGCATCTGTTTTTCAGCTTTTGAAACAGGTAAAGAAATATCATTTGCTCCTGACAAATTCAATAAACCACCTTTTTGTTCAAACTGGATGGCTTCTTTAGCATAATTCAATTGTTCTTGTATTTCTAATTTATTAAATTGAGGCAACGCATTTAAAATCTTTTCTTTGGAACAAGAAAAACTTGAAAATGCGCAAATCTGAGTTAATACACTCGAGAAATCAATAGCCTGATTTAGTTCATCTCTAAAATTTCGTTTCATAAAACACTCCATTCCTTCCTATTTTAACATAAATTTTGTGGTAAACTAAATAAGGTGATTAAAATGGCAACATTGACAAAGAATATGACAAAAGAAGAAATCTTTCAATTAAAAAACCGATTGTCTTCTTTTATTTTAAAAGAAAGTACACCTCCATATACGTATTATCAAATCAAGACAAAAGAGTGTACAATTACAGCTTACACAAGTGGTAAAGTTGTATTTCAAGGAGCTGATCTTTCTTGGTTAGAACCTGCAACGCCTCAAAAAGAAGCACAAGACCAGGCTGGAAGTGATGAAGTTGGTACAGGCGATTATTTTGGTCCTGTTGTAGTGGCTAGCTGTATCGTCACAAAAGAAGCAAGAGAAAAATTATCTCATTTAGGCATACAAGATTCTAAACAAGTGGATGATACCAAAATCAGAAAACTAGCCCCACTCATTAAAGATGTCTGTCCACACAGTATTTTGATTGTGCCCAATTCAAAATATAACGATATGCACGATTCTTGTAATATGGTGGACATGAAATGTCGTTTACACAACCAGGCCTATGTAAATCTAATCCATAAAGGATATACGCTTCCTAAGCAGATCGTCATCGATCAATTTGTCCAGGAAAAAATTTATTATCGCTATCTACAAGGTTTTCCTGAAGTAATTCGCGGCATTACTTTTGAAACAAAAGCTGAAAATAAGTATCTTGCGGTAGCTTGTGCAAGCATTCTTGCTCGCAATGCCTTTTTAGAAGCTTGGGATCTTATGGAAGAAAAATATGATTTTAAATTCGAAAAGGGGGCTGGTAGTAAAGTGGATGCTTGTGGCAAAGAATTTGTGAAAAAATTTGGAAAAGAAAAGCTTTACCAAGTGGCAAAGCTTCATTTTAAAAATACTCAAAAAATCGGTGCTTAACGCCTTCTTCGATCATTTTGCGCTATGGAATAATAGCGCTTTTTATCTTCATACATCTTTTGATCGGCTTCTTGTAAAATTTCACTCAAATTTAAACAACGCTCTTTCCATATATACCCTGTCGCAACACTGATTTCTAGTTCTTTCATACGAACGAGCAGCTTATTGTATTTAGACATAAATTCCGATTCCAAAACATCTTGTTCGATCACCACAAATTCATCTCCACCAATTCGGTATAAGTTATCCGCAAAAATTTCTTGTAGTACATAAGAAGCACTAATAATCAAAGTATCTCCTGCAAGATGTCCCATTTTATCATTGATTTCTTTTAATCCATTTAAATCCAAATAAATCACTCCAACAAAATGAAGTTCTTTACACCTATTTTTTTCAATATATTCATTAAAGTGATTGCGATTTTGTGCATAAGTCAAAGAATCTACATAGCTTAAATTCTGTAAATGTTTCTTTTCTTTTTCACGTGTCATGGCCGTTTCAATAAAGAAACATAAAGATTCTAAAAAGTCTTTTTGGTAGTAGTTTTGTTTAGGGTTGTCTACCGCAAAAACACCTTTAATTTGATGATTATCCACAAATGGTACAAGGATTATACTATGTATTTTTTGTGAAATAAAACTTGAATAAATGGGACTCGTCTTTGAGATTTCAGAAGTTACATCTTCAATATAATATGACTTTTGATTTTCAAAAAAGCGCTGCACTAAATCCATATTTTCTAAACATAGACGGACCATATTATCAATATGAATATCATCATTTCGATTTCCATATTCATAAATGCCATTCGTTTGTTTATTTTCAAAATTTAAATCCAATACATAACATCTTTCAGCTTGATAAAATTCACAAATAGTTTTCAAGATATCCTCAATGGCTCCCTTTTGATTTGTACCATTCGATAGTTTGCGAACGCATTGAATCAAAGTCTGCGAAACGTTTAAATCCTTTTCAAATTCATTTGATTTGTTTGAAATTCTTCGAACTTTTGTGATATAGAACCCACAATACAATAAAAGAATCACAACTTCACAAACGACCATGAGCATATAATTCTTTTTCAATGTCAAGGCACTCGCAAAGGCTACATCTTCATCCACAATAACAATTAATTCCCAATTAAAAACTTCAATCGGTTTATAACATAAATATTTTTTTATGCCATCTTTTTCAAATTTTACGACACCTGATTTTAAAGCATGTATTTGTTTTACAACGTCTTTTTTAGGCGATAATAATTTACAACCATTCGTTGAAAAAGTGTCATAATCTAAAATATCTTGATTATTCATCACGACCTGTCCATCCGTTGTATCAATAATGAGATTTTGTGTCTTTCCACTATATATTTGCGTATAAAACTGTTCATCTAAAGTATCACATTGAATTACACCAACTAAATAGGCAACGACTGAATTATTTTGTTGGATAGGCACATAATAATTCACACTCTTTTTATTTGTGAGTGGATCTGTATGTACTAGATCCATATATTCTGTATCTGCATTCAATGTCAAAAAATCATTCGATTGAATTGGTTGCACATCTTTATGCATTGTATACATCGTATTATTTTGCATCGATAAATCGACGCGTTCAAACAAAGATACATCTTCAAATGTACTTAATCGACTGGTGTATTCTGCATATGTAGGCAAATGATCTTCATTGGAAAAATCTTTTCCAATCAAACGCAAATAATTCAAATCATCCTGCATACGATTTTGAATACTTTGAATGATGGCATTACTCGCATTTTCTAATCGGTTGTAACAACTTTCTTCTTCTTGTTTAAAACTAATATGATAGGTTGTAACAGTTAATGCCAATATCAATATCATAACTAAAAGCGTTGGTAATAACTGATTTATTTGTTTTTTCATATGTATTCCTTTTATCATTTCTGACTTTAATTATAAACCCATAAAATGTTAAAGGCAAAAAAGAAGTAACATAAGCTACTTCTTTAACGATTGTTGATCCTTGTTTCGACCTCCATATCATAAGGAAGTTGAATCAATTTTACACCCGCATCATGAAACATGCGTTTACTCGCAATATTTCCTTCTGTACCATCATACTTGTCACTTTCATATACAACACAAGTAATACCGGCTTGAATAATGGCTTTTGCGCATTCATTACATGGAAATAATGAAACATATAAAGTACAACCATGTAGATCTTGAATACTATTTAAGATCGCATTCAATTCAGCATGTACCACATAAGGATATTTTGTATCTAAAAATTCTCCGTCTCTTTCCCAAGGAAATTCATCATCTTCACATCCATAAGGAAAACCATTATAGCCTAGTCCAACCACTCTTTTTTGTGGATTGACAATACAAGCTCCTACACGCGTATTTGGATCTTTTGAACGCATAGCACTCAAATGTGCCATACCCATAAAATACTGATCCCAACTCAATACATCTTTACGCATTATTCTTCCCCTTCTCTAAGTTCATTTAATACTTTTTCAAATGTTGGTTCTAATGGTACTTCAAAGTGCATCTTTTCATGTGTTGTTGGATGAACAAACTCCAAGGCGCATGCATGCAATAACTGGCCATTGGCTTGGATTGTTTTTCTAGGACCATATTTTGGATCGCCTGCAATTGGATGCTCAATATATTGCATATGTACACGAATCTGATGAGTTCTTCCTGTTTCCAATTGACATTTAATGTACGCAAACTTACTGAAGTTTTCTAAAACACTAAAATGCGTGATCGCATCCTTTGAATTGTTTGCGGTAACCGCCATTTTCTGTCGATCCTTTTCATCACGACCAATTGGTGCATGAATCGTGCCATATTCATGTGTAAATGGTTTATGCACTATGGCTACATATTCTCGATGACATGTCTTATCTTGAAGTTGTTGGCTCAATGCCTCGTGCGCCTTATCATTTTTGGCAACAACCAAAAGACCAGATGTATCTTTATCAATACGATGTACAATGCCTGGTCGCATCACACCATTTATACCACTCAAATCTTTACAATGATACAATAAGGCATTGACTAGCGTGCCCGAATAATGTCCTGGAGCTGGATGCACCACCATACCTTTTGGCTTGTTGATCACAATGATATCATGATCCTCATATACAATATCTAGATCAATAGGTTCTGGTAATACTTGAGTTGAATCAAGTTCAGGAATTGAAACTTCAATTTCGTCATTTACACAAACTTTATAACTCGCCTTCATCACCTTTTGATTGACCAAGACATTTCCTTCATCCAATAAATCTTTAATTCTCTTACGCGAAAAATCTAACTTTTCAGCTAATACTTTATCTAAACGATCCAATTTTGTATCTTCATCTATTTTTAGGATTCTTGTTTCCATTTCGCTTGCTCCTTCTTATCGTCTATAAACATACTGATTAATATTAATGCAATTCCTACGGTTATGCAAATGTCCGCCACATTAAATACGGGAAATGGATAACCAAAAATATAGAAACTAAAAAAGTCTCTAACATATCCTAGACTCATACGGTCAATAAAGTTACCAATAGCTCCTGAGAAAACTAAAGATAAACAAATTTGATAGCGTGAATCATCCGTTTTAAAAAACATATATACCATCGCAACTAGGGCAATTAGAGTTAGTGCTGCAAAAAAGCCCATTCCAGCTTGTGCAAACATACTAAATCCAGCTCCCGTATTTTGAACATATGTCAAGTAAAAGAAATGATTGATCATTTCCACGGTTTCATTTAATTTGATCGACTTCACAATAGCCCATTTCGTCCATTGATCTAGTCCTAAAGTGACAAATACTATTAATAAGGATGCCACTACTGTTTTTCCTTGTTTCATCTTATATCCCCTTTTAAAACGATTTGTTTCTTCTATGTAAAAATAACATTTTGAAAAATAACCATACACTCATGCCAAGCGCAAAGATATATCCAAAAAAGCCAAGTGCAGGTATACCCATAATGGTCGGTTTCATTTTTGTTGTACAAATCAAGCTTGAACCTACAACCAAGGCTGCAATCAACACACATACAATCAAACGATTCACCATCTGATCAATCTTGGCAAGTGGAGCTTGAGAACCCATTAAATTTAAGTTTACCTTGATTTGTCCTCTTTGAACCATCTTTAATACATCACTAGCCTGTACTGGAATATCGATTGAATGTGAAAGTGCATCTACACTTCGCTTAAATCCCGACTTTATTTCTTTTTGCCAATCAATCTGCGTCAAACTTGACTTATGACTCATTGCTATCTTCATCGTATTCATATTCGGATCTAAAGCCGTTAATGTTCCTTCAATTGTCATCATCGAACGAGCTAGCATACTTATGCCTTTTGGCAAAGAAATCGAATAGACATGACATATTGAAAACATATCTTGTACAAGTTTTGCGACATCAATTTGAGCATAAGGAACACTCAAATATTGATTTACAAATTTATCCATGTCGTTACAAAATGCAGAATAATCAATTTCTTTCTTACAATCTCCAATCATTAAAATGCAATCGACTAATTTCTGTGTATCCTTTAATGCGATGGCACGAACCGCCGATTTCATCGTTTCCCTTTCATTCGCATCTAAGATTCCCATCATACCAAAATCAATCCATACGATTTGATTATCACGAATTCTTAAATTTCCTGAATGTGGATCCGCATGAAAGAAACCATTCTCAATGATTTGTGAAATATAATTAAATGCCAATTTATCGGCAATTTCACTACGGTCATAGCCTAGTTCATCTAATTTTTTTGAATCTGTAATTTCTACACCATCCACATATTCCATCACTAGAATATTTTTTCGTGTATATTCATCATAAATTTTAGGTGCATCAATAAATTTACAATCCTTATATTCATTTTTAAATCGTTTCGCAAACTGTGCTTCAATCGTAAAATCCATTTCTTGTTTGGCCGTGTACCAAAATTCATCGATAACCATATCTAAATCGACGACACTTGAAACAATATCGGATAGATTTAATATTTTTACAGCTTTTCTTAATAATGCGACATCACGTTCCATCCACTCATAAATTTTTGGTCGTTGAATCTTTAAAACTACTCTTTCTTTTGTCTTTAGAGTTGCCGCATGTACTTGCGCAATCGATGCCGATCCTAAACATATTTCATCAATACTCTCAAATTCTTCATGAAACAAATCACCATATGTATCTTGAATAATTTGTTCAACCATCGAAAAAGGCATGGGTGTTACATGAGAGCGTAGCTTCATCAATTCTTTACAATAGCGTTGTGAAAACAGATCTTGTCTTGTTGACATGATTTGGCCAATCTTTACGAAGGTTGGTCCCAAATCTTCTAAAATCATACGAAATTTTACTGGATCCATTCCCTTTTGGATGTGGTGTTTTCTAAGTATTGAAACAATCTGGGCAAATCTAGCACTTGTTGACATCGTTTTTGTATCACTCATTTTTTCACATCCTGTCTTCTATGTAAAGGTGTATTGGTCACTTTACTCTTTTTTAATACCTTACGTGTATTGAATTTATTCTTATCTTCCACAAGAATCATTTTCAACAAACGACTCCAATCTTTATTATTTTTCATAACAGTATTTTAACATACTTGTTAAAAATCAAAAAGAAACAGTATTCACTGTTCCTTAATAGTAATCATCGACCAATGTAATTTTATCTTTTAAAGCCTTACCATAACGAATACTTATATGAATTTCATTATTTTTCGCGTAATATTCATCATAGGATTTTGTTCGAAACGTTTTGAATAATGTTTGAAAATCCTTTGACATCTCATAATCATCCATCTGCAAATCCAATTGATCTTCATCCTGTACAATATGAAGCATTTTAGGATATGTGATTACTAACGCATCATCTTGTAACTTATCATCTTCGATCATTTCATCCACAACGACACGCACATCGCCTACAGAACTTAAATACGTCTTTGTATATAAGCGAGCGCTATTTGGCATTGAAGTTGTCATTGTCTGTGTTTCTTGAGATAAATCCATTTGATGGGGACTAATTTGACTGAATTCATATACAAAGGTTCCAACACCAAACACAAATAATAAGATTGAAACAACAAGTAATACACCTAATTTACGCATTTGTATCCACCTTCTTTGGCCATGCTCGAAATAACATCAATAAAATAGCCAAACTTCCTAGTACAAAGGCAATATCTATACAATAGAGTCCTAAACTGGTTGTGGCATACATCATACTTACGTAAATCATCACAACAAAACCGATACCACTGCCAATCAATATGCATGAAACTGGAATCATTGCGAAAACGAGTATCACCTTTAATATATCCGATTCAACATGATGCACTTTTCTTTCATGATATAATGGGCGATCTGGTGTTGGGGGCAAATCATTCGATTTGATATTGTCATTCCACGTTTCCTTAATGTCATCCATCACACCCACATGATTTGCATGTAAACGATAGCGTTCGACTCTTTTGGTCATGACCTTCACAAAGAAATAAATCGCAATACATACATATAAAAGACGACATAAACTTAACATAAAGTCTGTAATCGCATAGAATCCTACAAAGAAAGAGAAAATCATGGACAACACAATTCGACATAATAGATCTACCACAATCAGTTTTCCAATCCACAAAATCAATACAAGTACAAATGCATCGAATATGATGTGGAAGATTTCATTCATCGAAAAATTTCCTAGTTTAGAAAACATTCCCTCCAGTTTCGTGTATACCTTATCAATTGTTTTGTCAGCTTTACTTGATAATGGATCCATCGAATCTGTATTGATTTTATAGGCAGACAAAATCTCTTTAGCCAATTCATCCACATCTCCAAAGCCGGCTACTGCCTCTTCTTCGGATACGCCACTTGCGATCTTGTCATCAATATAGGTTCCATATTCTAGGATAATATCTTCTTTTTCTTTATCATTGATCAACGATAATTTTTGATTCAAAAGATCTAAAAATTCACTTTTTAACATTTTATTTCACTCCCTTCAAATATGTATTTACACTCTCTGAAAAATTGGTCCATTCTTCTAATAAAGCCTCATATCTTGCAAGTCCTAGACTCGTGATATGATAATACTTTCTTGGAGGGCCTTCTGTTGATTCTTTTAAATAAGATTCTAATAAATGATCATTCGATAAACGCTTCAGTAAAGGATAAATCGTTCCTTCATTCACTTGAATCACTTCATTAATTCTAGATACAAGTTGATATCCATATAGATCATCAGCCACAATCGCCTTTAATACAATCAATTCTAAGACGCCTTTTTTAAATTGAGTATTCATGCGCCACGCCCTTACTCTTTCCTATCAAAGATGGTTGAAACACATCCACATACATCTTTTCTAAAGGATTTAATGATAAACCTTTGCTGGATTGAATATATTTAAAATCTTGATTCACAAGCTTATTTTTATATTTTAATTTCAGTTCATAAGCTTCATTATATTCAACAGCACCTACACCTATCACTTGAACGCACATAAATAATTTAGAAGCTTTAGTCAATCCCATTATCTTTCCATTGCGAATCCATCCACAAAAATATACAGGAATATTCTGAAAGGAATAACCTGAAATATGATCGATGGAAATAACAGGAAGATTGTATTTTTTTCCTAAACATTGTGCTAATTCTTTTGTAGCTCCATGTTTAGAGCAATATATAACAGCTCTTGGTTGCATATTATCACCTCTTCACTATTATGATATACACACTACCTTGGATTGTCAAGTACTGTGTAATATGTATTTAATTTAGATGAATTTAACATTCAATATTCACTTTATTTTAAAATATCCATCTGTTAAATATTGTAGTAGAATATAAGTGATAAATTTCTTTTATATAAAGTTTTAAAGCAAACATCACAATGAACGCAACACTTTATATTTATTCAATAATATAAATATATCGCATAGCTTATAAGATGTTTATATTGAATCTAATCGTACAATAATAGGTATAAATATATGTGATTAATTTAACAAATTAATCATTGACACCCAAATACGGTTTTGCTAAGATAGGTTTACCTTAACGGATATGTTAAGTAATCAGTTAACTCGGTCTTAGTCGGAACCCCCAGTATAAGGGATTAGGTTGTGACTAAGGCCTTTTTTCATTTGGAAAGGATATAAAAAATGAATCATAACGATGGAATTAAAACTGCTATTCTTGTTGATGGTGGTTTTTACAGAAGAAGAGCTTATGCATGTCTAGGTGACTTAACCCCAAAAGAAAGAGCTGATGAATTAGATGTATATTGTAGAAGACATTTAACTGAACGTATCAATGGAGAAAAAGTAAATCATTCACTATATAGAATATTCTATTACGACTGTGAACCTGTGGATAAAACAATATATAATCCATTTACGAAATCAAATGTAAATTTAGGTAAGTCTCCAACTTATGAATGGACAAATGCCTTCTTTGAAGAACTAAAGAAAAAACGTAAATTTGCGATTCGATTAGGACAACTTGCTGTTCAACAAGCAAACTATAATCTTTCCCAAAAAGCTTTTAAAAAGTTGTGTAACGATACTCTTAATTTTTCTGATTTATCTGAATCAGATATAATCCTAAATATTGACCAAAAAGGAGTTGATATGAAGATTGGTTTAGATATTGC
>NZ_DS996840.1:61283-95879 GCF_000156655.1 Holdemanella biformis DSM 3989
ATATAAACATCAAGTTGACCAAATAATATTAATTTCTGGTGATAGCGATTTCGTCTCAGCTTCAAAACTTGCTAGACGTGAAGGGATTGACTTTATTTTAGATCCGCTTGGTGCGACTATTAAACCTGCATTATTTGAACATATAGATGGTTTAAGAAGTTGTGATAAGAATTTTTATAATTCAACTTCGTCGAAAAAAAATAAAGTGGATATATCAAAAACCAATAAACAAATATGATCCCATTTTGAAAATTAGAGTTTCAGATGAAATTATGACAATACTTGATAATAAATTAATAGAATTATTTACAAAGTAAATTTTTTGGCTTTAAATTTGTAAGATGGTAATACACTAGTGAACAATGGCCTTTGCGCCATATAGAAAGTCACTGATTTATTTCAGTGGCTTTTCTTTTATACTTTTGCATAAATGGATCATAAAAGAATGAATGGAAATAAATAGGATGAAAAAACAAAATAACAATTAATAATCACCTAGATCCAATCAAAAGAATCAAAGCTCCTGATAGTGTTATGGATAAAATCGATAAAGGTATCATAGAGACTTTCACACAAGTTAAGAAAAGCAAATGCTTCAAGATATCACAGATTATTATAATGGAAAAAATAAGGATTCATTTGCAAAGGTCTTATCCATAACAACCATTAGTAAACATAGAATTAAAAAATCGATTAATGTATTAGATCCAATTGGTAAAATACAGTTATCCAATGAAACAATGGACAGAATTGACACTGAAATCGTAAAAGCTATAACCAACATTGCCTTGTAAATCACTTGATTTTAAAGAAATTCATGTTATTATGAAGATGAATTTCAGTGATGATACATTGTATCAGGCACTGCTGGTATTTATTTCGGTAACACATTTGTGGGTACCGCAGATACGGAAAAGCTATTCAGTTTCGGATAGCTTTTTCTTTTTAACGAAGCAAAATAAAAAATCCTGGATGCTACCAACATCCAAAACAATTCAGAGTACTACCAATACTCTCACGTGAAAAGATGACTACCACATCAGAACTACATATCAGGTGTGGTAGTTCATTGACACTTGATTAACACTGAATAAAATGAAGTTTTAAACACAATTCCAATTTTTTAAGTCATAAATAAGTTATAATTTTATATAAAAGCAGTAAACCCCCTTTATATAAAGGGGATTTTGTTTAATTCGTAAATTTTTCGTAGAACTCCATACTTTCTAATACACTTGTATCTTGAATAGGATTATCATCTAGACGTAGTGCTTCTAATAATTCTAAATCTTTTAATGGAGTTACATCTGTAATATAATTTGCCTTCAAAGTTAAAGAACGCAAATATTTAAGTTTTGATAATGGAGTTAAATCCGTAATGGCATTGTGATCCAATCGTAAATAAGAAATAAACTCTAAATTTTCTAACGGCATTAAATCCTCAATGACATTATTATATAAATCCACATCGCAAAGATTCGTAAGTTCAGATAATGGTTTTAAATCCTTAACATTATTATTTTCTAAAGAAATGATTTCCAATTGTTTCATATCTTTTAAACAAGTAATATCCTTAATATCATTGCGGCCCACATTTAAATATACCATTTCTTTGGCATCCTTTAAAATACGAATATCCTTGATACGGTTTGTGAATAAATTTAAATGTTTCAATTGATGCGCATTCTTTAAGAAATGAATTTCCGTTAATTGACAGAACTTCGCATCCAAAGTTTCTAAGTGTTCTACATTTGTGAATTTTTCTAAATTCTTTAAACGATTCTTAGACACATTTAACTCTTTTAAATCACCTAAACTATTTAACAATGACATATCTTTGAATCCAGTTTGTTCCATAGATAACGATTCTAAATGATTTAATTCCTTTAAGAACATAAAGTGATCAGGTTCATTATAAGAAATATTCAATGATTTTAGGTTAGAAAATTCCTTTAATACAGAATAATCCTTTAAATATGGACAGTTTGAAACATTTAATTTCTTTAAGTTTTTCATCGATAATAATGGACTTAAATCAGACATTAAGTTCGTATTTAAATCCAATTCTTCAACATTCGAAAGATATGTTAAATCTTCAATATTGAATAATCGCATACCACCCATATCTAATTTTTTTAATTTTTTAAGTACACCTAAGATCGCATAGCTAAATGGACCATTTTCTGTGTTGATATGAACTTCTTCTAGTTTTTTACAATGTTCCAAATAAATCAAGCTATCTACTTTAGCCTTTGAAAGATTCAATACTTCCAAATCAATCATGGCTGCAACACTTGAAATATCCATTGTATATAAGTTATTTCTTGATACATTTAATTTTTTAAGTTGTCGAAAGCCATGTAAAGCCTGCAAATCTCTTAATTGATTTCGTGAAACATCTAGACAAACTAAATTATGTAAATCACGAATGGGATCCAATGTCTGTAACTTGTTGTTACTTGCATTTAAAGTCTCTAAATTCTCTGCATACTGCAAACCTTCTAGAGTTGCTATTTCATGATCCTGTACTTCTAAGTGAATCAATTCTTTCATCAAATCTTCGGTTAGTTCTTCTTCTTTAACACGTAATGTACGCGCAATAACACTACGCAAAGCATCATCTTGAATAAGCATAAAACACATGCCCTCCTTTTTATATAATCATTATAAACAAAATATAACACAATAACTATACAAAAATGTTATTTTTGAATGACATTATTGTTAGAAAATGCTAAAATGAAAGCAGTTAAGGATTAGACTCATATTCTGATTGTGATAAATGCTATTGTATGCAAGTACTTTCGATTTTAACGGTCAAAGGATATTGGCTTAGTCCAGGAGGTATAGGCATGAGCACAGGTAAAGTAAAATGGTTTAACGCTGAAAAGGGTTATGGATTCATTACCAGCGAAGATGGAAAAGATGTATTCGTACACTATTCATCAATTAATTCTGAAGGATTTAAAACTTTAGAAGAAGGACAAACTGTTACTTATGACGTTGTTGAAAGCGATCGTGGTCAACAAGCTAACAATGTCACAGTTGTAGATACAGCTGCGTAGAAATTTGTTCGAATCAAGCGCACATCGTGCGCTTTTTTCATGAAAGAGAGGGATTATTATGTTAGAGCGATATGAAAAAGTTAAAGAATATGTATATGGTCAATATGCTAAAATTTATAATGAAGATCTAAAAATTGCAGCACTCACACATACCGCAAGTGTGGACCTTTCGATTACATTCATAGCTATGGCAAGAGGCACAAATCTAGAACGTGCTAAAGTGGCTGCTCTTTTCCATGATTATGCTCAATTTGTTGATAATTGTCCCCATTCACAACACGCAAAGTTATCTAGTCTTCATGCATATAAATATTTAAAAGAATGTGGTTTATTTAAAACAACTGAAATCGATGATATCACATATGCGATTCGTCAACATTCAAAAAAAGAATCTTTTGACTCCCCATTATGTGAAGCCTTAAAAGATGCAGACGTATTAGCTCGATTTTTAGAAAATCCAGAAAAACCTCTTGTAGGAATGAAAAGACAGCGCCTGCTCAATGCCTGCGCTGATATTCAAAGTCATTAAAATTTTTGATAATACAGTTCGACACTTGCATCGAGCTGTTTTTTTAATTGGTTGAAAACCTTCATAAACAAGTCTTTATCATACACGATCCAATCAATATAGGAAAAACTTTTACCAATAGCTCCTCCAACCACTTTTCCTGCATGCACTTTAGAAATAGCTTCATCCAATTCTTTTGATAACTTTTGACGATATAAAGCATCCTCCTTATTATGGAAAGGATTTGAATAATACACATATCCAAATTCACCATCTTTACTACTAAGATCTGCCAAAACTTCTTCCTTATCCTCAATCGTTTGTTCCACCAATAAAGGATGTGTTGTAAAAATCAATTTCATATCTTTTCTTAGAGCGTCATGCGCAAAATCTTGAATTGGCTGATAAACCGAATAAATATCGATTGGCTTATCATATTCTTTCCAATGATTTTTTTCAACAAGTGCCATGATTACTTCATAAAAATCCATCATTTGACAGAATTTCATATTTGAATCTGGCGTATCTATAAAGTCAACACGACAAATATATGCTTCATAGGCAAGCTGGCCAATCGCAAGCTCTAATAAATACATACTCATTTCTTTTTTATTTTCAGGATTTCCAATTAAATTAAACCCAGGACAATATACTTTACAATCCAACATATCATTTTCGATTTGATAGAAAACATGGAAATCAGCCAAAGTATACTCTTCATTTTTGATTTGAACCATAGCCTGAATCGCCTTTTGCGACATTGCAGGTAAACAAGCATTCATGATCCAATTTTGTTTTACAGATTTTGGTGCAATATCACAAAGCATCTGACATAGATATTGTGTCGTCTTATTTGGACCTGTATCAAAGGTCATCTCAAAAGAATCATAAAAATTTTCGACAAAGAAATGGGCACCACTCATTCCCATCACTTCTTCATCCAATTCCTGGATAATATCGTTTAATTCTTCATATTGTTCTGATTTTAAATAATTAAAAATCGCGTCTTGCTTCTTTTCAAAATGCTTCCAGAACACTAAACCATTTGTATAAGCACTCATTAAGTATCTTCCTTTCCTATAATTCTTGAATCACAGATATTAACACATCCGCAACTTGTTTATGACCACTTTCATCCATGTGAATACCATCTATACTTCCAGCAATCGCATGCGTATCAATCACTTCTACATCAAAGTCACGACATCCTTTTTCTAAATAAGGCTTTGTGTTATTTAATATTTCAAAACCAGCATCCCCAAAATTTTCTTTTGTTCTTTCATTATTAAATCCATCTCTATTCATTTTTGGTGGACAAACCACAAAAAATTGAGGTACTTTTGATCCATCCCGATAAATTTCCGGATTCAAAGCCTTATATAATAAGGTACGGATTCCCTTTTCTAAAGATATGGAATTTGTTGAAAATTGACGCTTCGCATCATTTGTACCCAACATAATGAATACAACATCAATGGGAGCATGTGTCTTTAAAACCATCGAAATCATTTTAGTTCCGTTACGATCTTCATCATACGGATCATCTAAACACAAAGTCCTTCCACATAAACCTTCCTCAATGATTTCATGTTGACTAAACTCTTGTTTAATGAACTGTGTGAAACGATTCTTTTGTCTTGAAGCATCCTTGGCATCATAGCCCCAAGTATTGCTATCCCCATAAAATAATATTTTCATCGTAATATCCTCGATTCTGTAATAATCATATCTAACTTAACATCCGTTGGTTTTACATCAAACTTTATTTCTTGCACATCAAAAGCAATCCCGATCTTCAATGCTGAACTATCTTTCAAATACCTATCATAATAGCCTTTTCCATATCCCATGCGATATGTTTCAAAAAAGCCTACAACAGGAACTAGAATCACATTTAAATCTTTTTCTTCACAAATTCCGATAGGTTCAATCGTAGAAAAAGGGCCATTTATTTTTTCTTCTTTGTCTGAGTAAAAGGCAATCGTAGTATCATCTAACATCTTTGGAATATAAAGATCAAATTCCTCTTTAAAATTTGAATATACATCCACTTCATTGCGAATCGGGATATAGGTTCCAATTTTTCCTTTTAAAAAAGGCAAAACACAATTTGTGATTGCCTTTTCTTTTAAAAGTCTTTTGGAGTTTGATAATAAACTACGCCTTTGAATACATTCTTTACGCTTATCCAATGCTGTCACTCATATCCAACTTCAACATTTGATTCAACTCGACCGCATATTCCATTGGAAGTTCACGCGTAAATGGTTCCAAGAAGCCCATCACGATCATTTCTGTAGCTTGTGAACGCGTCAAACCACGAGACATTAAATAGAACAATTGTTCTTCACTAATATTTGAAACAGTAGCCTCATGCTCAATTTGAGACGTATCATTATAAGATACATTCATAGGAACTGTATCACTACGAGATTTCTTATCTAAGATCAACGTATCACATTCTACTTTACTCTTGGCATAGGCTGCATTTTTTGAATGTGTTACCCAACCACGATAATTGACTTCTCCACCATTACGAGCAATCGATTTTGAAATAATTGTGCTTGAAGTATGAGGAGCCAAATGAATCATTTTACTACCCGCGTCCTGAATTTGATTTTCACCCGCTACCGCAATTGAAATGGTTGTTCCCTTTGCGTATGGTTCAGCCAAAATACAAGCTGGATATTTCATATTGACATGAGAACCCACATTTCCATCAATCCATTCCATGTGTCCATTTTCAAATACTTTTGCACGTTTTGTAACTAAGTTTAAGATGTTGCTAGACCAGTTTTGTACAGTTGAATAACGACACTTCGCATTCTTGTGTACATAGATTTCTACAACTGCCGCATGCAAAGAATCTTTTGAATACGTTGGCGCTGTACATCCTTCTACATAATGCACATCCGCACCTTCATCGACAACAATCAATGTTCTTTCAAATTGCCCCATTGACATAGAGTTAATACGAAAATAAGATTGTAAAGGTTTTTCTAGCTTAACACCCTTTGGTACATAAATGAAAGATCCACCAGACCATACAGCTGTATTTAGAGCTGCATATTTATTGTCTGTATAAGGCACTAATTTACCAAAGTATTTCTTTAATAAATCTGGACATGTTCTTAAAGCCGAATCTGTATCTAAGAAGATAACACCCTTTTCTTCTACTTCTTCTAACATGTTGTGATAAACAACTTCACTCTCATATTGTGTAGAAACTCCTGCCAAAAACTTTTGTTCTGCTTCTGGAATTCCTAATTTATCAAATGTATTACGAATGGTATCTGGCACTTCGTCCCAAGATTTTTCTTGTTTATCACTCGGTTTAATATAGTAAGTGTAATCATCAAAATCAATCTCACTTAAATCTGGTCCCCAATTTGGATTTTGTTGCTCAACAAAAGAATGATATGCATCCAATCGCAATTGTAACATCCATTCCGGTTCCTTTTTGATTTTAGAAATCGTCCGTACCGTTTCTTCATTCAAACCTTTTTGTGTTTTATATACACTTACATCTTCATCATGAAAACCATATTCATATTCACTAGAAAGTGCGATATCTTTTTCATTACTCATCTTTTCCATCCTCACTTTCCTTAATCATTTCACGCATAGCCTTCCAACCAATTGTGGCACAATTGATACGATTTGCTTGTTTACCGACATTTTGAAACGCAATTGCCTCATCCAAAACATCTTCATCATATTCTTTTTGATCAATCATTTTGAAATAGTTATCCATAATTTCTTTTGCTTCTTGAGTTGTCTTTCCTTTTAATAATTCAGACATAATTGAAGTTGAAGCTGTAGAAATCGTACAGGCAACACCATCAAAACGAATATCATCAATTTTCCCATCGGAAATTTTTGTCTGCACCGTAATATCATCAATACAAGAATCACTCGCCATATGACGTGACATATAACCTTCATTATCTGTCAATTCTTTATTACGAGGATAGTCATAATGATCCATAATAATTTGGCGCATCAACATAGGATCAATATTTGACATAATTAAGCTTCCTTCCTAAAAGAAAATGCTGACACAGTTTTCAACTGTTGCATTCTTTAAAGCATCAATCAATTGATCGACTTCTTCTTTTGTGTTGTACAAATAGAAACTTGCACGACAAGTACCCGGTGTTTTTAATACATCCGGAAGTAATTTAGCACAATGCTGTCCCGAACGAACGGCAATGCCAAACGTATTTAAATAGCTTGCGACATCTTGCGCAAAAATCATTTGATCTTTGTCCTTCACATTAAATGTCACAATACCACTTTTCGCATTCTCGTTATATACAACAATATTTCCTAAAGCTTTAGCTTTTTCTAAAAAATATTCTTTTAATTCAACTTCATGCGCATGAATGTTCTCTTTACCAATTGAATCCAAATAATCCATGGCAGCCGCCATACCAATAACACCCTCAATTGGCTGCGTTCCCGATTCAAACTTCAATGGAGTTTCTTTTAAAGTTAATGAACAAGATTTATCGAATCGAGCATTACTTTCTCCACCATAGAAAATCGGTTCTAATTGGTCCAACCATTTTTTCTTACCATATAAAGCCCCTACACCTGTTGGACCACACATTTTGTGTGCACTAAAGGCATAAAAATCACAATCTAGATCTTGTACATCAATATCTAAATGAGGTGTGCTTTGTGCTCCATCAATCACTAATAGAATGCCTCTTTCATGACAAATTTTCGCAATTTCTTTAACTGGAGCTACAAAACCTAAAACGTTAGATACCATCGCAATCGCTACGACTTTTACCTTGTCTGTTAAAACACGTTTAAAGTTTTCAACGGTAATCTTACCCTCTTCATCTAAAGGTATATAATCAATTTTTGTTCCCTTTTTCTTTCCCGCTTGCATCCAAGGTAAGATGCTTGAAGCATGTTCACTTTCATCACTTAAAATGACATCGCCTTCATTTAACAGTTGCTGAGTAACCATCATCGCAACTAAGTTCAAACCTTCGCTTGATCCTGAGGTAAATACAATTTCCTCTTTATATTTTGCGTTTAAAAATTTCTGTGTACGACAACGAGCCCCCTCAAATGCACTATCTACCTGAGCACTCATTTCATAATCACCACGATGGGCATTCGCACCAAGATAAGTATAGTAATTCACAACAGCATCAATGACAGGTTGGGGCTTTAATGTAGTTGCCCCGTTATCTAAATATACTAAGGGTTTATTGGACATTGTACGGGTTAAAATTGGAAAATCTTTACGAATTTTACTGATGTCCATACAATCCAACCTTACTTTCCATTTCTTGACGAAGACTGTTCTTTAATTCTTCATCTTCTACTAAATCAATGACAGGTAAGAAGTAACCTACACTTAATAAGCCAACAGCTTGTTTTGTACTTAATCCACGAGACTGTAAATAATATAACTGATCTGCATCTGGCTGACCAATTGTAAGGGCATGACTTGCCTTTACATCATTTTCATCAATTAATAATAATGGAATAACTTTCGTCTTGTGTCCTTGACCTAAAGTTAGTACACGCGTTGCCTGATGAGATTGTGCATCAAAGCATCCTTTTTTGATATTGCCATTGGCAACCATTTGGTATTGACCATGATCAAATAGAACAGCAAAGTTTTTCATTTGACCATTTGTATGCGGTGCATTATGTCTTACTTCCATATCGCATACTTTTTCGATATGTTCCTGACACAATTGACCACTTAAAATTTCATATTCTGCACCCGGCTCTTGAAGATCTACATAATGATTCCATTTTAGCGGGCTTTTTTCTAAATCCAAGACACCCATCTGGCAATTGGCATCTTGTTTAAGTACCATATTAATATTTAATTCACATGCATTTTCAGCATGATTTAGAATAAAGAATTTTGAAAAAGAATTTTCTAAACATTCCACTCTTAAATCTAATTTTGTGCAATCTTTGCTTAATTCAATCAAATAAGATTTTTGATCATGACGATCAATTTGAATATTTAAAGTTTCACTATTATGAACATCGAATCGATTAAGCATATTTTTTTGCTCCACAAGAACCTAAAGAAATAGGTTGTTTATCTTCTTCTTTATTTGCGGTTACGTGGTACTCTTTTTCAATCCATTCATATCCTTCTTGATCTACTTTTTCAACAAGACTTGCATCTCCAGATACAACAATTTGTCCATCCATTAATACGTGAGCATGTGTTGGTTGTAAATATTCATAGAAACGTGCATAGTGAGATACGATCAATAAACCAAGATCTGTTTGTTTTTGACATTGATTGATGGCATCTGAAACAATACGCAATGCATCCACATCAAGTCCTGAATCAATTTCATCCAACATGGCAATTGATGGTTTTAACATCATCATTTGAACGATTTCATTACGCTTCTTCTCTCCACCACTAAATCCATCATTTAAGAATCGGTGAGCTAAGTCTTTCTTCATTTCTAATTGCTCAATTGCCTTATCCATTTCCTTAATGAATTTAAATAATGAGATTGGTTTTTCTAAACGTGCATTCATTGCACTTCTTAAAAAGTCAGAGTTTGTAACGCCAGAAACAACACTTGGATATTGCATTCCTAAGAAAAGTCCGGCTTTACTTCTCTCATCTACAGACATTTGTAGTACATCTTTACCATCTAATGTGATTGAACCAGATGTAACTGTATATTTTGGGTTTCCCATAATGGCTGCAAGCAATGTAGATTTACCATTTCCATTAGGTCCCATTAGGGCATGACGCTCACCTGATTTTACAGTTAAACTCAACCCTTTTAAAATTTCTTTATTCTCCACGGATACATGAAGATCCTTAATGACCAAATCTGCCATACATTCTACCTCTTTTCACTGCAATATAATACCAAATAATTATTAAAATCTCAATTAATACATCTCGGCGGTTCATTGCATTTTAAAAAGATATCTCGTATAATTGAAAAGACATTCTCAAGGAGGTTAATTATGACTGATATTTTAAGAAATAACTGGTTTGTCGTCCTAATTGCCATAATTATTATTGGTTTTATTGGCTACTTTATTTATGACACAAATAAAGACAATGTATCCGCAAAATCATCAAATAATGAGCAAGTTGTTGCTTCAATCGATAAAGACGATATTACCGCAAATGATTTATATGACGAATCTGCACCATATGATGGTTCAACTATCTACAATATGTATAAAAATGCCGTCATCGATCAATCAATCGAAACTACAAAAGATATTAAAAAACAGGCAAATACATTGGAATCTAATATTAAATCAAACGCATCAAAACAAAGTGACGATTATGAATCCACTTTAACTTCAGAACTAGCTAAATATGGCTATTCATCCTTTGAACAATTAAATGACTATTGCATAACAAGCGTTAAAGAAAAAGAAATGAATAAAAAATATATCACAAAACATTTTGATGAAGTAAAAAAAGCCTGGGAAGAAAAAAGCCCTAGAACTGTTTCTATCATTAAAATGGAAGTAAGTGATGCAGATAATTTAACAGAAACAGAAACAAAAAAGAAAAATAACATTGATAAAGCTTTAGAAAAAGAAAGTTTTGCGGATGTCGCAAAAGCCTTCTCTGAAGATTCAAATACCGCAAACAAAAAAGGTTTTGCAGGATATGTAGATTCAAATTCAACAAGCTCAGACTCAAGTTCAACTTCTACTGTACCTGCTGATGTAGTTACAGCTGCCATTAATCTTAAAAAAGGTGAAACTAGCGACTGGGTTACAGTTACAAATTCAAGTGGCACAAGCTTATATAGAGTTTATGTAAAAGAAACAGATTCAAATAAAATCTTCAACGCAAAAAATGACACAGTTTCAAACCAAGCATTATATGCGATCTTAAACAGTGACTCTTCTCTTTCATACAAAATTCTAGATTCCTACGCGAAAAAATTAGATATTAAATTCAACGATAAAGACACTAAGAAAAAATTTGACAACTATGTAAAAACGACTTATGGAGGTGATCAATAATGAAAAAGACACCTATACTACTTGTATGTGCAGCCATGATGTTGAGTGCATGTTCTGGAGCAACTGCCACAATTAAAGATAAAGATGAAGCCATCATGACCATTGGCAATACAACATATACAAAAGGCGATGAATATGATTTATTAAAAATTTCAACAGGTACAGATCTTACAATGGAACTTGTTAAGCAAGCAATCTATAAACAAGAAGTTAAAGTAACCGATGAAATGAAAGAAAAAGCCCAAGAACAAATCGACAACTATAAAGGAAATATGTCCGATTTTGAAAGTCAAATTAAATCTCTTGGTTATACAAGCACAAAACAATATATGAATAAAGTTTTGATTCCAAGTTTACAAGCAAGTGAATTAACAGAAAAATATTTCGCAGACGCTAAAAAAGACGTTCAAAACACATATAAACCAAGTAAAGCTCGTATCATTCAATGTGAAAATAAGGCAACAGCTAAAAAAGCATTGAAAGCTTTAAAAGATGGAACAGACCCTGAAGAAGTTGCTTCACAATATATGGTCGATTCAGCCACATATTCAGGAAAAGAAACATTAATTACAACAAAGAAAACAGATATTTCCACTCGAATGATCAATAAGTTATATAAGGCAAAAAAAGCCGGAGTCATCGATGAAATTTTCACAAACGAAAGCAGTGGAACAACATATGCTTACGTTGCCGTATTAGTAACAAACACATACAAAGATATTAAAGATGAAGTCTATACAACATTAAGCAGTGATGATGATGTCAAAAAAGCTTGTCTTGTATATTACTTAAAGAAATACAATTTTGAAGTTCATGATCAAGATGTATTCGACAATTTAAAGGCAAACAATCCAGAGTATCTAGTTTCTAGACCGGATCTTGCGAAATCTAAAGACTAATAAAACGCCAATAGACAAATGTCTATTGGCTTGTTTTTTTTATCATTTCATCGAGTTCAAACCGAAAATTGAACTCTTCTATATCCTGCAATCCAATATAGTAAAGACAATCAATATCTTCATGATCAAATACGTAACAAGAATCCTTATCCATATAGCCTTCAGGCCATAAACATCCTGCATAATCATACACTTTCTTTGTCCTTACATTTTGTTGAAGCCGCCCAATAATCATTAATCTTTTAGTTCCCTCTTTTAAAGTCACTACACTTCCAATTGGTAATAAATCTTTCATTTAACCTCCTTTTAATAGCTCACATTGATTTTAAAGCCCAGCCCCGCAATAAAGCCAAGTTTAGATCCAATTTCCCACTCTCTATTTGAAAAATGATATGAAAAGTTTGCCTCAGCACTTCCAACACTTCCTTGTGCAGTTAAAGTTACTTTTGCACCAAGAATATTTAAAACACAACGCGTTTCTCCTCTTAAGGCTGCAACACCAACACCAGCCTCAAACGACTGCACCTTTTTAGAAAATACGGCCTTGCAATTCGCATACGCCACACCGACTTGTCCTGTTGCACGAGCACTCGCATACACTTTTGAATTACCAATACGTGCATTCACCGTTGATGATAATAAGGCAACACTAGCCTCACCTTGTAATACAACACGAGGATCAAATTTTTTATTTTTCCATAACCGAGCACTTATACTCGATTTAATTTCTCCATCTAATATAGCCGCATTGGCCCCCACATGAAAATAATCTCTCGTATAGTTTTTATTCCATTCCTTTAATGAAGCTGTATATGAAATCGAACCATAAGAATATCGACTTTGTTTAGTCAGCTGCGAAACTAAATTCAAGTTTACATACTTAGTAAAATTATGTTTACCAGGCTGAAACAACAATTGTTTGTTTTCGGTATTCTCGATTAAATTAGCACTTTTCGATAAATAGTTCGAAATATCGATAATTTCTTTTGCGATACGATTTTGTCTTTCCTTTAATGCAGGATTCTTTAACGCAATATTTCTTGATGCCAGTAAATTATATTGTGCACTTAAATTCTTACAAGAAAGACTATCGGCTTTCATGATTTAAAATTTCCTGTATTTGTATCTGAATCAAATATTGAATTCGCGATACCTTTTGATTTACATAGACAAACTCTTCACTCGATACTGCATTTTTGGTTTGATTCAAAAGAGAGCTTAAATCACTTGATAATACTTTATAAAATTGTATCTCATCCATGATGCATCAAATTTTGTTCGTTTTCCTGATATAGATTTGCGGTTTGATGTAAATATGTAGAAAAACGCGTTAATGTTTCCAAATACGACATCATAGCAGGATTTAATGTTTGAAACTGTTCCATAAAATATTTAGATGCAGGAGACTGCCAAATCGATTCCACATAATACATCTTAGATTCAATTTCATTAAATACTGTACGAATCTCATTGGCATACGCATCGACTTGTTTTGAATACGCCATTACATCTTCACTTGATATTTGAATTTGTGTCATAACCATTCCTCCTACAATAATAATTTAGCTTGTTGAACACGATCTTGTTGAAGCTTTTCATATACCGAAGCCGTTTGTTTTAGAACATTACTATATTCTAAAATCACTTGATACATTTCATTTAGGCTTGGTCTAAATTCTTCTAACTGGTTTTGAAACGCTAAATGATCTACACCCTGCCAAATGCTTTGCATCTGCTCCACTCTTTTATATAAATTTTGAATTAGATCATTATAGCTATCCGCTTTGTTTTTCACATAGACACTTGCTTGATATACTTCTGAATAATCCACTGAAATTTTCATAAATAAATTTACCTCCCATAAATCAACATATCGCAATGCGCAATATGATTTTCTTTAAATGTTTTATTCAAATCCAAAAAACACATTACCGTAACATTAAACACATATCGTACTTCATACTCTAAAAACTCATCAAAAAAATCTTGTACTCGATACGACTCAGAAACAAAAATCATCTTTCGATCAAAAGAAAGATATATGCCGATCTCATTCATAAACTCCAATCCCTTCATTTTGATCTTTAAAAAATACACAATCAAAGCTTTCATAAGGAAGTTTACGCCTCAATGTATATCCATACTCCTTCAATCCATAGCCAACCCATAATACTTGCGCCTGATATAAAGCTTTTTGAAACACTTCATTTGTCAATTGTTTAAAATCTACACAAATTACATAAATATCACTATTTGAACCTAAGTCTGAACAAATTTTAAGATGTGAAAGATTCTCACATAACTTATAAGCTTTACACCTATATTCTTCATGCATATATAAAACATAAAGTTTTCTTTTCTCATCAATAAACACAGGGCGATCACTCTGACTTTCAAAGCCAATACAATTTCGTTCTTTTCGATAAGAAAATGGCTTACACGCTCTTCTTTTTAAATTGGATTCACTTACTCGATTATAAATACACTCTACATATGTATTTTCATAACATGTCATGTTTAGATAAGAAGGCAATTGGTAGGTGTCAAAATATATTCTTTTATCATCCAAACTATCCACATCAAATACATACTTACTTTGTATCCATTTCAATCGAGTGTCCTCGTTTTCCGTAATAATAAATGCACGCACATTTTCATTCAATAAAGATAAATCAAGATTTTCATCTTCAAAAACAATACAAACTCCACTTTGAATCTGATGAAAACACCTAGATTTAAAAAAGTTAAAATCCACATAATCATTTAATACATGAGTTCCATATACATAAATGGTTTCATCCTTAAAGTAATTTATTAAGCTATATACAATATCCATACTCTTTGTATATATAAGCTGTAAATGATCAAAAACAAGCTCACACTGCTTTTGTTTAAATGGTAAATCCAAAATTCCAAAGTCCTCTTTCGAAACTTTCTTTGGCAACAATACCCATGATTTTTCTTCTTTCAACACATTGACTTTTTCTTTTAATGCATCTATTACACGCATACTTAAATGTTGTTTGGATTGGATAACTTCTTTTCGCTCATTGATTTCACGCCAAGACTTTTCATCCACATATTTTTGTAGATAAAAACTTTTACATTCAATACTCTCATTTTTTGTTTGTAGAACCATATCCCCTGGATTCTTTAAAGTATAAGCCTTTTCGTTTTGTAGAATCTCACGACTATCTTGTACATTATTCACATGGAAGCACGCCTTCCAACTTGTATTTGACATAACTTGATCATCAATGATTCCCAAAGGTTTTTGTGTACTTAGAACTAAATGTATCCCTAAAGATCTTCCAATACGTGCGATTTCTTGAAGCTGTGACATAAATTGCGGAAAACGAGTCTTTAATTGCGCAAACTCATCCACAAATATCCATAGATGCGAGAGTGTGTGCGTTTCATTATAGGCAATGATATCAGCTACTTTTGCCGCTAAAAATAAGCGTTGCCTTTTTTCCAGTTCATAATTCATACTCATAAAAAAGCGTTCCATGGATTGTGCATCCAGATTTGTAACAATTCCTGCACAATGCGCAAATTCATAAAATGGCTGTCCAAAAGCACCTCCTTTAAAATCGATTAATATATATTGAAATTGACTTGGAGCATTATGCCAAATCATCATCATCAACAAAAAACTTATAAATTCACTTTTTCCAAATCCGGTCATACCCGCAACCAATCCGTGAGATCCATATTTACGAAAATCCATATACACAATTTGATTGGATTCACGCATTCCAACAGGAACCCTCATCACATAGCGCTCTTTTCGAATGGGTCCTTTCTCAATCAACTGTTGATAAAAATCCATATTCTGTGATTTTAAAAGATATCTTTTTTGATCTTTATTTATATTGGAAATACATATATTTTGAATACAATAGTCATAATGGAAGGATGGTTCTTTCTTTCCTATATAGATCAAACAATAATACCCTTTGGGCTGACATTTTAAATCCCTAGTAACCACTATGAATTCTGAATTCGACTTTTCATTCACAATACAAAATGGATTCAATAAAACATCTTTTATTTCATCAAAATCTTGCAGCCACAACCACTTACGCATCGAATTTGAATACCACAAATAGTTCTCAAACAAAATCAAACTCTCTTCTATATTCCCTTTGATCCAACATACTTCCCCTTTTTTTAAGAAGACAGGTTGTAGTATTTTGGAATTTAAAGATTCTATCAATCGCTCTCTTTTTTGAATTAAATCATTTAATGCATATTCATAAGACACTTCACGATATGAAATAGCACACCACTTTAATTTTGTGCACCCCACATAAACAATATCCTTCGTTTCATGTTTAAAAGTATCCACGTACTTTTTGATATATAGATTTACCTTCTTTTCAAAATCATGCTTCAACAAGCCCTCTTTTTCATACATTCGTTTTAAATATCCATCATACATATCTAGACTTTTCTGATTTTCTTTTACGCCCAATTTATATTGATAGTTTCGATTATATAAACCATAAATCATAAATGTTACAGCCATTGTTAAAGAGCTGATCATACTCATGAATAGTGTTTCCACGCTTTGTTTTTGAAGATACCCAATCAGAATCGAAGAAATAAAACCAGAACTTGCGATCATACACGATGGCCCAATGGCACTAAAAAGACTCTGTTTACAAACTACACGATGGATTTGTGGCATCTGTATGTCCCACGTTTGTATTGTTGGTAATTGAACATTTAAATTGGATGGATAGAACATGGGTTCTTCTCGTTTTAAATCCTTATTTTCAAAAGGATTATCCACCATATCTACAAGCAGATACTTTTTAAAATAAATCATACGAATATTCGCAATCACGATTTCATCCTGAATACTTAACTGAGTTGAATGTACACGCTTTGAATTTACGTATGTACCATTTAAACTATCTAAGTCTTGCAATACGTCCTTTTCAATTTTAAAATGAAACCTGGATACTCCACTTTTAAACAACTGTATATTACACAAGCTACTTCTTCCCACCTGAATAGAAGTCTCTATTGGAAAATGACATTGTGTACTTTGTTTTTCATCAAGAAAGAAAGTTGTATGATCCAAGATACAAGATTCATTGCATTTTAATACTTTTTTATTTTGTTTGTAAAAGATACAAACACCTTGATTTCTTCTCTCAAATTGAAACCTGTCATATTCATGAATGGAATCTACATCAAACCACGCACAATGATCCTTTGTATATATCCAAAGCTTGATCATAATTTAAAGACACGCTGAATCCAAATCCACAATTGCTGTAAAAATGATTTTTTTAAGATTGGTTTTTTAATTTCTGATTTCTTTATCGTAGTAACACCCGAATCATTTTTAGCTTTGACTTCAATGGTCGTTTTTGATTTTTTTAACGATATTTCCACAAAATCATGTCCCAACACATCTTTTTGAATCGCAATCTTCTTTCCATTCACAAAACAAGATTCAATCTGATCTTTGGAAAAAATTTGTACTTTATTCTTTTTTCGCACATAATGAATCTTCGGCTTCGATTTTGAAGTAAGTACTTTTGTATTTTTTTCTAAGACCAATTCATTCTTTTCATTTACACTCCATATTCGTTCAAATGTTGCCACTTCATCACTACGTAGAATCTGTTCACTTTTGGAAACCATTTCTATTTTCTTATCTGGACTAAACATAAATTCATATTCTTTTATTTCAAAATTTGATAATGCATCATAAGTGTACGTTTTAACCTTTAACACATCATCTTTAATCATACGATTGAATACTTTTTCGATATCCATATCCATCAATACACCATTTATGTAATATTCAATACGCATATTTGCACGATTGTCATCAATCAAAAATTCAAATTCAGGTAATTTCTTAATTATTTTTTTATCCAATACCTGTTCATTATTTAGATATAAACTTGTTGATGGAGCCCTCTTATCAATACGTACAATAACCATATCCGAAACTTCATTTCCAAAGGCATCCATGGCATACGCAAAAACTTTATAGAATAAATCTTTATTTTCTACAGCCTTTAAACAAATTTCTTCATTAAACGGATGACGATCTTTGATTCCATCGAGTTCTACATCCACATAAGCTTTCTTTATATATGGAACATACCAATTTAAACCTACAAATACATCTTCATTCGAAACTTTGCTAGATGGCTGTAAAGTGATAATGGGAGTTATGTTTGAATAGACTATCGATCCTTCTAATACTTTTTTAATTTGAGGATATTCCTTATGTTCTAGAACAAATGTATACGTTCCATTTGAAGTAAAATCAACTGTTATTGCATCTCGATTTTCTAAATCCAGAGAATAACATAAATCTTGTCCACAATATACCTTCAAATAAAATGGCATTTCACAAATTCCATCAAACTTGAGATCCATCTTATTCTCTTTTGTATATAACGTGTCCTTTAACTCGCATTCAGGAAACACGATTGGTAATATATCAATTTTTCGTTCTACTTCATTGCCCGCAACATCTCTACAAAGAATGCGTAATGTATGATTTTGATTTGTCACATCTATATCAAATTCTTTGCCTTCACAATCCATTTTTTCATCATCTAAATACACTTCTACACTTTTTAAGTTTTCTTCAAGAATCTCAACATGAATTGTTTCTTTATTTTCTAAAGGCAAAACATCCATAATATTATGATTCTTTACCTTAACTACAACATCTGGAATCGTTGTATCTAAAAGAATAGATTTTTCACCTTGTTCTAAAGCATAACCATCCACATCTTTTAATATATAAACGAGTTGTGTAACACCTTCTTTTTGAACATCAATATAAATATGATCGTGACTTAGATCCACTTGTTTTCCATCATAAATAACTAAACTAGAATCCCGGTCTACTTTCTTGTCAAAAAACAATTCTATATTTTGACTTGATGAAGCTACACCATTGATAAACGAATTTGTTTCCTGCCAATAAATATAGTCAGTATAAGCTACATCCTGCATCCAAATCATAAACTCCTCCAAAACGCATATATATCATTCCATCGATTACTTTTTAAATGATCAACAAACACCACAGGTACTTCCATGATCTCACCCTCCTTATTTCGTAATAAAAGTAAATATTCTAAGTAATTACATCCTAAATCTTCAAATTCTTTTGTATACTTCAATAGCTGTGATTCATCCACACTCTCTAACCAAGTACGCACAGGCGTTAATGAAATCTTAAACTCTTCATGAATTGCGATTTGTAGACACTGATTATATATATCAAGCTTATCTTTTAATAACATGTTGCCCTCATTTGCCAAAGTCATACATCGATTCACACGATTTGCGTTGGGTTTTAAATACATCATAACGAAAGTTTCCAGTTTTGATCCCTTTTTTAAAGACACACGATCATATACATATTGAATCAATGTCGCATCACTCGTAGAAATCGCCTCCTTCATCAAAAATATGGATGCTTGTTCATTTTGGTATACATCATCTAAGATCCAGCCATTTAAAACCCATGTATATAAACGATCTTTTTGATCAGATTCATGATAGGCCTTTTCAAACAAGGCAATATTATGATGATAATAGTAGGCATCAAACACATTTTTTGGACTTGTACTTTTTAAAATTAAGAAGACAGACAGAATACATAAAGAAAGTACAACCAAAATGTGAATGAACATATGTAAAACAATCATTGTCTTAAAAGTAGATAAATGAGAAATTCTTCTTTCTTGTTTTTGATGGCACAAAAACACAATGGGCATCATCCAAAATCCAAATAGCTCATGTACTAAAGAGCCAAGTGCATAGATATCACAGCGAACATCCTTTTCATGAAGATTCATTAATTCGGGTGCACAATTGGATTTAGATGCCATAATCGCAACACGCGAATGATTCTCAATACATGCATTAAAATCAATTAAATAAAAACGATTCTGATAATAAATAATATTTTCTAACTTCAAATCAATATAGAGATATCCAATTTCATGCAAAGCTTGTAAAACAATCAAAATATCCAACAACAAGCGATACCTTTTAATAAAGCCTTTATATCGTTTCATAAATTGTTTCGCATTCATTCCTGGAATATATGTTTCAACAAAATATTGAGCCATCTCATCTTCAAAACACGTGACTAAACTAGGCGCAAGAAACGAATTCAACTTTGAAAGCACATCGATTTCTGTTTTAAATTGATGTTTATATCGCTTTGTTTCATAGTTTTGACATACTTTTAATATATAAATACAAGTACTCAACTCATCTTGAACACGATATACATTTGAATTGTAAGACTCTAAAATCTTGTATCTATCCTTCTTTAAATTCACATTCAACATCACCAAATCGTACTTTCATTCCATTTTTTAAACGCATCTTTCGCTTGACTTCTTTTCCATTTAAATACGTTTTATTCGTGCTCTTTAAATCTTGAATATAATACCTGTCATTTTCACAAACAATCTTGGCATGTTTTAAAGAGACACTTATATCTTGAAGTCTGACATCACAAATCATAGCTCTTCCCACTAAATTAATTTCATTTGATAAAGCGTATGTATCTTGTTCAATCACTAAATAAGCAGAAAAGTTAACTTGAACTTGTAAGAGTTGCGTTTTATCTTCCGAACTAGATTCAACAGCATGATTTCTATGAAAAGCTTGTATGGGTTCTTTGACTTTAAATGTCTGTATACGCCTGTGTTTGAAAAAAGAGAATTTTTTTGGATAATAAAGCGTTCGGATATTATCAAGTCCTAAGACAAGATTTGGCAAACTGAATTCTGCACTCTTTAAAAATTTCAATAAAAAGCCAGGAATTTCAAATGCGGTTGTCGTTTGCATAGTCTTTGCGATATACTCAACCCATTTTTCAGACATATCTTTTTGAAACATCCAATTCGAGATTTGAATAGGGACAACCACAAAGGCAAACCGATCGCCAAAGCCAGAAACAAATACATAATCTGGATCAAATAAAACAGGTTTATTTCGATTGGATGCGATAGCCTGTTCAAAAAGTTGATGCAAGAAAATATATCCTTCTTCATTTTCAAACACATATTGACTTAAAAAATCATGTAAAGGAATATAGCCTTCTGTCGCATAAACAATGGATGCACTTTTTTCATTTGTCAGCATACAAGGAAGACAAAAATCATCATTTGACATTCGATCAAAGATGGATAGATCTAATAAACTTGGATCTTTTAAATGTACATACAAGTGGTTTTCATCCTTTTTATCTTGTTCAATCCATTCGGTCATTTCATCACCTCCATATTCTTAAACGTTTTTAAAAGAGGTTTTTCGAGAAAACTTTCATTATTTTTTTGATTTTTCGCACTTTTTTGTTCTAAAATGAAACAATGATGAAATCTTTAACTTATATTCACGTTTATTTAATCCAAACCATACTCAATATTCTTCCTTTTTTCTGGATCGACGTATTTTACGACAATCAAACCTATATTGGAAATCAGTTAAATCACCCCATCTATTTATTTTTGTGGGCACTTAGTTCAGCTTTTGGCTTTTATTATTATTCAAAGAAAATCTGGGAAAAACAGAATGTGAAATACAATAAAAAAAATCATGCCCTAATTTGTCTTGGCATGATTCTTTCATCTTCAATTCCATATAACAATATTACAATTTTAAAAGATCTACACGTATGGCTATCCATCCTATTTGTCGCTTCATTCATTATGGAATGGTTTTTCTATATTCCTGTAAATCTAAATAAAAACTCAATCCTGTTTTTCATCAATACCGGATTGAGTTTTGTGTTCACATTTATGTTTGGCCATATCACAGGCTTTTGTGAGATTTATTTTTCTTTTACTACAACTATTCTACTACATCATTGGTTGGTTCAGGATAAATCTTATCAATTTTAGCTAAATAGTTTTTAGCTTTCTCAACAAAATACATACGATTACCAATCTCAAGAACCTTTTCAAAATACATACGAGCTAATTTATAATCTTCTTCCACAAAGGAAATTAAAGCGATATAGTAACATGAATCCACTTGTTGAAATGGAAAATTTGCCCTTTGAAGCCCTTGTAAATAATACTTCTTACATGTGTTAAAATCTCCATCCATTAAATGAATCTTATTTTCAATAGCTGCCATTTCTTCACTTTGAATCATGATACCAGCACGTCCATAATGTAGACGAATACTTTGTGCTTCTTCTTTACAACGAGATAATCCATCTTCATCTTTTAACATATAATCAATATAAGACATCAATGACCAATATTGTAAAGAACTTGCAGCATCCTTTCTAGGATATGAAATCAATACATCTTGAGCTAATTCTGGATCATTTAAATAAATCAAGCATTGCGCAAGTAATGTATGTTGTTTTAAACGCGTATGTCCTTTTGAATTTGTACAATAGTAAATAATAGCACTCGCACACGCTTCTGGATCACAATCTTCATATAATAACCTTGTGATTGGAAGAAGAGATACTGCACGATATCTTAAAACAAGATTAAACGCAAATAAATAGAACATCAACAATACAGCTAGAAGCAACATATTATTGATCAAAATTAAAATCACCAATAAGGCAACAATACCTAAGGCATAGATTCCATTTAATTTACGAACATTTTTACGACATGTCTTTGCGAGTTCTTTATAAGACTCATCTAAATTATGATGGATCTTATACATACGAACCAATTCATCATCATTTGAAAAATTAAATTCTCTACGCTCTTTAGAAATACTAGAGCGTAAACTCAACATTCCATAAATACAAACAATAAAGGCAGGAATCACAAGTAGAGTTCCAATATAAATCATATATTCTGGTAAGAAAAATATTAAAAACATTATGATCCATGGACTTATATTGAAACGAGCCGTTACATATTGACCAATATAAATAATATTTATAATCCCCGAAATCAATAGGGCATCCCCAAGATATAAAATCCACATATTATTTTGTAGATAGGTCAAAACTTGATTCAATGCTTCTGTATTTACACCTGGAGCTTGACTTAAAGCACTTGAAAACATATCTGAATTCAAATCCACTCCACTTGAAAATACAACTGCACTCAAGGCTAAGCCAACCACAAAAGCGACACTCATCGCTATTAAATGGGATTTACAACGATATTTCCACATATAACCACCTATTTCTTCTCTATAATTCTTGCAGGAATACCCACGGCTGTAGCACCTTCAGGTACATCTTTTAAAAGTACCGCATTGGCCCCTATACGACAACCCTTTTTTAAAGTGATATTTCCTAAACATTTGGCCCCACAACCAATATATACACCATCCTCTAAAGTAGGATGTCTTTTTACATGTTGCTTACCTGTTCCACCTAGTGTAACACCATGATAAAGCTGACAATCATCACCAATAATTGCCGTTTCACCAATCACAACACCCATACCATGATCAATCATCAATCCTCGACCAATCACAGCACCAGGATGAATTTCAATACCCGTCCAATGCCTTGCTCGATTACTTACCCAACGGGCAATAAATGTATGATTGTGCACCCAAAACCAATGGGCCATTCGATGCAGGCCAATCGCTTTGATGTGCGGATATAGCCAAAACACTTCCCATTTAGAATGGGCTGCAGGATCAAGCTGCATTGTTCGATTTATGTTATACAATCCATCACGTATAAAAGATCTCTTGTTTTTTTCTGACATGACAAAATTTTAGTTGATTTATGTTCAAATTTCAAGTTTAGTGTTTATTTCACATAAACTTCACATAGTGAATCATCTAAAACTTTTCCAATTGAATCATGAATCACAAGATCCGCCTTTGAATCCATGTTCGTAGTGTCTCTATTTATCAACACCAAATGTTTACCATGGAAATAATTAATCAAGCCTGCTGCAGGATATACAACCAAGCTTGTTCCACCTACAATTAAAAGATCTGCCTTTTCAATCGCATGAATGGCTGAATACAAAGTATATTCATCTAAACCTTCTTCATATAAGACTACATCTGGCTTAATAATGGCACCACACTTAGGGCATCTAGGAATACCATCACTATCCCTATACTTCATCATATCCTCTAAAGAATACTTTGCTTGACAATGTGTGCACGTATTTCTTAGTACACTTCCATGAAGCTCATATACATGTTTAGAACCCGCCATCTGATGTAAACCATCAATATTCTGTGTAACGATAGCCTTTAATTTACCCATCTGTTCCAGTTTTGAAAGAGCAAGATGCGCCTTATTCGGCTTTGCGTCCGAATAAATCATCTGATTAAAATAAAAGTCAAAAAACTCTTTGGGATGACTTAAATAAAAACTATGTGACAACATAATTTCAGCAGGATAAGGATATTTCTTTTTATACAATCCATTATCACTACGAAAATCTGGTATGTTACTTTCCGTTGACACGCCAGCTCCACCAAAAAATACAATATTATTACTTTCTTGAATCCATTCTTTTAAAGACATACTATCACTTCCTGACCCTATTATACCTCGAAATCCAAAAAGAAAGGAAGATAATTCACTATCTTCCTTGAATATCAAATGTGTACTCGCCATCTTGACAATCTACATGGATTACATCCCCTTGCATAGCGCCAGTTTTAATCATTTCCTTCGCAATCTGTGTTTCAAGATTTCTTTGAATATAACGCTTCATAGGACGAGCCCCATACACAGGATCTACACCCATTTTGGCAATTTGATTATATACGGCATCACTTACATTCAATGTAATGTCACGATCTGCCAAACGTTTTTGTAGTAAACCAACAAATTTATGGGCAATCTTAATAAAGGCTGAATCATTTAATGCATTAAACACAATAATTTCATCGATACGATTAATGAATTCTGGTTTAAAGTGACGTTTTACTTCTTCCATATATTTTTCATGAATATTGCCAGATTCAAAGGCATATTGACTACCTAAATTTGACGTTAAGATAATAATTGTATTCTTAAAATCAACAGTAACACCTTTCGAATCTGTAATACGACCATCATCCAAGATTTGAAGTAGCACATTAAATACATCTGGATGTGCCTTTTCAATTTCATCAAATAAGACAATACTATATGGATTACGACGAACTGCCTCGGTCAATTGACCACCTTCATCATATCCCACATATCCTGGAGGTGCACCAATTAATCGTGCCACACTATGCTTTTCCATATACTCACTCATATCAATACGCACAATGTGTCTTTCATCATCAAATAACTGTTCTGCCAAAGCTTTGGCAACTTCTGTTTTACCAACACCTGTAGGGCCTAAGAACATGAAAGATCCAATTGGACGATTTTCATCTTGAATCTGTGCTTTTGAACGCAAGATCGCATCCGTTACAAGTTCGAGAGCTTCATCTTGCCCAACTACACGTTTTTCAAGTTCTGCTTTCAAATTCAATAATTTTTCTCTTTCACTCGCAACCAAACGCGTAACTTCAACACCTGTCCATCTAGAAACGATTTTCGCAATCAATTCCTCATTTACCGTTTCTTGAATTAATGCATCCTCTTTTTGACTTGCCTGTTCTTTTTGAATACGAGCCTCTAATTCTGGAATCGTTCCATATTGAAGTTTCGCTGCATCTTCATAACGAGCTTCATTACGAGCTTGTTCCAAATCTAAACGAGCCTTCTCCAAACGTTGTTTATCTTCTTTTTCATTGGCCAAACCACGCTTTTCATCTTCCCACTTAGAATGCATCTCATCACGTTTTGATTGTAAAGAAGCCAATTCACCTTCAATTTCTTCTCGACGTTCAACCGCTCTTTTATCTTCTTCTTTTTGAAGGGAAGTCTTTTCAATTTGAAGCTGCAAGATCTTACGCTGTAATTCATCCAATTCTTGAGGCATACTTTCCATTTCAACTTTTAATGTAGCACACGCCTCATCCACCAAATCAATCGCTTTATCTGGCAAGAAACGATCTGTGATATAACGATCCGACATTGTGGCTGCCGCAATTAAAGCTTCATCCAAAATACGCACACCATGATAGCTTTCAAAACGATCTTTCAATCCACGCAAAATACTAATTGTATCTTCAACACTTGGTTGTGCCACTTGTACTTTTTGGAAACGACGCTCTAAAGCTGCATCCTTTTCGATATACTTACGGTATTCATTAAATGTTGTTGCACCAATACAATGAAGTTCACCACGAGCTAACATTGGCTTTAATAAGTTAGCGGCATCCATGCTACCTTCTGTTTTACCAGCACCAACTAAGTTATGAATTTCATCAATAAATAAGATGATTTGTCCATCCGATTTTTTCACTTCATCCAAAATGGATTTTAAGCGCTCCTCAAATTCACCACGATACTTAGCACCCGCAATCAAAGATCCCATATCTAATTCAATCAATCTTTTCTCTTTTAAAGACTCTGGTACATCCCCCTTCATAATACGCCAAGCAATACCTTCAACAACGGCTGTTTTACCAACACCTGGCTCACCAATTAAAACGGGATTATTCTTTGTCTTACGCGATAAAATCTGCATAACACGACGAATCTCATCATCACGACCAATAATTGGATCAATCTTACCATCACGCACATCCTGGACTAGATCACGACCATATTTCTTTAAAGCTTCTACATTCTCTTCTGAATTTGGCGTATCAAATTTCTTTCCATTACGACGCTCTAATTCAGCTTTATAACAAGCATCCTTATTCAAATTAAAAGTTCTAACCAATTCTTTAGAAATATAAGAACGATTGAATAATAAAGCTAAGAATACACTAGCCACTGATAAATAAGTCTCATCATGTTGACTTGCCCAGTTTTGTGCATCCTCAAACGATTTTTGGACTTCATTTGATAAATTTATATTACTTGTCGAGCTCTTTGCGACACGATTTGATTCTTTTTGAACCATCTGTAAAGCACGCGCTTTATCTAAACCAATACGCTCAAATAAACCATCCAATACATCATCCTTAAAAATCGTCTCCAACATATCCACTGTATCCACACTAGGATGTTGGTTAGATTTCGCTAAATTGATCGCATCCATTAAAATTTTCTGTAAACGCTCTGACATTTGTTCGATATTCATAAATAAGCACCTCCTTGTACTTAGCACTCACTATTTATGATTGCTAATGATAGTATAACACTCTTTTTGGCACTGTCAACACTTAAGTGCTAATATTTTTTGAAAAAGAAAAAAGTAGATTTTCTCTACTTTTCGAATGTGTTACGATTATAAGCTCTTTGCCAATTCACACTAAATTCACCAACCGCAATCTTTGTTCCTGGATGATCAATCATTTGATATAAAACATCACAAGGAACAGTCACAGCTTGAATACCTGCCTTGATCAATTCATGTACTTGATATGTATTTTTAAAGCTTGCAGCAATCACTTTAGCCGGCATATGATTCACTCTTAACATTTCAATCAAGTCTTTAACATCTTGTACACCATCCCCATAATTACACATACGATTTGTATAAGGTGCTAAATATTCAGCTCCATTCATAGCTGCCAAAAATGCTTGATCTGCAGTATAGATGGCTGTAGCCAATGTGTGAATGCCTAATTTTTTACATTCCTTGATAGCTCTTAATCCTTCATGTGTAACAGGAATTTTCACATACATATTTTTATTACGAATGGAAGAAATCATTTTAGCCTCTTCCATGATTCCCTCGAAAGAAGTTTGTACAGTTTGAATAAACAACAATTGATCTTCGCTCAACACTTCGCATAAATCTTTTACAACATCCATGGCTTCTCTGCCTGATTTTGTAAGAATTGTAGGATTTGTCGTAACCCCAGTAATTGTTAGTAAATCGTTTAGTTCTTTAATTTGTTCAATATTTGATGAATCAATAATCAATTCCATGATAAATCCTCCTTAAGTTCATATGTATCCTAACACTTGATAAAATCCGTTTCAACATCCATTTCACATCAAACAAATTATCTTAAATAAACACAATAAAACATGTTTCTTTATGTTCTTTTTTGTGCTTTAATAGAATTATGAACACAACACAAAGAAGATATGAAATCTATGAAAAATTAAAAAAAGATAAAACAGTACAAGTTAATGAATTAGCTAAAGTATACGCAGTTTCCTTAATGACGATTCGAAGAGATTTAGATATGCTTGAAAATCAAGGCCTTGCCACAAAAAGCTATGGAGGAGCTACATTAAACGAGTCTATATCTACAGAACCGGCTTTTGAAATCAAAGAAGGCATTTCTCAATCCGATAAAAAAGAAATTGCGATATTCGCAAGTACACTCATTCATGATAAAGACTCCATCTATTTAGATTGTGGTACAACCTGCCTTGAACTCTTTAAAAGAATCCATCATAAAAAGATCACTATATTCACTAACTTTTGGAAGATTCTTCAATACGTTGATCGTAATACAAAAGCTAAAATCATTATGGCTCCAGGAACCTATAATCCTATTACACAAGCAGCATTATCTGAAAGTACGATTCAATTCTTTCAAAATTATTATATTGATAAAGCTTTTATCTCTGTTTTAGGAATCGATTTAGACTATGGTGTATCTATCCCTAGCATGAGTGATGCACTTGTCAAAAAAGCCATTCTTGCTTCTTCAAACAAAAAAATTTGTATGGCAGACCATACAAAATTTAATAAAAAATATATGTCAAAAATTGCCAATATTGATGATTTTGACATGATCATCACCGATAATAAACTAGATGATACTATAAAACATGAAAACATTATAAAAGCACATTCGTGAATGTGCTTTTTGTTTATTAAAATGCTTTTTGACCTTTTACGTAAGTCATTTCAACAGAATAGTCATCATTCAATACAACGAAGTCTGCATCTTTTCCAGTTTGAATCGATCCTTTACGGTCATCCACATTTAACATACGAGCCGGATTCAATGTACAAGCATTGATAGCTGTTTGCCAAGGAACCAATGCCTTTTCTACTAAAATACGAAGTCCATCATTGACATGCAATGTGCTTCCTGCAAGACCCTTTGTATCTGTTAAATGAGCACTTCCATCTGGATATAATTCGATTTCGTTACCACCAAATAATACTTTTGTACCAACTGGCAATCCCTTCACCATTAATGAATCTGTAATCATAATGCAGTGATCTGGCCCTTTAGCTGTAAAGTAATCATTTAATGCTTCATAAGTAGAGTGGTTACCATCACAAATAATTTCACCATATACATCTCTATAACGCATAGCTGCACCAACAAGTCCTGGTTCACGGTGATGGAATTTAGTCATACCATTGAATACGTGAGTCATTGAGTTTGCCCCATTCGCAATAGCTAAACGAGCCTGTTCAAAAGTAGCTCCTGAGTGACCTTGACTACATACAATTCCATTTGCACGTAAGAATTTTGTTAATTCAAAATTATCATCATGTTCACAAGCCATAGTCACAATTTTAATTAAATTATTAGAAGCAGCTAAATAACGTTTAAATTGTTCTACATCTGGTTTTACACAATATTGTTCTGGTTGAGCTCCCTTGTATACTTGGTCCAAATAAGGTCCTTCAAAGTGAATACCTAAAATTTCTGCACCTTCATACCCTTCTTCAACCACTTTCGCAACATTTTTAACCGCATTTGTCAAAACTTCTTCGGATTGTGTAATTGTTGTTGGAAGAATACCTGTAACACCTTCTTTAACGATGTTTTTCATCCAGTTACGAAGACCTTCTTCATTCGCATCATTTGTATCAAATCCATATGCACCATGTGTGTGCACATCAATAAATCCAGGAATAATTCTCTTATCTCCATAATCTTCATCCACATCTTTTTGGCCATATGGATAGATATTTACAATCTTTCCTTCTTCTACTTCAATTTGGGCTGCCAACCAAGTATTTACCACCCAAACTCTTTTACTTTGAATAATCATATCGACAATTCCTCCTAGCTTTTATTATACTCTCAAGAAAAAGAAAACACTTACACTTTTTAGTTGACTTTTTATATTTTTTATTTAAAAAATGTAAAAGTGTGCAAATGAATAGACATAACTCATAAAAAATTTTAAAATAAAGAAAGAGGTGAATTAAAATGAAAAGAGCTAAAAAAATTATAGATAACGTATACTGGGTCGGAGTAAGAGACTTAAACAACCGCCACTTCCATGGTGATTTATATCCAATTGATGAAGGATGTACATACAATGCCTATTTAGTGGTAGATGATGAAGTTACATTATTCGATACAGTAGAAGAAGAATTTACAGAAGAACTGTTAGAAAGAGTGGAATCCGTACTACAAGGAAGAGAAATTGACAATATCGTTGTTCAACATACAGAACCGGATCATTCTGGTGGATTTAAAAAAGTATATGCCAAATATCCAAATGCGAAAGTTTATGCATCTATTTCCGGAAAGAAAAACATGATTGAACAATACTTTGATCAAGTACCTTATCAAGTCGTTAAAACAAACGATACAATCAACACAGGAAAATATGATTTTGTCTTTGTTGAAATGCAAATGATCCATTGGCCAGATAACATGTTGACATATTGTCCACAATTAAAAACTGTATTCTCAAACGATGCCTTTGGACAACACATTGTAAACTTTAACTTAACAGATGAAGGATTAGATAAAGCTTATTGTTTAAAACAAGCCAAAGAATACTTTGCGAATATTGTTCTACCATATACAACACCGGTACAAGCTAAATTAAACCTTATTCTAGGCATGAATTTAGACATTGAATATATTATGCCTGCCCATGGTATTATCTGGAAAGACTATATTGGTGATATCATTGAAACTTATAAAGGTATTGCAGCTCAAAAAACAGAAAACAAAGCCGTTATTGTATATGAATCTGTATGGAAACATACACAACAGATTGCTGAAAGCTTAGCTGAAGGGTTCAGTGATGCTGGTATGGATGTAAAAGTCTATAAATTATCGGATACAAAATCAAGCATTGTCATGCGCGAAATCATGGATGCTAAAGTCGTATGTATTGGATCTGGAACCTACAACAATGTCATGGCACCAAGTGTTGCAGCTTTCCTTGAACACATTCGTCCATGTAAATTGAAAAACAAAAAAGGATTGGCCTTTGCCGCATACGGATGGTTTAACCAAGTCGCAAAAGAAATCGATACAAGGATGCAACAATCTGGAATTGAATCTTGTCACGATGTCATCAATCAATGTTACACACCAAGTGATGATCAATTAGAAGACTATTATAATATCGCAAAAGAAATCGCAAAAAAATGCCAGGAATAAATTTTCCTGGCATTTTTAGTCTATATTCACATGTGAATTTGGCAATAAACGAAGTCCTTTAGGAATCTTGTTTTTGATTTGCCTTCCATCACTCTTGCCAAAGCCAAACGGATGTCCTTTGTAACATACGGCAACGTAACCTTTATCACATTCCTTTTGTAAAACTTCACCATGCATAAAAAGATCCATCTCTTCTAGCGTTACTTCTACTTTTCTTTTATAGTCAAAATCTGCAACCATATAAAAAGAATGACTTGGCTCAAAACGATTCTTAATAACATCTCCTAAATATACGCCCTGACGTAATACTTTTACTTTTTTAAAATCCACAAAACAAACATCCATACCATAGACTCGATCATTATCTATATAGTAATAGTTTGGTAATGTATTCAATTGTTCCTTCAAAAATTTCTCAGTAATCTTATCTATTTTTTTAGATTTTAAAATTGGAAGTTTACCTGCAATACCGGATTGTTTCTTGAATTTTGCAATGAAATGGCCTTCACCACCATCCATTGGAAAGATACGACGCACATTTAAATCTTTAAATCCTTTTCTTCCCCACAAAACTTCAGGATCTACAAGTTGAATATCTTCATGTTTTTCTAAAAAAGATAACACAACATCTTCATCTTCTTCCAAAGCATATGTACAAGTTGAATATACCAAAGTACCACCCGGTTTCAACATCGAATACGCATATTCTAAGATTTCTTTTTGGCGAGCTGCACAAAGCTCAATATTTTCAATACTCCAATGATTCAAGGCAATATCATGCTTTTTAATCATACCCTCACCACTACAAGGAGCATCTACTAATATCTTGTCGAAACAACAATCAAATACTTTCGCAAGCTTATCTACACTCGAATTGGTTACAGCTACATTTTTAACACCCATACGCTCTATATTGGATAAAAGAATCTGTGCTCTTTTCGCATCAATTTCATTCGATACTAAATACCCACTTTTTAAATGAGAAGCAATCTGCGTACTCTTTCCACCAGGAGCTGCACATAAATCCAATACATAATCATCTTCTTGCACATCCAAGATTTCGACTGCACTCGATGCACTTGGTTCTTGTAGATAGAAGCATCCACAAATATGGTAAGGATGATTTCCCAAGGGTTTATCTACATAATAGCTTTCCTTACAAAATTGACTTGGACTTTCTAAATGATCAAATTCATTTAATTCTGCCTTTTTTAAATTAATACGCATACCACGATATAAAGGTTTTGATAAAGATTCCATATATGCATCATATTCATCTTTTAATAATTCCTTCATTCGTGAAAAATACATTTCTTGACTCATAAACCCTCCAAAACTATCTCAGGATCTATACGACACGCATAGTCTGAGCATGTTGCAGCTGCATTAAAGCCACATCCAAAAGAAAAATCAGCACCACTGTTTCTAAAATATTCTACAGTCGAATTCAAATCCTGTTTTAACTCAAACACCTCTATATGTGTATGAGGACCTGTTGAATTTCCACTATTTCCACTTTTCGCTATAACTGTTTTTTGACTGACTTGCTGGCCACTTGTTACATAGATTTCATTAGACAAGTGTGCATAACTAACCGCATATAACTTATCATGAACAGCTACCACCATACAAATCGAATTGCCGGCTCCACTTGGCCATCCACACATATTTCCAAGATATCCATTATTAGATTCTACAGGTGCATGCGCATACAATACTATGCCATTGGCTAGGGCATACACATCACTATACATACTACTTGCGATATCCAAGCCCAAATGAAGACTTCCATCTGGATATGACCAGCATCTAGCACTGATTGTACCATTTTCAACCGGATTTTGCCAAAAAGAACTATATGTATCAATCGCATAATTTCCATCAACTAAACAAGACATACCCTTGTTTTCTAAAATTTCATATCCGCCATATGCAGGTAATGCATCATTTCCAGCAATCATTGCATCTTGATCAAACTCTCCCAAATCATTGAATTGAGACAAACTTGAAAAGCGCTCAAACAAACGCTTTTGACAATTGTCTAAACGAGTTAAATAAGATTCACATAAATCAAGCTTATGCTTATTCTTTTTCCATTGTTTTCTACTTTTCAAATATTGATTTTGACTACACTTATATTCATTGAAACATTTCGTTAAGTCCTTATCTATCCAGTACGATTGAATCATACAATCTTGTTTTTGAATCGCATTTAAGTCTAAGCCATACTCTAGCTTTTTAAGTTCATAATAGTTCTTTTTCTGTATATATTTTGATTCAAATTTATCCTTTTTTTGACTTTGAATCTCTATTCTACAAATTAGATCCGCCTTTTCAATTTGAATCGCATTTGTTACATCTCTACATTTCAAAGATAAAAAGCTGGCCTTACTTTCGTCAACTATTTCTACTTTTGATTCTATATTTGAAATTAACCTTTCATAATCTGGCACATTCAATGTTTGAAGACCAATAAAAAAACAGACAAAAAGAGATATATATTTCATAAAACTCCTTCTACTGTCTGTCTTCTAAATTTATTGTATTTATTTTTCTTTGTACATGCAAGCACTATTTAAAATAATAAAACATAATGTTCCTGTCGCAACAATATTTAGCGTGCAATCTAACAACCCATAAATCAATACGATTGCTATAAAACACATCATCATACCAAATAAAGCTGGATTTTCTTTTCTTGTATTCGAAGTAAAGATTTCTTTATTCAATACAAAAGTGTAACATAACACAAGAATTGTTCCGATTACACCATAAGAAAGAATAGAATCTATATAAATATTATGCGCATGCGGTGCCTTAT
>NZ_DS996840.1:96189-113139 GCF_000156655.1 Holdemanella biformis DSM 3989
AAAGGATAAAACTTTTTATATGTCTGTGGTCCCCATCCGAAAAGTGGATACATTGAAATACATATAAATGCCGTTTTCCAAATCTTAATACGAGATGCGAATGTTGACATATCACTCATTCTAGGGATCAACGATGGTTTTAAAAACACCAAGCCACATACACACAACTCCAATACAATAGATGTAATAAATAATTTCTTCCAACGAACACAATATAAAAAGATAGGAAAAATCAGTACAAAAGGTAAGAGTGCTGTTCTAGATCCCGTTAGATATAACACAAAGAAGTTAAATAATGCCACAATAACATAGCCAATCTTACAAAGAATGTTGTCATTTTTCACAAAACGATACATACACATGACACATACAAAATCAATGACCATCGCATAAATGTTCGCATTCATAAATGTCGATGTAATTCTTCGCTTTGGTGAATTAAAGATATGGAATTCTAAAAAGGTTCTCCCATTCGCAATTGAAATCTGATTAAATTGATAAAGTCCATAAATAGCTGCAAAAATAGATAGAATTATAACTAAATCACACATCTTTTCAAAAGTGTTCTTTGTGATGCTTTTTCGATAATAAGCTCCATATAAACCAACCAACACAAATAGCCATGTATTGCCTAGTCCTGTCCAGTTTGAATGCAAAATCGTAACAATGAATTCTAAACCAATAAAGCTATATAAAAAAATGGCTCCCGTTTGATTTTTTATGGCATCCACTAATTTATGACGACAAAAAGCCTGCACCAATATGCATGCAATTCCAACACTGGCTATTTGATAAGGTAAAAAAAGAAAGCATGTCGCCAATAAAAGCATTTTTTCATCTAAATTCATAGATTCTCCCTTCAAAAAAAGAAGCTGGATAAACCAGCTTGATTTTAAATCATGGTGCCGACTATCGGATTTGAACCAATGACCTACGCGTTACGAGTGCGTTGCACTACCACTGTGCTAAGTCGGCATATCGACTACCCATAAGGATAGCCTTTTTTTCTAAGATTGTAAAGCAGCAATTTGTTGCTGATAATATGCGATTTGTTGCTGCAGAGAATACAACATTTGATTGTTTGTATCAATTTGCGACTGAATCTGTGAACGATCCTCATCACTAGCATTCGCCAAATCCGATTCCAAACTTTGCGCATATTGCGCATATGTATCATAATCTTGCTGCAAACTATTTAAACTAGCTTGATATTCTTGGATTTTTGAAGCATTCTCAGACTTCTTTTGTTCCTCTTCTTGTTGAGCCTTTTCTTGAGCTGCCGTTTTTAATTCAGCTTGTTCTTTACATAAATCAATAAAATCTTTTCCTGTTTTTGATTTTGATAAAGAATCCACTTCCTTTTTCAAGCTCTTTGATAAAGAACTATACACCGACTGCATATCGGCAACAGCCATCTTTTCTTCATCGGATTTTGCATCCCATCCATTCAACAAATCAACAATCTGTTGGTAAGCTGGAAGCTTCACTTCTTCTTTTGTCTTTTGAAGTTCTTTTACTTCCCTTAATAAAGCCGTATAAGACTTTCCTGTTTGTTCTTTAAAATATGCATTGATTGACGTTTTTTGTTTATCTAAAAGCTTTTTATACCCAGAATTCAAGTCAATAAGTTCTAGCTTTTCAGCATCCGACATCATATTATCTCCATACTCATCCGCATAAGATACTAACTTATCATATGTTTTCTGCTGAGCTGGTGAAACAATATTTTGTGGATCATAAACCAATACTTTATATGAATATACACCTAAAGCAGCTACACCTAATAAGATACATCCTAAAATAATCTTTGTGACCTTACTCATAGGTTTCTTTTTCTTCAGTTTCTTTTCTTTAGGCTCTTCTTCTTTTTCTTTCTTTGGTTTTTCTTTCTTTTCCTTTTTTCCTTCTTTTCTTGTTTTTCTTTTAATTTCTTTACTTGCGAAGGCAATAATTCATCATCATCATTTGACATATCTTGCAACATTGTATGTACAAGATCTAATGCATCACTCGACTGCTCATTTTCAATAGATGAAGTTGTAAAATCATCCTCCATATGTTGGGAGTCAACTTTATTTTCTTCATAAAGACGCTCTTCTTCCGCAATTGTTTTTTGTCCACGCTCTTTTCGAAGCATATCTAAAGCAGAAGACATTGTCTTTTCTGCAAGTCTTCTTTCATCTTCCGTCATCTGATGAACCTCTTTCGGTTTTTTCAGTTCCTCGTTATATTCTGTTTTTTTATCTAAAAGTGCTTTTGAATAAGCATCTATATTCTTATCATTTTTACTCATAATATATTTCCTTAGTTCCAATCTATTTTAACACATTATAAGCCTTCTTTTTCAACAAATTCATAAAAAGATTTTTCTTTCGCAAAATCCTCTGGATTCACCTTCCCAACTGGCTGCGAGTAAAGAATAAACTCGTTTTCGCCATCCAATTCAAACATTTCATCACAAATCGAAGTCACACAAGCCCCAATCCCACAAGTTCCTAAGCCAATACTTGTACTTGCCAAATATATATTCTCACCCACATGACCAAGATCAACCAATGCGATTCGATGTGCAAGATGACCATAACGCCATTCCGTTCGGTACGGTACGTAGCTAAAATACAAAATCACATTGGCTTTTAAAGCCCATAATTGATCGCATAAGGAAGATGCCAAAACATCTGACACTTTATCAATAGGATTCAAAAACTCAATACAATGTTTTAGAGGCAAATAATGATAGGTTCCAGGATCTAATCCTTCTACATTTTGACATACAAAATATAGTTCAAAGCCATGACGAGCACCTCCAGAAGGTACTGTACGCAAAGTCGCATACTTTTTACCACGAATTTGTTTCACACCTTGACAAGTCCAAAGAATATAAGATAGTTCTAATAAGGACATTGGCTCTTGCGTATACACACGACTACTGTGACGTGTATTAATAATATCTAGAAAGTTTGAACAAATTTGTAGCGCATCAAAATTTTTAGGAAGTTCAATGGATTCCTTTCGCATTGACTCTTTTACCAAAGGTGGTTGTGGAATTTTTTTATCTTGATCCGATTCAAATTCTTCCACATCATATTTTAATTCTGAATAATCCATATAATTCCTTTCTTTAATGAGCTAACTCATCTAATAATCTTGCCTTTTGGCTTCCAATTAATAAAACCTGTTTGTATTTTTCATATATACCAATTGTATGTGAACTTAAATACAAAGCCATTTCAGCTGACATTATTAAATTTGTGACAAATATTGTCATTTCCTGACCATTCTTAAATGCACTTTCCATAAATTCAAACGCATTTTCTATTTGAAGTTTCAAATCCGATTCAATCGACTCCATGTTTTCTTTTTGTTTAAAGAATGGTTTTGTACTACAATCAAAACGCGACTTAGAATCTAGGCTTGCATCCACATTCACCTTTTGTATCTGTTCTAAGACAAATTCATATTCATGTTTTTGAGCATCACTTAATAATTCAGCCTGCAACTTATCATGATACAAAGCTATAAATTCCTTTACATGATCCACATAAGATACATCCATATGATTTCGATAATTTTTTAGAAAACCAAACCATAAATCTGTACAATGTTTTTCAAAAGAATATATATTCACTTGTCTTAATAAACCATCCATCACTAAATTGACTACAGATACTCTTTCATCAAAATCCGCATTAAACAAACGAGCATAAATAGAACTTGATACATTTCCATTTAAAATATCATCAATGCCATAATCATCCTGATATTTTTTATACACCAAATAATAGGCGAAAACATCTTCTGCAATATCTTCATGATGTAAATATTCATAGATCGTATCTTGCGATATTTCCAAAAGCATCTTTTCGTATGAATAAAGTAAATACGATAAATCTTCCCAGCCTCTAGCCGTCACAAATTCCATACCATCTACACTTGTTGAAACAGTATAAAAATTGTTAGGTTTTAATTCTAGATAGCTTAAAATCATCGGATGAATATGTTTTGAGATCGCATATTCTTTCCAAACATAATAATCCGTTTCTACATGAATATAACGAATACGATCCATTGTCACAACATCAAAATCACGAACCGATTTATTATATTCACTCGGATTTCCTGCAGCCACAATAATCCATCCTGCCGGAACCTTTTGATTTCCGAAGGTTTTATTCTGTAAAAATTGAAGCATTGTAGGAGCCAATGTTTCAGACACACAATTGATTTCATCAATAAATAGAATTCCTTCTTTTAAACCCGTTTCTTCCATCTTTGAATAGACACTCGCAATTATTTCACTCATTGTATATTCTGTAATTGAATACGTTTTGCCTTGAAATTCCTTTTCTTGAATAAAAGGAAGTCCCACCGCACTTTGACGCGTATGATGCGTAATTGTATAACTGACAAGCCCTATTTGACATTCCTTTGAAATCTGTTCCATAATCTGTGTTTTACCAATACCCGGAGGACCAATCAACAATAAAGGTCGTTGATTCTTAGATTCAATTTCATATTCACCAAAGCTATTCTTCGATAAATATGCCTGTACTGTATTTTTTATTTCATTTTTTGCCTGTAATATATTCATATTTTTTCTTCCAATCTATACTGAATTGCCCAAGAAGGCACTTTACTTTGATCATAATCTTCTAAATAGATAAATGCCGTTTTATAAGCTGGACACTTTTTTGGATAAACGCCCTTTCCATCTGTAAAATAAAGTAAACCACAAAGATTTTGAAATACTTGTTGATTCACCAAATCATTCACATAGCTAAACACCGGCCTAAAATCGGTGTTGCCTCCCCCTATTAGAGTAAATGAATCCAACAAACGATTCATTTCATTTTGATTGGAAATGACATCCTCTTTTCGAATTCTATCATCACATTGAATGATATATACCTTACATGATTTATAAAACATATTTGAAGTGCTTAAAATACTATATGTATTTGATATAAAACGCTTCGCAAGATTTTCATCAATCGAATAACTTGTATCCAACGCAATCACAAACTCATAGATCTTTTTGACTTCTTTTGTCTCTAACGGCTCAATCAAAGGCATATTTTTATAAATAGACATACCATATGTGTAATACGACAAATCGAATTCATCCTCATTGATCTGCATTTCTTCTTTCATAATACTAAAACGTTTAAAAAATTGTGAAAATGAATACTTCGATTTTTTTGCCTGTAACCTCGATACAAGAAAAGCATCTCCATCGTCATTCTCTTTACCTTTTTGTTTATGATCAAATACTGTCTGTTTGGCAACACTTTGCCACTTCTTTTGTACCGAAGACGATTGAGGTGTTTTTTCATCCTTTTCTTTAGGCCACGATGCATGATCATCCACCACAAATTCATAATATAAATTTTGAATATCATCCCGTGTACAAAGCCATTCATAAACCGTAATACAACTCAATCCATCCAACTTTTCAATTTGGTGATATACATCTTTTCGAGCATAGGATAAGATTCGTGAAACACTTTTTTTATGCATTGAATCCAATGTATATTCCACCACAATATCACAAGCTACATTCCAAATAAATTCTATACGATTTTTTCTTAGCCAAATATGACTATAAAGACAATGTAAAATACTATGTAAGTAAGCACGATTTAAAAAGATCGAATTCTTTTGAAAAAGCTCAATCACCTTCAATGGATTATAATAAAAATAAATTCCATTTGTAGCACATACACTTACATGCTCATCCTCTTTAAACATCAACGTATTTAACGCTGTTAAAAAATGTGGCATATCCATATAGAGTTCAGAGCGAACAAGCTCTAATATATGAATTGCCTTTTCTTTTTCCCAATCCCTTTGTCGCATTAAAAATCCTCAAAAGAATATGCGGATGATGTTTCCATCTTCTTATTCTTTAATTCCATCAATACAGTTCGAGTTTCCAAATCTTTTTCCATAGAAATCAATACATCTAAAGCTTGTACATCCATACATTTTTCTTCTATTAATTTTTCAACCATAACACATATATCTTTATATGTATGTAAATAAGAAGTCAAATCATGTGCTCTTAAATAAGGAATGTATCTCTCAGATCCCGTCATAAATCTAAGAATCGCAACATGAAAGATACAAGATTCACTTTCTTCTGCACATAATTTTTCAAAACAGGCATCATAACCATCAAAATCAATTTTACCGTCTTTAAAACACTGTCGCATACGAAAGCCTTCCCCTTCGATATTCAAGGCAAAGATATGGGCCGGTCCCACTTCATCATAACCCCCGTTGTATTCTGGATAGAATATAGAACCATCTATAAAATCGACTTCAATATCCCAAGTGATTTGAGTTAGTATTTGTTTTAAAATCGTGATACAAAATATAGAACAGTCATAATAGATATGATTGAGTCTTAAACAATTCATAAATACATCACTGCCAATACACATTAAACTAGAAGGTAAAAATATTTCTTTTAGCTTTCGACAATTGTAGAATGCATAATCCCCTAGTTTTGTGACTGTCTTAGAAAGCTTAACACTTTCAACATCACTACCACTACACTCATAATAACTAGAAGGAATTTCATGACTTAAAACAGAATTAGATAGATCGACTTCCTTTTTAGAAAAGCAATAGTTTCCTATTTCACGCACAATATATCCATCAATGAATTCGGGTATTTCTATTGTGGGAGTCGATGCATACACACGCTTGATGCGAATTGAATCTTCATTTATTTTTTCATAATATACACAAATTTCCATATGGAAATTATAACATAAAACAAAAAAAGACAACTACCGAAGTAATTGTCTAAATTTACAAGTGGTGCGGGTGAAGGGACTCGAACCCCCACGCCGAAGGCGCCAGATCCTAAGTCTGGTGCGTCTGCCAATTTCGCCACACCCGCATTTCCAACGTGCTCACATATAATACACTAACGCAAAATAAAATGCAAGCATTTTTTAAAAAAGAAGCTACATTTTTGTAACTTCTTAATGTAAAACAGTCGGTTGATGCATCATTTCGATTTCTTCCTGAACATAAGCCTCTACTTTTTCTAAAAGCTCATCCGTAACTTCGATGTCTCCAATCATAAAAGGACCATCTTGCATATTGCCTTCTTTCACAAACTTAATTTGTGGAAGCTGTGGCATACGATGATTTCCTAGTTGTTTTTCAATTTTCTTCAATTGCTCTAAAATAGGTTCGGCAATCTCTCTAATCATTTCTTCTTCTGTCATACTCAGTATTATAATAAACCCCCATCATTTTGACAAGTTTTAACATATGTTTAAATTGTATTCGAAACCATTGAATCCATTTTAAATCAGAGTAACATACTACATGAACTACTAGAAGCATACTACTTCTAGATTTGTTCATACGCACCCTGGCCTATGCTTTTCAACATAAGTTCTGGGTGCTTTTTTATAGAACTGAATTTAGTTCTTCTAATGAAATAGGTCCTGGTCTTAAAATAACTAGCTTATCTTTTGTGCAATCTACAATTGTACTTGCCTGTAATGCTTTGCACGTACCCAAAACAATTCCATCTATTTTTGGAAGTTGTTCATATACATCATCACTTGTAAGTGCTGTCTTTTCTCCAGATTGATTGGCACTTGTAACTAAGATTGGACAATTCAATTCGTCAATCACATCTAAGATAAATTTTTCATCTGGAATACGAATCGCAATCGTACTTAGGCCATTTGTATACGCTGGATCGACACTTTCTTTTACATTGACAACTAAAGTTAATGCGCCTGGCAAAAACTTAGCGGCAATCTTTTCGATTCTTTCATCCACTAAAGCGACTTGTTTCATTTGTTCTACATTTGAAACCATCATCGGAATAGGTTTCGTTTCTGGACGATGTTTTGCGCGTTTTAATCGTTCTAAATCGTCTAAATTACCATACTTTACACCTACACCATACACAGTATCTGTAGGTAAAGCTATAATTTTATGTTCATTAAATGCACACACCACTTCGTGTACTTGATTTTTTGTATATTCTATCATGTTTACACCTCTGTCTAAGACATTATACATCTTTTATGATAAAATACACTAAGAAAGAAAGGATGTTTTTTTATGTTTGAAAACACAATTGCGGCTATTTCCACTTCTTTACAAGATGGTGCCATTTCCATCATTCGTTTAAGTGGAGATCAAGCTATTGAAATCACTCAAAAAATATTTGACCGTAATATTATGAATGCGAAAAGTCATACGATTCATTATGGCTTTATTATAGATCCAGATAAAAATCCAGTGGATGAAGTTTTAATCTCTATTTTTAGAGCACCAAAAACATATACACGAGAAGATATTGTAGAAATCAACTGTCATGGGGGTACTTTTATTACACGTAAAATCTTATCCATGGCCTTAAGTGCAGGAGCCGATCTTGCCAAGCCAGGAGAATTTACGCAACGTGCCTTCTATCACGGAAGAATTGACTTATCCCAAGCTGAAGCCGTTCAAGACATGATCGAAGCGAGCAACAACACAGCTGCTACTATGGCGATTCATGGAATCAAGGGAAGTGTAAAAAAAATTACTCCAACCTTTGATTGATGATTTAATGGATATTATTGCACAAATCGAAGTGAATATTGATTATCCTGAATATGAAGATGTCGAACAATTGACCACAAATGACTTATTACCCAAAACAAATGATTGGTTAGAAAAAATTGATCACATTCTTTCTCGTGTTCAAACGGGACAAATGTTAAAAAAAGGAATTGATACTATTATTGTTGGTAAGCCAAATGTTGGTAAATCCAGCTTACTGAATGCACTTCTTGAAGAAGATAAAGCCATCGTTACAGATATTGCCGGAACCACAAGAGATTTGGTTGAAGGCCAAATTCATATTGGTAGCGTTCAATTAAACCTAATTGATACAGCGGGCATTCGTGAATCAAATGATAAGATTGAACAGATTGGTATCGAAAAGAGTCAAGAAAAATTAAAAGATGCCAAATTGGTTCTTTTAGTCTTTGATGGTTCTAAAGAGTTGGACGAAGAAGACAAACAATTATTAGAACTGACAAAAGATAAAATGCGCTTAATTATCTATAATAAATTAGATAAGGCAGAGGCAAATAAAGATGGCATTTGGATTTCAGCTTCCAATAAAGAGATTCAGCCATTGATTGATGCCTTAGAAAATCTGTATCAAAATGATTTATTAAAAGAAGATCCATTACTTTCAAATGAGCGTCAAATTGGTTTATTGAATCTAGCCAAAGAAGATATGTTAAGAGCTAAGGAAGCCATGAATAGGATGGTAGAGCCTGATTTAATTGAGATTGATATTCAGGCAGCTCATGATCACTTGAAAGAAATCTTAGGTGAAGTTCATAGAGAAGATTTATTGGACACTTTATTCTCTAAATTCTGTTTAGGTAAATAGTAAGAAAAATGCGATGATTAGCCAATCATCGCATATTTTTTATCTACTTTATTTAATACAATACAGCCATCTTCAGTAACTAAGACTAGATCTTCTACACGAACACCCATTTTATTTGGCAAATAAATGCCTGGTTCAATTGAGAAAATCATGCCTGGTTTTACAGTTTCCGTATTTGTAGAACTTACATCTCCAAATTCATGATCTGTTTGACCAATAAAATGTCCAAGGCGGTGTGTAAAGTATTCGCCATAGCCAAAACTTGCAATATAATTACGAGCCGTTAAATCAATATCACATAAACGAACGCCTGGACGAATGATTTCTTCTGCTTTTTCATTGGCAACACGCACTATATCATGAATCTTTTTATATTCATCACTTGCTTCTTTACAGAAATAAGTACGTGTCATATCGGAACAATAACGATCTTTTTTTCCACCAATATCGATCACAATACTATCTCCGGCTTTTAATACAGAATCATCTGGCATGTGGTGAGGATCAGCACCATTTGCTCCAAATGAACAAATTGGTGGAAAAGAAACTTTTTGACATCCCAATAACTTATATTGTTCAAGTATAAAAGCTTCTACTTGTTTTTCAGTCATACCTTCTGAAATGAAATCTCTTGTACGTTCCATCACCACATCGTTGATCTGTGAATTTTCAATCATACATTCAATTTCTTTTTCATCTTTAATAGCACGAGTAGCATCCACATATTTTGATCCTAACACAACTTTTAATCCTTCACATTTTTCCATTAAAGGAATCAAGAAGCGTGCTGTCCAATCTTTATCAATACCAAGCGTTTCTTTAGAATCAATCACACTTGCCAACATTGAAATTGAATCGTCTGTATCACTGTACCAAATTTCTTCGCAATCCTTTTGTTCAACTGTAAATAATGTATTTAAAAATAATACTTTTCTTCCTTCATCATTCAAATATAGCGCAAACATTCTTTCCCCTGGACCTACATCCACACCGGTTAAATAATAGATGCTGCATGGTTCACTCACTAAGATTTGTTTAAGCCCATCTGTTTTCATTTTTTCAATCACTTGATTGACTCTTTTTTGAAACATAATTTTCCTCCTAGAAATTCAAAGTAAATTCTGTACCTTGTTTTTCATCACTCGTCACACTTAATTTAATTTTATGACTTTGTGCAATCTGACTTGCGATCGATAGACCTAAACCAGCTCCACCTTGATATTTTCTTGATTTATCAACACGATAGAAGCGTTCAAATACATGTTTTAAATCTTCAGGCGGAATATAACTATCCGTATTACGAATCGTAAGAACGGGTTTATTTTGTATCTTTGCCAACTTAAAATATATCTTTCCACCCTTAGGTGTATATTTGATCGCATTGTCCAAGAAAATCAAAATCAATTGTTTTAATTGTGACTCATTTCCATGTACCTCTATATTCTCTTCCACTTCATCGATTAAATCAATACCTTTTTCAAACGCAATCGATTCAAATGGTAAAACACAATGAAAACATATATCACTCAAAGAACAATTCTGCATCGAAATTTCAATTCGATTCGCATCATTTTTGGCAAGAAACAACATATTTTCTACAAGCTTACGCATTCGATTTGCTTCACTTTGAATGGATTCTATCCATTTTTTCTGTGAAGAAATAGATTCTGTAGAATGATTTAATAACACATCACTATCGGCTAAAATAACGGTTAATGGCGTTTTCAATTCATGACTAGCATCGGCGACAAACTGTTTTTGTTTATCCCATGCTTGCTCAACTGGTTTTAGTGCCCATTTACTTAAAATACAACTTAATATAAAGAATACAAGTAATACACTCGATCCAATTTGTACAGATATAATCAACATTCTTTGAAAAGAGGACTGCATATTCGATATATCCACAAAGGCTACGGCATAACCAGAAGGAATAAGGGTATCCTCATTCACTTGATAGTTCGTAATCTTTTCTTTTTTATACGCAAACCCAAGTTTTTTTAGTACGCCCACATCCTCTTTATGTTCTACACTTTCAATCAAACTTTGTGCATCTTCTGCATATATATTCCATACTGTACGACTTGTGATCATATATTCATAATCAGAATCTGTATAGATCACAAAGGAATTCCCATTAAAATTACGACTATTTCCAAATGAAATCGAAAAATCTTTATCTTTTAACCGCAAAGCCATTTCCAAACTTCGTTCGACATCCTTTTTATCGTGGACATAATTTGAGCAGCAAACTATGCCAAATACAGATAGTAGAATGACACTGACAAAGGACATTAAAATCAAAATGAATTTTGTCTGTAATTTTTTAAGCATCGCATACCTCAAGTCGATATCCAACTTTTCGAATCACTTTGATTGAAACTTGACTCTTTAAAAACTTCAATTTCTTTCTTAAGAATGAAATATATACTTCGACATTATTATCCATCGCATCACTTTCACTTCCCCATACCGAAACAATCAAATCATCTTTAGAGGTAATCATTTCTGGATGCGACATTAATTGTTTCATTATTTCAAACTCTTTGTATCCCAAATGAATATGTTGACTCGCGCAATACAACTCGCAAGTATCAAGTTGTAAAGAAAGATCTTCATATTTTAATTCATGAACGATGACTTCCCCTTTTCGTCTTGTCAGTGCATTGATGCGAGCTACAAGTTCAGCAGCTGAAAATGGCTTTGTCATATAGTCGTCTGCACCTACATTCAAGCCTTTGACTTTATCCGGAATTTCATCTAATGCCGACAATAAAAGTGTAGGAGTCTCAATCTTATTTGCACGCATCTTCTGTACAATTTCAAAACCATTCATACCCGGAAGCATGATATCTAAAATAGCTACATCATAATATCCGCTTAGTGCAAGATCTAAACCTTCTTGACCATCATAGGCCATCGTAACTTGCCATTTTTGTTCTTCTAATATTTGTGCAATCGCATACGCAATATTTTTTTCATCATCCACAACTAATATATTCATATTGCCACACCCTTTCTTCTTTTTTATATATTAACACACAGTTCTATATTTTCTTCATCAAATTTTATATATGCTTTCGAATCTAACGCTTTTAATTTTCTATTTACATAAGATACATAAAGTGAAACAGTTTTTACATCTACATCCACCTTATTTTGCCATACTTTTTCAATCACAAGCCATACAGGTACTCGATTTAATTCACTTCGAATCAACAAAGAAAGAATACTACATTCATATTTAGACAATTGATATTTTATATTCTTACAAGAAAGCGTCTCTTCTTTCTTATTCAGTAGAATATCCTGAAATTGTAAATAAGAATCATCTACTATATTTTCTTTTAACATCACTTTGATTCGAGCAATCAATTCCTTTGTTGAAAAGGGTTTGGATAAATAATCATTGGCTCCTAAATCAAAACCTTGAACCTTATCATCTACTTCATTTAGTGCACTTAAAAGTAATACAGGAATATCTATTTTCTTCTTTCGTATAATAGACAATACTTCATACCCATTCTTTTCTGGCATCATTATATCTAAAATCAATCCATCATAGATTTCTTGAGAAATCAAACGAATGGCACTCTTTCCATCAAAACACACATCGCAATTATAGCCCGCATCTTCTAAAACCGCTTTTAATGCTTGAGCCAAATTTTCTTCATCATCCGCAATCAATAATCGCATATTAACCCTCAATTCTATCTTTAATTGTCTGAAATGATAAGTCTAAAGAAGCAATTTCATCGGCACATCGTTTTAACTCACTACGAATTAATTTTTCATCTTCAATATCTTTCTTATAATGAATTTGATGTTCTAGATTTGCCCAAAAATCAAGTGCAATCGTTCGCACCTGAATTTCAACTAAACATCCATCTACTTTAATAATCACATGTAGACTTCGATATCCACTTGGTTTGGGATGCCTTAAATAGTCTCTTACTTGCACCACTTCAAAACTAGAATTGATCCAATCTTTTACTTCATAAATTTCATCCACAAATGAACAAATGATGCGAATACCAATAATGTCATGAAGTAATGCATAGTCATTGCCAATCTTTTTTAAAACACTTTCCGGCGATTTGATCCTAGAAGTAGTATATTGTATACAAGCTAATGAACTCAATTCAATCGTATTTAAAACCGAATCGAGTACTTTCTTAAACTTATCATAATCTGTTCCATAAAATTCTTTATATGTCATACCATAAATATACTAAACAACACTTAAAATTGGCTTAAAAAAGTTAGAGATTGCTCTCTAACTAAAATAATATCCTTTATAATCATAATAATAGATTCGATAAATAAATCGATCATTTTTCTTTATACTGAACTGTTGTTCAAGATTTCCATCCATATCATAAATGGATAATAGTCCTGCAATTCCTGAATCTACGACAATATGATCGCCTAGATTTTGTGCACTGGATACATAGGCACTAAATGGAACTTCAAACGAATTGACTAATGTATATGTACCTTCATTTTCATCCACTAAATATTGATAATAATACGATGTTGTACCTTCTGTAATACTTATTTGAATTCCTTCATTTACCGTCCAATCATAATCTTTTCTTGTCTTTGAGTAGCCAAAGTTGTTGTTAAACATATATAGATAGTATTGACCTGATTCAAGCAAATCATCTTCCATATAGGTTACAGTATGTTGTCCTCCACTTGTCAAGAAATCACCTACTTTTGTATATAGATATTCTGTATAATCCGTATCTTTCCAGAAATCTTCATTTCCAATAATATAATCAATACTTGGATTTGTGCTTACATCCTTGATTTTAATGATTGAACTTGTTTCTCGAGAAGAAAGAATAACACTATCATCATTTAGATATTGAAGTGTATTGATATGCATCCAATCCCATTTTGAACCTTCCTTATGGTCCGTGCTTTCTTTGTAGCTTTTAAATAAATCTTCTAAATCTAATAATTCACTTACTTCTTCCGTCTCTACATCTAATTTAATAATGCAGTCTTCTACACTATTCTTCTCTTCATTTGTAGCTAATAAAATCAAATTTCCATCCTGATCAAATTGATAATCGTGATGAACTATATAATTGCCCAAATTATAAATGTGTTCAATCCTGCCTAAATGATTAATAGCTGCCATTCGATGTGTTGATACACTCATATATAATGTTTGATTTTGCATCAACATACGATGAGAACGATATCCAATAATCGGTATTTCTGATCGTAAGATACCATTTGTATCATACATATAGACAAAATCTTGATCATCGGCATCATTTCCTAATAGTGTATATAAGCCATTGCCTAAGTCTTGTTTAGAACCAGACACTTGTTCAAGTTGTATATCTTCATCACCTAAAAGTGATCCCATTGTATAATTTGTACTTATGCTTTGACTTGTACCATCCTTATAAGTAGCTGTAATTGTGATTGTATTTGTACAATCAGGAATCAATCCAATCAATTGAAACTCATGTTCTTTTTGATATTCTTTTGCCTGATAAGCTGTAGCTGTAAAATCCGCATAATCAGCACAACTTACTGTATATGTAATTTTAGCCGCTTTGTATGTATTAAAATAAACATACATCGATTGTGTATTGGTTGAAAATGGATTGTATTTCATAAACATATTTTGAAGTGTATAGTTTCCATTTCCTTTTTCATTTTCTAAATCTGATAATGCCTGCTCTTGAAACTGAGTCGTATAGATTTTATTGACTGTGACTCTTGATTGATCATCTTTATAGATTCCATATCCAATCGTAAGGCCTATAATCAATACAAATATCAATATGTTTCCGAGTCTTTTCTTCATAACAAATTCACCTCAGAAGCATTGTATTATGTTTTCCTTAAGATTTCCTTAAGTTTTCTTAAGAATTTAAAAATTGTCAAAAAAAAGAAATAGGCATGATTATTCTAAGGGCATGAAAAGTATAATCACCTATTTCGTGAGTGAGTATACATATTAAAACTTAAATAAACCTTAAAAGATATTCAATGCTATAATTGGGATGGTGGTGAAATTATGAAGCTATTATTTAAGCAACGATTCTTTTCCTGGTTTGACAGTTATGATATATACAACGAAGATGGTCAGGTCATATATCAAGTTGAAGGAAAACTTTCTTGGGGACATAAACTCGTCATTTATGATCAAAATGGAAATGAAGTGGGTACAGTTTTAGAAAAAGTGATAACTCTTCTTCCTAAATTTGAAATCTATAAGAATAATGAATATATTGGATGTCTATCGAAAGAATTATCTTTCTTTACTCCACATTACAACATTGACTACAACGGATGGCATATTGATGGAACTCTTACTGAATGGAATTATACAATTGTGGATGAAAGCTATGTTACTGTAGCGATTATTCGTAAAGAAATATTTAATTTTACAGATACTTATGTCATTGATGTTAAAAATCCAGAAAATGTATTGGATGCACTTATGTTTGTCTTGGCTATTGATGCAGAAAAGTGTACTCGTAACAAGCAACAAAATTATTAGCACTCAATCATTGTTATTATGACGTTGGTTTTGTCTAGTCGCATAAAGTCCTATTTTTCTATAAGTATAAGACACCTTATCAAATTGTGAAAATGATAAACCCCAACTCAAAAGAGGATATGGAATTGTTACGGGAAGTATTAAGGAATAACCATTTTGATGATGAGGACGAATAATCTTTTTCCTCTTGTGAGAAAATACAGCAAACAAAAAGCCCAATCAAGAGTGCAAAGCACCACCAATGGTGGCAAGCTCTTGACAGGGCTTTTTCTTTTCTGTTGTGGGTAATCAAGAGGAAGAAAGGGATAGTATATCGCTAATTCCTCTTGATTAAAATATTAGGAACACAATTTTTTATAATTTCAGCAAGTTGCTTTTCACTAATTTTGCAGTCTGTGTCTACCCAATGTTTTAACGTCATAGTAAAACCAGCTTGAAAATTGATAAAGTAATACAAAATATCTTCCTTGTCAAAAATACCGACCTCTTTACATCGTGGTTCAATAATATCCCACAATTTCTCATATCCCTGCTTTAGAGGAAATGATTTTCTAGTTTGCAAATTGACTTTGTAAAAATATTTATGTTTTTTAATATGTTCCAAAAATAGTAGGAAAGAATGTTCTGAAAAAACATAACTTTCTTCATTGCCGTTTTGGTAACTCAATAATAACTCTTCTCGAAGTGTCTGTTCCATCTTATCTAACATATCGTTAATATCAATAAAATGGGCATAAAAAGTGGAGCGATTAACTTGAGCCTTTTCGCAGATTTTTTTACGGTTATTTTTTCAAACTCCATGTATTTCATAAGTTCCAACATAACCGACTGCATACGAATTTCTGTATCTTTAAATCTTTGATTGTTTTTTGTATTCATATTATGTACCTTTTTTATTATTCCAACACAATTCGTGTTATTGATGATTGATTATAGTATCATACCAAACCATAATGTAATTAACAAGAGAAAAACTTCTCTTGAAAGATAAAAT
>NZ_DS996840.1:115217-117062 GCF_000156655.1 Holdemanella biformis DSM 3989
CTGAAAGATAAAATGGAGGTAATCAAATGAAAAAAGAAAATTTTATGTCAATGATTTTAGGAACAATCGGAGGAATTCTTTTTGCAATCGGTATGTGTATGTGCATGATTAAAGAATGGAACACATTTAATCAAGGGATTGTTGTAGGTGCTGTTGGTTTGGTAGTTCTTCTTCTCATGTTATTTGTACGTCGAAAAATGCAGGGAAAGCCAGCAATTAAGTTTAACAGAAAAACAGTAGCAATATTTATTTTAGCTGTTGTTGGAGCTTTAGTATTAGGTGTTGGAATGTGCATGACAATGGTTTGGCAAGGACTTTTGATGCAAGGAATTATTGTCGGAGTAATAGGAATTGTATTGTTGCAGTCTTTGATACCACTTTGCAAAGGTATTAAGTAAAGGGAGATATGCAAAATGAAGTCAGCTATTTATTTAGGGAAAAAGAAAATTGAGATAAAAGAAACACCATTACCATGTTTATCCGATAATGATGTTTTAGTTAAAAATATATATTCCAGTATTTGTGGAACAGATGTTGCAGTATATCAGTATGGCGAGCATACTGGACACCGTATTTCTGTTGGCGAAGAATTTGGACACGAAACAATATCAAAAATTGTAGCTGTCGGAAAAGACAATACCGAGTTTACGATTGGGGAACGAGTGTATCCCTATCCACTCTTCGCCACAGGAGATACAAAAAGGGCTGGTACTATCGGAGGTTTTTCAGAATATATTAAAATACCCAATGCAAAAAGAAATTATTCTTTGTATTCTGTTCCAGAAGAAATTCCCGACAGAGTAGCATGTTTAATTGAACCATTTACCGTAGGTTGCAGGGCAGCACGCAGAGGACAGCCTAAAAAGCACGAGAACTTTGTTGTATTTGGTTGTGGAACAATCGGTCTTGCTAGTGCCATTGCCTTAAAATATTTTGGTATCGAAAAAGTAATGATTTGTGATATTTCTGATTTTCGACTGTCTATCGCACAAGAATTGGGGTTTGAAACCTGCAATACTAGGTCTATTCCTTTTCAAGATAAAGCTTGTTCTTATTTTGGAACTGCTCATTCTTTGAAAGGAAAGGTTGCTGATATTGACGGGTTCATAGATGCCAGCGGTGCAGAAGAAATTCTTGATTTATTTATGGAACAGGGAAAAATTGACAGCCGTTTTATTATGGTAGCAGTAAATAATAAAGTACATGATATTGATTTACTGCATTTAACATATTCACAAAAAAGCGTAATCGGTTCAGGTGGTTATATGCCTGAAGATGTGTTTGATGTTCTGAATATTATGAAAAGCGGTAAGTGGGATATAGAAAAACTGATTACACATGAATTTCCTTTAGAAGAAATAGAGAAAGCAATACAGACTGCCAGCAACACAGAGATTGCGCTTAATGTAATCATCAAAATTTGATTAAACTACGAAAAAGTATTTTATGAATCGCTTAAAACAAGCTTTTTATCCTCACATTGTATTACTAATTTCAGAGAACATTTTTTCAGTAGGATTTCTTATCCTTATATTTTTAAATCAATTAGAGCATGAAATATTAGCATATTGTATTTATGTTTTGTCAGCATACACCTTAGTGTGCGATATAATACATTAGAAACAGAAAAATAGAAAAGTAAGTTAGGCAGAAAGACGTAAGTCATAAAAATGCGACTTGCGTTTTTTTCTGTTTAGACACATTTAATAAATTAGGATATAAAACTAAAATCAACACTCATACAACGTCTTGTATAAATTTATTTCTGGACATATATCTTTATTCCGAATACCGCTTAATATATTGTTGATTTTCATGAATTCATCTTGAAACATTTTACTCCCA
>NZ_DS996840.1:117634-142218 GCF_000156655.1 Holdemanella biformis DSM 3989
CTACAAGTCTATTTGACATTAATGATGTCTATATCCTGTTTTATTAAATGTGTCTTTTCAGTTTAAAAAGGAAGTGAGCTAATGGTACAAGTTTTTCGTGTAAAGCAAAATCAGAATTTTACTATAATGAGCACTCACTATTTCAAGAATAAAAATTTGTCGTAAATATGCACTCAAGCCATGAAAAATCAAATGCGAAAAAAGAAAATTACGCCATGCTTGGATCGTAGTTGTCATAAATTATCTATAGCAAAATCTAGCACTCGTCTCTTGACTGTGCCAAACATTTGTATTATGATATTAGCAGTTAAATGATATAAGTGCTAAGGAGGATTCAATATGCGCTATTACCCAAATTATTTTGATGACTTTTTCAATGATACTAAAAAACAAGATGCAAATACTGTATTAAGAACAGACATTTATGAAAAAGATGGATATTATCAAATCTGCATGGAGGTTTGTGGCATCCAAAAAGAAAATATTCAAATTGAATTGAAAGATGGATATCTAAAGATCACAGCAACTCGTAATATCAACAAAGAAGATACGCGTGTGCTTCGTCAAGAAAGATTTACTGGAACTTATTCTCGTTCTTTCTATATTGGTGAAGGCTACAAACAAGAGGATATCAAAGCTCGTTTTGACAATGGTGAATTATTTATCTTATTGCCTACAAAACCTGTAAAGCATGAAGAAGAAACAAGATATATCAATATTCAATAGTGAGGGACTTGCGTCTCTCATTTTTTGTACTATACTAAACTTTAATCAAGTGGAGGTACAAACAATGAGTGTATTAGATGAAAATGTTGCAATCTTCAAATATTTTGAAGAAATCTCAAAAATTCCTCATGGATCTTTTCATGAAGAAAAAATCGCAGACTATGTAGAGAATTTTGCGAAAGAACATGATTTTAAATATGTTCGTGATGACATGAACAATGTGATTATTTATAAAGATGCCACACCAGGCTATGAAAATCACGATACAGTTATGTTACAAGCGCATATGGACATGGTATGTGAAAAAAACAAGGATGACGATTTTGACTTTGAAACCGATGCTTTAAATTTATATGTTGAAGATGGATGGTTAAAAGCGAAAGGAACAACATTAGGTGCCGATGATGGATTTGGAGTGAGCTACATGTTGGCCATTCTTAGTGATGATACTCTAAAGCATCCAAATCTAGAATGTGTATTTACTGTACAAGAAGAAGTAGGTCTATTAGGATCTATTAATTTAAAGAAAGAATACTTCAATGCCAAAAAGATGATTGGTTTAGATGGTGGTGGTGAAATTAGTACTTGTACCACAACAAGTGGTGGTCGCTATGCCTATGTCGATAAAACATGCATGTTTGAAGAAGTAAATAAACCAACCTATAAACTTATTGTCAAAGGATTAGATGGAGGGCATTCAGGTGCTTGCATTGATCAAGAAAAGGGTAACTCCATTAAAATCTTATTTCGAGTTCTACAAACATTAAAAGATATTCAAATTGTATCCGTAAATGGTGGTCTAAAAGAAAATGCGATTCCTAGAGAAGCAGAAGCTACTTTCGTTTCAGACATTAAACCAAATATTGATTCTATCGTAAAAGATCTAAAAACAGAATTTGAATTTAGTGATAGTAAACTCGACATTCAATTGGAAGAAACAGAAAAAGCTACTAAAGCCTTTACTTCAAAAGATACAAATGAGTTGATTACACTATACTACTTACTACCAAATGGTTTGCAGCATAAATCGATGGCCATTGAAGGATTAACTCTAGCTTCTCTTAATTTAGGTAAATTAAGAACAGAAGACAATGTTGTGAAATGTGCTTTCTGCATTCGTTCCCCATTAGAATCTATGAAAGATGAATTAGGAAATAAAGTCAATATGATTGCACAGTTATGCAATGCATCTGAACATGAAGACACAAACTTCTGTGGCTGGAACTATGAAGCTAACAGTCCATTAAGAGATACATTAAAAGAAATCTTAAAAAGACAAGGTGTAGAAATGGAAACAGAAGCATCACACGGCGGTATGGAAACCGGTATTCTAAAAGGATTGATTCCAGATTTAGATATCATCACATACGGTCCTATTGCCGAAGGTTGTCACACTCCAGAAGAAAAATTAAACCTAGAATCTTTTCAAAAAGCCTATAAAAACTTATGCGATTTGATTGCAGAATTGTAAGAGAAGTCTATACTTCTCTTTTATTTTGTGCTATAATACTTAAGCACATGGCGCGTTCGGCAAGCGGTTAAGCCACAGCCCTCTCAAGGCTGTATCACGGGTTCGAATCCCGTACGCGCTACCATCTGACAATTACTCCTTTACATAAAGGAGTTTTTTATTTTTTATACAGATTATATCTTATTTATATCTTAAAATTCTATTTTCTCTGTCCGACAAACAATGTAATATATATTAAGAAAGGACAAATCTTTATAATGTTAGAAAAATTAGGAACATTTTTTATCTCTATAGGAATCGCAAAATTAATTTATGCTTTGTATTTAAAACACAAACAAAATTAAGTCTAGCAATAGGCTTTTTTATTTTAACCAAAAGAAAAAGTACATCCTAAGATGCACTTTCTTCAATCTTACGTTTTTCTAGATACTTGATTTTTTCATCATGGACCCATTCCATAATGACACGATAATTCGTCATTAAGAAATCTCTCCATTCTGGTTGAACAATAACTCTTCTTTTAAGACCCCTGTCATTTTCAATGATATATGGAAGTCTATATTTTTCATTATAATCTTTAATTGTTTCTATAATATCCTTAGGCCGATTCCAAATTGGATCATTACCACCTACATCCACCAAAAAGCTCGATAATAAACGATATGGTGTCTGCATGATCAAAAGCTTCTTATATTCTTTTAAATCTTCATCATGTTGTTTCACACAAATAATAATTTCTTGTTTCGAACAATTTTCAGGCAAATACTTTTGAATGCTTAAAATCGCATTTTCCAATGCGTTTGTACGCTTTTGATGAATCAACGGACCCAAGTGATACCCTTTTTCTACCACATCTTCATAGGCTAAAGAAATCATTTCATCCAAGATTTCATCAAATTCAATTGTATCCTTATAAATCATTAGATTTAATATGGCCTCTAACCAATAAAAAGAATAAGAAGAACTCGTATATTCTAGAATCTTCTCAAAATAATCCAATCGTAGTTCAAAACTATATAAATCTAAGAATTGTAATCGCTCGACATCTAACATACCCTTATTTTATCAGTTCTGTGTACTTTTTAGAAGATGCTTTACACTTTTCTACAGGATATTTCTTTTTATTTTGTTCTAATTTCATCAATAAAATCTCTTCCATATCCACCCCCAGCTTATTTGCCATTAAAATACAATAATTCATCACATCCGCCAATTCTTCACAAACATGTTGCTTATCATATTCATTATTCCATTGAAAGCATTCCAACAATTCTCCTGCCTCAATACTAATGGATTTAGCCAAATTTTCGGGATTATGAAATTGATCCCAATCTCTTTCCTCATTAAACTTTAAGATTTCTTCAACTGCCCTTTTCATCTTGATCCTCCATCATTCGATATTTCTTTGGCGATATGCCATATACCTTTTTAAACGCCTGAATAAAATGTGTCACATTATTAAAACCGACAATCTCAGATATTTCTGTTACATTCAACGTTGCATCCTTCAATAAATTAGTTGCCTTCTGTAATCGATACTGAATTAAATACTCATATGGCGTTACATTTAACATCTTATTGAAACAGCGATTACATTGCGCAATGCTCATCATCCCTGCATCTGCAATATCCTTTAAAGATAATTCATCTGCATAATGCGTATGAATATATACAAGCATCACTTGTACTCGTTCTTGTCTTTCAACATCTTTTTTGTTTGGTATAAAATCAATTTTAGATAAACTTTTCACCAAATCTCTCCAAATCATGGTGATCAAAATAGAAACATCATATTCAAACATATCCGAACCATTTAAATAAATATTATAAATATCATACAAATATGAAATAATTTCATTTTCTTCCTTGATTTCATAACACCTTAAAAAATCCATACGCGTATAAGGCCATACATACTTATATTTCATTCGACTCTCTTTAAAGAAAAAAAGTAATTCTTCAGGAAAAGTAAGTGTCACATATTCTCCATCCTCACTCATATCATTTGACATATGCAAAGCACCTTTATTAATAAATAATGCCTCTTTTTCTTTAAGTTTGTACTCAATTCCATTTACCTGGTAATTGACATAACCCTTAGTGCAAAGTACAAACTGCAAATCTTCATGCCAATGCAAAGACTTAAAGCCACTACCAATCGGTAAATCACTATATTTTCTAACAACACAGATATTTACTGGGAACAATTCATCCGTATATCCGTTTAAAATGTGCAATTTATTTTCCATAAACTAAATATAAACCAAAAATGATAATATATCTATATTTTTTGACTATTTATCATAAGACAAAACTCTATACTGTAATTATAATTATAAATGTATTCAGAAGATTTTTATCTGATACTCATGTTCGATATCCCATAATAAAAGATATCATCTTTCCAGTAACAAGTATTCTATTTAAAACGATTGAAAGGCATAAACTTCACAAGACAACAATACAATTGTTTTAAATTATGAATGCAATCTCTATTAGGCAGCACAATGTGCTGTTTTTTTATTTTCGAAAAGAAAAAGGAACATCACTGTCCCAATAATTCTATGTCTACGATATCATCAATTTGAATTTGTACATTTTCTTTAAAAATTAAAGTTTTATTCAATTCATCCAACCTTTTAAAAGTATATGTAGCTGTATGATATTTTCCACCAGACTTTTTCTGATCCTTTTCAAAATAAGTGATTCTACATTTTGATTTCAATTTCACCATCTCAACAATCTTTTCATTGATTTCAAGCTTTTCTTCATTTGATAAAATACGTTTCGCCTGCGTTATTCTTTGTTGCTCCAATACCGCCTCTTTATGACCCGTTAAAGCCGCAAAAGGTGCAAATTGAGAAGCACGATCTGACATAGACATCTTTGGATACTTGCTTGTTGGACGTTCCATTGTATACCATCGTTCATCCATTATGCCTTATGCCCTCCAATCTGCTCATTTCGCTCTTTGGCCTTAGCTCCCTTTTCAAAATCCGTTCCCTTTAAGATTGAATTTTTGCCATACTTATTCTTTATTTTTAAAGTCACCTTTTGAAGATCATTTTCCTTCTTTAATTCTTCTTCATCCACATTTGAAAATAAATCCACCTGTTCAAAACCACGATTCTTTTCATCTATCACTTCAATAGCCGCCACATTGATTCTTCGCACCAATAAACTAGAATCCACAAACCGATCATATACATCCAATATATTTTGAATTAGAATTGAATTCGCATTTGTCTTTTGAGGCAAATGAACAATTTTATTTAGGCTTTTCGGCAAGACTCTCCCATAAAAATCAACCATTGTTTCGCCTGTATATGCTTCATTTGTTTCATAACCAATTGTAAGAACCACTTTATTTGTCACCAATTGCTTATCAACCAAACTTAAAGCTAAAGATTCCACCATTTCCTTTACTAAAATCTTAGCCTTTTCTTTTTCATATCCACAAGATAAGACCTGACCCGAACCTATACTATTCTTTTCCGGTTTATACGCCTTAATATCTTCCATTGTACAAGGCTCATATCCCCAGGCATGATCAATCAATAGTTCGGCATTTACACCAAATGTTTTAAACAAAACATCCTCATGTTCTAAGCTAAAGGCACAAAGCTTACCCATTGTATCAACACCTAGTTTATGCAATCTTTTCTCATATCCTTTACCAACACGCCAAAAATCAGTCAAAGGCTTATGATTCCACAACAATTTACGATACCTATATTCATTTAAAGCCGCAACACGAACGCCATTTTCATCTGGATCTTTATGTTTGGCCACAATATCCATTGCCACTTTGGCAAGATATAAATTCGTACCAATACCTGCCGTAGCCGTGATACCGGTTGTCTCATAAATATCTAAAATCATTTTCATCGCGAATTCTTTTGGCGTTAAACGATACGTATTTAAATATGGCGTCGCATCAATAAACACTTCATCAATGGAATACACATGAATATCCTGACTTGAAACATACTTCAAATAAATATTATAAATTTGTGTGCTAATATCCAAATAGTATTTCATTCTAGGAGGTGCAATTAAAAAGTCGACTTCAAATCTAGGATTCTGCTTTAAAATTTCATCATCACTCGATTTACCATCAAAACGCAAAAACCCCTTTTTCCTTTTGGCATTCACGTCTCTTACCTTTTGATGCACCTCAAACAAACGACACCTTCCACCAATTCCGTACTGCTTTAAAGAAGGCGATACAGCCAAACATATGGTCTTCTCTGTTCTAGAAGCATCCGCAACAACTAAATTTGTAGTTAAAGGATCCAATCCTCTAGAAACACATTCGCAAGAAGCATAGAAAGACTTTAAATCGATAGCTAAATAAATCTTAGACTTCATGAACGCGTAATCTTTTTAAGAAGACCATTTAATTCATCCAAACCAGAAGTCACTTCATTCAATGCACTTCTTAACGTAGGAATCATTTGTTTCAATTCTTCTTTTGCGGCTTTTTTCGCTTTTTTCTTCTGATATTTCTTCACCATATTTATTATATTCATACTTAAAACTCCAATCGCATCTGATACCAAACTACACCACCATGAACACTTGAGGATACACCCTCATTTTTAAATCCAAACTTACTATAGTAAGGCACCAATCTATCTTTACAAGTTAACACTAATCCTTTTCGCTTTTCTTGTCTAGCCATATCAATCATCGCATTCATAATCTTAGTGGCATAACCCTTTCTTTGATAATCCGGCAATGTATTTAATCCAAATATCATTTGCCAGTCACCATCTTCATCATGCATCGAGGCATCACTATACATTTCATCCGTTAAATCTCTTTGGTTTGTACAAAAACCATCGATAAAACTAATCAATCGATCTTCTTCAAATAACAAAAGAAAATGATTCGCATATACATTTAATCTTTCTTGAATCTCTTTTGAAGTCGCTGCTTCATTGGGCAAAAAACAAGTTGCTTCTACCTTAGATAATATTTCTGCATCTTCAATCGTTCCTTTTCGAATCATGAAATCACCTCGCAGGTATTATACCAAAAAAGAAGTGATTACTCACTTCTTAACGCCTCTACAGGATCTTTTTTACTTGCAATCTTGGATGGAATCAATCCTGCAAGAATCGTTAATACTAAATCAATGAAAATCAAGAATACAGCTCCATTGACTGGTAACTTGGCAATATGCGAAACACCTGTCATATTCTCAACGACCACACTAATTGGAACATTCAATACTAAAGTAATTAATATACCTAATACACCACTAGTCAATCCAATAATGAATGTTTCTGCATTAAATACACGCGTAATATCTTTCTTACTAGCACCAATGGAGCGTAAGATACCAATCTCTTTTGTACGCTCCAATACTGAAATATACGTAATGATACCAATCATAATACTAGATACAATGAGTGATACAGATACAAAGGCAATCAAAACATAACTAATGATATTTACAACACTTGTTACTGAACTTAACATCGTACCAATAAAATCATTATATGTGATCACATTGCTCTTTATCTGCTTCTTATTATAAGAAGTAATCAAATCACCCAATTTTTCTTTTCCATCAAAACTTGATGCATATAAAGAAATCTTTGTCGGAGTTGAATAATCTACAACACCAAGTTTAGTCAAATTCGAATCATACGTCGCATTGATATTTTCATTATACGTATTCATGTAATTCATCAATTCTTCTTGCGACATACTAGAAAGCTGCATCATCTGCTCATTTGTAAGATTTGACATACTCATCTTTTGACCTGAAGCAAACTCAGTCTGTGTAAAAATATTGATATTTGGATTTGCCTTTTGTTCTTTTACAATTTGAGCATTCTCCGTTTTGGAAGTTACATACTCTTCCATAGCCTTTGTATAATACACACCACCCATTGTTGGTTGTGAAACGGTAGATTCACTTGGCTTAATAATTCCAACCACCTTAATTTCAGGACTCTTCGAAACAACATCCTTCATATACGATTCATTTTCACTTTGGTTGATCCATAAACCATTTACCTTTTGATATAAATCACTATTTAGAACCAATCTAAACTTCAAATTCAAGATATCATCCACACTATAAGATTTTAGATTTGTCTTTGAAATCTTATCCGTCTCTCCATTTAAAATCTTTTGATAATTCTTAACCAATTCATCCTGATCTAACAATCCCAAAGAATACAGTGCATAATCTGTTATCTCATTATTTTCATCAACCTCTAAAACCACCTCATTATAGTTTGTTGGCCACTTACCTTCGACAAGCTGATATTCATCATCTCGAAGCTTTTTCGATTCGGGTAAAGAAAGCCACACTTGATCATTGGTCATTGAGCTTGAATCCATAAATTGGGATTGCAGAGACATCATATCCGACATGCCTAATTTATCTAATAAACCATTTGGCGATACTTGCACTAAACCTGAATCGGTATTTTCATTATAAACCTGAAGATTTAGATTATAATCATACTCAATTGCTTTCGCTGTCTTTCTAAATTCTTTTCCCTTATTACTTTCAATATACGATTTAAAAGCCGATAGATTATTCTTCTTTGAACTCGATAAAGATTCTAATACATCCTCCACATAAGGACGAGAATAGATTTTAGAACCCTTATGTTCTTCTGTCTTTTTCTTCATGCCCATCATCGTTGTCATCAATGTAGACATATCACTCGAACTTGATTGAATCTCAATCGGATAACTGGCCATTGTATCATTTTCCATTTGATCAATATACGACTGCATACCATGCGACAACGACATAATCAACGCGATTCCAATAATGCCAATGCTTCCGGCAAAAGAGGTTAAAAATGTACGTGCCTTTTTTGTCATTAAATTATTTAAACTTAATGAACAAGCCATTTTAAAAGACATGCCCGGTCTTTTTAATACACTCGTATCCACATCGGTTTCTGTTTCATTAAAAGGATTGGAATCCGATACTAAAGTACCATCCTTTAAACGTATAATTCGACTCGAATATTCATCTGCCAATTGCGGATTATGAGTAACCATAATGACAAGCTTATCTTTTGAGATTTCCTTTAAGATCTCCATAATTTGCACACTTGTTGCACTATCTAAAGCACCGGTTGGCTCATCGGCCAAAATAATATCTGGATTATTGACAATAGCACGGGCAATCGCCACACGCTGCATTTGTCCACCCGACATCTGGGTTGGCTTTTTATGAATTTGATCCGAAAGTCCAACCTTATTTAAAGCATCTATTGCTCTTTTTCTTCTCTCTTCCTTATTTACTCCCGTTAGTGTTAAAGCTAACTCTACATTACTTAAAACACTTTGATGCATGATCAGATTATAAGATTGAAACACAAAACCAACCTGATGATTACGATATGTATCCCAGTCTTTATCACTATAATCCTTTGTACTTTTTCCATTGATAATTAAATCACCAGAAGTATAATGATCTAAACCACCAATAATATTTAGAAATGTAGTCTTACCACATCCACTCTGTCCAAGTATTGAAACAAATTCATGTTCACGAAAAGAAAGTGATACACCTTTTAACGCATGTACAATTTCATCTCCTGAAACATAATCTTTCATAATATTTTTACATTGAAGCATAAAAAGCCCTCCATTTGAGTTAATTATAAAAAATTATCTCTTGATTTTTCAATCGACTGATTTTAACATATTGTTACGAAAGCAACAGGTGTTGATTATGAACAGAAAAATACAAATGACGAAAAGATTCATTCGTCTAGCTTTATTCGAATGCTTAAAAGAAAAAGACATCAATAAGATTACCATTTCTAGCTTATGTGAAAAGGCCGATATCAATCGTTCAACCTTCTATAAGTATTATGGCAGTCAATATGATGTCATTAAAGAAATGGAGCAAGAAGTTATTCAATTGATCAATGAACAATTAAATGATCAACCAAAAGAAACTTCTTTTATCCAATTACTCCAATTTTTAAAATCCAATAAAGAAACCATCAAAATCTTTTTTGAATGCAATGTCGACAATGAATTTCCTAAACAAGTTCTAGCACTCGATTCCATCAACAATCAACTTGAACAAGTCTCACAAAACGATCCATACATCAAAAACTACATTCTTTTTGGATCTTTGGCAACCATCCAACAATGGATCGATGCAGGATGTATAAAATCTTGTGAAGAAATTGCGAATATCATCAATCACATTGTAGGTAAACTTGTGAATTAATCAAGAACACGGTTTTTGTATACTCGAATTGAAATCATCATAGAAAAAAAATATAGAACAAAACTTGTAATCAATAAACTTACACTAAACATAATAGGATCTAATGTATTCAATACAGATTCTATAGATTCAAAGAATTTAGGAATAAATTGATTTAAGAAGGCGAATAAGAAGGTACATCCAAACACAACCACAAACAATACAATTCTTCCTTTTTCGTTGCCTTCCTTTAATTGAAACGGCAAAGATAGAGCTAACAACAACAAAGCTGTTGATAAGATTATAAGTGTTTCCATGAAGCCACTTTTACTAAAACAACCTAATATTGTGACAAACACAAAACCAATCCCTGTAATCATCAAAGAAAACAAATATTTTTCTTTCACATAATCTGATTTAGAAATAGGTAACGTAAACAAAGTCTTTAAGCCGTGATTGGCTTCATCATACGAAATTGTAGATAAGCTTAATATCGCAAGAACCATCAAAATATAGCCTGTCGCAAATGAAATATCATTTATCCCACCAATGATTCCAATGAACAACATAAACAATATGACTTTCTTACTTTTCATCATCAACAAGAAATCTTTGACTAACAATCCCTTCATACAGTTTCCCCCTTGATCATATATTCCATCAAATCATCAATATGTGCTTTTTCAATGACTAGATTTGGATAGTTTTCTACATAAAATTGTCTTTCATTTGTAAGATACGTCATGCCTATCTTTTTTAATGCATAGCTTAAATCCACAGTTTCATCAGCACCCTTTAATAGTGCATAAGATTCTAAATCTTGTTCACAAAGAATAATCTTTCCTTTTTCAATGAAATAGAATTCATCACACAAACCCTCTAAATCACTTGCGATATGTGAACTAATTAGTATAGAAGTCTCTTCATTTTGTTCCATATAATCCCGCAACAAATCTAATACTTCATTTCGTGCAATCACATCTAAACCACTCGTTGGCTCATCCAACAATAAAGTTTTCGCATGAAGACTTGTTGCAATAATGATCTTCAGTTTTGAAAGCATACCTGTAGAATATTCTTTTAATGGTTTCTTTGGATCCAATTCAAATCGAGAAAGCATAAAATCAAAATAATCGCAATCAAAATGTTTATAGGAATACATTAGAATCTTTTTAATTTCAAGAACATTTAAAACCAAACTAAAACTCGAATCATTCCACACAACACCAATTTCTTCTTTATTCACTTGATTTGTATGTTTATCATCATCTTCAATCAAACCAAGATACAATTTAAACAAAGTGGTCTTGCCAGAGCCATTACAACCAATCAAAGCCGTTATTGTTCCTGGCTTTAATTCAAGTTTACAATCCAATTTAAAATCATTATATGTCTTTACAAACCGCATATTCTTATTCCTCCATCAAGATATCAAATAAATCTTTGATTTCTTCTTTTGACAAATCGTAAGATTTCGCTTTATCAAGTACCATCTCTAAATCCTTTTGGATTTCAACTACACGCTGCTCATGTACCAAGCCAGGATTTGCCCCCAACACAAACGAACCCTTACCTTGAACCGTTCTACATAAGCCATCCGCTTCTAAAATGTCATATGCTTTTTTAACAGTTAAAGCCGATATTTTTAAATCTTTTGATAGACCACGAACACTCGGTAAAGCATCTCCTTCTTTTAACTTACCATCCACAATATTTTGTTTCACTTGATTCACAATCTGTTCATAAATAGGAATCATTGAACTATTATTGATAATAATCATTGTATCACCTTCTATATAACAGTGTATAACAGTGTATAACAGTATATATCACTTGTAAAGAAAAAAATTAGGATATCAAACTATCCTAATTCAATGTCATCGTTAAACTATAACGTGCATATAGAAACTAAGCCGTGCATTTAGCAAATTCTGCCCGCAGGTCGATGTTAAACTAAGCCGTGCATTTAGCGAGACAAAACACAAACCGTTAAAGTAAGAACGGGTAATACTCACTTGAAACGGTGAAACTAAAAACGGGTAACACAGTCTAGAATTAGACTACAAAGACTCCTTCTCGTGTTTGTTTAGAGTATTCTCTGAGTAAACATAAAAAAACAAAGAAACATTAAGTCTCTTTGTTCTATGCATTCGAGATATAATAACAGATGTTCTTAGATGCTGGTGCTTTTGATGAAGGTCTTCTCTTTTTACAACTTGGACAAACCATCCTCACAGAAACCTCCAAAACACTCCCCATAGTTAAATAGAAGGCATAAAAAAAAGCGAGTAAATTGATGAGGTTTACCCGTTACTAGTTTTGTCTATACATCGACAAACTGGAAGTTATCTTTATGCCAAGGTTACTTGTCAATCACAAAATAAGCAATCACCATTACCAAAGAAATGGTCAATCCTATGTAAAACTCGGGGAATGCTAATCGAATGCTATTCTGTAAACTGACTTCACCGGTGACAGTCAATGTATGCCAAGTGAGGAATTTATATATTTCGGAAACCACAATCCCAATCGTGCCTAATGCGCCTAAACCTTTACTAATACCTCGCTTCTTGAAGGGAAACCATACTCCTAAAACAAACAAAATGACAGACACCATTCCAATAGGATTGAGCAGATTTATCAAGCCGGTAATTTCCTGTACACCTTTTAATCCACCATATTGGTTAAATAACATTGGTAATAAACTGATCAGAAACGCTATTGATAGAATCATTTTCTTTTTCATCCATTCACACTCCTTCGCCAAATTTCTGATTTTTTCTTTTAAAAGCTGGAATTTTTCACTTCTTTATCTTAGGAGCAATAAGCAGCACTACTGTCACAAGAAAATATACACCATACAGTAACCAAGTAATTGTATTACTCCAAGGGAAACTCTTTTCTGGATGATTCAATGCAAACATTATAAATACAATAGCTATAATCAACATTGTCAAACCGATAATCCTTGATATACTCTTTTTCATGTAAAGTCCCTCCTTATCAAACTTGAATCTGTCAGATACTGTTGTAAAACTCCTGCAATAGCGACGCTAATTTTTCTGGAGACTCCAAATTTACTTCATGACCTGTTTCTGGAATTTCTTTGAATTGGGAATATTTCAGACTATGTGCAAGTTCGATTGACGCTTTTTTGTTTGCTTTGTCTTTTTCTCCACAAATGACCAATACCGGACAGGAAACTTGGTTTAAGGAATCACTAAAATCCAGTTCCATCATAGTGTTGCACAGCCTTATAAAATCATATTTTTCAAAGCCAGTTTGTTGAAACATTGACTGCGGCATAAAGCGAAACAGTGCATTTTGCAGTTTTAATAATCTCACCGGCATCTTATACTGTGCTGCAATCAAAACTAATGCCTTTACTTTTTGTGGATGGTCTATCGCATAGTTAAGAGCCAATACACCGCCCAAAGAGAGTCCACACAAAGTGATGCCTTCATTTTCTGAATCACACATTTCTGAAAAAGTAGAGTAGAGTGTGGAATATGTTACTTTTTTGCCTTTGACCATTTTTGCCAAATCCACGCATACACTATTATCCAACTCTTCTGCTGCTCTTGTCACCTGATTCCAACTATCAGCATTTTGCCCCAATCCATGCAAGTATAAGTATTTCATCCTTTTCTCCTCCAAACTCCGATTTATTAATTTATTTTAACACAAAAGATAAGTGGTTTATAGAGAGGAAATATATCGTGTTTAATTTTCATACAAAAAACTTGTAACACCATCATATTACCAATAAAAACTTGTAAAAACCTATATCGCTTTATAACTGTTTTCATGAAACTAACAGCTTCTTTTAAGAAAAAGATTTGTTCAAACTTCATGAAACTAACAACTTCCGAAGTTTCTTGCTGACAACAATTTCAATTTAGTGATTTTCCGGTTCAATTTGGTCATTTCGACAAAAATGACTAAATTTACGCGTGTTGAAGCACAAAAAAAACAAAGAAACGTATAAAGTCTCTTTGTTCTTAGGCGTTCGAGATGTAATCACAGATGTTCTTAGATGTAGGTGCTTTCGATGAAGGTCTTCTCTTTTTACAGCTTGGACAAACCATCCTCACACAAACCTCCAAAACACTCCCCATAGTTAAATAGAAGGCATAAAAAAAAGCGGGTAAATTGATGAGGTTTACCCGTTACTAGTTTTGTCTATACATCAAAAAATTTCTTTGCGTTATTATAGAAAATATCTTCTAAGCCCTGTTCATCAACGCCACACATTAATACTTTTTGCATCTCAACTGTAGGATGATGGAAAGGAGTATCCGTTCCAAACATTATTCGATCATGTCCAACCGTATCATAGGCTTCCTTGATTTTTGTATGCATAGGCATACCCGACATTTCTAAGTAAATATTTGGATACCGTCGAGCCATTTTTAATGCTGCATCAATATAAACTCCATGACCATGACCCATATGAATCATTAATACCTTACAGTTGGGATGTCTTTCCGCTAACAATCCAATTTGCCAAGGAAGTGAATAAGGTGGATGGCCTGAATGAATACAAACAGGAATACCATATTCTTCAGCCTTATCTAATATAGGATCCACAATTTCACTATCCGCACAATAAGCATGGCGTAATGGTTGTAGTTTAATAGCTTTAAAGCCAAGCTTTACATATTTATCAATCAAATCCAAACAATCTGGCTCTAAAGGATTCACATAGACACACCCTTCAATACGACCTGTATATTTTTGCATAGCCTTGTAAGCTACTTCATTATCCAAAACACAAATCATTGTCGTTTCAATTTCATATGTATCCATCAATGAAATCAATTCATCAACATCCATTTTTACATTGGCCCATCCACCAATATAGCCTAAATGTGCATGTGCATCGATTTTTTTCATGCGACAACTCCTTGTAAAGATAGCACTTTAGATTTAGCCAAAACATTCGCAACGATCGCATAAATAACAAGTCCCATAATCGTTTGAGCTAAAAGTCTAGGTATAGACGCAAATGCGACTGCTGCAGTAAATAAAGGAATCTTAAATAATGTATATGCGAAACATTGACACAAACCACCAAGACTAGCTCCAACAATCCAATCTAGTTTTTCATTATTTCCCTTTTCAAGTACAACACCCATGATATATCCCATGATGAATTTAAAGATAAAAGTTGGAAGTACCCAAATCATGGCTCCTGTTAATAAATCACTTAATGCTGCACCTAATCCTGCAGCTAAAGCACCATCCTTTTTACCTAAATAAAGTACAGCTAAAAATGCCATACAATCTCCCATATGTGTATATCCTCCAGTTGCTGGATTTGGAAGCTTAATTGTAAATGTACATACAAAGATCAATGCGATCATTAAAGCAGTTTTTGCGATTCTTTTTGTCGTTTCATTTGTCATAATCATTTCTCCTTTAAAAACTTGTCCTTATATTAGCATTTTACTGTATCCTTTAAAATATACAGTTTTAACTTAATTTTAAGGGACAGTAATTTAAGAAACATTTAAGGATTACATGTTTTAATAAGCCCATGAAAAAATTATTAATATCACTCTTATTGATTTTTTGTATAGGATGCACCTTTACATTTCTCAATGAAACAAATATAAACATTTCTGCCAAAAGCACAAAAGAAACCATTATGATCGATGCTGGTCATGGAGGATATGATGTAGGAGCTGAAAGTTTTTATGGTGATTATGAAAAAGACATCAATTTAGATATCGCTTTACTTGTTGGAAAACAACTCAAATCCTATGGCTACAACGTTGTATATACACGTACAAGTGATTCTGTTTCTTGGCCAAGCAATAATAAGAAGGATTTACAAGCACGTTGTGATTTAGCAAAGAAAAAGAATGTCGATCTCTTTGTATCCATACATTTAAATTCAAGTGAATATGAAGCCAATGGATATGAAATTTATTGTGATTTCAACAACAAGAACACTTTGAAAGTGTCCAACTCCATTCTTAAGCAACTTGATCAATTCGATTATTCAACCAATCGAGGCTTATTAGATACAAATGAAACACCTTTGTATGTTGTCAAAAACAACAAAGTGGATGCCATATTAATTGAAGCTGGCTTTATATCGGATGATTCCGATTTATATTATCTTAAAAATCATACAAAAAATATTGCGACAGCCATTGCCAAAGGCATCAAAAAAAGTCTGAACTGATCAGACTCTTTATTTTGCGAATTGAGCATTATACAACCTAGCATAAACTCCATTCTTATTTAACAATTCTTCATGATTACCTTGTTCAACGATATCCCCATGTTCAAGAACTAAAATCTTATCTGCATTGATAATTGTAGATAAACGGTGTGCAATCACAAAACAAGTACGATTTTCCATAACTCGATCCATTGCACCTTGAAGACGTCTTTCAAGTCTTGTATCTACACTACTCGTAGCTTCATCTAAAATTAAGACTTCCGGATTCTTTAATAGAGCACGTGCAATTGTCAATAATTGTTTTTCACCTTGAGAAACATTGCTACCTTCTTCATTGATCAAAGTATCATAGCCATCGGTTAAAGTACGTATAAAGTGATGGACATTAGCTTGTTTTGCGGCTTCCACGATTTCATTTTTTAATGCTTTTTCATTTCCATACGCAATATTTTGTTCAATACTACCCTCAAATAACCATGTATCTTGTAGTACTAACGCAAAAAGTTTTCTTAAATCATGATATGACAATTCACGAATATCGATACCATTGATTTTAATACTTCCACCCTTTACGTCATAGAAACGCAACAATAAGTTTGTCAATGTCGTCTTACCGGCTCCTGTAGGACCTACGATTGCGATGGTTTGACCTTGATGTACATCAATATTTACATCTTTCATAAGTAGATTGTCATCATATCCAAATTGTACATGCTCAAATTCAATAGTACGTACTTCATCAATTTGACATTTGGATACAACATCCTCTTCAATTGGTTGATTTAAGAAAGTAAATAAACGAGACATCGCACTAAAGGCAGATTGTACAGCACTTGATAATTGAGATATTTGTGAAATCGGATCATTAATTTGCCAGATATAACGAATAAAGGCTTGTAGTTGACCTAATGCGATAGTTCCATTTAACACTTGAAGACATCCAACAAGACTAGCACATCCAATACTTAAATAGGTAATCAAAGAACATAATGGGTTGATCAAACTTGATACAAATTGTGCTTTAAAACTAGATACACGCATTCTCTCATTATCTTTTTCAAAGCGTTTTAGAGCATGTTCTTGTTGATTATAAGAAAGAATCTCATTATATCCATCATACAATTCATTGATTGTACCATTTAAATCAGCCAATGTATTTTGTTGATCATCAAATAGAGGCTGTGATTTTTTCACTACAAATTTTGAAAGAAGTGCGATAACAGGTAAAGCCACTAAAATAATACACGTCATTAGTACATTGATTCTAAACATCATAAATAATACAAAAGTAAATGTACAGACTGCCGAAATCACTCGTGATAAAGTTTGTTGCAGCGCATTCGATAATGTATCCACATCATTTGTGATACGTGATAATAACTCTCCCGTTTTTTCTTGATCAAAATAAGATACTGGTAAATGATGAATTTTATCTTCTATCGCATTACGTACATCAAACATCGTTTTTTGAATCGCATCCGTCATAAAGATGGCCATTAAAAATTGGGATATCGTCTTTACAATATAGATTGTAAATAAGATACATAAAATATGTACAACTTTATCTATCTGAATTGGCTGATGCGAAGAAATATCGGATGCAAGCTGGGTTGTGATCATACCTTCAACAGTAGGATTTAATGCGAATGTTACCTGAGCTGTGATGACCATTAAAATTCCAAACAACAATTTAAAGCGATATGGCTTTATAAACACAAAAAGATGGGATAAGCATTCACTAAACTTCATTTTCTTAGTTTCTTTCATAATCATCCAACTCCTTTTGTGTCAATTGCGAATGAGCAATTTCTTGGTACACACTACAATTCTTTAAAAGTTCTAAATGCGTACCTAATCCAATAATTTGTCCTTCATCTAAGACAATGATCATATCCGAATCCATGATTGTTGAAATTCTTTGGGCAACCACAAAAAAGATCGCATTCTTCACTTCTGGTTTTAAGGCTTTTCTTAGTGTAGCATCCGTTTTAAAATCTAAAGCACTAAAACTATCATCATAAATATAAAGGGAAGGCTTCTTTAAGATGACACGAGCAATCGAAAGCCTTTGTTTCTGTCCACCCGAAATATTTGTTCCATCCTCTGCAATTTCATCCAAGTACCCATTTTCCCTTTTAGAAATAAAGTCACTTACCTGAGCAACACTAGCCGCATGATGCATTTCCTCAACACTAGCCTCAGGCTTTCCAAAACAAATATTAGAACGAATACTCCCCTTAAACATATGCGCCTTTTGAGCTACATATCCAATTTGAGCACGTAAACTTTCCAAATCATATTTACGAATATCGTTTCCATTGATTTCAATCGATCCACGACTTACATCATAAAATCGGTTCATCAATTTTACTAACGTACTCTTACCAGATCCTGTACTGCCAATCACCGCAATTTTTTGTCCTTTATGACATGAAAAGTCAATATTCTTTAAAACAGCTTCTTCACCATTTGGATAAGAAAAACTAACATCTTTAAAACTTAACGTTTCAATTGAATCCAATAAAATACAATCTTTATCATTGACAATACTTGGTTTTGTATCCAACACTTCCATGATACGCTTAGCCGATACATTGGCTCTAGGATACATCATAAATACCATACAGAATATCAATACAGACATCATAACGTGGAATAAATATTCAACAAAGGCAACTACATTTCCTAAAGTGATGGCATTTGTGTTTAATAAAGTGCAACTTAAATAATATACAATGACTGTAGCGATATTCATCAAAAAGAAAAAAGACGGTTCTGTACAAGACATTAATTTAAATAACTTTGCACTTTGATCTCGATAGAAATCATTTTCATTAGAGAAACGTTTCTTTTCATAATTCTGTTTATTAAAAGAACGGATCACACGAATACCTGTAATATTTTCACGCAAAATTTGATTAATGTGGTCAATCGACTTTTGTTGATTCTCACTCAATGGTTCACTCACTTTGGCAACAATGATCACACCTAAAATAACAACAGGAATTGTAGCTAAGACCACATAAGAAAGTTGTAAAGATATTTGTAAAATCAGCATAACGGAAACACACATCATAACAGGTGTTAATAATGCGGATTTTAAGATGACATTTAAAAATAACATAATTTGATAGGCATCATTATTGGTACGTGTAATCATACTGGATACACCAAACTTTTCCATTTCAGCTGCCGAAAAAGATTGCGAATGCTTAAAAACATCATTACGAATATCACGCGTAATATTTGTGGATATTTTTGAGCAGCAATACCCAAGTAGTACGACTCCACTTACACCGATTACACTAATGAAAGCCATAATTCCAAAACGACTATATAAATAGCCTGTATCTTGTGCTTCGATACCATGATCGATCATATCTGAAATGATGGTTGGAATTCCAAGTTCTACAAGTGCAAACCCGAATACACTTATAAAATCCAACAAAAACCATTTCTTATATTTCATTAAATATTTCCATATAAGCTTCATATATTCCCCCTACAAAATAAAAGGGGGTTCAATAGAACCCCGAATCTAATTATTCACCCAATTTAGTTTTAACTGTTTCTAAAACTTCATCAGCAGTGTCTTTATTTAAGCATTCTTGAGCTAACCCTTGCATTTCTTCATAGCTTAAAGATTTAACAACTTTACGAGCCTTTAAGATTTGAGTAGCACTCATTGAGAATTCATCAAGACCTAAACCTAAAAGAATAGGAACTGCATGTGGTTCACCAGCCATGGCTCCACACATACCAACCCATTTACCGTGTTCGTGGGCACCTTTAATTGTGTTAGCAACTAAACGTAATACACTTGGGTTGTATGGTTGATACAAGTAAGAAACGTGTTCAGACATACGGTCAGCAGCCATTGAGTATTGGATCAAGTCATTTGTACCAATTGAGAAGAAATCTGCATATTTAGCGAATTGATCAGCAAGAACTGCAGCAGCTGGAATTTCAACCATCATACCAACTTCAATGCTGTCACTAACTGCAACACCTTCAGCAACTAATTCAGCCTTAACTTCTTCAAAGATAGCTTTTGCGTCACGGAATTCTTTAACAGTTGCGATCATTGGGAACATGATGCAAAGTCTTCCATAAACAGATGCACGACATAATGCACGTAATTGAGTTTTGAAGATATCTGTTTCTTTTAAGCAAAGACGAATTGCACGATATCCTAAGAATGGGTTCATTTCTTGAGGGAACTCATAGTAAGATAAGTGTTTATCTCCACCGATGTCTAATGTACGAACAACAACTTTTTTACCTTGCATACCTTCTAATACTTGTTTGTATGCTTCGAATTGTTCATCTTCTGTTGGGAAGTGATCTGAATCCATGTATAAGAATTCTGTACGGAATAATCCGACACCTTCACCACCATTAGTTAATACACCTTCAACATCTTTGAATCCACCAATGTTACCAGCAAGTTCAACTTCGTGTCCATCTGTAGTTACAGATTTTTCGTTCTTCAATACTTTTAATTCTTCTTTTTCTTTTAAGTAAGCAGCTGCTTTAGCTTCATATTTAGCAATTGTTTCTTCATCAGGATTGATTTCAACAACACCATCTAATGCATCTAATGCCAAAGTATCACCAGTTTTACATGCATCACATACACCTGGGCATCCTACAACTGCAGGGATTTCCAATGAGTTAGCCATGATAGCTGAGTGAGAAGTTTTTCCACCGATTTCAGTAGCGAAACCCTTAACAAATTCATTTAACTGAGCTGTATCACTTGGAGTCAAATCGTGAGCAACGATAATTGAATCTTCATCAATACTTGTTAAATCAGGAATTGTTAATCCTAATAAGTTACATTTTAAACGGAAAGTAACATCTTTAATATCAGCTGCTCTTTCACGGAAATAATCATTATCCATGCTTTCGAACATTTCAACCATTTGATTAGCTACTTGTTCAGTCGCATATTCAGCATTTACGCCATCATTTTCGATCATGGCTTTAATTTGACCAGCTAATTCAGGGTCACCAGCCATCATTAAGTGAGCATCAAATACAGCTAATTCTTCGTCACTTAAACGCTTAGCTGCTCTTTCTTTTACCCCTTCGATATCTTTTTTAGTTTGTTCTAGAGCATCCTCGAATTTTTTTACTTCTTCTTCAGCTACTCCAGCTTTTTTTTCAATAACAACTTTTGGTGTTTCCAATTTGTAAACTTTAGCTACAGATACACCAGCACTTGCTGCTATCCCTTTTAACATGATAAATTCCTCCTAAAACAAGCGAAAAACGCTTTCATCTACAGACAAAATTTTAACACTTTTTTTTCAAAGATACAAGAAAAGCAGACATTTGCATGCCTGCTAATTTAAGCCCTCAAATTGAAGCTTATAATATTTCGCATAAGTACCATTTAATTTCATCAATTCATCATGTGTTCCGCGCTCATGCATGCCTGTCGCATCAATTACGACAATTTCATCGGCATTACGAATTGTTGATAAACGATGGGCAATTGTAATACATGTACGATCCTTACTTAAATCTTCTAGACTCTTTTGAATGATACGCTCACTCTCATTATCCAAAGCACTTGTCGCTTCATCCAAAATCAAAATCTTAGGATTCTTCAAGAAAACACGTGCAATCGAAATACGTTGTTTTTGACCACCGGATAAGCGCGTACCTCTTTCGCCACAGAAAGTATCGTACCCTTCAGGTAAAGACATTATAAAATCATGGATATTCGCTTTTTTAGCTGCCTTTACGATTTCTTCATGGCTTGCGTTTGGTCTTCCATAAGCGATATTTTGTTCAATCGTTCCTGTAAATAAATATACATCTTGTTGAACCAAACCAATATTTGAACGAAGTGACTTTAAAGTCACATCTTTAATATTTTGACCATCAATACAAATAGAACCATTTGTGACATCATAAAAACGAGATAACAATGAACAAAGTGTAGTCTTACCAGAGCCACTAGGTCCAACCAAAGCAATTTTTTCTCCTGCTTTAATATGTAGATTTACATCGTCAATAACCTTTTCATTCTCATTATATTGGAAAGACACATGATCAAAATCAATATTTCCAGAAACATTTTTTAAATCCTTGGCATTTTTAGAATCTTGAATTTCAGGAATTTCATTCATAACTTCTTCAAAACGTCTAAATCCAGAGAACCCCTTTTGGAACATTTCTGTAAATTCAACTAATACTTCAATAGGTGATACAAAAACATTAATATATAGGGCAAATGTCGCAAGTACGATTGGATTTAAATCCCCATTTGCGATAAACAGCCCACCAAATACAATGATTGTGACATATAAAAGTCCTTGAAAGAAATTATTTCCACCTTGAAAAGTACCCATAACACGATAATTGTCTTTTTTAGATTCCAAAAATTCCATATTCGAATGGTTAAATTTATCAATTTCAATATCCTCATTCGCAAAAGATTGTACAACACGAATACCACCCAAAGAATCTTGAAGACTTGCATTCACACTACCAATCTTCTTTCTGTTTTCCATAAAGGTTCTTCGCATCTTCTTATTTTGTGAATAACTAAACACCATCATCACTACTGTCACAGCTAAAAGAATCAATGCCAATGGCCAATAGATTGTAGCTAAAATAATGAAGGATCCGAAAATTTTAAATAATGAAATAAATAAGTTTTCAGGTCCATGATGCGCAAACTCACAAATATCAAATAAGTCTGAAACGACACGAGACATCATAACCCCTGTATTGTGCTTATCATAATAAGAGAAAGATAAACGTTGGTATTGATTGAATAAGTCTTGACGCATATCACTTTCCATGTTGGCTCCCATCACATGGCCTTGACAACTCACATAATAACGACACAATGCTCGTATTACATACATAATAAGTAAACCTATGCCTAAAAAAAGAACTCCTTTTAAAATTTCATTCGATGATTTCAAAAAGAATTTTCCGGTACAATAACTTAGAATCAAAGGAAAAGATAGATCAACAATACACATAATAAGTGCACAAAATAGATCCATAAAGAAAATCCCTTTATATGGTTTATAATATTGTAAAAAACGCTTAAATGTACTCATATATATCCTCCCTGATTTCTGTATTATACAAGAATTTTCATGATTTTTCCAAAATAATGCTAAAATGTAAAAGAATGGAGAATGATTATGATTAAAATATTATTTTTTGATATTGATGGAACACTTTTAGAATTTGGCAAGAAGGAAATGCACCAAGAATTGATTATTGCACTGAATGAAGTAAAAAAGAAAGGGATTAAAATTTTTTTAGCCACGGGAAGACCTCCTTTTGTCGTCCCAAAATTTCATGGCATCGAATTTGATGGAGTACTTTCTTTTAATGGCTCCTATTGTTTCACACCTAACGAATTGATTTACAAGAATCCCATGGATAAGAAAGATATTGAAACATTCGTTGAAAACGCAAAAAGACTAAATAAAGCAGTTACTCTAGCCGGAATCAATAAGATGGGATGTAATTTTGATGATGAAATCTTAGAAGAATATTTCATGATTGCCAACCAACACGTTCATGTACTTGATGAATTTAATAATTTTATGGAAGAAGAAATTTATCAAATGATGATTGCGGCTACAGAAAATCAAGATGAATTGATTTTAGAAAACACAACCACATTAAAAGTGGCTCGTTGGTGGGATAAAGCTTGTGACATTATTCCATGTAATGGTGGAAAAGATATAGGTATTCAAAAGATATTGGATTACTTCAATTTCAACAAAGAGGAAGCCATGGCCTTTGGTGATGGAGGAAACGATATTTCGATGTTGAAATATGTTGGTACTGGTGTTGCGATGGGTAATGCCAAAGATGACGTTAAAGCTATAGCTGACTACATAACAGATTCTGTACAAAAAGATGGAATAGTCAGTGCACTAAAACATTTTGAAATCCTATAGAAAAAGACAGCCATTTTCTGCTGTCTTTTTACATATGTCCTATTC
>NZ_DS996839.1:0-1715 GCF_000156655.1 Holdemanella biformis DSM 3989
GGGACAAATCGTCCTATTTCCATAATTTTTCAGGATATACACCATTTTCAATCAATTGTTTAAAAGCATTTTGCACATATTCCTTATCTTCGGCATATGTTACACCAAACCATTTATCATGTGTTTCAAGTACCTTCACATTGATACGATCTTCTCTCAATAATTCAGCTACAATATTTGGAAGCAAATATTCTTTCTTCATTGGATTATCTGAAATATTTGATAAGAAAGTACTAAAATCCTTTTCTAAATAGTCTAAGAAATCTGGATATCCAGCCCACATATTCATAGATACATTACTTTCTGGTTTTGCCCAAGCCTCTACTTCAGGATCATCACATACAATTTTTTCTGCTTCAGCCTTGATTCCAGCTGTTTCATAAACTTCTTTTAATAAATTATTATCATCCACTTTACATACACCACGAGTTACAGTTCCATTCTCACTTAATGTATTCTTTAAAATGAATCCGGCCATACCCATATCAAATTCTTTCCCCATTTTTTCATGGTTAATCAAGAAGTCATGTAATTTCACAAATGCTTCTTTACCATAATAATCATCCGCATTGATAATCACATATGGTGTATCCATAACACTTTTCGCACATAATACAGCCTGGCCTGTTCCCCAAGGTTTTGTACGACCTTCAGGACAAGTAAATCCTTCTGGTAAATCATTAATGTCTTGGAATACATATTCTACATCCATATAATTTTGGATACGATTTCCAATCACTTCTTTAAATTCCTCTTCAATATCCTTACGAATAATAAATACGACTTTATCAAAGCCAGCCTCTTTGGCATCATAGATTGAATAATCCATAATGATTTCACCATTTGGACCCATTTTAGCTAACTGTTTGATTCCACCACCAAAACGAGAACCAATTCCAGCTGCCATAATAATTAATGTTGTTTTCATAAAAACATAACCCCCTGATAAATCTAACTAGTACATAGTCTATCTTAAATCAACCTACAATGTGTTAACAAAATATAACAACGATAACTTATATAACTATTAAAGGCTTAGCAATTTCTCAGTATCAAAATTTACATCTTAAATTTTATAATTACGCAGTATTTCGTGACACTTTCAGCATTCTAGCGATTTCACGCTGAGAATGATTTTCAAACCTAAGTTCAAGAATTCGTTTTAAATCTCGCATAAAAACAACTCCAATTTGCAAGATCAGTAGAACTTAATATTCTACAAATACATCTTACAACTGAAGGTGTATAAGCGGCTCTGATTAATGGATTGGATGGCTCTAAACAATGGAATGGATGGCTCTCAGTGCTGGACAGTGTGGCTCTGAATGCGTGGAATACTCTGCAACTGAGAATAAATCATTATCCAATGCATTTCTTAATGAATCTGTATTCTTTTTAAATAAGTGGCTGCATTTTCATAGAAATACCTTGATCATCTTTCTTTAAGAAATTGAAACTATGTTTACAAAGAAGCAAATCCAATATATCCAAATTATCTGTTGTAAAGAATAACTGATTGATCATTAAAGATACAATTTTCTTTTCAATATATGAACTAACAATCTTTCTTGGATCAGAAATCTCTAAAACAACTATTAATTATCAAATTTTAAATCCATTATGATCAATCATATGCATCAATCTCTTATTTATCAACAAATGACACATTTAATAAAACAGGATATAGACATCATTAATGTCAAATAGACTTGTAC
>NZ_DS996839.1:2423-16740 GCF_000156655.1 Holdemanella biformis DSM 3989
TAAAATGTTTCAAGATGAATTCATGAAAATCAACAATATATTAAGCGGTATTCGGAATAAAGATATATGTCCAGAAATAAATTTATACAAGACGTTGTATGAGTGTTGATTTTAGTTTTATATCCTAATTTATTAAATGTGTCTATCAACAAAAAATAAAAGACCAACCCCAGCACATAGGAATGCTCAATGATAACTCACCTACCCCATTCTAGGCCCCAGCGTTAATCCTTCGTAAGTTGATCTGTGTTTACATTATACTAAAATCGGTTTTAGCGCAATATTTATAGTAATTAGAAACATTAAAAAGCCTGGCCTCCATCTCAATCAAGTTGAGTTAGGATTTCAGGGTGCGCATCTCACGCCTTCGTCGAAGACATTGTACCGCATATTTAAAATGAACAATCTATATCTAAGCCTATATAAAACTGACAACGACAATACATCAATTGTTTCATTATCTTTTAATTCATGATGACGGTAATGCGATTGGATTATAGTGTGTTGCTAGAAATAATACGTTAACAGGACAAATTTTAATTATGTTTATACGCTTTTGATATACTATATTTTTCGATTATTTTATGGTAAATTATTACTGGAGATAGAAATTTCTTCAGTGAACAAGCACTATAAGCTGAAGACAATAGGAAGTCGTTAAAATATCCTAATCGTGGTCACTATAAGTGATGGGGTGACAACCACCAGTAAAGTTGCAGACAATGAGAAGTCGATAAAATATCCCAATCATTGTCGCTATGAGCGATGGGCTGACAGCCAGCAGATAAACTTGTATTAGAAACAGATGTCTTCGGACATCTTTTTTTGTTACATTCAATTTAGTCATGCAAAAAAAAGGGCCCGGACAATATATAATGTTGTCCAAGCCTAATCTAATCTATAAACTGTTTTTGGGTATATGCCACTCTCGCTTAAATTCTTGGTTAGCAAATTCACAAAACACCAACTATCCAAATTTATTGTGTTACAATAATGTGTAGTACATCATCATTTCATTTATTTAAAGCGATTAATCGAATAATTAAATATTGTCAGAGTCAAATAACATTTATAAACTATATTAAGATATATTAGTCTTAATTTTCAAAGAACATTTTTATCGAATATCATACAAATAATTATTAAGTTAATGATGTTTTTTAAAGATTATCTTTTTATAATTAATCTCAACATATTTTGAATACCATCAAATAACCTCTTATATATTGGACTTGTACTGAGTATTTCTACAACAATAAAAGCTAGTATTAAAAATGCAATCCATATAATTAAATATATTCTTTTTGACTTATCAATTGTCCTTTTCATTTTAATTGCCATTTCATCATTTTTAAATGTTTCTAATAAATCATCCTCTGTCAATATGTCCTTATAATTTACTTTTAAACGTTCATAACTTTCATACACTTTATCAATCTCATATTTAAATTGAAAATAACAAATAACCAAATATATAAATGAACCCACTAAAACACATTCTACTAAAAGTGTGATTTCTTTTGTAAAAATATTATCTAATGGTTGATCTGACACAATATTTGCTAAAATAACTGTGAATATAAACCCAAAAATAGCAATTACATTGTTCTTAAATTTATCCAACAGCCCTGTTGCATACTCTCCTGTTTTAGACACAGTATCACTAATAAACTCAGCAACTTTATTTTTCAATTCTAAATAATCTTTTACATTTTCTTTTAAGTAAAGATTATAATTTGATTGAATCGAAGCCATAACTTTTTCATCAATTTCTGTTATTGAAACATACCTACAATGAAGACTAATAACATTTCTAGCAATTATGGCCTTATCTATTTGGCTTCCTCCTATATATATCCAATTATATATACTGTATAAAATATCATTATTTTTCAATTGGTTTATATCGCAGCAATATTCGGCTGTTCGTTGACCACTTATTACTCCTTTGAGTTGAGTTCCATTTATTGAAGAGGACGTAGCAATAAAACTTATTGATAACAACATCTTAATTTTTTGAAATAATTCTGTTAAAGGATTATTTTCATAATCTATTGTAATTTTAAAATCATCTGGCAATATTTCATAAATATCAAAATTATAAAAATAAGAAACTTCTTTACAATCTTGAATTCTTTGAATCCTATTAAAATCTATATTTATCTTCCCATTTCCGTATGGTATAAAAAACATTGTTTCTGTAGAAAACATTGCAATAGGACTATACACATCAAATATTAAGAAATTCGGGGATAACTTCAATAAACACGAAAATGACATCATAACTTCTTCTACTGATAAGGACAAAATATCATTAACAAAATCATCAAATGAATAAACTGAAAAATGATTTTCTACTACTTCTTTATCAATGCGTATCTTTACATCTATCATCTCATCATCCAAAGAATTATTAATAAACTCTTTATAACCATCTTTATCAGATTCCGAGAAGACATAGATTCTCTCACTCTCATCTTGCAAAGTTATTCTAGTTCTATCTCTCTTAGAAATAAACCTTAATATATTTATAAAATAATCATATTTTGGAGCTTTTTGTATTTCAAATTTAAAAGAGGCTTCATATACTTTCATTCTTTCTGACACGACAATGTCATCTGTTTCTATTGCTTGAATCAATTCAATAAGCATACTAACACCTCCTTAGCTTCACTCTTGATTTGAAAATTTTTTAAATGTCAATTCATTATCTGTTTTAATTTTTATATATTTATTTCCATCTAAATCTCTATATGCAGTAATAGTATTATCAAAGTCATCAATAGCATCCGTTATTTTTAACTGCACCCCTGAACAAACATCATATACCCTTTTAATTTTCGCATTTATAACGGAAGCCACTGTGTTAAACTGTTTATCAAATTTGTGTTTATCCGGTAACTCATGAATTTTTTCAATGACTTTATTCATTTTTTCTTGTTCTAATTCAACAGGGTGATAATTTTCTAAAACACTTTGTATCATAGTATCATAATCAATATAATCATTTGACTTAAAATATGAAATTAAAGCATTTCTTAATAAAGTATGATCTCTAGGAGCATTATTTTTTATATTTCTAGTCAATACGCCATCAATTGCACGAAACGCTTTATCGGTATTTACTTCATCATTTGTACATTGATCTAACTCCAAAAAATCATCATGCCAGTATTTTGCTTTAGTATTGGAATATACCTTTGCATGAAAAACAGATGCATTTAAATCATCAATCTCAAATATACATGACTTCCAAAGATTCTTCATATCCTTTGAAAACCCAGATTTAAAACTAAAATCTGAATCATCCACAAAATCTGTATGCTCTACTTTAGCTAACAAATATGTATATGTATTTCTCTCATCGTCATACAAAAGAGCCTGAATCAAACTTCCTTTTTGTACATTAGTCATATGTGCAACCGTATTCTGTGCTGATTGTTCTTTTATTAATAATCTATTAGCTATAGAATCTATATTGTTTATCATAAGCTTTTCATCAATTTGATTTTTTATAACATTCAAAACACAATTAATTACTTCTGTATTTACCGATCGCGTATGATATTCTCGAATTGAGGTATTATTATTTAAGAATGTCACCAACTGTCTAACATATTCGGAAAACTCATCTGGTGTATCCCTTTTATAAACTTTATTATTTTCATAATCAATAATTCTTATGGTTTGATTAACAATTTCCATAAATAATCCCCCTAAAAATCTTTTTTTAGATTATATCATATTTTGAATAAGGCTTAAATTGGCAATATTCTATAACTTAGTATGCTAATTAAAAAAAGCTTTATATCTTTTTTTTATTATTTATTTTGTAAATCATTTATTGCAACCCTAACTTAATTCTCTTTAATTTTATTTATTTTTCATTTTAAATATTTGGATTAATTCATATGATGCATTGCCGGTATTTGGCATACTAACAATTGTAAATTGTATGACTAAATCGCTGCATTTCAATCAATTGAAAAACAACAAAAAGATCTTTATTTAAATATTTTAATTTCTTATTTATATTTAATTTTTTTCATTTCATTTACACCTACACGATAAAGCTTATACTGACAACAATAATGTCGATTATATGAACATGTAGCATTAATCATTTCAAAATAAATTAAAAAGATGTATCCTTTTAAGACACATCTAATCTTTTGGTTTAGCATCCTTTAAGAAACTAAGTGCAATCATGACTATGACAATACCTATTGGGAAGGCTGCAATAATACTCACACTTTGTAAGTTATTCATTGAACTTTGTGCAAACAATAATGCGATTGGAAGAAGAATCAATAGAATACACCACATCAATTGAAGCGTTTTGTGTGGCATTTCATCTTCTTTTAATTCATGATAGCAATAACATGAAGCCGTTAGTGCAATAGAATCAAAGCTAGTCGCATAGAAGGCAATCATTGTAAATAATACGGCAACCATAACAAGTGGTGCACAAGGAAGTGTTTTAATAATGTCTACGATCATGCCATATAAGTCACCAGTCTTGGCATATTGTGCCATGAAATCGGCAATGCCATGCATTTGAAGTCCCATGGAGTAGTTTCCTAGAACAATAAAACTAATCAGTGTAGATCCTACACCAAATACATATCCTCCAAGAATCGTTTGTCTAACGGTTCTTCCTCTTGAAATACTTCCAATGAAGAATGGAGCAGCAACACACCATACCATCCAATATGCCCAATAATAAATAGTCCAATTTTGTGGAAAGTTTGTACTTCGTAATGGATCTGTAAATGTCGATAGTCCAATGAAGTTTTCTACCATCGTTCCAAGTGAGTTTAATCCAGTTTCAATAATATAACGAGCTTGTCCACCAAACAATAAGACGAAGGCTAATAAACCAAAGAAGAAGTAGATACAAAGGTTTGCCAAACGACTAATGCCTTTAAAGCCATGTAGTAATGAATATGTATATACAATACATGTAATGATTAGAATTACAATATTAATAGCAGTTCGACTTACAGTTAAATGGAATAAGTCTTGAATAATTGTTGCCATTAAAGGAGTGGCAACACTAAAGGTAGTAGCTGTTCCTGCAAGAAGAGCAAATACAGCTAATAAATCAATGATTCTTCCTGGCCATTTATCTGTATATTTACCAAGTAATGGTCGACATGCTTCTGAATATTTTTGGCGATTTCTTTTTCTAACGTGAAGCATAAAACCAAAGGCTACGGCTAACACTAAATAAAAGCTCCAAGGAATTAAACTCCAGTGAAATAATGGATAGACACCCGCCCATTGTTGAATGCTTCCCATTTCTTTGATATGTGGATCCGATGCGTACATCACCCACTCTGAAAAGGAATAGAATAAAATATCGGCTGCAAGACCACATGTAAACATCATAGAACCCCACGCAAAGAATGAGTATTTTGGTTTTTCTTTTTTTTCACCTAAGACAATATCGCCATATTTAGAAAAGGCAATGTAAATAGATAATAAGAAGATTCCTAGTCCTATAATCAAATAATAACTTCCAAATGTATCTCCAAAAAAGAAGCGAATTTGGCTTAATACTACATTGGATTGTTCTGGAGCTACAAAGAAAACAAAACATAATACTAGAATCAGACATAATGGTAATAGTGTAATCATCCAATCTATTTTGTTTTTCATTGTTTGTACCCCCTGTAACTTGAATCCATTTCAATCAATTCATCCAATCCATCAATTTCTACTACATCCTCTTTTTTCATTGGCATAACACCCAATTGGTAGTGTTCTGGATGACAAAACATAGCCACATCATCCCAATAGATCTGGCGATTTTGTTTCGTATCAAATTCATATTCCAAATCTTGTTTTAATTGTTTTCCATCTTGACTATTCCATCTTGAAATACTATAAAGTTGCCAACCCTTTAAACCACCCGTACGACTACAAGAAGTGACAATACCATTCTCTACTTGTTGTAGCCATTCGTCAGTACCATTATCAACATACACACTGTTATAGCCTGAACGCTCAAATTCTGGTTTTAGTATTTCTGGATTAAAAATAATTTGATCTCCATCAAGAATAATGGCATTTTCTATATAGTCTCTTGCTACATATAATGAGGCAATGTTGTTACAAGTATCAAAATAAGGATTGTTAATGACTTTTAATCCTTTATATTCCTCTTCCAAACTGTAGAATTGTTCTTTTAAATACCCCACCACAACATAGATTTCATAAATACCATTCTTATGAAGTGCATCAATGACAGTATCAATCATTCTTACGCCATTCACTTTGACTAGTGGTTTTGGTGTTTCAAGCGTTAAAGGACTCATACGAGAACCAAACCCAGCCGCCATAATAATGGCTTTTTCTACTTTGAACATAAACACATTCCTCTTTCTTCCAACATTTCTTTTACGATTCGATAATATTCTTTAGCGTAACGATATTGTTTTAATGAATATTCACCAAACTCAACGCCTAAGTTACGCTTATATTCACACCAATTGCTCCATAATAAGCCACAAATGGCAATATAGGCATAAATCTTAATTCGAACAATGTCATCACAGTCATTGTCAAAATATAAATCGATCAATGTTTCCACATCATTGCGATCATAAAGCGAATAAATCGCAAACATCGCAATATCAATATGCTGATCTTGCATACCCGCATATTCCCAATCAATTAAATACAATTCATCTTTTGAAAACAAGAAATTATCTGGTACTGAATCAATATGAGATAAGCCCCACTCTTTAGTTTGACCATCCACAAATTCCTTTAATTCATAAATATGTTTCTTTGTTTCTTTATAATCCCTATAAATACTAGGAGCACCCTGCCAATACGATTCATACTTTTCTAATTCTTCAAATACTTCAAAAGTATGATTCACTTTTAATTTTTTATTATGGAAAGCACGAAGCTTTTTCATACAATCACGAACATCTCCAAAATAAGTTGGATCACAAGCATGTGCATCCTCAATATATTCTGTAATCTTATATCCATTATCTGGATTCATATAAATAACGGGATCACAAATATGCTCATCTTTGATCACTTGATACACATCATATTCATGTCTTCGATTAATTAACTTATCCGTACCTTCACCTGGAACACGCATAATATATCGTTTTGAATTCACTTCAAAACTAAAGGAACGATTGGTCATACCCTTCTTTAAAGGATAAATCGATTGAATGTCACTCAATTCACAATGAAGCGTATCACTAATAATCTGCATCAAATGCGAATTTAAGGTTTCCGTATCCTCATCCAAATCCCTTAATTGTTCATAAGTATTCACTTCATAAGCCTTATTAAAGACATAAGGAGAAACTATCATCTTATCCTTGACATACAAAGCATCTTCCCAAAAAGCATGTTCATACTCTCTTTGACAAGACATAGAAGAAATACGCTTACGAATGAATGGAGCATCCATAAATGAAATATAAGAAATACCAATCATTGTATCCCCCACTTCATTCATCTTAGTCTTAGCAAGTTCAAATTTTTTATTTAAACGAACCGAAGTATTCAATGTTTCCTCATTTTTAATCATGTACCAAGAATACAATTCACAAGCACTAAACGGATTTTCTTCACACCAAATATCACAAGGAACAATATATGTATTCTCTAAATTTGAATTCACAAGATCTAATGAATACATATTATTCTTTCTTGCATATTCCATGTTACAAACCAAACTCACATTATAATCATCAATCAAGAATTCAAACTCTTCCTTCATAAATCCAACAACAACACAAATGTCATACACACCCACTTCATGAAGTTGACGAATCAAACGTTCAATTAATGTTTGTCCTTTTACTTTTAATAAAGCCTTAGGCACCTCCGTATTAATAGGAACCATACGCATGCCTAAACCAGCCGCTAAAATAATAGCTTTTTTAGGCTTATAGGATTTAATCAAAACTTGACTCTTATCTGTGAGATTCCATTTCGAATCTATATACTCATTATTTTGAAGAAATTGAATCGACTGGTTGATTTTTCCTAAAGAATAACCACATACATCCGCCAAATGACGCTGACTCACCTTTCCAAGCTCATATATTTTCTTTAAAACACTTTTATCGACAATGTTCATATAATTGTTTTCTCCTTATTATGTGAACATTGTAGTACAAAAAGAAAAGGAATGCAAATTAAATTGCATTCCCGACTATCAAATACATCTAAATAATCATTAACAAGTTTTGCAACGATTTGTTTTACCTGCAGCAACCGCTTGCGAATATGTTCCACGAACTAGATTTTTAGGACTAATATTATCTGGCGTACGATGATAAATCGGATTGTTAGAACGTCTTGACCAATAGACCATTCTTTGTCCGGAACTATTATATTCCCATCCATCTTCTGCTGTTCCCGTCTGCATTACACCTTGACTGTTAAAATAATAATATTCACCACCTAAATAACGTTCACCCGTTTGATATATACCATTCGAATCGAAGTAATACCATTGTGCAGATATGCATTGCCATCCTGTAGCCATTGCTCCATTTGAGCCAACATAATATACACCAATCCATTGATTAGTAACAACACATCCATCCTCACCTACATAGTAAATGCCAATCCACTTGTTTGTAGCCATCTTTCCATCGCTTTCAAAATAATAGTTACCAACCCAAGCATCTTTTACCATGACTCCTGCACTATTGAAATAATACCAATCCGAACCAATCTGTTTCCATCCTGTTACCATATAGCCACTTGCATCAAAGTAATACGTTTGACCATTGATGTTTTCAAAATCATTTGTAGTATATGTCCCATCCGAATGTCTATACCACCAATAACTTCCGGATTGAATCCATTTTGATGGGGACCATAAACCATCTGCATCTACATAATATCCATCTGGAGTAAATGTATTTGTAAGCATGGCCCCATCTTCACCTAAATAATACGATCCAATCCAAGCATTTTTAACAACATGACCATTACCATCTACATAGTAGTCTTTACCCTTATGCTTAAACCAACGACTTCTATAATATGCGCCATCATTTCCAACATAATAATTATCTTTAGTAAATGCATTGGTCATCATGACACCATCAGCTCCTAAATAGTAAGCACCAGACCATGTATTCTTGGCCATCTTACCGTAGCCATTCATATAGTAATCTTTTCCATCCACTTTAATCCAACGATTTCTGACATAGACTCCATCACTACCACAATAATATTCATCAGGTGTAAATGTATTTATGACATACTTACCATCTTCACCACACCAATAGCTTCCTGCCCATGAATTTTTAACAACATTACCATTTTCATCTAAATAATAATCACCAACCCATTGGTTTTTAGCTACTTTACCAACTGCATTCAAATAGTAGTCTTTACCATCTACATTGATCTTAGTATTTGTTAGATATGCACCATTTTCTCCTACATAGTATCCATCTGGAGTAAATGTATTTGTTAACATGGCTCCATTTTTACCTAGATAGTAAGCACCTTGCCAAGCATTTTTAACAACTTTACCTGCTGCATTCACAAAATAATCATTTTTATGATCTTTGAACCAACGATTTGTGTAGTAAGCACCATCAGCTCCTACATAGAATCCATCTGGAGTAAATGCATTTGTCATCATAACTCCATCTGTTCCAAGATAATAAGCCCCTTGCCAATCATTCTTTTTAACTTTACCATTGGCATCCATAAAGTAGTCTTTTCCACCATCTTTAATCCATTTATTTTTTACATACTTACCATCAGCACCAAGATAATAACCCTCTACGAATGCATTTGCCTTCATCTTACCATTTTCATCAAAATAATAATCACCATGCCATCCAGTAATCATAGATCCATCAGCATTAAACATATACCAACTATTATTTAATAACAACCAGCCATTTTTTACATAACCATTACTTTGGAAATAATAAGTTTTACCATTCATTTCTTTAAATCCAGATTTTTCATAAGTACCGTCCGAATATTGATACCACTTACCATTACTATCTGTCACCCATTTACCATTCAATTTTGGAATGACTTCTTCCTTCGTTTCATTACACAAAGTACACTTATAGACTTTTTTACCCTCTTTATCTACCGTTGCATCCACCTTAGAATCCAATTTCCAATCATGACTCACTGTAACTTTACAACTATCTGTTAAACCACTCTCACTCTTCACTGTAATTGTTGCTTCACCACAAGATACAGTCGTTACAGTACCATCATTACTTACCTTAACAACTTTTTCATCACTACTAGACCAAGTAAGCTTTTCATCGTCTGCATCACTAGGTGTTAAAGTCACGCTCAATTTCTTATCTGTTTTACCCTTTAATTCAAGTTTATTTTCACTTAAAGATAAACTCTTCAACTTATTCGTAACAGTTACAACACACTCAATACGTTTACCCTTTTGATCTGTAACACGAATTGTAGCTTTACCACTCTTAACCGCATGAATATGACCACTTTGATCTACTTGAACAGTAGTCGGATCACTACTTGACCATGTTAGTGTTTCATAATCTCCATTAATCTTAAGTTGACTTCTTTCTCCCTTCGTTAATTCTACAGAATCCTTTTCAAATTGAATTGGAGCCTCCTTTTTAAATGTCGCATAAATTTCATATCTTTTACCATTTTCTGCTTTAGGCATGGTAAACGTTGTCTTTTTGCTTGTAGGATCCTTTACTGTAATATTTCCTTCAGTAACCCACTTATCAAATACCATACCCTCTGGTATAAATTCTTCATTTAATTCAATCTTTATTTCTGTACCACTATTTTCACAAACACTAAATGGGAGATTAGACCATGTAATAAACTCATCAGAATAAGCCATGCCATAGCCATTTATTTTTGTCAAATCTTTATAGCTTACTCTAACGCTTGAAGAATTTGAACTATTTTTAATATACACATCTACATTCTTAGTGAATTTAATTGGCTGACCCGAATAATATGTTTTTCCTTCAATTTCGCATTTATCTCCAGCTAAAAACATCAACCATTCATTAACAGGAACTTTTTGCGTATAAACATCGTCCTTATTATGAATTGTTACTGTAATTTCATCTTCATATTTTGCATATAAAGTAGTGTCTTTGTCCACATAGAAAGGACTATAGTTATAATTTTTTAAAACAGCCCCATCTTTTTCAAGTGACCATCCTACAAACACTTTATTTTTAGGTGCCTCAAGATAAGGATCACTTAACATTTCATTTGTGAAATAACCACCCATTGTAGTGACTTCTTTTAATTCACCAAAACCACCATTGTAGTCTAATATAACTTTTACTGGTTTCTTTTCCGTTCTTGCTTCAAATACACAGTCCTTTGTGAAAACTGTATCTTCCGTAAGCTTTTCACCAGTTTCCACGTTATACCAACCAACTAAAAGTTCATCATCAAAATCAGAAAGTATTGTTTGATCTGTAGTCATTCGATAATATATATTCTTTAATGTCCAAGCATTTGTATTGTTAAACTCAGCTACCTTAACACCATTGTTTTTAAAAGTAATAGTAAATAAATCACTCCATACTGCATAATATGTCTGATCTGAATCAAATTCACTATATCGTGTATTCTTTAATAACGGTCCACTTGGTGATCCAATTCTCCATCCAGTAATAACTTTTGTACCTTTTAAATTCTTTTGTTCCCAAGGAGTTCCAGAACCATTATAGTTTGAATAACCTTTTATATAATCTATTTTCATTATTTCTTGATTATTTTCAAACTTTTCACCATTCGCATTAAAAGTAACTATTACAGAATCCTTCCAAACCGCATGCAAAGTCGTATCTTGATTAATAATATAATTACCATTTGCCTGTGCATATGAATCACTCACATCAATAATTTGATTAGTATCATCAATTCTGAATCCAGCTAATTTCTTTCCTTTTGGAGTGGATTGAACATTAAAGTTAAAACCATCTAATGCTAAACCTTTTCCAGACTCAAAAGTATTTGAGTTTGAACCAAACAGATGTCCGCTTCCACCATCATTGCCCCAATCTAATGTTACTTTTACACTATCTACATAGATTGGATATAAAACAACATCCTTATCAAATTTTGTCTTATATAAATCAATTACATCCTTTTTATTCTTATCTAAAGTCCATCCAAATAATGATTTTCCTTCAGGAAGATGATTTTCTACTTTATATCCCTCATTAAAAGATGTTCCTTTGGCGATTTGACTCGTATACAATACTTCATCCGTTTCTGGATCTTGTACAGTAACCGTAATCATATCTGCCCATACCGCATGCAAAGTAATATCTTTGTTAACAACATAATATGCATATTTATCAATGATTTTTTCATTATCATCAATACGCCAACCAACTAATTCTTTACCCTCTAAAGGTTGTGTAATTGCGATATTATCAAGACGAATTGAAGTCCCCTTCTTAACTGTTTTACCACTTTGAGCATAACCATCAGCACCATCACCATCACCTAAATCCACGTTAATTGTACAACCATCTTTCCAAACAGCATACAACGTTGTATCTTCACTAAATGGCACACCATAAGCCGTTGAAGTATAGACCTTTCCATCAGGAGAACCTACAGCCCAACCAGCTAAATACTTTCCTTCTGGAGTTTTACCAAACACATTATTAAAAATACCACCATATAGATTCGTTTTTGACACAGTTTGCGTTACAGCATCAAATCCAGCTCCATTTGAATCATATGTTAATTTAATTTTGTTAGCAAGAACCACAGTTATTGTTGTGTCCTTATCAAAAACAACACTTTGATATGTATCAATACCTGTAGTAACACCATCAATCTTATAGCATGCAATATACTTATCATCTGGTATATTTACATAATTTTGAATAATGACATTTTCATTCTTGGCAACATCAACCGTAGTCGATTCCTGATTCAATCCTTCATAATTGATTGTTAGTGTAACCGCATCTGTATAAGATGCATAAAGAACTGTATCTTTATCAAAAGTAGCATTATATATTTCTAACTTAGGACCATCAACAGAACCAATGTGCCAACCTGTAAATATCTTACCTTTCTTTACAGGCGTTTGATGTAAAGTTGAATCATAAGGTAATCCACTATTCTTACCACAAGTTTCTTTGATTAAGCTACCCTTATCAGTTGATCCACCATTACAATCAAACGTTACTGTAACTGGATCAGCCCATTGCGCATATAACGTTACATCTTTATAGAATTGATCCCCGCTGTCAAGAGCATATGTTTTACCCGTCTTTTTATCTTTGAATCCAACTAATACTTTACCATCAGGGTGTGTAAAATATGAATTAGAATAACTAAAATATTGATAATCCCCTACACCAAGCTTATATTGAATTGAATTCCCTGTTCCACCATTTGGCTCTAAAGTGATCGTAATCGCATCTTTATAATGCGCATAATAAGTCGTATTCCCTTTATACTCACTATCATTTATTTTATTTCCATTTTCATCATACCAACCATCAAAAACTTTGCCTTCTGGAGCAATAATGGTACCTGGATAGAATGAATGTCCTTCATATGACTTTATAACTACTTTCTTTTCTCCATCTTCAAAATGACCCTCTTGCGCATCAAATGTCACATCATAAGCTTTTGCGTATTTTGCATAAAAAGTCATTTTTTGATCAATCGTACACTCATACATTGATTTTCCATTCACATCATACCAACCAACAAACATCATACCATCTGGACCCACAGGAGTCGGACAATAAGGATAGTACCCATTTTCTGTTGTCTCAGTGGTAAATGTTGTGCTTCCATCTTCAAAATGACCTTCTTTGGCATCAAAAATAACATTATAAACCTTCGCATATTTCGCATAAAAAATGGTATCTTTTTCTACACGATTTTGATATATAGGAACCCCATCCTTATCAAACCATCCTAAAAAGCGGAATCCTTCAGGTGGAGTTGGATTACTATATGATGCATAGGTTCCTTCTGCTATTTCCTTTTCAGCCTTATTTGTGCCATCCTCAAAACTACCTTCTTTTGCATCAAAAGTTACTTTTACGCTATGTCCATACTTGGCATAAACAGTAATATCCTTTGTTAATTGAATATCATTTATATTATTTCCATTCGCATCATACCATCCACAAAAAACTAGTCCATCTGGAGCGACAGGTGCATTAAATTGTGCATATTCATATTCTAAATAGTTTCTTGTTGCGATAGTTTCATTATTATCAAAATGTCCTTTTCCAGCATCAAAAGTTACCTTAACTAATTTTGCGTATTTCGCATAAAAAGTTGTATCTGAAGT
>NZ_DS996839.1:17356-63727 GCF_000156655.1 Holdemanella biformis DSM 3989
GCAGAAATCAAATTGATTTCTGCCTCATTTAACCTCTCCAACAACCATCACTACCAACATAGTAATTTCCAATCCATGTATTTGTAGCCATTGTTCCATCACTTTGTAAATAATAATTACCTACCCAAGCATTTTTAACCATAGCACCAGAACCATTAAAATAATACGAGTTGTTATTAATTACTTGCCATCCTGTAAGCATATAACCTGCATCATTGAAATAGTAGGTTGCTCCATTAATTATATCAAACTTTGATGTAGGGTAACTTCCATCTGTATAGCGATACCACCAATTGCCATTATACATCCATTTTGATGGTGTCCACAATCCATTACCATCTACATAATAGTCACCAACCCACTGGTTTTTAGCCATGATGCCATCATTACCAACATAGTAATTACCAATCCAACGACTCTTAGCCATAATGCCAGAACCATCAAAATAATACCAGTTTCCATTGATAACTTGCCATCCTGTAAGCATATAGCCACCATTATCAAAATAATACACATTATTATTTATGACATCAAATTTGTTTCTTGGATAACTACCATCTCCATAACGATACCACCAACGACCATTATAGATCCAACGATCTTGTTGCCAAACACCATTTGAATCCACATAATAAGCGCCTACCCATTTACTTTTAGCCATCTTACCATCTTTTTCAAGATAATAGTTTCCTGACCAAGAATTCTTTACCATTACACCAGAACCATTGAATAAATACCAATCGGATTTAATTTGTCTCCAACCCGTAACCATATAGCCATTGCCATCAAAATAATACGTTTGACCATCAATATCTTCAAAATCATTCTTTGTATAAGATCCATCCGAATGTCTATACCACCATTTTCCATTATAAATCCATTGAGCTGGTGTATATAATCCATTTGAATCTACATAACGATCATCAATCCATTGGTTTTTAAGCATAGCTCCATCCGAACCAACATAATAGTTACCAATCCATTTATTTGACTGCATAACACCATTTGAATCAAAATAATAATACTTCGATTGAATCTGTTTCCAACCTGTCACATATGAATTGTTTTCATACCAATACCAATTGCCATTTTCATCTTGAACCCATTTACTCTCTTTTTTAACAGAGTTTAAAGGAGTCACTGCACTTTCACTGATATAAGCATAATACAAGTCAAAATCATAGGCTCCATTATCCTGTGTAACACTAGTACGATTTGAATTCAATGTAGCATCCGATTGTACTTTATAATACCCATCTTGTTTAGCTAATAAAACAATTGGATATGCCCCAACATTTTTAGAACTAAATAATAAATTTGAACCCGGATTTGTATAATAAGAAACACTACCATTTGCCATACCAATAGAATAAGCATTTACTTCATTGATACCCAAACCATTTTGTACTTCCCAACAAAGGCTGGCAATTTTTTCACCCCAATATGGATCTGAAGCATATTTGACATTGATACCACTCTCTTTATCCCCTAAATGAGAACCGTAATAACGTCCAATATAATCTTTTGGATCACAATAACTTTCTGAAATAAATACCTTCGCATGATATTGAATACAATCATCCACACTTGAATAGCCATTGGCACCATAATAAGGATTGTTATCAGCTGCACCATGACCAAATAAATTATTTTTGTCCATCGCAATCTGGCTTTGACCCCAACCACTCTCAAGTACGGCATTACTATACATCATCAAAGCATTTACACCATACTTATTCTGATTTGAAACTAAAGAAGCCCCAGCATTCAACAATTTACCACTCGATACTTGACTTGAAGTATATTGATCAAATTGAGCTGCCGTAATACTTGTCTTTGTACGAGCCGGCAAATACTGAAAATAATTATAATAAGGTGCATTCGAATTTACTGCATTTGTATATACACCATTTTTATAATCTTGAATCATTGTTTTAAAGTCTGCATAAAAATAATGACCATCATAACTATAATATGTCGCATTATCACTTAATGAAGCCGGCTTATTACCTACATAGGTTTTAGAATAATAATTTGAATATTGTGAAATCAAATTTGCAACATAATGATATAAAGAACCACCATTTGTCTTATAACAACTAATTGTATTGGCATTTGCATAATCGACAATTTGAACTTCACTAGCATCCACCAAACCAGTAACACCAGCTGCCTTAAATTTTACTTTCCCATTGACCATACCAAGATATGCACCATCACTCATCGTATACCCATTGATATAGCCTTGTTCGCCATTTGTACAATTCGTATAGGTGGTGATTTCATTAGCCGAAGCCTTTGTTCTAAAGTTAACAACCCCATACGTAACATCTTTAGTTTCTTCAGCAAGCATGACAGTTGAAACCATAGAAGAAGCTAGTTCTTCCTCTAATTCTTCAGGATCATATTGAATCAAATTTCCATTTTCATCAAATCCAACAAAACTATTATTATTTGTTTCATCTGTACCTGCACTTGTCGCATATATAGATTGTGTACAAAAACCCAAAACTACTACAAACGTAAATAAACATGTAATTAATCTTTTCATTTCTAGTCTCCAATCAATATTTAATATAACATAATACGAAACAAAAAAGATAGCCAAAAATTTTGACTATCTCCAACAACCATCACTACCTACATAGTAACTTCCAATCCATTGATTTTTTGCCATGGTACCATCACCAAGTAAATAATAATTTCCAATCCAACGATTCTTTACCATAGCACCAGATGCATCAAAGAAATAATAAGTATCATTCAAGCTTTTCCATCCAGTTACCATATAGCCATCTTGATCAAAATAATACGTTTGGCCATTTATAACTTCAAAATCATTTTTAGTATAAGATCCATCACCATGTCTATACCACCATTTACCATTATGAATCCAACGATCTTGTTGCCACAATCCATTTGAATCTACATAATAATTTCCAATCCAAGTATTAATAGCCATGGTTCCATCATTTTGTAAGTAATAATTACCTACCCAGCTATTTTTTACCATTGCCCCAGAACCATTGAAGTAATACCATTTTCCCTGAATCACTTGCCATCCTGTAAGCATGTATCCATCCGAATTAAAGTAATATACATTATTGTTTATCACATCAAATTTATTCTTTGGATAACTACCATCTCCATAACGATACCACCAACGACCATTATAGATCCAACGATCTGGTTGTACTATTCCATTTTTATCAAAATAAGTAGTACCAACCCATTTACTTTTGGCCATCTTACCATCTTTTTCAAGATAATAATTACCCGACCATTGATCTTTTACCATAGCCCCAGAATTATTGAATAAATACCAATCGGATTTGATTTGAATCCAACCCGTAACCATATATCCACCATGATCAAAATAATAGGTTTGCCCATTGATATCTTCAAAATCATTTTTAGTATACGATCCATCCTGGTGACGATATCACCATTTGCCGCCATTATTGATCCAATGATCCGGTGACCATAATCCATTCGCATCTACATAACGATCTCCAATCCATTGGTTTGTGAGCATTTTACCATCTTCACCCACATAATAATTACCTATCCATTGACTAGTAAGTTTAGTATCATCATTAGAATAGTAATACCAACCATCATTTTCTTGAACCCAACCAAGTTTTCGTAAAGAATTAAAAGTCACATCAATATCAACACGACCCGCAATACCATCTACATAACCACTACTAGTTCCTTGCCACATACTATAAGGTTTCATGTAGGTACATTCCGTATTATATTGTGCCACCCATTTCATCACAGAATCAAAATAAGGATCCGTTAAATAATTGGTAAACCAATTTAAGTTGGCATAAACACCACAGTTATAACCTGCATTTTGAATTGTAGTTACATACGTTTTAGCAATTTGAGCAATCGTTGATTTACTCACACTTGACATGACACTATAATCTTCTAAATCATAAAAGACAGGATAAGAAGGATTTAAACCCTTTAGTAATCTTAAAGTATGCGCTGCCTCTTCCTTAGCATCTTCTACCGTTTGTGCATACGAATATAAATATATACCATATGGCATACCCACACGTATGCGTTCGTTTACGTTTCTTACAAATTTTTTATCATCATATTTTGCATAATCACCCGCAAAACCACAACGAAGAATCGCAAACTCAACATCTGTCTTTTTTACTTTATCCCAATCAATATCCCCCTGCCATTCACTGACATCAATACCTTTTGAGATTGCATTGGGAATAGGATCACCTACCCCATTATAAATCACACCATTTTCTTTGACCCAAGCCAAAGAATCATTTTGTGCACAAATCATTTCTTCTTCTGAAACAATAGGTTCTCCATTTTCATATCGCCAACTATTTGCCGTATACTCCTCTTCATTGGCATATACAGTTATAGATGATGAAAACATTAGAATAGATAAACAAATTGCCACTAACCTTTTCATGTAACCCCTCCTAGAAAGCGAAGAATGGACCTCCATTCTGTAAATCTCCATAATCACTAGATTGTTGATTCCAAATGGAATCAATTGAATAATATCCATTTTTATATGGATCCAATGGATCATATACATATACATATCCATTGTTGTAGCCAGCTAATAATATAACATGCGTAATACCATACCCATAGACAAAGTCCCCTTTACCTACGGCTGCCGCCACTAATTTTCCACCCTTTAAACAACCAATCAACTGACTATATGACAAGTTATTTTGGTAAGAAAGCCCATAATTATCTTGAACAACTTTATACGAATCTGAAGTTGAACCAAAATAAGTAGGCGTATTCATATATCCAGCACTATATAATTGTCGAGCAATATCGACTGGCGTATAATTTGTACCTTTATAATAATTTATAATCATTGCCGCTGTAGAAGGAAGACAACCAGAACTTCCAATTGTTGAATATCCAATTGAAGTATTCCTCCATCTATAATCGACTTGAGATAGATATGGAATATTTGAAATATCACTACGATAAATATATCCACTTCCATCAATATATAATGTTTTACTTCCTAAAGTAATCGTTCTATTCGCTGCCATTAAACCAACAGAACCACCATTTGGATCATTCTCTACATAGAAATAGAAAGAGTTACTATCCAGTGTCACAAGCCCCGTTTTTCTAGCTCCATCTTGTCCTAAATAATACCAATCTGAACCATTTAGTAATAACCAATCTTGTTTCATAGTACCATCACTTAAGAAATAGTACATTCCACTACCTACTTGTTGCCAGCCACTACAAGCCATTTCAAAAGTATTTGAATCAAAATAATACCAAATACTATTTATAAATTTCCAACCTGAAACTTTCTGACCATTTGTATCAAGCCAATACGTATGTTCATTCTCCATGTACCAACCTGTAATCAATTTTCCAATTTCATCAAAATGATATGTTTTATCTTCAAGAATCTGCGTTCCCACTAATGCATATCCATTCGAATCTACATAATAAGAACCACTCTTAATTTTGATCCAACCATCTTTTTCATATTCCAAAGTTCTTTGATTCACAAAACGCGTACCCAAAGAATCTTGTTCAATCACATAAAGCTCTTTTGACTTATCCCAAGCACCATCTTGACCAACATATCGATCATTGATCCATTGACTTATAGCCATCTTTCCATCAAAATCTAAATAATAATCACCAACCCAAGTGTTTGTGACCATACATCCAGATGCATTGAAATAATACCAATTCGATTCAATAGATTTCCATCCAGTAACCATATAACCAGACTTATCAAAATAATATGTAGAACCATTAATGACATCAAATTTAGAAGCAGGATAACTACCATCCCCATAACGATACCACCATCGACCATTACTGATCCAACGATTTGGCACCCATTTGCCACTTGCATCTACATAATCATTTTCAATCCATTCATTTGTCGCAATATATCCATTTTCTTTTACATAATAATTACCAACCCAAGTATTTGTAGCCATAATGCCATCAGATCCTAAATAATAATTACCAACCCAAGCATTTGTTAACATACAACCAGATGCATTAAAGCAATACCAATTGGAATCAATCTCTTGCCAACCAATAACCATATTTCCATCTACATCAAAATAATATGTAGAACCACTTATCTTTTCAAATTTGTTTGTAGCATAAGTTCCATCACCATAGCGATAATGCCATTTATTATTTTGCAGCACCCACTTAGATGGAGACCACAAACCATTTTCATCTACATAATAACTACCAATCCAAGTCTTTGTAGCCATTACACCATCGGATCCTAAATAATAGTTACCAACCCAAGCATTTGTTACCATACATCCAGATGCATTGAAATAATACCAATTCGATTCAATAGATTTCCATCCAGTAACCATATAACCAGAATCATCAAAATAATATGTAGAACCATTAATGACATCAAATTTAGAACAAGGATAACTACCATCTCCATAACGATACCACCATCGACCATTATAAATCCAACCATTCTGTTGTCGTAAGCCACTCGCATCTACATAAACATTATCAATCCAAGTATTTCTAGCCATTACACCATCAACACCTAAATAATAGTTACCGACCCAAGTATTTGTTGCCATGCATCCAGATACATTAAAATAGTACCAATTTTGGTTAATAACTCTCCAACCCGTTACCATATATCCATCTGCATCAAAATAATATGTAGAACCATTAATGACTTCAAACTTATTTTGAGCATACGTTCCATCACCATAGCGATACAACCATTTACCATTATTAACCCAACAATTCTGTTGCCACAAACCATTACTATCTACATAGCGATCATTAATCCATTGATTTTTAGCCATTCTACCATCTAAACCAACATAATGATTATCGATCCATTGATCACATTGAAGAATTCCTGATTCGTTAAAATAGTACATTTCTTGATCAATTTCTTGCCAACCAAGCGCAAATGTACCATCTTCCTTTGTATACATATCATGTGTTTCATTCCAACCCAATATTGTTTCTGTCTGTTCTACTACAGGTTCTTGAACTTCTGTTTCCTCAGCCAATATAGGCATACCTGCAGACAAAATCATAAACATTGGAATTAATACCAATTTCTTAAAACTCATTTTCAACTTCCCCTTATTTATTAAACTCATCTATAATCAATTCAACCTTACGCTCTACAGTATCCCACGTAAAATTTTCACACAATCTTTGATAAGACAATTTTGTAGCCTTTAAACGCCCCTCTTTATCATTAATTGCTTCTTTTAATGCAGGAAGTAATAATTCCTCAGAATTATTATCAATAATCGTTCCATAATCTTTATTAATGACAAGTTCTTTAGAACCACCACGAGCCGTTGTGACAATATAACACTCACAAGCAGCCGCTTCTAATACTGAGGTTGAAAAACCTTCCGAAAAAGAAGGAAGACAGAAAATATCAGAATCATCTAATAAAGCAACAATATGATTAAAATCAATACGACCTAAAGGAATAATATGATCATTCTTTCTTTGATCAATATACGCTTCTAAATCCCCCTCACCCGCAATAAACAAGTATACGTCATCTCTTTTTTTATTGATTTCTGACATCACATTCAGTAATTGAGGAATTCCTTTTTCAGGTAATAATCTTCCCGTAAATGTAATCACTGTCGCATCCTTAGAAATATTATATTTCTTACGATAATCTTCACATTTATTTTTTCTTAATTCATCCACCTCATGTACATCGATTGAATTATATAAAACTCCACTTGCCTCAATATGAAAATGTTTTAACCATTCATTGCAAGCTAATGAAACCCCATAGTAACGATCACAATGTCTTTTATCTAACATCGTCAATCCATGTTCATAAACAGAACCAAAGAAATCAAGTACTTTATTGTTGACAGATAAATGCGAAGTACCATGCTCAATCGTTATGCATGGAATATGATTCTTCTGGGCAAATTTCATAGCCACTAAAGAATGACGATAAAAACGTGTATTTACAATCACTAAATCAAAATGTTCTTTTTCCAATATAGAAATAATCTTTTTATATTCACTATCCTTTTTTAAAAATGGATAACGCCCTTTTAGAAAAGGATAACAATTAAATCGATATACACGAGTATCATGCATGATTTCGAAATTAGGCATATCCCCAATTTTAGAAGTAACGACAACCGGCTCATTACCTTTTTCAATGAGTTTTTTACATAAATTTAAAGTATATCTTTCGACACCACCCATATGTGGTAAATGCTGTGCAGAAAAAATACAAACTTTTTTATTCGCCATAAATCGGTTCCTCCCCGTCAAACTGAATGACTAATGGTGCATGGTTGACCCTTTTTTCCACTGGAGGAATCTGCATATAGTCACCATATACCTTCTTTAAAAATTCATCATTATTTGCAGGAATATATGCCTCAATCGATTCAAATGGAACCTTTTTAAGTGGCAATAAATCCGCCTTTTTGATTTTATCCTTTAAACAACCCGTATACTCATAAGACGTTACATATTCACAATCCACATCATTAAATGAAGTACTCACCTTTTTAAATTTCTTGTACAAAAATTTTGGAGTAATATGAAATAACTTCAAACCATAATGAGCAACCATACATCCAAAATGTAAAATATGATATTTCAAGCCTGTATAAGGAATGTGAGGTGATCCGGAACCCGAAAGAAATAATAGCTTTCCATATAATGTGGATTTTCTTAATAAACGCTTTTGATCGTCAACAGATTCAGGTACATTATCAAAAGGAAAAATATCCATAAAAATACGACAATTGCATTTTAAATCTTTTGTCATCTCACTAATAAAAACGGTATTTTTACGTTGTACATGCGTAACTGTACAAGCATAACGAGAATCAATCTCTGGCGTTAATAATTCATAATGCTCCCCTAATTCTTTATCGAAAATTTCCATTAGTCTATCATAATCTTTACGAAGCATTCCAACATCAATATCATCATCCCAAGGAATAAAACCTTGGTGACGAACTGCACCTATGGCTGTACCATAAATCAAAAAACAAGGAAGATCCTGTTTTTCACAAACATCAAGTACATCTTTCAACATCTGTGTTTGTACACCTTGTAATTTTTTTAATACTACAGGATCGTATTGTTTAAATAATACTGTACTCAAAATATACCCTCCTTTATTTCATCAAATTATCATAAATCTCTTGTAAATGTTGAACCTCTTTATCAATATTAAAAGGCGAATTCTTTACTAACTCATATCCCTTTAACCTATTATTATTATCAACCTCTAAAATTTTATGAACCCATTTACTTTTTGACTCATTTAAAGATAAGCGATGTATATTGGGTGTAATATCAATTTCTGATGTCAAACTATCATTGATAACACAACATAATCCTGAAGCCTGCGCTTCAATAAGAACTATAGGCAGTCCTTCGAATCTTGATGGAAAAACAAATACATCTAATGCATTTAAATAATCATATACATTAGGGACTACGCCCATAAAGCGAACCTTATCTTGGATATTCAATGATTGAATCTTTTCTTTCACTTCTTCTTCTAATTCGCCTCGTCCAAATAATAACAGCACAGAATCTGGTCTCACCGTTTGAAGTTCATTAAAGACTTCTATCAAAAATTCATGATTTTTTGCATAAGTAAAACGCCCAACATGACCTAATACAAGCTTATCTTCTATACCTAATTTAGCTCTCAATTCATTTCTTTTCATCTCGTCAAAACGATATTTAGTAACATCAATACCATTACACAAAACATCAAATCGATTTGATTCTACAATCTTTGATCCATATCGATCCAACCCAGCTTTCTTAGAACAACCAATAAAATAATCATCAATAAATTTTGTCTTAAATGACACAACTTTAGTAAATATCGTTGCTAAACTAATTCCAAAATTGGACGAATGACTATGTGCAATTGTCTTAATTCCATATTTTTTTGCGATAGAAGAATAAATATTGACACATGAACAAATGTGTCCATGTACAATATCATAATCATGATGAGCTGCAAAAAATTTTTTCACTTCTTTTTTATATTTAGAATAATTATAAATTTTATATCTTGGTATACTATAGATATTTCCACCAAGTTCACGAATTTCTTTATCAAAGTCGCACTCTCGATCTTCATGAACTAAAAAATCAAAGCTATACTTTGTTCGATCAATTTTACGATAAAAATTCATGATCATAGACTCAGCACCACCGCGATCCATAGCTCCAATTACATGTAATACTCTTATCATTGTTATCCTCCTTTTATGATTTATTGTGTAAGTTATGAACAAAAACAATGAACATAAACATTGTGATACAAAGCATTCCTATCAAATAATCTATACTTGCACCAACAAATCCAAATCTTGTAATTAAAAATTGAATACAAACCTGTGAAACTACTAATGCAACAATATAAATATATAGAATATATTGTTGTTTACGCATAACCGTCATTATATAAGAAAGGATGGAATTAATACTGGTTAGACAACCTGCTCCAATCAAAATTAAGAATGGAGTTTTATATCCATCTAAATTTACACCATATAATATTTCTAAGAATGGAATTCCTAAAAGTGCACATCCTACAAATACAAAGACAGAAAACAATATTGCAATTAAAAATACTTTTTGAACTACTTTTATAAAACTCTTTTTATCATCTTCATGCCATTTCTTTGCAATTTGAGTATACATTGGTACAAATATAAACATACAAAACATATTCACAATCGAAGAAGGCATAAAAATAATATTATAATACGTTTGAATACTACTACTTAAGTTCAATTCAATCGCATTTTTGGGAATATTGACAATAAAAGTACTCACAAAAGAACTGATGAATAAAGGAAAACAATTCTTAAACAAATTCATGATTTTCTTTATATCAAGGTGTACTTTTAAATCCGACATTCTTTTAATAAATGGATAATCAAAAAGAATCAGTTCTACCAAAGAATAAATGAATGCCAGTAAAATAGATATGAATAACGACCTAAAAATTAATAGGCTCACCAAAAAGATGACATTATAGCCACCAATTCTTAATATATATGAAATTCCTGATAAGTATAATCGGTCTTCTTGTTGAAATCTTGCTGAAAATAAATCCGCAAAAATATCACATATGATAAAACTACAATATAAGAATGTGATCATAAATTTATGCGCATTTAAATGAAGCATACCTGCATAAATCAAGCCGCCCAATAATGCAATACAAGAAGTAATAATTTTCATTGTAAAGTAATCCGAAAAAGAATATTCTTCCTCGACATCCGATACTTGAAATTGTCTAGTTCCAAACCATCCAATTGTAAGCATCAATTGAGCAATACTATAAGCAATCGAGTATACCCCTGCTTCATCTACCCCTAAAAGATGTGTTACATAAACCATTAATAAAACACTTGTTGCAGAACTGCACAATGTTCCCATTGTAAACCATAAAGTGTTTTCCTTTAACGAAACCTCTCTGTTTAATAAATACTTATGGATTTTAGTCATTACTCTTATCCTTTATTTCTTGTTTCAACATCGAAACTTCTTGTATCAATAAATTAATTTTATTCTTTTGCGAAGATACTATCACAGTTAATGACATGGTGATAAAAATCAAAATGACAATAAAGACACCAATCACCATATTCGAAGTCGTTTGAAATCTTAATAAATTCACAAAAAATAAGAAGAAATCCGGCCAAAGTGCCAATACAACTAAAATAATGATCGCAATCCACCATAATAAAGAATATTTAACAGGTATCATATCTTTATGCAAAATACGCATAACAGTAAAAGCTAAAACACACGCAACAATAAAAATTGCGAATCTTAAATTGAATGGCATATACTAATCCCTCCAGATTCCAATATTAATAATAGACATTAAAACATTAATCATATAATATGCATTTTTCCAACTATGAATACTTGAAGTACCACCCTGTCTTTCATTCATCTTAACAGGTACTTCTGCTACTTTCTTTCCATGCTTCAATACTCTTGTGGTTGAGATTGGCTCTGGATATTCTGTTGGATAATTCATAGAAAATTCTTTAATTAAAGATTTATCAATGGCACGAAAACCAGATGTTACATCATACAATTTAACTTTCGTAAAAAATTTAATAAATCCAGAAATCATACGAATTCCCATTTGACGCGCTTTTGTCGATTTAAATTCACTAGTAGAGCCTTCGACAAAACGTGAACCAATTGTCATATTCGCATTACCATTTTCAATAGGTGCAACCAACGCATCTACAAATGTAATATCATGTTGACCATCTCCATCAAATTGAATGGCAATATCAAAATCATTTTCATAAGCATATTTATAACCTGTTTGTACAGCCCCACCAATGCCTAAATTATGAATCAATTGAATATGTGGGATTTTATTTTCAATAAGAATTTGTTCTGTTTTATCTTTAGATCCATCATTGATCACAATCGTACTCAATTGACGAGTATGAGTTTGATTGTATTCTAAAATTGTTTTATATGTATTTAAAATACTTTCCTCTTCATTATATGCAGGAATAATGATTAATACTTTTTCCTCCATTGTGTAACCCCCATCCATTAAAAAAAGAATGTAATAACCGCTCTATATGTTATCACATTCTATTAAAATATTCTATCGTCCTATGACAATTATTAATATCGTCATAACTTCCATAATATTAAGACAAAGTATACTCATAATTGTAATTACATTTATAAATTTCGATTCCATATTTAATGTTAAATAACTATGAATCAACACTAGAAATAAAGGCAGTATCGGCAAGAAATAACGTCCTTGCACACCAATAATTAAATTAAATTGATCTGGAGTCCATGTGATTTGCAAAGCCAATATAACAGCTATAAACATCAAACTACAAAGTACTAGAAGCCACAATCGATTTTGCCATTTTAAACTTTCCTCATCTTTACTAGACATAGAAGATAATAATAAAACACTACTAAATCCAGCTGTAATAATACTTGGCATTTTTATTTCCAACCAACCTAATGGTGAACTTAACATTTGTTCAATATATTCACTCATAAAGTATTGAATTGTATTTATGAATACAATCGTTTCTTTAATAGGATGATACAAGATAAAAGAAGCTTTGTATGTTTCTACGTCCCAAATAGATTTAGTTTCATTTATATGTACTGTCCAAAAATATTGATTATATTTTGTGATTAAACCAAAAGATATTCCACTAATTACCATCAATAAGACTATATATATCCATTTCGTGTTTTTATGTTTAAACTTTTTAGTCGGAATCAGTAATCCAATACCTAAAATTGGTAAATAGATAAACTTGATTGTGGCAATGGCCATCGTACAAATCGTAACTATAGCTAAATCTACATTATTCACTTCATCCTTTTTATAGGCTAAATATAATAAATACGCAAACAAGAAAAAGGAAGCCGCGAATAACACTGAATCGTAATTAAAAGAACAAACTTGCTGCATACACATTGGAAGCATAGATACCGCAAAGAAAATTCGTTTCGCAAACTTAGGGATTAACGCTATACCCCATGAAATCAATATTGCATATACGATTAACGCAAACATTCTTCCTACAAAGGCAACTTGCATCGAATTCATATGTAAAAGACGACCAATCGTAACACCTATTGTTTGTGGTATATACCCAAAAGTAGCCAAACTCAATGGTGCTCTTGAAGCTCTTTGACCTTTGATATCCACCATTTGATGTCCACTTAACTCATTCATTTCCATCGCATAAGTCGATTGATTAGGACAATCATATCTAACAAAGTAATAAGAACCATCTTCATACAAAATAACATTCCCATGTTCATCAAATGCTTTTTTATGTAATAAAACACTACTTTGAGAATAAGCCGTTAAATAATGTGTCCATTCATCTGGAACTGTAAATTGTGGTAATACAAGTGAATAAATAATACCTGTAATAAAAATAACCACAAATGAAATTTTAGCCAAGTGCACTTCAAGAATTTTTAAAATTCCAAACAAAACAATCAATAAAATAAATAACAAAACAACTAAGAAATATAATCTCCTTACCGCAAAACAATTTCCATTCGCCAAACCATAGACAAGCGAATAATCTGTATTTTCGTCATTCAATTTACATTTAGACAGTTGTAGATAATTATCTTCTACATCAGCAGTTACATCTACTTGCATATTTGTAAAACCAGAAGAAGATACTTCGATCAGTAATTTTTGATCAGGAAGAGTTAACGATTCCATATGAAGCACATTAAAACCATCATTCAAATCTTTTTCTTTCATACTCCATTTTCGAATAAGACTGCCCTCTTGACTCTTTATGGAAACATTTAAAATACTATCTGAGTTTTTATCAACATTTTTTAAACCAAGTCCAACACCTGTTAATGAAGATGAAACATTATCTATTTCTTGTTTAAAAACATTGTTCTCCAAAGGGACTCCTTGCTCTGCTTTAGTTCTTACTTTATATACTATATTGTCATTAGGTAAAAAATTCTTCACATATGTAATATAAGTTACGAAAGAAGAACAAATAAAAACAAATAGAAATAAAGTAAGAATTATACAAAACTTTTTATTCTTATGAATACCACTTTTAATTCTATCCATACTTTCAACTAATCCTCAATTTCCTGTAAATATCTCTTTAAAGCATCCTGCCAAGTAGGTAAAGGTTTAAACCCATTTTCTACTAATTTTGATTTATCCAAACGAGAATTAAAAGGACGAGCTGCTTTAGATAAACCATACTCTTTCGTTGTTACTGGAATTACTTTATTTGTATAACCCGCTTGTTTAAAGATTTCACACGCAAAATCATACCAGCTGATATAGCCACCCTCATTTGTCGCATGATAGTAACCATATTTATCCGTTTCAATCATGTCGACTAATAAACGGGCCAAATCATAAGTATAGGTTGGTGTACCAATTTGATCATTTACGACTTTTAATGTATCAAATTTCTTTCCAACATTTAACATTGTCTTAATGAAGTTATTTCCATTCTTTCCAAATACCCATGCAATACGAACTATGAAATATTTAGATAAAGTATTTGATACAGCTAGTTCTCCACCAAGCTTCGTTTCACCATAAACATTCAATGGTTTATAATCCTTACAATCCGGTTGCCAAGGCTCTGTTCCCTGACCATCAAATACATAATCGGTAGAAATATAAACCATCTTCGCATCAATTTCTTTACAAGCATTGGCAATATTTTGTGTACCACCCACATTAATCGCTTTTACTTTTTCTTGTTTATCTTCATCTTCTGCTAAATCAACTGCAGTCCAAGCCGCACAATGCACAACAACATCTGGCTTTACAGACTTGATTGTATCCATTACAGCCTCTGAGTTTGTGATATCTAAAGATACATATTCAGCTGTTGTTACATAAGTACCATCTTGAATTCCATTATAACTTTCAGCTAAGTCTGTACCTACTCCTACATATCCTCTAGAAGCCAATTCATTCATAACATCATGACCTAATTGACCTGCCACACCTGTCACAAAAACCTTCATTTATTCATCCTCCTATTTATAGTAAGAAAAGCTAAAGATTATTCCTTAGCTCTTCCTTTTTCTACATACATCTTTTCAAAATAGTTTTGGTATTCACCACTAATGATGTTTTCCCACCATTCCTTGTTGTCTAAATACCATTGGATTGTCATTGGAATACCTGTGTCAAATGTATATTTTGGTTTCCATCCAAGTTCTGTTTCCAACTTAGTTGGATCAATCGCATAACGCATATCATGACCTTTACGATCTGTTACAAATGTAATTAAGCTTTCTGGTTTGTTTAATGCATGAAGTACAGTCTTTACAACTTCTAAGTTAGTTCTTTCATTGTGACCACCCACATTATAGACTTCACCAACACGTCCCTTACGAACAATTAAATCAATGGCGACACAGTGATCATATACATGTAACCAGTCACGCACATTTTCACCAGTTCCATATACTGGAATTGTTTCATCATTTAAGGCACGAGAAATAATTAATGGAATTAATTTTTCTGGGAAATGATAAGGACCATAGTTATTTGAACAACGACTAATCGTTACTGGTAAACCATAAGTTCTGTGGTATGCCAACACAAATAAATCAGCACTTGCCTTTGCACTTGAATAAGGACTTGAAGTATGTAAAGGTGTGTTTTCAGTAAAGAACAAGTCAGGACGATCTAAAGGAAGATCCCCATATACTTCATCCGTAGAAACTTGGTGATATCTTTGAATACCATATTTAACACAAGCATCTAATAAAGTAGTTGTTCCCATTACGTTTGTCTTAACGAAGATTTCAGGATCTTCAATACTACGGTCAACATGACTTTCAGCCGCAAAGTTAACAACGACATCAAACTTTTCTTTTTCAAATAAATCCATGATGAATTCACGATCTGCAATATCACCCTTGATAAACTTGTAGTTCGGTTTATCCTCAACTGGCTTACAAGTCTCTAAGTTACCTGCATATGTTAATTTATCTAAGTTTACAATCATATCCTCAGGATATTTATTTACCATATAATGTACAAAGTTTCCACCAATGAAACCAGCACCACCCGTTACTAAAATTTTCATATTTTTCTATTCTCCTTCATATACAAATTGATTGTTTGATTCTTCTAAAGTAGGTCCAACCTGATCTTTTTCACTCAAGACAGGCTCAATACCATTTAATAATGAACCCCAATCTACATTACAAGTCGGATCATCATAACGCATTCCACCCTCAGACTCTTTATTATAGACATTATCGACTTTATACCTAAATTCAACATCATCCGTTAAAGTTAAGAATCCATGCGCAAATCCTTGTGGAATAAAGAATTGTCTATGATTTTCTTCACTAAGCTCTACACTGACCCATTGACCAAATGTAGGACTACCTTTGCGAATATCGACCGCAACATCAATCACAGTTCCCTTTGTACAAGAAACCAATTTACTTTGTGCATAAGGCGGATTTTGCCAATGCAATCCACGAAGCGTACCCTTCTGCGCACTAAAAGACATATTGTCCTGTACAAAATCAACCGTAATACCCATCTTTTCATATTTAGGCTTTGAATACGTTTCTGTAAAATATCCTCTATGATCTCCAAATACATCTGTATCAATAATTAATACTCCAGGAATCTTTGTTTCAGTTACCTTCATTCTAATACCCCCATTACTTAATATACTTACGATCCATGATCTTCTTTAAATAAGCACCATATTGGTTTTTCTTATAAATTTCATACGTAGAAGCTAATTCATCATCACCAATCCATCCATTGTCGTAGGCAATTTCTTCAAGACATGCAATCTTGCGATGTTGATGCTCTTCGATTGTCTTCACAAAGTTTGTAGCATCCACTAAAGACTCATGTGTACCCGTATCTAACCACGTAAATCCATCACCAAGTAATGTGACATTCAATTCACCATTCTCTAAATAGATACGGTTCAAATCTGTGATTTCCAATTCTCCACGAGCACTTGGCTTTAAGTTTTTCGCATACTCAACCACTTTATTATCATAGAAATAAAGTCCTGTTACGGCATAATTTGATTTAGGACAAGCAGGTTTTTCCTCTAAACTAATAGCCTTACCCTGAGAATCAAATTCAACAACACCAAAACGTTCAGGATCTTCTACATAATAACCAAATACGGTAGCCCCCACTTTATTTTCAGCAGCCGCACGAAGACGTTTAGTCAAACCATGACCATGGAAAATATTATCACCCAAAATCATTGCACAACTATCATTACCAATAAATTCTTCACCCAAGATAAATGCTTGTGCTAAACCATCAGGACTTGGCTGAACTTTATAAGAAAGCTCAATTCCAAATTGATGACCATCCCCTAACAATTCTTGAAAACGAGGTGTATCATCTGGAGTTGAAATAATTAAGATTTCACGAATCCCTGCCTGCATTAAAATAGACATTGGATAATAAATCATTGGCTTGTCATAAATAGGAAGCAATTGCTTACTTGTAACCTTTGTCAAAGGATACAAACGCGTACCACTACCACCAGCTAAAATAATACCTTTCATAATAAGTTCCTCCATATATTACATATAAACAATAAGCCCTTACGTAACGTAAGGGTCAAGAACTTTTTATCGTTTAATTACCTTTTTAATTTTTTCAGTCGCCTTGTAAGAACGACTATTCTTTATAGAATTCAATTCATTTTTATAAATAGAATTCTTTTCATTTACCTCACAAAGCACTTCTGTTATTAAATGTATATTTTGATAACTTTCATAAATAGTAAATGAAATATTTAATGAATCTATATTTTTCTTATTTAAATCAATATGAATTTGCGGATCAAATTCAAGAAAAAATATTTTGTTTTCAACCTGAACTCCATTAAAAACATGAAAAGGAAGCAATGTATCATTCGCCTTAATTTTTAAATTTTCAATTACCCAATGCCCATTTGTATCTGGATCAAAGCGCATATATGTTACATCCTTTAAACCAGAAATCTCATAAACAATTTCATCCCCATTATTCTGTACATTCTTATCTATATACAGCTTGTCATTTTCATTTAATCCATTTCCCTTATCTATATATATCTCCGTATGTAAATCCATATTATAACTGCATAAACCTGAATAACCAGGAAGATAGGCTTTTCCTAATTTTTTATCAAAATCATAATCGTTATTTAAAAACTTCTTAACAATTTCATCATATAACCTTTTTGAAGAATATGAATCACAATTCTTATGGAAATAAGGCATCATATTCTTTCTCTTATCTTTTTCAAAATCACATGCCTTTAATGAATCAATCAACTCTTTTTGATTGTGAACCAAAGTACCCGGCATTAAAAGACTAGGATCTTCTACAACAAAACCTCTGTCCTTTTTATATTTTTCTAAGTCAGGACACGAAAATACAATTGGTCTATCTAACAATAAATAATCCACATAAACAGAAGAATAATCTGTGATTAAAACATCAAATGCATTCATAATATGATAAATCGTTAATAACTGTTCATTCAAAGTACTTGTATCTAAAAGAATCATTCTCTTAGGAATTTCAAAATTATTCTTCTTGTAATATTCTTGATCTGCAAAATGGAATTTCGACACAATATACGCATTATTTTCGGCTAAAAACGCATCTAATGCTTGCACATCATAATCATCATAATTAAAGATATTGTCTTCAAACTGTTTCCCTTCATCTTTCAAGCCTTTACGCATAGTTGGTAAGTAAAATATAAATTTACAATTTAAGTCCACATTCAACAGCTTCTTAAGATTCTCTTTTCCATTTTCTGTATATAATAAATCATTTCTTGGAAATCCAGTCACCTTCACTTTATTTGGATCTACACTCAACATCCCACTCATATTTAGCTGACACGTTCTTGAGGTAGCCGTAATAATATCACTCTGTGCTGTAATTACTTTTAGATTCATAAAATCTGTATTGGGACTCGCACTATCAAAGTATCCAATTAATTTTAAAGGAAATCCATGCCAAGCAGAAACATGAATTTGATTTTTCCTTTTTGCATACGCAAATTCAAACGAAGAAGTAATAAAACAATCTGCTTGTTCAATCATTTCATTCGCCTCATCCGTGCCAAATAGAGCACAGCGAATGCCTTTTTCTTGCATTCTGCGGCACATATTTTCATCACGAACGCACCAAAATGTATCTACATTTTCATTATTCTTTAAATATTCCCAAAATCCTCTCGAATTATCCGCAAAATCAGGAGCAGATTCGAACACAAATAATTTCTTTTCCATTTTTCTATCCTTTATGGCCAATAAATAAGCCAGCTTGTTTCGTGACAACTATTTTATCATTTTTATTTAATATAAATTCAATATATTCTTTAAACTCATTTAATCTAGGACCCAATATCTCATTCTGATTGCCATGACAAGACATAATATAATCGATCAACGGCTTCGATTCTGTAATCTCTAAACAATCCTGATAATCCATTCTTTCAACGTTTGAAAAATAATGTTTTAATATCTCTTCCCCATTTTCCAATCCAAAGATATTATACAAGCTATGATTCGAAAGATTGATACGAGAATCAAAATTCTGTACAATCTCATTGATTTCTTTCATATGCTCTTTTCCATATGTACTACAATAAAAAACACCATTCGGCTTTAACACTCTATCTATTTCCTTTAATCCCTGATTTAAATCATTCAAATAAAATAATACATGATTGGCAATAATCGTATCAAAATACGCATCCTTAAAAGGAATCTTTTCCACATTGACCACAATACAGTTAAAATCCGAACCCAATTTATTACGAACCTCTTCCACCATACCTTCACTAATATCGGACAAGAATATTTCACGATTCCTTAAATCAATCTTATTCTCTTGCCACAACTTCCCATTTCCACAGCCAATCTCCAACAAACGGTTCACCTTAGAAAAATCAATCTTCTCAAATAACCAATTAAACCACCCCTGCTTATTTGTAGAATATTTTTCATGAAGACGAATCCGATCATTTAGGTTCTTCGCATTCTTATACTGCTCAATAATATTCGTCTCTTCATTCGACAATTGCACTAAAGAAAGAATCATATTCCAAGATAAATCGGGAGCCTGACTCGCTCTTTTTAAAGCATCCTTTAAAGATTGTAAGTGACTCATTTTATCTTCAATCAAATCAATCTGTAAATCAAAGCTTTCCTTTAAATCCGTATTGTCCATAACCATCGGAAAGATTTCTTCAATACTAAACCCCAAATGCTTCAACGATAAGATCTTTTGTAGCTTCAACAAATCCAAATCACTATATTGCCGATATCCATTCTCCATAACAAAAGAGGGTTTTAATAACCCTATTTTGTCATAATATCGAATCGTTCTTTCACTCACATTCGCTAATTTTGCGAACTGTCCTGTCTTATAGTAGTTCATAATTATTCAAATCTAAAAGGTGCTAAATTAATATTCCAATTTCGATTGTAGTATGGATCTCCATTCTTCAAAATCTCTGGCCATTTAGTTTGGAATTTCTTCTTTTCCGCTTCAAAACGAGCCTCTTTTTCAGGCGTATCTTCATAACCTCTTGATTTTGACTCATAATGATGCCATAACGCAAACGCATTGTAGACAATCAAATAACCTTTTTCACGGAATTTCAAGCATAAATCTACATCGTTACATGCCACTTCAAATTGTTCATCAAAACCATTCACTTCATTAAATACAGATTTTTTTACCATCATACAAGCTGCCGTAACTGCACTATAGTTACAATTAATTCTTGGACGCATTAAAATTCCTGGATCATCCTTATCAATATCCGTAAAGACATGTCCTGCATAGCCTCCAAAGCCAACAACTACTCCAGCATGCTGCACTGTATCATCCTCATATAATAACTTAGCCCCTACAGCCCCTACTTCTTTACGTAAGCAGCAGCCTAACATTTCTGCAATGGCCGTTGGTTCAATGACCTCTGTATCATTATTTAACAATAATACATAATCTCCTTTTGTATATTTCATACCAAAGTTATTGATTTTTGAATAGTTAAATTCACCTTGATATGTAACAACCTTTACATTGTCATGTTCCTTTTGAAGCTTATCATAATATTCGAAAATATCTTTATCTGTACTATTGTTTTCTACAATCACAATTTCAAAGTTTTTATATGTATTCACATTATACAGAGAATCCACACAAGTCTTTAATGTATCTTTTAAATTATAGTTTGGGATCAAAATCGAAACCAACGGATTAGGCTCTGTACTATATGTCGTATGATAGAAACCATAGTATGGTTTGGGCATCAGTTCCACCTTAACATCCTTTAAGCCAATACGATTGTAGTGCGACTCAATAGCTCTTTGTCCCGCAGTATAACAATATAGTTTACTTTCTGGATCCATCGCAGTTGATTGTGGATGCATTCTCCAGTGATATAAAACACGCGGAATATGATAAACAGCATTTGCCTTTTCAATACATCTAAAAATATAGTCATAGTCCTGACTTCCATCATATTCACTTCTATAGCCACCCACTTCATCATAAATATGACGATTCACAAAGAAAATATGAGTAATATAGTTTTGCGAACGCAATAAGTCTTCACTATAGTCTGGCTTAAAGTTTGGTTCTGTAAAAACCTTATATTTATCATTCAACTTATCTTCATCCGTATATAGCGTATCATATCTATATTCCTGCAAAGCTTTCACAACTTCATAGAAACAATCCAGTTCCAATACATCATCATGATCATATACAGCTAAATAGTCACCATCTGCCATTTCTAAAGCCTTATTTGTGTTACCTGAAATGCCATAGTTTTGATCTAACTTTTTGAATTTGATTTTATTCCCATACAAAGCATAATGTGCCTTTACATATTTCTCTACCGCATCCGTTGTGCTTCCATCCGCAATACACAATTCCCAATTGGAATAGCTTTGATTGACAACTGTATCAATCATTTCCTTTAAGTATTCTTCTTTTGTGTTAAATGTCGCAACAACAATACTTAATTTTGGATTATACGCAAATTGCTCTTTAGATTGTCTAGCTAATTCTTCTGGCTTTACCCTCTGCTTTAAGAACCAGTTTTGGTATTCATACCCCACTAAATTTGGGCCTTGTTTCACTCTTTCAAAAAACCGCTTCACACCATTTTGTTTCAAATAATTCATCGCATTATGAATACTTTGCGCATTCATATGTGTCAAGTACGATTTAAACAAACCAAAAGCCGTGTAATTGTTCTCTTCAATTTCAACCTTTCTCTGTTCCTTTTCCGTACTAAATAATAAATAATATGTCTTCTCAGGATTACCATCAAATTTCACCTGGAATCCACAATTTTTATTTTCTGCCTTGACTAAATGATAACGCACAAGATCAGGTCTAGGCATTGAACGCTTTTTATACTCCAATGACTTTCCATTTTCATCTAAAACATCAATTTGTACAGGTTCTCCATTTTCAGAATATACCCACCCTTGTACAGCAATTGAATTCTTATCAAGATCTTTGGCAACACTATCCATACTATATTCAATAGCAGTCGTATTGCGAATCTTATCAATTTTCTTTTTATTTAAAACTAAGATTTGTTCACTTGCATGACCATCCGTAACTCGCAATTCAAATGAATCAACAATATCCGTATCAACATCGACTTTAATACGGAATCCCACTAAATCAGATTTTAATTCCACATGCTGTTCTTTAAATACATCCTGACGATGAGATTTAATCAAATCCACTGCAGCTTCTTTATTATTAATTTTAGCTGAATATGTCAGAGGAAGATCATCCTTTGAATAACACCATCCAATAATCGCAATATAGCTTGCACTTTCAATGTCTTTATATATGACTTTATCTATTGTATAAAAAAAGTTTCTTTTCATAGTAGCCTCCAAAACAGTTCTATATTAACATATATTTTTTAAAGTAACCACAATATCCATGATTCTACCTTTGATTGTTTTAAAGTATTTATAGTAAGAATCAAAATTTTGCAGGAACAGTTTAAACACTTTACCATGCTCAATATAATCCATATGATGTATAAAAAACAATCTATATTGTATGTAGCTTGGATAGTTGTTTTTTAAATCTACATCCAATTCTTCCAGTCGATTTAATGTTTGAACACAATTGAAAGCCGTATTCAAACGCGCCTCTATAGTATTTGTCGCATTCAAATGCTCTTTTCCTTTTAAGGTGACATTTCCTTTTAAGCCAATCGCATTCTTCGAATGGATACGATATTGAAAGAGAGGTACATTTAAAAAATACATTCCATTTTCTTCACTCGCCAACAAATTAATAAACCAATCATGATAGAAGTCTTCTGTATAGCATCTTTGAAATTTATCATTAATCGATTGTCGAACACAAAGTGCACATCCCTGAAAGCTATTTTCTACAACTAATCTTTCAAAAGGGACCTTTACCAATGCATTATCTTTTACCTTACACTTATACATGTTCTTATTGGAATAATTTCGATTAATATCAATCTGTTTTTCATTACCCAACTCATCTATTAAATCATATGTACTCGCTAATGCTTTGATTTCTGGATGATTTTGCATAATCTCAATCATCGTTTGTACCTTATTAGGCTTCCAAATATCATCCTGATCACATAAAAAAATATAGTCTCCTTTACAGTAAGAAAGTGCCTTTTTAAAATTTAACTTATAGCCCAAATTCTTTTCATTTTGATACAAATAGATCTTATCACACAGAAGCTCTTGAATAATTTTTACTGTATCATCACTCGATTGATCATCACAAATCACGATTTCATCAACCGGCATTGTTTGATTCAATATAGATAAAAGCTGTTCTTTAATAAATTCTTGACCATTATACGTGGCGATTGCGACTGAAATCATAAAAACCTCCAAAAAAAAGGTATTTTAAAAATACCTTTACAATTCTTCTGCAAATCCTTTTTCTAATTTTTTGAAAACGGCATAGCCAATCACTAAAATAACCAAAGCCAATAAGGCAACAGCACCTAATGGTTTTAATGGCGGCCATACATGATACATAAAAATATCACGGTAGGAAGTAACTAAAATCGTCAATGGATTCATACGAATGATTTGACCTAAAACACCAGCTCCATCTAATAAAGATAAATCATAGATAACAGGAGTGGCATACATTCCCATGGTTAGTAAAAAGGATACAATATACTCTAAGTCTTGAATATAGGCATTTAATGAACTTAACAATAAAATAATACCTAAAATCAAAATAGATTGAATCAATGCAACTACAGGAAGCATTAGAATTTGAATAGAAATTCCATACCCAAATGCGAAACAGAAAATAAATATAATGATACAAGAAATAAAGAAATTGACTAATCCACTTAAGACTTGCGAAATCAATAAGATTTCTCTAGGAAAATACACCTTTTTAATAATTCCCGCATTTGCCTTAATCGAAGTCGTTCCTGTGCTTACAGTTGTTAAAAAGAATGTCCAAGGAATCAAACCTGTAATCAAATAGACTAAATAGTTATCTCCCCCAGCTCCACGCATTAAATAGGGGAACACGATCCAATATACAACCACCTGTAATAAAGGATTAATAAATGACCAAAGAATACCTAGAAAAGAGCCTTTATATTTTCCACGAATATCTTTTTTTACATTTGTCTTCAATAATTCACGATAATCATAAATATCTTTAAATATATGCATCTTTTCACCACCTACTCTAAAGTAAACTGTATACTTTTATCGGCCAAAATATTTCCATCCGGTTCTGAACATTGAATATCAATCTTATGATTCCCTAAATCTAAATCATTTAAATCTAAATTTACCTGCCAACCAATTGCATCTGGATCCATGTCACCCGCATATGCTTCTTGATAGGCTTCAAAAACATCCTGACGATTCTTTCGCTTAATTCCACAGATTTCATTACCATCTAAGAAAAACTTAAATACAGCTTGATCATGATCACTGATTTGCCAACCTTGACTTACTAACGTTCCCTTATCCTTTTGAATTGTCGCAAAATCCTTTGGCGCATCAATAAAGACAGCAGCCTTAAATTTATGCTTTCCTTCTGCAATTGCCTTTTTCTTTTCTTCCTTATGATCAATCGCAACTTGTTTTAAATACTCATCAATGACATATATTGGATCACCATCTAAGCGAAGCTCTCCTTTATAAATCCAAACTGCACGATCACATAAATCTTTTACAACATCTAAACTATGTGTAACAATCACAATCGTTTTATCCGATTCCTTTAATTCCTTTAATTTACGATAACACTTCTGTTGGAAATGCTGATCTCCAACGGCTAAAATCTCATCAATCAACAAGATTTCAGCATCTACATTAATCGCAACAGAAAAAGCCAATCGCATGTACATACCTGAAGAATAAGTACGAACGGGATGATCAATAAATTCGCCTAGTTCACTAAAATCAATGATATCTTGAATTCGTTCATCAATTTCTTTTCTTGTTAAACCAAAAATAGAAGCATTAAAATAAATGTTTTCTCTTCCCGTAAAATCTTGGTGAAAACCAGCACCTAACTCTAATAAAGAAGTTAATTTTCCATTTGTTTCAACAGTACCTTTATTAGGAAAAATAATCTTAGTCATTAATTTTAATAAAGTAGATTTTCCAGAACCATTTGTACCAATCAATGCTACTGTTTCACCTTTTTTAATATCCATATTAATATTCTTTAAAACTTCATGAATTTCAACATGACTCGTTTTCCAAAATAATAATTTATCTTTTAAAGTATGAGCTTTATCATAATCAACCTTAAATTGTTTATACATATTTCGTACTTCAATCGCATTTTGTGAATCCATTTCAACACCTCAATTCAATTCATTTTAACACACTTGTATACTGTAAACAATATTATACTACATACCTAACACAACACTCATTATTTTAAACAATAAACCAAGTCCATAATTCTTCCACGTATTGTTTTTAATTTTTTATAATAAGCATATTTATTTTGAAAGAATAATTTAAACAGTTTTTTATTTCTTAGATATTCAATATGATTATTCATAAATGATTCAATTTTTAAATAATCAACCTTATTACGCAAATAATAATCCCTACAATTTATTTTTAAAATATCCAAAATATATAATGCATCTCTTGCCTTTTGATATCTTTCTTCAAATTGGTAAGCACGCTTTACATGTGTAGATGCATCTTGATTTAATGTAGAAACACCAATCGAATTTTGACTATGGATACGATATTCAAAGAGTGGTTTATTCAAAAAATACATGCCACCATCCAATGATCCATATAGACTAATGATCCAATCATGTGGAATTCTTTCATCAAAATGATGCACAAAAAAATCTTTTGTTTTCTTATCTATGGCAAGAGCACAACCCTGAAAATAATTTCCATAAATAAATTCATCTGTTTTTACTTGCACAATATCATCTGGTCTTACTTCTTTATTATAAAGATTATTATTTGAATATCCTTTTTTATTTTTAGAAATAATCAAAGTACCATTTTCATCTATATATTCAAATGAACTTGCTAAAACATGAATATTTCTATTCTTTTCCATAATAGAAATCATTTCTTTAACTTTATCTTTTTTCCATATATCATCTTGATCACATAAAAAAATGTAGTCACCCTTACACTTTTCCATTGCTTTTTTGAAATTTAACTTATACCCCAAATTTTTCTTATTTTGAATGATTTGAACATTGTACTTTTTTATAAGCTCAATAGTATTATCCGTTGAACCATCATCACAAATTATGATTTCATCAACCGATAAACTCTGATTTAATATCGATTCTATTTGTTTTTCAATGTATTTTTCTCCATTAAATGTAGTCATTGCGACAGAAATCATAATTTCACCACCTAATTATATAATGTCTTCAAAATAATATAGTTTTCAATATAAATGATTTTTTTATACACTCTCATAATCCACAATAAAAACGGACTTAAATCATAATAATCTTTAAAATATACATAAAAACTATCTAAAGTGATCTTTCTTTTTTTTACTTCGGATTGAAAAGATTTATTAATGCTTGCTGAATGATTGTGAATATATGTAGTATCAATCAATAATTTCGTTTTTAACCCGTTGTCTTTAAAGTATTTACCAATACAAGATTCTTCAAAAAATAAGAATATATTTTCGTCATATAATGTTTCAGGAAGAATATCCGTTCTTATCATAAAGAAGCAGCCTTGAACACAATCAACCTCGACAATACCGTGACTTAAATATTCCTTAGGATACCACATAGGACGTAATTTTTTATTTAAAATTTTCGAAGAAAACAAGAAATAATCTTTAACTGTTGGAACTTTCCAAGCTTCAGGCTGTTGTCTTTTTCCATCAGGCTGCAAAGTTAAAGGAGCCACAATTGCTGTATCTTTATCAAATGAAGATACTAAGTTAGAAACAACATATTCTTCGAAAATCACATCCGGATTTGCTATCATTATATAGTCCACTTTATCTTTTAAATAGTCAATTCCAACATCGTTACCATATCCATATCCACCATTCTTTTCAGACTTTATAACATGGACTTTATTTGACTCTAACATTTTCAATTGAATATATGAATCGTCTGTAGAACAATTGTCAATAACCACAATCAAATCTATTGAATCCATTATTTTTACGCGTTCAACAAAATCAATTGTAGTGACTGCATCATTATAATTTAAAACAACACACCCAATCATTGACTTTCTCCAAAAAAATGATCTTCTAACATTAAACACCAACAATGATAAATTGGAAGATGTAATTCTTGAATCATATATGTTTCTGTTTCAGGTACTTTTACACATACATCAGAAACACTACTTAACTCACCACCTAAAGCTCCAGTTAATCCTAATACCTTAATACCTAAAGCTCTAGCTACTACAGTAGAACTCATAATATTTTGACTATTTCCAGAAGTAGATATGCCTAAAAAGACATCTCCTTTTTTGCCAAAACCATATAATTGTTGAGCAAACACACCCAAACCATCTACATCATTGATATAAGCCGTAGTTAGTGCTTCATGTGCAACTAATGGAATAGCCATTAAAGGTCTTTCAAGATTTTTAGCTAAATTTTCTCCTCGTATAGGATCAATTTTAATTAATTTTTCTTTTAATTCATTAGGTACAGGACGTGGAGTTTTAAAACGTTTCATTAATTCACCTGCAATATGCTCAGCATCAGCTGCAGAACCACCGTTACCTGCTATTAACAATTTTCCACCATGTGCATAACAATCTTCCAATATTAAGTAACCAGAAATAATATCAGCTTTACAGCTTTCCAACATTGGATATCGCTTTATTAATAAATCTATATGTTTTTTTAATTTATCTTCTAACATGCCTACAATATCCTTTCTACAATATCATACAATGATTCATCATCTGTTACTCGTGCTGTTTTGCATCCTGCATTTTCACCAGCAAGAATGTCATTATCACTATCTCCTATCATCCAAGATTCATTTAAGTCAATATTAAAATCTTTTGATGCCTGAAGTAACATACCTGGTTTGGGCTTTCTACAATCACAATCAATTTTCAATTCAGAAATTTCACCCTCATACCCTTTATGCGGGTGATGCGGACAATAATAAATTCCATCTAGATAGGCTCCATCATTTCCTAATAACGTTTCCATTTTATTATGAATATTTTTTAGTTCATCAAAAGTTACTTCTCCTCTTGCGATAACAGGTTGATTTGTCACAACAATAGCTAAATACCCTGAATCATTAATTTTCTTAATAGCTTTTGATACATTTGGTAATAATTCAAATTGATCTATATCTCTTAAAAAGCCAACATATTTGTTGATTGTTCCATCTCGATCTAAAAATATAGCTTTCTGTTTATTTGATAAATTTTTAGATTGAACTCGACCTTCTTTAAAATCTTCACATACCGCATAATATCTTTCGGGTGTTCCCATATCTCTAACATATTCAGGACTATCATAACAATACATCTTTCCTGTACCAGCCAATGGTTTTAATAGTTGTCTATCCAAATCAACCTTCTTAGTTTCAATTACTTGATTTAATATTTCTTTGTTGATTACATGTAAACCGGCATTTACACGGTTCTGATAATAATCTGGTCTTTCGTCTTCTTTGGCTAACCACTTTTCTACTTGATGTTTCGAATTTGAAATAATCAAACCACTATCATAAGGATGATTATTAGGATGTGTAAATAAACTTACCAAACCTTTATGACTCTTATGAAATGCAACAAAACGATTGAAATCTACATCAAACATCGCATCTGCATTTAATAATAAAAAGTCATCTGATAATTTATCTTTGATTTGAAATAAAGCTCCTGCATTTCCTAATGGTTCTTTTTCAAAATAGTAATCTATATGAACACCAAACTTAGATCCATCTTGAAAGTAATCCATAATAATATTCCCTAAATGAGATACAGTTAAAATGATATCTGTAAAACCTTGTTTTCTTAAACATTCAATTTCATGTTCAAGCACAGGTTTACCTTCAATTAAAATCATTGGTTTTGGAATATCGGATGCAACGCTTGAAATGCGAGTTCCTTTCCCTCCTGCCATTATAACAACTTTCATCATTTGTCCTCCAAAGGCGAGTAATCTTCTGGTCCATAATATATAACTTGGGTACCACCATCTTCAAATTTAAAAGGAATATACAATAAGTCTTTCATGGCTTCTTTTACAAGCATCTGTTTTTCAGGTTGTACATAGAAAACTAAAAATCCGCCGCCACCAGCTCCAAGCAATTTTCCTCCTAGAGCTCCGGCTGTAATCCCTTTATCGTATAAATTATCGATATTATTTGTTGAAACAGATTTTCCTGTTTGTCTCTTTAATTTCCAAGTCACATCTAACAATCTACCAAAATCATCTAAGTCCTTTGACTGATCCGTCAATATGCTTTCTGCTTCATCCACTAAAGTAAGCATTTGTTTTAACTGCTTAGTCTTACTTTCATCATCCAAATGATTCGCTTTTTGAATGTCACTTGAAAAACGTGTAAAGCCGGTAAAAAACATCATTAAATTATCATTTAATCGTTTCTTTCTTTCAGGTGAAATAATAATAGGATGCACAGAATAACCATCCGCATTAAAATCAATGCGATTAAAACCACCAAAACTTGCCGCAATTTGATCTTGCCAGCCACCTGCTTCATCACATAATACTCTTTCTAGGTAAATAGCTTCATCTGCCAATTGTTTTTTTGATGCATATTTACCTTTTAATGCATAAAAAGCATTTAACATTCCTACCGCAAAAGAACTTGAAGTACCCAATCCACTTCTAGCTGGTAAATCGGCTTCATATGTCAATCGAATTTCATGCATATCTAACATCTTCATCGCATTGCGAATGGCAGGATGTTCAATCGCATCAATATCCGTTACTCTTTCTGTCTTTGAATAACTTAATTCAGTTGAATAATCAAAAAATCTTGGTAAATGTCTAACATTGACATAACAATATTTATCAAAAGTAGTAGATAATACAGATCCACCATTTTCTTTAAAAAAAGATTCCATATCTGTACCACCACCAAAGAAAGACATTCTAAATGGTGTCTTTGTGATTATCATTTTCTCACCTCATATAGTCGATCAAATAATTCGACCGTTTTATTCCAACTAAAATATTTTTTTACAAAATCTTTACTCTCAATTGATTTAGATTTAATTTTATTTGAATCATCAATCAATTCTATAATTTCATTTTTGATTTGGTCATCTGTATTAGCAAGAATCAATGTATTTCCATCTTCATCAATACCTTCAGCACCAATATCAGTTGTGATTACAGGTAACCCAAGTCCACATGCCAATAATACTTTTAGCTTAATTCCAGCTCCCAATGTTAATGGGAATACGGCAATTTGATTCTTTAGAATTTCATCTTCAATATTCTCAACAAAACCAGTAATATGGATATTCTCACATTCTTCTTTTTGTAACTCCTCATTAGGATGTGCTCCAATAATTGTCAATCGAATATCATCTCTATTTAATGATTTCACAATATGAATAAGGCGCATGGCAGCCAAATGATTTTCTTCTCTTCCCATTTGTCCAATAAAACAAATTGATTTTTGAATTTTATTTACAACCTTATCTGAAATCTCATCAAAGTCAACACCATAATATGGATTCATCAATTCAACTTGATTCAATCCATAATATTCATGAAGCAATCGTTGATCTTTTGAGTTTACCGCAATAACATGATCTGCTTTTTGACAATACTCTTTTTCATATTTAGTTGCTAAATTTAATTGCCATTTCCAAAATAATTGTTTAAGCCCTTTTGAGTCCATTGACTTTCTATAAAAAGATTGTCTTGTCACATCATGTTCAACTATATTAAAAATTATATTCGGATACATTTTCTTAATCCAAATGTATTGAGCCATTGCCGTATATTCGCAATGAATCGCATCAATTTTCTTTTCTTCAATTATTTTAAGGAATTGCTGCTTAAATTCCTTTGAAGTTCGAGCTGAAAACATCAAAGGCTTATTTAAATGTAATAAACCTTCTCTTAATCGATCCTTATTCGATATACGGACAAAATAACTGCTATTCGTATTATATTCTTCTTTTACTATTCTCTCTTCTAAAGGCATTGTTATAAATGACAAAACATAAACATTATGTTTTTTTCTTAATGCTTCTACTTGTTTTCCCATACAAACCCCTCCTGCATGATTTGTATGCAAGCTAGGAACATACGGAGAAATATGCAATATATTCATATATAACTCAACCTCCAATCAAAAAAAATGTGAATACTCACATTTTTATAAATCTAAAGCTTTATCTAACACTTCATAAAAACGCTTCTTCGTAAAATAAGTATTATACAGAGTTTGAATATTTTTTCTTCTTTGAAGCTGCACATCCATACTCTCCAAACAAACTTGATTTGCTATTTCTTTGATATTACCTTTATTTATATTAAATCCAATATCCCATTCTTCACAAAAATTCTTTGTATCTCCCTGAATTGTATTAATAATTGGTAAACCAGCACACATATAATCCAATGATTTCATGGTTAGTCCAACTACCACACTTGATTTCATTACATTGAATCCATAATTACATTGATCAAGTATTTCTTGTTTTTCTCTTTGATCATAAACCTCTTTATGATCTATGACATTCACACCAACTGCCAATACATCTTGTATAAACTGTTCTTTCTTTTCACCATTACCAATTATATGCAATACACATTTCTTTAATATGCTACATTCTCTTAAGAATGTAGTAATCATTGAAATATCTATAATATTATTTATTGAACCCAAGTAACAAAATTGTAATTCATCCTCTTTTAAATCAGGACTCATTGGTAAACAATCACGATCTATAGACCAATATAGAACTTTACCACAACGCAAATATTGCTTAAATAAATCACATTCACAGAATATCACATCTCCACTTGATAAATACTTATCTCGCGTGTTTTTCCATATTTTAAAAGGCAACAGATTCTTATATTTTTCAATCGGCATCGATTCAGGCCATAAGTCAATAATGTCATATATAATTTTTACATCCCCATGTTCTTTTTTATATTTTGACATTTCTTTGACAAGTGAATTACACGGAATGATACAATGTACTAAATCCGGCTGAATTTCACACAAAGCTTTCCTTGCCCCTTTCGCAAACTGTTTATGCGATAAAATTCGATCCAATGATAAATTTTTGTGATATTCACGCACAGGTATGACTACATCCGTACTTGGATCATACACAGCTTTTTTTCTATGCGAAAAATTTGAAGTAACACTTTTAACTTCATACCCCCTAGAAGTATAGTATTTCTTCAATAATTGCACACGATCCAAACATGTATCAAACGCATACACCAATGCCACTACCATAGATTACTCTCCAATATAAATGAATTAAAGACCTTCTAACTATCCCCTAGTTATTATCTTTATTATGGATACTTCCTGTACCCCCTTCGACAACTCCATCATGTTTCAATACCGAAAAAATTGTCATTAAAAAACATTTTACATCAAATAAAAAACTTAAATTTTTACAATACTCGCCATCCAATTTAGCCTTGACATCAATCTCTAATTCATCACGACCATTGACCTGTGCCCAACCAGTAAGACCCGGCAAGACATCATTAGCGCCATATGCATCTCTTAATTCAATCAAATCATATTGATTCCATAAAGCAGGCCTAGGACCCACAATTGCCATTTCCCCCTTGAATATATTAAACAACTGTGGAAGCTCATCTAAAGACGTTTTTCTTAAAAACTTACCAACACTTGTAATATATTGATCTGGATTTTCCAATAAATGTGTTGGCATATCTTTAGGCGTATCAATACGCATTGTTCTAAACTTTAAAATATTAAAATAAGATTTGTGAATTCCCACGCGCTTCTGTTTAAAAAAGATTGGCCCTGGAGAAGTCACTTTAATTAAAACCATTAATACAATTAAAAGTGGAGATAAAATTATGATTCCAGCTAAACTCAAAACAAAATCAATCGTTCGCTTACCATATTTCGAATACATAAATACACTCTCCTATAAATATAGGGAAAAATCCCCATATGGAATTATACCATACTCATTTCTATGAAACAAAAAAAGTTCAACAAAAGCTGAACTTAAGATGGAATATTCTCTTTATATAAAGCGCATTCATTAAATTATGTGATATTGTCAAAATGAATTCTTGATACAATTTCGAATTGAAATCAAAACCAAAACCATAGAAATGCGTAAAATCAAATAATGTGTATGAACAACCGACAATGTTGTAAAACCAGTAAAACCATTCAATTTTGTGAATTCACGATAAAACACACCACCACGACCTATTTTCTTAGACATCCATCAATGGGTATGCCCATATTAAAAAGGAGGTATCTCTACCTCCAAATTGAACCATTATTTATTTCTTCTTTTTAATACTTCTACAACACCAAAACCAGCAACAGAAACAGCCATTAAGCCAGTAAAGAATGTACCAGCTGTTTGTACACCCGTATTCACAGTTTTATTCTTTTTAGGATCTTTTTTAGCAGCAGGATCTTTCTTAGTTTGTGTTGCAGGCTTAGTTGTAGTTGTGCCTGTTGAAGGCTTAGTTACAACTACATCTTTATATGCCAACATATAACTTGAGAATTGATCTGTTGTAAATGTTCCATCTTCAGCTAAATCTAATGCAGTAACTTTACCATCATGTAAACGCAATACATAGAATTTACGATTTGCTTTTTTCAATTCCTTAGGAATTTCAACTTTGAAAGTCAATGGTTCAGATAACTGAGTTAAATAACCCAAAGTTTCTCCATCACTTACCAACGCAACATCGATTGCAAACACATTTCCAGCACCATATCCATTTTCTTTGGCGAATTTATTTAAACAATTGTTGTCTGTATCAGAAACAGCACCCTCACGTTTCATAACTGGAACAAGTGTAGGTGTAGCACCATTTGAAACAGCCTCATCATATTTAGCCTTAAGATCTTTATTTGCCTCTAAAGCTAAACTATTCTTTAATAAATCTGTTGTATCTGTTGGATATTTTTCTGGTTTAGCTACAAGCGCATCACTACTATGTAAATACATTACATATGTATCAGAAGATTCTTCAATCAAATCATCAAAAGTATAGAATACATATCCATTCTCACTAAGCAGCCAATCTTGAACATCTTTCTTTGTACCATATGCAGGAACTTCTGCAGTATGAATCACTCCATCTGTAGCATCATTGATATACACTTTATAGCTTACAGTTTTTGGCTTATAAACTTGTAAAGTCCATTGTTTTTCACCATTTTTATCAAAATCATATCCTAAAGTGAATGATTTATATCCAGTTGGAACATAATTATCTTCAATATAACCAAAAGCATCTTCAGTTTCATTTAGCTTCAACTCAAAATTTTGTGGTTCCCTAGTTTCATATTGATAAACAACTTTTAAATGATGATTCTCCAAAACATCTGTAGACTTTTTGACTACATAAACTCTATATCCACCATTACCATCTTTTTCAATCAATGGCTTTTCATTTTCATACGCAAGTTTATATTCTGTTGAAATACCAAACTCAACATCTTTACTTACCTTATCTGCATCTAAATAGTCACTTAATTTAATCAAAAAATTTCCAACTACTTCATCAGATCCTTTAAGTACATATTCAACTTTGTAATCCTTCAATTGAACTTGTGGAGCATTCTTATTCACTAAATGCATATACCATACGTTTTCATCTTCCGGAGTATTATAAAGACCTGAAGCCCCACCTTTTCCATCAATGCCATATCCAGCAGGAACATAATTATTCGCAATTATATTCATCACTTCGAAAAAATCAGCATTTGCAGGTACTTCCACATCAATAGGATTTGGTTCTTCTTTTCCATCCTTGAAAACATGCAACTTAATTGTTTTCGTGCCTTCCTTAGTTGTATGAGTTGAAGAATTTTGAGCTTTTAAAACATTCACTCCATCATTTGCGAGTACCGGTGAAACCATACCAGCCACAGTTACAACACTCAACCCTAGCGATAATAACTGCTTTGTTAATTTGTTCATTATTAAACCCTCCTAACTAACTTCATTGTACTAGATTTTAAGTATCATTAAAAGCGCTTTCAGTTAGAACTTGACCATAAATCATCATACGTTAACAAATCTATATATGATAATTTCACATTGTTTAGGTTATAAAAAAAGAAGAGTTCACCTCTTCTATAAAATCAAAGCCACCATCTTAAACACAAAGACTACAATCAAAAGAATACCAATCCATTTAATGCATTTAAAAGTAAACTTAATCGCAAAATAAATCAAAGCTATTGAAACCACTAAACCAAGAATGTCTGACATCTTTCAACCTCCAATTTAACACTTATTTTAATTCATTTTCACCTTCCTTTCAATAGGGCGGTTTGCTATAATGAAAGGTACACGAATACAGAGGAGTGATACAATGCGAACACCAGATTTAAACTGGCTAAAAGACTCACGTATCTTTCAAGTCAACCGACTACAAGCATACAGTGATCATAAATATACAATTGGAAAAGACAAAAAACCAAGCTCTTTTTCCCTAAACGGAACATGGAAATTCAACCAATCCAAAAACTATGATACATGCTTTAAATTCTTCTATAACACAGAATTTAATGATGCCAATTGGAACGACATCCAAGTTCCTGGACACATTCAACTTCAAGGATTTGACAACCCCCACTATACAGATGTGACCTACCCATGGGATGGACATGACGTAGTAAAACCAGGACAAATCGATATGGACAAAAACAAAGTCTATCAATACCGTAAAACATTCGATTGTCCACAAGACTTCATTGGCAATAAACTCATTCTATCCTTTGAAGGTGTTGAATCCAATATCTACGTATGGCTAAATGGTAAATTTATCGGATACTCAGAAGATTCCTTTACCCCAAGCCGTTTTGACATCACAAAATATACACAAGAAAAAGATAACGTACTCTGCGTACGCATCTTTCAAAAATGTACAGGCACATGGCTAGAAGACCAAGACATGTGGCGCTTTAGCGGAATCTTTAGAGATGTCATGATCTACAAACAACCAAATCTTCACATACAAGACTTAAAGATTGATACAAATATTGATCTAGACACCAAAAAAGTATTCTTACATGCACATGTAAAATGAGCAGTAATGAAAGCCATATACTACAAGCCAAACTATACGATCCACAAGGAAATATCGTATGGAATGCCAATATGCAAGACACATTTGAAATACCTGTAGAAAATACAAGTTTTTGGAGTAGTGAATACCCAAACCTATACCAATTGGAAATTGTTCTATACGATGCAAACAACGAAATCATTGAAACCATTCAAGAACAAATAGGATTTCGTAAATTCAGCCTCGAATATGGCATTATGAAACTCAATGGAAAACGCATCGTATTCCACGGCATCAACCGCCACGAATGGAACGTGAAAACCGGAAGAGCCATTACATATGAACAAATGGAAGAAGACATCCATATGCTAAAGGCATTAAACATCAATGCCGTAAGAACATCCCACTATCCAAACAACAGTTATTGGTATAAGTTATGTGACCAATATGGAATCTATGTCATTGACGAAATGAATCTAGAAACCCATGGTGCTAATGACATCATCCCACAAAACAAAACCGAATGGACCGATTGTCTATTAGATCGTGCAAGAAGCATGTACGAAAGAGATAAAAACCATGCATGCATTTTAATGTGGTCACTAGGAAATGAAGCTGGAAGCGGATCCAACTTTATGATTCTACACGACTACTTCAAAGAACAAGATGCATCAAGACTTGTACACTATGAAGGCATCACACAAGATCGAACATTTGAAAATGCCAGTGACATTGAATCCAGAATGTATGCCACACCACAAAGTGTAAAAGCCTATCTAGAAAGCCATCCAATGAAACCATTTATTCTATGTGAATATATGCACGCCATGGGAAATAGTCTAGGAGGCATGGAAGAATATACAGACCTAGAAGACGAATATGAACAATACCAAGGCGGCTTTGTATGGGACTATGTAGACCAAGCCATTGAAAAAGACGGCAAATACTACTACGGAAAAGACTTTGACGATTATCCAAACGATTCTAACTTCTGTGGAGACGGTATCCTTCTAGCCAACCGACAAGAAACTGGCAAAAGCCAAGAACTCAAACAACTCTACAGATATGTCGATATGGAAATCCATTTCGATTCGGTAACCATTAAAAACAAAAACCTATTCTACGACCTAGGTAAAGATACATTTATCTTTGAACTCAAACGAAATGGACTAGCCATTCAATCCGGCATCTTTAAAACAAGTGTAGAACCAGGCACTACAAAAACAATGCCCGTACAATTTAAACAAATCAATACGCCAGGCTACTATACAAAAACCATCTACTATAAAACACCACTTGGTATTCAAGCTTTTGACCAACAAGTCTTCGAAGTCAAACAAGACCAACCAAAAGAAAGTGCAATGCTTGTAGTGGAAGGACAAAATACAATTGGCATTCAATTTATGGACACTGAATATCTATTCGACAAACGAAAAGGCTTAGTATCCATTCAAGTAAACGATACAGAATTACTTCAAGAAACACCAAAACCTGTCTTCTACAGAGCCTTAACCGACAATGATCGTGGTGCCAAACAAACTTATGCCAACTGGCTTAACGCAAGCCTATTTCAAAATGTAGTTGACTTTAAAATGATACGCAACTCCAAATGCGCACAAATGATCTATACAATTCAACTAGAATCCATTGAAGAAGAATGTAAACTCGTCTATACAGTCTACAACAATCAAAGTATTCAAATCCAATTGCACTTAGACAAAAACTCAAAAAGACAAACCCTACCACTATTTGGGATCGAGTTTGCCCTAAAAGAAACATTTAAAAACTTTGCGTATTTTGGAAAAGGCGAAAAAGACACATATATAGATCGAAATCACGCACTAACCGATTTCTACTCTGAAAATGTAGATACAAACTACATTCCATACTTAAAACCACAAGAACACGGCAATCATACCGACTGCAAATGGTGCTGCCTATCCAATGAAACAAACACATTCAACATCAAAGCAGAAAACATGGAATGTCAAGCCAGCAAATATTCCTTTATGCACTTATATAACGCAAAACACACGTTTGAACTGCCACAAACCCACACAACCTATTTAAGAATCACAAAACAACAAATGGGCGTAGGCGGAATCAATAGCTGGGGCGCTAAAGTACAACCCCAATATTTGATTGATCAATCGAAAAACCTAGACTTTACATGTACACTTTACATTTCAAAGAAGGATTAATCTCCTTCTTTTTATTTACCTTCAAATTTCAAATTTAAAATCAAGTATTGACAACAAATTACTATCTAGCTATCATTTAATCACAAAGAAATCTTTTTCCGGAGTGAGAAAGATATTATTACTTTTTCAAAGAAAAGAAGTTCACGGTGAGCTTCTTTTTATCTTATAGTCATTTAGAGTTGTAAAACACCAAAATTATCACTTCCCCAACAAATTCATAATCAAATAATTCTATAAACAGATTTCAAGATTCCTTAAATGAAATTTAGATTATTTTGTTTTGAAACACAAAAGCCAAAAGACAAATCTAAATGTTACCAAGACAAGAATCAAATATTATAAAAGGTAGGCTTGTGCCTACCAATTATGCGGACTAAGCGTCCTGATATTTTTTACAAGAACTTTATGCAATATTTATTATCAAAAATCAAAAATCTTTATAAATTATTTTATAGACTTTTTTCTTCTCGAAACAGAGGTTGAAATCACCGGTTTAGATTTCTAGTATGTTTATGCTTACATTGTTTTAATTACTTATACTCAACGCAAAATAGGAGAGACTAAAACAGCCTGCAAACACTTTATAATGGCATTCATCGACTGCACCAACAAATTTCCCCAAACATTTGCAATCAAATTCTAGGGGCTCAGCAGCAAGCACACCTGCGGCAGTTACAAAATTTTATTAGCCAATCTTAAAATCTCTTGCATAATGTTATTCGGTGTGGTATATAATTGCATAAATTGCGGTGGTCGTCTTCGAACAACACCTAGAAGGAGCCTGATGCGTCGGGTTCTTTTTCTTTTGTCAAAAAATATAGACATTGATTCGAAATTCTCGCTTGAAGAAAAGAAAGAAAAACCGCAGACGAAAATTCCTGCGATTCCTATCTTACTCTTTACATTTTATTCTTTGTTGGCATCGGAACAAACTCCAGCTTTAATTGCATCCCTAATCCATGAGCAAGTTTTTTCACCATACTCAGACTGGGATTTCTTGTTCCATTCTCAATCCGGCTTATATCTGCCTGCGTTATTCCGGTTTTAGCTGATAAATCTTTCTGTGTCATATTCTGTTGCACTCTTGCATCAATCATCGCCTGGATAATATCATATTCCGGTTGCAATGCATCATATTCTGCCTTTACCTCCGGATTCTGCAATGCTCTTTTCTTATAATCTTTATAGCTACTCATTGCCATACCTCCGTTCATAATCTGATTTATACTTCTTTGCCAGTTCTTTTTCTGCCTTTGGTGTTTTCTGCGATTTCTTTATAAATCCATTAGTCAGTACCGCCTTCTTTCCTACAATAAAGAAATACAGTACTCTTGTAATATCTGATCCCTGCTTGGTGCGAAGCTCAAATATTCCATTTTCCAATGGTTTTGAATATGGCTCACGAAGCAATGGACCGTTCATTTCCAGTAAGTCAATTGTCCGCAATGTTTTTGCCAGCAACTTAGGCTCCAGGGAATCTAATAGTTCCTGCACAGGGCATCTTCCATCTTCTGTATCATATAAAATGATCTCGTACATTAGTATGCTCCTTCCTCTTTATAATCATAATATGTCGCATTCAACATATTGTCAAGGTAATTCCAAACACTTTTTCATCCTAAAAAATCGATTTAAAGTATCAGTGAATTGGTCACTTTTTTAATAACTTACAATTATTCGTGTTTTATGCTAAATTATAAGTCGAGATAGAAATATCTTTAGTGAACAAGCACTATAAGCTGAAGACAATAGAAAGTCGGTAAAACATCCTAATCATTGTTGCTAATAGCGATGAGCTGACAGCCAGAATAAAACTTGCTTAAAGATTATACTGATGTCTTAGAACATCTTTTTTATGCGATTTTATGCTTAATTTTCAAAATTCTCAAGATAATCAAGTCTTTGATTTACACCTTTTTTTTGTATATTACATGTAGAGATAAAAAAATTAGCCACTCCAATATCCAACCGATTACTCAATCGTTTCAAAGAATAAGCGGGATATAAGTGAAGAGCAAGTCGATATTATTGTGTTCGCTTATATCGATTGGACCCACTTTTTTATGCAATTTTCAAAATAAACTAATCATTAATGAAATCTTTGATAAAACATGCTATTATGACAGTACGAAAAAAGAAATATCTATTTTGATAGTGGTAATTCTTTAATAGAACCGATAAAGTTTGGCGATTCCCTGCCGAAGACGTTGAAACGGGAGACGATAAAGTGATATAGAGGAGGCATTGCTTCCTCTATTGTTTTTATGCCAACGACTTTAAAAGTGGCATTAATACATATATTTGCAGAATAAGAATCTAATGAATTGCCTTTTAGTTTCACACAACTAGAAGAATTAGTGTATGTTTATTAAGTAAGAAAATGATATAAATGACTAAACAGATTTATTTTGAAAATACTCCAGAATATGGAGATTTGTATATTGATTATATTTTTCATTACGATGATCAGCCTATACTATTTACCTTAAAAGATGATTTTTCAAATTTATACTTATGCGTATGTTATGAATTATGCGAATACCAAAAATGGTTTATCGCAAATATTGATTTTAATGATTTGAAAGAAATGAATGACAACAAGAAGAGTGTTCTAGAATCATTTTTGAAAAACCAATCTCTATTACAAGCTCAAAGAAAAAGATTTCTATTTAGAAACAGATTATGAAGAACAAGAAAAATTTAATGCATTTTATGCACAAGAAGATCATTATAACAATTAACCATTCTTATGAAGTCAGATTCCACAAGGATGCCTTTTTATATTATTTACGCTACACAAAAAAAGCCTGGCCTCCATATCAATCAAGTTGAGGTAGGATTCCAGGGTGCGCACCTCACACCTTCGTCGAAGATATTGTATCACATTTTTTAAAGTGTTTAATCAATATTCAACCCTTTTTACCATCCTTTAGAAAACCAATCGCAATCATGACTATACCTATTGGAAAGGCTGCAATAATACTCACACTATGTAAGTAATTTATTGAACTTTGTGAATGAATTGTAATCTTTTATATAGCATTTCATCTTCTTTTAATTCATGATGACATTAATGTAATTGAATCAAAGCTTGTTGCATATGAAAATATGACAACAGGACAGATTTTTTATTATATTTATTTACACGTTTCATAAATATACGTATTGAATATATACGTATATTTTAATATACTATTTAAAAAGGAGGCAAACAATATGCTATCAATTTATCCAGCATGTTTCTTTGAAGAAGAAAATCATTATTCCGTTATTTTTCCAGACTTCAATTCCCTTTCCACTTGCGGAGATTCTCTACAAGACGCTATGGAAATGGCCATTGATTGTCTAGCCGGTGCATTATTCAGTGCAAAACTAGACAATGAAGATAGTCCAATTCCTTCAAAGTTAGAAGAAATTAATCCAACACAAATCGCATCTGAACTTGAATTCGAATTTAAACAATCTTTTGTCACCCTTGTATCTGTTGATGTTGAAGAATATGCGAAAACCCATTTCAACAAGGCTATCAAGAAAACACTCACAATTCCCGAATGGTTAAACAAAGAAGCCATGAGTAAGAAAATCAATTTTTCCCAAGTACTTCAAGAAGCATTAATTGCCAAATTACACTCCAATTAAAGCACCAACAAGCCCCATACCTTCTATAGATACGGGGCTTTAAACTATTCTTTTTTACCCGGATTACAAATGATGATACAACCAGCACCCTCAAATTCTTGAAAGCCATGTTTAACATAAAAAGCCACATTGCTCTTGTCTTCAGGCATACCATCAATATATAAACAATCCTTATACTTCTCTTTAACAAGTTCAATCAAATGACCTGCAATACCCAAACCTTGATATTTTGAATCACTCTTTCATTTCATATTGAATCGAACCATGACCATCACAAATATCAACTCTAGCCATAGCACCATTCACCACATACATATGCGGATACGTATGTCCAATGTCCATCTTAAATACAACATCTATATCAGGTAGTGCCCTTTTAAATGCCTCTTCATATCCAATTAAATCCGAAACATTCTTAAATAAAACACGACCTACCAATATGGCCTTTGTATATTTAAAATACCCCATATACTTCATCTTCAATAAAGCACGATACACATCACATGAATTCATCGAAAAAATATCAAAAAACCAAATAACACCATCCGATTTATAACGCTCATTAAATTCTTCTACAAAATCATAAGGCGTACCCGCCATATCATTGATACTTTCAAAACATCCACCAAGTAATCTACCCGATACACTACAACTACCATCATATTCAGTCTTAGTATTAAGAATAGGCGCTCCATCATTATAAAAATCAACATCCTGATGTAAAGAACTTGAATGAAGTTCAATATTCTTTCCCTTTAAAAAATCAAGGCACAAATTGGAATATTCATTCACTCCATATGCATCAAAGCTACCCGCATTAAAACCATACACCGTAGCCAAATCACACTTACAAGTTACAGGAAATAATAAATTTGTAGGATCACTCGCACCCAAGTACCACTTAGGATTCTTTTCAATCCATTCAAAATCAATATATGGCAACGTCTCAAACTGAAAATCACCACCAGCCGCTAACCATACAGCTCCAATACTCGAATCCTTCACCAATGCATTCAATTCATCAACACGCGTCAAGGCATCACAACTTGGCTCACTATCATTACGAACACTACTACTCTCTACAATATGAAACCCAAAAGACTGAATATAATCCATCGACTCATCAAAACTATCTAACTTATGCCCTACACCACTCGACATAGCACAAACACCAATCGTATTATTATTCTCATTTAAAAACTTAGGATATTTCATAATAAAAAAACCTCCAAATCCATTATAAAGGAAAAACGACAAGACACAAAGTCCTGCCGCATTCCCAATAGTTTTAAGATAGAAAGGAAGTTTTAGTATTGCCCCAATACACTTTTATTATAGTCAAAACAAATCCATTTGTCTTTGTACTTTTTAGTAAATTTATATGAACTACAAGCGAATATTCTAATTCTAAAATTCTATATCATGATACTGAACGCCTGCCCTACGATACCTTTTTAAACACTTCAAACATTCAATATGCAACAAAAAAGAGTAGGCGCGCATTCCTACTCTTTATGTATCCTCCATTAAGTCGCGATTTAAGAGAATATACTGACGGATTATTTCTCACAGAAATATTATAGAGAGAAATAGTTCTATGTGCGAAAACGCTTTCACAAAACCAATAGTATTATATATCAAATTGGCTCCTTGCGTTTGCACAAATTAGTAATCTATTTATATTTTTTGTTGAGAATCATAAATAATCAAAGCCATGAAAACCAAATCCTCATCTTGCTCATTTGAAATACTATGACCCTTACCACTTGGTGTAAAATAATGCTCACCCGGTTTTAAATATAAAGTTCTTTCATGATTATCATCAAGCGTTGCCATTCCAGAAAGAACGAAATAATCTTCGCCATCTCCATTATGCACATGATAACCAACACTACAACCCTTCTTTAAAGTGACCTTAGCATAGACACGATTCATACCATGCATCTCATCTGCCGTCATGACATGTTCAAAATGCGCAATACCAGTACCACCCATAAAATTTTCTTTATCAACTACTACCATTTTCTATACCCCTAGATCAAAGAATTATCTTTAAAATAATTGATCTTCATACTTGATTTCACTTCATTCAACGTCTTTTCAGCCGTCGCATAAGCCTTTTTTGTACCCTCTTCTAAAATCTTGACAACCTCAGGAAGTTTTGCCTGCCATTCCAATCTTCTTTCACGAATTGGGCCCAACTCCTCTTGCATAACACTATTTAAGAAACGTTTTACTTTAACATCTCCTAAACCACCACGTTGATAATGTGCTTTTAATGCATCCAAGTTTTCATATTCCGGCAAATACTTTTCAAAATGCTCCGGCTTACAGAACGCATCCAAATAAGTAAATACACAATTTCCCTCAATCTTACCCGGATCACTAACCTTGATATGATCTGGATCTGTATACATACTCATAACTTTCTTTTTAATTGTTTCCTCATCATCCGATAAATAAATACAATTCCCCAAAGACTTAGACATCTTCGCCTTACCATCCGTACCAGGAAGACGCAAACAAGCATCGTTTTGTGGCAATAAGATCTTAGGCTCAACTAAAGTCTCACCATAAATCGAATTGAATTTATGAACGATCTCCTGTGTTTGTTCAATCATAGGCATCTGATCTTCTCCAGCAGGAACTGTCGTTGCCTTAAATGCCGTAATATCAGCAGCCTGTGAAATTGGATAACACTGGAATCCTACAGGAATACTCGCATCAAATCCACGCATTTTAATTTCAGCCTTTACTGTTGGATTTCTTTGAAGACGACTTACAGAAACCAAGTTCATATAATAGAATGTCAATTCTGTTAATTGACTAATTTCAGACTGAATAAAAATCGTTGTCTTACTAGGATCAATACCACAAGCCAAATAATCTAAGGCAACCTCTAAAATGTTTTCACGAACCTTATCCGGATTGTCAAAGTTATCTGTCAAAGCCTGCGCATCCGCAATCATAATATAAATCTCATCATATTCCCCAGAATTCTGTAAAAGAACACGATTTCTTAATGAACCAACATAATGTCCAATATGTAATTTTCCTGTGGGACGATCCCCCGTTAAAATAATCTTTGCCATAAATACCTCATTCTACAATAATTGTTTCTTCGCAAAATTCCATGTATCTCTACACATATCATCTAAATTCTTTTCAGCTACCCAACCAAGTTGAACC
>NZ_DS996839.1:63886-70317 GCF_000156655.1 Holdemanella biformis DSM 3989
AGGCGTATTGTACTTTTCAATCGCTAATACATGACCTTTAGCCAAGTCAACCACATGAATATAGTCACGAACACCCGTTCCATCCGGCGTATCATAGTCATCACCAAATACACCAAGTTCTTTAAGCTCTCCAGTCGCAACCTTCATAATATAAGGCATCAAGTTATTTGGAATTCCCTTTGGATTTTCACCAATCAACCCCGATTCATGCGCCCCAATTGGATTGAAATAACGAAGTAAAGTTACACTCATACTAGGATTTGCGAATTGCACATCCGTTAAAATTCTTTCCATCATAGCCTTTGTAGCTCCATATGGATTGGTTGTTTCACCTAGCTTACAATCCTCTGTTAAAGGAACCACTTCAGGATCTCCATAAACAGTTGCACTTGAACTAAACACAATACTTGGCACATGATACTTTTTCATCATTTTGGCAACCACTAAAGTTGTCATCAAGTTATTTGTATAATACTCAATTGGCTTTTGAACACTTTCACCAACCGCTTTAAATGCGCAACAATGAATCACCGCATCCAATTTATTTTCCTTAAATACAGCCTCTGTCTTTTCTTCATCTAACACATTAAATTCATAAAACTTAACATGTTTTCCTGTAATCTTATAGATTGAATCCAATACATCTGGTTTAGAATTGGAGAAATCATCGATCACGACAACGTCATGACCACTTTCTAATAATTCAACACAAATATGACTACCAATATATCCGGTTCCACCCGCAATTAAAATATTCATAGTTAAAACCTCATTTCTATCTGCTATTATACTACAAAATAAGAATCTCTTTACATTCTTTTTCTGTTAAAGATACGGCTATATCCTCAAACCAAAGACAATGATTTTTCATATCAAAATAATCAAACTTAACACTTCGATTTAATTTCTTTTCTAACTGTTTCTTTTTAACCAGCACCATCTTTGGATTTAAGCACTGATCATAGATTTTAAAGGCCAAAAGAAACTGTGAAACACTATGACACAATACAACTTGCTCATCTTCACATAGATTATCTATACTTTTTTGTTCGGTTAAGACAAGATTAAACTTCTTTTTCGGATCCCTATAAAGAAATGGATAGTACAAATAAAACATAGACTTACAATTTTGACATTGATGCATAAAATACGAACCATCGTCCAGTCGACTTCTAGCCACACGATCCATTTGTGCAATCACAACCGTATCTCTTTTTATCTCAAAAACATGCCCACAATGTGGACATGTTACTGGAATCATTCTTTCTTTCATTAAATCGATCTACAAGCTGATTTTAACCATTCAGCCTCATCCCTTGTTAAATAAGGACTGATCTTTTCAAATACTTCTTGATGATAGTTGTTTAACCAAGCCTTTTCTTCATTTGTCAATAAAGAAACATCCAAACCATCTAAATCAAATGGTACAAATGTGATTGGTTCAAAATGCATGAATTGACCATAATTATTTACATTGCCCTTAACAACAACCATTTCATTTTCATGACGAATACCAAATTTACCTTCACAATAAACACCCGGCTCATTTGAAGTAATCATGCCCTCATCTAATACGCACATTTCATTACGATGTGGCAATACTCTCCATCTAAATCCATTTGGAGACTCGTGTACATTCAACAAGTGACCAACACCATGTCCTGTACCACATTGATAATCCACATCTTGATCCCATAAAGGTCCACGAGCTAAAATATCTAAATTGATTCCCGAACATCCAAATAAGAAGTGTGCATCCGATAAACGAATGTGTCCACGCAATGCTTTTGTGAACCAATATCTTTCTTCTTCACTAATATCACCCAACACAAATGTACGTGTAATATCTGTTGTACCCTCTAAATATTGTCCACCACTATCAATTAGAAGCATACCCGAATTTGTGATATCAACATTTGTTTCTGGCTTTGAAGAATAGTGCATCATAGCCGCATGTTCTTTATAAGCACAAATCGTATCAAAACTATCCTCTAAATAATTTTCTTGTTCACTACGAAGAAGTTGCAATTTAGATTGAACACTCATCTCGCTCATTTCAATCTTACCTGCATTCTTCTTTAACCAATACATGAATTTAGTAACGGCAACACCATCTTTAATATGTGCCCACTTTGTACATTTTAATTCTGTATCATTCTTTAAAGCCTTCCATAAAATGATTGGACTTTCCTTAAATACCGGCTTAGCCTGCAAGTTTGAAACAATCGCATAATTTACACTAGATGGATCGACTAAGACTGAACCTGTTAAAGTCTTTGTTGCCAAATATATATCCGAATAGCCACAAACTGTAACATGGTTGTCTTTAAATTCTTTTAAACTCAATTCATCCAAACGAGATGCATCCATATAAATAGAAGCTGATTCAAGTGAAACAATCGAATAAGCTAAAGCAACTGGAAAATTAGGAATATCATGCGCTCTTAAATTATAAAGCCATGCGATCTGATCCACACTTGTTAGTACAATAGAATCAACTTTATTTTCCTTAAGGAAAGCACGTAAACGACTTAACTTACTCTCTACAGATTCACCTGAGAATTTTTCAGAATAATGAAAAGTTGGCGTACTTGGAAGTTGAGGACGATCTGTCCATACTTCATTGACTAAGTCTAGATTTACATTCATATTCAAATGTGCTAAATCAAACACCGACTTATAAGCTAGAGCATCCTTTGTATTCATGACACGACCATCAAAGCCAACTGTGTCATTTTCTTTAAGATTTTCAACAATATACGCATCAATTTCAGGAACTCCAGGTTGGCCCATTTTCATTAAATCAATGCCTGAGCCTTCAAGCTGATTTGCAGCCTGAATAAAATAACGTCCATCTGTCCATAAGGCAGCCTTATCAAGCAATACAACTAAAACTCCTGCACTCCCTGTAAAGCCAGACATATATTTACGACATGCAAAGTAATCGCAAACATATTCCGTTTCATGGAAATCACTTGTTGGAACAATATAAGCCTGTACATTGTTCTCCATCATTTTTGCACGCAATTTTGAAATTCTTTCTTTAATCATTTTTAAATCCTTCTTTCTCTATGCCAATTTCTTTAGGGCATCCACTTGATAAACTTTATCCAAGAATTCAAAGGCACCCACAGAAAAACATACAACTACAATAATTAAAAATAACATTTTTAGAATATATGTTATAAAGTAAACAGCCTTTACACTGTTTTCTAAACGCATATATTTAAAATGCGACCACATGATAAATAGTGGGAATAAAAACAACATTCCTTGAAACAACCAATACATCCAAGTACGATTTTGTAGAAGGTATAAAATACCAAATACTTTATGCGCATGAAAATCCAACATGAATTGATTGATCACACCATCTGCCATATGTCCATTCATAAAGCCAAGCGCTCCTAAAAAACAAACTCCCGCAAAAATATTATTCAATAAAATCACAGTTCGAGCGACTTGTTGTGTCTTTTTTGACGTAACACGATTCACTTGTGCAAGCAGGCACAAATAGCTCAATATAAATAGAATCGCATATACTACGGAATAAAATGGAATGAAACAATAAAAAATACTAAAGACAACCAGTACACCTATAATGCAATTTGCTAACGTATCGGTTGTTGTGCGATATCTTTGGATTTTTCGAATTCCATATTTATGCATTGAAAATGTATATGTAATCCCATTATACACAGTTTTAGGTAAAACCGACATCACAAGAACCAATATACCAACAATGCCCATCACAATATAATCACCCATTGTATCCTCCCCTTTAAATATTTACCTATCTATTGTAGAATAAAAATATCATTTCGTCCAATAAGAAAGAGGTGTAGAATGAAACTTGTTTTTTTAGATGCCGATGGCACACTATTTCATCACGAAGGCTACATTCCTAATAGCGCAATTAAAGCTTGTATTCAAGCGCAAAAAAATGGTCATAAAATCATTTTATGTACAGGAAGACAACGCATTGAAATCTTTGGCCCCATGTTAGAAATCGACTACGATGCAATTATTGCCGGAAGCGGTGCAACGATTGAATGCGAACATAAAATTATTGAAGAAAACACATTATCCAAAGAAGAAAGTCAATATTTATCAAACTACCTTCTTAAAAATAACATTCCAGCTAACTTTGAAAGCAGTACCGGCATCTATGCCACGCAATATACAAAAGATACAATGTTAAAAATGGTCGAAGAACAATGTGCGGGTAAAACCCAAGAAGAAAAGGCCAAACATGGTCTTACGATTCTTACAAGTCAAATTACAGTTGTCGACAACATTCAAGACTTAATCTACAATAAAGTATCTGTCATTGACAATGGAAAAACACCCTACAAAAAAATCCAACAAGATCTTTCGGATAAATATGATGTAATTCCTGCAACATTTGCGCCTTTAGGAAAAGAAAGTGGTGAAGTCACATCCTACCATATCAATAAAGCAACAGGTATGGATGCCGTAATCAAATACTTTCATGCCGACATCAAAGATACTATTGCGATTGGAGATGGTTTTAATGATCTTCCTATGTTTAAAAAAGCACATCTAAGCATCGCCATGGGTAATGCGCCACAAGAAATCAAAGACAAGGCAAACAGAATCACAACATCCCTAGATGAAGATGGTATATATCATGCCTTTAAAGAATTGAATCTGATTTAATGCAAAGCTCTTTCAAGGGCTTTTTCTTTTACCTGAATCATATATGATTATGGTTGTAAGTAAATCTGAAGATCTTTTCTTGATTACACAAACAGAACACTACATTCCTAATTTTGAGCATGATTAGAAACACTCAAAAGAAGGCAGGACACTCCTGAAAGCACCCTGCCTGTATATTATAGCGTGTACTCTAAGTTATTTTATAAGTTTAAAACATTCTACAGAATAGATTTTTGTAAGATATTGCATTTTTCTATTCTAAATAAGAGCTTTAATCATGAAAATATACTTCTTTTCCAACAAAAAATCCATTTTGATTTAATTGTGATACTCTTTACCTTCAATCACAATATAATCATCGATTTCAATTTGATTTATTATTTTCATAAGCAATCCTAAAATAATCCAAATAAGCTTTATAAGTATCTTGTGCTGATAGACAAGTATCCATCAAATCCCCTTTTCCATAATCCCACTCTTTTAAACCGCGATAATAAAACATTTTCAAATGATCATCAATAATAAAGGGAACTATAAAGGGAACTATATTATATTTCAAACATTCCTTGAATAAGATCAATCTTCCAACACGACCATTTCCATCTTGGAATGGATGGATACGCTCAAATCTTACATGAAAATCGAGAATATCTTCAAAAGTTTTTTCTTTTTTTCATTATATTCTTTTAACGATTCCTTCATCCGTTTGGAAACCTCTTCAGGTAGTGCTGTATCCATTCCACACTCATCATTTAGTATCTTAGAGTCACATACACAGAAGCCTCACTTGATTTATTCTTTAGCTCAGAAAACACAAAATACTTTTTAAAGGAATTTTTAATTTACCTTTAAGGTAAATTATACGTTGAATTTCAACCTTTTATAATATATAATTGAATTAACCTAATAGGTTAATGAGGTGATCCTTTGAAAGTGACATATAAATCAAAAAAATTAGAGAAGAGATGTACAATAGCACGTGAAACAATTAAAGTATATGGTGTAAATAAAGCAGAGCTAATTCATCAAAGAATTGATCAAATTAAAGCTGCAGATACAGTTGAACATCTAGTACAATATCACATTGGACGTTGTCATCCCTTACACGACGAAAACAACCAACGAAGGACAAGAAGAAACCAATATGCAATGGATTTAGGTCATCCGTATAGATTGGTTTTTGAAAAAATTGAGGAAGAGATTCAAATTGCAGAAATCCAATCAATTGAAGATTATCACTAACTTGTTTGGAAAAGGAGGAATAAACATGATTAGAAGTAACACTTATATTGCCACACCACCTGGATCAACTATCAAGGAACAATTAGAAGATAGAGGAATGACACAGAAAGAATTTGCTGCCAGACTTGATATGAGCGAAAAACATATCAGTAAATTAATTAATGGAGAAGTTATTTTAACTGCAGAAATGGCAGTTAAACTTGAAATGGTCTTAGGAATACCTGCATCTTTTTGGACTAATTTAGAATCAATTTATAGGGAAAAGTTGATAAAAATCCAACAGGAAAATGATATGGAAACAGATAAACAAATCGCAAAACAATTTCCATATAATGAAATGGTAAAATTAAACTGGGTTGAGGAAGCGAAAAGTATAGAAGAAAAAGTAATAAATTTAAGAAAATTTTTTGAAATAGTTAAATTAACTCTTCTTACAAATAATAAACTAACTCGAATTGCTTGTAGAAGATTAAATGAAACCACAAAATCCGATTATGCTTTAATCGCAT
>NZ_DS996839.1:70337-91574 GCF_000156655.1 Holdemanella biformis DSM 3989
GGGCACAAAAAGCTAAACTTGAAGCAAGAAATCATACAGTAAAAAAAATCAATCTGGCGCTTTTAGAAAAAGAAATTCCTAAAATTAGAAGCATGACGATACAATCTCCGGATGAGTTTTGTAATAAACTAACGCAAATATTATCGAACTGTGGTATTGCCTTGATTTTTTTACCCCATCTAAAAGGATCATTTCTACATGGTGCGACATTTTATGATGGCAACAAAATTGTCATAGGTCTAACAGTACGTGGAAAAGATGCAGATAAATTCTGGTTTAGTCTATTTCATGAAATAGGACATATTTTAAAAGGTCATATCAATCAACTTGAAGGCACTTCACAGCAAGATGAAAAAGAAGCAGATGAATTTGCATCAAACATCCTTATCCCACTAGATGAATTTAAATCATTTATTTCAGAAAAAAACTATACAAAATCCAATATTATTAAATTCGCAAATAAATCAGGAATAGATGCTGGAATATTAGTAGGAAGACTACAAAAAGAACATTATGTAAATTTTGACACATTTAACGATTTAAAAAAGAAATATAAAATAGTAAATATATAAAAAGTTCAGCAAAATTGCTGAACTTTTCATTTTACTCTTCTACGATTTCACTTAAACGATCAATACCCACTTGAATACGACGCAATGTTTCATCTTTACCTAAGATAAACGCAATTTCAATCGCTCCACCTGGAGTAAATTGTTTACCACTAACAGCCGTACGAACTGGCCACAATACTTGTCCATTCTTCATTTCCAATTCTTTTGGAAGAGCCAATAAACAATCATGTAAAGCTTCCATACTATCCCATCGATCAAATGCTTCTAAAGCAGCTTTGCTGGCTTTTAAAGCTTTTAAGGCAATCTCAGGATTTGTCTTCATCTTCTTATGACGATACATTTCTAAATCATAATCCACTAATGTATCAAAGAAATCAACACTCTCTTCGATTTGATTCAAGACATCAATACGAGGTTGAATGATTTTTGCGATTTCCTTTAAGTTATAAGGTCCATGAACCGCTTTTTCTAAGTATGGACGAACTGTTTCATAATAAGTATCTTCATCCATATTTCTTAAATAAACACCATTCATCCAAGTCAATTTATCAATATCGAAAATCGCTGGAGATTTAGAAATACGATGAATATTAAACACTTTGATCAATTCATCTAAAGTATAGATTTCCTGTTCAGTTTCAGGGGCCCAACCAAGTAAAGCAATATAGTTCATAATCGCATCTGGCAAATATCCTTTCGCAACTAAATCTTGGAAAGAAGCATCCCCGTTACGTTTTGACAATTTGTGGTGCTCATCCTTCATTACAGGAGGTACATGCACATATGTAGGACGATCCCATCCATATGCATCATAAATCAAGTTGTATTTAGGTGTACTTGATAAATATTCATTTCCACGAACAACATGAGAAATCTGCATCTGGTGATCATCAATAATATTCGCAAAGTTATAAGTTGGATATCCATCTGATTTAATTAAGATCTGTTCATCTAGAACATCTCCATCCACTTCAATACGACCATATACTTCATCATCAAAATATGTTTCACCCACATTTTTGATTGTTTGACGAATGACATAAGGTTCACCCGCATCTAATTTAGCCTGTACTTCCTCAGCGCTCAAGTGCTTACAAGGATCATTGAACTTAAAAGAAATACCTAAGCTTTCAGCTTCTTTTCTTTGAGCCTCAATCTCCTCTTCACTACAGAAACAATAGTGAGCTCCACCTAATTTGATCAATTCTTCCGCATACCCTTTATACATAGGTAAACGTTCACTTTGAACATAAGGACCGAAGTCACCACCAATATCTGGTCCTTCATCCCAATTCAAACCACACTCTTTTAAAGTTTTATAAATAACATCTACAGCACCTTCTACTTTACGCTCTTGGTCTGTATCCTCAATACGCAATAAGAAGTCGCCACCTTCGTGTTTGGCAATTAAAAATTCAAATAAAGCCGTACGCAAATTTCCAATGTGCATATAGCCAGTTGGACTCGGCGCAAAACGAGTTCTTGTTTTATTCATAGTCTATATCATCCTTTCGCTCTTATTATAATAATACGAAACTAAAATTCTTTCAATACACCTAGAATCAAGTCTAGCTTTTCTTTTCGCGACAATTGTTTGATCCTATACTCCAATTTCATTGCCGAAGATTTAGAATCACACTCTTTACTATATACCAACCTGCAAGGTCTTCTTGCCCGCGTATATTTTGCACCCCTACCCAAATTATGCATCTTTAAACGATGTTTTACATTTGTTGTATACCCCGTATAATACGTATTATCCTTGCATTCTAATATATAAACATAAGCCTTTGTATCCATATGCCTATATTAACACAAAAGTAAGACAAATAAATGCCTTACTTTCTTAGTTTTTTATTGATTAAATGTAAAAGAATCACAAGTGCAACTAATCCTAAAGTCACATAGATATTTCCATGATATTCAATCCCTGTTGGAACATGAATCTTTCTATTTTCAAACTCAAATACATTCGAATCCAATTTCTTTGAATCCACATACAATGAACCATCAACCACTTTTACACAAAGCACTCGATCCGATTTATCATATCCCTTTGGAGCCTTTGTCTCCTTTAAATACATTTCTTGATTGCGCATTAAAATCGAAATTTTACCACTTCCCTTATACGAAGCAATCTTTTCTTTACAATCCTTGTCTTTGTAGCTTGTAAATTCAATCTCATCTAAAATTTCCTGTTTTGTCTCCTGATCTACCTTTTTTAGAATCAACTTTTCAAACGGACTATGCTTTGGATAAACAACCACACTATAAACAAGTTCATCCTCTTGCCATTGCGGAACACTAACTAACATTGGACGCATATTTTCATATCCACAAATATCCACAGGATCTATAAAATACAAGCCTTGCTCAATATCTTCTACTTTGGCAATCCCTTTAGAATCTGTTTTAACATGTAAACCCTCCACATCTTTCTTTTGGATCTCATCACACAAATTTTCAATTTGTTCAGCATTGAATTCCACATTAAAATCTACATCTAAATCTTGAAACGCATCATTCAACACAAAATATCCATCTTTAAGTTTTGCGACTTGCACAAGCTTAAAATCCACATTTTCCTTCGATAAATCATCGATCGAATCTTGTAATTCAATTGTGATTGAAGCAAGACTATTCGCATGGATTGGCATAATACTACATAAAAACATCATGATAAATAGAACTATTTTTTTCATCTTCTCACCACCTTAAATACAATCAAGAATACAACTGGAATGATTAGAAACAAAAATTCCCGCATCGAATACGATTTTCTTGGCTGATTCTTCTTTTTAGGAAATATACGCTTTGCCTTCACAACCAACCTTTTCGTATTGATACCATATGGCGTACATGTAACTAAACTTAAAAGATCTTGATCCTTTTCAATTGCCATATCCAAAATATCTTCTGGTTCTACCACAAAACTATCCACAACTTCATAAGCCAAAGTTTTCTTACAAACGTGAATATAGATTTGATCCTTCTTCTTTAATTCATCTAAACGCGTAAAAAGCTTCGCACTTGGCAAACCACGATGCCCCGTCAATATACAATGACTATTTTTACCTCCTACAGGTAAACTTGAGAATTCAAAATGCCCAATGCCACGATTTAATACTTCATCACTCGTACCATGATAAATGGCTAGATCAACATCAATGACTGGAATCTGGATGGTGGCCATGATTTGTGTGGAAGTAAAATTCAAAACCGTGTCATAATTTTCTCTTTCTTGATTCAAAAATAATTGTTGATTGTATAGTTCAGCATTTAAATACGCATCCTCTACAAGCTTTTCTTGCGTTGTATCCTCTTCAAGATAAAAACTTGAAATTACATTTTCCATGCGGCTTTGAAACACCAAATTTAAAAGGATTGGTAATACACAAAGTAAAAAGCCAAGAAAGAATAATACATTATTCTTCCCTTTTCTTTTTACATACATAAACCATAATGCCCGCACCTGTAACTACACACAAAACCGTGCCAAAAGATCCTGTCACAGGAAGTTTTGTACCTGTTTTATTAATAACTTTTAAACCAATGATCGCATCCGACTGACTTACATTCAATGGTGTATTAAAACTTGAAGCCTCTAATTTCAACAAACCATCTCCATTTGAACGATAGTTATTTCGATTTTCAACAAACTTAGGCGAAATCGTAAGCTCAATTGGCTTTTGCAACAATTGATATCCAGCCGGCGCTTTTGTTTCTTTTAAATAATACGTACCTTGATCTAAACCATAGATTTCAAATTCACCATTCGCATTTGAGACAATATCTTCACTTTGACCATCCGTAACGACATAGCCACTATCCGTTTTCTTCATTTTCACTTGATCACGCATAGCCGCATCACGATACATTTTAAAAGTAGCTCCTTTTAACTTTACATTCTTCTCATTACTCTTTAACCCATTCAATTGATATGTATAGCACACAACACAATCCCAAGGCGATTGTCCCTTCGATTCATTTTGTGGATCATTTGAGAAATTTACACGAACCTTATTTTCAAATCCTCTTTTAGAAATTTTAGGTGCCGCATTCTCATTCAAATAAGCCGTGTACGATAAAACTATAGAATCTCCTTTATTGATGTTAGGAATTTGTTTTAAATCTGTAAACGTAATTTTAAAGCCACGATCCGTTGCAGTATATGTATACTTATTTTGAACAACGAATTGATCTTTGATTTTTAATCTCACACTATCCGCTCTTAAAGATAAACATGGATCCATTTCATCCTCAAACTCAAAGAAATATGTTTTATATCCACTCATATCTGGCACTTTCGATACATATTTAAATGGAATATCTTGATTGATTTCAAAATCACCCATATCGTTCCAACCAATCGAATTGTCATCTTCATATACCTTTTTTTCAACACTTGGATAATCCGACTTGATCTGCATGACGACTTTTGGACTTGCCGTATTCACCATCGTCAATGAACTTGCACCATGTGTATTGATAACATTGGTAACTTCATCAATCAAATAAAATCCATACGCCAATTTATCAATCACAATATTCCCATTGACATCTGTACTTTCTACATGAATGATATACGAATCTAAATTCATAATTGCATTTTGAACTTGCTCGATAAACTGACGATACTCACTTTGATTGTTTGAATTATTTAATGAGCGCATATAATCAAGCACATCTTGATCATCTACACTCCGATTCAATTTAGTACTTACAATTTGTTTGATTTTATAAGCATATACAGGATTTAATGTATAACTAGTAGAGGCATTATCACTTGAATTTTCTGCATCAAACAACTTATACATACGGAAAGTTTTTCCATTCATCGGCTGATTATCATGAGCCTGAATGACAATACTTGCACTTCCTTCTTCAAGCATACAAACCCCATTTGTGACTTCCACTCTTTTATCTTGTGCATATACAGGTGTTGTCACTAAAGACAACATCAACAATCCTGTATAAATCAAATTTCTTTTTTTCATTCCTTCTCCTTCAATTTCTTAGCCATCAAAAACATACCGATCACACTCATAAATAAAACTTTTGCACTACCCGTATGCGGAAGCTTCACCATTCTCTGATTGATAAACTCCATATTTACCGTTCCATTTTCATATAAACCATTTACTTTTTCTTGGTTGATATATACATCAAATTGGTTATTTACGGGCACAAAATCTGTATTTAAACAATACACTTGTTTATTCATTCGATAACCTGCAGGAGCCTTTACTTCCTTTACATAATAGGTTTCCTTATTCTTTAAACCATCAAATACCACAACACCATCTTGCGTTGTCTTTTCTTCTACACACTCTAGACATTTCTCATCTTTAAATAAGCCAAATACGGCACCATTTAAAAGTTCATTTCGATCATTCTTCTTTTGAATCTTTAATGAGAAAGGTCTCACTTTATTTTCCACTTTAATTACAGAATTAACGCCTGTAATACTTCCATTTTCTAGAACCTCAAATTCAATTGGACTTGCATCCAACACATACCCATCGATTGTTTTAAATTCTTGTAGCGTATGTTTACCACTTGAAAGAGCCACAAATTCAATTTCACCCTTTTCATTTGTGGTATCTTGCCCAATATAAGATGATCCATTCACAAAATGCTTAAAGGTCACATTCGACAACGGAATATCTGTACCTTCTTGCACCTTTACTAGTTTTAAGTAATTCGCTTTGTCCACTGCATTAAAATATTTAAAACTGTTAAAATGTGTCGACATTACATTCTTTTCTTCAAGCTTTTGAACAAAGATTGTTGGATCTAATAAATAGCCTTTAGGAGGCACAACCTCTTGTACTGTGATCGTTCCTAGTGGTAAACAAACCATTCCATCCACATCTTTATAGAAGGCATCTCCACTAATTTTATGTGCATCATCCATTAAGATCTTTCCATCGGCATCTGTTTTCATTAGCCACGTACGCAATGGAGATTTAGCACTTGATTCCTGATCATAAAACTTGAATTCATATTGCGCATCTTTTAAAGGTTTAGATTGATCATCCTTATCCTTTTTGACTAACATCAAATTCACAAGATTTGTATAAGGAATATCCGATACAGCCACTTCTACAACTTGATTGCTCTTTACGTCCACAGGATACACCGTATCATTTTTGGCATATCCCTTTGGTGCACTGATTTCACGAACATAATATTTCGCAACACTTAAATTCGAAATGACATTGGAATTTCCTTTTTCATCAAGAAGAAATTCACCCATCTTCTTAGTACAACCAGAATCACTGTATAAACCATACTTTGCATCTTTTAATGTATACATTACATTGTTTGTGCTTACATCACTCAATTGACTGCTCTTTTTAATTTGAACACTTCCCTTAGGACTATTTACACCATATGCCAATTTTTGAATGCTTGTCATGACACCTTGCCAGTTATAAGCTTGTCCTGCAACATCGACAAAATACACATCATAACCACTTGGTTCCGCTTTTGAAGTGACCTCATTCCATAAGGCACTGACCACATTATTCCAGTGATACCCATTGGAAAGCGCCTTACTGATACAATTTGACGAATAAGCATTCGAAACCAATTCATCCGTTAAAACAATGGCAGCACTTTCGCCATAACGACTCGTCAATATATCACCTGGCCCGTTATAGCCATAATATAAACATTTTTTCAAATTCGCATTACTTACTAAATAAGGATCGGATGTAACACTTCCACTCGATGGATTGGCATTCAATCCTTGTGCACAAAAGGCATAGTGTGAATTCGATAATTGATATAGACAATTGGCAAGATAATATCCATTACGATCTGTATAGCGATGATGGAAAACATTTGTGACACTTTGAGATCTAGCCATCATAAAACTAGAACTCGATTCGAATCCAGCACAATATCGGTCGAGTATCATCAATCCATTTTGCATCAAATATGCATCGGCATACTCATCATAGAAATCCTCTTCTAAAATGTAGTTTTCATCACAATAGTCGACTAACCCATAGGTTTCTGCCTTTTCTTTTCGCAACTGAATAAATTCAGGCGTATTTACATTTTGCTTACTATATTCATCCATCATCTCCATTTCTTTTTCACTCAAACGATATGTTGTTGATTCATTGGCATGCACCATTGTCAAAGAAAGAAACAACACCATAAGAATACTCATACATATATAAATCTTCTTTTTCATTTCTTCACCCCCTTGTTTATATACTCTTTTCTTCTCACCTATAATTGTGACAAGCCAATGTGAAAAGAACGTGAATTTCCATCAATTTCAAACGATTGAACCTATCTGATCTAAAACGCAAAAAAACAAGTGCATTACATAAAAAAACACTTGTAAAAATATAACCAATAGTGTATTATAAATAGGCGCATTGGGGTATAGCCAAGCGGTAAGGCATCAGACTCTGAATCTGACATTTCCTTGGTTCGAATCCAAGTACCCCAGCCATGCCTAGTACAGAGAAGAGATTCTCTGTTTTTTTTTGCATTTCCGACACTATACCAACATTACCGCCAGTATTTTGTCGGTATAATACTAAAAAAGAGAGCCTAGGCTCTCTATATGTGTGAATTAACGATTGAAGAAGAAATTAGGAATTTGTTCATCATTCGAGTTGTTTTCAACACTAGTTACAACACCTGAATTTACAGGAGCTTGAACTTTTGGTTCTGTAAATAATGCATCATTCGCAACTTGTTTGATGACTGGTTCAGTACGTCTTTTACGTTGTTTTTCTTTTGGTTCTTCAAATCCTGTCGCAATAACTGTAACGATGATCGCATCACCCAATTGTTCATTGATTGCGATACCAAAGATGCAGTCAACATCTCCACCAGCAGCATCCTGGATTACAGATACAGCATTTTGAGCATCAAATAAGCTAACTTTGTCACCACCCGTGATATTTACGATAGCTGATTTAGCACCAGAAATTTGTGCTTCCAATAATGGAGATTGGATTGCCTTTTCAGCAGCAGAAATTGCTTTGTCTTCTCCTTCTGCCATACCAATACCAATCAATGCACGTCCTTGGTTTTGCATAACGCTACGAACATCCGCAAAGTCTAAGTTAACCAATGCAGGAACCGCAATTAAATCAGAGATTGTTTGAACACCTTGACGTAATACATTATCTGCAGCTTGGAATGCTTCTTCGATTGGTTTACGTCCAATCACATCTAATAAGTTGTCATTTGATACAATGATCAATGAGTCAACATATTTTTTCAATTCTTCAATACCATCTTTGGCATTGTTTGCACGACGACGACCTTCAAAAGTGAATGGGCGAGTCACAACCGCAACTGTTAAAGCACCTTCTTCTTTAGAAATCTTTGCGATTAATGGAGCAGCACCAGTACCTGTTCCACCACCCATACCAGCAGTGATAAATACCATGTCGCTTCCTTTTACTGATTCGCGAATTTCAGCTTCACTTTCTTCAGCTGCTTTACGTCCATATTCTGGATTACCACCAGCACCTAGACCTTTTGTAGTTTCTTTTCCTAAAACGATTTTATTATCGCAAGGAGAATTTTTCATTACTTGTACATCTGTGTTGCAGATATAGAAATCAACACCTTTAACACCATCAGCAACCATGCGGTTAACGGCATTGGATCCACCACCACCAACACCAAATACTTTAATATTTGCTACTTGATTAAATTCAGTCATATAATATTTTCCTCTCTTTTTATTCTTCTTCCGCTAAAATAGCATTCTTTAATTTCTTTGTAAATCCACCTTCAACACTTGATGCCTTTTGATTGATTGAATCAATACTTGCTTCCAATTCATTATTGTTAGCACTAATTCGATCATCATGGTGAATACGATTGATATCTTGCCAAGCATATGCCATACCTAAGCCACATACAAACGCACCATCTCTTGCACCAATTGCTTGTTCTTGATAGATCATTGCACTCGCATTGAAAGATTTATCTAAATCCTTCAACACAGGAATATTACTTCCTTGTCCGGTAATGACATATCTAGATTTTCCTTGGCGAACAATTGGTAAACATGCATCATTGACAGCTGCAATCCATTGACGAATACGAGGTAAACAAGCTTTCGCAAGTTCATTTGCCGTAATCTCAATACGCATATCTTCTCTTTGTTCAATATAAATGATCACATCACTATTTTCATCTTCTTGACCTGAGAAAATATTTTGCAACAATCTGTAACATACTTCATCACTCAACTTATATTTCTTTTGAATATCTTCAATAAACCATAAATATCCAAAATCCAATGTTGTACAAGTCATCAAACGACCTGTGCTAAACAAAGCTAAAGTAGAATGATTCTGTTCCAAATCAATTTGAATTGTAACTCTTTCTGTACTCTGTGTTAAAGCAGCTGTTTCCTGACCAATCGCAAATGAATCTAAACATAGATCTAAGATTTCAAGATTTGCCTGTTCAACACAACGAGCATATGAATAAATCGTTTCCTTATCCGCATATAATAAATCTACATCCATCATGAAATCTTCACATTCCTGATTCAATGGAAGCTTTTGACTTACTGTACCATTTACTTCATAAGTAACCTTATTCGCATTTACAAATTCTACATCTTCATTCAATCGTTTTTGAATCGCGTTTTTATATCCTTGCTGAATATGGAATAAACGAATGTTCTTCGTTCCATCTTCAATTTGCACACGTACCTTTTGTGAGCTACGCATTACATTTACACTAGGAACAGCCAATAATACACGTTCAATTCGGTATCCTAAAGCTGCCTGTGCATTCGTTATAGCTTGACGAATGGCTGTAACAATAGCACTTTCATCGACAATCTTTTGATTTTTATCTACACCTGAACAAGCAACTCTTTCTGTTCTTAAAACGTTGTAACGAGCTTCAAATATCTCTAAAACGATAAGACGAATCTCTTGATCAGCAATTTCGATAGCCGCATAAACTCTTTTCTTACTCATTCGACGTCTCCTTTTTACATACTACTTAACAATAATACCATAATTGAATTAAAAATAGAAGGCTAGTCTTTAAAATCAAATAAGAAAAAACAGGAGTATCCAAGCCTAGGATACCCCCTATATTGTTAATTTGCCTCCAACATTTTAAATGCTTTTTCCTTAAATCTTTTCTTACACAAATAATAATCCACCAATAAAATAATCAATGAAAAATCCACCTGCACCGGAAAGAACATTTTAAACAAAATACAAAGAAGTAAAGATAAACCATCCAAATAGATAAAGTCACGAACTAGATTATATCTTTTTAAAGTACGATACTTTGTACGAACATTAATAAACGAGAATACGAATGCTAAACAACCAACAATCGCATCCACACTAAAATTAACCACATAACTCGAAAACAAGACAGCCTTTAAAAAGAACAAAGTCAAAGTCACACTCATCACAAGCATCATGTTACAAATCTTTAACTTTTCATCATCCCGACAAACCATCTTTTCCGCATGTTTTTTAAAAGAAGAACTCTTAGAAAATTGACGATACAAACGATCGATCTTCTTATCAAAATCATCCTCTTTTTTATTTTGGACAATTTCAATCATCAATTCCTTTTTCGCATCGATCAAATCCGACTTCTCTATTCTTTGAACAATTACTTCTCTAGACATACCGATTCAGCTTCATCGATCTGCACATTTGTTTCATAGAATTCCTTCAATGCGATAATCGCATATTCCGTATCCTTAACACCGGCTGTTTCAAAACATGAGTGCATCGCAAGCTGCGCTAAACCAAAATCAACCGCATGAATACTTACCTGCGTATTTGATAAGTTACCAAGTGTAGAACCACCTACACTATCACTACGGTTCGCAAAACTTTGTACTGGCACATTTACATTTTGACAAACCCCTGTAAATAACGCACGACTAAACGCATCCGTTGTATATTTCTGGTTTGCACTTTCCTTAATGACAATACCACCATTCATTGTGACATAGTTAACGGCATCTGTCTTTTCAGGATGATTTGGATGAAGTGCGTGTGCATTATCACAACTTACTAAGAAAGTTTTTGCGATAGCCTGATAATACTCTTCTTCCGTTTTATGTAAACCATTATTGATACGGTGCAATACATCTTTTAAGAAAGTAGACATAGCTCCTTGCTTTGTATTTGAACCCACTTCTTCATTGTCGAAGCAACAATATACATTAACACTCTTCTCATTTTCAGCCTCCATAAAAGCCTTCAAAGAAACGAATGCACATTGTAAGTCATCCAATTTAGGACTTGAAACAAATTCATTTTCCAATCCCCAAACTAAACCTTTTTGACGATTGACTAAGAATAAGTCTTTACCTAAAATATCTTCTGCCTTAACATTTAATTCATCCGCAACCATCTTGTCAAAAGCACCCTTTTTAAGTGCACCACAAGAGAACATAGGACATAAATCGATTTGACGATTATATTTATAACCATTATTCACTTCACGATTAAAGTGAATAGCCACATTTGGAATCATCAAAATATCTTTGTCGATATATAATAATTTAGATTCAATCTTAGAACCATTACGAACAAGCACACGACCTGCAACACTTAAAGGACGATCAAACCAAGTATTATCGATCATACCACCATAAGCCTCTACATCTAGACGCAAATATTCTTTTGGTCCTTCAAGCTCTGGCACACTCTTTACTTTATAAGTCGGAGAATCCGAGTGACTTGCACACATTTGGAAATGATAAGATTCTAGATCCTTACCTACCTTAAACGCAATCAAACTTGAGTGGTTACGAATTGTATAATATTTTCCACCCGCTTTAACATCCCAAGCACTAGATTCAGGAAGATATGTAAATCCATCTTCTTCTAAATAAGTACGAATCGTTTTGATTGAATGAAACATACTTGGACTTGACTCAATAAATTGAATTAATTCATTTGAAATTTCTACTGTATTCATTATAAAAACATCTCCTCAACTATATATAATTATCCACAAATATGAAGAAAAGGCAAAATTAATTTTTTGCCTCTTTTTTCTTGATTGCTGGTAAAATCAAACCTAAAGCTGTTAATACAACTGGAGTGATAATATTTAAGATTGTTGTATACATATCGCCTGCTTTATACATACCAAGTAAGCAGCAAGCAGCCGTTAATACAAAGCACCATGCACCAAATACAATCGCAACTGTGTTATTCTTCACAAATTTATAGTCACGGTGGAAAATATCTGTTTTCTTACGCAACATAACATAAGCGAAGAATACCCATAAGTAACGCATTGGCATTGTTACTGAGTTTAACTGTGTCAACTGACGAAGTACTGTATCTGCATTTGGAACTAAAGCTTGAGCTAAAATGATTGCACCTGCAAGAATATCAACCATGATGATACCATTTGAATAAGCACCTGCATCATTTTTGCGCAATAACTTAGACGGAATATATTGACGAGCATCTTCGTTATCCAATAACATTCTCAAAGGCGCATCAATACTAATTACTAATGTAGAGAATTGTCCAATACAGTTACAAGCTGCATAAACAATCATCAACACATTACCCATACCATAGTATTCACCTAATCTTTGGAATGCCCAATAAGAACCATTCGCATTATATGAGTCAAAGTTCGCATCGATTACAGCTGGATCAAACATCATACCCATTGCGATTGTACCAAAAATAGCACAAATGATAACCATGATAGCCGCAAAAATCATACTCTTAGGGAAACCTCTTGAAGGATCTTCAACTTTATTTACATAAGGTGAAATCTTTTCACATCCACCAACCGCAAATACTAAGATTGACAATGAACTGAAATATTTCCAGTCAAATGTTGGAATTAAGTTTTTGAAGCTGAAATCCATAGCTAAATATCCACCATTTGGATTGATTGCTGGAGCTGCAAACATCATTACGATATAAAGAATACTCATAACGAACATACTAGAACCAGCAATTGTTGCCATTTTCTTCAATGGATTTAAACCACGACTTGCTACATAACTGAATAGTAATAATACAGCTAATGTCGCAAACTGAACAGCTTTTGTGTTAAAAGATGCATAAGTTTCTGAGTTTTGGAAGATCATCCAGCTTAATGCTTTTAAACCACCAGAACCCTTTGAAGCAATGTACGTAATGTGACATGCCCAATAAGTCCAACCTGCATAGTATGCAGCCTTAGGACCTGTTGTTTCGTGAATCCAAGAACTTACACCTCCACCTGAATTTTTGAATGCTGAACCTAACTCACCTACCATTAAAGCATAAGGTACGAAGTAAAGCACAAACATCAAAATCCAAGAAAAGATAACTTGAATTCCGTTGAAGTACATAAATCCGTTTAGTACGTTTCCAAATCCCCAAAGTGTAGAAAAGCACATAAACGCAAGTGTGTACCACTTCATTTTTTGTGAATCATTCATTTTACTCTCTCCTCTTTCACTGTATATATAATTTTCATATATAAAAACGGTTTTGTCAACTCTCATTTACATGTCCCACCAAAAAAAGCGCCTATAATAGACGCTTATTCTAAAGTTACCTCAATCTTTGTATCCGTAGAAATCGTAGTACCCTCTTCAACATTTTGACTTGTTACTTTACCATAACCACTCGTTTTTATACCAATCCCCGTCAACTGCCAGAACACCGTAATATCCTTACGCGTCCAACCCGTCATATTTGGCATTGTGATCTTACTGCCATTTGTCAACACAAAGATACGATCATTTGAATTGATTGTGATATTCGCATCCGGATATTGACCCACTACACTTGTGCCATCACCAATCACTTCAAAATGCACTTTTTTATCTTTCATCTTCTCATGTGCATAATCAATCGTATGATTCACTAAACTTGGCATCGAGTAGCTCTCCCACTTCTCATACGTATCTTCTGTCTGTGTTGTAGGTGTTGAAGAAACACCATAAGTCTGCAACGTATCGCGCATAATCTTTTTAAACGGTTCTGCCGAATACGAAGTAATATTTGTCGAAACCAAGCCATAGTACACCATGACTTTTGGATCATTTGCAGGAGCTGCTGCCATAACACTTGAAGTATGATAATCCGGATCATATTTACCTAAATTTTCATTATAGATCTGTGCCGTTCCCGTTTTCATCAATAAATCGATACCATCCATTTTAAAACGATGACCACTCGCTCCTTCATCCGTTACATGCGACATCAATTCCTGCACTTCTTTTGCGCTTTGAGATGATATCGGTGTACCCACAGCCTTTTTCTTATACTTCTTTACAGTCTGTCCTGTATCACTATCCACAATCGAATCAATGACATAAGGACGCATCATTGTTCCATCGTTAAAAATGGAAGTATAAGCCTGACAAAGCTGCAAAACAGTAATTGAACTTGCCTGACCAAATCCAGTCGACAAATAATCGGTGGGAAGTCCCACATTCTTTACACCTAAAGACTGTGCTACATAAGGCGTATTTACCTTTTGAAAGAATCCAAACTTATCTAAATAATCACAATACTGACTATAATTGACATAATTAGCCAACAACTCACAAATCCCCACATTACTTGAAAAAGCCAAGCCCTGATCAAATGTGATCGTACCAAAATCTTCATCTAAGGCATCAGCAATATATGGATATGGCGTTTCTGTACCAATCGCAACACGAGAAATCTTTGCGGTATTTGGATCATAGTTATACCAAAATTGATAAGATTGAAAAGTTTGATTATAAGGATACACATTTGTATCCATTGCAATCGCATATGTAAATGGCTTCATTACCGAACCAGGCTCATATGTACTTGTACTAATCGCATCTTGATAGCTAGGAATTTCTTTATGTTCATTCTGATCAAATGTAGGATAGCTTGCCCAAGCCAAAACTTTACCTGTTTCCACTTCCATCACAATACACCATGCTGATTTCGCATTTTCATTTTCCATCGTAGCCTGCAATTGACTTTCAACCGTCGACTGCAAACTTGAATCTAATGTTAAAACAACATCATTTCCATTTTTAGCTTGTTCAATCACTTTCGTCGTACCCGGAAGCTTAGAACCATCCACTGTCTGTTGATATTGTTCCGAACCATTTTTCCCCTTCAACAATTCATTTAACGATAATTCAAGTCCCATTTTACCTTCAATAGATTGCGTTTCTTCATCAAAAGCTGCAAATCCAACGAGATTGGAAGAATAAGGAGTAGCAGGATAATAACGAGATACCGCATCAATAAAGCCAATACCATCAATCTTTAATTTTTTGATTTCCTTCATGGCACTTTTTTTGATACGCTTCGTACCCGCACCCAATTCTGTTTGCGATTTTCCCGCCTTTTTTGCCGACTTCATAATTTTAATAAGCGTCTTCTCATCCACTTCATCACCTAATACACTCTTTAATTTTGTAGCTGTAGACTCAATATTCTTTACATAATTCGGATTTCCATTGGCATCTACAACTCCCGAATCTAAATAGGCAACGATTGTGTAGGCTTTACTCTGTTGTGCAATGACAGTATGATTACGATCATAAATCGTTCCTCTTTTTGCCGTAACTGTCTTTTCCACAATACTTGATGCGATACGTTTATCCAATACATCTTTTTGCGACCATAAATGCCTATGTGTGACCATAGTGAAAAGAACATTAGCTACCACTAATGTTCCAATAAATGCCATCCGTAAAATCATTTTAAAGAGTTCATTATTACTTTTTCGAACCGACATTATACATCACCACTCCATCTAGTCATTTATTACATATATATTATTTTCATTATCAGAGACTTCATTGTCAAGCATTCCTAACAATCTGCCCTTTTCCTGTAACGTATTGACTTCGTTTTGGAGCTCTTCTACAGTTTGTTCCTTTTGAGCAATCTCACTAGTCAATTCACTTTCTTGAACTGAAAGCGAAAGATTCATCGAACTTACATATGTTTTTGATGCGAAGTAGAAGACCAATGACAACACAAATAAAGTTAAAACAAGTGCACCTGTTAAATTAAACTTTCTTTGCATATGCATCATCCTTTCTTCTCTATCCCTCTTAGTTTTGCGCTATGCGCCCTATTATTCATTTCTAATTCTTCACTACTTGCTAAAACCGGTTTTCGATTTACCAGCTGATATTCTAAATTTTCTGTCCCCACTTGTGGCAGCCTCTTATTGACCTTTTTGGCAACGGCCACCTCTTTAAAAATCTCTTTTACAATTCGATCCTCTAAAGAATGGAATGTAATAACCGCCATTCTTCCATGTGGATTCAACATCGTTAATCCATCATGCAATACAGTCTCTAATTGTTCTAATTCATGATTTACTTCAATACGAATTGCCTGAAACGTTTGTTTCGCTGGATGCCCCTTCTTTCTTAAAACAGCCGCTGGAAGCGCCGATTTAATCACATCCACCAATTCAAATGTCGTTTCGATTGGTGCAATTTCTCTAGCCTTACAAATCTTGTCAGCTATTTTTTGTGCAAATGGCTCTTCGCCATAACGCTTTAAAATACGAATCAAATCTTCTTTATCATACGTATTCACTACAACATAGGCATCTAATTCTTGCGATTGATCCATACGCATATCTAAGCGTGCATCCCAACGATAGCTAAATCCCCTTTGTGCATCATCGAATTGCGGGCTTGATACACCCAAATCCATAAATATACCATCCACAAAATTTACACCACGCTTAGCTAATTCACTCTTTAAATTTTCAAAAGGAGAATGAATCAAAGTAAATTGATCTCCAATTGCCTTTAAACGCGGCATGCTTTCATCAATCGCATTTTGATCACAATCAAACGCATATAAATGTCCACTTGTTAAACGTTTCAAGATTTCACTACTATGTCCCCCTCGACCTAGTGTGCAATCTACATAGATCCCATCTTCTTTTATTTGTAGCATGTCAATCGATTCATTCAATAATACACTAATATGTTCCATTCATTACTACCCCATAATTTCTGATAAGTGTTCGGCCGCTTCTTCAAAAGATGCACTCTGCTCTTCTTCTAAAGCTTCCCAGCGTTGTTTAGACCAAATTTCCAAATGGTTCGCAACACCTATAATCAAACATTCTTTTTCAAGAGAAGCCAAGGCGATTAAAGAGGATGGAATTAAAATTCGACCCTGACTATCCATTTCACATTCTGCTGCTTTTGACAACATCATACGCTGATACATACGTGCGTCTTTATTTGTCGAAGGCAAAGTTGATAGCTTTTGATACACTTGCTGCCACTGCTCTACCGTATAGACATACAGGCATCCATCAAGTCCTCGGTTTACGACAACATGTTCACCTAGTTCCTCACGAAACTTTGCTGGCATAATCAATCGCCCCTTACGATCTATGTTATGCGCGTATTCCCCCATGAACATGTGTCTTCACCCCCACTCTATGACACAATGTGCTACTTTGTACCACTATAATACATCATTCTATCTAAAAACGCCACAAGATTATCAAAAATTGTACTAATTTTTTTATTTCATAGTTAGTCAAATAATAACCTCATATTTAACCCTCATTTGTTGTTTGATTGCGCTTACACGCCTATTTTTAGCGATTTTCTTTTGACAAACATATACACTCTGATATAATTCGAACGTACAAGGGAGAGATGATATGAGTTTTCTATATTTTATTTTGGGACTTTGTCCCATTTTGTGGCTAATATTTGCGCTAACCGTACTTGGATGGCCCACATATAAAGCTGCCTTTGGTTCTTTAATTATTTCCGCACTATTATCTATAGCGATTTGGCAACAAAGTTTTCTTAATACAATGACGGCTGCTTGTGAAGGTTTCTTAATGGCTTTATGGCCTATTATTGTTGTGATTATCGCAGCTGTATTTACATATAATTTGTCATTACGTACACGCGGCATGGAAATCATTAAACAAATGATTACCAGCGTTTCAAGTGACAAACGAATCTTAGTTTTATTAGTTGCATGGTGTTTTGGAGGATTTATGGAAGGTATGGCCGGTTTTGGAACTGCCATTGCCATACCTGCAAGTATGCTTGTAGCTTTAGGTTTTGAGCCTTTATTTTCATGCTTAGTCTGCTTGATTGCCAATGGTGTTCCAACTCCATTTGGATCTATTGGTATTCCAACCGTTACTTTGGCAAATCTAGTTGGACTTGAAAATGCACAACTTGCATTTACGCAAACACTTCAATTAGCTCCATTTATGTTGCTATGTCCATTCTTAATTGTCATGGCAACAGGAAAAGGTGTTAAGGCATTCAAAGGCGTTACAGCTGTAACTTTGGTATCAGGACTTAGTTTCTTGATTCCACAAATGATTGTCGCTAAATTTGTAGGGGCTGAACTTTGTGTTATCGTTGGAAGTGTATGTTCATTATTATGTACAATTCTATTAGGTTCAAAAGTTAAGCCAAATCCAGAATATGAAATGAAGCTAGAGACAGCCGAAAAAATCACTGTAAAAAAAGCATTCACAGCTTGGTCACCATTTATCTTCATTTTTATCTTCTTATTATCCACTTCAAAATTAGTAGCTCCAGTCAATACATATTTATCTCAATTCGCATCAACAGCTACTATTTACACAGGAGAAAATCCAAGTACAATGACATTTACTTGGATCAACACACCAGGTGTATGGATCTTTTTATCGGCAATTCTAGGTGGATTGATTCAAAAAGCTACTTTTAGAGATTTTAAAGTGGTATTTATTGCCACAATCAAACAAATGTCACAAACCATTATCACAATGCTATGTGTACTTGGATGCGCTAAAATCATGGGATATGCAGGTATGATCGCAAGTATCGCATCCTTTGCGATTGCTGTAACTGAAAGTTTCTACCCATTCTTTGCCCCATGGATTGGATGTTTAGGAACATTTGTGACGGGTTCAGGAACAAGTTCAGGTGTATTATTTGGTGCTGTACAAGAAAGTGCTGCTCAAAGTTTAAATGCCAATCCATATTGGATCGTCGCATTAAATTCACTAGGTGTTGCTGCTGGTAAAATGTTATCACCACAATCCATCGCAATTGCACTTAGCAGTGTAGATGGACAAGGACAAGATTCAAAACTATTATCAAAAATCTTACCATATGGTGTTGCCTTCATTATCGCAATGAGTTTTGTGGCTTATTTTGGTCAAAAGTTCTTCTAGTTAAAAGAAAAAAAAATGGCTTAAGGAAAATTCCTTAAGCCATTTTTATTGCCTGTACAGCTACACATCCAGGACCGCCCTGCGTAATAAATGCAGGAGATAAAGGATAAATCACAACTTTTGCGCCATCAAAAGTTTCATTGATTTTCTTTTCAAACATCATTGCCAATTCTTCATTAAACGCATGAGAAATGTAGAATGTATAATTTGAATCAAAACCATTATTTTTAAAATCTTCTACCACCATATTGACAGCCTTTTTATAAGTACGACTTACACCAAACTTATCTAAACCTATGCCATCTACGCCTTTTTTCAAAATTGGAATTAATTTTAATGCGCCACCCAAAGTAGCAGCCAACCCTTTGATTCTTCCACCACGAACTAAGAATTGAAAATCTACAGGAACTAAATAAGACTCTTCCTGCATACGACTTTGTACGATCATCATCACGATGTCTTTGCTAGTCGCCCCATTACTAGCCATTTCTAAAGCCGTATCCACCATTAAACGATGAGGTCCACATAATGTTTGTGAATCTACTACATGAACTAAATCTGGATTGTCACAAGAATTTTTAGCCATCATAGCCGTTTGATACGTACCACTCAGTCCAGATGCCATTGCGATATCAATGACTTCATCTCCATCTTTAGTCAATTCATTATATAAGTCTATCTTTTCACCTAGACTTGGCTGTGATGTTTTTGGAATCTTGTGCTCTTCAATCATCGTTAATAATTGTGTACTCGTGATATCCTCAAAATCTCGATATGTTTGTGCATCAACAGTAATATTCAAAGGAACAATCGACAACCCTTTTTTCTTTGCCGATTCAATCGAATACAAAGTCGACGAATCAGAAATAATATGAATCATTCTTTTTTTACCTCTCTTTAGATAAACAATAATATAGATATAACAATAAGTCAATACATCTAGTATTAATTTCTAGATTGTGTAACAATTTATTTTATGTTATACTATGATTATGAAAAATTATACATTTCCTAGATGGAACGACTTACCTGAAATTGAACTCTACATGGATCAAGTCATTACTTATATGAATGACAAATTAAAAGATACCTATTTCTATGATGAAAAGTTCATCACAAAATCTATGATCAACAACTATGTCAAAACCGGTATTGTTCATCCTCCCGTAAAAAAGCATTATACAAAAAGTCATTTAGCTTACTTTTTAGTTTTAACCATTCTAAAAAGATGTTATTCTATGCAACAAATCACATCTTTACTTCATATTTATACAAATATGAAAGATTCAACAATTGAACAAGCCTATGACTTATTTATATCGCGATTTGAAAGTTCATTAAATGACGTCTTTGAAAATAACCGTAATACAATTGAATTTGAAAACGCCAACCATGAACAAGAACTCATGGATAATGTCATTCAATGCATCATCTATAAGATGCATACTGAGTACACCTTAAAAAAATACGAACTAAAATAGAGAGAAAT
>NZ_DS996839.1:93179-106781 GCF_000156655.1 Holdemanella biformis DSM 3989
GGAGAGAAATCTCTATTTTTTTCTTTCATTTTCACGTTTGAGTTGCCGAAAAAAATCCAAAAAGTCCTAAAAGAGAAGGCTATGAATTATAGTGCATTGCCATTATAAAGACGAGGATACAAACATTCTCTCAAAACTTTGGTTTCTTAACTAAAGAAAATTGCCATCACATCTCTAAACGGCAACTTAAATGACTTTAGAATCATTTTGCATCTATTGTACAAACTCTTGAAAATCCACTTGAACCTCTCACCACTCAAGTGACGAGAATCCAAGAACTTTATTGAGATACCCCATATATTCTCTACCAATCTTAACTCTTTTTCAGTGTTTTAACTCTTTTTAAGTTAAGATTCAATATTAGAGTTAATATAGATTTTAAATTTGCATTATCACTCGCCAACTTTCGATATTTATATATTAAAAAGAAGATGTACAATGTACACCTTCATTAAATTAGTCAACGACAACAGTCCATCCATAAGGATCTTCAATAGTTCCCCATTGAATACCTGTTAAAGTATCATATAATTTTTGTGTTAATTCACCTGTTTTGAAATCAGAAACAGTCACTTTATCACCCTTGTAGTACAATTCACCAATAGGACTAATAACAGCTGCAGTACCAGTACCCCAAGCTTCTTGAAGCTTACCATTGTGACCGGCTTCCATCAATTCATCGACAGATAAATGTCTTTCTTCAATTTCATATCCCCAATCCTTTAAGATATGTAAAATAGAATCACGAGTAACGCCAGGAAGTACTGTACCTTCACATGGAGCTGTCACAATCTTATTATCAATTTCAAACATAACATTCATAGAACCAACTTCTTCAATATATTTACGGTGAACTCCATCCAACCATAATACTTGAGAATAACCCAATTCTTCAGCCTTTACTTGAGCAGCTAAACTACCTGCGTAGTTTCCACCACATTTTGTAAATCCTGTACCACCTTTGGTAGCACGAACATATTCATCTTCAACATAAATCTTAACTGGGTTCACACCTTCGGCATAATAAGCACCAACAGGTGAACAAATAATCATGAATTTATAATGACTTGCAGCATGTACACCAATCGCAGCTTCTGTCGCAAACATGAATGGACGAATATATAATGATTCGCCTTCTCCAGTTGGAATCCAGTCTTCAGAATATTTCACAATTGTCTTTACCGCTTCTACAAACATATCAACTGGTAATGTTGGCATACTCAAACGTTTATTGGAATTCGCAAAACGCTTCGCATTCATTTCTGGTCTAAACAATTGAACCTTACCATCCTTAGTACGATAGGCCTTTAAACCTTCAAATGTTTCTTGTGCATAGTGCAATACCATGCTTGCTGGATCAAATTCTAATGGTCCATAAGGTACGACTCTTGCATCATGCCACTCTTGTCCAGCATCCCAATCCATCACAAACATATAGTCTGTGTAATATTTACCAAAACCTAAAGCTCCGGTTGGTTTTTCTTTTAAGTTTTTACTTTCTACAAATTGTACTTCCATAAATTTGTCCTCTTTTCTAAACACGTATGATAATACCACGTTCAATAATTTATTTCAATGACTTTCATTTATTTACATTCATTTTCAAAGAAATGAACAATTGTCTCAATCATGACCCCCGTAGCCACTTCATCCTTATCGCTTGTTCCCGCAATATCTAAGTGGATCCATTTTGTTCCTTCTTCAATAAATTCTTCCAAGAAAGCCGCTGCTAGACTTGCATTTCCACCCAAAGTCTTTGAGTTGACAATATCTGCTACCTTAGAACACTTTAATTCCGAATGAAAATATTCATCTACAGGCAAACGCCAAATCTGTTCCTTTGTAGCTTTACTAGCCCCTAAGAAAGGCAAATAGAAACTATCATCATTACTAAAAATTCCCGTATATGTACTTCCTAATGCACGAACACAAGCACCCGTTAAAGTTGCCATATCGATTACGCGTGTTGCCCCTAATTTTTGAGCCATTGTCAAGGCATCGGCCAAAATCAATCTTCCTTCTGCATCCGTATTTGTGACTTCAATCGTCTTACCACTTAAGCTTGTGATCACATCTCCATCGACAAAGCCATGTCCATTCACTTTATTTTCTGTGATTGGTAAAACACACACAATATTCTTTTCTATTTTTAATTCAGCTACTAATTCTAAAGCACAAAGCATATTGGCAGCACCACACATATCATACTTCATACCATGCATGTTCGATTTGATGTTGTAGCCACCCGCATCATAAGTAAGACCCTTACCAACAAGTGCTGTATACTCCTCATCTTCTTTTCCACCATCATAACGAATCACAACCATAAAACAAGGTCTGTCAGATCCTTGGTTAACCGCTAAAAGTGCACCTGCACCAAGTTGGTCTAAATCATCATGATCTAAGACTTCCATTTCCATACCATACTTTTCACTAACCATCTTTGCCTCATCCACCAAATGATCCGGTGTTAAAAAGTTAGCTGGCATATCACTCATTTCACGCGCATGATTCACAATGGAAGCAACTGTTTTCCCTTTTTCAAACTCAGCCGTAAATCCATCACTTTCAAAATCATACACCTTTGTCTCTTTATAACTATACGCACCATATACAAGTCCAAAGCCAGCCGCATACGCTGTATTTTCATTGACATATACGAAATAATCATCGGCTTCGACTTTACTAAAAGCCTCCTTGATATTCTTTTTACCATCACCCAAACCAACGACTACAATCTTTTCACAATCCAATTGATTCAATGTATGAATCGTTGTGATCTTACCAAATTCTAAATCCAATTTCACATCTTTGAAAGCCGCTAAACTTTCCGGTAATGTTTCCCCCTCAAATAATCCGATACAAATATTTTTCATGTCTATTTTCCCTCCGTCATCTTCTTTGATTTTTCATTACAAACACGCATTGCCGACTCTACACTTGCTCTAAATCCTGTTCTTTCCAGTTCACATACCGCATCAATCGTTGTTCCACCAAGCGAACATACCATATCTTTTAATGCACCTGGATGCATACCTGTCTCTAATACCATTTGTGCACTTCCTAAAACAGCTTGTGCTGCAAATGTATAAGCTTGTTTTCGAGGCAATCCTTGCGCTACTGCTTCATCAGCCATAGCTTCAATAAACATAAATACATAAGCAGGACTTGAACCGCTAACACTAGTTATGGCATCCATCATAGTTTCATCAACCACTTCACATTTTCCAAAACTATTAAAGATCGATGTGATACAAGTTTTATCTTCTTCGCTCACTAAATCATCAAAAGAAATAGCACTCATAGCTTGAAGAACTAAAGCTGGCGTATTGGGCATAGCTTTAATAACTTTTACATCCTTGCCAAAATATTTCTTAACATCAGAAATAGTTACCCCTGCCGCAATATCGACAATGATCACATCCCCTTTTACACACTCTTTGATTGTTTCAATCAATTTAGGATAATGTTTAGGCTTAACACTCAAAACCAATACATCACTATTTAAAGCGACTGTTTTTTCATCTAAAGAAGTTTTAACACCATACTTTTCATGTAAACGATCCAAATTTTCCTGGTGATGATCACACACCCAAATCGTATTAAATAATTTAGTTTTGGCAATTCCTTCAATCATGGCACCACCCATGTTTCCAGCCCCAATAAATCCAATTGTTTCTCTCATAGTTAGCTCCTTAAATCGAATATGTCTTTCTTCTTGAAAACTCTTTTTGTTTGCCCTCATTCCAATCCTCAAGATTACGATAATAACCCGATACTCTTGAATAGATTTCTAATGGTTTTTGACATATTGGACAAACATCTTGTTTTCCAAATACATATCCATGATCTGCACAAACCGAATAGGTTGGCGTAATTGTAAAGACAGGTATGTTGTAGTTTTCATAGATTGTTTTTACCAATAGCGCCGCCATTTTCCAATTCTCAATGCCATGATCCATAAAAACCGGAAAAGAAGTAGCCCCACTATAAAGAGTTTGTACTTTTTGTTGTATACGCAAAGCCTCAAATACATCATCTGTACTGGCAACATCTAAATGCGTTGAATTCGTATAGTATCCAAAACTTTGAATTTCCGGATACTTCTCTTTATCCATTTTCGCAAAATGCGTACAAACACTTTCTGCAGGCGTTGCCTCTAAATTTAACTTTTGCGCTTGGCTTGAAATCTTTTGATTTAAAAAATTTAAAACCTCTTGCGCAAACTTCTGTGCATGCATATCCATTAAATCTTTCTGTAGCCACTTTGCATTCAGACAAGCCTCATTCATGCCCACGACACCTAAAGTTCCATAATAATCATTAAAATCAGATATATAAGCTTTTGTGTATGGATAGAGTCCCGCCTTAAACAATTGATTTAAGACTTGCCTTTTCACTTCAAAAGAACGTATAGCTACATCACTCAAGCTATCTAAACGCTTAAAGAAATCATCTTTTGAACTGGATAAATAAGCTAATCGAACGAGATTTAAAGTGACAACACCCATACTGCCACATAAAGGTTTATATCCAAAATACCCCTCTACATCCTGCTTTTCTTGGGTTAAAAAATAAGGCGTTCCATATTTTGCACAAGCTTTAAATAACTCTTCTTCTTGCATCCAATCAAAGTTTGAATGTAGATAAAGGGCAACAATAGGAAATTGAAAACCACGACCCGATATATCACCTTTATTCAAAACTTCAAAAAGTGCATCATGCAAGATTTTCATTTCAACTTGACAATCTGCATATGTAAAATCTTCTTCCAAACCGGCTACGATCGCCTTTCTGTTTAAAAATTCTTTTGGAATATTCCAATCCAAAGTAATCTGACTAAAAGGAGCTTGCGTTCCCCATCTAGAAGGGATATTTATTCCATAAATAAAGCTTTCTAAACAATCATATACCATCTTTTTTGACAATTTATCCTTATGGATAAAAGGCACTAATAACGTATCAAAATGAGCTAAAGATTGTGCACTTGCCCATTCATTTTGCATAATACCCAAAAAGTTCACCATCTGATTACATAATGTACTCAAATGTTTGGCTGGTAAAGAAGAAATCATTTTATTCACAGAAGGAAGGCCATGTAAAATCAAATCTTCTAAAGACCATCCAGCACTACATCCTGTCAACATATGAATATTATGAATATATAGATCTCCATTTTTATGGGCATTGGTAATTTGCGCATCATATACTTCACTTAACCAATAATTTGATGTGATCATACCTGAATTGGAAAGAATTAAACCACCCACAGAATAGGTAGCCAATGAGTTTTCATCTTCTAAAGGTACATTATTATGCAAATATGAATTCACTAAATGAATATATTCATTGGCTGTCGATTGAATCTTACGTACATTTTCCCTTTGTTTACGATACAAAATATACGTTTTTGCAACGGGATAATACCCAGATTCTGACAACGTTTTTTCAACACTATCCTGAATCATTTCGACACTGATTCGATTCTCTTTGATTTTCGCTTGAAAATCTGCCGTAGCACGCAATACCAACAAGTTGATGATCGCATCATCTTTTTCCATATGTAAAGAATCAAAGGCTTTTGAGATCGCAGAAAAGATTTTTGATGGATCAAAATCAACTATGGACCCATCCCTTTTTTCGACTTCTATCATGTTTGATTCCCCCTTATCTCTACATGTTTTACATATTGTTCTAATATTGTCTTATATTTTAAAATCTGATCAAAATTTGGACTGTGCAAAGAATGATCGATAGTTGTTTGACAATCTTTAAAAGGCTGTAACACAACATGGTGTACACCTTGAATCCATTGTCCTAATTCATCGATTGTCTTTTCATTATGAAATTCATCGACCAATGTGATATAAACATCATAATCGAAAGAAGATGCTTTTAACTCATTCAATGACTTTTCAATGTCCATTAAATCCACATCCTCTACACCACATATTTTCGCATAGGCACTCGGCGCATTTTTTATATCTAAACTCACATAATCAACCAACCCATCTTCTAAGATTCGCTTTAAACGATCATAGAACATCCCATTTGTATGAAGCTTAATTTTATAGTCTAGTTTCTTGGCATATTGTAAAAAAGAAAGGATTCCCTCATGCATTAAGGGTTCCCCACCCGATATATAAATTCCCTCTAAATCTTTATGGTGACTCTTTAAATATTCACTGATCTTTTCATTGGCAATCGGATACATATTTTCCTTTAAATACACCAAATCTTTTGAATGACAATATGGACACTTTAAATTACATCCACCCGTATATAACGAACAGCTTAAATAAGGGTCAAAGTCCGATAAGGATAATTTTTTTAATTTATAAAATTGAAGATGCGTCTTTTCTAAATCCGCATAACTACGTGCATGATTGGATAACGTTTGGTAAAACTTTGAAAAAACTTCTATTTCATCCGCATTTAAATCTTGCGTAATATGATGCCACCAATCTCTTCGAATTCCATATATTTCAGAAATATGTTTTTTCGTAAGTGCCGTTGTATATAATTCTTTCGCACGCTTGTCCTTTGCGCTTGTTAAAATGGAAACATAGCCTAAAGTATTCAGCTTTTGAACATTTTTGGTCACAGTACCCTTATCGTAGCCTCCAACTTGTACAATTTGCTGCAAAGAAATCCCTTCATTCTCATAGATTTCAATTAAAATAGGCAGTTGCGCATAACTTAAATTTAAATCCTGAAGCATTTTATCATAATACTTTTGTGTACTTCGATATAGAATGCTTGAATCCATCAATAAATCATTTTGTTTTTCCATATAGGTATTATAAGCGATTTTTATAAAGAAAAAAAGGACCGAAGTCCTTTTGGAATTATTGTGGTTTTGCGTCGAAATGTTCATCACGAACAACAACGTCGTGAGCCCCACCTTCGACAATACTTGTACTAGATACTAAAGTGACTTTCGCATCTCTTTGAAGTTCTGGAATTGTCAAACATCCACAGTTACACATTGTATGACGAATCTTAGAAAGAGATAAACCAACATTGTCTCTTAAGCTTCCTGCATAAGGAACATATGAATCAACACCTTCGACAAAAGACATTTTCTTGTCTCCACCAACATCATATCTTTGCCAGTTACGAGCACGAGCACTACCTTCACCCCAATACTCTTTCATATAATTTCCATTAACACTTACAATTTTGTTTGGAGCTTCTTTAAAACGAGCAAAGTAACGACCTAGCATAACGAAGTCTGCTCCAAATGCCAATGCCAATGTAATGTGATAATCATGTACGATACCACCATCTGAACAAATTGGAATATAAACTCCAGTTTCTTCAAAATATGCATCACGAGCTTTTGCGACATCAATTGTAGCTGTGGCCTGTCCTCTACCAATACCTTTTTGTTCACGTGTAATACAGATCGAACCTCCACCGATTCCAATCTTAATAAAGTCTGCACCTGCATCAGCTAAGAAACGGAAACCATCTCCATCAACAACGTTACCAGCACCAACTTTTACACGATCACCATAGTGTTCACGAATCCATTTGATAGTTTCGGCTTGCCATGCTGAATATCCTTCACTTGAATCAATACATAACACATCAACACCTGCTTCAACTAATGCAGGTACACGAGTCGCATAGTCACGTGTATTGATACCAGCACCAACGATATAACGTTTATTTTCATCCAATAATTCATTTGGATTATCTTTGTGTGACTCATAGTCTTTTCTAAACACAAAAGCTTTTAAATGTTGTTCTTTATCAACAATAGGCAATTGATTTAATTTGTGTTCCCAGATCAAATCGTTTGCATCTGATAATGTAATGTCTTCATTTCCAACAATCAATTTATCGAATGGTGTCATGAATTCTTTCACTTGAATGGAATGATCCATACGACTTTCGCGATAATCACGACTTGTTACGATACCTACTAATTTACCGTCAGCTTGACCATTGTCAGTAACAGCCATTGTTGAATGTCCTGTTTCTTTACGAAGAGCAATTACATCCTCTAATGTTGCTTCAGGGCTAATATTTGAATCGCTGCCAACAAACCCAGCCTTAGTCGACTTAACTTTTCGAACCATAGCGGCTTGAGACTCAATTGTTTGACTACCGTAAATAAAACTTACTCCACCCTCACGTGCAAGTGCACAAGCCATTTCTTCACCACTAACAGCCTGCATAACAGCACTTACCATTGGAATATTTAAAGAAAGTGCAGGTTCTTCACCTTTTTTGAATTTAACTAAAGGCGTTTTTAAACTCACCTTGTCCGGTGTACAATCCGGACCTGTGTAACCAGGAATCAATAAATACTCACTGAACGTTCTAGATGGTTCTTCAAAAAATTTTGCCATTTTATATCTCCTTCTCAATTTAAACTATATTATATGTTTTGCGTTCTAAGCCGTCAAGCCAAAATGACAAACGACAACACTAAATGCTGCAATATGAATATCAAACGTATCTAAAGAATTGCTGTTGCCATTATCAAACAAGATTCGAGCTTCTTGATCCAAGTGATAATCATATGGAATATTTGTTGGATTAAAGAAAGCTACACAATGATCTTTGTCTTTTTGACAAGAATAGACTAAGACCTGATCATATATCGTATCAAATTGAACACCTTGTTCAATCTGCTCAACCGTACTTAATCTAAAACAAGGATGTGTTTTACGAATTTCAATCAATTCTTTTGTACGCTCAACAATTTCAATATGATGATCTCTTCTTTGATAATCCACACGATTATAATTGTCGGAACGATTATATGTGTTGCCTAAATTTTGTTTGGTACGACCAAACTCTTGCCCACAATGAATAAATGGAATTCCTTGCGCAAGTAATACCATCGCATTCGCAAGTATTTGACGTTTCTCTCTTAAATCACGACTCTCACCATGACAACATACACGGTTTTTATCCCAAAGCGTATGATTATCATGACACTCTACATAGTTGACTACTTTTGTAGGACTATCGAACACGTGATCTAAACAACTAGCTGCCATACAACACTTCACTTGATAGATCAAATCCGCTTGACCTGAGGCAAATCCTTTACGTGAAAGTTCATCATTTGATCCACGAACCACTTCACGGAAACGATCCGAAAAATGACCTACATGTGGCATCTTAGCTTGATTCAATTGTGAAGCACGAATCTCTTCAGCCACAAAACTTGGCATGTTCCAACCTTCTCCATAAATCATAAAATCAGGTTTTACTTTTTTACACTCTTCACTAATTTCATTCATCAAGTTAAAATCAAGAATTCCCATTAGATCAAAACGGAATCCATCCACATCATACATTTCAATGATTTTTTTACATGTTTCAATAAAATATTTACGTGCCATATAAGGCTGAGTATCAATATCATTTCCACAAAAACTACCATTCGAGAATTCTCCTTCCCGATTCATTAAGAAATAATAATCTGGAACCATATTTTCAAGCGCAAAGTTTTCTTTCACATATACATGATTAAACACCAAATCTAAATTGACACGAATCCCTGCTTTATGACAATCATGAACGAGTTTCGCAAATTCTTCAATTCTTAATTTCGCGTTGGCAGGATCTAGAGAATAAGCGCCTTCTAAACAACGATATTGCACCGGATCATATCCCCAATTATAGAATATATTTGGATATACTTCATCGACACTGCCAAAGTCAAAAACAGGCATCAATTGTACGTGTGTAACGCCCAATGATTTTAAATAACTAAACCCTGTATTATGGGTCTTTGTGATTTCATTTTCTTCAGTAAATCCCACAAACTTTTTAGGATGTGATATGCCAATTCCTGTTTGGCTGGTCATATCACGAACACTTGCTTCATATATGATCGCATCACATTCACTATCCATTGGTTTCAATTTGATTTTTTTTGGAAGATTTAAACTTTTAGGATCTATCACCACACTATATTGTGCATTGGGACCACTAAAACAAGTATATGGATCTGTTACCCCTTTATATTCACCATTGACTCGAACTAAATAAGAGTAATGTACACCATTAAGATCTGAATTAACAGTAAGCGAAAAAACACCCTTATCTTGTCGAACCATCGATTCAACGATTCTCTTACCATTCAAGACATATCCAACATTGACAGATAAAGCTGTTGGTGCCCATACTTTAAAAATAGTTTTTTCGGGTGTATATGTCACACCTAAATCATCTTGTTCATACATAAATTCTTTCGCAAAACGCTCTGTTTTGACAATATGAGAATATTTGGCGACACAAGTCTTACAATGTTCATCATATACTGTATATTCTTGACCAATCTCTAAATTTCCATTTAAAGAAAGGGCATAATGGGTGAAACCATTATATAAGTCGGATTGTGACTGTATTGTCAAAGGGATAATACGATTCTTTGTATCCTTCATGTGGAAGATTCGGCTTTTTTCACCAAAAAAATTTTTGGACATATAAACATCCAAACAATTATAATCATCTAAATAAGCCTCATATGGCTCTTTCATTCGCATATGTAGTACTCCTCATTTCCTTAAGTTACTTCTATATTGTAACATGTATACAGACAATTTTTTAAAAAAATGTTAAACTACTGCTTAGAGGTGAACAAAATGACTACATATCGTATAGAAGAAGATTGCTTAGGCCAAATCAAGGTCAAAGCCGATAAATATTGGAAATCCCAAACACAAAGAAGTTTAGAGAATTTTAAGATTGGACAAGAATTAATGCCAAAATCTTTAATTCACAGTTTTGCGATTTTGAAAGAAGCTTGTGCCAAAGCCAACCTTCATTTCCATAAAATCAGTGAAAAGCAATGTGAAGCCATTGTTAAAGTATGTCAAAACATAGAAGACGGACAATATTTAGACCAATTTCCTTTGCATGTTTGGCAAACAGGTTCCGGTACACAAACGAATATGAATGCCAATGAAGTCATTTCTATGTTAGGAAATGAATACGCAAAAGAAAATATTCTTCATCCAAATGACACAGTCAACGCATCCCAAAGTTCAAATGATACTTTCCCAGCTGCTTTACATATCATGGTCGCACAAAAAATCAATGAAGAGTTACTTCCACGATTAAATCAAATGATTGAACAAATCAAAAAGCTTGAAGAAGAAAATGAAGGCATCATCAAAATTGGTAGAACCCATCTTCAAGATGCGACACCATTATATTTTTCACAAGAATTAAGTGGATACCGTTCTATGATTGAACATAGTAAAGATCAAATCGTAGACAGTTTAAAATATGTATATGAACTCGCATGTGGTGCAACCGCTGTAGGTACTGGAATCAATTGTCCAGAAGGTTTTGATGAAATCGTCACAAAAATCATTTCTGAAAAAACCAACCTTCCATTTATTCCAGATCCAAATAAATTCCATGCCCTTACAAGTAAGGATGCGATGGTCTATACAAGTGGTGCTCTAAAAGGACTTGCAGCTAACTGCATGAAGATTGCCAATGATGTAAGATGGCTTGCCAGTGGGCCAAGAAGTGGAATTCATGAAATTGATATTCCAAGCAATGAGCCAGGATCAAGTATTATGCCAGGAAAAGTCAATCCTACACAATGTGAAGCCTTGACAATGGTTGCTGTTCAAGTCATGGGAAATGATGCAGCTATCGGTATTGGTGCAAGTCAAGGAAACTTCGAACTCAATGTATTTATGCCATTAATTGCCTATAACATGGATCAAAGCATTCAATTATTAAGTGACGCAATCTACTCTTTTACAATTCATTGTTTAGATGGATTAAAGGCAAACAAAGAAACTATGGATAAAAACTTACATAATTCATTAATGTTAGTAACTTGTTTAAATCCAGTCATTGGCTATGAAAAAGCAGGCCATGCAAGTCAATATGCCTTCAAAAATAATTTAACTTTAAAAGAAGCCATTTTAGAATTAGGTTATTTGACAAGCGAAGAATTTGATTTGTATGTTCAACCCGAAAAAATGATTCATAAATAAAACACAAAAGGTATTTATTCCTACATAATAGGACTAAATACCTTTAATACATTTCGATATACTTTTACAATAGGATTCGTGTTTATACACTCTTCTAATGAAACTTCATGTGAGACTTTGAATATTTCTTCAAAGTCATATTTTATATCTTTCAAACAATCTACTTCATGCATCCATACACCACATTCATAATGTTGATAATACGATCTAAAATCCATATTCACAGTACCTACTAAAGCACTTGAATCATCAATGATACAGACTTTACCATGAATAAAACCAGGTGTATATTCATAAATTTTTACACCAGCCTTGATTAATATATCAAAGTTCGCTTTTGTGACTTGGTACACCATCTTTTTATCTGGAATACCAGGAACAACAATACGTACATCTACACCATTAGAAACCGCAAGTTTTAATGATGAAATCATTTCGGCATCCAAAATTAAATAGGGAGTCGAAATCCAGAAATAGTCTTTGGCACATCCAAGCATATTTAAATGCATATGAAGTCCTGTATTATTCTGGTCCGTTGGTGAATCTGAAAATGGAATAATAAAGCCTTTCGCTTTTAAATTAGAAAAACAAGCTCGATCTTGAATAAAACGAGAATAAGAAGTATATTCACTTGCTTGATAATTCCAAATTTGCAAGAAAGAAATGGTAAACATTTCTACACCAGGCCCTTTGATCAAACATCCCATATCTTTCCAATATCCAAAACGCTTTTTCGTATTGATATATTCATCCGATATATTACATCCACCAGTAAAGGCAACCTTGCCATCAATCACTAAGATTTTTCTATGATCACGATTATTCATCTGCATCGCAAGTTGCGGACGCAAAGGGTTGAATACATGCGTTTTAATGCCTCGATCATTTAACCATTTCGCATAATCTCTTGGTAAATAGGTTAAAGAGCCCATGTCATCATAAATAACACGAACATCAACACCCATACTTGCCTTATCTAAAAGAATTTGTAAAATCGTATTCCACATAACACCTTTATTGATAATAAAAAATTCTATAAAGATAAATTCCTTAGCTTTGATCAACTCTTGAATAAAAGCTTCGTATTGTTCTTCTCCAGAAGGAAAATATTGAACCGAACAATTTTCATATACAGGAAAATATCCATTAGACCAAGCCATTGAAATCATTTTATCTAATACATAATCATCTTCATGAAGGTGTTCTAAAATTTCAACATTTTGAAGCGCATATTTTTTATAATCCGAATAGGCTTGTCTATCCTTGATCATTAAGGCTTTCGGAATTTTACGATTTCCAATCAACAAATAGACAACGCCTCCAAAGATTGGAAATGCCATAATCAACAAGACCCACAATAGTTTTGAACTTGAATCGGAATCCCGATTAATGATATGTAAAGAAACGCATAAACTAAATGCGATTAAAAAAATATTCACAATAAAGAAGCGCTGACTAAAATAGCTCATTAGCACAAACAATGTAATAAGCTGTAATAATAAGGCTAATATAATATATATTGGTTTTGATTTACAGTACTTTAATATTTTTTGCATACGTTTATTATACGCTTTAAACGTATAAAAAAAAAGCAGACAAAAGTCCATAAAAGTAT
>NZ_DS996838.1 GCF_000156655.1 Holdemanella biformis DSM 3989
ACTTTTTTTAAAAAAATATCAAAAAACCTTTTATATATACATATTATATATACATAATTTCGTAAATTTTTAAATTATTATTTCTATTAAACAATATAGTGGTACTATAATTCAGTTATATATTATAGGAGGAATTTTATGAAGAAATTAGGTTTTGGATGTATGAGATTGCCATTAACAAATCCAGAAGATCCAACTTCAGTGGATTTAGAACAATTTTGTGAAATGATTGATACTTTTATGGATAATGGATTTACATATTTTGATACAGCTTATCCTTACCATCAAAAACAGAGTGAATTATTTGTTAAAAAGGCGTTAGTTGAAAGGTATCCACGAAATTCATTTACTTTAGCTGATAAATTACCAGTTCCATTCATGAAAGTAAAAGAAGATGCAAAAAGAATTTTTGATGAACAATTGGAAAAATGTGGAGTTAATTACTTTGATTATTATCTTCTGCATTCTTTAAATCGTAATCATTACCAAGCTGCTTTAAAATTTGGTTGTTTTGATTTTATTAAAAAAATGAAAGAAGAAGGTAAAATTAGAGAAATTGGATTCTCATTTCATGATACTGCTGATATTCTAGATCAAATTTTGACTGAACATCCTGAAATGGATTTTGTTCAACTTCAAATCAATTATTTAGATTGGAATAGTGAAAGTGTGCAATCAAAATTATGTTATGAAACAGCTGTTAAACATGGAAAGCAAGTGGTTATTATGGAACCTGTAAAAGGTGGAAGCCTTGTCCAAGTTCCTCAAAATATCAAAACCCAGTTACAACATCTTGACAACTCACTATCTATTGCTTCATGGGCTATTCGTTTTGCAGCAAATCTTAAAAATGTTCGTGTAGTACTAAGCGGCATGTCAAATCTAGAACAATTAAACGATAATATTTCATATATGAAAGAATTTAAACCTTTGACACAAGAAGAAAATAATTTTTTGATTAAACTAGGTGATCAAATTCGAACATCCATCGCAATTCCATGTACTGCATGTAACTATTGTACTCCTGGATGTCCAAAACAAATCTGTATACCAGAATACTTTAGGTTATTCAATAAAAGAAAACAAAATCTATCTAGCGGTAAATCAAAAGAGTATGAAGATTTAAAAAATGAACATGGAAGGCCATTAGATTGTATTGAATGTGGACAATGTGAGCGTGTATGTCCACAAAAGCTTCCTATTATCAGTAATCTAAAGAAAGTAGCTGGTGAATTTGAATAAATTTATTGCGCGTAGAGACAATAAAATCTTTTATTGTTCCAATGAAATTGGAGTAAAGCCAATTTTATCAAAACTTAATGAAAATATTGATTTTTATAAAGATGCAGATATAGAAGATACAGTTGTAGGTAAAGCAGCTGCTTGTCTGTATGTACTCGCAAAAATTAAATATGTTTATGCACATACTTTAAGTGAAACCGCAAAAATATATTTAGAAAATAATAATGTTTCTTTCAAGTATGATGAACTTGTTAAGGAAATCCGAAATAGGACAAACACAGATATATGTCCATTAGAAAAATCCGTGATTCATATAGATGATCCAGTTGCCGCAAAAATCGCATTAGAAAATACAATTAAAGAATTAATGAATCTGAAAAAAGCCAAGTCTAAGTAAATAAAGACTTGGCTTTTGAATATAAAAGGCAAAAAAAAAGGACCCGGCAGCTCAATGTCATTTAGTTAAGAATGGCCAGACTGTTTAGATTGATACATCTAGGCAGTCTTTTTGTTTATCGCCACGACAAAAACTGCAGCACTTCTGCTACATCGTTGAGCATATGGTTATAAGTGTCAATCAAAACGATAATTAAAGGAGACTGGAGCTTTAGGTTTCAGCTTTCTTTTGTTCTGTCGGTCTCTACGAATTGGAAGAATTTCTTTGGCAATCACATCACAGATATAAGATGGAACTTTTGCCTTTTTGAGATGCTCACGAATGATATGAAAACCTTGAACAAAGTTGAGCTGATATTCATATTTACGTTTTCGTTTGGCAATATCAATTCCATTGGTAATACGACTACAGAAGTTATAAAGAATCATCTTTGCATAGATTTCCTGTTCAATCAGGTTTCGTTTCTTAGAATGCAGTGTATTTAAATCTAAATCATATTTTAGCTCACGATAACTTGTTTCGATTTCCCAGCGTAAATGATATAGCTCTTTGATATCCTGCATACTGAATTCATTTTTATCTAGATTGGTTACGATACATTCATATGTATCCTCCGTAATCTTAAAGCGAACCACTCGACATTCAAAATCATAAAATGGAGCATCCTCAAAGTAGTCGAATCGTTGATTCTGTGGCACAAACTTATAGATTTCAGGATGTGCTTTGATTTCATTCGTCTGTTTTGTGGTTAATGTGCGCTTAACTATTAAATCAAATTCATCATCAAGAAATGGACCAAAGCTACGTAACATACCAGTAGAATGAATATCCTTGACTCGAACTAGATATTTATTTCCAGATAAATGAATCTTTTCAAAAGAATTAATGGATTCATACCCTCGGTCGGCAATAAAAATAGCTTTATCCCCTTTATAACGTTCTACCATTTTATTCAATGCATCCCGTTCATCCTGTACAGCTTGTCCCTGTAAAATAACATCATCATAGGTGTATTCTAAAATATCATAGCTGGTATTTAGATGAAAAGCAGAGAACGGCTTATCGGAATTGTTGGCCTTTTGGATTGTTGTTTTCTTATCCTTGATTTCAGAAGTAATAGGTAATGTAGAACCATCTACAGCTAAAAGACGGTATCCATTATATAACTTAGGCTTTCTTGTTCTGCCATTAAATAAATTGAATAAAATATGAAAAGTATCAGGTTTAATTTTATCTCTTGCCTGTATAAAAGAAGACACAGTTGGCGTATCTAGGTTGTATCCAAACAGTTTATACAGTTCATCTTTTAATGAGCCACCTTCTAATAATAGGACGTTCATCAGTGTGCTTCCGAACAGATGTTTTCTTTTGCGAGTAAAATCCTTTTCTGGATTGATAACAAATAGTGAAGAGGATTCATCCAATTGATGTATACATTGTTTTAGTATTTTTTTCATATGTTTAAATTTGTTCACAAGTATTCCTCCCGTAACAGTGTACTTATAAACAAATAACATATTCACAATTGTTTTATATGCAAACTCATGCTATAAACATGATATAATTAATGTGGAAATAGTAATGGGAAATTCAATTATAGGGGTGATGTTAATGAAATTAGAAAGAGTTATTTCAGTAAATGCAGATATTACTGATGTTGCTAATTGGTTTTTATTAAAAGAAGATATGTCTCATAAAAAAATACAAAAACTTTGTTATTATGCAGAAGCGTGGAGCGAAACACTATTAGATGCACCAATATGTAAAAATAATGAATTTCAGGCATGGATTCATGGTCCTGTGAATTTAAAATTATGGAATATATATAAAGATTACGGATGGAGCCTTATCCATTTACAATGCACTAAGTCAGAAGAAGATTCGTTATTTTCTAAATTTTCGGATTCTCAGCTTGAAATATTAAATTCGGTTTGGCATTCTTATGGTGCTTACTCAGCAGACACTTTAGAGGCACAAACACATAGTGAAACTCCATGGCAAGAACAAAGAGGGAATTTGCAAATGTTTGCACCTTGTTCAAAAGTGATATCTGTTGAAACAATGAAACGTTATTATGGAGAAATAGCTGATGAGCAAAGCTAATCAGAATACCACAACATACAGAAATCTATCAAAAAGAGATGTGGTTAATGTGAAAACTAAATCGCCAAACCTTAATTTTAAGTTTTTACATCTCATGCACTCAAAAGATTTAGAATATTTGCACACTACACAGCGGAAACATAACTGCGGTTATTTCACTGATTTAGAAGAATTTATTTATGAGTTTAGCTGCTTTAGTACTTTAGAAAAAGCAATTCAAGAATACACGTCTAAAAATGGAAGTAAAATAAGTAAAAACAAAAATTCGTATGTAAAAAATCTTATCAAGAAATTTAAAGCCATTGATACTGAAGATAGCAATAAATTAATTGGGAAATCAAATGAATTAAGAGAATTGGAACATATGCATCTAAAAAAAGGTGGCAAGGGAGCTTTTGTTATATTTGGTATAACATACGAAAATTCTTTTTATGTATTAGATATGAACCCTGAACATGATTTTGATTAGAACATATTATAAGGAATATAAAATCAAACACTTTCGTACAGCGTAAAGTCCTCATTTACATTTTACACTATATGTGGTATATTACAGATGTAGATAGAGGTTCTATCTAAATGTTATTATCTTTGTCATCCTCTTTATTAGGGTTCTGACCGATTGTCCTAAGTCAGCAACAAGTCGCTTTGCAAAAAGTAGAGGTAGAAAAAAACTAACGGCAGCTTATTAGGGTTCTGACCGATTGTCCTAAGTCAGCAACAAGTCGCTTTGTAAAAAGTAGAGGTAGAAAAAAACTAACGGCAGCTGAGGATGGCATATATTAGCATCTTATATAGATGCTTTTTTTAGTATTGGAGATATTATGGCTACAAGATTTTTGAGAATAAATGACGATTTTAGAGATTCTTTAGAAGAAACATTAGATAGAAATAATTGTTCTGGAAAAGTGAGACCATATTATTGTGGAATTCCTTATGAAGATAAGATTATTCTTGTGCCATTACGTAGTAGATGCCCTAGAAGTTATTCGATTCCTATTTATAATACAGGTGGCAGAGCAAGACCAGGTCTTGATTTTTGCAAAATGATAATAATAGACAGAAGTGAATTAAGTCACAATACTTCAAGTGTAACAGTTAACGGTAACATCGTTGATGATTTGAACAGAAAGCAAAATCAAATACTTGCAATGGTTCGGCAAACGGTCAGAGATTATAAAGCTATGAAAGAAAAAGTCGAAAACAATATGGACTTATCTTCTGATGAAAAATTCTTGAAAATGCGTTCAACTTTGAGGAATTGGGAAAACATTATTATATATTGGTATGTTTAAAAAAGCGCCTACGAAAAATCGTAGACGTTTTTATTTAAGTTTATTTAACTAAATGACATTG
>NZ_DS996837.1:0-972 GCF_000156655.1 Holdemanella biformis DSM 3989
TTTTTATACTGTTTCTTTTTTTTAGGGAATGTTTATGAAGAAAGATTTTGTAGAAGGGGCCAAAGCAGCAACTCCAATTATTTTAGGCTATATTCCTGTTGGCATAGCATATGGTATGTTGGCTAAAGCAACAGGATTAACATTTTTTAAGGCATTGAGTTTTTCCTTGTTTGTGTATACAGGAGCTGGACAAATGGCTGCTGTCACAATGTTAGCCCAGAATGCTGCTTATGTAACAATTGTGTTTACTGTTTTTATATTGAATTTACGTCATATAATTATGAGTACATGTATTATGGAAAAGATGGAAAAAACAAGTTTGCCGATTCGTTTACTTTTATCTTTTTGGATTACAGACGAAGTATTTGCGGTATCAATGACAGATAAGAAAATTAATAAGTTAACACCTGCATTTCTCGCGGGATTATCCTTATTTTGCTACCTGTTTTGGAATGTAGGATCGGCTTTAGGTATATTGTTTTCAAGCGTATTACCGAGTGTTGTATCTAAAAGTTTAGGTGTATCTTTGTATGCGATGTTTATCGGTTTGTTGGTGCCAAATATGAAAAAATCGATTCGCTTATTGTATGTTGTGGTTTTGTCAATGATTGTAAATTGGGGATTAAATCAATTCTTATCGAGTTCATTATCTATTTTAATATCTACGCTTGGTTGTGCATTGATAGGAATGTGTTTTATTTCCAAGGAGGATTTACAATGAAATTTGTGGGATTGATATTTTTTCTTTGTTTATCAACATATATACCAAGGATGCTGCCAGCTTTGTTCATGGATAAGATTCAAGTCTCTAAAAAGGTTAATATATTCTTACAATTGATACCTTATACGGCGATGGCATCCTTGATTTTTCCAGCTATATTATATGTAGATGAGAATGTATGGATTGGCATTATAGCAAGTGTTGTAGCGGTTATCGCAGCTTTAAAAAAGTTACCTGTAATCGGTGTTGTT
>NZ_DS996837.1:1905-16175 GCF_000156655.1 Holdemanella biformis DSM 3989
TTAATTTGCTACTAATGCTTCTTTTATTTTTAGTTATACAAATTCTGCAAAGTTAAGGGTTGTTTTAGCAAGTGTGATATCTTGTGTAATATTTTATATGTTTATGCTTTCATAGAAATGTAAAAATATTACAACGATATTGTAAATCGTTACAAATGGTGATATAATTTCATTGGCTTCGAAAGGAAGTTTTAAGAAGGTTTGCGTCAATAGAAATCAATTTTGCTCCTTCCTCAAGTTCACTGATGATTTCGCATTTGACGTAATAGATTAGGCCTGAGTGAATCCGGGCCTTTTTGTGTGTTACAATGGTTTTGGTGATAGTATGGAACGAATTGAAAAACAGATGGAGTTCATCTTAGAAATCGACAAAGAGAAACAAATCAAAAGAAAAACTTTACAGAGTAATGGAAAAGATTTTGAAGATGATGCGCAACACGCTTGGCATATGGCTATTATGACATTACTTTTGAATGAATATGCGAATGAAGAAATTGATGTATTAAAGACAATTTCAATGTTGTTGATCCATGACCTTGTAGAAATTGATGCGGGTGATACATATGCCTATGATAGTCAGGGTTTGAAAACACAAAGTACAAGAGAGGCAAAAGCTGCAAATCGTATTTTTAATTTATTGCCAGAAGATCAGGCAAAAAAAATGTTTGATTTATGGAATGAATTTGAAGAAAGAAAAACGGCTGAAGCTAAGTTTGCTAGGGTGTTGGACAATTTTCAGCCAGTTATGCTGAATGCAGCAACGGATGGAAGAATGTGGGTTGAAAATGGTGTGCATTTAGAACAAATCTTAAAAAGAAATGAAAAGACTCATGAGGGTAGTGAAGTGTTGTGGATGTATATGTATGAGCATTTTATTATGCCGAATGTTGAAAAGAAGAGAATCAAAAGGTGATTCTTTTTTGAGTATACTACTATACAAAACAAAGTAGTGGTGATAAACTAGTAGTGAAAGAGGTGATTTGATGAAAAAAGGATTCATTATAGTAATTATTCTTGTTCTTGTTTGTATTGCAGGAGGTAGCTTTCTTGCGATTCATTTAATTACGAATACGAATATTGACATTGACAAAGTATCTGAAGAAATATCTATTGCGAAAGAACCATTGAATCATGAGGGGATAGAGAATTTTACATCTGTGAATTTAGATTTGATTAGTATGGATGTTAAAGTTGAAAAATCGAGTGAGAATGCGATTTCTTATCGTTTGCAAGATGCAAAGAAACAAAAGCTAGAATATTCTGTTCAGAATGGTGTTTTAACTGTAAAAGAAATCGTTTCAGATAAACATTTTGTAAGTCATGATGATAATGAAGTGATTATTTATACGACAAATGATTCTTTAAGTGTGAATGGTAATCTTGTTGCGGGAGATGTTGAAATTCAAAATTTAACAGTCAATGATTCGAGAGTAACCAGTGTATCTGGGGATATTTCAATTGAGAATTCAAATCTAAATAATAGTACCTTTGTCACAACAAGTGGAGATATTGAATTTGATGGTCAATTGACTGGGGATAATGTATTGGAAACCACTTCTGGAGATCTTAGTGTAGAAAATATTCATAATGTATCCGTTACGGCATCTAGTGTGTCTGGAGATATTGAAATCGGTGAAGAAGAATTAACTGGTTCTGTAACTCGTGTTTTAGGAACAAATAGTGCGACTTTAACTTTAAATACGACAAGTGGTGATATTGAGATAAATTAAAAGGCTTAACAGATGCATTGGTGACATGTTGATATATTCGACATTAATGGTGTCTATTTAAGAATTATTGTATAGGTGTAAACGAAAGAGAGACTACACTTATGACAAGAACTTCAAAATATTTAAACTAAGATACAATTGTTGTTTTACAATCTTTTCAAATCGAAAAGATTGATTGTGAAATCACTGATTATTTAGATACAAACAATAAAATGAATTCGTATCATTTTGAATACTGTCTCGTTTAATTAAGAGCGGTTTTGCCAACTCTGGTAAACAGATGTTTCGTTGTAAAGAATGCAAAAAACGTTTTGTTGTGGACCGTGGTCAGCTTACTTTTTATTCTCACCATGATCAATCTAAATGGAATGAACTTATCCTGGATACATTGAATGGTGTATCTCTTAAAGAAACAGCTGCTAAAATCAATGTAAATGAACGCAATGTTTTTAATATGCGTCATAAACTATTAATTAGTCTAAAAACTGAAGAACATCCCAAATGAGGTTGAAATGAATGAAAAGTATACTCCATACAATCTTAAAGGAACTAAGATTCATGGAGTCTAACCTAAACATCGTGGAACACCTGCTACAAAAAGAGGATTATCGAATCAACTGGTTTGTATCATCACTGCAATACAGAGATTTGCTCATACAATTGCCAGAACATTAAATTATGGTAAGCCATCCTCAATAGATCTATTAAGATTTGGTGAATGTCTTGAATCAAAATCTTTTGTAATGCTAGATGGTTCTAACAGTTACAACGAACTTTTAGAAAATAAGAACTGTACTAAGAAAGTGTTAATCAGTCATGAGTCATATGATAAATTCAATCATTTAAATACAGTGAACAGTTTCCACAAATTGATTGAAGAAAGACTGCAAAAATATAAAGGGGTAGCATCAAAATATATAAATCGGTACAACGCTCTTTTTGTCATGCAAAGAGAAACCCAAGGAATGGATAATACAGAAAAGCTACAGTACGTACTACTTAGATTGAAAAATATCTATAAGATCACTCGTTTAAAGGATTTGAAGAACGAATGGTTATTCGCATAAGTGATAAAACGCAAAATTATAGCAAAGTCACCAAATTGCTAGTTAAGCCAAGTATAAAATGGAGGTATCTATGAAACATAAACTTATAGTCATATTTGTATTGGCGCTCATGTTTAGTTTGGCTGGGTGTGGAAATACAAATAAACTTGCTGAATACGATATGACAGGAATTAGTTTTATATCATATGCAGATATAGATACAGTATGCGAAGATGAAGAATTGACAACTGCCGGAAAAAATTTATTGTCTGAACAAGAGGAGAATTTGCTTTTATCTTATGTAATGGACAGTGCTATTGAGCTTTCTGCTGAATTGGGAAATTATGACCATTTAGTGTTTACAAATCCTCAATGGATTGAACGCTTTGGCGACTTGGAAAAATTAAAGCCCATAGAGTATAGTAATCTGTCAAAAGATATGCAAATATTTTTAGAAACTCAGATGCCTATATTAACAAACGATGGAAGCGTATTGCCGGAAGGAATAGGACTGTATGAATATGAAGATGGCAGTTTGTTTGCGTTTCCTGTAAATGTAACACTTGGAGCCGCAGATCCAATAGAGGCAAAAAAACCGCTGATTGTTTTAATAGACAATCCAGCAGAAACCCTTAAAGCGGATAGCTGTATGTTGCCATTGACTTCAAGCGGAAATGTGTTATTCTTAGATAATGATAATTTCCAACAGGCTTTTGAAAATAGTGTGCTTAAAGATTACGGAGATATTCAGAAGTTTGACGAGAACTAACTTTTCACAATTGCATACTTACCCACAAGGGAAAGTCGAAAAAAAAAGAGGCAAGCGAAATTAATCGTTTGCCTTTAATAGTTCATCTAGAATTTGAACTGCATTAGTTGCTGCACCTTTACGAATTTGGTCGCCACAGCAGAATAGAGATAATGTATGATTTGTTTCATCTGTGATATCTTTACGAATTCTTCCAACATAAACTAAGTCTTGATTTGTCGTATCCTTTGGCATTGGATAGATTTGATTCTTTGGATCATCCTTTAGTAATACGCCCTTGGCATGCGTTAATAATTCTCTAGCTTCATTGACATCGACTTCATTTTCACACTCGATTGTGATACTTTCAGAATGAGAACGCCAAATTGGAACACGAACACAAGTACAGTTTACTTTTAATGCATCATCATGCCACATTTTTCTTGCTTCATTTTGCATCTTCCATTCTTCTTTAGAAATACCTAAATCATCAAAATCTCCAATTTGAGGAATAAGATTGAATGCGATTTGATAAGGGAAGGCTTTTGATGGAATGTTTTCATCTTCAATTTGATTTTTTAAATCTTCAATTCCTTGTACACCAGCTCCTGAAACAGCTTGAAATGTAGTCACAATCATTCGTTTGATGTGATATTTTTTATGTAAAGCATGTAAGGCTACAAGGGCAATGATAGTGGCACAATTTGGATTTGCAATCAAGCCATGATGATTTTTAATGTCTTCTTTATTCACTTCAGGAATCACTAAAGGAACATCTTCATCTAATCGATAAGCACTTGAATTATCGACAACGATACATCCTGCTTCTTTGGCCCATGGCATCCACATTTTTGTTATGTTATTACCAGTTGCACCTAAAACGTAATCAACACCTTGAAAGCTTTCTTGCGTAAGTTCTTCAACGATGTGGCCATCGATTTCTTTTCCTTTTGATCTTGCACTGGCTAATAATTTTAGATTCGCTTGAATGTTTCTTTCTTTTAAACATTCTAACATTTGTTGTCCTACAGCGCCTGTAGCACCGGCAATTGCGATTGTTGTCATTCTTCATTTCCTCCTACAAAAGTATCATATATAACTTGAACTGTTTTTGTGAAGTCTTTTTTCTTAACTCCGACTGTAATATTGATTTCATCACTACCTTGGGCAATCATGACGATGTTAATGTTATTTTTACCTAAAGCACCAAATAGTTTTCCACTTGTACCTGGCTTATCGGACATGTTTTTACCTACAGTGGAAATTAAAGCTAAGTCATCTTGAACGGTTAATTTATCTGGTTTTAATTCTTCTTTAAAATGAGCTAAAATTTCATATAGACTTTCTTCAATTTCTTTCTTTTCTACGACAATGTTAAATGAGTCGATTCCACTTGGAATATGTTCAATACTAATATGGTATTTTTCTAAAATAGATAGAGCTTTACGAATGAAGCCAACTTCATTGGACATGTGTTTTTTATAGATGTAGATCGACATGAAATCTTTTTTACCAGCAATACCCGTAATTGGATAGCCGCTCTTTATTTTAGAATGCTCCTGGATGATGGTTCCAGCATCTTGAGGGCGATTGGTATTTAAAATGTGGATTGGAATATTAGCTTCTTTTACAGGGAAAATAGCTTCTTCATGTAAAACGCTTGCTCCCATGTAAGAAAGTTCTCTTAATTCTGAATAAGTGATATGTGTAATTCCTTTTGGATTTTGAACGATTGTAGGATCCGCCATTAGAAATCCAGATACATCGGTCCAGTTTTCATATACGTCGGCATGAAGACATTTCGCTAAAATAGCACCTGTAATATCGCCACCACCGCGTGGGAAGACTTGAATGTGTCCATTTGCACTTGTTCCATAGAAGCCTGGGAAAACAAAGTGGTCATATTGGGCATACTTGGCTTGTAGTTTAGCGCTCGTTGCATCCCAGTCGATGGATTTATCTAATTTAAAACGAATAATATCTTTGGCATCCACAAAAGCATAGCCTAGATATTCAGCCATTAATTTAGCACAGAAATATTCTCCGCGACTTACAATAACAGCTTGCGACATTTGATTTAGGTTGGTATAAAAAGCATCTAATTCTTTTTCAATAGGTTGCTTAAGGCCTAATTCATTTTTGATTTCGATGAAACGATTTTTGATGAGTTTAAATACACTTGATGCATCCACGTGGTATTTTCTGTGTGCATCTAATAAGTATAATAGGTCGGTGATTTTGTTGTCGGCTGAAAATCGCTTTCCAGGAGCCGATACAACGATGTATCGGCGTGTTGGATCTTGTTGAATGATGTTTTTGATTTTTTTAAATTGCTCTGCGTTCGCGACGCTAGAACCACCAAATTTAGTGATTTTTAACATGTGAGCTACCTCCATAATGCGATAAAGCTATTTTTATCTAATTCCTTTACTTTTTTAATAATTGACATATCTTGATTTTCAATCCAGTAATAATTTGCCTCCTTCTTTTGGATTAGATAATAATTTTCTAAAGCGATATCACTTCGAATCAACCAAGTTTCTTTTAATAGAGAAGTATCGAATTCTTTTGGTTTTGCGTAAACAATTTTTCTTTCTTTATCTTCAAGTGTATCTAGAGCGTTTTGTACCATGGCTTGAGCTGTTGGTAATTGTCCAGCTCCCTGTCCATAATAGCCTAATGTATCAAAACTATGTGAAAGAATTTTTTGAGCGTTGTAGTTGCTTGGAACGTTGGCTAAAAAATCATTTTCATCCATGCAGCATGGAGCGATAATGGAAATAATCTTATCTCCAATTTGTCTTGAAATGGATAGATGGCGTAATACTTTGTTGTTCATTTTGATGAATTTGATATCTAGCATTTTGATTGTACGAATTCCTGCATAATAAGGAATGTCAACGATTGGTGTGTTGAAGGCTAAACTGTTTGAAATCTTTGTCTTATAGTATACATCAACGCCATCAATATCATTGGATGGATCTTTTTCTGCATAACCTTTTTCTTGAGCTTGTTTTAAAACATCTTCAAAATCTAAATTGTTTTTTTGCATAGAATCTAAGATATAGTTGCTCGTACCATTAAAAATACCTTCATAACCTTGTAGTGGTTCAAGTCTTTTTAGTTTCAATAAGGCATCAATAAAGGGAATACCACCGGCAACACAAGCTTCTACTTGAATGGATCCACCATATTCTTTTTCAAGTTCTAAATATGTATCTAAGTATGTCGCAACAACCGCTTTGTTTGAACTGATGACATGTTTGCCTTTTTTTAAAGCTTTTTGAATCAGTGTGTTGGCTGGTTCTAATCCATTTAAACATTCAAAAACAATATCAATATCATCTTGAACTACCATATCTTCATTGTTTGAAAAATATGGAAGATTTTCTTTTTCTTTACGTACATATACGTATTTGATATTGATATCTTCTAGTGAATTTGTAAGGATTTCAATCCCTTTTCCGACAACTCCATAACCTAAGATAACTGCGTTCATATCGTTCCTCCTGTATCTTTTTAGAAAACACTTGTTTTTAAAGTGTGAACATTGTATCATATGACATATAGATTTTCAAGGAGGATTCTCATGAACGATTATATTTCTACAAGAGACGCACACCAAAGCGTTTCAAGCAAGCAAGCTATACTAAATGGAATGAGTCCAGATGGAGGCTTATATGTACTTCCAACTTTAGACCAAATTCATTTGGATCTATCTTTAATATGTACAATGTCATATAAAGAAAATGCAGTTTATATTCTTTCACATCTTCTTACAGACTATACAAAGGAAGAATTAGAGGCATGTGTTGAAAATGCATATGCGAATTCATTCTCTAAACAAGAAATTACACCCATTAAAAAAGTAGATGATGTTTATGTTTTAGAACTTTTCCATGGTCCTACATGTGCTTTTAAAGATGTTGCCCTAACCCTTTTACCTCAATTGATGTCCTGTGCATTAAAAAGCACAAGCCAAAAAGCTTTGATTTTAACTGCCACAAGTGGAGATACAGGTAAGGCTGCATTATCTGGGTTTTGTGATGTAGAGAATATTGGAATCAATGTTTTCTATCCATATAAAAAGGTAAGTGCGATTCAATATCGTCAGATGGTTACGCAAAAAGGTAAAAATGTGAATGTATTTGGAATTCAAGGGAATTTTGATGATGCGCAAAGCCAAGTAAAACGTTTGTTCTTAGATGAAGAATTGAATGAATATTGTGCGAAACAAAACATTTTGTTGACAAGCGCAAATTCCATTAATGTGGGGCGTTTAGTTCCTCAAATTGTTTATTATTTTGATAGTTATAAACAATTGGTTCTACAAGGTGATATTCAATTGGGGGATAAAGTATCTTTCAGTGTTCCAACAGGAAATTTTGGAGATGTTTTAGCTGGATATTATGCGTATTTAATGGGACTTCCAGTAGAGAAATTTTATGTAGCTAGTAATGCCAATTGTGTATTAACGGATTTTTTAACGACAGGTATTTATGATCGAAATCGTGATTTTATCCAGACTATTTCGCCAAGTATGGATATTTTGATTAGTTCAAATTTAGAAAGATTGTTATATTATGCTTCAAATAAAGATACGCAAAAAGTATCAAAATGGATGGAGGAATTAAATGAAAAGGGTCGTTATCAGATTGATGATGAAACTTTTAAAACCATTCAAAACTTATTTGCGTGTGGTAGTGTTGATGATGAAAATACAAGCTTAGAAATTAAGTCGGTATATGATAAGACTTGCTATGTCTTAGATCCTCATTCTGCAATCGCATATAAAACCGCAAAAGAATGTAAAGATCGTCCTATTGTTTCTTTGGCAACGGCTTCTCCATATAAATTTAGTCAAGATGTTTTAAAGGCATTAGGATATGATGAAGAAAATGAATGGAAAGCTATGGAAACATTATCAAAGTATTGTCAAGATGCAATTCCTTCTCAGTTAAAAGAACTTCAAGATTTAGATATTTTACATAATAAAGTGATTGATGTAGCGTCAATGAAAGATGTCGTATGTCAAAGTACTAAAGAGGTATTCCATGATTAGTGTACATGTCCCGGCAACAAGTGCGAATTGTTGCGTGGGATTTGACTGTTTAGGAATGGCTGTGGATTGGTGGGCACATTTTACTTTTGAGGAAAGTGATGAATTAATTGTGGAAGGATGTCCAGAAGAATTTAAGGGTAGTAACAATTTAGTTGTACAAGCTTTTTATACGGCATGTGATTATTTGCGCTTGGATTATCCTACTTTTAAACTCACAATTGATACAGATATTCCATTTGCTAGAGGGTTGGGGTCAAGTTCAACTTGTGTTGTTGCTGGTATCTTAGCTTGTGATGCTTGGTTTAAAAAGAATATGGATCAGTTGGAAATTTTAAAGATTGCCACAAGTATTGAGGGACATCCTGATAATGTGGCACCTGCTATTTTTGGTCAGGCAACAGCTTGTTTTATGGAAAAAGAAAATGTGAAAATGAGTCTTGTTCCGTGTGCAGATTACCATTGTCTAGCTATTGTTCCTCGTTATGAAGTTAAAACTTCTCAGGCAAGAAAAGTTTTGCCGACTAAAATGGCATTTAAAGATTGTGTGAGCCAAGTATCTCATGCACTAGTCTTTATTCAGGCTTTGCAACAGGGGGATGAGTCTTTACTTGCAAGTTCTTGTAAGGATCTATTACACGAACCATATCGTAGGCAATTTATTAAAGAATATGATAGGATAAAGACGTATTGTGAACAAAAACAACTTCCAATGTGGATTTCAGGTAGTGGTTCAACAATGATGGTTGTTTCTTTAGAAAAAAATCGTTTGATTGAATTATCTAAGTTTTTAGATGAAAATTTGAATGGATTGGATCATCGCTGTTTAACAATAGCTAAAAAGGGGGCGTTTATAAAGTATGAGTAAATATTATGTCGTGAGTGGTGATATTTTACCGGATGTATTAGAACAAGTCATGCAGGCGCGTATTTTATTGCAGTCGGGCAAGGCAAAAAGAATTAGTGAAGCTGTTAAAATGGTAGGTATTTCTCGTGGTACTTATTATAAATATAAAGATGCAGTTTTTTCATTTAATGCCGAACAATCCAATCGTAAGGCAATCATTTCCATGATTTTGCGAAATGAAAAGGGAACACTTTCTAAAGTCTTATCTTTAGTTTCGGTAAAACAAGTTAATGTGTTGGCGATTAACCAAACAATTCCAATTAATGGAATTGCCAATGTGGCATTAACTCTAGATATTAGCGACTTAGAAATTAGTATACAATCTTTGGTGAGTTTGATTGAAGCTATGCCTATGGTAGAAAAGGCTGATTTGGTAGCTGTAGAATAATGAGACGTGTTTTAAGTTTTTTGTTTGGCTGGTGCTTTATTATTATATGTGTTGTTTTTAGTATCAAGAGTACAGCATTAAACCCGGATTTTTATATTCCTAAGTATGAAGAGATGGAACTGGCTAGTGATATTGGTGTTTCTAAGAAAGATTTAAATCAAAGTATACGTTTGTTACTGGATTATTTGGATGATAAGCGTGATGATATAAAGGGACACATTACGTGGCATGGTGTATCTCAAGAAACGTTTAATGAAAAAGAAACGAGTCATATGGTGGATGTGAAAGTTTTGTATCAAAATGCTCTAAAGGTAGCTAAAATGGCATTTATTATTTTAGGATTGGTAGTTTTATATTTTTACTTAAATGATAAAACATTGATGTTTGCGTATTTAAGTAAGGGCTTTTTGATGGCCATGTTTACATTCATATTGATGCTTGTGTTTTTTGGATTCTGGATCTTGACAGATTTTACAAGCTTTTGGACTTGGTTTCATACAATCTTTTTTTCGAATCAATTATGGTTATTAGACCCCAATACGGATTTTATGATTTGTATGCTTCCAGAAACATTTTTTTATAAGCTAGTACTTGCTTGTGTAGTCAAAGTGATTTGTTTCATGGCTTTAGCTAGTGTTTTAGCAATATATTATATGGTGAAAAAGGCACCAATAGGTTTTGAAAGATGATTGTACTTGCATCAAAGTCTCCTAGAAGAAAAGAGATATTAAAAGATTTGGACTACGATTTTATTGTTTGTCCAGCCAAAAAGGATGAAGTATTTGATTTAAGTTTAGGTTTGGATGAAGCTTTAAAAAAGGTAGCTGAATCCAAAGCAAAAGAAGTAAGTGAATTCTATTCAGATTCGATTATTATATCGGCAGATACGATTGTATGTTTGGATGATAAAATATTGGGAAAACCTAAATCAAAGAAGGATGCGATACATACGTTGAAATCTTTATCGAATCGTAAGCATCAAGTGAAAACAGGGGTTTGTATAATTTATAAAAATCAGACATTTTTACATGTCGAAACAACAGATGTTTATTTTAAGAAGTTGGTGGATGAAGACATTTTATCCTATGTAAATAGTGGAAAATGTATGGATAAAGCAGGCTCTTATGGGATTCAGGAATGCGATTTTGTAGATCATATTGAGGGGGATTATACCAATGTGGTAGGCTTACCTAAATATGTCGTTGAAACGATGATGAAAGACGTTGCACTCTAGTAAGAGAAATGATAAAATAGCATGGTAATAATTTAGAGGAGGAACATATAAATGTCTAATGTTATTAATAAAAAAGATTTAGCTGAAAAGTTGGCTGAAGAATTTGGTTGTTCAAAAAAAGACGCAACAGCTTATGTTCAATTCGTATTCGATACAGTAGCTGATACTTTAAAAGATAATGGTACTGTAGATGTATTCGGATTTGGTAAATTCTCAATTAGTGAAAGAGCGGCTCGTACAGGTATCAATCCAGCTACTAAAGAAAAGATTGAAATTGCTGCAAGCAAGTCTGTTAAATTTAAAGCTAGCAAAGCTTTGAAAGATGCTGTTAAGTAAGAAGATTCGATAATGAATCTTCTTTTTTTTCATGGTATAATATTGAGTACAAAATTAAGATTATTGAGAGGAGATTTTAATGAGCTTACCAATTTATGTGATTGGACACAAAAATCCAGATACAGATTCGATATGTGCAGCTTTGGCTCTTGCTGAATTAAAAAGACAGACAGGAATTAATGCAACAGCTGCTCGTTTGGGCACATTGAATCCAGAAACTAAATTTATATTAGATAAATTAAATGTGAGCATGCCTGTCTTATTAACAACAGCAAGGTCAACATTAGAGGAAATTGAAATCGATGAGGCGGTGACAATTGAAGAGGGGCAAACAATTCGTCGTGCATGGGATCTATGCTTAGAAAATCATGTTAAGACTTTATATGTTGTAGATGATAAAAATGAATATAAAGGTATGGTTACTTTGGGAGATGTTTCCAAGGTTCAAATGCAGGATTTAAATATTACAAGTGAATTGTTGAAAGAAACGCCTTTAGAAAATTTAGTGGCCAGTGTAAAGGGGTCTTTTATTTTAAAGGGAAATCTTGAAAGAAGTGGATTTGTTCGTATTGCGGACAAACGCTTGATGGAAAGAGATTTAAAAGGGGCTATTATGGTCTTGAATGATCATGAAGATAGCATGATCAAGAGTATGGCAAAGGGCTGTGCGGTTATTGTGGTTGCGGAAAACTTTGTTCCAAATAGTTATATTATTGAAATGGCAAAACAGATGGGAGTTACTTTAATTAGTACACCTTATAATATTATGAAGATTATTCAAATGATTTATCGTTCCATTCCTGTTGAATTGATTATGACTCCTGCCAATAAAGTGATTCGCTTTAATAAGAGTGAGTATGTGGAAGATGTAGAGCGTGAAATGTTAAAAACGCGTCACTCTTCTTATCCGGTTGTTTTCCAAAATAAAATTTTGGGTTCAGTAGCTCGCTATAACTTATTGAAGGCGGAAAAGAAACGTTTTATTCTTGTGGATCATAATGAAAAGAAACAGAGTATCAGTGATATCGAAACGGCAGACATTGTAGAGATTGTTGATCATCATAGAATTGGAGATATTGAAACAGATCGTCCAATTGTATTTAGAAATATGATTGTGGGAAGTTCATGCACGATTGTTGGATTAATGTATAGTGAATATGGTGTAAAAATGCCTGAAACTATCGCAAAATTAATTGCGTATGGAATGATTAGTGATACAATGAATTTCAATTCACCAACATGTACTTCGATTGATCATACTTTAGCTAAACGTTTATCAAGTGAATATGATATTGATTTTGATGCGATGGCTAAAGAATTATTTGAAAATACGGCTACGATTCGTGGAAAAGAATTCAAAAACATTCTTTATAACGATGTTAAAGAATATATGTTGAGTGGATATCACATTGCGGTAAGTCAAGTTTTCACTTTTGATTTGAGTATTGTGGATGAAATCAAAGAGGATTTCTTGAAGTATATGGAGGAACAAAATAAAGTTCATGAATATGACTTAATGTTGATGGTTATCACAAATGTAGAAGGTCGTGGATCACGCTTCTTATATGTAGGAAAATTATCTTATTTTGTTCGTGATGTTGTGGAAGAATTTAAAGATCAAGGATTTGTTTCTCGTAAAAAACAGATTGTGCCTCGTTTAGCACAAGAATTGGCATAAAAGGGGGATTGAATATGGCAGTAGAAAAGAGATTAATGTATTATGCATCATTTGACACACAGTCAAGTGAAGAAAGTACAAGTGCACCGAGTACTGAAAAACAGTTGGTGTTAGCTCGTGAATTAAAAAAAGAATGTGAATCATTAGGTTTTGATTCTGTTGAATTAACGGATACAGGAATCGTATATGCTTACTTAAATGCGAATACAGATAAAAAGATGGATCGTATTGGCTTTATTGCGCATATGGATACGGCTAGTGAAATTACGGGTGCGAATGTGAAGTGTCGTGTGATTTCAAAGTATGATGGAAATACAATTCAATTAGATGAAGAGTATTCAATGTGTAAAGAAGAATTTCCAGCTTTGGCAAACTGTATTGGTGATGATTTGATAGTTACAGATGGGACGACTTTACTTGGTGCTGATGATAAAGCAGGAATTGCGATTATTTTAGAGGCTATGGAACAGTTGATTCAATCTGAAAAGGAACATGGATTTATTGCGGTTGCCTTTACACCAGATGAAGAAGTTGGTCGTGGTGTTGAAAACTTTGAATTAGATAAGTTTGCCGTGGATTATGCGTTTACAATTGATGGAGATCGTATTGATTCTGTTGATTATGAAACATTTAATGCAGCACAGGCTGTTGTTACATTTGATGGAACGAGTATTCATCCTGGGGATGCAAAAGATCGTATGGTCAATGCGAGTTTATTAGCTATGGAATATGCTTCAAGTCTTCCAAAGAAACAAACACCTTCACATACACAAGGTCGTCAAGGTTTCTATCATTTAGTGGGGATGGAAGGAATTTGTGAAGAGGCAAAATTAACTTATATTTTGCGTAATCATAGTAAACAGAGTTTTATTGCGCAAAAACAGAAGATGGAAGCAATTGCGGATAAGATGAATGAAAAGTATGGTAATCGTGTTCATGTAACGATTCGTGATCAATATGAAAATATGCGTCAATATATGCATGGAGATATGCGTAGTGTGAATAAGGCAAAATATGCTTTGCGTCAATGTGATGTTACTCCTGTTAGTACGCCAATTCGTGGTGGAACCGATGGGGCTATGTTGACGGCTAGAGGACTTATTTGTCCTAACTTAGGTACAGGTTCTTTTAATCATCATGGTCG
>NZ_DS996837.1:16195-40501 GCF_000156655.1 Holdemanella biformis DSM 3989
TTTTGAATTCGCAAGCATTCAAAAGATGGAAAAGATGGTTGAAATTGTATTAAAAATTGTTGAGTAGGAGGTTATCATGGATTACGCAAAGGAAGCTTTAAGATTACATGCGAAGTGGAATGGTAAATTGGAAACTGTTCCTAAAATGAAGATTGAAAACAAAGATGATTTATCAATTGCCTATACACCAGGTGTTGCTGCGCCATGTTTAGAAATTGAAAAAGATAAAAAGAATAGTTACGTATATACGGGAAGATCTCATACAGTAGCTGTCATTAGTGATGGTAGTGCTGTTTTGGGACTAGGAAATATTGGCCCTGAAGCAGGTATGCCTGTTATGGAAGGTAAATGTGTGTTGTTTAAGGCATTGGGAAATGTGGATGCTGTTCCATTATGTTTGAATACGCAAGATACAGATGAATTGGTTCAAATTATTTCAAGTTTAGAGCCTAGCTTTGGTGGAATCAACTTAGAAGATATTGCGGCTCCTCGTTGTTTTGAAGTTGAAAAAAGATTGCAGGAAAAAATGAATATTCCTGTTTTCCATGATGATCAGCATGGTACAGCTATTGTAGTTTGTGCGGCTTTAGTAAATGCTTTAAAATTGGCAGAAAAACAAAATCCAACAATCGTTATCAATGGTGCGGGTAGTGCTGGTGTTGCGATTGCGACTTTAATTTTAAAGATTGGATTAGGCAATGTGATTTTAGTCGATAAACAAGGTATTTTAACGGCGGATATGGATTTAACAAGTGGTCAAAGAGGATTGATTGATAAGTTAAACAAAGAAGGAAAGACAGGTTCTTTAAAGGATGCATTAGTAGGGGCTGATGTATTTATTGGTGTTAGTGCAGGTCATATTGTGTCTAAAGAAATGATTGCTTCTATGAATGAAAAGGCAATTGTATTCCCTATGGCAAACCCTGTTCCTGAAATTGAACCGGATGATGCGAAGGAAGCTGGAGCTTATATCGTGGGTACAGGTCGTAGTGATCATCCAAACCAAATCAATAATGTATTGGCTTTCCCAGGTATTTTTAAAGGAGCATTAAAGGCTGGTGCTACATGTATCAATGATGCGATGAAAGAAGCGGCTGTTTATGCGATTAGTTCAATGGTTACAGAAGATATGTTAGATAGTGAACATATTATTGTTTCAGCTCTAGATCCTAGAGTTGCAGATGTTGTAGCACAAGCAGTGGCAGATGCGGCAAAAGAAAGTGGTGTAGTGCGTGAGTAGAGTAGGTATTGTTGCAGAAGGTGGAGGAACTAAGGCTGCTTATTCTGCAGGAGTATTGAAGTGTTTACTTGAGCATGATATTGTACTTCCTTATTGTGTAGGTATTAGTGCAGGTACAGAAATTTTGTTGAGTTATGTGTCTAAACAAGTGGATCGTCTAGAGGTGACTGGAATTGATGCGCCTTGTCAAAAAGGTGTAGTTGGATTAAGACCCTTTTTAAAAGAAGGTTCTATCTTTGGAATTGAAGCAACTTATGATTTTATTGAGTCTAGAGTTCCGTTGGATTTAGAGGCTTTTCAAAATAGCGAAACACAGATGGAAGTGGGTCTATATAATTTAAAGACGCATAAAGTTGAATATTTTGATAAGAGTCATATTGATAAAGATGAAACGTTGATCAAGGCAAGTTGTGCATTATTGCTTTTAGCTAGACCTTATGAATTTAAAGGGGAAATGTGGATGGATGCAGGTCTTGTGGATATGATTAGTATTGAACAAAGTCTTCGTGCTGGAAATGATAAGCATATTGTGATTTCTACAAAGGAAGAAGGCTATGTTCGTAATCCAGCACCAAAATGGCAATTGTTGTTATCTAATTTGGTATATAAGGATAAACAAATTACGGATGATTTAAGAAATCGTCATATTCGTTATAAGGAACAGTGGGATAAGATTGCAGAATTAGAAAAACAAGGTAAAGCTCTAGTTTTGCGTCCGCATAAAGATCTTGGTGTCACTCGTTATACGACAGATCCAGAAAAATTGGGCCCTTGGTTTCAATTAGGATATGATGAAACTTTAGAGCGTATGGATCAAATCAAAGAATTCATTAAATAAAAAACCTGGGTTTCCAGGTTTTTCTTTTGCCACAACAATCATTTAAGGAGGTTTGTTGTGGTAATTGTGACTACTTATGAGAAGTGCAAATTCTTTTATACTAGAAAAGAGATTGTAATCACATTAATAAGTATAGAGAGTCAATGTGAATTTATTATTAAAAATCGAAAATTCTTTTAAAAAAATTAGAAAGAGGATATTATTAAGGTATGAACGGTTATTTTTTTGATATGGATGGAACACTTTATAATAACAAGTTCCATGAAGTGAGTGAAAAAACATTTAAGATGTTAAATGAACTACAAAGACAAGGGCACTTTGTAGCTTTATGTACAAGTCGTTGTCAAACAGAATTAAAGAATCTTCCTTCTTGTATGCGAAACTTTCAATTTGATTGTATGATCAGTGATGGTGGGGCTTTGATTTTAGATAGACATAAAGAAGTTCTTGAAATGAATTGTATTTCTAAAGCCACAATGAAAACTATAGATTCTTTTTGTAAGGAACATAGTTTAGTGTATCGTTATAGTACAAGGAATGGAAATTATTTTGGTACGCCGTATTCGAAGTATGCACATGACATCTATTTTCATTTGTATTTAAATAGTCCAATATTTAAACCATATGAGAATGATGATGTACTAAATCTTCTTGTCTTTTGCGAAGGACAAGATAAAGAAAAATTTAGGCCTTTGATCAAAGATTTGGGTATTGTAGAATTTTTTGATTGTTTTGAGATTCGTGCTAATCAAATTGATAAGGCAACGGCTGTTAAAAAAATTATGGATTTTCATAAGTTTGATACAACATATTGTTTTGGGGATGGAACAAATGATGTGGATATGTTGAAAATGGCGGATGTTGGTGTTGCGATGGGGAATGCGTGTGATGCATTAAAAGAAGTTAGTGATGTTGTGATTGGAAGAGTGGATGAGGATGGCATCTACAATTACTTAATGGAAAATAAAAGCTGAATAGGAGGAGAATAAGATGGCTTATATTTTAGAGAATGATGTATTGAAGTTGGAGTGTACTCAAAAGGGTGGTGAAATGTTACACCTAGTAAAGAAGAGTATACAAAGAGAAACATTATATCAAGGAGATCAGGGGTGGTCTGGAAGAAATCCTTCTTTATTTCCAATGGTAGGAAATACGTATACAAAGGATTATGAGATTGATGGTAAAAAATATGCGATGAAAAATCATGGCTTGATTCGTTATGCGACTTTAAAGGGTGAAAGTAAAGAAGATAAACTTGTATTTAGCTTGGATGCAAACGAGGAAACGTTAGCTCAATATCCTTTTAATTTCCATTTTGAGATTGGATATAAATTGGATGGAAATAAAGTATTGATCAATTATCATATTAAGAACAATGATGAAAGGGATATGCCTTTTGGATTTGGTTTGCATCCTGGATTTAAGTTGGATGATGAATTTTCAACATATACTTTAGATTTTGAAAAAGAAGAAAACGTAAAACAATTGTTGTTTGATCCTAGCTACGAAAAGAATGTGGAGTATCAGGATGTTGCGTTTAAAGAATGGAAATTGTCTAGAGATGATGTGAAGAGGTACGCGACGATTATTTATAAAGATTTAAAATCAAGTTTTGTGACTTTAAAACATGGAGATGATGAAGTTGTTCGTGTATCGATTGAGGGATATCCATATTTAGCTTTATGGACACATGATAGTGAATCGGATTTCTTATGCATTGAACCATGGTATTCGCATGGTGATTTTGAAAAGGAAACACCGGATTTTTATCATAGAGAAGGAACTATGATTTTAAAGCCAAATGAAGAGTGGTCTTGTTCATATTGGATTGAGGTGCTTTAAGAAGGAGAAATCCTTCTTTTTTAGTGTAAATTTGTATTTTTAAAGAACAAATTTGCACTTTTTAGTTTACTTTCATCCAAAATCTTTTATTTTAGTTAAAAATAGTTATAATGAAATTAGTTCAAAAGGAGAAAGAAAAATGTTCGGAAAAGAAAAATCAACTTGGGAAGAATTAAGTGGTATTTTTACTGCACAGGAAATTTACCAACAACCTGCTACTTGGGCTAAAACAATTGCTCAAATTAAAAATGAAAAGGAAGCTCTTAAAAAATTCATGGAACCTGTATTAAGTGATCCAGATTGTGATATCGTATTTACAGGTGCTGGAACGAGTGAATATGTAGGTAATGCTTTATATTCATACGTTAACCGTTATACTGGTTACCATGCAAAATCATATGCTTCTACAGATTTAGTAGAAACTCCAGAAAACTATTTATCAAGAAATAAAAAGACTTTATTAGTGAACTTTGGTCGTTCAGGAAACTCTCCTGAAAGTGTTGGTTCAGTACAAGTTGCTGATGAAGTATGTAAGGAAAATGTGTATCATTTATTTATTACATGTAACAAGGATGGAGCTTTAGCAAAAGCGGCTGCTACTCGTGATAATGCTTACGATATTAACTTGACACCTGAAACTCATGACCAATCATTTGCTATGACTTCAAGTTTCTCTAACATGATGTTGGCTGCATTATTATGTTTCCGTTTAGATGATATTGATGAAGTAGCAAAAGAAATGGAAAGTGTAATTGCTCAAGGTCAAAAATTTGTTGATGAAGGATACAAAGTATGCGAAGATTTAGTAGCTGACTTTGCTGAATTCAATCGTATTGTTTACTTAGGTGCAAATACATTAAAGGGTATTGCTCAAGAAAGTCAATTAAAGATTTGTGAATTGACTGCTGGTACCGTTACAACTACATTTGATAGTCCAATGGGATTCCGTCATGGACCTAAATCAGTTATTAATGATGAATGTTTAACTGTTGTTTATTTATCAGATGATGAATACCAAAGACAATATGAATATGACATTATTAAAGAAATGAGTGGACAACGTAAGAAGAATCGTTTAGTTGCTGTTTCTAGTCATGCAGATGCTGAAATCGAAGGATTAGTAGATACATTCATCAACTTTGATTTAGATGCACCAAAAGATAATATTTTCTTAGGATTTGACTATATTTTAGTTGCTCAAGTTATCGCATTATTTAAATCATTGAGTTATAAAATTACACCAGACAATCCATGTCCAACAGGAGAAGTAAACCGTGTTGTTAAGGGTGTAACTATTTACCCATATACTGCAAAGTAAAAATTTAGAGGAGACAAAAGAAGATGATAGGATTAATTGTTACTGGCCATGGTCACTTTGCATCTGGCTTAACTACAAGTTTAAATTTGATTGCTGGAGATGCAAAAGATTATGTTGCTGTAGATTTTGAGGCTACAGATTCAACAGATGATTTAGCAAAAAAATTAACAGACGCTATGGATTCATTAAAAGACTGCGAAGGAATCATTGTATTAAGTGATTTAGCTGGTGGTTCTCCATTCAAGACGGCTGTTGAAATTGGTTTCCCAAGAGGAAATGTAGAAGTTGTTGCAGGTACAAACTTAGGTATGTTAGTAGAAATCAACTTGACTCGTACTTTCTCAGAAGATGTACATGCTTTAGCTGAATCTGCATGCAATGTTGGAAAAGACCAAGTTATGCGTTATGTATTCCAACACATTCAACAAAACGACGATTTATCAGATGGTATCTAATAATTAAGCTAGGCTTTTGCCTGGCTTTTTTCTTTTGTAAAAACTTTTCAAATGTCTGAAAATGCGGTATGATGTTTTCACAAACGGAGGAATTTAGAATGGATTATAAAGGAAGAATTGAAGCATCTATTCAAGCACATTTAGATGCATATATGGATATTGTAAAAACACTATACGATAATCCGGAAACAGGCTTTGAGGAATATGAAACACAGAAGGTATTGGTCAAATATTTGAAAGATGCAGGCTTTGATGTAAAGTCTAGCGTAGTGGTTGATACAGATTTTGTGGCTGAATATAAATCAGGTAAAGAAGGACCAACGATTGCCTATATGTGTGAATATGATGCACTACCAGAAGTTGGACATGGGTGTGGCCATAACTTAATTGCTGGTATTGGTATTGCGGCTGGTGAAGCCTTGAAGAGTGTTATAGATGAAATTGGCGGAACCGTTCGTGTTGTGGGAACTCCTGGTGAAGAGAATTTTGGTGGAAAAGTAAAAATGAGTGAAGCTGGTGTCTTTGATGATGTTGATGCAGCTTTAATGGTGCATCCAGATACAGAAAATGGTGTCGGATCAAGATCATTGGCTATTTTACCAATTAAATATGAATTCTTTGGTAAGAATGCACATGGATGTCATCCTCAAGATGGTCATAGTGCATTAGATGCAGCGATTAGTACATATACACAGATTTCAATGTTACGTCAATTTGTAACGCCTGGATCATATATTCATGGAATTATTCGTGATGGTGGTTTAGCTGCCAATGTAATTCCAGCTTATGCAAGTATGGAGTATTATTTTAGGGCACCTACAATGGCTTATTGTAAAGAAATTGCGGCTCGTGCCCAAGATTGTGTAAAAGGATCATGTATTGCAAGTCAAACAACATATAAAACAAGTATGTATGAGTGTCCTTATGAAGATACAAAGATCAACTATACTTTAGCTGATATGTTGACAGAAAAATATAAAGAACTAGGTGTAGAACAGATTAATCCAGTGGATGAAATTCCATGTGGTTCTACAGATGTTGGAAGTGTAAGTTATGTTTGCCCTACAATTCAAGGAACGATTAAAATTGCCGATTGTACTGTGGCTGGTCATTCTAAAGAAATGGCGGCTGCAACAATTAGTGAGGATGGAAAAGCTGGATTAGTAACAGCGGCTACAGCGATTGCGTTAATTGGTTTAGATTTGATTGTTAAACCAGAAAAGTTAGAAAAAGCAAAAAAAGAGTTTAAAGAAGGGACATGCTAATTAGCATGTTCTTTTGTTTTGTGAAAAGGTTTTCAAAATTGATTTTTAAACCGATTTTGTGATAATTATGTTATTTTTTTGCCAATTTTTATAATTGTTAGTGATAAAAAATAAAAAATTACTAAAAAGTGCAAACAATTTCTTAAAATGTGTAAAGAAATTATGAATAGAAAATGTATAATATAGTCAAGATAGTTATTCTTTAAAGAAGAAAGCGCTATCAGGAAGGAGAGAGAATATGCCAAATATTTTATTAACAAGAATCGACAATCGTTTGATTCACGGTCAAGTTGCAACTCAATGGAGTGGAGTTCTAGGAGCTAACTTATTATTAGTTGCAAATGACGCTGTCGCAAAAGATGAATTCCGTCAAGGTTTGATGAACATGGCTGCTCCAGCTTATGCTCAGACTCGTTACTTCTCAATTCAGAAGACAATCGACATTATTGGAAAAGCGAGCCCTGCTCAAAAGATCTTCATCATTTGTGAAACGCCTCAAGATGTATTACGTCTAGTTGAGGGTGGTGTTCCAATTAAAAAATGTAATATTGGAAACATGCACATGTCTGAAGGTAAACGTCAAGTCGCTACTACAGTAGCTGTAAATGACGATGATGTTGCTGCATTCAAGAAATTGCAAGAATTAGGTGTTGAATTAGAAATTCAACGTGTACCTGACATCGCACCTGAAGATATTAATAAACTTTGGAGTTAATCCAAAAAAGGAGAAAATGAAAAATGAATATTGTAGAAATTGTGTTATTGGCAATTGTAACATTCTTCTTTGCCATCGACCAATTCTCATTAACTGAAATCGTTTATCGTCCTATCATTGCTTGTCCAATTATTGGTGCAATCTTAGGTGATGTAAACACTGGCTTAGTTGTTGGTGGTACATATGAGTTAATGATGGTTGGTAACATGCCAGTTGGTGGAGCACAGCCTCCTAACGCTGTATTAGGATCAGTTGTTGCTATGATTTTCGCTGTTAAAGCAAAAATGGATATTAATGCTGCTTTAGGAGCTTGTATGATTTTCGCTACATTCGGACAATACGTTGTAACATTAACATTTACAATCATGTCTGGTTTAATGGCTAAAGCCGATAAAGCTGCTAATGAAGCTAACCCTAAAGGAATCACTGCTGTATTAAATACTTCAATGGCTATCTTAGGTACTTTATTTGCTGTAATCGCTATTTTAGCATATGTTGGTGGAACTGCTGCTTCTGGTGCTTTACAAAGCTTAAGTGAAAACGCAAGCTGGTTCATGGGTGGTTTAAGTGCTGCCGGTGGAATGATGCGTTTCGTAGGTTTCGCTGTATTGTTAAAGATTATGCTTTCTAACGACTTGTGGGGATGGTTACTAGCTGGTTTTGCTTGCGCATTACTATTTGGTAACGTTGAAGCTACAGCTTCTGCTTGCTTGATCTTAGTTGCATTCATCGGTGTTGCAATCGCATTATTAGACTTCAAGATTACTTCTATTGAAACAAAAGCTGCGCAGGGAGGTGTAAGTGATGGAATCTAATGCAATGACTTCTTACAAGGATACTACTCCTGCTGCAAGATTAGATAAACAAACTTTAAATAAAATGGTATGGCGTTCTTGCCAATTACAGGCTGCGTTCAACTACGAACGTATGCAATCTGCTGGTTGGTTATGGGCTATGTTACCAGGTTTGGAAAAAATCCACACTAATAAAGATGACTTAGCTGCATCTATGACTCACAACATGGATTTCCTTAATACTCACCCATTCTTCGTAACATTCGTTATGGGTATCGTATTATCAATGGAACAACAAAAAACAGATATTCAGACAATTCGTTCTGTACGTATCTCAACAGCTGCTCCATTAGGTGGTATTGGTGATGCATTGTTCTGGTATACATTAATTCCTATCACTGCTGGTTTAACTGCAAACATGGCTATTGATGGAAGTATCATGGGACCAATCTTATACTTCGTTATCGCATTCGGTGTTGAAATGGTATTACGTTATGCTTTAATGTACTGGTCATACAACTTAGGTTTAACTGCTGTTAAGATGATGACTGCTAACGCTAAAGCATTCACTCACGCTGCTAGTGTATTAGGTGTATTCGTTGTTGGTGCTTTAATTTCTAACTATGGTGGAGGAACAAAATTAGGTATCTCTATTGCTAATGGTGAAGGTGATCCAATTGTTATCCAAAACTACTTAAATATGATTTTACCTTGCTTAATCGCATTCGCATTCACTATGATGTGCTATGTATTGATTAAGAAGAAAAACTGGACTCCAGTAAAATGTATCGCATTATTCTTAGTAATCGGTATTGTTGGTGCTGCATTCGGTATCTGGGCTGGTGGATACACACCTCTAGTACCAGTTCCTTGGACAGTTATCTAGTAGGCTAATCTAACGAAGTTAGAATATTTTCTCTCAAATATAAGGTTGTAACGGATTATATCCTTACAACCTTTAATTTTATTTTTAGGTCATTAAATATTACAATTTGATGGTTTAAAAATGAAATTAAGGAGGTACAAATTATGGCTGATAAAAAATATCCAGTTCTTTATGCCACAAGTGTTAAAGGAACAATTTTTAGACATTGTGGAATTTATAATACAATTTATTTTAATATATATAATAATAAGGAATTAGAGGATAAACCTTATTATTTAGAATATATGGAAGAGACAAGAGAAGAAGTTTATAAGGCGATTCAGAATAAATTTACAATGTCTCAACCATTAAAAGTGACAAATGATCATAAGGTTTTCATTATTTTTAGAGGCAATATTGATATGCGTGATGTGAAAACTTTCTGTAAAATGATGCTGCAAGAGTTGGAATATTTTACGGAAGGTGTGCATAAAGCGGATTATGCAGAATTAGAAACGATGTTTATGGAGATTGGGCGTGCTCCTACTTTTATGAAAGCTTCAAAAGTTGGAGAAAAGTTGACACAAACAGATATTCTTGACAAAATAATGGTGCGCATGGATGGTCATGATCAACCTCAGGATAATGGTTGCTTGACACCATATACGGATTATGTTGATTTTAAAGAGGAAGAAAAACGACAAAATCTTAAAAAAGAAGAACTCGAAGAAGTAGTTGAGTGGTAAGGAGATATTATGGCACAAGGAAGAAAGACAAGACAAAAACAACAAACAGATTTAAAGGGTAATGTATCTGGTTGGCACGTTTATAAAGATGAGCGTGGAAGAGCCGTATATTATGATGTATTCTCAAAAACAGGATATATCTTGGCAAACAATGAAGAAAGATATAAACAATTTAGTATGCGCTTTGTGATGGGACTAATTGGATTTATCTTGATATTGATGTTTAATATGCCTATCTGGTTATGTGTTTTAGCAGGTGTTGGTGTATATGCTTTCTTAGAATTTAGATTTAGAAAGTTCTTAGCAACTTTACCTCGTATTGAAAACTTTAAGTGTAATGAAAAAATGAAGAGTGAAGCTTCAATTAAAACATTAGAAACAAATAAAGTGATTTTAAAAATGGTTTTATTAATCGCTTTATCTGTATTGATTGTACTAAATGCACAAAATGAACGCTACACAGGTTGGATGTTATATTTGAATTATGTGATTAGTGCATTAGCATTGATCTTTGCGTTATATCATGCAAAAGAATTAATTTCAAGAAAGAGTAAGTAAAAGGTTCGGTTGAACCTTTTTTTTTGTTGCATAAAAAAATGCGCACCTTTAAGATGCGCACATTGATATTAACGAACTAATTCTTCTTGGTGACTAGCGTAAGTGTATTCTTCAATTGTATACATAACGCGAGCTTTAATTAAATCTTCAGGTGTGTTGTTCAATTTACCTTCACGTACCAATGTATATTGGAAAGGCATATATTGACTTAGCAATGGTAATGGTACTGGGTGTTCTTTTAAGTTTGCCAATAATTTAGCTAAAGCATTTTTGACATTTTCTTGAGGTAAATAATAACGACAACGATCAGAGAATGAATATTTACGTTTAAATGCAATTTCATTTTCTGTTCCATGATAATATGGTGCCCATTTGCCTGGGTTTGCCAACATAGCTTTGTCTAATTCTTCACGGAAGTGGCTTGTTTCAAATCCGTAAACAGCAGCTAATTCTTCTTCAATCATGCATAATGAGAAGATTCCTTCACGAGCGGCATAAGTAAGTCCTGGACCAACTTTTAAAATTCCTACACCATCTTCTACTAATTCACGTAATTTGAATTTAGTTTGATAGTCTGTTGAGTGTCCTTCAAATACTAATTTGTCAAAATCTTTAATACTTGCCATTAAATCTTTTGCACGTTCTCTATCATATTCTTCACATCCGGCATCTTTTTCTTCAACACCAGGTTGAACTACAGCTGCAATTACATGGTTCCATGCATCTTCAATACCAGCATCATTAAATGCTTTTTCAAAAGTTGCTACAGTATTTTTGAAATCTTCTGGTTTTGTGACTTGCATACCCGCATTTTCTTCTTGTGCTCCACCTGGAATTGGAACTTCACTACCTACAATGTATACTGGGTGAATTGCTTCTGGATTTTCTTGAAGTAATTCTTGATAAGCTTCTTCACATACTTTAGCTAAAGTAGCTCCACGACGAGCGATAGTTTCATCACTTAAACGAGTGTTTGGATCATCATCTGCAACCTTCATACTTGTATCAATATGAATTTTAGTAAATCCAGCACGTACATAGTCGTGAACTAATGTTTTTGCGTATTCCATCGCTTCAGCTTCTGGTTTGTTTGAAACTGTTAATGGTCCTAAGTGATCACCACCTAAGAAAATACGATCACTAGATAATCCAGCTTCTTTTGCTTTTTCATGGCAGAAGTTGAAGAAATCTTGAGGTGTCATTCCAGAGTAACCACCATTTTGGTCTACTTGGTTTGCTGTTGATTCAATTAAAACACATGAATCTTGTTTTTTTGCGGTTTCCATCGCAGCTTCAATTACGAATGCATTACTTGAACAGCATGAATAGATAGCTACGGCTTTACCTTCTTTTTGTTTTTTTACAATATTTAATAATGGATTTTGTTTAGGCATTATGTGTCCTCCTTAACTGATTTTATTATACAGTATGCTTAACTTTTTTTCTCCTTTTTAACATAAAGTCAATTAAAAAGTGCAAATATTACTAATTTGTTAAAAATGACAAAAGCATTACTAAAATGTTTATTTTATTTTGAAAGCGCTATGCTATAATAGTAGAAGAGATATATGGAGGAGATACAAATGAAAGTTATCGTATGTGAAAATTATGATGAAATGTCAGCTAAGGCGTTTGGTGTCATGAAAGAATTGTTGGATGCAAAAAAAGATGCTGTATTAGGATTGGCTACAGGATCGAGTCCGGTTGGATTATATAAAGAAATGATCCAATACCACAAAGATGGATATAGCTATAAAGATATTAAATCTTATAACTTAGATGAATATGTAGGAATTGATCGTAAAGATCCTCAATCTTACTATACATTTATGTATGAAAACTTATTCAAAGATATCGATATCGATTTGAATAACACACACGTTCCTTATGGAAATACAGAAACGGATTGTAAAGCTTATGAAGATGCTTTAAGTGAAGTATCTATTGATTTACAGGTATTAGGAATTGGACAAAATGGTCACATTGGATTCAATGAACCTGGTACTCCATTTGAAGAATTAACACACATTGTTGATTTGACAGAAAATACTCGTGAAGCAAATGCTCGTTTCTTTGATAATGATATCAACAAAGTTCCAACACAAGCTATTACAATGGGAATTGGAACAATTATGAAATCTAAAAAAGTATTATTAGTGGCAAATGGCGAAAATAAAGCAGATGCAGTGAAAGCTATGATTGAAGGACCAATCGATACAGCATGTGCTGCAAGTGCATTGCAAAACCACGCAGATGTAGTTGTTGTATTAGACAAAGCGGCTGCTAGCAAATTGAGCAAATAATTATATTTGTCTTTGTAGGATAGGGAATTCATTTCTCTATCTTTTTTATTTGTGTTAAAATGAACATGTATGAAAAAATGGATATATAGAATTCTTTTAGTTGTTTGTCTTTGTGTATTTGGATACAGTGCATATAATTTATGGGATATTTATTCACAAAAACAACAAGTAGAAAATGAAACTAAGCAATTAGAAAAAAGTGTAATCAAAAAAAAGGACAAAGAAGAAAAGCAAGTATTAGATCCGGATTGGAGCAAACTTAAAGTGGAAAATGAGGATATTGTAGCATGGATCTATGTTCCTGATTGTGATATTTCTTTTCCTGTGATGCAAACAAAAGATAATCAATTTTATTTGAATCACACTGTGAGTAAAGAATATAATGATAGAGGTTCGATTTTTTTGGATGCGAATGCGAATGGACAATTTCAAGATGATAATTCAATTATATATGGACATTCTGTAGAGGGTGGAGGTATGTTTACCTTATTAAAAAAGTATTGTGATGAAGATTTTTTTAAGTCGCATCCAGTATTTTATTTATTAACACCAGATGCGAATTATAAGTGTCATGTTTTTACATTTGCGAAAACGACAGAAGATAGTGTATTCTATACAACGTCATTTGGTGATTATAGACAAGAGACGTTGAATTCTATGCAACAAATGTCGACTTATTTTAATGAATTAGATGATATAGATGCGAATTATGTATCTTTATCTACTTGTGATTTAGAATATGGATTCAATTCGAATCATCGTTTTGTCTTAACTGGCCTTATGGTAAAGACAAGTGGCGATATTGTTTTAAAAGATTGATATATGATATACTTGGTGAGGTTTTTAATATGAAAATTTGTTTTGTGACAGGAGGAACAGGTGGACATATTTATCCGGCTTTAGCTTTGGCGGATAAAATGAAAGAACTTGATTCTTCAACGGAAATATTATTTATTGGAAATGATGATCGCATGGAAAAGGATTTGATTCCTCAAAATGGATATGTGTTTAAGGCTTTACACACTTCTGGATTGGTAGGAAATGCATTTAAAAAATGTATGGCTGTTTGTCAGATGTTTAAAGCAGAAGGTAAGGCAAAAAAATATTTGAAAGAATTCAAACCAGATGTAGTTATTGGTTTTGGAGGCTATGTAAGTGCACCTGTTATTATGGCAGCTCATTCTTTAGGTATCCATACTGTAATTCATGAACAAAATTCTATTGTTGGAAAAGCAAATCAGCTTGTTATGAAAAAAGTGGATGCGATTATAACTTGTTATGAAAAGTGCAATGAGGTTTTTCCTAAGGAAAAGATTCACATGCTTGGAAATCCAAGGGCTACAATTGCTAAAGAAGCAAAATTTGATGAAGACTATTTTAAATCACTAGGCTTAGATTTAGATAAAAAGACCATTCTTATTGTTATGGGCTCTTTAGGTTCTAGTTCAGTAAATGAATTGATGAAGAGTGCTCTAAAGGATGTTGATGGTGATTTACAATTTTTGTATGTCTGCGGAAAAGATAATTCGCAAGATTTGAATTTGTTTGAAAACCAAAAAAATATTCATGTTGTACCATATGTAGATACTTTACGTATATATGGACATGTAGATGGAATGGTTTGTCGTGCAGGAGCAACTACGCTTGCAGAAGTAACAGCTTTAGGTATCCCATCTATTGTGATACCAAGTCCTTATGTGGCAAACAACCATCAATTTTATAATGCGAGCATGCTATTAAAAAAACAGGCTTGTCGTATTATTGAAGAAAAAGATTTAAATGCAGAAACATTGCAGGGACAAATTGTTTCTTTATACGCAAATCCTGTGGTATATAAAGAAACGCATGAGCATGCTTTGCAGATGGGAAAACCAAATGCGGCATATGATATTATAGATTTATTAAAAAATATATGTAAAAAGGGGAAGTAATATGAGCATTAAGGATCGTTTAATGACGTATGCAGAAGTTTTAGAACATGAATCTATGAAGAAACATACAACTTTTAAGATTGGTGGCTTTGTAGATTATTATATTTATCCAAAAAATTGTACAGCTTTGATGTGTGTACTCGATATACTTGCAGAAGAAAATATTCCATATTATGTACTTGGGCGTGGATCAAATGTTTTATGTTCAGATACGGATTTTCATGGTGCAATTATAAATTTAGATCGTACTCTGAATGACTTTTATTTTGAACCAGATGGAATTTTAGTGGCACAAGCAGGATGTTCAATTATAAATATGGCGGTAGAAGCCATGAAAAGATCGTTGACAGGATTGGAATGGGCAAGTGGTATTCCAGGTTCTATTGGGGGATGTCTGTATATGAATGCAGGTGCCTATAAAGATAATATGGCAAATCATTTAGTGGATGTATGTGTTTTAAAAGATAATACAATTTGTTGGATGAAGAAGGATGAATTGGATTATGCATATCGCCATTCTATTTTTCAATCACATAAAGATTGGACTATTTTAGTGGGTCGTTTCCAATTAGAAAAAGGAAATCAAAATGATATTCGTGATTTAATGGATGCTAGACGCGAAAGAAGAATGAGCGCACAACCATTGGATAAGCCATGTGCAGGAAGTGTTTTTAGAAATCCAGAAGAAATTCCTGCTTGGAAATTGATTGAAGATTTAGGTTTACGTGGCCATAAAGTTGGTGGGGCTAAGGTGAGTGAAAAACATTGTAATTTTATTGTGAATGATGATTTAACCGCTACAGCTCAAGATGTTCGTGATTTAATTCATGAAATCAAAGTCAAGGCTAAAAAAGAATATGATATTGACATGGTAACGGAAGTTGAGCAGTTATATTGGTAAAGAAAAAAATAAAGCTAACCATTAAACAAACAATTATTTTTAGTCTTGTTTTTATGATGGTGGCTAGTGTTTTTGTGTATTACTTTTCTACAGATTCCCATGTCAAAGTTTTGTCGTGTAAAAATAATTACTATTTATCAGATAACGAAGTTTATGATTTGGCAAACGTGAGTACAAAAACTCGTCTTTATTTTGTACCTTCTATTCTATTTGAAAAAAGAGTAGAGAAGATGCCATTTGTACAGTCTTGTAAAGTATCAAAGAAGAATCGTAAATTGACTTTTGATGTGCAAGAAAAATTGATTGTTGGCTATTATGTAAAGGGTGATAAAAATTTTGCACTGTTTCAGGATGGAACTTCAATTGAAATTGAAGAACAATATTTGAATATGATTGTGCATTTTCCTTTATTGTCCGATTTTAATGCGAAACAACGCAAACAGTTATGCGAACAATTTCAAAAACATAGCAAAATATTAACACGGGATTTAATAGAAAAGTTTGCGGAAATTGTACCTTATAAAGCGAGTTACGATAAAAATATGTTCAAGATCACGATGCAGGATGGTAATATTGTTTATACGAATTTAAATAGTATAAAAATGCTTTCTAAATACCAAAGTGTATTGACGAAACTTAAGGGAAAGTCGGTATGTTTGGTTTTAGATTCTACACATTCTACGATTGAAAAAGTAAATTGTGAGGATTTGAATTCTAAGAAAAAGGAAGAAGAGCAAAAAAAGACTTCTGAAAAAGCGGAAACAGAAACATCACAAGAAACTGAGAATCGAGAACAACAGCCAGATAGTGAAGAAACAGAAAATGAGGCGGAGTGGGTTTATGATGAGAATACGGGAGTATATTATCATAAAGCTATAGGTATGTATTATGATCCGAATACCGATGAATATTATGATGAAAATGGGACATATTATTATTGGGATGAGGAATCACAAAGCTTTGTAGAAGCGTATTAGGATTTGTGTTTATATTTTAAGTAGAGTATAATTAATAAAAACAGGAGGTTTTATTATGCCTATTAATAAATCAACAGAATACGGAAATATCGAGATTTCATTAGATGCGATTGCCAATTTAGCAGGTGGTGCAATTACTGAATGTTACGGTATTGTAGGTATGGCAAGCCAGAAAACATTGAAGGATGGCTGGGCAGAATTATTGAAAAAGGAAAATTACGCTCGTGGTGTTGTTGTGACACAAGATGAAACGGGTTTGGTTTTAAATCTTTATATTATCGCATTGCAAGGAATTAAATTAAGCGAAGTTGTGTATGAAGCACAAAAGCGCGTTAAATATGTATTGGAAAAGACTTTGGAAGTTAAATGTAACGCTGTAAACATTTATGTTCAAGGTGTACGTGCAGTTAAGTAGGAGTTAAAAAATGGAAAAAATCAATGGTGTATTATTTAAACAGATGCTAGAATCCGGTATGAATAATTTATCAAATCATTCAGCCGAAATTGATGCATTGAATGTTTTTCCTGTACCAGATGGTGATACTGGAACAAATATGCATTTAACTGTATCAAATGGTGTTAAGGAAGCTCTTAAAACGAATTCGGATTCTGTAAAAGATATTGCGAAAACGTTATCTCGTGGATTATTAATGGGAGCACGCGGTAACTCAGGTGTTATTACTTCACAGATTTTTAGAGGAATCTATCAAGCTGTTGAAGACTTAGATGATATGGATGCGTCACAATTGGCTCACGCTTTAGTGAATGGTAGTCGTGTTGCTTATCGTGCTGTTATGCGTCCAGTAGAAGGAACGATTTTAACAGTAGTTCGTGAAGCTGCAGACTATACATATGCATATACTACTACAGAAGAAGTAACAGACTGCATGGATGTGATGAAAAAGATGGTGGATGAAGCCAATGCTTCTTTACAAAGAACACCTGAATTATTACCAGTACTTGCAGAAGTAGGTGTAGTTGATAGTGGTGGAAAAGGACTTTGTGTAATCTTAGAAGGTTTCCTTGCAGCTATGGAAGGTCAGCCAGTTCAACTTGAAGGTGCAAAAGCAGCTGGTGAGAGCGCTCAAACAAAAGTTGAAGGTGGAGAAGAAGAATATGGTTTCTGTACCGAATTTATTTTGAAACTATCTGAAAATGGTATTCGTCATTTCTCTGAAACAAGCTTTAAAGATGAATTAGCTACAATTGGTAATTCAATTGTTTGTGTACAAGATGAGGATTTAGTAAAAGTTCATGTTCATACATTAGAACCATTTACAGCTATTAAAATGGGACGTCGTCAGGGTCGTTTTATTAAATTAAAAGTTGAAAATATGCAAGAACAGCATGACAACATTATTGAAAAAGAAGAAGAGGAAAAAATGGCAGAACACAAAAAATATGCCATTATTACCGTAGCTCCTGGTGATGGAATCAAGAAGATGTTTACAGAACTTAGAGCTGATATTGTTGTCGGTGGTGGACAAACAATGAATCCTAGTACAGAAGATTTTGTTTCAGCCGTTGAAAAGTTGAATGCAGATCATATCTTCATTTTGCCGAACAACTCAAATATTGTTTTAGCTGCAAGTCAGGCTGCACAAGTATGTTCCAATCAAGATATTCATGTACTTCCAAGTAAAACAATTCCACAAGGATTAAGTGCTTGTGTTATGTTTAATCCAGATGTTGAATTAGAAGATAACTTAGCTGAAATGAATGAGGCTATTGAAAATGTTAAATCTGGTGAAGTGACTTATGCAATCAAAGATACAACATATGATGGTCTTGAAATTAAAAAAGATGAATATATGGGTATTTTTGGAAAAGATATTTGTGTATCTTGTCCAGATTGCATGGAAGCAACAAAAAAATTGTTGGATAAAATGCTAGATGATGATAGTGAACTTGTTACTTTGATTTATGGAGATACAGCTACAGAAGAACAGGCTGAAGAAATCGCTGCTTATATCGAAGATAACAGTGATGCAGAAGTTGAAATCCATGAAGGAAATCAACCGATTTACTCATTTATTATTGGTGTTGAATAGAAAAAAATAATGAATCCATCAGACTTAGTTTCTGATGGATTTTACATATAGATTCTTTGGTAGCTTATTTGAATATGGCAGTACACTTTCTATATTTTGTACCACCTCAAATTTGACGCTTACTTTGTAGACGCAATAAATTTGGATGGTGTTAGATGAATTTGCTCTTTAATAATTTAAGGGGCGGTATATACCCTAAAACAGTCTATAGTTGAAATTAGGCTCGGACAACATTCAGTTGTTCGGGTCCTTTTTTTCAACCATTTTAAAGCTTCTATCATCCTTGTTGATTTTAGTAAAAGAAAAGACCGCTTGATGCGGTCTTGATAATTTTATGCGTTTTGTTCTTGTTCTTGAAGTTTTGCCTTTTCAACAGGTTGAACTAATTTTTTTCCAGAACCAATGAAGATCATCAATCCTAATGCCATTAATAGAACAGCGAAGAATAATTGTAGTCCGTCTGTCATAAATGCAAATCCACCAGTTACGAATAACTTTAAGCAGATGTTGTATACGGACATTCCTAAGCTTGTCATTGTTACAACTAACATCATAACCATAGGTACATATAACATGTATCCTTTACGTCCTGTAACTTTTAAGAATACAGATAATGAAACTAATACCATGGCAGCAAGTAATTGGTTAGCACTACCGAATAATGGCCAGATATTTAAGTATCCACCTAAGCTTAATAGATAACCACCAGCTAATGTGATTAAAGTAGCAACGTATTTGTTTGTTAAGAAAGCGACAACACTGTTTGTTTCAACTTCTTCGTTTACTTCAAATAATTCTTGGAATGATAAACGTCCGATTCTAGCAACGGCGTCTAATGATGTTAATGCTAATGCAGAAACGAACATTGTCATAATGCATAGACCCCATTCTTGAGGGAATCCAAATTGTGAAATCAATCCAGTAACACTAACAGAGAACTTAATAAATGGAGTTGCAGTATCGGCAAATGCCATAGAAGATAGTGTTTCATTCAATACGCCTTTACTAGCTAAACTAGTTAAAGATCCAACAACAACAATTACAAGTACAGCTAGTAATGATTCAAGTAACATACTTCCGTATCCAACTTGTAACATATCACTTTCGTTACGGATTTGTTTAGAACTTGTTTCACTAGATACAAGTGAGTGGAATCCACTAACAGCACCACAAGCAACAGTGACAAATAATGTAGGGAAGATATAGCTTCCAGTTGCGGATTTAAATCCTGTAAATGCAGGAGATGTAATTGTTGGATTTGATACGAATACACCAACAACAGCAGCAACGATCATTCCGATGAATAAGAATGTAGTCAAATAGTCACGTGGTTGTTTTAATACCCAGATAGGTGTAACACTCGCAAAGAAGATATAAACGAATACTAGATATACCCATGTCTGTTTTGTGAAGTAAACTGGGAATGCGATTTCTAATGCTAGCATCGCAACGATTAATGCGATACCAAGTACAGCTTGTTTCCACCCAGAAAGACCAGTTTTCTTTAGGAAGAAACCAAATGCGATTGCAACAAATACATATAGAATTGTAATTGAACTTGCAGCTCCACTAGGTAATGATTGTGCACCAGCCGCATTATATCCATTTAATGATCCTGCAACCATGTCGGCAAATGCAGCAATTACTAATAAAGTGAATAACCAGCAGAACAAGAAGAATAATTTACGTCCTGTTTTACCAATATAAGTTTCAATAATTTGTCCCATAGATTTACCATGAGATTTAACAGATGCGTATAGAGCACCAAAGTCTTGTACGGCTCCAAAGAAGATGCTTCCGACCATTACCCATAGAAAAGCAGGTAACCATCCAAATACCATCGCAAGTACTGGACCTGTTACTGGACCGGCTCCGGCAATTGAAGAGAATTGGTGTCCAAATACTTCCCATTTGTTACTTGGAACATAGTCAACTCCATCTTCCTTTTCATAGGCAGGTGTCTTAGCTTTTGGATTGATTCCCCATGTTTTAACTAAATAGCGTCCATAAACTAAGTAGGCTGTTAGCAATAATGCAGCAGCGATAGCTAATAATAATAGACCATTCATAATAACTTTCCTCCCTTAAAACTTTCTATTCAAATATTCAAATAATAAAAAAAAGACCTCGTCTATCTAAGACGAAATCTAATATTATTCCGCGGTACCACTTAGTTTGCAACATCTTTGTTGCCACTTAGAACTTCTTAACGCGAAGGACGAATCATTTTACTATTATTTCAAATGATTGGCTCACAAGGGATAGCTCTAAGGACCATCGTTATCATTTCACCAAATTTGATACTCTCTATGACCAGGTTTGCTTAAAGTCATGTCTTGTTCACAGCTTTGAATATTTGTGGTTGTATAATATACCATCTTGAAAAACGTGTCAACACAAAATGTAATAAAATGTAAATCAATTTTCATTAATTTACATAAATTACAATTGTCATTTGATTGTTAACGTGTGAACATCTGTGCTATAATGTAAAGACGTTGTTGGAGGGGAATTCATGATTTATATAACTGGCGACATTCATAGAGAACAAGATATTCATAAAATCAATCCTAGAGAGTTTACAGTTGGCGATACTTTAACGGAAAATGATTATGTTATTATTTGTGGTGATTTTGGTTGTGTCTGGGATGGAAGTACAGGAGATAACTTTTGGTTGAAATGGTTAGATTCGCTTCCTTGGAATACTTTATTTATTGATGGGAATCATGAAAACTTTGATGTTTTAAATACATATCCTATAGAAGAATATAAGGGTGGTAAAGTCCATCGTATTCGCTCTAAAGTATTTCATTTGATGCGTGGTGAAGTTTTTGATATAGATGGGTATAAATTCTTTACAATGGGTGGAGGATTTTCGCATGATGTATGTTATCGTACAGAACATAAAAATTGGTGGAAAGATGAGATTTGTACGATAGAAGAGGCAAAACACGCATTTGAAACATTGGAAAAAAATGAGTGGAAAGTAGATTATATTTTATCTCATGACATATATTCATCTCATCCATTGGCTCATAAATATGAAATAGATATGAGTTTATATGGAGATAATTATTATGATTTACATGATTGTTTAGAAACGATTGAAAAGAAAACGGAATATAAAATGTGGTTTAGTGGACATTATCATGATGATTTAATTCACTATTCAGATTCACAAAAACCTTGTTTGACTTTATTTGATAAAGTGATGCTGTTAGAAACTATAAATGAAGAAATGAAAAGCCTGACTAAAATTTAGTCAGGCTATTTTTTAAAGGATGTCTTGAAGATTATCTTCAATTGTTTGTTTTAATGTATCGAATGAATGATCAAATCTTTGTTGATCATTTTCATTTAAGTGTAAACGAATAACTTGTTCTACACCATTTGAACCAACAACGCTTGGTGTTCCAATAAAGTATCCTTCTTTACCATATTCACCATTTTGGTAAGCACTAACTGGTAAAATAGCACGTTCATTATTTAAAATACAAGATACGATACGTTTTAATGCCAAACCGATTCCGTAGTAAGTAGCACGTTTTAATTCGATGATCTTATAAGCTTTGTCACGTACATCAATATAGATTTCTTGTAATTCACTTAAAGAAATATTATTTTCATCTAAGTATTCAAGTAAATTTTTGCATCCAATATATGAGTGAATCCAAGGAACGAAACTAGAATCACCATGTTCACCCATGATATAAGCATGGATGTTACTGTCAGCAAATCCTAATTTTTCACTTAATGCATGACGTAAACGAGCCGTGTCTAATACTGTACCTGAACCGATAACGTGGTTTTTAGGTAATCCACTTTCTTTCCAAGCTACATAAGTCATAATATCTACTGGGTTGTTTGCAACAACTAAGATACCATTAAAGTTATTTTCTTTTAAGGCTTGGCATACACCTTTCGTGATATTTGCATTGATTTTAACTAAATCCAAACGAGTTTGACCTGGCTTTTGAGCAGCTCCAGCTGTTAAGACAACGATATTTGTGTCCGTAGCATCTGCATAAGTTCCAGCTGTGATTTTCATCTTTGTATCTGCATATACAAGACCATCACTAAGATCCATTTGTTCTCCTCTTGCTTTGTCTTCATTCACATCGACTAAAACAAGTTCATCAATACCTTTTTCAGAAAGCATTGAATAGGCAAAACTCATGCCGACAAATCCAGTACCAACAAGCATGATTTTTCTTTTTTTGATTTTTTCAGACATAACTTCATTCTCCTTCTTATATCTACACGTATATTATAGGTTAGTTTAAACTAAAAAGCCAGTGAATCACTGGCTTAATTTGCTTGGGTTTGTGCTTGTAAGACAATTTCGACTTCGATTTCTTTAGAATCTCTATCAACAACCATCTTGACGTTGTCTCCAATTTTATGCTTTTTTAATATAGCTTTTACATCACTTGTCGATTGGATCTTTTCTCCATCAAAACGGATAATGCGGTCATTTTGTTTTAATCCGGCTTTATCGGCAGCTCCATTCTTTACAATTTGCACGATATAACAACCATCTTCATATTTAGAATTTTGCGTTTGGTTACTTGAAGTATAGTCATATAAACTAACATTCAAAGCTGGCCTAGAAGTTACACTTCCATTTTGCATAAGCTCTGTAATAACATCTTTGGCAGGCGTAATTGGAATCGCAAAGCCTAATCCTTCAATTCCTGTAGAACTTTCTTTCGCATTTACAATACCAATTAGATTGCCATCAGCATTAAATAATCCACCTCCAGAGTTTCCTGGATTAATGGCGGCATCTGTTTGTAGTAAAGTCATTGTTTCGTTATCGATTGTGATCTGTCGATCGGTTGCAGAAATAATACCTGTAGTAACTGTTCCCCCAAGTTCACCCAATGGATTTCCAATCGCAATGGCAGGATCTCCTACTTGTAAGATATCGCTATCACCTAATGTAGCGGCTAAAAGATTTTGAGCTTCGATTTTAATGACAGCTAAATCAGTTTGTGAATCTGTGCCAATAATTGATGCATCGTATTCTGTTCCATCTGTTGTTGTGACTTTTAAACTGGTTGCACCACTCACAACATGATTGTTTGTGACAATATATCCATCTTCACTAATGATGACTCCACTACCTGCACCTTGAGACACATATTGGCCGAAGATAGAGTTTCCACTAGAAACAGACTCCGTCGTGATTTCTACTACGCTATCCTTACATTTTTCAACGATATCTGAAACATCTGCTACTTGAATGGTTCCAGAATTGGATTTATTAGTTTGTTGTTGAATGGTGACATTGGCGTTATTAGATAAATGACTTCCGGCATAACCAGCACCAAATCCGACAATACCAGATAACAAGATTATACCTGCAGTGGTTAGAATTTTATTTCGAACAGGAACATATGTTTTAGGTTTAAATTTTGGTGGTGTTTGCATGTTAATTCCTCCTTTTGCATGCTATATTCTGTAGTATACACCATTTATCATTAAATATATGTGTCAAATATACC
>NZ_DS996837.1:42587-64001 GCF_000156655.1 Holdemanella biformis DSM 3989
ATACCTTTTTGTCTATACAAATTTGGGAATATTTGTATTCAGTGCTATAATAACGTTATAGAAAGCACGTTTAAGGGAGGTTTCATATGCCAATAAAAACGACAAAAAAAGTTACAAATAAAAAAGTAGTAAAAGAAGAAACAAAACCAGCTGTTGAAGCTAAAAAAGAAGAAGTAAAAACTGCAGAAGTAAAGAAAGCTACAAAACCAGCTGTTGAAGTTAAAAAAGAAGAAGTAAAACCTGCAGAAACAAAGAAAGCTCCTGCAAAAAAAGCTACAACAAAAAAAGCTGCAAAGCCAGCAGTTGAAGTTAAAAAAGAAGAAGTAAAACCTGCAGAAACAAAGAAAGCTCCTGCAAAAAAAGCTACAACAAAGAAAGCTGTAAAGCCAGCAGTTGAAGTTAAAAAAGAAGAAGTAAAATCTGCAGAAACAAAGAAAGCTCCTGCAAAAAAAACTACAACAAAGAAAGCTGTAAAGCCAGCAGTTGAAGCTAAAAAAGAAGAAGTAAAATCTGCAGAAACAAAGAAAGCTACTGCAAAAAAAGCTACAAAGTCAGCAGTTAAAGCTAAAAAAGAAGAAGTAAAACCTGCAGAAACAAAGAAAGCTACAGCTAAAAAAACAACAAAGAAAACTACAACTAAAAAAACAACTACTAAAAAGGTAACGACTAAGAAAATGACGAAAGAAGAACAATATGCGAAGTTATCATTAGATACATGTCTTGATTTGGCAAAAGCTATGTCAATGAATGTAACTCGTGATTCTATTATTCAACAATTGATTTTAAATCCAGATGTAAAATCAGTTTCAAAAGATTTAGTGAATAAGTATCAATTAACAGGTAAATTTAATTTTGAAGAAGATGGATACGATGAAGGTTTAGTAGAAGTTTTAGTATCTAAAGTATATGAAACAGCAGATATTAAACCTGAAAAAGCTGAAGATCTACAAGCTGATGTTGATCATGCGTTGAATTATAAATTTACAGATGTTGTTGCGGATGGAGAAGAATACAAGGCTCAATTTGATACAATGCGTAAAGTATTGATGATTGCACAACACAAAGATATTTATGATTCAAAAAAATTAGATGAAGAAATTGGAATCGATGTTGAAAAATTCGTTGAAGAATTCATGGATCTTGCGTATAGTGTTTTGAAAACATGGAAATATGAAGATGTAGATTATTATGAACACTTTATTTATGCCGTATTATCACAATTAGAAGATCTACACGATACATATAGAAATCGTATTATGATGGATGTAGCTGATCTATATATCTTACATGGAGATTATGGATTAGGTGATGCAGATTATGGTTATATCTTAAGAGAAAACCAAATCAAAGATTATATCTATTATCGTTATGCTTCTATTTATGAAGGTGTGGATAAAGACAAGGCGAAACAAATCGCAAACCAAGCTTTACAATTTGTAGATGATCGTTTTACATATTATCCAAATATTATTGCAGTTTTAGAAGGTTAATGTGAATTCTGCTTGATTTTTAAAGGTGTTTTGCATATGATATATTTTGCGAATACTTTTAATCAAGGAGGATACAATGGCAGCTTCAAAAATTCCTGTGTGGATTAAACAATGCCTTGATCAATATGGTAACTGTGCGTGTGGACGTGCTATTACTAAAAAAATTGGTAAGGAGAATCTTTTACAAATTCTTGAAAATGAAGGATACCCATGTGAATTGGAAATCTTGAGTGATCAAAAAGACAAAAGTGCATATCCAAAAGATGGAACATATATTTTAACATTAAAAAATCGTCAATCTCTAATGGTTGACGAAGATGAAGACGAAGAGTAAATACTTCGTCTTTTATATTATAAATTTTTAATAATTTCATCCGTGAATGCATCTGTAGAAGCACTTCCGCCAAGATCAAAAGTTAATACCTTTCTTTCTTCAAATGTTTTGTTTAATGCATTTCGAATTTTTGTGGCCACACTTTCCTGATGAAGATCCTCTAACATCATACAAGCCGATAATAATAAAGCGCTCGGATTCGCAATATGTTTTCCTGCAATATCTGGAGCACTACCATGCACAGCTTCATACATGGCATAATCATCACCTTTATTGCAACTTGGAAGTAAACCTAATCCGCCAATTAAACCACTGGTTAAATCAGAAACAATATCTCCATAAAGATTTGGCATAACCATAACATCAAATTGTTCGGGATGCATCACAAGCTGCATGCAAGTGTTATCCACAATTAAGGAATTGGATTCAATTTGAGGATATTCTTTGGCAATATCTTCAAAAATATGAAGAAATAAGCCGTCGCTCATTTTTAAAATATTAGCCTTATGCACACAAGTTAATTTTTTACGATTATTCTTAATACAATATTCAAAAGCAGCTCTAATAATTCTTGTACTTGCTTTTTTTGTGATGATCTTATAGGCATAAACTGTATTTTCATCAATCTGCTCTTCTTTACCAACATATAGATCTTCTGTGTTTTCTCTAAAAGTTACGATATCTACATTGTCAAATTTTGTAGGAATACAAGGATTGGATTTAGCAGGACGAATATTTGCCCATAAATCATATTTGTTTCGCAATGTAACATTTAAAGAACGAAATCCTTTACCAACCGGCGTTGTGATAGGTGATTTTAATAAAATTTTGTTCTTTTCATAAGATTCAAAAGCTTTTTCAGGAATATATTCCCCAGTTTCCTCATATACTTTTGCACCTACATTAAACACTTCATATTCAAGCTTTGCGTTTGCAGCATTTAAAACTTTAATGACGGCATCCGTGATTTCTGGTCCGATTCCATCTCCTTTAAAAACTGTTATTGTTGTCATTTGATTTCCTCCATTTCTCCTACATATACATTGGCAGGTCGAATTAATTTACGATTGGATTGACGATTTTCTAAATGATGACTTACCCAGCCAGCTGTTCGACTAATCGCGAATAATGGTGTAAATAGATCGGATTCAATACCTAGTAATGAATACACATAGCCTGAGTAATAATCAACATTTGCGCATACGTCGATGCCTTTTCTTTCTTTCATTACTTCGATGGCAACCTTTTCAAAAGCATGAATACAATTGTAAATCTCTTCCTGTCCTTTTGATTTAGCTAAAGCTTCACATTGCCCGTGAATTAATAGTGCACGTGGATCACTTTTAGTATAGATCGCATGACCAATACCATAAATAAGTCCACTGTGATCAAAAAAGTCTTTATCTAATATACGATTCGCAATTTTTTTAAGCGTAGTTTGATCGGTTGTAAATCCAACCTCATGAAATATGGCTTTAAACATGTTAGTTACCTTACAATTTGCTCCACCATGTTTAGGCCCTTTTAATGAACCAATGGCAGCCGAAATACAAGAGTAGATATCCGTTCCTGTACTGGATATTACGGCATTGGCAAAAGTAGAATTGTTTCCACCACCATGATCGGCGTGGACCATTAATAAAGTATCCATGATTTTAGCCTCTTCAAATGTATATTGATCATTCCCTCTAGCCATGCATAGAATGTTTTCAGCTAAGCTCCTGTCTGGATAAGGATATGATTTAAATACTTTGTTACGTGCATATGAAAAAGTGAAAAGTGGAATACTCGCAAGAATTTTTAATCCTTTCATCATTCTTTCTTCAAGATCATCTGTATCTGCACTTGGATCTTTCGCATATAATTTTAATACTTCGATTTGAAGTGCATTTAATATGTTTGGTGTTTCATACTGTAAGTCAACAGGCCCCATTTTAAAATTGAGTAAGTAATCTTTAAAAGCTTTTAATTGATCAGCATTTGGCAAGGTTCCAAAAATTAAAAGATAAGCTGTTTCTTCAAATCCACAGATTTTGTCTGAAGGTTGTTTGTTTACTAAATAATTGATTGGATAGCCCCTATAAATCAATTGACCATCAATGTTATATTTTTTTTCATGAATAATTTTATACCCAATAACATCACAAATTTTAGTTAATCCTACTTTAACTCCCGTACCATTGTCGTTTCTAAGCCCAGCTTTTACGCGATATCTAGAGTATAGGGAAGGATCAATAAAATTGCGTTCTTCATTATCTTGATAGATTTCTTTAAGTGTGTGCACTTTATGAAACCTCCTTTCATATGTTTCATATTATAACATAAACTTTCATTTTGTTACATTTTTTGTTATAATTCGCTTTAGGAGGATATTGTCTATGCAAAATTTGACGTACAAGATTCTAGAAAAACATTTATTAAAAGGAAAATTAGAAGCAGGCCAACCTATCGAAATCAGAATGGATCAGACTTTAACACAAGATGCGACAGGGACTATGGCCTATATGCAGTTTGAAGCTATGGGAGTGAAAAAAGTAAAAACAGAATTATCTGTTAGCTATGTCGATCATAATACACTACAAAATGGATTTATGAACGCGGACGATCACGCATATCTTCAAAGTGTAGCTAGTAAATATGGTATTTATTTTTCAAAAGCAGGAAATGGAATTTGTCACCAAGTTCATTTGGAACGTTTTGCCAAACCACAAAAAACATTGATTGGATCCGACTCACATACACCGACATCATCGGCAATAGGATGTATTGCGATTGGTGCAGGAGGATTGGATGTTGCCAAGGCAATGGCTGGAATTGGCTATCGATTAACATGTCCTAAAGTTGTTGAAGTAAAATTAACAGGTACTCTAGCGCATGGGGTTTCTAGTAAAGACATTATTTTAAAGCTATTAGAATTATTGAGTGTAAAAGGAGGCGTTGGTAAAGTTTTTGAATACACTGGAGAAGGTGTCAAAAATTTGAGTGTTTACCAAAGAGCAACCATCACAAATATGGGAGCTGAACTTGGAGCTACTACATCTATTTTCCCAAGTGATGAGGTTACCCGTGAATTCTTAAAACGTCAACAAAGAGAAGAAGATTATATTCCTTTAAGTGCAGATGAAGGTTGTCACTATGATGAAACTGTTGAAATTGATTTAAGCAAATTAGTACCATTAGCCGCATGTCCAAATTCACCAGATGCCGTTAAAAATGTATCTGAACTTTCTGGCATGAAAGTAGATCAAGTAGCGATTGGTTCTTGTACAAATTCAGGCTATGAAGATTTAATGAAGGCAGCCGCTATTTTAAAAGGTAAAAAGATTGCGCATAATGTAAGTCTAGTTGTTTCACCAGGATCTAGACAAGTACTTATGAAATTAATTGAAAATGGAACACTTTCAACCTTTGTATCTTGTGGAGCAAGAATTCTAGAATGTACTTGTGGGCCTTGTATTGGCATGGGACAAAGTCCCAAAAGTGATGCCGTAAGTTTGCGTACCTTTAACCGTAATTTTTATGGTCGAAGTGGAACACTAAGTGCTGGTATTTATTTAGTATCACCAGAAGTGGCTGCAGCAAGTGCAATTACAGGAGTTATTACGGATCCAACGACATTAGATTATGCAGATGAATTTGAAAAAGAACAAAGCTATATTGATGATTCATTGATTTATGCCCCAAGCAAGAATCCAGAAAATGTTGAAATTGTTCGAGGCCCCAACATTAAAACACTGCCTGTAAATACACCAATGGATCAAACAATTGATAAAAAAGTTGTTATCAAATTACCAGATAATATTACGACAGACCATATTGCACCAGCTGGAGCGAAGGTTTTACCTTATCGCTCAAATATTGAAAAACTATCTACATTCGTATTTGAAAACAATAAGCCGCATTTTGATGAAGTGTGCAAAGAAAATAATGGAGGTATTATTGTAGCCGGCGAAAACTATGGTCAAGGATCAAGTAGAGAACATGCAGCACTTGCGCCAATGTATTTAGGTATAAAAGCAGTTTTAGCTAAATCTTTTGCCCGTATTCACCTAGCAAACTTAGTCAATTTTGGTTTGTTGCCACTTGTATTTGATGATAAATCCAATTATGACAAAATTGATGAAATGGATGAATTGAAAATTGAAAATGTTGATTCATTTTATAATTCATTTGATTTAACGATTGAAAATGTGACAAAGAAAGAAACATATAAAGTGCATGCACCTATTAGTAAAGAAGATGTCGAAATTCTTATGGCAGGTGGAGCACTGAATTATATCCGTAATCAACAATAGGGACGTTTTTTAAAGACGTTCCTTTTCTTGTGGTATAATATCTAGGAAATTAGGTGAGAGAATGAAAGAAAAACAGGAACAAATTGTAATGCGTATTTCTTTTTGGTCCGGTGTTGTATTTGCACTTGCAGAATTGATTATGGCCATCTATTCTAAATCCCAGTCGGTTCTAGCAGATACCGTTTATGATTCAACTGAACTTGTTGTTATTGGATTAACAATTTATATTATTCCTTTATTTTATAAACCAGTAACCGAAAAGCATCCCTTTGGATATGCACAACTTGAAAGTATAGTGATCTTATTAAAAGGATTTATGTTTATAGCGGTTATGATGGTTTTGATTATGAATAATATTCAAATTATGTTGAATGGTGGAAATGAAATTGATCATATGCAGGTTTCTATGTTTGAAACGATTTTAACATGTTTTTCCGCATTGATTTTATTCATACTTATGCAAATTAATAAAAAGGTGACATCTCCTACAGTGGATGTCGAAATTTATGGATGGAAAATTGATGTATTCTCAAGTGTTGGTGTATCGCTAGCGTTTTTCTTATCTTCGTTTTTAACACATACGCCACTTGCTTTTATATCACCCTATTTTGATCAAATTGTGGCAATCGTATTGGCATTAGGTATGATGAAAGAACCTATTCAAATGATTGGAGATAGTTTTAGAAGCTTAATGCTTTTAAGTCCAGATGAAGAAGAAGTCACAAAAATAAAACATATTTCTTCATCTATATTAAATAATTATCCCTATGACCCTGTCTTCTATGATATCACGACAACAGGAAGAAAAATGTGGATATCTATTTACTTTACTACACGAGTTGACACAATGTCTTTTACAGAACTTGAAGTAGCCAATCGAGAATTAAAAATTGCTCTTCAAAAAGAATATGAAGATTGTTTTGTGGAACTTGTTCCCAATGTTTTAGCGAATAAATAGGAGAAATTATGGAAAAGAAAATTAAGTTAGTGTGTCCTGAATGTAATAAGGAATTTAATACAGACATTTATACTTCAATCAATGTGCAATTGGACAAAGATATGAAGACAAAGATACTGAGTGGGAAGCTTTTTGACATAGAATGCGAACATTGTCATTCTAAGTTTCATATACCATATCCTGTTTTATATCACGATATGGAAAAGAAGCTTTTAATTCAGTATACCGAAGAAAAAGACTTAAAATCGAGTGAAGTCGCTTTAAAAAATGCCAATGTAGATGCAGATTATACAGTGCGTATAGTTGATAATGAGCGAGACTGGATTGAAAAAATTTTGATTTCAGATAGTGGATTTGATGATCGCATTATGGAATTGTACAAGCTTTTAATACTTTCACAATATGAAGATGCTGAAAATGTGAATGGTTTATATTATTGGAATATTCAAACATTAGAAAATCCTCATTACGTAATGGTGTTGGATGAAAAGGAAAGTGATAAAATGCATTTTATGCCATTTCATGAAGGTGTATATAAACAAGTAGAAGAAGTATTCTTATCCGATATTCAACAAGACTATATTATTGATGCGAACTGGGCAATTTCGAATACGAAGTAGGTGATGTCATGATTGCAAGCATTCATGCGTGTGTGGATCTTTTACATGTGGGATATCATGTAAAAGAAGAATATGATCCTATTATTTTAAATGTATATCATTGTTTAAAAGTAGAAGGTTTAAACGATGAAAAATATATGTTACATATTGATTCTGTATTAAAGAAAAGTATTCATGACTTGGATGAAACACAAATTTGTACATATATTACATATGTGTTTGAAAAAGAAAAGTATGTACCTTACTTTTTAAAAAGTTTCATTGAATCAGGAATGTTTAAAGAATTATTACTTAGATATCTTTCACTAAAAGAATCAGATACACTACAATGTATTAAATTAAATCGAAATCTATTAAGTAAATGGCATTATGCAAGTGTATCTGAAGAAGTTGCTCAAAACTTAACAATTAGCGCAAATGGTAGAGTCTATCTAACTCGATATATCATGACAAATGAAGGTGTAAAACCACTAAAAACACAACAGGCTAGTATATCAAAAATAGAGGCGAATGAAATATTAGATGCGATATCAAAGTTGGATTTAGAATCAAAAGAAGTCGAAGAAAATGGTTGGCAATTAAAAATGTATAAGAGTAATTGCGGAAAAAATCGCCTTGTGAAGACCATTGAACATGATGCAAAAAATCCCAATGGATTGAATGAAAGAATTCGTTCAATTCTTCCTTTTGAACATTTATTTGTATTTGGGGGATCCTATTATTCATGGGAGAAAATGTAAAATATTTACATTTGTTATTGACATTTATTTTCAATAAGAATATATTATTTTCAAAGCAATGAAAAGAAATAGTAAGATAGTACTGCTTTAAGAGACTTTCTGGTTGGTGCAAAGAAAGAGTAAGGCTATTTGAACACGTCTTGGAGCTGTAAAGATGAAAATAGTAGTTTTTAACGTATTCCTGGCGTTATCAGGTTTGAGGCTATGAATAGCGAAATAAGGTGGAACCACGTAAGTTAAACTTTCGTCCTTAGGACGGAAGTTTTTTTGTTTATAGGGAGGTCATTATGCAGCAGATACAATTACCACAAGGAATGAAAGATACCATTTTACAAGAATGTGAAAAGAAAAAATATCTACAAAATATTTTAGAACAAATTTTCGAATCTTTTGGATATGAAGAAATCATTACACCAACGATTGAATATTATGAGACGTATGAAAATGCATTTAAAAATATTCAAACGACGGATATGTATAAATTTTTTGATGAGAATGGAAGAATTCTAACATTAAGAACTGATATGACCGTTCCTATTGCACGTGTATGTGCAAGTAAATTTAAAGATTCGAAGCCTCCATTTCGCTATCGATATACTTCAAATGTATTTAAAGTACGACAAAAGTTTGCCGGTAAAAGAAGTGAAGTTACAGATTGTGGCATTGAATTAATTGGGTTGGATTCAAAAAGTGATGTTCAAGTATTATGTTGTGCTTTAGAAGTGATGAAGAATTTTAAAAACTACACATTGGAAATTGGAAATGTACAATTTTTTCAAGCCGCATGTAAAGTCGTTCGCTTAAGCACAGAAGAAATTAATACTTTAGCGGATTTGATTGATAAAAAGAGTATGGTCGATTTAAAAATATATTTAGATTCATTATATTTAAGTGAAAAAATTGTGGATTTCTTTATGCACCTGCCATTTCTTTGTGGAGATGTAAATGTCTTGGATGAAGCATACGCATATTGTTTTGATGAATCTTTAAAAGAGGTCTTGGATTCCATGAAAGAATGCATTCAATCTTTAAATGAATTGGGATGTTTAGAAAATGTGACAATCGACTTAGGAAAAGTGGCACATCTTGACTACTATACAGGAATCATTTTTGAAGGCTATGTATCTGGTGTTGGAACAAGTATTTTAAGTGGAGGAAGATATGATTGTTTACTTAAAAAATTTGGTCGAGACCTACCGGCATGTGGCTTTAGTGTAAAGCTAGATCCACTGATTGATCATGTGGATGTACAACTTAAAAAGAAATTTATACTTTATTATCCAGAATCCAAACAAATTGAAGCTATGAAACAAGCAAATAAGTTACGAAAAGAAGGAAGTGTAATATTAGAGCCTTCCTTAAATGAAACAATTTATGTAAAGGAGGTAGAATGATGGGTCTATCTATTGCACTGACAAAAGGACGTCTAGAAAAACAAACCGTATCTATGTTAGAGGGTTTAGGATATGGAATTGAAGCTTTAAAAGATAAGGGTCGTGCACTTGTTTTTAAAGATTCCATTGAAGATATTCAATATTTTTTAGTTAAATCCAATGATTGTATTACCTATGTTAATCATGGAGTTGCCGATATTGGAGTTGTAGGTAAAGACACAATTCTAGAAAATGAGAATGATACTTATGAATTGTTAGATTTAAAAATTGGAAAATGTAAATTTATTGTGGCTAGCCTACCTCAAAATCAGTTGTTTTCAAAAGTAGGACACATTAAGATTGGAACAAAATATCCAACGGTAGCGAAACAATATTTTTTATCAAAAGGTATGGATGTGGAAATTATCAAAATTGATGGTTCTGTTGAATTAGCTCCTATTTTAGGTTTATGTGATGGAATTGTTGATATTATGGAAACGGGTACAACACTTAAGGAAAATGGCTTAGTTGTTTTAGATACAGTATGTGATATCAGTGCTCGTGTCATCGTAAATAAGGCGAGTTTTAAATTAAAACATTCAGAAGTTATGAAAGTCATAGAAGATTTAAGTAGGAAGGTGAATGCAGATGTTGACACGAATTTATAAAGAAGATAAGGATGTATTAAAAGAATATTTGATGTCGCGAACACAAGATTTAAGTACAGACGTATTGGTGACTGTATCAAATATTATTCAAGATGTAAAAAATAATAAAGATGAGGCCTGTTTAAAATACACTCGTGAGTTTGATCATGTTTTGTTAGATACAATGGAAGTGACGAAAGAAGAATTAGATATTCAGATTTCTAAGTGTGATAAAGATTTTGTAGAAGCTATGAAGCTTGCCAAACAAAATATTGAAGATTTCCATAAACTTCAAAGACAAAATGGATATTTACTTCAAAAAGAAATGGGAATCTATTTAGGACAAAGAGTTCTTCCTTTAGAAGCTGTAGGTATTTATGTGCCTGGAGGACGAGCACAATACCCAAGTAGTGTCTTAATGAATGCACTGCCTGCAAAAATTGCCGGAGTAAAAAATGTAGTGATGGTAACCCCACCAGATTCAGAAGGTACGATTCATCCTAATATTGCATATGCTGCAAGACTTGCAGGTGTGGATAAAATTTATAAGATTGGTGGAGCCCAAGCCATTGCAGCCTTAGCTTATGGAACACAAACGATTGATCGTGTAGATAAGATTGTGGGTCCAGGAAACATTTTTGTGGCAGCTGCTAAAAAATTAGTATATGGAACCGTTGATATTGATATGATCGCAGGTCCAAGCGAAATCTTAGTTGTAGCGGATGAAAATGCCAATCCAGAATATGTGGCAGCAGATTTATTATCACAAGCTGAACATGATCCTATGGCAAGTGCGATTCTTTTGACAACAAGTGAAGATCTTTTAAATTCTGTGAATCAACAGCTTTCAAAACAAAGTGCAATTTTACCTAAAAAAGAAATTGTTGAACAATCCTTAAAGAATTATGGTAAGGCCATTGTTTGTGATTCGCTTGAAGATTGTATTTCAATTAGTAATGAGATTGCACCAGAACATTTAGAATTAATGATTTCAAATCCAATGGAATATCTACAAGAAGTTAAAAATGCAGGTAGTGTTTTCTTAGGCTATTATACTTGCGAAAGTATTGGTGACTATTTTGGGGGAACTAACCATGTTTTACCTACCAGTGGCACTGCACGATTTTCTAGTGCATTATCTGTAGATAGCTTTATAAAAAAATCATCTTATTTATATTATTCAAAACAAGCAATTGAAGCTTACGCAAAATATATTGAGACTATAGCTAGTGAAGAGCGTTTACAGGCACACGCAAATGCCGCAAAAGTGAGGGAAAAATAATGCAAGGATATAAAACACATGTACAGTCAGGGATTTTGTTGAATGCCAATGAAGCAAGTCAAAATGTGAATGAAACAGTTAAACAAGAAATTATAGATGCGATTTCAAATCTATCCTTAAATCGGTATCCAGATACAACTTGCCACCAATTACATCGTTTATATGCAGAGGTTATGAATGTTCCGTCTTCTTGGATCTTATCTGGAAATGGGTCGGATCAAATGTTAGGATTTTTAATTCAATATTATTTACAGGAAAATAAAATACTTTATACTTTGAGTCCAGACTTCTCTATGTATGACTATTATGTAGGGTTGAATCATTCTAATATTGAAAAGTATGAAACAAATTTGGATGGTTCATTTGATGTGGATGCGTTTATTTCAAATGGAAAAGATAAAAATGTAGATATGGTTTTATTTTCAAATCCAAATAATCCGACAGGACATTCCATCACATTATGGGAAATGAAAAAAATTAGTGAAGCGTTTAAGGATATTCCTGTTATCTTTGATGAGGCTTATATGGAGTTTGGTAAAGAAAGTGCAGTTTGTTTATTGAAAGAGTATCCAAATGTATTTGTATGTCGAACATTATCCAAAGCATATGGTCTTGCAGGGATACGTTGTGGCTTTATGATTTCTTCACAAGTTGAAAAGTTAAGTGCACTCTTTATTCCTTATGCCTTAAGTAGTGTGACACAAACTATCGCAAGTGTTGTCTTAAGACATGCAGATGAGTATAAGGACACTATTGCGACAATTATTTCAGAAAGAGAAAGAATGTATCAAGAAGTAAAGGAATTTAAGCAACTGACAATGTATCCTTCCAATGCGAATTTCTTATTTGGAAGAAGTGAAAAAAAGGATTTGTTGCTTGCGATGTTTAAAGAAAAGAATATCACGATTCGAAATTATGAAGATGCAAGTTTTCGTATAACGATTGGTACAAAAGAAGAAAATGAAATGGTATTAGATGTTCTAAGGAGATTTGAGTATGCGAACAGCTGAAAAAAGTAGAGATACAAAGGAAACAAAAATCTATGAAAAGATAAATTTAGATGGAAATGGAAATAGTGAAATTGATACAGGAATTGGCTTTTTTGATCATATGTTGACATTGTTTGCGTTCCACTCTAATTTTGATCTAGTTGTTAAGGCAGATGGGGACTTAGAAGTATGTGATCATCATACCATTGAGGATTGCGGTATACTATTAGGGAAATTGTTCTTAGAAGCATTGGGTGATAAAAAAGGGATTGCCCGTTATGGAAGTATGAATTTGCCTATGGATGAAGTATTATGTAATGTCACACTTGATATTAGTGGACGTCCATATTTAGTCTTCAATTGTGATTTCAATCGTGAAAATATTGGGACGATGTCTTGTGAAATGGTTGAAGAATTCTTTAGAGCCTTCAGTGTTGCATCAGGCATTACACTACATATCAATGTGTTCTATGGAAAGAATGATCATCATAAAGTAGAAGCTATATTTAAAGCGTTTGGTCGTGCTTTAAAACAAGCTGTAAAAATAGAATCGGATAAGATTCCTAGCTCAAAAGGAGTGTTAGAATGATTGGAATTATAGATTATGGTATGTCCAATTTACACAGTGTAAAAAATGCTTGTGATTATTTAAATTTAGATAGTGTTGTTTCAAAAGATGTTTCTGTTTTATCTAAATGTGATAAATTGATCTTACCAGGTGTTGGAGCTTTTCAAGATTGCATGAACACCTTACATTCCATGGGATTATACGATTTTGTTGTTCAACAAGTGAAAAAAGATGTTCCTTTATTAGGGATTTGTTTAGGAATGCAAGCCTTGTTTGAATCGAGTGAAGAAAATGGATATTGCCTAGGCTTTGGCTTTATAAAAGGCCATGTTTGTCATATGGAAGATACAAGCGTTAAAATTCCTCAGATTGGTTGGAATGTTTTAGAAAGTAGTCAGGCACAAAACATCTTTAAAGAAAACACGTATGTGTATTATGTACATTCTTATTATGCCAAAGATATGGAAAATCAAGATTTAATTGGATATTCCATGTATGGAAATATGAAAATACCAGGTCTTGTGATGCACAAAAATATAATGGGATGTCAGTTTCACCCTGAAAAAAGTGGAAAAGATGGATTAAAAATATTGGAATATTTTGGAAAGGAGTTCTAAATGATTGTATTACCCGCAATAGATATATTAGATGGAAAGCCCGTTCGTTTATATCAAGGTGATTATGGTCAGTCAAAATGTGTGGCTGAAGATGTATTGGCTTGCACAAAAAAATTTGAAAAGGAAAAGGCTAATTATTTACATGTGGTTGATTTAAATGGCGCAAAAGAAGGAAGTCGTATTAATGCGGATTTAATTTGTGAAGTTGTAAAGACTTGCCAATTACCTGTTGAAGTTGGTGGGGGAATCCGTACTATGGAAGCCATTGATTTTTATATTGAAAATGGTGTATCCAGAGTGATTTTAGGAACTTCTGCTATTCAAGATGATTGCTTATTAAAAGATGCAATTAAAAAATATGGATCAAAGATTGCGGTGGGCTTAGATTGTAAAGATGGTTATGTCTGTACTTCAGGCTGGCTAGAAAAAAGTAAAGAATACTACTTGGATTTTGCGAAAAGAATGGAAAAGATTGGTGTCAAAACATTGATATGCACGGATATTTCAAAGGATGGTACTTTACAAGGGCCAAATTTTGAGATGTTAGAAGCGCTTAAAAATCATGTATCGTGTAACTTAATCGCATCTGGTGGTGTACGTGATTTGTCACACATTCAAAAATGTAAAGATTTAGGGTTATATGGAGTTATTGCCGGGAAGGCCATCTATGAGAAAACATTAGATTTGAAAGAGGCGTTAAGCATATGTTGACAAAAAGAATCATACCTTGTTTAGATGTGAAAGATGGTCAGGTGGTGAAAGGTATTCATTTTTTGGGTCTAAAAGAAGTTGGAGATCCAGTTTCTCTGGCAAAAAAATATTATGAAGACGGTGCGGATGAATTGGTGTTTTTAGATATTAGTGCAACTATAGAAAAAAGAAAAACAATGGTCGATGTTGTTAGGCGTGTCGCAAAAGAAATATTTATTCCTTTTACAGTAGGTGGAGGTATTTCAACAATTGAAGATGTGCGTGCTATGTTGATGGCTGGAGCCGATAAGGTGAGTTTAAATAGTGCAGCTATTCGAAATCCTTCTTTAATTGAAGAAGCAAGTAAACGATTTGGCAATCAATGTATCGTATTGGCGGTGGATGCTAAAAAAAGAGCCGATAATACAGGTTGGAATGTATATGTAGAAGGTGGAAGAAAAGATACAGGAATTGATTGTATGGAATGGATCTTAAAAGGGGTATCTTTAGGAGCCGGAGAAATCTTGTTGACAAGTATGGATGCGGATGGAACAAAAGATGGCTTTGATTTAGATTTATATAGAGCTGTTTCTAAAATTGTAAATGTACCTGTGATTGCTTCTGGTGGATGTGGTAAATTAGAAGATTTTAAATCTGCATTAGAAGTGAGTGATGCTGCACTTGCGGCAAGTATTTTTCATTATGAAGAGTCTAGTGTTTTAAATGTAAAGAAGTATTTAAAAGAAGAAGGAGTCGCAGTAAGGTTATGATGCAGTTGGATTTTAAGAAACAAAATGGCTTGATTCCTTGTATCGTTCAGGATGTGGATACTAAAAAAGTTCTTATGCTCGCATATATGAATGAGAAAAGTTATAAACAAACTGTTGAAACAAAACTTGCCACTTATTATTCTCGGTCAAGGCAAAGTTTATGGATCAAAGGAGAAACGAGTGGCCATTATCAACATGTAAAAAAAATTCGCATTGATTGTGATCAAGATACGATATTATTAGAAGTAGAACAAGATGGAGCAGCTTGTCATACAGGACATTATTCTTGTTTTTATAGAGATGAAAATGGAGATTGTGTAGATGAGTGAATTTATTGATTTGTATGATCAAAATCGTAAGTTGTTAAATCGAGAAGTAGATCGTACTACCTATTTATTTCAGCCTGGAGAATTTATGATGTATGTTTTGGCTATTTTGGAGAATTCTCAAGGTGAGTTTCTAGTTACGCAAAGAGCTTTTAATAAAAAATGGGCTGCTGGAAATTGGGAAATGCCTGGTGGAGGCGCTAAAAGTAAAGAATCAAGTTTGGATGCGATCAAGCGTGAAGTCAAGGAAGAAACAGGTCTTGATGTAAAAAATGGTGGGGTTGTCTATTCTTATTTTAATGAGGATAATGATAGACATGATAATTATTTTGTGGATATTTATCATTTTAAGTTTGATTTTGATTTAAGTGATGTGCAATTAAATACATGCGAAAGTATAAATTGTAAGTGTGTTACTTTAGATGAATTGATTTCAATGAATCAAGAACAATCTTTTTTGCATTATGAAAGAATTATGAAGGCTTTACAACAAGAAAAATAAGACTAAAATATAGGTGTAAGTTCTATGACTGAAACACTACCAACTACTTCCTTTATAGGTCATAGACTGACAGAAGGGTAAGCTTGCTTACCCTTTTTATATGTGCTATTATTTACTTGGCAGTGTGATGAGCTGCCAAAGGGACATGCAGAGCGTGGTAAACTCTGCGAAGGAAAAGTGGATTAGAGAGTATAGATAGAATGTGGTGGTTTTATCTATACAGAATTTTGTTTGTTTACAAGAACATAATAATATTAAATACAAACAAAATTCATGTAATATTTATATGAGGATATAAATATTACGGAAAGCGGTTTAAGGAAGTGATGAAAACCTTAAACCTCTTTTTTTTGGAGGAGAATATGAAAATTTCAAATTATTTTGCGAAAGAAAAAATGGATGATGCAACATTTATTCAGACATTTATAGAAAAATTAAATGAATTAACAGATGAAGATATTTGTTGGGCAAATTCAGATTTACTTGAAGATAATGAGAACGTTCAATCTTTATTGATGGAGATGGTTCTTTCTTTTTATGCGACAGATTTAGTTGATATGAAAGATTATGAAGATTACTTGGTGAATAAAGAATTTGAAGCTATGTCATTTAAAGAGCTTCAGGCCTCACTGATCTATTTATTTCATAATGACAGAGTGCATCCGGGTAGTTTGATTCATAATGGCATTGGTAAAAAGGAATTATTAAATATCTTAAAAGAAATGAAGAATCAATATAGCTAAACATGCATCCAAGTTTGAGGACTTGGATGTTTTCTTTATACGTTGTATAATTGAAAAGATGAAAAAGGAGCGTTTTGTATGAATTCGAAAAATCCAATAGGTGTTTTTGATTCAGGATTAGGTGGAATTAGTGTTTTACACACGATGCATAGCTTACTTCCTAATGAAAATTTAATTTACTTAGGAGATAGTAAGTACAATCCTTATGGAACAAAGACAAAAGAAGAAATCACTAAGCGATGTATTGCGATTTGCGATGAATTTATAAAACAAGATGTAAAGGCAATCGTAATCGCGTGTAATACGGCAACAAGTGCTTGTGTTAAGCTTCTAAGAGAAAAATATGATGTAGATATCATTGGAATGGAGCCAGCTTTAAAAGTGGCATGTGATCGAGGGAATAATCAAAGAATTGCGGTATGGGCAACCGAACTTACTTTATCTGAAAAGAAGTTTGCGAATTTGATGGATCGATTCAAAGATGAGCATCATATTGTGAAAGTACCTTGTCCAAAGTTAGTGAGAATGGTCGAAGATGATAAATTGGATGATACAAACCTTGTAGAATCTGTTTTAAAAGAATATTTGGCCGCTTGTGACTATAAAAATCTAGATAGTATTGTACTTGGATGTACTCATTTTCCTTTTTACACAAAATATTTAGAAAGACTATGTCCAAATATTCATATTATTGAAGGTAGTGTAGGAACAACATTGCATACTAAGGATTTACTGGAACAAAAAGGCTTGTTAAATAGGAGTGATGAAATAGGAAGTATTACTTGGATGAATACAATGGAATCAAAAATAGAATTATCAAAACGCTTATTTAAAATGTTGGAGGTAGAAGCATGAGTGAAGTAGTTTGGAATAAATATTCAAAAGAAGAATTTGAAAATGTTATGAAATTCAGTGATGGATACATTGATTTTTTGTCAGATTCTAAAACAGAAAGAGCTTGCGTAAAAAATGCCATCGCATTAGCAAAGTCATATGGGTATCGTGATATCAAAGAGGTCATTGAAAATAAAGAAATTTTAAAGGCTCAAGACAAAGTGTATGTAAATATGATGAATAAATCGATTGCGTTGATGCACATTGGTTCAAATCCTTTAGAAAAAGGAATGAATATTTTAGGTGCTCATATTGATAGTCCTCGTTTAGATTTAAAACAAAATCCATTATATGAAGATGGAAATCTAGCATATTTAGATACTCACTATTATGGTGGAGTTAAAAAATATCAATGGGTTACTTTGCCTTTGGCTATTCATGGTGTTGTTTGTTTAAAAGATGGAACAACTGTTGATATTGCGATTGGAGATAAAGAAAGTGATCCTGTATTTGTGATCAGTGATTTATTGATTCACTTAAGTGCCGATCAATTACAAAAAAAGGCAAATGAAGTGATTGCTGGGGAAGATTTAAATGTAACAGTTGGATCCATTCCATTGGAAAATGAAGAGAAAGATGCAGTTAAGGCAAATGTAGCTAAGATTTTAAAATCGACTTATGGTTTTGAAGAAGAAGATTTTGTTTCAGCTGAATTAGAAGTGGTTCCTGCAGGACGTGCAAGAAGCTGTGGCTTTGATTCAAGTATGGTATTAGGTTATGGTCATGATGATCGTATTTGTGCTTATACTAGTTTAGTGGCTCAATTGGAAGCTGAAAATGTAAAACGTACAGCAGTTTGTTTATTAGTGGATAAAGAAGAAGTTGGTTCTCAAGGTGCAACGGGTATGCATTCTATGTTCTTTGAAAACTTTGTTGCTGAAGTTATGGAGTGTATGGGTGATTATTCCGCTTTAAGTGTAAAACGTGCAATGATGAATTCAACAATGCTTTCAAGTGATGTAAGTGCTGCACATGATCCAATTTATGCATCGGCATCCAGTCCTAGAAATCAAGCAGAATTTGGAAAGGGTATTGTATTTAATAAATATACAGGTGCTCGTGGTAAGAGTGGATGTAACGATGCGAACGCTGAATATATCGCATTGATTCGTCGTATCATGGATGATCACAATGTGGCATGGCAAACAAGTGAACTTGGAAAAGTAGACCAAGGTGGCGGTGGAACAATCGCATATATTTTGGCAAACTATGGAATGCAAGTTATTGATTGTGGTGTAGCATTACATAATATGCATGCGCCATTTGAATTGGCTAGTAAAGCGGATATTTATGAAGCAAAGAAAGGATATGCAGCATTCTTAACTTACGAAGGATAATATATGAAACCAATAACTTTGATTGCGACAGATTTGGATGGAACTTTCTTAAATTCAAAGAAGCAAGTTACATCTCTAAATAAAGAAGCAGTTTCAAAATTGAAACAATACGGCATTTTGTTTGGGATTGCTTCTGGTCGTCCTATTGAAACAGTACGTGCCATGTTAAAAGAATGGAAAATTGAAGATAGTGTAAGCTTTATTATGGGAATGAATGGTGGCGTCTTATATGATTTAAGACAACGAACAAAAGAAGAATATCATCTATTGGATGGAGAAGTTGTTTTAGATATCATTCATTTTTTTGAGGATCTAGATGTAGATTTTTGGATTTTAGAAGGAGCAACTCGATATACAAATCGTACAAGTATAGAAACGCAAGAACATGCTCGAATCTTTGGGGAAACAGAGATTGAAATCGATCTTGAACCATATTTATTGAATAATACATGCAACAAGCTGATTATTCATTGTGACAAAGAATATATGCCTATTGTGTTAGAGCGCGCCAAACAATATAAGAATGAGGCTTGTGTTGGCTTTTTAACAGCAGATAACTTATTTGAATATGTAGATCCTAGAATCAATAAGGGATATGGGATTGAAAAGGTCGCAAAGCACTTTGGTGTCAAACTTGAAAACTGTGTTGCCTTTGGAGATGAACAAAATGATATGGAGATGCTTCAAAAGGTTGGTATGGGAGTCTGCATGAAAAATGGCTCTAAGCAGGTTAAAGATTGTGGTGCATTTGTGAGTGCGTATACAAACGATGAAAGTGCAGTGGCTCGTTTTATCGAAGAAAATATTTTAAAGGAGGACATGGATGTCATACTTTGATGATGTTTATTGCGGATTATGTAAAGATATTTTAGAGAATGGAGTTCAAGTACATAATCGTACTGGAATAGATACGATTAAAATTCCGAGTGCACATTTCCATTTGGATGTATCTAAAGAATTTCCAATTTTAACAACGAAACAATTGTTTATTCGTCAGGCTGTTACAGAAATGCTATGGATTTATCAAGCACAAAGTAATGATGTCAGGTGGCTTCAAGAAAGAAATGTTCATATTTGGGATAAATGGGAAATTAATGAGGATGGAGATTGGATTGATGAAAATACAGGGAATGTATTAAAACATTTTGATCCAAGTTTTGCCCATACGATTGGAACGGCTTATGGGTATATTGTAAAAAAATATGATTTAATGAATAAGCTTTTAAATTCATTAAAAAATGATAAAGAAGATCGTAGACGTGTTATTTCTTTATGGCAAGATAGTGAACTAGACACAGCTGTACTTCCAAGTTGTGTATGGAGCTCAGAATGGGATGTGACAGATGGCAAGTTGAATATTTGGGTTCATCAAAGAAGTTGTGATGTTCCTTTAGGATTGCCTTTTAATGTTACTCAATATGCAGTTTTATTAATGATGGTGGCTCAGGTTACAGGATTAAAACCAGGTACGATCGATTGGTCTATCAAGGATGCGCATATTTATGTAAACCAAGTTGATGGAATCAAAGAGCAGTTGAATCGTTATGAAACAAAAGGTTCTTTGCCAGCACCAGAATTATGGTTGAATCCGGATGTTACAGATTTCTATGATTTTGATCCTACAAAAGATGTTAAGTTGAATGGATACGAGCACATGGGGAAAATCAGTTTTCCTTTAGCACAATAGGTGGTTTATGAAATTAACGTTGATTGCAGCGATTGGTAAAAATCGTGAACTTGGAAAGAATAATGATATGATTTGGCATTTGCCGCAAGACTTAAAGTTTTTTAGACAAGAAACTTCAGGTCACACGATTGTGATGGGAAGAAAAACGTTTGAGAGTCTTCCTGGTAAGTTGCCTAAGCGTCATCATGTTGTTATTTCAAGAACATGTAAAGATCTTGGTGAAGATATAGAAATGTGTGAAAGTGTTGAAGAATTCATGAAGCGTTATAAAGATGTGGATGAGGAGATCTATTGTATTGGCGGTGGCATGATCTATAGTGAAATGCTAAAATATGCATCAAGACTTGTGTTAACGCAAATTGATGCCGATGCCGATGCCGAAGTGTATTTTCCTGAATTTGATGAATCTTTATACAATAAAAAGATTCTTTCAAACATTGAAGAGAATGGTGTTTTCTATCAACATGTTGAATATACTTTAAAATAATGATTTGCAGAGAATATTTTCTAATTCTCTGCTTTTTTGTTTGTGAAATTTATTGTAAAATCCCG
>NZ_DS996837.1:66085-80565 GCF_000156655.1 Holdemanella biformis DSM 3989
GTGTATTTTCCTGAATTTGATGAATCTTTATACAATAAAAAGATTCTTTCAAACATTGAAGAGAATGGTGTTTTCTATCAACATGTTGAATATACTTTAAAATAATGATTTGCAGAGAATATTTTCTAATTCTCTGCTTTTTTGTTTGTGAAATTTATTGTAAAATAAAACTAGGTTAGATACTATATAATTTTTTGAAAGGAGGATCATCATGAGTGAAACTTATTATGTAAAAACCTTTGGGGGATTGGAAATCACAAACGATAATGTGACGGTCAATATTGTGGAATTATTTGGCAAACAATTGGTGAATTTGTTGCAAGTGTTATTGTTTCATAGTGAGAAGCCAGTTCAAAAAGATGAATTGATCGATATTTTATGGCCGGAAAGTAAAAATCCATCCAGTGCATTAAAATTCTCTATTTTTAGATTGCGTTCCGAATTAAATGAAATTGATTTTTTTAAGGATAAAGAAGTTATTGTTACGACAAGAAAGGGCTATATCTTAAATCCAAATTTAGATTGGAATATTGATTTTGTAGAATTACAAAAGGCTTATAATCAAATCAATGAGGGCGCTGAATTGTTGGATGAAAAAGAGTTTAAGATTGCTAGAAAAATATTTAGATTATATCAAGGACGTTTTTATGCTTCACCAAGCCAGCTTCATTGGATTCTACAAAAACAAGAAGTATTTAGACAAATGTATGTTAAAACAATGATGCGTACATCTTGTTATTTGTATACGCAAAAGCGATACGATGAAATGATGCTTATGAATTATCAAGCTGTATTGATTGAACCTTTTAATGAAGGTTTACATTACTATTATATGAAGGGTTTGGTCGCAACGCGAAATTATCGAGAGGCATTGAAGTATTATGATGAATTAAATGATATTTTCTTGTCGGAACTTGGAACGGGTTTATCAAAACGTTTTAAACAATTGTACGACATTATTATTGCTGATCATGCTAAAGAAGAAAATAAAGATATGGAAACGATTATGAGGGAACTTTCAAATCGTGATCAACAAAATCAGGGCTTTTTCTGCTCGTATGAAATTTTTAAATATTTCTATGAATTGTTGTTGAAAATGTCAGTTCGTAATGAACAAAATTATTATTTGATCATGTTACAATTCTCAGACGGAACTTTAGATTATGAAAAAGTAGGTGTGGATTTTGATCGCGTAAAAAGATTGGTAAGTTCATGCTTAAGAAGTAATGACTTGTTTACACGTACAAGTGAAACGCAATTATTACTTCTAGTGGATTGTCAAACAGAAGAGAATGCGCATTTGATTATACAGCGTATTTCGAATAAATTTTATAGTATTTTTAGAAAGAAAAACTATCGTATGAATTACTCAGTTCATAAAGCAGAACTAGATAGAAACAGATAATAGAAAGATGTAGATTGTATATGGATGCAAGTGTATTAAGGAAAAGAATTTATAAACTATTGATCTTCTCTATTTTGATGGTGCTTGGAATTTTATTGATGGCCTTTCTTTTTATCAATCATGCAGACGATAGTTTAAATAAGGCAACATATACAACTATGGATCAAGAAATAGATTTGTGTGTACAACGTGTTTCTTCAAAAAAGAATACAGACTTAGTTTTATTGAATACTTTCGCAAGAAATTTAAATAAGGAAACAGATTTAGACTCCTCATTATTTGAAATGAAAAAAGAGAGTGATTTTTCATCGATTCAATTTATCGATATGAATCATAATGTGTATTCTTCAAAAAAGGATTCTAAGTTTTCGTATAACAATTTATCAGATGAATATAAAGATAAAATTAAGAATGGTTTTTTGGGGGAGCAAAGTACATTTAAACAAAAAAATAAGAATTATAAGCTTACATATATAGTGCCTGTTTATGGGAATGAAAATCAGATTGTTGGAGTATTGTGTGCTGATAGTAGCTTGAAACCATATACAGATTTGATGAGAAAATCAATAAGTGGTGGGAATTTATACATTACGGATTTTAAAGATTTTTATGGAATTCAAAAGAATTTAGAATCAAATGAAGTGTTAGCTGTCATAAAAAATATGAATCTATCCGAAAATGTGAATGGATTGATAGGAGTCAAAGGCCAAGAACATGGAATTGTTGTAAAAAAAATTGGGATTCAAGGTTGGTATTTATGTTATGTAAATTCAGCTAAATCGTTAAATTATTCGATGTATGTTATGTCACGTACTACAAATTATGTTTTGATGTTATTTGTGATTGTAGTCATTCTTTTATTGTGGATCGCATATAGAATGATGGTAAAAAACAATGAAGAGATGGAAAAGTTAGCTTATACAGATCAATTAACTGGTGCCGTTTCTTTTGCTCGATTTACGCAGTTGGTTCGTATATATGCCCTTAAAAATAATGATTATTCATTGGTATCTTTAAATATGCGCCGATTTAAATTTATGAATGAAATTTTAGGAAGAGATAAGTCGGATGAATTTTTGTGTCGCATTGTAACTTGTATAAAGCCAATGCTTAAAAAGAATGAAATTATTTGTCGAGATAGTGCCGATGTTTTCTATATGTTATTGATGGATACGGCTGAAAACAAGGTTTCAAATCGTATTCATGCGATATTTAATAGTATTCGTCAAAATACAAAAGATTTTTGTTATGAATATGAATTTTGTTGTGGTGTTATTTGTAATGGTGCAAGACAGGAAAAATATTCATTTGAACAAATGCTTACAAATGTTATGTTTGCCTTAGCTCAGTCGAAGGAAATGGCTTCTGAAAATATTTGTTTTTTTGATGAAGAAGTGCATAAGAAAAAAGAGTTTGAAAATTTTGTAGAATCTAATATGCAACAAGCTTTAGATTCAAATTGTTTTGAAATGGTGCTGCAGCCTAAGGTTGATTTAGGTTCGAATTTAGTTGTTTCTGCCGAAGCTTTGGTTCGATGGAAATTAGAGGATGGAACCTATCTTCCTCCATCAAGTTTTGTGGGAATTTTTGAAAAGAATCGGTTTTGTTCAAAACTAGACTTTTACATGTTAAGAAAAGCCATTCAACAAATACGTAAATGGATTGATATGGGAATTCAACCGGTCAATATTTCAGTGAATCAATCAAAAATTGTTTTTTATCATGAAAATTATATTTCAGAATTAAAGTCCTTGTTAAAGGAGTACGATGTTTCGGCTTCCTATATCACTTTAGAGGTTTTGGAGAGTACGGTTATTGAAGATTTTAAATTGTTTAATCAAATTCTTTTGGAAGTAAAAAAATTAGGTTTTTCTGTATCTCTAGATGATTTTGGTAGTGGATATTCATCTTTAAATGTTTTATCGAAACTTACTATTGATGAATTAAAAATTGATCGTATTTTCTTGCATATAGATTCGGACTTAGAAAACAAAAAAACAAAATGGATTTTAGAAGGAATTATCAGCATTGCGAAAAAATCAAATATACGTGTTGTCGTTGAAGGTGTTGAATCAAGCAAGGATGATGAATTTATAAGATGTCTAGGTGCCAATGTGGGACAAGGATATTATTATAGTCGTCCTTTGTCGATAGATGCATTTAATGATTTGATTCATAAGAAATAGGTGTATTATTAGTGTAGTATGAGAAAGTATAGGATAGTAAAAAATGTAGTTTATATCTTGATGGCATTTTGCCTTCTATGTGGATGTCAAGATTCTACAAAATACCCCACAAAATGTGAAGAAAGTCCTTCGCAAACGGAAGCTGAAGTTTTATGGCCTAGCCAGGAAGAACTGAGTGTTTTGAGTGATGGTAGTCTAGCTGAAGTGGATCTAACACACGCAAATGATGGATATATTTGTGCTAGGTTACTTCAAGAAACTTCGGGAATCAAACTACAGATTTCAAAGGATGATAAAAAATATAACTATGATTTAAAGACAACAGAATTCAAGCCTTTTCCAATGAATATGGATAATGGCAGTTATACGATAAAAATTTTGCAGCAAATAGAAGGAACAAGATATGCGATATGCGCTTCTAATACGATAGATGTTCAGTTGCCAAATGATCTTGTTCCCTATTTATATCCGAATCAAATTGTTGATTATACAATGGATTCTTATGTATATAAGAAATCTTTTGAACTTGTAAAGGATGATCGTGACGATTTGACGCGTATAGCACATTTGTTTAAATATGTTGTAGATACATTAGATTATGACGATCAAAAGGCAAAGGATGTAAGTGATACGTTTGTCTTACCAGATATTGATGGTTCATTAAAAAGTGGCAAGGGAATTTGTTTTGATTATGCGGCAAGTCTTGCTGCTCTATGCAGAATTCAAGGTATTCCGGCAAAGGTGATTGTTGGATGGACGGATATTGAGTATCATGCCTGGGTTGAAATTTATTTAAAGGATACGGGATGGATCAATCCTAAAATATATTTTGATAAGGAAAAATGGAATCTTGTAGATCCTACATTTTCGGATTCAAAAAATTCGGATTATGAAGGGAAATATGATGAAGTGTATCACTATTAGGAGGCGTATGTATGTTATCGAATAATGAAAAATATATTTTTACAAGTGAATTGGCATTGGCTATTTCAAATGGTTTGCAAGTGGAAGATGGTTTGAAAATGCTTGTTGGTTTTGATGCAGATGTATCTATATGTGCAAAAAAATTAGAAGATATAATGAAGCAAGGCTATTCTTTTACAGATGCATTAAAAGAATCTAAAGAATTTGATGAATATATGATTCAGATGGTTGTAGTTGGGCAAAGTATTGGGAATTTAGATGTAGTGTTTAAGGAATTGAGTACATATTATGCAAGACAAAAAGAATTGAATTATCAAATTCAAGATGCAATCACATATCCATTTGTTTTGATTTTGATGATGTTTGTGATTGTTGCCACCCTAATATTTAAAGTGTTTCCTATTTTTGAAAATATTTTGAGCCAAATGTCGATGTCATTGTCTTTGATGTATTCAGCTCGAATCTTAAGTTATATTGGCTTTTTTATTTTATTGTTTATTCTAGTTTTTGGTCTTATTTTATATTTTATTTATAAAAAAAGTCCGAATAAAGTATGGATGACAAAATTACCATTCTTTTCTAAGTTGAATTATCAAAAAGAAATGACTAAGTTTACATATATATTATCTTTATTTGTTTCAAGTGGATATGCATTGATTGATGCAGTAGATATTATACTTCTATCGATTGAGCATCCTGTATTAAAGGATAAAATCTTACATGTTAAGAATCGTATGCTTGAAGGAGAAAGTCTGGCAAATGCATTAGTAAAAGAGAATGTGTATGATCAAGGATACGGTGCTTTATTGATGGCAGCGGATCAAAGTGGTCATCAAGATGAAGTATTAAAAACCTTATCAAATCGTTATAAGGAAGATTTAGAAAGAATGTTATCAAGCTTTTTAAATCGTTTAGAGCCATCTATGATTGCGGGATTATCCTTGTTAGTAGGATTTGTACTAATTTCTATTATGCTTCCTTTAATGAATGTATTACAGACTTTGGGGTAGTTTTATGAAGGGGAAGAACATATTGTTCTTTGGCTTGTTTTTAGGATTGATATGGATAGGTTTATCAAATATCAATAAGAGTACAGAGAATTTAGATATAGATCGTGTAAAAAATAGTTTGGATACAGCCTTAATTAGTTGTTACAGTGTTGAGGGGCATTATCCAGAAAATATTCAATATTTAAAAAAATATTATGGGTTTACTTATGATATAAATAGTTATTTCATTACATATGATTGGCAGGGGGATAATATATATCCAAATATTTATGTTTATAGAAAGGGGAATGAATGATGAAAAATGCAGGTGTTTTCTTTTCTCTTTCGTTAATGTTATTGTTTGTGTTATGCTGTTTCATGCTTTTGAATATTCAAATTGAAGATTATTCGATGCTGCAAAGACGTACTAAAAATGATTTTGAAACATATACACCCGTTTTATATGTCACAAACAAAATTCATAGTTATGATGAAGTGAATGGAGTTAGTGTTGAAAACAGAGATGGTCAAAAAATAATTAAGCTATCGGATACAAAAAGTGATACGTATTTATATAGAGATAAATCTAAGTTAATGGAACTTTGTATAATTAAAGATATGCAACCAGATTTTAGTACGGGACAAGCTTTAATGGCATGTGATGACTTTGATGTGAAGCAAGATGAAAATAGAATTATTTGTGAAATTAATGGTGTTGAGTTTTATGTTGAATTAAGAAGTGGGGTGGCATCATGAAAAAGAGGCCATTTTCATTTTTTTTAGAACTACTCTTTGTATTATTTTTCTTTCTTATCACATCCACGATTTTAATTGAAATCTATGCGAAAATGATGCAAGTATCTAAGGAGGATACATATCGTCAAGAGGCTATGATTATTGCTCAAAATGAAATTGAAACGCATACTCGTGTTGGAGATTATACTAGAAAAATGAACGATACGGATTATGATATTAAAATCAAGTGTATTAACGATAATGAGTTTCGTATACAGATTTATGTAAAAGAAGATAAAGTGTTAGATTATCATTATTATCAAGAGGAGAGCAACGAATGAAACAGTCAAGAATAGGATTAGGTGTCGTTACAATGCTGAGTATATTTGTCGTTGTATGCATGTGCGTTTTAGTGCTGTTTTCAGCAAACAAAGTTTATCAAATGCATGAACAAGTCAATCGTAGCTATGCGTATAAAAAAGCATATTATCAAGCTGAGATTAAAGCACATAAATTGATTGATCAAAATGAAACGGATTTTTTGGTTCATGTAAAAGAGGATACATATTTAAAAGTGAAGGTTGATCATGGCCAAATTGTTGTATTTAAAACGATTGTGAAAGGAGAATAGTATGGATGTTGTTGAGATTTTAAAAAAAGCTATAAAAGAAAATGCATCAGATATTTTCTTTGTTGCTGGAAGTCCTTGTATGTTGAAGGTAGGACAACAGCTTGTTGCGATAACACAAGAAAAAATGATGCCGAATGATACTAAAAATATTGTTCAACAGTTGTATGGCTTTGCACCTTATTGCTCATATGAGAATTTTGAAAAAAATGGGGAAGATGATTTTTCGTTTTCGTTATCACAAGTAGGCCGATTTAGAGTTAATGTATATCGCCAAAGAAATTCAGAAGCGGCTGTTTTGCGTGTAGTTAAATTTGAACTTCCAAAACCAGAAGATTTTCATATACCAGAATCTATTTTAAGTCTTTCAAATCGTAGAAAAGGGATTATTTTAGTAAGTGGTCCTGCTGGAAGTGGGAAGAGTACAACTCTAGCTTGCTTGATTGATCGAATGAATGAAACTAGAAATTGTCATATTATTACGATTGAAGATCCAATTGAATTTTTGCATTCGCATAAGAAATCGATTGTTTCACAACGCGAAGTGTATCATGATACAAAGAATTATTTAACGGCATTAAAATCGGCTTTGCGTGAAGCACCTGAAATTATTTTATTAGGAGAAATGCGTGATGAAGAAACGGTTTCTACAGCACTTTCTGCTGCGGAAACAGGACATTTAATTTTATCCACATTACATACAGTTGGTGCAGTAAATACAATAGATCGTATTGTAGATATGTTTCAGGGACATCAAGATCAAGTTCGTAGTCAATTGTCCATGATCTTAGAGGCGGTTATAAGTGAACAATTGATTCCTACAATCGATGGAGAATTAATTCCAGTATTTGAAATTATGCAAGTAAATCCGGCTATTCGATCTCAGATTCGTGAAAATAAGATTCATCAAATTGAAAATACAATGGCATCCAATCGACAAAATGGTATGGTTATGATGGATGATTCAATTTTTGAATTGTATCAACAGAATAAAATTTCAAAAGATATTGCGATTCAATATAGTTTACATCCGGATCGTATGAAAAGTAGAGTGCAATAAAGAATGAAAAATTACATTTCATTCTTTTTTTCTTTCAAAAATTTTACAGTAGGTATATAATTTGTCTATTATTGAATGGGAGATTTTTAATGCGTAGTTATCAGGTGGATATGTGTAATGGTCCAATTTTAAAAAAATTGATTGTTTTTGCGTTACCATTAATATTATCGGGATGTTTACAACTTTTATTTAATGCGGCTGATATTATAGTGGTTGGAAGATTTACTGGAAATCAAGCACTTGCAGCGGTTGGTTCAACAAGTGCATTGATTAATTTGTTGGTGAATATGTTTATTGGAATTAGTGTTGGAGCAAATGTAGTATTGGGAAAATGCATTGGAGCTAGAGATGAAGAAAATACATCTAAAGCTGTACATACAGCTATTTTTATTGCTGTTTTTGGAGGATTCTTAATGGTATTTGTTGGCTTCTTTTTTGCTAAACCCTTATTAGAATTGATGGCAACACCAGAAGATGTAATTGATTTATCTTCTTTATATATGCGGATTTATTTTGCAGGGATGCCTTTTTTTATGGTCTATAACTTTGGCGCTGCTATACTTAGGTCGATTGGGGATACAAAACGTCCATTATATTTCTTAATGGTTTCTGGAATTATTAATGTATTATTTAATTTATGTTTAGTGATTGTATTCCATATGGGAGTTGCTGGTGTTGCATTGGCTACGATCATATCTGAAGGAATCAGTGCGGGACTTATTTTGTCTTGTTTAAAGCATATGGACGGCCCTTTACATTTTGAATTAAAGGATATGCGCTTTCATAAAGAATTGGCATTAAAAATGTTAGAAGTAGGACTTCCTGCAGGACTTCAAGGCATTATTTTTAGTATTTCAAACGTATTGATCCAATCAAGTATTAACTCTTTTGGATCTTTAGTTATGGCTGGAAACACAGCGGCTAGTAATATTGAAGGCTTTGTGTACACGTCTATGAATGCTGTTTATCAAACTTCTTTGTCATTTACTTCGCAAAATTTTGGGGCAAGAAAATATGATCGAATCGATAAAATATTATTGGAATGTTTAGCTATTGTAACGGTAGTTGGTCTTGTGTTAGGACAAGGTGCTTATTTCTTTGGACAACAATTATTATCTATTTATTCGAGTGATAAAAATGTTATTCAATTTGGTATTGATCGATTAGCCATCATTAGTACAATGTATTGTTTATGTGGAATTATGGACACTTTAGTTGGAAGTTTAAGAGGAGTTGGCTATTCAATTCTACCAATGTTGGTATCTTTAACAGGTGTTTGTGTCATTCGTGTTATATGGATATTTACTGTATTTAAGTCAGTACATACAACATTTTCGTTGTATATTTCTTATCCAATCACATGGGTTATAACGCTTGTAGCACATGGAATTTGTTTTATGGTTGTGCGTAAACGAATTCGAAGAGTGGCATGATGAAAAAAGCATTGATTTTGGGGGATTCTAATACTTGGGGATATGATCCAAGGGGATATTTTCAAAGATATGATTTAACTTACAAAGATTACTTGAATGATCTAGTAGCTGGATGGATGTTTTTTGAAGATTCATTAAATGGACGTTTGTTAAGGGATGTTAAAGACGAAACTTATGATTTAGCTTCAATCGATTTGTTTTGTATTATGCTTGGATCGAATGATTTGATGCATTATTATGATGTAGATCAGATTGTTTCTTTTATGCATGATTTAATAGATTCAATTGACACAGACAAAGTAATGATTCTTTGTCCGCCAATTATACAAATTGATGGATTTAAAGAGGCAAGTATTCGATTGAATGAAGCCTATAAAAAAATGAACGTTCATTGTATAGACTGCAATCCATTAAATATGAGTTTTGATGGTGTGCACTTATCTGAAAAGGGACATAAAGAATTTGCCTTGAAAATGTCGGAATATATGAAAAAAGAATTCTGTTGAAGTCTTGTTAGAAAAATAAATGTTCAATCAAGATTTTGATGCCTAAAAGAATTAAGATAGAACCACCCATATATTCTGCATATTTTTCAAATAGGTTCCCTAGTGTTTTGCCAAACAATACACAAATGAAAGAAAGTACAAAGGTTGTAATTCCTATTGTGGTTGTGGCAATCCATAAATTTACTTTTAAAAAGGCAAAACTTACACCAACGGCTAATGCATCAATACTTGTGGCGATAGCTAAAAGAAGAATGTCTTTAAATGAGATGGAGTGAATTTTTACTTCATCTTCTTTTTCTTCTTTTCCTTCTTTAATCATGTTGATACCTATTAAGCTCAACAAAATAAAGGCAATCCAGTGATCGATGGATTGGATATAATCGGTGAAATGACTTCCTGCAAAATAGCCAATAGCTGGCATAAGTGCTTGAAAGAATCCAAATGCGAGTGCCAAGATCAAAGCGTATTTTTTTACTTTATCTTTATCAAGGCTCATGCCTTTTGCTAATGAAACGGCGCATGCATCCATAGCTAAACCAACGCCAATAAATAAAATAGTAATAAAATCCATATTTCCTCCTTAAAACAAGAAAAGACTTATACGAAAAAAAGATATCTTTTTTCGCATAAGTCTTGTTTTTTACAATAAGCCAGATCTTTTGATCAGTATGTTGACTTAAATACTTACAGAAGTAAGATAACTACTCCCTTATGGATGGGTTTATAGTATCAAAATCAAATTTTCTTTACAATGAAAAATAGTTATTGATATCTAACTGAAATGGATTATAATGAGGCAAAAGGAAGGTATATATATGACTCATTTTTATATTGTTCGTCATGGCGAAACCATGTTTAATGTGAAGGGACGTATTCAAGGTTGGTGTGATTCACCATTAACTAAATTAGGCGTTTCTCAGGCAAAAGAGCTAGGGAAAAAATTAAAGAATGATTCTTTTGATGTTTGTTTTTGCTCAACAAGTGAGCGTGCTATGGATACAGCGCAATATATTTTAGAAAATAGAGATGTGAAAATTATTTCTTCAAAACAATTAAAAGAGCAGTGTTTTGGGGATTTTGAAGCAGAAAAATCATCAAATATTTTTAAGGATGGAATAAAATATCCAGAGGGGTATCGTTTTTGTGGTGGTGAAAACCATAGTGATGTAATTGAACGTGTCTTTAATGCGTTAAAAAAAATCGCATCCGAATATCCGAATGCGAATGTGTTAGTGGTATGTCATGGTTCTGCTATTAAACATATTGTAAACTATCTATGTCCTGGATTTGTCAACGAACAACCGACAACGGCAGCTTTAGTTCCTAATTGTTCAATTACGCGAATTGATTATGATAATAGTTTTAAACTTATTGAAAAGCCTCGTCTTTTTCGCGGTCAATAAACATTAAAATAAAGGAGATTATTAAAAGTAAAACACTGATCCAAATGGCTTTTGCAGAAAAAATCTGAATACAAAAGTTTCCTAGAATGGCACCGATTATAAATGTTAAAATAATTGAGTAGTAGAGAAGTCCACTTTGTAGATGTTGGACTTTTTTTGTGCATAAATAATTACACATTTCGTGTGTCCCTGTTCTTAAATTTCCAATACACATCGTTGTTGCGTAACCTTTACCATGTATTTTACGAAAGGCTTGTACTTGTAAGCCGCACGCAAAAGAAGTTAAAGAATTTGCGAGAAGGTTTTGTTTGAATGAAATATATCCAACGCCAAATAATATAATGATTTCAATCAAGAGAGTAACTTGTCGCCAGTGTACTTTTTGAATTTTTTGAAAATGTACAAATTCCGCTAAGAAAATACCTAAACCAAAAGCAAGTACGGGACATAAATAATGTAGAGCATGTTGGAATTGTCCTCTTGCTAAATTGACACCAAAGAGGAGCATATTTCCAGTTTGGGCATTTGCGAAGACTTGTCCTCTTGCCAAGTATGAATAGGCATCCATAAAACCTCCGGATAACGCTAGAAGAATACCTAGCTCAATGGATTCAGATGTTTGTTTTGCTCTTTTCATAAAATAATCACAACCTTTTTTTCTTTTAAGATAATAAGACAAAATCACAAAAAATAAAAGCCGAAATCGGCTTTTATATTCATTAAACTGTGCCTTGTGCTTTCATTGCTTTTGCAACTTTTAAGAATCCAGCAATGTTAGCTCCAACTACATATTCTTTTTCATGACCATATTCTTTAGCGGTATCACGACAAGTTTCGAAAATATTTACCATAATGTTTTCAAGCTTTTGATCAACTTCTTCTGCTGTCCAAGATAAGTGTTGAGCATTTTGTGACATTTCAAGACCAGAACATGCAACACCTCCGGCATTGCTTGCTTTACCTGGAGCATAGAATACACCATTTTTCAAAAGATAGTGGATAGCTTCTGGTGTTGTTGGCATGTTAGCTCCTTCGCATACAGCGAAAACTTTATTAGCTACTAATGCTTTTGCATCTTCTAAATCAAGTTCGTTTTGAGTGGCACATGGAAGAGCAATATCGCATGCAACAGTCCATGGACGTGCGTTTGGTGTGTATGTTGCATTTGGTCTTTTTTCAACATATTCTTTAATACGTCCACGACGAACTTCTTTGATGTCTTTAACTAAATCTAAATCAATTCCTTCTGGATCGTAAACGAATCCGTTTGAATCGGACATAGTTACAACTTTTGCTCCAAGTTGTGTTGCTTTTTCACAAGCATAGATAGCTACGTTACCACTTCCGGAAATCGTAACTGTTTTTCCTTCGAAGCTAGTTCCGTTATCTTTTAATAAAGCTTGTGTAAAGTAACATAGACCATATCCAGTAGCTTCGGTACGAATCAAGGATCCACCGAATGTTAATCCTTTACCTGTCAATACGCCGCTGTATTCATTTTTCAAACGTTTATATTGTCCAAATAAATATCCGACTTCACGGCCTCCAACACCAATGTCTCCAGCAGGAACATCTGTGTTTGGCCCGATGTGACGGTATAATTCGCTCATGAAGCTTTGGCAGAAACGCATAACTTCGCGATCACTTTTTCCTTTTGGATCGAAATCAGATCCACCTTTTCCACCTCCCATAGGAAGTGTAGTCAATGAATTTTTTAATACTTGTTCAAATCCTAAGAATTTGATGATACTAATGTTTACAGATGGGTGGAATCGTAAACCTCCTTTGTAAGGTCCGATGGCAGAGTTGAATTCAACACGGTAACCACGGTTTACTTGAGTTTTGCCATTATCATCAACCCAAGGAACACGGAAAATGATTTGTCTTTCAGGTTCTACAAGTCTTTCTAATACATCATCGTCTAATTCTTCAGGATGTACATCTGCGATAATATTCAATGATTCGAATACTTCTTCAACAGCTTGAAGAAATTCTTTATCATTGGGGTTTCGTTTTTTTACGGTTTCGTATAATTGCTCTAGGTCTTTCATTTTAAGTCCTCCCTTATTTAATACGTGATGATTATAGCACAAAAATTGAAAATGTTTCATAAAAATATGAAAAAATTTGTAAACAATAAAAACAAGTATACAAATGATGGTAAAATGCACATAGCGAGTTCATATATTATGTGTTATTATAGAACTCGGTGATGAGAATGAGAGAAAAATTATATCGTTTTATGCAAGGTAGATATGGTACAGATAAATTAAATCAGTTCCTATTTTATTTAGAACTTATTTTATTAGTACTAAGTTTGTTTTTTAGAAAAAACATTGTGATCAATATATTGTTCTATATTAGTATTATTATTTATTTAGCACGTGCATTATCGAAGAATTATGTGGCAAGATCAATTGAAAATCAAAAGTTTATTCGGATTCAGGCAAAAATAGTTCATCGTTTTCAAGCATTTAACAAGTCTTTAAAGGATAAACAAAATAAGTATTTAGTTTGTCCTGAATGTGCGCAAATTATTCGTGTTCCTAGAAATAAGGGGAAAATTGAAGTTCGTTGTCCTTCATGTAGAAAATCATTTGATGCGAAAAGTTAGTTGTCTTTACGCAAAGATGGAAACGTTGTAAAATATTTATAGATTTTGAGGAGGATTGAATGATGAAAATTGGTATGGCATGTGATCATGGAGCATATACATATAAGGAAGAAATCAAACAAATGTTAATTGATGAAGGCCATGAAGTTGTAGATTGTGGATGTCATGATACAAATAGTGTAGATTATCCGGATATGGCAAAAGCGTGTGCAGATTTAGTTGCGAATAAAGAAGTGGATAAGGGTATTGTTATGTGTGGTACTGGAATTGGAATTTCAATTGCAGCTAATAAAGTAAAAGGAATTCGTTGTGCATTATGTACAGATGTAACTATGGCTCGTTTAACTCGTGAACACAATGATGCGAATATGTTGAGTATGGGACAAAGAACAACGGGAATTGAAACTTGCAAAGATATTGTTCATACTTTCTTGAACACTCCATTTAGTGAGGGTGAAAGACATAAAGGAAGAATCGCAAAAATCAGTGCAATTGAGGATGCTCAATAAGATTTAGGGATGCTTGGAAAAGTGTCCTTTTTTATTTTTTTTAAAATTTTTTAAATTTTTAAAAAAAGGGGTTTACAAGACGAAAATG
>NZ_DS996836.1:0-1195 GCF_000156655.1 Holdemanella biformis DSM 3989
CCCGGCAGCTAGCTATCTTCGCAGGGGCAAGCCCAACTATTGTCGCCGTGAAAGTGCTTAACTTCTGAGTTCGGGATGAGTTCAGGTGTGTCCACTTTGCTATCGCCACCGGATCTTGAGTTCTCTTTCGATCCCTCAAAACCGAACAACTTTTCTGAAGAAAATCCATATTCCTGATTAAGTCCTCGACCGATTAGTACCAGTCAACTCCGTACATCACTGCACTTCCATCCCTGGCCTATCTACCTTATCGTCTTTAAGGGGTCTTACTTCTTGCGAATGGGAGATCTCATCTTGGAGTAGGCTTCGTGCTTAGATGCTTTCAGCGCTTATCCTTTCCCTACTTAGCTACCCGGCTATGCCCCTGGCGGAACAACCGGTGCACCAGCGGTAGGTCCATCCCGGTCCTCTCGTACTGAGGACAGCTCTCCGCAGATCTCCTTCGCCCACAACAGATAGGGACCGAACTGTCTCACGACGTTCTGAACCCAGCTCGCGTACCGCTTTAATGGGCGGACAGCCCAACCCTTGGAACCGAATCCAGCTCCAGGATGCGATGAGCCGACATCGAGGTGCCAAACCTCGCCGTCGATGTGAACTCTTGGGCGAGATCAGCCTGTTATCCCCAGGGTAGCTTTTATCCGTTGAGCGACGGCCCTTCCATTCGGCACCGCCGGATCACTATTCCCGACTTTCGTCCCTGTTCGACTTGTAAGTCTCACAGTCAAGCACGCTTCTGCAATTGCACTCGTCGATTGGTTTCCATCCAATCTGAGCGTACCTTTGGGCGCCTCCGTTACTCTTTGGGAGGCGACCGCCCCAGTCAAACTGCCCACCTGACACTCTCCCCGTACCTGTTCTCGATACCAGGTTAGAACCCCGGTCACACAAGAGTGGTATCCCAACGTCGACTCCTCGTACACTGGCGTGCACGTCTCTTTGTCTCCCACCTATCCTGTACATGTATGACCAGAATTCAATATCAGGCTGCAGTAAAGCTCCATGGGGTCTTTCCGTCTAGTTGCGGGTAACCTGCATTTTCACAGGTACTAAGATTTCACCGAGTCTGCTGCCGAGACAGCGCCCAAATCGTTACACCTTTCGTGCGGGTCAGAACTTACCTGACAAGGAATTTCGCTACCTTAGGACCGTTATAGTTACGGCCGCCGTTCACTGGGGCTTCGGATCACTGCTT
>NZ_DS996836.1:1590-5343 GCF_000156655.1 Holdemanella biformis DSM 3989
CCTTCCAGCACCGGGCAGGTGTCACCCCCTATACTTCGTCTTGCGACTTCGCAGAGAGCTGTGTTTTAGTTAAACAGTCGCTTGGGCCTCTTCACTGCGGCTTAATTGCTTAAGCACTCCTTCTCGCTAACTTACGGAGTCATTTTGCCGAGTTCCTTGGCAACAGTTCTCTCGCTCACCTCGGGATTCTCTCCCTGCCCACCTGTGTCGGTTTTGGTACGGGCCGCATATGCATTGCCAGAAGCTTTTCCTGGAAGCCGTCATCATGTGCTTCGCTACTTTCCTAAGATTTCGCTTACCTGTCACGCTCTAGCCTTTCAGTTACCGGATTTGCCTGGTAACCAGCCGCTTCGCTTCGCCCTCAATCCATTAAGAGGGTCACACTATCCGTCTCCGTCACTCCTTCGCTCCATATACGGGTGCAGGAATCTTTCGCCTGCTTTCCATCCACTACGCCTTTCGGCCTCGCGTTAGGTCCCGACTTACCCAGGGCGGACGAACCTTCCCCTGGAATCCTTGGGCTTTCGGTGTGTAGGATTCTCACCTACATCTCGCTACTCACACCGGCATTCTCACTTCTATACAATCCACCGCTCCTCACGGTACGGCTTCTACTCGTATACAACGCTCCCCTACCACTATAGTTTCCTACAATCCGCAGTTTCGGTATCAGGCTTAGCCCCGGTACATTTTCGGCGCAGGGTCACTCGACTAGTGAGCTGTTACGCACTCTTTAAAGGATGGCTGCTTCTGAGCCAACCTCCTAGTTGTCTGGGCATCCCCACATCCTTTTCCACTTAGCCTGTATTTTGGGACCTTAACTGGCGGTCTGGGCTGTTTCCCTCTTGACCATGGACCTTATCACTCACAGTCTGACTGCCGGACATCCTTAATGACATTCGCAGTTTGATTGTATTCAGTACCCCGGGATGGGGCCATCACACATTCAGTGCTCTACCTTCACTAAGGTTCTTTCCGACGCTAGCCCTAAAGCTATTTCGGGGAGAACCAGCTATCTCCGGGTTCGATTGGAATTTCTCCCCTAGCCACAAGTCATCCGCTAACTTTTCAACGGTAGTCGGTTCGGTCCTCCATTGAGTTTCACCTCAACTTCAACCTGCTCATGGCTAGATCACCCGGTTTCGGGTCTGCAACATCCTACTTTCGCCCTGTTAAGACTCGCTTTCGCTTCGGCTCCGGTCTTTCCTCCTTAACCTCGCAGTCTGTCGCAACTCGCCGGTTCATTCTACAAAAGGCACGCCATCACCCCTTAACGGGCTCTGACTTCTTGTAGGCATACGGTTTCAGGTTCTCTTTCACTCCGCTCCCGCGGTTCTTTTCACCTTTCCCTCACGGTACTGGTTCACTATCGCTCACTCGTTTATATTTAGCCTTGGCGGATGGTCCCGCCTGCTTCCGACAAGATTCCTCGTGTCTCGCCGTACTCAGGATCCCATTAGGCTTCAATCAGATTTCAAATACAGGGCTTGCACCTTCTTCGGCCGGGCTTTCGATCCCGTTCTTCTATCCTCTCTCTTGCCATATCATGGTCCTTCAACCCCGGTCCTTGGACCGGTTTGGGCTTCTCCCCTTTCGCTCGCCGCTACTCAGGGAATCACTGTTGTTTTCTTTTCCTCCGGCTACTTAGATGTTTCAGTTCGCCGGGTACCTCTCTTGCAGGCCATGTATTCACCTGCAGATGACAGCTCATGTCTGCTGCCGGGTTCCCCCATTCGGACACCTCCGCTTCTTCGCTTCCTTACAGCTTCACGGAGCTTTTCGCAGTTTGGCGCGTCCTTCTTCAGTTTCGAGTGGCCAGGCATTCGCCGTACGCCCTTCCTTACTTAATCAGTGGTTCTCGTGTGTTTCGAGATGTTCTTTTTCAAGAACTGTTTTTTACTGTTTTCTCAGTTTATCTTACAACTTACGTTTTAGACCTTTTCTGTTATGTCTTTTCTTCTTAGTTGCTCAGTTTTCAAAGATCGATTCACTCTGAGAAGTCCTTGACCTCTCAAAACTAAACAGGTATACTCCCTACTTCCTTCAATTTCCACTCTTCTTCTTTCTCCTTAGAAAGGAGGTGATCCATCCCCACGTTCCCGTAGGGATACCTTGTTACGACTTAACCCCAGTCATCGGTCCTGCCTTCGACGGCTCACTCCTCGAAAGGTTATGCCACCGGCTTCGGGCATTACCAACTCCCATGGTTTGACGGGCGGTGTGTACAAGGCCCGAGAACGTATTCACCGCGACATGCTGATTCGCGATTACTAGCGATTCCAGCTTCATGAAGTCGGGTTGCAGACTTCAATCCGAACTGAGACGTCCTTTATGAGATTCGCTTGCCTTCACAGGCTTGCCGCTCTTTGTAGACGCCATTGTAGTACGTGTGTAGCCCAGGCCATAAGGGGCATGATGATTTGACGTCATCCCCACCTTCCTCCGGTTTATCACCGGCAGTCTGATATGAGTCCTCAACTCAATGTTAGTAACATATCACAAGGGTTGCGCTCGTTGCGGGACTTAACCCAACATCTCACGACACGAGCTGACGACAACCATGCACCACCTGTCTCCTTGATAACCTCGGATATATCTCTATACCTCTGCAAGGGATGTCAAGGCCTGGTAAGGTTCTTCGCGTTGCTTCGAATTAAACCACATACTCCACCGCTTGTGCGGGCCCCCGTCAATTCCTTTGAGTTTCACACTTGCGTGCATACTCCCCAGGCGGAGAACTTATTGCGTTAACTGCGGCACTGAGTTATTCCCCCAACACCTAGTTCTCATCGTTTACGGCGTGGACTACTAGGGTATCTAATCCTATTTGCTCCCCACGCTTTCGTGCTTCAGTGTCAGCAACAGACCAGACGGCCGCCTTCGCCACCGGTGTTCTTCCATATATCTACGCATTTTACCGCTACACATGGAGTTCCGCCGTCCTCTTCTGTTCTCTAGCTGAACAGTTTCCAGAGCCAGTACGGGTTGAGCCCATACCTTTTACTCCAGACTTGTTCTGCCACCTACGCACCCTTTACGCCCAATCATTCCGGATAACGCTCGCCACCTACGTATTACCGCGGCTGCTGGCACGTAGTTAGCCGTGACTTTCTGGTAAGATACCATCACTCACTCATCATTCCCTATGAATGTCGTTTTTCTCTTACAACAGAGCTTTACGATCCGAAGACCTTCCTCACTCACGCGGCATTGCTCGTTCAGGGTTCCCCCCATTGACGAAAATTCCCTACTGCTGCCTCCCGTAGGAGTTTGGGCCGTGTCTCAGTCCCAATGTGGCCGTCCGCCCTCTCAGGCCGGCTATGCATCGTCGCCTTGGTGGGCCGTTACCTCACCAACTAGCTAATGCACCGCAGGTCCATCCATGTTCATGGCCTTAGCCACTTTAATAGCAGTCAAATGCTTGTCTGCTACCTATCCGGTTTTAGCATCCGTTTCCAGAAGTTATCCCGGGCACATGGGCAGGTTACCTACGTGTTACTCACCCGTTCGCCACTAGATTCAGAAAAGCAAGCTTTCCTTCCTCTCGTTCGACTTGCATGTATTAGGCATGCCGCCAGCGTTCATCCTGAGCCAGGATCAAACTCTCCATTTGATTTAGCTCTTAGATGTCTCTGACATCTTTCTTTACAATTGTTTGTTTTTTCGAAATTGACGTTTTAGTTTGTATTTTATTTCCTGTTCAGTTTTCAAAGATCATGTGCACCTCAGCAGTGCTCATCTATATTACCAAAT